>NZ_CP110108.1:0-4099147 GCF_025960365.1 Alcaligenes sp. SMD-FA | reverse complement strand
CGGTCATCACTTCTGTAAACCTCGATTCTACCCTGAGCTGTACCAAGTTATCCACAGGCTAACAAATTTAGTTGCGTAATATCGGGCTAAATAATTGACACAACAGAAAGAATTTGCTGAAATGACGGGCTTAACACGATTTTCTGTTGCCAGATCCCAAGCCTTTGCGCAGTCGGGGTGGAGATTTTCTGCGATTTCTGGCGGCTCATTTTTTTGGATACACCATGAAACGCACCTACCAACCCTCTGTTACCCGTCGCAAGCGTACCCACGGTTTTCGCGTTCGCATGAAAACTCGCGGTGGCCGCGCTGTTTTGAACGCACGTCGCGCCAAAGGTCGCAAACGTCTGGCTGTATAAGCCATGTCGGGATGCGGGGCCCAGGGTGATGGATCTCTTATCTAAAGCCCGACTCCCACGATACGCATCATGCGTGCCTCCTTTCCAGCTACGGCTCGCTTACATAGCCCCACCGAATACGCGCAGTCATTAAAAGGACAACGCGTAGGTCGCGGGGCTTTGTTCGTGGTCACTCGCTCTCGTGGCGAGGACCCACACCAGACCGAAGGCGCCCGTTTGGGACTGATCGTCCCCAAGCGCTTTGCCAACCGCGCCGTCACCCGCAACACCATCAAACGTATCTTGCGTGAAACCTTCCGCCACAAACGCGAAGGCTTGCCCAATGCCGCCTATGTCTTTAGGCTGCACAGCAAGGTGCCTCTGGTGTCGCTGACCGCTTTAAAGCAACTGGTTCGCGATGAAGCCAACACCTTGTTTTCAAAGGTACGGCCATGATGCGCAAACTGGCTTCGGCACCGATCCGCTTTTACCAGTTTTTTCTGAGTCCCTGGATCGGTAGAAACTGCCGCTTTACCCCCAGCTGCTCCAACTATGCCTTGCAGGCCATTGAGATTCATGGCCCGCTCAAAGGCTTATGGCTAGGTGGTGTACGCATCTGCCGCTGCAATCCCTGGTGCAAGGGAGGGCATGATCCTGTGCCCGCTCGCACGCCCGAAGACCGCAACACTTTCTAAAACCGTCCTGGTCTGCGCCTTGTTTTTCAAGGCAACCCCCTGTTTGCTGACCAGCTACGTTAAACTGCTAAGCTTTTGCTCAGCTTTATAAATGTGATACAGGCGCTATGGATATCCGACGCACCATCCTATGGATGATCTTCTCCTTTGCACTGCTGCTGCTGTGGAACAACTGGCAGGAATATAACGGCAAGCCATCGCTGTTCGCTTCCACCCCAGCCACCACACAAGCGCCAGCAGCCTCCGACGAACCTGCCGCAAACGGTGGTGTTCCCGCTGCTCAAGAGCCGACTGCGTCTGCTGCCTTGCCTTCGAGCAACAGCGCGGTGTCTGCCACAGCGCAAACCATCGACATCACAACAGACGTCTACAAGCTGGGCTTTAGCACTGAAGGTGCCCAACTGATCAAGGCTGAACTGTTGAAGTACGGTTCGCCCGAAAACCCCGAGCAGCCCATGGTGCTGCTGGATAACTCGCCCGCCTCCACCTACCTGGCCCAGTCCGGTATTGTGGGTGCCGCCGGCCAGAATCTGCCCAACCACCTGACCCCGTTCACTCTGGTCTCGAGCCAGCACAACATGACGGGCGATACCTTGGATGTGGTGTTTGAAGCCACTTCGGACGACGTGAAAGTCACCAAGACCTACACGCTGCACAAAGGCCGCTACGACATCCAGGTTCGTCACGATATCCAGAACAATACCGGCTCGGCCATTGACCCACGCCTGTACCTGCAACTGACCCGTGACGGCAACAACCCACCCGATTCGTCCCGCCTGTACAGCACCTTTACCGGTCCTGTGGTCTATTCCAGCGGCGAAAAATTCCAGAAAATCACTTTCTCGGACATCGACAAGAACAAGGCCACCTACGCTCGCAGCGTGGATAACGGCTGGATCGGCATGGTGCAACATTACTTTGCAACGGCCTGGGTTCCTGCCCAGGACCTGCAGCGCACCAATGAAATCCTGAAGCTGGGCAACAATCTGTACGCCGTGCGCACGCTGGAGTCGGTCGGTTCGATCGCTGCCGGCCAAAGCAAGGAAGTGGACGCCGCCCTGTGGGTAGGCCCGCAAGACCAGAAAGCCATGTCGCAACTGGCTACCGGTCTGGACCTGGTGGTGGACTACGGCTGGCTGACCATCATCTCCAAGCCCTTGTTCAAGCTGCTGACCTGGCTGCATTCCCTGCTGGGTAACTGGGGCTGGGCCATTGTGGCGCTGACCGTGCTGATCAAGCTGGTGTTTTTCCCGCTGTCGGCTGCCAGCTACCGCTCCATGGCCAAGATGAAGCAATTTGCTCCACGCATGCAAGCCCTGCGCGAGAAGTTCGGCGATGACAAGGCCAAGCTGAACGCCGCCATGATGGAGATGTACCGCACCGAGAAGATCAACCCGCTGGGGGGTTGTTTGCCCATGCTGGTTCAGATCCCCGTGTTCATTGCGCTGTACTGGGTGCTGCTGGGCAGCGTCGAGATGCGCGGTGCACCCTGGATTCTGTGGATTCACGACTTGGCCGCACGCGACCCATGGATGATTCTGCCCGCCATCATGATGGGTACCATGTTCCTGCAGATCAAGCTGAACCCAACGCCACCTGATCCAATGCAAGCCAAAGTCATGATGCTGATGCCTCTGGTCTTTGGTGGCATGATGTTCTTCTTCCCCGCCGGTCTGGTTCTGTACTGGTGCGTGAACAACATCCTGTCCATCGCCCAGCAGCGCTACATCATGGTGCAGATCGAAAAGAAAAGCGCGAAAGCGGCCAACAGCTAATTCGCTCTGAGACAAAAAACCCCGCTATATTTTTAGCGGGGTTTTTTTTATGCCTGCTGCCAGCCAGATGACATGAAGCAGAGCAAGTAAACAATGTTCAAACGTAGCACTGAACACGGCTGTCATTTATCAGACTCAGGCACAGCCCTAGCCAGACAGCCAGGCCAATAAAACGCCCCAACACTGATTCAACACAGCTCGTGTTCTGGCCTTATAGAATTGGCCCGATCTTGCTGCCATATCCTGTCGCACAAGTTTCATGCATAAGTCCTGCACTTACCGCTATGATCGGGATGAGAATCCCTGCCAATAGCAAAAAACTATTCCTTCGCTAAAATCATTTGATTTAACTATTTTGAACAAGGCACGTAGACTGATCCTAACTTCTTAAAACGACCCGCCCCACTCGGTTCGGGTCAGCTTCAACGGAGAATCACAATGAGCAACAAAACCCTGACGACTGCCGCTGGCCGCCCTGTGGAGGAGAACCAGAACTCCATGACAGCCGGCCCTCGTGGTCCCGTCCTGATGCAGGATTATTGGCTGCTGGAGAAGCTGGCTCACTTTGACCGTGAACGCATCCCCGAGCGTGTCGTACACGCCAAAGGTTCGGGCGCTTTCGGCACGTTTACCGTCACGCACGACATCAGTCAGTACAGCATGGCCAAGGTCTTTAAACCAGGTAGCCAGACCCCCGTTTTCTTACGTTTTTCCACCGTAGCTGGTGAAGCAGGAGCCGCCGATGCAGAACGCGACGTTCGAGGATTTGCCATCAAGTTCTATACCGAAGACGGAAACTGGGACCTCGTGGGCAATAACACTCCTGTCTTCTTTATACGGGATCCACTGAAGTTCCCCGACTTCATCCACACACAGAAACGCGACCCGCGCAGCCACCTGCGCAATATGAGCGCCGCCTGGGATTTCTGGTCCTTATCGCCCGAGTCCCTGCACCAGGTCACCATCTTGATGAGCGACCGCGGCTTGCCCTGTAACCTTCGTCAACAGCATGGTTTCGGTTCGCACACTTACAGCCTGATCAACGACAAGGGCGAGCGCCACTGGGTGAAATTCCACTTCAAATCCCAGCAAGGCATTGCCAACTACACCAACGAAGAAGCGGCCAAAGTCGTGGGTCAGGACCGCGAAAGCTCGCAGCGCGATCTATACGAGAACATTGAAAAGGGCAATTTTCCACGCTGGGCGCTGCGCATTCAGATCATGACCGAAGAGCAGGCACGCACCTACCACATCAACCCCTTTGACGTGACCAAGGTCTGGCCACATGGCGACTTCCCGCTGATCGATGTGGGCATGCTGGAACTGAACGAGAACCCCACCAACTACTTCGCCCAAGTTGAACAAGCCGCCTTTACACCTGCCAACCTGGTGCCCGGTATTGGCCACTCGCCCGACCGCATGCTGCAAGGCCGTATCTTTTCCTACGGCGACACTCAGCGCTACCGTCTGGGCGTGAACCACGGCCTGCTGCCGGTGAACGCACCGCGTTGTCCGTTCCACAGCTACCACCGTGATGGTGCCATGCGTACAGGCGACAATAACGGCGGCACGATCAACTACGAACCCAACAGCCAAGGTCAATGGCAACAGGCTCCCCGCAGCGAACCGCCTCTGGCGTTGGACGGTCAGCCGGCAGATCACTGGGATCACCGCGTAGATGATGATTACTACTCACAGCCCGGCAATCTGTTCCGCCTGTTCAACGACGAGGAAAAGCAGCGTCTGTTCAGCAATATTGCCGACGCCATGGCCGGTGTTCCCAAGGAAATCATCGAGCGTCAGCTGGGCCACTTCACCAAGGCAGACCCTGCCTACGGTGCTGGTGTAAAAGCAGAACTGACAAAACGCGGTCAGCTTTAAACCCTGATCGGGCTGTTTAAGCCATCCAAGAATCGGCTCCCCCTCTACAATCGGGGGGCCGATTTTTTTTGCACTGGCCCTGCGTTCTCCTACCGAGCCCCACTATGAAATTTGGCTATACCATCATCTACGTTCCCGATGTCGGCCAGGCACTGGACTACTTCAACCGTGCGTTTGGTTTGCCTACCAAAATGCTGCATGAAACCGGGCTGTACGGCGAGCTGGAAACCGGCCAAACCACCTTGGCCTTTGCGGGCGAAATGCTGGCCTACATGAACTACCCAAAAGGCCATTTGTCACCGCACGCGTCAGAAGTACCGCTGGGTATCGAAGTTGCCCTGGTCTGCGATGATGTACCTGCCGCTCATGCCAAGGCGCTGGCAGAAGGGGGCACAGAACTGGCGCCGCCGCAGGACAAGCCTTGGGGACAGGTGGTGTCTTATGTGCAGACGCCGGAGCGCATTGTGGTGGAGTTGTGTACGCCGGTGAAATAAGCTCAACAGCCTGCTCGACAAATGTCTGTGGGCATCCCCATCTGTCGGCTCCCGAATGGAAGCCTTAAAACCAGTCGTGGTCGGCATGAGACAAGCCTATCAATACCAATACTTGGGCCAGGCTTTCTCATGCCCCACGTTGTTGATCACCACAGCGATCGCCACCAACACGATAGAGCCCAGCAAAGAGGGCACAAACAAGTAAGACCACGAGACCTCACCGGCCAGCAAGATAACCAGCGGATCAGCACCAGCCGGGGCATGCAAGGTACGGCTGGCATGCATCAAGGCAATAGCCAAGCCCACCGCCAGTCCCATCTCGACAGGACCGGCACCCACATACTTGGCAATCACCACACCCACCAGGCTGGCAATGAAATGTCCACCGATCACGCTGCGTGGCTGCGCCAAGGGTGAGTCGGGTGCTGCGAACAGCAGAGCACAGGTCGCTCCGAAGGGAGCCATCATCAAGGGCAAGCCAAACTGCTGCGTCAAATAGGCAATCACCATGATGCCTATAGTTCCTCCCAGAAAACTGAGCAAAACCTGCTTGCTTTGTGGCCGAGGCGGCAGTACACCGCCCCCTTGAATTCGAGAAAATAGAAAGCGCATCCGAAGCTCCGAAACAAAATAGACCGATCGGTCTATCTACCGACGTGTACAATAATCATTCTGCTGGAGGCTGTCAAACTTTCCCAGGCTACCTTCTTGAGTCAACGATGATGAAAAACACGAAGCGCGATACGATTTTGGAAACGGCCCTGCGCCTTTTCAGCCAGTACGGCTACGGCAATGTCGGAATTGAACGCATCATTTCCGAATCCGATGTAGCCCGCATGACGGTCTACAAGCAATTTGGCACCAAAGATGGCTTGATCAAAGAGACGCTGGAGTTGCGACACCGCAATTTTATGGAAGACTTGCTGCAGTATCTGGAGCCGCATGAACGCTATCAGGACAAGATTCAGGCGCTGTTCCAGTGGCATCAAAGCTGGTTCCAGTCACCGGATTTCCATGGCTGTATGTTCATCAAGGCATCGGAAGAATTCGGGGCGGTGAACCCTCAGCCTTGTGCGATTGCACAAGAGCACAAGCTAGCTATCTTGGCACTGATAGAAGCGATTTTGCAGGAGCCTTTTGGTGACAAGGCCCACCAGCAAGCTTTGCTGGTTTTCATTTGCCTGGAAGGCCTGATCGTCCATGCCAATATGTTCCCCGGCAAGGATCTGACTCAAGACATTTACCAAGCCTTACAGCCTTTGCTGGCACCCTGAGCAGGGCGCTCAAGCCATGCATTCTCTCCAGCGACAGCGTTAGCCTCATGGGCCTGGACAACTTACCGTCGCCATCATGAAAAACACCCCAGCGCTTGAATAAAAAACCAAGCGTTGGGGTGTAATGACGGCATGTTTTTGGCCGCTTTATGCCTTACTGCTGCAAATACCCCGACTCCTTGATGATGGGCCCCCAGGTATCCAGGTCCGCCTGAACCGTACGGGCCAACTCCTGCGCGTCGCCCGATTCAGGTCGGAAGCCAATCGGCACAATCGCGCTTTCAATACGTGGCAGCTTGGCCACTTCATTGAAGGCATCCTGGAACTGTTTGACCATCTCCGGCTCCATGCCCAGCGGTGCAAAAATCCCCATCCAGCCCGAGGCCTTCAAATCGCCGTAGCCCATTTCTGCAAAAGTAGGCACGTCCTTCAAAATAGGCAGGCGTTCAGCCCCGGTAATTCCCAGCACCCGCACCGAACCGGCGGCGACATGCTCGGTAATCATGCCCACCGCATCCACGCCAGCAGGGATATGGTCACCCAACAGGTCGTTGATCAGGGGGGCGCCCCCTTTGTACGGTACGGGGGACATCTGGATATCGTTCTTCTTGGCAATGCTATAGCCCATGAACTGGGGGGCGCTGCCAGGAGCGGGAATACCGTAATGGCCGTACTTCTCCGGTTCTTTACGGACCAGTTCCACGTACTCCTGCAAGGTATGGGCCGGCGTGGTTTTACCGACCACAAAGATATGCTCGAACTTGGCGATCACCGCCACCGGCGCAAAATCCTTCATGGGGTCGTAGCTGACGGTTTTCACCGTCAGGGGCAGGGTGGTCATCATGTGATTATTGGCAACCAACAGCACCGAACCATCCGTAGGCGAGCGCAAAAAACCTTGGGCAGCAACCTGCCCACCTGCGCCAGCGCGGTTATCCACCACCACATTCACACCCAGCTTTTCACGCAGTTGCTCGGCATATACCCGCGCAACGGCATCCGCAGTTCCCCCCGCCGGATAGCCCACGACCAAGCGTATGGTGTCCGGCAATTTGCTGGCAACAGACATACCTGCTGCCAATGCCAAGGCCGTTCCCAACACGACCTGCGCCCATTTCTTTTTCATTACTTGTCTCCCTACCTCTTGATGACGCGATTAAAGTTCTACTACTCGTCCATTGCCTTGTGCGGCATGACGGCTTAACAAGGCAGCCGCCGTCAATACATCCTCAAATGCCAGTCCCAAGGACTTAAAAATCGTGATTTCTTGGTTGTCATTGCGGCCTGCGGCTTGCCCCTCCAGGACCGCCCCCAACTCGTTCAGCTCAGTATCGGCTGACAAGTAACCCTGTTTACATGCATTCAAAAATTCGCCCGACTCGCTACGCGTGGATTGCGCACGATCCACAAACAAACGGCCTGCCGTCATGGTGGGTCCATCCAGTTCACTGCTGGCGGGTGTGCTGGAACCCATGGCGGTGATGTGCGTGCCAGGGCGCAGCCATTCACGCTGCAAGACAGGTGTGGCAGAGCTGGTGGCCGTCAGTACCATATCCGACTGGGACACGGCTTCCTGGGCCGAGACGCCCGCTATCAAGGGGCAATCCAGATACGCCTGAGCTTCCTCAATAAAATGCTGGGCCGATTGTGCAGAGCGGGTAAGCACAAACACCTTGCTCAAACGACGAACTTGCGCCACGGCGCGCAATTGCCACAAGGCTTGATGTCCGCCGCCAAACAAGGTCAGCACGCTGGCATCCGGACGCGCCAACATATCGGTGGCCAAGCCACTGACCGCCGCAGTGCGCAATGCCGTCACGCTGCTGGCATCCAGAATGGCACGCGTCTCGCCAGTCAAACCGCTCATCAAGAGCACGCAGCCTTGATGGGGGTCTTTACCCAAGCGCACATTGTCTGGAAACAGGGTGCCCATCTTGGCACCGTACAAAGGCTCGGGATAAATCTCCGGCATATCAATGCAGGCAGGCATCATGCCCAGAAAACCGCTGGACAAATGGCTGCGCACAATCGTACGCAAGGGCTGGTCAATACGCCCTTGCTGCAGGGCAATAAAACCCTGGCGCATCAGATCAATCGCCGCCCCCATACCCAGCCCCTCGTACACTTCCTGGGCTTTTGCTACATAAACGCTAAGCTGCATGGTTAGCCTTGCGCCAGTGGCGTAGTGATATGGCGGATAAAGGTGTCGGTATCCGTGTTGGAACCACAAAACAACACGCCCACTCGTTGCCCGGCCAGATGTTTGCGCAAAGGGGACATCAAGGCAGCGGTCGCCACCGCGCACGCTGGTTCCGTAGCCATCTTGAATTCATTGAACAGGAAGTGCATGCCAGCGCGGATCTGGTCGTCGTTGACGGTCACCAGCGTGTCGATATTGTCCTGACACACGCGGAAGCTGAACTCGTCGGTATGGGGGGCCATCAGACTGTCTGCGATGGACTGCATGGCACCGATTTTTTGCGGCTCGCCTGCCTGGCGGCTTAGTGCCATGACGTTTGCGCCTACCGGCTCAATGCCATAGACCACGCAATCAGGCTGCCACAGCTTAACGGCAGCCGAGACACCCGCAGCCAAACCACCACCACCAATGGGCACCAGCACCGCATCCAGCTTGCCCACTTGCTGCAACCACTCGTAGCCCAGCGTGGCGGTTCCCAGCACGGTGGGGTAGGTGCTGAACGGATGGATAAAGGTTTTCTGTTCATCCTTTTCAATCTGGCGCACCAGCTCAAACGCCTGCTCGCCGTTATCAGCAAAGACAATCTCAGCCCCATATTCACGGCACAAGGCTACCCGTGCCGGGCTGGCCGTCTTGATCATGACAGTCTTGGCTTTCACCCCCATTTGATGGGCAGCATAGGCCACGGCCACGGCGTGGTTGCCGGCCGACACGCAGGTCACCCCTTGCTGGCGAGCCTCTTCAGACAAGCTCAGCAAGTTATTGAAAGCACCACGTGCCTTGAAGGTGCCCGAGGCCTGCAAATGCTCGAACTTGAAATTGACGGCGCTATCCAGACGCCCGGTCTGGTAATCAAACACGGGCGTCTGGCGCACATAGGGACGCAGACGCTCGTGCGCCTGCACCACATTTTCCTGGGTAACTTTTTCTGTTGTCATGGGTTTGCGTTGAAACCTGTTTGTCTGTTTTTAAGCGGTCACGGCCTGGCTGCGAATCAGAGCACGCAAGAACTGCTCACACTGCTCCACCTGGGCCAATTCCACGTACTCATCGGGGCGGTGGGCCTGCTCGATATTGCCGGGGCCACAAATAATCGAAGGAATACCGGCTTGCTGGAACAGACCTGCTTCTGTGCCATAGGCCACTTTTCGTACCGTGTCGTCCCGCGTCAGTTCACGTACCAGCTTGGTAATGGCAGCTTGTTCTTCGGGATTCAGGCCGGGGGCGCTGGCCAGCTTTTCCAGCTCCACTACAGCATCGGGATGCTCGCGGCGCATGGCGGGCAGGACTTTCAGGTCGATGAATTCGCGTATCTCTTGCAAGATCGGCTCGGGGTCCACACCGGGCAGATTGCGGTATTCAAACTCGAATTCGCACAGGTCAGGCACGGTATTCAAGGCGATACCGCCCCGGATCATGCTGGTCTGCAAGGTGGTGAAGGGCACGTCGAAATCGTGGTCGTAAGGGCCCATGCTCTTGTAGTCGTCGGCCAGATCACGAATAGCCGTGATGATGCGTGCCGCATGTTCGATCGCGTTTACGCCCTTAGGAGTCAGCGAGGAATGCGCGGCATGACCATGTACGCGGCAGCGATAAGCGTTAATGCCTTTATGCGCCACGATGGTGCGCATGCTGGTGGGTTCACCCACCACGCAGCCTTCGGGCTGAACGCCGCGACGGACCAGATCATCAATCATGACAGGCGCGCCCACACAACCCACTTCTTCGTCGTATGAATAGGCCAGGTGGATGGGTTTGGCCAGCCTGGTCGCCAACATCTCAGGAACCAATTGCAGGGTCACACCGACAAAGCCTTTCATGTCGCACGTGCCACGGCCATACAGACGATCGTCACGAACCTCAGCCTTGAAGGGGTCGCTGCTCCAGTTCTGGCCATCTACGGGCACCACATCAGTGTGGCCCGACAGAACAATGCCACCGGTACGTGTGCCATCGGCTGCCGGAATAGTGGCAAACAGATTGGCCTTGCGGCCGCTGGCGTCATGCGTCAGCACGGTTTCCAGCCCTTGCTGCTGTAAATAGGCCTGTACGTCGTGAATCAGTTCCAGGTTGGATTCCCGGCTTGTCGTATCATAAGCAATCAGTTTTTTTATCCATTCCACCGAGGTAGAGGGATAAGCAGTAGGATCAAACAACGCAGTCATGCCTTCTTTCTCCCAACGTAAAGCGTGTAGTTCTATACAATAGGACAGAGTTTTCTTATAAGAAAATCAATAATATTTATAAGAATGTTGTTTATTACTTCTTTCGGTTATGACAAAAGACTTGGTTAACACCACCCCCAACTTATTAAGCAAGACAGCCATGGGGGCGCGCATACGTGATGAACGCAAGCGTCAGGGCCTGACCCTGCTCATGTTGGCACGTTTATCCAATGTGTCTTTGTCCACCCTGTCCAAGGCAGAGCGCGGCCTGATTGGCCTGAGCTACGAGAAATTCCTGGCCGTCAGCCGGGCCTTGAAAATGGATTTGTCCGACCTGTTCAAGACGCCTCGTGATCAGAACGAGTCCGGCATGGACATCCTGGTGGGACGGGCTTCACGCACCGTAACCTACCATGCTCACCGCTATGAATACGGCATGCTGGCATCGGAATGGATCAACAAAAAAATGACGCCCATGCACGGGCGCGTGCTGGCCGGTAAACCGCGCGATGCCAGCGACTTCAGCCAACACGAAGGCGAAGAATTTATTTTTGTCATTGAAGGGCAGTTGACCATGCAGTTCCAGGACGGCCGCCGGCATGTACTGCAAGCGCGCGACAGCATCTACTTCAAAAGCAATCTGGGTCACCTGTATCTGTGCGAACACGGGGAAAGCGTGGAGATTCTGGTGGTTTGTGTGAACAATCACTAGGCTCAAAGAAGCGCAGACGGCTGGCCTCAGTCGCTTTGATGACACGTCCAAAGGCTTTTTGTTTGCCCTGGCCTTTTTAGGTTCTCCCACACGACCGATTGCCTAATTGCCTGATTCTCAAGAGCCTAGTCCACAGGGACATAAACACAAGCGTTTCAGATACCAACAAGGCTTAGCGCCCCAAGCCCGAACCGTCTACCTGCTCCATTACAATACGGTTCTGTTCCGCCTCTTTGATCGATCTGACCATGTCCAGCTCTTCCCCTATTGTGGCTATTGCCACCGCCCCCGGCCGGGGTGGTATTGGTGTCATCCGTGTGTCCGGCAAAGAGCTTGATGCTCTGATCCACATCCTGTTTGGCCGTACGCTGCAAGCGCGTCATGCCCACTTTCTGCCCTTCAAGGATGCACAAGGCGAGGCAATCGACGAGGGCATTGCACTGTTCTTTAAAGGCCCGCACTCCTATACCGGCGAAGACGTGCTGGAACTGCAAGGCCACGGCGGCCCGGCTGTTCTGCGCCGCCTGCTGGATCGCTGCCTGGAAGCAGGTAAAGATCAGGGCCTGCGACTGGCTGAACCGGGAGAATTCACCCAACGCGCCTTCTTGAATGACAGACTGGACCTGGCTCAGGCCGAGGCCGTGGCCGACTTGATTGACGCCTCCTCGGAGGCCGCTGCCCGCAGTGCCGTCGCCTCCCTGTCGGGCGTGTTTTCCAATAAGGTCAACGCCCTGGCTGACCGCATCATTCACCTGCGCATGCTGGTGGAAGCCACGCTGGACTTTCCCGAAGAAGAAATCGACTTCCTGGAAAAATACCAGGCGGCGGCCACCCTGCAAGGCATACAGGACGAGCTGGAACGCATCCTGCAGCATTCGCGTCAGGGGGCGATTCTGCGCGAGGGCCTGCACGTTGTACTGGCCGGTCAGCCCAATGTGGGCAAATCCAGCCTGCTTAACGCACTGGCCGGTGAGGACGTGGCTATCGTGACCGATATTGCCGGCACCACCCGCGACCGTGTCATGCAGCTGATCCACATTGACGGCATCCCGCTACACATCGTGGATACCGCCGGTTTGCGTGACACCGAGGACACCGTCGAGCGCATCGGTATCGCCCGTACCTGGGACGAAATCGCCAAAGCCAACGTGATCGTGCACCTGCTCGATGCTCGCAACCCGCAAGACGAGCTGGACAGTGCCATTACCACTCGCCTGCCATCACATGTACCCGTGCTGCGCGTCTATAACAAGATAGACTTGCTGACAGCAGAACAACAGGCAGCCTTGCCTGCACAGGAAAGCGGCGCCACCGTGCTACCGATTTCTGCCCGTAAGGATATAGGTCTGGACACACTGCGCCGCACCTTGCTGGATATCGCCGGCTGGAACCCCGGCAGTGAATCCCCCTGGCTGGCGCGGGAACGACACCTGCGCGCCTTGGAGCGCGCAGAATACCACCTGGGCCTGGCCGCAGAGCACGCTACGCACAGCGATCAGGTGCTGGACCTGTTTGCCGAAGAACTGCGCCTGGCACATCTGGATCTGTGCTCAATTACCGGCGAGTTCAGCAGCGATGATTTGCTGGGGGAGATTTTCTCCAGTTTTTGTATTGGGAAGTGACCTCATCAAAAGACTGAGCCATTGATGTGCAGAGGAACTAGGCATGAGCGGCAAGAAGCTGATTCGAAATAGCACTACTGAATTTCTGATCTTCACTGGCCAGGCCGGCGAACAGAGCATCGAAGCCCGCTACGAAGACGAGACGGTCTGGTTGTCTCAGAAGCTGATGGCGGAGCTTTTTGGCGTTGATGTACGCACGGTCAATGAGCACTTAAAAAATATCTTTGCCAGCAATGAACTGGCTTCCGAGGCAACTATCCGGAAATTCCGGATAGTTCAGCAAGAAGGTAATCGGGACGTAAAGCGTCTGGTGGACTTCTATAACCTCGACGCCATTATTTCCGTTGGCTACCGGGTCAACTCCATCCGTGCCACCCAATTCCGCCAATGGGCCACCCACATCCTGCGCGAATTTGCGATCAAGGGATACCTGATTGATCGTCAGCGCATGGAGAACGGCAGTTTTCTAAACGAAGACTACTTTGAGCAGTTGCTGGCAGAAATCCGCGAAATACGCCTACGCGAACGGCGCTTCTACCAGAAGATCACCGATATCTACGCAACCAGCGTGGACTACAACAAGAATGCCCCGACCAGTAAATCCTTCTTTGCCAAGGTGCAGAACAAGCTGCATTACGCCATTCACGGCCAAACTGCAGCGGAGCTTATTCATCAGCGTGCCGACAGCAGCCAAGCCCATACGGGACTTACCTCCTGGGCCAATGCTCCCAATGGAAAAATACTGAAAACAGACATCAGTATTGTCAAGAACTACCTGAAACAAAACGAGCTGGATGCCTTGGGGCGCATCGTCAATGCCTATCTGGAGCTGGCTGAAAACCGTGCCCGCCGCAAAATCCCCATGACTATGGAAGACTGGGCCAAACGCCTGGATATGTTTCTGGAGTTCGACGACCGGGAAATTCTGCAAGATAGCGGCAAGATTTCTGCCAAGCTGGCCCAGACTCATGCTGAAAGCGAGTTCGAGAAATATCGCGTCATACAAGATAGCTTGTTTGAGAGTGACTTTGATAAAGCAATAAAAGAACTAGGCTCCTCAAATTCGGAAGCTGATCACTCCCACATGGCTTGCCCCCACCTCAGTAAAAACCCGACATTCGTCCCTGAATTAAGCACTATCAAAGCCTGCCCTGATCAATCAGGACTATGCTGAACACTCCATTGTCTCCTGCGGGAGGGCATCATGCGCACACTCAACAAGTGGGTTTTGATGGCGGCTTTGATTCATGGCGCTGGGGTAGTACAGGCTCAAGAACTGATACCTCTGGAGCTGGAGGCAGAACAGCGTTCCGTTTCCCGTCTCAGCGTGGCCCAGTGCCTCAATACGGTTCAGCAGACAGCAGCGCGAGAGGGCTTCCAGCAGCACAATGACTCCACAGCCAGCGATCAGTTAGGCGTCTATATTGGCTCGGCTCCCTTGGGGGGCGGCTCGCTGGTGGTGTACTGCATTGATTTGAACCCCTCGACCGCCTACATCATTCGCACCAAGGCACAAGTCACCGCCAATTTGATGTCTCCGCATCAGCTCAACTGCAAAATTACGCGAGCTTTGACGGTGGCAAACCAGCCTTGAGCGTCAGCAAAAGCAGCCCCTGGCTGCTTAAAGTAAAAAAGGGGCGCAGCCCATGTCCATGCAGGCCTACCGCCTAGGCACACCCGCCTGCGCCCCCAAGGGCTCCCAAAACCAGTTGAACGGTTTTTTTTTACGCCATCAATAAATCCCCAACTTCCATACGGGCATCACCGTCCAACTCAATGTCGTCCATGACCTTGTTCAACATGGCATGCGCACTGGATAAAGCACCGTTCAAGCTATTGAGCTCGCTTTGCACACGATCCAATTCCTGCTTTTTTTCCGCTTCGCTGCTTTTGTTGCTGGCCTGGATACGCTGCAGCTCCATCAGTTTCTGTTGAATCTGCTCTTTCAGATCACGAATACGTTTAAGTATGTCCTTGATGCCATCGGGCAAAGAACTGCTATCAATATCCTTGTCACGACCCTTTTTCTGAGCTTGCTGACTGGTCAATGACAGATCTTTTCCCATGGGAGACAGGTGCACCTTGATACGTCCCGATGAGTCTATGGAGCCAGACTCTTCTTGCTCGGGCACCACAGGGGGCGTCATGGCCGTCGCGTTTAATGGCTCGGCCACAGGCATAGTTTGTCTATGTATTAAACCCTGTCCACTGATCTCTATGGTCATACTTTCCTCTCTTGTACACATCATCCCCTAGAGGGTTACGGCTGCAACCCGCTCGTTCTTTACCGTGATGTGTGCACCAGGTGTTGCGCCTTTTACTCAGATGTTCGGCACAGCTCAGAAATAAGTAGCAAGAAAAGACACTTTTATTTACTTTTATACAAAAAATGCCCCCTAACCATTGTCTTCACATTATCTGAATCACATGGACTTCAAAATCAAAGCGCTACTAGGCCACACCCTGCTGGCCTTGAGCTGGGCCAGCAGCGCCCATGCTTACCAGACAGAATCCATTTTGAACAAACAAGGCCAGCAGGCCTTTGAATTGCGGATCTATGGACCTGATGATGGGGGCTACGATACGTCGGATCAATCCGATCCACGCGTTTCCCCCTGGAATATTGACGAGAATGGTCGACTGAAAATTCGTGCCGCGCTGGAGCGCTGGGCCGAAATCATTAATTTGCCCGTAGGGTACACACCGGCTGTGATCAATCTGGGCACCATGAATGACCAGAACGCCAATGCCTACGGTGCTTCACTCTACAACCCTGACCATCCCAACTTCACCATCTCGGCCTTGCAAGCGCGCTTGCAGGGAATATTCCAGGGCGATCCGAATAACCCCGATGCCGTTATCAGCGTCGGCAAGCTTGATCTGGATACGGCTCCGGTCAACCCAAGCCAACTGCCCTTAACTGGCAAGGCTGACTACAACGCAGTGATTTTCCACGAGCTGGCCCATGCCTTGGGCATCAGCAACACGGTCACGGACAACCTGCCTGCAGACAGTTTCGATCCACCCGACCCCTTCTTCCAAAATGACCTCAGCCCCTGGGCCTTGGGTTTGCGCGATGATCAGGGTCGAGCCCCCAGCCCTGGGCAGAAAATCCTGTGTTCGGTTTGCACCAATCCGTATGACCCAGACGCTTTTGATCTGCGCCAGGACAAGGGCTACTTCACCGGCGATCACGTACAGGAAGTCCTGAATGGCGCCATGCCGGGCATTCCCGTCAGTATCCTGAACTTCCACGACCAGCCACAGTATGGAGTGGACCGCAACTACATGAGCCACACCGAGCTGCGCAACAGCCTGATGAGCCATCAGACCTATCGCAACTACGTGAATCTGATGGAAGCTGAAATTGCCGCCTTGCAAGACATCGGGCTGAGCATTGATCGCCGCAACTTCTTTGGCTATTCGGTCTATGGCGACGACGTCACCTTGAACAATACCAATGGCTACTTTGCGCGCAATGAAGACGGCACAGCCTACTTGCCCGGTCAGTACAACATGGCCACACAAGGCTTGGGTCTGCACATTTATGGCGAACGCAATACCATTACCCAAGCGGCGGATCTACTGACAGCCGGGCCAGGCGGGGTCGGTGTACGTGTGGATGGTAGCGAAAACACGCTCATCATTCCCGAGGCGACGCGTATTCATGCCCAGGGCTGGTATGGTCG
Organism: Alcaligenes sp. SMD-FA; assembly: GCF_025960365.1. Classification (NCBI taxonomy): domain Bacteria; kingdom Pseudomonadati; phylum Pseudomonadota; class Betaproteobacteria; order Burkholderiales; family Alcaligenaceae; genus Alcaligenes; species Alcaligenes sp. SMD-FA. The sequence continues at coordinate 4,082,302 of NZ_CP110108.1, read as the reverse complement.
TGGCCTGCAGTTCAGCTATGGCCGCCATCACCATATTGTCCAGCAAGGAGAGGTCCGGGCAGATGGCCAGGATGGCGTCGGAGCCTTATTCGATTTTGGCCAGAACGCCATGGGCAGCGACGATGAATATCACGGCTCCTGGATGCTCATGGCTAAAGGTCAGCTACGCGCTGTACCGGAGATATTGCAAGGTGCCTTGATCAGTAATTACGATTTGTCCGGCACCTTATCGGGTCAGAAGGCGGCCATCCATATCGCGAACAATGCCTGGGTACAGAACATCAATATTTTGCAGGGTGCACAAATCACAGGTGACATTACCTCGGATTACAAGCGCCGCGACTCCGACCAGCAACCGCTGCTGACCCGCATCAGCTTTGGTCAAAAAGCCGATGAGAATGGGCGCGCGACCAGCGCTGCCGACTCCAGCTTCCAGATGCGTTATGACGGCAATATCAAGGGCCTGAACAGTCTGGCGGTCGTCATTGCCGGGGGCGCAACGTCCTTGAATGGCCAGCATGAGCTGTACGGCTTGCGCGTGGATCAGGGCGCGACCCTGTATGGCAATAGCGAATTCACCCTCAACCCTGAATACAACTTCACCAATAACGGCACACTCAGCCCCGGAAACTCCTACGGGAACATGACGATCAAGGGCAATTTTGTCCAAGGCGCCAATGGCCGGATTCTGGTGGAAGCCTCGACCACCCAGAATGATCATATTGATGTGCAGGGCCTGGCTCAGCTCGATGGCGAGTTGAACGTGGACCTGCAGCCAGACTGGTATCAAAACGGCTGGACCTTGAATCAGGACAAGGTGTTCACTGCCAGCCAGACACAAGGGCAGTTTGCGGTGCTCAGCGCCACGTTGGCATCCCCCACCCTGAATGTGGAAAGTACCGGTGATGGCTGGACTGTCAGCCGTCATCAGAATGCGTATGCCCAATACGCTGCATCGCCCAATGCCGCCGCTGTCGGTACCAGCCTGGCACAGGCTTCCTCGGGTAATCAGTCCCTGGCAGCCGTGTATCAAGCCATGGACTTCTCGCGTGCAGATGGCAGCGATATTGGTCTAGCCCTGGATCAGCTAAGTACAGGTGCCTACGCCGCCCAAACCGCCGCTTCCTTGCGCCGCGAACAGTTGGTGTCCGAACAACTGCGTCAAACCGACGGTATCGATAAGAGCGGCTGGCAAAGCTTCATCCAAACCTATGGTGGCCGCTACCACTGGCAGTTGGGCAGCAACGATGTTGACCACCGCAGCCAAACCTATGGGGTGATGCTGGGGGCAGAACATCGCGCTCAGGGCAGTGACTGGAGTCTGGGCGTACACGGCAATGCCAACGAACAACGCGTCAATGTAGACGCCCCCTTCCAGGCCAAAAGCAAGCTGACTGGCTTGGGCCTGGGTGTCCATGCCCGCTATCGTGCCTACAGCCAGGAAGGCTGGAACGGTCTGGCTCAGCTACGTGTGGGTATTGAACAAGGCAAGATGAACCGCACTATCAGCTTTGCGGGCTATCAGGCGCGTCCTGCTTCAGATTGGACAGGCCATACCTTCTCACTGGGGGTACAGACTGGCTACAACTGGGCGCTAGGTGAAAACGGCAGCATCGGCCCGGTTCTGGCTCTGGATTATCTCCATTACCGTCGCCCAGGGCTGGAAGAAAGTGGCGATGCCGCCAGCCGCCTGCGTTTGGATTCCAGCCGTCAACATGCCTTACAGGCTTCGCTTGGCCTGGCCCTGCGTCAAAACTGGAATTTAAGCCAGGATCGCCAATTGCAAACAGCCTTCTCCATCGCTTGGGAGCAGGCTTTGCTAAGCCGTCATCAGACTCAGGAAGCGGCCTTTGCCAGTGCCCAGTCTGTGGGTTTTGAAGGGCGTTATGCGCGAGTGGATCGTCATGCTTTATCGCTGGGAACCAGCATCAGCTTGCAACAATCCGAGCGCCTGCGTTTAGGGCTGTCGGCCAATACCCGTTTACTTGGGGATAGCCGGGCCGATATAAACGGTAAATTGTTCCTGAACTGGACGTTCTAAACGCGCTGGAATGTAAGAGGCCGACTTTTAGTCGGCCTCATTGGGAGATACAGGAGCGGGTTGAACCCGTTTCATGCCAGACCACCGGTCAACATCAAGATACTGACCCGGAATCAAGACCCGAATCTGTCGGCGCCACCATGTTCCACTGGAGACTTCGATCGAACCTGTATCCACCGCAAACGTCATTTGATCGCTGTTCAAAAAGGCCGAAAACTGCCCCTTGTTGCTGCGCGCCTGCGCAAAGCTGGAAAAGACCGTCACGCTCTTTGGTGTGGGGTCAGCCAGCAGCAAAGTGACCTGACCGCGTAACAGTTGCAGATTCAGCCTGTCCTCGTACTCGCGGATTTCGAGAGCGGAGTCGGGGCCCAATTGCACCACCGCGCCATCCACAAACCGCTGCTCCAGCGTTTGTGCCCCCGAAATCAGATGCTCTTGTCGTAGTACCCGCTCCGGCCAAAAGAAAAACACCGTCAGCGCCAAGGCCAAAACAAACAAACCGGCCAGCAGACCTCGGTGATAAGGCTTGAGCAACGCCGCCTTCTCACCCGAACTGGCCAATAAACGGCGGATTTCATGCTCGGGCGCATCCAGGCTGGCGTCACAAAAATAGCAAATGTATCGATATGAACGTTCATTTTCTGGATTGTCACGACGCCAATCCTCAAACTCTCGTAATTCGGCTGCAGTCGCCTCGCCGGAGTTCAAGCGAGTAAACCAATAAGCAGCTTGTGCGTGAGCCTGCGTATGCTCCAGCAGCTCCCCTTGATATGTCGTCATAGCGGCATCTAACCTTGTTCAGTTACGCCAGCAATAGGGTGGTTTCAGCGTGGCGGCAAGTCCCTGCCGCTCGAGCCCAAAACCTCAGGAAAGGAAACCAGTAGCCACCAACTTTTTAGCTGTCTAGCTGTCGACGTTTGAAAACGTTACGTTTTTATTTTATACAAACGCTTCAAATGCTTACATTAACTCAAATTGAGCTAATCAAAACAAATTCGCCTTATTTAATTACACTCACTACAAAAAAAATGCAGATTACAGGTAAAAAAAGCCAAAATCAGGCCGTTAACTAGTGAAAATCGTCCAAAATTTGGCCGCTGAGCAGTTCGTGGAATTGTTCTTTACTGTGATCCGAACCCTCACCCGCCGGCAATACCATTTTCAATAAAAGGGGCCACTGCGGGTAAAAACGATAGTTGGGTGTAGACACACGCGTACCGGCCAAATAGGGAAATCCACCGAATTGAATTTCCTGGGCCAATCGCGCTTGGGAGAGATAAAGCAGGTCTTTATTCTTATCGACCGAGAAATAAGCGCGCTCCAACGGCAAGTTCCAGGCACGGACCTGCAAGCCCTCTGCCTCAACGCGCACCATCCAGCGATCCTGATCCCGCTCTCCATTCGTATACAAGGTCCCAGCGGGTCTGGACTGCACCAAAGTACCCGCAGGTAGCTCCAGAACGAAGTCTGGAGCCGTACTCATATTGGCGGCCGCCGCATAAGGACTCCAGCCTGTAATTTGATTGCCTTTGGCCAAAAAACAGCTGACAAAACGAAAGCCGTTCATTTCCATAGGATCTTGTTCCATTTCAAGCACTTGATTGCCATCACACTGCCAACCCTCCAGCGTTGCATCGCCTGCCAGATGCAGTTTCCAACTGGAGTTTGGCAGATCGGGCCGGGGGCGCTCAAATGACAATACAAGAGCGTTGCCTATCTTCACAGCCTCTGGAAAACGGGCCCAGGACACGCTGTCTGGGTCGCCCCACACACTCAATTCCAGCTCTGTTCCGCTTGGCATATCCACCCCGGCAAAGCGGCCCGGCTCTTTTAAAACATGTTGCCGGCTAGCCAGCTCCTGTTGCTGCTTTTTTTCAAACCGATAGCTCTCCCATTGAAAAACGCTGTAGTAAGCCGCCAATACCAATAAGGGGAGCAAAAACAGGATTCGCGGCCAGGGGTTTTTCTTAAAGTTTGCCCGGCGTCGTGGCTGCACTAAAAGCGAAACCGCCCAGACCAACAGAAAAAACAGTGCGATCGGGCCAAGCGTAAGAATCAGCAAAAGTATCGAGGAGAAGGGCGCAACAGGAATCATAAGAGATCAAAAAAACATAAAAAGCCGTCATAAAGAAAACCGAACCAAAATACGCTGGCTTGTCTTTCTAACGGCTGTGCTGATAGCACGGTACTGCTGCAAGGAAAGGGCGTTACATACAGGGGAACAGCAATGCCAGGCCTGCTTATAACGCCTTAGGCCGTCTTAACCGACCTGGATATGGCCTTCCATATACATGACGGCCTGCCCCTTCAGAAACACGCGATCACCCTCTAAAGAGCAATCGAGCACCCCGCCTCGAGAAGAAGCTTGAAACGCCAGTAAATGGTTTTTCCCCAGAATAGGGGCCCAGTAAGGCAGCAAAGCACAGTGCGCCGAACCCGTAACAGGGTCTTCCTCAACACCGTGACCAGGCGCAAAAAAGCGGCTGACGATATCAAACTGGCCCGAGCCTGGCGCAGTCACAATACACCCTTCACAACCGCTGGCCAGCATGGCCGCCGTATCCACCTGCAGCTCTCGTACCTGCGCTTCCGTCTCCAACACGGCCAAATGGGTGAAGTCATTACGCCACAACTGCGCAACCTTGGTACCCAAGGCTTTTTCCAGCAACGGATTGTCATCCACACGGATAACAGGGCGCACAGGCAAGTCCATGACATAAGCCCCCTGGTCACGACGCACCGTCAACGCACCACTCAGGGTATGAAATACCACCTGGCTATCCTGGGGACGCACATGCTGCAGTACGACTGCCGCACTGGCCAAGGTGGCGTGACCGCACAAGGGCACTTCTACCGTAGGGGTGAACCAGCGCAGACCAAAGTCCTGGCCTTGTGGTACCAGAAAGGCGGTTTCCGCCAGATTGTTCTCTCCCGCAATCGACTGCATCAAGGCATCGTCAGGGAACTCGGACAACAACACCACGGCAGCAGGGTTGCCTGCAAACAAGGTGTCAGTAAAGGCATCGACCTGATAGATGGGTAAGCGCATTCTGCCTCCAAGCCTGGAAATTCAATATGAACCCTGAGTATAGAAAAATAGACTCTTTACAGGCAGGTAAATCTTGGAGCAAGCGTCTTGTTTTTATCCCTTCTTTTTTGTGCTGGGCATGCGGACTCGTTGGATAAATGCGTGTTTGCATTCCATTGCCTGCACCCGAACGCGTCCAACGCATTAGCTTCAAGCCAAAAGCTTATTGTCTACAGATACTGGAATTACACACAATGCATCACCGCATTATTGGTGCAATCAGACATTGGCCGCTTCTAACAGGCAGGCAGAAAGACGGTCAAAATGCAGCAAGGCCGCTTGGCTCAAATCAACTTGTTTGCGGCGCGTGTCCTCCGTATCACTGAGAACGATCCAGCCTTTCTCGCGCATGGACTTGAGCCGGGTGTGTATGGTCGCTGGCGATCCCAGCCGCTCTACGGCCATGACATCGCGTACCGACAAACGCAAACAATCTTTTGACGCCTTGGCAACCAGCACCAAGATACGCTCTTCAAGAGGGTCCAGGCAGGGCAAGCAAGGCAGGGTATGCAGCGAATCGGCGAGCTGCAAAAAACGCATATATATATCAGCAGGTCTGGTAGCAGTTTTCATAACAAAATCTTTATTCCTTTAAGAGCCGCTACAACAGCGCCTTTTCTAGAAATAAGTTCTGGTTATTATTGTTTTTATTCCGATCAGGCAAAGCAAAAAACAACCCTGCTTTATGGCCGGAGTGATTGGAATGGTTTTTTGTGCGTATCACGCATCTAAAATTAAACGCTTGAGACCGGGCCTGCATCCTATGTAGAAAGAGGTCTTGAGTCGGGCAGTTTGGCTAGCATTTTATCAGATAAGCCCTTGATTTAGCTTAGACACTACGGTTCCGAAGAAGCTAAATTGTAAGAAGGTGCAGACTATCAGACAGATAGTAAGCTGCCTCACATTAAACGCTAATAAAGAGACTGGGTGCAAAGAACGAGGGCAGTTACCGAACCCAGGCTCTTTGCTATAAACATCCTTACCAAATCGTTTCCCGCACGCTTGACCTGACCGCCACCAGACACTGCTCAATATTTTCAGCCACATATGTTTCAGACCGATAAAATGGGGTGAACAGGGCCTTGAGCACTTATCATGCCCCACAGATCACTATAAAATCTGGAACGATAAGAAATGATTCTTCACCTTGAGACACCACTTATTTACTCACATGCCTTGAGCGAACCACTAGGCAAACAAATCTGGTTGAAAATGGATGCATTGCAACCTAGCGGATCATTCAAAATTCGCGGTATTGGGCACCTATGCCAGCATCACGCTGAACAAAACAAGAAACGCTTTATCATTTCCTCGGGTGGCAATGCAGGGATTGCTGTCGCTTACGCCGGGCGCCGGCTCACCATACCCACCCTTGTCGTCGTTCCCGAAAGCACCAGCGAACACGCCAGACGCCTGATTCAACGGGAAAAAGCCGAACTACACGTGGTCGGCAAGAACTGGCAGGAAGCCCATGAATATGCGCTGACCCTGGTGCAAGAAGATGATGCCTTAATCCATCCCTTTGACGACCCTTTGCTTTGGGAAGGCCATGCCAGCCTGATTGCTGAAGTAGCCCAAATGGGCGTGCAGCCCGATGCCGTCTTGCTGGCGGTAGGGGGAGGAGGCTTGCTAAGCGGCGTCGCCCAAGGTCTGCGAGAGCAGGGTTGGGACAAGACCACCATTATTGCTGTCGAAACCGAGGGCACAGCCAGCCTGGGCGAATCAGTGCGGCAACGCCGGCACATCACACTAAGCCAGGTCAGCGGGGTTGCCACCTCGCTGGCAGCTCCTCGTGTTTGCGATCAGGCATATGCCGTTAGCCAGTCCCATCCCACCACCTGCATTCAGGTCAGTGATGCCCAGGCCGTCAGCGCTTGTTTACGTTTTCTGACCGACCATCGTGTTCTGGTGGAACCCGCATGCGGCGCAGCGTTATCGACCTTGTATCTAGATCACGAGGCCTTAGCCCCTTACAAAAATATTCTGGTTGTTGTATGTGGTGGCAACACCATGACGCTAGAGCAACTAGTGCAGTGGCGGGCAACTCCTTAAGCCGCCCCAGGAAAAAGATCTCACGCAGTAAGATTTATTTTTTTCAAGCCAAGCTTATTCCTTAAGCCGGAGATTTGAAATAAAAAACCCCATCATATGTTTTTTTACATGATGGGGTTTTATTTACTTCTTTGTTTTTGAAACGATCTAATTATTAGATCATAACAAGAAAAACATATGTTTCACGTGGAACAAAAGCACCTAAAACAGCCTTAAAAGGGCTTTACGAGAGGCAAACCCTGTCGAATTAGGGCTGAGAAATCCTGCCCTTCCCGCTGTGACAAGGCTCTTGGATTGATGTAACCCAGTTGCTTCAGTTCCTGAAAACTATGGTCGGGTGCCAAAGCATTCAAACCATACACATACTCGTCCAGATAGCCCGACGCCAGCACACGCCAGTCCCACGGTACGCCATCCACGATCCTGGAGACCATGTCATAAACAATGGTGGTGCAGTTAGCCGTCAACGTGTTGTAGAAACGGGGAGTAGTCTGCAATTGCTGGCCTTGCTTTACATACGACAAGAACAAGGCCTGCATAGCGGGTTTAGCTAAATCCACGCTGTACATGTATACGTCTTCGCCGCGAATATTACTGCGAGTACGCACAATATCCTGCTCTGTTGCCGCGACAAGACTTAACTCAAAGTCTTTGAAAAAACCGCCTATTGCAGAAAAAGCCTCATGCTTTTCCTTGCGTATCTCTACCGAAAACACCACATGGCGCCCATCTTCAAACCCGAAAGACACCAGGGTATGGGCAATCACTGGCCCCATCCAGTACGAAAGAAACATATCTACCGATTTGAGTGTCTGCAAATCATAGTCCTGGCTTATCCAATGCTCGTCAAAATCGGTCTCACTGCGCCAGGTAAAGTCACGCACATTGTGCAAAGTCACAATCGAACCATTGACCTGTCCATCGCTTATTCTGGCGACATCAGGAGCCCATTCCCGGTCATTACTAGGCACAATACTGCTCCACCAGCCCACTAGCACCAAAAAGCCCAGCGCCTGAGGCACAAAGAGCCAGTTCTTGCCCTTACCCAAGGCGTACAGACTCAGTACAGCCACCGCGACCCAGCCGGCCAATGCCAGCCAGCGCCCAAGGCTTGCCGAAAGCTGAAATTGCAGTGCAAGCGTCCCCCAGACCGCTACTACCAAGACCAATAACAAGACCAGAATCTTGATCACCATCGCCCCCCACCTTTTCATACCTACTCCACCTACACCTTAAATACAAATTGATTTTTAAGCGCTGAACCGTCAACCATGCCCCCACGCTACGCCTTCGGCTTGCTACCCCTCAGGAGGAGTTTTTTGCCGAGGGCGCCGAGCCTTGGGGCGGCCCGACGACAAAAAAAAACCTGTGTCCACTTGAACACAGGTTTTACTCATTAGAAAACAGGGTTTAGCCCTGATAGCCCATCGCCTGACCTTGACGAATGACGCCTTGCGGCTGCCAGCCAGGATCAAAGCGGTATCCGCTTTCTTTAGGAAACAGCATCACAACGGTAGAACCCAGCAAGAATCGACCCATTTCTTGCCCCTTTTCCAAGGCGATACCCTGGCCGTCATAATTCCATTCGTGAATCTTGCCATCACGCGAGGCATTCACCACACCGTGCCAAACCGTGACCATACTGCCCACCACCGTCGCCCCCACCAGCACCAGTACAAAAGGGCCTTGCTCGGAGTCAAAAAAGCAGACCACACGTTCGTTACGCGCAAACAGGCCAGGGACACCACGCGCTGTCGTAGGATTGACCGAGAACAAGTCACCAGGCACATGAATCATGCGCTTGAGAACACCCGCGCAAGGCATATGCACCCGGTGATAGTCGCTGGGACTCAAATACAGGGTTGCGAACACCCCATCCTGATAGCGAGCAGCCTCCTTGGCGTCACCACCCACCAAAGCGATGGTTGAATAGCTATGGCCTTTCGCCTGGAACACCTCGGCGCCCTGAATAGGCCCCAGTTGGCTAATAGCACCATCGACAGGGCTGACCAGTGCCGTATCCGCGATAGGGCGGGCGCCCGGGCGCAAGGCGCGGCCAAAGAACTCGTTAAACGTAGTGTAGCTGGCTGGATCGGAGTTTTCCGCCTCACTCATATCGACCTGGTAACGGTCAATAAAGCGCTTGATAGCCCAGGTCGTACGCCCGCCCAAGGGCTTAGAGGCCAAGCCGCCTAGAAACTCGGTCAGAGCCTGCTTAGGAAGGAGATACTGGGGTAGAACAGCCAAACGGGGATGCATAAAATCAGCTCGCAAACAAATCCTGCTTCAACCTGAGGCCAAAGCATTGATGCCATTCAATGTAATTGTGTTTATCGCACCACATCCGGCCCGGGACAAGCACTTCACAGGCCACACACAGTCAGAAATCAGGCGGCAAACACTGGCAAGAACAGAACAATACGCACTTGTAGCACAGGTTGCTGCCATACGACATAAAAGGGTGGGCAAGCGTGCCCGGTCAAATGTACACAACCCGATCGCGGCCTTCTTCTTTGGCTTGATACAAGGCGCGGTCAACCCGGCGCAACGTACGCTCGTAATCCGGGTGGCCATCGTACAGGGCCACGCCAATACTGGCAGTGATATTCATGCTCTCCCCATCCACAACCCGGAAGGTTTCCGCATGAATGCGAAGACGCAAATTGCGGGCAGCACGCACTGCTCCATCCCCATCCACATCGACCAATACCAGGAGGAACTCCTCGCCGCCAAGACGGAATACATAATCACCGGCACGAGCACTATTACTGAGCAGCTCGGCAAACTGACGCAAGATGCGGTCGCCCGCATCATGTCCGTAGGTATCATTGACACGTTTGAAAAAGTCTATATCCACGGCCAGCAGCGCAAAACGCGACCCCCGCTGCTGGGCATAGCCCACTTCACGGCTAAGCACTACAGGTAGGTATTTGCGGCTTAACAGGCGGGTCAACACGTCCCTGCCAGACTCCAGCTCGTTTTGCTGCTCAAACAAGCGATCCAGGTGCAAACCAATCGCCCGGGTTCGATCACGCAGCTCGTGCAAGCGCGAAATCTGTCCTTTCGTGTCCCCTTGTTCGAACGCGGGCATCAACTCGGTATCAATCAGGTTCATCAGATCCAGGATCTCACGGCTCTCTACCGTGCCCTGAAACGCATGAGCGCCCTTATGTTTGAACCAAATACCGAAGTCCGAATCTCCAATTCGCGGGGCAGGCGTCACGCCATTGTTGACCGCCATCGCAAACATAAAGAGATTTTCCCAATCCAGCAGTGCGGCACGCTGTCGCCCACGCTCGGCCGCCGCGTTCTGCACAATGGCAAACAGGCGATAAGACTCTTCAGCACGGGATTTACGCTCACGAGAATTGGCATAGGCATGGCTCATCAGCTCCATCGCCAAGTCAATAAAGCTCTGAACGTAACGAAAGCACTCCCACGCTTGCTCAGAGCTGACAGTCGAGGACTCAAACAAAAAGCGGGCATAACGCCCCTTGAGCAAGCGTGCGCCGCGCAGCACCAGATGAACAGGTACCCCCACCCGTGCGTGGACCTCGCCAACCTGATTTTGCAGCCTGACCTGGTCCTGCATATCACTGTGCTCATCTACCGAAAACAGCTGAACCAACCAACTGCGCAAGGAACGATGCAAACGCTTGTGCACCTGTTCATGTGACAGATACACCTGCGCAGCAGGATGCTTGAGCATATGCGTATAAAAGTGGGTCGCAAGCTCGTCCTGGTTATCTTGAGTGATAGTCAGCACATGAGCACGGACTGCCAGGGGCACTTTCTGGAGCAAGCCATGCCAATCCTGAGCGGCTTCTTCGATATTCGGTTGAGACATGAAGTACGGGGTGAGTAGCGAGACGATACTTAAGGATTAAACAGCCTTGGCGGCAATTGTTACATGAGGGGAGGTTTCGCGCTATTTCTTATAGCGATACAAGCCACAGGCTAGCAGGAGAATACCCTTGCTATTGCCAAGGAAAAAACATACCCCTTAAAGATAAGTGGGTGATACCACCCGCCGCGACAGCAGCATAGTGTCTATGCACTCAAGCAAGCCCCTGTTTTGCCTCACTGTGGCGGCGATCTGTGCTTCAAACTCAAGGCTTTGTCGCCCCAATGCCCTGGAAGTTCCACGGTGAGCAGATTGTCCTATCAAAGCAGATAGCTGACTAAACAAATTACCCGCTATCGCCAAAAAGCCACGCTCGGCATCCAGGCTGAGAACGGTCGATCAAGCATGCCCAGGCTAAAGAAGCTGAAGCAGGCCGAGACAGAATCTGGGTTTATATCCAATACAGAGAAAACATCCAGATCTACATGGCCACAGCACGCCGGGTCGGGTCGGGTCGGGTCGGGTCGGGTCGGGTCGGGTCGGGTCGGGTCGGGTCGGGTCGGGTCGGCAGATAGGTTCCACCGTTAAACCTGATCATTCAATGTTTATTGCTCTGCTCCAAGCCATTCTTTTATTTATCTACAAAGCGAAGAAAGAAATCAACTGATAATCAAAGAAAATAGCTGGAGGACAGGGATAAACAGATTCAAATTATTGATTAATTTCTTTTTTTTAAAAAAATATTAATCAACAAAAAAACTGTCTATATAAAGGAAAGACGAATAGCAAGAAAACAATCCAACTAACAATTAAAAACAATAAATCGGACTGCTAATTTTTTATTTCCTGTAGATAAAAATAAAAACTAGGGTGAAAAACAAAACCAATATATTGAATCACAAAGATAGGAGTTTGTTTGGGCCAGAGAAACTAATAACGGTCGTGATAGGCCAACTTATCCACAGGCTTGCATAACAAAGAAATCCACAATTTTATTAACAAAATAGATTAAGCCAAAAATGAAAATATGGAATCTATTAAAAATAACCGTTAATAAGAAAGTGAATAGTTTGTGGATATTATAAAGGCTTAATTCTTGCTCAAACAGGGTACGGGTACAAACACCGACCTCAGCTCACCCAGACGCTCCCTGAAGGGGGGATCCAGCCAGAAAATCAGTCAAGGATTGGGCAAAAAAGCTATATTTAAGGCCACGACTAGCCTTGAAGCCCTGTGGATAAGCTCCAAGAAGGCCTGTTGTGGACGTGCTGTGGATGAAAGGGGGATAAGTCACCTATCTTTGTAGACCTCAAAATTTGTCCAGTTTTGGTCCACCGACTCCATCAAGGTGGTACACAGGCAAAAATGTTCAATAAGTCACTGAAATTAAAGGTAAATTTTCATCTATGCGACTTATCCACAGACACCCATTATCCATTACCAGTTATATATATAGTTATTATTAAATAAAGATATCTTCACCCATGCCCAACTTTCTTGTACAGCCCTTACCTTCAGGTTCTTTAGACATCATCGGCGATGTACATGGAGAACTTCAGGCCTTGCAACAACTGATCCAAAATTTGGGCTACCAAGAAAATGGCTCTCATCCAGAGCAACGTAGTCTGATATTCGTGGGAGATTATTGTGATCGAGGTCCAAACAGTCCGGCAGTCATTGAATACCTTAAGTTCTTGATAAATAAAAATAAAGCAAAAGGAATATTAGGTAATCATGAAATCAATCTGCTGATAGACGATGCAAAAGATGGATCAGGTTGGTATTTTGACCAACGATATCAGTCAGATTTAAAAAATTACTCGCCATTTACGCGTGTAAAACCAAAGAATAAAGATGAAATTAAAAAATTTTTAAGCTCATTACCTATCGTATTAGAAAGAAACGACCTCAGAATTGTGCATGCCGCCTGGAATAATTCAGCAATTGATGCTATTCGATCGGTTAAAAGCGAAAATTTTCTTGATTTTTTCTTCGAATGCGAGCGTAAAGCAGATAATTATGCAGAAAAAGAAGGAATTCTGGATAAATATCTAGCTGCAAAACAGGAATGGAAAGAAAAAATCGAAGATCCAGAGGCGTTGGTGCCGTTATTGCAGGCCTACATTGACTACGATTTGATCAAAAATGACTTCAACCCCATCCGTTTGCTCACTTCCGGGACTGAAGGACCGGCAAATCGTCCCTTTTTTGCGGGTAACCGATGGCGTTTTTCCGACCGTACCCCTTGGTGGGACAGTTATCAGGACGATATTCCGGTGATTTTTGGTCATTATTGGCGCCAGCTTTTTCCTCAGCCGACAGCGAAAATGTCTAAATACTCCTTGTTATTCAAGGATATAGATCCTTTTTCCTGGCACGGAGCGAAGAAAAACACATTTTGCGTGGATTTTTCCGTTGGGGCTCGCTGGCGTGATCGCCGTAAAGATCAGGAGCCCGAAGACTCCGCCTTTCACCTGGCCGCTTTGCGTTGGCCTGAGAAAATCATCATGACGGACACCGGTTTTACGTATCCAACCCGCTAAATTCACTTTTCTGCTCGCTGTTACAATTTTCTTTTCTGTGGATAAGCTCTAGGAAGGGCATTGTGAACAGGGTGTGGATACATAAGGCATAAGTAGGTGCTTCTTTGTGAAGTCTAAAAGTTGTACCTAAACCATCCACCGGTAAGCGTTAGATCTATCCCCGGAAAAAAAAGGTCTAAGTTCTTGTTTTATCGTTGTTAAAGACACTTGTTCGACTTATCAACAGGCCTCCATCCATTAATTCTAATAAAAGATTTAAGTGCTTGTTATATAAGATAAGTTCAACTCCTTGCAGGCCAGGCCCCAACCCTTTGCAAGCCAAAAGTTCTCGACTAAGATGCAGTCCATGAACAAAAATCACGATCTTGCTCGAAGCTGGCTTATGCGACTTTTGCATGCAGGAATTTGAACCGCAGAAGTTAAAAATTCATTTTCAGCATCAAGCAAGGTCGACTTTGCTATCAAGTCACTGGGGGGTTTCGTCAGTATGAGAAAAACTCAAATAAAGGGTCTGATAGCAAAAGAGGGGAGTTCTATCTGGAAGACTTGTTTGGCCAAGTATTGACTATGGTTTCAGGGATTGCTGCGCCTGGAGCTTGTACTAGGCCAATCTTGTTTGAATTTTTGACTTATCCACATTTTGTGGGTAAGGCGTGTGTTGATGCTCACACTCGTCTTACGTTGTTGGAAAGGGCTTGATGAACTGTGTATTTTCACAGATAGACAGTAAGTGAAAAGTACGTAGTTTTGTAATAAGTCCTTGTTTTATATCTATATTTTTCTTTATTTTAATGTTGAAGTCGTTTTCTTTGCTGATGGTGGGGACTGAAACGCAGAAGCTGTAGCGTTGGCTTGTGCTTGTTTTTATCAAAAGAAAAGAAGTGATAACTGGGCAAAAAATCAGGTTTACCCCCAAAGTTATCAACAGGATGACTCTTGAAGACTGAATTGCTTGTTTCACCTTTGACGCTTTGTGGGGTGCAAAACACGGGTTTTGTGGTTCGTGTTCCATGTTTTGGGTCTCAAAACGCTTGCGATGTTTTGCAGTGCAGCGATCCGTCTTTTCTGGCTGCGAAAGGACAGATTAGCGCTGTCGTACTTGTCCACAAAAATCGGGAACAAAAAAACCCCACGCTGCGCCTTCGCGCTTGCTGCCCCCCAAGGGGAGCTTTTTGCCTTGGGGCGGCCCGGCGGCAAAAAAAAACGCCTATCGGCGGTTTGAAAAACAAGATGAAGAGAGGCTCTAGACCTTTTTTAAGCGTTCAATAGCCTGATCTAAGGTGTTGTGCTGCTTGGCAAAGCAAAAACGCAGTAAACGATGGTTAGCCTGTGCAGAATTGGGTTCCAGATAAAAGGCTGAGACAGGAATCGCGCCTACTCCGTAGTTCTGGTTCAGGTACTTGGCAAAATCCAACTCGGACAGCTCCGAAATATTTTCATAGCTGGCCAATAGGAAAAAAGTCCCTTCACTGGGCATAGGTGTGAAGCGGGTGTTTTGCAGACCTTGGTGCAAATGATCGCGCTTTTCCTGGTAGAAAGCAGGTAGGCGCTCCCAGGTAGCAGGATCCTGCATATAAGCGGCCAAACCGGCCTGTAAAGGGCTGGGAACGGTAAAGACAGTGTATTGATGGACCTTACGGATTTCCGTGCTGAGAATGGCTGGAGCACAGCAATAGCCTACTTTCCAACCTGTAGCGTGGAAGGTCTTGCCAAAGGAAGAAACGATCACTGCTCGTTCCGCCAGACGGGGACGGGTAGCCAGACTTAAATGTTCTTTCTGATCGAAGGTCAGATGTTCATAGACTTCATCGGACAAGATGATCAAAGGATGCTTTTCTACAATCTGTTCCAACGCATCCAGGTCCTGGGGCTGCAATAGGGTACAGGTCGGATTGTGCGGAAAGTTAATCACCAGCATGCGAGTCTTGTTGGTGATGGCTTTTTCCACACGCTCCCAATCCACGCGGTAGTAAGGTACAGACTCGCTAGGCGCTGTCATGGGCACGGTAACAGGAATACCTCCTGCTAGCTCGATGGCGGGGATATACAAGTCATAGAAGGGCTCGATGACAATGACTTCATCGCCTGCATGCACAAAGGCTTGAAAACTGGCCATCAAGGCCTCGGTCGCGCCACTGGTAACGGTAATCTCCGTATCCACGTTATAACAGTGGCCATACCGAGCGAGTGTCTTGTTGGCAATAGCTGCCCGCAGGGCAGGGTAGCCAGCCATGGCGGGATATTGGTTAATACCATCGAGCATGGCTTGGTGTACGGCCTCAATCAGAGCCGGATCTGGATTGAAGTCTGGAAAGCCTTGTCCGAGGTTGATCGCTTTGTACTCCAGGGCCAATTGGCTCATGGTAGTAAAGATAGTGGTGCCCACAGAAGGGAGCTTGGATGTGATCTGCATGGGTCAACGGATAGGAATAATAAAAATGCACCCGTGCTTCAGATTTGAGCAAAAGTTGGGCGGCGTAGTATCAGATAAATTCTTGACGAAAATACCATAGATTCCACGCTTTTCCGTTGATCGTGGAACCCTGGGTTCAGGACAGTTTCTTACATCGATATAGCTGTTCCCTATATACAGTCCGAACTTTGTTTTTCTGGTGTGTCTGGCAGCCCCGTTGTGACTGCAGGAATTTTTCTGATAGACCTGTGTCTTAAACCTGAGCGTCTAATCAAGCTTCATATTCTCAGACAGACCGGAGATAAAACGGCATTTTTTAAAGCACTGCCTGGTCTCGCTCACAAGCCTGGTCTTGTCTGAAGGATCTCTTTTTGTTAATTGATTTTGTCTGCAGACAAAGTAGTCAGATTGGCAAATTGGGAGCTATCCCTTCTCCTTCTCAGCGCAAATTCCCTTGTCACCTGACTGTTGCGCTGTGCTCCTATTTATCCGGCAGTGTTTTTTTGATTGTTCTGTTATCCACAATTTTGCTCTCTACTTGGATTGCCTTTACCCACTTGCTGGAGGGTAGCCGCTTAGATAGCTACTTTTATGGGGTTTAAGGGTGATAAGCGCGCCTTTTATAGCTTCGCTCCTGGGCGTGTTATGGTCAAAAAAAACCTTTGAAAGCATAACCCACGCGCCGTAGTCGGGCCTGGGGATAAAAAACGGTCTGTTTCTCCACAAAGTTATCCACAGTGGTATTTACGCAAAAAACTGTGTTCCACGTGGAACAGATATTGGTTTCATGTGTTTCACGTGGAACATCCAGTGCTGGTAATCGTATAATTGATTTTTATTTTTTAGCTGTTCTGACATGATTTATCCCGAAGAGTTTGACGTTATTGTCATAGGCGGCGGACATGCTGGTACCGAAGCGGCTTTAGCGGCAGCTCGAACCGGTGTGTCTACCTTATTGTTAACCCATAATATGGATACCTTGGGGCAGATGTCCTGCAACCCTTCTATTGGGGGGATTGGCAAGGGGCATTTGGTTAAAGAAGTGGATGCGCTGGGCGGGGCGATGGCTTTGGCCACCGACCATGCTGGTATTCAATTCCGCACCCTGAATAGCTCCAAAGGGCCAGCCGTGCGTGCAACGCGTGCACAGGCAGACCGCTCTTTGTATCGCAAAGCTATCCGCGAGGTTCTGCAGAATCAGCCCAACTTGATGGTGTTCCAGCAGTCGGTCGAAGACCTGATTGTGGAAGGTGATCGGGTGGTAGGGGCTGTCACCAAGATTGGTTTGGAGTTCAAAGCCAAATCCGTGGTTCTGACGGCAGGTACCTTTTTGAATGGCTTGGTCCACGTAGGTCTGAATAATTACTCGGCAGGCCGGGCCGGGGATCCCCCCTCCATCAGTTTGGCCCACCGCCTGCGGGAACTGCAATTGCCACAAGGGCGATTGAAGACAGGGACCCCTCCACGCATTGATGCCAACACAATCGATTTTTCTCGTCTGGAAGTTCAGCCAGGCGATAGTGATCCGATTCCGGTGTTTTCCTATATGGGTGATGTTTCCATGCATCCCCAGCAGATGCCTTGCTGGATTACGCACACCAATGAGCGTACCCACGATATTATTCGCTCGGGCCTGGATCGCTCGCCCATGTATAGCGACCAGGGCACCATCGAGGGTATTGGCCCACGTTACTGCCCATCGATTGAAGACAAGATTCATCGCTTTGCAGACAAGAGCAGCCACCAAGTGTTTCTGGAGCCTGAAGGCTTGAGCACGACTGAGATTTACCCTAATGGTGTCTCCACCAGTCTGCCTTTCGATATCCAATTAGCAATGGTGCGCAGTCTGCCTGGCTTGGAAAATGCCCGTATCATGCGTCCCGGCTACGCGATTGAGTACGATTATTTCGATCCCCGATCTCTGTATCCGACTTTGGAAACCAAACAAATTCGTGGCTTGTTCTTTGCCGGCCAGATTAATGGCACGACGGGTTACGAAGAAGCAGCCGCACAGGGCTTGTTGGCTGGGGTGAATGCCGCCCGTTTGGCGCAAGATAAAGAACAGTGGTACCCACGCCGTAACGAGGCTTACCTGGGTGTGTTGGTAGACGATTTGATTACCCGTGGGGTGACCGAGCCGTACCGCATGTTTACCTCTCGCGCGGAGTATCGTTTAAGCCTGCGGGAAGATAATGCCGACCAGCGACTGACGGAAATGGGTCGCGAATTGGGGCTGGTGGATGATGTCCGCTGGGATCAATTCAACCGTAAGCGCGATGCTGTCGCACGTGAAATTGAGCGCTTGAAGGGCACCTGGGTGAACCCTCGTAGCTTGCCCGCTGACCAGGCCAATGCACTGTTAGGCAAAAATATCGAACGGGAATACTCTTTCTTCGATTTGCTCAAGCGTCCCGAAGTGGACTATGCAAAGCTAATGGCTGTACTCAATGATCAAGGTGCCCCCGTAGCAGGCCCCGGTCTGGACGATCCGGTGTATGTTGAACAGGTTGAAATCCAAGTGAAGTATGCAGGCTATGTGGCGCGTCAACAGGACGAGGTGACTCGTCAGGCAGCGCTGGAAGAGCAGGGCATTCCGGAAGATTTGGATTACGACGATATCAAGGGATTGTCGATTGAAGTGCGGCAGCGTTTGAAGGCTGCAAAGCCTTTGACCATTGGCCAGGCCGGACGTGTTCAGGGTGTGACACCTGCGGCGGTGTCTTTATTGCTGGTTCACCTGAAGCGCAAGCAAAAAAACAAACAAACGGTATGAGCGACATTTTTTCAAAACGCCTGAATCAGGCCCTGCTGGATTTGGGTCTGGATCAGGATCCTGCCTTGGTGCGCAAGCTACTGGATTATATTAATCAGTTGCAGCGCTGGAACCGTACCTATAATCTGACTGCCCTGCGTGACCCAGATCAAATGCTGGTGCAACATATTTTTGATAGCCTGTCTATTGTGCGCCCGTTTCAGAATTACCTGGCCGGCCACAATCAATCGGCTCAAGAATCGGTTCGGATTGTGGATGTAGGGTCAGGGGCTGGTTTGCCGGGTGTTGTTTTGGCAGCAGCATGTTCCACGTGGAACATTACTTGCATTGATGCTGTTGAGAAAAAAATGGCATTTGTTCAACAAATGGTGGGGGCTTTGGCCTTGCCTAATTTGTCGGCAATGCATGTGCGTGTAGAGCAGCAGGAACCCATGCAGGCAGATATTGTGGTTTCCCGAGCTTTTTCTTCGCTGCTTGATTTCGTGAATTTGGCAGGCAGGCATGTTCGACCAGGTGGGCGCATTGCAGCTATGAAGGGTAAAGAGCCTGACTTGGAAATAGCCGCATTGCAATCGGAAAGTAACTGGCAAGTCGAACGAATAGAATCATTAACCGTACCGGAGCTAGAGGCACAGCGTTGTCTAGTGTGGTTGGTGCAGCAAGGATAATCATGAGTAAAAACGACGAAAAATCTCCCCGTGCCTATGTGTTCTGTATTGCGAACCAAAAGGGTGGGGTAGGCAAGACAACCACCGCGATCAATTTGGCCGCTGCACTTGCGGTACTGAAGAAAAAAGTTTTGTTGATTGATCTGGATCCCCAGGGCAATGCCACTATGGGTAGCGGTATTGATAAGAACAACCTGTCTGGCAATTTGTACCAAGTACTGATTGGCGATGAAAGCATTGCTAATGTAAAGATACATTCAGAAACAGGTGGTTATGACGTCTTGCCTTCCAATAGGGAGTTGTCGGGCGCGGAAATCGACCTGATCCAGATGCAAGAGCGCGAGCAACAACTTAAACAGGCTCTGGCACAGGTGCTGGACGATTACGATTTTGTGCTGATCGACTGCCCACCTACCTTGTCGCTGTTAACGCTCAATGGCCTGGCTAGCGCGCATGGGGTCATCATCCCCATGCAGTGCGAGTACTTTGCTCTGGAAGGGCTCTCGGATCTGGTCAATACGGTTAAACGGGTCTATCGCAATATCAATCCGGATCTGCAGTTGATTGGTTTGCTGCGGGTGATGTTTGATGGTCGTGTCACCTTGCAGCAGCAAGTCTCCAATCAGATCGAGACCCATTTTGGCGATAAGGTGTTCAAGACGGTGGTGCCACGTAATGTGCGTTTGGCTGAAGCGCCAAGTCACGGTATGCCAGGTATTGTCTATGACAAGAACTCCCGGGGTGCCAAGGCCTATATGGACTTTGGCAAAGAGCTGATCAAGCGCTTGAAGAAAGACTCCCGCAGCGATAAGGCATAAGGCACACAAGAATCAATAGGAATGTAAGCATGGCTACACGAAAACCAAAAGGTCTAGGTCGAGGCTTGGATGCCTTGCTCGGCGCAGACACAGGCGCTATCGCAACTATAGGGAAAAAGGGCGAAGCGGCGGTAAGCGATGGCCCGCCTTCCAACCTGCCCGTTAAGCTGCTGAAGGCAGGGGTATATCAGCCGCGCACTCGAATGGACGAGGGAGCCTTGAATGAGCTGGCCGAGTCCATTCGCGCCCAAGGTGTGATGCAGCCAATTTTGGTGCGTCCCTTGTCGGGTAAGGATAAAGGCAAGTACGAGATCATCGCTGGTGAGCGTCGTTTCCGCGCGTCGCAAATTGCAGGTCTGGAAGAAGTCCCCGTCCTGGTGCGCGAAGTTGGCGACGAAAATGCCGCCATCATGGCTTTGATTGAGAACATTCAGCGTGAAGATCTGAATCCGCTGGAAGAGGCACAAGGCGTCAAACGTCTGCTGGACGAGTTCGGGCTGACCCACGAGCAGGCTGCTCAGGCTATTGGCCGCTCGCGCTCGACCACCAGCAACCTGCTGCGTCTGATTAACCTGGCAGAGCCTGTGCAGATTATGCTGCTGGCCGGGGACATCGATATGGGGCACGCCCGTGCCTTGCTGGCTATGGACGCTGCTCGTCAGATCATGCTGGCCAACGAAGTGATTGCCCGCCGTCTGTCGGTACGAGAAACCGAGAAACTGGTTGCCCGTGCCCTGCATGAGGATGACGAACCTGCCAACAAACAGGCTCAGAACAAGGCCAGTCGCAATGGGGACGTACAGCGCTTTGAAAAAGTGTTGTCTGACCACTTGGGGACTAAAGTGACCTTGAAGGTGGGGGCCAAGGATAAAGGTCAGCTGCAGATCGCGTTTCATGGCTGGGAGCATCTGAACGCCTTGTTGGAAAAGCAGGGCCTGTCATCCCTGCTGGAGCAAACGAACGATTAAGCCAGGCCCGCATTAAGCTACAAACAATGCGATTGCCATTGAAAGAGCCGACCACAGGTCGGCTTTTTCGTTGTTATGAGCCGCGTTTTGTTAATGGTCCGCAGCTTCCTGTAAAAAAGAAGCGGCAAGAAGGAGATGGATTAGAAAAACTTCTGAAATGATGGATTTCCCCTTCCTAAAGCTGTTGGACAATCCAACCTTGTTTGCGGGACTGCTCATGGTTGCATGATTATTCAGATTGCTTGCTTGTGCTCCAGCCAGTAGAAAACAGCAAGATAAGGACCTTAAGGAGGAGAAGGAAAGAGTAGGGAAGATGCCTGAAAGCCGGATTAAAAGCAGAAAACCTGATGTCGTATCTTTTGCTTACAAAAATAAGCCCTGAAAACAAGAAAAAATCTATGTGTTTACCCGCATTCCGTCCTGTTTGTCTGGTTTTGAATGCGCTCAAAAATGGTATCCCCGGCGCCCCAAGACAGTGGCAAAACCAGTAAGGAAACCGGTCAAAATCAGTTTTTTTTTAGATTTTCATCGAATTATTCGGTTTTATTCGTAAAAGACTTGACGACTTCGCAAAACATGCCCATAATTCGATTTTCGCTTCGGGTGGGATGTCCGAGTGGTTAAAGGAGGCAGACTGTAAATCTGTTGGCCCTGCGCCTACGTTGGTTCGAATCCAACTCCCACCACCAGCACTTTTCTAAAGTCAGCCAGCAAGGCGGCTTTAGGAGAGGGTGAAGAAAAGTCTGCGGGTGTAGCTCAATGGTAGAGCAGAAGCCTTCCAAGCTTAAGACGAGGGTTCGATCCCCTTCACCCGCTCCAGGTTTAAAATCTTTGGCCATTCTGGGCTGAAGTTGAATGCCCATGTGGCTCAGTGGTAGAGCACTCCCTTGGTAAGGGAGAGGTCACGCGTTCGATCCGCGTCATGGGCACCACATCTCTCTTCTCTCTATCGTTCTATCCCTTCAGGAGTCTGCCATGGCTAAAGGCAAGTTTGAACGGACTAAACCGCACGTCAACGTCGGTACTATCGGTCACGTTGACCACGGTAAAACCACTCTGACCGCTGCAATCTGCACGGTTCTGTCCAAGGCATACGGCGGCGAAGCACGCGATTACTCGCAGATCGACAACGCCCCTGAAGAAAAAGCACGTGGTATCACCATCAGCACCTCGCACGTTGAGTACGAGACGCCTAACCGTCACTACGCACACGTTGACTGCCCCGGCCACGCTGACTACGTCAAGAACATGATTACGGGTGCTGCCCAGATGGACGGCGCGATCTTGGTTTGCTCGGCCGCTGACGGCCCAATGCCCCAGACTCGCGAGCACATCCTGCTGAGCCGTCAGGTTGGCGTTCCTTACATCATCGTGTTCCTGAACAAGGCCGACATGGTTGATGACGAAGAGCTGATCGAACTGGTTGAAATGGAAGTTCGCGAGCTGTTGTCCAAGTACGACTTTCCAGGCGACGACACCCCGATCATCAAGGGTTCGGCCAAACTGGCTCTGGAAGGCGACGAAGGCCCATTGGGCAGCCAAGCCGTTCTGGCTCTGGCCGATGCGCTGGACAACTACATTCCTACGCCAGAGCGTGCCGTTGACGGTACTTTCTTGATGCCTGTTGAAGACGTGTTCTCGATCTCCGGCCGTGGTACGGTTGTGACCGGTCGTATTGAGCGCGGCATCATCAAAGTCGGCGAAGAAATCGAAATCGTGGGTATCAAAGACACGGTCAAGACCATTTGTACCGGCGTTGAAATGTTCCGCAAACTGCTGGACCAAGGCGAAGCTGGCGATAACGTTGGTTTGCTGCTGCGCGGTACCAAGCGTGAAGACGTGGAACGTGGTCAGGTTCTGGCCAAGCCCGGTTCGATCAAGCCACACACGGACTTTGACGCCGAGGTGTACATTCTGTCCAAAGAAGAAGGTGGTCGTCACACGCCTTTCTTCAAGGGCTACCGTCCTCAGTTCTACTTCCGTACGACTGACGTGACCGGCACCATCGAGCTGCCAGAAGACAAAGAAATGGTTCTGCCAGGCGACAACATTTCGATGAAAGTGTCCCTGATCGCTCCTATCGCCATGGAAGAAGGTCTGCGCTTCGCTATTCGCGAAGGCGGCCGTACCGTTGGCGCTGGCGTGGTGGCAAAAATCATCAAGTAAAAAAAAGAGTAGTAATTTTAGGCGAAAGAGGTTAATATCCTCTTTTGCCTAAAAGCCAAACATAGCATTTAGCGCGCTATGGTTTGTCGCGGTATAGGGGTATAGCTCAATTGGCAGAGCGTCGGTCTCCAAAACCGAAGGTTGAGGGTTCGATTCCTTCTGCCCCTGCCACCACAGTCACTCGCCACCACCTCGCGTGGCGTCACTCGTCGGAATATGTCGAATACCAACGTAGAAACCGTTAACCGAGGTTCCGAGCGCATCAAGCTGGGCCTAGCGGTCCTAGTCGTCGCCGCCGGTATTGTTGGCTATTCCGTTCTGGATGGTCAAAATTCACTGGTTCGCGCTGGGGTATTTGTTGCCAGCTTAATCGTCGCCGTATTAATTATCTGGTTTAGCGATACAGGCCGTCGCCTGGTCGCTTTTTCTCGTGATGCTTATACGGAAGTGCGTCGCGTTCACTGGCCATCCCGTAAAGAAGCAACACAAATGACAGGTATTGTCTTTGTGTTTGTTGCCGTTATGGCCATCTTGTTGTGGCTGATTGACAAAGGGCTCGGCTGGATCATTTATGGCCTGTTGCTGGGCTGGAAATAAAGGGCACACATGAGCAAACGCTGGTATGTGGTTCACGTTTATTCCGGCATGGAAAAAAGCGTGCACAAAGCTCTGGTGGAGCGCATTGAACGCGCTGAACTCCAAGAAGCGTTTGGTCGCATTCTGGTTCCATCGGAAGAAGTCGTTGAAGTAAAAAACGGCAAGAAATCAATTACAGAGCGACGTATTTACCCCGGTTACGTTTTGGTCGAGATGGCTTTGACCGACGAAACCTGGCATTTGGTAAAAAGTACGCCGCGCGTCACCGGCTTTTTGGGCGGTTCCGGTAACCGTCCCGCTCCCATCTCCGAGCGCGAAGTGGAAAAAATCCTGTCGCAAATGGAAGAGGGCGTTGAAAAGCCACGGCACAAAGTGTTGTTTGAAGTGGGTGAACTGGTGCGCGTCAAGGACGGCCCGTTCGCAGACTTCAACGGTAACGTCGAAGAAGTTAACTACGAGAAAAACAAGGTTCGTGTCACCGTTACTATTTTCGGCCGCGCTACCCCTGTCGAACTCGATTTCGATCAAGTCGAAAAGACCTGATTAATTACAACCCCCGGGAAGCCTGGCGCAGTCTGTGTCAGGCGTCATCACCCGCAAGGAGCTAAGCATGGCGAAGAAAATCGTCGGCTTTATCAAGCTGCAAGTCCCAGCTGGTAAGGCAAACCCATCCCCTCCAATCGGTCCAGCGCTGGGTCAGCGCGGTCTGAACATCATGGAATTCTGCAAGGCGTTCAACGCCCAGACACAGGGTCTGGAACCCGGTCTGCCAATTCCTGTGGTGATCACCGCTTTTGCTGACAAGAGCTTCACGTTCATCATGAAGACTCCTCCAGCAACCATCCTGATCAAAAAGGCTGCTGGTATCAAATCCGGTTCTGCACGTCCTAACGCGGACAAAGTCGGTACACTGACTCGCGCTCAGGCTGAAGAAATCGCCAAGACCAAACAACCCGACCTGACCGCCGCCGATCTGGACGCCGCTGTGCGTACCATCGCTGGTAGCGCTCGCAGCATGGGCATCAACGTTGAAGGGGTGGTGTAAGTCATGGCTAAAGTAAGCAAACGCGCAGCCGCTATTGCTGCCAAGATCGACCGCAACAAGTTCTACCCTGTGGCCGAAGCTTTGGCCCTGGTGAAAGACACTGCCACTGCCAAGTTCGACGAATCCATCGATATCGCCGTTCAGCTGGGCATCGATCCCCGTAAGTCCGACCAACTGGTCCGTGGCTCGGTGGTTCTGCCTGCTGGTACCGGTAAATCCGTGCGTGTTGCCGTTTTCGCTCAAGGCGAAAAAGCCGACGCCGCTCGCGAAGCAGGTGCTGACATCGTTGGTCTGGACGATCTGGCTGAGCAAATCAAAGCCGGTCAAATGGACTTTGACGTTGTGATCGCTTCGCCCGACACCATGCGTGTTGTCGGTACCCTGGGTCAGGTTCTGGGTCCTCGTGGCCTGATGCCAAACCCCAAGGTCGGTACTGTGACTCCTGACGTTGCTACGGCTGTTAAAAACGCCAAGGCTGGTCAAGTTCAATACCGTACCGATAAGGCCGGTATCATTCACAGCACCATTGGTCGCGCTTCGTTCGACGTTGAACAGCTGCAAACCAACCTGGTCGCCCTGGTTGACGCCTTGAACAAGGCTCGTCCAGCTGCTGCCAAGGGTGTTTACCTGCGCAA
Source organism: Alcaligenes sp. SMD-FA (assembly GCF_025960365.1). NCBI lineage: Bacteria > Pseudomonadati > Pseudomonadota > Betaproteobacteria > Burkholderiales > Alcaligenaceae > Alcaligenes > Alcaligenes sp. SMD-FA. The sequence goes on along the minus strand of NZ_CP110108.1, from coordinate 4,056,651 downwards.
GGTTGCCGTGTCCTCCACCATGGGTGGCGGTGCACGTGTTGAAATTGCATCTCTGACTGTTTAATCAACAGTTAGAAAAAAGAACTTTGGGCTGCGATCCTGTTTACAGGATCACTGCTGTCAAAGACCGTTGGAGCAGTTGGGCTGACTAGTCACCTAAATGCTTAATCGGGGCAATACGCTCCATCCAACGTAGACGGCGCCCGTGGAAGAATTCGTAATAGAACTCGTCCAGGTGCGCCGCATTCGGTTGATGTTGGGAAGCCTTCCCGACATCGTTTGAAGGAGTGTTCAACCGTGAGTCTCAATCGTGAAGAGAAAGCGGTAGTCATCGAAGAAGTCACTGCCGAACTGGCAAAGGCCCAATCGATCATTATCGCCGAGTACCGTGGTCTGGACGTCGCTTCTGCTACCGTATTGCGCAAAAAAGCGCGTGAGTCTGGCGTCTACCTGCGTGTTATGAAAAACACGCTGGTTCGTCGTTCGTTGGAAGGTACCTCGTTTGACGGTATCTCCAGCCAGCTCGTGGGTCCTCTGATGTACGCCATCAGTGAAGATCCCGTGGCTGCGGCGAAAGTCGTTGCAGATTTTGCCAAGACCAATGACAAATTGGTCATTATGGGCGGTGCGCTGCCCAATAGCGTTCTGAATGCTGATGGTGTTAAGGCTCTGGCCACAATGCCCTCGCGCGACGAACTGCTGGCGAAACTGCTGGGCACCATGCAAGCACCTATCGCTACTTTTGTGCGTACGCTTAACGAAGTTCCCACCAAGTTTGTTCGCGGCCTGGCGGCTGTGCGCGATCAGAAAGAAGCTGCGTAAGCAGTTTTCCTTCAGGAAACTTCGTCGTTGCGAACGACAACCAAACCTGGCATTTACCTAATATCTGGAGTTCTTAAAAATGGCTACTAAAGCTGAAATCCTTGACGCCATCGGCGCAATGTCCGTGCTCGAACTGTCCGAGCTGATCAAAGAAATGGAAGAAAAATTCGGTGTGTCGGCTGCTGCCGCCGCTGTTGCTGTTGCAGCTCCTGCTGCTGGTGGCGCTGCTGCTGCCGCTGAAGAGCAAACCGAATTCACCGTGTTCCTGGCTGACGTTGGCGCAAACAAAGTTAGCGTCATTAAAGTCGTGCGCGAAATCACCGGTCTGGGCCTGAAAGAAGCCAAAGATCTGGTTGACGGTGCTCCTAAGGCTGTTAAAGAAGGCCTGTCCAAAGCTGATGCTGAAGACGCTCAGAAGAAGCTGGAAGAAGCTGGCGCCAAGATCGAGCTCAAGTAAGAGTATCGATAGATGCCCGGGAATGCGTTTCAAGCCTTCCCGGGCTTTTGCGTTTCCAGAAAACCCACGATTTTTAATTAGTATTGTAGAAAGTCGGGTTTTTTAGAGTCGTAAACCAGGGCCGTGGTTGACGGTCCGTGTAACCCTTGAGTCGGAGTGCTCATGCCTTATTCGTACACCGAAAAAAAGCGCATACGCAAGAGCTTCGCCAAACGTGAAGACGTACAGCAGGTTCCTTACCTGTTGGCTACCCAGCTGCATTCTTTCAGAACCTTCTTGCAGAAGGACACGCTGCCTTCTCAGCGTAAGGTTGAAGGCTTGCAGGAAGCTTTCAGTTCCATATTTCCAATAGTAAGCCATAACCAAATGGCGCGGCTAGAGTTCGTGAGCTATACGCTCGGCGAGCCGGTGTTCGACGTCAAAGAGTGTCAACTTCGTGGTTTGACCTATGCCTCCCCCTTGCGGGCGAAGGTTCGTCTGGTCCTCATGGACCGCGAGGTGAGCAAGCCTACCGTCAAGGAAGTAAAAGAGCAAGAAGTCTACATGGGCGAAATGCCCCTGATGACCGATAACGGCTCTTTTGTGATTAACGGTACCGAACGAGTCATCGTTTCCCAGCTGCACCGTTCACCCGGCGTGTTCTTTGAACATGACCGCGGTAAAACGCACAGCTCGGGCAAGTTGCTGTTCTCGGCGCGCGTGATTCCTTACCGTGGTTCCTGGCTGGACTTCGAGTTCGATCCTAAGGACATTCTGTTCTTCCGTATCGACCGTCGTCGCAAGATGCCTGTGACTATCTTGCTGAAGGCCATTGGCCTGACGCCAGAGCAGATCCTGGCCCACTTCTTCGAGTTCGACCACATCGAACTGCACCAGGAAGGTGGCAAGCTGCAATTCGTTCCAGAACACTGGAAGGGCGAGGTTGCCCGTTTCGACATTACCGACCGCGACGGTCGCGTACTGGTTGAAAAGGACAAGCGTATCAATGCCAAGCATTTGCGCGACCTGCAAGCAGCCAAGATCGAATACATTTCCATCCCGGAAGATTTCCTTCTGGGTCGTGTGCTGGCCAAGAACATCATCAACGCCGAAACCGGCGAAGTGATTGCCAACGCCAACGACGAAATCACCGAATCCATTCTGGCCGAAATGCGCGCAGCCAATGTGCGTGATTTCGAGACCCTGTACATCAATGAACTGGACCAGGGCGGCTTTATCTCCCTGACCCTGCGCACTGACGAAACAGCGGATTCCAATGCTGCCCGTATCGCGATCTATCGCATGATGCGTCCCGGTGAGCCACCAACCGAAGAAGCGGTTGAGGCCCTGTTCAACCGTCTGTTCTACAGCGAAGAGTCCTACGACTTGTCGCGCGTAGGTCGCATGAAGGTCAACAGCCGTCTGGGCCGTGGTGACAGCATCGAAGGTCCCATGACCCTGACCGACGAAGACATTCTGGACACCATTCAGGTGCTGGTGAGTCTGCGTAACGGCCGCGGTCAGATCGACGATATCGATCACCTGGGTAACCGTCGTGTTCGTTGCGTAGGCGAATTGGCCGAAAACCAATTCCGCGCCGGTCTGGTGCGTGTGGAACGTGCTGTCAAGGAACGTCTGGGCCAGGCTGAGACCGAAAACCTGATGCCGCACGATCTGATCAACTCCAAGCCCATCTCTGCGGCTGTTAAAGAGTTCTTCGGTTCCAGCCAGCTGTCGCAGTTTATGGACCAAACCAACCCGCTGTCCGAAATCACGCACAAGCGTCGTGTTTCGGCACTGGGCCCTGGTGGTCTGACGCGTGAACGTGCAGGCTTTGAGGTGCGCGACGTGCACCCAACCCACTACGGTCGCGTGTGCCCGATTGAAACGCCTGAAGGTCCAAACATTGGTCTGATCAACTCCATGGCGCTGTACGCTCGTCTGAACGAGTACGGTTTCCTGGAAACGCCTTACCGCAAGATTGTTGACGGCAAGGTCAGTGAACAGATCGATTACCTGTCGGCTATTGAAGAAAGCAATTACGTCATCGCTCAGGCTAACGCCGAATTGACCGAAGACGGTGCCTTTGCGAACGATCTGGTTGCTTGCCGTGAAGCGGGCGAAACCATGATGACTGCGCCCGAGAACATCCATTACATGGACGTGGCTCCTTCGCAGATCGTGTCTGTGGCTGCTTCGCTGATTCCGTTCCTGGAGCACGATGACGCCAACCGAGCACTGATGGGCGCCAACATGCAGCGCCAGGCGGTTCCTTGCCTGCGCCCTGAGAAGCCTTTGGTCGGTACCGGTATTGAACGTACTGTTGCTGTTGACTCGGGTACGACCGTACAAGCCCGTCGTGGCGGTGTGGTGGTAGACGTTGACGCACAGCGCGTGGTTATTCGCGTGCACGATGACGAGAACGTGGCTGGCGAGGTCGGTGTAGATATCTACAACATGACCAAGTACACCCGTTCCAACCAGAACACCAACATCAACCAGCGTCCTATCGTCAAACGTGGCGATATCGTGGCTCGTGGTGACGTGCTGGCTGACGGTGCATCGACTGACCTGGGCGAATTGGCTCTGGGTCAGAACATGCTGATCGCCTTTATGCCTTGGAACGGCTACAACTTCGAGGACTCGATTCTGATCTCCGAGAAGGTTGTGGCGGACGATCGCTACACGTCGGTTCATATCGAAGAGCTGACGGTGGTTGCCCGTGACACGAAGCTGGGACCTGAGGATATCACCCGCGATATCAGCAACCTGTCCGAAATTCAGCTGAACCGTCTGGACGATTCCGGCATTGTGTACATCGGCGCCGAAGTGCGTGCCGACGACGTGCTGGTCGGTAAAGTGACACCCAAGGGTGAAACTCAGCTGACACCGGAAGAAAAACTGCTGCGCGCCATTTTTGGTGAGAAAGCCTCTGACGTTAAAGACACCTCCCTGCGCGTGCCTTCGGGCATGGTCGGTACGGTGATCGACGTTCAAGTCTTTACCCGTGAAGGTATCGAGCGTGACAAGCGCGCCCAGTCCATCATTGATGATGAACTGCGTCGCTACCGCCAGGACCTGAACGATCAGCTGCAAATCGTTGAAGACGACGCCTTTGACCGTGCCTTGAAGTTCCTGGTCGGCAAAACCGTCAACGGTGGTCCACGCAAGCTGCCCAAGGGCACCGAGCTGACCGCTGACTACCTGAACGATCTGGATCGCTGGCAGTGGTTCGACATCCGTCTGGCTGATGAGCAACACGCACTGGTGCTGGAGCACACCAAGGAATCCTTGGAGCAAAAGCGTCACCAGTTCGATCTGGCTTTTGAAGAAAAGCGCAAGAAGCTCACCCAAGGCGACGAGCTGCCTCCTGGCGTGCTGAAGATGGTCAAGGTTTACCTGGCTGTTAAGCGTCGTCTGCAGCCTGGTGACAAGATGGCTGGTCGTCACGGTAACAAGGGTGTGGTTTCCCGCATCGTTCCCGTGGAAGACATGCCGCACATGGCTGACGGTACCCCTGTGGACATCGTTCTGAACCCGCTGGGCGTGCCTTCGCGGATGAACGTGGGTCAGGTTCTGGAAGTTCACCTGGGTTGGGCTGCCAAGGGTATTGGCCACCGCATCAACGACATGATGCAAGAGGAAAAGAACGTGCAGGTTTCCGAACTGCGCGCGTTCCTGGACAAGGTTTACAACACGACCGGCAAGAAAACTCGTATCAACGAGTTGACTGACGACGAAGTGATGAACCTGGCCACCAACTTGCAAAAAGGTCTGCCATTGGCTACCCCCGTGTTCGATGGGGCAACCGAGCAGGAAATTGACAAGATGCTGCGTCTGGCCTATCCGGACGATATCGCTGAGAACTTGCAACTGGCACCGCATCGCACCCAGGTTCGCCTGTTTGACGGTCGTACCGGCGAAGCCTTTGAGCGTATGGTCACTGTAGGCTACATGCACTACCTGAAGCTGCATCACTTGGTCGATGACAAGATGCACGCTCGTTCCACCGGCCCATACTCGCTGGTTACTCAGCAGCCGCTGGGTGGTAAGGCACAGTTCGGTGGTCAGCGTTTCGGGGAGATGGAAGTCTGGGCGCTGGAAGCGTATGGCGCCGCCTATACCCTGCAGGAAATGCTCACGGTTAAATCCGACGACATCGCCGGCCGTACCAAGGTCTACGAGAACATTGTCAAGGGTGACCACGTGATCGACGCCGGTATGCCGGAGTCCTTTAACGTTCTGGTCAAGGAAATCCGTTCCTTGTCCCTGGACATGGATTTGGAGCGTAAATAATGAAAGCGCTACTCGATCTCTTTAAACAAGTCACTCAGGACGAGCAGTTCGATGCCATCAAGATCGGCATCGCCTCGCCCGAGAAAATCCGGTCCTGGTCTTTCGGTGAAGTCCGCAAGCCAGAGACCATCAACTATCGCACGTTCAAACCCGAACGCGATGGTCTGTTTTGCGCCAAGATTTTTGGTCCCATCAAGGACTACGAATGCTTGTGTGGCAAATACAAGCGCCTGAAACATCGTGGCGTCATCTGCGAGAAGTGTGGTGTTGAAGTCACCGTCTCCAAGGTGCGTCGCGAGCGCATGGGTCACATTGAACTGGCCTGCCCGGTTGCTCACATCTGGTTCCTGAAGAGCCTGCCATCCCGTCTGGGCATGGTGCTGGACATGACCCTGCGTGACATCGAGCGAGTACTGTACTTTGAAGCCTGGTGCGTGATCGAACCTGGTATGACCCCGCTCAAGCGCGGTCAGATCATGTCCGATGACGATTTCCTGGCCAAGACCGAAGAATACGGTGATGACTTCCACGCCCTGATGGGTGCGGAAGCGGTGCGCGAATTGCTGCGTACGATCGACATCGATCGCGAAGTCGAGCGCCTGCGCGCCGAACTGAAAGCCACTGGCTCGGATGCCAAGATCAAGAAGATCTCCAAGCGTCTGAAAGTACTGGAAGGCTTCCAGAAATCCGGCATCAAGGCAGACTGGATGATCATGGAAGTGCTGCCCGTGCTGCCACCGGACTTGCGTCCGCTGGTGCCACTGGACGGCGGCCGCTTTGCGACTTCCGACCTGAACGATCTGTACCGCCGCGTGATCAACCGTAATAACCGTTTGAAGCGTCTGCTGGAACTGAAGGCTCCGGACATCATCTTGCGCAACGAAAAACGTATGTTGCAAGAGTCCGTGGACTCCTTGCTGGATAACGGTCGTCGCGGTAAAGCCATGACCGGCGCCAACAAGCGTCAACTGAAGTCCTTGGCCGACATGATCAAGGGCAAGAGCGGTCGTTTCCGTCAGAACCTGCTGGGCAAGCGCGTGGACTACTCTGGTCGTTCCGTGATTGTGGTGGGTCCTCAGTTGAAGCTGCACCAGTGTGGTCTGCCTAAGCTGATGGCGCTGGAACTGTTCAAGCCCTTCATCTTCAACCGTCTGGAATTGATGGGTCTGGCTACGACCATCAAGGCGGCCAAGAAGTTGGTGGAAAGCCAGGAACCGGTGGTGTGGGACATCCTCGAAGAGGTGATCCGCGAGCATCCGGTCATGCTAAACCGTGCACCGACGCTGCACCGTTTGGGTATTCAGGCTTTTGAACCGGTCCTGATCGAAGGTAAAGCGATTCAGCTGCACCCCTTGGTGTGTGCCGCCTTTAACGCTGACTTTGACGGTGACCAGATGGCCGTTCACGTGCCGCTGTCGCTGGAAGCCCAGCTGGAAGCGCGCACCCTGATGCTGGCCTCGAACAACGTGCTGTTCCCCGCCAACGGCGAACCATCCATCGTTCCTTCCCAGGATATCGTGTTGGGTCTGTACTATGCGACCCGCGAACTGGTAAATGGCAAGGGCGAAGGTCTGTTCATGGCCGATGTGGCCGAAGTCCAGCGCGCCTACGACAACAAGGAAGTCGAGCTGCAAACTCGTCTGACCGTCCGTATCGAAGAATTCGAGAAGGGCGAAGACGGTGAGTGGGTCAAGACCATCAAGCGTTACGAAACGACGGCTGGCCGTGCCTTGTTGTCCGAAATTCTGCCCAAGGGCATGCCTTTCACCGCACTGAACCGTGCGTTGAAAAAGAAAGAAATTTCGCGTCTGATCAACCAGTCCTTCCGTCGCTGTGGCCTGCGTGCCACCGTGATTTTTGCGGACAAATTGATGCAGTCCGGTTTCCGTCTGGCAACACGCGGTGGTATTTCCATCGCCATGAACGACATGGTTGTGCCTGCCGTCAAGGAAAGCATCCTGGCCCAGGCAAGCAATGAAGTTAAAGAAATCGACAAGCAGTACTCCTCCGGTCTGGTGACGGCTCAGGAACGCTACAACAACGTGGTGGACATCTGGGGCAAAGCCGGTGACCGCGTGGGTAAGGCCATGATGGAGCAACTGGCTTCCGAGCCAGTGACCAACCGTTTTGGTGAAGAAGTACGCCAAGAGTCCTTCAACTCCATCTACATGATGGCGGACTCCGGTGCTCGTGGTTCGGCTGCACAGATTCGTCAGCTGGCTGGTATGCGTGGTCTGATGGCCAAGCCAGATGGCTCCATTATTGAAACGCCTATTACCGCGAACTTCCGTGAAGGTCTGAACGTACTGCAGTACTTTATTTCGACTCACGGTGCTCGTAAGGGTCTGGCTGATACGGCCTTGAAGACGGCTAACTCCGGTTACCTGACTCGTCGTCTGGTCGACGTGACTCAAGATCTGGTCATTACCGAAGACGATTGCGGTACCAAGGGCGGCTACACCATGAAAGCCATCCTGGATGGTGGTGAGGTTATCGAGCCCCTGCGCGATCTGATTCTGGGTCGTGTGGCCTCGACCGACATCGTCAACCCTGACAACCAGGAACTGGTTATCCCCGCCGGCACCTTGCTGAACGAGGATCTGGTCGAGTTGATCGACAACCTGGGCATTGATGAAGTCAAGATCCGTACTCCGCTGACTTGCGAAACCCGTCATGGCTTGTGCGCAAGCTGCTACGGTCGTGATCTGGGCCGCGGTACGCTGGTCAATCGTGGTGAAGCTATCGGTGTTATCGCGGCTCAGTCCATCGGTGAACCGGGTACCCAGTTGACCATGCGTACGTTCCACATTGGTGGTGCCGCTTCGCGTGCTGCACTGGCAAGTTCGGTCGAAACCAAGACGGCAGGTACGGTCGGTTTTGAAATCGGTCTGCGCTATGTGACCAACGCCAAGGGCGAACGTGTTGCGATCTCCCGTTCCGGCGAAATTGTCATTTTTGACGACAATCGTCGCGAGCGCGAACGTCACAAAGTGCCTTACGGTGCCACCATTACGGTCGGTGATGGTGATGCGATCAAGGCTGGCCAGCGTCTGGCAAGCTGGGATCCGCTGACCCGTCCTATCGTGTCCGAGTACACCGGTACGGTTCGCTTCGAGAATATCGAAGAGGGCGTAACCGTGGCTCGTCAGGTGGACGAAGTGACCGGCCTGTCGACTCTGGTTGTGATCACACCCAAGACACGTGGTGGCAAGATCACCATGCGTCCTCAGATCAAGCTGCTGAACGAACAGGGTCAGGAGATCAAGATCGCGGGTACCGATCACATGGTCAATATCTCCTTCCCAGTGGGTGCGCTGATTACCGTTCGTGACGGTCAGCAAGTGTCCGTGGGTGAGATTCTGGCGCGTATTCCTCAGGAATCGCAAAAGACTCGGGATATTACCGGTGGTCTGCCACGTGTGGCCGAACTGTTCGAAGCCCGTTCGCCCAAGGATGCCGGTCTGTTGGCCGAAGTCACGGGTACGGTTTCCTTCGGTAAAGACACCAAGGGCAAACAGCGTCTGGTCATTACTGACCTGGACGGCGTCAGCCACGAATTCCTGATTCCGAAGGAAAAACAGGTTCTGGCTCACGACGGTCAAGTGGTGAACAAGGGCGAGATGATTGTGGACGGCCCGGCTGATCCGCACGACATCCTGCGCTTGAAGGGTATCGAGAAACTGGCCAACTACATTGTTAACGAAGTGCAGGACGTTTACCGTCTGCAAGGTGTGAAGATCAACGACAAGCACATTGAAGTGATTGTTCGTCAGATGCTGCGCCGCGTGAACATTGTGGATGCCGGTGATACCAGCTTCATCACGGGTGAACAGGTTGAACGCTCCGAACTGCTGAACGAGAACGATCGCGTCTTGGCTGAAAACGGTATTCCTGCTACGTACGAAAACGTGCTGCTGGGTATTACCAAGGCCTCGCTGTCGACTGACTCCTTCATCTCGGCGGCTTCCTTCCAGGAAACCACTCGCGTGTTGACCGAAGCGGCCATCATGGGCAAAACCGACGATCTGCGTGGTCTGAAAGAAAACGTGATCGTGGGCCGTCTGATTCCTGCTGGTACCGGTATGGCTTTCCATGCTGCCCGCAAGGAAAAAGAAGCCTTTGAAGTGGCAGAGCGCAAAGCAGCCCGTGAACTGGAAAACCCGTTCGCATCGGCTCCTGAGCCTTCGGAAGACCCCGTCTTTGTGTCGGGTGCCTCCGAGTCTGAGCAGGCGCAACCTGAAGCCCCAGAGGGCGATCAGGAATAAGCTAAATCGTGTGGTTCCCCATCCTGTTTATTCAGGGTGGGCCGATACTTTCAGGTATTCGGATAAAACCAGATGATCCAGGCGACAAAAAAACCCCACATGGCTATGCCACGTGGGGTTTTTTTATGGCCGTCTGGCGGCTACAAGCGGATGCGCTTAGCTACCCAGCTTGATTTCGCCAGTCATGATGCTCCAGTGACCTGGGAAGGAGCAAAAGAAGGCGTAGTCTTCGCCGGCTTTCAGCTTGGATACATCAAAGGTCACGGAGGTGCTTTCGCCACCACCGATCACGTCAGTGTGGGCGATAACGCGCTCGTCACCGGCTTTAACGTAGTTGTTGTCCAGACCGGCTTTCATGCCATCGGTAGCAACTGCGCTTTCATCGGATTTTTTCGAGATCACGACGTTGTGGCCCATGGCTGCTTTGGGCAACTTGCCGGTGTGTTTCAGATTGATCGTGAATTCCTTGCATGTCTTGTCAACAACGATGCTCTTGGTGTTGAACTGCATGGAGTCATTGCCTTCGATGGTAACGTCGCAAGCAGCAAAAGCAGGCACGCTGGCCAATCCAAGAACGGCTGTGAAAGCAAGTTTGGCAAACATTCTAATAACTCCTTGAAAACTGACAAAAAAAGGAACGGGACACGGGGGTGTTGTTCCGGTCTTACAGCATAGACTGTAGCGCACTAAAGGTGCTTAACAAAACATAGACCCGGACTATTTTAACGGCTTATAGCGCCCCGTCCGAACCCGCGAATGATTTGTTTTCTCATCGTTTGATGTGGCTCTAACAGCCTCACTCTATCGCCTTCGGGCGGCTTGACGACAGCGTAGACTAGGTATCGCTTTTCGGCATATTCAGCCCCCATTCAGATGCTGGAGAACGTTCAACAGTGCGGCCACCGCAAGCAGACACAGCAGTAGTCCACAAAGCTGTTCGATACGGGGCAAATACTTTTTTATGCCTTGCTGCCAGCGAGGATGCCCGATCAGAACAGTAACGAACAAATCCCAGAGCAAAACAATAAAAAACATCCATAGGCCCAGCAGTATCTGTAGACCCGTACTGGCGCGACTGCTGGCCAGTACCGAGGCCAGGCTGGCGTAAAACAGCGCGTTCTTGGGATTGAGCAGCCCGGAGAGCAGTCCCAGCAGGGCATGGTGCCACCAGCCGCCTGCACAAGCGCCAGATGCACTGATCTGTTGCTGGTTGTTGTGACGGGCCGTCTGCAGGAATTTCATGCCTAAATACAGCAGATATAGCCCCCCGGCACCCTGAAGCAATAGAAAGAGGGGGCTGCTGCTACTCATCCGGGCAAAGCCTGTTAGCGCCAAGCTGATGTAAATGCCATTGGCCAAGGCCACACCAGCGCAAACGCCACTTGCCACCCGCCGGCCATGGGCCAAGGTGCTGCGCGCAATCAGGAAGAAGTCTGGGCCGGGGGAGAGCAAGGCCAAGAAATGGGTGCCGGCAATCAGCAAGAACAAAGACACAGCAGTAGCTCCTGGACAAAACGGCAGTGTGACCAGAAGGTTGGGAGTCGTATTGAACAAAAGTGCGCACGCAAACGGTCAGGGCACCGGGCGTGTTCTAGCCTCGGTATTGACCTGGGGTAACGCCGGTGTAGTGCTTGAATACGCGCTGAAAGTGGCTTTGATCCGAAAAACCGAGACGATAGGCAATATCAGCCAGCTCTTCACCTTGTTTCAAGGCGTCCCGAGCCAGATTGACGCGTTGGTTCAGTTGCCAGCGTTGCGGAGTCAGGCCGGTATGGCGACGAAAGGCGCGGATCAGTTGGTAGCGGCTGAAGCCTGTTTCCTGAGCCAGCTCGTGCAGGGGAATAGTGCTTAGTTGACCGTCAATCCAGCGATCCAGGCTTTTTTGCAAAACAGGGCTAGGTGGTGGAGCCGGTGCCAAGAGCTGGCCGTGAGCTGGCCAATAGTGGAGCAAAAATTCGATCAGCGCTGCTTCTTTGTTTAGTACGGGAGCGGCTGAAAACAAAAGGGCGTTCAACTCACAGTAGGCCGCATAAAGCAGCGGTTCGTGGCTAACACGAATTGGTTCCTGGGCCTTGAGACTGAGTCCCGTACTTTCTTGCCAAAGCTGCTCCAGCCATATCGCGTCCAGATGCAGCATTTGATAGCTCCAGGATTGATCCGGCAGGGGATTGCACGCGTGGCTGCGGTGCGCGGGTACAAGAACAAGAGAGCCTGGCGTAAGCTCAATGGGGCCATCGGGTGCGCCTGTAAAGATGCTGCTGCCGCTGTCAACAGCACCAATCGAGTAGGTGGGGTGGCTGTGCTCCAGGTAGCATGTACGGCTGTCACAGGCGCGTCGGCTTTCTACATAGGGCAGGGCCTTGTTGCGCCAGAATTCAGTCTTCATCGCAGACATCAATCGTGGCCAGGGAGACGATAAAGGTACAGCCCTGCTCGTTGGTGCTGTCCAGCACAATATCCCCACCGTGTTTGTTGATGACGGTTTTTACAAAGGCCAAACCCAGCCCACTGCCCGAAGGCGCGCCAGCGGCGTTCTCATGGGCGCGGTGATAGGGCTCGAAAATAGTGGCCTGATTTTCTGCCGGAATACCCCAGCCCTGGTCCTTGACCAACACCTGCACTGTTTTTTTATCCAGAACCAGGTCTATATCAATCTGATTGCCGTCCGGCCCATACTTGATGGCATTTTGAATCAGGTTGGTAAAGGCACGGCGCAGCATGGGGGCGTTACCGTTCACCCAGACCAGCTCTGAGTCATTCAGATTCAGGCTGATGGAGCGTTTGCTGGCACTGGCCCAGGCATCGTCCACACAGTCTGCCAGCAGATCGGACAGGGCCAGGGGACTGAGTACCATCTCCATCGCCTCAGCCCGTGCCAGACTGATGAAGTTATCCACCAGTTCCAGTGTTTGCTCGGCATAGCCTTCCATCTTGTGCAGGAACTGATCGGGCGCCAGCTTGCTGTCATCCTGGCGTTGCAAGCTGGTCAGCGCCAGGATGGAGTTCTGGGGAGCCCGCATATCATGCGAAATAAAGCGCAAGGTCTCTTCACGCTTGGTTTGAGCCTGGCGCAGCAGATCGATGGATGTGTGTAGCTGGGTCAGGCGATGGGGCAGGTTACGTGCATTTAAGCCAGACAAGCGTTCGTTCAATGCGGTTCTGACATCGGGGTATTCCAGCTGCAGCTTGTTCAGTTCCTCAGTGACTTGATTCAAGGCGGCTTCCTGACTGCGCCAATGCCAAAGTGGATAGGCCAGCAGTATGGTTATCAGACTGGCTAGCGGCGGAATCCACAGATTGAAGCCATGCATGGCGATCCAGTTCACCAGCAAAATCGCAATGACCAGCCCAATCAAGCTTAGCAAGGTCGCACGTGGAGACAGGTAGATCAGAACCTGACAAGCCAGCAATACTGGCAGGCAGCTTGCCAAGGCAATCAACCAGGCTGGTGGCGTGCGTATCCATTCATTACTGCGTACTGCTTGCAGGGTATTGGCCAGAATTTCGACGCCAGACATGCTGCTCATACCGGCTTTGGACAATGGAGTAGGGAAGGTATCGCCCAGTCCACTGCCCCAGGAGCCGACCAGCACATATTTGTCCTTGAAGAAGGAGGGCGGAATATCGCCGTTAAGGACATTGAAGTAAGGCACGATCTGGAAATGACCGCTGCGACCCAAAAAGGGAATGTGAGGAGTGTCCGTCTTGCTGGCGCTCAGGGCTTGCAAGGCCAAATCCGTGTCGTCACCGGCCAGCAACATCGCAATCGTAAAGTGTGGCAGCACTCGGTCCGAGGGGGTAATTCGTTGCAAGGCGACACGACGTACGACGCCATCCGGATCAGGTTCGATATTGATGTAGCCCGATGCCTTGGCCGCCTTGCTGAGCAGGGGAATGGCGGTATGCACAGCATCACGCTGAACGTCGTAGATAAGCGGCAGGACAACGCGCCCATGATGGCGAATGGCCTCGGAAAGGGCAAGGTCATCATCTGGGTAGGCGGGATTGGGTTCCTGAAAGACCAGGTCTATGCCCACCGCGCGTGCTTGCTCAAGGCGGCCCAGCAGTTGTGCATGGCTGATACGTCGCCAGGGCCAAAAACCCAGATTGGCAATGCTGTAGTCGTCAATGGCGACGATGACAATGTCCGGGGGGGCGGCCTGTGGAATTGCTGCCGCCATGGTGAAGTCGTAAATCAGGTTGTTCAGCTTGCCCAGCGCGAAGTCATCACGCAGGGAGCTGAACAACAAGGTCAGCAGCACCAGCAAGCCCGAAACCAGATGCCATTCCTTCCGAATTCGGTCAGACAGTAGCTTACTGTTTCTGGGGGCCGGGCTGTTCATGGCGTACGCCGTTCAGGCTTTAGAACTGAGACAGCAAGATGGGGTCGCCAAAATTGTTGGCTACGGCCTGGCCGTCCGAGCTGGTCAGGCTGGCAGCGCCTTCAAAGCTTTCGATCGTGTCCGGACCCATCAGGCCGTGGCGGTCAATGGCACGTACGGTGACGTAGTAGGTGCCGGGACGCGAAGCACTGAATTGGATATCGGTCTCGGTTGTGATGGCCCGCGACAACAGCTTGGCACCTTGGGGGTCGGTGGAGGTCTGAACCAGATAGGCTTGGGCACCGGGCACAGCCTGAATCGTGCTGCTCCATTGGCCGCCGCGACGCTCGGGCGTGGAGATCTGCGGAGCAGGCAACAAAGACGCCAGTGCCAGGATATTGCCGTCTGTTCCCACAGCGGCACCTTGGTTCTGTTTCAGGGCGGTGGGGGCGCTGCGTTGCTGCGTTCCTAACTCTGCGCGGCCGTCCAGCACTTCGCTGTGTGCCATGCCTTGCTGTGTACGCACACGCAACTCTGTACCCCTTACGCCGGTAATGCTGACGGGAGTGCGAACCTCAAAGCGACCTACGCCGGCCTTTTCCGGGGATACGCGCGATTCCACATCGCCATCATCCAGGGCGATGATCGAGTCGGTCAGACCTGTACCCTCAAAGGCACGCATTCGGGTCACGCTCAAGGAGGCCTGGGCGGGCACACTCAGTTGGCTGCCGTCCTGTAGCTCCAGCGTCAGGTAACCATTACTGCCTGTGCGGATCAGATCCCCCTCTTGCAAATGAGTGGTTCCTGCGCCCAGTGTTTGACCGTTAACCAGAATCTGGCCGGCTTGGTGCGTAATCCGGGCGGGGGCGGCCACTTCCGGAATCATGCGAAACGGGATGTGCAGCTCTTTGCCAATGGGCAGACGATAAGGGTCATCCACCGCATTCAAACGCTGGATTTCGGACCAGTTCCGGCTTTGGCGTGTGTATGTCTGGGAAATATCAAGCAAAGTGTCACCGGACATCACTTTGTAGACAAAGTTCTCGCCACGTGCTCCGGAAGGTTGGGCTGACACGACGCCGCCCCAAAGCAGGCCGCAAACAAGAGGAGCGGCGATACGCAAAGTAATCATAGGAAGTGAGCTAGCAAGGGTCGGTCAAAAGTTCAAGGCGATAGCCAAGGGCGTAGGACGCTGTCAGGCGTACCCCGTTTTCGGGGCGCAGTTGAAGTTTACGTCGTATGTTGGACAGATGAGTATCCAGCGTACGGGACGTGGCCGGAATTTCCCGGTTCCACACTGCGGAGCTTAAAACATCGCGTGAGAACAGGCGGCCGGGGTTACGAAACAGCAAAAGGGCTAGTTCAAACTCTTTGGGCGCCAGAGTGACGGTTTCACCATCGAGCACAATATGACCTTGTTCAGGAAAAATATCATAGCCGGCAAACGAGAAGCGGCTGTCCTGAATGGCCGAAGTGTTCAAATCCATACGCCGGACAGCGGCATTGACGCGCGCAACCAGCTCTCCCTTGCGTACGGGCTTACTAATATAGTCGTCGGCTCCGGCCTGCAAACCCGTGACCAGATCCTCTTCCTGGGTACGGCTGGTCAAGAATAGAACCGGCAGAGCATGACCTAGTGTGGTGCGAACCCAACGCAACACATCCAGGCCGCTGACATCGGGCAGTTCCCAATCCAGTAGCAATAAGCCGAAATCATGTGGCTTGGCCAGAGCAGCCAGCAGGTCTTTTCCTTGATGAAAGGAGCGACACTCATAGCCAGCCTCGGTCAAGATCCGGGCAATCAGTTCAGCCTGGACGAGGTCGTCTTCCAGGGAAGCGATGATCATGGGCATTGTCCTTGTCGCAGAAGTGCAATAGCCCTGCAGTATAACGATATGTAGATAGCGAGTGACCAAGTGCTTCCATGCGTGTGCCGTGACAACGGGAAACCGCCGGATTGGTGTCCAAATCGTTGACCTATAAGGGTTTACTGTGGTAAATTTTAGAGCTTACTTTAAGGATCCTTTGCCGGTACACCTTGCAGTAATTTGATGGCAGCCCTGAATTTAGGGGCTGCGGGCACTTTTTGAGTGCTTGAAATCAAGCCCAAGCCATGTGCAAGACCGCTCTTTTTCGTGTTTTATGGGGAGTGGTATTGCGCAATGCCGCTTCCGGTACAGGGTTTCAAAACCCGCCAACTGGACGGCGTTTTTCAAAACACATACGTCAACCAGTACGTAAAGTACGTTATAGGATACGTAAAGGTCATGCCAACCATTAGCCAGCTCGTGCGTAAACCGCGCGAAGTCAGCCGCGTTAGCAGCAAGAGCCCTGCGCTCGAGAACTGCCCACAGCGCCGCGGTGTTTGCACCCGTGTATACACCACGACCCCCAAGAAGCCTAACTCCGCTCTGCGTAAAGTCGCCAAAGTGCGTCTGACCAACGGCTTCGAAGTTATTTCTTACATCGGTGGTGAAGGCCACAACCTGCAAGAGCACTCGGTCGTTCTCGTCCGTGGTGGTCGTGTCAAAGACTTGCCAGGTGTGCGTTACCACATCGTTCGCGGTGCTCTTGACCTGCAAGGCGTCAAGGACCGTAAACAGTCCCGCTCCAAGTACGGCGCCAAGCGTCCCAAGTAATCCATGTATCCATCGATCAGTTCACTGATCTGGATCCGTGCAACCGTGGCCTTTGCGCCATGGTAGGTAAGTGGTCATTTGTCATGAATGGCCGAGACCGCGAAAAGCGGTTCAACTGAATAGTCACAAGGAAATTAAAATGCCTCGCCGTCGCGAAGTACCCAAACGTGAAATCCTACCTGACCCAAAATTTGGCAGCGTTGAGCTGGCCAAATTCATGAACGTGGTCATGCTGTCCGGCAAGAAAGCTGTTGCCGAACGTATTGTTTATGGCGCGCTGGACCAAATTGCGCAGAAAACCGGCAAAGATCCGCTCGAAGTGTTTAATGCTGCCATCAATAATGTAAAACCTGTTGTTGAAGTTAAGAGCCGCCGTGTTGGTGGTGCTAACTACCAGGTACCTGTCGAAGTACGCCCTGTCCGTCGTCTGGCTCTGGCCATGCGCTGGGTGCGTGAATCCGCCAAGAAGCGCGGTGAAAAATCGATGGACTTGCGCCTGGCCGGCGAATTGTCCGATGCGGCTGAAGGCCGTGGCGGTGCAATGAAAAAGCGTGAAGACACGCACAAGATGGCCGATGCTAACAAAGCATTCAGCCATTTCCGTTGGTAATCTGAGGACATATAACCATGGCCCGCAAAACCCCCATTCAGCGCTACCGCAATATCGGTATCTCGGCTCACATCGACGCCGGGAAAACGACCACTACCGAGCGCATCCTGTTCTACACCGGTGTGAACCACAAGCTGGGCGAAACCCACGAAGGTTCGGCCACCATGGACTGGATGGAGCAAGAGCAAGAGCGCGGGATCACCATTACCTCGGCTGCTACCACTGCTTTCTGGCGTGGTATGGCGGGCAATTACCCAGAACACCGTATCAACATCATTGATACCCCCGGTCACGTTGACTTCACCATTGAAGTTGAGCGTTCCATGCGCGTGCTGGACGGCGCTTGCATGGTGTACTGCGCGGTGGGTGGTGTTCAGCCTCAGTCGGAAACCGTATGGCGTCAAGCCAACAAATACGGCGTGCCTCGTCTGGCTTTCATCAACAAGATGGACCGTACTGGCGCTAACTTCTTCAAGGTTTACGACCAGCTCAAGCTGCGTCTGAAAGCTCACCCCGTGCCTGTCGTTATCCCGATCGGTGCTGAAGACGGCTTCCAGGGCGTGGTTGACCTGATCAAGATGAAAGCAATCATCTGGGATCAAGCCAGCAACGGTGTGAAGTTTGACTACACCGACATTCCTGCCGAGCTGCAAGCTTCGGCTGAAGAATGGCGCGAAAAAATGCTCGAGTCGGCTGCTGAAGCCAGCGAAGACCTGATGAACAAGTACCTGGAAAATGGTGACCTCTCCGAAGAGGACATCAACCTGGGTCTGCGTACACGTACCATTGCCTGCGAAATTCAGCCAATGCTGTGCGGTACCGCGTTCAAGAACAAAGGTGTACAGCGCATGCTGGACGCCGTGATCGACTACCTGCCATCGCCAGTGGATATTCCACCTGTCGAAGGTTCGGATGACGATGGTAACGTTATTCATCGTAAAGCCAACGACGAAGAGCCTATGTCTGCTCTGGCGTTCAAGCTGATGACTGACCCCTTTGTTGGTCAATTGACCTTCGTGCGCGTTTACTCGGGCATTCTGCGTTCGGGCGACACGGTCTACAACCCTATCAAGGGCAAAAAAGAACGTATCGGCCGTATTTTGCAGATGCACGCAAACAACCGTGCCGAACTGAAAGAGCTGGTTGCCGGTGACATCGCTTCCGTGGTGGGCCTGAAAGACGTGACCACAGGTGAAACCCTGTGTGACGCCAGCCAGCACATCATTCTGGAGCGCATGGAGTTCCCGGAGCCCGTGATTTCGCAGGCAGTGGAACCAAAAACCAAGTCCGACCAGGAAAAAATGGGCGTGGCCTTGTCCCGTCTGGCTCAGGAAGATCCTTCTTTCCGCGTCAGCAGCGACGAAGAATCCGGCCAGACCATTATTTCCGGTATGGGCGAGCTGCACCTGGAAGTTCTGGTAGACCGCATGCGTCGTGAATTCGGCGTGGAAGCCAACGTGGGCAAACCACAAGTGGCTTACCGCGAAACCATCCGCAAGACTTGCGACGAAATTGAAGGTAAATTCGTCAAACAGTCCGGTGGTCGTGGTCAGTACGGTCACGTTGTCCTCAAGCTGGAGCCCCTGGAAGCAGGCGGCGGCTTTGAGTTCGTTGACGCCATCAAGGGCGGTGTGGTTCCTCGCGAATTCATTCCTGCTGTTGAAAAAGGTATCCGCGAAACGCTGTCTTCGGGTGTGGTTGCCGGTTACCCAGTGGTGGATGTCAAAGCTACGCTGTTCTTCGGTTCGTACCACGATGTGGACTCGAACGAAAACGCCTTCCGTATGGCCGCTTCGATGGCCTTCAAGGATGGTATGCGCAAGGCTTCCCCAGTTCTGCTGGAGCCAACCATGGCTGTTGAGGTTGAGACTCCTGAGGAATACGCCGGTACAGTGATGGGTGACTTGTCTTCCCGTCGCGGTATGGTGCAGGGTATGGACGATATGGTTGGTGGTGGCAAGGTCATCAAGGCCGAGGTTCCTCTGGCCGAGATGTTCGGTTACTCGACCAGCCTGCGTTCGCAAACACAAGGTCGTGCTACGTACACGATGGAATTCAAGCAATATGCTGAAGCTCCAAAGAACGTGGCTGACGAAGTGATCAGCGCTCGCGGTAAGTAATAGCAATATCAGCCCGCCTTATGGCGGGCTGCTCAACAATTTTTTTGTTTTCCTGTAAAACATAATTGGGATAAATCATGGCAAAAGGTAAGTTTGAACGGACTAAACCGCACGTCAACGTCGGTACTATCGGTCACGTTGACCACGGTAAAACCACTCTGACCGCTGCAATCTGCACGGTTCTGTCCAAGGCATACGGCGGCGAAGCACGCGATTACTCGCAGATCGACAACGCCCCTGAAGAAAAAGCACGTGGTATCACCATCAGCACCTCGCACGTTGAGTACGAGACGCCTAACCGTCACTACGCACACGTTGACTGCCCCGGCCACGCTGACTACGTCAAGAACATGATTACGGGTGCTGCCCAGATGGACGGCGCGATCTTGGTTTGCTCGGCCGCTGACGGTCCAATGCCCCAGACTCGCGAGCACATTTTGCTGAGCCGTCAGGTTGGCGTTCCTTACATCATCGTGTTCCTGAACAAGGCCGACATGGTTGATGACGAAGAGCTGATCGAACTGGTTGAAATGGAAGTTCGCGAGCTGTTGTCCAAGTACGACTTCCCAGGCGACGACACCCCGATCATCAAGGGTTCGGCCAAACTGGCTCTGGAAGGCGACGAAGGCCCATTGGGCAGCCAAGCCGTTCTGGCTCTGGCCGAGGCGCTGGACAACTACATTCCTACGCCTGAGCGTGCCGTTGACGGTACTTTCTTGATGCCTGTTGAAGACGTGTTCTCGATCTCTGGCCGTGGTACGGTTGTGACCGGTCGTATTGAGCGCGGCATCATCAAGGTTGGCGAAGAAATCGAAATCGTGGGTATCAAAGACACGGTCAAGACCACTTGCACCGGCGTTGAAATGTTCCGCAAACTGCTGGACCAAGGCGAAGCTGGCGATAACGTCGGTCTGTTGCTGCGCGGTACCAAGCGTGAAGACGTGGAGCGTGGTCAGGTTCTGGCCAAGCCCGGTTCGATCATGCCTCATACCGACTTTGACGCTGAGGTGTACATTCTGTCCAAAGAAGAGGGTGGTCGTCACACGCCTTTCTTCAAGGGCTACCGTCCTCAGTTCTACTTCCGTACGACTGACGTGACCGGCACCATCGAGCTGCCAGAAGACAAAGAAATGGTTCTGCCAGGCGACAACATTTCGATGAAAGTGTCCCTGATCGCTCCTATCGCCATGGAAGAAGGTCTGCGCTTCGCTATTCGCGAAGGCGGCCGTACCGTTGGCGCTGGCGTGGTGGCAAAAATCATCAAGTAATAAGCCTTGATCGCGGTGTGAAGGTGCAAACCTTCCCGCCGCGTCTTTGCTACCCCCAAAAGGGGTGCTTTTTGCTCAGGGCTTTTCGAGTAATCGATAAGCCCAGTCACAAAGCCCCCACTTATATCGTTCTTTAGGATTACCCATGAAAAACCAGAAAATCCGCATCCGTCTGAAGGCTTACGATTACAAGTTGATCGATCAGTCTGCTGCTGAGATCGTAGAAACCGCCAAGCGCACCGGCGCTGTTGTTCGTGGTCCAGTACCACTGCCAACACGTATCCGTCGCTACGACATTCTGCGTTCGCCGCACGTCAACAAGACATCGCGCGATCAGTTTGAAATGCGTACCCACCAGCGCTTGATGGACATTGTCGATCCTACCGACAAGACCGTTGACGCTCTGATGCGTCTGGATTTGCCAGCCGGTGTTGACGTCGAAATCGCTCTGCAGTAATTCTGCCTAGCTGTTCGAGATACATCGAAAGAAACGCCATGCAACTGCATGGCGTTTTTTTTTCGTCTGTAGATTTGTTTCTGATGTAGAAGCGGATGCCGCGATTGCTCGATTCCCCTAAAAAGGACGATAGCCTTGCTCTTTGCCTCTTCGTGGCGCATTCATCACAGCATTGCTATTGGATAAAGGGGGTTTTGGTATATTTTTTACGACCGGACACACTTTGACCCGGAAACAAATGCGACGATGTGCAGGCTTTAAGGAGGACAAGAATGATAAATCGGAGACGAAAGCCGTTCCTAGCCTGGTGGTATTTCCTGGCACTCTGGCTATGTCTGTGGGCAAGCAGTGCATCAGCGCAAGTGTGTGCGGACGACAAACCCATACGGCTGGCTGATCTGAGCTGGGAAAGCGCAGCGTTTAGCACTGAGCTGTATCAGCAGATTCTGGAGAAGGCCTACGGCTGCAAGACGGAACGGGTGCCGGGTTCTTCGGCGGCTCTGGAAAGTGCCTTAGCTCAGAATGATATTCAGGTGATTGGCGAGATCTGGTCCGGACGCACAGAGATCATTGAAAAAGCCATTGAAGCCGGTCAGGTTCAGGTGCTGGGCAATACCTTAAAAGGCGGGGCTGAGCAGGGCTGGTATGTGCCAGACTATGTAGTCGATGGCGACTCTGCCAAGGGAATCAAGCCAGTGGCTCCTGATCTGCAGAAAGTTGAGGATTTGGGACGCTACGCCGCCGTCTTTAGTGATCCGGAGCAACCTGACAAGGGCCGCTTCTATAACTGTCCGTCCGGCTGGGTGTGTGAAACGTTCAATAGCCGCCTATTTGATCTTTATGGCCTGGGCGAACACTATCAGAATTTCCGACCCGGTACGGGTGCGGCGCTGGATGCGGCAATCAGTGCCGCCTATGACAGACGTGAGCCAATCCTGTTCTATTACTGGCAGCCTGCGGGCCTGATGGCGAAATACTCCTTCAAGAAGTTAGCCAGTGCGCCTTTCAATGAAACCTGCTGGAAGGCGGCTGTCTCAGGCAAGGGCGAGATTTGTCCTACGGATTTCATCTTGGCCAATATAGGGGTTGCGGTTTCCACCCCTTTCGTGGAGTCTCACCCCGAGCTGGTGGCCTTGTTTGAAAAGATCCAGCTGGAGCCCGAACAGATGAACCAGATCATTTTGGGCATGACGGAAGGTGGGCAAAATGCTAGTACGCAGGTCCAGAAATTCCTGAAAGAGAATGCAGAGCAATGGCGTCAGTGGATGCCGGTGGCTCAGGCAGATCGCTTGCAGGCGGCCTTGGATATTCCGGCAACAAAGCCCATAGCCGCAGCGCAGTCCCGCTTCTTCCCGGAGTGGTCAGCTGCAGATTGGGTGAATCGTCAGTTGTTGGTTGCCGTGCAAGATTGGGGGACAGGCTTTCGCCAGATCAGTTCGTGGATTCTGACATATGCCATCTTGCCGGTAGAACGCGCTTTGCAACAGGTGCCTGCCTGGGCGATTCTGGCTTTGACCGGCTTGTTGGCCTGGTGGGGACAGCGTCGCTTTCTGCCCGTTTTGCTGTATGTGGGGGGCTTGTACTTGATAGGCGCCATGGGCCTGTGGGACAAGCTGATGCAAACTTTCACCCTGGTTTTGGTGGCAACTGTTTTCTCTGTCCTGATCGGTGTCCCGGTGGGTATTCTGAGTGCCCGCAGCCGTCTGCTTAGAAAAGTGCTGACGCCTGTGCTGGATGTCATGCAGACCATGCCCAGCTTCGTGTATCTGATTCCGGTGCTGATGTTGTTTGGCCTGGGTAAAGTACCTGCGGTTCTGGCCACTGTTGTGTATGCCGTTCCTCCCTTGATTCGCCTGACCAGTTTGGGTTTGCAACAGGTGGACAAGCATGTGATGGAGGCGGCACAAGCCTATGGGGTTACGCGTTGGCAAATGCTGATCAAAGTGACTCTGCCTCTGGCACGTCCCAGCATTATGGCGGGCATTAATCAAACTACGATGATGGCACTGTCCATGGTGGTGGTCGCTTCCATGATTGGCGCCCAAGGTTTGGGTGAAGACGTACTGGCCGGCATTCAGACCCTGGATATAGGGCGTGGCTTGCAGGCGGGAGTAGCAATTGTGATCCTGGCTATTGTTATTGACCGAATCTCTCAATCCTTTGGTCGCTCCCAGCGTCATCGTCGCAAGGTCAGGAGGCAAGCATGAATACCATACCTACACCCTCGGGCGAGCAGACCTGCAAGATAGAGTTGCGAGATGTCTATAAAGTCTTTGGCAGCCGGGCGACGGAAGCGGTGGCGTTGTTAAAGCAGGGGGCCGACAAACAGGCCGTACAAAAGCAGACGGATTGCATTGTGGGGCTGGCAGGTGTGGATGCCTGTTTTCCTGCACAGCAGATTTCCTGCGTGATGGGCTTATCCGGTTCAGGTAAATCCACCCTGG
Organism: Alcaligenes sp. SMD-FA; assembly: GCF_025960365.1. Lineage (NCBI taxonomy): Bacteria > Pseudomonadati > Pseudomonadota > Betaproteobacteria > Burkholderiales > Alcaligenaceae > Alcaligenes > Alcaligenes sp. SMD-FA. Next base: position 4,032,972 of record NZ_CP110108.1, on the reverse strand, counting down.
TGCGTCACATTAACCGCCTGATCGATCCGAGCGCCGGGCAGGTGTTGGTGGACGGGCAGGACATATTGCAGCTGGACTTGGCCCGCTTGCGGCAATTTCGCCGCTATGGAATCAGCATGGTCTTTCAGGCCTTTGGTTTGCTGCCCCATTTGACAGTGGTGGAGAACGTTGCTTTCGGTCTTGAGGTACGGGGCGACAAGCGCTCGCAAGCCAGGGAGCAGGCTCGGCAATGGTTGGAGCGTGTGGGTTTGCACGACTATGCCGATAACTACCCCGATGAATTGTCAGGGGGGATGCAGCAACGGGTCGGTCTGGCACGTGCCTTGGCTGTGGATGCCGACATCCTGCTGATGGACGAGGCCTTCTCGGCGCTGGACCCCTTGATTCGCTACGAGATGCAGGACGAGCTGTTACGCCTGCAAAGCAGCCTGAACAAAACCATCATCTTTATTACGCATGATATTGATGAGGCATTGCGCTTGGGTCAGCATATTGTGGTGTTGCGCGAGGGCAGGGTGGAACAAAGCGGTACTCCGGCTCAAATTCGTGATGAACCAGTGAACGAATACGTCGCCCGTTTTGTGAATAAGGCACATCAATAAAAAATTGATCATGAATCAATTTTTCTGATCGTGACTGCATAGCCACGACGGCCAAATCCGAAAAAACTGTTGTCAATCAAGCAGTTTAGGGCAGATTTTTGCAGTAAATCTTGCTTGGCTTTACAGCCGCGTGCTATATTTACTAGCTTAGCCAAAAAGTTTTGGCTATGGTCGTCGCGCAAATCATTGCGTGTACTCTCAGTTAGCCCTGACCAATCGTAGTCAGGAATGGAGAAAACGATGTCGAACTCGACACCTACGCCTGCCGCGTGGCGGCTGGGCCTTGTTGGGCGTAAAGTTGGCATGACCCGTGTGTTTACAGAGGAAGGCGAGTCCATCCCTGTGACCGTGCTGGACGTGTCCAACAACCGCATCACCCAGGTCAAGACGCCCGCAGTTGACGGTTACGCCGCTGTACAGGTTGCCTTTGGCACCCGCCGTGCAACACGCGTTACCAAGCCCCAGGCAGGGCACTATGCAAAAGCTGGCGTTGAAGCTGGCAGCATCCTGAAAGAATTCCGCCTCGACCCTGCTGCTATCGCCGAGCTTTCCGCCGGTTCCGTAGTTGCTGTGGAAAGCATTTTCGAAGCGGGTCAGAAGGTTGACGTTACGGGCACCACGATCGGTAAAGGCTTTGCCGGTACCATCAAACGCCACAATTTTGGCGGCCAGCGTAACAGCCACGGTAACTCGCGCTCGCACCGCGTACCCGGTTCCATTGGTCAAGCCCAGGATCCAGGCCGTGTGTTCAAAGGTAAAAAAATGTCGGGCCATATGGGTGATGTTACCCGTACGGTTCAGAATCTTGACGTGATCCGCGTCGACGCCGAGCGTGGCTTGTTGTTGGTCCGGGGCGCTGTCCCAGGTCACAAGAATGCCAATATCGTTGTGCGCCCTGCTGTGAAAGGAGCCTAATCCATGGAACTGAAGCTCCTGAACGAACAAGGCCAAGCTGCATCCACATTGCAGGCCAACGAAACCGTTTTCGGTCGTGAATTCAACGAAGCTCTGGTTCACCAGATCGTTGTTGCATACCAGTCCAATGCTCGCAGCGGTAACAGCAAGCAATTGACTCGTGCCGAAGTCAACCACAGCACCAAAAAGCCATGGCGCCAAAAAGGCACTGGCCGTGCTCGTGCTGGTATGACATCCTCGCCCGTGTGGCGTGGAGGTGGTCGTGCATTCCCCAACACCGGTGAAGAAAACTACACGCACAAGGTCAACAAGAAGATGTACCGCGCCGGTATCAGCGCGATTCTGTCTCAGTTGGTCCGTGACGAGCGTCTGTTGGTTGTTGATTCCTTCACTCTGGAAGCACCCAAGACTCGTCTGGCAGCCAACAAGCTGAAAGACCTGGGCCTGGAATCCGTGCTGATCATCACCGACGCGCTGGACGAGAACGTGTACTTGGCTACGCGTAACCTGCCTCACGTTGCTGTGGTTGAGCCACGCTACGCTGACCCGCTGTCCCTGATCCACTACAAAAAAGTGTTGGTCACCAAAGCGGCTGTCGCTCAGTTTGAGGAGATGTTGGGATGAACGCCGAACGTCTATTGCAAGTCATTCTGGCTCCTGTCGTGACTGAAAAAGCCACGTACGTTGCCGAAAAAAATCAGCAAATCGCTTTCCGCGTCGCTCCTGATGCTACCAAGCCTGAAATCAAAGCTGCTATTGAACTGCTGTTCAAGGTAGAAGTTGAGTCGGTGCAGGTGCTCAATCAGAAGGGCAAAGAAAAGCGCTTTGGCCGTTTCATGGGTCGCCGCCGCAGTGTGCGCAAGGCATATGTCTCGCTCAAGCCCGGTCAGGAACTCGACTTTTCTGAGGTGAACTAATATGGCATTGGTAAAAGTAAAACCAACGTCGCCAGGTCGCCGTGGCATGATCAAAGTAGTTCACCCTGAACTGCACAAAGGCGCTCCTTACGCGGCTTTGCTGGAAAAGAAATCCAGCAGTGCTGGCCGTAACAACAACGGCCACATCACGGTTCGTCACCGTGGCGGCGGTCACAAGCAGCACTACCGTATTGTCGACTTCCGTCGCAACAAAGACGGTATTCCTGCGAAAGTAGAACGTCTGGAATACGACCCTAACCGCAGCGCTCACATCGCATTGGTGTGCTACGCAGACGGCGAGCGTCGTTACATCATCGCCCCTCGTGGTCTGGCAGTGGGTGCAACGGTTGTCTCTGGCGCGGAAGCTCCTATCCGTTCCGGCAACACTTTGCCTATCCGCAACATTCCTGTGGGTCAAACCATTCACTGCATCGAGATGCTGCCTGGTAAGGGTGCTCAAATCGCTCGTTCCGCTGGTGGTTCCGCTGTGTTGCTGGCTCGTGAAGGCACGTACGCTCAAGTACGTCTGCGTTCCGGTGAAGTTCGCCGCATTCACATCGACTGCCGCGCCACGATTGGCGAAGTCAGCAACCACGATCACAGCCTGCGTCAAATCGGTAAAGCCGGTGCTGTTCGCTGGCGTGGTATTCGTCCTACCGTTCGCGGTGTGGCGATGAACCCAGTCGATCACCCGCACGGTGGTGGTGAAGGTCGTACGGGTGAAGGCCGTGAGCCAGTCAGCCCATGGGGTACGCCTGCCAAGGGCTACCGCACCCGTCGTAACAAGCGCACAGACAACATGATTGTTTCGCGCCGTAAGCGCAAGTAAGGGGCGAACACTATGTCACGTTCGATTAAAAAAGGCCCATTCGTTGATGCTCACCTGATCAAAAAGGTTGACGCAGCCGTTGTGGGTAACGACAAGCGACCAATCAAAACCTGGTCGCGCCGCTCTACCATCCTGCCCGAGTTCATTGGGCTGACGATTGCCGTTCACAATGGCCGTCAACACATTCCCGTTTACATCAACGAGAACATGGTTGGCCACAAGCTCGGCGAGTTCGCTTTGACCCGTACGTTCAAGGGTCACGCTGCGGACAAAAAGGCCCGGAGATAAGTGATGGAAACTACAGCAATTATTCGTGGAGTCCATATTTCGGCGCAAAAAGCACGTCTGGTTGCGGACATGGTCCGCGGCAAGTCCGTCGCTCACGCTCTGAATACGCTGACTTTCACTCCTAAGAAAGCCGCTGGCATCATCAAGAAAGCTCTGGAATCGGCTATTGCCAACGCTGAGCACAATGACGGCGCCGATATCGACGAACTGAAAGTCACCTCCATTTACGTGGACAAGGCTCAGTCGTTGAAGCGTTTTTCTGCACGAGCCAAAGGCCGCGGTAACCGTATTGAGAAGCAGACTTGCCACATTGTGGTCAAAGTCGGCGCTTAAGGAGTCACAATGGGACAGAAAATCCACCCAATTGGGTTCCGCCTGGCTGTTAACCGTAACTGGAGCTCGCGTTGGTACGCTGACGGTGCTGAGTTCGGTACGATGTTGGCTGATGACATCCGTGTGCGCGAATACCTGAAACGCAAGCTGAAAAGCGCGTCCGTTGGCCGTGTGGTCATCGAGCGTCCTGCCAAAAATGCTCGCATCACTATTTACTCGGCTCGTCCTGGTGTAGTGATCGGCAAGCGCGGCGAGGACATCGAAAGCCTGAAGGCTGACCTGCAGCGACTGTTGGGCGTGCCCGTGCACGTTAACATCGAAGAAATTCGCAAACCTGAAACCGACGCTCAACTGATCGCCGACTCCATTGCTCAGCAATTGGAAAAGCGCATTATGTTCCGTCGTGCGATGAAGCGTTCCATGCAAAACGCCATGCGTCTGGGTGCCCAAGGCATCAAGATCATGAGCTCGGGTCGCTTGAACGGCATCGAAATCGCTCGTACCGAATGGTACCGCGAAGGCCGTGTGCCTCTGCACACCCTGCGCGCTAACATCGATTACGGCACTTCCGAAGCGCACACGACGTACGGGATCATCGGTATCAAGGTCTGGGTCTACAAGGGCGACATGCTGCCTAACGGCGAAATGCCTGTTGACACCGTAGCCCCTGAAGAGCGCCGCCCACGTCGTCCACGTGGTGACCGCCCTGAAAACCGCCGTCCAGGTGGTCGTGGCCGCGGTCCTCGTAAAGACGCTGCTCCTGCTGCGTCCGAAGGAGAATAAAACATGCTGCAACCTTCTCGCAGAAAGTACCGCAAAGAGCACAAAGGCCGTAATACCGGTCTGGCAACTCGCGGTGCGCAAGTTTCGTTTGGCGAATTTGGTCTGAAAGCCACTGACCGTGGCCGTCTGACTGCTCGCCAGATTGAAGCAGCACGTCGTGCAATTAACCGTCACATCAAACGTGGTGGCCGCATCTGGATCCGTATCTTCCCCGATAAGCCAATTTCGCAGAAACCTGCCGAAGTTCGTATGGGTAACGGTAAGGGTAATCCAGAGTTCTGGGTCGCTGAGATTCAACCAGGCAAGGTCCTGTACGAAATGGAAGGTGTTAGCGAAGAGCTGGCACGCGAGGCATTCCGTCTGGCCGCTGCCAAGCTGCCTATCTCGACGACGTTCGTAACGCGTCAGATCGGTGCTTAAGGAGACGTCATGAAAGCCAGCGAACTCCGTACTAAAGATGCCGCCGAGCTCCAGAAAGAGCTCGAGAGCCTGTTGAAAGCACAATTTAACCTGCGCATGCAGCGTGCTACTCAACAGCTTTCCAACACCAGCCAATTGGGCAAAGTACGTCGCGACATCGCTCGCGTCCGTACTGTCATGGCTGAGACCGCAGGAAAGTAAGATGAGCGAAACTCAAACTACCGAAAAACGTCAACGTACCCTGATCGGTCAAGTTGTCAGCAACAAGATGGACAAAACTGTCGTCGTTCTGGTTGAACGCCGCGTTAAACATCCTTTGTATGGCAAGATCATCGTGCGCTCCAATAAGTACAAAGCGCATGACGAGACCAACCAGTGCAACGAAGGCGATACCGTTGAGATTACCGAAGGTCGTCCTATCAGCCGCAGCAAGTCCTGGACTGTTGTGCGTTTGATCGAAGCAGCCCGCGTGATCTAAACGCTTGCTCAGATGCCAGGCTCCGGTCTGGCTCTGGTAAGTCAAAAAACCCCGATCTGTTTACAGATTGGGGTTTTTTTATGCCCGGCTGTTTGCCGACGAGTGCTGGAAGATCAGGATGACCGTATGGTGTGCGTGGTGCTGGCATGAAGGCTGGAACTAGCGTGTGTTTTTGAGTGCCCGTGGGATTCACTCCTGCCTGGGCAGCAGGGCATCTTGCACAGGACATTGACTCGACCCTCTGGTTCGAGCCATTTACCCGCGTGGATGATTGGGCTGAAAACAGAGGCTAGTTGCCGCCGTAAGTCGTACTCGAGACTTAGCCACGTGGTTCCTGTTTGCGCCATTGTGCCGGGCTGACACCGACACTGCGCCTGAACGCAGCGCTAAAGGCTGCTGCAGAGCTGTAGCCGATACGTTCGGCAATCTGCTCCATGGTCAGCCCTTGCTCCAACTGGCGTTTGGCCAACTGCATGCGTAGCTGCAACAGAACCTGGGCCGGTGCCATCCCGCAGAGCAGGGTAAAGCGTCGGTGAAAGGCCGCGCGTGACATATTCAGGTAGGCGGCCATATCGTCCACCGACCAGGCTTTGGCAGGCTCACGCAGTAGTTGCTCGATCAAGCCACCAAACGCAGGATCGCTAGCCAGATGAATCAAGCCGGCAGGCAGGGCTCCGTGGGCGGGTGCCTGCCCGATTTGCTGACGCAAGGTATAGAACAACAACAGCTCCACCAGCTTCTCCAGCAGGCTGGAATTAGCTTGTGGCTGACGTCGCATCTCGGCCTGAATCAAGTCCAGCAAGGGACGCCCCGAATCCGCATCCGCCTGCGAACCATCAATCAGCAAGACATCCGGCACCGTTGCCAGTAGCAACTCGCTCAAACCACGGCCTAGATCCAGGAAGCCACAGAGCAAGCCCGTGCTCTGTGGCACTTGTGGCTCCAGATTCTGCATGGCTTGCCGCTGTATGGCCACATTCCAGTTCGGCGGCGTGGGTGAAGAGCTTAGGCGATGGGGCACATCACGCAAGAAGAACACCGCATCACCCGCCTGCAAGGCCAAGGCTTCCTGATGCTGAATATGTAGCCAGCACGGCCCATGCAAGACCACATGAAAGCCTGCCCGTTGATGTCCGTGCAAGCTGCTTTCCCATTGATTGCAGTATTGCCCCAAGTGAAACAGGCTGGCGGAGATCTCCAGCCCGGACAAGAGCAGATCCTCCACAGGGTGTCCGGTGTCTTTGGAATCAACGGCGCAATGGCTGTCAGGAAAGGCAGAGTGGCTCATGCAGAAAATATGCTTATTTCTTTTCGTGGATATTTTTAATATGAATACCGCTATGTTCGCACATGGAGATAAGGCGTCAGGCAATCGACAATGAAACCTTCTCGGATTAACTAAGGAATTGTCGCCATCATGACCCGCTTAACCTTGCATACTGTGGACTCCGCACCAGAGGTGGTCAAACCAGCCCTTGAAAAAGCGGTACGTGGTAGCGGCTTTTTGTCCAATCTGCTGGCTATTTTGGCCAATGCGCCCGTTGCCTTGCAAGCCTATCAGGATATGTCCGCCCTGAACGCCACCGCCAGCCTGTCGCTGGTCGAGCGCGAGGTGGTGCAACTGGTCGCTGGCACCACTCATGGTTGCCGCTTCTGCGTGGCCGGTCACACCGCCATTGCGACCAATAAAGCCAAGCTGGACCCGGAAATCCTGGCTGCCTTGCGTGCGCGTGGCTTTGACCAGATCAACGACGAGCGCCTGCAGGCTCTGGCTTTGTTTAGCCGTGCGGTGATTGATACCCGTGGTCAGGTGTCGGATCAGGCTCTGGCCGATTTCCGCGCAGCCGGTTACGGTGACCAGCAGGCGTTGGAAGTGATTACCGGCATTGGTTTGGCGACGATCTGCAACTTTGCCAATAATCTGGCCCGTACGCCGCTCAATAGCCAGCTGGAGGCCTACGCATGGGAAACGCCCTAAAGCGTGCTGAGCAGCCTGCGCTGGCCTCAGAGCGTCCTGTTTTGTCGCGCGGCTTGGCACAGTGGCTGGAAGAGCATGCCCTGTCACTGGACAGCGATGCGTCCCAGGCACAGGCCTTGCTGCCTCGCCTGGCACAAGACGGTTTGTTGGGTCTGGGCCTGAAAGCAGACTTTTCTGACTTCGGTGATGCCGTTCAATCTATCGTGGAAGTGGCCGAGCATTCGCTGACAGCGGGTTTTGTCCTGTGGAGCCAGCGTACGTTCATTGAATACCTGCGCGACGTTCAGGACCCTGCCATGCGTGAGCGCTATTTGCCGGGTTTGCTGGACGGCAGTATTGCCGGTGCGACGGGCCTGTCCAATGCCATCAAGTTTTTGGGTGGTATTGAAGAGCTGCAAGTGCGTGCCCAGCCCGAACAAGGGCAATGGCAGTTTGAAGGCCGTTTGCCCTGGATTACTAATCTGCGCCCCGATCATTGCCTGGTCGCCATTGTGGCCGCCATGCCCGAGGATCAGGCCGGCATTTGGGTGGCAGAGCTGGGCGATCCAGGATTGGAGCGTTCGGCGGATCTGGATCTGGTCGGACTGCGTGGCAGCAATACCGCAGCCTTGACGTTCAATACCGTGCGTCTGGGACAGGAGCGTTTGCTGCATCCCGATGCGGGTCACTTTGTGCGCTCGGTGCGCCCTCGTTTCATGGCACTGCAATGCGGCATGGCCATGGGGCTGGCACGTCGTTCCTTGAAGCAAGTGCTGGCGGCGCCACGCTGCCAATGGGTGCAGGAACAGCCCGCCCGCCGCTTGCTGGATCGTGTGCAGGAATTGTCGGATGTGCTGGTTGATGCCGTACGTAAACCCGGCTCGGCTACGCCGCCTGATCTGTTCAACGTCCGTATCGAGTTAAGCAGTCTGGCGTCGCAGGCCGTGGCTTTGGAAAGCTCCGCCATTGGTGGGGCGACCTATATGCAAGGCAAGCATCCCCAATTGTTGCGCCGTTATCGGGAAGCCATGCTGGTGCCTTTGATTTCGCCCACCGTGGCGCAACTGAAAGCTGAACTTGGGCAGGATGCTGTATGAATTCCGCCGCCCCCCTGCATACCGATTCTGAAGAGGCCGGGCTTTTGTCCGCACGGGGGATCAGCCTGGCCTACGGTGGCCAGACTATCTTGCAGAACCTGGACTTGAATGTGGCTGCGGGTGAGATCGTGGCGTTGCTGGGGCCTAGTGGAGTCGGCAAGTCCTCCTTGTTGCGAGTCCTGGCCGGTTTGCAGACTCCCACACTGGGTGAGGTGTCTTTTTTGGGACAGGCCGTACGTGGAGTTCATCCTGCTTTGGCTATGGCTTTTCAAGAAGCCATTCTCTTGCCGTGGCTGAATGTGCAGGCCAATACCGGCTTTGGTTTGGGCTTTGCTCGTCAGCCTTGCGTATCCGCCGCAGAGCGCCGCCAGCGCGTTGAACAGGCGCTGCGTCAGGTCGGTTTATATGAAAGCCGCCACCAGCGTCCCGGTGCCTTGTCGGGCGGGATGGCACAGCGTGTTGCCATTGCGCGTTGTCTGGCTCGACGTCCGCAAGTCTTGTTGATGGATGAGCCTTTTGGTGCGCTGGACGAGGTGACCCGCCGTCAGATGCAAGAGCTGATTCTGTCGATACGCGATCAGACCGGCTGCGCCATTGTGCTGGTCACTCACGATATTGATGAGGCGCTCTTGCTGGCAGACCGTGCCCTGCTTTTAGGGGGCCGTCCTGCCAGTTTGCAGCGGGAATGGAGCTGCCCGGCCCATCCCCGATCTCATCTGGACAACTGGCTTCAGACCATACGCCTGGAAATTGTGGCCAATCTGGAGCAAAGCCTCTCCCAGGCGGTTCACGCCTCTGTTTCGTAAGGTGCTCTTTATGATTGAATCTCCTACGTCTCGTACCCGTCGCGACTTGCTGAAACTGGCGTCCTTGCTGACGGTAGCGGGAGCCGCGCCCTTGCTGGCTCAAGGCGCTGCCCGTGCACAAAGCGAGTCGAACGCGCCTTTGCGTATCGGCTATTTGCCGATTACTGATGCTACCGCCATGTTGGTGGCACATCACAATGGATACTTTGAACAAGCAGGCATTGCGGTTGAGAAACCCGTGATGGTGCGCAGCTGGGCGCAACTGGTTGAGGCCTTTATCTCTGGTCAAGTCAACCTGGTCCACTTGCTCTCGCCCATGACAGTGTGGGCGCGCTACGGTAGCAAAGTGCCTGCCAAAGTGGTGGCCTGGAATCACATGAGTGGCTCTGCCATCACGGTGGCGCAGAACATCAGCTCGGCCGAACAATTGGGTGGGCAGACGGTGGCCATTCCTTTCTGGTATTCCATTCATAACGTGGTCTTGCAGCATGTGCTCAAAGCACATGGCCTGACGCCGGTGGTGAAAAATTCCGCTGCCTTGGCTGCCAACGAGGTCAATCTGGTGGTGATGGCTCCTGCCGATATGCCCCCGGCTTTGGCGTCGGGGCGGATTGCCGGTTTTACCGTAGCTGAACCCTTCAATGCCTTGGCAGAAACCCAGGGAATGGGCCGCATTTTGCGTTTTACCGGCGACGTTTGGCGCGATCACGCCTGTTGCGTGGCCTTCATGCACGAGCAGGATTTGCAGACTCGTCCCCAATGGTCGCAAGGTGTGGTGGAGGGTCTGGTCAAGGCGCAGATCTGGATACGGAGCAACCGTGTCGAGGCTGCTCAAATCCTGTCGCGTGAAGGAGGCAACCGTTATACCCCGCACACTCAGGAAAATCTTTTGAAAGTGCTGTCCCCGGATCCGGCTGATCGCGCTCAATACGTGAAGTCTGGTGTGATTCGTCACCCGGACTGGGACGACCAGCGCATTGATTTTCAACCCTATCCCTTCCCCAGCTACACCGAGTCTTTGGTGAAAATGCTGCAAGGGACCTTGATCCAGGGCGAGCGTGGTTTTCTGGAAGGATTGTCTCCTGAACACGTAGCCAGTGATCTGGTGGATGATCGTTTTGTGCGTGCCGCTTTGGAAAAGCAGGGTGGCCTGGCGCAGTTTGGCTTGTCCGAGCAGTACACCCGCAACGAGAGCATTGTTGTATGAGTTTGAGCGCGTCTGCTACTTCTTCCCGTGCGACGCCTGTGACGCAGTCCGAGCCGCGATCGGCTGCGTCTTTGCGACGCCCCAAAATGAATGCCTGGATTGCCAGCACCCTGTGGGGTTTGGGCGGTTTGTTGGCGGGAGTCGTGCTGTGGTACTTGGCCACAGTCTGGTCCAGCAGCCCCTTGATGCAACAGTTTGGGCCTGCAGCCGCGTTTAATAGCCTGCTGGAAATACTGGGCTGGTCGGAGACCTGGATGCACGTCGGTGCCAGCTTGCAGCGTATTTTTGTAGGCTTGGCGATCTCTTTGGGTGTCGGCGTGCCCGCTGGCTTGCTGCTGGGCCTGTCTAATCGGGCTCATGCTGCTTTAACTCCCTTGTTCCAGTTCTTGCGCATGATCTCGCCCCTGTCATGGATGCCCATTGCCGTCATGGCCTTCGGGATTGGGGATGCACCGATTTATTTTCTGCTGGGTGTGGCCGGTGTCTGGCCTGTCTTGCTGAATACGGCTTCGGGTGTACGTCATTTGAATCCGCGCTGGCTGATGCTGGGTCGCAGTCTGGCAGCCACCAAGTTGGAAACGCTTTTGTATTTGATTCTGCCCGGCATTGTTGGCTCGGTGCTGACAGGTAGCCGACTGGCGATTGGTGTCTTATGGATTGTGCTGGTGCCTTGTGAAATGCTGGGCGTATCAGCCGGTTTGGGTTACCTGATTCTGGATACGCGTGATCGCATGGCGTATTCCGAATTGATGGCCGTAATTGTCCTGATTGGTCTGATTGGCTATCTGCTGGATAGTGCTTTGCGAGCCTTGTTTGCGGCTTTTGGACAGCGTTAAAAACATACGCTTGCCCTTCGACCTCATGGAGGGTGAGGCAGTTGACTGCTCAGTGCTTTCAAGAAGTGCAGGGTAGGAAAATGACCACGGAACCTGCCGTTTCACACTTTTGCTGCATCGCTCGTTAACGGTGGTGTGCGTGTCTGGCGGCTGTTGCAGAAGCACCGGAATACCGAATAGAAAGGCCCTCAACAAGACATGTTGAGGGCCTTTTCATGTTCATCTTGGTGCAGCTATTACTCTAGGGACGGCGGGTTCAGGCAGCGACTAGCGTACTATCCGCATCCTGTTCAATCGCGGCACGTGGACTGAGCTGATCAATCAACTCGCCATACCAGGACAAAGTCGTGCCCAAGGTTGCAACCTGGCCAATTACCAAAATGCAGGGGCTGGCAAACTGGTGTTGCTGTGCATCCTGGGCGATGTTCTCCAGTGTGGACAGCAAGGTGCGCTGTTCAGGGCGCGAGCCATTTTCAATCAAGGCGCAGGGCGTAGTGGCACTACGGCCACGCTGCACCAGCTCATGGCTAAAGCCCAGGATTTGCTGCAAACCCATGTACACAGCCACTGTCTGGCTGGTATCGAGCAGCGGGTTCCAATCGTCGATACCGTGACCGCTTTTGCGGTGTGCTGTCACGAACTGCACGGACTGGGCGTGATCGCGGTGTGTCAGGGGAATGCCGCTGTAAGCCGCGCATGCGATGGCAGCCGTGATACCGGGCACTACTTCAAACGCGATACCGTGCTTAGCCAGATATTCCAGCTCTTCACCGCCGCGACCAAAAATAAAGCCATCGCCGCCTTTCAGGCGCACCACGGTTTGACCGGCGCGAGCGTGTTCAATCATCAGCTGATGAATACGGTTCTGAGTTTGATGATGGTCTTCGCCCAACTGTTTGCCGACAAAAATGCGGTGCGCATCGCGACGGGCCAGCTCCATTACCTGATCGGATACCAGTCTATCGTACAGAATTACATCGGCACGATTCAGTGCGCGCAAGGCGTGCAGCGTCAGCAGACCAGGATCTCCAGGACCGGCTCCCACCAGAATCACACGGCCTTGTGTGGCACGGGGCGATTCAGGCTGTTGCAGTGCGCTTTCCAGGCTAAGGCGTGCCTGTTCATTCTGGTGGCTGCGTAGTGCTGCACCCACCGGGCCATCCAGCAGCCAGTCGTAGAAACGGCGGCGCGCACCCAGCTCGGGGCGGGCGCGTCGAATGGCACTGCGGTACTCCTGTGCCAGACGGCTGATCGCACCCAGGCTGTGGTCCAACATGGTTTCCAATTGCTCCCGTACTCGCCGTGCCAACATGGGGGCTGATCCCGCTGAGGAAATCGCAATAATCAGCGGTGAGCGATCCACAATGGCAGGTACCTGAAAACTGGATAATTCGGGGTCGTCCACCACATTGACCAGAATGCGCGCTTCTTGTGCGTCCTGGGCAATCACCTGGTTTACGTCTCGCTTGTCAGTGGCGGCAATAATCAGCCAGGCCCCTCGCAGATGTGGGGCCTGATAGCGCTCCCGAATCAGGGTGATGCGCCCTTGTTCGGCCAGCTCTTGCAGACTGTCCACTACATAGGGGGCGACCAGTGTCACCTGGGCACCGGCAGCCAGAACCAGACGTACTTTGCGTTCGGCGATTTCTCCACCGCCGATCACCAGTACGGCGCGCTGCTTCAAGTTGGCGAATAAAGGAAAAAGGTTCATATCAGGCCGGTTGTAAAACCAAAGGAATCAAGCGGCTTGAAGGCTCGGCAACGACGCCAGCGCGAACCAGGAAATCACCAAAATGTTCACCTTCCAGACGCTCGGCCGCAAAGCGGCCAAACAGCTCGTCCAGAATGCTTAGAATCTCAGGTTCATCTATATTCTGGCGGTAGATGACGTTCAGGCGTTCGCCGCTGAAGTTCGCCCCCAAACGCAAGTCATAGCGACCCAGAGCACGGCCCACCAGAGCGATTTCACCCAGGTAAGGACGGGCGCAGCCGTTGGGGCAGCCGGAAATACGCAGCACAATGCGTTCGTCACGCAGTTGATACTTGTGCAGCAAGGTTTCCAGCTTGGGCAGCAGGATGGGGGCGTAGCGTTCGCTCTCGGCCATGGCCAGACCGCAGGTTGGCAGAGAAACACAGGCAATCGTGCTGCTGCGTATGCCGCTTTGTGTCTGGTACACATCCAGCTTGTGATCGGCGACCAGCTTGTCGATCTTGGCCTTATCTTCTTCAGGCACATCGGCAATGATCAGGTTCTGGTTGCAGGTCAGGCGGAACTGCCCTTGGTGAATCTTGGCAATTTCACGCATACCCGTCAGCCAGGGACCGACTTCGGTATCCATGATGCGGCCCGAATCGATACGCAGGCTCAGGTGCCAGCGGCCATTGCTGCCTTGGGTCCAGCCGAAGCGGTCGCCATTGTGGTCAAAGTGATAGGGGCGCGAAGGCTCCAGCGTTTGGCCACTGCGGTTTTGCACTTCTTCCAGGAACCAGTCCACACCCAACTTATCCACGGTGTATTTCAGGCGGGCATGACGGCGTTCGTCGCGGTTGCCGTGGTCGCGTTGCGTGGTGATAACGGCTTCGCAAACGGCCAGCAGTTGCTCGGGGCGCACAAAGCCGATCACACTGCCCAGTCGAGGGTAGGTGGTGTCGTCGCCATGAGTGGCACCCATGCCGCCGCCAATGGCGACGTTAAAGCCCAGCAACTGGTTGTTTTCAATAATCGCGATCAGGCCGATGTCCTGCGCAAATACGTCCACATCATTTAAGGGAGGCACGGCAATACCGATCTTGAATTTGCGGGGTAGGTACGTTTTGCCGTAAATCGGTTCAAAGTCTTCGCCATCAATGGCGTCTTCGACTTTTTTGCCGTCCAGCCAGATCTCGGCATAGGCGCGGGTTTTGGGCAAGAAGGTTTCGGAAATCTTGTCAGCCCACTCTTGAACCAGACCGTGCTGTTCGGACAGCAAGGGATTGGTGGCGCTGACCACCTGACGGTTCACGTCGCCGCAGGTAGCCAATGTCGTGGACATGGCCTTGTTAATGGCTTGCAGGGTGGGTTTTAAAAAGGGCTTGCGCACGCCGTGCCATTGAAAGGTCTGACGGGTGGTGATGCGCAGGCCAAACTGGGCCCAGTCACAGGCGATCTGGTCAAAGGCCAACCACTGGGCGGGCGTGACCACACCACCGGGCAAGCGGGCGCGAATCATGAAGCTGAACGCCGGTTCCAGCTTTTGTTTGCGACGCTCTTCGCGTTGGTCGCGGTCGTCTTGCTGATAGCTGCCGTGAAACTTCAGCAGCTTGTTGTCGTCTTCACTGATGGCGCCGGTAATGGGGTCGGCCAGACCTTCGGTGATGCCCCCGCGCAGATAGCGGCTATCAATTTTGACTTGCTCGATAGCGGCGATTTTCTTAGTTGTCATGTTCTTGCTTCTCAGTAAACGTCGCGGGCGTAGCGGCCCTGCGCCGAGAGTTCTTCCAACCAGCGTCGTGCCTGGTCTGCGTCCAATCCACCTTCCTGGCGGGCGATTTCCTGCAGGGTCTGGTGTACGTCCTTGGCCATTTGATTGGCATCACCGCATACATAAATGTGGGCGCCGCCCTGAATCCAGGCGTAAACATCGGCTGCTTTTTCCAGCAAGCGGTGCTGGACGTAAACCTTGTTTTCCTGATCGCGCGAGAAGGCCAGATCCAGGTGTTGCAACTGGCCGTCTTGCAAGGCGCGTTGCCATTCGGTCTGGTAGAGGAAGTCGGAGTGAAAGTGCGGGTTGCCAAAGAACAGCCAGTTGCGACCTTCGCCACCTTGAACGCTGCGCTCTTGTACAAAGGCACGGAAGGGGGCCACGCCGGTGCCGGGACCAATCATGATCACGTCACGGTTGCTGTCTTCAGGCAGGCGGAAACGTGTGTTGGGGTCGATAAACACCGGCACGGTATCGCCTTCGTTCAGGCGGGCCAGATAGTCGGAAGCCACGCCCCAACGATCTTGTTCATTGAACTGGTAGTGCACATTGGCCACGGTCAGATGCACTTCTTCATCTACCTCGGACTGGCTGGAGGCGATGGAGTACATGCGGGGTGCCAGGGGGCGCAAGGCTTGCACCAGCTCGGCAGCGCTCCAGGTGGCCGGGAAGCGTTCCAGTACGTCCAGCACTTGATGAGTCTTTAGCAGCTCTTGCAAGGTGCTCAAACCATCCGGACCTACAGCGGTTTGCAGCACGGCATCGTTGTTGCGCATGGCCAGTTCCACCAGGAAAGGCTTGGTCAGTTGTGTCAGCTCACGGTAGTGGCTAAGCCACGCTTGCAGCGTATGCGACTTGTCCTGAATGGTGACGGTCTCTTGTGGGTCCAGTTTCAAAGTCTGAATGACCGCGTCGACCAGCTTGGCATTTTGAGTAGGCCAAACACCGAGTGCATCACCGGGCTGATACTTCAGGCCACTGCCTTCCAGCGACAACTCGTAGTGATAGATATTGCGGGTGCTATCACGGCCCGTAATGCTTTGGCTTTGCAGTACGGTGGCCTGAAAGGGATTGTCGCGAGTGAAGGTGCTGCGAGTCTGGGTTTCCAGCACTGTAACGTTGCTGGACTGGGCGGCAGGAACTGTTGCCGCAGCGTGAGCCTGGTGATCCGTTTCCAGAAAACCGAAGGCCTTGTCTTGCCAGGGGGCGGCAACGGTATCAATATCCAGATCGGCCAGGCCTGCGTCCAGAATGCGTTCCGCACCCAGAGCCAGCAGACGTTGATCAATCTTTTCCGCGATCCCACAGAACAGGGGGTAGCTGGAATCACCCAAGCCCAACACACCGAATTTCAGCTCGGGCAGTTTGGGAGCACGGGCACCGGACAGGAATTCGAAGAACGCGATGGAGTCGTCTGGCGGATCGCCTTCACCCTGGGTGCTGATAATGACGTACAGCAGATGCTCTTCTTTCAGCTCGCGCGTGGGGTAACGGTCGGCGCGCAGCAGGCGCACGGGGATACCGGCGGCTTCGCAGCGTTGGGCAAAGGCTTCGGCGACGCGTTGGGCATTGCCTGTCTGACTGCCAAACACAATGGTGGCAGGTCGTTGGGCGGGCGCAGCGGCGGCGGGCACCAAAGACAGTTCAGGGGAAACAGGCGCTTGAGCGGGAAGGCCGGTGTGGCGTACTTGAGCGACACCAGCGAGATAGCCGGATAGCCAGTTCAGGGAAAGCGGATCGAGCTCGTCGGTAATGTGGGCAATCGCGGTGCGATTGGCCTCCGAGAGGCGGGACAGGGCGTGCATTCTGACACTCGCTTATATCAATAGTTTGTCCCATTCTAAAGAGCGGTATCAGGGCGACGAACGATCCGATTCTTATTTGTTTATGAATACGTCGGTTAATGAAAAAGGGGCATAAGCCCCTTTCATCCTGGTCTAAGCGTGTGCACCAGACGTGCTACGGACGCAGCTCCCGACGCAGGATTTTGCCCACATTGGTACGCGGCAAATCGTCACGGAATTCGACACTGCGTGGGGCCTTGTAGCCGGTCAGGTTCTTGCGGCAAAAGGCGATCACGTCTTGTTCTGTCAGGTCAGGATTACGGCTGATGACATACAGTTTGACGACTTCACCTGCTTTTTCATCGGGAACACCGACGGCAGCGGCCTCGACAATATCCGGATGCTGGGCAGCCACGGCTTCGACTTCATTGGGATAGACGTTAAAGCCCGAGACCAGAATCATGTCCTTTTTGCGATCCAGCAGGAAGACATAGCCTTGCTCGTCCATATAGCCGATATCGCCCGTGCGTAAAAAACCATCGCGATCAAAAACCTTGGCGGTTTCATCGGGGCGCTGCCAGTAACCCGGGGTGACTTGCGGACCACGAATGCACAACTCGCCCGTCTCGCCCAGGGGCAAGTCGTTTTGGTCTTCGTCGCGTATGCGTATGTCGGTCGATGGGATGGGCAGACCAATGGAGCCGGTGAACTCTTGTTTATCCAGCGGATTGATGGTGGCAGCGGGGGAGGTCTCAGTCAGACCATACGCCTGGGCCAAAGGTTTGCCTGTAGCCTCCAGCCAGCGCTGGGCGACCACTTCCTGCACCGCCATGCCGCCGCCCAGTGTAAAGCGCAGGGAGGAGAAATCCAGCTTACGGAATTCGGCATTGTTCAGCATGGCATTGAACAAGGTGTTCACCCCGGTAATGGCGGTAAACCGTATTTTGGACATGTCCTTGATCATGGCCGGAATGTCGCGAGCATTGATGATCAGCAGGTTTTCTGCGCCCAGGCGCAGGAATACCAGCAGGTTCGCGGTGAAGGCGAAGATATGGTAGAGCGGCAAAGCAGTGACAATGCAGTCGATCTGGCCTTCTTTCAGATTGGGGCGAATCCAGGCCAGAGCCTGGCTCAGGTTTGAGACCAGATTGCCGTGGGTCAGGATGGCCCCTTTGGCCACGCCCGTGGTGCCCCCCGTGTATTGCAGGCAGGCAATGTCATCGTGGGTCAGTGTGACGGGAGCAGGTGCGCGGCCGCGCCCTTGTGCCAGCACCGTCTTGAACGAGACGGAGTTAGGCAAGGACCAGGCAGGCACGCCTTTTTTAATGTGGCGCACCACCTGATTGACCAGCCAGCCTTTGAAGCCACCCAGGCAATCGCCCACGCTGGTCACAATGATTCGCTTGATAGGTGTTTCGTGTAAAACCTCTTGCAGCACGTGGGCAAAATTTTCCGCAATGATGATGGTTTCAGCACCGCTGTCTTGCAACTGGTGACGCAGCTCACGGGCGGTATACAGCGGGTTGGTGTTGATGATGGTGGCCCCACTGCGCAACACCCCATACAGGCTGATGGGGTATTGCAGCATATTGGGCATCATCAAGGCGATGCGGTCACCTTTTTTCACGCCTTGGCTTTGCAGCCAACTGGCCAGGGCCAAGGCATTGGCCGACAGTTCGCGGTAGCTCATGTGTTTACCCATACTGATGTAGGCCGTGCGCTGTGCGAACTCGGTGCAGCTTTGTTCAAATACATCCAGCAAGGACGAGTACTGCTGGGCCTGATCTTCGATAGTGGCAGGAATACCGGCGGGGTAGTTCTGCAGCCAGACTTTATCCATGAAGCGCTCCAGGGCGAGTAGGTTCAAGACAATCCCAGCAGGGCCTTTTTGAGCGATTCTTGGGCAGGTTTTTTGCCTAACCAGATTTTCAACAAAGCAGGGGGCAGATTAGGGTGGGAGAGCTGACCTAAAACCTTGTCGTTAAACAGAATCGTGACCTGGGGGGTATTCATGTCCAGCACGATGATGTCGCCTTCTTTGGCTTGGCCAACTTGCCGCATCAAGTCTTCAAATTGCTTGATAACGGGGGCCAATTCCTGTTTTTCTGGATCCGTCAGGTTGCTGTGAATGCCGTCTTTCAGGGCATCGATCAGGGTTTGGGCGTCCAGGTCGCGTTTAAGAACCATCCGTACTTGATGCGGGCCGGGAGCCTGGATGATGGTGTCGGCATCCTGGGAAGGAGACGCGGTATATAGGGCGGCAACGTACACATTAAAAACAACTTTCTTACGCAGGCCTGCCCCATTCAGTTTCAGGCTTTGCTGCTGGACGGTGACCATGTCTGGTACGGTGACATTTGCAACAGTAGCCGCCTGAGCGGCGGTTAGCCCTAGGGACAGACTTAAAATCAGGGCGGCACAGCGGGGGGTGAACATGAAGCGATCCTCCGACAAATTAGCGTGATTGTGATTTCTGCTGGTAGAAGTGGGCGTCGGCAATATAGATGGTGCGTTCCACCGTGGTGTAGATCTGGCCTTCAGGGTCCTGGATCTGCACGGTAAATGTGGCTTCAGCCTCGTGGTATTGGTCTAGCTGTCCTCGTATGGCGTCCAGTTCGTCTGGATTGATTTGAAAGTTGGCATACAGTGTCTGGTAGCCTGGACGGCGATACTGAATCTCTGCATTCTTGTCCCAGACAATGACATGACGTTGCAAGCCAGCCAGAAGCATCGTGGCGTGCACGCCGTCGGTGATGGCAAACAGGGAACCACCAAATAAAGAACCATTGATGTTGCGAGTGCGTCGACGCAATGGCAGGCGTACGACGATGTGTTGCAAGTTCGCTGAAACTTTGTGGACCCGCCCGCCGGTTGCCCGGAAGGCGGGGTGCCAGTTAAAGCCCAGCTGCAAAAAGCGGGCACGCCATGCGGGGGGCAGGCGTGCGAGCAGCTCCATGCGGCGACTGCGGGCCATAATGCATCCTTAGAAGCGATAGCTGAACTGCACGCCCAGAATGTCACCACTGTTTTTGTAGGTACCGCGTGTCAAACCACGAGCGCCGACATCGGTGTTGTTATTCATATCGGTGTTTTTCAGGAACAAGTGGGTGTAGCCGATGTCCCACGTGGCGTTTTTGCTGGGACGGTATTGGGCACCCAGGGAAACCCAGTAACGGTCGCTGTCAGGCAGGGCGGTTGGACGGTAGTTCTTGTCGCGTACGGGCGATTGGTCCCACGCTACACCACCCTTGAACGTCCATTGTTCGTTGTAGTGGTAGTTGGCACCGAAGGCGACACGCCAAGCGTCCTTGAATTTCAACTCCAGGCCGGAATCTTTGGCGCCGGGGCCGCTGTTTTCAATGGTCAGGCGTGGAATGCTGCTCCAGCCTGTCCAGGACACGTCGGCCAGCAGTTGCCAGCGCGAGTTCAAGTCGTGTACCAAGCTGACAATGGCGGTGTCAGGTAGCTTGATGGTGGCTTCGGCATCCCAGTTGATGTTGGGAGCGGGAATGCCGGCAGGGATGTTGCGATTGCGCAATTTGGTATCGCCGTCAGCCGTGACCTTGATTTGCGAGCGATAGGAGACGCCCAGTCGAGTGCTGGGGGTAATTTGATAGAGCAAACCAGCGTTCCAACCCCAAGCATCGCCTTTCATCTTGACGCGGGTACTCATGTCCAGTGGGCCCAGTGCGGGATGGTAACCAACGGGTGTTGCCAGACGATAGTCTGCGTCGATGTGCAGCCAGTTCACACCCACACCGAAGGACAGCTGATCGTTGACCTTGTAGGCTACCGACGGGTTGACGTTGATGGTTTCAATGGCGAACTTTTCGGAGTGGTAACGGCCAACCCAGCCTTCGTCGTATTCAGTCGTCAGACCAAACGGGACGCCAATACCCAAACCCACCCACCATTTGGGCGAGAGCTGGTGGGAGAGATAAATATTGGGAACAGCGGCGACTTTACCGGCGTCACCACCCGAACCGCCGGTGGCGGGACGGCTGGCGCCACCCGTCAAGGCCAGGGGGTCGGTACTGCCTTTATCGGTGAACTTGAACGTAGGTTTGATCGCGTTAAAACCTGCCGAGAAGTTCGTCTCGGGCAACAAGGTCATGCCAGCCGGGTTGAAGTAGATCGTGCTGGCATTGTCACCAATGGCGGCCGAGCCCGCGTAGGCATTACCCAGGCCGCTCGCATTCTGTTCTAGCAAGTTAAAACCAGCCGCTTGGGCTTGACCCATTCCCATGCTCATTCCCAGAGGAATCAGCAAGGCGGGGATGGTACGCAAAGCTACAACCGTCTTTTTCATGTCTCTTCTCCAAGGTATAGGTGCGACGTCTGACAGAGGCTTGGGACAGGTTTTAAAACACCCGTTTGTTTTCTATGGTGCATGACCTAGGCCAATCGGCGTATAGGTGTTTGTGCCAATTCGAACTAATTGCGTTGTTTTTGTGTTGCTTTGTAGTGCAGAGGACCTCCCCTGAATGGGGCAAAGCCGGTACCGAAAATGACACCTGCATCGGCCAGATCGTCGTCCTCTACAACACCAATGCGAACCTGGTGTTCGGTCTGTTCGACCAGCGGTTTGATCAAGCGGTCTGCCAGACCGTTTGGAACCGTTCCCGCAGGAGATTTCTGTGCTTTACCCTCTTTCCAGGTATAGAAACCTTGGCCGGTTTTTCGACCCAGTTCCTGACGGTCCAAATGGGTTTTCAGGCAAGCGGGCATGGCCGCCTGCTGGCTAAGTTGGGCACCGGCATCACGGGCAATATCCAGGCCTACGGTGTCGGCCAACTCAAGCGGGCCCATCGGCATGCCGAACTGCAACATAGCTTTGTCCACGGTGGCCGGATCCAGCCCTTCGTCCACGCAGCGCATGGCTTCCAACATATAGGGAGCCAGGACGGCATTGACCAGAAAACCAGGGCTGTCTTTAACGGGCAAGGGCAGTTTGCCAATCTGATTCACAAAGGCATAGGCGGCGCTGCGTACGTCCGGAGCCAGCAGTTCACTTTCCACCACTTCAACCAATGGCATACGAGATACCGGGTTAAAGAAGTGAATCCCTACCAGCCGTTCCGGATTGATCAGATTCAGGCTGAGCTCGGACAGGGGCAGGCTGGAGGTATTGCTTGCCAGCACAGCACCGGCTTTTAGCAGGGGCTCAATGCGGGTGTACAGGCTGCGCTTGGCATCGGCGTTCTCAAAGATCGCTTCCAGAACCAGATCTGCAGAAGGGATGCCGTGGCCGTCTGGGTCTGGAATCAAGCGATCCAGGGCGGCCTGTACCAGCCTGTGGTCTTTGAGACGACGCTGGAACAGCTTGGCAGCACGGCCTTGAGCCTGGGCGATGCGTTTGCGGTCCTGGTCTTGCAAGGTCACACGTATGCCTTTCAGTGCACATACGGCCGCAATATCGCCTCCCATGACGCCTGCACCGACTACATGGATATGGCTGATCTCTTGAGTCGATGAATGTTTGCCTATGCTTTTTAGTCGTTCTTGCAGATGGAAGACACGCAGCAGATTAGCGGCGGTGTTGGAACGGGTAATTTGCTCGATCAGCTCGGGAGCCTTCAAGGCATTGCCGTTGTGCTTCTCCCAGATTTCCAAAATGGCACGTGGGGCCTGATAGTGCTGATAGGGATCGCGCTTTTCTAGCTGCTTGCGTACTTGGCCCGCCACCAGGGGGCGCAACAGCTTGCTGTTCATCAGGCGTGGCAGACCTTTGGCACGACGTGGTTTTTTGCCACTCAGTACTTGTTTGACGGCGGCTTGCTTGGCCAGACGGACGGGAACGCAGGCATCGACCATGCCCAGGCGAGCAGCCTTGCGGGCATCTACGCTCTTGCCACTGAGCATCAAGTCCATGGCAGCGGCAGGGCCTATATATTCAGGCAGGCGCAACATGCCACCCCAGCCGGGGAAAATACCCAACATCACTTCGGGCAGAGCCAGCCGTGTGTCGTCTTGATCCACGGTCAGGCAATAGCGGCAGGCCAGGGCCAGTTCCAGCCCACCGCCCAGGCAGTGCCCTTGTACCAGGGCCAGCGTGGGGTAGCTTTGCTTGGCCAGCTTGTTGAAAACGGTCCAGCCGCGTGTGACCAGTGCCAGCCCTTTTTCCGGGTTGTTGCCGTGTTCGGAGAACTCATCGATATCGGCACCGGCAATAAAACCGGCCGCTTTGCCGGAGTAAATAATCAGTGCTTTAGGAGGATGGCTGTTCAGGTAGTCCAGCGTCTGATTCAGTTCCTGCAGGACGGCTGCCGAGAGCCGGTTGACCGAGCTGCCCACGCAATCGATTTTCAGCCAGGCAATGTGCTGATCGTCCGTGTACAGCGTGAAGTTTTGCAAATCCAAGGTAGCGACGGGCATCATGATTCAGTTCCTTGCAGCGATTCGATCAGCATGGCGCCGCCTTGACCGCCGCCAATACAAATAGCGGCCATGCCCAGACGCAAGTTGCGACGACGCAGGGCATTCAAGCAATGCAGCACAATTCGGGCACCGGAGGCACCCACCGGATGACCAATTGCAATAGCGCCACCGTCCACATTGAGCTTGTCCATATCCAGCAGTCCCAAAGCATCACGGCCCAGGTGTTGTTGGCACCACTGCTGATCGTCCCATGCAGCACGACATGCTAGTACCTGTGCTGCAAAAGCCTCGTTGATCTCCCACAAGTCCGGGCCATTTAGGGCCAAGCGGTTGCGCTCCAAAATAGGCGTCGCAGCAAAAACAGGGCCCAGGCCCATGGTGGCCGGGTCCAGCCCAGCCCATTGCGCATCCACAATGCGGCCAATGGGTTTGAGCTGATGTTCTTTGACGGCTGCTTCACTGGCCAGAATCAACAAGGCCGCACCGTCAGTTACCTGAGAGCTGTTACCGGCTGTGATATTGCCCCAGGGCGGGTCAAAGACCGGGCGCAGCTTGGCTAGTTTTTCGGGCGTGGAGTCTTCGCGCACGCCATCATCTTGCGGGTAGCTATTGCCGCGCGTGTCGCTCAACGGCACGATTTCTTCAAACGCGTTTTCTTGTTGTGCGCGTAGCGTCAGACGATGGCTGCGGGCCGCAAACTCGTCCATATCCTGACGGGTAATGCCAAACTCATGCGCCAGATTTTCAGCGGTCTGGCCCATGGACAACCCAACCACGGGGTCGGTCAGCCCTTTGAGCAGGCCGATGACAGGTTTCAAATAGGACAGACGCAAACTGCGTAGGGCTTTCAGGCGGGCGCCGACATTACGGGCTTTGCCCCAGGTGGCTAGCCAGTGCACCATGTCATCGCTGAACAAGATGGGGGCATGGGACAGCGCATCAACGCCACCGGCCAGCACCAGATCCGAACGGCCAGTTTGAATGGCCTGTACGCCAGAATCCAGAGCCTGCATGCCCGAGGCGCAGTTTCGCATGACCGTCCAGCCGGGCACTTTGTGACCTGTGCCCAGACGCAGACCCAGAATCCGGCCGATATTGGTTTCATCGGGCGAGGGGGCGGCGCAACCCAGAATGACCTCGCTGAGTTGCGGGGCCCCAAAGGGTTGGCGCAGCAGCAGCTCGCGCCCAGTTTGCACGGCCAGATCTCCAGCGGAGAAAGGGCCGGGCGCATTACGCGCTTTCAGAAACGGGCTGCGTGCGCCGTCAATAATATAGACCGGTTGAAAACTCATACTTGGCTCCCACTGGCGGCTTCAGCGGCAGGATTTTCCCGACGCAGATCGAAGGGGAAATCATCCACGGCAATAACGCGGTCGCGCACGATATCGCGGGCCTGGATTTGTTCATATTCCTGGGCGGTGATGCCACCGGCCTGGAAGACGGCTTCGGCCAGATCGCGCACGTTGGCTTTGGGGTTGTCCTGCAATTGACCACTTTTCTCGAACTGACGGATTTTGGCGTCAATATCACGAGTGTTCAGCGTCGCCAGCAAGGCGGCTTCAATCGCACCGACGGGTTCCATATCGTCGTCAGGCAAGTAAGTGTCGTAGGTCAGGCGATCACGAGTGGCACCGGGTTTGGTCAACAGTTTGGCAACGGTGTGATCCAGTTTGTCATCGGGACCCAGACGGCGCTGGCCCAGAGGGAAGACCAGGAAGCGCAGCACGGCCGCCAAAGGACGGTTCGGGAAGTTTTCCAGCACCTTGTCCAGGGCGTGTTGAGCGCGCATCAGGGCGTCTTGAGCCGCCCAGTGAGCCAAAGGAGCATCTTCTTGTTGACGACCTTCGTCCTGATAGCGTTTGAGCACGGCACTTAGCATGTACAGCTCGGACAGCACATCCCCCAGACGCGAGGACAGACGCTCACGCATTTTCAGGGATCCTCCCAGCACCAGCATGGACGCGTCGGCCAGCAAGGAGAAGGCGGCGCTGTAACGGCTGGCCTGGCTGTAGTAGGTGTGCATGGCCTTGGCGGTGCCGGTAGGGCCACTTAGCAAGCGCCAGCCACCCAGGCCCAGCCAGAAGGAACGGCCCGTGTTAGCCAGGGTGTAGCGAATGTGTGCCCAAAATGCCTGATCAAACTTACGCAAACCGGCTTCACGATCAGGATCCAGCGCGGCTGTCATTTCTTCCAGAATGAAAGGATGGCAACGGATCGCGCCTTGACCAAAGATGATCAGGCTACGCGTCAGAATATTGGCGCCTTCCACTGTAATACCGACGGGGATCTGTTGATAAGCACGGCCCAGAAAGTTGGAGGGGCCAAGACAAATACCTTTACCGCCAATCACGTCCATACCGTCGTTCACCACAATACGACCACGTTCGGTGACGTGATATTTGACGATGGCCGAGACCACGGAAGGTTTCTCGCCCAGGTCCACGGCAGCAGCCGTCATGGTGCGGGCGGCATCCATGGCATAGGTATGGCCAGCAATGCGAGCCAGTGCTTCTTCCACACCTTCAAACTTGCTGATGGCGCTGCGGAACTGGGTACGCACAGCGGAGTAACCACCCACGGCGCGGCTGGTCAGTTTGGCCATGCCGGTAAAGGAGGAGGGTAGGGAGATGGAGCGGCCGGCAGCCAGACATTCCATCAACATGCGCCAGCCTTGGCCAGCCATGTCGGGACCACCAATAATGAATTCCAGCGGCATGAACACGTCTTTGCCACGGGTGGGGCCGTTCATGAACATGGCATTCAAGGGGAAGTGACGGCGACCGGTATCGACACCAGGGTGGTCGCTAGGGACCAGGGCGCAGGTAATGCCAATGTCTTTTTCGCCACCCAGCAAACCGTCCGGGTCATAGAGGCGGAAGGCCAGACCCAGCAAGGTGCACACCGGAGCCAGCGTGATATAGCGCTTGTCCCAGGTGACGCGCATGCCCAGCACTTCCTGACCTTCCCATTCGCCTTTGCAAACAATACCTACGTCAGGAATGGAGGCGGCATCGGAACCGGCCCAAGGGCTGGTCAGTGCGAAAGCGGGAATGTCACGGCCATCGGCCAGACGGGGCAGGTAGTGTTGCTTTTGTTCGTCGGTGCCGTAGTGCAGCAGCAGTTCAGCCGGGCCTAGCGAGTTGGGCACCATCACCGATACGGACAAAGCCGAGTTGCGGGTGGAGAGCTTTGCCACGACTGCCGAGTGCGCTTGCGCCGAAAAACCGCGACCGCCGTATTCCTTGGGAATAATCAGGCTGAAGAAGCGGTTTTCTTTCAGGTAATTCCAGACCTCGACAGGCATGTCGAAGTCTTCCTGGCTGACTTGCCAGTCGTCAATCATGGCGCAAGCCACATTGACTTCATTGTCCATGAACTGGCGCTCTTCATCGGTCAGCCGGTAGGCTGGATAAGAGCTCAGGGTATTCCAGTTGGGTTTGCCGCGAAACAGTTCACTTTCCCACCAGACCGTACCCGCTTCCAGCGCATCGCGCTCGGTTTGGGACATGGCAGGCAAAACACTGGAAAAAGCGCGGTAGATTGGGCGGCTTAACCACTTGGTGCGTAGATTCCGGTTTTTGAGAACGTAGACGCAGCCAAGCACTAGCACTATCAATAGCAAGGTCACAAACATGGCAACTCCGGACTAGCTAAGAAAAGAAAAAAATGCCCCCACGCTGCGCCTTCGGCTTGCTGCCCCCCAAGGGGGAGCTTTTTGCCTTGGGGCGGCCCGGCGGTAAAAAATACCCCCACGCTGCACCTTCGACTTGCTGCCCTTAAAAGAGGGGCGTGGTTCACCTTGGTGTAGCTTGGTGGTCAGGACCGTTCAGCTCAGGTGCTGGCGGGTAAAGGCGCTCGTAATCCACCCAGCAGGAAACTCATCAGACGCTGTTGCAGTTGTTGCTCACTTTCGGGGCTGTCGCTAAGGGGTAATTGCAAGGCCCGACGTAGTGATTGGGTGCCCATCAAGGCGTAAGAGGTGGCACCCAGCATGAAATGAAATCGCCAGATGATTTCTTCTTCGGGCACGGTGGGTAGGGCTTCGTGCAAAGCCTGCTTGAAAGGCAGGAAGATGGCGACTTGCTCGTCCCAACAAATGGATTGGATGAAGTCTTGCGGTGCCGGGCGGTCTTGCCCGGGCAAAGGAATAAACGAGCGTGGTGTGCCATTGCCAGAACCCGCCAAGCGGATTAGTGGCCCAAAAAAGGCATCCACTACCTGTGATGCTTTCAACGGACCCTCACCGGCTTGTTGGCGATAAAAAGCCAGCTTTTCCAGGCGTTCTTGATTGATACTGTTCAAGCGGCGCTGAAATACGGCCTGTGTCAGTCCGTCTTTACTGCCAAAGTGGTAATTAACAGCCGACAGGTTTACCTTGGCCTGCGCCGTAATCTGGCGCATGGAGGTATTTTCGTGACCATACAGCGCGAACAGATGTTCGGCTGCATCGAGAATGGCGGACTGTGTCCTATCAGAGCGTTTCACCGTTATTTCCTAATTTCAAACGAGTGTTTGAATAATGTAGCGGGAATAGGCGGTTAGTACAGTAGGGGTTCACCCTAGCCCTGCAAAGCAGGGCCAGGAGCCAGCTTTAGATTTGAGTCACAAATTTGGTGACTAAATATCCGTCAAAGGTTTCCGCACCGCCTTCGCTGCCAATACCACTGTCCTTGACGCCACCAAACGGCGTTTCGGGCAGGGAACTGCCAAAGTGGTTGATATTGACCATACCGGATTCCAGCTCGGTGCCCAGTCGATGTGCGTCTTGCAAGGATTGCGTAAAGGCATAGGCCGACAAACCAAAAGGCAGGCTGTTGGCGCGGGCGATGGCATCGTCCAGGTCGCTGTAGCGAGTCAGGGGTGCGATAGGGCCGAAAGGCTCCTCGGTCATGACCAGCGCATCGTCTGGCAAATCCGTCAGTACAGTGGGCGAGAAAAAGAAACCGTCGCGCTTGA
This sequence comes from Alcaligenes sp. SMD-FA, assembly GCF_025960365.1. Taxonomy (NCBI): domain Bacteria; kingdom Pseudomonadati; phylum Pseudomonadota; class Betaproteobacteria; order Burkholderiales; family Alcaligenaceae; genus Alcaligenes; species Alcaligenes sp. SMD-FA. The sequence goes on along the minus strand of NZ_CP110108.1, from coordinate 4,004,925 downwards.
TCTGCTCACCACCCAACAGCACTTTGCCGCCCAGAGAGCGGGCATTGTCGACAAACTTTTGCATCATGGGGATGCGGCGCTCGTGAGCCAAGGGGCCCATTTGCGTATCCGGGTCCAGTCCATCACCCACTTTGACATTGGCCAGCTCTTGGGTGAAGCGATCCACAAACGCGGTGTAAATATCGTCGTGGATGTAAAAGCGCGTGGGCGAAATGCAAACCTGTCCCGCGTTACGGATCTTGAAACGAGCCAACTGACGGGCGGCGCGGGCGACATCGGCATCGGGCAGGACCAGCACGGGAGAATGACCGCCCAATTCCATGGTGATGCGTTTCATATGAGCGCCGGCTAGCGCAGCCAGTTGTTTGCCTACTGGTACAGAGCCGGTAAAGGAGACTTTGCGCACGATGGGCGAACGGATCAGGTAGTCCGAGACCTCGTGTGGCACACCCCACACAATATTCAGCACGCCTGGCGGCAGACCGGCGTCGTGGAAGGCTTGAGCAATGGCCATGACTGCGCTGGGGGAGTCCTCGGGGCCTTTGAGAATGATCGTGCAACCTGCACCAATTGCCGCGCAGATTTTACGAATGGCTTGGTTATAGGGGAAGTTCCATGGCGTAAAGGCGGCGCAAACCCCAATGGGTTCGCGCAAGACCAGTTGTTGCACTTTGGGGTTGCGTGCGGGAATAACGCGACCATAGATGCGACGGCATTCTTCGGCGTGCCAGTCTGCATGATCGGCGCAGGACATGATTTCACCCACGGCCTCGGCCAGCGGTTTGCCTTGGTCCAGCGTCAGGTTACGGCCAATTTCCTGGGCGCGTTCGCGGGATAGTTCCGCCACCTTGCGCAAGATCGCGCTGCGATCCATGGGCGAGCTATGACGCCAGCTTTGGAACGCGGCTTGAGCGGCATGCAGAGCCGCATCCAGATCTGCCTGGGATGCCAGGGGCAGTTGGCCCAAGGTACTGCCATCGGTTGGGTTGATGACGGCTTGGGTCTGACGACCTTGCCCGTCCAGGAATTGGCCATTGATATAGAGGGCCAGATGTTGATACATGTGCTTTTCTCCAGAGTAGACTGTGCAGATCGAATGCAGCGCACCGAAGGGACAGGGCCGGTCGCGAGGGCCTGATGAGCATTGGCCGTTTATGCGGCCTATGCTCCCATTGTCATGTCGGCTCGTTAAAATGGCAGGATCATCCTGTATGGCCGTCTTTGACTCATAGTAAAACTCTCCTGTCTGAAATCCAATTCCTGTCATGGTCACCACGAAACGTACACGCCGTATCTCACCGGAGGCAGAGTCTCCTCGCAGCACTCCTCAGGCCATGCTGGCGCGCATTCGGAGTTTGTTACCGACCATGGGGGCGGCCTCACAGCGCATTGGTGAATTTGTCATTAACTATCCGGCAGATGTGGTCCACATGTCGGTCAGTGAAGTGGCTGAGCGCACGCAATGCAGTGAGGGAAGCGTAGTTGGATTTTGCAAACTGCTGGGTGCAACAGGTTTTCAGCAATTAAAAATCTCGCTGGCCCAGCAAATTGTGCAACCCGTCCAGTACATACACGAGGATCTGGAGTCGGGTGACTCAATCGATCAGGTTGTGAGCAAGATCTTTCACAGCAATATTCAAACCTTGCAAGAGACAGAGTCGGTACTCGATCCGGCTGCCTTGGCCAAGGCGGTTGCGTTGATCCGTCAGGCGCAGCGTATTGAAATTTACGGTATTGGTAGTTCGTCGGTGATTGCGCACGATGCCCACTACCGGATGTTGCGTATTGGTTTGCAGGCAACAGCGGTCACGGATTCACATGTGCAGGCTATCAGCGCTTCGCTGACCGGGCCGCAGGTGGTTGTGCTGACAATTTCTCATTCGGGCAGTACACATGAAACCGTACTGGCCACTCGTCTGGCTAAAGAGGCGGGCGCCAGCACGATATGTATTACCAATTTTGGCAAGTCTCCGATTCAAGGCTATGCCGATGTCGTCTTGCATACCATGTCTCGCGAAACCCATTTTCGCACCGAGGCGATGACCAGTCGTTTGGCTCAACTGGCTATTATTGATACCTTGATCGCCTGCCTGGCCTTAGCTGACTATGATAAATCGGTGCAGACCTTGCGCAGCACCTTTGAAGTGCTATCCAACAAGCGTTATTAACCTTGGCTGACTTCGTGGAGATGACGTCGCACGGGGATGTTTCGGAGCATCAAGGCGCCTACGTCTGGCGCGTCGGCTTGTGAGGATGGGCCGACCAGTAGATAGCCTAATCCGAGGCTGACTGCACCCAAGGCATCTGTGGCGGCATTGTCCCCGATAACGGTCACATGCTCATTGTGCAAGCCCAGACGTTGCAAGCCTTCCCTAAATAGCATCGATTGCGGTTTACCCAGAATTTCCGCTTGCGCCCCAGGTATGCAGGCTAATACCGCCTGTAATAGTGCGCCTGTTTCCGGGGTGAGTAGACCTTGCGGGCCAGGGTGGGTCAGGTCAGCATTGCTGACCAGAAGCGTGGCGCCTTGGCTGAGTTCACGGATGACTTGCTGCAAAGTGTCATAGCTGAAATGGCGATCTCGCGTCAGCAGAACAATGTCGGCATTTCGCTCTACCAGAGTCAAACCCAGCTCCATGGCCAGTGCCCGCAGCGCTTGAGAGGCGCACAGCATAAGCGGGTTGTGCGGGTAGCGGCAGGCAATGTGATGTATGGCTTGTTCTCCTGCCAGCACCAAGTTGGCCGGTGGCACTGGTAACCCCAATGCTTGCAGTTGGGGGGCCAGCGTTTGTGCGGTATGGGTAGAGTTGTTGGAAACCACGATATACCGACCCTCCCAGTAATGTAGTAATTCCTTGGCGCCGGGTAGTACTTCATCGCCACGGATGAGTGTGCCATCTAAATCCAGAATCAAACCTAGGGACTGAGAGAGCCATGATGCATCCGATGGAGCATCGGGTTGGGAGCTGGGTGGCGCAGCAGAGAGCAAGGAGGTCATAAACGAGATACAGAGTGTCAAAAAAGGACCGCGTCGAACTGGCCGCAATGCCGGCTCTGCGCGATGGAATGGCCCAAATTCTAACTGAACATTATTCAAAAATCATTTTTGTTATTTTGAGCTATTTTCATTTTTTTGTCATATAAGGCAGCTAATCTTCGTTTCGATGTCAGACAAGTACCCATGTCATGACGCACACCTTTTCACGACAAGGATTATCGAAATGAAGACGCACCGCTTTCATCTTTCCGCATTGGCCCTGGCTTTCATGCTGACTCCGTTCGCCGCTGCACAGGCACAGGCATTGGCGGATGGTTCACAACAGCACCCCTTGCGCGTGTTGTTGATCCCTGCTGATGGCGGTACAGAGTCCGGTACCAAGGCAGACTACCAACCCATCTTCAACGCGATCACAAGCAGCACGGGTCTGCATTTTGATTTGACGGTTGGGCAGTCCTATGGAGCTGTGGTGGAAGGGATGTGCAACCAATTGGCTGAAGTTGCCTTTCTGGGACCTGTCTCTTATGTGCAGGCACATGACCGGGGTTGCGCTCAGTTGTTAGCGGTGGGTGTGCAAAAGGGGCAGTCTTCCTATTACGCCGCCATGTTTGCCCCGAAAGAATCCTCTGTGACCTCTTTGAAGGACCTGAAAGGCAAACGTGCCGCATTTGGTGATGTCAATTCGGCATCCAGTTTCACGTTTCAGATGGCTTCTATGATTAACGATGGCATGAATCCCGCCCAGGATTTGGCCGAGTTGCATTTGACCGGTAGCCATGCCAGCAGTTTGGCTGCTTTGGTGCAAGGGCAGGTCGATGCAGCCGCCTTGTCTTTTGACTCTTTTGACAAAGCTGTTCGCCAAGGCGCTGTTGATCCTCAATCGGTCAAGGTTATCTTCAAGAGCGAGCCAATTCCTTATCCCCCGCTGGCGATGAACACCAAACTGCCTGAGGGGCTGAAAAAGACCTTGAAAGAAGCATTCTCGACGGTTCATCAAGCTCCAGGCGTGACTCCAGACATGGTGCGTGGCTATGGCGGTGCCAAATTGGATCGCTACGACACGGCATTCTCGGAAGAGCAGTTCAGTGGCCCCGCATCCAAGATGTCATTGCTCACTGACGAGGTCAAAGGCGAGATTCTGGCCAAGGCTGCACAGCGGTGAGTGTGATGAACGAGATCGCTGCCATGTTGCGTTTTGAATCTGTGGGGATGCGATATCCCGATGGCACGACTGCGCTCAAATCGGTGTCTTTGAGTGTGCCTCGAGGACAGTTCTGTGTGCTGCTGGGGGCCTCTGGAGCAGGCAAATCGACCTTGTTACGTATGGCTAATGGGCTCACTGTTCCTACGCAGGGGGCAGTTTGGGTCGATGGCCAGCGTGTGCAGCGCAGCAGCTTGAAAGCGGTGCGACCGGGAATTGGGATGGTGCATCAGCACTTTAATTTGGTCTCGCGTGCCACCGTCGCGACGAACGTGCTGTCAGGAGCCTTGCCCGGTTTGCCTGCGTGGCGAGCGTTTTTGATGCAGTTTCCAGCCTCACTACGCGAGCGGGCTTGCCGCTTGGTGCGTGAGGTCGGACTACAGCCGGAGCATTTGCATCGGCGCGTCAGTGAACTGTCGGGCGGGCAGCAGCAGCGGGTTGGTATCGCCCGTGCATTCATGCTGGAGCCTGCGGTGCTGCTGGCTGATGAGCCGGTGGCCAGCTTGGACCCGCGCATCAGCCGTGACATTTTGAGTTTGTTGCGTAGCCAGGCGCGTGATCGGGCGGCGACTGTTCTGTGCAGTTTGCATCAGGTAGAGCTGGCCCGTGAGTTTGCGGATCGGATTGTGGCGGTGCGCCAGGGTGTTGTGGTTTTTGATGGGCCAGCCAGTGCATTCGATGAGGCCGCAGCCACAGCCTTGTACCAGGCTGGGACGCCAGGAAGTCCCGTGGAGGCATGGTCTGGGGCGGTCATGACGCCTGGCCGTGCCACTGCATCGCCAGGCGGTTCGACGGTCAGACCGGGCACTGTGTTGGTGGAGGGCGTGTCATGAATAAGCCTGAAAGTGCAGCCGCTTGGCATTTGGATCCTCCTTACGGTGTGCGGGCCGTTTTGATAGCGATCGTGGTGCTTATTGCGCTGTTGTATACCGGCAAGCGGGTAGAGATGGATCGTATGGCGGCATTGAGTGCAGATGGGGTCTTGGCGACGGTTGGTATTAAGGATCAGTCGCAGGTGACTTCGGGTCTGAGCGCCTTGGCAGACAACATGTTTCCCTTGCAGGTGTCATATCGCACTCAAGTGAGCCGTATCGAAGGTTTTGACCCGCAGAAACTCCCTTTGTTTGCCTATGTGGAAACGGTTGATGTGGTCGAGCAATCGTTGAACCCGCATACCTTGCAGATGGAAGAAGAGGTCTATACGCAGACTTACTTGGTTGAGCCGTTGGGGTATGTGTGGCGGGTAGCCGTCAAGATGGTTGAAACCTTCGAGATCGCCATTTGGGCCACCCTGTTAGCCATGGTGGGGAGTGCGCCATTGGCCTACTGGAGTGCGCGCAATTACACACCGCATCGCGTGTTTTATGTCACAGCACGGGCCTTGGTCAGCCTATTTAGGGCCATGCCAGAGCTGATCTCCGCCTTGTTTCTGGTGCTGGCGTATGGCTTTGGCCCGATTGCTGGTGTCTTGGCATTGGCCATCCACTCCATGGGGTTTTTGGGCAAGTTCTATGCCGAGGATATCGAGACTGCTGATGTGAAGCCACAAGAGGCGCTGACGGCGATCGGCGCGGGCAAGTTGCGGGTTTTGGCGTATGCCGTATTGCCTCAGGTAATGCCTAAATTTACTGGCTACACCCTCTATATCCTGGATCGTAACGTCCGGATGGCGACGGTGGTGGGTTTGGTCGGTGCGGGCGGTATTGGGCAAGAGCTGAAAGGACGCTATGACATGTATCAATACGCCCACGTCGGGACCATTCTCGTCGTGATCTTTATCACCGTTTTTTTGTTGGATCAGGTAGCGGCCCGCTTGCGTCAGCGCCTGAGCTAAGTAGCGGCATCCCGTAAGGGCTGCCGTTCTATCAAGTCCCTGCCGGTTCGTGCCGGCCCTGTTTTCCCGATCTGGAGTGATTCATGACCTCGTACTTTGTACTGGGCCGTAGCGTTGTTGCGGCTATTGCCCTGAGTTTGACACTGGCCGCCTGTGGTGGTGGCTCTGATACAGATTCCTCTGCTACCCCGCCACCTGGTGGCGGTGGCGATATTGAACAACCCGAGCTCCCTGAGACACCGCAGTTGCGCTGCGCTCCTTGATGACGTTTTTCTTTTTTGAGTGATTAGCACCATGACCAAGATTCTGCCCCCAGACGATGCTGGTATCGAACTGTCCCAGCCGAGCCGACGTAAGTTTTTCCGGGCTTCTGCTCAGACTGCTGGCGCTTTGTCGGCGATGGCAATGTTGCCCGCTTCCATTCGACGCGCTTTGGCTATTCCAGCGACGGTGGATACAGGAACGATTAAGGACGTCAAGCATGTTGTCATTTTGATGCAGGAGAACCGTTCGTTCGACCACTACTTCGGCACGATGAAAGGGGTTCGTGGCTTTGGCGATCGTTTCCCGATTCCTTTGGAGTCGGGTAAATCCGTTTGGCATGAGTCTGACGGTACGAAGGAAGTGCTGCCTTACCATTTGAACTCGGCCACGATGAACGCTTTGTTTGTTCCTGGCACGCCTCACAACATGCCAGATGCCCAGGCGGCCTGGGGGCAAGGCAAGTTTGGTTTGTGGCCCAAATACAAAAAAGCGTACTCGATGGGGTATTACAAACGCGACGATATCCCCTTCCAGTACGCGCTGGCCGAATCGTTCACCATGTGTGATGCAAACTTCTGTTCGATTGCAACTGGCACAGATCCTAACCGGATTATTTTCTGGTCTGGCTCTAATTACGATCCCAAACTCGGCCGCATGGGGGTCAATTGCACAGACTCCGATTCGGAACCCGTTAACCTGCGCTGTTGGGTCAAAGGGGCCTTACCGACACCGGGCTATACCTATCAAGGCTCGGCGTTTACCTGGAAAACCCTGCCTGATGTCTTGCAGGACGCGGGTGTGAGCTGGCGTATTTATCAGGATCCGAACAATAACTGGACGGGTGCTATGCACGGAGGTCTGGCCTTTGAGTCATTCCGTGAGTCCAAGCCCGGTGAGCCTTTGTATGAGCAGGGCATGAGCAATCACAGCTTGGAGGACCTCAAGCAAGATGTGCTGGATGCGACCTTGCCTGCGGTGTCCTGGATCCTGCCCTGGCCCTCGGTGTCTGAGCACCCCAGTGGTGGTGGTAGCCCAGCTCAAGGTGCGGATTATATTTCGCAGGTACTCGATGCCTTGACGGCGAACCCGGAAGTCTGGAGTAAGACAGCCTTCATCATTACGTTTGATGAGAATGATGGCTTGTTCGATCATTTGCCTCCCCCTGCTGTCCCTTCTTATGACGTCGATGGCAAGTTGATGGGTAAATCGACGGTCTCGCTTGACGGTGAGTATTTCTCCGACCCTGCTCGTAAGTATTTGAAGGCCGATGACACCATCAGTGGCAATTTGCGCCCTTGGGGTTTGGGCCCACGCGTGCCGATGTACGTTATTTCCCCCTGGAGTCGTGGCGGCTGGGTCAATTCCGAGGTGTTTGACCATACCTCTGTGGCCCAGTTTCTGGAAAAACGTTTCGATATCACCGTTGATGCCGTTAGCCCTTGGCATCGCGCAGTGTGTGGGGATTTGACCTCGGCCTTTGACTTTGCCAGCCCGAATGATCCTTCCTTCCCGACCTTGCCTGACATGAGCGACTACAAGGCGATGGAAGCACAGCAAAAGACGATGCCTCGCGCTGAACCGCCTGCGACACCGCAGCCTCTGTATCAGGAAGCCGGTGTTCGTTATTCACGTGCCTTGCCCTATGAATTGCATACCAGTGCGCGAGTAGACAAGAAAGGTTCTGTCGAGCTGCTGTTTAGCAATACCGGGCAAGCAGGGGCTGTTTTCCATGTTTATGACAAGAAGCATCTGGACTTGATCCCGCGTCGCTACACCGTCGAGGCTGGAAAATTATTGTCGGATACCTGGGATGTCACACAGGACAACGGGGATTACGAGTTCTGGGTGTACAGCACGAATGGGTTTGTGCGCACATTTGTGGGCAATACCGAGACAGGTGTATCGCTGGAAGTGCAGGTCTGTTACGAGCCGACTGCAGGTGATGTCTATTTGAAACTGTTCAATCAGGGTGATCGTGCTCAGAAGGCGACGGTGCTGTCGAACATGTATCGCACAGATGGTCCATGGGATCTGCTTGTGGAGCCCGGACAGGTGACTGAGCAGCGTTGGTCGGTGAAAGACAGTGGGAACTGGTACGACTTTTCGGTGCAGGCCGAAGGCTTTGAGCGCCGTTTTGCCGGTCGTATGGAAACGGGCAAGCATGGCGTCAGCGATCCTGCTATGGCGGTGCAACTGTAAGGTCTAACGAGACAGGCCCGGAGTTTTGAGGCTACGGGCGTGTCGAGCTGCTTTTTTGAGTGTGAGAAATTCATGAAATACACGTATGTAGCCGCTGCCGTGAATGGGGTATTGACGGCAGCCGTGCTGGGGGCTGTGTTGCAGCCAATGGATGTGCGGGCTCAGACTGCTCCGCCTGCTGTGTGGGATGGCAGCAATGCCGGGTATGGTCAGGGAGCCGGGCAGAATGTGGGCGGGAAGAACAATGTGGCGGTTGGCAATAACGCAGGCCAGGATGTCTCAGGCAGCGTGAATATTGCGGTGGGCAAGGGCGCTGGCAATGATGTGTCGACGAACTGGAATTTGGGTATTGGGGAAGGCGCCGGCTCTAATGTCAGCGGCAAAAATGCCAATCAGGCTATTGGTTATTACGCCGGCACCAATGTCGAAGGGGGGTGGAATCAGTCGATTGGGCGTAGTGCGGGACAAAACGTCAAGGGAGACTACAACGATGCCATGGGCTTTTGGGCAGGCACGAATACGGTGGGCAATAACAATGCTGCCTATGGAAGCAATGCGGGGCGTGACGTAACCGGAAATGGTAATACCGCCTTGGGCCAGGAGGCCGGCCGTAATGTGCAAGGTGATAGCAATTTGGCAATGGGCCAAAATGCCGGTCAACAGGTAGTGGGTAATGGCAATTTGGCCCAGGGTAAGAATGCCGGCCAGAATGTACAGGGTTCCAACAATATGGCGTTGGGTTCCTATTCGGGTTATGGCGTCACAGGTGAGGGTAACGCTGCATTAGGTCTGGGGGCGGGCCGCGATGTGACGGGTGATAACAATATTGCTCATGGTGCTGGCGCCGGTGGGGGCGTTCAAGGCAATGACAATGTGTCAATTGGCTCGGGGGCTGGTCGCGGTACGGTTGCAGATCGAAGTGTCGCAGTGGGAGCGGGTGCCGTAGCGGGTACTGACGGTGTGGCGCTGGGCTCGGGAGCGAAGGCTGTGCAAGGCAGTGTCGCACTAGGGGCCGGGTCGCAGGCTGTGCGCGGAGCATCCCAGGAATATGTTGCCTATGGCTTGGATGGTGTCCATCGTTCTCAGGGCGAAGTGAATCTGGGTGGTCGGCAGTTGACAGGGCTAGCTCCCGGTAGTGAGGAGACAGATGCTGTCAATGTGGCTCAGTTAAGGGCAGCAAGCCAGGCGGCCGAGACACGCTTTGGTGAGTCTGTGCGGCGTCTGGATCGTGATCTGCAGTCTCAGGAGCGCAAGTTGAGTGCCGGGGTCGCTGCCGCCATGGCAACAGCGGCCTTGCCACAAGCGTACTTGCCAGGGCGCAATATGGTCTCTTTGGCGGGTGGGACCTGGAATGGTGAGTCGGGCTACGCTTTAGGTGTTTCCCGTGTATCGGAAAGTGGGACTTGGGTGTACAAGGTCAATGCCAACGGTACGTCTCGAGGAGACCTCGGGGCGGCGGCAGGGGTAGGCTATCAGTGGTAGGCCATCTGGACAAGGAGTAGGGAAGTGGTAAAAAAACGGGCTGTTTATCAGCCCGTTTTCCTGCCTGTAGAGTGGGAGTGGCCTAACACCAGGGTGGGATTGGTTTTGCTTCGGGTGTGCCCGTTAACCTGGGTGGAAATTCAAAGACTGTTATAAGTTTTTGATTATTAATTTCTTTTTAGATTTTGCTTGATACGGCGGGTAGGGGTCATTGCAGTGTCATAAGTAAAAGTTACAAATGTGGCATTTGCAATAAGCGTGTTGCCGAGAGGTATGACAAGAAAATTATTTTTATTGCATGTTAAAAATTTTGTTGGGTGTTGATGTAACCTAAATACTTATTAAGGTGAAAGATTTTGTAGATTCTTACGGAGAAATCTAGAAGTAGGGCATGATGACGCTATTATTTGTTAAGCCCCTGATTTCTTAAAATCGTTTAATTTCAGAGTTTTGTTGCCCTTTTTGTCACAGGCTATTTATCATTTTTAACATTGTCATCGACGAAAGCCCTTGTAATCTAAGATACAATTTGTCCCGTGACTCGTGTGACGATCATAGTGTGTTTTCGTGCAAAAAGTCACAATTAGACACAAGGTTATGCTCCAAGAATACAGGCCAGAAGCCTGTAGCTCCGCCTTGTCTTGCCCCGGTCCATTATGAACATACTGCTGCGGCTGGTGATGTGTTTACCAGCCTTAGATGTAAAGCCCATGTGCAATACATAGGTGTTGGGCCCTCGGGGGGTGTTTCTTTCGCTTTGTTTAGGCGGCACACCGAACCCATTCTTCTTTCATTTTTGTACTTATATTTGATCTGGCAATGCGTTACAACGCTGAGGTGATGTTCTCCGTTGTGGGCGCAGCACAGGATCTTACGGAGGCCGACGTGCGTGGTAAAAAAACTCTAACGGTAAGTTCGCTGCTGACAGCGCTTGTGCTGGCTCAGCCAGTTCATGCGCAGGAAAACAGCTTGAGCTTCAAAGACAGTATCGAGCGGGCAATTATGTCCAACCCCGAACTTGGCGCTCGCTTTCAAGACTTCCAGTCTGCGTTGGAAGGGCAGAATGTCAGCCGTGGTGCGTTATTGCCTGAAGTCAATGCCGAAGGATGGGTAGGTCGGGAGTGGCGTGGTAGCACATCCAGTGCATCGTCTGTGAACTGGTCTCGCAGTGGCTATAGCTTGCAGTTACGCCAGTTGATTTTTGATGGTTTCTCGTCGATTAATCAGGTGCGTCAGTTGGGCTACGAAAAACTGGCCACCTACTATGATTTGTTGGCTTCCGTAGATTCCTTGGCGCTGGAGGCGGCGAATGCTCATATTGACGTGCTGCGCTACCGCGAAATGGAAAAGTTGGCGCGTGAAAATTACAATCTGCACTTGAATATCCTGAAGCAGATCGAGGAGCGCTCCAGCTCGGGCGTCGGGCGTGGTGTTGATCTGGAACAGGCATATGGCCGCCAGTCTTTGGCACAAAGTAACGTTATGACCGAGGCCGGGAACTTGAATGACGTTTTGCAGCGCTATCGTCGTATCGTCGGGGTAGCGGCTCCTGAGGTGTTGCAGCCTGCTCCTTCCTTGAGCGAATCCCTGCCCACAAAAACCAGCGATTTCTTGCCTTCTTTGCGCAACAGTCCTTCCATTTTGGCTAAACAGGCTCTGTATCAAGCGGCCGAGTTTGGCAAGCATGTGGCTCAAGGGCGTATGTCCCCAAAACTTGAGTTCCGTGCGGCAACAGGTAAAGATAAAAATGATCCACCCGGATCGTCTTACCGTGATGCCCAAAACTCCAACGTGCAGTTAGTGCTGTCCTATAACCTGTTCCGGGGTGGGGCAGATATGGCGCGCATTCGTCAGACCACTGCCCAGCAGTATGCCGCGCGGGATGTTCGCGACTATACATGCCGCAACGTGCAACAGGACTTGTCCGTAGCGTGGAACAACGTTCAACGTTTGCGTGCCCAGTTGCCTTTCCTGCAACAACATGAGCTGGCTACGTCTAAAGTTCGTGTGGCCTATATGCAGCAATTTCAGATTGGCCAGCGTTCCTTGCTGGACTTGTTGGATACTGAAAACGAATTGTTTGATGCCCGTCGTGCGTTGGCCAATGCCACCTATGACCTGCAACAGGCCGAGTACAGCTGGTTGATGCTGTCGCACCGTCTGGTATCAGCAGTTGGTTTGGCGCAGCCCTACTCGGAGCAACCGGACGAAGCCGCCAAACTGGATTTCCCCGAAGAGGCCTTTCAGGCATGTATGGCACCTGTACCGGATACCAGCAATCTGACTCCGATAACAGTTGACTATCGTGACGATATGGCTCCGCCGGTCTTGCGTGAAAAAACAGCTGGGCTGAACTAATTGGTTTTGCTTGAGCGTACTTGAAGGTTAGGGGGCTATATGAGTCCAGAAGAAGAGGGCTATAAACAAGAGCTGTCAGTCTCGGATGCCAGTTTTATTCGGGTTCTGGAAGACTTGATTGACGCCTTGATTGCGAATGGCGTTCTTCGCATGACTGATTTGCCCCCTGAAGCCTTGGCTAAATTAAACGAGCGCAAACAAACCCGTCAGCGCCTGCGAGATTCGCTGGATTTGATTAATGACGACGAACCACTCATCTGAAAATCCAACACCACAGAGCGAGACATTCAGTATCCCGCCTCATCTGACTCATGATGATCCGTTACTGAATTGTTTGGTAGAGATTACCCGTATTCACGGCAATCCATGTACGGCCCAGCATCTGTCTACGGGTCTGCCCTTGCAGAAGGGACGCCTGACGCCCGCTCTTTTGAGTCGGGCTGCAGCGCGTGGGCATTGCACCTCGCGTATTTGGCGCCGTTCGTTTGCCGAACTCAATCCCAATCTGTTGCCAGCCATTTTGCTGCTGAACGATAGTCGGGCTTGTGTGTTGTTGGGCTTCGAGGATGATCGTGCTCTTGTGCATTTTCCAGAAAGCGGCAGCCCCAGTGAAATTGACCTGGAGCAGTTGCAGGAGCTGTATTCTGGCCTGCTCGCGGTTGTACAACCTGACTTTCGGGTCGAGGTGCGAGCAACAGAGGGTATAACGCCCCTGAAAGGCAAGCATTGGTTTTGGGCGACCGTATCGCAAAACTGGAAGTTATATCGGGATGCGCTCGGAGCGGCGTTTCTGATTAACGTGTTTGCCTTGGCGATCCCCTTGTACACCATGAATGTGTATGACCGCGTGGTGCCTAACAATGCGATAGAAACGTTGTGGGTACTGTCTATAGGGATTGGTTTGGTGCTCGTGCTGAACCTTCTGTTGACCAGCGTACGCGCGTATGTGGTTGATGCGGCCAGTAAGCGGGTTGATATTCAGTTATCAGCACGGATTATGGAGCGGGTATTGGATTTGCGCATGGAGAATCGGCCGCCTTCGGTGGGCTCTTTTGCCGCCAATTTGCGCTCGTTTGAGTCTGTGCGCGATTTTATTGCCTCGGCCAGTCTGACAACGCTGGTCGATTTGCCATTTGTCGTCCTGTTTCTTGCGGTACTGGCCTGGATATCGCCTTGGATGTTAATCCCGCCGGTCGTGGCTATCATCATTATTCTTGCCGTGTCCTGGTTTGCCCAGGCTCGGATGGAGCGGTTGACCAAGCAAACATTTCAAGCGGCTGCACAGCGCAATGCAGGCCTGGTGGAGTCCTTGGCTGGGCTTGAAACCTTGAAGGTATTGAATGCGCAGAGCAATGCCCAGCGCGCTTGGGAGCAGTCTACAGAGTACCTGGCTCGACAAGGGGCCAGAATCAAGATGACTTCGGCTGTAACGGTAAGCACCGTGCAGATGTTGACCCAAGTGGTCACGATTTGCGTGATTATCATCGGTGTATATCTGATTCAGGACGCGCAGTTGTCGATGGGGGGCATTATTGCTTCCTCCATGATTGCGGGCCGTTGTCTTGCCCCATTTGGGCAAGTGGCCGGGCTGATGATGCAATATCAGAATGCGCGTACGTCGCTGGATTCGATTGGTACGTATATGGAGTTGCCGGTCGAACACCCTGATGATCGCAATTTTGTGCCTCGGCCTTATCTTGAAGGTGCCATCGAGTTCCGTGGTGTTAGTTTCGCGTATCCCGGTGCAACTCAGAATGTGATCAATCAGCTTAGTTTTTCCCTCAAGGCAGGGGAGAAAGTGGCCATTATCGGGCGTATAGGTTCAGGTAAGACCACGTTGTCCAAGTTAATTCTGGGCTTGTATAAACCGACCTCGGGCACGATTGTGTTAGACGGTATCGATAATCAGCAGATTGACCCAGCTGATGTGCGTCGTTCTATGGGCTATGTCTCACAAGATCCGATGCTGTTTTATGGCACCTTGAAACATAATCTGACGATGGGTTCGCCCTACGTTACGGATGATCAGATGTTGGCTGCCGCCAAGTTGGCGGGTGTGGATGATTTTGCTCGTCGGCACCCAGATGGCTACGACATGATGATCGGCGAGCGTGGTGATTCGCTCTCTGGCGGTCAGCGTCAAGCGGTTGCGGTGGCCCGGGCCTTGATGGGAAACCCCTCTATTCTGTTGCTCGATGAGCCTAGCAGCAACATGGACAATCAAAGCGAATCCGCTTTGCGCAATAGTTTGCGCACTGAATGTGAAGGCAAAACGGTGGTGCTGGTCACGCATCGTACAGCGCTACTGGACTTGGTTGATCGCTTGATTGTCATGGATATGGGGCGAATTGTGGCCGATGGTCCCAAGGAGCAGGTCATTACAGCATTGCGTAGTGGGCAGATTGGCAAGGCCCGGAGCGCGACATGACGAAAAAAAGTTTGTTTTCCCGGATACGGGCAAGGCTGAAGGCCGATGCTGGGCCTGCACCAAGCCGAAGTGTTCTCAAAAATGCAGCTTGGACGGCACGTCAGCAAGAGGTTCGCGGTTCGCGTTTGTTGATCTGGTTGACGCTGTTGGCAATTTGCGTGCTGATTGTTTGGGCAAGTCTGGCCAACATTGACGAGGTTGTGCGTGGAGAAGGGAAGGTGGTGCCTTCTCGGCAGGTACAGATCATACAAAGCCTCGATGGTGGTGTTGTTGAGGAAATTCTTGTCAGGCCCGGGCAATCCGTTGAGCAGGGCGAGGTGCTATTGCGCATTGATCCCACGCGAGCATCGTCTTCCTTGGGTGAGAATGAGGCAGAGTCCTTGTCGTTGTTGGCCAAGGCGGCCCGGCTTGAGGCCATTGCGGCTGATCAAGCCCTGGATATGCCTGCCGAGGTTGTGGAAAAGGCGCCGGATCTTGCTGAAATGGAGCGTCGCGTCTGGCAAGCTCGTACCGAGGAGCTGCGCTCCAATATCTCTGTCGCTCAGGAGCAACTGCATCAACGCCAGCAAGAGCTACGAGAAACGCAGGCCAATCGGGATCAGGCGGCATCGAGCTGTGGCCTGACATCGCAAGAATTGAAAATGACGCGGCCTTTGCTGAAAAGCGGGGCTGTTTCTGAAGTGGATTTGTTGCGCTTACAGCGCGATGTAGCGCGTTATTGCGGAGAACAACGAGCCGCTACGGCGCAAATAAGCAGGATCGAGGCCTCCATACAAGAGGCGCAGAACAAGATCGGTGATGTTGAAATTACATTCCGTAACCAGGCTCGTACAGAGCTGGCAGAAACTCGCGCCAAATTGGCTTCTTTAGAGCAAGGGCAGCGCGCATTGGCGGATCGTGTCCGATTGGCTGAAGTGCGCTCGCCAGTACGTGGGACGATTAAAACTCTTGCCGCTAATACGGTGGGGGGGGTTGTGCAACCTGGTAAGGATATTTTGGAGATCGTGCCGACTGATGACTCCTTGTTGTTGGAGGTGCGTATCCATCCGCGTGACATCGGATTTCTTCACCCGGGTCAATCTGCTGAAGTTAAGTTTACTGCCTATGACTTTGCGATTTACGGCGGTCTTGCCGGGGTGTTGGAGCAAACCAGTGCCGATACGATTACCGATGAAAAGGGTAATTCATTTTATATAGCCAAAGTGCGCACTGATACCGTTTACGTGGGTGATGATAATCGGCCTATTTTGCCTGGCATGGTGGCAGAGGTTCATATCCTCACGGGTAAACGCACTGTCATGCAGTATTTACTCAAACCCATTCTCAGGGCCCGCTCTAACGCCTTTACAGAGCGTTAAAGCGGCAGGGGTGGCCTGTACGGGGGGAGTAGTGCTGACGATAGAGGATAAATAATCCCACGTCAGCCTCAGAGCTGATGGCTTTTTAGCTCGTGTTACCAGTAAGGGAAAAGCGGTATGCGACAAGTAAATTCGGTTTTATTTCTGACGAACGATGAAGCCTTGTGGCAGCATTGGAGTCACCAGAATTCCGTAACCTACTTGCCTGCCCGAGGGCGAGGTATGGAGGATTTGTTACGGTGGAAACAGCAACATCGTGAGCTTGTCGTCATGGACAGTGCGCTTGCGTTATGGAATCACCCGCAATGGGTACAGGCAGTAAAAGGGATGAAGGTGGTGGTCGCCAGCCCTCGGCCTGTCGACTCTGAAGGGCAAGCCGTATTGGCGTTGGGCGCCCGAGCTTATATTCACGCGTACAGCTCGTCGGCTCTGCTGGAGCAAGTGTTGGAGCACGTGGCCTCGGGTCAGGTTTGGGTGGGAGAGTCTTTGCTGAGTCGCCTGCTCAGTGACGTGACTCGTCACTTGGAAATTCGCACGGGTTGGGAAAGCAACTTGACCAGCCGTGAAATCGAGGTGGCGCAACGCGCCTCGTTGGGGCACTCCAATCAATTGATTGCCCAGGATCTTGGCATTACTGAACGAACAGTGCGTGCCCACCTTCAAGCTATTTTTGAAAAGCTTGGTGTAACTGATCGTTTAATGTTGGCGCTAAAAGTACACGGCATTTCATAAGCCTGTTTGGGCCGTCCAGTCCTGCATTGTCAACTTGCGTAAAGAATCGCAAGTAAAGCGGCGAACTGGCGGCAGCGCCAATATCACATAGCAGATCAACTCGCTATTCTCATACCAAAGAAAGCCAATTTCAGATGGTCGCATTGCGACGGTCTTTTTTAGGAATCAGACAATTATGGCACTGGATACTGTTTTAGTGACACGCGTTGAAGGTACAGCATGGATGCGTACCAGCGATGGCTCAAAAGTAGCGCTCAAAGAGGGAATGCGTGTTCCCGTAAACGCTGAGATCACTACCGAAACAGGCGCATTTGTCGAGCTCGAGATTCCTGGCGGGCCGCCTATGACCATTTCCGATAATCGGGAATTCTTGCTGAGTGACGATATTGCCCAGACGGATGTCGATCCTGCTGTGGCCGTTCTGACCAATCCTGATGATCCAGCGATTGCTGCAGTACTGGCAGCACTGGAAGCGGGTAATGACCCATTTGAACAGTTAGATCCTACCGCTGCTGTGCTGACGGGTGGCGGAGAGGGCGGAAGTAGTTTTGTGCGTTTGGTCAGTATTGTTGAGACAACCCGACCATTAGCCCTGGAGTATCCCAAACCAGGCGTATTAGGCACAGAATTGCCTCGTTTTAGCGGTGGTGGTGGCGATGAGACGGACCCAACTCTCGTTGCTGGCACATCGACTGTGACATTGGAAACACCAGAGCGAGTCACGGAAGGCGAGCCATTTGAAATCATTGCGCGCGTCGATAACCCAGTTACTGGGCAAGATCTGATCATCACGCTGACCAATGGCAGCACTATTACGATTCCGGTTGGCAGTACGGAAGGCCGGGTGCTTGTTGATAATCCTTATCCAGATGATGCTTACACACAAGGCGATCGTCCCGAGGATATTGGTATCAGCACGACAACGGGCGGTAACTACGAGAATCTGGATACGAGCAGTACATCCAGCAGCACCATCACGGACGATGATGATGCTACAAAAATTACTTTGGAAGGCCCCGATACGGTTGTAGAAGGTGAGGACATCACCATTACCGCAACAGTTGAAAATCCTCCGCAAGGCGGAGACTTGGTGATTAAACTGACTAATGGTCAGGAAATTATCATCAAAGAAGGTGAGACTAGCGGTTCTGTCACGTATCCAGCTCGTCCTGATGATGGGACGGTGCAAGGCAATATCCCGGAAAATGTCGGGATTGAGAGCAGCACGGGCGGCAACTACGAGAAGGTTGAGTACGGCGATCCGGTAACGACTACCGTTGAAGATAACGATGTACCTGCGATTACTGTGTCCGACACGGTCATCAGTGAGGGAGGTTCGGGTACCTTCAACGTGAATTTTGGTAAACCAGTCGACAACGAGACCACGGTTACGCTGCAATTGGGGCATGGCTCCACGGACGATGGCGATATAGCTCTTGATCAGCCCCCTGTTGTGCAATTGCCCAATGGTGATACGGTGCCTGTCACACAAAATAGTGATGGCACATACAGTTTCACACTGCCTCCCGGTGTCACTGACGTCACGGTAACTGTAGATACTAAAGACGATGATGTTTTTGAAGGTGAAGAAGACTTCACCTTGACTGTTACGCAAGAAGGCGAGACACAGAACGGTACCCCTGTTGATAAAGTCCAGGGTGAAGGTACAGGCACAATTGTTGATGATGGCCGCGAAGTGCCGGTTGATCCTACCGATCCAACAGGTCCAACCGAGCCCGCCAATAATGACATTCCTAGTTTGGCTGTTAATAACCCTGTTCTGAGCGAGGGTAGTGACGCTGTTTTTGTGGTTGATTTAAGCAATCAAGTAAAAACAAACACGACGCTGGAACTCCAGCTTAACGAGGGCAGTGCAGGCTTTGGCGATCTGTGGACCGATGGTGAGCCCCGTACCGTTCAGGTGCAGGTAGGCAATGGCGTGGTGCAGACCGTGACCGTTGATGCCGATGGCAAGTTCAGCGTGGATGTGCCTGCTGGCGAGACCCAGATTACCGTTACCGTCCCCACTGTGGATGATGCCGTTTTTGAAGGCGAAGAGCAGTTCACTCTGGATGCAGAGCTGACGGGTACTGTGGGTGATGTGGAGTTGAGGGATGTAACGGGCGAAGGTACTGCCACGATTACAGATAGCAACACCGGTGAGCCTGGTGCGGACGTACCGGTTCTGACGGTGGATGACGCCGGTAACGTGAACGAAGGCGAGAACGCCACGTTTAACGTGAGCCTGGACAAGGCGGTCGATGCCGACACGACCCTGACCTTCACCCTGGGTGGTGAGATCGAGGACGGCGACATTGGTGAGCCCACGGTGACGATTGGTGGTCAAGATGTGACCGTGACCAAGAACGCCGATGGCAGCTACAGCGTGACGGTGCCCGCTGGCACGACCGATGGCATTGTGGTGACGGTGCCCACGACCGACGACGATGTGTTCGAAGGCAATGAGGACTTCACGCTGGAAGCCACACTGACGGGTCAAACCGCCAGTGGCACGGATCTGCCTGGCGGTATTACCGACAGCGGTGATGCCACGATTGTGGATGGTGATCCAAACAACCCCGGTGCGGACGTACCGGTTCTGACGGTGGACGATGCCGGTAACGTGAACGAAGGCGAGAACGCCACGTTTAACGTGAGCCTGGACAAGGCGGTCGATGCCGACACGACCCTGACCTTCACCTTGGGTGGTGAGATCGAGGACGGCGACATTGGTGAGCCTACCGTCACCATCAACGGTCAAGATGTGACCGTGACCAAGAACGCCGATGGCAGCTACAGCGTGACGGTGCCCGCTGGTACGACCGATGGCATTGTGGTGACGGTGCCCACGACCGACGACGATGTGTTCGAAGGCAATGAGGACTTCACGCTGGAAGCCACACTGACGGGTCAAACCGCCAGTGGCACGGATCTGCCTGGCGGTATTACCGCTAGCGGTGATGCCACGATTGTGGATGGTGATCCAAACAACCCCGGTGCGGACGTTCCAGTTCTGACGGTGGACGATGCCGGTAACGTGAACGAAGGCGAGAACGCCACGTTCAACGTGAGCCTGGACAAGGCCGTTGATGCCGACACGACCCTGACCTTCACCTTGGGTGGTGAGATCGAGGACGGCGACATTGGTGAGCCTACGGTGACGATTGGTGGTCAGGATGTGACGGTCACCAAGAACGCTGATGGCAGCTACAGCGTGACGGTGCCCGCTGGCACGACCGATGGCATTGTGGTGACGGTGCCCACGACCGACGACAATGTGTTCGAAGGCAATGAGGACTTCACCCTGGAAGCCACACTGACGGGTCAAACCGCCAGTGGCACGGATCTGCCCACCGGTATTACTGACAGTGGTAATGCCACGATTGTGGATACCGAATCGACTGATCCAACCAACCCGAACCCCGGTGCGGACGTTCCAGTTCTGACGGTGGACGATGCCGGTAATGTGAACGAAGGCGAGAACGCCACGTTCAACGTGAGCCTGGACAAGGCCGTTGATGCCGACACGACCCTGACCTTCACCTTGGGTGGTGAGATCGAGGACGGCGACATTGGTGAGCCTACTGTCACCATCAACGGTCAAGATGTGACCGTGACCAAGAACGCTGATGGCAGCTACAGCGTGACGGTGCCCGCTGGTACGACCGATGGCATTGTGGTGACGGTGCCCACGACCGACGACAATGTGTTCGAAGGCAATGAGGACTTCACCCTGGAAGCCACACTGACGGGTCAAACCGCCAGTGGCACGGATCTGCCCACCGGTATTACTGACAGTGGTAATGCCACGATTGTGGATACCGAATCGACCGATCCAACCAACCCGAACCCCGGTGCGGACGTACCAGTTCTGACGGTGGATGACGCCGGTAACGTGAACGAAGGCGAGAACGCCACGTTTAACGTGAGCCTGGACAAGGCGGTCGATGCCGACACGACCCTGACCTTCACCCTGGGTGGTGAGATCGAGGACGGCGACATTGGTGAGCCTACGGTCACCATCAACGGTCAGGATGTGACCGTGACCAAGAACGCCGATGGTAGCTACAGCGTGACGGTGCCCGCTGGTACGACCAATGGCATTGTGGTGACGGTGCCCACGACCGACGACGATGTGTTCGAAGGCAATGAGGACTTCACGCTGGAAGCCACACTGACGGGTCAAACCGCCAGCGGCACGGATCTGCCTAGCGGTATTACCGACAGCGGTAATGCCACGATTGTGGATGGTGATCCAAACAACCCCGGTGCGGACGTACCGGTTCTGACAGTGGATGACGCCGGTAACGTGAACGAAGGCGAGAACGCCACGTTCAACGTAAGCCTGGACAAGGCGGTTGATGCCGACACGACCCTGACCTTCACCTTGGGTGGTGAGATCGAGGACGGCGACATTGGTGAGCCTACGGTGACGATTGGTGGTCAGGATGTGACGGTCACCAAGAACGCCGATGGCAGCTACAGCGTGACGGTGCCCGCTGGCACGACCGATGGCATTGTGGTGACGGTGCCCACGACCGACGACGATGTGTTCGAAGGCAATGAGGACTTCACCCTGGAAGCCACGCTGACGGGTCAAACCGCCAGTGGCACGGATCTGCCCACCGGTATTACTGACAGTGGTAATGCCACGATTGTGGATACCGAATCGACTGATCCAACCAACCCGAACCCCGGTGCGGACGTACCGGTTCTGACGGTGGATGACGCCGGTAATGTGAACGAAGGCGAGAACGCCACGTTCAACGTGAGCCTGGACAAGGCGGTCGATGCCGACACGACCCTGACCTTCACCTTGGGTGGTGAGATCGAGGACGGCGACATTGGTGAGCCTACTGTCACCATCAACGGTCAAGATGTGACCGTGACCAAGAACGCCGATGGCAGCTACAGCGTGACAGTGCCCGCTGGCACGACCGATGGCATTGTGGTGACGGTGCCCACGACCGACGACGATGTGTTCGAAGGTAATGAGGACTTCACGCTGGAAGCCACACTGACGGGGCAAACCGCCAGTGGCACGGACTTGCCTGCCGGTATTACCGACAGCGGTGATGCCACGATTGTGGATACCGAATCGACTGATCCAACCAACCCGAACCCCGGTGCGGACGTTCCGGTTCTGACGGTGGATGATGCCGGTAACGTGAACGAAGGCGAGAACGCCACGTTCAACGTGAGCCTGGACAAGGCGGTCGATGCCGACACGACCCTGACCTTCACCTTGGGTGGTGAGATCGAGGACGGCGACATTGGTGAGCCTACTGTCACCATCAACGGTCAAGATGTGACCGTGACCAAGAACGCCGATGGCAGCTACAGCGTGACGGTGCCCGCTGGCACGACCGATGGCATTGTGGTGACGGTGCCCACGACCGACGACGATGTGTTCGAAGGTAATGAGGACTTCACGCTGGACGCCACACTGACGGGTCAAACCGCCAGCGGTACGGATCTGCCTGGCGGTATTACCGATAGCGGTGATGCCACGATTGTGGACAGCGATCCAAACAACCCCGGTGCGGACGTACCGGTTCTGACGGTGGATGACGCCGGTAACGTGAACGAAGGCGAGAACGCCACGTTTAACGTGAGCCTGGACAAGGCGGTCGATGCCGACACGACCCTGACCTTCACCCTGGGTGGTGAGATCGAGGACGGCGACATTGGTGAGCCTACGGTCACCATCAACGGTCAGGATGTGACCGTGACCAAGAACGCCGATGGTAGCTACAGCGTGACGGTGCCCGCTGGTACGACCAATGGCATTGTGGTGACGGTGCCCACGACCGACGACGATGTGTTCGAAGGCAATGAGGACTTCACGCTGGAAGCCACACTGACGGGTCAAACCGCCAGCGGCACGGATCTGCCTAGCGGTATTACCGACAGCGGTAATGCCACGATTGTGGATGGTGATCCAAACAACCCCGGTGCGGACGTACCGGTTCTGACAGTGGATGACGCCGGTAACGTGAACGAAGGCGAGAACGCCACGTTCAACGTAAGCCTGGACAAGGCGGTTGATGCCGACACGACCCTGACCTTCACCTTGGGTGGTGAGATCGAGGACGGCGACATTGGTGAGCCTACGGTGACGATTGGTGGTCAGGATGTGACGGTCACCAAGAACGCCGATGGCAGCTACAGCGTGACGGTGCCCGCTGGCACGACCGATGGCATTGTGGTGACGGTGCCCACGACCGACGACGATGTGTTCGAAGGCAATGAGGACTTCACCCTGGAAGCCACGCTGACGGGTCAAACCGCCAGTGGCACGGATCTGCCCACCGGTATTACTGACAGTGGTAATGCCACGATTGTGGATACCGAATCGACTGATCCAACCAACCCGAACCCCGGTGCGGACGTACCGGTTCTGACGGTGGATGACGCCGGTAATGTGAACGAAGGCGAGAACGCCACGTTCAACGTGAGCCTGGACAAGGCGGTCGATGCCGACACGACCCTGACCTTCACCTTGGGTGGTGAGATCGAGGACGGCGACATTGGTGAGCCTACTGTCACCATCAACGGTCAAGATGTGACCGTGACCAAGAACGCCGATGGCAGCTACAGCGTGACAGTGCCCGCTGGCACGACCGATGGCATTGTGGTGACGGTGCCCACGACCGACGACGATGTGTTCGAAGATAATGAGGACTTCACGCTGGAAGCCACACTGACGGGGCAAACCGCCAGTGGCACGGATCTGCCTGGCGGTATTACCGACAGCGGTGATGCCACGATTGTGGATACCGAATCGACCGATCCAACCAACCCGAACCCCGGTGCGGACGTACCGGTTCTGACGGTGGATGATGCCGGTAACGTGAACGAAGGCGAGAACGCCACGTTCAACGTAAGCCTGGACAAGGCGGTTGATGCCGACACGACCCTGACCTTCACCTTGGGTGGTGAGATCGAGGACGGCGACATTGGTGAGCCTACGGTGACGATTGGTGGTCAGGATGTGACGGTCACCAAGAACGCCGATGGCAGCTACAGCGTGACGGTGCCCGCTGGCACGACCGATGGCATTGTGGTGACGGTGCCCACGACCGACGACGATGTGTTCGAAGGCAATGAGGACTTCACCCTGGAAGCCACGCTGACGGGTCAAACCGCCAGTGGCACGGATCTGCCCACCGGTATTACTGACAGTGGTAATGCCACGATTGTGGATACCGAATCGACTGATCCAACCAACCCGAACCCCGGTGCGGACGTACCGGTTCTGACGGTGGATGACGCCGGTAATGTGAACGAAGGCGAGAACGCCACGTTCAACGTGAGCCTGGACAAGGCGGTCGATGCCGACACGACCCTGACCTTCACCTTGGGTGGTGAGATCGAGGACGGCGACATTGGTGAGCCTACTGTCACCATCAACGGTCAAGATGTGACCGTGACCAAGAACGCCGATGGCAGCTACAGCGTGACAGTGCCCGCTGGCACGACCGATGGCATTGTGGTGACGGTGCCCACGACCGACGACGATGTGTTCGAAGGTAATGAGGACTTCACGCTGGAAGCCACACTGACGGGGCAAACCGCCAGTGGCACGGACTTGCCTGCCGGTATTACCGACAGCGGTAACGCCACGATTGTGGATACCGAATCGACCGATCCAACCAACCCGAACCCCGGCGCGGACGTACCCGTTCTGACGGTGGATGACGCCGGTAACGTGAACGAAGGCGAGAACGCCACGTTTAACGTGAGCCTGGATAAGGCGGTCGATGCTGACACGACCCTGACCTTCACCTTGGGTGGTGAGATCGAGGACGGCGACATTGGTGAGCCTACTGTCACCATCAACGGTCAAGATGTGACCGTGACCAAGAACGCCGATGGCAGCTACAGCGTGACGGTGCCCGCTGGCACGACCGATGGCATTGTGGTGACGGTGCCCACGACCGACGACGATGTGTTCGAAGGTAATGAGGACTTCACGCTGGACGCCACACTGACGGGTCAAACCGCCAGCGGTACGGACTTGCCTGCCGGTATTACCGACAGCGGTAACGCCACGATTGTGGATGGTGACGGTGGTAATGTTCCAGTCCTGACGGTGGATGATGCCGGTAACGTGAACGAAGGCGAGAACGCCACGTTTAACGTGAGCCTGGACAAGGCGGTTGATGCCGACACGACCCTGACCTTCACCCTGGGTGGTGAGATCGAGGCCGACGACATTGGTGAGCCTACTGTCACCATCAACGGTCAAGATGTGACGGTCACTAAGAACGCCGATGGCAGCTACAGCGTGACGGTGCCCGCTGGCACGACCGATGGCATTGTGGTGACGGTGCCCACGACCGACGACAATGTGTTCGAAGGTAATGAGGACTTCACGCTGGAAGCCACGCTGACGGGTCAAACCGCCAGTGGCACGGATCTGCCTGGCGGTATTACCGACAGCGGTGATGCCACGATTGTGGATGGTGATCCAAACAACCCTGGTGCGGACGTTCCTGTCTTGACGGTGGATGACGCCGGTAACGTGAACGAAGGCGAGAACGCCACGTTTAACGTGAGCCTGGACAAGGCGGTCGATGCCGACACGACCCTGACCTTCACCCTGGGTGGTGAGATCGAGGACGGCGACATTGGTGAGCCTACGGTCACCATCAACGGTCAGGATGTGACCGTGACCAAGAACGCCGATGGTAGCTACAGCGTGACGGTGCCCGCTGGTACGACCAATGGCATTGTGGTGACGGTGCCCACGACCGACGACGATGTGTTCGAAGGCAATGAGGACTTCACGCTGGAAGCCACACTGACGGGTCAAACCGCCAGCGGCACGGATCTGCCTAGCGGTATTACCGACAGCGGTAATGCCACGATTGTGGATGGTGATCCAAACAACCCCGGTGCGGACGTACCGGTTCTGACAGTGGATGACGCCGGTAACGTGAACGAAGGCGAGAACGCCACGTTCAACGTAAGCCTGGACAAGGCGGTTGATGCCGACACGACCCTGACCTTCACCTTGGGTGGTGAGATCGAGGACGGCGACATTGGTGAGCCTACGGTGACGATTGGTGGCCAAGATGTGACGGTCACCAAGAACGCCGATGGCAGCTACAGCGTGACGGTGCCCGCTGGCACGACCGATGGCATTGTGGTGACGGTGCCCACGACCGACGACGATGTGTTCGAAGGTAATGAGGACTTCACCCTGGAAGCCACGCTGACGGGTCAAACCGCCAGTGGCACGGATCTGCCCACCGGTATTACCGACAGCGGTAACGCCACGATTGTGGATACCGAGTCGACCGATCCAACCAACCCGAACCCCGGTGCGGACGTACCAGTTCTGACGGTGGACGACGCCGGTAACGTGAACGAAGGCGAGAACGCCACGTTCAACGTGAGCCTGGACAAGGCCGTTGATGCCGACACGACCCTGACCTTCACCTTGGGTGGTGAGATCGAGGACGGCGACATTGGTGAGCCTACGGTGACGATTGGTGGCCAAGATGTGACCGTGACCAAGAACGCTGATGGCAGTTACAGCGTGACGGTGCCCGCTGGCACGACCGATGGCATTGTGGTGACGGTGCCCACGACCGACGACAATGTGTTCGAAGGTAATGAGGACTTCACGCTGGAAGCCACACTGACGGGTCAAACCGCCAGTGGCACGGATCTGCCTGGCGGTATTACCGACAGCGGTGATGCCACGATTGTGGATACCGAATCGACCGATCCAACCAACCCGAACCCCGGTGCGGACGTTCCAGTCCTGACGGTGGACGATGCCGGTAACGTGAACGAAGGCGAGAACGCCACGTTTAACGTGAGCCTGGATAAGGCGGTCGATGCCGACACGACCCTGACCTTCACCTTGGGTGGTGAGATCGAGGACGGCGACATTGGTGAGCCTACTGTCACCATCAACGGTCAAGATGTGACCGTGACCAAGAACGCCGATGGCAGCTACAGCGTGACGGTGCCCGCTGGCACGACCGATGGCATTGTGGTGACGGTGCCCACGACCGACGACAATGTGTTCGAAGGTAATGAGGACTTCACGCTGGAAGCCACACTGACGGGTCAAACCGCCAGTGGCACGGATCTGCCTGGCGGTATTACCGACAGCGGTGATGCCACGATTGTGGATGGTGATCCAAACAACCCCGGTGCGGACGTACCGGTTCTGACGGTGGATGATGCCGGTAACGTGAACGAAGGCGAGAACGCCACGTTTAACGTGAGTCTGGACAAGGCGGTCGATGCCGACACGACCCTGACCTTCACCTTGGGTGGTGAGATCGAGGACGGCGACATTGGTGAGCCTACGGTGACGATTGGTGGCCAAGATGTGACGGTCACCAAGAACGCCGATGGCAGCTACAGCGTGACGGTGCCCGCTGGCACGACCGATGGCATTGTGGTGACGGTGCCCACGACCGACGACGATGTGTTCGAAGGTAATGAGGACTTCACGCTGGACGCCACACTGACGGGTCAAACCGCCAGCGGCACGGACTTGCCTGCCGGTATCACCGACAGCGGTAACGCCACGATTGTGGATACCGAATCGACCGATCCAACCAACCCGAACCCCGGTGCGGACGTACCAGTTCTGACGGTGGACGATGCCGGTAACGTGAACGAAGGCGAGAACGCCACGTTTAACGTGAGCCTGGACAAGGCGGTCGATGCCGACACGACCCTGACCTTCACCCTGGGTGGTGAGATCGAGGACGGCGACATTGGTGAGCCTACGGTGACGATTGGTGGTCAGGATGTGACGGTCACCAAGAACGCCGATGGCAGCTACAGCGTGACGGTGCCCGCTGGCACGACCGATGGCATTGTGGTGACGGTGCCCACGACCGACGACGATGTGTTCGAAGGCAATGAGGACTTCACGCTGGAAGCCACACTGACGGGTCAAACCGCCAGTGGCACGGATCTGCCTAGCGGTATTACCGACAGCGGTGATGCCACGATTGTGGACAGCGATCCAAACAACCCCGGTGCGGACGTACCGGTTCTGACGGTGGACGATGCCGGTAACGTGAACGAAGGTGAGAACGCCACGTTTAACGTGAGCCTGGACAAGGCGGTTGATGCCGACACGACCCTGACCTTCACCTTGGGTGGTGAGATCGAGGACGGCGACATTGGTGAGCCTACGGTGACGATTGGTGGCCAAGATGTGACCGTGACCAAGAACGCTGATGGCAGTTACAGCGTGACGGTGCCCGCTGGCACGACCGATGGCATTGTGGTGACGGTGCCCACGACCGACGACAATGTGTTCGAAGGCAATGAGGACTTCACCCTGGAAGCCACACTGACGGGTCAAACCGCCAGTGGCACGGACTTGCCTGCCGGTATTACTGACAGCGGTGATGCCACGATTGTGGATACCGAATCGACTGATCCAACCAACCCGAACCCCGGTGCGGACGTACCAGTTCTGACGGTGGACGATGCCGGTAACGTGAACGAAGGCGAGAACGCCACGTTCAACGTGAGCCTGGACAAGGCGGTCGATGCCGACACGACCCTGACCTTCACCTTGGGTGGTGAGATCGAGGACGGCGACATTGGTGAGCCTACGGTGACGATTGGTGGCCAAGATGTGACCGTGACCAAGAACGCCGATGGCAGCTACAGCGTGACGGTGCCCGCTGGCACGACCGATGGCATTGTGGTGACGGTGCCCACGACCGACGACGATGTGTTCGAAGGTAATGAGGACTTCACGCTGGACGCCACACTGACGGGTCAAACCGCCAGCGGTACGGATCTGCCTGGCGGTATTACCGATAGCGGTGATGCCACGATTGTGGACAGCGATCCAAACAACCCCGGTGCGGACGTACCGGTTCTGACGGTGGATGACGCCGGTAACGTGAACGAAGGCGAGAACGCCACGTTTAACGTGAGCCTGGACAAGGCGGTCGATGCCGACACGACCCTGACCTTCACCTTGGGTGGTGAGATCGAGGACGGCGACATTGGTGAGCCTACTGTCACCATCAACGGTCAAGATGTGACCGTGACCAAGAACGCCGATGGCAGCTACAGCGTGACGGTGCCCGCTGGCACGACCGATGGCATTGTGGTGACGGTGCCCACGACCGACGACGATGTGTTCGAAGGCAATGAGGACTTCACGCTGGAAGCCACGCTGACGGGTCAAACCGCCAGTGGCACGGATCTGCCTAGCGGTATTACCGACAGCGGTGATGCCACGATTGTGGATGGTGATCCAAACAACCCCGGTGCGGACGTACCGGTTCTGACGGTGGATGACGCCGGTAACGTGAACGAAGGCGAGAACGCCACGTTTAACGTGAGCCTGGACAAGGCGGTTGATGCCGACACGACCCTGACCTTCACCTTGGGTGGTGAGATCGAGGACGGCGACATTGGTGAGCCCACGGTGACGATTGGTGGCCAAGATGTGACGGTCACCAAGAACGCCGATGGCAGCTACAGCGTGACGGTGCCTGCTGGCACGACCGATGGCATTGTGGTGACGGTGCCCACGACCGACGACGATGTGTTCGAAGGTAATGAGGACTTCACGCTGGAAGCCACACTGACGGGTCAAACCGCCAGTGGCACGGACTTGCCTGCCGGTATCACCGACAGCGGTAACGCCACGATTGTGGATACCGAATCGACCGATCCAACCAACCCGAACCCCGGTGCGGACGTTCCTGTCCTGACGGTGGATGACGCCGGTAATGTGAACGAAGGCGAGAACGCCACGTTCAACGTGAGCCTGGACAAGGCCGTTGATGCCGACACGACCCTGACCTTCACCTTGGGTGGTGAGATCGAGGACGGCGACATTGGTGAGCCTACGGTGACGATTGGTGGCCAAGATGTGACCGTGACCAAGAACGCCGATGGCAGTTACAGCGTGACGGTGCCCGCTGGCACGACCGATGGCATTGTGGTGACGGTGCCCACGACCGACGACGATGTGTTCGAAGGCAATGAGGACTTCACGCTGGAAGCCACACTGACGGGTCAAACCGCCAGCGGCACGGATCTGCCTAGCGGTATTACCGACAGCGGTAATGCCACGATTGTGGATGGTGATCCAAACAACCCCGGTGCGGACGTACCGGTTCTGACAGTGGATGACGCCGGTAACGTGAACGAAGGCGAGAACGCCACGTTCAACGTAAGCCTGGACAAGGCGGTCGATGCCGACACGACCCTGACCTTCACCTTGGGTGGTGAGATCGAGGACGGCGACATTGGTGAGCCTACGGTCACCATCAACGGTCAGGATGTGACGGTCACCAAGAACGCTGATGGCAGCTACAGCGTGACGGTGCCCGCTGGTACGACCGATGGCATTGTGGTGACGGTGCCCACGACCGACGACGATGTGTTCGAAGGCAATGAGGACTTCACGCTGGAAGCCACACTGACGGGTCAAACCGCCAGTGGCACGGATCTGCCTGGCGGTATTACCGATAGCGGTGATGCCACGATTGTGGATACCGAATCGACCGATCCAACTAACCCGAACCCCGGTGCGGACGTTCCGGTTCTGACGGTGGATGATGCCGGTAACGTGAACGAAGGCGAGAACGCCACGTTTAACGTGAGCCTGGATAAGGCGGTCGATGCCGACACGACCCTGACCTTCACCTTGGGTGGTGAGATCGAGGACGGCGACATTGGTGAGCCTACTGTCACCATCAACGGTCAAGATGTGACCGTGACCAAGAACGCCGATGGCAGCTACAGCGTGACGGTGCCCGCTGGCACGACCGATGGCATTGTGGTGACGGTGCCCACGACCGACGACGATGTGTTCGAAGGCAATGAGGACTTCACGCTGGAAGCCACACTGACGGGTCAAACCGCCAGTGGCACGGATCTGCCCACCGGTATTACTGACAGTGGTAATGCCACGATTGTGGATACCGAATCGACCGATCCAACCAACCCGAACCCCGGTGCGGACGTTCCAGTCCTGACGGTGGACGATGCCGGTAACGTGAACGAAGGCGAGAACGCCACGTTTAACGTGAGCCTGGATAAGGCGGTCGATGCCGACACGACCCTGACCTTCACCTTGGGTGGTGAGATCGAGGACGGCGACATTGGTGAGCCTACTGTCACCATCAACGGTCAAGATGTGACCGTGACCAAGAACGCCGATGGCAGCTACAGCGTGACGGTGCCCGCTGGCACGACCGATGGCATTGTGGTGACGGTGCCCACGACCGACGACAATGTGTTCGAAGGTAATGAGGACTTCACCCTGGAAGCCACACTGACGGGTCAAACCGCCAGTGGCACGGATCTGCCTGGCGGTATTACCGACAGCGGTGATGCCACGATTGTGGATATGAGTGAAGTCTTTGCGATCATCTCTGTAGATAGCGCTAGCGTATCTGAGGGTGGAGAGCTGCGTTATACCGTGCAGTTAGTCGATGGTGCGGGCAATGCGGTCACAGTGCCAGCAGGTCAAAGTATCGATGTGACTCTTGATTGGAGTGGCGCTGCCGCCAATGCGGGCGATACCGGCACCTTGCCTGATAGTGTGACTATTCAGGGCGGGACGTCCGAAACAGAATTTACTGTTAATACGGTAGATGACGTTTACAAAGAGCCTAATGAGGGCTTGCAGGTAGAGATTACGGGCGTTGTAGATGCTAATGATGCGTTTGATCATCTGTCTGTGGGTACTCAGGATTCTGCAAGTACCGTCATTGTGGATGACTTTGACCCAACGTCGGTCAGTATTAAGGCAACGGTTACCAAGACTTCGACCATTGATGTGGGCAATGTTGGTGACACTGGCAGCTTTACCGTGACAGCCACCGATAAAAATGGTCAGACTACTAATGTCTCTACAGTGACAGGTACGGACCATGATGGCTTTGGTGTGTCTGGACAGGCTGGAAATGGCGACGACAAAGAGCTTGGCTATGGTGAGACACTCACGGTTGAATTCAACAATGAGGTCAAGTCCTTTGATGTTCAGTTTGCCTGGAGAGCCAATTCTGAAAAAGCGAAGGTTGAGTTCTTTGATGCCGCGGGTAACTCAGTGGGCTGGGCCATCATTTCTGGTGGTGGTTCCAACACCCAAGCCTTGGTTACGTATTACGACGCGAATGGTGATGTGACTAAGACCGAACGGGTAGCCGGCGGCTCAGACAAAGTCGATTTGGCATACACGTTTGAGCCAGGCAGTGGTCAGAACTTTACGAAAGCAGAGTTCACAGCTCCCGGCGCTACCGATGACTATCTGGTGCATTCCATTTCCTACAAAGAGGTGGTCAATGATGATGCAACCAGTATTCCTGGCATGGAATCCGAGGTTGTGTTTGATATCGAGACCTCGAACCCGCCTGATCCTAGCAAGTATGACTTTGAGACTACCTTCCCGACGGCAACGGTAGAAATCGACGGTCAGACGTACGAGGTAACGCTGGACAGAAATGGCAAAGGTTCGGTGACGGTGACCACCGATGGCACTAAAGATCTGACTGCCAAGGTAGTAGCGGTGGACGGAAACTTTGAGGATGTCCAGGTTCCTGTCAGCCTCACGCTGCACCACGGTGAAGTCTATGATGGTGACAACAGTGGTGGCACGCTGCAGGGCAGTCAGGGTGATGACATTATTCTGGCTGACGTCGGTGGCACGGTTACGACTGTTGAACCCGGTAAGAATTACAACATTGCGTTGGTGGTGGATACGTCCGGCAGTATGGGGTCCGCATCCGGTACTCCTGGTTTGACACGTATGCAGTTGGCTATCAATGCCTTGAAGAATTTGGCCGAGGACTTGAAGGACCACGATGGCATTGTGAATGTGGTGTTGGTTGATTTTGCCAAAACAGCTACCTCAGTAGTGAAGCTGGATAATCTCACCACAGATAATGTGCATATTTTGATTAATGCCCTTAACAATCTGAGCGCGTATGAGGGTACGAACTATGAAGCTGCCTTTAATGAAACCGTGAAATGGTTTAATGAACAAGCGGCTAAGCAGACTTCTGGTCTCCAGTTTGAGAATCTGACTTATTTCCTGACCGACGGCAATCCAACGTATTACATGGATGGTCAGCAGGTCAAAGGAAGTGGTAGCTCGACAACTGGTACGATCATGGAGGAGTCGATCGACGCGTTTGCGGCTTTAAGCGATTTGAGCGCTGTGCATGGTATCGGTATTGGCAGCGGTGTGGCCCAAGATTATCTGCAGTTCTTCGATGACACATCCTCTGTCGGTGATAAAGAGGTTTGGGTGCAAGAAGGTAGGTGGTCCTGGCAAGGAAGTTGGGTGTACGGCCCTGCCGGCACACCTGACATCGTGCATACCGCTGAAGACTTGGCTGCTGCCTTGCAGGGTGGTTCGAGCAGCAGCGAGTTGCTGGATGTGGGCGATGACACTGTATTGGGTGGTGACGGTAACGACATCATCTTTGGTGATGCGATTAATACCGATGGTGATGTCTTGCCATGGCATGAAATCCCAGGTGGTCGTCCTGCTGACTTGCCCGATGGAGCCGGCTTGAAGGCGCTGGAGGTATTCCTTGAACTCAAGAATGGGTCTGCTCCAAGCAACACCGACTTGTACGCCTACATCAAGGGAAATCACGAAGCCTTCAATGTGGCTGGTGACACCCGTGGTGGTAATGACACCCTGGATGGCGGTAGTGGTAACGACATCTTGTATGGTCAGGGTGGTAACGACACATTGATCGGTGGTGCTGGTGACGACATCCTGTTCGGTGGTGCTGGCAATGACACCTTCCAGTGGAATGCCGGAGACCAGGGTAGTGTTGCCAAGCCTGCTGTAGATCGTGTGATGGACTTTGGTGCGGCTGGTGAAGACACCTTGGACATTAGCGATCTGTTAAGTGGTTATGACGGTAGCGATGCCAACCTGAGCAAGTACTTGTCCGTAAAAGAGTCCGACAGTGGCAAGATGGAAATCGGTATCAGCTCTCAAGGCAATAGCCAGTTTGATCAGAAGATCATTTTGGAAAATATCGACTTTGATGCGGAAAAAGCAATTCAGATTGCTAACTCGCTTAAAGACGGCACCTTAAAGAGCAGTGATTTCTAAATTGTGTATTCACTGAGCGCTACGGTAGTTGGTAGCGTATTGAACCCCGCAAGTCCGTCAGGGCTTGTGGGGTTTTATTTGGCTTGTCGTTTCTGCCAATAGCATCCTGTAGTATTTGTGCCTATGATTTGTTTGTCTGACCGGTCTGGATGTGAATAGGGATCAGGCGGGGGGCTTTTGCTCAGGCCTTAGTGGTCAATAGCGGTTATCAAGTGTTTACTAAATAGGCACGCTATAAGGCCGTTATAAGGGTTTGCTTATTTGGGATTGACGTGCTCTTGTCTTTTGCCTGGCTACGCCTTTTTCTTCGATCTAGGGTTGCGCTGCTAGCGTTGATTGCGCTGCTTGTTTTGGTGTGGCTGCCTTTGTCGGTGCCAGCCTTGCAATTCGAGGCAAGCAAGATTCGCCAGACTGCCGTCTCCCGCTTTGGCGCCCGTGCTGGAAATGCTGTAGATCGCTGGATCGTTAACCTGGACTCCGCCCGCGGGCAAAGCGAGCGCCGCCAACTGGATGTCGTCAACGATTTCTGGAACGCGAATGCAATGGCTGGTGAGGATATTCACATCTGGGGGCAGTTGGATTATTGGGCAACACCGATTGAAACGCTGGGCAAAATGGCGGCCGATTGCGAGGATTTTGTGATTGGCAAATATTTTTCCTTGTTACACCTGGGTGTGCCCAATGAAAAATTAAGATTGATTTATGTACGGGCACAAGTAGGTGGCCAAAGTATTGCGCACATGGTGCTGGGCTACTACCCCACACCGCAGTCCGAGCCTTTATTGCTGGATAATTTAAGTGGCTCGATTCGTCCCGCCAGCCAGCGTCCTGATTTGACCCCCGTGTTCAGCTTCAATTCCCAAGGGGTGTATGTGGGTAACGCCCAGAAAGGTTCGGTAGACAGTATCAGCCGCTGGCGTGGTTTGCTGGAAAAAATGCGTAAGGAAGGGTTTGTTCCTTGATGATGTACCGGCCCCAGGGCTTGAGCCCTGATCGGAAACAGCTCTCAGGACACCCTTGCTGGGTGGGCTAGACCAGAATTTATGGAATATACGGAAGCGTTATGTCTTTACTTAAACAGCTCCTGCTAAGTGTCTCGTGCGCGATTCTTGCTATCTTGATTGGCACGCTGTGGTTCAGCGTTGACTCGGCAAGGCAATACTTGAGCAGTCAGTTGCAGGCTCAGGGTGAGTCGGCCGCGACTTCGCTGGCCTTGACCTTGTCCCAACCCAGCAACCAGGATCCGGTGACCCAAGAGCTGCTGATTGCTGCTCTGTACGATACCGGGCAATTTGAGCGTATTCGTTTTGCTGACACCTCCGGTACGATTTTGGTGGAGCGTAGCACTCAACAAGAAAAGGAGTTCACTGGGTCTTCGCCTGCGTGGTTTGCCAACTCCTTGCCGATTGAGGTGCCTGTGGCCTCGGCTCATGTCAGCAACGGCTGGAACCAGATCGGCACTATTGAGGTAAAACCCGCTGACGAATACGCCCGTGCCAGTTTGTGGAAAAGCTTTGTGCGCGTGACCTTGCTGGTGTTGGGCGCTGGAATTGCCTGGGGTGTGTTTGTCTTGATGGTCATGGCCTGGTTGCGTCGTGCCTTGCGCGAACATGTGCAGTTCGAGTTGCAGCAGATGGATCAAAGTGAATCTGTACCCAGCCGCAAAAAAGTACGCACGATTCCCGAGCTGGAAGCCGTGACACATACCTTAAGCACCGTGCGAAGACGCATCCGTGTCAGTAGCCAGGAGCAAAACGCCCGAATCGAGCAACTGCAGTTGGAGTTGAACTGTGATCCGGTAACGGGCCTGGCTAACCGCAAATATTTCGTGAACCTGTTCCGTCAGGTTCTTCAGCAAGAAGAAGGTGGCCATGTGCTCCTGTTCCGTCAGCGGGACTTACTGCCATTGAATACGTCTTTGTCG
The DNA here is from genome assembly GCF_025960365.1 of Alcaligenes sp. SMD-FA. Classification (NCBI taxonomy): domain Bacteria; kingdom Pseudomonadati; phylum Pseudomonadota; class Betaproteobacteria; order Burkholderiales; family Alcaligenaceae; genus Alcaligenes; species Alcaligenes sp. SMD-FA. Next base: position 3,969,052 of record NZ_CP110108.1, on the reverse strand, counting down.
CGCGATGCGGTGGATGCCTGGTTGAAGTTGCTCACCCAGCGCTGTACTGAACTATTGCAGAAAAATGGCATGGACTCAGGCAATCTGGCCCGCCTGAATGGCTCTGACTTTATTGTGCTGCTCCAGGGCCAGACGGGTCCTCAGGTGATGGGTTTTGCGCAAGAGTTGCGTAACGCTTTGCAGGAACTGCGCCAGCCCCTGCCCGATGGCAGTCTGTGCCGCTGGTCGATGGCGATGACGAACTACGAAGGACAGGACACGCTTAGCGCCGTGATGACGCGTTTGGACAATGCGTTGATGCGTGCTGAAGGGGCAGGGCACCAGGAGGTGGAGTACCGTCCCTCCGAAGGCGTCCATTCCGAGGCGGGATCGTCCATTGGCGAGCAGGAATGGCATTCGCGTATTGAGCGCGGTCTGGAGCAAGGCCGCATTGAATTGAATGTGAAACCGGGCGTCGAGGTGTGGGGTCAGGCTGGTCAGATTTACGATGCAACCTTGAATTTGTTGCCTGAGCAGCAAGGTCAGGCCAGTTTACCGGCCTATTTATTCATTCCGGTGGCGGTGCGTCTGGGTCTGTCAGGGCTGTGTGACTTGCGCACGATGGAACTGGCGAGTGACTGGCTGGCCAGCAACGAGGGCAGTTTGAGTGTTCGCGTCTCCTGGGCCTCGGTGATCAAGCCCGGCTTTGCGGATCAGGTGGCCGAGGTTCTGGTCAAAGCTGGTGACAAGGCTCAACGTTTGATTATTGAACTGGATGCTTACTGTCTGAGCGAATACGATGTCGAAACGGTCGCTTTTGTGGATACATTGCGTCCCTTGGGTGTGCAATTTGGTCTACGTCGTGTTCTGGAACAGCCCGAATCGATTCTGTGGCTGCATGTGATGGCGCTCAAATATATTGTCCTGGACGATGAGCGTGCCCAAACTTTGCAGACTGAAGTGGGAGGACGGCACTTGCTGACCGCGTTCCTGCAAAGCCTGCGGGAGTTGGGGATTGGTTTGCGGCGGGTAACGCGAACCAGCAATAGCGCCCAGTTGGATGCGTTGTTGCGTGAAAACGCCGTCGCGCCAAGGCCTTAGCAAATAAATCCTTGTTTTTCTGGGGCTTATTTGCTAGTATATGTGGCTTACCTCTTTATTTTGACCGGAGAGGCTTAGACGCCTATCCGGATTGAAGTTGGTAATACAACGTTTTGTCTCTCGCAAGATTTCAACCTAGGGTTCGGCTTGCCGGACCAGATCGAGATCGGGTTTACGGTATCGAACTGGCTGGATCCGAATCTGACGGGACCAAAACTGGTTGTGTGACCCAGTCATTTTGGCTGGATCGTTGCAATTAAGTTGGAACAGGAAAAATCATGATTCAAATGCAGACCACGCTGGACGTGGCCGACAACACAGGTGCGCGTTCCGTAATGTGCATCAAGGTGCTGGGCGGCTCGAAGCGCCGTTATGCCGCAATTGGTGACATCATCAAAGTTACCGTTAAAGAAGCGGCCCCGCGCGGACGCGTCAAAAAAGGCGAAATCTACAACGCTGTAGTGGTTCGTACCGCTAAGGGCGTGCGCCGTAAAGACGGTTCGCTGATTCGTTTCGGTGGCAATGCCGCCGTATTGCTCAATGCCAAGCTGGAACCCATCGGCACCCGTATCTTCGGACCCGTTACGCGTGAACTGCGTACCGAGAAGTTCATGAAGATCGTGTCCTTGGCTCCCGAAGTGCTGTAAGGAGCGCGAAAAAAATGCAAAAAATTCGTAAAGGCGACGAAGTTATTGTGCTGACTGGCCGTGATAAAAAACGCCGTGGCACAGTGCTGCAACGCGTCGATGCAGACCACGTTATCGTGGAAGGCATCAACGTAGTCAAAAAACACGTTAAAGCCAATCCTATGGCTGGCACGCAGGGTGGTATTGTCGATAAGACCATGCCTATCCACATCTCGAACGTTGCGCTGTTCAACCCAGAAACCGGCAAGGGCGACCGTGTTGGTATCCAGGTGATCGACGGCGAGAAAACGCGTGTTTATCGTTCCAGCGGCAAGGCCGTTGGCGCCAAGGCTTAAGGGGCGGATAACATGGCACGTTTACAAGAGTTCTACCGCGAAAAAGTGGTTGCCGACCTGCAAAAGCAGTTCGAGTACAAGAGCATCATGGAAGTACCCCGCATCACCAAGATCACTCTGAACATGGGTGTCTCGGAAGCGGTTGCTGACAAGAAGATTATCGAGAATGCGGTATCGGACATGACCAAAATTGCTGGTCAAAAGCCCGTTATCACGAAAACCCGCAAAGCTATTGCCGGTTTCAAGATTCGCGAAGATTACCCGATCGGTTGTATGGTGACCCTGCGCGGTCAACGCATGTACGAATTCCTGGATCGTCTGGTCGCTGTGGCTCTGCCACGCGTTCGTGACTTCCGTGGTGTGTCGGGTCGTGCGTTTGACGGCCGTGGCAACTACAACATGGGGGTTAAAGAGCAAATCATTTTCCCTGAAATCGAGTACGACAAAATCGACGCAGTGCGTGGTCTGAACATCAGCATCACTACTTCTGCCAAGACGGACGAAGAGGCCAAGGCGCTGCTTAGCGCGTTCAGCTTCCCGTTCCGCAACTAAGGGGCGCAACGTGGCTAAACTTTCCCTCATCAATCGCGACATCAAGCGCGCCAAGCTGGCTGAGAAATTCGCCGCCAAGCGCGCAGCACTGAAAGCGACTATTGACGACCAGTCCAAGTCTGACGAAGAGCGCTACGAGGCTCGTTTGCAGTTGCAACAATTGCCACGCAACGCGAACCCGACCCGTCAACGCAACCGCTGCGTTATCACCGGTCGCCCTCGTGGTGTTTTCAAGAAATTCGGTTTGACTCGCCATAAAGTGCGCGAAATGGCAATGCGCGGCGAGATCCCCGGTATGACCAAGGCCAGCTGGTAGGAGAAATACACATGAGCATGAGCGATCCAATCGCCGATATGTTGACCCGCGTGCGTAACGCGCAAATGGTCAACAAGACATCGGTTAGCATGCCCTCCTCGAAGCTGAAAGCAGCTATTGCTGCTGTGCTGAAAGACGAAGGCTACATCGAAGATTTCCGCATCGTTGGCGAAAAAGCCAAGCCAGAGCTGGAAGTCACCCTGAAATACTATGCCGGCCAGCCAGTCATCGAGCGCATCGACCGCGTTTCGCGTCCTGGACTGCGCATCTACAAAGGCAGCACAAGCATCCCTCAAGTCATGAACGGCTTGGGTGTTGCCATCGTGTCCACGTCTCGCGGCGTGATGACCGATCGCAAGGCGCGTGCAGCTGGCGTCGGTGGCGAAGTGCTGTGCTACGTGGCATAAGGAGAACATCATATGTCACGTATCGCTAAGTATCCCGTTTCCCTGCCCAAGGGCGTAGAAACGACTATTGCCGCTGATCAGATCACGGTCAAAGGCCCTCTGGGCACTTTGGTTCAAACTCTGACTGGCGACGTCACCATTGAACTTCAAGACGGTCAGTTGTCTTTTGCTGCTGCGAACGAAACTCGTCACGCAAACGCAATGTCCGGCACCGTGCGCCAACTGGTCAACAACATGGTTGTTGGCGTGAGCGCCGGTTTCGAACGCAAGCTGAGTCTGGTTGGCGTGGGTTTCCGTGCCTCCGTCCAGGGTAATGCCTTGAAGTTGCAACTGGGTTTCTCGCACGACATCGTGCACGACCTGCCTGAAGGCGTCAAAGCCGAGTGCCCAACTCCGACGGAAGTCGTGATCAAGGGTTCGAACAAGCAGGTGGTTGGTCAGGTTGCCGCTGAAATTCGTGGCTATCGTCCACCAGAGCCTTACAAAGGCAAGGGTGTACGTTATGTCGGCGAACGCGTCATCCTCAAGGAAACCAAGAAGAAATAAGCCCGCAGGCAAGGACGAATCATGGACAAGAAACAATCCCGTATGCGTCGTGCAGTGGCTACTCGCCGCAAGATCGCCGAACTGCGCGTACACCGCCTGTCGGTGCATCGCACGAATACGCATATTTACGCGAGCATCATCTCGCCCGAAGGCGACCGCGTTCTGGTCAGTGCTTCCACTGTCGAGACCGAAGTTCGCAAAGAATTGGCCGTTGGCAGCAACGTAGCGGCAGCCAGCCTGGTTGGCAAGCGCGTCGCCGAAAAGGCGAAGGCTGCGGGCATCGAGACGGTTGCTTTTGACCGCTCGGGCTTCCGTTACCATGGCCGCGTGAAAGCGCTGGCCGAGGCCGCGCGTGAAGCCGGCTTGAAATTCTAAAGGAATTATCAAATGGCTAAAGCACAAGGCAGACAGGCTCCAGAGCAAGAGCGCGATGACGGCCTGAAAGAAAAGATGATTGCGGTCAACCGCGTCAGCAAAGTCGTTAAAGGTGGTCGCACCATGAGCTTTGCTTCGCTGGCCGTAGTCGGTGATGGTGATGGTCGTATCGGCATGGGTAAGGGCAAAGCCCGCGAAGTACCCGTTGCTGTTCAAAAGGCAATGGAACAGGCCCGTCGCGGTCTGATCAAAGTGCCTCTGAAAAACGGCACTTTGCATCACACCGTAGTGGGTAAGCACGGTGCAGCTACCGTTCTGATCTCGCCCGCCGCTGAAGGTACTGGCGTTATCGCCGGTGGCCCAATGCGCGCTATCTTCGAAGTGATGGGCGTGCGCAACGTCGTAGCCAAGAGCCTGGGTTCCAGCAACCCATACAACATGGTTCGCGCTACTTTGAACGGCTTGCGTGCTTGCTCGACACCGGCTGACATTGCTGCCAAGCGCGGCAAGACAGTTGAAGAAATTCTGGGGTAAGTCATGGCACAGAAACAAATCAAAGTTACGTTGGTGCGTTCGGTCATCGGTACTAAGCAAAGCCACCGCGACACCGTTCGCGGCCTGGGTCTGCGCCGAGTCAACACCAGCCGTGTATTGGTTGATACTCCTGAGGTTCGTGGGATGATCCGCAAGGTGGATTATCTGGTTACGGTCTCGGAAGCCTGAAAGGAATCGGGATGTCTGAATTGCAATTGAACAATCTCAAGCCCGCCGCTGGCGCCAAACACGCAGCACGTCGTGTTGGTCGCGGTGTCGGTTCCGGCTTGGGCAAAACCGGCGGACGTGGTCATAAAGGCCAAAAATCCCGCTCGGGTGGTTTTCATAAAGTCGGTTTCGAAGGCGGTCAAATGCCTTTGCAACGTCGTTTGCCCAAGCGTGGTTTCACCACCCTGGACGACCACCTGTACGCAGAAGTACGTCTGTCCGAACTGCAAAAAATGGATGCCGAAGTTATCGACGTCCAGGCACTGAAGCAGGCTGGCGTGGTTGGCCAAATGGTGCGTTACGCTAAAGTCATCAAGTCCGGTGAACTTTCCCGTAAAGTTGCGCTGAAAGGCATTAATGCAACGGCCGGCGCTCGCGCCGTGATCGAAGCAGCCGGCGGCTCGCTGGAATAAAAAGGGGTCACGGTGGCAAAAGCTCAGGCACAGAGTAAGTCGGGTCCGCGCTACGGCGATTTGAAACGTCGTCTCGTTTTCCTGTTGCTCGCCCTGATTGTCTACCGCTTGGGTACGCACATTCCGGTACCAGGCATCAATCCTGATGCCTTGTCCGAACTGTTTACTCAAAACCAGAGTGGTATTCTGGGTTTGTTTAATATGTTCTCCGGTGGTGCTTTAGAGCGATTCTCAGTGTTCGCACTGGGAATCATGCCCTACATCTCTGCGTCCATCATCATGCAATTGATGACCGCTGTGGTGCCCACGCTGGAAGCAATCAAGAAAGAGGGTGAGTCGGGTCGTCGCAAGATCACGCAATACACCCGTTACGGAACGGTCTTTTTGGCTTTGTTCCAGGGAGTTGGGATTTCCATCGCTCTAGAATCGCAGCCCGGTCTGGTTATCGACCCAGGGATGCTGTTTCGCTTCACGACAGTGGTAACACTGGTCACTGGCACCATGTTCGTCATGTGGCTGGGTGAACAAATCACTGAACGTGGATTGGGTAATGGTATTTCCATCCTGATCTTCGCCGGTATCGTAGCGGGTTTGCCCAATGCTTTGGGCGGCATGCTTGATCTGGTGCGTACGGATTCCATGTCGATTCTATCGGCACTGTTTATCCTCGTTTTAGTAGCCGCCGTCACGTACTTCGTCGTCTTTGTCGAGCGTGGTCAGCGTCGTATTACGGTCAACTACGCCAAACGGCAAGTAGGTAACCGTATCTATGGTGGTCAAAGCTCGCATTTGCCGCTGAAACTGAACATGGCTGGCGTGATCCCTCCGATCTTCGCTTCGTCCATTATTCTGTTGCCAGCGACAATTGCTAATTGGTTCTCCAGCACGCCCGGTCTGGGTTGGTTGCGTGAAATCGAGGCTGCTTTGTCGCCGCGTCAGCCGCTTTACATTACTTTGTTCTCCGCGCTGATCATTTTGTTCTGCTTTTTCTACACGGCCCTGGTGTTTAACAGCCGCGAAACTGCAGACAACCTGAAAAAGAGTGGAGCTTTCGTACCAGGTATTCGTCCCGGTGATCAGACAGCGCGTTATATCGACAAGATCTTGATGCGTTTGACATTGGCCGGTGCGATCTACATTACCTTGGTGTGTCTGGTCCCAGAGTTCTTGCAAATGCGCTGGAATGTACCGTTTTATTTTGGCGGCACTTCCTTGCTGATTATTGTTGTAGTAACCATGGACTTCATGGCGCAGGCCCAGGCCTATGTCATGTCACAACAATATGACTCGCTGCTCAAGAAGGCTAACTTCAAAGGCTCGAGCTTGCCGATGCGGTAATTCACGAAAATGGCAAAGGACGACGTCATTCAAATGCAGGGACAGGTTCTTGAGAACCTTCCCAACGCAACTTTTCGCGTCAAGCTGGAAAATGGTCACGTAGTGCTCGGATACATTTCAGGCAAAATGCGTATGCACTATATCCGGATTCTGCCGGGCGATAAGGTCACTGTGGAGCTCACGCCCTATGATCTATCCCGAGCACGAATTGTGTTCCGCTCCAAATAAGCGGCCGGTTACAGGAAACTAGGAGTCAAACCATGAAGGTAATGGCATCAGTAAAGCGGATCTGCCGCAACTGCAAAATCATTAAACGTCATGGCGTGGTGCGTGTCATCTGCACCGATCCACGTCATAAGCAGCGTCAAGGCTAAGTTGCCGAAACGCAACCGATTTAACAAGGAATAACCATGGCCCGTATTGCCGGCATTAACATCCCGCCGCATCAACACGCCGAAATCGGTCTTACCGCGATTTTCGGCATCGGTCGCACCCGCGCTCGCAAGATTTGCGAAGCATCGGGTATTGAATACTCCAAGAAGGTCAAAGATCTGACCGACGCGGAACTCGAGCGCATTCGCGAACAGATCGGCTTGTTCACTGTAGAAGGTGACCTGCGTCGTGAAGTTCAGCTCTCGATCAAGCGTTTGGCTGACTTGGGAACTTACCGTGGCATGCGTCATCGTCGCGGTCTGCCAGTGCGCGGCCAACGTACACGCACTAACGCTCGCACCCGTAAAGGTCCGCGTCGTGCCGCCGCGTCCCTGAAGAAATAATCGAGGAATAGAAGATGGCCAAAGCTTCTAGCAGCGCTTCACGCGCACGCAAGAAAGTCAAAAAAAGCGTGTCGGACGGGATTGCTCACGTCCACGCTTCTTTTAACAACACGATCATCACCATTACTGACCGTCAGGGCAACGCATTGTCCTGGGCTACGTCGGGTGGCGCGGGCTTTAAAGGCTCTCGTAAATCCACGCCGTTTGCCGCGCAGGTTGCCGCTGAAACAGCCGGCCGTACTGCCATGGAATACGGTATTAAAAATCTTGAAGTTCGCATCAAGGGCCCCGGTCCAGGCCGTGAATCGTCTGTGCGTGCTCTGAATGCTCTGGGTATCAAGATCACCAGCATTGCAGACATCACACCGGTTCCGCATAACGGCTGCCGTCCGCCCAAGCGTCGTCGCATCTAAGGGGAAGCGAAGTGGCTCGTTATATTGGACCAAAATGCAAGCTCTCGCGTCGCGAGGGTACCGATCTGTTTTTGAAGAGCGCCCGTCGCTCGCTGGATTCCAAGTGCAAACTGGAATCGCGTCCTGGTCAGCACGGCCGCACCTCCGGTGCTCGTACGTCTGACTTCGGTCTGCAGCTGCGCGAAAAGCAAAAGCTCAAGCGTATGTACGGCGTGCTGGAAAAGCAGTTCCGCAAATACTACGTTGAAGCTGACCGCCGCCGTGGCAACACCGGTGAAACGCTGATTCAATTGTTGGAATCGCGTCTGGACAACGTGGTTTACCGAATGGGTTTCGGCTCTACACGTGCTGAAGCTCGCCAGCTGGTTAACCACCGTGCTATCGAAGTCAACGGTCATACCGCTGACATCGCTTCCATGCTGATCAAGGCTGGTGACGTTGTTGCCGTCCGCGAAAAAGCTAAATCCCAAGGCCGTATCAAGGAATCCCTGGATCTGGCAACTGGCATTGGCTTGCCTCAGTGGGTGGAAGTTGACGCTGCCAAGCTGTCCGGCGTCTTCAAGCAAGTTCCCGATCGCGCTGACGTCGCTCAAGACGTTAACGAATCGCTGGTTGTTGAGTTGTACTCGCGTTAATCTTTTACGCGAAGACCGCTTACACAATGCAGTAAAGCAAGCCCACTTCCCGTTTTTCGGCAAGTGGGCTTTGCGATACTTTCTGCTGGCTTAGGCCAGTTTCCGTCAGCCTTATCGGTGTAACGAGCCGAGGGTATTGAAAAGGAAATCGAATGTCTCAAGGTTTTTTGAAACCCCGTTCCATTGAAGTCGAACCAATCAGCAAAAATCACGCCAAGGTGATCATGGAGCCTTTCGAGCGCGGCTACGGCCACACTCTGGGCAACGCACTGCGTCGTATTTTGCTGTCCTCCATGACCGGCTATGCACCGACTGAAGTGCAGATCACCGGTGTGGTGCACGAATACTCCACACTGCCAGGTGTGGGTGAGGACGTGGTTGATATCTTGATGAACCTCAAGGGCGTGGTATTCAAGCTGCATAGCCGTGAAGAAGTTACCCTGATCCTGCGCAAAGAAGGCGCCGGCCAGGTGTTGGCTAGCGACATCGAATTGCCGCACGACGTTGAAATCATCAACCCCAATCATGTGATTGCCACCTTGACCGATGACGGCAAGCTGGAAATGCAGATCAAGGTTGAGCAAGGCCGTGGCTACGTGCCTGGTAACGTTCGTGCTCTGGCTGATGACCGCACCCACACGATCGGTCGTATCGTGCTGGACGCGTCCTACAGCCCTGTGCGTCGTGTTAGCTACGCGGTCGAAAACGCCCGTGTGGAACAGCGTACTGACCTGGACAAGCTGGTTCTGGACATCGAAACCAACGGCGTGATCTCGCCCGAGGAAGCTGTTCGCCAGTCCGCTCGCATCCTGATGGATCAAATCTCCGTGTTTGCTGCTCTGGAAGGTGTGGGCGATGCCTACGAAGCTCCAGTACGTGGCGCACCACAGATCGATCCTGTGTTGTTGCGTCCTGTCGACGATCTGGAATTGACCGTTCGTTCCGCAAACTGCCTGAAAGCCGAAAATATCTACTACATCGGCGATCTGATCCAGCGTACCGAAAACGAACTGTTGAAGACTCCAAACCTGGGCCGCAAGTCCTTGAACGAAATCAAGGAAGTGTTGGCTGCACGTGGTCTGACTTTGGGCATGAAGCTCGAAAACTGGCCACCACTGGGTCTTGAGCGTCCATAAGTAGTCAGCAAGACAGACGTTTCTTGGACGCCACTTACACTTTTTCTGGTGTTGTACACCTGCAAAAAGTGTGAGTGGCGGCTGAAAATGTGCTATTGTTTTGCGCTGTCCATCTGGTCCGCAGCCTAGCTGATAGAAGAACCAGATTTACGCATGCCGCATAAGCGGCGTGCCAATTAGATTCATTATTTAGGAAAATCATCATGCGTCACCGTCACGGTCTACGTAAACTGAATCGCACCAGCAGCCACCGTTTGGCCATGTTCCGCAACATGTCCGTGTCCCTGCTGACTCACGAAGCCATCAAAACCACACTGCCTAAAGCTAAAGAGCTGCGTCGCGTGGTTGAGCCCCTGATCACTTTGGCTAAAAACCCAACCTTGGCAAACCGTCGTCTGGCTTTCGCCCGTCTGCGCGACCGCGATGCAGTGACCAAGCTGTTTGAAGTTTTCGGCCCACGTTACCAAGAGCGTAACGGCGGCTACACCCGCATCCTGAAAATGGGTTTCCGTCAGGGTGACAATGCTCCTATGGCATTCATGGAGCTGGTGGATCGTCCAGAAGTTCAGGAAGAAGCCGCTGCTGAATAAGCGCTGCTTGTTTCTCTCGTAGTATTGAAAACGGACTCTCAGGAGTCCGTTTTTTTATTGGCGGCGGTATGGTCTTGTTCATCAAGGGCTAGGCGTTTTTGGAAAGGTCTTAACCTTGTTGCTGCTGATCTTGTTTCTCACCGTCGTTTTGCCTGCTCCCCAGGCCGGGTGCCAAGCCTACCCCTTATATAGGTCCAAGCGCGGGTTTGAGCCAGAATGTCGGCTCCATTCAGCACAGTGAAAAGGCGTAAAGCAGGGTGCTTTGACTGTTAAAAACAGCTCAAAAAAAACAACAAGGCGCTGTTATATAAGGGTTTTTACTAGGTTTTCTGACCTGTAGAGCTTTAAAGTTCAAATAATTGCAGGCATTTGATAAAAGCGGCAGTGATCCGATAGTGGGCCTTAGGGCCGCTCCCTAAAATCTGCGCTATGTCAGCTTCGCCATGGTGGTGAGCTGTAAAGAACAACGATTTTCAGGAGACTGGCGATGGCACAGAATACATTGCTCACACACGATAAGTTTCTGCTGGGAACCTTTGCCACCAATTGCGGTGGTGGCATGACGGTATCAACCTTGCCCGATCGCTGGCAGGCTACGTGGGAAAACAATCTGAAGCTGGGCAAGCTGCTGGACGATGCCGGTATTGACTTTATGTTGCCTATCGCCCGTTGGATTGGTTACGGTGGCGAAACCGATTTCCACGGTTACGTGCTGGAAACCGTCACCTGGGCGACTGCCTTGCTGGCCAATACTCGCAATATCAGCGTGTTTGCCACTGTGCACACGGTTGCTAACCACCCTGTGGTGATTGCCAAGCAGCTCGCCACCATGGCCCAGATGAGCGGCAACCGGGTCGGTTTGAATATCGTGGCCGGCTGGAACAAGCCTGAGTATGACGCTTTGGGTGTGAAGCTGCCTGATGATCATGAAACCCGTTACGGCTATGCGCAAGAATGGTTCGACCTGATCAAGAAAATCTGGCACCACGATGGCCGTTTCGATTGGGATGGCAAATATTTCCAGGCTAAGGGTGTTTACGGCAATCCTCGTCCTGAATTTGATCCGCCTATCTTTAACGCTGCCGGTTCCGCTCAAGGCCGTGAGTTTGCCAGTCGTAATGCCAACTTCCTGTTCACGCCCGCCATGGAGCTGGAGCGCTCTAAGAAAGAGGTGGCTGAACTCAAGGCACAAGGCCAAGCGCAGGGCCGTAAAGTCGATGTGATGACCTTCTCGCACGTTGTGTGCCGTCCTACGCAAGCCGAGGCCCAGGCCGAGTGGGAACGCATCATGGCCAATATCGACAATGGTGCCGTGGATAATTTGATGAATTTGCAGTTTGCCCACGCTCATTCTTTCCCGCACGAGCTGCTGGAGCAAATCCGTGAACGCATGGCGGCGGGCCACGGTGGTTTCCCACTGGTGGGTACACCCGAGCAAGTGGCTGACGGTTTGTGTGCTCTGCACGAAGCCGGTTTCCGGGGAACAACCTTGTCCTTTGTGGACTATGTAAAGGAATTCCCTTATTTCCGTGATACTGTGCTGCCTTTGTTGCAGCAGCGTGGCATTCGCTAAGAGCGATTTTCTGGCTATCGGGCAGGCTTTGGCTTGCCCAGGGGGATAGCCAGTTCACGTACGCCACACAGGCAGCATCGTCCCGATGACTGTGCTGCCCATAAGATTAGAAAAGGTGAATCATGCCTGTGGAATTGGCTTCCTTGCCGACAGACCAAGCGCTATACGCGCCTGGAGTTTCTGCCGAGCAGTTCAAACTTGCTATGCGCCATCTGGGGGGTACGGCTAATGTGATTACGGTCGAACACCAGGGTCAGCGCAGCGGCCTGACCGCGACTTCGGTCACTTCGGTAGCCGCAGATCCGGCAGAGGTGCTGGTCTGCGTGAATCAAAGCTCCTCGTCCTGGCCTTTGATGCGTGATAGCGGTCTGTTTGGGGTAAATATCCTGGGTGTTGAGCAGGCGGGCATGGCTTTGCAATTTGCCGGTTTCAAAGGCGAGCAAGGCGATGCGCGTTACGCTGGACACGACTGGCTGCGTACTGAGCACGGCATCTGGCTTGCCCGACAGGCGCCCGCTGCTTTGGCCTGTCAGATTGTGGAAGTGATTGAGCGTCATAGCCACGCCTTGGTATTGGGGCGTGTGTTGCAGGTACACCATGCCGAGCAGGAACAGGATTCGCCCTTGCTGTACTGGCAAGGACGCTTTGGCCGCTTTCAGGGTCAGTAACTCGTCGGGATTGCCGTCCCTGGCCCGGGCGGCCTAGGGATTGTCTCGATGTTGCAGTGCAAGAGGCTGTGCCACACTAAGGTACAGCTTTTTTTTATCGCTTGTTGCGACGCTCATGACCACCATACTGAATCGCTATGCCCAGCTGCATTCGCAGGATGTGGACTGCGTTCAGCACTATATCTCCCAGGTTTTCTGCCCGCATAGCCTGACTTTGGCCGATACCCGTCAGCGTCTGAATGCACGCCTGTCTCTACGCCAAGGCCAGGATGTGGCCTATGGTCGTTTGCGCTATGGGGCGCAGGTGCAGATTGCGCCTCAGCCACTGGACGACTTCTATCTCTTGCAAATCCCCCTGTCGGGACAAGAGCAGATTCATACGGCGCATGGGCGTTTCGCGTCGACCTCGCGCCTGGCTTCCATCATTAGCCCGACTCAAGCCTTCAGCATGGAACATAGCCTGGAGGCCGATAAGCTGTTTGTGCGTATTGGACGTCAAGGGTTGGAGCGCCATTATCAGGATTATTTTGCGCAACCTGTGCGCGGTCCGCTGGAGTTTCAGCCCTCCATCCCGTTGGATGCGCCCGGTGGGGCCAGCTTGCGCCGTTTGCTGGACTGGCAGTTTGCCGAAGTGTCGGATGGCACCTTGTTTGATCAACCCCGTCAGGTGCGCCAGTTCGAGCAGACGTTGATCTACGCTTTGTTCGAGCTGCATCAGCACAATCAACCTTCTCACAAAACAGCGGCCGTCTTGCCGCATGTTTTGCGGCGTGCCCTGGACTTCATGGAAAGCCAGACCGGCCAGCCCATCACCATTGGCGATATTGCGCAGGCGGCAGGTGTCAGCGTGCGTAGCCTGTATGCCGGGTTTCGGGAGCATCTAGGTGTCGCACCGATGGCGCGTTTGAAACAGATGCGTTTGAAAGCCGCCCGCCAATATTTGCAGCAAGGTGGCATGTCGGTCACCGAGGTAGCCCTGGCTTGTGGCTTTACCCACTTGGGGCAGTTCTCGGCCGACTATCGGCATAGCTATGGCGAGCGCCCCTCTGAAACATTAAGCGGCTTGAGTCGACCTCGATCCAGCGTTTAAGCACAGGCATCCGGCGCTACACTAAGGGCTCTGATTAGGAGCCCTGCATGTCCTCTGAGAATTCCTCCAGTTCCAAACCCAAACTGGCTTTGACCCTGCCCGATATGGATGCGCAGCAAGTAGTACTGGCGCAGACCACCGTGCCCGATATGATGCTGGCCAAATACCTGGCTCATCACTTGGTTGAGGATGGAATTGCCGCTTGTGCGAACCTTGCGCCTGCTAGCTTGTCTATGTACATGTGGCAAGGGGAGTTACAGGGCGATGAGGAAATTACGCTGACTTTCAAAACCACAGTGGCCCGGCTACCGGAATTGGCAGATCGCTTGCGCGAGCAGCATCCTTACGATCTGCCTGAATTGATTGTGCTTCCGGTTGTTGGTGGTTTCACCGCTTATCTGGATTGGGCTCGTACCCAGACCCGTCCTGCCTGATCGCAGATAGCCCAGCCTAAAAAACCGGAATAGATTTGTGTCTTTGTCTTTGAAGCGTTCCCCGTTTTCTGCCCAGCGTCTTGGCGCGTGGTTTGCTGTTTTCTTTGTCCTGATGCTGGCCTGGCTGGCAATGCCGTTGACGGCGCAGGCAGAAGAAGAGTTTCTGGACCCGGAACAGGCTTTTGTGCTGACCGCGGCCATGAGCCAGCCCGACCAACTGGACATCCATTTTCAGATTGGGCCTGAATACTATATGTATCGCAAGCGTTTCGGGGTCTCGACCGAGAAGGCTGAGCATCTGGGCAGTCCCCAGCTTCCCGATGGCGAAAAGGTGTACGACCCGACCTTTGATGAAGTGATGGAGGTCTATCGAAACTCGGTCACCCTGCGCGTGCCTGTCCTGGCCGATAGCGCGATTGGTCAGGATCTGAACATTGATGTGGTCAGCCAGGGTTGTGCCGATGCCGGCCTGTGCTATTCCCCCTCAACGCAAACCTTGACCTTGATCCCGACCGGACAGGGCTGGGAAGTGGCGGGCCCTTTTGGTGTGGTGTCGGTGCCTGCGCCGGGTGAGTCCACGGCTCAGAAAACAGACACGGCAGCAACGGCTGCTACGACTACAGCCGCCACTACAGGCGGTGTCGCGTCGGCGCTGAACCTGAGTGATGTGGGCCTGGCCGATTATCTCAAGCAGGCTGGCTGGGGCCAGATTGTGTTGCTGAGCTTTGTGTTCGGCTTGCTGCTGTCCTTTACGCCTTGCGTCCTGCCGATGGTGCCGATTTTGCTGTCCATCATTGCTGGACGTAATCAGCCTGCGCCATCGCGCTGGCACGGCCTGAAAATGGCCTTTGCCTTTGTGCTGGGCTTGTCCCTGGTCTACACCCTGCTGGGCGTGGCAGCAGGCTTGCTGGGTGCGGGCTTGGCAAGTTGGTTGCAGAATCCGTGGGTCTTGGGTCTGTTCGCCCTGATTCTGGTGGTGTTGGCCTTGTCCATGCTGGATGTGTTTACGGTTCAGGCGCCGGCGGCACTGCAAAATCGCTTGAACGAAACAATGAATCGCTTGCCGGGCGGGCAACTGGGCGGCGTATTCCTGATGGGCATGCTGTCTGCCTTGATTGTTGGCCCTTGTGTTGCGGCACCGCTGGCTGGCGTGCTGCTGTTTATCTCGCAGACGGGTGATGTGGTCCTGGGTGGCTCGGCTCTGTTTGCCTTGGCCTGGGGTTCAGGCGTCTTGTTGCTGATTGTGGGTGCGGGTTCGGGCAGTGTGTTGCCCAAGGCGGGTGCCTGGATGGAAAGCGTCAAAACCGCTTTTGGTGTGTTGCTGTTGGCGACGGCCTGGTGGATGGTCTCGCCCTTGATGTCGGGCACGATTGCCGTTTTTGGCTGGGTTGTCCTGGCCTTGTGGGCGGCTGCCTTGCTGGGAGCGTTCGGGCGCGGCACGGCTGCACGTACGCCTTGGTCGGGTTTACGACAGGGTGTGGGCATGATGCTGGCGGTCTGGGCCATCATGATGATGATCAGCATTGCCTTGGGTCGTCCCAGCGTGATTCGTCCTTTGGAAGGGCTGAAATCGTCCGGTACGGTGGCCGCTGCGCAAAACAAGGTGGAGTTTCAGCGCGTGCTGACGCTGCAGGAGTTGGAGGAGCGTCTGGCCAAGACCACACGCCCCGTGATGCTGGATTTCTACGCAGACTGGTGCGTGTCCTGCATTGAAATGGAGAACTTCACCTTTAGTGATCCCTCTGTTGCGCAACGCATGGCGCAGTTTGAATTGCTGCAGGTGGATGTCACCGCCAATACGCCAGAGGATCGTGAACTGCTCAAACATTTCCGCCTGTTCGGCCCTCCCGGCATCATGTTTTTTGATTCCAAGGGGAAACAATTGGAACAACTGCGCGTGATCGGTTTTCAGGATGCCAGTCGCTTCTCCACGGTGCTCGACGAGGCTTTGGCCGGTGCCTGACGTTTCTGATTTGCCCAAAACCGGGCTTATCAGGGTCTAACAGACGGTACATCGTCGCGTACACACAACAAAAAACGCAGCTCACGGGCTGCGTTTTTTGCATTCTGATTGATATGAATCAGCAGTTCTGTTCGCGCATCAGCTTGGCCGCTTCGATGGCGAAATAGGTCAGAATGCCATCGCCACCAGCCCGTTTGAAGGCCAGCAGAGACTCCATCATGACCTTGTCGTGATCGAGCCAACCGTTCTGCGCAGCGGCCTTGATCATCGCGTACTCGCCACTGACTTGGTAGGCATAGGTGGGCATGCCAAAGGCGTCTTTCACGTCACGCAGGATGTCCAGGTAAGGCAGGCCAGGTTTGACCATGACCATATCGGCGCCTTCACGGATGTCGGCGGCCACCTCACGCAGAGCTTCGTTACGGTTGGCTGGATCCATCTGATAGGTGTTCTTGTTGGAACGCCCCAGATTGGCAGCCGAACCCACCGCGTCGCGGAAGGGGCCATAGAAGGCACTGGCGTACTTGGCCGAGTACGCCATGATGCGGGTGTGGATGAACTGGTCCTTGTCCAAAGCGGCGCGGATGGAGCCGATACGGCCGTCCATCATATCGCTGGGGGCCACAATATCCACGCCCGCCTGAGCTTGGGTCTGGGCCTGACGGATCAGCATGGCAACGGTTTCTTCGTTCAGGATGTGGCCGTCATTGTCCAAAATGCCGTCCTGGCCGTGGCTGGTGTAGGGGTCCAGCGCCACGTCAGTGAGTACGCCCAGCTCTGGGAATTGCTGCTTGAGCATGCCCACGACGCGGGGAATCAGGCCGCTGGGGTTGGCGGCTTCGCTGCCATCCGGCGTTTTCAGGGACGGGTCGATGGAAGGGAACAGGGACAGCACAGGGATGCCCAGCTCCAGACACTGTTCGGCCACGCGCATCAGTTCGTCTGGCGAATAGCGCATGACGCCTGGCATGGAGCCGACTTGCTCCTGAACTTTCTCGCCTTCACGCACAAAGACCGGGTAGATCAGGTCGTCTGTGGACAGGCGGTTTTCGCGCACCAGACGGCGGGAAAACTCGTCGCGGCGGTTACGGCGCAAGCGAGTATTAGGAAAGTCGGCAGGAGGAATAAAACGAGTCATGGAACAACCTTCGGAGAAATCCAGTTTTCGATGCATTCGGTCGCTTCGGGCAAACCGATACGATCAGTGGAAGAGAAGGGCAGCGCATGCAGGGCGCCAATTTCTCGGAGCTGGCGACGCACTTCGGCCACCGCCTTGATGCGTTGACCATAAGGCAGTTTGTCGGCTTTGGTCAAAAGCGCCAGTACGGGTTTGCCGGTAGGCGCAATCCAATCGGCCAGACGCATATCCAGGTCGGTCACGCCGCGTCGGATGTCGATTAGCAACACAATGCCGGCAATCGAGGGGCGGGTGGCCAGGTAATCGCCCAGAATTTCGGCCCAGTCCTGCTTTTCGTGGCGGGCCACGGCAGCGTAGCCATAGCCGGGCAAGTCCACCAGGTGGCCCAGAAAGTCGCCTGGCGAGAGCGGATCGGGAATACCGAACATATTGATCAGGCGTGTTCGTCCCGGCGTTT
Source organism: Alcaligenes sp. SMD-FA (assembly GCF_025960365.1). Taxonomy (NCBI): domain Bacteria; kingdom Pseudomonadati; phylum Pseudomonadota; class Betaproteobacteria; order Burkholderiales; family Alcaligenaceae; genus Alcaligenes; species Alcaligenes sp. SMD-FA. Next base: position 3,951,408 of record NZ_CP110108.1, on the reverse strand, counting down.
TACTGGAAAAAGCCAGTTTTCGTTGGTTGGCCAATACGTTGATGGCGGAGGATTTGCCCGCATTGGAGCGCCCCACAAAACAGACCTCGGGAGGTCCGGGAGGGGGCAGCTGATCGATCTGAGCAGCTGAAATCGTGAAGTGAGCGCGGTGCAGTATCGACATGGTTGCAGCGTAATTCCATATTGGTTCAGCGCCTATTGTATAATCTCTCGATTTGAAACAGTAATGTCGTAGTCCACTGGGTACTGACCAGCGGCTTACGGTGGCTTTTGCGGGGCGCATGCGGCACCCCGATTGATTCGCGATTATCGAGGTCCAAATGAAGCGTGCGCTTTCCCGAGTCGTTATCGCAAGCAGCCTGACGATGGCTTGCTCTGTGGTTTTTACCGCTAACGTGGCCCATGCAGCTGGTCTGCCCAAGCCAGATGCCGCCAAAGGCGAGCAGCTCTACCTGCAAGGTGAGATGTCGCGTGGCGTGCTGGCCTGTGTGACCTGTCACGGGGATGGCGGCAACAGTATTATTCCGGTCAACCCGTCGCTGGCTCACCAGCCGTACGAGTACCTGGTCAAGCAGCTACACGATTTCCGTGCCAAGGATGAAAAGTCCCTTCCTTCTCGTCGTGGCCCTGAGGGCGCCAACAGCCTGATGACAGCCATTGCTGCGGGCATGACCGAAGAAGACATGAAGAACGTGGCGTTTTACCTGTCCCAACAGCCTGTGAACTGGGATCAGGCTGCTAACGCCACTAAAGAAGACACCATGGAACGCGGCCAGAAGATTTGGCGCGGTGGTTTGCCCGAGCGTGGTGTTCCTGCCTGTGCCGCTTGCCACTCGCCTGATGGTGCTGGCATGCCAGGACAATATCCTCGTCTGGCCGGTCAGCACCCTGGCTACATTGTTGAACAGCTCAAACTGTTCCGTAGCAGTGACCGTGCCAATAGTGCTGAAATGCACGACATTGCCGATCGCATGTCGGATGCTGACATTGCCGCCGTGTCGGATTTCGCCGCTGGCCTGCGTTAATCAGTCCAAGGGGGCCAATGGCCCCCTGACTGCCTAGAGCCTGACATTCACCTTGTGGCCCCAGCTTCCTTTGATGGTTGTGGCGGTTTGGGTGCCTTAACACCGGGCGGTGCCGATTTGGGCCGGGTCTTGTGTTGGTATTTTGTCCAGTCATCGAACTTGTGGCACTTTCAGTGCTCAAAGTCTGGATGTTTCCGGTGAACCCCACCCACCTCCTAAGCTAGCCTTTGTGAAAAAAGTATCCTCTGTGCGTCGCTTTGCGGCCGATTTCCTGGAATTGCTCGGTTCGATGCGCTTTGCCATCAGCTTGCTGATGTTCATTTGCGTAGCCAGCCTGATCGGGACTGTTCTGGCGCAAAACCAGCCCGCTAATACGTATATCGATCAGTTCGGCCCCTACTGGTTTGAATTGTTCGATCACTTCTCGATCTGGTCCATCTACAACAGTGGATGGTTCATGGTCATTATGACGTTTCTGGTGGTCTCGACCACGCTGTGCGTTATCCGCAATGCCCCCAAGATGATCCGCGAAATGCGCACCTTCAAGGAGCACGTGCGCGGTGGCAGTCTCAAAGCCTTTCCCCATCGTGTGGAGCTGGAAAGTGCCGGTGCCCCCGAACACAACCGGGAGCAGGTTCAAGGTTGGTTGCAGTCCCAAGGTTATGCGGTGCGCGTGCGCAAGGACGACGATGGCAGCATGATGATGGCGGCCAAAAAAGGCAGCGCCAACAAGCTGGGTTACATCTTTGCTCATCTGGCCATCGTGGTGATCTGTGTGGGCGGTCTGCTCGACAGCGAATTGCCCGTGCGCTTGCAAGTGTGGCTGGGCGGCAAGCAGCCCATTACAGAAAACATACTGATTTCCCAAGTGCCCGAGTCGGGTCGACTGGGATTGGGCAACCCCAGCTTTCGCGCCAATATGCTGGTGCCTGAAGGTGCCCGTACCGCGACTGCCGTGATCAATTCTGGTGAAGGCGTCCTGATTCAACCTCTGCCTTTTGCACTGGAGCTCAAGCGCTTTCTGGTGGAGTATTACTCCACTGGCATGCCCAGCAGCTTCAAGAGCGAAGTGGAAGTAACCGATCCCGTCACGGGTGATACCTTTGAGCGCACGATCGAGGTGAACGAGCCTTTGCGTTACAAGGGCGTGACGGTTTACCAGTCCGGCTTTGATGATGGTGGCAGTATTCTCAGCTTGAAGGGCTATCCTTTGGTAGGCCCTGGCTCCAAGACGTTTGCTCTGAGTGGCAAGGTGGGCGAGACCGTAGGCATCGCGGCTCAGGAAAGTCCCAATGAGCATGCTTTGACGGTGCAACTGACTGAGTTGCGGCCTATCAATGTGGAAAACCTGACCGAGGGTGACCCTCAGCCCAAGGCCATGATTGAACACGTGGCGGCGGTTACCGGTAGCGCAGCTAACAAGAAAGATCAGAACTTGAAGAACGTTGGCCCCAGCGTGAACTATCGTCTGATCGACGACCAGGGCCAGTCCCGCGAGTTTGTGAACTACATGTTGCCAGTGGAGCTGGACGGCACTCTGGTGTTTCTGGCCGGGATGCGTTTTTCGCCCGCCGAACCGTTCCGTTACGTGCGTTTCCCGGCTGACGACAAGGGTTCCTTGAAAGAATTCATGGATTTGCGGGCGGCGACACAGAACGAGGCCCTGGTAAACCAGGCGGCCGAGCGTTTTGCCGAACGTAATTCTTCTTCGCCCGAGCAAAAAGAGCTGATGCTCTCGGCTTCCCGAACCGCTTTGCAGACTTTTGTGCGTGCCGGTTTTGATGGCCTGATCAGCCGTGTCCCCGAGGCCGAGCGCGAGCGTATCCTGAGTTTTGCAATTCCCATGATTCAGTTCACACTATCGGAATTGCGTGATTTGGTCAGACAGCAACAAGGCTTGCCGGAGCTGGATTACAGTCAGGAAAATAACGATGCCAATCGTTGGATTCAGTCTGCTGTTCTGGCCTTTGCCAATCTACCCGATTACCCGGCACCCGTTATGTTGACCTTGGACAGTTTTGAGCAAGTTCAGGCCAGCGTATTTCAGGTGGCGCGCAGCCCAGGCATGTACATTGTGTACTTGGGTTGCTTGTTTCTGATTATTGGCGTGTTCTCGATGTTCTATATTCGGGATCGCCGTGTGTGGGTATGGATTCGCCCTCACAAGCTAGGCAGCAGCGTAATGGCTGCCATGACATCCCAACGTCGCAACTTGGACTTTAACCTCGAGTTTGATCGCCTGAAAGCGGCGTTCAACCGGCTATCTGTCTGACAAGGTGTAGCAACTATGGCGCAGACCCTTTCTTCGGCCACTCCAACGATGTGGCAAGACAATATCGCATCCAGTGGTGACCGGCGCGGTATCCGTGGCCGTCCGGACTGGACGGATGTGCTGTTTCTGGTGGTACTGGCTTTGGGTGCGGCGTATGCGCTCAATGTGTACAGCACCAGCATGGATTACTACGAGAAGATCATTCTGGTGGCTTTTGTCCCCTTTGTGGCCTGGCTAGGGTGGTTGTGGCGTCCGCTGCGTACCTTGCTGGTGCTCTCGGGTTTGACTGCTTTGCTGGCAGTCTGGCTGTATAGCACGGGTGAGGGTCTGGGTACCGGAGATATTGAAAAGGCCGATTCGGTATTTCTGCTGAAGTATTTGTTCTCGTCCCAGTCCGCTATTTTGTGGATGTGTGCGCTGTTCATTCTGGGCACAGTCATGTACTGGGCTGGTTTTTTCAGCAATACGGCCGCCTGGATGGGTTCGGGTCTGACTTGGGCGGCTGTGTATGCTGGCACGACAGGCTTGTTGGTACGCTGGCGCGAAGGTCACTTGCTCGGCCCGGACATTGGCCATATTCCAGTCAGTAATCTGTATGAAGTGTTTGTCTTGCTGGCGCTGATTACGGCCTTGTTTTATCTGTATTACGAACGTCGTTACAACACCCGAGCCTTGGGTGGCTTTGTGTTGTTGGCGATCAGCTCGTTGGTTATTTTCCTGCTGTGGTATTCCTTCACGCGTGATGCGCATCAGATCCAGCCTTTGGTGCCTGCGCTGAAAAGCTGGTGGATGAAGTTGCACGTGCCGGCCAACTTTATTGGTTACGGTACCTTCTCCTTGGCTGCCATGGTGGGCTTTGCCTATCTGGTTAAGGAAAATGGTGAGACACGTTCGCGTGCCAAGCTGATACCCGTGTTTTTGCTGGGCGCCATCCTATGTGCCGAGCCCATGATTTTTGGCTCGCGGGAGTTGTCACCGACCTGGATGCTGTATTTCGGTATCGGTAGTGTGATGGTGGGCACGATTTTGTATTTCCGTGGTCCGATTTCGCGCAAACTGCCTTCCTTGGAAGTGCTCGATGACATCATGTACCGCGCGATTGCAGTGGGTTTTGCCTTCTTTACGGTGGCGACGGTGTTGGGGGCGTTGTGGGCCGCTGATGCCTGGGGTACGTACTGGCAGTGGGACCCGAAAGAGACCTGGGCCTTGATTGTGTGGCTGAACTATGCGGCCTGGTTGCACTTGCGTTTGCTCAAGGGCCTGCGTGGCACGATGGCGGCGTATTGGGCGCTGGCTGGTTTGTTGATTACCAGCTTTGCATTCCTGGGCGTGAATATGTTCTTGTCGGGGCTGCATTCCTACGGGGAGCTGTAAGTCTTTTTGCTGTTCTGGGGCTGGGGGATTGGTTTCAGAATGCTTGGTTGAAAATGGAAAACCCGAGTTTGGCTGGATGCCGGACTCGGGTTTTTTGCCGCTGGAGCGTCCCAAGTCTCGGCACCCTCGACAACAAAGGGGGCAGCAAGCCGAAGGCGTAGCGTGGGGGGACCGCTATTTGCTTGTTTTTTTGGTGGACCTTGAACGGTGTTTCTGGGGGGGCATAGGCGCCGGAAGACGCCGCTGGTGTGCGGGTCAGCGTGTCGGGGCTTGAGCGCTGCCGGTGCTGCGCACCGGTACCCTTGTCGAAGTATGGCTACGGGCGCACCGTTAACTTGCCCGGTTGAGTGTTCCCCGGACACTCAACAAGCGTCGGGCGCGAACAGAACGGTGCTTGCATCCCTACGCCATACTCCGCCCGCGGCAGGCACTCTGAATCGCCTCGACACCCTGACCCGCACACCAGCGGCTCACAGTGTTTACTTATGGCCCCTCTGACTTCAGAGGGGGTGAGGGGCAAGTGGGCGATATGGGAGGGAAAATTGCGTTTTTCTCTGTGTAGGGTGTGACTGGGCGCTTGTTGTTCCAAGAGGGACCGGCTTAGCCTGTTGTAGAGTCAGAGTCAGAGTCAGAGTCAGAGTCAGAGTCAGAGCCCCAAAACAAAGCTAGCGTGGCGGCGGTATCTATTCCTTGAATCTGTTTCCAGCGTGACGCTTAGACATCGGTCTGCGTTTGGACAGGATTGCTCTCTGTATTAGGTGGTGCTGTCTGGCCAGACTCAGGGCTGTGATGCGGCCGGGTGTTGGGGCTTGTTCTGACTGTGATGCGTATCTTGGCGTGGCTTGCTGTAGATAACGGGAAAGTGAGCTGACTATTGGGGCGATGATGGTCAAAAAGCCTTTATAGCGTTCCTATGGCATTTGATACGAGTGCGCGTCCGTAGGTGGCGCAAGGTCTTGTCATGGGCCACCAAGGCCTGCTGTGGGCCTTGGGTGACTATCTATTTACATGGTTGGCGGGAATTTATCCTGGGACTCGATCAGGAACTGTTTGGCTGCGCCGTCGTGGACCAGGTCGGTGATGGCTTGGGCTTTGAGCAGTTCAGTCGGGGTGCAGGCTTTAGAGATGATGAAGCCTTGTACGTAGTCCACGCCCAGTTCTTGTAGGGCTTTTAGAGTGGGGACGTCTTCTACCCATTCGGCAATGCTGATCATGCCCAGGTTGTTGGCCAGTTCGACGATGGTGCGCACGATGGCGACGTTGGTTTCTTTTTTCAGCATGTCGCAGATCAGCGCGCCGTCGATTTTGATGGCGTCGGCGGGCAGTTCACGCAGGTAGGAGAAGGAGGTGTAGCCCGCCCCAAAGTCGTCCAGGGCAATGCGTACGCCCATTTTCTGCAGGCGTCGCATGAAGTTGCGGGTGTGCTCCAGATCATCCAGTGCCACGCCTTCGGTGATTTCAACGCACAATCGGCGGGCCAGGTGCTCGAAGCGGGCCAGAATGTCAAAGAGCCATTCGATGAAGGTGTCGTCGTTCAGGGACACGCCACTCAGGTTGATGGTGACCCATTGGGTCTTGCTCAGTTGGGCTTCGTGTTTGGCCATCCACTCTAGGGTGGCGGAGAACACCCATTTGTCGATGATGGTGATGGTGCCGCTTTCTTCAGCTGCTGCAATGATGCGGCCAGTAGGGATGAGCTGGCCGGAGGAGTCGCGCACGCGTAGCAGGGCCTCGAAGTTCAGGCTGTCCATGGGGCGGCGCAAGGCGGCGATGGGCTGCATTTCCAGGTAGAGTGCGCGGGAAGAACCGCCTTCCAGTTCTTCAAATAGACGCAGCTCTTCGGCGTGTTCTTGCAGGGCGTTGGAGTCCTGCCCATAGATGATCATGTCTTGATGCAGTCGGCGCGCGTCGCGGGAGGCTCGACTGGCGGCGGAGATGGCCTCTTGCGGAGCCATACCGGGTGCGACTTCGACCAGCCCCAATGTGCTGCGCAGGTTAAAGCTGCGGTTGCCCGCCAATACGGGGCTTTTGTTCAGCGACTCCAGTACGTTATTGGCCAGAGCGCGGGCTTGGTCCGGTTCGCAATCTTCAAAGATGATCACAAATTCATCGCTACCGATGCGACCGATTTTGTCTTCGCTGCGCAGAACGGATTCCAATTGTTCGCAGACTTTAAGCAGCAGGGCGTCACCCGAGGAATGGCCAAACGTACCGTTCACATATTTGATGTGGTTCAGGTCCAGATAAGCTAACAAGCAGGGTTTGTCGTTCTGGCTGCGATTGAGCAGACCATCCAGGGCTTTTTCGATTCCTCGCTGGTTCAGGACGTTGGTCACTGGGTCGTTGTCGGCCATCAGACGCAGCTGGCGGTAGGTCTCGGCGCGGGCGGTCACATCTTGCAGGGAGCCTTCAATGCACTGGTTGACGATGGCCACGCGCAAAGCGAATTGGCATGGCTGAGCATTCGCGTCGTAGTGGGTAATGGTGACATCCTGGCCGTTCTGGGTGCTTTGTGCGACAGCTTTCCAGTCTTGCTCGGGGAAAAAGTCCGTCCAGTAAATGGTAGTTTCGCTGGGGTCTGCTTCTATGTGGAGCATGCGGCTCAACATGGGGCTGATGCGCAAAAAGACACCGGACTCGTTCAAGGTGAACATGCCAACAGGGGTGACCAGGTAGTGCGCCATCAGCTCGTTACGGGCGCGCAGAGATTCGCTGCGATCCTCCCGCAAGCGTTCGCCTACAGCGAGAGCCACCATTAGGTTGGAGAGCAGGAAGGCGATGACGCCGTTAAAGTTCTCTACAAAGGTGGAATAGCCAAACGTCACCAGAAAGACGGACGAAATGAGCATGCACAAGGCCATGCTCAGTAGCACCAGTTGCCACAGTAAGATGCGCGAGCGGGTATGCAAGAGAACAGCTAGCAGCACGGCCGAGACGCAGCACAGCGCGTAGATGGTACTGATCCACATCAGGGGCTGGAACACTGAAGCTGGAGCGAGCAGGGATACGGGTAGCAGGATCAAGCCCAGTATGCCGACCGTGGGTAGCAAGCGTTGCAGGCGGGCGGTGGTGATGGAGTTGCCCAGCAAGACGGTGAACAGGGAGTAGCTCAGGATGAAGTAGCAGGCAATGGTGACCTGGCGCAGTACGGGCATGTACTGGGAGGGCAGGATCTGGCCTAGCCATTGAGTATCCCAACCCATCGCCATCGAACCCAGGCGTAGATTGCCAATCAGCCAGACAGACAGCAGCAGGTAAATCCAGGCGCGGTTGGTCGCGGCCAGCACCAGCATGAACATGGCCATGGTCAGCAAGCCGCCTTCCAGCAGCCCTATGCCACGGCTAAGGTGAATTGAAGAGTTGGTGACGTCAGAGCTGGCCCAGAGCTGGGCTTGCAGTAGCGTGGGACGTGAGGTCTGGACACGACACAGAACGGTGGCAGTGTGGCTTGTCTGGTCCAGTTCCAGGGTGTAGCTTTTGACCGGGGTCGGTGACAGGGCTGCAGGCGGGGACAGCTCGCTATTGCGCAGAGTCTTGCCGCTACGGGCATCTTCACAGTGCAGCGAGGAAATCGGGGAGGCGGGAAAGTGTAGGACTTGCTCTTGTTCAGGCAAGGGAGCAGGCAGGGTCAGCAGCAGCCAATGGGGCTCGTTCAGGTGCAGCCGTTGTTGGGACGGTGCATTTTCCAATTGCGTCAATAACTCTGGATCCGCATGCTCTTGTTGGCTGGCCAGTGCTTGAATGCCTAAATTTTGACCGGGAACGCTAGGGTAGCGATTGGGTAGGAACAACAATACCCATAACGTGAGCATGATCAGAAACAAAGGGATGACGTACAGACTTAAGCCGCGAATCAAGCGTTCGCTAGCCGATGTAACAGGCTCAAAGCTGTGGGTCGGTATCCCTGGGGTGGTCATGATGGTGGTACAGTCTCCAGCGCTTACCATCGAACTGTCTGGCCACTGACAGCGAAATCTGTGCTTTTCCGGCTAGGACGCAACAGGCCGGGATTGCGATGCCTGCTGATGGCAGCGCAATCCCGGCCTGTTTTACGGTCAGATTCGAGAGTTCTTTAAGGCTGAATGGTTGTAACCTGCATTCTTGCCCTGGATTTAGGGGAGCAATTGTTCGGTGGCAAACAAGCTTTCCAGTGTTTCGCGCGGGCGGATCACATGGACCTGATTCCCATCGACCAGAATTTCAGCCGCACGGGGGCGGGTGTTGTACTGGCTGGCCATGGTAAAGGCGTAGGCACCGGCGGACATAATGGCGATTAGATCGTCTTGTTGCAGCGCCAGTTGGCGGTCACGGGCCAGCCAGTCGCCGCTTTCGCAGATAGGGCCAACCAAATCGTAATGGGGGGTGTCCTCGCTTACGGGACGAGGGTTTACCGCTTCCACGCTGTGCCAGGCATCGTACAAGGTAGGGCGGATCAAGTCGTTCATGGCAGCATCAATGATGGCGAAGTTCTTGGTCTCACCATGCTTGAGGTATTCCACGCGGCTCAGCAGTACCCCGGCGTTACCCACCATGGAACGGCCAGGTTCCAGCACGATCTCCAGATGGCCCAGGCCGTTCTTGTCCAAGGCGGCAAAGACTTCGGTCAGCAATTGGGTGGGGGTAACCAAGGTTTCGTCAGTGTAGCGAATGCCCAGACCACCGCCCAAATCCAGGTGAGTCAGATTCACGCCTTGTTCCTTCAAGGCCAGGATCAGCTTGATCAGCTTGTCTAATGCGTCCAGATAGGGGCTGACCTCGGTGATTTGTGAACCGATGTGGCAGTCCACACCCACAATGTCCAGGCTAGGCAGTGCTTGGGCACGGGCGTAGATGCGAGGCGCTTGATCAATAGGCACGCCAAATTTATTGCCTTTCAGACCAGTGGAGATGTAGGGATGGGTGCGGGCATCCACGTCCGGATTCACGCGCAAGGAAACAGGTGCTTTCACATTCATGCGTTCTGCAACCTGGGCAACGCGTTCCAGCTCGCCTTCGGATTCAACGTTAAAGCATTTCACGCCTGCTTTCAGGGCCGCTTCGATTTCCCAAACCTGTTTGCCGACACCGGAGAACACGACTTTGCCTGGGTCGCCACCAGCGGCGATGACACGGGCCAGTTCACCGCCCGACACGATATCAAAGCCGGTTCCCAGACGGGCAAATTCTTGCAGAATGGCCAGATTGGAGTTGGCCTTCATGCCATAGCACACCAACAACTTGCGGCCCTGGCCGGCTACTCGATAGGACTCCCAAGCGTCGCGCAAGGCTTGGCGGGAGTACACATACAGAGGGGTGCCGAATTCTTCAGCCAGCTTGTTCAGTGGAACTTGCTCGGCGTGCAGCGTGTTGTTCTGAAATTGGAAGTGAGGTGCAACGGTCATGGTGTCGTCAAATAACAGAGGTTAAGCGCGAGCAGGGCGGAAATCAGCGCGGCGCTGTTTGGGCGTCCGCCGCTTCCTGCGCAGGAGGGTGATACAAGGGGCCTTTGTAGCCGCAAGCGCTGAGAAAAACGCTAAGTGTCAGCAAGGCCAGCAGGCGGGAAGAACGTAGTTTGTTCATAAGGTATTGAGCGAGTGCGGACAATGCAGAGCATTATGCCATTTTGAAGGGCAAAGCATAAAAAACGCCGGCGGTGCCGGCGTTTGGGTACTGGATCTAGAAGGGGACGAAGGGTTGCGTTTCAGCGCCCGAGGAGCCGGAGTCAGAGTCCAGTTGCCGCAGCAGGTCGCCAATCCCATCGTTTTGATCCCCACCGCCTTGTTGCAGGAAGTCGTCACCCGGAGCGGGTAGACCAACACGGGCAATGGCTTGTCCGGGCGGGAATTCGTCAAAGTAGAAATCCCCGTTGATGCGCGACAGGCCAGACGGCATAGGACCGGGAGGTACGATGGGCTTGTCTTTGAGTGCAGTGCGCATGTAGTTGATCCAGATAGGCATGGAGGCACCACCGCCGGTTTCACCTGAGCCCAGGCTGCGTGGCCTGTCAAAGCCCATCCAGGCAATACCGACCAGATCTGGCGTGTAACCAGCAAACCAAGCGTCCTGAGAGTCGTTGGTGGTGCCTGTTTTGCCACCAATGTCTGTGCGCTTCAATGTGCGCGAGGCGCGGGCGCCAGTACCGGAGGTCGCCACACCGCGCAACAAGTCGTTCATGACGTAAGCAGTGCGGGCATCAATGGCGCGTGCAGCGGCATCACCCGCCACAACGGGCTTGGCACGCATGATGACTTTATTGGTGCTGTCGGTGACGTAGTCGATCAGGTAGGGCTCGGTACGGTAACCGCCATTGGCAAAGACCGCGTAGGCGCCGGCCATTTGCAGGGGAGTCACGCTACCGGCACCCAGAGCCAGCGGCAGAACGGCAGGCTGACGGGCTTTGTCGAAACCAAAGCGAGTCACATAATCTTGCACGTACTTGGGGCCGACGGCCTGCATGATACGGATAGATACCATGTTTCTGGATTTGTACAAACCTTGACGCATGGTCAGCATGGGTTCGTACCTGCGCCCATAGTTCTTGGGCGTCCATGGCTTGGAGCCGGTCTGGGCGGCGGTCAGAACAAAGGGTTCGTCCGAAATCTGGGTAGCAGGGGTTAAACCGCGCTCCAGTGAAGACGCGTAGATAAAGGGTTTGAAGGCGGAGCCGGGCTGACGCCAGGCTTGGGTGACGCGGTTGAACTTCCCATCTGAAAAGTGAAAGCCGCCGACCATGGCTTGGATAGCGCCGTCTTGCGGGCGTACCGACACAAAAGCAGCCTGCACCGCAGGCATATTCAGTACTTCCCAGTAATCGTCATTGCGGAACAGATAAACCACGGAGCCGCGCTGGATGCGTACGTCTGCTTTGGCATTTTTTACCAGGCCGCGAGCCACGATCTTCAAGGCGCGCTTGTCGTTGACATCAATAATTTGTTGGGCGGTACGGGCAACACGAATCTGGTTGGGGCTGGCGTCCAGCACCACGCCGGTCAGCAGGTCGCCCGTATCGGGGTACTTGTCCTGCAGGTCGTCCAGAATGGCATCTAACTGAGCGTGGTCGTTTTCAATATCAGCGGGCAGATCCACTTGGCCTTGAGGGCCGGTGTAAGGAGCTCGACGGGTGTAATCCAGAATACCGTTGCGCACAGCCAGGTAGGCAGCTTCCTGGTCGGTGGACTGGATCGTGGTGTAGATATTGAAACCGCGCGAGTACACATTGTCCTGGTAGACGCCGTACAGTAGCTGGCGTGCCAGTTCAGCCGCGTATTCACCGTGGATGGCATAGCCACCGGCGGGCGTGCCCAGGGCCGATTTCACAACGATTTCCTGTGCCAGGGCGTCTTGGTACTCTTGCTCGGTGATGTAGCCCAGCGAGCGCATGCGGCCCAGCACATAGGCTTGACGAGTTTTGGCGCGTTCGAAGTTGGCAATGGGGTTAAAGCGCGAGGGCGCTTTTGGAATGCCGGCCAGCATGGCGGCTTCTGCCGTTGTGATCTCGCCCAACTGCTTGCCCAGATAGGTTCGCGACGCTGCGGCAAAACCATAAGCACGGTGACCCAGATAAATCTGGTTCATGTACAGATCCAGAATCTGGTCTTTGGACAGTGTTGCTTCAATCTTGAAGGTCAGCAGCAGTTCGTAGAATTTACGGGTATAGGTCTTTTCTGATGACAGGTAGAAGTTACGTGCTACCTGCATGGTGATCGTGCTGGCCCCTTGTGTCTTGGACATGTGGGTCATATTGGCCAGGGCGGCGCGACCTACCCCCATCCAGTCAATACCACCGTGCTGGTAGAAACGGTCGTCTTCGGCCGCCAGAATGGCCGATTTCATGACATCGGGGATTTCGTCAAAACGCAGCACATTGCGGCGTTCTTCACCAAATTCGCCGATCAGTACCTTGTCCGCCGTGTAAATACGCAGTGGCACCCGTGGGCGATAGTCGATCATGGCGCTTAGATCGGGAAGGTTGGGCCAGGCTAAGGCCAGCGCCAGCGATCCGAGCAGGGCGGCACACAGACCAAGCCCCACAAAAAAGACCGAGGTCTTGATGATGAGGCGGGCAAGCCAGGAACCGGAGCTTTGCTCGGGTTTAGAATTGGGGGAGCGGGAAGAAGAACTCATTAGGGCTGATTTTAAAGTCCAAACGCAGCAGGACTGGGCCTCAAATCAAGTATCAATGTAACAAAATAATACTAAGCAAGCGGACTGTGCTTAGGGAAGGCTAATGGGATAATACACAAATGAACCACTCTTTACCCGCCGAGCTGATGCCTGTAGAACATCCTGATCCTTTATCAGACGCCGAGCTGCTCCATTTACAACAAACTGGCCCACGTCCCATTATTTTAGTGGGCATGATGGGAGCCGGTAAAACAACCATTGGCCGCCAATTGGCGCGGGAGCTCAAACGCGAGTTTATGGACCTTGACCACGAGCTGGAAGCCCGGAGCGGCGTGCGAGTGTCCACTATCTTTGAGTTCGAAGGCGAGCAAGGGTTCCGCAAACGTGAATCGGCGGTGCTCGATATTTGTTCGCGCCAGAGCGGTATCGTGTTGGCAACGGGAGGCGGGGCCATTTTGTCCGAGGCCAATCGCCAGATCATTAAAGATCGCGGTATCGTAGTGTACTTGTGTGCCACTGTAGACGAGCTGTACCGTCGCGTGGCCCGAGACCGTAACCGACCGCTGTTGCAAACAGCGGACCCACGCGCCCGCATTCAGGAACTGTTGCAAGCGCGCGAACCCCTCTATGAAGAAGTGGCGGATATCCGCTTTGAAACTGGCTCGGCGCCGGTTCATCATGCGGTGCGCCATTTATTGTCCCAGTTGAAAGAACGAGGTTGCTAAATGTCTGTAGTGCATGTTGACGCCCAGGGTGGCGCTTATCCCATCCAGATCGCCGCCGGGCGTCTGGCGCAGCTTGCAGGCACGGTGCCAGCCGATACGTCTGCCATTGCGATCGTCACTAATCCTACGGTGGCAGCCTTGTATCTGGCACCGGTCAAACAAGCCCTGGCCGCAACGGGCAAGCCCGTCCATGTGATCGAACTGCCCGATGGCGAGGCCTACAAGAACTGGGAATCTCTGAACCTGATTTTTGACGCGCTGCTGGGTGCTCATCTGGATCGCAAGGCCCTGATCGTGGCCTTGGGTGGTGGCGTTATTGGCGATATGGCCGGTTTTGCGGCAGCTTGCTTCATGCGCGGTGTGCGCTTTGTACAGGTCCCCACGACGTTGCTGGCGCAGGTGGATTCCTCGGTCGGTGGCAAGACAGCCATTAACCATCCGCTAGGCAAGAATATGGTGGGTGCGTTCTACCAGCCCATCGCCGTGGAAGTGGATACGGACGTACTCAAGACCTTGCCTGCTCGCGAAATTTCCGCTGGTCTGGCTGAAGTCGTCAAGTACGGCATGATTTACGATCTGGATTTCTTCAACTGGTGTGAGGAGCAGATCGCCCCCATGCGCCGTCTGGAGCAGGAGCAGATTGTTCATGCGATCCGCCGCTCTTGCGAGGTGAAAGCCGAGGTGGTTTCACAGGACGAACGCGAGTCGGGTCTGCGTGCTATTTTGAATTTTGGTCACACTTTTGGCCACGCGATTGAGTCTGGTATGGGCTACGGTCAGTGGTTGCATGGCGAAGCCGTGGGTTGCGGCATGATTATGGCTGCTGAGCTGTCCGCTCTGGTGTGTGGTTTGCCGGCTCAGGATGTCGCTCGTATCAAAGCCCTGGTGCAAGCTAGCGGATGCCCGATCACGCCACCACAATGGCCTGCAGACCGCTGGCTGGAGTTGATGCAGGTGGACAAGAAAAATGAAGGTGGCCAACTGCGCTTTGTGCTGCTGGATAAATTAGGCCATGCCAAGGTGCAGGCGGTCGCGCCGGATGTAGTGCGCCAGGCATTGGCCCGCTTTACAACGGTGGAACAGGAGTAAAACCGATGCAAATGCTTGCCGCTTATGCCTGTCGCCCTGAACAGTCCCGCGGCCGGCGTTACGCAGAGGCAGCGCCCCAAGGCCGCAACGCCTTTCAGCGGGACCGCGACCGGATTATTCACTGCAATGCGTTTCGTTTGCTGGAATACAAAACACAGGTTTTTATTAACCACGAAGGTGATTTGTTCCGAACACGATTGACGCATAGTTTGGAAGTGGCCCAACTGGCGCGGGCCATTGCCCGCAATCTGGGTTTGCATGAAGACCTTATCGAAGCCATCTCCCTGGCCCATGATCTCGGTCACACTCCGTTTGGCCATGCTGGCCAGGACACGCTTAATAGCTGTATGCAGGAGTTGCGTCCCGAGGCCGGGGGCTTTGAGCATAATCTGCAAAGTCTGCGAATCGTGGACGAGCTGGAAGAGCGTTATGCCGCCTTCAATGGTTTGAACCTGTGTTTTGAAACCCGCGAGGGGATCTTGAAGCACTGTTCCCTAAAGCATGCGCGTGAATTGGGCGAAGTCGGCCAGCGCTTTATTGACCGCAGCCAACCGTCTTTGGAAGCGCAAATGGCCAATCTGGCCGATGAAATTGCTTACAACAATCACGATATTGATGACGGTCTGCGCTCTGGCTTGATTCGCTTGGAACAATTGCTGGAACTACGCCTGTTCCGTGCGCATTACGAGCATGTGCAGGCTCAGTATCCGGGCTTGAGTGGCCAGCGGCTGGTCGCTGAAATTATCCGTGGCATGATCAACACCCTGGTGGTGGATTTAACGGAAACTACGCGCGCCAAGCTGGAAGAACACCGTCCCGATAGTGCAGATGCAATCCGGAACCTGCCGCGCCTGGCCGGTTTTTCGCCCGAGCTGCGCGCCCAGGCCGATGAGCTTAAACGTTTTTTGCACGCCAATCTGTACCGCCATTACAAAGTGGTGCGCATGATGAACAAGGCGCAACACATCGTGCGTGACCTGTTTCAGGCGTTTGTGGATGATCCGCGTCTATTAGCAGCCGAACATCGGCGCGAAGACCCGATTGCACAGGCTCGTGCTGTGGCTGACTACATCGCTGGCATGACGGACCGTCATGCCATTCGTGAGCACGACGCTATTTTCAAGATGTAGGCTTTGCAGGCTTTGCTTTAACGCATGAAGCCATGCCAGGCTGCACGGTTTGTTTGATGAGCGTGTTGGAGCTGCATGTTTTATCGGCTTTTGTGTAATTCAGGTCGGTAAAACGTCGTGACGGCAATGATCATTATTGCAATCAGCAATCAGCAATCAGCAATCAGCAATCAGCAATCAGCAACGCGCTTTCCCGCCTCAAGGGCGTGGCCCCCTCCCTATGTCTTATTGACAGCTTTGATTCCTGCCCAGAGGGGCTTTAACGCTGCAGCAAAGGCTTCAAGTAACGCCCGGTATGGCTTTGCTCGCAAGCAGCAACAGTCTCCGGGGGGCCTTGCACCACAATTTGCCCACCGCCATGGCCGCCTTCTGGCCCCATGTCCACAATCCAGTCTGCGGTCTTGATCACATCCAGATTGTGTTCAATCACGACCACGCTATTGCCGGACTCAACCAGCTTGTCCAAAACTGCCAGCAAGACAGCAATGTCCTGAAAGTGCAGGCCAGTTGTAGGTTCGTCCAGCACATACAAGGTCTGGCCGGTGCTGCGTTTGGACAGTTCCAGTGACAGTTTCACCCGCTGCGCTTCACCACCAGACAGGGTGGTCGCGCTTTGACCCAGGCGGATGTAGGACAGACCCACATCGATCAAGGTGGTCAGTTTGCGTGCAACCGCAGGGACTGCATCAAAGTATTCCAGTGCCTGCTCAACCGTCAGGTCCAGCACTTCGCTGATATTGCGGCCCCGGTAGCGAATATCCAGCGTCTCGCGGTTGTAGCGACGGCCCTGGCACACATCACAAGGTACATAAACGTCAGGCAGAAAATGCATCTCTACCTTGACTACGCCATCGCCCTGGCAGGCCTCGCAGCGGCCGCCTTTGACGTTAAAGGAGAAGCGGCCTGGGTCGTAGCCACGCAACCGTGCCTCGGGCACGCTGGCGAACAGTTCACGAATGGCGGTGAACATGCCTGTGTACGTGGCCGGGTTACTGCGCGGGGTGCGACCAATTGGGCTTTGGTCGACGTTGATGATTTTGTCGAAGTGCTCCAGCCCTTCCATGCGCTCGTAGGGCGCGGGTTCGGCATGGGCACGGTGCAGCAAATGTGAGAAGGCGGTTGCCAGTGTGTCGTTGATCAGTGTGGACTTGCCCGAACCGGACACGCCTGTAATACAGACCAGTCGTCCGGCCGGAATTGCCAAATCAACGGACTTCAGGTTATTGCCGCTGGCACCGTACAGGCGCAGCCAGTTCAGGCTGTCGTCAACGGGACGTCGTTTGGGAACGGCAATCTGGCGCTTGCCGGACAGGTACTGGCCGGTTAGAGACTTGGCGTTCTGGGCCAGCTCTGCGGGTGTGCCTTGGGCGGTGATTTGCCCGCCATGTTCGCCCGCGCCGGGGCCCATGTCGATGACATAGTCGGCGGTGCGTATCATGTCCTCGTCGTGCTCGACCACGATCACGCTATTACCCAGGTCCCGCAGGTGCTGCAGGGTCTGGATCAGCTTGTCGTTATCGCGCTGGTGCAGGCCAATGGAAGGCTCGTCCAGCACATACATTACGCCGGTCAGACCGGAGCCGATCTGGCTGGCCAGACGAATACGCTGCGCCTCGCCACCGGAAATGGTGTCGGCGCTGCGGTCCAGAGACAGATAGTTCAGACCCACATTGTTCAGAAATTCCAGCCGCAGGCGGATTTCACGCACGATGCGGTCGGCAATCTCTTTTTTCGCGCCTGTTAACGACAGACGCTCGAACCAGGCCAGGCAGTCAGACAAGGCCAGGGCTTCGACTTCATAAATGGCCAGACCCTTGGCTTGTCCTTGAGTTGTAGAGTTGGTTTGTACGCACTGTACGGCATTGTCAGACAGCGTGTCGACAATGATGGCTGCTGGGTTGGCAGACACGGTGCCTGCATGATGCTGGCACCCCGCATGGCTGGGAATGGGATCATCCCCAATACGGACGTGACGCGCTTCCAGACGCAGACGTGCGCCATGGCAGGCCGGGCATGTCTGGGTGCGACGCAGCTTGTTTAGCTCCTCGCGTACGGCGCTGGAATCGGTTTCCGCCCAGCGACGTTGCAGATTTGGAATGACCCCTTCAAATGGGTGTGTTTTTACCGTGGTGCGTCCTTTCTCATTCAAATAGAGAAAGGGGATTTCTTCCGCGCCAGAGCCATACAGCACGGTGCGGCGCAGTTCTTCGGGCAGGGACTCGAAGGGGGCCTCGATATCAAAGTGATAATGGGCCGCCAGACTGGTCAGCAAGGTATAGGTAAAGGCATTGCGTCGATCCCAGCCTGCAATGGCACCGCCTGCCAGACTCAGCTCTGGAAAGGCCACTACCCGTTCAGGGTCAAATACATCCACTTGTCCCAGGCCGCTACAGTCTGGGCAGGCACCTGCCGGGTTATTGAAGCTGAACAGGCGCGGCTCCAGCTCGGGCAGGGAGTAGTCACAGACCGGGCAGGCGTAGTGGCTGGAATAGGGTTGCTCCAAACCGGTATCCAGATTGACCACCAGACAGCGGCCATTGCTGGTGGACAAAGCCGTCTCCAGGCTCTCGGCAAGACGCTGCTGGCTATCCGGTTTGATACGTAGCCGGTCTATGACCAGATCCAGATCATGGGCCTGCTCGGCATTGAGCGCGGGCAGGTCTTCAATGCTGGAGATCTCGCCATCGACGCGCACCCGTACAAAGCCCTGGGCTTGCAGACCGCGCAGCTCCCGCTGCAGATCGCCCACCAGGGCGCGGTACATGGGAGCCAGGACGGCAATGCGGGATTCAGGCTCCCATTGCAGAATCTGGTCTACCATCTGGCTCACGCTATGGGCCTGCAAGGCCAAGTGGTGTTCCGGGCAGTAAGGAGTTCCGACGCGCGCGTACAATAGGCGCAAATAATCGTGGATTTCGGTAGTGGTTCCCACGGTGGAGCGCGGGTTATGACCTGCTGCCTTTTGCTCGATGGCAATGGCAGGCGACAAACCTTCGATCAAGTCCACATCTGGCTTGTCCATCAGTTGCAAAAACTGACGTGCATAAGCGGACAGGCTTTCCACATAGCGCCGCTGGCCTTCGGCATATAAGGTGTCGAAGGCAAGAGACGACTTCCCAGAACCGGACAGCCCTGTCAGCACGACCAATTGGTGGCGTGGCAGGTCTACGGAGACGTTTTTCAGGTTGTGGGTACGGGCACCACGAATGCGGATGGCTTCCATCGCTTTATTTAGGCTTGTCAAAAGGCAACTTGCTACTATAGCGCGTTGCGTCAGAATTTATGTGAACGGGTATCCGGGCTCTCTGCTAGCCCAGTTGTGACAGAGTATTAAATGAGTACACACCAAACCATGAATACGGCCGGATCGCGCCCAGAGCGCTTGAGTCTGACTCAGCAAGAGCGCAAGGCCAGCATCTTGCTGGCTTTGCTGTTTGCCTGTCGAATGCTGGGTCTGTTTTTACTGACTCCGGTTTTTGCGGTTGCCGCCCATTCCCTGCCCGGCGGTAACGATGCCGCGCGAGTCGGTCTTGCATTGGGTGCCTATGGTCTGACCCAGGCTGTTTTGCAGATTCCCTTGGGGATGGCATCAGACCGTTTTGGGCGTAGGCCGATTATTGTCATCGGCATGGCCTTGTTCGTGGTCGGCGGGGTGATCTCGGCGCTGGCACAGAATATTGACTGGGTGACGGTAGGCCGCTGTATTCAAGGTCTGGGGGCGGTGTCGGCAGCCATTTCCGCCTGGGTAGCCGACTCCACTCGCCCCGAAGTACGTACACGCGCCATGGCCATGGTGGGTGGGTCTATTGGCCTGTCCTTTGCCGTCTCGCTGGTGCTCTCGCCGGTGTTGGTAGGGCAATTTGGCCTGTCGGGACTGTTCTGGGCCATCAGCTTGCTGGGCTTTGTCTGTTTGTTGATTGCTGCTTTTGTGGTGCCCAGTGCGCCTAAAGCGCCAGCCTCGATTGTGCAGGTCACGGCCGGACAGGTTCTGCGTCACCTGGACTTATTGCGACTGAACTTTGGCGTGTTCTGTCTGCACTTTATCCTGATGTCCCTGTTCATTGTGGTGCCGGGCATTCTGGCTACCTTGGGCGGCTATAGCACTCAGGATTTGTGGAAGGTGTACTTGCCCGTTATCTTGGTGTCTTTTGTGCTGATGGTGCCTGCGGTGTTCTGGACAGAGACCCGCAAACGTCACAAACACGCGTTGGAACTGGCCGTTTTGCTGTTGATTGTGGTGCTGGCCGTCATGCCTTGGGCGCGTGACTCGCTGGTTCCCATGGTGGCAGCGCTGACTTTTTTCTTTATTGGCTTTAACGTGCTGGAAGCTTTGCAGCCTTCGTTGGTGTCGCGCGTCGCGCCGCCAGAATATAAAGGTTTGGCGCTGGGTTTTTACAACACCTCCCAGTCCCTGGGCGTGTTTGCCGGAGGCCTGATCGGGGGCGTGCTGGCTGGGCGAGGGCTCACCCAATGGGTGTTATGGACCGGCGCTGCGTTGGCTGTGCTGTGGTTGCTGACCGCGCGTGGTTTCAAAGATAAATATTAGAAGGTATTGCCTGTTACGCTTGTGCAAAGACGTGGCAGGCAGCAGCAAGTAAAGTGGCCGGATTGGCCTCAAGAATCAAGAGCTGGGCGTAACAGGTGACTTTGCCGGGTGCTTAGCCATATACGCCGTTCAAGGTGCCGTAACGGGATCGTTTGCGTGGACAAAACGGCCCTTCCTGGAGTGGG
Organism: Alcaligenes sp. SMD-FA; assembly: GCF_025960365.1. Lineage (NCBI taxonomy): Bacteria > Pseudomonadati > Pseudomonadota > Betaproteobacteria > Burkholderiales > Alcaligenaceae > Alcaligenes > Alcaligenes sp. SMD-FA. The sequence continues at coordinate 3,930,959 of NZ_CP110108.1, read as the reverse complement.
GAGGGAGTGTTAATTAAGGCACGAATCCACGATAATACGGCTTGATATAGAATTTTTGACTACAGGATTTTTTTCATGGCATCGGTAAATAAAGTCATTCTGGTGGGCAATCTTGGCCGCGACCCAGAAGTACGCTACAGCGCAGAAGGCTCGGCCATCTGCAATATTTCCATTGCCACGACTTCGCAGTGGAAAGACCGTACCTCCGGCGAGCGCCGCGAGGAAACCGAATGGCACCGTGTGGTGTTCTATAACCGTCTGGCTGAAATCGCGGGCGAATACCTGCGCAAAGGCCGCCCCGTCTACGTAGAAGGTCGTTTGCGCACCCGTAAATGGACGGGCCAGGACGGTCAGGAGCGTTTCACCACGGAAATTATCGCCGAGCAAATGCAAATGCTCGGTGGCCGCGACGGTGGTGGTGAGATGGGTGGTGGCAGTATGGGCGGTGGTGAATACGGTGGTGGCGGTGGTGGTGCGCCGGCACCGCAACGTGCTCAGCGTCCAGCGCCTCAACAACAACAGCAACAACAACAGGCTCCACGTAATACCGCTCCTATGTCGGACAATCTGGCCGATATGGATGACGATATTCCGTTCTAAAACCTACTAAGCCAAAGTTCAAAGGCCCTTGCCAGTACCGTGCTGGCAGGGGCTTTTTTGTGGGGTTTCGACACAAGCACATTGGCTGCCAATAATGGCCTGTCGCTTGAGGGACTCAGGCCGTGGCTTAGAACGCTCCTTGGGTTGAGTGTCGTAGGGTGACCAAACCTACCCCAGTCAAAATCGCAAAAAGTGCGCCAGCGGCAAAGGTGCCTTGGAAGCCAATGGTGTCCCAGAGCACACCGGCAATAACACTGGCCAGCAGCAAGGCGATGCCGGTTAGCAGATGGAACAGGCCAAAGGCGGTGCCACGCAGTTCGGCGGGGGCGCTGTCGGCAATCAGGACGCTGAACAGGCCTTGGGTAAAGCCCATATGCAGGCCCCACAAAGCAACGCCCAGACCCAAACCCAGCAAGCCGGGGACAAAGGCCAGGAGCAGGTCGGCTGCAATCAGCAGGGTCACTCCGATCAGGAGCAGGTCGGTTTTACGCATGCGATCCGACAGCACACCTGCAGGGTAGGCAGACAGGGAAAAGGCCACTCCCATGACAACCAGGACGGCTGGAGCCCACATGGGTGGTAAGCCGCTGGCCTCTGCGCGCAAGAGAAGGAAGGCTTCGCTGAAACGGGCCAATGTAAAGGCCAGACCAATGGCGACAATCGACCAGTAGCGGGAACCCAAACGGCTCAGGTCTTCCCGGTTCAGGGGTAGTTTGCGGGGGCGGGTGTTGGCGGGTAAGGTGGGCTCGCGCACAAAGAGCACCAGAACGGCGATCGAAGCAAAGGCAGGCAGCACGGCAACCCAGAAGATCAACTGGTAATTATTGGCTGTCCACCACATCAGCCCGATGGCCAGCAGGGGGCCGACAAAGGCGCCAACGGTATCGAGCGTTTGCCGCAAACCGTAGGCCGCCCCACGCGATTCGGGGCCAGTGACATCGGCGATCAGGGCGTCACGGGGGGCACCGCGTATGCCTTTGCCGATGCGGTCTACAACGCGGGCGCCGACCAGCCAGTCCAGTGAGTTTGCCAGGGGAAAAATGGGTTTGGTCAGGGCTGCCAGCCCATAGCCAATGAGGGCCAGCAGTTTACGCTTTCCAAAACGGTCGCTGACCGCGCCGGAAAACACTTTCATGATGGAGGCGGTGGCCTCGGCAATGCCTTCGATAACGCCTACTGCCAGTACCGAGGTACCCAGGACGGTAACCATGTAAATGGGCAGCAGAGCGTGGATCAGTTCTGAGGAAATGTCCATGAACATGGATACAAAGCCCAATGCCCAGACGCTGCGGTGAATGCTGGCCCTGGAGGGGGCGGCGGCCGGTGTCGGTGCAGGATCAGCAGTTTTCTTCATGAGCGTCATAGACCATCTGGGCATACGCATCCAGCCGTGCCTGACACGCTTGCAGACGCTCTTGGGCAAGCGGTGCCAGGGGGGCGCCATAAAAATCCAGCTTCCGGATTTTCTCGTACCAGTTTTCCAGTTTCTTAAGGTCAGTTTCTTCTTCGTCCAGTTCGGCATAGGTGAATTTCTGAATCGAAATTTCCTTGTCGATCTCGGCCTCGAAGTCTTTGCACCGGCCCAGCAGCTCCTGATACTGATCGTTGCGCTCGTCCGTGAAACGGGCGATGACCTTGTTTTCCTGGGCCTTGTCCAGTGCAATGGTTTCCAGCAAGACGCATTCGCCTTGCATGGTGGCGATGTCGTTTTCCAGCACCTTTAGGCGGCGTACATGCTCGTCGGTTTTGGGCAGCACGCACACCCCGTTTTGCAGATACACCGCGCCCAGGCTTTTCAAACGTCGCCATAGTGCCAGGCGTTTGGCACTAGGCTCAGAGGGGACTTTATAGGTCAGAAGTAGCCATCTCATTGATGTCATAACAATCAAGAAGTAGTAACGACCGTTTCATATTAATCGATGTTGTCGTTTTTTTATGAAAGGAGGCGATAAATAAAAAACATATCAATACTGGCTTGAGACAGGCCGTTGATAGCGTCGAACCTGTATCCAAGTGTTTGAGCTTGTATCTCTGCTTGAGAAGGGCGATAGCCGTTTTTATTGGGGAAAACCAGTAGCAAATTTCGTGCTTAGCCCGCATGGATGGTGATTTTGAGCGGCTTTCATACGGCCTGATTTTCAGTTTTTTATTGCTCAAAGACCTAGTTTCCTGCAACTGGAGGCGGCTGTTTTGCGCTTTCCAAGCCAAGGGGCAATCGCTACCATGAAAGGCACCTATTCACTTTGTTCAGTTTCTTGCGCGACCGGTTTGGATCACCAGCAGCGTGCAGACTTCAAGCCCAGGTCTAGGTAAAGCGCTTGTCCTTAGGGCAAGCACTTGTTGGTTATGGAGTCCGTGTGTTCGTTTCCGGTTGTTGCACGATACAGTGCCGCGCTTTTGCGGTGGGAATCAATACGGAGGAATGCAATGAGTAAGCACAAAGCTGATAAACCCAGCCAAGGTCCTATCGATGTTGCCGCTATCCGCGCAGCTGCCAAGAAGTTTGTGGACGATGGTGCGGTGGCATCCGGCTACAAGGGCAATCGTGAAGAGATCATCCAAATGCTCAATGAGGCTCTGGCCACTGAGCTGGTCTGTGTGATGCGCTACAAGCGCCACTACTTTACTGCCACCGGTTTGAACAACGAGCCTATCAAAGCCGAGTTTCTGGAGCATGCCCAGCAAGAGGCCGAGCATGCCGACCGCATTGCCGAACGTATTGTGCAGTTGAACGGCGAGCCGGATTTCAATCCCAAAAACCTGGCCCAACGCAGCCATGCGGAATATGACGATAGCGGTGACATCAAATCCATGATTCGCGCCAACCTGATTGCCGAGCGTATTGCTATCGAGTCCTATCGCCAAATGATTGAACGCATTGGTGACACCGACCCGACCACTCGCCAGATGCTGGTCGAGATCATGGCCGTGGAAGAAGAGCACGCTGATGACATGGGTGATTTGCTGGACATTTAAGTGTTAACTGCTCAGGCGCTCAGGAACCCCGGTATTTACCGGGGTTTTTTTTCGCCCACATCCTGAAAAAGAGTACAGTAACGACTTTCCTACCTATCGGTAGGTAGTTTGGATTGAAATTGCTATGGACAGGGGTGTCAGTGTGTTTGGGTTTTTGTTTTTCCGTGCGACAGAGAGTGCAACATGAGTGATTTGTCACGTACCAGGAGCCTGGCTTGGTCCTTGATCTTGTTGCTGGCCATGTTGACGGCATTGGATGCGATGGCAATCGATATGTATTTGCCGGGTATGCCTGCCATTGCGCAGGAGCTGGGAGTTTCCTCGGGCCGGATTCAGCAAACGCTGTCTATCTTTCTGGCGGGCCTGGCTTTGGGGCAAGGTATTTATGGCCCTTTGCTGGACCGTTTCGGGCGCCGAGTTCCCTTGCTGCTGGGCGTTGTCATCTTTGTGATTGGTTCGATTCTTGGTGCTTTGGCCACATCGGTTGAGGCTTTGCTCCTTGCGCGTTTTATTCAGGCCTTGGGTGCGGCAGCAGGGCTCGTCACACCGCGCGCGATTGTGGCGGATTTGTGCGATATGAAAGAGTCGGCACGCATCTTTTCGTTATTGATGCAGGTGATGATGATCGCACCGATTGTGGCTCCTATTTGGGGCGCGTATTTATTGCGCCATGCAGATTGGCGGGCCATTTTTTGGATGTTGGCTTTTTTAGGGACGATGGGTTTGTTGTGGGGGCTCAAGACCATCCCGGACTCCTTGCCCGTGACGCAGCGTGTTCCTTTGAATCCCGGTCATATTGTTCGCGCCTATGGACGCGAGCTGGGCAATAAGCCATTCATGGCGTATACCGGTTCCGGTGGTTTTGCACTGGCTGCCTTATTTGTTTATATCAGTGGCTCGGCTTTTGTGTTCACGCAGCATTTTGCTTTGTCGCCCGCTGTGTTCAGTTATGTGTTTGCCGGTAACTCGGTGGCGTTGGTCCTGGGTGGGGTCGTCAGCAATTACGTGTTGAAGGCCGGGATGCCTACTTCTCGGGTGCTGGCCTTAGGGCTGATTGTCCATACGGCTTCGGCCTGGCTCTTGTATGTGGCGGTGCAAGCAGACGTGGCGGGCCTGATCCTGTATGCAGCCTTGATCGCCATGTCGGTCGGTTCTTTAGGAATGGTTTTTGGTAACGTGACGGCCTTGACCATGAACGTGGCTGGCCCTCAGGCTGGTACCGCTGCGGCCTTGATGGGTATGTTCCATTATCTGATTTCGGCGGTGGTGGGCTACATCGTCAGTCTGGCGGTGCCTGGGCCGCACGTTGTGCCTTTGGCGATTGGTGGCTGCGGTCTGCTGTCGATTCTGTTGTATGTTCTGGCCGGCCGTTGCCGCACGGTAACAAGATCGGTCGGGGAGCTGGGGACTGTAAAATAAGCGTTTGCGGCGGGCCGTGACGGTGGCCTTGATGATGAGTCTTTGACTGAGAGCGTGTTGGACTGTGAGCAAAACCACGACTGAAAAACTGCAGGATGCCGCGTTGGCACGCTTTGCTATTCAGGGCTTTGATGCCACCACCATGAACGAGATTGCCGCGGATGTGGGCATTAAAAAGCCCTCTGTCTATGCCCATTTTCGCAACAAGGATGAGCTGTTTCTGAGCCTGATTCCAAAGATTGTGGATGATGAGCTGAACCATGCACGTCAGGTTCTGCAAGGGGGCGATGAGATCAAGCAGCAGTTGCGGGCCTATCTGGAAGGGGTACAGGAGCGCTTTGAGCAATCGCATCAAGTACGTTTTTGGATTCGTACCTTATTTGCCCCGCCTGTGCATTTGTACGATGTGGTGATGGAACCCATGCACGTGTTCATGGAGGACCTGGAAAGCATCATCCATCAGGCCCTGGAGCTGTCTGCCCTGGCCAAGTCCGAGACGGGTTTACGTGTGGATACCTTGGCCATGACTTACATGGCCTTGATCGACAGCCTGCAAAGCGAGTTGTTGTTTGGTGGCGCACACAAGTACCAACGGCGCCTGGCATCGGTTTGGATGGTCTTTGAGACCGCGTTAAGAGCGGGCCGCTCTGCTTGATCAGGTTTTCTCGCCGTTTTGGGCATCCTGATAGGCCTTGGCCGCATTGTGTACGTGCTGGGTCGCCAGCAGGTTGGCCAGATCGCTGTTACCGGCCACAACCGCGTTCAGGATTTGGGCGTGATCTTCCCAGTTCTGGCGGATGCGCTGCAGATTGCTGGGGGCAAAGAGCAGCGCGGTGCGATCACGTAAGGAGCGCATCAGCTCGGTCAGTACGATATTGCCCGACATGGTGGCCAGGGTTTCATGAAATTGCCGGTTCAGGGATTTGAGCAATTCCAGATTGCCGGCATCCATGGCTTCATGGCCCTGACTCAGAATGGTTTGCAGTTTTTCAATATTGGCCGGGTCTTGGCGTTGAGCGGCCAACTTGGCATTAAGCCCCTCAAGCGTGGCGCGCACTTCAGCCATGTTATAGGCAATCTCGGCCGACAATATGGCCACGGAGGCCCCCCGTCGTGGTTCGATAGTGACCAGGCCTTCGGAGGCCAGCTCGCGCAGGGCTTCCCGTACAGGAATACGCGAGACCCCCAGCTCGCTCGCCAGTTTGCCCTCCACCAGGCGGTCGCCAGGATGGAATTCACCGCTCAGAATACGTTCACGCAATTGGTCGCGTATTACCGCAAACAATGAGGCATGCTGATCACCCAAGCGGCGGTTATCCGCATCGACAAGGGAATTGGGAAGGTTGAAACTGGGGATATTCATGGTACGACCTGTGCAATCGGGCAAAAGGGCCAGACACGATTATACGGTGTAGGCGCACTTTTCTGAATATGGTATACAGTTTAGGGGCTAAGTATTCAGTGCCACAGTGTGCGTGCAATCAAGACCAGGGCGCTGATGGAACAAATACCCAATAGCAGCCTGCGCATTAATGGCAGGCTGACTTGATGGCGTAATTGTCCTGATAGAGCAAAACCCAGCAACATGAATGGGTAGAGCACAATGCTGAGCATGGCTTGTTGCAAGGAGAACAGGCCAACCAGCATCAGCAATACCAAAGACAGGCTCGCGCCTAGAAAGAGAATAAGGCCGAGTGACGCGCGTAGCTGTGCCGGCGCCAGATTCTGCATGGCAATTGCCAGGGCAGGGGCGCCGACCGAGGTTAGCGTGCCCATGATCCCCGATGCAATACCCGCCAGAATCATGTTGCGTGTGGAGGGTAGTATTCGCAGGCCCCAGGCGCTGAGAGCGACTGCGCCCAAGATGGCAAATGCAAAACCCAGGTTGACGGCGGCTATCGGTAGTTGCGTCATACCCAAGACAGCGATAAGCGAGCCCGCGGCCCGCCCGCCCAGCGCGCAGACCACGACATTAGGCACGATATGTTGACGTTCTCGCAGGGCCGCCAGTAAAGAGACGCTACCGCCCAAGGCCAACAGCGGCCCTGGTACTAGCTGTGGGAAGATCAGGGCGGCAATGGGCGCCACCAGCATGGCAAATCCAATCCCTCCCACTCCTTGTAAAAACGCGGCCAAAACCACCAGGCAGGCCATCAGCAGCCAGGACAGCGGGTCCACGAGGTCAATTAAAGCCGCCATACACATCCTTCTATTTGTATAAGGTATTCAATCTAAGTGTTTCAAGCATGAAATTCTTAGAGTTTTCCCCAGTTTTTGATGGTTTTTTCTGATTTCGATCATTAATTGAAGATAGTATACCGTTTCAGGAATACTAAATATTCAGAAAAAAGAGAAGGAAAGGGGGATACATGCAAAGCGACGTGGTGCTCGGTGCGGCGCACTGGGCTTATTTGATTAGCGTCCTGGTGATCATCATTACGATGATTTTCCGGGCCAACGTAGTGGTGCCATCCGTCATTGGGACCTTGGCGGTAGTCACGGCCATAACGGGCAGCCCTATTCAGGGCTTAATCAGTATTTTTTCGGCCAGCTTCGTGGCGGCTCAGGAACTGTTCAACATCTTCCTGGTAATCACCTTCATGACAGCGTTGCTCAATTCCTTAAAGCGCCTGGAAGCCGATGTGAAGATGGTGGCCCCCTTTCGCAAGGTCATGGTCAATAGTGCCTCGTCCTTTTTGATGATTGCTGCAGCGACCTATTTTATTTCCCTGTTCTTCTGGCCTACGCCTGCAGTGCCTCTGGTGTCGGCCATTTTGCTGCCGGCGGCTATTGCGGCTGGTTTGCCACCATTGGTCGGTGCGATGGCGATCGCCATCTGTGGGCAGGGCATGGCGTTATCGTCGGACTACATCATTGGGGTTGCTCCGGGCATCAGCGCCAAGGCAGCCGGTGTCGGTGCTGATGTTGCCGTGCTGGCTGACCGCGCGCTGGTGTTGTCCTGGATTACGGGGGGTGTCGCGCTGACCTTGGCGTTCTTGTTGATGCGTCGCCATTTCAAGCCGGCAGACAGCCGTTTGCTGGACGCCTGGATGCGTCAGGCACCGGACAGCACGCTGGATGACGTGGAATCCCAAGGGACGTATGACAAGGCAGAGATGGCCCGTGGGACGGCGGGTAATGAACACACGGTGCACTCCGGCTTAAGTGCCAAGGAAGAACGTTATTCGCGCATTCTGGCCTGGATCACACCACTGGCGTTCCTGGCGGTGATTGGCATCATGCTGCTGCCCCGCTTTATCCCGTCCTTACCCGTTCTGCGTGGTGGAGATGCTGCCGGTTTGGTGGGGGGCGTCGCCTTTGTGTTGATGATGATTGCCACCTGTATGGCAGAAGGTCCACGGCGCATGCTGGACACCTGTCCGGATCATATGACCGATGGTTTTGTCTTCGCGTTTCGTGCCATGGGCTCGGTGTTGCCAATCGCTGGTTTCTTCTTCCTGGGCGCCAGTGAAGCGACCTCTGCCATTTTAGGCATTCCACTGGCACAAACACCTAGCCTCTTGTTCGAGTTGATTTCAGCCGGTCAGCATCTGATTCCGGACAATCATTTTCTGGTGGCGTTTGGTGTCCTGTTGGTGGGGATGATCTCGGGTATTGATGGGTCGGGCTTCTCGGGTCTGCCTCTGACGGGCACCCTGGCCTCGGCGTTGAGCCCTGTGTCGGGTCTGGACATCGAAACCTTGGCAGCGGTAGGACAGATCGGTGCGATCTGGACCGGTGGTGGCACCTTGATCGCTTGGTCGTCCCTGATTGCGGTGGCAGGTTTTGCTCGGGTGCATGTGCTCGATCTGGTGCGGGCCTTGACGGTACCGGTACTGACCGGGATGGCGATTTCGACAATCTGTGCCGTACTGGTGTTTGGATGATCGGTATGGGAACGACAGCCTATAGCGCAGGTGAAAAACAGGGTTTGGGGAAACAGTGGGCCGTGGCTGCCGGACACCCCTTGGCGGTTCGGGCCGCGCAGGCCATGCTGGAACTCAAGGGTAGTGCGGTGGATGCGGCCATTGCGGCTGATGCCGTCATGGGCGTCGTTGAACCGATGGCAACGGGGATAGGCGGCGACTTGCTGGCGATGGTTGCACCGCCGGACAGTAAGCCAGTGGCTTATAACGGTAGCGGAGCGGCGCCTTTGCTGTTGAAGGCAGAGCAGGTTCAGGCCTTGCCTGGGGGACGGATTCCCGAGCGCCATGTGCTGTCCATTACCACGCCCGGCCTGGTGCGAGGGTGGTGGGATATGCATCAGCGCTATGGCCGTCTGGATTGGGCCCGCTTGCTTCAGCCCGCCATCCAGGCAGCACAGGAAGGTTTTGCGGTGGCGTCGGTGGCGGCGCGTGAATGGCAAATCTTTGATTTTGTGCTGCATCGCGATCCCGAGTGTGCCGCTCTTTATAGGGCGGGCAAGCCGCCCAAGGCAGGAGAGCAGTACCTGAACCCGGAGCTGGCGGCTGTCTTGCAGGACATCGCCACGCAAGGACCCGATGCCTTCTATCTGGGGCGCCCCGCATGGCAGGCTGAACAGGCAATGGAACGGGTACAGGGGCTGTTGCGGGCGGAGGACTTTCGTCAGCATAAAGGATTTTTCTGTGAACCGGTCAGCGCATCGCTGGGTGAGTTCAGTCTGTATGAGTGTCCGCCCAACACACATGGGGTGGCCGTGCTGGACGCGGTCCAAAGCGCCTGGCACCGACCCTTGGATGATGATGAGGCGGAGTTGGCATTGATCCAGGCGACCGAAGGGGCAATGACTCATGCCGCTCAGGTCGTGTGTGATCCGGCAGGCAATACGGTTTGCACGGTTGTGGTTGACGAGGACGGATTGGCCGTCACGTTCATGTCCAGTATTTTCAAACGGTTTGGCTCCGGTTTCGCCGTGCCTGGCTGTGGGTTTGTGCTGCAAAACCGAGGCTTTGGCTTCTCCGAGCCTGGGCATGTGAATGGCCCCGGTCCGGGAAAACGTCCGTATCACACGGTTGTCCCGTCTCTGGCCTTGAAGGCGGGCCAGTTCCATATGGGGCTGGGTGTGGTGGGCGGTTTGATGCAACCCCAGGGCCAGATACAGATATGGACCCGTGTCTTGCGCGATGGCTGGCCTTTGGAGCGAGCCTTGTTCGCACCGCGCTGGCGTCTGGAGGGGGCTGGGCGTCTGGCTCTGGAAGACGGCTTTGATGCGAGCCGTACGGCCTTCCTGCGTGAACACGGGTATGGGGCGCCCGACAAGGGAGTCGGCGAACTGGCAGGCCGTAGCGATTTTGGCGGTGCACAAGCGGTGGAGCGCTTGGCGGATGGCCGCCTGAAAGCCGTATCGGACCCGCGCAAAGATGGCTGCGTGGCGTTGGTTTGATAAACAGGCAGGGTTATTCCCTACTTTCTAAAATAGTAGACGGTATACAATATACTTAAATAGTCCAAACCTCATATTTCGTCGGCTGCTGTCAGGGCGACGTCTTTCAACAAGGAAACAGTCATGGAAAAACTGCTGAATCGCGATGAATTTCGCACCGCACTGGAAACCGCCATTAAAGGGAAAAGTGCCAATACTTCCCCTTTCAGTATTGCCTGGGCCAGCGGCAAGCTAAGCCGTGAGCATCTGGCTCGCTGGGCTGAAAACCACTATCACTATGTCGGCCCTTTTGCCGATTACCTGGGTTATCTGTATGCCCGCACTCCCGCTGAATACGTGGAAGCCAAAGACTTCTTGCTGGCCAATATGTACGAAGAGGAAATTGGCGGTGACCGCCACACAGATCTGCTGATCCGCTTTGGCGAAGCTTGCGGCACGACACGGGCACGTATTGAAGACCCCGACAACATGAATGCCACCACCCGCGCCTTGCAGGCCTGGTGTTATGCCATTGCCATGCGTGAAGACCCCGTCGTCGCCGTGGCGGGACTGGTGGTGGGCCTGGAGTCCCAAGTGCCATCCATTTACCGCAAGCAGACCCCAACCTTGCGCGAAAAATACGGCTTCACGGACGAAGAAGTGGAGTTTTTCGACCTGCACATTGTGTCGGACGAAATCCACGGCGAGCGTGGCTACCAGATCGTGCTTGAGCATGCGAACACGGTGGAACTGCAGCAGCGTTGCTTGCGTATCTGCGAAATTGGTGCCGAGATGCGTCTACTGTATACCACTTCCCTGTACAACGATTACGTCAAAGACGAGATCAGCTTGCAGGATCTGCAATTGGAAGCAGCGTAAGTCGGCCAGCCGGGCGGGCAGATAGGCTGCCCGCCGATTTAGAAACAAGGAAGTACAGCGGTGGACAATCTCAAGGACGTCGTTTTCGACAATTACATTAATGGGCAGTGGCAGCCCAGCCAGAGTGGGCGCACGAAGCCCAATTTGAGTCCGGCCGATCGGGACGATGTCGTGGGGGCTTTCCCTCTGTCCACGGCTGAGGACGCACAGGCAGCCGTTGCTGCTGCTCAGGCTGCTTTTGCAGGATGGCGAGCAACACCGATTTCCACCCGGGCCCGTGTGCTGAATGCGGCGGCGGCCTGGCTGGATGCCAATGTTGATCGTATCGCTCAGGGTCTGACGCGAGAAGAGGGCAAAACGCTGGCGCAAAGCAAGATGGAAGTAGGGCGCTCGGCCCAGACCCTGCGTTTTTATGCGGTTGAAGGCCAGACCTATACCGGCGAGACCTTTCCGCAGGATGATGCGCAGCAACTGGTGTATACCCAGCGCGAACCCTTGGGTGTGGTGTCCGTAATTGCGCCCTGGAATTTCCCCATCTCCATCCCGGCACGCAAAATTGCGCCTGCCTTGATTACGGGTAATACCGTCGTTTTCAAACCTTCGTCGGAGACGCCGTTGACGGGTTATTACCTGTGCGAAGCCTTTGCACAAGCAGGGGTTCCGGCCGGTGTACTGAACCTGGTACATGGCAGGGCCAGTGAAGTGGGGCCCACGCTGGTGCAATCCCCTCAGGTACGCGCCATTTCGTTTACCGGCTCGACCCAGGCGGGTGAAGATATTTGTCGTCAAGCCCCCATGAGCACTCGTACCCAGATGGAGTTGGGTGGCAAGAACCCCCTGATTGTCATGGAAGACGCCGACCTGGATCTGGCCGTCAAGCTGGTGGTTCAAGGTGGATTTTCCTTAAGTGGCCAGGCCTGCACGGGCACCAGCCGTGTGCTGGTGCATCGTCAGGTCAAAGAGGAATTCACCCGGCGCTTGGTAGAGAAAGTCAGCGCCTTGACCGTGGGTAATGGTTTGAATGGCAACCCCGACCTGGGCCCCATTGCCACCGAAAGCCAACTGGCAAGCATTCTGGACTATGTGGCCATCGGCAAGCAGGAGGCCACCCATTTACTGGGCGGCGAGCGTTTGACCGAAGGCGACTATGCACGTGGCTTGTTCATGCGCCCGGCTTTGTTTACAGACGTGACCCAGCAGATGCGTATTGCCCGCGAAGAAATCTTTGGTCCGGTGATTGCCTTGCTGGAAATTGATTCCTACGAGCAGGCGCTGGCCATGGCCAATGACACTGAATATGGCTTGTCGGCCGCCATTGTGACGCGCAGTGCCGACTATGCGCATCGCTTTGCCAATGACATTGAGGCCGGGACGGTCAAGATCAATCGCACAACAACCGGCAACTTGATCAACGCCCCTTTTGGTGGACTGAAACAGTCCAGCACATCCACTTTCCGCGAGTCGGGTCGGGCTGGTCTGGAGTTCTACACCCAGATCAAGACCGTGTATCGCGGCATCTGAATTTTATTAACCGGAAATACTGGGAAGACTTATGAAAAAAATCCTACGTCTCGAACAGCGCGAAGCGCGCTTGATGGTGGACGCGGCGATTGCCAAATCCAAAGAGATTGGCGTGCTGGAGACTGTTTGCGTGGTTGACGAAGGGGGCTATCCCATCGTGATGGAGCGCATGGATGGGGCACGCATCACTGGCGCACAAATTGCCTGGAACAAGGCGTTTACCGCTGCCGGCCACAAGCGCTCCACCCATTTGTTCACCACGCCGCCCAATGGTCCGGCACTGCCTGGTAACGAGGCCTTCGGGATTCAGCTCAGCTTTGAGGGACGCTTTGCGGCCTTTGTGGGCGGCTACCCCATTGTGGTCAATGGGGAAGTAATCGGTGGTATTGGCCTGAGCGGCGGTAACGGCGAGCAGGACACGGCAGCCGGTGTGGCCGGCTTGCAGGCCTTGGCCGAGGCCTTGAAGGCAGAGGGTCTGGACGTGCTGGTTCAGGCGGACATCAAGAAATAGTGGCATCAGGAGGACGGGTCATGGCCCATCGTGTCGACATCAAGGAAACCGGCGAGCAGTTCTGGGTAGAGCCGCAAGAGACCCTCTTGCAGGCCGCTCAGCGGCAAGGCGTGCGCATTTATAGCGACTGTGAGTTTGGCGGTTGCGGTACCTGCCGCATTCAGGTTACCCGAGGGAAGGTTTGTTACGAGGACGACTGCCTGCCCATGAGTATTGCCGATGAGGAGCACGAGCAGGGCCATGCCGCCGCCTGTCAGGCTCGACTGGATGCGGATATTGAAATCAGTCTGGCCGCCCATCGTGATGAGCTGCCTGACACGCAGCAGGTCAGGGCGCAGGTGCATAGCGTGGAGCGGGCGTGCCAAGGAATCTGGCGCTTGACCTTGCAGTTACCCCAGGACGTACACGTGCAGTTCCGTCCTGGTCAGTATCTGAACATCTTGTTCGAGGACGGGCGTGCGCGCAGTTTTTCCATGGCCAATGCCGATGCGGCCCATGGGCGTATTGAACTGCATGTACGGGAAGTGGAAGGCGGCCGTTTTACCCAAGTGTGTTTGCCCGGCCTGAAGGCTGGAGACGAGCTGCTGCTGGAGATGCCTTTGGGGGTGTTCTATTGGCGCGAGCGCGACTGGCGACCCATGGTCATGGTGGCAACCGGTACGGGTATTGCACCGATCAAGGCGATTCTGGAGTCCTTGCTGGACAAGGACGACTGCCCACCTGTGAGCCTGTACTGGGGCATGAACCGACCCGAGGATTTGTATCTGGCCAAGGAGATCGAATCCTGGGCAGACCGCTTGTGCGAATTCCGTTTCGTGCCTGTGCTCTCGCATGCCGACGAGAGCTGGCAAGGCGCTCGGGGCTATGTGCAACAACAGGTATGCCAGGATGAACCTGACCTGTCTGAGCATGCCATTTACTTGTGTGGCTCACCCGTGATGATTGAGCAGGCCCGTGGCTTGTTCAAGGAGCATGGTGCCAATGAGCAGTTCATGTATGCCGATGCGTTCAACTTTCAGTCCGATAGCCGCTCGGCAGAGCCTTCTCTTGCTTAGGCGCTGTGTGGGAGCTGATCTTGGGCGACTTCGGGTTCGCGCTTTTTTCGGCTGCCAAACAGTTCAGTGAGTGAGGGCAGATTGATGAGCGGAATACGACGGCGTAGATGCTTGCGCTGAGCCAGATGTGGCAGCAACTGCTCGCCGACGGGACGCTGCAAGTAGCGAAGTTCGACGGGGGTTTTCATAGCAATCTCGTTTAGGGGTTGAATTGAATTAAGTATACCGCAATAGGGGTTTCTACTCAAATAGGCAGGAAACTGTATCTAAAACTAAAGAAATCTGTTGTGGGAAAAGTGCAATTTTTAACTTGGTATACCGTTCTTGTTTTTTTTCAGGCGGTCAGGGCTCGCAATCCGGTCGCATCATTGGCAGCAAGCAGGAGGTCTTATGCCAACCATTACTTTTCATAAAAACGGCCAGACACATGTGGGCGAGGTGCAGGAGAACACCAATTTGGTGGTCCGGGCAGGGATCAAGCAGTTTCCTTTTCCTTATCTGACCTATGGCTGTGGGATGGGCAAGTGCGCCAAATGTGCGTGTCGGGTGCTGGAGGGGGCTGAGCATCTGCCAGCGGCCAACTGGAAAGAGAAAAAGCAATTAGGCGAGCGGCTGGATCAGGGCTGGCGGCTGGCGTGCCAGTTGTGGATTAACCAGGACATCGTTCTGGAGCAGGCAGAGATACAGGAGGTGCAGTGATGTATGTGGTGCTAACGAGCAAGCCAGGCGAATACCGTACGGAGCCGGGTGTGGGCGTGGAAATGGTGGCGGCGTATGAATACCATTTTCAGGGTCGTTTCAAAGCGGTGTTTGCCATTGCGCGTATCCAGGACGGGTCGCGGGTTCGCATTGTGGAAGAGGCGCCAAATGGCACGATCAATGACATTCCTACTCGGCAAATGGAAAAATTTGCCACAGCCGAGCAGGCTTATGAAGAACTGGCCGGATTGACGCACTTTGGCAGCCTACAGGCCGAGTTGCGCCAATGTGAGCTTACGGGTCACAAAACAGGGACGCAGCCCCTGGTAAAGCAGCAATCCTGAGGTAGCAGAATATGGTTCAGATTACATTTGCGTCGAATAATGATTTGGTGGTGTCTGCCGCCGAGAACAGCAATTTGCTGCGGGTTTCGATTCGCGAGCGAGGCGGCATCCCGTTCAAGTGCGGGGGCGGTATCTGCGGTACCTGCAAGTGCCGAATTACGGAAGGGCTGAGCAATACGGATGAGGTCAAGGCCAAGGAACATAAACACTTGTCCGAGCAGGATCTGGCAGAGGGTTTTCGTATGGCGTGCCAGACTTTTGTGCGCGGTGACGTGACGGTGAGCTGGTAAAAGGAGCCGCCCATGCTGCATTTGACCGATAAGCAATTACACACACTGCTGGATGCGCCTGCGGTACAGCAGGTGCTGGAGCAGGCTTTTCTTGAGTTTGGACAGGGGCAGGCGGCGCAGCAACGTCGTGTGCGCACGCAGGTGGGCGATACGCGCTTATCTACCTTGGGGGCGGTTATCTCAGGCCAGCAAGTCGCTGGGGTCAAAATTTATACGACCGTACACGGCAGGTTCAACTTTGTGATTGTGCTGTTTGATGCGCGCAGTGGACAAACCTTGGCAACGCTGGATGCCGGTGCGATTACGCAGTGGCGTACTGCCGCGTGCTCGGTGCTGGCCGCACAGCGGGGGGCAAACCCCCAATCTCGAACCTTGGGAGTGCTGGGGCTCGGGGCTCAGGGCACCGCGCATGTCCAGCAGTTTTGCCAGGCTTTTGATTTGCGCCGTGTGCTGGTCTGGAGCCCGAATGTGGATCAGGAGCGTTGCCGCAAGCTGGAGCTGGACTGTGGCGTACCGGTACGTGCAGCACGCCCTGATGAGATCGCGGTTCAGGCAGATATTCTGGTTACCGCCAGTCGCAGCCGTGAGCCCTTGTTTGATGGGCGTACGCTCAAACCAGGTTGCTTTGTCGCGGCTGTTGGTTCTAGTCTGCCCACGGCGCGGGAGCTGGATGATGTTTGCTTGCAGCGGGCAGGCAAGATCATTGTGGAGTGGGGGGAGCAGACGCTTGCCGAGGCCGGGGATCTGATTCTGGCTGCAGCCGATTGCGGCATTCAGGGCAAGGTATCCGAGTTAAGCGATTGGTTGCAATTGGGGCGTGGACAAGGTTACGACGCACAGGGTATTTGCGTGTATAAATCAGTGGGTGTGGCGATTGAAGATATTGCTGTTGCTGGTTTGGCGTATCGCCGTTATCAGCATGGCAGGATGGCGCAGGAGGCGGTCGCTGAATACGAGTAAACGACAATAATTCAAATAGGTTGGGGGTAGGCAATGGTGATGGCAGGCTTTTCTTCTATGGGCGAATTCAAGCAGGCGCTGACCCGGGACTACAACCGCATCAACAGCAGTATTTTTGCATCAGGTGTGGTGACACTGAAGATTGATGTGCTCGATGACAGGATCAGCATGTTGGCCGTTCATAAACGCCAGCCTGCCTTGCAGACGCTGAGCCGTGAAAACGCACATATTGCCGATCTGGCCGATCTGTACCTGATCAAGGCTTTCAAAAAGGAGATGAAGCAGGTTTTGGTGGAAGAGTATGGCTTGGATGTCGTCGCCATTTTCAAGGATTACGACGCGACAGCGCAGTTGTCTTCCACCATGGTGTTGTTGCAAAAAGGAGTGTGAACGCAGTGGCGCCGGTGCAAACCGCTGCCCTGAGTTCCGAATCGATAAAAAGAAGCTGACTGGTAGACAGTCTTGTTGTCCTTCCGTCCAGAGTGGATTGCCCGGTGTGCAATTGGCTTTGGAACCGAGCCCAGGCCCTGACCGGCCCGCTTGGGGAAGTTGCCGACAGGAAGTGCTCGCATACCGCCGGCCTCGGACCCTGGGATTTCCCAGGGCCTGAGGCCGGCTTTTTATTTGGAGACAAAATCATGGCCTATGTAGCCGATTTGCTGGATGCGTTGAATGTCATTACGGGGGGACGCATGGTGTCCTGTATGGATGAGGTCAAGTGCGGCCATCATCCTTTCGTGATCTGGAAGTCCTCGGGAATTTACGGCAAGGAAGTGCTGGAAATTCCGGGGCTGATTCATGGAGACCCCAACAAGGAAGTGCGCAAGGTGGCCGTGTGCATGACCATGTCCGAACTGAGTATTGAGTTGGCCGGCGCGACTGGGGTGGATGCCATTGTGGCGCACCATCCCATCGCAGATGCCGCCAGTTGTGGGGGCGTGACCCTGAAGGATTATCTGGACCTGTATGGCGTGGCAGCGCTGGAGTGTCATGAGGCATTTCATGGCTTGCATCCGGGCATTGCGTATCTGCATGGCCACAAAGTGGCTAAAAGTGATATCGCCTATGGAGGTATTCATGGCAATGTAATGTTCGTGGGCGAGCCCTTGGAAGGGGTGAAAACCTTGGGCGATATGCTCGATAGGCTGGACGGTTTCATGGGGCTGGATCTGGAAGATCAGATCTTGCAGGCCGAGCGTCGCATCAAGGACAACGAGAATATTCTGGAGACCAGCACCTTGACGCGCGGTGCGATTCGACTGGGCGAACGTAGCAGTCCAGTCAGCCGTATTTTGCATATCTTCCCGCATACGGGATTCAGTCCTGAACATCTGCGCCAGGCAGTTGCTCAGAACCCAGGAGTGGATACGGTGCTGGCGTCGATTAGCCGAGTCTATGACGGCCATGCCTTGATTGAATGCGCCCGTGAACTGGGGCTGAATTTTCTGGTAGGTAACAGCCATGTACTGGAAATTCTGGAGAACGGACTGCCACTGGCTTATGCCTTGAGCGCCTTGCTCGATGGTGTCGAGGTGGTGATGTTCCGCGATCGGGTGACGTCTACGCCGGTGCATCAAGTGGGGGGTGCCCGTTTGCGTGAATACGCCCGGCATTTCTCGACTGCCCATCTCATGGGCAAGAACGTGCTGAGCTTCCAGTAAATCCAGCTTCCTGAACGGAGACAGACATGGATAACAAAACAATAGAAATCGATAAGGTTGTGCATTCACCGCCTGCGGGCCGCCGTCCTTTGGAGCGTATCGAGGTGGTGGGCCTGAGCTTGCTGGTTGCGGCCATGCTGACGCTGTTTTTCTTTCCCGCTACCTTGTCCGGTGCCTTTGATACCGTGTTGAACAAGGTCAAACCCGTTGTGGTGGATGTGTTTTTGACCGGGCAGGTTGGGGTGGCGGTCATTATCAGCGTCATTATTGGGCGGCTGCTGGAGCGTCTGGGCTTTACCGATGCCATGATGCGGGTTTTTATGCCGGCGATGCGGGCTATCGGGATCAATCCGGCCGTCATCATTCCCAGCGTGTACAACATTTTTGGCGATATCAATGCGGCTGGTCGTATCTCGGGGCCCTTGCTGCGCCAGGCAGGGGCGACCAAAGACGAGCAGAAAATTGCGGTTGCCACGATGGTGCAGTCCCAGCAATCTTTCTCGACCTTCATGCTGGGCATGATGGCATTGACCTTTGCTGGAGTGAATGTCTTTGCCGTGGTGCTGATTGCGGTCTTTGGCCCCTTGCTGCTGTCCCCCCTGCTGTTGTCACGGCTGGTTTATCGCAACGTCCGTTCGGTGGATTTGCTGGCTGCGCCTCGTTTCACGCCGAATATTGATTTTGCGCCCATGCTGTTCAAGGCGGCCCGTGAAGGGGTGGAATTGTTGCTGCTGATCCTGATTCCGGCTGTGGCCTTGGTGTTCTGTGTCATTGGCTTGCTGGAACATATCGGCATTTGGGCTCCGATCAGCGATGTGCTTGAACGTGGTTTGCTGGCCTTGAACATTCATCCCGAAACGGGCGTGTTGGCCATCCTGGTCAGCCCGACACTGGCAATGGGTAAATTGCAGGCTATTGCCTCGACACTGGATCCCTCCCTGGTCGTGGGGGCGTTCGTTCTGGCCTCGTCCGGCCTGCCCTTATCGGCGGTATTTGGACAGATTCCGGTGGTCTGGGCCGAGTGTTCAGATCTGAATGAAAAAGAAGTCATGCTGGCTGCGACCTTGGGTATCGTCATGCGCTTGGTAATGGCCGTGATTCTGGCGGTATTTTTGACGCCCCTCATTATTTAAGTTCTTGTTTGTAGTCCCCCTTTTCAGGAGCGCTGATCTGGCGCTCTTTTTTTTGTGCGTAGCACGGCAAAACGGCATCAGTTCCCTGTAAAGCGGGGTGCTCGCCGCTCGAAGAACGCGTGTATTCCTTCCTGTGCATCCGTGCGGCGTGCGCATGCTGTAAGAAACTGGTGCTCCAGTTGAAGATGGGTGTGTAAGTCGCGGGCGGGCAGACCGGAGCATAAGGTTTTAATGCTGGTTAACGAGGCACGGGCAGATTGCGACAGTCGTGTCGCCAAGTCCTCTGCTGCTTGTGTCAATTCATCCTCTGGGTAGAGTGCATCCACCACACCGTGAGTCAGACAGTCTTGGGCACTGATGGTTTGGCTGAGCATCAGCCATTGCTGGGCGCGTATTGCGCCAACGCGACGAGCCAGAAAGTACGAGGCTCCCAGGTCTGGCGATAAACCCAGTGCGGCGTAGCCAGTACGAAGCTTGACCGATTGCGCAGCCAGTACAAAGTCCGCACACAGTGCTAGACCGATGCCTGCACCCCCGATAGGCCCGTTCAGTACCGAAATGACAGGCATGGGGGCTGTTGCCAGGCGATACAGTGCGGGGTGTAGTGGTTCAAGGATATCGTCGACTAAATCTGCAAGGGCTGGACCAGCGGCAGCGAACTCGGCAATGTCACCTCCAGCACAAAAGATCTTTCCCTCGGCTGCAAGAAGAACAACGCGTGGCTGTTGGTCGAGCACACTATTGATGGCTTGTATCAAAGCCTGGCTGGCTGCGTGTGAAAGTGTGTTGGCGTATTCGTGCCGTTTGAGCACGATCCGACCCACGCTCTCGGTTATACCCCAGGCGACTCCATCGGATTGCTGCATATGATTTCTCCTGTGTGCGTCATGGTGGCGACGCAATTGGGTGTTGATCTGGTTTTTTCCCGCTTGACAGACATGCTGCCCCTAGCGTTGCTCATGACGGTCGGCGCCTGTGTCAGACGACGTGATTAAGGGAAGAAAGCGTGGGGCAGCGGCAACCTGTATGCTGTTGTCGGCGGCGGTGTGGTAGATGCCGCGTGCCACATTGTGGGGGTGGCACGCGGCCTCTTTCAGGCTCAGTACCGGTGCGAAACAGGCATCCGTGCCCTCCAGAAGCGCACACCAGTGCGCTCGTGTTTGGCTGGCAAAGAGGCGTGTCAGCCGGGCTTTGAAATCTGGCCACTGACGCGTGTCATACTGCGCGGCCGGGTCCACATCGCTTAAGCCCAGCTTGCTCAGCGCCAAGGCATAGAATTGCGGCTCCAAGGCTGCGAGCGTTATAAAACCGCCATCGACGCAACGATACACATCGTAAAAAGGCGAGTCGTGAAAGGGGCTGGGTGAAACTCCATCGAGTTGTCCGCTGGCACGGACCCACTGGGCGATACTGCCGAGCATCGCCAGCACATCGACGATTGCCCCATCCACGACTCGTCCCTTGCCGCTTGAGCGCGCCTCCAGTAATGAGCAGACCATGCCAAAGGCCAGGCCTAGTGCCCCCGAAGCGTCGCCTACGACAGTGGGGGGCACCATCGGCATTTGGCCCTTGTGTGCCGATAGTGACAGCAGGCCGGTGAGCGCGACGTAGTTCAGGTCGTGACCTGCCGACTGTGCCAGGGGGCCGGATTGTCCCCAGCCTGTCATGCGGCCGTATACCAGCCGGGGGTTGTGTGCAGCACAGTCAGCCGGGCCCAGGCCCAATTTTTCCATGACGCCGGGACGGTTACCTTCTAGTAGTGCGTCTGCTTGGGTGATCAGTTGTAAAGCGGTGGCGACATCGTCAGCTTGTTTCAGATCCAACGTTACGGTTCTTTTTCCACGGCGAATGGGGTTGGTGGCGGCCCCCATTCGTTCGTCTACGGCACTTTTTTGTGGGCGAGCAATAACCGTCACTTGTGCGCCCATGTCAGCCAGCATGCGGCCAGCCAATGGCCCCGGCCCTATTCCCTCAAACTCCACAATCTGGATACCAGTCAGGGGCGGCATCATGCGGGCAGCCTTCTGGCAATCAGTTCTTTCATGATTTCGTTGGCACCGCCGTAGATACGTTGTACTCGGGCATCCGCGTACATTCTGGCAATCGGGTATTCCGTGATATAGCCGTAGCCGCCAAAGAGCTGCAAGCACTCGTCCGTGACTTTGTGCTGTTGTTCGGTGCACCACCACTTGGCCATATAGGCCGCAGTGTCATCAAGCTGACCGTCAAGCAAACGTTGGGTGCAGTCATTGACAAAGGTGCGCACCACATGGGCCAGAGTGGCGCACTCGGCCAGTTTGAAGCGCGTGTTTTGTAATTCATAGAGCGTCTGGCCGAACACCTTGCGTTGCTGCGTGTATTCCAGGGTCAGCTCTACAGCACGCTCGATGACGGCGGCAGCGGGAACGGCCAGCAACAGGCGCTCGTAGGGAAGCTGGCTCATTAACTGGGCAAAACCCTTTCCTGCTGTTTCGCCTAGCAGGTGTTCAACCGGGACTCTGACATGGTTAAACGACAGTTCAGCGGTATCGGAAGCATGCTGGCCCAGCTTCTCCAGACGTTTGCCCACCTGGAACCCAGCTAGATTTTCAGTTTCCAGAATAATCAGTGAGACTCCTCGGCTGCCCGCCTCTCCGGTACGTACCGCCACCACCAGCAAATTGGCGGTAAAGCCATTGGTGATGAAGGTTTTGCTGCCGTCGATTACGTATTCATTTCCTTCAAGCCGCGCACGGGTACGTAAGGCCTGAAGGTCTGAACCGCAACCGGGTTCGGTCATGGCGATGCCAGCCAGCAACTCTCCACTGACCAGTTTGGGCAGCCAGCGTTGTTTTTGTGCAGCCGTGCCGTAGTCCAGTATGTAATGCGTGGCGATGCTGTGTACGGCTGTGGTGGCGGGCACTTCCGCTTTGGCCAGCTCATCTTGCACGACGAGCTGATAGGCCAGACTTGCGCCTGCACCGCCATAGGTTTCTTCGATTTCTGGCAGTAGAAACCCCATCTGTCCGAATGTGTGCCAGACTTCGCGGGGAATGTAGCCTTGGCGTCGCCAATGGTCCATGTGTGGCGTCAGCTCGCCCGCAATATAGCGGCGCACCTGTTCGCGAAAAGCTTCAATCTCCTCATCCATCCAGGGATGGCGATGCAGTTGCGGTAGCATGGTGGGCCTCTTTAAATACCGGTCAGGCCGCCACTGCAAAGCAGTGTTTGGCCACTGATGTAATCCGATTCGGGAGTGCAGAATAGGTAAACGGCTCCGGCCGCCTCGTCTGGGGTGCCGGCACGACCCAAGGGGATGTTGCGCTCCATGGCAGCCAGCAAATCGGGATTTACGCCGACTTTGATTTCGCGTCCTTCAATATTGGTCGTGGACTCGCCTGCGACACTGCTGGTCAGGCGGGTGTTGATTAAGCCGTAAGCCACGCAGTTGACGGTGACATTGATCCGTCCCCATTCCTTTGCCAGGGTTTGTGTCATGCCGACGATTCCTGCCTTGGCCGCCGAGTAGTTCGCTTGACCTGCATTGCCAAATAGACCGGCAACCGAAGAAATATTGACCACTTTGCGCATGACACGCTGACCGGCCTCACCTTCGGCCTTGGACAGGCGGCGGATGACCGGTTGTGCAGCTCGCAGAATGCGAAAGGGTGCTGTCAGGTGGCAATCCAGCATGGCGTACCATTGTTCGTCAGTCATTTTCTGAATGACGCTATCCCAGGTGTAGCCGGCATTGTTGATGATGATGTCCAGCCCTTGATACTCGCTGACTGCTGTGCCAATGAATCGCTCGGCAAAGTCCGGGGAAGTGACGCTGCCCATGCAGGCGACTGCCTCGCCGCCCATATCACGGATCGCTTGAACCACCTCCTGAGCGGGTTCGGCATCCAGGTCGTTGATCAGTAAACGTGCGCCTTCACTGGCCAGTTTCAGTGCAATTGAGCGGCCTATGCCTCGGCCAGAGCCAGTGACAAGGGCAACTTTGCCGTCGAGTTTTTGAGTCATGAGTGTCTCCTGCCGTTTTTCTTGATTCAGAGATCAGGGAAAGCGATTAATGCTTCGCCCGCGATTTTGATTTGCCCGTATTGGTTGGTGCTGCGCAGCTCGATACGTAGGCAGCGTTCACCATTGACCTCTTGTTTTTCAATAACATGCCCGCTGCAGCACATGACATGGCCCAGGTGAGTAATACCTTGAAATCGGGCATCCAAGCGGCGTAGTTGTGATTGTTCTACCCATCCGGTTAGCAAACGACCTAGCCATGCCATGCCGAGCATGCCATGTGCAAAAACATCCGGCATCCCTGCACGACGGGCGTAGTCAAGATCGATATGAATGGGATGGTGGTCCCCCGAAGCACCGGCAAACAGCGCCAGCATGCGGCGATCCACGGGGACGAGCGTCAAGGGGGGCAAGCTGTCGCCCACCTGTACCGCGTCATAGTTGATGCTGCTCATGGTGTCTCCTTCAGTGGCGCACGACGGTGACGGAACGCATTCGGGCCACTTGCTCCCCGCGCTGGTTCCACACATTCGATTCGATTTCAATAAATTCCAGTGCACCGCCTTTTTTGTCATAAATATCTTTGACATAAGAGCTGACGGTGACGGTATCGCCTGCGACAACCGAGCCAAAGTATTCAAAACCTTCTTCGCCGTGCAAAACCTTGGCATGAGGGACTTGCAGCAGGTCAAGCAGGCCGAATAGGGCACCTGAGTCCAGTTCGGCAGCGAACAGGAAGGTAGGAGGAGCGGGCAAATCGGCATAGCCTGCTTGTCTGGCGGCTTGCAGATCGGTGTAGATGGGGTTGGTGTCACCGATGGCCTTGGCAAAAAACTGCAGACGGCTGCGTTCAATGGGCAAGACCGAGTGGCCGACTTCATGACCAATCCATTTCTTATCGATCATGATTGTGTCCTTTCATACAGGGTGACGACGCAGGCACCGCCCAAACCCAGGTTGTGTTGAAGTGCCAGCCGGGCCCCGTCGACTTGGCGAGTCCCGGCATTGGCTCTTAGCTGTTCAACCAGCTCAGTACACTGCGCCAGCCCGGTTGCGCCCAGTGGATGTCCCTTGGAAAGCAGGCCACCGGATGGATTGGTGACAACCTGGCCACCATAGGTATTGTCACCATCGCAGACAAATTTCTCGGCGCCGCCGATGGGGCACAGACCGAGTGCTTCGTACGTAATGAGTTCGTTGTGGGCAAAGCAGTCATGCAGCTCTACGACATTGATGTCGGTTGGCCCCACACCTGCTGCTTCGTAGACTTGTTCAGCGGCGTTGCGAGTCATGCTGAAACCCACGACTTCGCGCATGTCCCGAGCGTCGAAGGTAGGTGGCGTGTCGGTCGTCATGGCTTGGGCGCGGATACGAACATTCGTATTCAGGCCTTGTTTTCTGGCGAACGACTCGGAGACCAGCAGCGCAGCAGCTGCACCACAGGTGGGTGGGCAAGCCATCAGTTTGGTCATGACGCCAGGCCAGATCATGTGGGAGGCCATGACGTCGTCCGCAGTGACAACAGTCCGAAACAGGGCCAGTGGGTTGTTGGCAGCGTGCTGGCTGGCTTTGGCACGTATTTTGGCAAAGGTCTCCAACTTGGTGCCGAACTCCTGCATATGGGCCAGGCCGGCACCGCCAAAGTAACGCAGCGCGAAAGGGATATCGGGAACATCAATCAGCTCAGCGGTGATGGCATCGAACTTCTCGAACGGGCTGGGACGGTCATTGAATACAGAGCCAAGCGCGCCGGGTGTCATCTGTTCAAAGCCGAAGGCCAGTACACAGTCGGCCGCTCCGCTGGCAATCGCCTGACGTGCCAGATATAGAGCGGTGGATCCGGTCGAGCAGTTGTTATTCACATTGATTACAGGGATGCCTGTCATGCCTACTTCATAGAGCCCGCGCTGGCCTGCAGTCGAGTCTCCATAAACATACCCGGCGTAGGCTTGCTGGACTTTGTCGTAGCCCAGATGGGCGTCAGCCAGTGCGGCACGAATGGCCTTGGTAGCCATGACGGGGTAGGGTTCACTGCTCCCAGGCTTGGTAAAGGGAATCATGCCGACACCGGCCACGATGACAGAAGAGCTCATACAGACTCCTTTAAAGGGAAATGACTTAGCTGATTTTTCGGTCTTGCTGATCCCAGTAGGGCTTGCGCAGCTCGGTTTTGAGAAGCTTGCCGGCCCCTGACAAGGGCAGAGTCTCTTGGAAAACGACACTGCGGGGGCACTTGTAGCTGGCAATCAGGGTCTTGCAGTGAGCCATCAGGTCGCCAGCATGGACCGATGCGTCGGGCTTGAGAACGACGACGGCATGGACCGCTTCGCCCCACTCGGGGCTGGGAATGCCAATGACTGCACAGGCGGCGACGCTGGGGTGTTGGGCCAGTGCGTTTTCGACTTCAACGGAATAGATGTTTTCGCCGCCGCTAATAATCATGTCTTTCAGGCGATCCACGACAAAGATGAAACCATCCTCATCCATGTAACCACCGTCACCGGTATGCATCCAGCCATTGCGCAGGGCTTGTTCGGTTTGTTCAGGCTTGTTCCAGTAGCCCTGCATCACATTGGGGCCACGTACGACAATCTCGCCCACCGTGCCACGCGGAACCTCTTGATCCAGTGGGTCCACAATGCGTACTTCGGTACATAAGCTGGCGCGGCCAGCCGATTTCAGCTTGTTGAGGCTGCGTGCTTCATGTGTATGGTGAAAGGCGGGCAAGATGCTTGCCAGTGGAGACAGTTCGGTCATGCCATAGGCCTGCATGAAACTGACGTGAGGCAAGGCTTTCATGGCGCGCTCAAGGACGGCCGTAGAAATGGGCGAAGCCCCGTAAATAATAGTTTGCAGTGCACTTAAGTCGCGGGCTTGCTGCATGGACGGGTGATCGACCAGCATCTGGATCATGGTCGGCACCAGCAGCATGTGTGTCACGCGGTCACGCTCCAGTGTATCTAGCACCTTTTCCGGAGAGAACGCGGTGATGATGGATTGAGTATTGCCTTCGATCCAGTGAGGCATGGCGATGCCCATGTCGGCCAGGTGGAACATGGGGGCGGCATGTAGATAGATGCCATCAGGAGTCGCGATACCTTCAGCTCGCAGGGCCAGGCCAGAGCTGAGCAAATTGCTGTGGCTCAGCATGACGCCTTTAGGAAAGCCGGTGGTGCCGCCTGTATAGAAGATTCCGGCCAGATCCTCGTCGCGGCGCATGACATCAGCGATGGCGGCATGGGTGGCTAATAAGGTTTCATAGTCGTGCATGCCCGCAGGTGCCTGATTATCCCCACAGTAAATCACTTCGCGTAGAGTGGTGGCGTCGCTTCGGATTTTTTCGACCAGGTCACAGAATGTGTCATCGACGAGCAAGATCGTAGAGCCTGAGTCGTTCAGTGCGTACAGCGTTTCCGAGGCGGACCAGCGGGTGTTGCATGGGTTAAGTACCCCGCCACCCCAAGGGACGGCCATCTGGTATTCGAGATAGCGATCGCAGTTCAGGGCAAGGATGGCGACGCGGTCGCCTTCTTTCATACCCAGATGTTGTAGCGCACCGGCCAGGCGGGCTACACGGTCTCCAAGTTGGCGGAAGGTCCAGGCCCGATTGCCGTAGCGCACAGCAATACGTTCAGGCTTTTGTTGAACCGCGCGATGTAACGCTTGAGTCAGGTACATTTTTTTGTCTCCCGTCATGTTCGTATTGATGCGGATCGACTGCTTGGTTTATGTGACCTATAGTAAAAATGCGTGCCCGCTCCAGCAATGACACAAGGCATCGATCGAATGGCAGAACACCTCAATCAGCGACGCGCTCCCCGCGCCCCCCTTAAGGCTCCGGCTACTGTGCCGATTGCCTTAGTCAGTGGCATGCTGATGGGTTTACAAATGCGGGGCGAAGATATTGGACCGTTCTTAAACGCTACAGACATCTCTCCTGAGCTGATTGGACATGCGGGAGCCCGAGTCACGGCTTGTCAATACAGTGCTTTGTTTCGTTTGTTGATTGAACAGCGCGAGGATGAAGGTCTTGGTTTTTTATCGCGCCCCTTGAAACTGGGCAGCTTTGCGCTGATAAGTCGCTCGGCCCTGGGGGCGAATAATCTGGAAGTCGCAATTCGTCGTATAGCCAGGACCTTTTGGTTATTGCAGGAGGACGTGGCATTGGAATTGCATAGCAAGGGTGATCTTGCCGGCCTTGGTTTGCGTTTTAACGGTTCTCTTGGAGAGCCGATTTTTTTGCATGAGCTATTACTGCGAGTGTTCTGGCGTTTGCTGGCCTGGCTCATCGGTGGCCGCTTGCCGGTGGTGCGCTTTGACTTCGCGTTTGACAATCCTCCCCATGCCGGTAGTTATGGCAAAGTGTTCCCTGCCCATTTAGAGTTCAAGCGCGGACAAACTGCCCTGTGGTTTGAAGCCGCCTGGTTAAAGACGCCAGTGCGACGGGGTGAGACGGAGTTACGTCTGTTTCTAGCGGATGCTCAGGCCAATATCATCATGCCGCGCAGCTCCACCGATGTGGTCAGTGCCAGGGTACGTGAGTATCTTCAACGCACTCGACCTAGCTGGCCAGATCTGGGAATTACGGCTCGTGCTTTACATATGTCGACAGCGACATTGCAGCGGCGCTTGGCGATGGAAGGGACATCGTTTCAGTCTTTGAAAGATGAGTTGCGACGCGATATGGCCATTATTCGTTTGAATGCTCATTCGATGTCTTTCGCGGAACTGGCACAGGAACTGGGTTTTAAAGACAGTGCTGCATTTCAGCGTGCTTTCAAGGGTTGGACTGGCGTTGCACCGGGGGCGTTTCGCCAGGGTCGATTCAGCACCTGAGTGCCAATAAGACATAGTTGAAGCAGCGGGGGTGGCTTCGGTTTGCTCACCGGGCACTGCCATCGAACTGCCATAAATCTGTAACAGGGCTGAAAGAACACTTGTTTAATCTGATCCTGTCGTCGTTTTTTTTAAGGCAGGGCACTTCGGTGGCTCTGGTTCTTTAAGTTGATGCCTTTCTCTGTCCGGCAGCGTGAGCTGCGGCCCATTGCGCTTATTGATGCTTTGCTTTTGCGCCCCGCGTTACGCCGTGCTGCAAAGCAGAATGCCGGGTGTGGTTGGGTGATAGGTTGGCCACAATGCCTTGTAGGGGACGGAGCATGAACCAGACACGGGTGACGGTGTTAAGCGGCTCTGGAGGTAAAGTGCCTGCCGCCATTCTCGTGCAGGCATGTGGCTTGCGACTGCTGCTAGATGCCGGTGGGCCCTTGTACCCCGGTCAGGTGTGCGATTGGCATGAGGGGCTGGAGGTGGATGCCATTTTGGTGACGCATGATCACCAGGACCACATGGGCTCCTTATCCAAACTGCCCGAACACATTCCTGTTTACGCCACGGCCTCGACCGCGCGCAGCTTGCCTGCCGGTCGGATCTGGCGTGAATTGCCGACACGCGGCACGACTTATATTGGCGATATTGCCGTTCGCACTGGTTTGTCCGGCCATGCCTTGGGGGGTGTCTGGCTGCATCTGGATGTGGGTGGCGGTCTGTTTTATAGCGGGGACTTTTCCTGCGAGTCCTTGCTGTTTCCCTTTGATTTGCCACCTCCTGCGTATCTGGCGTTACTGGATGCGTCTTATGGTTTGTATGATCAGTCTCATCACGTTGCCTGGAGCATTCTGGAGTCCTTGCTGCAGTCCCATCCTGCTTTGTTGCCGGTGCCGCCTTCGGGCCGGGCGATCGAGATTGCCTTGTGGCGTCAGCAGCAAGGCTTTGAGGATTGGAGCATGGATGCGTCCTGCTACGAAAACCTGACCCGCATGATCAGCCAAAGCAGCGATCTGTTGTTGCCAGGCGTGCAGCAATCCTTGCGCGAACTGATGCCGCGTGCGGCTACGTTTGATCCCCAAGCACACCTGCTTTTGGCTGGTGAACCGGACGGTTGTCAGGGTAAGGCAGGAGAGTTGATTCGTGAGCAGCAAGCGCGGACTTCGGACGGCAATGCCGAGCCTGGCGATCGCTTGTTGATTCACACTGGCTATGTGGCCCCGCATGCTCCGCGCGGCACGCATACCTTGTGCTGGAATGCTCACCCGCGTTTGACGGATTTGCGTTGGCTGGTGGATATGGTGCAGCCACGTTATTGCATGCCTTTGTTCACGCAAATGCATGATCTGCCCACTTGGCGCAATGTGATAGGGCCAGCCTTGAGCCTGGACGGCCACTGGGAGTTGCCAGAGGCCTCGGTAGGCGTGGTTTAGGCGGTGTAGCGTTCCAGTAAGGCCGCACGTCGGGCGGGGCTGAGCTTCAAGGCGTTCTGGAAGAAGTTCTCCAGATTGCCGTGTGTCTTATCAATGGTCTTGAAGGCGGTTTCCAGAAACTCGGGCTGCACACCCCAGAGAATATCCAGCACTTCGTCGCTGATGCCACGGTTATCGGGCAGATCGGGGCGGCGGAAAAATTGATTGGTAAGCAGATAGTCGTGCATCACATCATCAGGATGTACGCCAGCGGCGCGGTGCAGCAAGGCAACCGCAAAGCCGGTGCGATCTTTGCCCGCCGTGCAGTGCAGGACAAGGGGAGTATGGGTGTCCAGCAACTGGTCAAAGACCCGTCCAAACGTGGCTGCATGTGCGGTCACGAATTCAGAGTAGGTTTTGTTCATCGTGCCATAGGCTGCTTTGACATCCACTTCACCCTTGGCAAGCATGTCCAGAAAATCGGGCAATACGGTGGGTTCGACGGTCAGCGCATGACTGGTCAGAAAGCTGTATTGGTAGGGAGAGCGTTTGCGCTCGTGTGCGCCACGGAAATCCAGTGAACAGGCAATGCCCAGTTCCTGCAGCGTGTCCAGATCCTGGCTGCTTAAATTCGCCAAATGGTCCGAGCGGTAGACACGGCCTTTACGAAAGGAACCAGAGCCTGCGGCATAGCCGCCAATATCACGGAAGTTGCTGGCCCCCTCTAAAGGGCAGGATACGGGGCTGGGCAGCGGCGATACGGACACGGCGGACTCCTGTTGAAACGGTGAAAGTCCCATGTTAACGGTCTTGGGCGGGATCTGCATATGACCATGCGGTGTCATGTGGGCAACGCGGGCGGAGCAAAAGCAGAATGAATGAAAGTGCATGGTTCTGTATCGTCAGAAAGCCATGTATATTCGTTGCTGGCAAGGCCCAGGCAGACAAGCTGGTACACCGTGTTCACGTTCTTGCACCTTCGGTTTGCTGGAGGTATGAACAGACTGCATGGTGACGCTGGTGTTTGACTGCCTGCACCGACTAGACAAGAACAGGTGCGGTGCCGAACCAAGGGGGGACAAGTCTGATGACGCATTCACGCATCGCTCGCGTGCCCATGTGCTGCAAAAAAAATCCCCAAGATATTGGCTAAAGTAGGCCCAAGGTATAAGGTCAATGCTTATTTGAATAGACCGTCGACCAGACCGGGCGGCCCACAACCGTAATTTTTCAAGGAACAAGCATGTTTGAGCATTTGCAGGCCTATGGTGGCGATCCGATTTTCCGTTTGAACGAGGCATTTCACGCCGATCCGCGCGACCGCAAGGTCAACCTGACCATTGGTTTGTATTACGACGAGCAAGGCCGTCTGCCTTTGCTGGATGTGGCTCGCCGCGCTGAAGAGCAATGGGCAGCCAAGGGCCAACCACGTGGCTACCTGCCTATCGAAGGCTTGGCTTCGTACCGCAGCGCCGTGCAAAAACTGGTTTTTGGTGCCGACAGCAAAGTGTTGCAAGAAGGTCGTGTGGCGACCATCCAGACACTGGGTGGTTCGGGTGCCTTGAAAGTGGGTGGCGACTTCCTGCACGAAGCCTACCCCAATAGCGAAATGTGGATCAGCGATCCAGCCTGGGATAACCACCACTCCATTTTCCGTGGATCGGGCATTCCTACCCACACTTACCGCTACTACGATCCCGCTACTCGCGGTCTGGATTTCACCGGCCTGATGGAAGATATTTCCGTCCTGCCCGAGTACAGCATTGTCCTGCTGCACCCCTGCTGCCATAACCCCACCGGGGCTGATCTGAGCGACGAGCAGTGGCTGCAACTGATTCCTGTGCTGCAGCAGCGCAAGCTGATACCTTTCCTGGACATGGCTTACCAGGGTTTTGGTCGTAGCCTGGATGAAGATGCCTTTGCCGTGCGCGCCATGGTCGATGCAGGACTGACTTTCCTGCTGGCCAATTCTTTCTCCAAGAATTTCTCCTACTACTCCGAGCGCTGCGGCGGCTTGTCGGTGGTGTGCAAGAGCGCGGACGAAGCTGACCGCGTTTTGGGCCAGCTTAAAGCCGTGGTGCGTCGCATCTACTCCAACCCGCCCTCGCACGGTGGACAGGCTATTGCCTCGGTCTTGTCGGATGAGTCTTTGCTGGCCGAATGGGCGGCAGATGTGGAAACCATGCGTCAGCGTATTGCTGCCATGCGCAAGCGTGTACATGATCGCCTGAAAGAGCTGGCTCCCCAGTACGACAGCAGCTATTTTGTCAAACAGCAAGGTATGTTCTGCTACACCGGCCTGACCAAAGAGCAGATTCAGAAACTGCGTGATGATTTTGGCGTGTATGTGCTGGAGTCTGGCCGCATCAGCGTGCCAGGCTTGAACCAGTCCAACGTGGATTACTTCGCGGAGTCGCTGGCTGCCGTCGTGGCCTAAGACGCTGAAGTTTCTTCAGCAGGATTAAAGAGCGTGTTGATGGCCCCTTCGGGGGCGGTAAACACGCTTTTTTGTTGATGCTAGAAATGCATCCGCAGTTGCGTTTATCGGGCGGTAGAAGCCGCTTATATGTACTTGTCTGATCCAGGCGCTCGACCTGTTTTGCTCACCTGGCTGAGTGCTGGAAACTGAACTGAAAGTGGAACGATGTAGAGCTAAGCCATCGAATAGTCCTACGCCTATGTAGCTGAAGCACTCAATGGTTTAGTGCTTAGCCACGGCCAGGCCAGCAGGTCTATCGGCAATCTGGCTGTATTTCGTCGTACTGCGACATTGCTCAGGCTAATGCTTGCAGCAACAGCTCCTGATTGATTTGCTCCTGTTGTCGTGCCTGTTTCAATAAATAGCGATGAAAATCCTGGCTATGAGGTGACTCAAACGCACCCGCCCGTCGGGTCAGTACATAAGGCCAGGGCAGGGGCAAGGAATGGGAGAAGGGCAGAATTAACTGCCCGCTGCGCACTTCTTTTTCTATCATCGAGCATTGCGCCAATACAAACCCCTGGCCTGCCACGGCGGACTCCAGTGCCATATGCGACAGGGAAAAAACACGGAAGCGATCCAGGGGCGTATTGCCTATGTGTATAGCCAAAGACTTAAACCAGTCGCGCCAGGATGGGGGCGAGGTAAAGCGTGGCTGCCAGTCCGAGGACAGCAAGGGATAGTTCAATAGGTCACGGGGATGTCGCAAGGCGGCTTGCCCTTGCAGCAGGGTCGGGCTGCAGGCGGGAACGACACGGTCTGTATAAAGCTCGGTAAAGCTGCGGGGGCGGGCGGCGGCCTGACCGTAGGTGATCCGAAAGTCGATTTGTTCGGCTTCCAGGTCCGGCTCGGCATGGCTGCCTTTCAGGTGCAGGGTCAGCTCCGGGTCGTACTGCTCCTGCCATTGAAACGCCAGCGGGGCCATCCAGGTTTTAAGCATGGAGGGCAAAGCGCTGATGGACAGCAGGCTGGTGTTGCGCGAACGCTCCATTTCTTGCTGGCCGTCGCGCAACAGCTCAAACGCCTGAGTACAGATTTCATGAAAACGCACCCCCGCCGCCGTCAGCCGCAAGCGTTTGCCTTCTTTGTAGGTCAGGCTACAGCCCAGCCTGTCCTCCAGCAGGCGCAATTGCTGGCTGATGGCACCGGGAGTAATTTTCAGGCGACGGGCAGCCTCTTGCAGGCTTTGACTGTGGCCCAGAGTTTCAAAGACTTGCAACGCGCGTAAGGGAGGCAAGGTATCCATGGTGCTTAGACCCCGTCCAGAAAAGTCATTTAACTTTAGAAATTCTAAACGATATGGATAGTAGGCTGAATTTAATTGCGATTATGATGAGCAAGAACGTAAGCGCAAGTCTCGCCACGGCTGGCGAGCTCAAGCGGGGCCAGATTGATACGGTGCTCTAGGTGTTCCCGCACAGTGGCGCAGAAGCCCTGGCCAGCAGGTCGGAGCGCTTCAAAGACAAGAGAGCATGAATGGGCTCGTTCAGCCTTCATGCACCGCATTCAGAGTTGGGGGTAAATCATGTTTGTACGCAATGCCTGGTATGTAGGCGCATTGGCTACGCAGCTCGGTCGCAGCTTGCTGCCCGTGCGTATGCTTAGCGAAAACCTGGTGCTGTATCGCCGTGAAGACGGTCAGCCAGTCGCTCTGGAAGATTCCTGTCCACACCGCCGTCTGCCTTTGTCCAAAGGCCGTTTGATTGGCGACCAGGTGGAATGCGGCTATCACGGCCTGACGTTTGATTGCAGCGGCTCCTGTACCAAAGCGCCCGGTGTGGCGCAAATCCCCAAAAGTGCGGTGGTGCGCAGCTACCCCTGTACGGAGCGTTTTGGTCTGGTCTGGGTCTGGATGGGTGACCCTGAGTTGGCTGATCCGTCCAAACTGATCGACATCCCCGAGTGGGATAATCCCGAGTGGGGTGTGAACCGTGGCGATGCCATGGAGCTGGACTGTAATTACCTGTACGTCACCGACAATTTGCTGGACCCGTCGCACGTGTCCTGGGTCCACCAAAGCTCCTTTGGTAGCCCTGACATCATCGGCCTGCCCTTGACCGTCAAGGTTGAGGACCATGGCGTGACGGTCTCGCGCTGGTCCAAAAATGTGGAAGTTGCACCGTTTTACAAGCAGTTTGTGAAATTTGAAGGCAATTGCGACCGTAAGCAGCAATACGAAGTGCGTTTCCCATCGCTGGCCGTGATCAAGGCTATCTTCCTGCCCGCCGGTGCCGCCACCGAAGAGCCCAGCGAGTACCACCAGGACGTTTTCCTGATGGACTCCTATAACTTCCTGACGCCTATCGACGAAGATCACACCCGCTACTTCTGGTTCCAACTGCGTAATTTCAGCCCGGATGACGAGGCCGTTTCCAAGATTTTCAACGAAGACGTGCGCCACGCCTTCCTGGAAGACAAAGTGGTTCTGGAAGAAGTGCATAAGGCCCTGAAAGAGCGTCCTGCCGCTTTGGATTTACCCTTGGATTCCGGCCCCTTGCGTTTCCGTCGCAAGATCAGCCAGATGATTCAGGCCGAGCAAGCCGTTACCAGCGAGACCACGACGGCTTGAGCGTGATGAATACGACTGCATCGCCTGCGCCCACCGAGAACACGGCCAGCCGCCGTTTCCGGGCCTATCGCGTACTGGAAAAACAGCGCGAAAGTGACGTGATTACTTCATTTGTCCTGGAGCCGGTGGACGGTGTTGTGCCGTCTTATCAGCCGGGCCAGTATCTGGTGTTTCGCCTGGAGATTGACGGGCAAACCGTGTTGCGCAACTACAGCGTGTCGGGGGACCCCGACTGCACGGATCGACTGCGCATTTCCGTCAAGCACGAGAAGGCCCCAGCAGGGTTAAGCGTGGCTGATGGTTTGGCCTCCTCCTATCTGCACCAACAGGTGCAGCCGGGCGATGTGCTGAGCGCGGCCGGACCGATGGGCGAGTTTGTGCTGGATGAAAGCAGCCAGCGGCCTGTGGTGCTGCTTAGCGGTGGCGTGGGCCAAACCCCTTTGCTGGCTATGTTGCATCGTTTGCTTAAACACAGTCAGCGTAAGGTGTCTGTGATCCATGCCTGTGATAACAGCACGGTGCATGCCTTTGCGGATGAAATGCGCGAACTGGCCGCACAACGCGAGGGTGTGCAACTTTACTTCTGCTATCGCAACCCGACTGAAGATGATGAACAAGCCGGTTTGCACCATGTGGCGGGACTGATTACACGTGAGCAGTTGCAGCATTGGCTGCCACTGGATGATTACGAGTTTTACCTGTGTGGGCCTAGTGCCTTCATGCAGAGCAATTACGGTGTGCTGCGTAGCCTGGGTGTGGCGCGAGAGCGCATTCACTATGAGTTTTTTGGTCCGGCGACGGTGCTGGAAAACACCTTGGCCGGTGATGTTGCGGCCAGCGTTGTTCAGCCAGAGCCGTCAGGGGCAGGGCCTGAGGTGCTTGGCAGTGCGATTGCAAGTGCGTCAGAGCCGGAGTCGCCCGCCGTCGTGGATGAAACTGCCACGGCTGCCACGCAGACCGTGACGTTTCTGCCCGATGGCCGTCAGGCTCAATGGCATGAGGACTGTCCTTCCTTGCTGGATCTGGCTGAAGAAACGGGCTTGAGCCCGGACTTCAATTGCCGGGCGGGCCTGTGCAATACCTGCATGTGTACCCTGGTATCGGGCGAGGTTGATTATTTTGAAGAGCCTCTGGATCCGGTGCCAGAGGGCAAAGTCTTGTTGTGCTGTTCCCGTCCCCGTGGCCCGGTGGCCGTGGAATTGCCCTAAGCGTTTTTCAATTGCTTGTTGAGGTTTGCCCCGTCCTGTTGGGACGGGGTTTTTTTTCAAAAAAAAATCATATGCTTCCTTGTTGGAAGTCAGGCGGATTTTCGATGTCTGGAGCAGGGGGGCGTGATATCGGGACTGTTGAAGTGGTGGTGTTACATAGGCTGGATGGGGAAGCGATCATGCGCTGTTTTATTTTCCCTTCTGCTCTGAGATAGCCGTCATTGTTACCACTACCATCACAACAACTACTACAGCCGCAGCAGCAGTAAGAAGCCTGGCGACCTTGCTATAGCTGTGCCTGTTCAATGATCCAATCACTAAAGGCACGGACCTCTGCTCTTTGCGTCGTACTGGGCAAGGTCACCAGGTAGTAGGCAAAGCGGGCTGGCCAGGGCTTGTCCAGCACTTGCACCAAGCGGCCTGCGGCGATTTCATCTTGCGCATACTCCTGCGGTATCAAGGCTAGTCCCAGGCCCGCAATCGCACCGCGAATCAGCAAGTAATCATCCTCGAAAGCCGTGCCGCGATCGGCGCGCGCATCGTCCTTTACCCCGTTGGCAGACAGCCAAAGTGCCCAGTCGGCCCGGTCGGCATCCTGCAGCAATGGCCATGCCAGGCAATCCGCCGGTTCCTGAATGGCCAGTTTGTCTTTCAGCAAGGCGGGGCTGGCTACAGGCAGCAAGACAGGGGCCATCAAGGGCTCGGCCTGCAAGCCGGGATACACGCCCAAGCCGTGGCGAATGGCGATATCGACGTTGTCGCGGCGCAGGTCCACCAGCGTGGGGGAGGCCTCCACACGGATTTCGATATCAGGATGCTGTTGCTTGAAGTCGGCCAGCCGGGGAATCAGCCAGGAAGCGGCAAAGGAAGGCACGGTACTGATTGTCAGTGTCTTGCGCTGCTTGGTGGCGTCTAGCGTGTGCATGGCCTGTTCGATCTGGTCAAACGCCGTCAGCAGGACAGGGTAGACCTGTTCACCTGCTTCGCTCAGGCTCATTTTGTGGTGGCTGCGCACGAACAGTGTGACGCCCAAGCGATCTTCTAGCAGCCGGATTTGCTGGCTGACTGCGCCCGAGGTCACGCCCAGTGCCTGGGCGGCCAGCTTGATGCTGCCGTGGCGTCCGACTTCGGTAAAGGCGCGCAGAGCCTGCAAAGGAAAGACAGGGTTCATGGTTTAGTTTATCTAAATCTCTAAAGCAGATTTAATCGTTTTTCTTTGTCTGTATAGCTTGGGAGAATGGGCTTCTGAATCGTTTTTAAAGTTTAGCTTATCTATATGCAAAAGAAGAGCGAACTTGCTGTTTGGGAGCCACACCATGATTGATCTGTACACCGATAGTTCGCCTAACGGCTTTAAGGCAACCATCGCTCTGGAAGAACTGGCGCTACCGTATCGCCTGCATCATGTGCGTATTGATGCGAATGAGCATAAGCAGCCGCAGTTTCTGGCCTTGAATCCGCATGGACGTATCCCGGTGATGAAGGACAATGAAACGGGCATTGTCCTGTTCGAGTCTGCCGCGATCTTGTTGTATTTGGCAGAGAAAACCGGCCAATTGCTTTCAAACGATCCCCAGCAACGCTGGGAAACGATCAAATGGCTGCAATTTCATTCCTCCAGCGTGGGGCCGATTCTGGGCCAGCGCGTACACTTCGAGCTGTTCGCCCAGGAGAAGATTCCGGCCGCTATCGAGCGCTACCGCCGTCTGGTGAATGATCTGTTCACCGTGCTGGATACACGTCTGGCAGACCATCCTTATCTGGCAGGACAGGACTACTCCATTGCCGACATTGCGCATTTTGGCTGGACGCATATTGCGCGAATTATCGACTTTGATTTCAGCCAGTACCCGCACATGAGCGCCTGGCATGAACGTGTGGCCCAGCGCCCAGCCGTTCGTAAAGGCATCACCTTGCCTGAACCTGCTACCGGCGCTTGAGGAGAAAACATCATGACGATTGAAACAAGCCAGACTCAAGGCTCATCTTTCCCTGCCTTTGCCACTCATCCTGGTTATAGCCGCATGTTTGCGCCGGGTTGTCTGACCATGGGTATCTTTCTGCCCCTGCGTTTTTATCAAGGCGATATGAGTGTGCTGGCTGGGCAGGCGGCGCTGGTAGAGGAGATAGACCGCCAGGATTTTGCGGCGGTGTGGGTACGTGACGTGCCTTTGTATGACCACAGCTTCGGGGATGCGGGGCAAGTGTTCGACCCCTTTACCTATCTGGCTTTTTTGGCTGCTCGCACCAAGCGGGTGGCCTTGGCCACGGGCAGTACGATTTTCTCCTTGCGTCACCCGATCGACCTGGCCAAATCCGCCTTCACCATTGACCAGTTATCGGGCGGACGCCTGGTGTTGGGTATTGCTTCCGGGGACAGGCCCGTGGAGTTTCCCGCCTATGGCGTGGAGCGAGCCGAACGGGCAGAGCGTTTCGCGCAGGCTGTCAGCTACTTCCGTCAGTTAACGCAAGCGGGGCAATTGAATATCGACTCTCCGCTAGGCCGCTTTGATACGGCAGAGCTGCTACCCAAGCCCGTGCATGGTTCCATTCCTTTGATTGTCACCAGTTCCTCGGGACAGTCGCCCGAATGGATTGCAGAACACGCCGATGGTTGGTTGACCTACCCGGAAGCGACTCATACGCCGCTGGGCCCGCAAAAGCTGGCTGCGAAAATTCGGGCCTGGCGCGCTCGGATTCCAGATGGCGGCTTTCGTCCGCATATGACCAACGAGTGGCTGGATTTGGTGGACGACCCTGATTATCCACGCACCCCTTTGCGCGGTGGCTTTACACTGCGTACCGGGCGCAAGGGGCTGATGACCTTGTTGGAGGAATGGCAGGCAGCGGGTGTGAATCATGCCGCTTTGGGTATTCAGTTTTCGCAGCGACCGGCGGCGGAAATTGTCCAGGAGCTGGCTGAATATGTGCTGCCGCATTTTGCCTCTCACCAGGAGCAGCCAGCCCTTGCAACAGCTTGGTAGCGACAGGGGAATACAAGCATGACTAGCAGTGCAGAACAGCCCGGAGCCGATGGTATTCAGATCCGGGATTTGCAGCCGCAAGACCGGGCTGCCTGGGAGCGGCTGTATCGGCAGTATGCCGAGTTTTACAAAGAACCCATGAACGAAAATATCTTGGCTCGGACCTGGTCCTGGCTGCTGGATGCGCGGCATCCTTTGCAGGGCAAGGTGGCAACGACGGCGGATGGTGCGTTGCTGGGCCTGGCGCATTACCGTCCTTTCCCGGAGCCTTTGTTGGGCAAAGAAGCAGGCTTTCTGGATGACTTGTTTGTATCTCCTGAACAGCGAGGCAGCGGACTGGGCCGTCGTTTGATTGAGGCCGTCGCCCAAGCCGGTAAGGAGCAAGGCTGGCCGTTTCTGCGCTGGATCACGGCGGCTGACAATGCCCAGGCGCGGAGGCTGTACGATGGTCTGGCTCAGGCAACAGCGTGGGTGACGTATGACTTGAATCTGGAGAAGGCTGGCGATACACAGAACTGAGAGTGTCTGTTCTGCTCGATGGTGAGCGTGATGGTTTGTCGCGCAAGTCTTTTGCGGGCTATTTCGCTAGAAGAAACCCGACGACTTGCAGACTTAATGTCCGTAATCCCAGCCCTAAGAACACATAAGGGCTGGGAT
Source organism: Alcaligenes sp. SMD-FA (assembly GCF_025960365.1). Classification (NCBI taxonomy): domain Bacteria; kingdom Pseudomonadati; phylum Pseudomonadota; class Betaproteobacteria; order Burkholderiales; family Alcaligenaceae; genus Alcaligenes; species Alcaligenes sp. SMD-FA. The sequence goes on along the minus strand of NZ_CP110108.1, from coordinate 3,891,435 downwards.
TACGGACATGGGTACGCTTGATTGCCTTATTGTCCGCCATAGCTCGCTCCTGGAATTATTTATGAAAAGTGACGACGGGTGATCCAAATGAAGGGAAGACTTATCGAAAGCCTTCCCTTTTTTATCTTCAAACTTCGCGTTTGATTCTTGCCTCCAGCAGCATCAAAGCCAGCAAAACCACACTGCTCATTCCTAGTCCAAAGACCACCAGCGGCCACGCCGTATCCCCATCCAACAGGGTCACTGCCAACGTACCGATCACGCTAACGATCAGGCTTTCCACGCAAAAGTAGATCGCCACGGCGGAACCGGCCACGTCGTTGAATTGAGCCAAGGCGCCATTGGCGGTGACGGATACGGTCATCACAATACCAATGGCGGCCAGCCACATGGGCAGGATGAAGCTGGCAAAGGAGGGATCCAGCCAGAGTTGTCCGGCTGCCAGTAGCAGGACGGCAAGGGCGATCAAGCCCATGCCGCGTTTCAGGCTCCCGGCTGTGCCCCAGCGAGCAACAATGGCTTTGGACAGGCGGGTGGTGGCAATCATCACCAGGGCAACACTGGCAAAGGCCAGGCTAAAGCCCATTTCCGAATAGCCCGCTTGTCCGATCAAGACTCGTGGCGCGGTCGAGAAGTAGACAAAAAATGTCCCCATCCCGGTAGAGAAGCCCAGGGTGTAGACCCAAAAGGCCGGGCTTTTGAGTACGGCCAGTGCGGACTGTTGTGAATGTATTGGTTTGGCAGGCCGCGTTTCTGGCCATTTGAGCAGTGCATGGATCCAGGCCAGCAGTCCTATGCCAGCCAGACTCAGGAAGATGGCCTGCCACCCGCCTGCACGGGCAATCAAAGCACCGGCAATCGGCCCCAAGGCGGGGACAAAAGCCAGGATGGAGCTGAACAGGCTATAGATCACTACTCCTTCAGGGCGATCGGCATAGACATCGCGCACTGTGGCAAACAAGGCCACAAGGGTGGCCGAAGCCCCCAGTGCTTGCAGCACCCGAAAACCCACAAAAGCCCAGGCGGAGCTGGACAGGGCGGCGGCTGTTGAAGCCAGCACGAACAGGGCGGCCCCTGTCAGCAAAACAGGCCGTCGGCCTATGCGATCCGACAGGGGGCCAAAGATCAGTTGCCCGGCACCCAATAGCAGCATGTACAGGCTAAGGGTTAGTTGGATGACGGCAGGGCTGGTGCCCAGAAGCGCCGGCATGGCCGGGACGACGGGCAGGTAAATATCCATCCCCAGGGAGGCGAGGATGTCGAAGGGCGCCATCAGCAGCAAGGCGGCTGGCAGCGTAAAAGCCCAGGAAGAGCGTGAGGAAGACATAACAAAATTACCACTCGAAAAAGAAATCGGGCGGCGTCTGTTTGTTATCAATCAGCGGGATTGGAAGTACAGAACGCCGCAACAAGATAAGAGCTTGTTGCGGCTTATTCAGTTGCTGACTTAGTGCTCGTCATGTAGACGGCTCCTCACTTAAATAATTTGCTGGGGGGTGTTGGCGAAATGCGGTACGTGTACCGGTCAGCGCAATCCCCAAGAGGGTATATGGCCTTGTTGCGGCAGTTGCCCATTATAGGGGGAGGTTTTTATGGCTTTGAAGCTTCAACCCAGTATGGCTGTTGCGTTTCTGTCCTATCCGGTTTTGGCAAGACGCACTGCCTCGCTGGAGTTGCCGGTCTTGTTCTTCTTCACCCGGATGGCGGCAGCTTTCAGCAAGCGCTGGAATGTCGGGCATTGCGTATGGTTGGCGGCGGGGCAGTGGGCAGCGTGGCGCAAGCCTTCGCTCATGGCTTTCAGGCGCTTGATGGTGGCATCCAGTTGATCGGCCTTGGACAGCAGCAATTGCCTGTCTACCTGCGGAGCCCCATCGGGAGGCAGCATGGCCCGTATTTCTTCCAGCGATAAACCACCCGCTTGCCCCAGGGCAATCAAGGCCAGTTGATCCAGCACTTGTGGTGTAAAACGGCGTCGTTCACCGGGGGCGCTGACTGCGCTGATCAGGCCCTCCTTCTCGTAATAACGCACGGTGGAGGAGGGCAAGCCGGTATGTTTGGCGACTTCTGAAATATCCATCGTGTACCTATTGACTTGAAGTTGACTTCAACTTCTATGATCACTCAAAACAAGGTGCTTATCAACGGAAAGGATTGCCAATGTTATCGATCAATGAGTGGGTGCAGGTGATGCTGATTGGGGTCGGAGCCACCATTTTTATGGATATTTGGGGCTTGATTCAAAAAGCGCTGGGCGTTGCTACGCTGAACTACGCCATGGTGGGCCGCTGGGCCGGACATTTGCTGCGTGGCCAGATTACGCACAGCCATATCGGCAAGGCTGAACCGATTGCGGGGGAGTCTGCCCTGGGCTGGTTCATTCACTATGCCGTGGGCATTGTTTTCGCCTTTTTGCTGGTCGCGGTCTATGGCACCGCATGGCTGCAAGATCCCCGCTGGCTGCCCGCCGTCATGGTGGGCACGGTGACGGTGGTGATGCCCTTTTTTGTCATGCAGCCTGCCATGGGTGCCGGAGTGGCTGCATCGCGTACCCCTACGCCTTGGATCAATCGTTTGCGCAGCGTGCTGACACACGCAATTTTTGGTCTGGGCATGTACTTTGCGGCCTTGCTGATCCAGCAAGTGGCCTAAGGCGATGTAATTTGTTGGGACATCTGTCATGAGTAGCCTGAAAACTACCGGAACCATCCCGTCTGGCGTCTATCTGCTTGCCCTGAGCCTGTTTGCCATGGGCAGTGCCGAGTTTCTGATGGGTGGCATCCTGGGCTGAATGCCTGCAGACACGCTTGGGTCTGACATTAAGCATCGAAGAAGCCCAGGAGCTGTTCTTGTGTGTGAGTCAGTCCCAGGATGCCGCTTCCAACTGACCGGAGGATGATGGCTGGGATTAGGCCGGTTGTTTGGGCAAGGCCCGCCATTGCTGGACCGTAATACGGCTGATGTGTTCAGTCCGGTAGTCCTGCAGGAACTGGTTGTACTTGTTTTCCTCGGTGTGATGATGGCGAAAGCCACACTTGGCTTGCGCAATTTGCGATTGGGTATTGTTGGCAAAGTAGCCACACCACAGGGCCTTCAGTTTCAGCGTTTCAAAAGCGTGTCGCATCACTTCGCGCACGGCCTCGGGGATCAAGCCTTGCCCCCAGTAAGGGACGCCAATCCAATAGGCAATTTCGCCTTCTTCTGCACTGATCTCGAAGTTGCTGTACTTGCCGATCAGAATGCCAATACAACCGACGGCGCGGCCATTGTCCTTGTGTACGACGGCATACACTTCGGGCATATTGAAAACGGTGCGGATAATTTCGGCACTTTCCTCAACGCTGGTATGAACCGGCCAACCTGCAATCGGGCCGACTCGTTCATCTTTGGCGTATTCGTACAGATCCTCGGCGTCGCTGTCCTGCCAGGGGCGTAAAATAAGTCTTTCTGTTTGAAGTTTCATTTTGTTTACTCACGGTCAAGCAGCAAACAGAATAGAAGCTGGCGGGTTTGACGAACAGAGCGGGACCTTGGCAGTTTCGGTACTTTTAGAAAGTCTTGCCTGTTGTTAGCCAGTCAAGGACAGTTCAGCCCCATGCATCACATTCCACAATTATTCAGCGCCCAAGACGGCTGCCTGACGGGCGAGACAACGCTGTCCGAAGGCGTGGGCATGCCTTTGTCTTTTGGTCATGCCTATATGACCTTGATGATCTGCCTGTCGGGTCGCGCCCTGGTCAGCCTGAACTTCAAGGATCAGGTCGTACGTACCCATGATGTGCTGGTGCTGGCCGAAGATACGATGACCTTGCTGAAACGACGCTCGCAAGGCTTCAAGGTGTTTTTCCTGTTGATGCCCAAGAACCTGGCGTCAGAAGTGGCTTATCCGCTGCCCAATTCCCTGTTTGTGTTCCTGCACGACAATCCCTTGTGTGTGCCCCTGCAAAAGGATCGGGCTTTGCTGGCCGCATGGCTGGTGCAACTGCGCCAGATTGTGCAGGCCCGAGGGCGGTATCAACACATCATGCTGCGTAATCAGCTGCAGAACTTCTTTCTGCGTATTGCCGAGCAGATTCCGTCCGAATACCAGGGTAGCCAGTCGTTCAGCCGCAAGGAAATGATCAGCTGGCGTTTCTGGGAGCTGGTAGGCCAGCAATGTCGAAAGCACAGAGAGGTGAAGTTTTATGCGGATGCGCTCAATATCACGCCGTTTTACCTCTCCCAACTGAGCAAAGAGTTCTTCAACGACAGCCCCAAGGCCTTGATCGACAGACAGGTGGTTCTGGAGATCAAGGCGCTGCTTTCCTACAGTCAGTTGGCAATCGGGCAGATTGCCGATCAGTTGAGTTTTGAGGATCCCTCGTATCTATGCCGTTACTTCAAGCGTCACACAGGCTTGTCGTTGACCCGCTATCGCCAGCATGAGCAGGCCCGTTCCGGTGTGGTGGCAATAGGCTGATAGAGGGAAGGTGGGGGTTGCAAGTGATCAGCTCAAGGGCGGGTCGTGCCTGGTCAATACGATAAGAAAATGGCGATGTTGTATGGCTCAGGAAGGCGAGAAGTCTGTCCGCCTGATCGATGCGTTTGGGACTCAAACTCCAGGCGGAGCAGGTTTACAGCCTACATTTTGCCGGTGAATTTATAGCGGTCGCCAGGGTGCCACAGTCTTGCGTGAGTCGTGAACTGCTCGCTGGAGAAGGTGCGGCGGTCCATCACCAAACAGGGCTGCTGCTCTTTCATGTGCAGGGCTTGTGCGATTCTGGCGGGAGGCACCAGCACTTCAATGCTGTAAAAGCCGGTCGGCAAGGGGGCAACCCGCAGCAGATACTCGTTAGGCGTGATCTGGCTCCAATCCTGCTCCATGTAATCTGGGGCCATGTGCGCATCCACCAGACGATCTTCATATTGGATGGGCAAGCCATTTTCTGCATGAACAATAATGGAATGAAACAGGGCTGAGCCCGGTGCAATGCCATACAAGCGCGCTTGAGCCGGGCTGGCCTGCAGCCGCTCTACGCTCAGCACCTGACAGCTATGTTGGTGGCCGCGCTCCCGTATGTCCTGCGCGATGCTGCGTATCTCGATCAAGGTGGACTGGAATTTGGGCTGCGCCACATAGGTGCCCGAGCCTTTGATGCGGACCAGCAACTTGTCGGTGGTCAGTTCACGTAGAGCGCGGTTGACCGTCATGCGTGACACACCAAACTGCTCGCATAAAGCCAGTTCGGTGGGAATCAGATCGCCTTCGCGCCATTGGCCGGATTGGATTTTTTCCAGCACAAAATTTTTGATTTGCAGGTAGGCGGGTAACGCCGATTCGGAGGGCGTATTGCTCGTCTGGGGGGCATCCATTCTTATGCTTTCCTGTAGGACGTGTCCACACTCAAAAGGGCCTCGCGCAGACCAGACTTAAGGTCGTGAACTGGGCAGTGAGTGAAGCCATGCTCACGGTCATGAGCTTATGCAAGACTCTGCTTGGTATATGTATAGACAACTTGAAAAAATGACTATACATTGACGTGAGCTTACAAGAAAACCGTTGTTTTGTCGGCGCCTGGGCCTGCCATCAGTGTGTGGAGCAGCCTGCCAGATAGAACCAGCGCGTACCCAGAGACACCTCAGACGGAGGACATCACCATGCCAGATCATCACACTTCGGCGGCCCGCCAAGATCCTCGTTTCGATCCTGCGCGGCAGATTCATGCCCCCACGGGGACACAGCTTAGTTGCAAAAACTGGGTGGCGGAAGCCGCATACCGCATGATTCAGAACAATCTGGATCCAGCCGTGGCCGAGAATCCGCAACATCTGGTGGTATACGGCGGCATTGGGCGTGCAGCCCGGAACTGGGAGTGCTACGACCAGATTCTGGCCAGCTTGCGCGAACTGGAGGATGACCAGACCTTGCTGATTCAGTCCGGCAAGCCGGTGGGCGTATTCCGTACGCATAGCGATGCACCGCGTGTGTTGCTGGCCAACTCGAATCTGGTGCCCAAATGGGCCACGTGGGAAAAGTTTCACGAGCTGGATCAGGCCGGTTTGTTCATGTACGGACAGATGACGGCAGGTAGCTGGATCTACATTGGCAGCCAGGGCATTGTGCAAGGCACCTACGAGACGTTTGCCGAGGCAGGCCGTCAGCATTTTGGTGGTTCGCTGGCCGGGCGCTGGATTCTGACCGCTGGCCTGGGAGGCATGGGCGGTGCGCAGCCTTTGGCCGCGACCTTTGCTGGAGCGGTATCGCTGACGATTGAATGCAAGCAAAGCCGTATTGACTTCCGTTTGCAGACTCGTTATTTGGATAAGCAGGCGCGGGATCTGGACCATGCGCTGGAGCTGATTGCTCAGCACACGGCCGCCAAGGAGGCCGTGTCGATTGGCTTACTGGGCAATGCGGCTGACGTGCTGCCTGAGCTGGTGCGACGCGCCCAAGCCGGTGGTTTGAAACCTGATCTGGTCACGGACCAGACCTCCGCCCACGATTTGCTCAATGGCTATTTGCCTTCGGGTTGGACGGTGGAGCAGTGGCAGGCGGCGCAGCAAGATCCCGCTCAACATGCTCGTATTCAGCAAGCGGCTGCCAAGTCTTGCGTGGTCCATGTGCAGGCCATGCTGGATTTCCAGAAAATGGGTATTCCGGTTGTGGACTACGGCAATAACATTCGCCAAGTCGCGTTTGATGAAGGCGTGGCCAATGCCTTTGACTTTCCCGGTTTTGTGCCCGCCTATATTCGCCCCTTGTTTTGTGAGGGCAAAGGCCCATTCCGCTGGGTGGCCTTGTCGGGCGACCCGGAAGACATCTACAAAACCGATCAAAAAATCAAAGAGCTGTTTCCGGACAATCAGCACGTGCATCGCTGGCTGGACATGGCGCAGGAACGCATTGCTTTCCAGGGCCTGCCTGCACGAATTTGCTGGCTGGGGCTGGGCGAGCGTCATCGCGCCGGTCTGGCCTTTAATGAAATGGTGCGTAACGGCGAGTTGAAAGCGCCAATTGTGATTGGTCGTGACCACCTCGATACCGGCTCGGTGGCCAGCCCCAATCGCGAAACTGAAAGTATGCGTGATGGCACGGATGCCGTGTCGGACTGGCCTTTGCTCAATGCCTTGTTGAATACCGCAGGCGGGGCGAGTTGGGTTTCGCTGCACCACGGGGGCGGGGTGGGTATGGGCTACAGCCAGCACGCGGGTATGGTGATTGTGGCCGACGGTAGCGAGCAGGCGGCGGCCCGTCTGGAGCGGGTCTTGATTAACGATTGCGCCAGTGGTGTGATGCGTCATGCGGATGCAGGCTACGAGCTGGCGATTCAAACGGCCAAGAGTTTCGGGCTGACATTGCCCATGATCAAGTAAGAACAACAGGACAGATAAATGAGCAAGCGTATCGAACTTTCTCCCGGCGCACTGACCTTGGCACAACTGCGCCAAATCTGGCAGGAACCGACTGTTCTGACTCTGCCGCCAGAGGCGATCGGGGCCATGGATGCGTCCTCGGCCATTGTGGCCAAGATTATCCGTGAAGGTAATCCCGCCTATGGCATCAATACCGGTTTTGGCAAATTGGCCCAGCAACGCATTCCCGACCACGATCTGGAGCAGTTGCAAAAGAACCTGATTTTGTCGCACTCCGTGGGAGTGGGTGAGCCGGTGTCCGATGCGGTTGCGCGCTTGATCATGGCTATGAAAATCGCCAGTCTGGCACGGGGATTTTCGGGTATTCGCTCGCATGTGGTCACGACCTTGCTGAATATTTTGAATGCGGGCGTGGTGCCTTTCATTCCGTCCAAGGGTTCCGTGGGCGCATCGGGCGATTTGGCACCTTTGTCGCATATGACACTGACCCTGATCGGTGAAGGACAAGCCAAGTGGCAGGGTGAATGGATGCCGGCCCAGCAGGCTTTGGCCAAGGCCGGTATCACCCCGATTGTGCTGGCTGCCAAGGAAGGGTTGGCGCTGATCAATGGCACGCAAGTGTCTACGGCCCTGGCACTGAACGGCCTGTTCCGCGCCCAGACCTTGTTCCGCAATGCGATTCTGGCCGGTGCCTTAAGCGTGGACGCCGCCAAAGGCAGTGATGCGCCTTTTGATCCGCGTATCCATGAGGTGCGTGGGCAGCCAGGACAGATTTACGCGGCCCGCCTGTATAGGGAACTGCTTGCCGGCAGCCAGATTCGTCAGTCGCACCGGGACAATGACAACAAGGTGCAGGACCCCTACAGCTTGCGTTGCCAGCCCCAGGTCATGGGCGCGATTCAGGATCTGATCACGCAAAACGAACGTGCCTTGCTGACCGAAGCCAATGCCGTCACGGATAACCCACTGGTGTTCCCCGGTAAGGATGGCGAGCCGGATCAGGTGCTTTCAGGCGGCAACTTCCATGCCGAGCCGGTCGCGTTTGCCGCCGATGGTTTGGCTCTGGCCATTGCTGAAATGGGGGCCTTGGCAGAGCGTCGAGTCGCCTTGCTGATTGATGCCAGCATCTCCGGACTGCCTCCGTTCCTGGTGCCGTCCGCAGGCCTGAATTCGGGCTTCATGATTGCCCATGTGACGGCGGCGGCTTTGGCCTCGGAAAACAAGTCGCTGGCCCATCCCGCCAGTGTGGATAGCTTGCCGACTTCGGCGAATCAGGAAGATCACGTCAGCATGGCAACCTTTGCGGCGCGCAGGCTGGAAGACATGGCACAGAACACGGCTGCGATTGTGGCAATTGAATTGTTGTGTGCGGCACAGGGCATTGATTTTCATGCGCCTTTGCTGACTTCGGCGCGTTTGAAGAAGGTGCAGGATGCGATTCGTCAGGCCGTTCCTTTCTACGATCAGGACCGTTATCTGGCTCCCGATATCGAGGCCCTGAAAGCCTTGGTGCTGGACGAAAGCTTGGCAGCGACGGCGGCGGATCTGTTTTAGTTTTCATGAAGTACTGCTGATTGTTTTTGTCTCCACGAACTTGTCCCTGGCCTGGATCACCAAGCCGGGGATTTTTTTGTCGCCGGGCCGCCCCAAGACAAAAAGCTCCCCCTCGGGGGCAGCAAGCCGAAGGCGTAGCGTGGGGGGGGGCTTCACGACGACTCCAGCATTGCATTTCGCTGGACTACACCCTGCCGGCACAAGTCCACGCTGAATGCTACGGCTGCTGCTGCGTCCCATACGTAGGCAGGCACGGTATGCGCTATGTTCATAACGAGGCGTGGAATGTGGCTGAGCGGGTGGTGAATCGGTTGTTCCACGGCGAGAGATTGATAAGTGTATCCGATACGGGTATAGTTTGGAGGTCGATATGACGTGCGTTCTCAAGCGCAAAGACTTTGCACGATGGCAGGCGGCCGAGAAGCTGCCCGATATTGCCTTGTGCAAGGCAGTTCATGAGATGGAAAGCGGTTTGATCGATGTGGACTTGGGGGGCGCCTTATACAAGAAGCGGGTAGCTCGCCCTGGTGGTGGCAAAAGCGGCGGCTATCGCAGCTTGCTTTCGGCCAGAATAGGTAGCCGTTATGTGTTCTTGCATGGGTTCTCCAAGAGCGACAAGGGGAACATCACGCAGGATGAGAAGAAAGCGCTGCAATTTGTCGGTAAGGTGTTCTTGGGTTTGTCCCCTGAAGCCTTGTTTAATGCATTGCAGGCTGACGTGTTATTGGAGGTGCATTGTGAGCAAGATCATCGAATCGCTACGCGGCGACCTGGCGGCGCTCCAGGAGGCAGGAGCGATTGGCAAGGTGACGATGCGCGAGTTTGACGCGATTTGTCCGCCGCCAGTTCGGGAGTTCGATGCAGCCGACATCAAGCGGCTGCGAGAAGGCTTGAAGTTCAGCCAACCGGTATTTGCGCTTTATTTGCATACCACGGCATCGACCATACGCAAGTGGGAGCAAGGTGAAACCCATCCTACCGGCCCGGCGCTCAAGTTGCTGAACATCATTGCCGACAAGGGCTTACAGGCCATTATCTGATTTTTTTGTACCTAAGCCTTGTTCAGTAGACTACTCAGCGTTTCTTGATAGGCGGCAAAGGCCGCTTCTTCTTGCGGATGATGGCCGTCTGCCACACAGGCTTTACCGCTGACGAATACATCACGAATCGGGTTGGCGTGGGCGCGCTCGGAAAAGACCAGAGCTGACAGCCAATGTTGACTGTCCAGCCCCGCCAGACTGGAGTGTTCCAGATCAATCACCATTAAATCCGCCTGATGGCCGGGGCTGAGTTGCCCGCTGGCTCGTCCGGATGCTTGTGCGCCGCCGCGCGTGCAGGTCTCAAACACGTAGTCCGCCACAAAAGGCTGTTGGGGTGAAGTCAGCACATTGCGTTGCTGGCTGATTAATCGTTGACCATATTCCAGCAAGCGTAGCTCGGCGCGCCAGTCCACGCAGATATGGCTGTCCGAGCCTATACCCATATGACCATGCTCGGCCAGAAAGGCGGCGGCGGGGAACAGGCCATCGCCCAGATTGGCTTCGGTGGTCAGGCACAAGCCGGCTACGGCACCGCTGCGGGCAATTTGCTTGCGCTCTTGCTCGTCGATATGAGTGGCGTGGACCAGACACCAGCGTTCGTCCACGTTGAAGTTGTCATACAGATAAGCCACCGGGCTGCAGCCTTTGACGTCCTGGCAGGCCAGCACTTCGGCCATTTGCTCGGCAATGTGGATGTGAATCGGGTGGCGTGATGGCAGGCTGTGCAGGCCGTCGATCAGGGTATTGATGGAAGCAATATTGGTGGCGCGCAGGGAGTGGGGCGCAATACCGTAACGCCGGTCAGCATTCAACGGGTGGCTGGAGTGCAAGGACTCCAGCAGGTACAGCAACTGTGTGGGGCTATTCAAAAAGCGTTGTTGATCCTGGCGGGGAGCCTGACTGCCGAAATTGCTGTACTGATACAGCACGGGCAGCAGGGTAATGGCCAGTCCGCTGGCGCTGGCCGCCTCCATGACGCCTTGGGCCAGCAGACTTATGGGCGCGTAATTTTGGCCGTCGCGCTGGTGATGCAGGTAGTGGAATTCGCACACGCTGGTGTAGCCTGCTTTTAGCATCTGTATATAGAGCCAATGGGCAATGGCCTGCATGTGCTCGGGTTCCAGACGGGCGGCGAAGCGGTACATCAGGTCACGCCAGCTCCAGAAACTGTCCTGGCCTTGTCCCCGGAATTCAGTCAGCCCGCTCATGGCGCTTTGAAAAGCGTGTGAATGCAGATTGGGCATGCCCGGCAGTGCGGCGCCCAGTGCCTTATATACGGAGCCTGCGGTGTCTATGTCTTGTTGGTTGGCTTCGGGGAGAACATGCGTCAGCGTACCGTCCCGGTCCCAGCGCAGCAGTACATTGGCTTGCCATTGGCTGTCCAGATAGGCCCAGGGGGCCCAGAGCGCATCGTAGTGCCGCAGAATAGTCATGGTGATTCCTTACGCAGGTCACGGCTGATGATTCCTTGGTACACGACCAGGGCACAGCGTGGCAGGCCCATCCAGTAGACCAGCTCGGGCAGGGAGTCTATATCCCAGGCAACAAAGTCGGCGCGGGCCCCGATACTCAATTCACCGCTGATATTCGGGGCACCCAGGGCTTTGGCAGCATGGCGGGTGACACCTGCCAGGGCCTCAGGGACTGTCAGCTTGAAAAGCGTGCTGCCCATATTCAGCATCAGTAATAGGGAAGCACAGGGGGAGGTACCGGGGTTGCTGTCGGTGGACAGGGCCATGGGCACGCCGTGTTTACGTAGCAATCCGATAGGGGGTAACTGAGTTTCACGCAGGAAGTAGTAGGCACCGGGCAGGAGTACGGCCACGGTTCCTGCTTGTTTCATGGCGATGACACCGGCCTCATCCAGATATTCCAGATGATCGGTAGACAGGGCGTGGTAGCGTGCTGCCATTTCTGTACCGCCCAGGTTGGAGAGCTGTTCGGCGTGCATTTTGACGGGCAGGCCCAGGTCTTGGGCTGCTTTCAGGACGCGCTCGGACTGCTTCAAATCAAAGGCAATGCGCTCGCAAAAGACGTCAACCGCATCGATCAGTCCTTCTTGTGCCAGCGTGGGCAGCATGTGATCGCACACCAGATCCAGATAGGCATCGGTTTGCCCGGCAAATTCAGGGGGCAGGGCATGGGCCCCTAAAAAGGTGGTACGTACGGTTACCGGACGTAACTCACCCAGACGACGGGCCACACGCAGCATCTTGCGCTCGCTCTCCAGATTCAGGCCGTAGCCGGATTTGATTTCGATCGCGGTGACGCCTTCGTCCAGCAAAGCATCCAGACGACGCAGGGCCTGGGCCAGCAGTTCGTCCTCGCTCAAGGAGCGGGTGGCGTTAACGGAGGACACAATGCCCCCGCCCTGACGGGCGATGTCTTCATAGGAGGCCCCTGCCAGCCGCAAGGCAAATTCCTGGGCGCGGTTATCGCCGTAAACCAGATGAGTGTGGCAATCGATCAGGCCTGGAGTGACCCAGCGGTTTCCCAGCCTGTGTTCTTCTGTGGCTTGCTGCCACTGTGCGGGCAGAGCATGGCGCGGGCCCATCCAGGCGATACGGCCTGCCTGTTCGACCAGGCAGGCATCTTCAATGACTTGCTCGGGGTCGGCGTTGGGGGCCAAGCGTAAATCAGTCCAAAGTGTGTAGCGCATGGTTTTATTCCGTGGGAGCGATATAGGCGTAGACCAGTGGAGCATCAGCGTGCTCGGCCTGCAGTTGCAGCGACAAGGGGGCGGATGTGCTGCCTGTCAGGGCCTGCCCGGTGTTCAAGGTCCAGCGATGTATGTCGGACTGGAGCTGGTAGCCGCCTTGCGGTGCATACAGAAAGTGCGTGCCTGCGGCCAAGGTCATGGGAGCATTCCGTCCTTGCCAGGCTTGCAGGCTGCCCTGGGCTCGGCCCCGGCGCAGCATCAGATTCAAGTCCTGCGTGGGTCCGAGCGGTAACACGCAGGCCACCCGGTCCTCGCCCGCGAAGGCGTAGGGCTGGAAAGGGTGCAGCACATGAATGTGGTCATGGTGGGTTAGCTGCATGTTGTCGCCTTTGATCAACATGATGTGTCGATCTATGCCGGGAAAGCGTGAAAAATCGCCGGAAGTGTGGACTTGGGCCAGGCTGATGCGCCAGTCAAAGTGCTCATAATCGGAATTCTTTGGGGAGCACCGTATTTCGTGCGTGGTGCCACCACCGTTTTTCCAGGGCTGCGCGGGCAGGCTGCTGATGTTTAGCAGGTCAAGCAAAGTGGCAGGGTGAGGGTCGCTCATGGTGGCATGGCTCCGAGCAGATTTTTAATTGTATATACAATAGCTGAGTCTAGACAAAGTGCGACGATTGCCTTGAAGGGGAGATCGATTTTTCAGGGTAAATCCCGAGCTGATACGGTTTGGCTACTTGCGCTGCAAGCCGCTTGGTGGCAAGGTATACGCTAATAAACCCGCGTCATAACTCATTCAAAGGTGCAGGATGCCTGGTTTGTCCGGCATCCTGCGTTCATTGTTGCAAGCTAGAAAGTTTGCATATGAAGTATTTAATCGTTCTTCTTCAGGACTTTTCCGAATCATGGATACCCTCTCGCAGTCTTTTACCTTTTCCCAACGTGCCCAGAAACTGAGTGGCTCCGCAATTCGTGAAATTCTCAAGGTCACTGCGCGTCCCGAGATTATTTCCTTTGCGGGCGGTCTGCCCACTCCAGTTGGCTTTCCTGTCGAGGAAATGCAAAGCGCGTTCAATAAGGTACTGAGCGAGCAGGGTCGTATGGCCTTGCAATACACCACCACGGAAGGCTATCTGCCCCTGCGTCAGTGGTTGGCAGAACAAATGAGCGCCGAAGGCTCCCCTGTACACGCCGACGAAATCCTGCTGGTAAACGGTTCGCAGCAAGCGCTGGATATGCTGGGCAAGTTGTTCATTGACGAGGGCAGCAAGGTGTTGGTGGAATCGCCTACTTACCTGGGTGCCTTGCAGGCTCTGTCGGTGTACGACCCTTCTTTTGTGGCGATTCCTACCGATGGTCAGGGCATGATTCCCGAGTACGTGTCGGCTCCTGAAGCTATGGGTGCCCGTCTGCTGTACGCACTGCCTAACTTCCAGAACCCGACCGGCCTGCGTTTGCCCTTGGAGCGTCGTCAGGATCTGGTGGAACGATGTGCTGCCGCACATATCCCAATCGTCGAGGACGATCCCTACGGCGAACTGCGTTACGCTGGCGAACGCCTGCCCAGCTTGCTGTCTTTGGGCCGCAAGGCAGGTGCCACCGTGATTCGTCTGGGCACCTTCTCTAAAGTTCTGGCTCCCGGCCTGCGTCTGGGTTACATCGTGGCTCCTGCCAAAATCATCGACAAGCTGGTGCAGATCAAACAGGCCACGGACTTGCATACCTCCACGTTGACGCAGATGGCGGTTTACGAAGCCGTACATAACGGGTTCCTGGAACAGCACCTGCCCAAAGTGCGCGATATTTACCAGAAACAGTGCGCCATCATGCTCGATGCGATGGACAAGAACTTCCCGGATACGGCCCAATGGACTCGTCCTGAAGGTGGCATGTTCATTTGGGTGACCTTGCCCGAGCACGTGGATGCCACGGCCCTGTTGCAAAAAGCGATTGAAAATCTGGTGGCTTTTGTGCCTGGCGAGCCCTTCTACGCGGGCAAGGACGTCAAACGCAACACCTTGCGCCTGAGCTTTGCGACTGTGCCCGAGGAAAAAATTCGCGAAGGCATCGCCATCTTGGGTAAACTCATCAAAGAAGCCTGATGGGTGTTTGGCAGGCAATGGACGCAGACTGATGGTCTGCGTCTTTTCACGCGCTGGCTGGCCAGCGTTGTGGTTTTCAAGGGTCGTCCATTTTGCTCTCTTTGCTCCTGGAGCATGAGCAGGTTCCTGGAATCCACCGCATACCCTCAGCCAGAGGGTATGCCTGTTTCTAGTCTATGGCTCAAGGCCTGGATTTAGGTTTTACCTCTATGACATCTCCATCCGCTTCGGAGTCTTCTCCGCGCCCAGATCTGTCCGATATGCGCCCCACCAATGACTGGGTGGCCCGTTATTTGCCCGCCTCCTGGGGGCCTTATGCGCGCTTGTGCCGGCTGGACCGGCCTGTGGGCACTTGGTTGACCCTCTTGCCCGCCCTGGCCGCTCTGGTGCAGGCGGCGGACGGTCTTCCTACCTTGTGGCGTGTGGTGATCTTTTCCCTGGGTGCCTTGTTGATGCGTGGCATTGGCTGCTGCTTTAACGATATGGCGGACCGCAACTTTGACCACCAGGTTGAACGCACCCGTTTCCGGCCTTTGACCAGCGGGCAGCTCACCATGCGCAAGGCCGTGATCTTCGTGCTGGCGCAGATGGCTGTGTGTGCCTTGCTGCTTTTTGCCATCAATGAGTACAGCCGCTGGCTGGCGCTGGCCCTGTTTCCCATTGTGATGATCTACCCACTGTGCAAGCGCTTTACCTATTGGCCGCAAGTGGTTCTGGGGATCTGTTTTAACTGGGGCATGCTGATGGCCTGGTCCGACACGCAGAACATAGTGCCTTTGGGTGCCATCCTGATGTGGGTGGGCGCGATTTTGTGGCAGGTAGGCTATGACTCCATCTATGCCTATATCGACGTGGCCGACGATACCAAGCTGGGTCTGCACTCGACCGCCTTGCGTTTTCGTGAGGCCGGCAAGACCTGGATCAGCGGTTTTTATATAGCCGCCATGTTGTGCTGGCTGGTAGGCGGTTTGCTGTTGGACGAGCGGATTTTGTATTACGCCGTGATGGCGGTTATTGGTGCCCATCTGCTGTGGCAGATGAAACATTTTGACGTGCGCTATCCCGAACGAGGCCTGCGCCTTTTCCGTGCCAACATCTGGGTTGGTGTTTTGCTGGTGGTGGCCGCGTTGGCGGGCACAATCAGTTTGGTTTGATACGCAGCAATTTACATAAAGCTTTAAAGGTTCGAAGAATGGCTTCTCCTCTTGAGTATGTTGCAACGGCGCTGTTTGCCATTGCCATCGTCCACACCTTCTCGGTTCCGGTGTTTGCACGCTTGGCCAATAAAGGCGGCAGCCATGCAGGGCTATGGCACATGTTGTCCGAGGTCGAAGCCGTGTTTGGCGTCTGGGCCTGTGTGCTGGTGGCTTATATGGCCGTTTTTGTGGACTTGCAGTCGGCCATCGAGTATTTGGAGAGCCGCAACTTTACCGAGCCCATGTTCGTGTTTGCGATTATGGTGGTTGCCGCCAGCCGCCCGATTCTGGAGCTGGTGAACAAGATCGTGTCGGTGCTGGCACGAGCGGTACCCGTGTCGAACCAGATTTCCACCTACTTCATCACCATTTCCGTGGTGCCGTTGGTGGGTTCCCTGATTACCGAGCCCGCTGCCATGACCTTGGCGGCTTTGCTGCTGCATAAGGCGTATTTCCGCCATCAAGGCCATGCCGGTTTCAAGTATTTGACCGTGGGTGTGCTGTTTGTGAACGTGTCCATTGGCGGCGTCTTGACCGCGTATGCGGCACCGCCTGTCCTGATGGTTGCCAGCACGTTTGGCTGGGACAGCGCCTTTATGGCAACGCATTTTGGTTGGCGCGCTATTTTGGCCGTCTTGATCAATGCCACTTTGGTCACACTGATTTGCCGTAAAGCTTTGCTGGAAATGGGGCAGGGCATGCCCGAGCCCAGCCAAACCCAACGCCCGGTACCGATTGGTGTCATGGCGGTTCACGTGGCTTTCCTGATAGCGGTTGTGCTCGGTGCGCATCACCCCATTGTGTTCATGGCGTTGCTGATGCTGTTCATTGGTTATGCCCATTCGTACAAGCATTACCAGAACCCCTTGCTGGTGCGCGAAGGTCTGATGGTTGGTTTCTTTCTGGCCGGTCTGGTGGTGCTGGGTGGTTTGCAAAAATGGTGGTTGCAGGATTTGCTGGGCGGCCTGTCGCCGACGGTGCTGTTCTGGGGTGCAACGGCCTTGACCGCTGTGACCGATAATGCTGCCTTGACCTATCTGGGCTCTTTGGTTGAAGGTACGTCGGACATTTGGCGATACATGCTGGTGGCAGGTGCTGTAACTGGCGGTGGCTTGACCGTGATTGCCAATGCACCGAACCCCGCTGGCTTCTCCATTTTGAAAGGCAGCTTTCCGGACGGGGCCATCTCACCCCTGCGCCTGCTGCTTAGCGCCGCAGCACCGACCTTGATTGCTGCCTGCCTATTTTTGATCTAAATCGGATGGCCGCCGCAGGCGGCCTGTCTGGCGGGGTGAAGTTCAGTGCGATTGCACCCCAAAAAGGGCTAAAATCACGTCAGAAGTGCCCCTGTGAACTCTTTTCGGGTTCTTTTTGAGCGGGTCCCCAGCTTGAAATTTGCTGGTTTCGACCCTACTTATTTATCTCTCGAAGTTTGTTTCGGCTTTTTGTTAGGATGAGTCGTGCCTATCTATGCGTATAAATGCAGCTCGTGCCAATACGAAAAAGATGTGCTGCAAAAAATGTCGGACCCCGTTTTAGAGGTTTGTCCAGAATGTAATCAGCCTACCTTTACCAAACAGGTAACGGCGGCAGGATTCCAGCTCAAGGGTACGGGCTGGTATGTAACGGATTTTCGTAACCAGGGTGGCAGCAAGTCCGCGGACAGTGGCGCTACGTCCACGCCTGCGCCTGCGGCGACACCCACGTCCTCATCGTCCAGCTAACACCACTTCTTATGCGCCCCTTCAAGCGTTATTTCGTCACTGGCCTGCTCATTTGGGTGCCCTTGGTCATCACCGTCTGGGTGATGACTTTGCTGATCGAAACGCTGGAGAGCGTGGTCCCGGAGTTTCTGTCTTCGCAGGCCCTGTTCGGCCTGCGAATTCCCGGCTTTAGAATTGTGCTGGTGCTGGCGGTCTTGTTTGGTACGGGTTTACTGGCGGCCAATTACCTGGGCCGTGCGGTGGTGGATCGTTGGGAATTGCTACTTGGGCGTATTCCTTTGGTGCGTTCCATTTATAATTCGGTCAAGCAAGTCAGTGATACGGTGTTGGCACCCGATGGTCAGGCGTTTCGCGAAGCCGTTCTGGTGCAGTATCCCAGGGCTGGCTCCTGGACCATTGCTTTTTTGACCGGAGTACCGGGCGGACAAGTGGCGCAGATATTGGGAGACGACTTTGTCAGCGTCTACGTGCCCACAACACCCAACCCAACTTCCGGTTTTTTCCTGATGATGCCTCGGGCCGATGTACACAAGCTCGACATGACAGTGGATGCGGCGCTTAAATACATCGTATCCATGGGTGTGGTCGGCCCTGCCGAGTCGATCGCCTTACCCCCAGTTTCTGACCAGTCTGAAGGGACACCTCCCTTGGCTGGAACCTGAATTTTCCAATTTGCAGTTTTTACTATTTCGGAGTCATCCTAGATGCGTACGTGTTATACCGGCGAGGTTTCCAAAGAATACCTGGGCCAGACGGTCAATTTGTTTGGCTGGGTACATCGTCGCCGCGACCACGGGGGTGTGATTTTCATTGATCTGCGCGACCGTGAGGGTCTGGCGCAGGTTGTCGTCAATCCTGACAACGTGCAGGCCTTTGAAGTGGCCGAACGTATCCGTAATGAGTACTGCCTGCGCATTACCGGCCGCGTTCAGGCCCGTCCTGAAGGCACCGTCAACCCGGATCTGCGTTCGGGCGAGATCGAAATCGTGTGTGATGAGATCGAAATCCTGAATGCCTCGGTCACCCCGGCTTTCCAGTTGGATGATGACAATCTGTCCGAAACTACGCGTCTGACGCATCGCGTGCTGGATTTGCGTCGTCCGCAAATGCAGAACAACCTGATGCTGCGCTACAAAGTGGCCATGCAGTCCCGTCGCTATCTGGACGACCTGGGTTTCATCGATATTGAAACCCCCATGTTGACCAAGAGCACCCCTGAGGGCGCTCGCGACTATCTGGTTCCCTCGCGTGTGAACGCGGGCGAATTCTTCGCATTGCCTCAGTCGCCCCAGTTGTTCAAGCAAATGCTGATGGTCTCGGGCTTTGACCGCTACTACCAGATCACCAAGTGCTTCCGCGACGAAGACCTGCGCGCTGACCGCCAGCCAGAATTTACCCAGATCGACTGCGAAACCTCTTTTCTGAACGAAGAGCAGATTCGCGAGATCTTTGAAGGCATGGTCACGCACATTTTCCGTACGGTGCAAAACGTGGAACTGCCTACGTTCCCCACCATGAGCTGGACCGAGGCCATGCAGCGCTACGGTTCGGACAAGCCTGACCTGCGCGTCAAACTGGAATTCGTGGACGTGGCTGATCTGATGCGTGAAGTGGACTTCAAGGTCTTTTCCGCCCCAGCCAATGACCCATCCTGCCGTGTGGTTGCCCTGCGCATTCCTGGTGGTGGCGCCATGCCCCGCAGCGAAATCGACGCCTACACCAAATTCGTCGGTATCTACGGTGCCAAGGGCCTGGCTTACATCAAGGTCAACGATGTTGCCTCGATTCCTGAAGGCTTGCAGTCGCCGATCGTCAAGAACATCCATGTTGACGTTCTGAAGCAGTTGATGGAGCGCACGGGCGCCCAGAACGGCGACCTGATCTTTTTTGGTGCGGACAAGGCCAAGATCGTCAACGATGCGATCGGTGCCCTGCGTATCAAGATCGGTCACAGCGAGTTTGGTAAAGAGAACGGTCTGTTTGAGGAAGGCTGGAAGCCTCTGTGGGTGGTGGACTTCCCCATGTTCGAATACGACGAGGGCGAAAACCGTTACTTTGCGGCTCATCACCCCTTCACCAGCCCCAAAGACGGCCATGAAGACCTGTTGGAAACCGATCCCGGCAAGGCCTTTGCCAAGGCATACGACATGGTGCTGAACGGTTGGGAAGTGGGCGGCGGTTCGGTCCGTATCCACCGTGCTGACGTTCAAAGCAAGGTGTTCAATGCCTTGAAGATCGGTCCTGAAGAAGCACAACTGAAGTTCGGCTTCCTGCTCGACGCGCTGCAATACGGTGCGCCTCCACATGGCGGTCTGGCTCTGGGCCTGGATCGTTTGGTCACCTTGATGGCCGGTGCCGATTCGATTCGTGATGTGATTGCTTTCCCCAAGACACAGCGTGCTCAGTGTCTGCTGACCCAGGCCCCATCGGCTGTGGATGAGCAGCAACTGCGTGAGTTGCATATTCGTCTGCGGGCTGTTGAAAACAAGTAAGTCAGAGCGGGGGACGGCGTGTCAGTGATTCGGGTAGTCAGCTACAACATTCACAAAGGCCGTTCGGCTTCTGGCAAACGGGAGTCTTTGGCGGATCTGCGCCTGGGACTTTACGGATTGTCTCCCGACTTGTTGTTTTTGCAGGAAGTGCAGGGGCGTAACCAACTGCAAGGCAGTCTGGACGCCCAGCACGAATCGCTGGCCGCTGCCTTGCGCATGAATACGGCTTATGGGTGCAACGTGGTTCGTCCTCATACGGATCACGGCAACGCCTTGCTGTCGCGCTTTCCCATTTTGCAGTACGAAAACCAGGACATCTCCGACCATCGTATGGAACAGCGCGGTTTGCTCCATGCGGTTGTTGATGTTGGCGGCCGTCCGGTGCATTGCATTGTGGTTCATCTGGGCCTGTTCAACAGTGGCCGGGTTCGCCAGGTTCAGGCCTTGCTCGATCGTATCAAGCGCATTGTCCCTGCGGACGAACCCTTGTTGATCGCGGGCGATTTCAACGACTGGAATAACCGTCTGGCGCCTATCTTTGTGCAGCAATTGAATCTGTACGAAGTGTTTTCCTTCTCGCCTCGCGGTCAGGCCGATAACCGTTTCCGCTTGCGCCAGCCCATCAAATGGCTGCGTACCATGCGTAAAAGCGGGCTGGTTGTGCCGGACCAAGGCATCCAACTGGGTGTCAATGGTGCTGCACGCATGACACCCCCACCTCGTACTTTCCCCGCAGCATTTCCCTGGTTACGGCTGGATCGTGTCTATCAGCGTGGTTTTGCAGTGCGTAATGCCCGCGTGCTGGTGGGAGACCCCTGGAAGCAGTTGTCCGATCATGCCCCTATCCTGACCGAGCTGGAGCTGCCGTAACGGGGCATTCAGTGGTTTCCTAACGTATAGGCCTAGCCAGCATGCCGAGTCTGAAGCGCGATCCACTTTGGCACGAAGGTAATCAAATCACCTTGCTGCAAAATGGCCAGGAGTTTTTTCCGGCTATCTGCGAAGCCATCGATCAGGCCAGAAAGCGTCTGCATCTGGAAACCTATATCTTCAATCTGGACGATAGTGGTCACTGTGTTTTGGACGCCTTGCGTCGAGCCAGTGAGCGCGGTGTGCGCGTACGCGTGGTAATTGATGGCTTTGGCAGCGATGTGCATGCCTTGCAAATTGCCGAGCAGTTAAAGGCCATGCGTGCGCGCTACCGGATTTATCGCCCCAAGCCGCAAGGGTGGCGCGAACCCCGCCTGTCCTTGCGACGCCTGCGCAGACTGCACCGGAAAATGCTGGTGGTCGATGAGCGCATTGGTTTTGTGGGTGGCATTAATATTCTGGATGACTTTGATGATGTGCCCTTGATCAATGGGCAGGGTATGCCGCGTTTTGATTTCGCCGTGCGCTGTGAAGGGCCGATTGTCGATGACATGGTGCGGGCGCAGCAGGCTTTATGGCTGCGTATGGCCTGGCGCAGACGCAAGGATTGGGACAGCTTCACCCAGCGTTTCACCTTGTGGCGCGAATGGCGCAAGCGCCGTCAGCAGCGCAAGAAGGCGGAGCAGGCCGGCCAGGTCTTTGAAGGCATACGGGCCACTTTGTTGCTGCGGGATAATGTGCGCCATCGTCAGCAAATTGAGCAGGCTTATTTGCAGTTGTTGTGCAAGGCGAAAGAGCAGGTCATTTTGGCCAATGCCTATTTTTTTCCGGGCCGCACCTTGCGACGGCATATTGAGCAAGCCGCCGAACGTGGTGTGCGAGTACGCTTGTTGTTGCAAGGCCATGCCGAATATTTCCTGCAATATCGGGCCTGTAGATTCATGTATGGGCAGTTGCTGGATCATGGCATTGAGCTGTATGAGTACAAGGCCAGCTATCTGCATGCCAAAGTAGCCGTCATCGATGACTACTCCATGGTGGGCTCGTCCAATCTGGATCCGTTCAGCCTGCTCCTGGCGCGTGAGGCCAATGTGCTGATTCAGGATCAGCCATTTACCCAGAATTTGCAGACCAAGCTGGAGTACGAGATCGAACACAATGCTGCCAGAGTCTACCCGGAGCAATATCAGCGTCTGGGGGTGTTCAGCCGGCTGGTTGATTACCTGGCCTATGGTATGTTGCGCCTGGGCGTGCTGCTGACGGGTAAATCGTCTTTGTATTGAGGGCAATCCTGTACGTTGTGCGGGTCTTTACCCATACAAGGTGCCGCCAGCCGGGCAGCGCCTTATAAAATACTCTCTATACTTTAAGAGTTTGGTCCCGAAGGACCGAGTTTGCCGTAACCATAATTACTTTTACCCGGAGGGTGGACCACATGAAAACACGTGCAGCAGTTGCCTGGAAAGCGGGCGCACCGCTAACGATTGAAGAGGTCGATCTGGCAGGTCCCAAAGCGGGCGAAGTGCTGGTCGAGATCAAGGCGACGGGCATTTGCCATACCGATTACTACACCCTGTCTGGCGCGGATCCAGAAGGTTTGTTCCCGGCCATCCTGGGCCATGAAGGCGCAGGCGTGGTGCTGGATGTGGGCGCGGGTGTGACCAGCCTGCGTCCCGGCGATCACGTGATCCCGCTGTACACGCCCGAGTGCCGCCAGTGCAAATCCTGCCTGTCGCGCAAGACCAACCTGTGTACCGCCATTCGCTCTACTCAGGGCAAGGGCCTGATGCCGGACGGAACGTCGCGTTTCTCCATCGGTGGCAAGCCTGTGCACCACTACATGGGCACATCGACTTTTGCCAACCACATCGTGGTGCCAGAAATTGCCTTGGCCAAGATTCGTAACGACGCGCCGTTCGACAAGGTGTGCTACATCGGCTGCGGCGTGACCACCGGTTTGGGCGCCGTGCTGTTTACCGCCAAAGTGGAGGCCGGTGCCAACGTGGTGGTGTTCGGTTTGGGCGGTATCGGCCTGAACGTGATCCAGGGCGCCAAGATGGTGGGCGCGGGCAAGATCATTGGTGTGGACATCAACCCCGAGCGCGAAGCCATGGCTCGCCAGTTCGGCATGACTGATTTTGTGAACCCCAATGACGTTGAAAACGTGGTGGACCACATTATTCAACTGACGGACGGCGGCGCGGATTACTCCTTTGAATGTATTGGCAACACCAAGGTGATGCGTCAGGCGTTGGAGTGCTGCCACCGTGGTTGGGGCCAGTCCATCATTATTGGGGTGGCCGAGGCCGGTGCCGAAATCTCCACTCGTCCGTTCCAGTTGGTGACCGGCCGTGAATGGAAGGGCTCTGCCTTTGGTGGCGCTCGTGGTCGTACCGACGTACCGAAAATTGTGGACTGGTACATGGATGGCAAGATCAATATCGACGATCTGATCACCCACACTTTGCCGCTGGAACGCATTAATGAAGGTTTCGACCTGATGAATGCCGGTAAATCCATCCGTTCGGTGGTGATGTACTGATAGACGTCGCAGGAAGAGGGCGCAGGCCGCTGCCTGCACCCTTTATCCCGGTGCCAGAGTCCGTTGCCGCCCTGGGGGTGTGCCACCGGCTTTGGGCCGGATCTGCAATTGAGAACAAGAGGGGGCTATGACTCAGACACTGGAACTGCTCAACGAACACCGCTGTTTTGATGGCTGGCAGCGTTATTACCAACACGCTTCGCAGACGATTGGTCTGCCCATGCGGTTTTCTGTGTATATGCCGCCACAACTACAGGCCGGCGCTCAGAAAGGGGCCGCCAGTCTGGCAGAGGCCATCGGGCAAGGCCGTGTGCCTGTGCTGTTTTTTCTGGCAGGGCTGACTTGCACAGAGGAAACCTTCATGATCAAGGCCGGTGCCCAGCGTTACGCTGCCGAGCACGGCATCATGCTGGTGACTTCCGACACCAGCCCGCGTGGCGCTGGTGTGGCAGGGGAGGATGAGGGCTGGGATCTGGGCACGGGTGCCGGTTTTTATCTGGATGCCACTGAACCGGGCTGGAACAAGCATTACCGCATGGAAAGCTATGTGACCCAGGAGCTGTTTGAGCTGGTCACGACCATCCTGCCCGGTGATGCCAGCCGTGTGGGTATTTTTGGTCATTCCATGGGCGGTCATGGTGCCTTGACGCTGGCGTTGCGCCATCCCGGCAAGTACCGCTCCGTGTCGGCCTTTGCGCCTATTGCTGCGCCAACCCGCTGCCCCTGGGGTGAAAAAGCCTTTGGTGCCTACTTGGGTCAGGATCGTCAGGCCTGGGAACAGCACGACGCCAGCGCCTTGATGGCCAAGACCAGCGCGCCGTATCCTGCCGGAATTTTGGTGGATCAGGGTTTGAGCGACGGTTTTCTGGCCGAACAACTGTATCCGGACGTATTCGAGCAGGCGTGCGAGCAGGCCAAACAGCCTTTGACCCTGCGCCGTCACGACGGCTATGACCATGGCTACTACTTCATCTCGACCTTCATTCAGGACCATCTGAATTTCCACGCCGAGCGACTGTGATCGTTGGATAAACAAGGTCGTACTTTGTTATTTTCAGGTGGGCCTTAAGGCGTTACTCTCAGGCAGACACGGTTTTTTGCCTGTTTGTGGCGTTCTGCCCACCGATTGACCGCTGTTTCCCCTCAAGTAGTGAACTTTTTCTTGCTGCGACGCTCTTATTCCTGTATCCGAAATTTTTAGCACTCCAGCCCATCGAGTGCTAAACTCAATGATTGTTGAAATACGTTTTTGGCGGTTTGAGGGCCTTGTTGAGTGCTCTCGCCGGCTGACCTTTGAAGGATTTTCCATGACACAACAAGCGAACGCTTTGGCCCTGGCGTCTGGTAATGAACTCGTCGCCGCCGTGTCTAATCCAGGCGCACTGGGGACGATCGAAGCGTATATTTCTGCTGTTAACCGTCTGCCCATGCTCAGCGCCGAACGCGAAACCGAGCTGGGTCAGCGCCTGCGCGACCAGGATGACCTGGATGCTGCGCGCGAACTGATTTTGTCGCACCTGCGTCTGGTGGTGTCCATTGCCCGCCAGTACCTGGGTTACGGCTTGCCGCATGCCGACCTGATTCAGGAAGGGAACGTGGGCCTGATGAAGGCCGTCAAACGCTTTGACCCAGAACGCGGTGTGCGTCTGGTGTCGTTTGCCGTGCATTGGATCAAGGCCGAGATTCATGAATACGTCGTGCGCAACTGGCGCATGGTGAAAGTGGCTACCACCAAGGCCCAACGCAAACTGTTTTTCAATCTGCGCCGCATGCGTCCGGACGGACAAACGCTGGATACGGCGCAGGTAGACGCGATTGCGCGTGAACTCGATGTACGTCCACAGGACGTCAGCGAGATGGAAGTGCGTCTGTCCGGTCACGATATGGCTCTGGAAGCCCCGACTAATGACGACGATGACCATTTCGCGCCTATTTCTTACCTGTCCGACGAAGGGCAGGAGGAACCCTCGCGTGTGCTGGAACGTCGTGCTCAGGACATGCTGGAAGGCAGCGGCCTGGAAGAAGCGATCGACACGCTGGACGAGCGTTCGCAGCGCATTGTGCGCGCCCGCTGGTTGCAGGACGATGGTGGCGCGACCTTGCACGATCTGGCTGCCGAATTCGGCGTGTCGGCAGAGCGTATCCGTCAGATTGAAGTGGCTGCATTCAAGAAGCTGCGTGTCGCTTTGGCGGCAGCAGTTTAAGTCGTTTTAAAGAGTTACAAATTTCCAGGGAAACCGGCAGAACTTAAGCTGATCTTCGCGGACTAAACAATACATTTGCTGATTTTTGCCACCTATGCAATTCGGCATTTGCACATCCGCTTCGGCTTCTCCTCTTCCCCTCCCTTTTGAAGCGGATGTTTACGGGACACCAGCTAGGTGTCCCTTTTTTTTGCCCTGATTTTTCAGCCTTTTTGCCTGCTGAGTCCATCTGACCTAGCAGGCAAAAACGATCAGAAGGTCAAAGCAGCGCGTAGCCAGACGGTGCGACCAGGGTCATTAAAGCGGCTTGCTGCCCCAAAACCAAACCCACTGTTCCCGGCCAGATTCAGGTGTTCGCCATAGGTCTTGTCGAACACATTATCCACACCGGCTGTCACAGACAGATTGCGGTTGATTTTGTAGCCGCCGTACAGCGACAAGGTGCTGAAACCGCCGGTAGGCCCAAAGTCGTAACCCACCACATTCCCTTGTCCCTGCGAATAGCGATTTTGCTTGGCCACAATGCGCCAGACACCGCCTGCGGACCAAGGACCTTGCACATAATCCGCTGTCAGACGCAGATCCAGCGGGGGCATTTGTGGCAGAGCGCGGCCATCAGTGCTATTTCGGCCCCAGGCATAGGCCAGGCTGCCGCCCAAGGTCCAGTTGGGCGTCGCTTTCCAGTCCGCACCCAATTCGCCGCCCATAATGCGGGCCTTGACGTTGCGGGCCTGGGTTTTCTTGCCCATCATGCCGCCGGGCAGGTAGTCGAACAAGATGTAGTCTTGAATCTGGCCGATATAGGCAGAAGCCCAGGCCGAGACCGTTTCATCCTTGTACTGCGCGCCAAAATCCAGCTGCGTGGTCTTTTCAGGTTGAATCCCCAGGAAGGCACTGGGGCTGCCTTGCGGACCGCTGGCCGGGGAAATCAGTTCCCAATAATCCGGCATGCGCTGCACATGACCAATACCGGCGTACAGGCTCAAAGGCAGGGAATCCAGATCATGCTCGATACGCAAGAAGGCACTGGGCAGGGTTTCCCGACGGCGCTCGTTGGCTCCGGGGTTGGGCTTGCTCATCATGCCACTGCCCAGGCTGGGGCGCAGATCGCGGGCGCTGGCCCAATCCAGACGCGCACCACCAATCAAACGGCTGGCGTCATTCAGATCCCAACGGGCCTCGGTGAAGATGCCGATATTGTCGAACTCGGCATCTTTTACCCAATCCTGATCACGGTAGTCCTGCATCCCCATTGCGCTGCGTTTGCGATGGCGGCTGCGCATGGCATCCGCGCCGGTGGTGAGCGTCAGGTCGTCGCTCAAGGCCCAGTCCATGCTGAAGCGGCCGCCCCAGGTCAGACGGTCCACATTGGAAGCCATAGGCATGGACATACCGCCGCTGGGCTTGAAGGGGCGCAGTTCGTAGTTATCCATCACGTGATCGGCGTAGTTGTAATACAACTGGGCCTGCACATTTCGCAGCACGCCTTCATGCATGTCTTTCTGGAAGCGCAGACCCAAGGTTTCGCGCTTGAATTTGGTGCCGTCCATGCCACGACCGGCATAGCGGGCATAGCCGTCACCCGTGCCTGCGCTTAACTCCAGCAAGGTATCGGCATCCGGTGTCAGGCCAATGGCGACGTCTGTATTCCATTTTTTCCAGCGCGAAGGCACACGCTCACCATCCCCGTCCTTGTAGTCTTGCGCGCGATCCTGATTGGCGGTCAGGCGGGCATAGTAAGAGGCATTGCCTGCAGCAAAGTCCACATTGCCTGCGTGACGACCAGCCGAGCCGCCCAGGATGCTGGCGTCCAGCGTGGCATCGCTTTCGGTAAAGCCAGGCGCTTTGCGCTCGAAACGTACCGTCCCGGCAGACGCGCCTGGCCCCCAGCGCACGCTTTGTGGGCCTTTGATGATGGTCAGCTCATCAAAGGATTGGGGCGAAATGTAGGAGGTGGGCGCATCCATGCGCGAGGGGCAGGCACCAGGCATGGAGCTGCCATTGGTCAGCACGTTCAGGCGCGAGCCAAACATGCCACGCAGCACCGGGTCGCCGTTGCTACCGCCATTACGGATGGCGGCAAAGCCAGGGATGGTTTTCAAGTAGTCTGTGCCGTCGCTGGCGGGCAGGGGCAGGCGCGGCAGTTTGGGATTGGTGCTGAACTGCAAGGGAGATTCAGGAGCCACCCCTGTCACCACAATGGGGCTGAGTTGTTCGATAACGGTGGATTGGGCCAGGGCAATAGAGGGCACACAGGCCAGAACACCGGCGCTGATCAGGCCGGGGTTTACTAATTTCTTCATGACTAAATTCCGAAGAGCAGCCGTCGCCCAGCGGCAAATCCGCTTGGGCAATAGCAGCAAAGGAGAAAAGGCGCAGCGGCAGAGCCGAACGCGGGAAATCAGGCAGGAAGAAGAAAGGGTGGGGCTCGTTGTCCCACCGGCGGGCCACGAATAAAGGCCTGTGCCAGGGCGGGATCAAGCGGGGGAAGCAGGAAGGGCCGGAAGTGGCCCAGGCTCAAGGGTGTGGCGACAGCCACAGGCGCGGGCGTCAACGCGGCTTGCAGCATGACGCAGAATGGACAGGTGGCGCTGGTAGTAGCCTCGTCCGAATGGTCAGCGGTGTCCTCGCCCAACAAGGCTGCCCAGTGCTGCACCATTTCAGGGGGCAGGCTTTGTCCTGAAGGCAAACAGAAGGCCAGGGCATAGCCCTGATCGTTTTGCGTGGGCATGTAGCCCGCAGGCACGATTCCGCGCAGCACCACAGCCAGCAACAACAAGCACAGGCCCAGACGATGGGGCCAGCGAGTCGCAGCAGGAAAGGGACGCGGAAAATTCATGATGCGAAAGTATAACCAGTTATGTCAAAGGCGAATTTGCGTTGGCGCAGATTCCGGCTCGCTGTCGTATCTTTGTGTAGATGTGGCTCTGGGTGCGGGGCCAGAGGCCAAAAAACGTAAATTTTGCGAGAAAAAGATAGTTCGGTGGCTGTGATGCGGGGAAAAGGCGCTATTCTGCCTTATGCGGAAAGCGGGGGGATTTTCCGTGTCGATCTGGCCTGTCCACGCCTGAATGCGTAGGTACATGCCGGTAGACTCAATGCCGATGACAAAGGATGTCGCGATGCAGATTGGGCAGTTTGTGTTTGGGTTGGCAGGCCTGTTGGGGCTGGTTGCCTTTATGCCGCCTTTGGCGGGACGCTTGCGACTGCCGTACTCCGTACTCTTGGCTCTGATCGGCTTTGCGCTGGGCATCCTGTTGCATCTGCATGCCTGGGCACCCAAGATGGTGTCGGACTTTCTGAGCACCCTGCAAGCCTTCGACATCTCCTCCGAGACATTCCTCTACGCCTTCCTGCCTATCTTGCTGTTCGAGACTTCGCTGGCCATGAACCTGCGTAGGTTGCTCGATGATATAGGCGCCATCTTGATGATGGCCATTGTGGCCGTGGTGGTCTGTACCTTTGCCGTGGGTTATGCCCTGAACGTGGCCTCTTCCTATGGGCTGGTGGTCTGTTTGATGCTGGGCGCCATTGTGGCCACCACAGACCCAGTCGCTGTGGTGGGTATCTTCCGTGAAGTGGGTGCGCCTAAACGTCTGTCCACGCTGGTCGAGGGCGAGGCCCTGTTCAATGACGCAGCCTCGATTGCCTTGTACTCGGTGCTGCTGGCGGTGTTGACCGGCGGTGGCGAATTAAGTGGCAGCACCGTGCTGGGCAGTTTCCTGTTCAGCTTCTTGGGCGGTGGTGTTGCGGGTTTCCTGATGGGGCGTCTGGCCAGTGGCCTGTTCGTGCTGTTACGAGGCTGGCCCGCAGCGGAAGTGACGCTGACCATTGCCTTGGCATATCTGGCCTTTTTTGTGTCCGAGCACTATCTGGGTGTATCTGGTGTGGTTGCCACGGTCATCTCCGGTTTGGTGGTGGGCTCCACAGGCCGCACCCGCATGTCGCCCGCGACCTTCGAACTCTTGAGCAGCTCCTGGTCCCAGATGGGCTTTCTGGCCAATTCCTTGATCTTCTTGTTTGCTGCCATGTTGATTCCGCGCCTGATGGCTGAAATCACCTGGATGCAGATCGGCCTGGTCGCCTTGCTGTTTGTGGTGACCTTGCTGGCACGGGCTGTCATGGTGTTTGCCGTGTTGCCCTTGCTGGGGCGCACCCGCTTTGGGACCCGAGTCAGTCGTCCCTATCGGGTGGTGATTCTGTGGGGTGGGCTGCGTGGTGCTGTCTCCTTGGCGTTGGCCTTGGCCGTCACCGAGCAACACGCTATCCCGCATGATGTGCGCCAGTTCATCGGCGTGGCCACGACGGGCTTTGTGTTGCTGACTTTGTTTGTGAACGGGATCAGTCTGCGGCCTTTGATTCGTCGTTTGGGTCTGAACCAACTGACTCCTCTGGAGCGCCATTTGCGCGATCAGGCGGTGAGTCTGGCCCTGGAAGAGCTGCGCGACAAGACCGAGGAACTGGGTCGGCAAGAGCAAATCAAGCCACAAGTTATTGAGCGCCTGTGTACCGTTTTTGAGGTCAGTCAGGCCGGTGTGGCGTCGGGTCAGATCCAAAGCCTGACCGAGGCGCAGAAAGTGAAAATGGGCATGGCGATTCTATCGGCCCGTGAAGTGGAGCTGTTTTACGAGCAGTTGAAATCGCAGATTGTGGACTGGAAAACAGCCGAGTCCTTGTTAAGCCGGGCCGAGCGCATGAACGATACGGTGCGTCAGGCGGGTTTGGCTGGTTTTGAGGCCGCCATTGCATCAGACCTGCGTTACTCCCGAGGGTTTCGTTATGCGTTGCGCTTGCATTATCTATTTGGCCGGCAAGGCTGGCTGGTCCGGGAACTGGACAAGCGTTTCTCGAACCTGATCGCCAAGCGGTCAGTGGCCCAGCGTTTGATACAGTTTGCCCAAACGGAGCTGGCTCCCTTATTGGGGCAGCAGGCCACCGGTACGATTGTGCAGGCCCATCAATTGCGTCTGTCGCAACTGGAAGATGCCTTGCATTCCTTGACGCTGCAATACCCTGTGTTTGCACAATGGTTGCAGGAATCCTATCTGGCGCGAGTGGCGGCGGCACAAGAGAGAGCCCACTATCGCACCATGCTGTCGCACTCTCTGATTACCAGCGAGATGTACGCGGATCTGGTCAAACAGATCACGCAACGCTGGCGCTATCTGGAGGAGCGTCCCACTCTGGACATGACCATGAGTGCCATGGAGTTGATTGCCCAGGTGCCCATGTTCGATGGCATTTCCGAGCAGGCCAAAAAAGAACTGGCGCGACGCTTGCGCCCCCGTCTGGCTCTGCCGGACCAGAAGATTCATCTGCGCTACGGCGGCATGCGCGTCATGTTCTTTGTGGCTTCCGGAGCACTGGAGCTGACCTTGCCCGATGGCAGTCTGGTCGAATTGGGAACAGGGCAGACGATTGGCGAGGTGAATGTCGTCGAGCATAGCGACCATGCGGGCGAAGTCCGCTCTCTGGGCTATAGCCGCCTGCTGATGCTGACCGAGCGCGACTTCGACACCTTGCGTGGCAAAGATCCTATCTTCAGTGAAAAGATCGAGGCAGTCGTGCGTCAACGCCAGCGAGCCTACCAAGTCTGGCAAGAGTTCGAGTCCGGCCAACGCCAGCACGAAGCACTGCCACCGCTATTTGGCTTGGCGCATGCTTTGAGTGAGGCGGAGAATTTTGTAGGGCCGCCGCTACCACCTAAGACGCAAGAAAGTTGAGTAGAGACAACGCCTGCTTTTAGCGGGCGTTGTCTCCCTTTAGCAAGGCCATCAAGCCTAGATTGATGAAGACCTTTTCGCGCCCGACAGTGACTTCGTTCAGGATTTTCAAGGCGACAAGATCTTTCAGTATTTTTGATGCGGTTTGCCGTTGTGCAATTCCTTGCTCCACTAGGTTTGGGATTCGGCAATACGGCTGCATAAAAATTAGATCAACCAGTTCATGGCTGTATATCTTCGGGGCTTCGTTGCGAAGTCGCTCCCGCGTGTTGTCTATGAGGTCGCAGATTGCGTTGATTTTTGCAGCGGTCCATTCAGATGTGCGGTGGATAGCTTCCAACATGTACAAAATCCACGGTTCCCATTGATGCTCTGTTGTTACTTGCAGGAGTAAACGGTAGTACTCCTGCTTATTTTGAATGATGTAACGACTCAAATAGAGGATAGGGACTTCCAACAAGTTTTCAGAGATCAAGAACAGCAGGTTCAGTATCCGGCCCGTTCGTCCATTACCGTCACTGAACGGGTGGATAGCTTCAAATTGATAGTGCATGACTGCCATGCGAACAAGAGGGTCGATATCTCTTTGTTGATGAATGAAGTTCTCCCAGTCTGAGAGAAGATCACGTATCGTCGCTTCTCCTTGAGGTGGGGTATAGATAATTTGCTGGGTTGCATCATTCATCAAGGCGGTTCCTGGCACCTTGCGGATATCCATTGCCACACCCTTGATCGTTTGGCATATGTCCACAGCCGTGGCTGTTGTCAGAGGTCTTTCTTTGAGGGAGCGATACCCTTTGTGTAACGCTGTACGGTAACGCAGGGCTTCTTTTGTTGCCGGATCAGCCTGTGTGTTCGAGGCGTCGTTCGCGTATTGGAAGAGCCGGTCTGCCGTTGTGACGATGTTCTCGATTTCTGAGCTTGCCTGTGCTTCCAGCATGGGGATGATATTGATCAGCATTTCCTGGTTCGGAATGCGCTTTGCCATGCCTTTTAATTCTGCTAACGATGCCTGTGCCTGGATACAGGCTTTCAGAATGGCCTTGGTTTCAATGTCAGTTTGTGGTGGGAGCCGGGGCAGATCGTTGTACGGCACTTGTGGATTGAACATACTTAGGTCCCTAAAGAAACATGTGGATCACGCTATGAATTCTATTGAGACCTGCCTGATATGTCGATTTTTTTCTATTTTTTAAACACATATGAATTATGTGTACAAGCGATAGACATGTTTTTGAGATATGTCGAAAAATAGTGTTTTTTCCAACATGTCTCAAAAGTCTACGTATTACATCCTTGTGTTGATCAGATCAAGCGCACCCAGTGATCCACTAGCAGCGCCCCAAACAGAACCGCCAGATAAATAATGGAAAAGCGAAACAGCTTACGGGACAGTTCATCGCTGTAGTGGCGGTGTAGTTGATGGGCGTATTGAATGAAACGGGCGCCCAGCAAAAGGGCGGTAGCCAGGTACAGAGGGCCGCTCATGCGGATGATAAAGGGCAGCAGGCTGGAGGCCATCAGGATGTAGCTGTAGAGCAGCACATGCAGCGTCGTAAATGTTTTGCCATGAGTGACGGGCAGCATGGGCAGGCCAGCGCGCTGGTAGTCGTGTTGACGGTAGAGCGCCAAGGCCCAGAAGTGCGGGGGCGTCCAGATAAAGATAATCAGCACCAGCAGCCAGGCTTCTGCCGGTACAGCGTTGGCGATGGCGGCCCAGCCCAAAGCAGGCGGCATGGCACCGGACAAACCACCGATCACGATGTTTTGTGGGGTCAGGGGTTTGAGGATCACGGTATAGATCACCGCGTAACCAATGAAGGTGGCCAGGGTCAGCCACATGGTCAGCGGATTGACCCAGTAGTACAGCACCAGCATGCCTATGCCGCCCAGCAAACCGGACATGGCCAGCACTTGGGGTGGGGTAATGGTGCCGCGTGCCGTACCGCGTCGGGCGGTGCGCAGCATGCGGGCATCAATCTGGCTTTCGATCAGG
This sequence comes from Alcaligenes sp. SMD-FA, assembly GCF_025960365.1. Classification (NCBI taxonomy): domain Bacteria; kingdom Pseudomonadati; phylum Pseudomonadota; class Betaproteobacteria; order Burkholderiales; family Alcaligenaceae; genus Alcaligenes; species Alcaligenes sp. SMD-FA. Next base: position 3,857,983 of record NZ_CP110108.1, on the reverse strand, counting down.
CAATTGATGGCAAAGGCGGCAGCCGCCAGCATCCATATGCCTAGCGTGCCTGCGACCACCGTACCCGGATCGGGCAGGCCGGGAGCAGCCAGAAACATGCCGATTACGGCACAGAAAACAGCCAGTTGGGTGACTCGTGGTTTAGTCAGTACCAGATACTGGCGCAGGAGCGAGGCGGGAGCCAGGGTAGCGGTGTTTGTCATACTGTATTCCTTGGGGGACAGTCGACTTGCGGGAAAGCCGTACCAACAGGGTGACGCAGCATAAAACGAGACCGGCAGCTCCCCCATTATGCAGGACGGCAATCAAAAGAGGCCACTGGAAAAAGATCGTGGTTAACCCCGTGACGAGCTGGGCCAACAGCAACAAAAGGACTAATGTTGCCGGGCGACGCAGTACGGGATCGGCGCGCAGTTTCCACGCGACTGAACCCAAAATCAGAAACACCAGAAAGGCCATATTTCTATGAACCCAGTGAATGGCGGTCAGTGCAGCCTGGGAAATCATCTCGCCAGAAGGCAGCTCGCCCAGCGCGCGAAACAGCGAAAACCCGCCATGCAAATCCATCTCGGGTATCCATTGGCCGTGGCATTGCGGAAAGTCCATGCAGGCCAGCGCCGCATAGTTGGTGCTGACCCATCCACCCAGGCCGATCTGAATCGTTAGCAGAATGAAGGCGCCAATCAGCCAAGGTCGCCAGCGGCGGGTGACAGGAGAGACCGGCGGGCCGGGGTTCTCGCGTACGGCCAGCCAGGTCATCAAGGCCAGTACGCTCATGCCGCCCAGCAAGTGGGTGGTGACGATAATAGGCATCAATTTGTGGGTGACGGTCCAGGCACCAAAGGCACCTTGCACGCAGACGGCCAGCAAGGTGAACAGGGCCAGCCGAGCCGAATGGCCCAAGGTGTGACGATGCCGCCAGGCCATCCAGACGATGGCAATAATCAACATGCCCAAGGCCGCGCCCACATAGCGGTGAATCATTTCAATCCAGGCCTTGCCCCAACTGACTGGGCCATAAGGCATGGCTTGATAGGCTTGCTCGATATGTGCGCTCGCGCCTAGCGGCGAGAGTTTGCCATAGCAACCGGGCCAGTCCGGGCAGCCCAGGCCCGAGTCTGTCAGACGGACAAAAGCGCCGAACATGATCAGGTCCAAGGTCAGGAACCAGGTCAGGTAGACCAGTTTGCGGTAGCGTTGGCGGATATCGGCCATAAACTTATCCGATGCGTGAGTTGTTCAGCAGTTTGCGTATGTCGGTGCGAACTTTGATAGGGTCGGCATCACCGGGGAAAACCATCATTAAATTGCCATTGGGGTCGATGATCCACATGCCATTTTTGACTGCTTGTTCGGCAGCACGGCTGTCGGTTCCAGGGGCTAGAAACTCGGCCAACTGGCCCGGATCGGCGCGCAGCATATGAGTGCCTAGATAGGCTTCCAGAATTTGTTCCGAAGGCTGGCCTTGGTCCGTCACAAACCAGACGCGGGCGAGTCGGTCTACATTCTTACCCTGGCTGGCATGGGAGTTGCGCAGGATAAACAGCTTGCGTACGCAGCTTTCGGGGCAGGCGCTCTCGTCGGCACTGACCAGTACCCAGCGGCCCCGCAGGGACTGCAGATCAAAGGCCTCGCCTTGCAGGGTCTGCAAGGGTAGGGTGGCAGGTGTCGGTACGCTACGTTGTGGCTCAATCAACTGACCATAGGCATTGCTTTGCTCAGGCCGCAGCCCCAACGAAGGCATGTAGTAGGCCGCCAGCGCAAACAGTACCGGTGCCAGACTGACTGCCAGCAGCAGATACAACGGAGTCAGGGAACGCGGGCGGGCAGGGGTTTGAGTCGTGTCCACGTCAGGTTTTCCTTGTAGGGGCAAAGTTGGGTCTGGAGCGTCGTAGCCATTTCCACGCTACACCGATCCAGGCACACAGGGCAATCAGGGCAAAACCGAACCATTGCAGGGCATAGCCCCGGTTCTTTTCAAAGTCGATATTCGGGTCGGGCCAGTTGGTTTGTAACTGCGAGGCGGGGGCGGTCTGGGCCAGCACACGGGGCAGTACAGGCATATCAATGCGGCTGCGCAGATCTTCCAGGGCCAGGTTCTGCACCACAGGGGGCGTACCAGAAGGGCTGGGCAAGTGCTCGGGCAAGGGACTGCTGCCTAGCTCAAACATACGCGGCACGCGTTCCAGCAATTCACCGGAGATGGTCTCGGAGCCGGACGGTGCGTCCGGTACGCTAGGCGCCTGTCCCGGTACGCGAGCCAGCCAACCTCGGAGTACGAGCAGGCTGGAGCCTGCCAGATCACCTTCGTCCAGCACAAAAGGAGTCGCAATCCAGTAGCCCGGCTTACCTTTGAAATTGCGATTATCCAGGAGTACAGTTAACTCACTGCGCCAGGAGCCGTGCACGGCGACAGACTGCCACAAGGCACCTTTATCCAGGCTGGCCTGGGAATCAATATGAAGGGGAGCTTGTTGGCGGCCTTGTTCAATTTGTTGTGCCAGGCTTTGACGTTCCTGTGCGCGGCTCAGTTGCCAACGCCCCAGGCTAATGAACAGCAGCATCAGCAAACCCAGACAAACCAGGGCAAGCAGGGGTCGAGTCGAAGAAGAACGAGAATTGTTGCTGGACATCCATTCAACCTGAAGCGGGGGAGACGTAATGCGTGTGCTAGTTCTGATCGTGTTTCTGGGGATTATTGTGTCGCTGGGTTCGGCCCTGGTGTATTTGATGCGGGACCGGGGTAACTCCAATCGCATGGCCTATGCCTTGACCTGGCGAGTGGGCTTGTCCGTGGCCCTGTTCCTGTTTGTGTTGCTGGCCCATTATCTGGGTTGGATTGAAAGCACCGGCGTGCCCTTGGCCTGAAGTAAAAACCCAGGCCCGAAGAAATGGGCCTGGGGCATGAATCACTAGAACCAGTAGACGTACAGATACAAGCCCAACCACACCACATCCACAAAGTGCCAATACCAGGCGGCACCTTCAAAACCAAAGTGGTGCTCGGCGGTAAAGTGACCGCGCATCAACCGTATCAGCATCACCGTTAGCATGGTGGCACCGATAATCACGTGAAAGCCGTGAAAACCCGTCAGCATATAGAACAGGGCCCCATAGGCGCCGGAGGTGAACTTCAGGTTCAGTTCGGCGTAGGCGTGCAGGTACTCGTAGGCCTGGCAGGCCACAAAGGCAAAGCCCAGTGCGACCGTCATGAACAGCCAGAAGATTGCGCTGCTACGCTTGCTGGCGCGCAGTGCATGGTGAGCGATGGTCAGGGTAACGCCCGAGGTCAGCAGCAAAGCCGTGTTGATCGTTGGCAGCCATAGCGGGCCAACTGTCTGGAACGGAGCGATCGTGCCCGCTGGCCCCTGATTGGGCCATGTCCCGGTAAAGTCCGGCCAGAGCAGGGCGCGGTGATCCAGATCGCTTAACAGCGGTGTGGAAATTTCGCGGGTATACCAGAGCGCCCCGAAAAAAGCGGCAAAAAACATGACTTCGGAAAAGATGAACCAGGACATACTCCAGCGATAGGAGATGTCTACGCGTGTGCTGTTCAGGCCCGTTTCGGATTCACGCACGGCGTCGCTGAACCAGAAGAACAGGACCAGCAGGAAGCTGAGAATCCCGACCAGGAACACCCAGAAACCGCCCGGCCAGTTATTGATCCAGGTTGCCGCACCCAGCAGCGTCAGACATAGGGAAAGGCTGGCGCGTACCGGGTGTCCCGACAAGCCGGGGACGTAGTAATACGGCGCCTTGGATGGGTGAGCCGTAGTCTCGACATGCATAGTGTTCTCCTTCGGGTCATGTGCCCTGGGGCACAGTATCCGGCCAGGGTTCAGCCGGCCTGACCAATGAACCAGCGGGCCACCATAATCAGGCCCACAACGAAAACAACCGTGGCGATCAAGGCGGCAATAATCAGATAGACCGGATTGATCTTGGCAATGTCCTGTTCATGGTCGCTGCCACGACGGACTCCAAAAAAACCCCAGGCAATGGCTTTCAATGTCTGGAAAAAACTGAGCTTGCGCCGTGTGAGGTCCCGAAAATCGTCATCCATATCACTGTCCTAGAAATTGACTGCCTTTTAGAAAGGTCCAGGCCATGATGGCAATGACGAACACGGCCAGGAGCAATCCCAGACGGCGGTTGCGACGGCGTTGTTCGGGGGTCATGGGCGTTCCTCCAGTGTTACTTGACGACAGGGGGGACTTCAAAGGTGTGATGCGGGGCGGGCGAGGGCACCGTCCATTCCAGACCTTCTGCGCCTTCCCAGGGCTTGGCACTGGCCACTTCCCCTTTACCGCGAGCGGCCTGGATCACGATGTAGATCAATAGCAGTTGCGACAGGCCAAACCAGAAGGCGCCAATGGTGGCAATCTGGTGGAAATCCGTGAACTGACCAGCGTAGTCCACATAGCGGCGTGGCATGCCTGCCAGACCCAGAAAGTGCATGGGGAAGAAGGTCACGTTGAACGAGATCATGGTGGACCAGAAGTGGATCTTGCCCAGACGTTCGTTGTACATGCGGCCTGTCCACTTGGGCAGCCAGTAGTAGGCACCGCCAAACAGGGCAAAGAGCGATCCGGCTACCAGCACATAGTGGAAATGAGCCACCACGTAATAGGTGTCGTGAACCGCAATATCAATGGGGGCTACGGCCAGGATCAGGCCGGTAAAGCCGCCAATCGTGAACACGAAGATAAAGCCGATGGAAAACAGCATGGGCGTTTCAAAAGACAGCGAACCGCGCCACATGGTGGCCACCCAGTTAAAGATTTTCACCCCGGTCGGAATGGAAATCAGCATGGTGGCGTACATGAAATACAACTGCCCGGTTACTGGCATGCCGGTGGTGAACATGTGGTGCGCCCACACCAGGAAGGACAGAATTGCAATGGCGGCGGTTGCATACACCATGGAGGCATAGCCAAACAGGGCCTTGCGCGAGAAGGCCGGCACGATGGCCGACACAATCCCGAAGGCCGGCAAGATCATGATGTAGACCTCGGGGTGACCAAAGAACCAGAAAATGTGCTGGTACAGAACCGGATCGCCACCACCGGCTGCGTTAAAGAAGTGGGTGCCAAAGTGGCGGTCGGTCAGCAGCATGGTCACGGCAGCGGCCAGCACAGGCATGACCGCAATCAACAGGTACGCGGTAATCAGCCAGGTCCAGCAAAACAGCGGCATTTTCATCAGCGTCATGCCAGGGGCGCGCATGTTCAATACCGTCACCACAATATTGATGGCTCCCATGATGGAGGACGCGCCCAGAATATGAACCGCAAAAATCGTGAAGTCCATGCCGGGGCCCATCTGCAAGGACAGCGGGGCATACATGGTCCAGCCACCGGCAGGTGCGCCGCCCGGCACAAAGAAAGATGCGGTAAACAGAATCGCGCCTACGGGCAGCAGCCAGAAGCTGAAGTTGTTCATGCGGGCAAAGGCCATGTCCGAGGCACCGATTTGCAACGGAATCATCCAGTTGGCAAAGCCCACAAAGGCCGGCATGATCGCGCCGAAAATCATGATCAGGCCGTGCATGGTGGTGAACTGGTTAAACAGCTCGGGCCGGAAAAATTGCAAGCCCGGCTGGAACAGTTCAGTACGCAGCAGCAAGGCCAGCACGCCGCCCTCCAGCAACATCACAAAGGAGAAGATCAGGTACATGGTCCCGATGTCTTTGTGATTGGTGGCGAACAGCCAGCGACGCCAGCCGCTAGGGGTGGCATGGGCATGATGGTGATCATCATGTCCGCTCGGGTTCGCTACATGGTCGACGGTGACGCTACTCATGCTTGACTCCTTGCTGCACTCCCCCTGGCCGTAGTCAGGGATGGATTGATAGTGTGATAGGCGGTGCGCGCAGAATTAGCGCTGTTGCTGGACATCGGCGGGCATCACGACAGGATCAGGCCCTTTGCCCGCGTTGCCCCAGGCATTGCGTGTGTAGGTAATGACCGCTGCAATCTGAACGTCGTTAAGTTGATTGCGGAAGGCGGCCATCGCGGTGCCAGGGTGACCGTTTAACACCGTGTCAATCTGGCCTTTTTTGGGGGCAAGGACAAACTTCGTATCGCCATCCAGAGCGGGGAAGGTGCCGGGCATGCCTTTACCGTTGGCCTGGTGGCAAGCCACGCAGTTTTGCGCAAAGATCTGTTGGCCGCGCTCGATCAACTCGTCTTTTGTCCACTCTTTATTGGGATCGTCGGCCTGGGCAGTCATCAAGTCGTTCTGCTCTTTGGCCCACGTGTCGTAGTCGTCTTGCTCCATCACTTGCACCACGATGGGCATGTAGGCATGGTCCTTGCCGCACAGCTCGGCACATTGGCCACGGTAGGTGCCGACCTTATCCGCACGGAACCAGGTATCGCGCAAAAAACCAGGGATGGCATCTTGCTTGACGCCAAACTCGGGCACCATCCAGGAATGGATGACATCCTCGGCAGTGAGCATGACGCGCACTTTCTTGTTGACCGGCACGACCAGTGGCTTGTCCACTTCCATCAGATAGTTGGGGCCAATGGGTTCGCGACCTTCAATCTGGGCGCGGGGGGTGGACAGGTTGGACAGGTATTTCACGCCAGTGGCCGGGCCGTCCAGATACTCGTAGCCCCATTTCCACTGATAACCCGTGACCTTGACGGTCAGATCGGCGCTGCTGGTGTCCTTCATGGCCACCACCGTTTTGGTGGCAGGCAGCGCCATGCCGATCACGATCAGAAAGGGGATGATAGTCCAGGCTACTTCCACCCCCAGGTGCTCGTGAAAGCGCGCGGCAATTGCACCCTTGGACTTGCGATGCCGGATGATGGAATAGAACATCACACCGAACACGCCAATAAAGATGATGGTACAGATGATCAGCATCATCCAATGCAGCCAGGCAATGTCCTGGGCGATGGGGGTAACCCCGTTATGCAAATTGAGCTGATTGACACGGGGGCCACCTTCCATATTGGTGACCTGAGCCAAGCTAGGCCCTGCCGTCGAACAGGCGGTCAGAGCAAATAAACTTCTCCACATCTTCATTGTTGTCCCTCTTTTGGTGTTGCCATGCCAAACCGGGGTTCGGCTGCGTCAACGCTCCGAAAAATCCAACGCTGGAAGAAACTGCTGTGTTGCAGTGGCGGGCTTGTGGCAGCTAAGTGCTGGTCCGCTCGAAGTTTTTAATTGCTTATTTGTTCACGGAAATTATATAGAACTTGCTTTAGCCTTCAAGGGCAGGGTATGTCCCTAGACGACAAGGTTGGACTAAACGCTACAAAAGCCGTAACGGAGCAAGGCTTGAATTACAATCGCCGACTATGACTTTGTTCCAGAACCGATCACTTACTCAGGCCTTGCGTCAGCGCATGGCCAGCCTGACCAGTCAGCTGCAACAATTGCCCCCGCCGGGCAGCCGTCCTGTCACTGTTGATGGGCGCGTGGCCGGATGGATCACCCCCAAGGCCGCTCGTTGTATTGAGCCCTTGCCCGGGGTCTCGATTGAAGAAGATGTCTTGCGTCTGAGCGATTGCCCCAGCCAGGAACTGAGCTTGGCTCAGGTCCTGGATCAGGTCGCCTTGCGTTTGCAGGAAGGCGGTTGCATCCGGGCCTGGCGTGACGAGTTGTTGGACGTGGTCGGAGAAGGGCAATGTCTGTCCCGCATTGAACGTGGTGCAGTGCGGCCCTTGGGTTTTCTGACGCAAGCGGTGCATTTGAATGGTTGGTCCACAGACGGCCGAATCTGGGCCGCGCGTCGTTCCCCCACCAAATCGACAGACCCGAATATGTGGGACACGTTGGTCGGGGGATTGGCGGTCAGCGGTGAATCGTTGCAGACCTCCCTCATACGCGAAAGTTATGAAGAAGCAGGTTTGGCCGAGTCCGTGCTGGTCAATTGCACCCCTTTGCGCGTGTCCTTGCGCATGCATCGTCGCCTGCCGGAAGGCTATCAGGTGGAGAACGCCCTGGTTAGCGATTGCGTGCTGGCTGACGATGTGCGGCCCCGCAATATGGACGGCGAGGTTAGTGAGTTTCGCTTATTGACGCTGGATGAAGCCTGGCAAATGATAGAAGCAGATTTGTTCACCCTGGAAGCGCAAGTGGTGCTGATCGACAGCATCAAGCAGCATCTGGACAAGCTGGCCTGAACCTGGGCATTACCGGGCAGGCACCAACCTGATGGGAGCGACGCATGAACCCGAATCCTTTTGGTATACCTGATTTCAATGCCCTGGGCAGCGGCAACAATCCATTGCTGCGCAGCATGGATATGATGGCGCAGGCCTGGAAAAACATGGCCAGCGGGGGAGCGGGCGATGTCAGCTCGGGCATGATGCCTAGCTTGTCCCCTGATGATCTGGATCGCCGTATCCGTGACTTGCGTGCAGTGGAGAGCTGGTTGCAGTTGAACCTGTCCATGCTGAGCACCACCATCCAGGGGCTGGAGATTCAGCGCTCCACCCTGGCGGCGATCAAGACCATGGCGCAGCAAGGCACCCAGGCTGCTGGTGGGAAAAATCCTTTTGAAGCCTTTATGGCTTTCAATCCCATGGCGGCCGGTGCTGCAGCGGCCGAGAGTGCCGCTGGTGTCTCGAGCACCCAGCCTGGGGTCAGTCAGCCTGAAACCGCAGCGCAAACGGCCTTCCAGCAAGCATCGGCACAGCCACAACAAGCGTCGCCACAGCCCGACGCGGCTGCCAATCAGGACAGCCCCAAAGATAAACAGCCCGGCGCTCAGCAGGACGCAGGTGCAGGTAGTCCCGCTGCGCAAGCGTGGTGGAACATGCTGCAACAGCAATTCGATGCCATGGCGACCGCTACAGCCGCATCGATGCAGCAGGTGGAAAACTATCGCCAGCAGGCGACCAAGGCCAAAGCGGCCGGGTCGGCCAAGCCCCCTAAACCGGCCGCCGCCGATGCCCAGACTTCTGCCAAGACCAGTGCTCCGGCAACAGCCAAACCGGTAAAACCGGCCGCAAAAGCAGCGACTAAAACGGCGGGCAAGGCGGCCACCAAAACGGCGGCTAAAAAAACCGCCACGCGCAGCACCAAAAGTAGTACCAAAAAAACGGATCGACCAACCTAGTAGGTAAATTTTTATGCTTAATATCGTGATTCTGGCAGCAGGCATGGGCAAGCGTATGCAGTCTGACCTGCCCAAAGTACTGCACCCTATCGCCGGCAAATCCATGCTGGCCCACGTGCTCGACAGCGCACGTGAATTGGAGCCGGAAAAAGTTGTGGTCGTGGTGGGGCATGGCGCCGAGCGCGTTCAGCAAACCTTCGCTCAGGCCGAGCTGGCCTTTGCCTTGCAGCAACCTCAACATGGCACGGGCCACGCTGTACAACAGGCTGTGCCTGAACTGGTCGGTGGCGACCAGCAAGATGACGCCACGCTGGTTCTGTATGGCGACGTCCCTCTGGTCCAGGCTGACACCTTGCGACGCTTGTTGGCCGCGCGTGGCCAAGGCGTGGCTGTATTGACTGAAACGCTGGCAGACTCCACCGGCTATGGCCGCATCATTCGCGGTGCTGACGGTTCCGTGCAACGCATTGTTGAGCACAAAGATGCCAACGACGCCGAGCGTGCCGTGAAAGAGGTCAATACCGGCATTTTGGTGGCGCCCACGGCCCGCCTGAAAGACTGGTTGACCCGTATTACCAATGACAATGCACAAGGCGAGTATTACCTGACCGACATCATCGCCTTGGCGGTTGCCGATGGCGTGTCGGTGCAAGCTGCTCAACCCGCTGCTGGCTGGGAAACCCTGGGTGTGAATAGCCGCATTCAACAGGCTGAGCTGGAGCGTTTGTGGCAAGCCGAGCAGGCCCGTCGCTTGCTGGAAAAAGGCGTGACACTGGCTGACCCAGCCCGCTTTGATCTGCGCGGCACACTGGAATGTGGCCGCGATGTGTTCATTGATGTGGGCTGCGTGTTTGAAGGCAAGGTCGTGCTGCAAGACGGCGTGCGTGTTGGCCCGCATAGCGTGCTGCGTGACGTGACCATCGGTGCTGGTACACAGATCGAGGCCTTCAGCCATCTGCAGCAAGCTCAGGTCGGTGAAGAAGCCCGTATTGGCCCTTACGCCCGCCTGCGTCCGGGTGCTGTGCTGGCCAATCACACCCACGTAGGCAACTTCGTGGAAATCAAGAACACCCAACTGGGCGAAGGCTCCAAAGCCAATCATCTGGCCTATATCGGTGATGCCGATGTGGGCCAGCGTGTGAATATTGGCGCAGGCACCATCACCTGCAATTACGACGGCGTGAATAAATTCCGTACCGTGATTGGTGACGATGCCTTCATCGGTTCGGACACGCAGTTGGTAGCCCCGGTGACCGTAGGCCGTGGCGCAACGATTGGTGCGGGTACGACCTTGGTGCGCAATGCACCGGATGATCAGTTGACCCTGTCGCGTTCGGAACAGCGCAGCGTGTCCGGCTGGAAGCGCCCGGTCCGTAAATCTTGATGTGTGTTAGCCCATCTTTGGTATGGCCCCCTTTGCGCTGCAAGGGGAGTCGTGCTGCCTGCTTGGGTGGCGCAGCAAGCCCGGATGGGCGGATTTTGGGTGGTCGCCATGCGCATTCTGCAGCTTAATTTCGAGCGCGGCTGGCGCGGTGGTGAGCGGCAGACCTTGTTGAGTCTGCTGCATATGCAGCAGGCTGGCCATCAGGTCAGCTTGCTGGCCAGACGCGATGAGGAATTGGCCAAGCGTGCCAAAGAGCAGGGCTTGAGCGTGGTGGAGTGTGCTTCTGTGGGTGCCGCACTGCGCTACTTGCTGGTACATGGCCGTGGCTTTGATATCGTCCACTCTCAAACCGCGTCCTGCATGAGCTGGTTGGCCCTGCTGCATTTCTGGCTGCCCAAGCGGGTCGTCTTTACACGTCGCACGGCTTTTCCGGTTGATCGTAAACGTATCGAGCAGCGTAGTGGGCGGCACGCAAGCATCCCCTTAAGTTTCAAAGAGCGCCGCACGCGCTGGAAATGGCGCAAGGTGGATCGTTTGGTAGCGATTAGCCAGGCAGCAGCGGCAGAGCCGCGTCGCCTGGGCTTTTCCGTAGATGTGATTCCTAGTGCCATCGAGTACGTCGAGCAGGATGAAGCCTATGTGAACCACTTGCGGCAGCGTTGGAATCCGCAAGGCTTGCACGTTCTGGGGACGATGGCAGCATTGACGGCAGAGAAAGATCCCTTGACCCTGATTCGTGCCGTTCATGCCCTGTATCAGCGTCGTCAGGACTTTGTGTTTTTGCATTTTGGTGCGCCTGGTTCCGAGTCCTTAGCGGCACAGGAACTGATTGTGCAATTGGGCCTGGAGTCCTGCTACAAGCTGGCGGGTTTTGAAGCTCGCCCTGAACAAGCGTATCGCCTGATGGATGGCTTTGTCTTGAGTTCTCGGCATGAGGCTCTGGGTTCCAGTGTCCTGGATGCGTTCGTGTACGACGTTCCCGTGACGGCGACGATGGCGGGGGGCTTGAGCGAGCTGTTGGACAATGGGCGAGGTACCTTATGCGCGGTAGGGGATGCGCAAGCCATCGCCCAGGCTTTGGACGACACTTTGAGCAATCCGACGGCCGCGCGGCAACAGGCCGCACTGGCACATCGCTGGGTGCAGCAGGAGCATGACCCCGCTGTCATGGTGCAGCGTTACCTGCGTCTGTATCAGCAACTGGTGCAACAACGCGCACAAACCTGAACGCGGCTGTTTTAATCTGCTTCTGCGCGTTCTACTCTTTGCTCTTGTGCTGACCTTCACGTGTGTTTTAATTCCTGCCACAGCCACAGCCACAGCCACAGCCACAGCCACAGCCACAGCCACAGCCATGTTCTTTGCCGATAGCGTTTCGGCGTAAAAACTTGGCCTGGTTTAGATCTTCGCCGCCGGTAAAGGGACTCGTGTCTCGAACTTGGCCTGATGAATCGAAAAGAAGCTGCGAATATTGCGGATATTTGCCTGGTTGGTGAACAGGGCATGAGCCAGCTTGTGATATGCCGTCATATCGCTGACCTGCAGGATCACAATGAAATCCACGCCAGTAGAGACCCGATAGCATTGCGTCACCGCAGTTTCCGGTGCCATCAGGCGCTCGAATTGCTGCAGATATTCTTCACCCTGACGGTCCAGCGTAATCTCTACAATCGCCGTCAAACTGGGGCCCAGTTGTTCCGGATCCAGCAAGGCGACCTGCCTGCGAATCACCCCTTGTTCACTTAAACGACGTACTCGCCGCAAGCAAGTTGGGGCAGAGGCATGCACGCGCAAAGCCAGCGCCTGATTGCTGATGGAAGCATCATTTTGCAGCTGCTCCAGAATGCGTAAGTCCAGCTCGTCCAGTTCAATCATGACAATGTTTATCTATCTATGATGAAATAAAATTCCGTTAAATAAAATGAAATTTGTTTTTCTTTCATATCGATTATTAAATGAAATTTTAATTCATTTTAGAAAAAAATAGACATAAAATTTTTTGTGTTTCAGATCAGAATAGGCGGATTGAATTGATTAGCTGGCCCACCAAAAGGGGCCATGAACAGGAGTTGGCTATGTGTGGAATTGTTGGCGCGGTGGCGCAACGCGATATTGTTCCCGTGCTGCTGGAGGGGCTGCAGCGCCTGGAGTACCGGGGCTACGATTCTTGCGGGGTTGCTGTTCATGCGCAGGGCCAGTTGTTGCGGGCACGCAGTACACAGCGCGTGGCCGAGCTGCAAGAGCAGGTCAAGGCGGATCAACTGCAAGGCTTTACCGGCATTGCTCACACACGCTGGGCAACCCATGGCGCACCGGCGACTCATAACGCCCACCCGCATTTCTCCGGCAAGGGCAAAGCGCGTATTGCGCTGGTGCATAACGGCATTATCGAAAACCATGACGAACTGCGCACCGAGCTGCAAAACATAGGCTACGTGTTCGAGAGCCAAACCGATACTGAGGTGATCGCTCACCTGATCGACCACCTGTACAACGGTGACCTGTTCGAGGCCGTGCAGCAGGTTATTCGCCGTTTGACCGGTGCCTATGCCATTGCCGTGTTCTGCCAGGATGAGCCGCATCGTGTGGTGGGTGCTCGCCATGGTTCGCCCCTGGTCGTCGGCGTGGGCCAGAACGAAAATTTCCTGGCATCGGATGCCCTGGCATTGGCCGGAACCACCGATCAAATCATCTACCTGGAAGACGGTGATGTGATCGATCTGCAGATCAATAAAGTGTGGATCATGGACAAGGACGGCCGCACCGTTGATCGTCCCGTACACACCGTGCATTTGCACACCGCTGCGGCTGAATTGGGCCCATACCGCCACTTTATGCAAAAGGAAATCTTCGAGCAGCCCCGTGCGGTGGGCGATACCTTGCAAGACATTGAAAGCGTTACGCCCGAGCTGTTTGGCGACCAGGCCTACAAGGTTTTTCAGGATATCGACAATGTGCTGATTCTGGCTTGCGGCACCAGCTATTACGCCGGTTTGACCGCCCGTTACTGGATCGAGTCCCTGGCCAAAATCCCCGTTAACGTGGAAATCGCCAGCGAATACCGCTACCGCGACAGCGTGCCCAACCCCCGCACTTTGGTGGTGACGATTTCCCAGTCCGGCGAAACCGCCGACACCCTGGCCGCCTTGAAGCATGCCCGCAGCCTAGGCATGGAGCAGACTCTGACCATCTGCAACGTGGCCACCAGCGCCATGGTGCGCGAGTGCAAACTGTCCTACATCACCCGTGCTGGCGTAGAAATTGGCGTGGCTTCGACCAAAGCCTTCACCACCCAGTTGACCGCCTTGTTCTTGCTGACCATCGCACTGGCTCAAGTCAAAGGACATCTGAATCAGGAGCAGGAAGGCGACTACCTGAAAGCCCTGCGCCATTTGCCTACCGCTATCGCAGCCGTGTTGGCACTGGAGCCGCAAATCATGGCCTGGGCTGATCGTTTTGCCAGCAAGGAAAACGCCTTGTTTCTGGGCCGTGGCATGCATTACCCCATCGCCATGGAAGGCGCGCTGAAGCTGAAAGAAATCAGCTACATCCACGCCGAAGGCTACCCCGCCGGTGAACTGAAACACGGCCCTCTGGCCCTGGTCACCGAAGCCATGCCTGTAGTCACCATCGCCCCACGCGATGAGCTGCTGGAAAAGCTGAAATCCAATATCGAAGAAGTCCACGCACGCGGTGGCGAACTGTACGTGTTTGCTGATGCCGATACCCGTATCGGCAGCAGCGAGCGTGTGCACGTGATCCGCATGCCAGAGCACTACGGCAAGTTGTCCCCCATCTTGCACACCGTGACACTGCAATTGCTGGCGTATCACACCGCCTGCTCGCGCGGTACAGACGTGGATAAACCACGGAATTTGGCCAAGAGTGTGACGGTGGAGTGAGCGAGATTTAAGCGGCAAAGACCGGAAGTAAAATCTGTCCGGTCTGTTGTCAATTGACACTGTCCGAGTTTCATCAAAACCCACCGAATTGACATTGATTTCGGTGGGTTTTGATTTTTAAGCGGTTGGAGCCCGTAATTTGGTGGGCCATGAAGTATTCAGAAAAAGTTAACCGTTACAAAATTCTATTCATAAATAAGAAGAAAATCGGAGTCTTATTGATAGCGATATACCCGATAGTGAGGTTTGTGCCCAGTAGAGGGAGCTTTGTATTTGAAGATCTGAAGAAGCGAGCGGAGTCCCTCAAAATAGCCCCATTTGTCGCCCCAAACACACACCGCTGGCGAACTGTACAGACAGCACCATATAATAATTGATAACGATTCTCATTATCTGTCAGTGCGGAGTACCCTCGTGTCATCTTCAGTTCTACCCTTGTCAGGTGTGTCTTTGGCCGATTCGGTCGAGTCACTTTACTGCGACCACCACAGTTGGTTGCAGCGCTGGCTGCATCATCGATTGGGTGGGGCAGACCAGGCGGCTGACTTGGCGCAGGATACGTTTGTACGCTTGCTAAGCAGCCGTTCCCGCTGGCAATTTGCCAGTCCCGGCGAAGCCCGTGCCTATTTGCGCAAGACAGCGCAAAACCTGTGCATCAACTTGTGGCGACGTCAGGAAATTGAACAGGCCTGGTTGGATATTCTGGCCGCGACGCCCGAGAATGTTTACCCCTCGGCAGAACGTCAGGCCATGATTTTGCAGGCCCTGGAAGAGATCAGCGCCATGCTCAGCAGCCTGTCTCCCAAAGCGGCCAAGGCGTTTACCCTGGCCGTCATTTGCGAGATGACAGACGATGAGGTCGGCGCAGAAATGGGTATTTCCGGTCGCATGGTGCGCAAGTATGTGGCGCAAGCCATGTTGGGCTGCATCAGCTTGCAGGCTTGCCAGACCGTCGCCGAATTGCGTCAGGAACCTCAGTACTAAGTTTCATGAAGCACGGTTCCAGTTTGTCTTCCTCGTCCACTCCTCCCCACGCCGTTTTGATGCAAGCCGCCGAATGGTATGCCTGTCTGCGCGATGGCAAGGCCAGTGCCGAGCAACGTTCCGCCTGGCAGAGCTGGCTTAAGCAGGACGAGATGCACAGTACCGCCTGGCGTTATGTGGAGGAAGTCAGTCGCAGTTTTGAGCCGGTACGTACGGCGCCGGATTCGCGCTGTGTGGTGGAGAAATTGCACACGGCCAACGAGCGTTTGCATCAACGTCGTCGCGTTCTGGCCGGTGTGGTTGCGCTGGCAGGAACGGGAGTTGCTAGCTGGTTGAGCTGGCGTCAGTCCTGGCTGCCATCCAGTGTTCTGGCCTTGGCGGCTGACCACTCTACACAAACCGGCGAGCAGAACCAGATTGTGCTGGCAGACGGCTCTCGGCTTTGGTTGAACACCTCCTCGGCAATTGATGTGAAGTTCACCGCGCAGGCTCGCCATATTGTGTTGATGTCGGGCGAGATCTTTATCCAGACGGCCAAGGACGACATGGACAGGCCGTTCACCGTTCAAACCCCGCAGGGCTATATGCGCGCTTTGGGTACGCAATTCAATGTGCGTATGGACCAGGACTGTACGCAGTTGGCGGTCTATGAAGGGGCCGTGCAGGTGTCTACGGCAAAAGGTCAAAACACCGCCACGGTACAGGCGGGCAAGCAGGTGCACTTTAGTGCGCAGCGCATCCGGCACAGCATGGACGCCGAGCAGGCACGTGAGGCCTGGACCAAAGGCGTTCTGGTGGCTGACAACATCGCCTTGCGTAGCGTGATCAAGGAATTAGGTCGTTACCGCAAAGGCTATCTGGGTGTGGATGATGCCGTGGCTGACCTGAAGGTCTATGGCAGTTTCCCCATTCATGATACGGACCGTGTGCTGAAAATGCTGGCTTCGGCATTGCCGATTCGTATCGACCAGCCCATGCCCTGGTGGACCAGTGTGCAAGCTCTGGATTGATTGCTCAGGGCATTTCAAAACCGCTTTCAGCAAAAAAAATAAAAATAAAATCCTATAAAATTCAATGACTTGCCGTTTTTTAACAAAAAACTCAAAAAAACAGGCAAAAGCAGGTTCCGGGTTATGGAGACTGAGTGGTTTTAGACAGTAAGAGGACCTGATTGGCGTGAGGCCAATGAAGCAGGAGGCGGGCCGCAGTGCCCGCTCAGTACTGAACATCAACGCAAAAACATCGTTCAGGTTCATCGTTTTTATTGTGACTGACCCGTGTTTTTGAAGGATGTCTCCTTATGCATCGTCGCCCCGATCCCCTTTCCCTGTCCAAGGATGCAGGATCGCATTGCGCCTCTTTGCGTCCACTGGCCCTGGCCCTGTCTGTGTTGATGGCCGGCAGCGCCTTTGTTGTGAGTATCCAGCCTGTCCAGGCGGCTACGCAAAACAGCCCGATGGCCGACAAGATCCAGCGTTATGACATTCCAGCCGGCCCCTTGAGCCGTGTGCTGATGCGTTTCTCGC
Organism: Alcaligenes sp. SMD-FA; assembly: GCF_025960365.1. Taxonomy (NCBI): domain Bacteria; kingdom Pseudomonadati; phylum Pseudomonadota; class Betaproteobacteria; order Burkholderiales; family Alcaligenaceae; genus Alcaligenes; species Alcaligenes sp. SMD-FA. Next base: position 3,841,108 of record NZ_CP110108.1, on the reverse strand, counting down.
AAGAGAGCGGGGTGTATCTGGTTGGCGCGGGCAGTGTGACCGAAGGCAAGCAAAGTGCGGGCCTGAAAGGCAATTACAGCGTCGCGCAGGCCTTGGATACCTTGCTGGCTGGCACGGGCATTCGCTACTCGCGTGATGCCAATACGGTGAACTTGTGGCCTGTTACGGAAACCACTCAGTTGGAACCCGTGCGTGTTAAGGGCAGCCTGACCCGGGCAACTGAAGACACCGGCCTGTACACGCTCAATGGCACCAGCAGTACCGCCACCCGTCTGAACATGGACACCCAGCACACCCCACAATCGGTCAGTGTGATGACGCGTCAGCAAATGGATGACTTTGGCCTGAGTAGCTTTGATGATGTGATGAACTTCACCACCGGCGTGACGGCCAATACGGCGGCAGTCGGTGGCGGCTTTCAGTTTCAGGCTCGTGGCTTTGACATCAGCAATGTGCAGGTGGATGGCGTGCAAAGCAGCTACCGGGCGGCTGGACGTGGCGCATTCAATCCTATTTCTCTGGATATGGATTTATACGACCGCGTGGAAGTCGTGCGCGGTGCGACAGGTTTGTTGTCTCCTACCGGCGAGCCTTCCGCTTTGATCAACCTGATTCGCAAACGCCCTCAGGCTGAGTTTGGCGGCAAATTAAGCGCCCACTATGGTTCCTGGAACGATAAGCGTGTGACAGCCGATGTGACTGGCCCGCTGACCGAGGATGGCCGTTTACGGATGCGCGTTATTGGTTCGCGCAAGCAGGCGGACTCCTTCATGGATCACCAGGATCACAAGAACGACTTGCTGTCCGGCATGCTGGAGTTTGACCTGACTGATCGAACCTTGCTGACCGCAGGCTACGACTATCAAACCGCCAAGCTGCGTGGTGAAGGCAATATGGGCGTGCCTTTGTTTACCAGCGAGGGTGACCGTATTGACGTTTCGCGTTCCATGTCGCTGGTGCCGGACTGGACCTACTGGGATAAAAAGCATCAAAACGCCTTCTTCTCGGTCGAGCACGAGTTTGAAAACAAGTGGAATGCCAAGCTTAGCTACAGCCATCAACGTGACGATGGCGATGCCTTGATTACCGGTCTGGGGCAGGGCGTGAACCCCGTGGTGCGTCCGGACGGATCCGGTATGGGTATCCGCGCTAACCTGGCCGCCAATGGCTATCGCCATCAGGACAACCTGGAGTTGTCGGCCAATGGTCCTTTCAAGATGTTTGGCCGTGAGCACCAGTTGATGTTTGGTTTTAACGGCACTCGCAAGCGTGACACCACGTACACCATGCAGGTCAGCGATACCCGCAACTGGTTCATTCCCAATATTTACGATTGGGACGGCTATATGCCCGAGCCCAGTGTCAGCCGTACAGGGGAATGGAACCGGGTCCACACACGCGAATACGGCTTCTTTGCCGGCACGCGTCTGAACATTATTGATCCGCTGAATGTGATCATGGGCATGCGCTTGTCGGACTACAAAACCTACCGCGACAACTACGGTAAAGACGGCCAGTTCACCGGCGTGTCCAATGAATTGCGCAACCGCAATGAAATTACGCCGTACTTTGGAGTGACGTATGACATCAACCCGAACCTGACTGCCTACGCCAGCTATACCCGCCTGTTCCAACCGCAAAGCTACAAAGACATCAACGAGAACTTTCTGGACCCTATCACCGGGGTTAACCGGGAAATCGGTCTGAAAGGCAGCGTGATGGACGAGGCTCTGCAGTTCTCCCTGGCTGCTTTCGAGACCCGTCAAAACAATCTGGCCGTGCTGGACCCTTCGGTGCCGGATGATTTCCTCTTGCCTGATGGCAGCCGCCCCTATGTATCTTCGGGCGCAGGCAACAAAACCAAGGGTTTTGAAGTGGAACTGAACGGCGCACTGAGCAAGAACTGGAACGTATTTGCTTCTTATAGCTACGCCAGCACTAAAGACGGCGAGGGCGAGCGTATCCACACCTACATTCCCAGCCAAACCTTCCGTCTGGGCACCATGTACCAGTTCTCTGGCGCGTTGCAGGGCCTGAGCGCCGGTGCCACCGTGAACTGGTTTGGCAAGCGGGATCTGTGGACGGCCGGCCGCCCTTATACCGCCAGCAATGGCAAGGCGCTGGAAGACACCCATAGCAGCTACGCCCTGGTGGGTCTGCACGCCAATTACCGCGTAAACCAGCACTGGAATGCCAAGCTCACCGTCAACAACCTCTTTGACAAACGGTATTACGACAACTTCGTGATCTTCCGGGCACGTTACGGCGCGCCGCGCAATGTGCATCTGTCCATTGATTACCAGTGGTAAGCCTTTTTCCTATCTTCTTTCGAGCCGATTCTATGACCTTGTTTACTTCTCGCTCTCTTGTTTCTGCGGTTTACCTTGCCTTGGCAATGGGAGTATCCACGAGCTATGTTCATGCCAAGACACCCGCTCCCGTTGCCTATCAAGCCGTCACTCAAGAACAGATCATGCAAAAACCCACGGCCGCTGAGGTGCTGGAAATTGTCTACAGCCCCAAGCAATCCAGTTTGTTCGTGTCCTCGCCAAACTGGGAGGATGAAACCTTGTCGCGCACCTTGGTGCTGGATCCCATGACCTTGGCGATCCAGCAAGAAATCCCGATGGACGTTAAAAGCTTTGGCGTGGCTTTGGACGATGCGGCCGACCGACTTTATCTGACACAGGGCTTTAATGGCGGTATTGCCGTGGTTGATACCGCTCGCAAGGAACTGATCAAGCGTATTGCCGTACAAGAAAAAATCAATTTCCAGGAAGCCATTGCGGCTGCGGATTTTGGTCAGGCACGCAAAGAGGGTTTGTTAAAGATGCTGGAGCGTTTTAACGTCACCGAGGACTACCCATACAAAATGCGTGAATTGGTGGTGGACAAGAAAAACCACCGCGTGTTTGCGCCTGGTCTGGGCCTGGGTTTCGACAGCGTGCTGTTCGTGGTGAATACCCAGACCATGGAACTGGAAAAAGTGCTGCCCGGCTTTGGCTATAACGTCGTGGGTATCACCCTGGATGAGGCCAATAACCGCTTGTTTGTCTCCAATATGCAAGGCCAGATCATGGTGGTGAACAGCCAGACGCTGAACATTGACCAAGTGTGGGAAACACAGGCGGACCAACTGTTGAACCTGAGCTATGACCCCGAGCACAACCGCCTCTTCGGGGTAGACCAGGGGATTGACCGTGATGACGCCCGTAACCTGCACCTGGAGCGTGAGTACAAGCGTCGCAGCCCAGGCCACCAAGTGTTTGTGCTGGACGCTTCTAACGGCAAAACCCTGGCGGTCATGCCCACCGGCGAAGTGCCGATTGGTTTGCGTTTTGATGCCGCATCCCAGCGTCTGTTTGTAGCCAACCGAGGTGGTGTGCGCGAGAAAGAAGGCAAGGGCTCGGTCAGCGTATTTGACACGGTGAACTACAAGCCGCTGCAAACCATTGAGCTGGCCCCACACCCTAACAGCCTGGAATACATCCCCGCTGAAAAAGCCTTGTACGTGTCGGTGAAGAACGATGGTAACAGCAAGGAAAAAGGGACCAAAGAACGGATGGTGCGTATCCAGTTCTAAGCTGGTTTCACCAGCAGCCATGCTGCATGATTGATTGACAAGGTGGATCTAAGCCCGAGTTCGGCGTCATGCTGAGCTCGGGCTTTTCTACGTGTTTGGATTGCTTGCGGTATTTAGTGTGAAACTATAAGATTAGATATCTAACTAAATTGAGATTTTCAGCACGTTGTGCGTATCTTTAGCGAAAGGAAACCCGCCTATGTCTCACTATCTGATCGAGCTTTATTCACCCAATGCCAAGTGGAATGCACTGCCTGCCGAGCAGCGACAGCACTTTCTGGCCAGTCTGCAGGAAGCAATGGGCGGTCTTTCCAGCCTGGGTATTGAGGTATTGTCTCTGGCTGCGACTGAACACGATATTGATCACGCCAGCGACCACCGCTTTATGGGCATTTGGCGTTTTCCAAATCAACAGGCATGCCAAGCATTGCTGGCCGGTATCAAAGCCAGCGGCTGGTACGAGTATTTCGACCATGTGAATGCAGCGGGTGCAGAAGGGGGTTTTGCTCAACACTTGGCGGAGCTGGCTAAGGATTCTCAGCTTGTGTGAGGGTCAGAAAGCCAGGAGGATCCGTCAAAAAGCGTTCATAGATTATAGTTTATGTGATATAAACGGTTATCTATGAACGATATTTGTTGTCTGTGCCATGCCCAAAAAACTTGCCCCTACCCCTTTTTACTTGCCAGCCGTCGAGTCACGGGCCCTGGTTTGGGGGCGCTGCATTCGTACTCAACGTGTTGCTCAGAAAATTACAGCTCAAGTCTTTAGTTCAAGAGTCGAGGTCTCGGAAAGTACATTACGCCGAATGGAGCGAGGCGATCCGGCTGTGACGATGGGGAGCTATTTGACTGCTCTGGCAGCACTCGGTCTGCTCGAATCCATCGTGCCAATGCCCGATGCTCATTGGAGTAGCGGCGATACGAAGGGGCGTGCAAGACTGGGCAGAGATGACGATGAGTATTTCTAAGCCCTTATACGTTTATTTGCAGCGGCCTGACACGGGTCAATGGGTGACCGTTGGCCGGTATATCCACGACTCGTCAGCCAAGCTTGGTCAGTTTATGTATGCGCCTAGCTATCAGGATGCAGGTCTACCATGGTCAATTGATCCGGTTAACTTACCGCTGAGTGGCTCTGTTCCAATTCAGGCGAGTCGCTATGGTGGCCTGCATGATGCGCTACGTGATGCTTGTCCCGACGCATGGGGCCGCTTACTCATTCAACGGCAACACGGATTAAGTGATAGCTCTCCAAACCATGCTTATCTTCTGAAGGCTGGTAATGCCGAGCGTTGGGGAGCACTGGCGGTCGGCTCTTCGCCTAAGCCCTCGATCGCAGAATTGTCCGCCCCGCCCATCGCAGAAATTGAAAAGCTCAGCGCAGAGCTGCAAGCAATGCAACTGCGCCGCCCTCCGGTCGATCCGCATTTGCGTCGCCGGCTGATGGCCACACCCAATATGGGTGGAGCAAGACCGAAAGCAACTGTTCGTGATGGTGATCAGTTCTGGCTTGTGAAACCGATCCTGCCATCTGATACCGAGGATATTCCGCGTCTTGAACATGCAACTCAAGAGTGGGGCCGGGCAGTGGGTTTGAACTTTGCACAAACCGCGTACACGGGTTTTGGTGAGGACTCCGCACTGAGTGTGATGCGCTCATTGAGGTTTGATCGCCAACATGGCCTTAGGGTCATGACATTGAGTGCGGCATCCTTGCTGCAGACGGAGTGTCCCGGTCATTCAGGCTCATCGGCCTGGAGTTATCCGAACTTGGCCAGAACGTTGACGATGATAGGCGCTCCTCAGGAGGACGCCATTGAGTTGTTCTGTCGCATGATTTTCAATGCGGTTATTGGCAATGACGATGATCATCCCCGCAACCATGCAATCCATTATCTTCATGATCAGGGCCGATGGCGTTTGACGCCCGCTTTTGATGTCGTTCCTAATCCAGATTTCATCCCTCAGTATCTAGCGATGGAGTTGAGTCATGGAAGCCGCCAGATCAGCCGAGCCAATGCGTTACACGATGCCAAAGCCTTTGGTTTGTCAGGCGATGAAGAGGCGGTGGAGCTGCTTGACCGGCTGCTGGACAGGATAGAAGGGCAGTTTGATCAGGTGCGCCTCCTGCTTGGATCTCGTCTGGAATCGCTCATGCAGGAGCGGTTGTCTGAAGGACTGCGGCGCATGCGTAGTTATCGTATTCCGACCTGATCAGATAGTCCCGGTGCTTGATGCTGCACCGCATCTCAAGGAAAACCTCCATGTACGGTAGCTAAGCATGGCGGCACACTGGAAGATAGGCCGCGCCCGTCCGGGGGTGGCCTGTTTTCGGGATGAGCGCAGATATGCAGTCTTCACATGTGGCACATGTTCAGGAGATTACGGCTGTTTGGCAGGGAAGCCTGTCCCGGCGCGATCAGGCTGTGGTCCATAGCTGGCGGCGATGCATCGAGCATCACAGGCTGGACCCGGCCCAGGCCTGCGAGGCCTATATCGTGCCCGATTCCCAGTTGCGCGAGCACCGTCAGCAGTCCGAAGCCCTGATCAATATTGCGCGCTCCGGGCTGGAGCGTCTTTATCAGCAGGTTTCCGGGCTGAATTACGTGTTGCTGCTGTCCGATAACAAGGGCGTCACGGTTGATTTTCTGGGGTCGGAAGGCCAGCGCGATGCCTTGCGGCAGGCTGGTCTGTATATGGGCTCGGAATGGTCCGAAGAGCGCGCAGGGACGTGTGCGGTGGGCACTTGCCTACATACGGGCGAGGCGCTGACCATTCATCAAAACGATCATTTCGATCATATGCATGCGCCCCTGTCCTGCACGGCGGCGCCTATCTATCATGACGACGGCAAACTGGCGGCGGTGCTGGATTTGTCCTTGTTGCAGTCTCCACAGGCCAAGGCCAGCCAGGGTTTGGCGCTACACCTTGCCAACGCGGCGACCCGCCGTATTGAACTGGCCAATTTGATGGCCTGCCATCGGCAGGAATGGATTTTATGTTTGTCGCAGTCGCCAGAGTTTTTGGACATTGATCCGGAAGCGGCGATTGCGATTGATGGCTCTGGCCGTATCAAGGGCATGACCCATACGGGTGCCCGGATTCTGGCGCGGGCGGCGGGGGTGGACTGGCGCAATCCTGCAGGCTTGCTGGGGCAGAGCTTGGTGCGCTTTGTGCATCTGGAAGTGGATCAGTTACCGACCTTGATGCGCTATCGCCCTACGCAGGAACGGGTCATCATGGCGCGGGATGGCAGCGTGTTGTTTGCCCATGCCATTGAGCCTCGGCGTGTATTGAGCAATCGGTCTGTGGGGATGGATGGGGCGGCCGTGGATGCCGCTTTGCCAGAGGCTCTGCGCGGCTTGGCGGGCACGGATGCGGCCATGCAATCCATGCTGTTGAAAGCCGCGCGTTTGGCAACGCGGGAGATGCCGGTGCTGTTGCAGGGCGAGACGGGTTCGGGCAAAGAATATCTGGCGCGTGCGATTCACACGGCTAGCGGCCGTCGCGGGAATTTTGTGGCCGTCAATTGTGCGGCTTTGCCCGAGAGCCTGATTGAAAGCGAATTGTTTGGCTATCTGGCCGGCACGTATACCGGCGGCGCTGCACGAGGTCGCACGGGTTTGATTGAGGCGGCTGATGGCGGCACTCTCTTCCTGGACGAGATTGGCGATATGCCGCTGGCCCTGCAAAGTCGTTTGCTGCGCGTACTGGCCGAGTCCGAGGTAATGCCCTTGGGCGCGCGCACAAGCAAGCGCGTGGACCTGCGCGTGATTTCAGCCAGCCACCATGATTTAAGTGCCCTGGTAGAGCAAGGCCGCTTCCGTGCGGATTTGCTGTATCGCCTGAATGCGGCCGTGCTGACCTTGCCTGCCTTGCGTCAGCGCAGTGATCTGGAATGGTTGGTGCAGCAGATATTGCATCGGCGTAATAAGGGTGATGTGCCCGGTTTGTCCCCCGAGGCCTGGCAAGCGTTGCAAGCTTACGAGTGGCCGGGTAATTTGCGCGAACTGGACAATGCCTTGGTGCTGGCACTGGCCTTGGCAGAAGGCTCCTGCATTGAGGTGCAGGATTTGCCAGAGGCTTTGCGAGAGCGGCGCCTTGCCACCTCTACAGGCAGCCCGATAACGGTGCATTCGGCCGGGGAATCGTCCTGGCAGCAGGTCTTACAGGCCTGTAGTGGCAACGTCAGCGCAGCGGCTCGGCAGCTTGGAATCAGCCGGTCCACCTTGCATCGTTATATCAAACGGGCAGGTCTGACTCACTAAGACTCGACCTGAGACACAGGCTGCGACACCTGATGCACCACCTGTGCCACAACTGGCACAGTTTCATCGCCTTAAAACAAGCGACACTCCTTTAAAACAAGCCGTTTCCGGTTTGGCACGGTGTTTGCTATGTACTCCATAGCTGGGCAGCAAAAGCCCGGCGCAACATTAAAACGATATGGAGACAAATCATGCAAACACAGCAGCAACTGCAGCCGTCTGCGCGACAGTTGGACACGGTTCTTGAACAGTTGACCCATGCGCTTGCCAGCAATGCACCAGACGATGCGGCAGCCCTGTTTGCCCAAGACTGCTTTTGGCGTGATCTGGTCATGTTCACCTGGAATATCCGAACCATGGAAGGGCGCGAGCAGATCCGCGACATGCTGACGCAGCAGCAACAAGGCGCCATGTCAGCCCGGTTTGAGCGCGACAGTGCCGAGCCGGTCAGTGACGACGGCCAGGGTCTGGTGGAAGGCTGGTTCCGTGTGGAAACCGATGTGGCGCGTGGCTACGGCCATATCCGCGTCAAGCATGGCAAGATCTGGACCTTGCTGACCACCATGTCTGAACTGAAAGGTCACGAGGAGCCGCTGGGTGTGCGCCGTCCCATGGGGGCCGAGCATGGCATCCGGCGGGGTCGCCAGACCTGGCAGGAGCGCCGTCAGCAAGAGCAGGCGGAGCTGGGCACCACGGAGCAGCCCTATGTGTTGGTGATCGGCGGCGGGCAGGGTGGTATTGCGCTGGGTGCGCGTCTGCGGCAATTGAATGTGCCTGCGCTCATCATTGATCAGCATGCCCGGCCTGGTGATAGCTGGCGCAAACGCTATAAGTCTTTGTGCCTGCACGACCCCGTCTGGTACGACCACCTGCCTTACATGCCTTTCCCTGACAACTGGCCTGTCTTTGCGCCCAAGGACAAGATTGGCGATTGGCTGGAAATGTACGTCAAGGTGATGGAGCTGAATTACTGGAGCAGCACCGTGTGCAAGAAGGTGCGCTATGACGAAGTCAACCAGACCTGGGAAGTGGAGATCGAACGTGACGGCAAACCCATGACCCTGCGGCCCCAGCAGTTGGTCTTTGCCACGGGTATGTCCGGCAAGGCGAATGTGCCCAACATACAGGGGCAGGATGTGTTCAAGGGTGAGCAGCAACATTCCTCGCAGCACCCCGGGCCGGAAGCGTATGCGGGCAAGAAAGTAGTGGTGATCGGGGCCAATAACTCGGCGCACGATATTTGCGCGGCATTGTGGGAGGCGGGGGCGGACGTCACCATGGTGCAGCGTTCGTCCACCCACATTGTGCGATCCGACTCCCTGATGGAGATCGGTTTGGGCGATCTGTATTCCGAACGGGCACTGGCATCGGGAGTCACCACGCGCAAGGCAGACTTGCTCTTTGCCTCCCTGCCGTACCGCATCATGGCGGACTTCCAGATTCCTGTGTACGACAAGATCCGCGAGCGTGATGCACAGTTCTACCAGAAGCTGGAGGCGGCAGGCTTCATGCTGGATTGGGGCGACGATGGTTCCGGCTTATTCATGAAATATCTGCGTCGTGCTTCCGGCTATTACATCGACGTGGGTGCTTGCGAGCTGATTATCGATGGCAGTATCAAGCTGAAGTCGCGGACTGACATCAGTCATTTGACCGAGAACGCCGTGGTGTTGAGCGACGGTACGGAATTACCAGCGGACCTGGTGGTGTATGCCACGGGCTACGGTTCCATGAATGGCTGGGTGGCTGATTTGGCAGGCCAGGAAATGGCGGACCGGGTGGGCAAGTGCTGGGGTCTGGGTTCGGAAACCACCAAAGACCCCGGGCCGTGGGAAGGCGAGCAGCGCAATATGTGGAAACCGACGCAGCAGCCAAATCTGTGGTTCCACGGCGGCAACTTGCACCAGTCGCGTCATTACTCCCAGTACCTGGCCTTGCAGCTTAAAGCGCGTCAGGCGGGCCTGCCGGTGCAGGTGTATGGAATGCAGGAGGTGCATCATTTGCGTTGATTGATATTTGCCCTGTTGTTCGAGGCGGGGCGTGTAGGTCTGCACCCTGTTCTGATTTCGGCCAGATTATCGACATGATGATCTGGCTCTTTTCTTTTGTGTGTCTTAGGCGGGGTAGCCGTGTTTGCATCGCAAGCACGGTCGCCAAGGCGGTGGTTTTGTTAGCCGCTCTGCTAAATCTTTTACCTTATGTATCTGGTCTGAGTGCCTCCTTCAGACAACAAAGCCTGGCTTAAGGGCTCTGTTCTTGCCCCGGCTCCTCCCTGCTTCAAGGGTGCATAGTGGTTTGGTTGAAAACGTGTGAACAGCAGTCGTGGAGCGTGTTAGGGCAGATTGAGTCGAGTCAGCATGATGATCTGAATCTGATGGCTAAAAACTGGCTGCTATAGCTTGGATGAATAGGGTTGAATTAAAAATAGATTAAATTTTTATAAGGAAAATGCTTGTAGCATTTCGTAGTTTACGGGTGGGTTGGAAATGTTACGGTAGAACCATCCATTGCAAACAAGGAAATTTTTTTGATTGCATTGGACTCCTTTTAATAGCAGGGTTAAGGGAATTTTTAATTCTAAAAATACTCTTTCTGATATTGGAGAAAATCTATGAAAAAATCCGCCATCCTATCCAGTTTTTTAATGGCCTCGGCCCTGAGTCTTGGCCTGCAAGGCGGCGCAATGGCTAATGAGCCTGCCGTTAATCAGGACCATTCCGCAACTGCGGGCGAAGCCGTCAGCGATACCTGGATCACCACCAAAATCAAGGCTGACCTGGCCAGCACCAAGGATTTGAAAAGCACGGATATCTCTGTTGAGACCAATAATGGTGTTGCAACATTGACCGGTACCGTGCCCAGCGAAATTGAGCACAAAAAAGCCGTTGCTGCAACGGAGAGTGTAAAAGGTGTTGTGAAAGTCGATTCGTCGGGATTGAAAGTCAAGCCGGAATAATTATTTCGCCATCAATCCTTATTGTGAATTCCTTTTGAAATAGGAGAGCGACTATGAATGAAGATACGATTAAAGGTAAATGGAAACAGTTGTCCGGTAAGATTCAGGCAAAATGGGGCAAGTTGACCAATGACGATATTGATGTTGCTGAAGGCAATACCGAATATCTGGTTGGGAAAATTCAGGAACGCTATGGCATTGCACGTGAAGAAGCTGAAAAGCAAGTCCGCGACTTCAATGGCGGCGTCTGATCCTCAGGCTTGATTGCCAGGCATACAAAACGCCCTGCATAAGCAGGGCGTTTTTGTGTGTGCGGCAGGACTGGGCGGTGTCATGGTGGGGGCATTCAGGAATGCTTACCCCTCTTGTTTCCAACTGGTTCGTGCAGTCCAGTCAGTCCTCATCCATCTGCTGATAGCGCTCGACCAGGTAATCCAGCAGCGCCCGCACGGCAGGCATTTGCCCGCGACGGGATGAGAACACCGCATGAATGATCTCGCGTCGGGGAGCCCATTCCGAAATCAGTTTCACCAAAGAGCCGTCGGCCAATTGATCACAAACTACCAGGGTTGGCAGTTGAACTACACCGACGCCTTTCAAGGCGGCACAGCGCAGGGCTGTCATGTCGGTGGTGATCAGGCGAGGGCTGTGATGCAGCACAGCCTGTGCCCCGTCGGGGCCGAACAAGGTCCAGGTATGGTTTTGCTGCGGCAGACCCAAGGCCAGGCTGGGATAGTCCGCTAGATCGGCCGGCGAACCGGGCAAGCCGTGTCGGGCGATCAGCTCCGGACTGGCGACCAAACATTGGCTACGGTCGGACAGCGCACGCATTACCAGATCGCTGTCTTGCAATGGAGGGGGGCGGACGCGAATGGCAATATCCAGCGCTTCCCCGATCAGGTCGACACGCCGGTTGGTCGCATCTAATTGGACGGTGACATGCGGGTAGCTGACCATGAAGTCGGCCAACATATTACTGACATGAGCGTTCAGCAAGGTGATCGGGCAACTGATGCGCACCACACCACGTGGTTCGGCACGTGTCAGTTCGATGGCTGCCTGTGCCGCCTCAGCCTCCACCAGCATGGCCTTGCAGTGTTCGTAGTAGGTCTGGCCGATCTCGGTCACGGTAAAGCGGCGGGTGGAGCGCTGAATCAGCCGTACCCCCAAGCGCTCTTCCAAAGCCGCCAACCTGCGGCTAAGGGTGGATTTGGGCAAACCTAGTGCGCGACCGGCCGGGGCAAAGCCCCCGTGATCCACAATCTGAACGTAGAAGTACAAGTCGTTTAAATCTTGCATGGCAGTTTTATCGTTCCATAAATGGAACATAGATGGCCGATTTAGGGGGCTACTGGCTTCGTTGTCCCGAGTTTATGCTGTCTCTTATGTTGAAACAAGGAGATGGACATGAAGAAAATTCTTGGTATCTATAGCGCTCCCCGTCCTCACTGGGTGGGCGACGGCTTCCCCGTTCGCTCCCTGTTTTCGTACCACACACACGCAAAACAGTTGAGCCCTTTCCTGCTGCTGGACTATGCCGGCCCTGCCGAGTTTGCCCCTAGCAATCACAAACGCGGCGTTGGTCAGCATCCGCACCGGGGTTTTGAAACCGTCACCATCGTCTACAAGGGCGAGGTGTCGCACCACGACTCCACGGGCCAGGGCGGCACGATCGGCCCCGGTGATGTGCAGTGGATGACGGCTGGCTCGGGCATTTTGCACGAGGAGTATCACTCCGACGCTTTTGCTCGTTCGGGTGGCACTTTGGAAATGGTGCAGCTGTGGGTCAACCTGCCTGCCAAAGACAAGAGTGCTCCTGCTGGCTATCAGGCCATTACCGACCAGCAAATTCCTGTGGTCGCACTGCCTGATGCCGCTGGCATGGTGCGCGTGATTGCCGGAGAAAAGGACGGTGCCACAGGCCCTGCCAAGACCTTCACTCCCATGAATGTATGGGATATGCGTCTGAATCAGGGTGACATTGCCGAGCTGGAAAGCCCAGAGGGCTGGACGGCTGCGCTGGTGGTTCTGCATGGAACGGTGCTGGTCAATGGCCAAAGCGTGGCACGTGAAGGGCAACTGGTGGTGCTGGATCGGGCAGGTAGCCAGTTCAGCATCGAAGCCAACAACGACGCCGTCGTCTTGATGATCAGTGGTCAGCCCATTGATGAGCCCATTGTGGGGCATGGCCCTTTTGTCATGAATAGCAAGCAGGAAATCTTGCAGGCGATGGATGACTTCAATAGCGGTCGCTTCGGTGCGATGGCACCCACTACGGCGGCCTCGTAAGGCAAGTGGGTGAGGGCGGCCTGGTCCGCCTTCACCGCCCATGCTGGCCGGTTTCACCGATTTGATTTGCAGCGCGATTACCTCAAGCGCTGTGGCAGTACCGGGTGCAGTTTTTGCATCCATCCCTTTCAATCATCGTTAAGGAAAACTGAGATGACGACGCCTTACAAACGACTGGATAAAGATCAAGCCGCTGTCCTACTGGTAGACCACCAAACCGGGCTGCTGTCTCTGGTGCGTGATATTGATCCCGACAAGTTCAAGAACAATGTGCTGGCGCTGGCTGATCTGGCCAAGTACTTCAACTTGCCCACCATCTTGACCACCAGCTTTGAAGAAGGCCCGAACGGTCCGTTGGTCCCCGAGCTGAAAGAAGCCTTTCCTGATGCGCCGTATATTGCCCGGCCTGGGCAGATCAATGCTTGGGATAACGCAGATTTCGTGAAAGCGATCAAGGCTACTGGCAAGAAGCAACTGATTATTGCCGGTGTGGTCACCGAGGTGTGCGTGGCGTTCCCGGCCTTATCGGCTCTGGAGGAAGGCTTTGATGTGTTTGTGGTCACCGATGCGTCGGGCACCTTTAACGAGCTGACGCGCCATTCCGCCTGGGATCGCATGTCTGCCGCCGGTGCTCAGTTGATGACCTGGTTCGGCGTGGCGTGCGAACTGCACCGCGACTGGCGTAACGACGTGGAAGGTCTGGGCGCCTTGTTCTCCAACCATATCCCCGACTACCGCAACCTGATCAACAGCCACACCAAGTTTACGTCCGGCCAGTAAGCGTCGGCGTGCAGTGTGGTTCATTTTGGGGCCATTGCCTTTGGGACAAAATTTGCTCACTTTGACTGGCGATCTGGAAGTGATCGGAGTACAAAACAGTGTGCTGGTGTGAACGAGTTTGCAGGCAATGGTCTGTTTGGGTGCTGTAAAAACCTGTGTTTGCATGACAGCGTGGAGCGATTTTTAAAAGGTAGCTGGAATGCGATTGAAAGATAAAGTGGCGGTTGTTACCGGATCGGCAGCAGGTATTGGTTTGGCAACAGCCAGGAAGTTTGCCCAGGAAGGAGCGGTTGTGGTGTTATGCGATCGTAATGCGGATGCCGTCAGTCAAGCAGCGCAGTCTTTAAGTGGCAATGGCGTTACTGCTGTGGGCTATACCGTGGACGTGACAGACCGTGCGCAGATTGATGCCATGGTGGCGGATGTGAAGCAAAAGTTTGGCCGCATTGATGTGTTGGTGAACAATGCCGGGATCACCAAAGATGCCAAGTTGGTACGCATGACCGAGCAGCAGTTTGACGATGTCATTGATGTCAACCTGAAAGCAGTTTTTAACTTCACCCAGGCGGTGGCGGCAGTGATGCTGGAGCAGGAAAGCGGTTGCATTCTGAACGCTTCCAGCGTGGTGGGTTTGTACGGCAATTATGGCCAAACCAATTACGCAGCCAGCAAGTTCGGGGTGATTGGCTTTACCAAAACCTGGGCCAGGGAATTGGGCCCCAAAGGGATACGCGTCAATGCCGTCTGTCCCGGTTTTATCGAGACAGACATTCTGAAAACCATCCCGGAAAAAGTGCTGCAAGGCTTTCGTGACCATTGTTGGCTGCGTCGCATGGGCAAACCCGAGGAAATCGCCAATGTGTATGCATTTTTGGCCTCGGATGAAGCCAGTTTCATCAATGGCACCACGCTGGAAGTATCGGGTGGTTTGACGGTTTAATGCCGTGTAGATAAAGACTGAATCGCTGGTGGTTTCTATTTAGTAGTGATGGATACTGGCAGCAAGAAAAAACGGGTCTGAGCGTTTTGCTCAGGCCCGTTTTTAATGTGCTGGTATATAGGTGGAGAGTTAAAGGAGAGGAGGCGGGCAGGGGAGAGGCCATGATTTCAGAGGTCGACGGCCAGATAGGACGAAAAGAGCACGCCGCGCCGACAGGCCTTACCAAAAAGGGCACCGAACGGAGTCCTCGTATGACGGCATTCTGATCAGGCCAGGCGTGGGGCGATTCTATGTCCGGCTTCGCGGTGCGTCTCTCACAGAGCACGGCACCCAGGCGGTAAAGGAGCTTTTTTCACGTAGGCTCGAACTTCCTCTACCAGGGCAGCAGCAGCGGGGGTTAGATCATGTTCCAGATGGAACATCAAACAGAGAGTACGGACCAGTGTAGGTGCCTGCAGCAAGGAAAAGCTCAGGCCGGGCATCAAGACTCGTTGTGCGGCCAAGGCTGGCAGCAGGGCAATGGCCAGACCACTTTGCACCAGTGCCGCTTGAGAGGTGGTACTGGAGGCCTCATAAAACGGGGCTGACGCTTCTATAGGCAGATCGGGCCGTGATTGCAGCACTGCCATGATGCCTGTCTCGTCTACGACGCCCACCAGCTTGCGCTCATTCAGGGCAGACCAACTGACCGTGTTATTGGCCTCTGGTTTGATTAGCTTGTCGTCGCTGCGATAGAGCACACCAAACTGGTCTTCCAGCAAGGGCTGACTGTCCAGTCCTTGGACATCTGCCCAGGGGCTGGTCAGACCAAAGTCGATTTCCCCGGCCACGATCTGACGCTGAATGCGGCCTGAGTTGTCATCCCGTAAGTACAGCCGCACGGCGGGGTGCTGTTGCGAGAAATTCGCGGCAGCCGGTGCTATCAAATCCGTAATGGCCGATGGGGCGGCAGCCACGCTGACCCGCCCACTTTTCAATTCCCCATACCGCATGACATCGCTGATGGCGCCATCAAAATCCGCCAGCAGGCGGGTGATGCGCGGCAGGAACTCCAGACCAATAGGCGTCAGGGATACGCGGCGGCTGGTGCGGTTGAACAAGGTGGTATTCAGGGCAACTTCCAGTTGCTGAATCAGGCCCGTGACCGAGGATTGTGTTTGAAAAAGACGACGCGCGGCATGGGTGAAACTGGCCTCCTGAGCGACGGCAACAAAGGCATTCAGGTGCTTGAGCGTGATGTGCTTGGGAAGTCTGTCCATTTCATTTTCTGATTAATCAATTAACTTAAACAATTTTTCATATTAATAATACCTTTGGATAATGCGGTCAACTCCCCTTTTTGTGGGAGGGTAAGTGGAGACGTAAATGCAGACAGACGACCGCAGCTTGGACGTCAAGATCAGCAATGGCTGGATTATTGATGGCTTGGCCACCCCGCGTTGGCGTGGTGATGTGGGTATTCGAGAGGGGCGTATTGTCGCGGTTGGCGACTTGAGTGCCTGGCACGCCGAGCAATCGGTGGACGCCAGCGGCCATGTGGTGGCTCCTGGTTTTATCGATACTCACGGCCATGATGATTTGATGTTCATCGAACGGCCCGTTCTGGACTGGAAAACCAGCCAGGGCATTACGACGGTTGTGGTCGGCAATTGTGGTGTCAGCGCCTTCCCCGCTCCTTTGCCGGGCAACTCGGCAGCGGCTTTGGCCTTGCTGGGCGATTCGCCCTTGTTTGACGACATGGCGCAGTACGTGCAAGCGGTGCGCCATCTCAAGCCCATGATCAACGTGGCAGCGTTGGTCGGGCACGCGAATTTGCGCATGGCCGTGATGCAGGACCCCTTGTCCCAGCCTGACGCCGACGAGCAAAAGGCTATGGAGGCCTTGCTGGCCAAGGCCTTGGAAGAAGGCGCCGTGGGCTTTAGTACCGGCCTGGCTTACGAGCCCGGCTGCATGGCCGAACCGGCCGAACTGGAAGGTCTGGCCCGTGTTGCCGCTTCCAAAGGTTCCCTGCACACCAGCCATATTCGCAATGAGGGCGACACGGTGCAGGAGTCCGTCGAAGAAGTGCTGGCGGTAGGCCGTCAGACGCAGTGTGCCACCTTGGTGTCGCACCACAAGTGCATGATGCCGGCCAATTGGGGCCGCAGCAGCCATACCTTGGCCAATATTGATCGGGCCCGCGCCGATGGCGTGCAGGCCACCCTGGATATTTATCCCTATTCGGGCAGTTCCACGATCCTGATCCCTGAGCGTGCCCACACCATAGACCAGATTCGTATTACCTGGTCCGAGCCTCATCCCGAGTGCAATGGCCTGTATCTGGCCGAGATTGCCGAGCAGTGGGGCTGTGACCGGGAAACGGCCGCACGGCGTTTACTGCCTGCTGGCGCGATTTACTTTGCGATGGACGACAAAGAAGTCCAGCGCATTTTCAGCCACCCATGTTGCATGGTGGGCTCGGACGGATTGCCTGCGGATGCGCATCCCCACCCTCGTTTGTGGGGCAGTTTCACGCGCATTTTAGGGCGGTACGTACGCGAAGATGGCCTGATGTCCCTGGAGCAGGCGGTCGCCAAAATGACGGCCATGCCTGCCTCGGTTTTCGGGCTGGAAAACCGCGGCGTGTTGCAAGTCGGCGCCTGGGCGGATCTGGTGGTGTTTAATCCCGAAACGGTGCAAGATTGCGCCACCTGGGAGCAGCCCACCTTACCGTCTCAAGGTGTGCAGACCGTGTTTGTGAATGGCGTGCAGGTTCATCCTGCCGCCCCGGAGCAGCGGCCCGGACAGGTGCTTAACCGCGCCTTTGCCGCTCAGGCGCAAAGCCTGGATGCGCCGATTATCCCGCTATAAGCGGCGCATTGGACAAGAAAGCAGTCGCCAGGATCTGGGGTAGTCAACCAGAGCGGTGCGATTGCATCACATGCAGGCCGGTTATTGAACACTGGTCAGGAAGGATCGTTAAGGAGACGACATGAGTGTCATTCAGCAACAAATGCCAACGGGCAAGCGCAATGCAGCCATGGTGGTGTTTTTAATTGGCATGGCGATTGCCTTGTACACCCACTTTTACATGCCGGGTGAAAGCTCCCTGTGGGGCTTGACGCCGGTGGTGGTGTTTGCGCTTATCGCCCTGTTGGGTGTGGATATTGTTCTGGCCACGATTGGTGCGATTGTATTGGGCGCCATCATGACCAGTACTACGCCGATTGCTATGGGTAAACTGCTGGCCGAGTCCCTGGGCTCGTTCATTGCGGTGGTGGGTTTGATTATTGTGCTGGGCGCCGGGGTGGGTGAAGTGGCCGCCCGTACCGGTGCTGCCGAGCAATTGGTACGAGCGATTGTCAAGCGTATTGGCTTGTCCAATCCGGTGCGTGTGCGTCTGGGCATCATGGTGGCGTCCACCCTGATCTGTGGCGCTCTGGGTACCTTGGCGGGCGGTAACGCCATTATTGCGGCGGTGGTGATCCCGATTGCTGCTGCCGTGCGTCTGTCTCCCCCCGCTGTGGCGGCCCTGTTCCAAAGCGCTGGTTCAGCCGGTCTGGTGCTGGGTCCATTCACCCCTAACGTGGTGACGGTAACGGGTCTGACGGGTTTGAGCTACACCGACTACCTGCTGGTGGCCGGTCTGCCTATGGCGGCTGCAACCTTGCTGACGGGCTGGTTCATGTCCGGTCGCATTCAGAAGATCACCAAAGACCAGTTTCAGTACGAAGAGGCCGCTCAAGGTGCGGCTGCGTTTGACGTGAATGCCAAGGCTTCACCCAAGGCGGTGCGTGCTGCCTGGGCGTTTTGCATCACCATTGTGGGTCTGGCTGCTGTGGGTATCGCCTCTAAAGCTGGCTTTGCTTACGCCATTATTGTGATGGTGTCCCTGGGGGCAGCGACAGGTCTGGCCGGTGGCATGAACCCACGCGAAATCCTGCAGGCCATGTATGCCGGTGCGGGTAAGCTGATCTGGATCTTCTTCCTGTTCTGGCTGTTCAACCCGGTGCTGGTACTGGTGGACCAACTGAACGCCTATCACGCCTTGCTCGATTCGGTGCAGCCGTACCTGATCGGTATCAGTGGCGCGGTGCTGTGCATGCTGATTGTGGCCTTTAACGTGGTGGGCCATATCCCGGGTGCTGCTGTGGCGCAGATGACCTTTACCGCCAAGATTTTTGGCCCGGTTCTGGCTGCTGCTGGGGTGGGTCCTGCTGCAACCGCTGCCGTCATTTTGGGCAGTTCGCAGATTGATTGGTTTGGTCCTTTCCCTTCTTCAGATATGTTCGGCCAGATGGGCCTGGCACGCTCCACTCAACTTAAGTACATGCTGTATAACGGCTGGGCGGTCATGATCATCAATCTGTTGATGTTCGCTGGCCTGTTCATGATTCTGGTCTGAGTACTGAAGGAGAGAGTGTATGTTTACCGTGGGAAGCGAGTTGTTGGATGCGCCGCTGGTTCGTGAGCGCTTGCAAGAGCGACTGGAGCCTTTGCTGACCCAGGAGTCCGCCCGTATTTCGATGGCGGTCTACGCTACCGATGGCACTTCCCTGTTTGACTGGCATGCGCAGCGCGTCATGCCGTCGGCCAGCCTGATCAAGACGCCCATGCTCTTGTGTTTGCTGGAGCAGGTGGCCCAGGGCAAGCTGTCGCTGGAGTCGGTTTACCCTCTGCCCGAGGGCGACCGCACACCCGGCACCGGCATTTTGAGTCAGTTGCCCGGCGTACCCAGCCTGAGCCTGCGCGAGCTGGCCTTGCTGATGATTATCCTGAGCGATAACGTCGCCACCAATGCCCTGATCGATTTGCTGGGCATGGATAACATCAATGCCTGGAGCGCCCAGGCTGGTTTGCAGCATACGGACTTGCAGCGTCACATGATGGACATGAAGGCGCGCGAGGCCGGCAAGGACAACTGGACCACGGCCCAGGATGCTTGCTCGGCCTTGCTGTACCTGTTGCATTCGCCTGCTTTGCCGGAAAACCTGCGTCAGCAGGGGCTGGATATGCTGGCGGACCAGCGCGAACGCGGTCACTTTGCGGCAATGCTGCCTTCTATCGCTCAACTGGCTCACAAGACCGGCTCCTTGCCCGGTTTGCGTCACGATGCCGGTATCTTGACGATGGGCGAACGCAGTGTGGTGCTGGCCGTGATGGCCGATGGCTTTACCGATGGCCGCACCAGCACCTCTTTATACGGTGGCCAGGGGGCGGGTGTCTTGTCCCGTCTGGCCTTGGAAACGGCCCGCGCCTTGCAGTACTGAGCCGGTCCGAAAGGATAAAAGTATGTCTACGACACGTGTTGCCCTGGTGCAATTGGATAGCGGCCGCGACCGCCAAACCAATTTGGATCAGCTAGAACATTGGGTGCTGGCCGCCGCCAAAGACGGGGCACAGTTGATTGTGACTCCCGAGTACAGCGATGTGCGTGGTGATACGCAATGGTTGCAGCAAAACGCCACACCCATTCCGGGTCTGGTGACCGATCACATGGCCAGCCTGGCTCGCCGCACCGGTGCCTGGATTCATCTGGGTTCCATGCACGAGCGCCGTCCTGTTGATCATCGCCTGGGCAATACCAGCGTGACGTTTTCGCCAGACGGTGAAATCGTGGCGCAATACCGCAAGGTGCACTTGTACGACGCCGTGGTAAATGGTCTGGAATATCGTGAGTCCGACGATTTCTGCCATGGTCAGCATTTGCAAAATGTGCAGGTTGGGGAGCTGAATCTGGGCCTGAGCATTTGCTACGACATGCGCTTTGCCGAGCTGTTCCGTACCTTGCGTGCCCGTGGCGCGAATGTGCTGGTGGTGCCGGCAGCCTTTAATGTGCATACTGGCCGTGATCACTGGGAGGTCCTGTTGCGTGCCCGTGCCATTGAGAACCAGTGCTACGTACTGGCCGCCGCGCAGATCGGTGGCCCTGGCCCCGCAATGCCTTGTCTGGGCCGCAGCATGATTATTGACCCTTGGGGTACGGTATTGGCCTGCATGCCCGATCACCCTGGCTATATCTGTGCCGATCTGGATCCCGCGCGCGTGCAGCGCATGCGAGAGTCGCTCCCGGCCTGGCTGCACCGCCGGGGTGATCTGTATCCTATTTCTTCTTGATTGTGTGCTGAAACAGACTGGAGTCTGCCATGACCGTTCCTGCGGCCTTTGAGTTTTATCCGGGCACTGCCCCCTTGTTGATTTCCATGCCCCATTCGGGCACCTATGTGCCATCGGCCTTGTTGGCGCGTTTTACGGAGTCAGCGCGTCAGGTGCCGGATACGGATTGGCATATTCCCCGTCTATACGAGTGCGCTCAGCAATTGGGCGCGTCTGTGCTGGTGGCGACGTACTCGCGTTTTGTTGTCGATCAGAACCGCCCGCCGGACAATGCCAGCCTGTACCCAGGGCAAAGTGTGACCGGTCTCTGTCCTTTGGATACCTTTGACGATGAGCCTATCTACCAGCCTGGACAAGAGCCGGACGAACGTGAGATTGCCCAGCGCCGCGAGAGCATCTGGCTACCGTATCACCAGAAGCTGGAAGAAGAGCTGATGCGTCTGCTGACCTTGCATGGTCGTGTAGTTCTGTGGGATGCGCACTCGATTCGTTCGGTGGTTCCGCGCTTTTTTGAAGGCCGTCTGCCGGATCTGAATTTTGGGACGGCCAATGGTCAGAGCTGTGATCCTGCCTTGAGCGATCGTCTGATGAAAACGGCCTTGGCCAACAAAGACTACAGTAGTGTGCTGAATGGTCGTTTCAAAGGTGGCTACATTACCCGCCATTACGGACGTCCTCAGCAGAACATTCATGCTGTGCAGTTGGAGATGGCGCAGTGCTGCTATATGCAAGAGCAGTGGCCCTTTGATTACAACGAAGCGGCTGCTCACAACATTCAGCCCTTGATCGAGGCCTTGTTGCGCGACGCGCTGGCCTTTGCGTCCGAGTCGTAACTTTGTCGTGACCCCCGGTACAGGCAAGCCGGGGCGCTACACTATCGCCTTGGCCACGGTGGCCGTAGAGCGATTCATTCATGTCTGACTTTTCCCCACCCCTATTTGAGCAACTGTGCTGTCCCTTGGACGGCTTGCCGCTCTTGTTCGAGGCTCCCAGCTGGCGCTGCCCTTCGGGCCATTGTTTCGATACGGCCAGCCAGGGCTATATCAATCTGCTTCCTGTACAAAACAAGCGCTCACGTGATCCAGGAGATAGCAAGGAGATGGTGGCGGCGCGTCGCCGTTATCTGGAGTCGGGGGTATACGAACCTATTGCCGCAGGTGTGTGGCGTGCTTTGATGGATGGATTGGAAGGGGAGGCGCCCTACGCTTGTCTGGATGCAGGCTGTGGGGAAGGCTATTATCCGCGTTATTTGCGTCAGCAGGATCAACAGGGGCAACTGGCCCTGATCGGTCTGGATATTTCCAAATGGGCTGTCATGGCAGCAGCACGCAGCTCACCAGACATACGTTGGCTGGTAGGGAGCAACGCACATTTGCCCGTGCCTGACGGTGCCTTGGATGCCGTGCTGTGCCTGTTTGGTTTTGCCGTTCCCGATGAGTTTTTACGGGCGCTGAAACCCGGCGGCATTTGGGTGCAGGTGGAGACAGGTGCAGACCATTTGTTGGAGCTGCGCCGTATCATTTACAGCAGTCTGAAGGTCGACAAGAGCCAAGAGCAAACCGTGGCAGCCGGCTTTTGCTTGGAGCACAGCGAGCGTATCCGTTTTGAGGTATCGCTACATACGCAGGAACAAATTGCAGATTTGTTGTTGATGACCCCTCATATGTTTCGTGCCAGTATGCCGGGTCTGGAGCGAGTGCGTCAGTTGACGCGCCTTGACCTGCAGGTAGATGTGCAGATCAAGGTGCTGCGTCGTCTTTAAGTTGGCCCAGCCCTCCTCTTGTTCAGAGGGGAGGGGGCATTTCTCTCACCTGATCGTTCTGAGAGCTGATTTCAACACGGTTGCGGCCATTGCGTTTGGCTGTGTAGAGCGCCTCGTCGGCCAATTTCAAGACAGTGCTGTGTTCACGAGCATGGATGGGCCAATTTGCCACTCCGATGGAGATGGTAATGGGCGAGCCTGTGGGGCTGTTGGTTTTACTGATCAATATGCGCAGACGCTCGGCTAGCTGTACGGCTTGGTCGATATCCTGCTCAGGCAGGAAGATGCTGAATTCTTCTCCCCCGACGCGGCAAACCAGGTCCGTGTCACGGGTGCAGGCTCGCATGGTGTTGGCCAAAAAGCACAGCACTAGGTCGCCCACGTCGTGGCCGTAGGTATCGTTGACACGTTTAAAGTGGTCGATATCGACCGCCAGAACGGAAAAGGGGGTGTCTGTGTCTCTCCACTGCTGGAGCATGGCATTCATGCCACGACGATTGGTCAGGCTGGTGAGTGGGTCAGTATTGCGCTCGATATCCATGACGCCCATCTTGCGATTGACGCGTTTCAGGCCCAGCAGCATGGCTAGTTTGATCTGGCGGGACTCAAAGTACCAGGCATGAACCTGGCTGATGCGGGAGCCGGCCAAGTCTGTGTCCAAGTGGGGAGCCTGGCGGGCCAACTGGCGCAAAGGCTTGGCAATAAGCATGGCCAGCATCCAGATAAGGATCTGGACAGCGACAAAAAATGGGATGGAGTTGCGCAACACTTTACCCAGCAGGCCGCTAAGTTCTTTCAAAACGGTGTCGGTGGGGCTTTGTACGACCAGGCCCCATTGCACATCCTTGCTGGGGGCAAAGCCGGTCAGCATGTCTGTGCCTTTAGAGTTCTCCAAGGCCAAGGCGTCAATCCTGCCTTGGTTGACGGCATCAATGGCAGGGTTGTCGCTGATAATCTCGCCGATGCGACTTGTATCCTGGTGATAAAGCAGACGTTTGTTTTTGTCGACGACATAGATGTAGGAGCCGTCACGATGAAAGTGCTCGCCTAGCAGCGCATTCAGGCTATTGGGTTCATGTAGATAGATGGAGCCGCCTACCAGGCCCTGATAGTTACCATCAACGTCAAGAATGGGGTACGACAGAAAGATCAGCAGCCGGCCAGTGGCCGACATGTACGGGGAGCTGACCAGGGGGATTTTGCTGTTCAGAGCATGTCGGGTGCCCTCACCATGCAATACGGTGCCCAGTAGGCCGAGGTTGTAAGGGGCATTGGCCAGTACCTGGCCTTTGGTATCCAGAATCAGCACCGAGTTGAAGCTGTTGTTTTGCTCGTGCAGGCGGTTGACCTCCGCATTGAGCTGCTGCTCAGTTTTTGGGGCGGGGCCCGAGAGCAGATTGGCGCTGTAACGAAGTTGCTGCTGCAAATTGGCAATAAAGGCATCTGTGCTGCTTGCCAGTTTCAGCGCATAGGCCCGGTTCTTTTCCAGGGCCTGGTCCATTAACAGGGTACGTTCTGCCCAGTAGGCTCCATATAAGGTGTAACCCATGGTCAGCAGGCTGCTGGCAGTAGCCAGCAGCAAAATCAGCCGGCGCAGATCGACAAAAAACATGAGGATGGGCGAGTGCTAGGATGAAAAAGGGCTGGAAGGAGCTGGGGAAGGCAAGAACTGCCCTAATTCATTATACGTAAAGAATTTTTTTGGGGTCGTTTAAATGCAGCTGGAGACCACGGCAAGGACAGTCCGCCCGGCAGGGGGCAACAGCAACGTGTAAGATGTGAAATGGTCTAGACCAATAGACAATTACCACATGAGTATCGCTGGCTGGGTAAATTGAATGGTATCGGCCGGCACCTTTCCATGGAGATCCCGATATGAAAAGCGTAGATAGTTTTAAGGCTTTGCACCAGTTGGATGTCGGCGGGCAGTCCTACGACTACTATCGGTTGGATGCGGTTCGTGGAGATGGCCTGGATGTTGCCAGCCTGCCGTATGGTTTGAAGATCCTGCTGGAAAACTTGCTGCGCACCGAGGATGGCGCCGATGTGACCGCGGATGATATTCGCGCCCTGGCCGCCTGGGATCCTGCTGCCGAGCCCGATCGTGAAATCGCCTTTACCCCCGCACGTGTTGTGCTGCAGGACTTTACCGGTGTGCCAGCCGTTGTGGACTTGGCCGCCATGCGTGAAGCCATGCAGGCGCTGGGTGGCGACCCGCAAAAAATTAACCCCCTGGCACCGGTAGAGCTGGTTATTGACCACTCGGTGATCGTGGACGATTTTGGCAAACCCAGTTCTTTTGAGCGCAACGTACAGATCGAGTACGAGCGCAATATGGAGCGCTACCAGTTTCTGCGCTGGGGCCAAAGTGCATTTGATAACTTCAAGGTCGTGCCACCGGGCACGGGTATTGTTCACCAGGTGAACCTGGAGCACTTGGCCCGCGTGGTCTTTACGCGCGACGAACAAGGCCGTCAACTGGCCTATCCCGATACCTGTGTGGGTACGGACTCGCACACGCCTATGGTGAACGGTCTGGGCGTGGTGGCCTGGGGCGTAGGCGGTATCGAGGCCGAAGCCGCTATGCTGGGACAGCCCATTTCCATGCTGATTCCCCGTGTTGTGGGTTTCAAGCTGACAGGTCAAATGCCTGAAGGCACTACGGCGACAGACTTGGTGCTGACGATTACCGATATGCTGCGCAAGCACGGTGTCGTGGGCAAGTTTGTGGAGTTCTATGGCCCTGGCGTCAGCGCTGTGCCTTTGGCCAACCGTGCCACGATCGGCAATATGAGCCCCGAATACGGCTCCACCATTTCCATGTTCCCGATTGACGAGGAAACCCTGCGCTACATGGAGCTGACGGGGCGCTCCAAAGAGCAGATCGACCTGGTGCGCGAGTATGCCCAGGCCCAGGGTCTGTGGCATGACCCGCAGCACGAGCCTCGCTACTCCGAGCGCCTGGAGCTGGATTTGTCCACGGTCGTCCCCTCGATTGCCGGCCCCAAGCGCCCGCAAGACCGCATTGCCCTGTCCTCGTCCCAATCCGCCTTCCGTACCTCGGTACGTGATCTGCTGGGCGACGATGTAGCGACCTATGACGAGGCCGTGGAAGAGAGTTTCCCTGCGTCGGACGTGCCTTCGCACAAGCCACCCGCACCTCGTAAAGCGGCGGTGACGTTCACGTTGGCCGACGGTAGCCAGTGCGAGCTGGATCACGGCTCGGTGGTGATTGCCGCCATTACCTCGTGTACCAATACCTCCAACCCAAGTGTGATGATGGCCGCGGGTCTGCTGGCCAAGAAAGCGGTGGAAAAAGGCTTGAGCCGCAAGCCTTGGGTGAAAACCAGTCTGGCCCCAGGCTCGCGCGTGGTTACCGACTATTACGACCGTGCCGGCCTGACCTCCTATCTGGACAAGCTGGGTTTTGACCTAGTGGGTTACGGCTGCACCACGTGTATCGGTAACTCCGGCCCACTGATTCCAGAAGTCAGCCAGGCGATTAATCAAAACGATCTGGCCGTGGTGTCCACCTTGTCGGGTAACCGTAACTTCGAGGGCCGTATTCACCCCGAAGTGAAAATGAACTACCTGATGTCGCCACCGCTGGTGGTGGCCTACGCTTTGGCGGGCACGATGGATATCGACCTGTACAAGGAGCCTTTGGGGCAGGGTAGCGATGGCAAGGATGTGTATCTGAAAGACATCTGGCCCTCTGCTGCTGAAGTGCAGGACGTGATCAGCAAGGCGATTGCCTCGGATATGTACCGCGATGGTTATGCCGATGTGTTTGCCGGTGATGAGCGTTGGCGCTCTCTGCCTACACCCGAAGGGGATCGTTTCGAATGGCAGGATTCCTCTACCTACGTGCGCAAACCCCCATATTTCATTGACCTGAAGCGTGACCCCAGCCCTGTCTCGGATATTCGTGGCGCACGCGTGCTGGCCAAGCTGGGTGACTCGGTGACGACCGACCATATCAGTCCGGCTGGGTCGATTGCACGCATGTCGCCAGCGGCCACCTATTTGATGGACCACGGCGTACAGCCGCAGGACTTCAACTCGTACGGCTCGCGTCGCGGTAACCATGAAGTCATGATTCGCGGCACCTTTGCCAACGTGCGCTTGCGTAACCAACTGGCTCCGGGTACGGAAGGGGGCTACACACGCGACTTCACACAAGACGGCGCGCCCGTGGCAACGATTTACGATGCCTCGCGCAATTACTTGAGTGCCGATGTCCCGCTGGTCATTTTGGCGGGCAAGGAATACGGTTCGGGTTCTTCGCGTGACTGGGCGGCCAAAGGCACGGTGCTGCTCGGTGTACGGGCAGTCATTGCCGAATCTTACGAGCGTATTCACCGCAGCAATTTGCTGGGCATGGGCGTGATGCCTTTGCAGTTCCCGGCTGGCCAAAACGCACAAACCCTGGGTCTGACGGGCGATGAAGTCTTCGACATCGAAGGCATTACCGCCTTGAATCAGGACAAGATCCCCGAGAAGGTCAAAGTGCGTGCTGGCGATATTGAGTTCGAGGCCCTGGTCCGAATTGATACGCCTAGCGAAGCGCATTATTACCGTCATGGCGGTATCATGCAGTACGTGTTGCGGGGCTTGTTGAAAGCGTAAGCTCGGCAGCAGGCCACGGCGTGATTTGACACGCCAGCAGGTGCGCCAGTGGTGTCATGCCTCTGGCGCATTTGTGTGTTTAGGGGCCGGCTCTTTTGCCGGCCTTTTGTGTGGATAAAGAAAAATGGCGAATACCCAAGAAGCATCTTGGTCTGAGTTGTTGTCTGGCCGTAATGGCTTGCGCTCGCTGGCCTTGGCCGGAGGCGTGGCTGTTCACGCGATCAATGTGTACGTGGCGACCACGATTTTGCCTTCCGTGGTGGAAGATATAGGCGGGTTGGAGTACTACGCGTGGAATACCACGCTCTTTGTGGTGGCATCGATTCTGGGCTCGGCCCTGTCACCCCAAGTCCTGGAAAAATGGGGCCTGCGACACAGCTTTCTGGTGTCGCTGCTGTTCTTTGCGATTGGCACGACCTTGTGCGCGGCGGCGCCTTCCATGCCTTTCCTGCTTGTTGCCCGCACGATTCAAGGATTGGGGGGTGGCTTGCTATTGGGTCTGAGCTACTCCTCGATCCGGTTGGTGTTTGAAGAGCGGCTTTGGCCGCGCGTGATGGCCCTGGTGTCCAGCATGTGGGGCGTGGCGACCTTGTCGGGACCGGCGATTGGCGGGGTGTTTGCCCAGATGGGCCAATGGCGTCTGGCATTTTGGAGTGTCCTGCCGTGTGCTGCTTTGCTGGCGATTCTGGTCTGGACCCAGTTGCGTGATGCGCGTGCCCCTGAAACGCGTCAATCCGGTTCGACCTTGGGCAAGGTCTTGTTGCTGACCGCCTCGGTACTGGTCATGTCGGCAGGTAGCCTGTCCACGTCGTGGATGATCAATCTGGCCGGTGTCGTGGGTGGCGCGATGCTGGTGTATCTGATGGCGCGTGCCGACAGCAAGTCCACCAGCCGCCTGTTTCCGCAGGGCACCTATTCCATCAACACCGCCTTGGGTAGTTTGTACGCTGGTATTGGCTTGGTCAGTGTGGCGGTGGCAACGGAAATCTTCATTCCGTATTTCCTGCAGATCATCCATCACATGAGCCCGCTGAAAGCCGGCTACCTGACTGCCTTGATGTCCGGTGGCTGGACCTTGGGTTCGATTGCCAGTTCCAGCCGTGGGCTGAAAACCGGGGACAGATTGATTATTGCCGGGCCTGTGCTCTCGGGCTTGTCGCTGGCTGCCCTGGGCGTGTTTATCCCGTGGGAGGGTTTGAGCGAAGGCAGGGATTATTCCTGGGCCTTGTACCTGTCCTTACTGGGCGTTGGAATAGGGATTGGTCTGGCCTGGCCGCACCTGCTGACACGGGTCTTTCATTCCGCGCCCAAGGGCCAGGAGAATATTGCCTCGGCTGCCATTACGACCTTGCAGCTGTTTACGATGGCCTTGGGGGCTGCATTGGCCGGGATCATCACCACGGCCTCGGGCTTTGCAGACCCCGGTGGGGTGCAGGGCGCGCGCCAGTCAGCGCAGGCTCTGCTGTGGCTGTTTGCTCTGGCGCCTCTTCTTGCCGCCTTCCTGTCCGGGCCTGCAAGACGGGTGCGCCCCAAGGCTTAGCCTTAGACAGTGCTTTTGGGCAAGCGGAACAATTCTGGATCCGGGCCAAGACGACCTTCGGCCTGGTCCAGACCGGCAATGTCTGCCATGTCCTGCTCGCTGAGCTCGAAGCTGAAAATGTCCATATTGTCACGCTGGCGTTCGGGGGAGGTGGACTTGGTAATCACCATATTGCCCAGTTGAATCTGCCAGCGCAGCATGACTTGCGCCACAGAGCGGCCATGTTCCTTGGCAATCTTGTTCAGTACCGGATTGTCCCACAGCGTACCCAGTCCCAGTGGGCTCCAGGCTTGCGTCTGGATAGCGTGGTCTTCATGGTAGTGGCGAGACTCTGCCTGCTGAAAGCCGGGGTGCAGCTCAATCTGATTGAGCACAGGCAACACGCCGGTCTTGTCCAGCAAGGTTTGCAGGTGCTGGGGCAGGAAGTTGCACACACCAATGGATTTGACGCGGCCTTCATTGCGCAGATTGATCAGTGTTTCCCAGGTCTGGATGTACTGGCGGTTCTTGGGCACAGGCCAGTGAATCAGGTACAGATCCACATATTCGAGCTGCAGTTTGTCCATGCTTTCTTCAAAGCCTGCACGGGTGTTGTCGTGGCCATGCATGTCATTCCACAGCTTGGTGGTCACAAACAGCTCCTCGCGTGGCACCTTGGACTGACGAATCCCTTGACCGACTTCGGCCTCGTTGCCGTAGATGGCAGCAGTGTCGATCAGGCGGTAGCCTACCTCGATGCCACTGCACACCACATCGGCCGTTTGCTCGGCAGGCACCTGCCAGACACCCAGGCCCAGTTGTGGCGCGCGGTTATCGTCGTGGAAGGTGATTGTTGGGGGGGTAGTCGACATAAGTCTCTCCTCGGTAGAGTGCACGGCAAAACAGCCAGGGTCTGGCTGATGAAACCACCGCGCATGGGGAACGATCGGGGCCTAGGGCCTGTTAACGCAATCTCCTTACATCGTGTTAACAGGTCCTAGAGTACAGGCGGTGTCAAGGCAAAAGTCCTTAAAGGGACCTGAATCCACACGGGATGGACACGTGAAGCTTGTACGTAGGCAGGAAATTGGCTTATTGTTTTTTGTCCTGCGGCGATTATAGAGGCGTCGACTGGATTTTTTATTAAGATGTTGCAATCTGCATCATTCATAATCCCATATAAGCGTTGTCCTATGGGGTTCCAGCTGGAGTAAGTATGAGCGTACATACCACGCAGGTTCGCATTAGCGTTCCCGCTCTGACCGCCTATAAGGGCAAACAAAAAATTGCGTCGTTAACAGCCTATATCGCGCCTATCGCACGAATGCTGGACGAGCACATGGATATGATCCTGGTGGGCGATTCGACCGCGATGGTAGGGTATGCCATGCCTGACACCCTGAGCATTACGGTGGATATGTTGGCTGCCCATGCTGCGGCCGTGGTGCGTGCTACTAAGCACGCTTGTATTGTCGTGGATATGCCCTTTGGCAGCTATCAGGAATCACCCCAGCAGGCATTTGCCAACGCATCGCGTATGCTCGCGGCCAGTGGTGCCCAGGCAGTGAAGATGGAAGGCGGTCAAGCCATGGCTGAAACGACCCGCTTTCTGGTCGAGCGCGGCGTGCCTGTGTTGGCCCACGTGGGTTTGATGCCTCAGTACGTCAACACCATGGGTGGCTACAAGGCTCAAGGCATGACCGATGCTGCAGCCCAGCGCGTGTTGGACGATGCCGTCGCACATGCCCAGGCCGGTGCCTGGGGTGTGGTGTTGGAAGGGGTGGCGGAAAGTGTGGGCCGCCGGATTACCGAAACCATCGCCATTCCTACGATCGGTATCGGTGCATCGCCTGCGTGTGATGGCCAGGTGTTGGTAACTGAAGATATCCTGGGCCTGACAAACGGCAAGATTCCCAAATTTGCCAAACCTTACGCGGATGTGGGTGCCTTGATCTCGCAAGCGGCAGCGCAGTACGCGGCGGAGGTGCGTGATGGTTCTTTCCCCACGTTGGAGCAGTGTTTCGGCGTGAAACGCTAGTCCGGCTAACTATTCCGCATTAGAATATTTCATGTTGATAAATGCGGCATTCACATAGACCGACATGGAAATTCGCCAATTAGAAGCTTTTGCAGCTGTGATGTCCGCAGGCAGTGTGACCGCTGCCGGCCGTTTGCTGGACCGCTCTCAGCCTGTGGTCAGCCGCCAGATTCAGGAGCTGGAGCAGGAACTGGGCTTCAGGCTTTTTACTCGTACCCGTCCGCAGGTCACCCTGACCGATCAAGGGCGCGAGTTTTATCTGGAAGCCAGGCCGGTGCTGATGAATCTGGAGGTGCTGCAAAGTCGCGCTCTGGAAATCGCCCGTGGCGGCCTGCGGCCCCTGCGTATCGTGGCCACTCATGCGCTGGCTATTGGGTTGCTGCCCCAAGCGCTGGGCATCATGGAGCATCACAATCCCGCCTTCAAGCAAAAGCTGATTATTGATACGGTAAAGCCGGAAGAGGTGGTGCAAGCCATCGACGAAGGGCGGGCAGATCTGGCTGTTACCAGTTTGCCGCTCGATATTGATGGTTGCACCTTGCACTGGTCAGGACAAAGTCCGTGTCTGTTGGGTATGGCATTGGATCATCCCCTGTCCGAGCACGAACTGGTGCGTTTGAGTGATATTCAAGGCACGCCCCTGATTTCCATTCAGAACCGCCATCGCCTGCGTCATACCCTGGCAACCGCTCTGTTGCGCGCCAGTCCGGAAGCACCG
Source organism: Alcaligenes sp. SMD-FA (assembly GCF_025960365.1). Lineage (NCBI taxonomy): Bacteria > Pseudomonadati > Pseudomonadota > Betaproteobacteria > Burkholderiales > Alcaligenaceae > Alcaligenes > Alcaligenes sp. SMD-FA. Next base: position 3,809,530 of record NZ_CP110108.1, on the reverse strand, counting down.
GAAGATATTCGTCATATCGAGGTTGCATCGTCTTTGGAAGGGCTGGTTCTGGCCAGCCAAGGGGTAGGCGTGTCCTTGATCGACCCCTTCACTGCCCACGGCCTGCCACTGCCGAATGTGGTGTTGCGCCCCATTGATATCCACGTGCCTTATATGGTCGGCGTGGTGTCGCTGCGATCACGCGAACTACGCCCCGATGCACAGCGTCTGGTCGAGGCCATGCGACAGTATGTGCTGCAGTTCATCCCGCGCTTTGTACTGGGAGATGATACGGGCTTGCCCAGCACGCAGGATCCGTTTGACTCGCTGTAAACAGATGGGGGCTGCTGCGGCGCCCCGCCTTTGTCAGCCTCAAGGAATCATGGCGTAAGCCACAACCTCCAGCTTCATGCCCGGCTCCACTAAAGCGGCCACGCCCACGCTGGCTCGGTTGGGAAAGGGCGCGGAGAAAGACTCCCTGTAGACCTTGTCGATGACGTCCATATCGGCGATATCAGTCATGTAAATCAGCACTTGGGTGACGTTTTCCAGGCTAGCTCCCGCTGCTTGAGTGGCCCGTTGCATATTGGCAAAGGTCAGGCGAGCCTGTTGCTCGATGCTTCCCGTATCGATGCTGCCGTCCGGCCGCACAGGCCCGGCCACCATGAACAGCATTTCCCCTTTGGCTTTGACAGCCCAGGAGAACGCTTGCTTGAGGGGAGGAAGCCCGACGTCGACAACTTGTTTCATCACTTGCTCCGAGTAGAGATGACCGGCAAAGACGCAAAGAGCGCCTGCGTTGCATCGCCCAAACGGGTGTTGGGGCGAGCCTGGTCAACAATGACATCGAAGTGGTTGCGTGCGGGCATTTCGATGGGGGGCAGATATTGGGCGCCCAGTGCGTTCAGCGCGTCGGCAAAAGCCTGACTCTGGCGTTTGAACGCCGAGGTTTCGATTTCTCCCCAGCTAATGATGGTGGGAGGAAATCCGTTCAGATCAAGCAGTTGAGGGCTAATCGCTCGTGCACTGTCCACGTCCAGAGACAGTGCCTCATTGATGCTGGTGCCAATCAGGGGCTGTAGATCGTAAATGCCCGATACCAGCACCGCGGCTGCAGGTGCGCCGACAGGCAAATCAGGGTCGTCTTTCCATCCGCGCAGGCAGCACATGGCTGCCAGATGCGCACCGGCAGAACTGCCGGAAACGACAATACGTTGCGGATCAAAACCCAGTTCTTTACCGTGCTCATACAGCCAGCGCAGTGCCTGGCGGCATTCCAGCACCATGTCATGGACAGAGGCTTGCGGTGCCAAGGTGTAATCGATGGCCGCAAAGGCGATGCCCGCGTTGGTGCAATCCGGGGCCGAGAACAAAGAGGACGCCTTGGAGAGCTCCTGCCAGTAGCCGCCGTGAATAAACAGCAGCAGCGGTGGGAGGGATTCCGAGTCGCGCGGCGCAGGCAAAAAGAGGTCGAGCTTATGTGCGGCGGCACTGCCATAGGCCAGCTCGGTATGACGTGATCCGCTTTGCAAGGCCGCTGCGCTAAGCGTGGCGTAGTCCTCGATGTAAGGCGCGTAGTTTCCGCCTATACAGGAGCTGGGCGAGTATTCGCGCTCGCGCTCCTGCGCGGAGAGTAAGTCGTGTGAGGCTGGCATTACAGCGCGGTCCGAACCGTCCAGATTTCAGGGAACAGCACCACGTCCAGCATCTTGCGCAGGTAGCTGACGCCGCCTGTGCCACCGGTGCCGCGCTTGAAGCCGATGACGCGTTCAACCGTCGTGACATGGCGGAAACGCCAAAGACGGAAGGCGTCCTCAATGTCGGTCAGTTTCTCACCCAACTGGTACAGGTCCCAGTGTGCATGTGGGTCACGGTAAACCTGCAACCAGGCAGCTTCGACTTCGGGGCTGGCCACGTAGGGCTGCGTCCAGTCACGCTCCAGATAGTCTGCGGGAATGTCAAAACCCTGGCGGGCCAACAGACGCAGCGACTCATCGTACAGCGAGGGGGCACGGTAAGCGGCCTCAACCTGGCGGAGTAGCTCAGGGCGGTGTGCATGTGGCTTGAGCATGGCGGCATTCTTGTTGCCCAAAGCAAACTCAATACAGCGATATTGTGCGCTTTGAAAGCCGCTGGAGCTGGCCAGATAAGGCCGCATGGCAGTGTATTCCGGCGGGGTCATGGTCGAGAGCACCGTCCAGGCGCTGACCAGTTGTTCCATGATGCGCGAGACACGCGCCAGCATCTTGAAGCTGTCGGCGTATCGGTCAGCAGCGACCGATTCAGTGGCCGCGTTCAGTTCGTGCAGCATTAGTTTCATCCAGAGTTCACTGGTCTGGTGCTGGATGATAAACAGCATTTCGTCGTGGGCAGGCGAGAGCGGGTGCTGAGCGCCCAGCACCTCGTCCAGGTGCAGGTAATCGCCATAGCTCATGGATTGGCTGAAATCCAACTGCGCTTTTTCTTCCGAAACAATGCGCTCTGTCTCGCTGATTCCCTTGTCAGCCGATGCCTTGGAAGCATTCATTTGTTCTGTTCCCGGTACATTAATCATGACCTGTGCGGCCTGTAGAGCAGGTCGCGTGGGTCGCTGGAAAACCAAAGTCGCGTTGCGCGCCAAGGGGAGTGTGCCATGCATCGTGCCCGAAGGTTTCCATCAGTGGCGCGGTGCAGTCACCCGAGCAGGCGGGCACAGGGGTAAAGCTGAATGTTGTCTGTGGTTTCATTATTCAATCCCACTTAAATTTATGCGTTGATCTTAGGGATTTAAGGGTCTTGCGCCAAGCTGTTTTTTATAGAAGCATAATTTTTTCTAGAAAACTTTAAAAACAGGTTTTTTTATGCAAATAGATTTGGATGAGGTGGATTGCAGTTTACTGGCCGAGCTGCAACGAAACGCCAGGCTCACCACAAGCGAGCTGGCGCAAAAAGTGGGTATATCGCAGTCGCCTTGCTGGCGCCGGATCCGTCGCATGGAAGAAGCCGGGCTTATTTCAGGCTACCACGCCCGGCTGGATCGTCGCGGCCTGGGCTACGGTGTGGTGGCCTTCGTCAGCATCAGTGTGGACTTTCAGAACGAAGCGCGTTCGGTGCAGTTTGTAGAAGCGGTACGCGATATTCCGGAGGTAGTGATGTGTCATGGCATTGCAGGCCCGGCCGACTTTTTGCTCATGGTGGTGGCCAAGGACCTGGACAGCTATTCGGAGTTGTTGCAACGGAAACTGCACCGTTTGCCGGGTGTCCGGCAAGCGCAAACCAGCTTTTCCTTGCAGGAGTTCAAGGGGCTTAACGAGCTGCCAATCCCGGTAATGGTCAAGCCTGCACCCTGATTCACTACGCTGTAAACCTTGATATGCGACGTGATCCTACGTTTTGCCGCGTTACCCATGATGAGTTAGGCAGCTAAGGGTTAGCTCTGATTTATTGTCAAAGAAGTCCGTCCTTAGAATTGATCAAAAATCACAAATCATTGCTCGAACTAACTTTGTGACGGAATCTAATGAAACATTCAGATGCTGCAAGCGCCAGTGCTCCGCTCGAAGCTTTTCAACCTATCGTTCGGCAATCCGTTAACGAAGCGGTCTATCAAGCCCTGCGAAACAAGCTGATGCACGGGGAATACCGTGCCGGCCAAGTGCTGGGTATTCAATACCTGGCCGACGCGCTGGGCACCAGCACCATGCCCGTGCGTGAAGCATTACGCCGCCTGGTCGCACAACAGGGGCTAGAGCCGTTGCCCAACGGCACCACGCGTGTTCCGCTGATCACCAAAGCCTGCTTGAGCGATATTCGTCGTGCACGCGTTCTGATCGAAGGCACCGTCACCGAGTGGGCCGGCCCCTTGCTGACATCCTCTGTGCTGGATCAGTTGGAACAGTTGGCGCAAGAAATTACACAAGAGCGTCGTACGCCCAAAGGCGTGGCCAGCAGCTTGGAAAAAAATCGGATCTTTCATTTCACGATTTACGCCGCCGCCCAGTCTCCGGTCATGCTCGCCATGATCGAGAGCCTGTGGCTGCAGTCAGGTGCTTATCTGCGCGAAACCCGCGAATTACTCCACAACGAGGACTCCTCGGACCAATTGCACGAGTCCGCCGTAATCGCGCTGCGTAACGGCAATTTCGCCCAGGCACGTCAATACATTCAGGAAGATGTCTCCTGGATATTTGACCGCTTGGATCTGCCCGATTGAATCGATCTTTCAACTACTCATTCCCCACCAAAGACCATGCTAAAAAAACATAGATCAAAAGCAGTGACCGAGGGCGTAACCCGCACCCCACACCGAGCCTTTCTGCGTGCAACGGGCCTGGATGATGATGACCTGGACCGCTCGATGGTCGCCATCATCGGAACCGCCGGAGACAACACACCCTGTTCCAAATCGCTGGGCCCGCAGGCAGACAGTGTGCGCCTGGGGGTTGCACAAGGTGGTGGCGTGCCCGTCATGATGAACACGATTTCCGTGTCTGACGGCACCTCCATGAACCACGCTGGCATGCGCATGAGTCTGGTCTCGCGCGAGATGATTGCCGACAGTATGGAAATAGCCGTGCGTGGTCACGCCTATGATGCTTTGGTCGGTTTGGGTGGTTGTGACAAGACCTTGCCCGGCACCTTGATGGCCATGGCACGGCTTAATGTTCCCTCGGTGTTCATTTATGGCGGTTCCATGTTGCCGGGCTACTCGCCCGATGGCACTGAAAATACCGTGCTGACCGCCATTGAAGGGGTGGGCCGCTACCAGACCGGGGCGATTTCCCTGGAGCAGTTGCACGGCATCGAGCGCAACTGTGCCATGACTGTCGGCTCCTGTCCGGGCCAGTTCACTGCCAATACCATGGGTATGGTGGCCGAGGCTTTGGGCATGTCCTTCCTGGGGTCTTCGACCACACCAGCGGTCTACAGCCAACGACACGCACTGGCTCGCCGTGCCGGTCGTCGGGTGATGGAAATTCTGGAAAATGGTGGTCCACTGCCGCGTGATCTCATCACACGCAAGAGCCTGGAAAATGCCGCTGCGGCTGTGGCTGCGACGGGCGGCTCAACCAACGTGGCCTTGCATATCCCTGCTATAGCGCACGAGGTGGGTATCCGCTTCACCATGGATGATCTGGCTGAGGTCTTTAACCGCACACCTCTTATCGCCGACTTGCAGCCCGGTGGCCGTTATCTGGCACGCGATCTGGACGTGATCGGTGGGGTGCCCGTCGTGCTCAAGGCTCTCTTGAAGAGCGGGCACCTGCACGGCGATGTGTTGACCATTACCGGTGAAACTTTGGCCGAGGCCTTGGAAAGTTTCCCCGATGTTGATGGTCGTATCGTGCGTAGCAGTGATCAGCCTATTCATGCGTCAGGCGGTCTGGTTGTGCTCAAGGGCAATCTGTGTCCGGACGGGGCCTTGCTGAAGATTGCCGGTTTGAAGTCTCTGGTTTTTGAAGGCCGCGCCCGTGTCTTTGAAACCGAGGAAGATTGTATGGCCGTGGTGTCCAGGCAGGCCTACGAGACTGGCGATGTACTGATCATTCGCAATGAAGGCCCCAAAGGCGGCCCCGGCATGCGCGAGATGCTAAGCGTTACCGCCGCCATTTACGGCCATGGCAATGGCGAGAAAGTGGCACTGCTGACCGATGGCCGTTTCTCGGGTGCGACACGCGGCATGTGCATCGGCTATGCCAGCCCTGAAGCGGCAGCCGGTGGGAACATCGGCTTGGTGCGTGACGGTGACCGTATCACCATCGACGCTACGCAAAGCAGCATGCAGTTGCATGTGTCCGATGAGGAACTGGCCGTACGCCGGGCGCAATGGAAACCCTATGTACGAGATCGTTTGGCGGGCGCGTTGGAGAAGTACGCACGTCTGGTTGGGCCGACCAATGAAGGGGCAGTGACCCATTCGGGTGCTGCCCAGTGGCCGCAAGAACAGCTTGAGGACGTATAAGATGAAACTCGGTTTTTGCGGTTTAGGATTGATGGGTGCTGCTATGGTGCAGCGCCTGCTGAAAGCGGGCCACGAGGTCAAAGTCTGGAACCGTTCCAGGGAAAAGGCCGAGCCCTTGGCGGCGCTCGGTGCGCAGATTGTGAGCACGCCATGCGAAGCGGCTGAAGGCACCGACGGTGTCTTGCTATGCCTGTTTGACGCCAAGGCTGCCGAGGCCGTGGTGTTCGGTGCGGATGGCATTGCTCAGGCAGCAGGTCTTAATTGGCTGGTGGATCACTCCAGCATCGACCCGGAAGCCACGCGCAACTTGGCCGCTCGTTTGGCGCAAAGTTGCGGGGCTGACTGGATTGATGCCCCAGTGTCTGGCGGTATTCCAGGCGTGGAGGCCGGTACGCTGGCCATCATGACAGGTGGTAGCGAAACCCATATGCCCGAGGCCGAGGCTACCATGCGCGCCTATGCCGGCAATATCACGCATATGGGGCCTTCTGGGACCGGGCAGGCGACCAAACTGTGCAACCAGGCTATCGTGGCGACCTCGATCGCGGCACTGGCCGAAGCCATTGGCTTTGCACGACGCAATAACATCAATGTGGACAAACTGGCACCCGCACTGGCGGGCGGCTGGGCGGACTCCAAGCCCTTGCAGATCTTTGCCCCGCGCATGATAGAAGCACAGGCAAAAAGCATCGGTGCGCTGTCCACCATGCTCAAGGATATCGACACCCTGATCGCCAATGCTCAACAAAGTGGTGCGCCTATGCCGGTGGCGGCCAGCGTGCAGCAAATGTTGCGTGTGGCTAGCGCCATGGGTTTAGGTCAGGCCGAAGTGTCTGCCTTGGTCAGTGTCGTTCTGCCTGAGCAGCGTGACGCCTTCCTTCGCCAGATAAGCGCATAAGGCGGGCAGCCCCATGCAACTATCCGCTAATCTCAGTTGGTTGTATCGGCACCTGGACTGGAGCGAACGCTTTGAGGCTGCGGCGGCCGATGGTTTTAAGGGTGTTGAGATTTTGCTGCCCTATGACTACGCTCCGGCGTGGTACGCGCAGCAACTGCAAACCACAAAGCTGGAGCTGACGCTCATCAATACGCCAATAGGCGAGGGGCAGGGCAGGCTGGGCTGGGCGGCGATTCCCGGCGCACAGACCCAGTTTCGGCAAGCCTTTGATCGTGCCCGTGCGGTTGCACAGGCGGCCGGGTGCCGTCGTATCCACGTGATGGCGGGCGATGTCAGCCCCTTTGCGCAGGAAGACGGTCGGGCCGCACTGATCAGTAATCTGGAACATGCTTTAGCCTTGGCTGAAGCGGATGATTTGATCCTGACGCTGGAAGCGCTCAATCGCAGTGATATGGCCGGGTATTTTTATTATTTGCCCGAACAGGTCATAGAGGTGCTCCAGCATTTCAATTCCCCGCGCCTGCGCCTGCAATTTGATTACTACCACTGCGTCAAAGAAAGTTTGGACGTCCGTTCCAGCGTTGCGGCCTGTGCGCCCTGGATCGGCTATGTGCAGATCGCGGGTGCCGATGGGCGCTACGAGCCGGATCTTGCACAACATGATTTGCTGGAAGGCGTGGCTGCCTTGCCCACTTTGGGCTACGACGCTTGGCTGGGCTGCGAGTATCAGCCTCGCGCATTGCCGTCAGAAGGTTTGGCCTGGTGTCAGCCCTTGCGTGATCGCAGTGTGCTGGCTGTGCCCCATCGCCATGCTGTAGCTTGCCCGCAGGCTGCCGGGAGATAAGCCATGAAGCATGTCTTGATTACCGGCGCCAACGGCTACATCGGTCAAGCGCTGGCCCGTGCGGTAGCCAAACGTTTGGCGGCCAAAGAAATTCAAAGCCTGACCTTGGTGGATCTGGCTTTTGAAGAGCAAAGCTATCACTACGAGCCTGGCCTGCGCTGCATTAGCGGTGACTTGTCCGATGAAACCGTGCTGCAGGCCGCTTTGACCCCTGTTCCTGATACGGTTTTCCATCTGGCCTCGGTGACCAGTCGGCTTGCTGAGGAGAATTTCGCGCTGGGCCTGCGCGTCAATATCGCCGGCACGGTGAGCTTGTTCGAGCACTTGCGACAACAAGAACAGTGCCCCGTTGTGGTGTATGCCAGCAGTATTGGTGTCTTCGGTACGCCGCTGCCCCAGCAGGTAGATGACAACACCCCAGTGGCACCCACCTTAAGTTACGGGACGCAGAAGCGGATGGTGGAGTTGCTGTTGGCCGATTACAGCCGCCGTGGCTTTCTGGATAGTCGCTCGGTTCGCTTGCCTACCGTGGTTGCCAGGCCCATGACTGCCGAAACGGCGCTGTCTTCATTTGCCAGCTCCTTGATTCATGCCCTTGCCGCTGGTAGCACTTACGAGTGTCCCATCGGCCCGCAGGGGTGGATATGGCTGCTTTCTTTGCCTTCCTGCGTACAACATCTTTTGACAACGGCAAGCATCGAAACGGTCCGCTTGCCGGAGGGGCGAGTATGGAATCTGCCCGCCCAGCGTCTTCAAGTTGCAGACCTGGTACAGGCTGCGAAATCCCGCTATGGCCGGGGGGCCGATGCGGGTTTGCGTTTTCAGTCCAACCCCCAGTTTGATCGGCAGTTTGCCCAGTGGCCACCGTTGACAACGGCAATCGCCACGCAGTTGGGTATGCAGCATGACGGTGACGTCAAAACCTTGATTGAACAGGCTCTTGTTTCCTGAAGGGCCTGGCTAACTATACCTATAACGATCTACCACTAAAAAGGATTCCCCATGAAGAACCGATGGATTTCTCGCCTGTTGGGTATTGCCTTAACGAGCCTGGGTGTGGCGGCAGGTCCCGCAAAAGCGGACAAACCGGTGGAGCTGACTTTTTCGGCCTGGATTCCGCAGACACATGTTTTGGTCGCTAATTTCATGAAGCCCTGGGCCAAAGAGGTGGAGCAGGCCACCGAAGGGCGCGTCAAGATCAACTTCCTGACCAAGGCGGCCACTAACCCGGTTGGGCATCTGGATGCGGTACGCAATGGTCTGGTTGATCTGGCCTTTATTTCCTACTCCTATTACCCCGGCAATTTCGATTTGATGAAATTTGCCATGCTGCCGTTTTCGGGCAATAGCGCCGAGTCCACCTCGCTGGCAGCGTGGGATATCTATAGCAAGTATCTGCAAGATGCCAAAGAGCATCGCGGTATCAAGTTGCTGGGCATTTATGGTCACGGCCCGGGCAGTGTTTACACCACAGAAAAACAGGTACAAAACATTGCCGACTTCGATGGCCTGAAGCTGCGTATTGGCGGTGGCATGCAGGCCGATCTGTCCAAGGCGCTGAATGTGAATGCGGTGGTAAAGCCTGCTTCCGAATCGTATGAACTGCTTAGCACCGGCGTGGTGGATGGGGTTCTTTTCCCGCCTGAATCGGTTGTTTCGTTTCGTCTGGACAGCGTCGTCAAACATGCGACGGTTTTTCCCGGCGGCCTTTATGCCGATTTGCACGGCATCATCATGAATCCGGGTGCCTTTGATCGCTTGTCTGAAAAAGACCGCGAGATTGTGATGGGGCTTTCGGGTGAGCATATCGCGCGCATGGGGGGCAAGGCCTGGGGTGATGCGGATGTGGCCGCCCTGAAAACCCTGCAGGCAAGTCATGTGCAGTTTCACCCTGCCAGTGAAGAGCTGATTGCCGCCGTCAAAGAGCGCACAGCTTCGTTCGAGCAAACCTGGCTTGCTGCTGCAAAGGCCAAGGGCATAGACGGGCCTGCCGTGCTGGCCGAGTTTCGTGCCGATCTGAAAGCGCGGGAAAGCGGCCAGTGATCAGCGTATTCAGACTGTCTTGAACCTGCTGGACGCCGCGTGCGCCAGCAGTCCCGGAGCTACAAAGCATGAACTCCATTCTCTCTTTATTAAGAGCGGGTCTTCGGCGTTTGACTGAGTTATGCATGGTCTCGCTGGCCTTGCTGACTTTGGCCGATGTACTAGGACGCTACATTTTCAACGTGTCGGTGATGGGTGCGGTAGAACTGACGGAAATACTCATGGTGGGGGTGATCTTCTGCGGCATTGTCTTTGCCACCATGGCGCGTGAACACATTGTGGTCGACCTGGTGCCCGTTCCCGGTGGGGATAGGGGCGCGCGAGTCGTTCATATCTCCAGCCACTTGCTGGCAGCGGGGATCAGTGCCTTGCTGGCTATGGTCAGCTGGACACAAGCCGAGTCGGCGGCCGAGTACGCTGATCAGACCACCTTGCTGGGGCTGCCATTGGCTCCGGTTGTTTACTTCATGAGCATCATGCTGTTCGTCAACACACTGGTGGAGTTGGGGCAGCTTGGCCGAAGCAGGAACGCAAAGACGGCCCATCTGGAACAAGAGGCACAGAATGACTGAAGCGCTGATTGGCTTTGCAGCCATGCTCCTTTTGATCTTCCTGCGGGTGCCCGTAGCGTTTTCCATGGCCCTGGTGGGTTTTATCGGTGTTGGCATCATGCGCAACTGGCCCTCGGCCTACGCCATGACCGGCGCAGTGGTGCGTGAAAGCGGTTTTCAATATTTGCTGTCGGTGCTGCCGCTGTTCATCTTGATGGGTAACTTCATTACTCAAGCCAAATTGTCCAAAGAGCTTTACGCTGCCGCCTATGCATTTTTGGGGCATAGAAAGGGTGGGCTGGCCATGTCTACGGTAGTGGCCTGTGGTGGTTTTGGCGCGGTGTGTGGCTCCAGTCTGGCGACGGCGGCCACCATGTCCAAAGTGGCCTACCCGCAAATGCGTAGGCTCGGTTACAGCCGTGCCTTGGCTTCTGGTTCGATCGCTGCGGGTGGCACGCTGGGCATTCTGATTCCACCCTCAATTGTGATGGTGGTCTACGCCATCTTGACCGAACAAAGCATAGGCAAGATGTTTGCCGCCGGTGTTCTGCCCGGCCTGTTGGCTGTGGGTCTCTACCTCTTGGCGGTCAGATGGACGATCTGGCGCGACCCTAATGCCGGGCCTCCCGGTGAACGCATGAGTTGGAAAGAGCGTTTGAGTGCGCTGCGCGATGTCTGGGGGGTGCTGGTGTTGTTCATTATCGTGATGGGCGGCATTTATGGCGGGGTATTTAGCTCTACTGAAGCGGCTGGGATTGGTGCTTGCGGTGCCTTTCTGTTCGCGCTGCTGCGTGGCCGTTTGACCTGGCAGACACTGTCCAATGTGCTGGTTGAGTCGGCGCGTACGACGGGCATGTTGTTCTTGGTGCTGATCGGCGCCTTGCTGTTTTCCAGCTTTATCAATTTCACCTCCATGCCCAGCGACTTGCAGGACTGGGTGCAGCAGTTCGAGATGAGCCCGATCGTAGTGATTTTGCTGATTTGCGCGATTTATATCGTGCTGGGCAGTGTGTTGGAGAGCATGTCCATGGTCTTGCTGACCGTGCCTATTTTCTACCCGCTGGTGCAGCACCTGGGCTTTGATCTGGTCTGGTTCGGCATCATCGTAGTGGTGGTCACAGAAATCAGTTTCATCACCCCGCCTGTGGGCATGAACGTCATGGTGCTGAAAAGCCTGCTGCCCGACGTGAAGATGGGCACGCTGTATCGGGGAGTCTTGCCTTTTGTGGTAGCGGATATTTTCCGCCTGGCGGTGCTCTTGGCTTTTCCAGTTATTTCGCTGCTCTTGCCCAAATACCTTGGATAACAACGGATTCGCAACATGATTATCGACCAAAGAACCTATACCATCCCTACCGGCCTGCTGCGCGACTTCCTGTCCCTGTATGCAACGCAAGGGCGTGCCGTACAAATCGAACATCTGGGCGCTTGTCACGGCTACTACACCACGGAAGTAGGCGAACTGAATCAGGTGGTGCATCTGTGGGCATACAAGGATATGGCTGACCGGGAAGCCCGTCGTAACGCACTGGAGGCTGACCCGCGCTGGTTGGCTTATCGTCGCAAGGCCTGTGCTGCCGGTCATGTCATACGCCAGAGCAATGCCCTGCTTAAACAAGTTGATTTCGACGTCTTTACAAGCGAAGCATGACCATGAACCCGAAGATTCTTCAAGCCTGCCCCTTGCCGCCTCCTCTGGCGGGCAAACTGCCTGCCTTGTGTCCGGTTGAAACCCTGAGTGATGCGCCCGATCAAGCGCTGTTCTTGCGTGAGCGTGGCGGTGAGTTTACGGTGCTGGTCACCACAGGAACGCAGGGCGCAGACAAGGGGCTGATTGAGGCACTGCCTAATTTGAAGGCTATTTGTAGCCTGGGCGTGGGCTACGATGCCATCGACCTGGATGCAGTCCGTGCGCGTGGGGTGATGCTGAGCAATACTCCAGACGTTCTTAACGACTGCGTGGCCGACTTGGCGATTGGTTTGTTGATCGATGTGGTGCGTGGCATTTCGGCTTCCGACCGACATGTCCGGCGTGGTGACTGGCCTCGTGTCGGCCCGACCATGCCCAGCACTCGGGTCAGTGGCAAGCGCCTGGGCATGCTGGGTATGGGACGAGTCGGGCAGGTTATTGCGCGTCGCGCTATCGGCTTTGATATGGAGATCCGCTATCACACACGTAGCGCCAAACCCGAATTGCCTTGGCAGCACGAGCCTTCATTGCTGGCTTTGGCGCAATGGTGCGATTTCCTGATCGTGGCGTGCCCCGGCAGCCCGCAAACTTACCATCTGGTGTCTGCCGAGGTCTTGAGAGCCTTGGGGCCCAACGGCTACCTGGTCAATGTCGCTCGCGGCTCTGTGGTGGATGAAAAAGCCTTGGTGGCGGCTCTTGATAATGGCCAATTAGGCGGCGCCGGGTTGGATGTGTTCGAGAACGAACCCGATGTGCCTGCCGAGTTGTTAAGTAACGAGCGGGTAGTCGTGCTGCCTCATGTAGGGAGCGCAACCCGTGAAACCCGTGCCGCCATGTGCGAGCTGGTGTTAAAGAATGTTGAGAGTTACCTTACGCAAGGCAGTCTTGTGACGCCGGTTAGATTGTAAAGACTGCCTCAGGAATAACGCAGCGGTTTCAAGCTTCTGGCTTGAACTGCTGCTTCTTTCTGAGCCAGTGTTAGCCAGTATTGCCTGGTTTGCAAAGTTTTGAGTACCTGTTAAGCACCAGGTCACGAAGTTGCCCTATTTACAGGGTTGGAGTAATCGCTCTGCTTTCGACTAATGACCAAATACCGAATCTGGAGATGGGTCGTATTAGTGGGAAGTCCGTGACGAGCAGGAGTTAGCTAGCCAAGGTGCCGGCGTATCTGCTTGGTCGCCCCTTATACGACCCTCCGTCTGCCCGTCGTCAGCTTGGTCGCCTGTTCTTGCCAACACGTTCTCCTTTGGCTGAGCAGAAACAGACGTGTTTTCTTTGCATGGAGCGGTGCTTTCAACTATATACTTGATGCTTAAACAATTAAATTGAATCGGGCCTTGTACGCCCGGCATCAGGTGGGAGGCAGCTTGCATCATGCGGCTCAATATTCAAGATTTTCAGGTAGCGGCCCAAAGCAGCCTGCCACGCTTTGTCTATGACTATGTTGCTGGTGGGGCAGAAGACGAACTCTGTCTGGCTCGTAATCAGGCAGATTTGCAGACGCTGACTTTGTCGCCACGCAGTTTGTGTGATACGTCGGCGGTATCAACAGAAATAGAGGTATTTGGACGCCGATGGGCTGCGCCTTTTGGTGTCGCTCCCGTTGGCTTGATCGATGTCGTGCGTCCACGTGGGGATCTGCACGCAGCGCGTGCCGCAGGCAAGGCGGGCTTGCCGTACATTTTGTCCACTGCCTCCAATAGCCCTTTGGAGCAGGTGCGTGAAGTCTGCGAAGGCCCATGCTGGATGCAGTTGTATGTGATGCAAGACAGGGGCATGGCCAATTCCATTCTGGATCGCGCCCGCCAAGCCGGGTTCGAAGCCTTGGTTTTGACCGTCGATGTGCCTGTAGGTGGTTATAGAGAAAAGGACATACGCCACGGCTTCAAATTGCCGTTTCGTCCAGGCCCCCGCTTATTGTTGGATATGGCTTCTCAGCCCCGCTGGCTGTGGCGTCAGGCTTTGGCCGGCCAACCCCAGTTTGTCAACCTGATGCCCACGCAAGGAGCCACTTCTGCTCAGGCACAGGCAGCACTGCTGGCGCGAAGCATGGACCGCCGCTTGATTTGGGATGATGTCTCCTGGCTGCGTTCCAAGTGGGACGGCCCGTTGCTGATCAAAGGTGTGCTCCATCCTGAAGATGCGCGTCAGGCCTTGCATTACGGTGTAGATGGACTGATTGTGTCCAATCACGGTGGCCGACAACTGGATTGTGCGCCTTCAACAATCAGCGTTCTCCCGCAAATCATGGATATCGTCAAAACGCAGATGCCGGTGTTTATCGATAGCGGCTTTCGGCGTGGTGCAGATGTCGCCAAGGCCATCGCTTGTGGAGCGACGGGCGCATTCCTGGGACGTGCCGTCGCCTACGGTTTGGCTCAAGGCGGCGAGCAGGGCGTCTTTGACGTGTTGGGCTTGGTCGCTCAGGAGCTGGAACGGACGATGATTTTATTGGGGGCTTCATGCCCGGCAGATTTGACCCAATGTCTTGTATCCTCTATCGAGTAAGGTGTCCGACGCCCGCTGAAATCTGCGGCGGGAAACTTACTCTTTGGAGGTATGGCGTGTGAAAGGAAGCTGTCTTTGCCAAGGCGTGGTCTTTGAGATTACCGGCGCTATTACGAACCTGCTCTATTGCCATTGCAGCATGTGTCGCAAGTCGCATGGTTCTGCATTCAGGGCGCGGGGCAAGGTCAAGACCAAGGAATTTCATTGGCGTCGCGGTCAGGAACTGCTGCGGTTTTATGAGTCATCGCCAGGAGAGCACCGGGGTTTTTGCTCCAGGTGCGGGTCAAATATTTTGACTAAATTCGATCAAAAACCAGAAGAGCTGGGCTTGGCGTTAGGGGTGTTGGACGATGACCCTGGTCTGCGTCCCACTTGTCACGTTTTCGTGGGCTCAAAAGCCGCGTGGCATGAGATTGCTGATGGGCTTATTCAGTACGAGGGGTTCCCGCCTGGCTAGCAGCAAGACTCGGACAGCAGAAAAACAAAACGCCAAGCTTTTGAAAGCTTGGCGTTTTGTTTTATTCGTGGTGCCGGCTAAAGGAGTTGAACCCTCGACCTTCGCATTACAAGTGCGCTGCTCTACCAACTGAGCTAAGCCGGCGAATTGACGATTATAGCCGGAATTTTCGAGAAGAAGCAATCACCAGAAAAATATTGATGTGGTCCAAGACTCACAGGCTCAGCCAGTAAGTAGGTTCTGGTTATAAGCGCATGATGAAAATGTCGTTTTAAATGCCTTTCTCCCTACCCATAATCTGATCTATCCAAGCTGTGCTTATATAGAAAGCGCACAATTGAACATCAGTGACGGGCTCCGAAGGCCGCGTCCGGGAACGTTGGGGAACACCATGAAATTGAAGTCTGTTGTTGGCTCTGCCTTGTTGTTGACGTCTTTGCTGGGTGGTAACGTCAGCGCCCAGGTTTCTTTGCTGAATGCCTCGTTTGATGTGGCGCGCGAGACATTTGCGGCGATCAACCCCAAGTTTGTCGAGCACTGGAAAGCCACTACGGGCGAAGACATCAAGATTGATCAGTCTTTTGCCGGAACTTCCCGTCAGGCCCAGGACATTATTCAGGGCAAGAAAGTCGATACCGTGACCTTCAACCAGGTCACCGATATTGAGTTCCTGGCCGAGCGCGGCGCGGTGGCCAAGGACTGGGCCACTAAATTCCCGAACAACAGCTCGCCTTACTACAGCACTATCGCTTTCCTGGTGCGCAAGGGCAATCCCAAGAACATCAAGTCCTGGGATGATCTGGTGCGTGACGATGTGAAACTGGTGTTCCCGAACCCCAAGACCTCGGGCAATGCTCGCTACACCTATTTGGCGTCCTGGCTGTATGCCAATGAAGCCTTTGGCGGTGATGAAGCCAAGATCAAAGAGTTTGTCGGTAAGGTGCTGGCTAATGTCGAGAGCTTCCCCACCGGGGGCCGTGGTGCGACTGTGGCTTTTGCCCAGAATGGTCAGGGTGATGTGTTGCTGACTTTTGAATCCGAAGTGCTTAATATTGCCGCCAGCGATGAATTCAAGGGCAGTGAACTGGAAGTGGTGGTGCCCCCCGTCAGCGTATTGGCTGAGTTCCCCGTAGCCGTGGTGGATCGTGTGGTTGACCAGAAGGGCACCCGCAAGGAGGCGACCGAATACCTGAAGTTCCAGTACACCCCGGAGATTCAGCGTCTGTTGGCTGGTTTCAACTACCGTGTGACGGATCCTGCTGTTGCCAAGGAGTTTGAGTCCAAATACGCACCGGTCAAGTTGATCAACCCCACCGACCTCCTGGGTTCCTGGACTGATATTCAAAGCCGCCACTTTGCCGCGAATGGCGTGTTGGACCAGTTGCTGGCCAAGTAATTCATGAGCCGTACTCTTGTGGGCGGGGTGCAGGATTCCGGGGCGAAGACTGCGCTAAAGCCACTCTTTTTTCTGCGTCGCCCCGTCATGCCGGGTTTTGGGCTGAGCTTTGGCTTTAGCGTCCTGTACCTGTCCATTATTGTGCTGCTGCCTTTGTCGGCCTTGTTCATGTACGTCAGTGAAATGAGTCTGGCCGATTATTGGCGTGCGGTCACGGATAAGCGCGTCGTCAGCAGCTATCAGGTTACGATCAGCGCTGCCCTTTACTCCACCCTGACTGCTAGCGTGGTGGGGTTCATTATTGCCTGGATCATCACGCGCTTTGAGTTTCCGGGGCGTCGCCTGATCGATGCTTTGGTAGACCTGCCGTTTGCCTTACCGACTTCGGTAGCGGGTTTGACCTTGGCGACGCTGTTTGTGCCCGGCGGCTGGTTTGGTCAGTTTCTGCCGGAAGGCTGGAAGATCGCCTATCAATACCCCGGCATTGTTCTGGCCATGACCTTTACCAGTTTGCCCTTTGTGGTGCGTATTGTGCAGCCCGTGATTGAAGAGCTGGGGGCCGAGTACGAAGAGGTTGCCCACACACTGGGTGCCAGTGGCTGGCAGACGTTCAGCAAAGTGGTGTTTCCTCCGCTGATTCCTGCGCTGGTCACGGGAGCCTCCCAGGCTTTTATCCGCAGTTTGGGTGAGTTCGGCGCAGTTATCATGATTGCTGGCAACATTCCCTACAAAACCGAAGTGTCGTCCCTGATGATTTTTGTGCGCCTACAAGAATTCAACTATCCGGCGGCGGCGGCGATTGCCTCGGTGATCTTGATCGCCTCCTTGCTGCTGCTGTTCACCTTGCAACTAGTGCAGAATCGCTTGTTGGGCTGGCAGCGGAGGGCGTCATGAGAAAAACACCTAAAAGCACGGCTGATCGCCTGATTCTGGCCTTGGGCATTGCCTTGGTGCTGGGGCTGCTGGTGGTCCCCCTGATACTGATCTTCTCCAAAGCCTTGGGCGATGGTTTGCCAGCTTTATGGAGCAATCTGCAAGAGGACTACATGCTGCACGCCATTGGGCTTACCCTGTTTGTGGCGGTGCTGACGGTGCCCCTGAACATGGTCTTTGGCATTCTGCTGGCCTGGTGTCTGACGCATTACGAGTTTCGTGGCCGCCGTTTGCTCAGTACCTTGGTGGATTTGCCTTACGCGGTTTCTCCGGTGGTAGCTGGCCTGTGTTATCTGGTGGTCTACGGTGTGGAGTCGTCTCTGGGACAGTGGTTAAGCGCACGTGATATCCAGTTGATGTTCGCCTGGCCGGGAATCCTGATGGTCACGATCTTTGTGACCACGCCTTATGTGGCCCGTATCCTGATTCCTATCATGCAGGCGCAAGGTTCGGACGCGCAGGCGGCGGCGTTAAGTCTGGGTGCCAATGGTTGGCAGATCTTCTGGCACGTCACGCTGCCGGATATCAAATGGGCCTTGCTGTATGGCGTGGTGCTGACCAATGCTCGTGCGATTGGCGAGTTCGGCGCGGTGTCCGTGGTGTCTGGCACCATCATGAATCAGACCTTGACCTTGTCCCTGCTGGTGGATCAGTTGAACAACGATAACAAGGCGGCTGCGGCCTTTACAGCGGCTGCGCTACTGGCTCTATTCGCCATCGTGTCCGTGATGCTCAAGAGCTTGTTGGAGTGGCGTGTGGCGGCTGGGCGTCGTCGCAATCAGGCTGAGGCGGTGCAGTAGGGGTAGAACTTAGCGTGCTTAATTAAAGAGAGTGTTCTTGGCTGCGCTCAGTGACAATGCAAGTGCTTGGGTGACCGGTTCTACTATTTGATATCTGTAGTAGAACTGGTTATCCAAGAGGTAAAAAAGGCTCCTTACGGAGCCTTTTTTGTCTGCGTCGAACGCGCCTTATTTGACGATTTTCAGGTGCGAGACCTTGTCAGCGTCTTTTTTGGCAACGGGCGCTTCCGGTGTCGCTTCAGGGGCTGCCTCTGGTGCTTCGCCTTCCGCGTAAGGCTCGGATTCGACGACCTCAAAACCCATGCCAGCGCCTGTTTCGCGTGCGTAGATGGCCGATACGGCCGCTACGGGCACGAAAATGTCTTCCGTGACACCGCCGAAGCGGGCCTGGAATTCAATGTAATCGTTACCCAGGATCAGGCCATTGGTGGCCAGATGCCCAATATTCAGGGTGATTTGACCATCCTGAATATGGCCGCGTGGAACAACAGTGTTGGCGTCTACCGTGACCACAATGTGTGGTGTGTATCCGTGATCGGAACACCATTCGTGTAGAGCGCGCAACAGGTAGGGTTTGGTAGAGGTCTCTTGCATAATGAATTAGCGACGCATGACTTTTTCGGAAGGCGTCAGCGCTTCAATGTAAGCAGGACGCGAGAACACGCGCTCGGCGTACTTTTGCACAGGAGCAGCGCTCTTGGGCAGTTCGATACCGTAGTGGTCCAGGCGCCAGAGCAGGGGAGCGATCGCCACGTCCAGCATGGAGAATTCTTCACCCAGCATGTATTTGTTCTTGAGCAGGATCGGAGCCAACTGCGACAAGTGGTTGCGGATTTGCTGACGGGCCAGTTCTTGTGCCTTGGCATCCGTGTTGCGGCGGTCTTCCAGGGCAGCCACGTGTACAAACAGTTCCTTCTCGAAGTTGTACAGGAACAGGCGAGTACGGGCGCGCATGGTAGGGTCCGCAGGCATCAGCTGAGGATGCGGGAAACGCTCATCAATGTATTCATTGATGATGTTCGATTCGTACAAGATCAGGTCACGTTCTACCAGGATGGGCACCTGTCCGTAGGGGTTCATGACGGCGATATCTTCAGGCTTGTTGTACAAGTCGATGTCGCGGATCTCGAAATCCATGCCTTTTTCAAACAACACAAAACGGCAGCGCTGTGAGAATGGGCAAGTTGTTCCAGAGTAGAGCACCATCATGGTAGGAGATTCCAGTCGTAGAAATAAAAACAAGAGCCTCACGGCTCAGAACTTAAAACCCTGCAGAGGGTTTTAACAATAAAAAGCCGGGCAGGCTAGTTAGGCCTGCCCGTCTAGCATAGCGTTTTACTTGATGTCTTTCCAGAAAACGCTGTTCAGGCGCCATGCAACGGCAAAGAACAAGAGCAGGAACAGGATGACGCCCACACCAATTTTCTTGCGCTCCAGTTGCACAGGTTCTGCCATCCAGTCCATGAAGTTGGCCAGGTCGGCGACATCGCTGTCGTACTTGGCAGCCATCTTGGCATTGACGGGCTCGAGCTTGACCGAGTCGGAGGCATGGCCAGTGTAATTGTCCAATACTTCTGTTTTGACGGACGAGAAGCCGGCGGGATCGTAGCTGGCGACTGTCTTGACCCACTCTTTGCTGCCATCGTCTTTGGCGGTTTCAGCCACGGTCGTACGGTGCAAAGTCACACCACCTTGGCGCTCCCACATGGCGTGAGGCATACCCACGCTTGGGAAAACCAGGTTATCCCAGCCTGTAGGACGGGATGCGTCACGGTAGAAAGTGCGCAGGTAGGTGTAGATGTAGTCTGCGCCGCTAGGGCCCAGGTTGGTGGACTTGGCACGTGCAATCACGGACAGGTCAGGAGGAGCAGCACCAAACCATTTTTTGCCCATTTCCGGGGTCATGGCGATCTTCATCAGATCACCCACCTTGTCCGAGGAGAACAGCAAGTTTTTCTTGATGTCTTCTTCGGTCAGGCCGATATCTGTCAGCTTGTTGTAGCGCATGGAGTTGGCGCTATGACAGTTCAGACAGTAGTTCACAAACAGTTTTGCGCCATTTTGCAAAGCCGCCATGTCATTCATGCGGTCGGGCGCGCGCTCCAGGGCATAGCCACCTTCGGCGGCCACAGCCACCGTGCAGGTAAGGGACAAGGCCAGAGCGCCAAGCAGTTTTTTAATCATGGTCATTCCGTTTCGTGTTGGGGGCCTAGTGAGGGCGGAAAGTCACGCGATCAGGTTCGGGTTTGAATGTACCCATGCGGCTCCATACTGGCATCAACAGGAAGAATGCCAGGTAGATTACCGTACCGATCTGGCTCAGCAGGTTGAACAAGTCGTTCGGGGCCTGCGTGCCCAGGTAACCCAAGATCAGGAAGTTGATGATGAAAATCGCGTACAGCACTTTGTGCCAAGTAGGACGGTAACGAATCGACTTCACAGGCGATTTGTCCAGCCAAGGCAGGAAGAACAGGATCACGACCGTACCACCCATGGCCACCACGCCCCAGAACTTGGCGTCGATAACACGCAGCAACACAGCAACAGCGATCAGGATGGCTGGAACAGCCAGACGCCAGATACCGGGCAGCTTGCCTTTGACGAACAGCACCAGCGCGCCCAGCACGGAAGCACCGGCCAGAACCCAGGTAAAGTCAGCGGTTGTGGCACGCAGCATGGAGTAGAAAGGCGTGAAGTACCAGACAGGCGCAATGTGTGGAGGAGTCTTTAGCGCATCGGCTGGGCTGAAGTTGTTGAACTCCAGGAAGTAGCCGCCCATTTCAGGGGCAAAGAACACAATCGCGGCAAACACAATCAGGAAGCCAGCCACACCCAGGATGTCGTGTACCGAGTAGTAGGGGTGGAAGGGAATGCCATCCAAAGGACGACCTTGTGCGTCTTTGGGGCCGTTCTTGATTTCGATACCGTCAGGGTTGTTGGAACCGACTTCGTGCAGCGCGATCAGGTGAGCCACAACCAGGCCAAGCAGGACCAGAGGCACAGCAATGACGTGCAGCGCAAAGAAGCGGTTCAGGGTGGCGTCGGACACCACGTAGTCACCACGGATGAAAATAGCCAGGTCAGGACCAATGAAAGGAATGGCCGAGAACAGGTTAACAATCACCTGGGCGCCCCAGTAGGACATCTGGCCCCATGGCAGCAGGTAGCCCATGAAGGCTTCAGCCATCAGACAGAGGAAAATGGCAACGCCAAAGATCCACACCAGTTCACGAGGCTTGCGGTAAGAACCGTAGAACAAGCCGCGCAGCATGTGCAGGTACACCACCACGAAGAACATGGAAGCGCCTGTGGAGTGCATGTAGCGGATGATCCAGCCACCGGGCACTTCGCGCATGATGTACTCAACCGACTCAAAGGCCAGTTTGGCATCAGGCTTGTAGTTCATGACCAGAAAAATACCAGTCACAATCTGGATGACCAGCACCAGCAGTGCCAGGGAACCAAAGAAGTACCAGAAGTTGAAGTTCTTCGGCGCGTAATATTCTGACATGTGCTCTTTGTACATGGATGTCAGGGGGAAGCGCCTGTCAATCCATCCCAAGAGTCCTGTCGTTTCGACGGTTTTCTCGCCAGCCATGAAACGGCTCCTTTATCTTTTAAATAGTACGTATTGGGTTACAGCCGCCTTAGGCCTTGTTGTTTTCGTCTACGCCGATGGTAACCATCGTGCCGTCGGCCGAGAACTCGTAGGGCGGGATTTCCAGATTGTCCGGAGCAGGCTTGTTGCTGTAGACCCGGCCGGCCAGGTCAAACGTGGAGCCGTGGCAGGGGCACAGAAAGCCGCCTTCCCAACCACCGGGCAGACCGGCGCCAGCGCCAGCGGCCAGATGCGGGGTAGGGGAGCAACCCAGGTGGGTGCAAATACCGATACAGATAAAGATTTCAGGGCGACGCGAACGGTATTCGTTCTTGGCGTACGCGGGGGTGTAGCCGGGACGGTCCGAGTCAGGGTCGGCCAATTGGCTATCGAGCTTGGGCAGGGCGTCCAGTTGCTCTTGGGTGCGGTGCAGAATCCAGACCGGTTTCCCGCGCCATTCAACGGTGCGCATCTGACCGGGGGCGATATTGGAAATATCAACCTCTACGGGAGCGCCGGCCGCTTTTGCTTTCTCCGAAGGAGCAAAGGAGCTGACAAAGGGAACAGCTGTTGCCACACCAGCAACACCACCTAATGCACAGGCGGTGGCGACCCAGGTGCGGCGCGAAGGATCGGGCGGAAGATTGAAATCAACCGCGCCTCTGGCATCGGGCTGTGTCGTGTTCTGACTCATTCTAGTATCCTTATTCCTGCCCGACTCGGGCAATACCACAATTTACGGATTTGGGCCTGGGTATATTATTCAACCGCACATTATACGCGTTACCCAGCGCAGCATAACTTGATCAAAGGTGAACATATGAACAAGGCTCGAGGTTTCCTGAACGAATTCCGGGAGTTCGCCGTTAAAGGCAACATGATGGACCTTGCGGTCGGTGTCATTATTGGCGCTGCTTTCGGCAAGATTATCGACTCGCTGGTAAAAGACATCATCATGCCCGTCATCAGTTTCATCCTTGGCGGCGAGGTGAATTTTACCAATCAGTTCACAGTCTTGCGTAGACCAGAGGGCTTTACCGGCCCAGAAACCCTGGAAGCTTTGAGGTCGGCAGGGGCTGTTGTTCTTTCGTGGGGTAGCTTCCTGACCATTTTGATCAACTTCATCTTGCTGGCCTTCGTGGTGTTTTGCATGGTCAAGATGATTAACCGTATGCGCGCCACGGTGGCCAAGGAAGAAGCAGCGGAAGTCGTTCCCGCGCCAACCCCTGAAGACGTGCTGTTGCTGCGTGAGATCAGGGATTCGCTGAAAAAATAAAAGCCCAAACGTATCAAAGCTTTAAGGTGCCTTTCGGCACCTTTTGTTTATGTAAACCCACCGGCAGGGCCAAGTTTGCCCGCGCCGGATGCCTGATTTTAGCCTTTCCTGGCCTGGGCTTGTCTAGCCATGCGGGGCTTTAAAGCTTGTTCAAGGTCATATGTGCTGGTTTTTGGTGAAGTCAGATCGGGTTGTCCATGTCGATGAACTCCACCTCAATACCAAATTGACGCGCAATTTCCTCACCCAGAGCTTTGGCGCCGTAGCGTTCGGTGGCATGGTGGCCGGCAGCCATGAAGGCAATATTGTTTTCCTGTGCGCTGTGAAAGGTCTGTTCTGAGGCCTCACCGCTGATATAAAGATCGGCTTGGGCGGCAACGGCACTATCAATAAAACCCTGTGCGCCTCCCGTGCACCAGGCGATTCGGCGGACTTTTCGTTGTAAATCACCAACAATTAGTGGTTTGCGGTGTAAGTTATTGCAAACTGTCAGGCCGAATGTTTCCAGTGAAACGGGGGCAGGCAGTTCACCCAGCCAGACCAGTCCGTCCGGGCCACAGGTTTGTGCCAAGCCGTTTGCATCACGGAGCACCTCAATGCCTAATTGCCGAGCCAGTTGAGCGTTGTTGCCAAACTCGGGATGCGCATCCAGGGGCAGGTGATAGCCCAAGAGGTTAAGCTGATGCGACAGGACGCGTTCGATACGAGTTTTTCGGGTGCCAACAATACATGGGTTCTCGTTTTTCCAGAACCAGCCGTGGTGTACCAAAATTGCGTCCGCCTGGCGGGCAATAGCGGCATCAATCAGCGCCAGCGAGGCCGTTACGCCGGTGACAAGTTTGCCAATATAGGGCTTGCCTTCGACCTGGAGCCCATTGGGACAGTAGTCCTTGAAACGGGTGATATCCAAGGTGCTATTGAGCCAGTTGGCCAGTTCTGCCGTTGAAACCTGAGTCATGGAAATCCTTATCTGAAAGAGTGCTATGCGTCGATTGTGGCTAGTATTTGCTCAAGCGGTGACGATCTGCTTAGCGGGTTTTTTTATTGTGGTGACATTCAGGCCTCAGTGGTTGGGAGCACCCCAGTTACCCGTGCGCACAACTGATGCGGTGGTCATGCCGGCACCGGTTCCTTCTTTACTGGCCCCTGTCGCCCAGGAGAGCCCCTTGTCTTATGCCTCGGCGGTCACCCAGGCCGCGCCGGCTGTCGTTAATGTGTACACCAGCAAGCATTTGGAAGGCAATTCTCCCTTGCTGGAAGACCCCGATTTGCAACGTCTGTTCCGTGAACTGCCTGATCTGATGGGGCGTCGCTCCACAATCAACCTGGGCTCGGGCGTGATCGTACACGAACAAGGCTATATCCTGACCAATTACCATGTGATCGAGGCGGCCGAAGCCATTGAGGTGGCCTTGTCGGATGGGCGTCAGGCCAAGGCTCGCCTGATTGGCTCGGACCCGGAAAGCGATCTGGCTGTGCTCAAGATCGATCTGCCCAAACTGGTGGTGATCCGGACACAGTCCCAGGATCAGTTGCAGGTGGGAGATGTCGTACTGGCTATCGGCAACCCTTTCGGAGTGGGGCAAACCACCACAATGGGTATTGTGTCGGGGCTGGGGCGCAATCGCCTGGGTATCAATATTTACGAGAACTTTATCCAGACAGATGCGGCAATCAATCCGGGCAATTCTGGTGGTGCCTTGGTGGATGTGACGGGCCGACTGGTGGGGATCAATACCGCTATTTATTCTGAAACCGGAGGGTCGCTGGGAATCGGCTTTGCCATTCCTGCTTCGACAGCGCTGGCCATTATGGACGAGATCATTCGTAATGGAGAAGTGACGCGGGGTTGGCTGGGGCTGGAGCCGCAGGACATCACGCCAGACTTGGTCAAGAGCTTCAAGCTGAAAAGTGATGCGGGTGTGATTATTGCCAGCGTGCAGCGTCATGGCCCGGCTGCCGAGGCCCATTTGCTGGTTGGGGATATCGTGTTGGGGTTGAATGGTCAGTCAGTGACCGATTCAATTGATCTGCTCAACCAGATTGGCCCCGTGCAACCTGGACAGACCGTGACGTTACGTGTGCTGCGCGATGGCAAGGAGCTGGATGTTCCTGTCAAGGTTGGTATGCGGCCTCAGGTGCGCAAGTAAGGTCAGCAGCTTCCCTGCTTTTTCCTGGTGGGGTGCCCCTCGAAGAAGGGTTGAAGGGCCATGGCCTTGAGGGCTGTACCGGTTTTTGGCTGTTTTACAGATCGTAGCGGCACAAGGGCTTTGCAACGCGTCTATAAAAGAATGGCTCTCTAGGACTGCTCTTTTTGGAGCAGGGCAAGAGAGCCATTTTTGGGCCTGCACTGACAAAAACCTAGCGTGTACAGACCGATGCTGCTTTGATCGTTTTACAGGTCCAGCTCACGGCCTTCGCTGCTTTCCGTTTCTCGTTTTTTGATCAGGCTGGCGGCCAGAATCCCTAACTCATAGAGCAGGCATAGCGGCGTTGCTAACAGAAGCTGGCTGACCACGTCCGGTGGAGTAACAATAGCAGCGATGACAAAGGCACCCACAATGACATAGCCACGGATTTCACGCAGCTTGGCTACCGTCACAACGCCTGTTTTTACCAGCAAGATCACTGCGATCGGCACTTCAAACGTAATGCCAAATGCCAGGAACATGGTCATGACAAAACCCAGGTAGGCTTCGATGTCCGGAGCTGGCGTAATCGATTGTGGGGCAAACGTGGCGATGAAATGGAAAACGGTGCGGAACACCACGAAATAACAAAATGCCATGCCAGCGATGAACAGCAAGGTGCTGGTCATGATCAGGGGCAACGCCAGTTTCTTCTCGTGGTTATACAAGCCAGGCGCAATAAAGGCCCATGCCTGATAAAGCACAATCGGCAAGGCCAGCACGAAGGCTGCCATCAGGGTGACTTTGACCGGCACCATGAAAGGGGTAATTACCCCCGTGGCGATCATGCGTGTGCCCTCGGGCAGCGAGCTCATCATGGGCTGTGCCAACACATCGTAAATTGCCGAGGCACCCGGATAGGTAAACAACACGATAAAAATTCCCACCACGGCAATAACGGCGCGTAACAGGCGTGTGCGCAGCTCTACCAGGTGAGAGATAAAGGTGTCTTCTTGAGGCGCGTCGGTGCTCATGCCGTAGGTCCTTTAGCGGGGTGGGCGGGAGCATCCGTAGGACGGGGAGCGTCGTCACTGGCAGGCGCGCTAGGCGCTGGTGGGGCGGCTGCATCCGTGCTTGGCTGGCTGGCAGCCGGTTCTGTTAAAGCGGCGTCGGGCGTTGTAGTCGCGCTGTCAGCGGTATCTGAAAAGGCCTTACGTGCGGACTCCGACGCATTTTGTAGCGTGTCGCGCGCTTCGGTCAGAGGCTGGCTCAGGCTTTTGCCTGTGTCCTGGACCGAGCTGCGTACCGAACGCGCAGCGTCTTCCATCTGGTCTTTGAGCTTATTGACCTCATCCAGATTGATTTCACGTTGGATATCGGATTTGACCTCGGTGACGTAACGCTGAGCGCGGCCAAGCAGATGCCCGGCCGTGCGAGCCACTTTGGGAAGGCGCTCCGGACCGATAACGATCAAAGCAACTACACCAATCAGGAGTAGCTCAGTAAAGCTGATATCAAACATGGAGACTCACGTAAAAGTCAGGTGCGATCGGACTTTTCCTTTGCCTGCACATCGATTGTTTGGGGATCTGCCGTACGCTGGCTGACAGACTCGGGATTTTTCTCGTCGTCGCCAACTTCTTTCATGCCTTCTTTAAAACCTTTGACTGCACCGCCCAGATCCGAGCCGATGTTACGCAGTTTTTTGGTGCCGAAAACCAGGGCGACGATGACCAGAACGATCAACCAGTGCCAAATGCTAAAGCTACCCATAATGTATCTCCCTTAAGCAGCCATGGCTGCGCGTTGTTGCCATGGGCGCTCACCGCCCAAGATGTGCATGTGTAAATGGTTGATTTCCTGCCCGCCATCCAAACCGTTGTTGATGACAATGCGGAAACCGCCTTCTGGGCCGGGGCGACAACCAGCCTTTGCGGCCAGGGAAGGAGCCAAAGCCATCATTTTACCCAACCATTCGCTATCCTGGTCCGATACGTCCTGCATGGAGACGACGTGTTTTTTGGGAATGACCAGAATATGAATAGGAGCCGCTGGGTTGATGTCGTGAAATGCCAGAAAATCCTCGTCCTCGTATACCTTTTTGGACGGGATCTGACCGGCAGCAATTTTACAGAAAAGACAGTTCTCGCTCATAGCAACCTCGGTAGCGAAGCACTCGCTGGGCGAATGCTGAAAATCTAGGTATTAGGACAGTGTAGCGCGACTAGATGACAGGATTACGCTTGATCCTTAGGTCGCGAAGCTTTTTCTTCCAATCCCGATGTGCCTTCACGGCGCAGCAGCTCTGTCAGGACATCACGAGGCTCCAGACCATAATAGGTCAGGGCCACCAGGCTATGAAACCACAGGTCTGCGGTTTCGCAGACAATGCGTTCGCGTTCCTGATCCTTAGCCGCCATGACCAGCTCGGTTGCCTCCTCGCCGATCTTCTTCAAGAACGCATCCGGCCCTTTGGCCAGAAGCTTGGCGGCATAGGACGAGGAAGGGTCCCCGCCTTGTGCCGGCAAACGGGACTTCAGAGTGCGGCCAAGATGATCGAGAATAGTCTCGACAGTAGGTTGTTCGTTCATCGGTAAATATGCTCCGGGTCTTTCAGGACGGGATCAACCACCACCCATTGTGCTTGATCGCTCTGGCCTTGCAACTGGCGATAAAAGCAGCTTTCACGTCCCGTATGACAGGCAATCTGACCAAGCTGTTCCACGCTGAGCAAAATAACATCGCCGTCGCAGTCCAGGCGCAAGTCGCTGACGTGCTGCACATGGCCGGATTCCTCGCCTTTGCGCCACAGGCGCTGGCGGGAACGCGACCAGTACACGGCACGGCCAGTACTGACGGTCTCTTGCAGGGACTCCTGGTTCATCCAGGCGACCATCAGGATTTTGCCCGTGGCCTGGTCCTGTGCAATCGCAGGGATCAGACCTTGTTCATCAAAGCGGATTTCAGCCAGCCAGGCCGGTAAGTCTGCCATTAGCGTCGCACCTGAATACCTTGCGCAGCCATGAAATCCTTGGCTTCGGCAATAGTGTGTTGACCATAGTGGAAGATGCTGGCGGCCAGCACGGCACTAGCACCACCTTTGATCACGCCGTCAGCCAGGTCTTGCAGGCCACCCACGCCGCCAGAGGCGATAACGGGCACGGAGACCGCATCGGATACGGCACGGGTCAGTTCCAGATCAAAGCCGGATTTGGTGCCGTCGCGGTCCATGCTGGTCAGCAGCAGCTCGCCTGCGCCATAGTCGGCCATGCGGGCTGCCCATTCCACGACATCCAGACCCGTTCCACGACGTCCGCCGTGAGTAAAGACTTCCCAGCGGGGAGCTTCGTTTTCGGCACTGACACGGCGAGCATCAATGGCGACAACCATGCACTGCGTGCCGTGGTGATCGCTGGCAGCACGCACCAGATCAGGGTTGCTGATGGCGGCGCTGTTAATGGACACCTTGTCCGCACCGGCATTGAGCAGGCGCTGGATGTCCGTGACTTCACGGACACCGCCACCGACTGTCAGCGGAATGAAAATCTGGCTGGCCACCTGTTCGATGATCGGCAAGATCAGATCCCGGTTGTCCGAGGTGGCGGTAATGTCCAGGAAGGTCAGCTCATCGGCACCCTGGTCGTTGTATTTGCGGGCGATCTCTACCGGGTCTCCGGCATCGACCAGATCCACAAAGTTGATCCCTTTGACCACGCGACCGGCGGTGACATCCAGACAGGGGATAATGCGGCAGGCTAATTCGTTGGCAGCAACCTGGCTCATGCCGGGTACTCGTCAGCAAACGTTTGTGCCTCGGCAAAATCCAGGGTGCCTTCATAAATGCTGCGCCCCAAAATGACACCTTCAATCCCTTCGTGCTCGACAGCACACAGGTCTTCGATGTCTTTCAGGTTGGTGACGCCGCCCGAGGCGATCACAGGAATCTTGACGTGCTGAGACAGTTTGACGGTGGCTTCGATATTGACGCCTGTCAACATGCCGTCGCGGCCAATATCCGTATAGATAATGGATTCGCAGCCGTAGTCTTCAAATTTCTTGGCCAGGTCCAGTACGTCGTGGCGTGTCAGCTTGCTCCAGCCATCGGTGGCGATTTTGCCGTCACGGGCGTCCAGGCCAACAATGATGCTGCCAGGAAAAGCGCTGCAAGCGTCCTGCAGGAAACCTGGGCTTTTGACGGCGGCTGTGCCAACAATGACATAGCTCATTCCGGCGTCCAAGTAGCGTTCGATGGTGTCCAGATCGCGGATACCGCCCCCGATCTGTACGGGAATCTCACCGTCAATGGCCGCAATAATGGATTTGATGGCTTCGCTGTTCTTGGGCTTGCCGGCAAAAGCGCCGTTCAAGTCCACCAGATGCAGGCGCCGGGCCCCTTGCTCGAGCCACTGTGTTGCTATTTTGGCCGGATCATCCGAGAAAATAGTGGCGTCGTCCAGGTCACCCTGGCGAAGGCGCACACAACGCCCGTCTTTAAGGTCGATGGCGGGAATCAAAAGCATGGTCTTTAGCCGTAAAAAACGTAAGAAATACTGGGTCGGAAAAAGTCGAAAAGACGCTAGGAAGCTTTATTGAAAAATCATGGCTTCCAGTTGGCGAAATTCCGGAACAGTTGCAGGCCGTTGTCCGCACTTTTCTCAGGATGGCATTGCAACGCAAAAATATTAGCGTTTGCGATCGCCGAGGTAAAGCGTTGGCCATAGTGCGTCGAACCACAAGTTTGATCTATATGCAGCGGATCGACAAAGTAGCTATGCACAAAGTAAAAGAACGCGCCATCTTCAATGCCAGCCCATAAGGGGTGGTCTTGAGTCTGGTGTACGCGGTTCCAGCCAATATGGGGCACTTTCAGCCCGGTGCCGGAGGCGTGGTCGCTGCTTTTGTAGTTTGGGCCCTCAAAACGGCGCACTTGGCCGGGAATCAGACCTAAACAGGGGACATTGCCTTCCTGACTGGAGTCGAACAGCATTTGTTCGCCTACGCAGATACCTAATAAAGGTTTGCTGCGGGCTGCAGTCAGCAAGGCATCGCGCAAACCGGATTGGTCCAGGTGGGCCATGCAATCGGGCATGGCTCCCTGGCCGGGTAATACAACCCGGTCCGCATCCAGAATGGCTTGAGGAGTTTGAGCAAGAACAATGCGCGCATCAGGTGCAGCGGCATGCAGTGCCCGGGCAACCGAGAAGATGTTGCCCGAACCGTAATCGACAATAGCGATAGTGGTCACGATGTGTGTCCAAAGGACGTTTACAGAACCCCTTTGGTCGAAGGCACCACGCCTTCGCTACGTGGGTCCAGCTCCAGAGCCATACGCAATGCTCGACCAAAGGCTTTAAACACGGTTTCGCACTGATGATGTGCGTTTTCGCCGCGCAGGTTATCGATGTGCATAGAAACCAGGGCGTGGTTGACAAAACCCTGGAAAAACTCGCGTGCCAAGTCTACATCGAACTGACCGATTCGTGCGCGGGTAAAGGGCACAAAATAAAACAGACCAGGGCGACCGGAGAAGTCCACGACGACGCGCGACAGGGCTTCGTCCAGCGGCACGTAGGAGTGGCCATAGCGGCGCAGACCGGCTTTGCTACCGACAGCCTTGGCAAATGCCTGGCCCAGCGCAATGCCGATATCTTCGACGGTATGGTGGTCGTCGATGTGGGTATCGCCCTCACAGTGCACATCCAAGTCGATCAGACCGTGGCGGGCAATCTGGTCCAGCATGTGGTCCAGAAAAGGCACACCGCTGTTGAGCGAGTGACGGCCGGTGCCGTCCAGGTTAACGGCCACGCGGATGCGGGTTTCATTGGTATTGCGGGTAATCTCGGCGGTACGCATATCAGAGCCGGCGGCAAGGCCGGTATCAGGATTGGTTCAATCGGAATTGCGCGCTGGCAGCGTGGGCGTACAGGCCCTCGCCTTGTGCCAGCGTAGCGGCTATGGGTCCCAGTGTCTGGGCGCCTGATTCTGAAACCTGAATAATGCTGCTGCGTTTCTGGAAATCGTAGACGCCCAACGGTGACGAGAAACGCGCAGTGCGTGCCGTCGGCAGGACATGGTTAGGCCCGGCACAGTAATCGCCCAGCGATTCGGAGCTGTAGGGGCCTAGGAAAATGGCGCCAGCATGGCGGATTTTGCCCAACAAGTCCTGGGCGTTCCGGGTAGAGACTTCCAGGTGTTCCGGCGCGATATGGTTGCTGATCTGACAGGCCTCGTCCAGATCGCGGACGTGGATCAGGGCTCCCCGGCCAGACAGGCTGCGACGGATGATGTCCTCGCGTGGCATGGTGGGTAACAAGCGTTCGATAGCGGCTTCAACCTGATCCAGAAAGTCGGCATCGGGGCACAGCAAGATGGCCTGGGCCAGCTCGTCGTGTTCGGCCTGGGAGAACAGGTCCATGGCCACCCAGTCGGCCGGAGCACTGCCGTCGCTGATGATCAGGATTTCGGAGGGGCCGGCAATCATGTCGATACCCACCACACCAAAGACGCGGCGTTTGGCAGCGGCTACATAGGCGTTGCCGGGGCCGACAATCTTGTCCACCGCAGGAATGGTATCCGTGCCGTAAGCCAAGGCGCCCACGGCTTGTGCGCCACCAATGGTGAACACGCGATCGACACCACCTATGGCGGCGGCGGCCAGCACGATAGGGTTGCGCACGCCATCGGGTGTAGGCGTGACCATGATCAGTTCAGGAACACCCGCCACTTTGGCGGGAATGGCGTTCATCAGAACCGAGGAGGGGTAAGCGGCCTTGCCACCGGGAACATACAGTCCCACACGGTCCAAGGGGGTGACTTGCTGGCCCAGCACGGTGCCGTCGGCTTCTGTGTAGGTCCAGGTTTGGGCACGTTGATGTTCGTGATAACGGCGCACGCGCTCGGCGGCCTGCTCCAGTGCCTTGCGCTGATCGGCGGGCAGGCTGTCCAGGGCTGCAAACAGCTCTTCTTTAGAAATTTCCAGTGCCGAAGCCTGTTCAACGGCCAGTCGGTCAAAGCGCTGGGTGTAATCCAACAAGGCCGTGTCTCCCTCATGCTGGATACGATGCAGAATCTCGGCACAAGCGTGCTCGATAGATGCGTCTTCAGACGCTTCGTAAGCCAGTAGCGTGCGCAGTTCGGCATCGAACTGGGCGGATTGAGAGTTCAGGCGATGGATCAGTGACATGTCGCTATAGGAAAAAGCTAAGGATCAAGGGCCAGTGTATAACATTTCGCTTGCGCAAAAGGCGGTCTGCGTCTTTTGCGCAAGCAGGATTGTCCGGCTGTTTGTCCCCTGCAAGAAGCAGGGGAGATTTTACTCGTCCACCGAGGCGCGAGAGAAAGCGTCGATCAGGGGTTGTAGCTGGGTACCACGGTTTTTCATGGCAGCTTGATTGACGATCAAACGCGAGGAGATGGGGGTGATGTCTTCCACTTCCACTAGCTTGTTGGCACGCAGGGTGCCGCCGCTGGAGACCAGATCCACAATGGCGTCAGCCAGACCGACCAGCGGGGCCAGCTCCATGGAGCCATATAGCTTGATCAGGTCCACGTACACGCCTTTGCTGGCGAAGTGTTCGCGAGCCGCGCGCGTGTATTTGGTTGCGATACGCAAGCGCGAACCTTGTTTGACAGCCGAATGGTAGTCAAAGCCCTCCGCCACGGCTACGCACAGACGGCAACGGGCAATGTTCAGATCCACGGGCTGGTATAGACCGCCGGGGTGCTGTTCCATGTGCTCGTACAACACGTCCTTGCCGGCAATCCCGATATGGGCGGCACCGTACTGCACGTAGGTCGGCACGTCCGTGGCACGCACAATAATCAGACGCAGGTCCGGATTGTTGGTGGGCAGGATCAGTTTGCGCGACGTTTCCGGGCTTTCCAGCACTTTGATGCCCGCCTCTTCCAGCAAAGGCAGGGTTTCGTCAAAAATCCGGCCTTTGGACAAGGCCAGCGTCAGAGGTTGATTTAAACCGGCGGGACTCATTAGATTTCCTTGCTGCTGATTCGCTCGATGTTGGCGCCTACGGCTTGAAGCTTGGCTTCCATACGGTCGTAGCCACGGTCCAGATGGTAGATGCGTTCGACGGTGGTGTCACCCCGAGCAGCCAGACCCGCAATGACCAAACTGGCCGACGCACGCAGGTCGGTTGCCATGACGGTAGCGCCCGTCAGGTAGGGGGCGCCGGTAACCACGGCCATATGGCCTTCGATATCAATCTGTGCACCCAGACGGTTCAATTCCTGCACGTGCATGTAGCGATTTTCAAAGATGGTTTCCACAACCGAGGCGGTGCCGTCGGCAATGGTGTTCAAGGCCATCAGTTGAGCCTGCATGTCGGTAGGGAAACCGGGATATTCGCTGGTGCGAAAGCTAACGGCCTTGGGGCGAGCATTCATGCTGGCCTTGATCCAGTCTGGGCCGGTTTCAATGTGCAGACCGGCTTCGCGCAGCTTGTCCAGCGTGGCGCCCATGGCGTCGGCATCGGTATTGCGCAGGGTGAGTTCACCGCCCGTAGCGGCAACGGCGCACAGGAAAGTACCGGCTTCGATACGGTCGGGGCAGATGGTGTGCTTGGCACCGTGCAGACGCTCGACACCGTCAATGACGATGCGGTCGGTGCCGTGGCCCTGGATCTTGGCGCCCATCTTGATCAGCAACTCGGCCAGATCAATAATTTCCGGTTCGCGGGCCGCGTTCTCCAGAATGGTTTGGCCTTCTGCCAGGACAGCGGCCATCATCAGGTTTTCGGTGCCGGTGACTGTCACCATGTCCGTGCGCACCACTGCACCACGCAAGCGTTTGGCGCGGGCATTCACAAAGCCATGCTCGACATGGATTTCTGCACCCATGGCAGCCAGACCCTTGATGTGCTGATCTACCGGGCGTTGGCCAATGGCGCAACCACCGGGCAGGCTGACGCGGGCCTGGCCAAAGCGGGCCAGCAGGGGGCCCAGCACCAGAATCGAGGCGCGCATGGTTTTCACCAGTTCGTAGGGCGCTTCCAGATTGGTGATGTTGCCTGCATTGAGCTCCAGCGTGCCATTTCGCTCCTGGGTGACACCCAACTGGCCCAAGAGCTTCAGGGTGGTGTCGATATCGCGCAGACGCGGGACATTGTCCAGGTACACCGTATCGGCAGTCAGCAAACTGGCGCACAGAATAGGCAGAGCAGCGTTTTTGGCGCCAGAGACGGTGATCTCGCCATTGAGGCGTTGTCCACCTGTGATGCGTAATTTATCCATTCGGATTGGCCTTGTATTCGTCGGGGGTCAGCGTGCGCATGGACAGGGCGTGGATTTCAGCTTTCATCCGGTCACCCAGGGCCTTGTAGACCAGTTGGTGACGCGCAATCAGGCGTTTGCCTTCAAAGGCGGTGCTGACGATCAGGGCCTCAAAGTGCGAACCATCGCCTTGCACTTGCAAGTGTTCACAGGGCAGGTTGTCGGCAATGTATTGGTGAACTTGTTCGGGAGTCGGCAACATGAGATCAATTCCGTAATTTATAGCCTGAGGCAAGCAGGCGTAGCGAAATCAGACACAGCGCAACAAAGACGCTGGCGACAACGGTCAGGCTGAACCAGGGAGAAATATCCGAGGCGGCAAAAAAACCGTAGCGGAATCCGTCAATGGTATAGAGCAACGGATTCCAGTGTGAAACAGTCTGCCAAAACGGCGGCAGGCTATGAATTGAATAGAACACACCTGACAAAAAGGTGGCGGGCATGATCAGAAAGTTCTGGAACGCGGCCAACTGGTCGAATTTTTCAGACCACAGGCCGGCGATCAAGCCTAAGGTGCCCATGATGCCGCAAGACAGGACGGCAAAGACCAATACCCACAAAGGCTTGGCCAGGGGCAAGGAGACAAAGAACAGGGACACCAACCAGACACAGAGGCCCACACAGATGCCACGGGCGATGGACGCCAGCAGATAAGCAGCGAAAATTTCGCGGTGCGACAGTGGCGGCAACAGGATAAAGACCAGATTGCCTGTGATGCGGCTTTGAATCAATGATGACGAGGGGTTGGCAAAGGCGTTTTGCAACATGCTCATCATCATCAGGCCCGGAATCAGGAAGGCGGTATAGGGCACGGAGTCGTACACCGTGACGCGACCTTCCAGTACGTGGGCGAAAATCAGCAAATACATCAGCGCTGTCAGCACCGGAGCGGCAATGGTCTGAAAGCCCACTTTCCAGAAACGCATCAGCTCTTTGCGCAGCAGTGTCGGGAAGCCCGAGCCCATCTTGGGCTGAGGGGGCAGGCTCAGGGTGCCGATCTTGCTTGTGGGTGCGTCCGTGTTTTGTGGCACACCCCAGTGTTTGGGAGAGGGGTTCTGGTTCACAGTGCGACTCCCATTTTTCCTTCGTTGTGCATGATGCGCACAAATGCATCCTCCAGATCGTGGCCACCCGCGCGTTCCATAATGGCTTGTGTGGTATCCAGGGCGACAATCTTGCCACTCTTGAGCATGGCCAGTCGGCCACAGAGGGCCTGGGCTTCTTCCAGATAGTGGGTGGTCAGCAAGATGGTGTGGCCTTGTTGATTCAGACGAATGATGAATTCCCACAGCGTGCGGCGCAGGTCCACGTCCACACCGGCAGTGGGTTCATCCAGAATAATGACAGGGGGGCGATGGACCAGTGCCTGGGCAACCAGCACGCGGCGCTTCATGCCACCGGACAAGGCACGCATATTGGTGTCGGCCTTGTCGCTCAAGGCCAGATTGGCCAGGATCTCGTCGATCCAGTCATCATTGTGTTTCAGGCCAAAATAGCCCGATTGCAGACGCAAGGTTTCACGAACAGTGAAAAAGGGATCATAAACAATTTCCTGTGGCACCACGCCCAGCGATTGGCGGGCTTTTTGGTACTGGGTGCGCACATCGTAACCACAGACACTGACCTGGCCGCTGGTGGGACGGGTCAGGCCTGCCAACATGGAAATCAGGGTTGTTTTGCCGGCGCCGTTGGGGCCGAGCAAGCCAAAAAACTCACCATGTTCGATAGTCAGGCTGACCTGATCGACGGCCAGAAAACCGGCATCGGAGCGGGGAGGGGAAAACAGGCTTTTGAGTCCCCGGCTTTGGGGGGCGAAGCGTTTGCTGACGTTATCGAGTTTGAAGGCGGACATGGCAATTTGGTTGGCCTGACGCGAGTGTGGCGGTACAAGTCGTCGCGGTAGCGTCTTTGTTAACTAAACAGGCCTACGCATGGGCGTAGACCTGTTTGGGGGTGATCAGGCTCTTTATTATAGAGTACGACTCTGGTCTGCTTAAGAAAGCTCGACCAAAGCGCCCGAGCTTGCCACGGCCTGTCTTAGCTGTTTTGCTTGTTCAGCGCCTGAATCAGGCCATCAATGCCACTTTGTTCAATTTGCTGGGCAAACTGGTTGCGGTAGTTTTGGATCAGCCAGATACCTTCCACGTTCAAGTCGTAGATTCTCCAGCCTTCAGGTGTTTTCTCCAGGCGGTAATCTACGCCAACCGGGCCACCGTTGGACTGGGTCAGCGAGGAGCGCACAACCACGTCGTCCGCATTGGCATCACCACGGAAAGGCAGAATGGTCAGCTGGGTCTTGTCATCCACACGGGACAAGGCGCCGCTGTAGGTGCGAACCAAGGTGCCCTTGAAAGCCTCGACCAGTCTTTGGCGTTGATCTGCGCTGGCTTGGCGCCAGTAGCGGCCAGCGGACAGGCGAGTGGTCTTTTCCAGATTGACGTACGGCATGATGTTTTCGTTCACAGCGGCCGTGATGGCAGCACGATCACCCTTGCGGATGGCCTCGCTTGCCTTGACAACTTGCAATGCCTGATTGCCAACCGTTTCAACAAACTTGTTGGGCTCGCCTTTAGGGTCGGCGGCTTGGGCGTGCGCGGCGACAGCATACAAACACAGGGCCAGCGCGGCACAGGTGGTCAGAACCCAGGAAATCAGGCGAGAGGGAGAGGACTGCAAAGCAGTCCCGCCCAAGGCGGGACGGGAAATCATAAAAAAACTCCGGAATAATGTTCTGCGGGCAGGGCGTTTTTATTCGTCTGCGTCCGAGTAGTCAGGCAGATCCTGGCTGGTGTCGCCACCGGTGCGGCGGTCTTGAACCATCGCATGGCGTCGTTGCAGGTAAGCGTCGCGTATGAAGCTGTAGCGGTCAAGGGCGATGTCGTTAACAAGTTTTTCTGTATCCAGCACGCCGGCGCGGGCATCCAGCGCCCACAGACCCATGATGCTGTTGCGTACCGGTACATCCTTGATCGCCATGATCGGACCCGTGGAGGAAAAGCCTTCCAGGAAGCTGGTGCCACGTGCCAAACCGTCACGAACCGTGCTTGGGCCAAAGAAGGGCAGAACCACGTAAGGTCCAGGCTTGATGCCCCATACACCCAGCGTTACGCCAAAGTCGTTGGGGATGCGCTCAGAGCCGTTCATGGTGGCAACGTCGATACAACCACCCAGGCCCATGGTGGAGTTGAACAGGACACGGCCCAGGGTGTTGAAGAAGTCAACATGCTCGCCTTGCAGGAAGCTGTTGACGGCCGACCAGGCATCGCCCAGGTTGTTGAAAATGTTACTAATGCAGGTGCGTGCAGGCTGCGGTGTCAGGGCGGTATAGCCTTCTGCAATGGGTTTGATCAGCGCGCCGTCCACGGTTTCGTTAAAAGCGTAGATGCCACGGTTCATGCTCTCCCATGGGTCCTGGGGGTTGGGGTTGGGCACATTGGCGCAACCGGCCACAAGGGCAGCACTGGCACCGACCAGGCTCAAACGGACTCCACGAGGCAGGGAGTAAGAGCGGCGAGTTGTTGTATTCATGGTTGTGTCGTCTGTAATGAGCATGAGTCAGCGGTTTACTACTCCGATTTGGAGCCGCCGTCATTGGAGGCCGTGTTGTAAAGGAACTTGCTGATCAGTTCCTCCAGCACAACCGCGCTTTGGGTATAGGTAATGGTGCTACCGCTTTGCAAATTCTTGTCGTCGCCGCCGGCAGTCAGACCTATGTATTGTTCACCCAACAGGCCCGAGGTCAGAATGGAGGCCGACGTGTCTACGGGGAATTTGTAGTGTTCGTCCATATCCAGTGTGACCACGGCTTTGAAGTCCTGATTGTCAAAACCAATGGAGCTGACTCGACCAACGACCACACCGCTGGCCTTGATGGGCGCACGTGGTTTC
This sequence comes from Alcaligenes sp. SMD-FA, assembly GCF_025960365.1. Lineage (NCBI taxonomy): Bacteria > Pseudomonadati > Pseudomonadota > Betaproteobacteria > Burkholderiales > Alcaligenaceae > Alcaligenes > Alcaligenes sp. SMD-FA. Next base: position 3,771,314 of record NZ_CP110108.1, on the reverse strand, counting down.
AGGCCACCTAGATTATCGAACTTGGCAGAGACCTGGTAGGTTTTGGCAAAGGAAAAAGAACTGAGGTTACCCGCCCGCAGAGCCAGGAATGCCAGTGCGACCAGCCCCAGCAAAACAAACAGGCCAACCCAGAAATCGGTTTTCTCGCGATTCATAGCTGAGCAATTCCTAAATAGTTAACTGAACATAAGGGCGGTGAGCAGGAAGTCCGTGCCCAATACCGCCAAAGCGCCGCTGACAACGGTGCGTGTGGTCGCGCGAGAAACGCCTTCGGGCGTGGCCTTGGCATGCCAGCCCATATACAGCGCAATCAAGGTCACGATCAGGCCAAATACCAGGCTCTTGATCACACCGTTGAGTACGTCATCAATCACATCGACGCCATTTTGCATCTGTGACCAAAAGGCGCCGGCATCAATGCCGATCATTTGTACGCCGACGATATAGCCGCCCAAAATACCGACCATGGAAAAGACGGCGGCCAGAATAGGCATGGCAATAATGCCACCCCAAAAACGCGGCACCAGCAGGCGTCGCAAGGGGTCGACTGCCATGACTTCCATGGCAGCAATCTGTTCACCGGCTTTCATCAAACCGATCTCGGCCGTGAGCGACGTACCGGCCCGACCAGCGAACAGCAAAGCGGTCACAACGGGGCCCAGTTCTCGTACCAAAGACAGGGCGACCAGCAGACCCAGCGCCTCTTCGGAACCATAACGATTCAGTGTGTAATAGCCTTGCAAGCCCAGCACAAAACCGACGAACAGGCCGGAAACGGCAATGATCAGCAGCGAATAGTTGCCGATAAAGTGAATTTGCTGGGAAACCAGACGGGGGCGGCGCCACAGCAGCGATGAACGTGCTAGCAAGGCAGCAAAAAGGCGGCTGAATGCGCCCAGCCCGTAAATGCTGTTGCGTATCGCAGTGCCTAGCGCGCTAATCGGGGCGGTAATGAAGTTCATGAGCGCGTCGTCCGATTTTGGAGCCAGGCTTCAAAAGCCGGGGTGACGGGATAGTTAAAGGCGATGGGGCCATCGGGTTCGCCACGCAGGAACTGTTGCACGTAGGGATCTTTGGAGGCGCGCAGCTCGGTGGGCGTGCCTTGGGTTAGCAAACGTCCCTGGCCAACCATATAGACTTGATCAGCAATGGCAAAAGATTCGGCCACATCGTGCGTAATCAGTACCGAAGCGCAGTTCAGGCGGTCCGTCAGGTCTCGAATCAGTTGTGCGGTAATGCCCATAGAAATAGGATCCAGGCCGGCAAAGGGTTCGTCGTACAGAATCAGCTCGGGCTCCAGCACAATGGCGCGAGCCAAGGCAACCCGGCGGGCCATACCGCCAGAGATTTCATTGATGCCCAAATGGGCGGCGGCACGCAGGCCAACGGCGTCCAGCTTGTCCAGCACACGATCTTCAATGGCGGGTTCAGAATCGTTTGTTAGCTCCCGCAAAGGGAAAGCCACGTTTTCAAATACGTTCAGGTCGGTAAACAGGGCACCCTGCTGAAACAGTACACCCATGCGTTGACGCGTCTGGCGCAGGGCCTCGCCGTCCAGCTTGGCCAGGTCCTGGCCAAAAACCGTGACCGTGCCTTTTTGGGCGCGAATTTGCCCAGTAGCAGCACGCAGAAGTGTTGTTTTTCCGGAACCCGATCCCCCCATCATGGCAACGACCTGGCCTTTCTGGACGGTCATGGACACGTCCGCCAGTACGGTAAAAGCACCATAACCCAGCGAGGCAGAATCCAGATTTAGTACGGCTTGGTCAGTATTTACAGCCATGTCGCGGGCAAAAGGGAGGTAAAAGGACCTGCCATTGTACTGCTTGCAGCTCTGGCGGCTCAATGTCTTGCGCTTTCTGAACACAGGATCGTGACGCTTTTATGACCCATTTTGTGGCGCCTGATACAGCCACTTACTTAAAGTCGGGTCTAGCGATGAAGTCCTCATGTTTACGGGGCGAATTTATCTTAGGTGGCAGGTTGCATCAAGGCAAAGAGCAATCCGCCACCTGCCAGTAACCATAAAGGGTTGATGCGACTTAGCAGCAGAATGGCCGTACAGGCCAGAGCTGTGCCCCAGGCCCACAATCCGCCTTGAGCCGCTTTTAGGATTGTGCCGCTGGCGGCCAGGATCATGCCTGCGGCAATGGGTAGTAGCCCGATTTCAATAGCGCGGATGATGCGCGTGCCTTCATGGCGTTTCCAGATAGTCGCCAAGTAGTAGATCAGTAAGGCCGATGGTAGAAAAATGGCTACGGATGCGGCCAGGGCACCGGCCCAGCCTGCTGCCTTCCAACCCACCAGAGTCACAAGCAAGGATTTCGGGCCGGGTGTCAGGCGCGACAGGGCGAACAGGTCCAGAAACTCCTGATTGTTGAGCCAGCCATGGATTTCTACCGATTGCCGGTGAATTTCCGGGATGATGCTCTGCCCGCCGCCTATAGTCAGAAAAGACAGAGGCGCGAACACGCGCATGAGCTGGAACAGGACCGTGATCATGATTGTGCTGCCGATGAATCCCCAAGCTGCAGCCAGGCGTACCAGACGGAGAGCGGCGCACAGATCAGAATAACGGGGATCAGGCTCCATTCCATGACGAAAATGCCGAGAAAAACCGCCAACATGATCGCAATTGGCACAATTCCGGTAGCTGCGCTGCGCGCCGAGCGTACGCCCATTTCAAGCGACAGACCGATGGCGGCTGCGGCAATCCCGGCCATGGCCTGAGGCACCAGGGTAGAGCCTGTCAGTTGTTCTAGACCAATCAGCATGAAAATGGCCAGGAGCAGCGGGGGAAGCACCATGCCCAGCGTGGCAAGCAAAGCTCCAGGTCCGGCCAGCAGACGGTAACCAATCCAGATAGAGAGATTCACCACATTGATGCCGGGTAGTGCCTGGGATAGGGCCAGACCGCTCAGAAAGTCTGCCTGGCTCATCAGGCGTCGCTGGACGACAAACTCGCGCATTAGCCAGCCACTCAAGCCCCCGCCAAAGCTGGTCAGGCCAATGCGGGCAAAGATCAGAAACAGAGCGCTTAAGGATAAAGGGGGAGCTTCTTGAGACCGGGTCATAGGGCAATGAAGGCGGATAGGGCTCGTCAAAAGTGGAAGTTTGAGCATTCTGGCATACAAATTAAGCCGTTTTTGCCCTCTTGTGGGCTGGGGTAGGGGGCTGATCCTCCTTGCCAAAGGTGCTGCGGTGCCTTTATCAGTAAGAGCATGGCTGCTGGGCAGGGATGGCTCTAAGCTCTTGCCATCCCCAAGTGTTCCTTATTTGTTTGAAATGTTTAAAGAAAAAAATTAATTAAAGTAAATCAAAAAATTAAATAAAAATGAATTGAAATAAATAAGAAAAAAATTAAATAAACAACTTGAAACCATGTGTGGTGCCAGCTTGATAGGGTATGAAGCAATTGCTGATAATGGAGGGGGAAATAGGCTTTTTATAGGTTCAATCTATTGAAATAAAAGACATTGAAACAACCGTTTGAATTTTATGCAAAGAAATCTAAGTGAATAGACAGGCCGGCCAGGATCAGAACATGGACCGTTTTATGAAGACGGATTTGATCTATGCTCATCTTTGATTGAAAATAAAAAAGACTTTATGGTCTTAAAGCCGGTTGTGCGTGTACGATTATTCGATTGCCTCGCATCGTAGAGCGTCCTTTTGGGGCCTTATGCTGCGTGGGGTTTTAGTTTCCTGGAGACAAACCTATGACATCTAGTTCAGCCAGTGCAGTGACGGGCAGTGCCCGTACCTTGCGTCGGGTCGCCGTGTGCGGTGCCGGCGTCATGGGCGCGCAAATTGCCGCTCATTGCGTCAATGCAGGCATACCAGTAGTTCTGTTTGATCTGCCCGCCCGCGAGGGTCCAAAAAATGGCATTGCCATTCGTGCCATTGCCAATCTGCGCAAAATGAATCCCGCTCCTTTAGGTACGCCAGACTTGGCTGACCTGATCGAACCCGCCAACTACGAAGACAATCTGGATCGTCTGGCCGATTGCGATCTGGTGATCGAAGCCATTGCCGAGCGTCTGGACTGGAAGCAGGATTTGTATCGCAAGATCGGGCCAGCACTGAACCCTAATGCCATTATTGCCAGCAACACGTCCGGTTTGTCCATCACGTCCTTGGCGGATGTTCTGCCTGAAGCGCTGCGCCCACGTTTTTGCGGCGTGCACTTTTTCAACCCACCGCGCTACATGAGCCTGGTGGAGCTGATCCCCACGAAATACACCCAGCCTGAGCTGCTGGATGTTTTGGAAACTTTCCTGGTATCGCAGTTGGGCAAGGGCGTGGTTCGCGCCAAAGATACCCCCAACTTTATCGGTAACCGTATTGGTGTTTTTGGCATTCTGTCCGTGTTCGAGCAGGCTCGCCGTTTCTCCCTGACCTACGAGCAGGTTGATGAATTGACGGGCACACGCCTGGGCCGCGCCAAATCGGGTACTTACCGTACCGCCGACGTGGTTGGTCTGGATACGCTGGCACACGTGATCCGCACCATGCAGGATCAACTGCCCGATGACAGCTTCAAAGCACACTTTGGCCTGCCGCCAGAAGTGCAGGGCCTGATTGATGCGGGCGCCTTGGGTCAAAAGACCGGCGCCGGTTTCTTCCGCAAGAAGGGCCGCGAGATTCAGCGTTTCGATGTCCAGCAGCGTGATTACGTGGCCGCTGACCAGAAAATTGATCCCGATGTGGCCGCCATTTTGGCCGTACGTGACCCGGCTGAGCGCCTGCGTCAGCTGCGCGAGTCCGACAAACCTCAGGCTCAATTTGTGTGGGCGGTGCTACGTGATACCTTCCACTACAGCGCCATTCATCTGCAAGACATTGCCGACAACGCACGTCAGCTGGATCTGGCCTTGAAATGGGGCTTTGGCCACAAGCAAGGCCCGTTCGAGATCTGGCAGGCTGCCGGATGGCGTCAGGTGACGGAGTGGATCAACCAGGACATTCAAGAGGGCAAGACGCTGAGCAGCCAGGCGCTGCCAGACTGGGCGACTCGTGGTCCTGTGTGGGAAGCGCAAGGTGTACACACCGCCGCTGGCTCCTGGAATCCTTCGCAAAGCCGTTTTGAAGGCCGTAGCCATCTGCCTGTTTACCAGCGTCACATTGGCACACCTTTGCTGGTTGGCGAGGTCGAATCTCTGGAAACCACCACCGTTTTTGAAGATGAGTCGGTGCGTTGCTGGACACTGCCCGCGCCGCACCCACAAGATGTGCTGATCGTGTCCTTCAAGACCAAGATGCACACGCTAAGCCCCGGTGTGGTCAATGGCATGTTCAAGGCCATTGAATTGGCCGAAGCTTCGTATCAGGCGCTGGTGGTGGCCCAGGAGGGTGATCCATTCTCCGCAGGCGCGGACCTGAAAGCCATTTTGCCTGTGTTCGAGAAAGAAGGTGTGGCCGGCGTTGAGCCTGTGGAACGTGCCATGCAGGACATGGTTTTGCGTATCCGTTACGCCCAAGTGCCGGTGGTGGCTGCTGTGGCCGGTCTGGCACTGGGTGGCGGTTGCGAACTGGCTGTGCATTGCGCGCACCGCGTCGCTCACTTCGAGTCCTACATTGGTCTGGTTGAAGTGGGTGTGGGTCTGGTTCCAGGCGCAGGTGGTCTGGCTTACTCGGCTCGTCGCTCTGCTGAACTGCAAGCCATGGGTGCACCCGATGCCCCGCTGCTGGCCTATCTGAAGCGTTTTGCTCTGGCTATAGCCAGCGCCCAGGTGTCGCGCTCCGCTCTGGACGCCCGTCAGCTTGGTTTCCTGAAAGAGTCTGACACCATCGTCATGAACCGCCAGGAACTGGTTTACGTGGCCGTACGTCAGGCACAGGCTCTGGCCAGCGCTGGTTGGCGTGCGCCATTGCCACGTCGCTTCCCGGTTGCCGGTCGCGATGGCATCGCCACGCTGAAAGCACAGTTGGTGAACATGAAAGAAGGTGGTTTCATCTCGGAATATGACTTCCATATTGCCGAGAAAGTCGTAACCGTGATCTGCGGGGGCGATGTGGATCCCGGCTCGCTGGTGGATGAAGCCTGGATGATGGCGCAAGAGCGGCAGGCTTTCCTGGAGCTGCTCAATTCCCCCAAGACCCAGGAACGTATCACTGGGATGTTGAGCACTGGCAAGCCAGTGCGTAACTAGAGCGGATCAAGGAGTAGACATGACTGTACAACAAGCTTATATCGTCGCTGCCAAGCGGACGCCCATCGGAAAAGCGCCTCGTGGTGTGTTTTCGTCCTACCGCCCTGACGAGTTGCTGGCTGAGGCCATTCGCGGCATGCTGGCCGATGTTCCCAAACTGGACCCTGCGGCCATTGAAGAGGTGATAGCCGGTTGCGCTCTGCCTGAAGGCCCGCAAGGCTTTAACGTTGCGCGTATTTCTGCCCTGCTGGCAGGCCTGCCGCACACCGTGGCCGGGATGACCGTCAACCGATTCTGCGCTTCGGGTTTGAGTGCCATTGCGATTGCTGCCGACCGTATCCGTACGGGCCAGGCGGACATCCTCGTGGCGTCGGGTGTGGAGTCCATGAGCCAGGTGCCGGTGATGGGTGTAAACACCTCGTTCAGCCCCGAGATTTTTACCTCGGATGAGAACTACGGTATTGCCTACGGCATGGGTCTGACTGCCGAAGAAGTGGCGCGTCAGTGGAAAGTGTCCCGTGAGGATCAGGACGCATTTGCCTTGGCGTCGCACCAGAAAGCCGTCAAGGCGTGGGAGTCCGGCGAGTTCACGGGCGAAGTTCTGCCTGTGACGGTCACACGCCGTCAGCCGAACCTGAGCACTCAGGAAATCTCCGTCAAGACCCAAGTGGTTGATCGTGACGAAGGTCCACGTCCTGATACCAGCCTGGAAGTGCTGGGCAAACTGCGTCCCGTGTTTGCTGCGCGTGGTTCGGTCACGGCTGGCAACAGCTCGCAGACCTCAGATGGGGCAGGTGCCTTGCTGGTCGTTTCCGAGCGTGCGTTGCGTGAGCACAACCTGACGCCGCTGGCCCGTTTCGTGACCTTCTCGGTCCGTGGTGTGCCGCCGCAGATTATGGGTATCGGCCCTAAAGAAGCTGTGCCTCATGCGCTGGCCTTGGCTGGCCTGAAGCAAGACCAGATGGACTGGATCGAGCTGAACGAAGCCTTTGCTGCTCAATCTCTGGCGGTGATCCGTGATCTGGGCCTGGACCCCGAGCGCGTTAATCCGCTGGGCGGTGCTATTGCCATGGGCCACCCTCTGGGTGCAACGGGTGCCATGCGTGCCGCGACCGTGGTTCATGCCTTGCAGCGTCGTCAGTTGAAATACGGCATGCTCACCATGTGTATTGGTACTGGCATGGGAGCCGCCGGGATTTTCGAGCGAACATAATTTCCGATCTGCTGCTGTTTCTATCGTTGCTGGACAAAGCCGCCTTCGGGCGGCTTTTTATTGGGCTGTCCCCTGTGTGAGTGTCTAATGGATTGATACTATTAAGATTGTTTTCTTAAAACCCGCTGTGTGATCGATATACTGATTCAGGACATACGCATCCCTACGGAGGTTCGACATTGAAAACGCACACTGATCCCGTTAAATATGACGCCGTAGACTGGCATGTTGGGGGAGATTATCCCGCCGATCTGGGTCCGCAAGGCGGCCGTACACACATAGGTATGTATTTGGCCTGGTTGGTGGAAAAAGACCTGTTGGCGAGTGCTTTCGTAGATCGCTACCCTAATGAGGTTCGCCAGTGCCGTGATCACATGCTCAAAGGCTCGCAACTGCTGCAAGAGTGTTGCGATGATGTGCTGGTCAGCGAGTACTTGTCCGAGCTGGGTAAGGCTTTCAGTGATTTTTATTACGACGAGCTGTTTCTGGACGATTACGTGGATACGCTGGACGACGCGGCCTTGCCATCGATTTATCACGTGCCCGACGATTGGAACAGCTATGAAACCTTGCGCCTGGTGCTGGAGCAACGTTACCAGCATTGGCGGCAGGAGCAGGGGCTGGACGGCTAGTCTTGCTTATCTGTTTCCATCATTGCGGCCCACATGTAGAGCTGGGTGCGCAAGGCGGCGTAGCTGACCTACGCTGCCTTGCGTTTGCCGATCAGTCCTGTGGCCAGCAAGGTGCCAAATAGTACGGTGCTCATGCCGATCAGCATCTGCGCGGTCAGCGCTTCGTCCAAGAGCAAGGCACCCCACAGCACCCCAAACGGCGGCACCAGAAAGGTCACCGTAATGGTTTTAGAGGGGCCGACATTGGACAGCAGGCGGTAAAAAATCAGGTAGGCGACCGCTGTACACAGCAAGGATAAGGACAGCGCAGCGCCCCAGGCATGCAGACCCGGAAACTGTGCGGGCCACCAGTAAATAGCCGCTGGCAACAGCACCAATGTTGCGCTGACCATGCTGCCTGCGGCGACGGCCTGTGGCTGTACACCACGCAGGTAGCGGGCGGTAAAGTTGGCGGCAATACCGTAGAACACGGTAGCCAGCAAAGAAGCCAGTACGGCCCAGCCCTCGGCGCCTTTATTGAAGCTAAGTTTGTCGTACACCAGAATCAGAATGCCCAGAAAACCCAGACAAAGCCCCAAAATGCGGCTGGGTGTCAGGCGCTCTTTCAGCCAGACTCGGGCGACAAGCGCACCAAACAAGGGAGCCATGGCGTTCAAGACGGCCAGCAGCCCCGATTCCAGCCGCAAGGCGGCAAAGGCATATAAGGAAAAGGGTACGGCGGCATTCAGAATACCCAGTGCAAAGATGGGTTTCCAGTTCGCCAGAAAGGAGGGTAAACGTCCGGTGACGGTGATGTAGCTCATTAAGGCCAAGGCGCTGAAACCGACACGCACGGCGGTCAGCGGGAAGGGACCAAAGTCGGGGGCAGCTTGCAGCGTAAATAAAAACGAGCCGCCCCAGATGGCGGCCAGCAGGAATAAATCGCGTAAGTCTTTTGGGGACATGGGAATGGGGGCAGTGGTGGCGGTCCACATGGGCCGCATAACAGGGCAGATTGTAATCCCCTGGCCGCGACCGGGACACTGATATGGGTGTGGCGGCAGGAGGCCTGAAACCTCTGGGCGCTTTAGACAGACAGCTCTTTGTCCAGTGCGCGTTTCAGTACGCTAAAGACGCGTTTGTCCGTGCATTGTGCGGCGTTGAAACGCAGGAACTGCTTGGCATCAGGAGCTTGGCTAAACACAGGGCCTGGGGCCAGTACCACTCCCTGCGGCAGGCACGCACGGGCCAGACTCAAGGCGTCATGTCCAGCGGGCAGCCGTGACCATAGAAACATGCCTTCGCGGGGGTGCAGCCAGGGTGTCAGGCCGAGCTGCTCCAACTGGGTCAGGCTGTGATCCATTGCTTTGGAGAGCCGGTATCGAACGCGCTCCAGATGCTTGCGATAGCCGCTGTCGCTAAGTGCGCTATTCAAAATCTGAGCGGATAGGCGGTTGCTGCTAAAGCTGGTTGCGGTACGCAAATCCACCAAGCTTTCGATCCAGGCAGTCTGGGCCGCAATGTATCCGCAACGCAGCGAGGCCGATAGTGTTTTGGAGAAACTGCCTATTTGCACCACGCGGGACAGGCCATCCAGTGCAGCTAGCCGGGTTGCGGGGCGGGTTTCCAGATCTCCGAAAATATCGTCTTCAATAATATAGAGGTCAGCACGTTGCGCCATGGCCAGTACGCTATGTGCCGTCATGGCCGACAGGCGTGCGCCAGTTGGGTTGTGTATGCCAGAGTTGGTGATGTAGAGGCGGGGTTTGTGCTCTTGCAATGCCGCCTCAAAAGCCGCCAGATCGGGGCCTTGATGCGTGTAGGGCACACCGACGACCTTGGCTCGGTGCGCTCGCAATAAGGCGTGGAAATTGAAGTAGCACGGGTCATCGACCAAGACGGTATCGTCAGGCTCCAGGAAAAAGCGACAGAGCAGATCAATGGCCTGTGTGCCCGAGTCGGTCAGCATGATTTGATGAGGCGCCGCATCAATTTCGGACAGCACCAGACGGCGGGCCAGTCGTTGTCGCAACGCCTCCAGACCGAGTGGCGAACCGTAGTCCGTTAAGTCTGAGCTGTGGCTACGCGCTGCCTTGCGCAGGCCCCGACGCACTCCCTGGTCGTACATCCAGTCTGAGGGTAACCAGCCACAGCCCGGCATTAATACATCTGCATTTGCTTCCAAGGATTGGCGCGAGATCCATAACGGGTCAATATCCCGCTCCAAAGCCGGATCCAGGGCGGCCAAGTTCAGCGGGGCCAACGGAGCCGTCACGTAAAAGCCGGACCCTGCACGAGCTTGGATCAGGCCTTCAGCCGCCAACCTGTCATAGGCTTCCACAATGGTGGACACGGAAACCCCCGCTGCCTGGGCTTGGGCACGTATCGAAGGCAGGCGGGTGCCGGGCGGATATGTCCGTGCCGCGATGTGTTCACGCACGGATTGCATGATGTGGTCTATACGGGTAACGGCAGACATGGGGCGGGCTTGGGCACGGTGTATGGGTCTAGTGGGCAGTACAGTTTTTTAAAACTGTACTGGACTGTGCCTAGGTATGCTGGCATAGCTGTGTTGTACTGACAAGCATCTTTGTCGGAGCGAATGATGGATAGCAAGGCAGTCAGCTGGCTAAACGGCTTTATGGGCGTCGCAATCTTTGCCGGTTCTTTACCGGCGACGCGTGTTGCTGTGCTGGGTATGGATCCTTTTTTCCTGACCGGAGCGCGAGCGGTGGTCGCCGCCTTGCTGGCGGCTGCCTGGTTAGTGATTGGGCGCGTGGCACGGCCACAACGATCGGACCTCTTACCCCTGGCCGTGGTTGGTTTTGGTGTTGTGCTGGGATTTCCCTTGCTGACGGCGCTGGCCCTGCAGTACATCACTTCGGCGCATTCCATTGTGTACGTCGCCTTGTTGCCTTTGTGCACAGCGCTCTTTGGGGTGGTCTTGGCTGGTGAACGGCATAAACCCGTGTTCTGGGTGTGCTCTGTTTTAGGCTGCTTGCTTGTGATGGCCTATGCCGCGCGAGAAGGTCTGGATGCGGCCTGGCAAGGGGATCTGTATATGCTGGCCGCCGTGGTGGTGTGTGGCCTGGGTTATGCCGAAGGCGGACGCCTGTCACGTCGTCTGGGCGGCTGGCAAGTGATTTGCTGGGCCTTGGTGCTTTCCTTGCCTTTCATGTTCGTCATGATGCTGTGGTTCTGGCCCCAGAGCTTCAGTCATGTGAACACTGCCGCCTGGTTAGGTTTCGGCTATGTATCAGTATTCAGCATGTTCCTGGGTTTTGTGTTCTGGTATCGAGGGTTGGCACACGGCGGGATCGCTGCGGTGGGGCAATTACAGTTGCTGCAACCTTTTATGGGCTTGGGACTGGCTGCCGCTTTATTGGGCGAGTCCGTCAATGCCAGCATGATCTGGGTCACTTTAGGCGCTGCCTTGTGTGTGGCTGGTGCACGGCGTTTTGCTTCGTGATGTCAGAAAAGGGGAGCAGCCACGCGCTGCGCCTTTGGTTTGATGCCCAGCAAGGAGGCGATCTTTCTCTTTGGACAGCCCAGCGACAAGTAACTTGTACGCCGTTTTCAGTTGGCAGTTCCTGAAAGGGGCGTTTTCGCTTGGTGTATCGGACGATAAAAAACCGGCCTGTCATGGATTCGACAGGCCGGTTTCACGACAAGCTTGGCAAGCGTTTCAGGCTTCAGCGTGCTTGGCGGCTTCTACCGCTGCATGCGTATCTTCTTTAGCACCATTAAAGAACAAGTTCAGCAGAACGGCAGCAATCGAGGTCAGCAAGATGCCCGACTCGATCAGCGGGTGAATGGCGTGAGGCATCCACTGCATGTAGTTGGGGGCCACCAGAGGAATCATGCCCACGCCAATGGAGATGGCCACAATCATGGAGTTATTGCGGTTGGTCTTGTAGTCCACGCCGGACAGAATGCGGATACCAGTGGCCGTCACCATACCGAACATCACAATCCCGGCGCCGCCCAGAACCACGGTAGGCAGGGACTCAACCAGGGCCGCCATCTTGGGCAGCAGGCCCAGAATAATCAGAATCACGCCACCGGCCACGCAGACAAAGCGGCTGCGTACGCCAGTAACGGCAACCAGACCCACGTTTTGCGAGAAGCTGGAGTAGGGGAAGGTATTGAAAATACCGCCCAGCAAGGTGCCCAGACCGTCGGTACGTAGGCCGCGTGCCAGATCTTTCTGATCTACTTTCTTGCCTGTCATATCGCTCAACGCCAGGAACATGCCGGTCGATTCGATCAGCACCACAATCATGACCAGCGTCATGGTGGCAATGTGAAGGAGGTTGAATCGAGGCATCCCGAAGTGGAATGGCAAGACCAGATCCACCCAGGCAGCGTTGGCCACTTTTTCGTAAGTCATGATGCCCATGGCCGACGCCACAACCGCGCCAATGACAATACCCAGCAATACGGCCACGTTAGCCAGAAAGCCTTTTGCAAATTTAGCGATCAGCAGAATCGAGGTCAGCACGATGGCGGCAATGCCCAGACCGGTCAGGTTGGCATAGCGCGGGTTGGGTACCGTTGCTTTCAAGGCCAGACCTTCTGGGGGTGGGGGCAAGGCAGAGCCGGGCATGGCCGCAGCCGATTGTGCGTGTTGAATCCAGGCCAGGTGGTCGGGGTTAATGACCGTGGGGGCGGTAGGGCCGACAGGGTTACCGAAAATCCAGTTGATCCCCACGCGCATCAGCGTAATGCCGATCATGGCAATAATGGTGCCGGTCACCACAGGCGGGAAAAAGCGCAGCATGCGGCTAACGGCAGGGGCGATGATCATGGTGATGATCCCCGCCCCAATCACGGTGCCAAAAAGCAATTGGGCCCCTTCCTGACCTGGGTTGGCCTGTGCCATGGACACCATGGGGCCCACAGCGGCAAAGGTTACGCCCATCATGACGGGCAGTTTGATGCCAAAGTACTGCGTGAAGCCCATCGATTGAATGATGGACACGATGCCGCAGACAAACAGGTCAGCGGCAATCAAGATAGATACTTCTTCAGACGTCAGGTTCAATGCCCGGCCCACAATTAGTGGAACCGCGACAGCACCGGCGTACATTACCAAAACGTGCTGCAAGCCCAGCGCCGCCAGTCGGCCGTTTGGTAATCGTTCGTCGACGGGTGCGGTGGTCGCGTTCGTACCCATGAAATGTCTCCAGAGTGGATTAATTATTAGATCAAGCCACTTCAATGTAACGGCGTGCGACAGCCAGGCCATAAGGCAATTCGTATAGAGCCTAGGTGTGCCTAGCTATAGATGAGGGATAACCCCCAAAAAAACTGCCCTGATTCGGGTGTTTTTGATGCGGCTAAGGGAAAACACTGCTTTGGTAGTACTGGGGGCGTAGGCCAGAAGGGGGGCATCGTATACCGGCACCAGTAACGGTTTTGCGCTGGTCGTGCGTCTGTCTTGTTTGTATCAAAAATGAGATTTTAGATGCGATTACCTGGTCTTTTTTCTCTTGTTGTAACGCACTTGATTGTCAATTATGACTGACCTGTAAGTGGCCTGATAGTCTTGAAGAAGCTTGTTTAAAGGCATTCGCGCAGCAGTGGATTGTTACAGTGCGCCTGTGTCTCATTTCAATTCTTTATGGATTAGAACAACTGCGTAATGGTAACATTCCGAGCTGCTAATCTTTTTGCAGTGCAGCAGGTTAGCACCAGTAGGAAAAGTTTTTTAGTGAGAAAAAGACTTTGCTTAATATCACGTTAATAGTTTCATTTTTCTCAAGGTGGCAGCGAAATGAAAGCAGCGTTGATGTTTTGCCTAGTGGCTTGATTGGACTTCCTTGGTGAATATGACCAAGGTTTTGTCATTTTTCAAACACACATTTTTTGTTGTAAACAATAAATAGAACAATATTAATAGTGGGTATTTAATTTTGATCTTTTATTTTTGCGTCATTGCTTAAATAAAAATCGAAAATAAATATTATCTGATTGCATTGAGTTTGTGTAATTTACATGTAATTGGGGTTTGTAAGTCATAGTAACTAGGTGTAATTTTCGCCATTGTTTACTGGTGTGCTGTCTGCGACACGGCTATGTCAGGAGTCGTTGTCCGAAATAGCGTTTTATCAAACATGACTATTCCGTGCTCCGCGATGACAGGGCAAGTCAGTAAAGATCGAAAGGGTAGGGTGCGTGTCTCAAAATACAGGAAAGGGTGCTAAGGAGTTAAAAGCATCCCGTACGGATATTAATAAAAGCAATACTGCGTCTGGAGCAATCGCTATTATTGGCATGGCGTTTCGCTTCCCGGGCGATTTATCGCAGCCCGACCAGTTTTGGAATGCTTTAATTCAAAAGCGCGATCTGGTCACGGAAATTCCCGCTGATCGCTGGGCGACTGCCGAATTGCAACACGACAAAAGGTCCGAGCCGGGTCGCAGCATCACGTTTTCGGCTGGCGTTCTGTCGCGTATCGACCAGTTTGATGCGGATTTTTTTGGTATCTCCCCACGCGAAGCCGCCTGGCTAGACCCGCAACAGCGTCTGTTGCTGGAGCTGTCCTGGGAAGCCATGGAAAACGCGGGCGTTGTGCCGTCCGCCATGGCTGGTAGTGACTGTGCGGTTTATGTCGGTATCTCCGGTTTGGATTACGGCATGCGCGGCCTGGATGATTTGGCCAGCCTGACTGCCCATATGATGACCGGCAATACCATGAGTATTGCGGCCAACCGTCTGTCTTATATCTACGACTTGCACGGACCGTCCATGGCGGTGGATACCGCCTGCTCGTCATCCTTGGTGGCTTTGCATCAAGCATGCTCAAGCCTGCGTAATGGCGAGGCCTCGACCGCTTTGGTCGGTGGCGTCAATCTGTTGCTGCACCCCTATCCCTTTGTCGGCTTTACCAAAGCGTCGATGTTGTCGGCAGACGGACGCTGCAAGGCGTTTGATGAGGCCGGCAATGGCTATGTCCGTTCCGAGGGCGGTGCGGTACTGATGCTCAAGCCTTTGGAGCAAGCACTAGCCGATGGTGATCAGGTACAGGCTGTCATTTTGGCTACGGGCGTGAATGCCGATGGTGCTCGCAAGACCGGCATCACCATCCCTAGCTGCCAGGGACAAATTGAGTTGATGCGCTCCGTTTTAGAGCGCAGCGGCCTGACTGCGGGTGATGTGGACTTTGTCGAGGCCCACGGTACCGGTACGGCAGTAGGCGACCCTATTGAAACTACCGCAATCAGTGCGGTGTATGGAAAAACGCGCCAACAGCGTTTGCCTATTAGTTCAGTCAAAGCGAATTTGGGGCATATGGAGTCAGCCTCCGGCATGGCCGGTTTGGTCAAAACGGTGCTGGCTTTGCAGCATCAAGCCCTGCCGCCTGCTTTGCATTTGAACACCCCCAATCCCGCGATTGATTTTGACGGCTTGAATCTGGAATTGTTACCGCAAGGCCGTCAGTTGCATCGTACCGACGGCAAGCCTTTGGTGGCGGGCCTTAATTCTTTTGGCTTTGGTGGTGCCAACGCACACGTTTTGCTACAGGCCCCTGTCGCACGCGTTGGTCAATCGACTGTTGCGCCGAACTCGGTTTTGCCGCCTTTAGTCTTGTCGGCCAAAACAGAAGCCGCCCTGCGGGAACAGGCTGGTAATTATGCGGATTTGCTGGATGGCAAGACGGCACAAGCGTTTTACGATGTCAGTTACGCGGTAGCGCACGGTCGGCAGACTTTGGCTCGTGCTTTGATCATTCAGCCCGAAACGGTTGAAGAAGGCGTGGCGCAATTGCGTGCTTACGCGCAGGGGCAAGACCCGCAGGGTCTGCAAACGGTAGATGCCCTGGATAAAGAAGCTCAACTGGCTTTCGTGTATGCGGGTAACGGAGCGCAGTGGTTGGGTATGGGCGTGACCTTGTTGCGCGAGTCCCCTCGTTTCGCCGCACTGCTGTCCGAGCTGGACACCTTGATGCAGCCCTTGGCGGGTTTCTCGTTACTGGAGCAATTGCAGGCCGAGCCTGCTGCCTCCCGTATGGACGACACGACCGTTGCCCAGCCCCTGTTGTTTGCCCTGCAGGTTATTGTGACGCGCATGCTGCGCGAAGATGGCGTTCAGCCTGATGCCGTCACGGGACATAGCGTAGGTGAAATTGCTGCAGCCTGGGCCGCTGGTGCTCTGGATCTGGAACAAGCCATACGTGTGATTTGTGCCCGTAGCCAGGCCCAAGGCCTGACTCGTGGTCAAGGCCGGATGGCCGTTATTGGTCTATCGCTGGAAGCGGTAAACACCTTGCTGGAAAGCCAGGGTGCGGACTTGGGCGTGAATGTGGCGGGTGTGAACAGCCCCTCCAATATCACCTTGTCCGGTAGCCTGGAGGGCTTGCAACGCATTCAGTCTGCCCTGGAAGACCAAAGCGTTTTCTTTCGCTTGTTGGATCTGGATTACGCCTTTCACAGCCCCTATATGGATGGCTTGTTGCCGCATCTGGAAAAGAGCCTGGGCGACTTGCAGCCCGGCCAGCCGGAACCACAGGCGCGTTTTGTTTCGACCGTTACCGGTCAAGAGTTGCCTCCATACGAGCTGGGTGTGGAGTACTGGTGGCGCAATATTCGCGAGCCCGTGCAGTTTGAGCA
Source organism: Alcaligenes sp. SMD-FA (assembly GCF_025960365.1). NCBI lineage: Bacteria > Pseudomonadati > Pseudomonadota > Betaproteobacteria > Burkholderiales > Alcaligenaceae > Alcaligenes > Alcaligenes sp. SMD-FA. Next base: position 3,754,726 of record NZ_CP110108.1, on the reverse strand, counting down.
GGCCATTGCTTGCCTGGCCAAGCAGGGCTGCCGTGTTTTTCTGGAAATTGGCCCGCATGCCATTTTGCAGCGCTACATCCGTGAAACCCTGACTCAGGCCGATGTTCAGGGTGTTGTGCTGTCCAGCCTGCGCAAGCATGACGATGGCCCACAGCGTCTGGTCGATACGGCCCTGCATACCCTGGCTCTGCTGCCTTCCCAGTTGAAGGCCCGTTTCCCCGTGGCTGGTAATCCGGTGGATCTACCTGTGTATCCGTGGCAGCGCGAGCGTCATTGGTACAAGACCAGCACAGAAGGGATGCGCTCCATTGAGCGCCGACGAGTACATGATTTGCTGGGTTGGCGCCTGCCCGATAGCGATATCAGCTGGGAAAACGTACTAGACCCGGTGATTTTGCCTTGGCTGGCTGATCACAAAGTGGGTGGGGCCATGGTGTACCCCGGCGCTGCTTATTTGGAGATGGCCTTGGCCGCAGCCCGCGAGTGGCTGGGCGAAGCACTGATCCAGGTGGACGAGCTGGATATTCTGGCTCCGCTGGTCTTTGACGGTGAGCATGCCCGCAGCCTGCGCTTTGTGCTGAGTCCGCGCGATGGCAGTTTCTATATCAAGAGCCGCCAACGCCTGAGCCAGGACGAGTGGGTGGTACACGCTAGTGGCCGCATTCTGGCTTCGGATGAGCGCATGCCCAAGCCAGAGCTCTCGCCCCTAAGCTCGGCGGAACGGCAGATTGATCGTGATCGCCACTATCGTCTGGCACATTCCTTGGGCTTGGACTACGGTCCAGCCTTCCAGGGTTTGAAGGTCTCACAGGTGCAAGATACGTACCTGCATGCGGAACTGGAAATGCCCGTCAGCCTGGAGCAAGACGGTTATCTGCTGCACCCGGCCTTGATGGACGTGTGCTACCAGTCTCTGGTGGATTTCTTCGCACAAGATATTGAAGTAGGCCAAGGCGTTGCCTTATTGCCTGTGAAAGTAGGCCGCTTTACCTTGTCCACCGAAGGGCAAGTGACGCATTTCCGTGCGCATCTGCGTCGCAGCAGTGCCCGTTCGGTACTGGCGGACTTTGAGCTGTATGGTGCTGATGGCCGCTTGCTGGCCAGCGCCCAGGCTTGTCGTTTCCGCGCGGCACATTTCTTGCGTCAGGACCGACACGCGGTCTCCAACTGGCAAATTAACCCGTATCTGCGTCCTCATCCTCATGATGAGCGAGCCGCCGTTACGCTCTCGCCTGAACAACTGGCCCAAAGCGGTTGGGCTGCACTGGTCGATCAGCAGCAAGAACGCGAAACCTGGTTCCAGCAGACTTTGCCTTTGCTGGATGCCTTGAGTCTGTCCTTTATTTATGAAGCCTTCCAGGACGTTAAACCAGCCGAGCTCAGTGCCGAGGTATTGAATAGTCCGTATGGCTGCTGGATGAGTGAGCTGTTGCGCAGTGAAGCGCTGCTGCAAGATGGGGAAAGCTATCGAGTGGCGGAGCAGGCGGATATGCCTTCTGCCCAGGACTTGTGGCGCACGATTTTGCAGGACTCCCCGAGCAGCCTGCCGCAGTTGACCCAGATTGGTTCGGTGGGCCGCCAACTGCCCGCCTTGTTACGTGGTGATCTTTCAGGCGAAAAACTGCTGGCTTCCTTGCGCCGTTCCCCGGTGGTTGAAGTGCTGTATGACGATGACCCCATGTATCTGGGTGTGCGTCAGGCACTGGAAGCCCAGTTGCGAGAGCTGGCTGCGAACTTGCCGGTTTCCCAGCGGCTGCGTGTGCTGGAAGTCGCTGTTGGCCCTAGCGATTTGCCCAAGACGCTGGCGGCTTGTTTGTCTGAAGATCAGTTTGAGTATGTGTTGGCCTTGCCGGATGCCGATTTGCAGGCACGTCAGGCGACGCAACATCATGCGCTAGCCAATGTGCAAGTTGTCGGTTTTGATTTGCAAGAGTGGCAACTGGATCAGTCCAACGACACACAGTTTGATGTCGTGATTTTGCGTCACAGCCTGCACCGTACCGTGCATGTTCCACCTGCTTTGCTGCGTAGCAAGCAGTGGCTGGCTACAGGTGGTGTTTTGCTGCTGGCCGAGTGTCACCCTGATTGGCATGCGGATTTTCTGTCCGGTCTGGACCCAAGCTGGTGGCATACAGCCGCTGAGTCGCAATCCTCTTCCTTGCTGTCGCCTGAAGGCTGGCACAGGGCTTTGGAGCAAGCGGGTTTTGAGCAGGTACAAACAGCCCCAGAGCCTGCCGCTCAGGCGTTGAGCGAAGGTGCTTATTTGCTTTTGGCCAGCGCCGCGACAAAGCAGACAGGTCAGAATCTGGAGGCCGTCGCTACAGCCCAGTGGCTACTGTTGTTTGACGAGGCTTCCCAAACGCATGCCCATTCTTTGCAAGCTCGTTTGGAGGCAGTCGGACAGACGGTTTGCGCCCAAGCCTGGCCACCCAGTGCCGACGCTTTGGCTGATGAGCACACGCTGAATGTGGTGCCGATGCTGGGTTGGGCTGATACCGTTGCTGCTGTCAGCCAGACCAGTGCGCAACTGCTGAACCTGACTCAAAGCTTGTCCGCCCGTGCTGCTGCAAGCCGTTTGTTCCTGGTGACGCACGGCGGAGCATTGCCTGCGATGGCGGAAGAATTGGATTGGGCGGTGAATCCTGCCCAGTCGGCCTTGTGGGGCTTTGGCCGCGTCGTTATGAACGAGCTGCCTGCCTTGTCCTGCATTCTGATCGATCTGGCCGGCGATCTGAATGCCGGCAACATCGCTCAGCGCCTGGAGTGCGAGCTGCTGTGGCCAGATGGTGCGACAGAAATTGTCTTGTCTCAAGACGCACGCCATACCTTGGTGTTGCAAGAGGCCACTCAGCTTGTAAGTGCTCAATTAGGCCAGGATGCCCGCTTTAAGTTGGACTTCCACGTGCCCGGACAGTTGCGCAATCTGGAATGGCAAGCTGTTCAAGCGCCCACTCTGGCTGCGGATCAGGTCGAAGTCCGCACCATGGCAGCGGGCCTGAACTTCCGTGACGTGATGTACTTGATGGGCTTGTTGCCGGACGAAGCCGTAGAAAACGGGTTCGCCGGTGCGAGCCTGGGCCTGGAGTTCTCGGGTGTGGTCACACGCCTTGGGGCCGATGTCACTAACCTGTCGGTCGGCCAGCCGGTGATGGGTTTTGGTTCCTCCTGCTTTGCCAGCCATGTGGTGACACGTGCGGATGCTATCGCTCCCATGCCTGAAGGTTGGGATTTTGAAGCCGCCGCTACCGTTCCCACTGTGTTCTTCACCGTGTACTACGCGCTGACGCACCTGGCCCATATCCAGCCCGGCGAGAAGGTGCTGATCCATGGTGCTGCAGGCGGCGTGGGAATTGCTGCAATCCAGCTCGCCCGCCATTTGGGCGCAGAGATTTATGCCACCGCTGGCACGGACGAGAAGCGAGTGTTCGCCTCCTTGTTGGGCGCTGACCATGTGTTCGATTCGCGCAGCCTGAGCTTTGCTCAGGATGTGATGGATGCCACTGGCGGTGAGGGCGTGGATGTGGTGCTGAACTCCCTGGCAGGTGAAGCCATGCGCCGCAGCCTGGATGTCTTGAGCCCATTTGGCCGTTTCCTGGAACTGGGCAAGCGTGACTTTTTCGAGAACACACCGATTGGTCTGCGTCCCTTCAAGAGCAATATCAGTTACTTCGGTATTGATGCCGACCAGTTGCTGACAGGACGTCCAGCCCTGGCAGGACGTTTGTTCAAAGAAGTCATGGAACTGTTCCATGACGGCGCGCTGTTCCCATTGCCTTACCGCAGTTTCGGTGCCGAGCATGTGGTCGATGCATTCCGCGCCATGCAACAGGCTCGTCACATCGGCAAGCTGGTGGTGTCCTTGAAGGATGCCCGGCCCCACCTGCCCGCAAAACAAATAGCGACCCCTATCGACTTGTCCACACAGGGCACGTGGTTGGTAACGGGCGGTTTGTCTGGCTTCGGTTTGGCTTCAGCCCAATGGCTGGTCAAGCGTGGCGTGCGCTCTTTGGTTTTGGCGGGACGCCGTGGTGCCGATACCCCGGGTGCACAAGCGCTGCTGGAACAGTTCCAGACACAAGGCTGTCGTGTGCAAATCGTGGCGTGTGACGTCACGGATTGTGCAGCGGTACAAGCTGCCGTCGCCCAGATTCAGGCAAGTGATAGTCCGTTAACGGGTGTGCTGCATGCTGCCGCCGTGTTTGATGATCGCCTGATCGCGAATATGGATCAGGACAGCTTGAACAAGGTGCTGCAAACCAAGTTGGTGGGGGCATGGAATCTGCACCTGGCCACTCAGGATGTGAGTTTGTCCCACTTCGTGCTGTATTCCTCGGTGACGACTTCTATTGGTAACCCCGGACAGGCGAACTATGTGGCCGCCAACGCGGGCCTGGAAGGGCTGACGCGCCTGCGTCAGAACCTGGGTCTGGCGGCTTCTTGCATTGCTTGGGGGCCGATTGGCGACGCAGGTTACCTGACCCGCAATGAAACCGTGAAGGACAGCTTGGGCAAACGCCTGGGCAAAGCGTCTCTGCAATCCGATCAGGCATTGGATCAACTGGATCGCGTGCTGGCTGTTAACGGTGAAGTGTCCATTGTGGCTAACTTCGATTGGAATGCCCTGGCCCGTTTGCTGGCCTCGGCCCAGAGCGAACGCTTTGCCATCTTGAATCGTGCTCGCAAGGACCAGGACTCCGGTAGCGACGGCCAGGATATTCACGCCTTGATCGCTGGTAAAACGCCCGAGCAAATTCACGCTTTGGTGGCCGAATGGGTGGCGCAGGAAGTCGCCAACATTTTGCGTACTGAAGTAGACCGTATCGAAACTCAACGCTCCTTGCATGATCTGGGCATGGACTCCTTGATGGCCGTGGAGTTGGCCTTGGGCTTGGAGCAACGCTTTGGCGTGCAGTTGCCCGCCATGGTGCTGAACGATTCTCCCACCGTCTGGAACGTCGCCGCCCGCATTGTCGATAAGTTGACGGCTGGTGGCGAGGACTCGGCAGAGCACGATGCAGGGCATCTGGTCGCCGATGTCGTACGTCAGCACGGGGATGAGATGTCCGATACGGACTTGCAAGGACTGGCCAAGGATGTACAGCGATTGGCAGAAACAGGGACATCACTGATTCATGAGTAAGAACGATCTGGCGCCAGGTAGTAAAGCACAACTGATTCAGCGCATTTTGGGACGTAAAACTGGGCAAGCGACCGGCGATGGTCGCATGGCCGATCAGTCTGCCAGCCGTCAGGGCGCGGCCAGCCATATTCCGGATGCCTTCACCCGCTTTGACCGCCACCCTGGTTACGAGAAAATGCTGGTGCCCAAGGCCATGGCCGATCGTATGGGCGTGCGCAATCCATTTTTTCGCAGCCACGACGGTGTAGCGGCTGCGCATACCCGGATCAACGGGCGCGACTATCTGAACTTCGCCAATTACAACTATCTGGGTCTGTCAGCACACCCTGAAGTCAATGCAGCCGCTAAAGCCGCGATGGACCAGTACGGCACATCGGCCTCGGCCAGCCGTTTGGTTGCGGGCGAGCGCCGTGTTCAGCGCGAGCTGGAAGAGGAACTGGCCCAGAACTATGAGGTGGATGATTGCGTGGTTTTCGTCAGTGGGCACGCCACCAACGTCAGCACCATTGGTTACTTGTTTGGTCCCAAGGATCTGGTGATTCACGATAGCCTGATCCACAACAGTATTTTGCAAGGCATCCAGTTATCGGGTGCCGCCCGCCGTTCATTTCCTCACAACGATAGTGCCGCCCTGGAGCGCATTCTGGCCGATATTCGTGGCCAGTTCGAGCGTGTGCTGATTGTGATTGAAGGCTTGTACAGCATGGATGGAGACATCCCGAATCTGCCTGCATTTATTGACATAAAACGGCGCTATAAAGCGTTTTTGATGGTCGATGAAGCTCACGCTCTGGGTGTGCTTGGCAAAACGGGCCGTGGCTCGCACGAGCATTTTGGTGTGGTGGGTCGAGATGTCGATATCTGGATGGGCACCTTGAGCAAGACCTTGGCAAGTTGCGGCGGCTACATCGCTGGTGATCGTGCGCTGGTGGAATTGCTTAAATACGCCGCCTCCGGTTTTGTGTACAGCGTGGGAATCTCTCCCGTGTTGGCGGCCGCTTCGCTCAAAGCCTTGCAGATCATGCGTCGGGAACCCGAGCGTGTACAAAACCTGCAAGAGCGTGGCAGTCAGTTTCTGACTTCGATGCGCTCGCTGGGGATCAATACCGGTTTTGCCCAAGGCTACGCCGTTATTCCTGCGATTACCGGCAGCTCTCTGAAAGCAGTCAAATTGTCCGGTCAGTTGTTTGATGCCGGTCTGAATGTGCAACCCATTATCCATCCTGCGGTAGAAGAAAAAGCAGCACGTTTGCGCTTTTTTCTGTCTTCCACGCATAGCCAGGATGACATAGACCTGGCGTGTGAAACCGTTCATACGCTCATGAAGAAATAAGCATGGCTCAATTACTACACACAGCAGTTAGCAAGATCGCCGCAATAGGACGGCCCGTACTGGCCAGTACCCTGGTCGCCGTACTGGCCGGATGTGCCACGATGCCCGACTGGATGCCAGCCGATGGCCCCAGCCGCCAGCAAGTGCAAGAACGACGTGATGGCCGTATCGAAGGCATCACTCTGGTCAATGTGACTGACTCCCTGACCAAGAAACTGGCCGCTAAAAAGCGCATGGGTGACTTTGCTGCCCAGTTCCCTAGCTCGGGCTCGAACAACTACCTGATTGGCCCCGGCGATGTGCTGGAAGTGTCGGTATGGGAAGCGCCGCCTGCCATGCTGTTTGGCAGTATTTCCTTGGATCCCAAGGCGACGGCAGCGACGACGAATGCCGTTGCCTTCCCGTCACAAATGGTGACCTCAGATGGCATGATCAGCATGCCTTTTGCAGGCCGTATTGCTGTCCAGGGCCACAACACCCAACAGATTGAAGAAAGCATTGCCAAGCGTTTGCAAGGCAAGGCCAATAACCCCCAAGTATTGGTGCGTGTCACCCAGAACAACTCTTCCAACGTGACGGTGGTGGGCGAAGTCAATCAAAGCACCTTGATGCCCTTGACACCGAAAGGCGAGCGCCTGCTGGATGCCTTGGCCGCCGGAGGTGGCGTTAAACAAGCCGTAAACAGTATCGCCATTCAGCTCTCGCGTGAGCAGAACACATCGACGATGGCCTTGGATACGATCATCCGTAATCCGAGCCAGAACATTATGTTAAAGCCGGGCGATGTGATCACGGCGCTGTATCAGAACCAAAGCTTCTCTATATTGGGCGCCACAGGCAAGAACGAAGAGATTCCGTTTGAAGCCCAAGGTATTTCCCTGGTGCAGGCCCTGGCCCGCTCCGGCGGCCTGGATACCTCACGTGCTGATGCTCGCGGTGTATTTGTCTTCCGCTTTGAAGATGCTGCGCTGGTGGACGGTGCGCCAGAGTCGACCCTGCTGGACAAGCAGGGCCTCGTACCCGTGGTGTACGAGATCGACCTGCGTGACCCGGCTTCTTTCTTTGTCACCCAGAACTTCCCGGTGCAGGACAAGGACGTGATCTACGTCTCCAACTCGCCAGCGGCTGAATTCCAGAAGTTCCTGCGTCTTGTGGTGTCGGTGGCCGTGCCTAGTACGACCTTGAACAACATGATGAAGTGATGAGCCTCATGGTTGAACGCAAAATTTTTAGTAGAGGTCGAGATGAGTAATCAGGTGCGCAGCCCCATGGCCGTCACCTGGTCGGTCTGGCGGGCGCTGCTTTTGCGCGAATCCTTGGACCGTCTGTTTGATATGCGGGCTGCCTGGTTCTGGTTGTTGATGGAGCCGGTGCTGCATATCAGTTTCATCACGTTTATCTTCACCGTGATTCGTCTGCGTACGGTCGGTGGCATTGATGTCACCGTTTGGATTGTGGTGGGGATGCTGGCGTTTTTTATGTTTCGTCGTACGGCGATGCAGGTGATGCACGCTGCCGATAGTAATAAGCCGTTGTTTGCTTACAGGCAGGTTCATCCCTTTGACACGTATGTCGCACGAGGTGTTTTGGAAGCATTTTTGATGACCTTGGTGTCCGCCATTATCTTAGCGGGAGCAGCCTTGCTTGGGCATGACGTACGGCCTGATGACCCCTTGCAGGTTTTGATGGCGATGTTTGGGTTATGGCTTTTTGGTGTGGGCTATGGCTTGGTGGCCTCTGTCTTGATGGCCTTGGTTCGTGAGACAGAGCACATATTGAAACTCATGATGATGCCGTTGTACTTGATCTCTGGGGTCATCATGCCGATTTCTGCTGTTCCCCAGCCTTATCGGGATCTGCTCTTGTTCAATCCTTTGGTGCATGGACTGGAGTTGGTGCGTAAAGGGTTTGCGAATTACTACCACATGGTGCCTGGCGTCAGCATGGGATACCTGTATCTGTGGGGGATCGTCAGTCTATTTCTGGGCCTGGTTTTGTATAGACGCTTTACACAGCAGTTGGTGATGAAATGATCGTCGTCAAGGATGTTTATAAGCGCTACAAGACCGCCCATGGTGTGGGCCGTTGGGTGTTGGAAGGGGTCAACCTGACAATCCCACCCAAGGTAAATGTGGGTTTGATTGGCTCTAACGGTGCTGGGAAATCTACGTTGTTGCGCTTGATCGGTGGGGTGGATCACCCCAATAAGGGAACGGTGCAGCGTATGTGCAGGGTGTCGTGGCCCATGGGTAACGGGGGGTTGGAGGGCACCTTGACCGGCCGCCAAAACGCCAAGTTTGTGTGCAGAGTGCATGGTCATCAAGAAGATCTGGCAGATCGGCTGGCTTTTATTAAAGATTTTTCTGAACTGGGTCGAGCTTTTGAGGAGCCGGTCTATACCTACTCCTCTGGAATGCGCTCCCGCCTTCAGTTTGCGTTGTCGTTTGCCTTTAATTTCGATGTGTACATCTCGGACGAGGTGACGGCAGCGGGTGATGCGGCATTCCGTAAGAAAGCCGCGGACGCCTTTAAAACCATGACCAATCGCGCGGGCTTGATCATGGTGGCTCACGACAATAAAACCTTAAAACAATTTTGCCAGGCGGGTGTCTGGCTGCATCAAGGACGAGCGCACTGGTTTGACCAGATTGACGATGCGCTCAATGCCTACAAGGATTCGCTTCCAAAATGACAGATACACCTCAAGTCACTACGCAGGCGGCTAGCACCGCTTCTAATCAAGCCGTTTCAAAGAAACCTACCTTTGGAGCTCGCCTGCGTTCGTGGTTTTCATTGCGCTTATTTGATTACGCCGTACGTGTGATTCTGATCCTGGCTGTTTTGACGTCGGCGTACTGGTTGATCTTTGCCTCGAACCGCTATGTGTCCGAGGCTAACGTCATTATCCGAAAGACAGACTCGGTAGGAGCCCCCTCTTTTGACTTAGGGATGTTGGTATCGGGTGTGGCTACTGTTGATCGCGCGAACCAGTTGTTGTTGCGTGATTACTTGTTGTCCGTGGACATGCTTAAAAAGCTCGATCAGTCTTTGGATTTACGTACGCATTACAGTTCCTCGGATCATGATCTGGTGTCGCGGATGTGGTTCCAGGATGCGTCGCTAGAGTGGTTTCACCGTCATTACCTGCGTCGTGTCGAAGTGGAGTTTGATGATTTCTCTGGTGTGTTGCGCATCAAGGTCCAAGCTTATAGCCCCGAGATGGCTCAGGCGATTACGGAGCTGCTGGTTAAGGAAGGCGAGCGTTATATGAACGTCTTGGGCCATGAAATGGCCCAGGTTCAGGTCGATTTCTTGGTTACTCAGGTTGACCAGGCGCAGGAGCGCTTTCAACAAGCGAGCCAGGACTTGCTGAACTACCAGAATGAAGCCGGTTTATTGTCCCCACAAGCCACAGCAGAAAGTATTAATGCGATTGTGGCTGCCTTGGAAGGGCAGCGGGCTCAGTTGCAGACCCAATTGGCCTCTTTGCCCAAGTCATTGGATCGTGACCATCCCAATATTCTGATGCTTAAACAGTCTTTGAAAGCAGTGGACGAGCAAATTAAGCAAGAAAAGCTGAAGTTGGCGACGCCGTCCGGCGGCACGTTGAATGCCTATGTAGAAGAGTTTTATCGCTTGGATATGAATGTGAAGTTCACACAAGAGCTCTACAAATCCTCTTTAACTGCTTTGGAGAAAGGCAGGATTGATGCCACTCGCATGTTGGAGAAAGTGTCTGTGCTGCAGTCCGCCACCTTGCCCGAGTATCCGATGGAGCCGCGTCGTCTGTACAACACCTTGGTGACTTTGCTGTTGGCGCTGATCCTGGCCGGGATTTTGAAGCTGCTCAAGAGCATTGTCTTGGACCATGTGGATTGATCGGGGGTGCGCTTGAATGAGCAAGGTATCTTCGTGTGGTGAGCAAGTGCCGGATCAGGAGCGGGAGGCACAAATAAAGTTGCTAAGTGATGAAAACCGATTGTTATTTGATCACTTGGAGTTGCTTCAACGCGAGTTGGTGTGCTTGTTAGGTGATGCCGGTGACATCTCTGCTGCGGTTTTGCGCGAGGCAGGGACAAAACCGGCCGTGTCGGAGGATGTGCTTGATTATTTGTTTGAGGCTTTAGCTGAGAACATTCGTTGCCACGCGTTGGTGGAAGCACAGACGCATTTGTTTTTTTTGAAGTCACAAAAGGCTTTGGAGAATCAGCTGGGAAGAATACTTATTGATGCTGCAGGCTCAGTAAGTGGTTTTATCTCCGCTCCTGTGTCTCTGTGGCGGGCATGGCGGCAGAACCGGAATACGCGTCCTTCCAAAGCCTTGGGAGGCAAGTCATTTGAGAAGGTAGTACAGGCATACGCTTCAGGTGGACAAGCAGCGGTTGAAGCTTTGTTGAGTGAAGTTCCTCTATGTCTCTCTTTACAGGCAAATGCTTGGACTGCCGTTGCTCGTAGTCAGCTTCAGATAGATGACAAGATTGTGGTTAATCTGGCTCGACGGGCCTATGAATTGGAACCGCTTCCATTCCGACAAAAGTGGTTAGCGTTTCGATTGTATGAGGTGGGAGAGTTATTGGAGGCGGAGGCATTGATAAGCTTATTGCCAGAGGGCATGGCTTTCAGTGAGTCTGAAGAACAACAACTTCTAAGTCTTAGAAATGCAGCAAAGCAATATCGTTTCGATCAAGCTCGTCAAATATACGAGAGCAAATGGAAGTGAGTGTTGATTATTGGCTTGATAGCAGAGAGCTGGGTCTTAGTTTGAGTAATTTGTCAGGGTCGGTGCAGGGCGTGTATTTATCAGCTTATACGGCTTATTTCTCTTAGGATTGCAAGGTTTTAAAAATGAAAATTTTGACTGTATTTGGCACACGACCGGAGGCCATCAAAATGGCTCCGGTGGTTAAGGCATTGGCTGCTGACTCTGCATTTGAAGCGCGCGTGTGTGTCACGGGTCAGCACCGCCAGATGCTGGATCAGGTTCTGGATATTTTTTCTATCAAACCTGATTTTGACTTGAACCTGATGAAGCCAGGTCAGGACCTGTATGACATCACCAGTAATGTGTTGTTGGGTATGCGTGATGTGTACAAGCAATGGCAACCAGACATGATTTTGGTGCATGGTGATACGACCACTACGATGGCTGCAGCGTTGTCAGCTTATTACGCCAAGATCAAGGTCGGTCACGTAGAGGCTGGCCTGCGTACTCATAATAAGTACTCGCCTTGGCCAGAGGAAATGAACCGTCGCCAAGCGGGCGTATTGGCTGATGTGCACTTTGCTCCAACCGAGCAATCGCAGTCTCATTTATTGCATGAGGGTGTTGATCCCAAGACGGTGCATATTACAGGCAATACCGTCATTGATGCGCTGTTGGATGTAGCAGCGCGCGTACGTCAGGACTCGGAACTACGTAGCCGCTTTGAGGCTCAGTTCTCTTTTATCAATCCAGCCAAACGCTTGGTTCTGGTGACGGGGCATCGTCGCGAGAACTTTGGCTCTGGTTTTGAAAACATCTGCCTGGCTTTGCGCCAGATTGCCTCTCGTGGCGATGTGCAGGTGGTGTATCCCGTGCACTTGAATCCAAATGTTCAGGAACCAGTACGTCGTATCTTATCCGACGTTTCCGACGTTCATTTGATCGAACCATTGGATTATTTGCCCTTTGTTTACCTAATGGATCGTTGTGATCTTTTGGTCACTGACTCCGGGGGCATTCAAGAAGAAGCGCCTTCTTTGGGCAAACCGGTATTGGTGATGCGAGACACAACCGAGCGCCCGGAAGCCGTGGATGCAGGAACGGTGCGTTTGGTGGGAACAGAAACACACGCCATTGTTAGCGCTGCCACGCAGTTGCTGGATGACGCTGCGGAATATGAGCGTATGGCGCGGGCGCACAACCCCTATGGGGACGGCAAGGCCGCCACCCGCATTAGCGAAATTTTAAAAACTTTGATCTCTTGATTCGGAAAACCAGCATGTTTGAAACTCTCTCCATGATCGGCCTGGGCTATATTGGCCTGCCTACTGCCACATTATTTGCCTCCCGCCGCAAGAAGGTCATTGGCGTTGATGTGAATGCTTACGCGGTCGATACGATTAATCAGGGCCGGATTCATATTGTTGAGCCTGAACTGGATATGCTGGTGCAGGCTGCTGTGCACGGTGGCTATTTGCGCGCTACGCTGACGCCAGAACCCGCTGACGCGTTTTTGATTGCTGTCCCCACTCCGTTCCTGGAAGGCAACAAACCTGACCTGAGCTATATCGCCGATGCAGCCAAAGCCATTGCTCCCGTGTTGGCCAAAGGCAATCTGGTCATTCTGGAGTCCACTTCCCCGGTGGGTACGACTGAGCAGTTGGCCCAGTGGCTGGCCGAGGCCCGTCCTGATTTGAGTTTCCCTCAGCAAGCAGGCGAGGAAGCTGACATTCAGGTGGCCTATTGCCCAGAGCGTGTTTTGCCAGGTCGTGTTGTTCATGAATTGGTGAGTAACGACCGCGTCATTGGCGGCATGACACAAAAAGCCACCGAGATGGCTACCGAGCTGTACCGGATCTTTGTGGAAGGTGCTTTGGTGCCAACCAATGCCCGTACCGCTGAAATGTGCAAACTGACCGAGAACAGCTTCCGCGATGTCAATATCGCATTTGCCAACGAGCTGTCCCTGATTTGTGATCGCTTGAATATTAATGTGTGGGAACTGATCAGCCTGGCTAACCGTCACCCACGCGTTAATATTTTGCAGCCTGGTGCCGGGGTGGGTGGTCATTGCATCGCTGTGGACCCTTGGTTCATCGTGGACAAAACACCTGAAGAGGCCCGCATTGTTCGCTTGGCTCGCGAGATCAACGACTACAAACCTGAGTGGGTTGTGGAGAAAGTCAAAGCCGCTATTGCCGGAGTGCTGTCGCTGCGTCCTGACGCACGCATGGCAGACATTAAAGTGGCATGCCTGGGCTTGGCCTTTAAACCCGATATTGATGACTTGCGCGAAAGCCCTGCTGTTGGTGTTGCCAAGAAGATTGCCAGCCTGGGATGCAAAGTACACGCCGTAGAACCCAACATCAAAGAATTGCCCGCCAAGCTACAAGGCACTGGAATTGAGCTGTCCGCTCTGGGTAGCGCGCTGGCTGATGCTGACGTCGTCTGCGTTCTTGTCAAACATCGCCCATTCATCGAGCAAGTTGCTGAGATTCGCAAGCATGCTCAGTGTATTGATGTTGTAGGTTTGTTCGCGGAATAAGCGTTAGGAAGGCGGAAAAGGCTGATATGTTGCAATCGAAAGTGAGCAGCGCTGCTCAAGCATTTCGTAATGGGGATTATGCGCTCGCTATGGAGATCTATAGCGAGCTGAGTCGTGTAGTGGGCAGAAAGTACTTTGCGGCAAATGTGATTTTGTGTCAGCAGCGCTTGGCCGACCCTGTGGTGCAGGCAGAGTTACGAGACTTGCCTGCCCAGGGCTTACGAGTTGCGGGGGTGATGGATGAGTTTACTTTTCATTCTTATGACCCGGAGTGTCAGCTTTTACAACTTCATCCTGAACAGTGTATTGAACAGTTGGAGAAGTTTCGCCCACATCTGCTTTTTATTGAGTCAGCATGGCATGGGTGTGACCAGCTCTGGAAGCTGAAAATCAGTACTAACGGGCCTGAAATCAATGCTTGTATTGATTGGTGCAAACGCCATGGTGTACCAACGCTGCTTTGGAATAAAGAAGACCCGGTGCATTTTGGCACCTTTATACCTCTGGCCAAACAGGTGGATTATGTATTTACGACGGATATGGATTGCGTCCCCAAATACAAAACTCATGTTGGGCACGACCACGTGTATTTCTTACCCTTCGCTGCCCAACCCAGAACACATAATCCGATTGAGACTTACGATCGAAAAGACGCCTTTAATTTTGCTGGCTCTTATTATTTGCGTTATCCGGAGCGGCAGCGCGATTTCGCAGCGTTGATTGAGGCGGTCAAGGGGCTGCGACCCGTTGATATTTATGACCGAAATGCGGATAACGAGCACCCTCATTATCGATTCCCTGATGAATATCGACCCATGATTTTGGGCAAGTTACCCTTTGCGGAAATAGATCGCGCCTACAAGGGATACCGGTACGGTATCAATATGAACACCATTAAACAGTCGCAGACGATGTTCGCGCGGCGTGTTTATGAATTGCTGGCCTCCAACACGATTGTGGTCTCCAACTTTTCTCGTGGTGCTCGTTTGTTGTTTGGGGATTTGATTGTGTCCTCGGACAATCCATCACAACTGACGGGGCGTTTGCGCGACATTCTTGATGATGAGCTTGCGTACAGGAAGCTGCGTCTTCTTGGGTTGCGAAAAGTAATGAGTGAGCATACGTATGCTCATCGTCTTGCGTACATTCGTGCCAAAGTCACGGGACAGGCCTTTCAGCTTTATGAGCCTGTGGTTGTGCTTCTTGCTCAGGTCCAGAGTGAACAAGATGTTTCACTGGTGAAAGAGGCCTATGCGCGACAAGCTTATGCCAATAAACAACTTTATTTGATTGGTGACTTGGGCCATATGTCTTTGACACATGGCCAGGATGTTTGTGTATATCGTTCGCTGGAGGATGCTGCATTGCAACTTGCGGCTTTGCCACCGGACACTCTGATGGGCGCTTTGCACCCTGATGATTGGTATGGTGATCAGTATTTAACTGATTTGGTATTGGCGAGCACCTACAGCCAAGCAGTCGCTTTTGGTAAATCAGTTCGCTATGTTGCCCAAGACGGGCAGGTTTCTTTGTCCACCGGACAGGCCCCCTACCACGCTGTTGATCGTTTATCTGTGCGGGCTGCTTTGGCTCGCCTGTCGGTCTTGCGCGAAGTGGTGGGTGGATGGGCGGCTTGTTTTGAGCAAGGGGCATTTGTGCTTCCGGATATGTTGGCCCTTGATGAGTTTAACTATATTGAAGCGGGGGCAAACTTATCTGAGAAGGCCCGGGCTCAAGCTGTCGACTTGTCCGTTGTAGATCAAGGTGTTTCGTTTCAGACAAAGCTAGCACCGATTGCGGAAGGTTTGCTGGCACAAGAATTAAACCCTGTCTCCGAAGGGGATGAGTTAACCCAGTTGACTGGTAGTGAGCTCCACGGTTGGATGTCTTCCAAGGGGGCGGTTTTGCTGTCTGTGCAGGGTGAGCGTTTGCGTCTGACCTCATCCTTGCAGGAGGGGCAATATTCTTACCTGTACGCCAAAGGTACCAAGACTCGAGAGGAGTTGAATTTGGTGTTGAATAGCCAGATTCAATTGCAGGGAAAATACTCGATGGATGTACGTACAGTCTTCGAGTTTCAGGATGAGCATGGTGTAAAGATCTCGCACCAAATGAATCATGCAGGGCAGAAACATTCTTTAGTGATCCCTCCTGAGTGTCAGTATGTGCGTTTTGGTTTGCGTTTTGAGGGGCCGGGTGACGCAACGGTTGATAAGCTGATATTGGGTGGGGCATCGGAACGACCGGCGGTACTAATTAGCAAGTCGCCATATTTAGTTTTAGCTAAGCAGTATCCAGCTTATGACGACCTTTACCGCTATGGTTTTTTGCATAGTCGCGTGCGCTCTTACAAGCGGGCGGGCCAACTCGTTGATATATATAAGTTTGGACAAGGGGCGGTTGAGTATCGGGAGTTCGAAGGCGTCGACGTTGCGGCCGCAGATGCAGAGTTACTGGATGCAACCCTGGCTTCTGGACAAATTAGCCATGTTTTAGTTCACATTCTGGATCAGAAAATGTGGAGGGTGCTGGAAAAGTACATAGATCGCGTGAAGGTTACGGTCTGGGCTCATGGTTCGGAAATCCAGGCCTGGTGGAGGCGGGAGTTTGAGTTTGAGACTATGGCAGACTCCGAAGTGACACGGCAGAAGCGATTAAGTGATCAGCGCCAGGTATTTTGGCGGAGTATTTTTGCAAACCCACCAGCTAACCTGCACATGGTGTTTGTATCGTCTTATTTTGCTCAAGAGATTTTTGAGGATTTGCAAATTGGCTTATCTGAGGATAAATACAGCGTTATCCATAATCCGATCGATACGCAGATTTTCCGCTACCGTGAGAAAAGTCTTGAGCAAAGAAAGAGGATCCTGTCTATACGTTCTTATGCATCCAGGAAGTATGCGAACGATCTAAGTGTTAAGGCCATTCTGGCCCTTTCTGAAAAACCAATTTTCAAACAACTGCAGTTCATGCTGATCGGTGATGGTGCTTTGTTTGAAGAGACGGTAGCGCCGGTGGAAAACTTTACGAATGTATGCATTGAACGCCGGTTTATTACTCATCAAGAAGTGGCAGATATCCAGCAGGAGTATGGCATCTTTTTAAATCCGACTCGCTGGGATTCACAAGGTGTGTCCAGGGACGAGGCCATGGCCAGTGGCTTGGTGCCTATCAGTAATGCCGTTGCGGCGGTACCTGAGTTCATGGATGAAAACAGCGGATTTCTGGTGGCTGCCGAAGATGCTCAGGGTCTGGCTGATGCTATTGAACGTCTCTATGTTGAGCCAGAGCTATTTGCGCGCTTGTCCGCCAACTCAGCCAAGCGCGCCCGTGAGCAAAGTGATGCTGTTTTGATGGCAGAGCGGGAAATGAGTTTGTTTGTGTAGCGGTCTCTATTTTTCTTATTTACGAATTTAATTTTTAATGGTGATGTAATGGGTTGGCGAGAGAGTTCTCAGAATTCATATGAAACTTTTGTAGAGAAAATAGAGATTGGTGATCGGCGTATCGATGGTGGCGCTGCTTTTTTCTGCACGCTCAAAGCGAAAGGAGTGCAAAGGGCCAAGCCTCCGGCTTTAATCTCATTTGAGCTTCTGGATCATACGGGATCTGTGGTGTCTCGTAGAATTCCAAATTTTAACTATTCAGAAAAATATGGCATTTATCTTTATCTGGGTGAGCGCGGAGAGGATGGAGCTTTGTTTTTTGATGGTTTGCAATTGCGGTTCCCCCCTGGACTCAAAATTGCATCGATCTACTTGCACCGTTGGGGGGCTAAAAAACTGGCCTTGGTTAATCGCCCGCGGTTAGATATTTTCGATATTGAGGTTCAGCCAGTAGTGCCTGAGCCCATCAAGCTGCCAGAGCTTCCCAAACTTGTTGCAGCAGTTCCGGCTCCTGCTCCTGTCGCCGCCCCAGCAGTTTCGGCCAAGCCTGTTTCTGTCTGGGTCAGGAAAATAGATGTTAGTGCTGTCAGAGAGGTTGTTTTATCAAGTGATCTAGAGCTGTTGCGAGAGTCTAAAGGCGCTCCTTTTGTAGCGGCCATCAGGTTTTGGACTGCGGGTGGTGAAGTGATTCAGGACCCGGGGTCAGATATTGCCTATTCTAAGCAGTTTGGCTCGTATTTTTATTTTGGACCGACACGGACGATAGGTAAGGTTCAGGCCAAACGTCGAGTGATAGTTCCACCAAATGCAACCGCATTTTCGGTTGAACTGTTTCCTTGGGGGCATAGTAATGCTCGTTTCTTGAGTGAGCCCAAGTTGGCTGTTGAAGATGCTGTGCGCTTCTTCAAAGGCTCAGAAATTCTTGCTGAGTGCGTCAGTGATGTTCTGGAGGGTGAAGCCTATAATATTGAGTTCGTGGCGGAGTGCGACCAGCCAACGCTGAAGAACTCGATATTGGCCCACCCTAGTTTTTTTGATCAGCAGAACCGTTTGTTGTCCCCAGCTGGGGATGTGCCTGTCTCTAGCAAGGTAGGGGGATATCGCTACTTGCAAGCGACTGAGCTAAAGCAATCGCCTAAACCTGTGATGCAAACGTCTTTTGTCGCCCCCCCTGGTGCAACACGGCTGGAGTTAAGAGTACTACGTTGGAAGGGTAGTGACGTGTATCGCACAACGTCGGTGCAGGCTACCAAAATACGAGAACTGGCCAAGGTCGGTGGCCTACAGGGACTTATTGATTTGCCTTCAGGCTCAGGTGATGTCGAGCTTGTTGGCCATTTGAAGGCGGTTGGCAAATTGCGCTCTAAAGTGGGGCGTTTGGAAATCAGGTTTCTGGACCGAAACGGCAAGCTGCTTGTTCCAGTGGTTCCTGGCCTGGAAACCGCAAACGACATGGTGGCGTATACCCCTGTTGTATGTCGCCAGCTTGATGGTTACATACCGATCAACCTGTTTCTTAAAGTACCGGACTCCGCTGTCAAGGTTCAATGGCGTTCTTGGCCGGAGGAAGGGGTGGCGCTGCTGGCTCCAGAAGGGCTTAAGATCAGGCGTATCCCAAAAAATTTCAGTGATTTCCTTAGGGAAGAGAAGATCGCTGAGCGCGCGCTTGATTACATTAATTGGCAAGACTACCGAACTATTACGTCGGGAGTGCATGCCAATGGCTTCTACGCTAGCTTGATCAAAAAGAATTTGAACATTGTGGGTGAAGCAGCACTTGGTGTTGATAGCCAGAAATGGGTGCGGGTGTCAGGCAAGTTATCGCTGCAAGACTTTGCTGGTGATCTGTCACGCCTGATGATCTACCCCATGTACTTTAATCACGATCATGAGTTAATCCAGCAGGGTAATAATACGGGTTGCACGTTGTTGGTTGATCTGGGTTGGGTGCGTTATGCCAGTTCAAACAAGGCTCAGTCGGGCGAGCATGCCTTGAGTGAGTGTTTCTTTGTGCCCCCCGGTGCTGTGAACGCCGTGTTTTATTTGGTTTCCAAGGCCTCTGCTGATCTGGTGTCAATCACAGGTTTAAATGTCTCCGGGATCGAGCCTGATGATGTGCTGGTCGGGCAGGATGTATCTTTAATGGATCCAGATCAGGTACGCCAAGGCATGGAATTGGCAGCCTTGACCCGCGACTTACAGTCACGTTGGTTGTTGTCAGAAGCTTGGGCTGCGCATCAGAAGAAAGATGCCAAGGCGGCTTTACGGGCTAGTTACATTGCCAGTGAGTTGAAAGAGTTGGATTTGAATTGGCTGCCGTCTTTGCCTCTGCAGGCGAGATATGAGTCAGATTCTCTGTCTGTCATGCATTTGTTCAAGGTGATTTATCCAGACGAAAGCTCAGGTGGGGCGGTACGTTCAACAGCTATTGTTGAGGCACAGGCTCGACAGGGCTTGAAGCCGATTGTATGTATGCCTCTCAACTCTCCAAGACCAGAGAATGAACTGCCAGCGCAGGATGGCTTGGATATTGTCGAGCGTAACGGAGTGCAGATTTGTTACCCGCATTTTCCAGGGCTGAATCGCAAGCAAATTAAAGTAACTGACCTGTTGAGCCTGGAAACGCAAATGTGGAATCAGGCAGTCGCACCCCATCAGGTTAGTTTGATTCATGCTGCTTCAGGTTTTCGCGGCTATGAGAATGCGGTGAAAGGTCTGGCCTTGGCTCGGGCCAATGATTTACCTTTTGTTTATGAAGTACGTTCTTTCCATGAACATACTTGGCGACCACTGCTGAGTGACCACATGGGAGACCGGCTAACGCAGCAACGCACCCTTCAAGAAGACCGTTGCATGGCGGGAGCCGATGTGGTGGTGACGATTTCCAAAGCCATGATGGTCAATTTGATGGAAAGAGGAGTGCCGAGGGAGCGATTGTTCTTTGTGCCTAATGCGATTGATAAGGCCTTTGAGACGATGTCAGAGCCACAGGAAGTGACGCAGTTGCGCCATAAGATTGGAGTGCTCAATAAGAAGACAATTGGATATATCTCCAATTTTTCGCAGCGTGAAGGCCATCGAGTTTTGTTGGATGCTTTTACAAAACTACGTAATCAGGGGCTCGATATTCATCTGGTGATTGCCGGTGATGGGCCAGAGTGGAGTCGTATTGCCCAGATGGTGTCAGAGCGACGTCTGGGGCAGTATGTCGTGATGCCGGGCAATGTAGACCATTCAGAAATTCGAAATTGGTATCACACCATTGATTTGTTTGTTGTGCCACGTATTGAGGATTTTGCTTCGGATTATGTAACACCGCTAAAGCCTTTTGAAGCGATGTCGCAGGGCATCCCTGTAATCATGTCTGATCGCCCTGTTACGGCTGAAATAGCAGGAGATCAAGAGGAGCGCGCACGTGTTTTCCCTGCTGGCGATGTGGATGCCCTGGCAGTGCTGATTGCGTCTGAATTGTCGAATCCACAACAGTTGAAGGCACGTGCTGATGTTGCTCGCGACTGGGTAATGAGTGAACGAGTTTGGTCAAGTGTAGTGGCGCGGTATGGGGATATCTATGAGGCAGCCCGTCGCTTTCATCGGGATGGCAAGCAAGGAGGTGCCAAGTAATGACAATGCCTATACCACTGATTTCGCAGGATGATGCCCCCCGTGTGTTGGCTGCAGCCTATGGCAAGTATCTTGGGGCTGTTTCGGCGACACAAGCCAATACGCCTTGCCTGTTGCTTGTTATGCCTCCGACCTGGAACAACCGCTACCAAGCGTTGTTGTATGAGCAAGCAGGCTTGCGGCAGTACATCCCGATTGGAGTAGGTGATCCAGGAATCTTGAAACATATTTCTTGGCCAGGTCCCATTGTGCTGCATGCTCATTGGTTTAGCGGTTATTTCAACAATAGTCGTGATGAGGTTGAGGCAAGTACACGCCTGGATGTCTTATGTGAAGATATTTTGGCTTTCCGGACTCGTACAGATGCCAAGCTGTTATGGACAGCGCATAACATTTTTCCGCACGAAAACCGATTTCCCGCTGTGTTTCTTCGCTTGCGCCAATGGATATTTGAAAACTTCGATGCGATCCATGTCATGCAGCAAGAGCATGTCTCTGTGCTGGAGCGCGAGTTTTCCAGAAAGGCGCCTGCGACCTTTGTGGTTCCCCACATGCTGTACTCCGGCAGTTATCCCGACGGCATCAGTGTTGATGTTGCTCGAAATTACTATGACATTGGGCCAGAGGAGTTTGTGTTTGGTTACTTTGGCTCTATTCAGCCATACAAGAACCTTGAGAGATTCCTGTCTGTTTTTGACCAGCTACAGCAACAATCCCAGCGGCCAGTAACGGCAATTGTGGGGGGCGTCCCCAGTGATGCAGAAACAGTGTTAGTTTTGAAGCAACGTTGGGGCATGAGCCCCAGGGTGCGGCTGTTGATGCGCAATATCCCCGATCACGAAATTCAATACATTCATCGTGCTGCTGACGTGATGGTTTTGCCATATGGGGAAACACTTAACTCGGGAGCCGCGTATATGGCGGCCGGTTTCAGGCTCCCTGTTATCATGCCCGACGGCATGGCGTCGCGGTCTTTAGATGGGTTGGGAGTGGTGCGCTTTGACAGCACGACTCCTAATGGCCTATTGACCGTAATGTTTGAAGTTATGGAGGGCCGTCGAGGACGTTACGATGAGGATGCCCTAGCGCAGGTGCAGGCTGATGCTGTGTCGACGAGATTTTTTAATGCCTTAGATCAAATGGTCGTTAGATAGGTTTTGGGGCTGTTTTTAATTTTTTTTGGACCTTGAATGTCAAGAAATTATCTTTTTCTAAAAACTTTTGCTCCTGACCTAGAGAGAGTTTCTTTGTTGTGCGAGTCAGTGGAAAAGCACAACATAGACAATATTCCCTTGGTTGTGGCTGTGCCTGATAAGGATTTTGAGGTTTTTAAGAAATCTCTTCCTGAGTGGGTGGGGTTAATGGCTGAGGAGGATATAGCTTGTTTTTCTATAAACAAGCGATTGCCTGGGTGGCGAGAGCAACAGTTAATTAAATTTATGTTTGGTGTTTCTCCAGGTGTTGATAAATATCTTGTTTTAGATTCGGATTGTCAGTTTATTAGGAATTTTTCTGATTTTGATTTGTTTGGTAAGGACTCTGAAATTCCTCTTGTTCTGACGGAGAGATATTATAGGTATTCAAAAGGAAATGATTTTTCTTTGTCGGTGGCTTTGGGTGAAATTTCGCCCGATTCTATGGATAAAGAGAAGGTTAATTTTTATTTTGATAGGATGTTCCAGATAGATAGGTCTTTAATTGGTAATAAAGATGTTTTAAGTAAAAAGCCAATTGAGGTTGGGGGGTTAATTAACCTTTCTTTCGGAAGGAAGGATAGTAGTAAAGTTTTTTTTATGCCAACCCCTATTGTTTGGTCTAGCTTGGTTGTTTCTCATATGTGGAGGTTTTTGAGGGGTGAGGGGCTGAGTTTTTCAGATCTCCTTTTGTATTCTCCATGGGAGGCTATCTGGTATGGGCATTGGGCTTTGAGCAATTTTAGAGATAAAATTACAGCTATTGAGCCAATTAGTATTCATTTTAGTTCGGATGATGATATTTTAGATGCTCGAAATAGAGGGGTGACAAGGGAAACTTTGTCGAGGAATTTTATTGCAATTACCCTTGCGGCTAGACATCAAAAGGAATTGGTTTTTTAGTAATGAAAGTAGCCATTCATCCCGTTATTCTTTCCGGTGGCAGCGGCTCGCGTTTGTGGCCCTTATCACGAGCTAAGTATCCTAAGCAGTTGTTGTCTTTGATTGAGCAGAAGACAATGCTACAAGCGACTATTGAGAGGGCCATGAACTTGGCTAATGCGCAAACCCTGGTCAGCGAGCCAGTGCTCGTTTGCAATCAGGAGCATCGGTTCAGTGTCCGTGAACAAGTGCTTGCGTTGAACCAGTCTCCGGCTGCTTTGTATCTGGAACCTAGTGGACGTAACACCGCTCCCGCTATTGCCTTGGCAGCTTTGCACTTGGCTAAAATTCAAAGCACTGACGCTTTAATGCTGGTGTTGCCAGCTGATCACAGTATTGAAAATGGCGCTGCATTTGCCAGCGCCGTACATGAAGCAGCTAGGCTTGCGCAAGCTGGCTATCTGGTGACTTTTGGGATTCCTGCCAGTTCCCCTGAAACAGGCTACGGCTACATCAAGGCAGGAGAGCCGCTGTTAGACGGGGGGGGTGTTTCGCATACCGTAGCGCAGTTTGTGGAAAAGCCCGATGTAGCAACGGCCACGCAGTATGTGGACAGTGGCGACTATTCCTGGAATAGCGGCATGTTTCTGTTTACGGCCGGTCGCTTTCTTGAGGAACTGCAAGAGCATCGTCCTGATATTTATGGGGCTGTTGTGCAGGCTTGGGAGAACCGTTCGGAGGATCTGGATTTTATTCGACCATCCTCTGAAGACTTTTTGGCCTGCCCATCTGAAAGCATTGATTACGCCGTGATGCAAAAAACTACCCGTGCCGCTGTGGTCGCGGTAGATATGGGCTGGAGTGATGTAGGCTCTTGGGATTCTCTTTGGAATATCAGCGCCAAAGATGCGGATGGTAATGCTGTGAAAGGTGACGTGTTTGTCAGCGATACGCGTAATAGTTATTTGCGCTCCGAAAGTCGACAATTGTCGGTTATTGGTCTGGATGATGTGATTGTTGTCGAGACGCCTGATGCTGTGCTGGTGGTGCATAAAGACAAAGCGCAGGATGTGAAGAAGGCTGTGGAGCACTTCGCCCGTAATGACCGTAAGGAGCATATGGAGCACCTGCGTGTTTATCGTCCTTGGGGGTGGTATGAGGGCATTGACGCCGGTGAGCGATTTCAAGTCAAGCGCATTATGGTCAAGCCAGGGGAAAAACTGTCTCTCCAGATGCATCACCATAGAGCGGAGCATTGGATTGTGGTTAGTGGTACGGCCAAGGTCACGCTGGATGATAAGGAAATTTTGCTTGGGGAAAATCAGTCCACATATATTTCCCTTGGGCAGACCCATCGTTTAGAGAACCCAGGGAAAATACCGCTACATCTTATCGAGGTGCAGTCAGGATCCTATTTGGGTGAAGATGACATTGTGCGCTTCCAAGATACCTATGGAAGAAGTAGTTCTTGAATTTTGCAAATGTGAAGGCCGACTCTGCTGGTCAGCCTGCCAGCTCGTAGAGAGAAGGGCTGCTATATACAGCCAGGAGAGTTTGATTTGGTCAAGCGCTATGCGCTGTTAACGGTAGATACGGAAGCTTTGCCCAGGCGTGCTATGGACAAACACGTCCAACGCCTGGTCTGGGGCGAACACCCCACGGGAACTGCCGGCATCCGCGAGATGAGCGCTATTGGCGACGAGTTCGGTGCCAAGCATGTGTTCTTTGTGGACTTATGCGCCACGCTGGGGCAGCAAGCTGACATGCTGGAAGCAGTTCGCTGGCTGGATCAACAAGGTCAGGATGTGCAGCTACATGCCCATCCTGAAACCTTGCCCAAGTCTTTCTGGGCCAAACACCGTTTGCCTCCCAGTCCCGGTTTGATGAACCAATTCAAAGACCAAGCCCGCGCCGAATTCGTCTTCCGACACTTCGGCAAGCTGATCTCTGACGTCACTGGCAAACCCATCCTTGCCCATCGCGCCGGTTCTTTCCGCTGGAATGCCCTCACAATCCGTGCTTTGCAGGCAGTCGGTATTCCCTTGTCGTTCAACCAGTCCATGCGTGCCGCCTTGTTGAAGCGCTGTCCAACAGGCCAGCCTGATTGCTTGCCTTATGCCTGGTCCAACGGCACGATTGAAGTCCCGGTAACAGAGCGTTTTACACCCGGTGTGTCGGATGCCAAACCGGACCGCTGGTCCAGTCTGACCTACCCGGAGTCTTCTTATTTTCAATATGGTTCACGGCCTACGACTTTCTGGAAGGATCCTCTGTGGTCTTTACCCAAAGTCTCGGTGGTGTTGATGCATTCTTGGTCTTTGCTGGATTTGGATGAAAATGGCCATTTCCACTACACCAACGATCGTTTGCTGGAGGGCTACCGCCTGTTCATGCAACGAGTTGTTAAGGACTACGACGTGATCACCACAGCGGATTTTTTAGATCTGCAGGCGCGGGGTAAAATCCGTCTTTCGCGAACAGTTAACTTAGAGCAGGTAGAAACACAGGTATGAGGGATCGCTACGCAATGATTACGGTCGATACAGAGGCACTGCCCAAGCGCGCCTCTGACGATCACGTTAATCGTCTGATCTGGGGGCGATTTCCAAGAGGTACGGCCGGGGTGGCCGAGATGTGCAAGATCGGTGACGAGTTCGGCGTCAAGCATGTGTTCTTTACCGACTTGTGCGGGGCTTACTCCCGTCTGGATGAGCTGAAGGAGGTTGTGCGCTGGCTGGATGAACAAGGCCAGGATGTGCAACTGCACACGCACCCCGAGTACTTGCCTGACAGCTTCTGGAAAGAGCATGGTTTGTCGAACCGTCCACAGTACATGAACCAGTACACCGAGCAGGCTCGTGCCGAGTTCGTGTTCAAGCACTTTGCGGGTTTGATGTCCGAGGTAACAGGCAAGCCGGTTCTGGCGCATCGTGCGGGTTCGTTCCGCTGGAATGCGGATACGATTCGTGCCCTGAAGGCAGTGGGTATTCCTTTGTCCTTCAACAATTCTGTATGCGCCGTGCATAATAATCAGTGTATTTACAGCAAGCCCACGAACAATCCCTTTACTTGGTCCAATGGCGTGATTGAGGTGCCCATGACCGAGAAACGGATTCTAGGTAAGGTAGGCAAGCCGGAGTGGTGGGCTCGCCTTACTTACCCAGAGTCCAGCTATTTCCGCTTCCGCCCCTGGTGGGGGCAGTTACTGTTGAATACGCTTAGTGGCAACCCTTCATTTGCGGTTTTCTTGCTGCACTCCTGGTCCTTGTTGTTCTGGGACGAGAACGGTTTGGGTGAATATCGTGACGATAGTCGCATGGAGGGCTATCGCAAGTTGCTGGCCCGCCTGACTAAAGACTATGACGTTATTACGACGGCAGAGTTTCTGGATTTGAAGGCTCGTGGAAAAATTGTTGTGCCTGATACGGTGGACTTGTCGCTGGCAGAGCTGCAAGTAGAACCGGACAATAAAATTCAGAAAAAGGCCTGAGGAAAATGCTCTTTAAGTTATGGCGTGGGCTGTTGCGGGAGCCTTGGATGGCTCTGAGCCGGCGTTTGACCTTATTTACGGTGCGTCGGCAGACTCGACGCGGTCAGCGCCGTGAAACACCTTACGAGCCCGTACCAGGACGGTTGCTGTATGTGCCAGCCAGTGCCTTGCCGTATCACATCAGTGGTTACACCACTCGGACTCATGAAATTATCCGCGCCATGCAAGCGGCAGGCGGGGATATCTGCGTGCTGACACGCCCCGGTTATCCATGGGATCGTAAAGACAGATTGGTGGACACCGAGCTAGACGAAACCCTGGTGGATGGGGTGCGCTACGCCCACGCGCGTAATCCCTCCAACAAGCGCCCCGTCATGCAGTTCGCCATCGAAGCTGCCACCTCCATCGCCCAGGAAGCCATCAAGCAACGCGTCGCCGTCATTCATGCTGCTTCCAACCACGTCAATGCCTTGCCGGCCTTGATCGCCGCGCGTCAGTTAGGCATTCCGTTCCAATATGAAATGCGTGGCTTGTGGGAGCTGAGCCGGGCTTCCCGCATGCCGGAGTTTCGGGATTCTCAGGGTTTCAAGCAGGGGTTGGAGCTGGAAGGTTTGGTCGCCAGTCAGGCAGACCGTTTGTTTGTTATTTCCGAGCAGTTGGGCCAATACGCTCGCGAGCATTGGAATGTTGACCCGGCACGCATGGGCCTGATGCCCAATTGCGTGGACCCCTCGCGTTTTACTCCTGGCGCTGTCCAGGATGTGCAGCCCAATACCATTGTCTACGCCGGTTCTCTGATTGTTTATGAGGGGCTGGATGTCTTGATTGACGCCGTGGCGGACTTGGTGGGCCGTGGCAAGGATGTGACCCTGACCATTATTGGAGATGGGGAGGCACGCGCTCAGTTGCAGGACCAGGTGCAAAGTCTGGGTATGGAGCATCACGTGCTGTTTGCGGGTCGGGTCTCGCCTGAAGAAGCCCGCGCCTTGCAGGCCAAGGCCGCATTGGTATGTATTCCTCGTCGTCCCTTTGAAGTGTGTCGCATTGTGCCTCCCATCAAGTTGGTCGAGGCGATGGCGATGGGCAAGCCTGTTCTGGTGCCGGATTTGCCGGTGTTTCAAGACGAGGTTGGGCCATGTCGTTCGGTGCGCTTTTTTAAAGCAGGGGATGTGCAGGACTTGGCCCGTGTGCTGGAGGAAACGTTTCAGGCAGGTCCGGAAGTCTTGGCGCAGGATGGTGCTTTGGCGCGCGAAGAAGCCTCGCAGCGTCGCAGTTGGGCGGACTTTGTGGTGCATGCTTTGCCGGCCGGGGCGAACTCATGATTGGCCGCGCAATCCGGGCTCTGGGTGCTCGTATTTATACGCACCCCACCGTCAGCGAAGATGGCAAGCCCGCAGGGCAGTTTGGGCAATTGAAAGTCGCCTTGGTCTCGGACTACTTTACGGCAGACTGCCTGTCGGCCGAGTGCTCGATTCGTATTCTTAGCCCGCGCAATTACAAGGAGGTCATCTCCTCCTGGAAGCCTGATCTGCTCTTTGTGGAGTCCGTGTTTCATGGGTTGGGTGGGGCGTGGCGTTACGAGCTGGCCAAGCAGTCGCGTCTGATTCGTTTGCGTACGCCTCGCACGATTTATAAGCTGGTGCAGTTTGCTAAAGATCAGGGCGTGCCCACGGTGTTCTGGAACAAGGACGACGGGGCGTATTTTGAACACTTCATTGATGTAGCCAAGGCTTTTGATTATGTGTTCACCACCGATAGCGATTGCCTGCCGCGCTATCGCGCCCGCCTGAATCCTGATGTGCCCGTGAACACCTTGAGTATGCCGTATCAGCCTGCGTTTCATCATTTCACGGGCTTTGGGTTTACGCGCAAGGAAGGGTGTTTTACAGGCAGTTATTACCGCCGTATCCTGAGTGAACGTCGCCGTTTTCTGGACATGATTTTCGGGGCCTGTGAGGATGCTCAAATGCATCTGAATGCCTATGACAGAAATCACGACAGGCTGTCTCGGCATCTTGAGTTCCGCTTTCCTCGCTCGACGCATTTACAGGTGCATAGCCAGGTGCCGCACCGTGAGACCGGGCGTATCTACAAAGAGCATGTAATGTGTCTGAACGTGAATTCGGTCACGGACTCCGACACCATGTGCTCACGCCGCTTGCTGGAAATTCTGGCCAGCGGAGGTATTGCAGTGACTAACCCCGGTCGGGCGGTGGATCGTTATTTTCGTGATTTCTGCCACGTGGTGCATTCCCGTGAGCAGGCCAGTGAATTGTTTTCTCGTCTGCGCCAAGGCCCCTCTGCACAGGACTGCGAGCGTGCGGCGGCGGGGGCGGCTTATGTACGCCAGTTCCACACTTGGGAGCATCGCCTCCAGGAGTTGGCTGATGTGGTCGGCTTCTAGGGTGCGCTTGTTTCCATGATTGTGAGCATTTTTGCGTACCTGATTCAGGCGCTGTTCTTGCTGGTTGTCGGGGCCTTTGCCCTGTACGTAGTCTTGGAGCTACGGGTACTGTTGATCTCGCGCCGGGTGGAACGACGCAAGCTAAGTGAGCTGGTGCAAACGTCTGCGTCCGTGCAGCAAGACTGGTATCCCAAGGTCAGTGTTCTACTACCGATTTATAACGAGGCTGCCGTTGTCGAGCGTCTGATCGATGCGGCTTGTCGTCTGGATTACCCGGTATCTGCGCTGGAAATTCTGGTGCTGGACGACTCAACAGATAAGACGGCGCTGTTGGCCCAAAACAAGGTGAATCAACTGGCCAGTCAGGGTGTGCCGATTCGCCGCATTCAGCGTGCTGATCGTACGGGCTATAAGGCCGGGAATCTGGTGCATGGCATTCAGCATTCCCAGGGCGAGTTTTTTGCGATCTTCGATGCAGATTTTTTGCCGCCCGCTGATTTTTTGCAAAGAACCATTCCGCCTTTCAAGGACGCGAAGCTGGGTTTTTTGCAGACAGGTATTGGTTATGAAAACCGCGACCATTCTTTCCTGACCCGCTTTCAGGCCATGGAAATGGGTCACCAGCAATATGTGACGGTGGGGCTGAGTGAAGACGGGGATATGGCCTCTTTAAGTGGCAGCTCCTGTGTCTGGCGGCGCGCTTGCGTGGAGGCACTGGGCGGCTGGAATGCCTCCACCATTACCGAGGACGTGGACCTGGGTTATCGGGCCCAGTTTGGGGATTGGAAGTACGCCTATCTGCGCGATGTGGTGTCCATGTCCACCTTGCCCGAGAACATCAGCGCCTTCCGTGTGCAGCGGGAGCGTTGGGGGCGAGGGCTGATACACAGCGCCTTCAAGCACCTGGGCCAGATGTGGCAGCAGGATATGCCCTTGATGAAGCGCATGCATGCCTTCTCCATGATGTTTTCATCGGTCATGCTGGCGTCTATTTACGCCTTGATTTTGTTAAGCCTGCCGCTGAATTATTTGCTGGATTTTGACCATGTGGTCTTGCTGTGGGGGGCGCCGCTGTTCTTCTTGCTGGTCGCTGTCTGGGCCTTGAATAATGCCTTTGGGGCTCGCAAGGGCGCGCGTTTCGATGACAGGCCGGGTGTATTGGGCACTCTGTGGCATACCTACTTGTATGTCGCCATGTTCCCGCCCATGGCTTGGTATTATTTTGTCGGTGGCGTCCGAGCCGCCTTCAAGGTCTACGGGGAATTTAACCGCACGCCCAAAGGCGAGGGCGAGAAGGCAGCAAGACAGCCCCGCATCAATCTGTATTTGCTGATTGGTGAAGTGTTCACCTTCCTGTATTCCGCATTGGCTCTGTATGTGGCCATACGTATGGGCAACTACTTGTTGGTTCCCTTGAATGCGACGGTGTGTGTCGGTTTTGGCATGGTTTTGTACTGGTCCTTTCAAGAAAGGAGAGCGCGTGGGCGTAGCTGAACCCGCAGGGCAGGAGCGAATTCTGATTACCGGAGCTACCAGTGCTATTGGGGGTGAGCTGGCGCTTCACTATGCCAAGCCCGGTACAGAGCTGACTTTGCATGGTCGCAATGCTGCGATTCTGGAGCCTTTGGCCGAGCGCTGCCGGCTAGCGGGCGCGCAGGTAAAGACGTATCAGTTGGATTTGCGTGATCTGGATGCCTTGCATGCCTGCTTGTCGCAATGTGCCGCGTTTGATCTTGTCATCGTGAATGCGGGCATGAATATTCATGTTGGCCCCAATGGCGAGCCGGAGGCCTGGGAAGATACCGAGCTGCTGCTGGATATCAATGTGAAGGCTTCGCTGCGAGTCGTGCAATCGGTGCTGCCTGCCATGCGGGCGAGAGGGCGCGGACAGATCGCTTTGATGAGTTCCTTGGCGGCCTATTTTGGTTTGCCAACGACACCGTCCTATAGCGCCAGCAAGGCGGCTGTTAAAGCCTATGGCGAAGGCCTGCGTGGCTGGTTGGCACCGGAGGGGATCAAGGTCAATGTGGTCATGCCAGGCTACGTCAGCTCGCCCATGTGCGATGCCATGCCGGGCCCTAAACCGTTCTTGTGGACTCCGAAAAAAGCGGCTCGTCGTATTGCCCGCGGTCTCAAAGCCAATAAAGCGCGCATCAGCTTTCCGTTTCCATTGAATCTTGGTTGCTGGTTTCTGGCCGTGCTGCCCGCCCGGGTGTCCGTCTTTATTCTGAGCAAGATCGGTTATGACGCTTGAGCCGGGATTCTGGACTGCAATCCTGGCTGCGTTGTCGGGGCTGGCTCTAACAGTGGGGCTGGAGCGCTTTTTGCAAACGGCAGCCCGCTGGCGTCGTCCTGCAGCGGCCTGGGCTTTGCATATGGGGCTGTATGGCCTGGCGTATGTCGTGCTGGTTTTTGTGCTGGGGCGGCCTATCTTTGCCACGGCCTTGCTGTGCGCGTTTTTCCTGCTGCTGGTTGTGGTCAGCAATGCCAAGTTCAAGGCATTGCGTGAAGCCTTTGTGTTTCAGGATTACGAATATTTTACGGATGCGATCCGTCACCCTCGGCTTTATATTCCTTTTCTGGGATGGGGCAAATTCTTTTTGGCGGCAGCGGGTTTTATTGCTGCCCTGACGATTGGTTTATGGCTGGAAGCCGTGCCCGCCTTGCGGGCGGCCTGGACCGGGCAATGGGGCGCCTTGGCGTTGCTTGCTGCGCTTAGTCTGGGTTTGTTGCTGTGGGGCAATAGGGCGCGTTTGATGGTGCAGATTGCACCGGAGCAGGACGTGCAAGCCCTGGGGCTGTTAGCCAGCTTCTGGCGTTATTGGCAGCAAGGCCGAGAACGTCCAAGCTTGTCTTCCCCTTTTGAAAATGCAGCTCCGAAGACCTCGTCTGTTTTGAGCGCTGCGGATTCCTTGGCCGATCTGCCGCATCTGGTTTCCGTGCAAAGCGAGTCTTTCTTTGATGCCCGGCGAATTTCTGACAGGATTCGGCCAGAGATTCTGGCGGAGTTTGATCGCTTCAAATCCGAAGCAGTTGCCAGCGGATATCTGCAGGTTCCCGCCTGGGGAGCCAACACGGTGCGCTCGGAGTTTTCCTTCTTAAGCGGTATAGAAAACCGTGCGTTGGGTGTGCACCGTTTTAATCCTTATCGCGCAGTATGCGCGGGATGGTCCGTGGCGACTTTGGCTTCCTGGTTGAAGCAGCAAGGTTACCGCACGATCTGCATTCACCCTTATCCCGCCAGCTTTTACCAACGCCATCGCGTGTTTCCATTATTTGGTTTTGACGAGTTTCTGGATATCAAAACCTTTGCCGATGTAGCGCGTACAGGCCCTTATATCGGCGATCTGGCAGTGGCGGAGAAAGTTGCCAGTGTGCTGGAGCAGGCCACAGGGCCGGTATTCATTCACGTGATTACGATGGAGAACCACGGGCCTTTGCACTTGGAAAAAGTTGCAGCGGGGGATATCGAGGCCTTGTATCAGCAAGCCCCCCCGCCTGGCTGCGAGGATCTGACGATTTACTTGCGTCATATCCGTAATGCTGATGCCATGCTGACCCGTCTGCGCGGGGCCTTGAGCTCTTCAGATAGGCCAACCAGCCTGTGCTGGTATGGTGACCACGTTCCCATCATGCCCTCGGTCTACGCAGCTCTGGGGACGCCGTGTGGGGATGTGGATTACTTTATCTGGAACTCCACTGGAGGTCAGACAAAAACGCCGCATCGGGATGCGGCGATTCATGACCTGGCGCGGGAGTGGATGTGCTCAAGTGGGGTAATGTTTAAG
This sequence comes from Alcaligenes sp. SMD-FA, assembly GCF_025960365.1. Classification (NCBI taxonomy): domain Bacteria; kingdom Pseudomonadati; phylum Pseudomonadota; class Betaproteobacteria; order Burkholderiales; family Alcaligenaceae; genus Alcaligenes; species Alcaligenes sp. SMD-FA. The sequence goes on along the minus strand of NZ_CP110108.1, from coordinate 3,722,239 downwards.
CAGACGCTGTAAGCGCCGGCCTGGATTCAAGCTTTGAAAACGTCTATCCAATGCCGAGTAGACGCATCATGCTCAGCAGAGGTTTCTTTCTCTCCCGACAGTTCCTGCAAAATTCCGTTCGCCAATACTTTCCCGTACTCCACCCCCCATTGGTCAAAGGGGTTGATCCCCCAGATCAAGGCCTGCACAAAAATCTTGTGCTCATACAAGGCCAGCAGGGCGCCTAGCGAGAAGGGATTCAGGCGGGGCAATACGATCAGCGTGTTGGGGCGTCCGCCCGAGTGCACGCGGTGGTGGGCCAGTTTGGATGCCTGTTCGCCCAGACCTTGTTTTTCGCATTCGGCCAAGGCTTGCTCGTAGGTCTTGCCGCGCATCAGGGCTTCGCGTTGGGCCAGGCAGTTCGCCAGCAGCAGATTATGGTGCTCGGCCTGATTGTGATCCGCCTGCTGGCACACAATAAAGTCCACTGGAGCGCCATCGCTGCCTTGGTGCAGCCATTGGTAGAAGGTGTGTTGTGCGTCTGTTCCAGCCAGCCCCCAGACGGCGGCGCCGGTGGCTAAGCCAACGGGTTCGCCACTGGTGGTGACGGACTTGCCCAGGGACTCCATATCTAGTTGCTGTATATAGGGGACCAGATTGCCCAGGCGGAAATCGTAGGGCGAGATATTCAATGAGCCATAGCCCAGCACACTTCGATTGACCACGCCGGCCAGTGCCATTTGTACGGGCACGTTGGTGGCGATGGGGGTTTCCTGAAAGTGTTGGTCCATCGCGGCAGCGCCGGACAGCATGCCAGCGACGACATCACTGCTGACGGCCAGGGCAGTGGTCAGGCTGACGGCAGACCATAGGGAAAAGCGGCCACCGACCCAATCCCAGAACTGGAAGATTTGTTTTTGTGGCACGCCCCAGTTGGAGGCAGTGTCAGGGCGGGCGGTGACGGCAACGATTTGCTCGTAGGGGTTGGCAACGCCAGCGGCTTGCAGCCATTCCAGGGCGCGCTGGCCGTTTTTGAGGGTTTCGGTTGTGGTGAAGGATTTGGAGGCGATCACGATCAAGGTGTCGTGAGGGTCCATGCCGGACAAGGCATGCTCCAGCGCATGGCCGTCGATGTTGGCCAGAAAGCGTACATTGCGCCAGCTGTGGCGATAGCCAAAGGCTGCCAGGGACAGGCGCACGCCCCAGTCGCTGCCACCAATACCAATATGAATGATGTTGCGCCAGCGGCGCTCGGAATCCGCTACGCGCACGAATTCGTTCATGCGCTCGCGTTCCTTGGCGACTTCCGCCGTGGGGGCGGGCGCACGCAGGGCGCTGTGCCAGGCGGCACGTTGTTCTGTACTGTTGACGATGCCGCCGTTAAGCAGTTGTTGACGTGCCGTGTCGAAGTGGCGAGCCGCCAAAAGGGCGGCTCCTGCCGTCTGTAATTCTGGTGAATGCCGCTGTCCACTCAAGTCCACTTGCAGGCCCGCGGCCTTCAGGCAATGCAGGTCCAGCGCGTAATGGTCGGACCGGCGTGCTGCCTCGCAAAAACCGGCCCATTCTGGCAGACCGGGTAAAGGGGCAGCACAGGGAAGGTTTGGAGAGTTCACGGACATGGAGATTTAGCCTGCAGTAGACGAAACCGCCATTGTACGAGGCTTTATCGGGCTTGAGCGTCTGCCGGTAAGCGGGTTTGTCTTGGTGTTTACGAGTGCAGGGCGATCAGTTGATTCCCATCGTAGGGCAGTACCCATGCCCGCAAACCGGGGTCGCTTGCCAGAACCCGCGTAATCTCTTGTGGCGACATCCATGAGAACGCCGTGGACAAGGCGTCGGCAATGGTGGCATTTCCCGCTACGACAGAGACACTGCGATACAAAGGTCGGGCCTGACCATTGGCAGGGTTGAGCAGATGAGTAACAGTGCCATCGCGGCTAAGTGCCGTGCCTGATCCAGACGAGGTGCTGACCGCCTGATTGTGCACATCCAGTCGCAACAAGCTGACAGGCTCTGCTTGATCGCCTGCCAGGCCGACGCGCCAGGGACGATTACCCGGAGCCATACCCAGGCCACGTATCTCGCCCATATCAACCAGGGCGTGTTCCAGGCCTGCCTGTTTCAACTGCTCGGTGATGCGATCGGTAATGTAGCCTTGGGCAATCCCGTTCAGCGTCAAGGCCATGCCAGGACGTTGTAGTTCAATAGTGTCGTCTTGAATGTGAATGGCTTGGTGGTCAACCTGCTGCAGCGTTTGCTTGATCTGGGCAGCGTCGGGAATGGAAGCCGTGTCGCTGCGTTGAGCCGCTTGGCTATACAGATCCCAAAGCACCTGCACGGTCGGGTCAAAGGCCCCATCCGTGAGTTCACTAATGCGCTTTGACTCCAGCAGCAGTCGTGTCAGATCACCGGGAGCGTGCTTCAGATAGCCGTCGCGGTTCAAGCGGCGCAAGGCGCTGTCCTTTTGATACAGGCTGAAGATTCGCTCCAGACGTTGTACTTCGGACAGGGCCTGGTCTATCAGCAACTGTGCAAACGCGGGGTCGGGGTGATGGATATGAAGTTGTGCGTCCGCACCCAAAGCCACACCTTGCCAGGAGCTGAGCGGGGTAGTGGCCGCTTGCATCGCTTTGGCGGCCCATGGCACACCAGTCAGGGCGCTGGTCGCGGCCACAATGCCGATAAAACGACGACGGGAAACAGGAGTAGAAGTCATGGCAAGTACCTGGGATCAGGAAGATAAGCGTTTCAGGGCAGTGCGACCGCACCAAAGATGTAGTTCTCCGGCATGTCGGCAAAGCGAACCAGTTGGCCGCCATGTTGTTGCTGGAAGTCCTTGGCGGCCCGCTCCTGGCTAAAGGGCAGGGCATCGATAGTGCCCATGCCGCCGGTATAGCGGCTGTAGATCAGATACCAGGCCTCTTGTGCCGGTATCCAGGCTTGTTCGGGAAACAGGCCGTCCTGATCGCGCTGGGCCATGTCCTGGACATAGGTGGCGGCAATCGCTTTGGATTCTTCGGGCAATAAGGTGTAGGCGAAAACCTCGCGTATGGTGGTGAACCAGAGTGGTGCTTCGCGTTCGCGCAGAAGAATCTGCCCTTTGGGGCCTTGATGCTCGAACAAGTACATGCCGCAGTAGTGGCCCACGGCGGTTTGGGGAATCTGGACGACGGGTGGCGGTGGGGCTTGTATGGGTTCGGGCTGACCGCAGGCAGCCAGTATCAGGCCCAGACACAGCAAGAGTAGGGTGTGCAGTTTTTTCATAATGCTTTTTTGTTGAAGGCCAGGCTGGCCAGACCAAAAGGCACGGCGATCCACAGCAGCAGAACGCTCATCAAGACGCTGGCAGGTAGGCGAGCCTGTTCGCTTAAACCGGCCATGCCGGCAAACATGGCAACATTTTCGTAGCCGGTCAGATTCAGCAAGCGGTACACGTCCGTAGGGTTGAACAGCAGGATGATGTTCAGCCAGGAGGCGGTGATCATGGCACCTTGGTCAGCGACCAGAATACCCAGTAGCGCCATGTCATAAATCACTACAAAAAACAGCCAGATACCGATGGCCAGCCCGGCCGCAGTGGCACGTTCTCTGACCAAGGTGCTGATGAAATACCCCAAGGACAAGAAGCTGGCACCGAGCAGAATGCTGGCGCCCATCATGGCCAGAAAGGGCGTCCAGACGCTGAAGTCCAGGCCGCCATGCGCCATCTGTAACGTGACCCCTGCCAGACCGTAGCCCACGACGGTAGACAGGCTCAGGATCAGGACATGGCCCAGAAATTTACCGACCAGAACCTGCCAGCGATGGACGGGGTAGCTCAGCAACAAGGACATGGTGCCGCGTTCGATTTCGCCCACAATGGCGTCGTAGGACAGCAGCATGGCAATCAGCGGGATCAGGAAAATGGACAGGCTGGACAGGCTGACCACGGTAACCGTAAGCGGGTCTACCTTGACGCTGCCCGTGGGGGCACTGCCCAGAAAGCCCAGAGACAAAGCCAGTGCCGCCAACAAGAGGGTGACCGCTAGCACCCAACGATTGCGCAGTCCGTCGCGCACTTCCTTTTGGATGATGATCAGAACAGGGTTCATGGCTTAGTAATCCTCGCGCTTTAAAAAGTGCGCATACAGCTCGTCCAGACCGGGGGACTCCAGCTCCAGGTCGGTCAATCCTGCAATGGCATGGGCCTGGCGGAGGATCTGGATTTTTTCGGCTTCGGTGCAGTGACGCTCCAGGCGCCGGGAACCGATGACATCCCAGTGTTGCGGAACAGGATCGGGGATTCGTTCCACAGTCAGGCGAATACGTACCGGCAAGCCCGCGTGTTGGCGCAGTTCGGACAAGGTGCCATCGGCAATCTTGCTCCCCTGCTGCATCACGATGATGCGGTCTGCCAGACGCTCCATTTCGGCTAGGGCGTGAGTGCTGAGCAGGATGGTGGCACCGGCATCGCGCAGTTCTTGCACGATTTCGTAGAACAGCAGGCGGGAGGCTGGGTCCAGGCCTGTTGTAGGTTCGTCCAGTAAGAGCACACGGGGTTTGCCCAGCAAGGTCTGGGCCAGTGCCAGTCGTTGGCGCATGCCTTTGGAATAGGTGCCCACGCGCTTGTGAGCAGCCTGGGCAATGCCGACACGGGCCAGTAAAGCCTGGTTGTCACGGGTAGGTAGCCCTTTCAGGCGGGCGTAAAACGCCAGGGTTTCGGTGCCGGTCAAGGCAGGGTGCAGGGCGACGGTTTCGGGCAAGTAGCCGATATGGGTTCGCAGTCGGGCAGCCTGGGACGAGCTGGCGTCGTGGTTCAGCAAAGTGACCTTGCCTTCATCGGCGCGGATCAGGCCCAGAATCAACTTGATGACGGTACTTTTGCCCGCACCATTGTGGCCAGCCAGCACGGTGCATTGGCCGGGATAAAGCTCGAAGTTCACCGCGTTGGCGGCGCGCTGCTGGCCGTACAGCTTGCTGACATTGGCCAGCGCGACCGGAGCGGGACCGTTATTGGATGGAGTCATGATTGGCCTTGTAACGCTCCCAGACGGGATTGTCGGGTGCACGCATCAGTGGTGCGCTATCGATGATGCCGCCGGGCAAAATGGCGGGAAATTGGGTTTGCGCCCAGCGCACAATAGAGACGGCAGGGCTGTTCAAAAGCACGCGGGCCGAAGGAGCTCGCCAGACCAGTTGTTCAACAAGGCCATTGGGGCGATAAGCGGTGTCACCGATGCCGTCACCGTTCAGGTCAAAGGCGCTGTGATCGCTCCAGTAATTACCCCGGTCCTTGCTGGACCATTCCAGGTAGCGGGTGCCGACATACTTCACCTGGTTCTGATTCTGGATGAAGGCGTTTTCCGTGATTTCATTGCCTTCGGAACCGGCGGTGTAGTGCACCCCGATCTGGGTGTTCTGAACCAGGTTGCCGGAGATTTTGTTGAAGTTGGCGTTGTAGAGAAAAACGCCTTTCTCGGCCCCGTCCACGATATTGTCGGTAATGGTCGATTGTTGGGCGGCGTTGAGCATCAAGCCCTGATGTGTGCTGTTGATGCTGATGTTTTCACGTACCGTCAGAAACTGCGAAAACATCAGGGCATAAGCAATGTCATTGCCGATGGAGACATTGCTGCTGACTTCGCTGTTATTGGTGTACATGTAGTGCACCGCATAGCGCAGTTGGGTAAAGCGGTTATGGCTAAAGACATTGTCGCGGCTGGCATTGGAAAAAATCCCGTCGCGACCCCAGGAGATATCGTTGTGCAAAATGCGTGAGCCGGGGGAGTTCCAGACCGTCACGCCATTGCCGCGCTCGTTCAAACGCAGCTCTTTATTGCCCACGATGGTGTTGTGTTGCACCAGTGCGTTATGGGGCCCCCAAACGTAAACTCCCACCAGATTGTCGAGAATGTCGTTGTGTTCGATCAGGGCGTTATGGGCGGGTTTATCCAGGAAGATGCCCGCATCCATGTCGGGCAGGCTCAAGCCGGAATTACGCACGGTAATCTGACGTATCTGCACATCTTCCGCCTGCACCCACACCGTGCGGCCTTCACGTTCGCCCATCAACACGGCTTGCCGGTTGCTGGGGCCTTGAAGCGTTAAAGGTTTGTTCACGATGATATTGCCCTGATACGTGCCGGGGGCCAACACCAGGATGTCGCCGGGCTGGGCAGCATCGATGGCGGTTTGCAGCGCGGTATCGGCAGGCACTTCAATGGTGGCCGCTTGAACGGCAGCCAGGGCACTGGCCGCCAGGGCCAGGACCGTCAACCGCTTGAAGGCCAGCTTGCGCCCAGAGGCTGGGCACAAGCACCGTGTACGGGTGGGGAGCAGGTGAAAAGACGTCATGTCACCGTCAGGCTTTGGGTTTCACATTCATCTGACCGGACATTTCCATGTGCAAGGCGTGGCAGAACCACTGGCAGTAGTACCAATGCACACCGGGGCGGGAGGCCGTGAAGGTGACCGAGCTAGTTTGCTGCGGTCCAATTTCCATGGCTACGCCGTAGCCGGACAAGGTGAAGCCGTGGGTCAAGTCCTCGATCATTTCCATATTGGTGACGACAACAGTGACTTCATCGCCCTGATTGACCTCGAAGCTGGGCACGGAGAACACGGGCGCTACGGCGGTCATGTAGACCCGTACCTTGTTGCCATCACGGATGACTTTGGAAGCACCTTCCAGGGTGACACCATCTTTCTCGGCCATTTTCCGCGCTCCGTCCCACCAGGGGTCGTCGCGGGTCCAGACGCGCTTGGGTCGTACCTTCTCGGCGGCAACCAGCAGCATGTCGTGCGGTTCGGCAAAGCTTGGGCCGTCGTGAACCAGCTTCATCTCGTCGCCCGAAATATCGATCAGTTGATCGTTTTCTGGTTTGAGTGGACCTACGTTCAGGAAGCGGTCTTTGGAGAACTTGTTCAGTGACACCAGCCACTTGCCATCGGCCTCTTTGGTCTCGCCCATGGTGGTGTGGTTGTGTCCGGGCTGGTAGTGCACGTCCAGCTTCTGGATGATGGGATCGACGTCCTTGCCCTGGTAGGCTTCAATCGCCTTGGCAATGTTCCACTTTACGATCTGGCTGTCGATGAATAAGGTGGTGTAGGCATTGCCACGGCCATCATAGGCGGTGTGCAACGGGCCCAGGCCCAGTTGAGGTTCTGCCACGACGCAGTCGCGTGCCTTGATCTTGTCGGCAAACAGGTCGTCCAGGCGGCGCACATCAATCATGGTGACAGTGGGCGAGAGTTTGCCGTTAAAGACCACATGGATGCCGTCGGGGCTGGCATTGCAACCGTGCGGGGAGTTGGGCACGGGGATATAGCGGGTGTAGCGTGAGCCTTTGCGGCCATCCAGCACTTTGACGCCCTGGATCTCCTTGAAATCGCCTTTCTTGACGCCGTCTTCAATGGCCCTGAGGTTGAACACCACGGCCCAGTCTTGCTCGTTGGCACTCATCTCGCCGACATCCACTCCTTTTTCGGAGTTGTAGCAGGTGGAGAAGGCGTACTTGCCTTGATAGTCGGCGTCGCAGTTGTCCAGGTTGCCGTCTACGATCACCTGCCAGGCGATTTCCATGGTGTCGCCATCAATGGCGGTAAAGACAGAAAAGTAGTTTTCCTTGGGGTTGCCAAAGATCGTGCCGTTATTGGGCAGAGGGACGATGTGCTCGCCATTGCAGAATACATAGCCGGTGCGGGGGTAGCGTTGGGGACGCAGGCCGTGTACACCGTCGGCATTGGGAATTTCAATAATTTTGTCGCACTTCATGACATCGCAGCGCACGCGAGCCACGCGGTTATTGGCCTTGTCATTGATGAAGATGAAGCGCCCGTCGTAGGTCCCGTCGGTAAAGGACATATGGGGATGGTGAGCATCGCCGTTAGGCAGAATGCCGCCCAAGGTATCGGCAAAAGCGAGGGTTTCAGGCGTCAGGTTGGCGCGCATGATCTGGCGGCTTTCGTTGGTAATCCCCCAGCCGGTGGCGCTACAAATATTGAAGATCGGGATGCGCATCAGCTCGCGCATGGAGGGCAGCCCCATGATGCGGATCTCGCCAGACTGACCGCCGGAGTTAAAGGCGTAGTACTGGTCCAGCTCGCCTGGCTCGATGTGAGCATTTTGCCCGTTCGGCGCTTTTTTGGTATCGGCCAAGGCGTTGCCAATGTGGGTGGCGCTGACCACAGCAGCGCCGGATAAGGCGGCGGTGCCCAGAAAGGCGCGGCGGCTCAAACCTTGTTTATCCTGCTTGTTCTCGGACATGGTGTGATTTTCCTTGTGTGTGATGACGTGACCGACTTGGCGCTGGGACGCGCCCAGACGTCTCACGGCGTGGCGGGGGTGGAATCAGTACTGTCTACGCTGCGTGGACGCACGGTAGGGCGGGCAGCAGCATCGTCTTGCAGCGAGCTGGCAACGGCGACGGGAGCCGGCTTATCTCGCTTGCGTTTGGCGATCTTTTGAATCAGGTGCGGGCATTTTTTCTCGTGGTGATACAGCATCTGGCAGTTCAGACATTGGATGCACTCATTGGGATTGATCGGGCCTTCGGGTTCGATGGCTTGTACGGGGCAGTCGGTCGCGCAACGCTGGCAGGGATTGCCACACATGGGGTAGCGCCGCAGCCAGTCAAAAATGCGCAGGCGGGCGGGGATGGCCAAGGCTGCACCTAGCGCACAGAGGTAGCGGCAGTAAAAGCGTTCGATAAACAGGCTGGCAATCAGCAGCAGCACGGCAAAGATCGTGAAGGGCCAGTCGCGGATGAATTTCAGGATGATGGCGGTCTTGAAGGGTTCGACTTCGGCCATCTTTTCGGCTACGGCCATGTCGTACAGGGCAACGCCAAACAGCACAATGAAGATTACGTACTTGATGGAAACCAAGCGTTTATGGGCGCTGTAAGCCACCTTGATCTGGGGAATGCGCAGGAAGCGGGCCAGCTTGTTGGCCAGTTCTTGTAGCGCCCCAAAGGGACAGAGCCAGCCACAGAAAGCGCCCCGATTCCAGAAAATCAGAGAGATGGCGGTGGCAATCCATAGGATGAAGACCAGTGGATCCATCAGGAAGTATTCCCAGCGGAAATCGGTGCGTAGGGCGTGGGAGAACGTCAGTACGTTCACTACCGATAGCTGGGCCGAGGCGTACCAGCCAATCCATACCAGGGAGAACAGCAGAAAACCGATGCGAAAGCGCTGGTAGAACACTTCGTGTTTGGTCAGCGTGTCCTGGAAGAAAAAGACGCCACCCAGGGTCAGCAAGGACAGTAGTAGCACGGCAATCTGTACTTTCTTGCCGGCCCAGATTTGCTTGTACAAAGGCTGGTTGGCGGTTTCCAGCTCATCGTGCTCTGCGGCTTCCGGGGCAACTGCAGCGGGAGGGGGCGCCGTCAAATAGGCATCAGGAAGCTGGTAGTTCAGGCTCAGCGTGACAAAGGCTTTGTCTTTGACGCTCAGGACGCGCTGTACCAGCAGTTGCAGTCGCCAGGGCAGGACAGGATCAAAGGTGGCGGTAGCCGGGATCTTGAACAGGGCGGCTTCTTTGAAATCCGGCGCATTGGCGGCTTTTACGCCGGGCAGGCGTTGGTGGTCCAGGTCAGTGAAGTGAAAGCTGTCCAGATCCTGGATGATTTCGATGCGATCAAAAATCCCGCCGCGCACATAGCCCGATCCCTTGAAGGAATACAGACCATTGCCCAACACCAGCATCGCTTGCTGGCCGGGTTTTAGCTCTTGCTGCAGATAGTTGTAGTCGGCCTCGCCCAAAAGACTTTGCCCGATGCTAGGCACGCTGACCAAGGCGGCGTACAGATCAATAAAGGTGTCTTGCGGATCGCCTTCCTGCGGATGGGCGGCAGCTTCTGTACGGCCATTATCAATAAAAGCCTGGTTGATGTCGGCCACGCTGACGTGCAGACGTTGGATGGCTCCGCTTTGGAGCAGCTCGTCCCAGCTGGAAATCGTGTGATTGCTGGTATCGATGCTGCGCTTGACGGCCACGGGTGCTGTGGCGGGGGCGGCAGGCTGGCCTATGCCCTCTTGCCGGGCCACCAATTGGGAGGAGCGCATGATGCTGTCGCCCACCACCATCAAGGTCACCGTGGCACCGCTGATGATATCGACGGGTGGCGGTGCGCCGGGCTTGGGACGGTTCTTGATGTAGTTCTGACCGATATAGCCTTGAATAAAGGCTTCGACCCGGGATTCCGGGATACCGATCAACACAATGGGTTCATGGTGTTCCAGCAGCTTGGCGGCGACGATGCTGCCATCCATGCTCATGGCGACCAGAGTGTCGATGGGGAAGCTGGAGTAACCGCGCGTGTTGACGATATCGGTCGTTACATACACATACCCTAGCTGTTCTTGATCCTTGAACACCCTGGCAACAGGCAGTGTGCCTGCGGGCTCGCTGGTGTGGGTGGCAGTGGGGAAGATCTCGTTGAGGGCAATGTCCGGCAGGAAGTGGGCAATGCGCGAACTGGAGTGTGCGGAAGTGCTGCTTAGACAGGCTGCCAGCAGGAAAAGCAGGAGCCAGATAGTACGCAACTGGACATGCCGGGCCAAGCGATTGAGGGACGTCATTTCTTACCACCTGCAACAAGATTCTTGCGAGATGGTAGGGGTTACCCTTTGTTTGCTCTTTGTGTCAGAGCAAGGACAGATTCTGACAAGAGTGGGTGCGGGCCAGTGTCAGTCTGTCGCTGATCTGCGATAAATGATGGCAAGCCTGGTGGGCTGGGCCTAAGGTGTGATTTAGCCGTGGCGACGCAAATAATTCAGGACTGCGTCGGCATCACCTTGAAAAATGACCCGATCGGCTTTTTGTTCACGTTGGTAGCTGTACATGGGGTCGTAGTATTGCGTCAGCAAGTCTCCAATCCACTCCCGGTGGCCGTCCAGCGCACCACTGCGTTCCTGTTCCTGTAAGGCGGCATCCATGATGGCTGCCAACTGCTGGTAGCGTTGATGACCCAATCGCTTGGTGATTCGGGACAGGCTTTGTCGCAGTTGCTCGGCAAACAGGGCAAAGCCGGTTTGCGGGTCGGACTGCTGTGTGAATTCCGCGTGCAGATTCTGGACGTAGTCGCGCACAATGCGGGTAATGCGGTTTTCCAGACTGTCTTCCAGCCAGATAAGGGGCCACTGCTGCATCCCTCGGTACAGGTTCAGCGGCAGGCTGCAGCGACCTATGGTCTGGCTTTCATCTTCCAGCACAAAGCCTTGATGCCCTTGCGCTGTTTTCTTGAGCATGGCAATGGACAGGCGGTGTTCAAAGTTGATCTGACTGGGTTGAGCAGTGGCATGTTTACCAAAGCTGGAGCCGCGATGGTGGGCGTAGCCTTCCAAGTCCAGGCTGTGATCAAGCTGCTGCAACACATCGGTTTTGCCGGTGCCTGTCATGCCCCCCAGAATCTGAAAGCGGGCGCTGCTGACAGTCTGCTCCAGATTGTTCAGCAAAAAGCCGCGCATGGCCTTGTAGCCACCTACGACACGGGGGTATCGAATGCCTGCTTCTTCGCGTAGCCAAGTTTGTGTGATCTGGCTGCGTAGACCACCCCGAAAACAATACAAGTAGCCGTCGGGATGGGCTTGCGTGAACTGCGCCCAGGCTTGCAGGCGTTCTTCCTTGATCTGGCAGCTGACCAGCTTGTTGCCCAATGCAATAGCCGCTTCCTGACCATGTTGCTTGTAGCAGACTCCTACTTGATGACGTTCTTCATCGTTCATTAGTGGCAGGTTCAATGCGCCAGGAAAGGCCCCTTTACTGAACTCGATGGGAGCGCGAGCGTCCATCAAAGGCGCATCATTCAGGAACAGCTCGCGGTAGTGGTGGGTATCAGGGCGCATCAAGCGATTTCGACGGCGTGGGTTTTGGCAGGGATGAACTCCCCGATGGCTTGCAGTTGCAGGCCTAGCTCGGCAGCCGTGGCTATAAATTCGGCGGTGGCAGAAGGTTCTACCGCGACCAGCAAACCGCCGCTGGTTTGCGGGTCGCACAGGATATTGATTTGTTCCTGGCTAATGGGGGCGATGCGGTGGCCGTAGCTGTCAAAGTTACGTTGTGTGCCGCCGGGGACGCAGCCTTGCTCCAGGTAGTATTCGATGCCGGGCAGCAGGGGCACACGGTCCAGGTTCAAACGGGCCGTCAGGCCACTGCCGTCTGCCATTTCGATCAGGTGGCCCAGCAGACCAAAGCCGGTTACATCCGTCATGGCTTTGACGCCAGACAGTTGTGCAAAGCGGCTGCCAGGTTTGTTCAGCGTACACATCCAGTCGCGCGCCAGGTTTTGATCTTCGGGACGCAGTTTGGCCTTTTTCTCGGCGGTGGTCAGCACGCCAATGCCCAACGGCTTGGTCAAATAGAGCTGGCACCCTTCGGTGGCCGTGTCGTTACGCTTTAACTGGCCTTTATTGACCACGCCGGTTACAGCCAGACCAAAAATAGGCTCGGGTGCGTCAATGGAGTGGCCACCGGCCAGGGTGATGCCAGCGGCATCGCAAGCAGCACGACCGCCACGCACCACTTCACGGGCAACTTCGGGAGACAGCACATTGATGGGCCAGCCCAGAATGGCAATCGCCATAATGGGCTTGCCGCCCATAGCGTAAATGTCGCTGATGGCGTTGGTCGCGGCAATGCGGCCAAAGTCATAGGGATCGTCCACGATGGGCATGAAAAAGTCGGTGGTCGAGACAACGCCCGTTTCCTCATTCAAACCGTAGACAGCCGCGTCATCACGCGAGGTATTGCCTACCCACAGATTCGGGTCTACGTTTTGGGCACCACTGCCGGCCAGGATAATGTCCAGTACCTTGGGAGAGATCTTGCAGCCGCAACCGGCTCCATGACTGTATTGGGTCAGACGAATAGGAGTATCCATAGTGCTCGGGGGGGAGGTTGTGATCGGAACTTGTCATGGTAAATCGATAAATGCACTTAAGCGAGGTCTGGACGTCATGGACCGACCGACGGGTTTGTCTCCTGAGAGTGGTTGTGTCTTGAGAACGAGGTGACTTCGTGTCTGAGTACCTTCCTGTTTTTTACGAATGTTCGTGTTTAAAAATAATTTGTTCGCATTACAATAATGAGAACAATTCGTATTTAATTAATAGGGGAAGTCATGAAAGTAGTGGTTTGGGCTGGCGGGTACTCTATGGTTTTGGGGCTTTTGATGAGCGCGGCGCAGGCTCAGGAAACGCCTCAAGAGGTATCCACCCTGTCATCCATCAAAGTGCGGGCTCAAAATGAGAAGTCAGAGGGGACAGGCAGCTATCAGCAGCAGGCCGTTCCTCAGATTCTGAAGCTGCCAATGACACTACAGGAGCTGCCTCAGTCTGCAACGGTTATTACGCGACAACGTATCGAAGACCAAGGTTTGGATACCTTGGGGCAGGTCATGGAGCAAAGTCCCGGTGTCAGTCGCCAGCAATATGGTGATGACGGCGCAGGCTACACCTCATTTCAGGCGCGTGGCTTCAACATCACGAATTACGTGATTGATGGGGTGCCTACGACGGCTGCTGCCTTGCAAGGTTATGGCGGGGTCAGTGTCATGGACACTGCCATTTATGACAATGTCGTCATTGTGCGTGGTGCGACCGGCCTGCTCAGTGGAGCCGGAGAGCCGTCGGCATCCATCATGATGCAGCGCAAACGGCCAACAGCCGAGTTTCAAGGACAGGTTTCAGCAGGGGTGGGGACCTGGGACCGGTATCGGGGCATGGCGGATCTTTCAGGTCCGCTCAACGATAGTGGTTCTGTGCGGGGGCGCCTGGTTGCAGCCTATGATCAGTCTCGTTCCTGGAAGGAAGGCTACAAGGGTAAACGGGACGTTTTCTATGGTGTGATCGAAGCGGATCTGGGGGCGCGAACGGTAGCCAGATTAGGCATTGAGCACATGGATAATCGTTACGATGGATCCAGCATGCACGCATTCAGTGTCTCGGATACGGCCGGAAATCTGGTGCAGTGGGATCGCAGCGATTCTGCGACGGCAGCATGGGCGTACAGCAAACAGCGCCGAACGATGGCGTTTGCTCAACTTGAACACGAATTCAACGACGACTGGTCCATTCAAATGGCGATGGGGCGTTCTTGGCTGAATAACGAGCAGTTGTATGGTGTTGCCGCTCCGGCACCGACCCCGCAGGGACGCGGTTCCATGACGGCGGGTTTCAACGAAAAAACACCGACTCAAGATACGGCCGACATAACCATTACAGGGCGGTTTCAGGCGTGGGGACAAGGGCATGACGTTATGCTGGGCGCCAATTACTACGAGCTTTCCCGGCATGACACGGCTTATGCGCGTCAGCGTATCCCTATTGCGCAGATCAAAGACTTTGACCGTAACGTGCCGCGCCCGGACTTGAAAATTACCGGACCGGATAATCAGCGTGCGCGACAGTGGGGGGCTTATGCCGCAACGCGCCTGCGCTTGACGGACAAATTGGCCTTGATTGCGGGTGGACGAGTCACCAACTGGAAGGATCACTCCAATGCGAGATTACGCAAAGAGAATGGTGTGTTTACTCCGTATGCCGGTCTGGTTTACGACTGGAATGAGCAGTGGGCCAGCTATGCCAGCTATACGAAAATCTTCAATCCTCAGTCCAGCCAGGACAGAGACGGTAATTATCTGGATCCTGAACAAGGTACTAACTACGAGGTAGGGGTTAAGTATTTGTTCCCTGGGGAGGCGGCGTCCGCATCGTTGGCGGTGTTTCAGACTCGCAAGGACAATCTGGCTGTCGTCGATGGCAAAGAACTGACGCCTAGCGGTGCCCAGGCGTACACCGCTGCCAGCAATACGCGCTCTGAGGGGATTGAGTTCGAGATCAATGGCGAGCTTGCCCCTGGCTGGCAAATGGGCGCCGGCTATACCCATTACCGCTTCCGTGGTGCTGATGGCGAGAAGATCAAGACGGATATCCCGGCTGATCAGGTCAAGTTGTTTACGACTTATCGCTTGCCCGGTGCGTGGCATAAGTTGACGGTAGGAGGCTCTGTGCAATGGCAAAGCAAGATCTTTGATAATCAACTGACCGGCGTAGCCCGTGAAACCAACACACAGAAAGCCTATGCGGTGGTGGATCTGATGGCGCGATATGCCATTACGCCTCGGGCGGATCTGACCGTCAATTTCAATAATATTTTCGACAAAACCTATCGCCTGGCGTACAGCAGTCATACCTACGGCGCCCCGCGTAATGTGATGGCGTCCTTGCGCTATCAGTTTTGAGCTGACTTGTCCTTTTGGCTTGGCAAGCGCCAGTTATGGGAAGGGCAGGGGACGCACCACCTGGGCAAGCTGGTCCGCAGCGACCCACTGTGCAAACTGCTCGCCCAGGCGCTGGCTTTGTTCAACGGCGTGTTGCCAGGCCAGACGTCGATCTGCATCAGACAGACGCTTGTAGTCGGAACGATCGGGGATTTTGTGGTCTTGCAGACGCTGATAAAAGTGGGGCGTAGGGCATAACAAAATCAGATTATCCAGGCTGTGGGGACGACGGGCCTTCTGCCAGCGTGGCAGGTATTTGTCGAACCAACTGGCGCTGATTTTTTGCGTGAAATGGGGAAACAAGGTCAGGCCAGGGCTGTCCAGATCCAGTGCGCAAAAGTTGTAGTCCACCAGCCCCCCATCCCGGTAGAGCCCGGCGGGCCAGTTATGAGCGGCATCAACACCGTCGATGACCATTGGAATGGCGGTGCTGGCAGCCAAGGTTTGGAACAGATTGTGCTGATCCAGTGCCGCGTAGCGAGCCTGATCGTGATGCTTGCCGTGGATGGGCAAGGGGCTGCGGGTGTCGTGTACGATGACCCGCTCAAAGAACCAGCGCGGGATGGCCGGGTGCACATAGTTGCCGACCATGCAGCCGAGCAGGGCTGCGCCAAGCTGTTTTTGATTGCGGGAGCCTGCCCAGCCTTTGCTGCGTGCCACGGTAATGGCGAAGCGATAGCGCGGGTGGTTCAGGATTGCTGCTTGTGAGTCGGCGTCCCCGAGGAACGTTTTCAGCATAGTCTGGGTAGACCGGGTAATGTCCGCGACCGTGGAGTTGGGTAAAAAGGGACTGTGTATATAGAGCTGGGCAAAGTCCGCAAAAGCTTTGTACGGATCGTGTTGAGCCGCGCAGGCAAAACGCCAGGAGGCCACTGAGCTGCCAAACAACCACAGCGGTTCGTCATGTGTGTTGAGCCAGTCCCCAAACAGATACTGATCCAGCCCGGTCAAGGCCAACGCCTTGGGCCCGCCCGCGCTGCCAATTAGTGTGCTGATATCTTTGGCATGCAAACCCTGGTTTTGAATGTGACGATAGGCACGAGGCCCGGCGTAGATCGCCAGATCCGGTTCAATGTATGACAAGATCAGCTCCCGAATGTGATGGTTCTGTAGCCGGACGGATGGCCAACAAGGCTTTAGTCTAGCGTTGTTGGGGCCGGGCCGGGGAGAGCTGACTTGGGTTAACGCGGGGCAAGAAGCAGCCCCCGCTGCTCCCGTTGGGAAGGGCAGGGGCTGATACAACAAGAAGTCATCCGGACCCCCGAAAGCGTCCGGGGTACAGCCAGACGCCTTAGAAGCTGGCCGTCAAGGTTGCGTAGTATTGACGGCCAGGCTCGTTATAGGTGTTGGCACCTTGGCCGCTACCGGAGTCTTCACGGTACAAGCGCTTGTCGAACAGGTTGTTGACGCCCAGGCGGATATGGGTGGACTTGGTCACTTGATAAGCACCGCTCAGGCCGAAGATGGCATACGAACCACGTTCACGCAGACCATCGCCTGTGACGGTCGAGTTATTGGACAGGTTCTGTGAGCGTGGCTTTTGCTTGCCATACAGGGTGGCGGTTGCCAGCATGGACAGCTTGTCGTTCACGCGCCAATCCAGCGTGCTGTTCAGGGTGTAGCGTGGAATGACAGTCAAAGGCTGATTCGTTTCCTTGGACTTGTTGGTGATCATGTAAGTCAGGTTATTGCTCAGGCTCAGTGTCTCGCCGTTCTCGCCCAGGATCGGGATGGTCAGATTGCCTTCCAGACCACGGATCACGGCCTTGCCGGAGTTCACCCACTGGAAGGGACGCACCAGCGAGCCGCCGATGTTCACCGCATCCGGAATAGTCTGGTCGCCCATATCGGCCACAATCTTGTTGCTGTAGTCGTTCTGAAAGTACGTCAGCCCTGCTGCCCAGCCGGCCTTGTCGTAGGCCAGACCAATTTCCTTGTTGATGCTGCGCTCGGGTGACAGATCGTCGTTACCGAAGATGTAGCAAGGGCCGCTCACGCGTTGGCCTGTTACGGGGTCGTACGGGCAACCGTTACCGCGCGTCTGGTACAGGTAGTTGGGGTTGGACTGGTACAGGTTAGGTGCTTTGAAAGCGCGGGCAATACCGCCTTTCAGGGTCAGATGGTCGGTCAGGAAGTAGGAGGCGTTCAGACTGGGGCTCCAGTTGTCGCCAAACTTGCTGTGGTGATCAAAGCGGACACCGGGGGTGACGGTCAGTGCTTCAGTCAGCTCGATATTGCCTTCCACATAGGCGGCAGTGGTGCGAGCCTTGCTTTTGGAGTCAGCGTTCTTGTTGATGGTCTGGCCAGAGCGGGTGGCGTAGTCATCATCCAGGCGTTGGTCGCGGTGTTCAAAACCCACGGTCATCAGCACGTGCTTGTTGGCGATCTGTAAGGGCGTGTTGTATTCGCCGGACAGGTTCAACGAACGCAACTCTGATACGGAACCTGCGCCAGGGTTGGAGATACTGCCTTCGCCACCTCCGGCCAGCCCTTCATTCAAGCGGGAGTTGGTGGTGCCTTCATAGGCAAAGGTAAGCCGCGAACGACGGCCTTGGCCATAGTCCCCATAGTGGCTCAACGATCCAGCGCGGCGATACATGATGTTGGTTTCGGCCCCGTCATCGGCCAGTGAAGCGATGGTGGCATTGCCGTTGGTGAACAGACGCTCGCCAGCAAAAATATTGCCTTGGCGACTAAATGAGCCTTCCAGTTCCAGGCGATGGTCGCGGTTGATATCCAGGCGGACCAGGCCGTTGATGTCCTTGTTACGCACACCTTCGCGGCCTGCTGGAGGCACGTTTGTTTCGCTGACATTAATGCCGGAGGATTTAGCGTTCAAGGCAGGTTTGTCTGCATCGGTTTTGGCGATATTGCCGTAGACGCGGAAAGACAGTTTGTCGGCGATGGGGCCAGACAGGTTAAAGCCGGTGCGACGTGTGGAGCCGTAATCGCTGTCCTCGGGGATTAAGCCATAGGCGGTTACCGAGCCGGAAAAGGTGTCGGTAGGCGCTTTTGTGATGATGTTCACCACACCACCGGCGGCACCGGAGCCGTAGCGCGCGGCTGCCGGCCCACGCAACACTTCAATGCGTTCGATGGCGTTGACAGGGACCCAGTTACTGTCGCCACGGGTATTACGTTCCCCGTTACGCCCCATGCGAATGGAGTCCCGAGAGCTCACGGGCTTGCCGTCAATCAGGATCAAGGTGTTTTCCGGACCCATGCCGCGTAAGTCGATCTGGCGGCTATTGCCGTAGGAGCCCGATGGGCTGTTCCCGGTCAGGTTCACACCGGGCATGGTGCGGATCAGTTCGGACAGATCGTTGGCGGGAGGACGTTTTTCAATATCGTCGGCGGTGATAGTGGACACGCCAGGAGCCTGTTTGACGGCTTCTTCTGCCGATGGCAAGACACGGATTTCTTCTAGTGAGGTGACCCCACCACGCACGCTGGAGGTTTGTGCCTGCGCATTGAAACTGGCTGCCAAGGCCGTGGCGAGCAGGCCTAATGCAAAGATCGGGCGGCGAGCCGGGAGCGTCAATACATTCATAATCTCTTCCCTGATAACGATAAATATAATGAGAATTGTTCGCAATCAGCATTTTGTTTAAAAATGTGTTGCTTGTCGAGAAAGCTGACGAATGTGTGGTGTCAGAAACACGGGCTGCACGGACGAGCCTTCGATGGTGTTCTGGACAATCGTTGTTCTATAGGAAAAATTCTGTTTTTTTTCAGAAAGGTGTCATGCCTAGGAAAGCGGTATGAGTCCTGAAAATAAGCATGCCGCCTCTTTTCTTGGTCCTGATAGAAGTCTTGAAGGACATTAATTTCTTTATTTGACACGACGGGTCATTTTTGATGAGAATGTGTCCTGAACAATTCAAACTTAAAAAGTTCAGGAGACACTTCATGAAAAAGATTTTTGGTTTAGCGATGGCCGGGTGGGCGGCCTTGATGATGATTGCGGGGTCGGCGCAGGCAACGACGTTTCCCGCCCAGCCGTTGCGTTTGATCGTGCCCTTTGGCGCAGGAGGCATTACAGACCTGGTGGCACGCCTTCTTGCCCAGCAGTTGGGTAAGGAGTTGGATCAGACCGTGATTGTTGAAAATAGGGCCGGTGCTGGCGGCATGATCGCCGCTCAGGCCGCGCAAAATGCCAAGGCGGACGGGTACACCGTGTTCATGGGGACCGTAGGCACACAGGTGGTCAATCCCTTGCTGGCCTCCAAGATCAACTACGACCCACACGCTTTTGTGCCTATCGGTATGGTGACGGGGTCTCCGTATGTGCTGGCAGTTCGTTCGGATCTGGGTACAGAGACCTACGCCCAACTGGTCAGCCATGCCCGGCAGGAGCCGGGTCTGCTGAACTTTGGGTCAGCAGGAGTCGGGAGTTCTCCACATTTAGGGATTGAACTGTTCAAGCTAACGGAGAAACTTGATGTGCGGCATATTCCCTTCAAGAGCGGGGGGGAAGCGGTCAGCGCGGTGGTGGGCCGCCATGCTGACATGGTGATGGATGCCATTCCAGTGATCATGCCGCAAGTGAAGGCGGGCAAGCTTCACGCCCTGGTCTTGGCTGATAGTCAGCGTTCCCCGGCTGCTCCTGATGTCCCTTCCAGCGCGGAGTTGGGTGCACCTGAGCTGCGCATCAGTTCCTGGAACGTGTTGCTGGCTCCACCCGGTACGCCACCGCAGATCGTTGCAGTGTTGGAGACGGCATTGCAAAAGACACTGGCTGACCCGCAGTTCAAAGCTCATCTGGAGCAGCAAGGCAGTCAGGTCTACACCGGAACCCAGGACGAGTACCAACACTTTATCGCGGCCGAGCGCAGCAAGTGGCAGCGTATTGTGCAGACCGCAGACATCAGTCTGGAGTAAGGAGCAGACGATGAACCAACCGGCACTGGAGCTTATCGACACGATCTATACCGGCAATGGCTGGAAGGTACGACTGCTGTGCGGCTATTTGGGTATAGCGCTACAGCGGCGCAGCCTGTCCATCGTGGAGGGGGATCTGGATACCGAGGCGTTTCGGCGTATCAACCCTTGGGAACAGGTGCCGGTATTGCGGACTCGGGAGGGGCCCTGGCTGGCGGAGTCGGCCGCCATCTTGTGGTATTTGGCACAGGGTACGGCGTTCTTGCCCGCCGATGCACTGGCCCAGGCACAGGTTTTGCAGTGGTTGTCTTTTGAGCAGACGCAGCATATGGCCAACCTTGCCCAGCCAAGACTGTGGGTGACATTGCGCGGCACGATGGCGGTGGATGCTCCTGCGGTGTTGGCGTGGCGTGAACAGGGCAACAAGGCTCTGGCTCATATGGAGGCGCATTTGCAGCGACATCGCTATTTTGTTGGAGACAGGCCCAGCATCGCGGATGTTGCCTTGTTTCCCTATACCTGTATGGCGCAGCAAGGTGGTTATGAGCTGCGCTGCTATCCATCGGTCCGACGTTGGCTTGAACGTATGCAGGCCCTGGCGGGCTATGTCCCGCTGTTGTGAGCAGGATTGTCATTTACAAAAGGAGTGGTTATGAGTGACACCATGAGCTTGTCTAAATCTGTGCTGATTGAACAGGCACAAAGTCAGATGCAGGCAATTTTTGAAATCCCTGAACGCAGTGTTCCCGAAAAGCTTGCGCTGACTTGCCGTATTCTTTTTGATGGTGGCCATGACTCCGGGCTGGCTGGCCAGATCACCGCACGCGGGGAACAGGAGGGCACGTACTTTACCCAGCAGTTGGGCCTGGGTTTTGATGAGATCACCTCGACGAATGTTTTGTTGGTGGACGAGGACCTGACCGTGTTGAAAGGGTACGGCATGCCTAATCCGGCAAACCGCTTTCACTCCTGGGTGTATCGTGCTCGACCCGATGTGAACTGCATCATTCATACGCACCCCCTGCATGTGGCCGCCCTGTCCATGCTGGAGGTGCCGCTAGAGGTCTCTCATATGGACAACTGCCCCTTGTATGAGGACTGTGCATTCCTGAAAGATTGGCCTGGTGTGCCCGTGGGCAATGAAGAAGGGCAGATCATTGCTGAGGCCTTAGGCGATAAACGCGCCATTTTGTTGTCACACCATGGCATGTTGGTGGCAGCGGCCTCAGTAGAAGAGGCTTGTGTTCTGGCTTTGCAATTTGAGCGTACTGCGCGCATGCAACTGTTGGCGATGTCCGCCGGAAAGATTCAGCCTATTGCGCCGGAATTGGGTCGGGAGGCTCATGACTGGATTTTGAGGCCGCGTCGCTCCGAGATCGGCTTTGAATACTATGCCCGTAAAGCGCTGAAACGCCATACGGATGTTTTTGAGTAGAATAAGAGGCTGCTTTTTTCTACGCGCCCTGAGGCTGGCCTCGGGCGCCACACCTCTTTTTAGCCCACATGACCCATCTTCCCTTTCGCTTGCGCGCTCTGCGTCGCCAACATGGCTTGTCGCTGGAGCAATTGGCTCAGCGTACTGGTCTGACTAAAAGTTATTTGTCCAAGCTGGAGCGGGCCGTCAGTGCGCCGTCCATCTCGACTGTGGTCAAGTTGGCTCAGGCGTATGGCATGGGGGTGTCGCAGTTGATCGGAGAGGCGGATCTGGATCAAGACGAAAGTGTGTGTGTCGTGCGGCGGCACGATCGTATGCCCTTGCCCAGCGTAGCCGGCCATAGCGCTTACCGTTACGAGAGCATGGCCGGGCGGCGACGCTTTCGTTTGATGGATCCCTTTGTCATTTACCCTCCGCATGATCACCAGCAGCCTGCGCCAACCTTCCCGCATGGGGGAGAAGAGTTTTTGTTTGTGATTCAAGGGCAAGTGCAAGTGACCATTGCAGAGTACAGCATGACCTTGGAGACGGGCGATTCCGTTTACTTTGACTCGGAGCTTCCCCACAGTGTGCTTAGCTTGGGGGATCAACAAGCGCAGGTACTGGCGGTGACGTGCTCTGACTCGGGGCCGACAGCAGGGCGTCGTTCAACGCCTGAGGCGCAGGCTGAGCCCACACAGACGTTACCGTAGTTCAGGGCCTGCCAGTGTGCTGGAGGCCGCTGCAGAAATTGGCGGAAAGCAGCAGGAGTCGAACCTACCTGGGAACGTCTGACGCCCCCAACCGGGTTTGAAGCCCGGCCGTGCCACCGGGCACGAATGCTTTCCTTCAAGAGGCCCTATCATACGTTAGGGCCGATTACGCTTCAACGATCAAGCCTATGATCAACACGCTGCATCAGTCAGCTTGTGTCCAGGCTTCGCCGCGTAAGACGTGGCGATCACGTACACGTCGTGTATAGCCGACGCGATCAAAAAATTCCAGAATCTGAATGGCCCGTTTGCGGCCCAACCCCGTTGCGTCCCGGAACTGCGCGGCGCTGACGCCCTGGCCGCTGTGCAGCTCCTTGACGATATGGGCCAAGACTGCGATTTGGCGACGGTGGTAGAACAGGTCGTGCACGATCTGAAACAGTTCGCCTTGGCGCACCAGTCGGCGCAGCACGTTGCGAGTCTGGTCTTCCGGGTACTCGGTTGCTTTGGCCAGATCGCGTGTCCACGGAGGATCGAAGCGGCCTGCCTCGATCAAGGGCAGCAGGGCGGCAGCCAGGGCTTCATCTTCGGGACTCAGGGTGACGCGGTGTCCCGGCGTATGCAACCAGGCCCCTTGGCGGGCCAAGCGCTGTTCCGCCAGCAGGTGCTCGGTCAGCAGTTGCCAGATGGCGTCGGGCATGGTGGGGGCGGCCATGCGTCGCAAGCGGCTGATGGACAGGCCCGGTTCGTCCGGATTGCGCTCGTGATACTGCAGCACCACGCTTTCTATGTGCTGACACAGCGTTTCCAGGCGCGCATTACTTAGCAAGATAGGCTGACTTTGTGGGCGAGATCCGGTGCGCCAGCGGGCATTGGCAGGGGCGCTCAAGCCGTGTTGAGATCCTCCCGACAGACGCAGCAGTGTCGCTTCGTCCAGACCGTAAGGTGCGTGGGCCAGCAGGCCCTCCAATGGTCCGCCGCGCGTCCATTGTGCCAAGGCCTCCAGCCAGGCAAGACGCGTCGTAGAGCGTCGTTTGCGGTCCGGTGCATTCGGGTCCAGCACAATCCCGCCGCCGACCGTTTCGCTGGCCTGGGCATTACGCAGGATAAAACGCTCGCCCGTTACGGTGCAGATGGGACGGTCAAAGACCAGTTGGACTTTGCCGGTCTGGCCGGGCTGCAAGGATTCGCCATCCAAAGGCACGGCATGGGCCGTCAGGTGAGCGGCCCCCATGTGGACATGCCAGGGCGACCAGGTGCGTAGGGCGGGAATATCTTTGTCCAGCAGGCTCAGTTCCACGTCGATACGAGTGGAGGGGATGAAGCAGCGGGCGTCGGCCAGCCAGTCACCACGCTCGATATCCTGTACATCAATTCCACCCAGGTTCAGGGCGCAACGCTGGCCGGCTCGGGCCTGGCGCGAGGCCTGGTTCTGGGCATGAATACTGCGTACTCGCACTGGCGTGCCCCGTGGCATCAGGCGCAAGTCCATCGCCGGGCCATCCAGATCCAGCACGCCGTCGTGTACCGTGCCGGTCACGACCGTGCCGTGGCCTTGCAGGGTAAAAACACGGTCAATGGCCAGACGGAAATAGCCTTGGCCATCTTGTGTGGTGGATTGCAAGGCCTGTGTGTGCAGATGCTGGCGTAACGCTTCCAGACCGGGTTTGTCCTCGGACAGGGCATCGACAACGAAGACGGGCGCATTGTCCAGAAAACTTCCTTGGACAAGTGTTTGCAGCTGGGCTTTGACGGTTTCAATCCGAGCGGCATCGGCGCGATCCGCCTTGCTCAGCACGATGGCTCCGGCGTCTAAACCCAGTAGTTGCAGCACCGCCAAATGCTCGCGGGTTTGCGGCATGACGCCATCATCTACGGCCACGATCAGCAGGCCAAAATCAATGCCGGTTGCACCTGCGACCATGGTGTGTACCAGACGCTCGTGGCCGGGAACATCAATAAATCCCAGAATCTGCCCGTCGGGTAAGGGCGTATAGGCATAGCCCAACTGGATGGAGATACCGCGCTTTTTTTCCTCTTCCAGACGGTCGGTATCCACACCCGTCAAGGCGCGGATCAAGGTGGTTTTGCCGTGATCAATATGTCCTGCAGTACCAACAATCATGCTTGCTCGCAGATCAGTTGTGCGCTGAAGTCAGCTTCAAATTGTTCTTCCAAACAGCGCAGGTCCAGCCAAAAGGCATCTTGCGCAATGCGCCCGATAACGGGTTGGGGCAAGGTACGCAGGCGTTTTTCCAGCTCTGTCAGATGGCGACCCGGACGGCCTGTGCCTTGGTAGGCAAAGCGCAGTCCAAAGCTGGGCAGCACGTCTTCGGGCAAAGCACCGCTGCCAATCTGGCTCAGCATCGCAGTGGGTTCGACTGCAAATTGTGTCCCCACCCATTGCTGCAAGGCTGGTGCCAAACGTAGCGCCTGGGCGCGCATCTGCGCCGATGGCCGGGTCAGCAAACGAAGGGTGGTCAGGTGTTCGGGTAGGCGCTCGGGCGAACGGTATAAGGCCAGTACCGGTTCCAGCGCGGCCAGTGTGATTTTGCCTACACGCAAAGCGCGTTTGAGCGGGTTCTTCTTGATCTTGGCGATCAGGTCTGCGCGGCCTACGATCAGACCGGCCTGGGGGCCACCCAGCAACTTGTCGCCGCTGAAGGTCACGATATCGGCCCCGGCTTCGATGGTTTCACGCACGGTGGGTTCGGGCGGCAGGCCCCATTGGCTGAGATCCACCAAGGTACCGCTGCCCAGATCCACGCTGGTGGGCAGGCCGTGCTTCTTGGCGATCTGTGCCACTTCCTGGACAGAAACGCTTTTGGTGAAACCTTTGACGGCGTAGTTGCTGCAATGCACCTTCATCAACATGGCGCTGCGCTCGTTGATGGCGTTTTCGTAGTCGGCTGCGTGGGTACGGTTGGTGGTGCCCACTTCATGCAGGCGGGCACCGGCACGCTTCATGATGTCAGGGATACGGAAGGCACCGCCAATTTCTACCAGTTCGCCGCGCGACACCACGGTTTCGCGCCGGGGGCTCAGGGTGCTGAGCATCAGCAGCACGGCGGCGGCGTTATTGTTGACCACCGTGGCGGCTTCAGCACCAGTCAGTTCGCAAAGCAAGGGGTTGATCAGGTCATCCCGGTCGCCTCGGCCACCGGTTTGCAGGTCAAATTCCAGATTGGCGGGTGAACGCATGGCCTGGACGACAGCCTGGATGGCTTCATCCGGTAGCATCGCACGCCCAAGATTGGTGTGCAGCACGGTGCCGGTCAGATTGAAAACCGGGCGCAGCTGCAGTCGGGATGCTTCTTGTAGCTTGGCCTGCAGTGCTTGGGCGAGCTGGGCGGGCGCCAGGTCCTGAGGACGTAGTGCTCCCTTGAACAACGTATCCCGCAGTACTTGCAAATGGGCGCGAGTGCTTTGACTGAGGCGTGTGTGACCGAACTGGCTTAGTAAAGGCTCGAACTCTGGCGAGCGCAGTAAGCGATCCAGGGAAGGGATATGGGCGGGGGAGAGTTCAGGAGTAGGGCTCATCATTCAAAGGCAGGCATTTGAGTCTATGGGCAGGGTCCGTCAGCTACGCCTTGCGTACAAGGCGTAGGGGAATCTTAGCTTAAGACTGCTGCCAAAGAAGCGGATTGCCGCTGGCGCGGGAATAGCCTTCTTCGCCCATCAAAACGTCCAGAGCCAGACTGGCCAGGTCGTCCGCCACCGGGTCTATGCCCAACTGCTTTTCCTGGTAGAAGATTTTGCGGTAGGTATGGCAGTTGTCGCAGGACTCGGCCTTGATGCCTTCCGGGCCATCTTCAATGGCGTGGTAAGCCACGCTTTTAGTGCTTTCGCAGTGCGAGCAGGTCACACGTACCAGATGCCATTCCACGCTGCAGCGTGGGCAGCACATATAGCGGCAACCATCTTCACGACCACCCACACGTACCACGCTGGATACGGGCAGGCTGCCGCAGGACGGACATACGCCAAAGGGGCTGGTCACAGACAGTTGGCCTTCGGTCAGCGAGCAGGCCAGATGCGTCCAGTAGACCTGCAAGGCGGCCATGACAAAAGGTGCAGCGGCACCGTCTTGTTCAGGCAATTGCTCGGCCAGAATCGCGTCAGCCAGATCTTCCAGCTTTTGCGGGTTGGACTCGGCCTTTTTAAGCAGACCCTGGCAAACCTCTTGGGCGGCAGCAGGCACATCCGAGGTCTGGATCATGTGATTGAGCAGGTTGCTCAGAATACTGAGCCACTGCGGATCGCGCTTCCAGCCCGAGGCCAGCAAGGGCGGCATGCCGTGGCGTTGTGCCGTTTCCAGCACATCAGCGGGCAGTTCGGCGGGGGCAAGCGCAGTGAGCTGCTTGTGCTGCCCGTCCACCAGATGCGCCAGCAAGAGCAGGTAGGCACCGACGGGATTGTCGGCAGACAATTGACGCAGACGTGCTGCCCGGTCTGCAAAGACGCTGGCTCGCACAGGCAGGCGCAGTCGGGGGATGGAAGTGTGGTCCAGACTTTCGATTTCGCCGCGCGGAAGGATGCGTTGCAAGACAGACTCCTGAAAACAAGACTGCCATGCCCGAAATGGCGCATGGCAGCCGGGTTGCTGATAAAACAGAGCCCCGCTTATTCAGCAGGACGGCTGGGACCTTTTTCCATTTCTTCACGGAACCAGGCGCGGTGGTGTTTCCAGGCCCAGGCACGGGTGACCGTGCCACGGGTCATGGCTTTGACCGAACCCTTTACCCAGATACCGGCGTAGATGTGCACGATAATCGCGCAAATCATCAGCAGGGCGCAGACCGCATGCAGCACGGAGGCCAGGCGGATAGCCCAGATGGGGAAGAAGGCGGAAAAGTATTCGCGCCACATCACCACACCGGTTGCCAGCAGGCCGATCATGAAGATCACCAGGGCAAAAAACAGGATCTTTTGCCCGGCGTTGTAACGGCCTACTTCGGGGATGCGCTCGTCCTTGGCGTTCAGTACGTCCTTGAAGTGACGCAGCCAGGCCGCGTCACCCTTGGAGAACATATTGTGCCGTACCATGCGCGCTGCAAACAGGAAAAAGCACACAAACATCACCACGCCAATAAACGGGTGAAGAATGCGTGTCCACGGGCCGCCACCAAACAGATTGGTCAGCCAGTACATTGACGGATGAAACAGCGCCAGCCCGGACAAGGCCAGCAGCACAAAGCTCATGGCAATGATCCAGTGATTAATGCGCTGACTGGTGGTGTAGCGCTGAATCATGCCCTTGCGGTTGTGATCAGTCATGGTGAGCCTCCTGGATCTTGCGGGCGTCCTCATCGGCGCGGCGCTCGTCTTCCTCGTCAGTCTCGTTAGGACCGGTTCGGATGTAGTGGAAGAAACCAATCAGGGCGGTCAGTGCCATAGCCGCAACCCCCAGCGGTTTGGCTACCCCCTTCCAGAGCGAGACCATCGGGCTGATTTGCGGGTCCTTGGGCAGATCGCTGTACAGCTCGGGCTTGTCGGCATGATGCAGCACATACATGACGTGGGTGCCACCCACTCCAGCCGGGTCGTACAGACCGGCGTTTTCAAAGCCACGCGATTTCAGGTCTTCGATACGCTCTGCAGCGTGGTGCTGCATGTCTTCTTTCGTACCGAACACAATCGCGCCGGTCGGACAGGTCTTGGCACAGGCCGGTTCCTGTCCGACCGCGACACGGTCTGAACACAAGGTGCACTTGTAGGCTTTCTTGTCCTTTTCCGAAATGCGGGGCACATCGAAAGGACAACCGGTCACGCAGTAGCCGCAGCCAATGCAGTTTTCCTCGTGGAAATCCACAATGCCGTTGGTGTACTGCACGATGGCGCCCGGCGAGGGACAGGCCTTCAGACAGCCCGGATCCTCGCAGTGCATACAGCCGTCTTTGCGAATCAGCCATTCCAGATCGCCAGCGGGGTTTTCATACTCCGCAAAGCGCATGATGGTCCAGGACTTGTCGGTCAGGTCGGCCGGGTTGTCATACACCCCGACGTTGTGGCCGATTTCGTCGCGCGTATCGTTCCATTCCATGCAGGCGACCTGACAGGCCTTACAGCCAATGCACTTACTGGTGTCGATCAGCTTGGCCACCTCCCCGCCCACGGGCTCGCGCACGCTGGGCGATGGGGTGGTGGTTGCGGAGCGCCGTTTGATATCGAGTGATTGCAAGGCCATGGCTTACTCCTTAACCTTTTCAAGTTGAACCAGAAAGGCCTTGGTTTCCGGCGTTTGCGAGTTGCCGTCCCCGACGGGCGGTGTCAGCGCATTGATCAGGAAACCGGGTCGGGCCAGACCCACAAAACCCCAGTGCAGCGGGATCCCCACTTGGTGGACAACTTTGCCATCCACGTTCAGGGCCTTGATGCGCTTGGTCACCACCGCCACGGCTTTGATATAGCCCCGGTTGGAGGACACCTTGACGCGGTCACCGTGCACGATGCCCACTTCCTTGGCCAGTTCCTCGCCAATTTCCACAAACTGTTCAGGCTGCACGATGGCGTTCAGCTCCACGTGTTTGGTCCAGTAGTGGAAGTGCTCGGTCAGGCGGTAGGTTGTGCCCACATAAGGGAACTTGTCTACCGTACCCATGGCGGCCAGGTCGTCCTTGAAGATACGCGCGGCCGGGTTGGTAATGGCACGGGGCTCGTCAGGACTGAGCGGGTTGTAGCTGAGCGGGCTTTCAAAGGGCTCGTAGTGCTCGGGGAAGGGGCCTTCTGCCATGCCTTTTCGGGCAAAGAAGCGGGCTACCCCTTCGGGGTTCATGATGAACGGTCCCATGCCATCGGCCGGGTTTTCATCGGCCTTGTAGTCAGGGACATCTGCCCCCCCCCAGCGCTTGCCGTCCCAGTGAACCAGGTTGCGGCGTGGGTCAAAGGGTTTGCCGTTCAGGTCACAGGAGGCACGGTTGTAGAGCACGCGACGGTTCGCTGGCCAGGCCCAGGCCCAGTTCAGCGTCTGGCCGATGCCGGTTGGATCGCTATTGTCTCGGCGAGCCATCATATTGCCTTGCTGTGTCCAGGCGCCGGCATAGATCCAGCAACCACTGAGCGTGGTGCCGTCGTCGCGCAATTGGGCAAAGCCATCGAGCTGTTCGCCTGCTTTACGTATGATCTTGGTCGGATCTTTGGGATCGACCAGGTCAACCAGTGCTCGTCCCGAGTATTCCTTGGCCAGTTCAGCGGCGGTTGGATCATCCGGATTGGAGTACGGCCAGGACAGGTTCAGGATCGGGTCAGGGAAGGCGCCGCCTTCTTTCTGATACAGCGAGCGAATATGCGTGAACAGCGTACTCATGATCTCAATGTCGCTCTTGGCCTCGCCCGGAGGGTTGGCGGCCTTCCAGTGCCATTGCAACCAGCGGCCCGAGTTCACCAGTGCGCCTTCTTCCTCGGCGAAACAGGTGGTGGGCAGACGGAACACTTCGGTCTGGATGGAAGCGGAATCGACATCATTGTGTTCGCCATAGTTCTTCCAGAACTCTGACGTTTCCGTGACCAGCGGGTCCATGATGACCATGTATTTGAGCTTGGAGAAACCACGCAGCAGCTTGGCCTTGTACGGTGCTGCCGCCAGGGGGTTAAAGCCCTGACAGATGTAGCCCGTCATCTTGCCTTCGTCCATCAGCTCGAACACTTGCAGCATGTCGTAGAGCTTGTCCAGCTTGGGCAGGTAGTGATAGGCCCAGTTGTTCTCGGCCTGGGCGGCATCACCGAACCAGGCCTTCATCAGGCTGACGTGGAACTTCTTGTAGTTGCGCCAGTAGCTCAGCTGGTTAGGGCGTAGCGGTTGAAGGGCACGTGCGCCAATGTAGCCGTCAAACTCTTGCTCGGCCTGGTTGGGCAAGGTCAGATAGCCGGGCAGCAGGTTGGACATCAAACCCAGGTCAGTCAGACCCTGAATATTGGAGTGTCCGCGCAGCGCGTTCATGCCACCGCCGGCAATACCAATATTGCCCAGCAGCAACTGCACCATAGCGCCGGTACGGATGATCTGCGAGCCAATCGTGTGTTGCGTCCAGCCCAGTGCATACAAAATGGTGCCCGCGCGACCCGGTTCAGCGGTCGAGGCCAGCATTTCACAGACTTTCAGGAATTTGTCCTTGGGCGTGCCACAGACGCGTTCCACCATCTCGGGCGTGTAGCGCTCGTAGTGCTTGCGCAGCAGTTGGTACACCGAGCGTGGGTGTTGCAAGGTCGGGTCGGTTTTGACATAGCCGTCCTCGCCCAGCTCGTAGTCCCAGGAGGATCGGTCGTAGCTGCGTTTTTCTTCGTTGTAGCCCGAATACAGCCCCTGCTCGAAGTCAAAGTCTTCGCGCACGATAAAGGGCATATCGGTGTAGTTGCGCACGTATTCGTGCTGGATCTTGTCGTTATCCAGCAGGTATTTGATGACGCCACCCAGAAAGGTGATGTCACTACCGGTACGTATCGGTGCGTAATAGTCCGCCACGGATGCCGAACGCGTAAAGCGTGGATCCACAACGATCAGTTTTGCATTGTTGTGTGCTTTGGCCTCGGTCACCCATTTGAACCCACAGGGGTGCGCCTCGGCTGCGTTGCCGCCCATAATCAGCACAATATCCGCGTTCTTGATGTCGACCCAATGGTTCGTCATCGCTCCACGGCCAAACGTCGGGGCAAGACCTGCCACCGTCGGGCCGTGTCAGACACGTGCTTGGTTATCGAACGCCAGTACACCCATGCTGCGGATGACTTTATGGGTGATATAGCCCACTTCGTTACTGCTTGCCGACGCCGCCAGCATGCCCGTGGTCAGCCAACGGTTGACGACGGTGCCGTCTTCAGCCGTGGTCTGGAAGTTGGCGTCGCGGTCTTCTTTCATCAGCTTGGCAATACGCGTGAAAGCGTCTTCCCAGGAGATGCGTTCCCATTTGTCCGAGCCAGCGGCGCGGTATTCGGGGTATTTGAGTCGGTTGGGGCTTTTGATGAAATCCACCAAGCCTGCGCCCTTAGGACAGAGTGTGCCGCGGTTGACCGGGTGATCCGCGTCGCCTTCGATGTGAACCACACTGGGCTCGGCATTCATGGCACCGTCACCACGGGAGTACAGCAGCACCCCACAGGCTACAGAACAGTAAGGACAGGTATTTCGCGTCTCTGTCATGCGGGTCAGTTTGTACTGCCTGACTTCCGCCATGGCGGGGGTGGGCGCAGCGCCCAGCAAAACCATGCTGGAACTGGCCAGCGAGGCCCCCGTCACTTTGAAGAACTGACGCCGATTCATGTTCACCATGCGGCTCTCCAATAGGATTGTGTTTTCGTGTTTGAAATCTGAAGGGGGCGCCTTGTGAGCGGTGCCCCTGGTTTATAGTTGAACAGTATAAGCGTTGAGCTTATGGGTTGCTGCCCGAAGGGCGTGTCATATTGATCAAGAATAATCTTGATTCTATTGAGGTTTTCACGCCAGAGCCGCAAGTGTAGTCGGTGATGCGGGTATTCACCTACTATTTGTAAGGGATTTTTTCAATTCAGCGGGCTTGTTTGAAGAACTCGATCTGGAAGCTGCCGGGCAGCTCGAATTCCACGTGATGCAGGACCTGGGGCTCAATCGCCACGCATTGCCCGGCGGTCAGGACCACTTCGGTAAAGGGCTCCTGGTCCAGCACAAAACGCAGCACGCCGGTTTGGACCCGCAATAGCCCCCAGGTGCCGACTTTGGTGTTGTGAGCGCGGCGTAGGGCCTCGGGCAAATTGTCTGGCGTGAAAACGGGGGATTGGCTGTAGCGTTCCAGCCCTTCGGGCAGGGTGTCGGGCAGGCGTGTTTGATTGCTTTGCGCCTGATAGGTTTGCCAAAGTTTGGCGGCAATGCGGCCTGCCATGGCGTTTGCCTTTTCTTGCAGGGCGGGTTTGCCCAGCGTCGCTGTGGTTTGGTGGAAAATTGCCAGCCAGCGCTCAAACAAGGGCCAGGATAAGGTGGGCAGGGCCGCATGGCGCGCAATGGGGGCGCCCTTGAAGCGGCGTGTGCCCAGCAAAATGGCCGACCAGAAATCGCACAGCATATCCAGGTGCTCGTCCCAGTTTTTCACCGTGTGTTCAAAAATCGGGCCTAGCTGTGC
The DNA here is from genome assembly GCF_025960365.1 of Alcaligenes sp. SMD-FA. NCBI lineage: Bacteria > Pseudomonadati > Pseudomonadota > Betaproteobacteria > Burkholderiales > Alcaligenaceae > Alcaligenes > Alcaligenes sp. SMD-FA. The sequence continues at coordinate 3,689,901 of NZ_CP110108.1, read as the reverse complement.
ATCTTGCCGTACCTGGGCGTAGAACTGGGTCACCAATTGGCGGATGTCGGCTTCGGTGTAATCGGCCTGCGGCAGCGCGTGTGTCATGGATATCAAGCAAAGGGGCTAAAAGCCGGCATTCTCGGTCTGCTTGAAAGGTCCTCCAATGACAAAAGTCATGACGGTATGGCGGCGGCGCGAATTTGCTTCTGGTTTGAGGCAGCGATGAACACTTGCTCCGTTTTTAAGGCAGCGACTAAAAAAGAGGGGGCCTGTGGCCCTGCGTCAGGGGCTGATGGATTCAGTTGGACGATGTTGCGTTGATAGGCCTGAGGCTACTTAAAAGGAGCGTTGTGCAGGGCTGGCTAAACGTCGTAGATGCGCCTGGTCGCGTACTTGCCAGTCGCTGCGTTTGCCACTGACATAGCCGCGCGCCTGCCAGTCGGTAAACAAACGGCTCAAGGTTTCTGCCCGTATGCCCAAATGGGCGGCCAGTTGCCGCTGGTTCAAGGGAAGCTGGATATTTTCCCCTTGGCGGGCTTGCAGATTCAGCAAGTAGTTGGCTAGGCGCTCGGCCGCTGAGCTGGCGGAAATCCAGTCCACTTTATTGACCTGTGCATATAAGGCACTGCTCAGGCCGGCCATCATGTTCATGGCCAGGTCGGGCCAGCGACGGCAGGCTTCTTGCAAACTGCTGCGTGAGAGCTTGTAAACATGCACGGGCCCCCTTGCACGGGCGCACATGGGGTAGCGGCCGTGGGGCATGAACATGGCCGCTTCCGCCACCAGTTGACCGGGATCGAACACGTGAAAAACACGTTCGTCGCCATTTTGGCTATAGCGCAGGATTTCTACCTGGCCGCTATCGACCAGCAAGCAATAGCGGGCCTCGTCTCCTTCATCGAACAGGATCTGTCCCGGATAGGCGTGTTGAGCCAAGGCGTCACGGCACAAATGCTCGATGGCCTCGATGGGCAAACCTTGAAGGAGGCGGTGGCGGGCCAGTAATTCAAACAAAGCGGGGCACAGGCCGGGCATGTTGACTTTTGTCATTTGGGCGCTGAGATGAAGATGGGAGAATTTCCATTTGATAATAGTTCTCATTATACGAATCTTCATGCCATATAGCTATCAAGGGTTTTGCCGCTGGGCTGCTCCTCAGGCAAAAAACGCCCGTTCAGACAGAGGGCAGCAGGCGATAGCCTGCCACGCGCGTGGGCTGACTTTAAACCAGGCTGTTCCCAGGGCAATCGATGCTGGCGTATCGGGTAAGCATGCTGCCATGCCCCGTCTGGATGAACCTGATCTAAAAACCGGGGAACAGCTTCACGTTTTTGATGCAGTTAAGGAGCGGGTTTTGGCGCGGTTTAGCGCTACGGTGCTGGGTATTTCCAAAAGAGATGGCCGTGGCATAGTCATCCGCCGCATCTCGGGGCGTGTTTGGGCTGGTTTGCTCTTGGCCTTGTGTGTCGCAGGTGCCCAGGCCGCGCCCCGCTACGAGTCCCTGACTCTGGCTGGCCCCGCTGCGGTGGTGTCCTATCCCTTGATGCATATGGCGCAAACCCAGGCCTTGAGCCAATACACGGACAAGCTGGAATTTCGTCTGTGGCAAAACCCGGATCAGTTGCGTGTTTTGCTGGCCAAAAAAGAAGTGGATTACAGCGCCGCACCCAGCAATTTGTCCGCCTTGATGTTCAACAAGGGGCAAGCCGTCAAGCAATTGAATATCTCGGTCTGGGGGATTTTGTGGCTGGTCAGCCGAGATCCGGCGGTCAAGGACTTTAGCGATCTGGCTGGTAAAGAACTGCTGGTGCCATTCCAGCGTGATCTGCCTGCTGTTCTGCTGGATACCTTGCTGGCCAAGCAAGCCGAGCCGGGCAAGGATGCCGTGCGCTTGCGCCGTACCCGCGATGCTCAGGATGCCATTGCTTTGATGCTGACCGGGCAGGGGGATCAGGCCTTGCTGGTGGAGCCTACCGCTTCTTTGCTCTTGTGGCAGGCAGAGCAGAAGAAGGTAGATCTGCATCGCGGCCAAAGCCTGGAGCAAGCCTGGGCGGAGGTTTTCCCTTCGCAACAGGCACTGCCCCAAGCCGGTGTCATGGCTAACGTCACCGTGGCTCAGGACACCGAGCTGAATCAGGCTGTGGAGCGGGCGTATGCCGAGTCGGCCCGTTGGTGCAGTCAGCAACCGCAAGCGTGCGCCCAAATGGTTCATGGCTATTTGCCTCAGTTCCCTGTTCCGGCAATTCAAACTGCGATTGAAAAGACCCGTCTGGATAGTCATCCAGCCAGTGAAATCCGCCCTCAACTGGAAGCGCTGTATCAATTGCTGGCGGATCAGCACCCCCAAGCCTTGGGGGGTGGTCTGCCTGCTGCCGGGTTTTATGGGCCATGAAGGTCAAGCCTCATTTGACGGCCCGTAGCTCACGCGTCTGGGGTGTTGTGGGTGTGTTGCTGATCTTGCTGTGCTGGCAGATCAGCGCCCTGTTTCTGGGGCCTTTGTTGATGGCCTCGCCTATAGAAACCGCCCGCGCGATTCCGCGTTTGATGATGTCCGGCCACTTTCTGAATGACGCTGGAGCCAGCCTCTTGCGCGTGGCAGTCGGCGTCAGTGTGGGTTGCTCCATCGGTTTTACGCTGGGGATTCTGGCGGCACATAGCCCGCGCCTGCGTGGCCTGCTGGAGCCTTTGCGCTGGCTGCTGATGGCCATCCCTCCTGTGGTGGTCGTTGTGCTGGCCATGCTGTGGTTTGGTCTGGGCTCGGGCATGGTGATTTTCATGACGGTGCTGATGATGGTGCCGGGCATGTACGTCAACACGGTCAAAGGCATGTTGCAGGTGGACCGCGACTTGATCGAGATGAGCCACGTTTATCGTTTTGGCTGGTGGCGTCGTCTGCGCCACCTGTATCTGCCTTCTTTAACGGCTCCCTTGACGGCTGCCTTGTTGATTGCCTGCTGCGGCGGTGTGCGTCTGGTGGTGATGGCCGAAGTGCTGGGCGCAGAAAGTGGTGCAGGCTATGCCTTGGCCAATGCGCGCAGCACCTTTGACAGTGCCGAGCTATATGCCTGGGTGGTGTTGATTCTGGGCTTGGTGGCCGCGATTGAATTTGTTCTGCTGCAACCCTTGCAGCGTCGTTTGGGACAGTGGCGGGAGGACAGCCATGCTTGAGCTACGCCATGTCCAGGTCCTGTTTGGACGAAAGCCGGTTTTGCAGGATTTAAGTTTCACTTTGAAAGCCGGGCAGCGCCTGGGCGTTCTGGGGCCTAGTGGTGAAGGCAAAAGTACCTTGCTGCGTTTGGTGGCAGGGCTGATCAAACCCGATAGCGGCCAGATCTGGAACCCGTTTCGTCACCCCGTGCTGGTGTTTCAGCAGCCTCGTTTACTGCCTTGGCGCAGCGTGCTGGATAACGTGCAGATTCCGCTGAGGGCACAGGGCCTGTCGGCTGCTCAAGCCAAAGAGCGTGCCATGTATTGGTTGGCTCAGGTAGAGCTGGCCAGTGTTGCCCAGTGCTGGCCGGGGGAGTTGTCTGGTGGCATGGCGCAGCGGGTGGCACTGGCCCGCGCCTTTGCCTTGCAGCCGGACCTTCTGCTGCTGGACGAACCTTTCAGTGCCCTGGACCCGGCCTTGCGCCATAGTCTGGCCCAAGTCTGCCTGCGTTGTCTGGAAGAAACTGGAGCGGCACTGCTGTATGTCAGCCATCAACCTCGCGAACTGATGCGGGTGGCCGACTCTTGCCTGCTACTGCAAAAAGGGCAGGGCCAACTGTTTGAGCCTGCCAGCCCTGTCGATGCCGCTGCCCGCGAGCGTCTGGCCGATTCTTTGTATGCCCAACTCTTGTCTCAGGAGGCTTTGACGCCATGACTGTCTATCCCGTGATTCTGCTGTTCCATTTGTTTGCCGCACTATTTTTCATCGGCACGGTGTTTTTTGAAGTCCTGATGCTGGAAGGCATACGCAAGCACGTGCCACGAGAGGCCATGCGTACTTTGGAGATTGCCATTGGTGACCGTGCCCGGCGCATCATGCCCTGGGTTCTGTTGGTTCTGTACAGCGCCGGGATAGGTTTGGCCTGGCATCACCGCGCGGCGCTGGCCCACCCTTTTGATAACACTTTGGGTCTGTTCCTGACCATCAAGATTCTGTTGGCGTTGAGCGTTTTTGCTCACTTTCTGACCGCCATGACCTTGCGACGCACCGGACGCATGAAGTCCATCCATTTCAAGCGCATTCACCTAAGCGTGTTCTGTCACATGGTCGGGATCGTGATCCTGGCCAAGACCATGTTTTATCTGCACTGGTAATTTCACTTTCTATCGAGAATACGATGTCACACGTTCCTGTATTGCGTCGGCTGACGGTCAGCCTGGCGCTGGGAGGGCTGTGGTCGGGCGCCGCCTGGGCCGAGCCGTCTACCTCCACCTTGTCTCCCATTGTCATCAAGGCGCCTGTTGGGCAAAGCGTGCTGCAGGCTGATCTGCGACAAGAAAAAGCCCGTCTGGATGCCGTGCCCGGTGGCACCAACTTGATTCTGCCGCAGCACGAAGTGCGTCTGGTGACCTTGCGCGATGCTCTGGACTATCAGCCCGGTCTGGTGGTGCAGGATTTTTTTGGTGGCATTGATCAGCCACGGCTCAATATCCGGGGTTCGGGCATTCAAAGTAATCCGGTCAATCGAGGTGTTTTGTTGTTGCAAGATGGCCTGCCTTTGAATGAGGCGGATGGCTCGTTTGTGATTGGTTTTCTGGAACCGCGTAACAGTTCCCTGATCAGTGTGCGCCGAGGTGCGAATGCCTTGTCGGCCAGTGCGACCACCTTGGGTGGTGAGCTGGATTTCCGCTCCATGAGCGGCACGCAAGGCGACACCATCAGCGTGGAAGGCGGCAGCTTTGGGCGTCTGGGTTTGCATGCGGCCAAGGGTTTTCAGACGGACGAATTCGATGGGCGCTTGGCTGTCAGCCATGACAAGGCCGATGGCTATCGCCATCACTCGGATTCCGAGCGTACGAATGTGCAGGGCAATATTGGCTTCAAACGCGGGCAGTTCGAGAACCGTACCTACCTGTCTTATGTGGATTTGAAGTTTGATATTCCCAATGTGGTCCCGCGTGAACGTCTCTACAGCGATCCGCGCAGTGTGATGGGTGATTACGACACGCCGCAGGACAGGGCGGCGAATGTCTATAAGCGTGACCCGAATCGCAAGGCCACGCAGTTCCGCTTGGCTAACCGCAGCTATTGGGGAACGGAGGAGTTCAACCACACCGTGGGCCTGTACTGGCAGACCGTGGACGATACTTTTACGAATCCGCAGGTGTCCTCGCCCACCAAAGGGCATACCTATGGGGCGCAATGGCAGGTAGCGGGCCGTGAAGGCAGCCTGGATTATCGCTTTGCGCTGGACTGGGCGCGCAGTGATATGGACCGTGAGCTGTACGCGGTTAATCCCGCCAATGGCAGCCGCGCCTTGTTTTTTGGGGACTATCGCCTGCGTGCTGAAAACCGCAATGCGCTCTTGGGCTTGAGCTGGAATGTGGCACCCCAGTGGACGGTGGTGGGGGATGTGAAGTACAGCCAGGCGATTCGTGACGCGCGCAATCGTTTGGGTGGCGAGACCTTGGATCAGAAATGGTCGTATGCCAGCCCGAAACTGGGCGTGGTGTGGCAGCCGTCCGAGGATTTGCGGGTGTTTGCCAATGTCAGCCGCAGTCATGAGGCGCCTACGTATTGGGAGATCATCAGTGCGCAAGTGCCCCAGCCCATGAATGTGCGTTCGGCAGTGACGGGGCTGACGGAATTGAATGTGCAAAAGGCCACGACTTTTGAGTTGGGCGGAGCCGGGCGTTTGGGTAGTGGCGAGTCGGCGGTGGACTGGTCCTTGGCTGTGTATCGCAGCAATGTGAAAGATGAGCTGATGGCTGTCAGTGATGCGACGGGGGCGTCGTCAGTGACGTTCAACTATGGCGATCGCACACGGCACCAGGGGGTGGAAGCGGGTTTGAGCGGTTCTTTGCCTGCTCCGGCGGCAGGACGTTGGGACTATCGCCTGTCCTATACCTACAGCGATTTCCGTTTCCGTGGGGGCGAGTATGAGGGCAATCGTATTGCCGGGGTGCCCAAGCATTTGCTGGGTGCAGAGTTGATGTATCGCCGTGGTGGCTGGCGTTTGGGGCCGAATGTGCGCTGGCTGGCTTCGGATACGCCGACCAATCATCAGAATGTGGAAGGCACGCATCAAAATGCCTATGCCATTTGGGGCTTCAAGGTTGCTTATCAGCATGACAAGCATTGGAGTGCTTATCTGATGGCGGATAACATTTTTGATAAGACTTACGCCAGCAGCTATGTGATTCGTCGCTCGGCTTCGGAGGCGATGCCGACTTATCTGGCGGGCAATGGCAGAAGCTTTTTTGGTGGGGTGAAATATAACTTCTGATTGTTTTGATGCCTGCAGGTTGTAGTTGGGGGGCGGAATAAGGACTCAGGCAGGAATTGTCTCAGTGAAGACGCCCCTCTGGCCTGCGCCGGGGCCTTGGGGCTTGAGCTCTTGCCGGTGCTGCGCACCGGTCCCCTTGTCGAGAGATCAGGCAGGGCGCACCCAGAACTCACCCGGTACTTGGTCCCCCGGACCAAGTACAAGCGTCGGGTTCAAACAACTGGGTGCTTGTACCCCTGCCTGATCTCCCGCCTGCGGCAAGCGCTCTGAATCGCCCCAAGGCCCCGGCGCAGGCCAGAGGGGCTCTCAGGGAATTCATGCCTTAGGAGGGCTGACTCTGGGCTTTTGATTTGGGCTTTCATTGCGCGATGCTTTGGAGACTTCACGACTTCACGACTTCACGACTTCACGACTTCACGACTTCACGACTTCACGGCTTTATGGCGCTGTGCTTGGGTGGCCCTAGGCCTTCATGTATCTAGACGTGGTGTCGTGTGGTTTGGTTGTTGTTGTTGTTGTTGTTGTTGTTGTTGTTGTTGTTGTTGTTGTTGTTGTTGTTGTTGTTGTTGTTGATATGCGCCGTGCTGTGTTTTGGACGAGTGCCTCTGAACGTGTTCAGGGGCATTTTTTATGGTTTGTGTGGGCGTATTTTGTTGATCAGGATCAGTCGGGAGGGCGGGCAGGGGGCACTTTCAGAATTATCTGACAGACTGGGCTGGAGCGGGTCGGTAAGTTCATGGTTCACCGTCACCTTACATCCCTAGATTTGTCAGCCATGATGAACACGTATTTATTGACCACTGAAGATACCGATCCTCGCACATTGCCCGAGCAGGCTGTGTTGTATGCCCATCTGTTGACACGCGATGCCATGAAAGACGAGTGTGTGCGCAAGCTGGTGGCCGCACCGCGTTTTGTGCGTTCGGATAAAGGGATTCCGTATGCGGTGCTCAAGGATATGCGCACGCATCGCTGGACTTTGATTCGAGCCTGGCGCGAGTATCTGGAGATCAAGCGCGAACGCCTGGCCGGCCGGCTGGGGATCAGTGTGGCGGAATATAACGTGATCGAGAAAGGTCTTGTTCCGTTGAGCCAGGCTATGTTGGCTCTTCTGGCGCAGGGAATGGGTCTGGACGAGACGCAGTTGCAGGTGTCTACGTATCAGCCCGTGCTGGACCCGTTGGCCTTGAGCTAGAGCCAACGGGATAAAGAAGAAAGCTGTCACAGGAAAGAGCAGGCACAGAGAGCAGGCTGTACTTGGCTCTGAAGCAGGTCTGGCCCCATCACGTCAAAAGCGCGATGGGGCCGGTTTTTTTGAGGGGCGAGATGCAGTGGTTTTATTCGCCCGAGTCTTCGGTTTGCAGTTTCACAACCTGTTTGGCGCGGGTGTCGACATGCAGGGAGAAGATGTCAGGGCGCGAGTAGTGGCCGTAGACGTCAAAGTCCAGATTGGCCTGTTTGAGTAGGTCCATATCCAGCTCGGCGTACAGTTCGGTTTCTTCGTCAAACACCGGGCCGGCCAGCACTTCGCCGGTGGGGCTGACGATCATGCTGCCGCCGTGCATGACGTAGCTGTCTGGCGCAAATTCGCCGGGTAGAGCAAACTCTTTCTGGAAGGATTCGGGGTAGTTGTTCAGGCGGATAGCCTGGCAGGCGGACAGCACAAATACACGGCCTTCAACGGCGATGTGAATCATGGATGAGGCCCAGGTGGGACGGTCGTCTGCCGTGGGAGTGCAGTACAGCTCGGTGCCTTGGGCATACATGGTCTGACGCAGGGCCGGCATGTAGTTTTCCCAGCAGATCACCTTGCCGATGCGACCCATGGGAGTATCGACGGTACCCAGGGTGGAGCCATCGCCAAAGCCCCAGACCAGACGCTCCTGGCCTGTCGGCATCAGTTTGCGGTGGATACCCACCACGCCTTGGCCGGGAGCCAGTGTCAGCGCGGTGCAGTACAGGGTACGGCCCATTTTTTCGATCACACCCATCACGGTGTACACACCGGTTTGAGTGACGGCATCGGCCAGTGCTTCCAGCTCAGGGCCGCCCAGGGTGACGGCGCCTTCTACATACATCTGGTAGAGGGCCCGGCCCTCGGGACGACGGTTGCCGATGACGCTGCCAAAGCTGATGCCTTTGGGGTATCCCCCCAGAAAGGCTTCAGGAAAGACAGCCAGGGTGGCGCCGTTGGCAGCCACGCGCTGCAAGATGGCAGCGGCTTTTTCGACACTGCTGGCAGAGTCAAACGGGATGGACGCCGCTTGTATAACAGCAACTTTGCTCATAACTAGCTCTCCTTTAAAAGTCAGCCTGCGGACAAGTCCACGTTTTTGGTTTCGGGCAGGCGGGTATACAGGATCAGGAAGCACACCAGGGATACGGCAGCCAGGTACCAGGCCGGTACGTTCGGGTTACCGGTGTACTGGATCAGGGCAGCGGCAATGAAGGGGCCTGGGCCGGCCAGCAGTGCCGACGAGACGTTGTGACCCAGGGCAGCGCCGGTGGAGCGGATCGAGGCCGGGAATACCTCTACCAGCAGCACCACGTTCATGACGGCGGAAATGGCGACTAGAAAAGCCAGGATAGTCAGGCTCAACAGGATCAGAGCCGGTTTGCCGGTATTCATCATGAGAAAAATCGGGTAGGCCATGATGGTCAGGCCAGCGGCGGCGAACAAGGCCAGTTTGCGACGACCGTAGTGGTCCGAGAAACGGCCAACCAGCGGGTGCAAAATGCAATACACCACCAACGCGGCGCTACATAGCCACAGAGCGTTTGTCTTGCCCATGCCCAGAACGGAAACCAGGTGGTTATTGGCGTAGGTGATGAAGTAGTACAGCGACACCAGAAACAGCGCGGAGAAAGCAAAGGACAGTACAAAGGCGTTGAACTTGTCCTTGGGCGAGACGCGCTCCAGGGTGTTGTTGGCTTTCTTTTCCTGCAGCTCGTGGTAGATGGGGGTGTCGTTCAGTTTGCGACGAATAAACACCGCAATGAAGGTCATCACAATGGACAACACGAAAGGTACACGCCAGCCCCAGTTGTAAACCTGCTCTTGGCTCAGATTGGCGTTGATGGCGGCGGCCGTGGCAGTCCCCACCAGAAAGGCGATACCGGCCGTGAAGGTCACCACGCTGGCGGCGCTGGCGCGACGATTGGCGGGGGCGCTTTCCACCAGGAAAATACCGGCGGCCGACCACTCACCGCCCACCATCATCCCTTGTAGAAAGCGCAGAATGACTAACAGGATGGGAGCGGCAATGCCGATGGTGGCATAGCCGGGCAGCAGACCAATCAAGGTGGTAAAGACGCCCATGCCAAAAACGGTAATCATCAGCACGGTCTTGCGGCCAAAGCGGTCGCCAATGGGCCCCAGAATCAGGGCGCCAAAGGGACGCGAGACAAAGCCCACCGCGAACACGGCCAAGGACGACAAGAGGGAAACGCCCGTGGCGTCAGAGGGAAAGTAAATGCTGCCGATAACGGCTGCAAAGTAGCCGTAAATTGCGAAATCAAACCATTCCATAAAGTTGCCGATACCCACGGCAAGCACTTGTTTTCGACTTAGGGCCGGCTGGCCTGGAGGGGGCGAATTGGCATGTGAAGGGGCGATGGTAGCAGTGCCCATAGAGGTCTCCTCGAGCGGGGCAGATAAATACCTGACCCTTATTGTGGTTGTGGGTGATTTTTAGTCTAATCAAGCCAAATAATTATTCAAACTAATTAGGAAAATGGCTTCAATTAATATTGCTAATATCAGGCGCGTGGATTTGAACCTGCTGCTGGTGTTTCAGTGCTTGATGAACGAGCGCAGCGTCACCAAAGCCGCCAATGCCTTGTTTCTGACCCAGGGTGCGGTCAGTGCGTCCTTGCGCAAGTTGCGGGTGGTCTTTAACGACGAGTTGTTCACGCGTGGCTCGCACGGAATGACGCCTACGCATCGTGCCTTGGAGATTGCCCCGCAGATATCCGAAGCCTTGAAAAGCATTTCGGCGCTGGTCACCTCCGATCAAGAGTTTGATCCACGACGCTCCAGTCGGGTTTTTCGTATTGCCTTGTCTGACGATCTGGAAAATATGCTGGCCAAACGCATGATTCGCATGGCTGACGAGCAGGGCTGGACGATCGGCTTTTCTTTCTATCAAACCAACAGCTATTTATGGCCGCAAAGCATGCAAGAGCATGGGGCGGATCTGGCGATCTGTTCCAGCCCCAAATTCCTGAGCACCATGCACAAGTCTCAAGTGCTGTTTCCTGCCTCATATATCTGCATATACGATAAGGAGTCCATCCAGTTTTCGACGCCTATTAGCAAGCAGGAGTATCTGCATGCCCATCATGGACGTGTGTCTTTTGATGGCTTGCGGGGTTTTGTGGATGAGCTATTTGATGCCGAGCGTCTGCAGCGTAAGGTCAAGGCCTCGTTCACTCATTTTTCCGGCGCGATCAACGCGATTATTGGCAGCCCTTTGGTGCTGACCATGCCTGATTACGCCGCCCGCTCTTTTGCCGAGTGCAATAGCCGCCTGGCTGTCTCGCCCGTCCCGTTGCGTGTCCCGTCGTTTGTGGTGTCCATGATTTGGGATATCAACAAAGAGCACGATGAGCAAAGTCGCTGGTTACGTCGTTTTGTACTGGAGCTGACCGAACCCATTAGCGCGTAAAGCGCGGTCAATAAGGTCCAGCGGCGTACTATTGCTTCTGTTCTGTTTTCTTTTTTACTATCCGCCATGCGAATTTTATTGATTGAAGACGAGCCTGATTTGGCCCTGTGGCTGACCCGCAGCTTGCAAAAGAAAGGGTTTTCGGTTGAGTGGTCCAACGACGGGATGGTGGCCTATCACCGTCTGCAGGTCGAGGAATTTGATGCGCTGGTTCTGGACTTGGGTTTGCCGGGCATGGATGGGCGCGCCTTGCTGGCCCGCTTGCGCTCGGAGGATAACCGCACTCCTGTGTTGATTCTCACGGCGCGTGATTCTTTGCAGGAGCGGGTAGAAGCGCTGGAGTGTGGTGCCGACGATTTTCTGCCCAAACCGTTTCGTATTGAAGAGCTGGTGGCCCGCGTCAACGCCTTGATTCGTCGTAGCCGTGGCAAGGACAAGCCCCGTATGGCGTGTGCCAGCCTGGTCTATGACTTGTCCACACAGCGTTTTACGCTGGACGGTGCGCTCTTGTCCGTGTCACCGCGTGAGGCCGAGGTATTGCGCATTCTGGTGCAGCGTAGTGGTGAGCCTGTGAACAAGCAGTTCATTTTGGACCGGCTCAATGAGAAAGATGAAGATGAAATCAATATCGAGGCTATCGAGGTGCTGGTGCATCGTTTGCGCAAAAAGCTGCAGGCCTCGGATGTCCACATCATTACCTTGCGCGGCATAGGCTATTGCCTGGAGCCGGTCAGCGAAGATGAACCGTAAGTTCATGTCTTTGCAGGAGCCTCTATGGCCTTGAGTAGTCTGCGTCGCACTTTGTTGGTCATGCTGATTCCGGCGGCCTTGCTGACTTCGGCAGTGTCCCTGTTCATTTCCAGCATGACACTGAAAGATCAGGTCAATGCGGCGTTTGATCGGGCCTTGGCGGGGGCGTTGAAATCCATGTCGGCCAATTTGATGACGATTAGTGGTGGGCTGGCCATGGAGCAGTCCTACTACATGATGGAGTTCATGGAATACACCATCAGCAGTCAGGTGTATTTCCGGGTGGCCACCGAAGATGGTTTGTCGGAAATAGGGTTTACCGGCATGCCTTTGCCGCCGGGCAGGCTGGTGAGCAATCAGCCTGTTTTTTATGACGCGCACTATTTGGGAGAGCCTTTACGTATTGCGGCGGTGGCGCTGGAGTCGGATGGGCGGCTGCAGACGTATCAGGACAGTCGTGTCTTGATCCAGGCGGGCGAGAATTTGAGCGAGCGTGACGAGTTCATCCGTAAAGTCATTATTCAGAATCTGATTCAGGATGTGGCGGTTCTCAGCCTTTTTACTGTGCTGATTTTGGTGGGGACCTTGCTGGCGTTGCGCCCTTTGCGCAAGCTGAGCGCAGAGGTACGGTATCGCTCTCCCGATAATCTGGAGCCCATCAGCGAGGCCAGCCTGCCCCGAGAAGTGCGTCCCTTGGTGCAGACCATTAATTTGCATATGGATCGCTATGCGCGTAAGTCACGCGAGCAGCAGCAATTTCTGGATGATGCTTCTCACCAGTTGAAAACGCCTTTGGCCGTTTTGCTGACTCAGGTGGATTTTGCCCTGACCCTGGCCAAGACAGAAGAAATGAAAGAGGTGCTGGAGGCGATTCAGTCGCGTTTGAATAATACGGCCCAGATGACGCATCAAATGGTGGCCCTGTCGCGGGTGCGCGATGCGGCTGATCAGTTGCGCAGCCGTGCTGCCCTGGGAACAGTGGATCTGTGTCAGCAGGCAGGGTTGGTGGTTGACGAGCTGTGGAGCCTGGCTCGATCGCGTCGTCAGGATCTGGGGCTGGATGTCCCTTCAAAGCCGGTGCGAGTGGCGGGAGAGGCTTGGCTGTTGCAGCAGGCCTTGAGCAATATCGTCAGCAATGCCATCAAGTACTGCCCACGGGGTGCTCGCATTACCGTGTCTGTCAGGCAAGAGGGCGGAATGTGCTATCTGCAAGTGGAGGATGACGGCCCGGGCATGAGTGCAGACGATATGGCCAAGGCGGGCCATCGCTTTCGGCGGGGAGAGGCGGGCAAGGCTTTGCAGGGTTCGGGGCTGGGTTTGGCGATTGTGCAGGCCATCGCTCAAATTCATGGTGCTCGCATGAGCTTGCAGGCTGGGCCACAGCAGCGCGGCTTGATCGTGCGTTTGGAGTTTGAGACGCTCAAGCATTGATCTTTTAATCTAGGGTATACCCTTGAGATTGGCGGTTTTCAGGGTAATTGAAAGCTAGGCGAAAGCTTCGCTCCGGTAAGGTCGCAACCATTACAACGACGACGATCATCCAGGAGGCGATCCAATGACTATTCACACGAAACTACGGGTGCTGCTTGCGAGCAGCATTTTGGGCCTGAGCAGTTTGAGCGGTGTACATGCCCAGCAACCGTCCAAACCTGAGTGTATTGCTCCGGCCCAACCCGGTGGCGGCTTTGATTTGACCTGCCGCGTGGCCGTCAACGGTTTTCTGGAAACCAAGTTGCTGGAAAATGCCATGCGAACCGTTTACATGCCCGGTGGTGTGGGAGCGGTCGCGTATAACCACATCGTGGCGCAGCGCCCAGGCGACGGCAATGCGATTGCTGCCTTCTCCGGCGGCTCCTTGCTTAATCTGGCGCAGGGCAAGTTTGGCAAGTATTCGGTAGAAGATGTGCGCTGGCTGGCATCGATAGGTAGTGATTACGGTGTTGCTATCGTACGTAACGACTCGCCCTATCAGGATCTGAAGTCCTTGATGGAGGCCTTCAAGGCTGACCCGAGCAAAATCGTGTTGGGGGCGGGCGGGTCTGTTGGCGGCCAGGATTGGATGAAAGCCGCCTTGACAGCGCGTGCCGCCGATGTGGATTTTCGCAAAATGCGTTTCGTAGCGTTTGAAGGCGGTGGCGAAGCCATCACAGCGTTGCGAGGTGGTCACGTTCAGGCCTATATGGGTGACGCTGCCGAGGCACACACGATGTTGGAAGGGGGGGCTCCCATCCGCGTATTGGCCGTGTTCAATGACAAGCGACTGGACGGTGCCTTGGCTGATGTTCCTACTGCCAAAGAGCAAGGCTTTGATATTGAATGGCCGATTATTCGCGGTTTTTACGTTGGTCCCAAAGTCTCTGACGAGCAGTATCAATGGTGGGTTCAGGCCTTTGATCGTCTGATGAAAACGCCTGAATTTACCCGCTTGCAAACACAGCAAGGTTTGTTCCCGTTCAACATGACCGGTTCCGAACTGGACGCCTATGTCAAACAACGCGTGGTTCAGTATCGCGAGTTGGCTGATTCTTTCGGCCTGATCAAGAAGTAAATCTGTACGGTGTTCCCCCGTTTTTTGGATCGGGAACACCGCCTTTTGCCCCGCCGTCCATGGCGGGTGAATCCGGAGATTCCATCATGACGCTAAATGATCGCGTGTTAGGCGTGGGTGCGTTGGTGCTTGCCGCCTTGATCACCGCCTTTGGCTACGACCTAGAACCCCCTTTTTCCTATGAGCCCGTCGGGCCCAAAGCCTTTCCCTTGCTGCTGGCGCTGATTATCGCCCTGTGTGGCTTGCGCTTGATGATCAAGGGCGGAGGGCAAGTGGCTGCCAATCCACCGGGTGCCAACGGCCGCATTTTGATGATGGTGGCGTATCTGGCGGCCTATGCCTGGCTCTTTCAATGGTTGGGCTTTATTGTCGCCACTACGATTATGGCGACACTGGTTGGGCGTTTGTTTGGCGGCTCCTGGAAGCAGGCCCTTATTGGCGGGCTGGCGATGGGCGTGGGCTTGTTTCTGTTGTTTGACCTGGGCCTGGATGTGGTTCTGCCGTACGGCATCCTGGGAGAGTGGTTATGAGCTCTATTCTTGACTATTTAAGTGTCGGTTTTGGTGTTGCGTTCTCTGCCCAGAATCTGCTGGTGGCCGCTATTGGTGCTTTTATTGGCACCATTGTGGGCGTTTTGCCGGGGCTGGGGCCCATCAACGGTGTCGCCATGCTGGTGCCTATTGCGTTTGCAATGAAATTGCCGCCCGAGTCTGCCTTGATTTTATTGGCGGCCGTGTACGTGGGTGCTGAATACGGTGGACGTATTACATCCATCTTGATCAATGTGCCGGGCGAAGCAGCCGCGGTCATGACGACATTGGATGGTTATCCGCTGGCACGTAAAGGCATGGCCAGTGTGGCCTTGTCCTTGTCCGCTTTTGCGTCTTTTATCGGTTCCACGATTGCCATTTGCGGGATTGTGCTGCTGGCCCCCATGCTGGCGGGTTGGGCCGTTGCATTCGGTCCTGCCGAGTATTTTGTACTGATGGTCTTTGCCTTTTGCGCCTTGACCAGCTTGTTGGGGGATGAGCCTGTCAAAGGTATCCTGGCAGCCATGGTGGGCCTGTTCATCTCTACGATTGGGGTGGATGCGAACTCGGGGGTGTACCGATACAGTTTTGACATTCCGAACTTGGCAGACGGTATTGATTTTGTCGTTGTCGTGATCGGTTTGTTTGCTGTGGCCGAGATGCTGCAGATGCTGGAGAACCTGCTGGGCGGTGTGTCGATTGAGGTGCCTAAAAGCAAACGTAAGCTCTTTAATTGGCGAGAGTTGCGCATGACGTGGTGGAGCACCATACGCGGGGGCGTGATGGGCTTTTTTATCGGTATCTTGCCCGGTGCCGGGGCCAGTGTGGCTTCAGCAGTAACCTATGCTAACGAGAAAAAATACATCGAAGGCAAGGACCCCAATGCCATGTTTGGGCAGGGCGATTTGCGAGGCCTGGCTGCGCCCGAAGCGGCCAATAACAGTGCGGCAACCGGCTCCTTTATTCCCATGTTGACGCTGGGTGTGCCCGGCTCGGGCACGACAGCGGTCATGATGGGGGCTTTGACGCTTTACAACATCACGCCGGGGCCAGCGCTGTTTGAGTCGCAGCCACAGATTGTCTGGGGCTTGATTGCCTCCTTGATGGTCGCCAACGTCATGCTGTTTCTGATGAACGTGCCTATGGTGCGGGTATTTGCTTCCATGCTGGCGATTCCTCCGCGCTTGTTGGTGCCGGGTATTTTGGCGATTAGCTATATCGGTGTTTATGCCATCAACGGCACGACGTTTGATCTGCTGTTGGTCGTCGGTATCGGTGTCCTGGGCTATTTCCTGCGTAAGATGAATGTGCCTATGGCGCCCATGGTGCTGGGCGTGGTTCTGGGCAATATGATGGAGCAGAATTTGCGTCGTGCGCTCTCTATTACGAATGGCGAAATCGGTATTCTGTTCGAGAGCAACATTTCCATTGGCTTGTGGATCGCTGCTGTTTTAGTTAGCGTAGGTCCGATCGTGTTGCGTCGTATTACGGCCCGCAAGCAAGGACACGACAAAATATAATGAGGTGGCCCCCACCGGTTGGGTGGGGGATATTGGGAGGGAGAGCCAGGCTGCGGCCTGGTCTTGTCGTGTTTGTTATGGCTAACTGGTTTCGAATTGCCCTAGGTTTTGGCGTGGCCTTGATAGGGGCCTGGGTGGCTGCTTGGCTGAGTATGCCCTTGCCCTGGATGTTGGGTGCCTTGATCCTGACGGCGGCCACAAAAATGGCCGGTAGTCCGGCCGCCTGCATGCCGCTGGCGCGTAACGCAGGGCAGTGGGTTATTGGGGCCTCTCTAGGGCTTTATTTCACCCCCGCCATGGTTCACCTGATTGGCAGCAATGCCGTGTTCATTGTGATGGGCATGGTGTTTGCGCTGATCTTGTGCTGTATGGGTGCCTTCATGTTGACTCGCTTTGCCGGTACGGACCTGCGTACGGCCTGGTTTGCCAGCGCGGTAGGGGGGGCCAGCGAGATGACAGGGCTGGCGGAGCGTTACGGCGCACGCCCGGATCTGGTTGCCTCTGCACATGGCCTGCGGGTGTTGATGGTGGTGGTGATTATTCCCTTTGCATTCGAGGCCTTGGGTTTTTCGGGTGAGCAGGCCGGGGCGGTGGTCAGACCCGACTTTCTGAACTTGCCCGGTCTGGCTCTTTTGGTGCTCTTGAGCAGTGCCGCAGGGTTTATCTTTCAAGTGTTGCGCCTGCCCAATCCCTGGGTGTTAGGGCCGTTGCTGGTGGTGGCCGTCCTGACGTACAAGGACATTGTTTTGTCGGGCTTGCCGGTAGAAATTTCCAACCTGGGGCAGTTGTGCATTGGCTGGGCTTTGGGTGATAAGTTCGGCCCGGATTTTTTCCGTCGGGCACCCCGTTATCTGGGCGTTGCCGCCGTCAGCAATATAATCAACCTGGCCTTGGCATTTGGCTTTGCCTACGGCCTGTATCGGCTGTCTGATATTGCCTACCCGACTTTGGTGCTGGGTGTCAGCCCTGGCGGCATTGCAGAGATGGCCATCACCGCCAAAGTCCTGCAGTTGGGCGCGCCTATGGTGACCTCTTTCCAAGTTGCTCGCATGGTATGTGTGCTGGTGCTGACCGGGCCTTTGTACACGCGCATTGCCCGGCTTCTGGAAGGACGTTGACCGAGGGGGAACGCCTGCATCCCCCAGACTGCCAGCAAAAGCCCGGCGCAAGGCCGGGCGTCAGGTTTCAGTGAACAAGCAGGCTACATTCAACGATCTGGTTGGGTGGCAGGGCTGATTTTGCCGTGCTCCCCCATTTCTGTCAGTTGCTCACCCATCAGGGTTGCTTTGAGCATCTTGCCTGCCTGGGCCAGCTTGCCTTCACGCACGCTCCAGTACTCGGCACTGTCTATCTGTACGCAGACCAGAGCAACATCCGGATCGGTAATGCCTTCTTCAAACCAGGCCTCGACCAGCGTGTTCCAGAAGCGCTCCTTTTGATTCATGGAGTCCACAACGCTGGCCATGCCCGAAACCGACACATAGGTGTCAGTTTTGGGGTCGGCGTAGCTGACGTTGACATGAGGGTTGACCACCAGGTTGTGAACCACCTGGCTGGATCTGGCCATGAAGAACCAGAGCTTGTCGTGCTCAACGTCCTCCTGTCTTGAACCCATCTTGGCCTGTTGCGTGGTCATGGGCCAGGCATGAAGCTGGCCGCCCTCCGAATGGGTAACGAACATCGCAAAGCGAATGTCCTTGATCATCTCTTGCAGTTGTTCAAAGGAAGATTCAATCGTTTCGTTCATGGTCTCTCCTTGAAAAAGTTAAAGGGATGAAGGCGCTTACTTGATCACTCCGCAAGCAAAACGTCCGGCACCGCCGCCCAGTGGTGCAGGGTGATCGGAGTGGTTGTCACCGCCTTCGTGGATCATCAGGGCTCGGCCCTTGATCTGATCCAGGGACTTCAGGCGCGGAGCCAGAACGGGAGTGCTGGCACTGCCGTCGGCCTGGACATACAGGGCGGGCAAATCACCCAGGTGTCCATTGCCCCATGGGAAACCGTGCTTGCCGGTCTTGTTAGGGTCCAGATGGCCACCGGCTGCCCCGGCAGGCGTTACCTTGCCATCTTTCTCGCTGGGCGCGCAGCTGGCGTTCTCATGTACATGAAAGCCATGTACACCGGGTTTGAGATTCTTCAGATCTGGTGTGAAAACCAGGCCGTGTTCAGTCTGCCGAACGCTGACTTGGCCGATTTGCTCGCCAGCACCGCTTTCGGTAGCCAGGTTCATGGGAATAATGACGTCCGCCAGTGACGGGGCCGACAAGGCAAGGGTGGCGCTGACGGTGGCCAAGGCCATTGCGCATCGCGCTTTGAGGGAAGAAAAACGCATAAGGCTGATTCCTTTGCTTGATAAACAAGGGTTAGAACAGCCTAGCATTGTCAGCGCGATATGCCGTTAAGAGACGTTTCTCTTTGTCAGTAATCTGTGAGTGCCTGCGCAGGCAGTGGACGAGCCATCGGCAGGGGGCCTGCGGGATCAGGCTTCTTCTTGTACCTCTTCTACGGACAGCAGTTCCTGATGGTCGAAGTACAGGTTGGAGTTGATTACGGGGGAGGCCGCACCGGCCTGTGCGCTTAGTTCCAGACAATCGCCGGACAGATAAAGATCGGTCAGCAGCGCGGGCTTGCCATTCATCCAGATTTTCCCGCTGACATTTTGATAACGCTGCTTGAGCTGCAAGCGGTAGTCCGTCCCGTCCAGACCTTCCCACTCCCATTCACCTGCAACCTGTGCCGGCACAATCCATTTGTAGATTTTGATGCCGCCCACATGCAGGATCTCATCAGCTTCCCAATCGCCCATATCAAAGGCGTGCGACACAATGCGCGCACCGGGCCGCAGCTCTTGCAATAAGCGCGGGCGCAGGATGGCGTTGATGGTGTCCATCAAGTACAAGGTCACGATGGTGGCTTGGCTGAAGTCTGCGGTAAACAGATCCTCTTCCACAAAGTCCACCAGATACTCCACACCTGCATGGCCAGCATGCTCCATGGCGTCGGCAACGCGCAGCGGGTCCAGTTCTATGCCGATGCTGGTGCAGCGGTATTTTTTGGCGGCGGCAATGACAATACGCCCATCGCCACAGCCTAGGTCATACAAGATGTCCTTGTACCCGGTCTGAGCCAGTTGCAGCAGGGTGTCGATGACTTGGTCATCGCTGGGGACGAAGGGGACGTCCAGAAAGATGTCAGGTTCCACGATGGAATGGTCGTTGAGGTCGTTAATCAGGTCTTTGAACAATAGTGGTCCTTATCAGCGGCGTTAAGCGGAAATTCGTTTAAATTCGGCTATCTATAGTTTAAACGACGACAAAATAATTAAAAATTCGCTTTTTGCGTGAATATGGACGATTATGAGTCTATGTCAAACTCATATGGCTCGACCTCATCCACGCCCGCCAAGTTAACAACCCGTATCCAGCATATACGAATCTCGTCCAGAGAATCGTTACGTATTCGTTCCTTGGCCGATCACATGCAATACGCCGACCCGTTGGGACACGCACAATCTTTGGGGATAGGCTCGGCTGTCTGGCCCTTGTTCGGTTTGCTATGGCCATCCAGCATTCAACTGGCGCGCAAACTGAAAAACCGTCCGGTTCGGGAGGGTGAAAGCATTCTGGAGTTGGGCTGCGGTTTGGGTCTGACCAGTTTGATGATGCATAAACGTGGCGCAAACATTCACGCCAGCGATTGTCATCCTATGGTGCCGCATTTCTTGAAGCTGAATCAGGCGTTGAACGGTTTGTCCGATTTGCCGTATGTTCATGCGCAGTGGGGTGAGCAGTCCTGCCCCGATTTGCTGGCTTCCTTGGGCCTGATACCTGCCAAGCAGCGTTACGATCTGATCGTGGGTAGCGACCTGCTTTATGAAGGCAATACACCCGTTCAATTGGCAGAGCTGGTCAATCAACGTGCGAAAGAGCAGGCCGAAGTCTGGCTGGTGGATCCGGACCGGGGGCATCGCAATAAGTTCACCCAGGAAATGGAGCACTACGGCTTTGAGCTGGTACGGCAAGTGTGTTTGCGTGACCGGCCTATCTTCACGCCCGAGGGCAAGGAGTTGCCTTACAAGGGGCGCTGCTTGCAGTATCAGCGGGGCTAGGCACTGAGTAAAGCGTTCTGGGTTACTTGTGAATGCGGACTGACGTCGGAATCTGCATGTTTCAGATGGTCTTACGTAAAATAGTATGGATATCCACCACCGCCCTGCCGCTATTCTCAATGATAAAAATCCCGCGCTTTAGACGAATGTTCACACTACGCAGGTCGGTTAATTTGCGAAGTCTGATCTTGTGGTTGTGCCTGTCTTTCGTTTTTTTGGTTTTGTTTAGCAGTTTGCATGCCGCTTATCGGGTGCAGCAGGGGCTATTGCTCGAGCAAAGTGTACGAGTCAATCAGGCTTATGCGGAAAGGCTGGCGCACGCCAGTGATGATTTTCTTCGCTCATCGGCTGCGGTACTGAAAAGCGCTGCTTTGGATATCACGGCAGGACAACTCGATGTAGCCGTTATACGGGAAGAGTTCAAGCAAGTGATGGAGGTCACCAAGGCGTTCGATGCGCTTGTCTTGGTTGATGTGTCAGGCTCAGTGCTGGCCGCTAGCCCAGGCGCTGTATTTCGGAATGTGGCATTGCCCTTGTGGCCGGAACTGTTTCAGGGCAAGGCCGTGCCAGAGCCAATGGTCGCAAGCGCATTTCAGGGAGGGGAAGGGCGGTGGATGACGATGGTTGCTACTCCGGTTTTCGCACCTGATGGAGCCTACGCGGGGTTTATTGGTGGGGGTATGTACTTGCAAAGCCGCAGTGCATTGCAAGAGTCGCTTGATAAATTGAGCTATGAGGAAGGAACTTACTTTCGCATCGTTGATGGCTCGCAGACGATTATTTATCATCCGGAGCAAAGTCAGATAGGAACTACGGCCCAGGACGTGGCGACAGTGACCGAACAGCCACAGATCACCGGCAGACAGTCCTTGCCCGAGCCTGATGAGATCAATCCGGATCAGGAGCTGGTCAGTGTGGCAGCGATTCCGGCCGCTGGTTGGCTCGTCATTGCACAGCGTCCCACAGAGCGTGTGTTCGCGAATACGAGTGAGCTGTTGTTGCGCACACTCTTGCTTGCTTTGCCAGTATTTGCATTGAGTCTGCTGGCAATTTGGTATTTATCCGGGCTTATTGCCAGCCCATTGCGCCAGTTGGCCACTGCGGCGGCCAATCTGGATAATCACGCTGATTTTCGACGCATTCGCTTTGTTAAGGGTTGGTATGTTGAGGCTGCCCTGATTCGACAGGGCTTGATGCAAAGCTTTTCTGCGATAGGCAGTCGAATTCGCAAACTGTACCAGCAGGGGGCAACAGATCCCTTGACTGGGACGATGAATCGGCGCGGTCTGGATGCCGCTTTGGAAGAAATGACAGATGCCGAGCAGTCCGTAGCGGTGGTGATGATTGATGTTGATCATTTCAAAGCGGTCAATGATCGGTTTGGCCATGCGCTTGGGGACGAGGTGCTTAAAGCGATTGCAGAGTTGATTATGACCCAAGCGCGTCGGGAAGACGTCGTGGCTCGCCTGGGAGGCGAAGAGTTTGTGGTTGTGTTGCCAGAGACAGGTCTTGAGGCGGCGGGCCAATTTGCAGAGCGTTTACGCCGTGCGGTAGCGCAGACGGTATTTGAGACAGTTGGGAGTGTGACCGTGTCTTTGGGGGTGGCCTGTTACCCAGAACATGGCAATGATCTTTATGAAGCCCTGGCTCTAGCTGATGCGGCCTTGTATCGGGCCAAGGCGGATGGCCGCAACCGCGTTCATCAGGTCGAGTGAAGGGCTGCTTGGCACCTCACCAGGTCTAAGGGCATTACTGACGGTGTGATCCACTGTGTCTGGTGAGTGCCCACCTCTTGTTTAAGAGGTAGAGCCCTCAGGGCGGGCCCCGGAAAAACAAAAAGCCCAGTCGTTTGACTGGGCTTTTTGTTTGAATTCTTGGTGGCCTGGGGCGCACTCATATCATCCATTATAAGCCTTGTTTGTGGCGGTGTATGGGTTTTACGAGTTGATAAATACTGTCATTAGTACTGTCACCGGCAGTAGCTGCTACCCAGATAGGTTATCCAACAAGTTCTGCGCTGCGGCCCTGCCTGGATACCGTCCTACCAAAAAAGTCGGGAGGGCATGGGAAAACAGTAACCTTGATAACCTGTCTTTGGCAATCACCTTGTAAGCCAGTGTTTAAGCGCCTTCCAGAGAAAACAGAAAAGATAACTTTTTAATAACCTAACAGTAATCTGGTTATCCTAACTATAGATAATTTCTTGTTTTTATTATTTCCTTATTAATCAACTGCTTATGGTTTGGTTATCTTTTTGGTTACTTAAGATTATCTTATAGGGGTAACCTCGGAAGGTTATATTTATCAATAGGTTACGAGTTTTTTTTGGCTCTGGTTATTGAGGTTACTGTTTTCCCATGCCCTACCCATGTCCAAGCCAGAACTAGATAGCCCAACTGGCCGTGTTTAATACGTCCCAAGCTGCGTCAAAGTGCGTTAGGGTTGCGTACCCCTTATTCCTTGTGAGCCGCGCCAATGGCGGGCCTGCCAGGGCTTGAGGGGCTGCGTTAAAAGGTGCTTATTCGGTGAGCGTCGCAGGCGCGGAGGGGACGGCGATCTTGGGCTAGAATGCATTTAATCGATTAATTTTGAAATTTCTTATTACGTCGTTATTGATGTCTTATTTGTTACTTTTTTAGTTGGTGTTTCACCAAATGTTTGATGTTATTGAGTTTTGAAAATAGTTTTCCCCTCAAGTAGTTAATGGGATTTCTGTATGCGGATTGGTTTTTGAATCGACTGTCTGGGTTGAGGGTTTATGAGAGTTGCATCACTTAAAATTGAAAATTTTCGTGGCATACGCGATGCGTTTGTCCGTTTTGGAAAACACCCAGTCCTAATAGGTGATAATAATTCTGGCAAGACAACATTGATTGAAGCTTTAGCTCTTCTGTGTGGGCGAGACCGCCTCGTACGTGAGTTGACGGAACATGATTTTTTCGGCTCTCGGCCAGAGGCTTTAGATCGTATGAAGCTTGTTGCCACAATCTCAGGCTTTCCGAACAACGATCCTGAACAAAGTAATCAGTGGTTTCGGGAAGGGCGGGCAGTCATTAAATGGCTAGATGAGTCTGATGGATCAGTGCACCCTACACGTAGTGAGAGTGCCTCAATGTTGTGTTGTCAGATTGCCGTTCAGGCCAGATTTGATAGCGACTCTTTAGCAGTGGAAATGGTGCGGTATTTTCATGATCATGAAAATCCTTTCGATCCTTTTTCTGATGACTCACCTATACCTGTACCAGGACGGTTAATTCAAGAGTTAGGTTTCTATTTGGTTAGAGCAAGTCGCACTTGGGATAAGGTCTTTTCGTGGGGAAATGAATTATTTAAGCGAACCGTGCTTGCTGCTGCTGCCCAACCTGCTTCGGCTTTGTTAGCAGAGCGTGATCGCTTAAGAACTCCAACTCAACCTATTGACGCCGACCCAGGTATAGAGCCGTTAATCCAAAATATAAATAATGAGTTGGCTCTTTCGTTTCCAAATGCACCAACGGTTCAGCTACGCCTGACAGGAACTGACAGTCGGTCAGTTATGGAGGCGGTAACGGCTCATTTTTCTAGTGTTAATGGAGTTAGCATCCCTGCAGCTCGACAGGGAAGTGGGCTTATTTCAATGCAAGGCTTACTTTTATTGCTTGAATTAGGCCGAGCACGAGCAGCAAGCGGAGGAGGTTTTTTGATGGCTCTGGAGGAGCCGGAAGTGCATCTACCTCCTGCAGCACAGCAGCGTTTAGTTCAGCGAGTCCAAGCCTTATCAACGCAGACCTTTGTCACGACTCATTCGCCACTAGTGGCGAGTATGGCGGATCCTACTTCTGTATTGATCCTAAGAAAGGAGGATGGTTTTTTGTCCGCTGAGCCTTTTCTGGATCGTCCATTGCCAAATGAGGCTCCTAATTGGCAACGCAAATTTTTCCAGCATAACCGTGTGGATGTCCTGGCCGCGTTAATGCAGCCGTCTGTGTTAATTCCAGAGGGCAGGGCTGACTTCCAATTGCTGCGGTGCATATTGAAACCGTTAATGATGGCTATGGGTTGGGCGGAGTCTATGCTTCGGCCTTTTGGAATTGAAGTTGGAGTACTGCCAACTGATGATGCAAAAGTAGTTGAAACTCATCAGTTAATGGGTCGGCTTCATCCAAATGTTTGCTGTCTAGTGGATGGTGATGCTCAAGGACTGCTATACATATCGCGCTTACAACAAACTAACCCTCCTCCGGCTGCGCTGATACGGTGGAATGATGATGCCATGATTGAAGACATTGTGGGGTGGGTGTTGGAAGCGAACCCAACAGAAGCGATACCTAAATTAGTGGAACTACCGATCGAGGCCGTTAATAGTGTCGAGGATGTTGTTGCTTATCTGAAGGATAAGAAAATGGATATCATCGCCTACGAACTTGTTGCTGAAGCAATCGCTTCCACCTCTGATTGTAGAGCGCGCGCCGCAGATTTACTTGGTGGGCTTGCATGTGCTTGCGTAGGGTCAGAGGATACTCGGCGTTTTATTCCTGATAGCGATGGAGTGTGGGTGTTTAGTCGTGATGATTAAAGGATTTATTGGCGGCGCAGGCTGCGGAAAAACTCACCAGTTGATGGAGGCCCTGGGGGATCACCTGGAAATGTTTCCTCTTCAGGAAGGGCAGAAAGTGTTGGCACTGACTTTCATGCATGGGTCACGACGACGTCTTGAGGACCGACTCAAGCGCCTGCCTACTCTTATTAGAAGGACAGATTGTTCGACAATAGACAGCTTCGCTTGGCGCTTGGTTCAGAGGTGGTCATCCTTGGTGGAGGAGTTAGGGTTTACCGATATCCAGCCAGATGATTATGAACGAGTTTGCGACGCTGCTGGACAGCTACTGCAGATTGACGATGTATGTGGTTGGGTAGCCTCTACTTTCCCGATTTTTTTAGTCGATGAGGCGCAGGATATGACGCAGAGTAGGCTGAGAATTGTGCAAGGCTTGGTTAATAGGTTGACTCTGTTTGTCGCTGCTGATGAATTTCAATGTTTGAATGAAAATTTAAGACCAAACCCTGCTTGTGAATGGCTAGGGGCATTCGAGTCTGTGATAGAGCTTACACAGCCACGGCGAACATCCAATTTAGAATTGCTTAATGCTGCGACTGCTATACGAGAAGGCAGGCCTCCAGTATCAGATAACACGTTTAGGATTGAGTTAACTCCAAGACCGCCACTCGCCGGTGCCTGGGTGAATGGCAATCTGCGTTTTTATGGCGGAGGCAGAAGTGTTGCAGTGATTACTCCTGCATTAGGAGATTTTGCACAGGCATCAATCTTGTGGGCGGCTAATAATACAACTCGTGGCGGAGCTGGGCCTTATACGATTTCTTGGGAAGAGTCGGAAGCAAGATCTGTAGCCAATTTTCTGGAGAGAATAGTTCTTCAATCTGTGAATGACATTCCATATATAACTTCCTTATTGTCAGATGCTGGTGATCGACGGCTCCTGCATGATCTCGTTGATTGGATGGATATTCAACGACGAGCTAAGGGTAGAACCGATTTTTCCAAAGAGGAAATTGAGCAGGCTATTAAGAAGTCATTTTCTCAACGGCGTCGACTAGGTAATGGGGGGGGGAGGAAGTGGCATGGTATGACCGTTCATGGGGCAAAAAATCGGGAATTTGATAACGTGATTGTGCTTTGGCCTGCGGCTGTAAGTGGAACTGATGAGCAAAAGCGTAGGCTTTTATATAATGCTGTGACACGCGCAAAGGAGCGGTGTCTTGTGTTAGTACAGGCCGGTGCGCATTTAAGGCGAGCTCCTTTCACTTAGATAGGGGTTAAGTAGAGTTAATCACCCTGTATTAGCTTGTACGTATCAAATTGCACTACTTCAATGCCCAGCCACTCGTTGATTGAGCGGAGTCGGTTTTGCAACGGTACCAGTTCGTTCATAAGGAAAACCTCTGCTGCGGGTTTGACCGATCCAAAGCCCCCCGTGACTGTTGGCATTACACCCATCAGTTGTGGTGGCACTCGGTGTGCTGCCAGGATGTCATCTCGAGTGACGTTCTTTATATTGAAAAACTCGTCTTTGGCCGCTACCTCCGACAGCGGAATGACTTGTAGGCCTTTTTCTTTTCCACCTGGTGCATACATAAACAGGTTGCGGAAATTCCCCACACCCTTGCTGCTCTTGACCGCCTTTCGCAGCGCGTCAATGTCGGTGTCATTGTGAGCCGCATCGGTTACATACATGATGTAGCCTGCATGTGAGCCGTTTTTGTAGTAGCGGCGGCGGAACAAGGTTGCTTCTTCGTTCAGCCAAGCCGATGACAATGCTGATAGATACTCAGGCACCCCATAGATCTCTTGATGCAGATCCGGCTCACGTTGCTGATAGACCTGCCCTGGTTCAAACCAGTGTTCTTTGGACCATGAATGCAGAAAGACATAGCGGTCTTCTTCCTGGCTGGCCCGCCTTACGTACTTCCCCAACGCTGGTTTGAGCTTGATTGGTGCGCCCAGGCGATTGCGGCGCACTTCCAGATAGCTGTTGGCGAGCACCAGGTAGTCCAGCACGTAGGCGCTGAAGTCCTCGCGGCTGAGTAGCGGGTGTGGGATAAAGGCGCTGGCCAGAATGTTCCGCTTCACATAGATGGCAGAACTGTGATGAGGACTTGCACGGAAGGATCGGGCTAGGCCATCCAGAGACACCGGCGGTTCATACCACTTTCCGGCATCTAGTACCTGGAAGTGTTCCATGATGCGGCTTTTGTCCAGGACGGATTCAGGCTCGCCAAACGTGAAGGCTTCAATGCCTGGTTGCTCAGCCTGCACCTGGTCTGTCGCTTCGGTGACTGCGTTCATTCGCTAAACTCCAAAATATTGGCAGACGACTCGGTACTGCCGTGTAGCGGTTCGTGATAGATGGCATTCATGCAGGCCCAGGCCAGATCGGCGTGGCCTACGGCGCGTGTCCGGCCAGAGGCATAGGTCGCTTGGCGACCGCTTGGCGTGAGCTGCTTACGGATAGACAGGAACGACTGGGCCAGGTCAACGGCACCGGCGTCAAACTCAAACCGGCCATTGCGCATGACGTTCTGCATTTTGAGCACCATCTCTGTTTTGACCTCGACCGAGTAGTTGATTGCTACTGCAGCCGGGAAGAACTTGCGGACCAACTGATAGACGGCCCCGCCCATGCCGGTGGTGTCGATGCCGATATGCGTGACGTGGTATTTGCCGCAGAGTTTCTGGATCTCGGCGGCTTGCTGTTCGTAGTCCAGGCCTTTGAACTGGAGCCGCTCAAGGAGTCGGAACTTGCCGCCAGGGACGGCAGGCGGGGCAAGAACGACACAGCCCTGGTGGTCGCCAGTGTCGGCTGGGTCGTAGCCGATCCAGACCTCTCGATTGCCAAAGGGACGTGCAGCATGGGGTTTAAGGTCAGTCCAGACCTCCCACGAGTCCACCATGCAGCGCTGCAGCAGCTGTAGCGGGAATACCGATTTGGTGTCGTCCAGGAAGATGCACAGCAGCAGGTTCTGAAACTCTTCCTCGGTGTACTCGAAGTTGCGCAGTTCCTCGATGTCGAAGAGGTCGCAGCCGCCTTCTTCTGCGTCATAGATCGTGACGATCTGACGCCAGATCCGGTCTGCGCACAGACGGCCCATTTTGAGCGCATTGTGGCTGACATCCATTTTGATGGTGGACTTGGCTTGGATCTTGCCCAGTTTCTCCCCGGACCAGAACGGGTAGGCCTCATGGCTCATGGCCGATGGTGTTGAGAAATAGGTTTTACGCCATTTCTTGTGAATGGCCATGCCGGAGGCGACTTTGTTCAACTGCTCAAAGTTCGGGATCCAGAAAAACTCATCCACGTACAGATTGCCGTGATAGCTCTGTGCGGTACGAAAGTTTGTGCCCAGGAAGTAGAGCGTGGCCCCATTGGACAGCACGATGGGATCACCGCGCAGCTCGATGTCCAGTACCTCCCGCACAAACGCCAGGATGTATTGCTTGAAGACGTGAGCCTGGGCCTTGGATGCAGAGATAAAAATCTGGTTGCGACCTGTCAGCAGGGCGTCCAGCAGGGCTTCCCGTGCAAAGAACCATGTAGCGCCGATCTGGCGCGACTTCAGAATGATGCGTGTGCGCTGGTTCTTGGATTCCCACCATACCCGCTGGTACTGAAAGATCGACCCTTCAAAAGCCTCCACCAGTTTGGCGATTTGCTCGTCGGTTAGGTGGTTCTTGCGAGGTTTTTTTCGCGGCTTGCTGTTCTGGGCGGCGAGGTTCGGGTTCAGGTCGACCTCGTTGCCCTCCGCGCCCAAGAATTTACGCACCCGAGCGTAGCGTTCCATCTGGCGGCCAAGCAGGTCAATCTCTTTGTAATCGGATCCGCTCTTGTTGGGGTTCAGGACGAGCTGCACCATGCGGCATTCCGTAGCGCCCTCAATACGCTCCAGGGCGGAGGCTGAGTCCCAGCCATCACGGCTTTTCCACGACCCCACGGTAGATCGGCGCTCGCCCAGGTGCTGGGCAATCGCTGTTAAAGACCAGCCTTGCCAGTACAGAAACTTGGCCAGGCGGCGGTTGTCGTGATCGTGTTCTACGGTGAGCATGCCGCCAGAATAGGCAGGCCCCTCCTAATTAAACACTGTCTGATATTCGCCATCGAGCATGGCGAAACCCGCTTGCTTGAGGCATCAGGCTGGCGAGGCAATCATGTCCCTATCGTCGTCAAACACAGCGAGCAAGGCATGAAATTCAAACCCAAGTTTTTCCGTGTAGCCACCGAAGGTGCGGCTACAGACGGGCGCACGATTACCCGCGAATGGATCCAGCAAATGGCCGCCAGCTACGATCCGAAGAAGTTCGGCGCTCGTATCTGGCTGGAGCACTTGCGCGGCATCCACCCAGACAGCAGCTTCCGCGCCTATGGCGACGTGTTGGCGCTTGAAGCCCGAGAAGGCGAGGGTGGCAAGCTGGAGCTGTTCGCTCAGCTGGATCCTACTGATGAGCTGGTTGCGCTGAACAAGAAGCGCCAGAAGGTCTACAGCTCCATCGAAATTAATCCTGACTTCACTGGCTCGGGCAAGGCTTATTTGACCGGCCTGGGCGTCACGGACAGCCCAGCCTCTTTAGGTACAGAAATGCTGCAGTTTTCCCAGCAGCAGGCCGACAACTCACCGCTGGCGGGGCGCAAGCAGGACAAGGGCAACCTGTTCAGCGTGGCTACGGCATTGGATCTGGACTTTGAAGAAGACCAGGACGAGCAGCCATCTCGTTTTTCCGAGAGCTTGAAGAACCTGGCCGCCATGTTCAAGAAGCAAAACAAGGCGACGGATCAAGATTTGACTGAGCTGGTCGAACTGGTCGGGGATGTGATTAAACACAGCACTGAGCAAGAGCAGGTGCTGGCGAGCGTTCAGGCTGCATTCAAGGGCCAGGGCAAAGAGCTGGCTGAGCTGCGCCAAGACTTCAACGATTTTAAGCAGCTCATCGAAAGCACTGATGCTGGTAGACAGCATCGCCCTCCCGCCACAGGCGATAACGGCCTGGTACAGACCGATTGCTGATCCCCATCACCGAATCACGGAGCAACATTCATGCGTAACGAAACCCGCATTGCCTTTGACGCCTGGCTGAACCGCTTGGCTACTTTGAACCATGTCCAACTGGCCGCTGTTATCAGCAAGTTCACTGCTGACCCGAGTGTGCAGCAGACCATGGAAAACAAAATTCAGGAGTCCAGCGAGTTCCTGAAAAGCATCAATCTCTTTGGCGTGCGCGAGCAGGAAGGCGAGAAAATCGGCCTGGGCATTGGTGGCCCTATTGCCAGCACGACTGACACGAAAAACAAAGAACGTCAGCCCAAGTCTGTGGCCGAGCTGGACAACAACAAATATCGCTGTGAACAAACCAACTACGACACCTATGTGACGTATGCCCAGCTGGACCAGTGGGCTAAGTTTCCTGACTTCCAGGTACGCCTGACGAATATGATTTTGCAGGCCATTGCGCTTAGCCGAATCACCATCGGCTTTAACGGCACCAGTCGCGCAGCTACGTCTGATCCTGCTGCTAATCCACTGCTGCAGGATGTGGGCATTGGTTGGTTGCAAAAGCTGCGTACCAAAGCTCCTCAGCGCCGTCTGTTTGAGACGGACGCAGGCTCGGGCGAGCTGAAGGTCGGTGTGTCAGCCGAATACAAAAACTTGGATGCGGTCGTGTTTGACCTGGTCAATAACATGGTCGATCCCTGGCACCAGGAGGACACCAAGCTGGTGGCCATTTGTGGCCGCAAATTGCTGGCTGACAAGTATTTCCCCCTGGTGAACACCAGCCAGGCTCCGACCGAACAGTTGGCGGCTGATCTGATCATCAGTCAGAAACGTATTGGCAATCTGCCAGCTGTTCGCGTGCCGTTCTTCCCGCCCAATGCGATTCTGGTCACACGCCTGGATAACTTGTCCCTGTATTACCAGGAAGGCGCACAGCGCCGATCAGTGATCGACAACCCCGCCCGCGACCGGATCGACACGTTCCAGTCGTCCAATGATGCCTACGAGCTGGAAGACTACGGCTGCGCGGCGCTGGCCGAGAACATCACCCTTGTTTAACGGAGGTTGATATGAGCAGCCCAGCACAACGGCGCTTTGAGACTGTGACTGCCGCAATGGCGGCTGCACAGAGTGATCCAGGTGAGAGCCTGGCCGGTAACACGGCCTATGAACTGATGCTGGCCAAGTTGGATGCTGACCGCCGTCGGCTCAAGGACATCCAGAGCATCGAGCGCAAGATCGAGGTCAAGCGCGAGATCCTGCCCGAGTACGAAAACTGGATCAACGGTGTTCTGGATGCCGGGCGTGGTGGCCAGGACGATGTCCTGGTGACGGCGATGGTTTGGCATCTGGATGTGGGCAGCTTTGATGAAGCGCTTCGCATCGGTCACTACGTGCTCCAGCATGACCTGGTCCTGCCCGACCAGTATCAGCGCAATGTCGCCACCGTTTTGGTTGATGAAGTGGCCGATACGGCACTGGCCCAGCAAAAGGCGGGCAAATCATTCCCGCTGCAGGTGCTGCTGGAGATTGAGCGCCTGACCGCCAGCCATGACATGCACGACGAGGCCCGCGCCAAGCTGCATAAGGCGCTAGGCGCTGCGTTGTATGACCGTGGCGACCTGCGCGAGGCACACCGGCACTACAGCCGAGCGCTAGAGTTGAACGACAAGATAGGCGTTAAGCGCCTGCTGACCGAGATTGATGCGGCGCTGGCTAAAGCGTCTGCATAAACCGTGCTCCCCGAGCCTGGGCGGCGCGGGTCTGAAGCAGCGCCTGATGGTATGACTGCGGACGACCCGCCCACCGCCCACCACACAAGGATGTGTCATGAGCTTTGCTGTTGCCGCTGCCAAGCCCAAGTTGTCTACAGAGCGACCCGGCCAGTTGGAAGCCGATATAGAGATTCAGAAAGGGGACTGGCCAGTGATCAAGTCGAGCCATGTCCGCGAGATATTGCGCCTACCCGGCACTGTCACGAATGAGCGTCTGGTCGAATGTCTGACCAATGCGGTGTACGCGGTCAATGACCAGTTGTCGGCTTGGCGTTCAGCGAATCCACAATCGCTGGACGAATGCCAGTCTGATCTGTATCTGCGGGCTGTGTACTTCTATGCCCAGGCTGAGCTGTATGAGCGTTACCTGGACGTGGATGCATCGGCAAGTGCTCAGCGCCGTGCAGAGGACTACGACAGCATGGCTGAAGATGCTCGCCGTGTGCATCGGTGGGCAGTGCGCGACTTTCTGGGCTTACCCCGTTTAGTGGTGGAGGCTTTGTGATTGTGTATGCGCACCAGGGCGACACGCTGGATGCAATTTGCTGGCGCTACCTGGGCCAGACCCAGGGCGTGGTGGAGCAGACTCTGCTGCTCAATCCCGGTTTGACGGAGCAGGGACCGATCCTGGAACACGGGACGGCTGTCACGTTGCCCGATAGGCCGGTAGCCCGCGTGAACACACTTAAAACGGTGAAGTTATGGGACTGAGTCTGAGAAAAATGGGCTGCCATCGCAGCTATCTGAGTTTGAATATGTCGGCTGACTGGCCGGTGCGTATCTTTTACGGCCTAGTGACGGCGTATCAGGGGCTGTACGGCCTTTTCGTACCGGGTTCGGTGTTCTATCGGGCGATTCAGTTGCATGATGCGGCGCTCATCATCATTGGCGTGCTCCTTGCCGCAGGCTTGCTGCTTTTGATTGATGGCGTGCTGGCGATGTTTCGGTACTGCACACCCTTCAGTTGCGACCCCGTCAAACCGTTGATGCTGATATTTCATCGCTGGCGGCACCTGCTATTTCTGCCCCCAGTTTTTTGCTACTTCGCCACATTAGTCGTGGTCAGTACAGAAGTGGGTCCAGGCGCAATTATTGTGAACGGCTACTACATCATGCTGGCGACAGCTGGGGTGGCGTTCTGTCTGCGTGACGGCATTGTCAGCCAAACCGCGATGCGGGGTAGCTATGAGTAGAACGGTGCGAGATATGTTGATCGTGCTGGCCTGCTATGGCGTCCATGCTTCTGTGTACGCGTCTCAAGTCTCGCTGTGGGCGCAACTGACAACAGGTGGAACGATCATGGACCTGGTGATTAATTTGATGTCAGCGACCTGCGCCTCTACTGCTAACACGATGTTTCGGCTGAAAAGCGAGATCGTAGTTGTCACACGTATTTTCAAAGAGCTGGCCGTGGGGCTGCTGGTGGGCATAACCGCTGGGATCATCACTTACGCACTTAGCGAGGCGGCACAAACAAACAAATTCTTGCAGCTGGGCCTAGTGACCATTGCGGGCTGGGCGGGTTCAAAGGTTATTGAATTTTATTCCGGTAAGTATTTTGGCAAGGAGGAGCCATGATCCTGCGACTAAATTCTGTGGGTTCCGATGTGGGGAGCTTGCAGCAGCGACTGTTTACCCAGGGCTTCAAGATTGAACGCACGAATGTCTATGATGAGCGCACCGAGGCGGTGATTCGTCAGACTCAAGCCCGTGCAGGTTTGGTGGTCGATGGGATTTATGGTCCCAAGACCGATGCTTATCTCAAAGGCAGCGAAACGGGCGTGTACATGAAACAGTCCGACCTGGTTGCTGCTGCGCAGAAGTTGGGTGTTGACCTGGCCAGCGTCATGGCCGTCAATGAAGTGGAGAGTACCGGGACGGGCTTTATTGAGCCTGGTATGCCTCGCATCTTGTTTGAGCGCCATGTGTTCTGGCGGCGTTTGGTGGTTCATGGCGTGGATCCTAAGCCTTTGGCTCTTAAATTCCCCGGTGTCGTCAGCCAGCAGCGTGGTGGCTATGCCGGTGGGCGCTCTGAATATACGCGCCTGGCGGTGGCGGTAGAGATCCATGCCGATGCGGCGTATGAGGCCTGCAGTTGGGGTGCGTTCCAGATCATGGGCTACCACGCGAAAGCCCTGGGCTTTGAGTCCGTGCGTGAGTTCGTCGCTTACATGCGCGAGTCCGAGGGCAACCATCTGGACGCATTTGTGCGCTTTATCTTGGCTGACCCGGCCCTGCATCGGGCGCTAGTTGGTCGCAAATGGGCGACGTTCGCACGGCTATACAACGGCCCAGCCTATGCCGATAACTTGTATGACGTGAAGCTGGCCAGGGCGTTCAAACGCTATGAGCAGTGGATCAAGGATGCGTCATGAGCTGGCGTCAAAGTATCTTGCAGTTGGCCATCATTGTTCTGCTGGGCTATGCGGCCTGGCAGTCCTATCAGCGGGCCAGCTTGCAGACTGAGATCGCCCAGGAACAAAAGAAGCAGCTCCTCGGTTTGGAGGAGCTGCTTAATAGCATCCAGACTCACCAAGCCACCATTAACTCCCAGTCGGGTGCCATTCTTAGCCAGCAGGCCGCGCTGCGCGGCACGCTCGCTCAGCGCCAGGCCGAATTCAGGAAGCTAGAGCAACATGTTCAAGAAATACGTGATTGGTCTCTGGGCCAGCTGCCCGGTGCTATTCAGCGCTTGCGCGAGCGTCCCGCCGTCACCGGCGCACAGGCTTATCACGATGCAATGCGCTCCAGTCGTGCCCTGCACACTGACCGCGAGCCAGCCACGGACGAACGGTGATCTGAACGTGTTGCTGGACCAGGTCGAGAATGATTGGGCCGTGTGTGCGGCTCAGGTAGATGCAATCTATCGCTGCCAGCAGGAGGCCCAGGATGCTCAAACCCGATAAAGTGCGCCAGGTCATTGAGCGTGCGAACCCGTACCTGGTCCGGGATCCAGAAAAGCTCCAGGTGTTCCTGGAGGGTGGCTCAATCGCTTGCCGTGGCAGCACCAGCCTGTCTTACGAGTATCGCTATACCTTGAGCGTCATCGTGCAAGACTACCCTCATCATGCCGATCAGTTGATCTTGCCCTTGCTGGCCTTGCTGCGTACCGAGCAGCCAGAATTGTTTGAGAATCCAGAAAGGGCGGCAAAGCTGATTCGGTTTGATGCTGAAGTGCTTAGCTCCAGCCAGGTGGATTTGGCTTTGCAGGTTGATTTGACCGAGCGCGTTATCGTCAAGCAGGACGCGGGTGGCGTACTGACGCTTGAGCACGTAGGCGAGCCGCCACACCCACAGTTTCCTGAACAGCCGTATGAAATGACGGTCATTTACCGGCGTGATGGGCAGGAACTGGGGCGTTACACCGTCCCTGCCTGGGAGCCACGTTTTGGCTGACCAGGACTTTCACGAGCTGGAGTCCTGGCTGTCGGGCATGCTGGGCAAGCTGGAGCCTGGCCAGCGTAGAGCCGTGAACCGGCGCGTAGCAGTCGAGCTGCGCCGTAGCCAGGCCTCCCGTATCGCCGCGCAGCGCAATCCAGACGGCACAGCCTACACCCCACGTCAGCAAGGAAAGCAGCTACGGAGCAAGAAAGGCACGATCCGCAGGCGTGCCATGTTCGCTCGGTTGCGCACATCGCGGTACTTGAAGGCTGAATCCAGTGCGGATGATCTGGCGGTAGGCTTTCGTGGGCGTGATGCCATGGTGGCTTTTGTTCACCAGTACGGTGAGCTGGCCACGTCAAACCGTGGGCGGCGTTTTCGCATGCCACAACGCGAATTGCTGGGGCTGACAGACGCCGAGCTGCAGCTGATTGAAGATGCGTACCTGCGCCATCTTGAGCCGTGATTTGGTGATCTGACATTGCCAACTTGCCGTCGTGGTGCATTGGGGCTTCGCCCAGCATCATGGAGGCATGGAAGACATCGCCCGCCTCCTCGCCAATCTGATCCGCGTCGGAAACGTCGCCGAGGTTGATTGTGCCCATCCGTCCCGCGTCCGTGTCGCCATTGGTGATCTGACAACCAACTGGTTGCGCTGGCTGGAATTACGTGCCGGTGACACCCGCACCTGGTCCCCGCTGACGGTGGGCGAGCAGGTCGTGGTCTTGGCCCCCGAGGGGGACTTATCTGCAGGTGTCGTGCTGGCCGGTCTGCCCTCCGATGAACGACCCGCGCCATCGTCAAACCCTGACGCCATCGTCACGACTCACAAGGACGGCACTCGTCATGAGCATGACGCAGCAGCAGGCCATTTGGCGACCACTGGCCTGAAGACTCGCCTTTTGCAGGCGTCCGACTCCATTACCCTCAAAGCCCCTCTGATCATCTTGGATGCCGACCAGGTCGTGTCTACAGGCAAGCACACTATTGAAGGCCTGTTGACGTACCTGGCGGGTATGTCTGGCCAGGGCGGTCAGGGTGGCAGTACCAGTATTACCGGCCAGTTCAGCCATAGTGGTGGCGAGCTTTCCTCCAATGGCGTGGTGTTGCACATCCACGTCCATGGCGGGGTTCGCTCGGGCGATAGCAATACGGAGAAACCACGATGAGCCGTTATTTAGGCCTGAACATGGTGACTGGCCGCGCCGTGGCGGATCACGACCATCTGACGCAGTCCATTACCAAAATCCTGACCACGCCGATCGGCTCCCGCGTGATGCGTCGAGAGTTCGGCAGCTTACTGCCTGAGCTGCTGGACCATCCCTTGAACGATTCCACGGTCGTGCTGCTGTATGCGGCATCCGCCACTGCATTGGTACGTCAAGAGCCGCGCTTGCGGTTGACGCGAGTTCAATTGCAGCCCAGCGATCAAGATCCGGGCCGCAGTGACTTGATTGTTAACGGCTATGAACGGGATCAGGACTGGCCGCTTTCAATTCCTGTGAGGTTGCCGTGAAAACGTCATCGCCCATTGATCTGTCGCTGCTCCCAGCTCCCGAGGCTATTGAAGAGATTAATTTTGAGCAAATTCTGGCTGAACGGAAATCGGCTCTTTTGCAACAGGTTCCACCAGAGTTACGGCCAGGCATTCAAGTAGCTATCGACATGGATTCGGAGCCATTAGCCATGCTGCTACAAGAGAATAGCTATCGCGAGATGCTATTGCGCGAACGGATTAATGAGCGTGTCCGTCGAGTTTTGCTTGCATTTGCAAAGCGATCCGATCTAGACCACATCGCAGCGCGGTACTACATCGAACGTCTCGTCGTACAACCAGAGGATTTGACGGCTAATCCGCCGAAACCTTTGATTATGGAATCAGACGAGGCATTGCGAGAGCGGATCCAGGATGCTTATGAGGGGCTGTCTACGGCTGGTCCTCGGGGTGCGTATGTGTTTCACGCTCGGTCAGCGGATGGACGTGTTGTAGATGCGCTGGCTGTTAGTCCAGAACCCTGTGACATTGTTGTGTATGTACTTTCATCGGAAGGTGACGGAACGGCCAGTCCTGAATTACTGAGTGTGGTTTTTGATGCGCTTAATGATGAGGAGATCCGACCTGTCGGGGATCGTTTGACTGTTCTGTCGTCACAGATCGTTCGTTACTCGGTGCGAGCAACGCTGACTCTGAAATCCAGCGGCCCGGGAGGGGAGTTGGCATTAGCGGAAGCCGTCAACAACATCAAAAAATACGTCAGTCGTCGCAAACGCCAAGGTCAACCAGTCTGGCGAAATTTTCTTGAGCATTTGATGTATGTGGAAGGTGTCGAGCATGTCTCGCTACACCAGCCGTCCACCGATCTGCTGCTGTCAGCGGCCCAGGCAGGTTGTTGTGTTGAAGTCGACATTAACCTTCTGGATCCGCCGGGTACAGGTGCGTGAACATGAATATTTTGCCACCTGGCAGCACTGCACTCGAACTCAGTATTGCGGCTACTTGCCGGTCAATCGATGCGCTACCCGTCAATGTGATTGCAGATGTGACGCGACCGGAGTTAGCACCCGAGTGGGCCTTGCCGTACCTCGCCTGGGAGGTCTCAGTCGATAGGTGGTCGGAGGCCTGGCCTCTGGCGACAAAACTTCAGGTGATACGCGACTCGTTCTATGTGCATAAGCATAAGGGAACAATCGCGTCTCTACGTCGTGTTGTAGAGCCGTTTGGCTATCTGCTCGATGTGATTGAGTGGCATGAGATGGTGCCTCCAGCCCGACGAGGCACCTTTCAATTAGTGATTGGGGTGAACAACGAAGGCATAACGGATGAAACCTACGCAGAGCTTGTGCGGTTGATAGATGAAGCTCGTCCGCTGTCCCGTCATCTGAAGGGATTACAGATATCACTCGTTGGGCGAGGGGTAGCTTACATGGGGGCTGCGGCTTTCTTGGGCGACGAGTTGACAGTGTATCCACCACACCAGAGGGATATCGAGGTGGTAATGAAACCGGGCGCGATTGGTGCCTTGCATATTATTGACACAATGACGGTGAAACAGTTATGAATCAGCCCTATTTCGCAATCTTGACAGAAATCGGAGAGGCCAAGCATCAGAATGCTGCCGTGCTGGGCGTTAAAGTGAACTACGCCACAATGGCGGTAGGTGATGGTAATGGAGCGGTGCCTACGCCGGATCGTAAGCAGCGTAAATTGGTTAATCAAATTCGCCGAGAAGCAATTAACCGAGCGTCCATAGACCCTGAAAACCCATCTCAGATTATCGTAGAGCAGGTTATCCCCGAAGGCGATGGCGGGTGGTGGATCCGGGAGGCGGGCATTTTTGACGATGCTGGTGATCTGATCGCGGTGGCCAGTCTGCCTCCTACGTACAAGCCGCAAATGGCAGAGGGGTCTGGCCGCACTCAAGTCATTCGTATTGTGTTACTCCTGTCTAACGCATCAGTCGTATCACTAAAAATTGACCCGGCGGTGGTATTAGCGACCAGGAAGGATGTGCTGGCTGTTCAGACCGCACTAACTCAGCATATTGATGCAGGTAACCCGCACCCTCAATACGCGCCCAAGGCAAGCCCTGCGTTAACGGGAAAGCCTACAGCGCCTACTGCCTCGGCAGCCACTAAGAACACACAGTTGGCGACGACTGCCTTTGTGCATGCTGTGGTGGCCCTGTTGGTCGATTCCAGTCCGGCAGCCCTAAATACCTTAAAGAAGTTGGCACAGGCATTGGGCAATGATCCCAATTTTGCTGCCACTATGCAGGACCTGCTGGCTAAGAAAGCAGATAAGAGTCAGCTCAGTGCCTATGCAACGAAGGCCAGTCCAGCCTTAACGGGTGTACCCACAGCGCCCACAGCCTTGGCAGCAACGAAGACAACACAGCTGGCGACGACCGCATTCGTGCATGCTGTGTCAGCTATGTTGGTTGATGCTGCTCCTGCAGCTCTTGATACTTTGAAGAAGTTGGCGCAGGCGCTGGGGAACGATCCCAATTTTGCTGCCACTATGCAGGGCCTGCTGGCAAAAAAAGCAGATAAGAGTGAGCTCAGTGTCTATGCGACGAAGGTCAGTCCGGCCTTAACGGGTGTGCCTACTGCTCCCACAGCCTCGACGGCAACGAAGACAACTCAGCTGGCGACGACTGCATTTGCGCATGCAGTGATGGCCCTACTGGTTGATTCGGCCCCAGCCGCCCTGAATACGTTGAAAAAACTGGCCCAGGCGCTGGGTAATGATCCCAATTTTGCAAGCACCATGCAGGATCTGCTGGCTAAAAAAGCGGATAAGACTGATGCCTCTACCTCTGTGAAGGGGGTTACCGCATATGCGACAGATACAGAAGCGGTATCGCGGGCCAGCAAAACTAAAGCACTGACGCCGCACGGCTTAGGCCAGAATGTGCAATCAAGTCCGAACGATAATGCGGATGGCAAGTTACTCGCTGTTGGTATGGCGTTTGGCCTGGGCAGCATTGGCGCAGGTAGTAGCTACGATAAGTTCCCTTCCGCGTCTGTCAATGATGCAGGGGTCCCGTCTGGGCTGTATTGGGCAAACAGCTCCGTAGCAGATCTACCTGAAGGTTTTGGAAGCGGTCTAATAATTCATCGACAGATAGGTTCAACGGGTGCTCAGATTTTAATTAATGGCAGCACCGGGGTTATGTTTTACCGTGGCCGGGCAAACTCAATATGGCAAGCGTGGAAGACGTCTTTAGCTGTTGGTGATTATGGTTGGGGTGGGCAGCAGGCAAGTCCGCCAAATGGGCGTGCAAAAGCAAACCCTACCGGGTGGTACTACTCCACAACACCTGTTTCGTTTGCTGGCGGCTCATTTTTCGTTGATTACAAGTACGGATCGAATGAGCGTGGTGGTATGCGCATTTCCACCGAACCGTACAGTGACAATTTCTATTTTCATGGCTGGGACGTACCGGGCGAGACTTGGCGCGATGGCTGCAAGCTCTGGCATAACAAGAATTTTGATCCCTCTGAGTTTCAGCCAAAAGGGGATTATCAACCTGCTGGAAATTACCAAACTGCTTTGGGTTACGTGCCTGTCAATAAGACCGGCGATCAGATGACCGGCAATCTGACTATCAAGAGGAAAGTCCCCACCATTGGCCTTGTCTCGGAAACCGGAGGTGCGGCTTGGGAGATTGTTGGCAACATCAGTGGGGCAACAGACTACGGGCTCCAGTTCGTAAACGTTGGACAGAAAGAGCAGATATTTCGTATTGGCGGCGATGGGCAGAAA
Organism: Alcaligenes sp. SMD-FA; assembly: GCF_025960365.1. NCBI lineage: Bacteria > Pseudomonadati > Pseudomonadota > Betaproteobacteria > Burkholderiales > Alcaligenaceae > Alcaligenes > Alcaligenes sp. SMD-FA. Next base: position 3,649,400 of record NZ_CP110108.1, on the reverse strand, counting down.
GAAGTTTTTGTGCGAGGACATCGCGCTTGGCATGCTGGGAACTTTAACCCAAACACTAAAGCGCCAACCGGTAAAGACTGCGTCTGGCAGTCTGATGCGGTTGAGACGGGTGGCAGTGTCTCTCCTGGTGGAAGTTATGCGTACAACGTACCTGACGGGTATGTTGTGGTAGGCGCACGAACGCAGTCAGGCGTTAACTCCATGTGGTTTCGAGCCGTCAAAATCGGCACCCCTCAAGCCTGATAGGACAGTGAAATGCGACACGACAATCTGATCTATGTTTTATTGAAAAAATTCCCTGCTGCTGTCCACGGCCAGGATTTTTGGGTGGGTCACCCAATTAATCGCGCAACGGGTGAGCAAAGTGGTGCGCCATTCATCATGGATTGGCGGTTAGAAAATACCCTGATGCCCACTTCAGAAGATATTGCCGATCTGTGGCAGCAGTATGGCGAAGAAGCGCTTGCGTATGAGTTTTCTACCAATGCTCGTGCACAGCGTGATGCGTTGTTACTGGAGTTGGACTCCATCGTGAACAACCCATTGCGTTTTGCTTCGTTTGAAGCGGTTGAGCAGGTTAGCTTGGCCGAGTATCGACAAGCGCTGCTTGACGTTCCGCAACAAGCTGGGTTTCCCAATGCTATCGATTGGCCTCAAAAGCCAGCGTGCATTGCTAGAGTTTGAAACCCCTAATTATCTAAATACACTCTGAACAAGTGTGAAAAAGACGCGGCGCTGCACCAGGTGTTCGAGCACCAGGTGCAGCCCGCTTCAGCAGTGTGTAGCTGCATGAGTTGGCCAAGGCCGCGCCACCTGTCGACAGGCGGGGCAAAGGTTAACATACATAACACACCGTAACACAATGACTTCCCCCATTATTCCTTGGATGGGCGGCAAACGCCGTCTGGCCAAACATATCCTGCCCCTTTTCCCCGAACACCAGTGCTACGTCGAACCCTTCGCTGGTGGTGCTGCCATGTTCTTTGTCAGACCTGAGCCAGCCAAGGTTGAGGTGTTGAATGACATTAACAGTGACCTGGTCAATCTGTACCGGGTTGTTCAGCATCATCTGGAGGAACTGGTACGCCAGTTCAAATGGTCCCTAGTCAGTCGCCAGATGTTCACCTGGTTGAAACTGACAGATGTGCGCACTCTGACTGACATTCAGCGTGCAGCGCGGTTCTTCTACCTGCAGCACACCGCATTCGGTGGCCGTAGTTATGGCCAATCGTTCGGGATCGCTACTACGTCTAAGCCACGTCTGAATTTGCTGCGTATTGAGGAGGCGCTATCGAGCGCCCACCTACGGTTGTCACAAGTGTTTATTGAGAATCTTTCATGGCAGGAGATCGTGAAGCGCTATGACCGACCGCATACGCTTTTCTTTCTGGACCCGCCTTATTGGCAGCTCTCAGGATACGGAGCGGAGTTCACCTGGGATCAGTATGAAGAGATGGCCACCGTCATGCGTAGCATGAAAGGTAAAGCTATTTTGACGATCAATGACCATCCCGATATAGCCGAACTGTTCCAGGAGTTCCGACAGCAGAAGGTGGGTATCGAGTACACGGTAGGTCAAGTTGCCGAACGTAAGAAGTCCTCCGAGCTGATCATTTGCAACTGGTAGCGTGGTGCTTCTTCGTAACGGCTATCTGAGAAATCACCAGCGGTGAACTACGCCGCTATGCACGCCACCATAGAGCTGTTCTAACCCGATCACGCTCTTAGGGAGGCCCGCATGGCGGCTGACTATCATCACGGCGTCCGTGTCACTGAAATTGAAGGTGGCACACGACCCATTCGCACTATTTCTACCGGCATTGTCGGCATGGTGGCCACGGCTGACGATGCTGATGCTGAACTTTTCCCCCTCAATCGCCCGGTTCTGTTGACCAATGTTCTATCTGCCGTGGGCAAGGCCGGTGAGAAGGGCACGCTGGCACGCTCGTTGGATGCAATGGGTGCCCAGGCATCGCCCACTACGGTGGTCGTTCGTGTGGCCGAAGGCGTAACGCCAGAAGAGACGACGGCCAATGTGATCGGTGGTGCCGATGCCTCCGGTCGCTACACCGGCATGCAGGCCTTGCTAGCGGCGCAGTCATCTGGTCCCCGCGTCAAACCCCGCATTATTGGCGCTCCAGGCCTGGAGAATGCCGCCATTACCGCCGAGCTGGCCACAATCGCGAATAAGCTGCGTGGCTTTGCTTACGCGTCTGACCTGGTCAGCCAGACCAAAGAGGAGGCCGCTGCGTTCCGTGAGACATTCGGGCAGCGTGAGCTGATGCTGATTTGGCCTGAGTTGATGCGCTTTGATACGGCATCCAAGAAGGAATCGGCCATCGCTGCATCCGCTTTCGCCTTGGGTTTACGTGCCAAGCTGGACGAGGAGGTGGGCTGGCATAAGACGCTGTCCAATATCGTCATCAATGGCGCGACGGGTATCTCTCGGGATGTGTTCTGGGATCTGCAGGATCCAGCGACCGATGCGGGCTATCTGAACGAAAAGGACATCACCACCCTGATCAACCGGCAAGGCTTCCGGTTCTGGGGATCCCGCACTTGCGCCGGTCCGCAAAGCCTCTATCCCTTTGAGAACTACACACGCACGGCGCAAGTCCTGGCCGACACGATGGCCGAGGGCCATATGTGGGCGGTTGACGGTCCGATGAACCCATCCTTGATCAAGGACATCATCGACGGGATCAATGCCAAGTTCCGTGAGCTGAAGTCCCTGGGCTACATCATTGATGGCCAGGCCTGGTTTGATGAGGAGCCCAACACCGCTGAGGTACTGCAGTCGGGCAAGGCCTACATCGACTACGACTACACGCCGGTCCCACCGCTGGAAAACCTGAATTTCCGTCAGCGCATCACTAACCGCTACCTGGTGGACTTCGCTCAGCGCGTCTCCCAGGCGGCATAACAGGGGCTAACGATGGCATTACCTGCAAAGCTCAAGAACTTCAATTTGTTCAATGAAGGCCAGAACTACATTGGCCAGGTCGAAGAGATCGTCTTGCCCAAGCTGACCGCAAAGATGGAAGAGTGGCGCGGTGGCGGCATGGACGTGCCTGTCGACATCGACTTTGGCATGGAGAAAATGACGATGGAGTGGACTGTGGGCGGTTTTGACCCCCAGGTGTTCCGTCAATTTGGATCTATGACACATGGCTCCTTCGGGCTGCGTTTCGCCGGTGCCGTGCAAAGCGATGATGTGGCCGAAGTGAAAGCACTCGAAATTGTGGTGCGTGGCCGTCATAGCGAGATCGACATGGGTACGGCCAAGGCCGGTGAAGACACCAAGAAGAAGATCACGACCTCACTGAGCTACTACAAGCTCACGCTAAATGGCGAAGAGCTGATTGAGATCGACGCCATCAATCTGATCAAACGCATTGGTGGCAATGACCTAAGCCAGGGCATCCGTGCCGCTCTGGGCATTTAACTTTTTTCAGAAGAGAAAGCTATGAAAGACGAGACGATCAAGACACAAACCCCGGTCGCTACCCAGCCTGGCCAAGTCGAGCTGGAGACCACCATCAAGCGCGGAGCAGAAGTGATCACGCATGTGCAGTTGCGCAAACCCAAGTCCGGCGAGCTGCGCGGTTTGAACTTGGCCAACCTGGCTAACCTGGATGTGTCCAGTCTGATCAAGCTGATTCCCCGTATCAGTCAGCCAGCGCTGGTAGAGCAGGAGGTGGCAAGTTTGGATCCGGCTGATTTGACTGCTTTGGGTGTGGAAGTTGCCACTTTTTTGGCACAGAAGAAGCTGCAGCAGGACTTCCATTAAGTGTGGACGAGATCATGGCCGACCTGGCCGTGGTCTTTCACTGGCCGCCGTCGGCCATGACAGACATGACCGTGTCTGAACTGATGGACTGGCATGAACGCGCCCGCGAGCGCACTCAGCCCGAATCCTGACGGATGTAGGGTCTGGAATCGACATGAGCAAGACCCTACAACTCAAAATTCTCACTGCCCTGCAAGACAAGATCTCCGCTCCACTTCAGAGGATCCGAGGCGGGGCAGGCACATCCTCTCAATCCCTGAAAGAATTACGAGACCGACTGCGCGGCCTGGAGGCCACACAGAAGGACGTAGGCCGTTTTCGGGAGCTGTCGGCTGGACTCAATCAAACTAGAACAGAGCTGCAGCAGGCCCAGGGCCGGGTGCAGCAGTTGGCCCGCGCAATGGGTGGAGTCGCACAGCCTACCCGAGCTATGCAGCAAGAGTTCAAGCGTGCCGTAGCAGACGCGCAGCGGCTTAAACAGACGCATGGCCAGCAAAGCAATGAGCTGCAGACATTGCGCACCAGACTCAACTCTGCTGGCATGTCGACCCGTCAACTGTCCTCTGGCGAACGTGAGCTGCGCTCAAACATCGCTCAAACCAATCGTGCGTTGACTGAACAGAAATCGCGCCTGGATCAAGTTGCCCGGCAGCAGCAGCGTGTCAATGCGGCCAAAGAGCGTCTGGCTCGTGGCCAAGCTCTGACTTCAAGCATGGCGGCCACTGGCGCGACCGGCCTGGCCGTGGGGACTGGTGCGTTGTACACCGGCGCGAAGATGATGGCTCCTGGTCTTGAGTTTGATGCCACCATGAGTAAGGTGCAGGCTTTGTCTCGTCTGGGTAACAACGACGAGGCATTGGCGGCATTGCGCCAGCAGGCGCGGGAACTGGGTGAAAAGACCATGTTCAGCGCAACAGAGGCGGCGCAAGGGCAGAGCTTCTTTGCGATGGCTGGGTTTAAGCCCGAGGACATCATCGCCGCGATGCCTGCCATGCTGGACGTGGCCAAGGCGGGGGATATGGACTTGGGTCAGACAGCCGATATTGCCTCCAATATTCTGACCGGCTTCAACTTGCAGGCCGCCGACATGACAAAGGTCGGTGATGTGATGGTTGCGGCATTCACACGCTCCAACACCTCGATCCACATGCTGGGTGAGACCATGAAATATGCCGCGCCCAATGCAGCGGCTTACGGTCAAGACATCGAGATTATGGCGGCGGCTGCGGGCAAGCTGGGGGATGCCGGTATCCAGGGGTCGATGGGCGGGACTGCACTTCGCGCGATTCTTAGCCGTATGGCTGCACCGCCTAAAGAGGCGGCTAAGGCTTTGGAGCAGTTGGGGATCAAAGTTAAAGACGCTCAAGGCAATATGCGTCAGTTGCCTGACTTGCTCTCAGAAATACATGAACGCACAGCCAAAATGGGTAATGTGGAGCGCGGCGGCCTTCTAAAGGCCATTGCGGGCGAAGAAGCAGGTGCGGCAATGACGGTCCTGGTTCAACAGGCTGGTAACGGAGCATTGCAAGCCCTGATCGAAGTTTTGCGGCAGGCCTCGGGAGAGTCGCGGCAGGTGGCCCAGATTATGGGCGACAACCTGAAGGGGGATTTGGATGAGTTAAGCAGCGGCTGGGAGGATCTGGGTATCCAGTTGCAGGAGCAGCAGAACGGTGCCTTGCGTGGTTTGGTGAAGTGGGTCACGGGTGTTGTCGGGAGTATCAAGTCCTGGATGGTGGCCAATCCTGAACTGACTTCAGGGCTGGTGCGTGTGGCGGCTGTCCTGGCGGTTGTTATTGCGGCAGGTGGGGCGTTGACGCTTATGCTGGCGTCCATTCTTGGCCCCATAGTCATGGTCCGGTTTGGGCTAAGCATGTTGGGGATCAAGGGAGGAGGCGCTCTATCTCTGCTCGCGAAAGTCGGTGGTAGAGCCTTTTCCATGCTGGCGCGGGGTTTCTTGGCATTCAGCCGCTTGTTGTTGCTCAATCCGATTGGCCTGGCGATCACAGCAATAGCACTCGGCGCGTACTTAATCATCAAGTACTGGGAGCCGATCCGGCAATTCTTCGCTGGGCTTTGGAGCCAGATTCGATCCGCGTTTGACCAAGGCGTAGGCGCCGTAATTTCACTCCTGGTGAACTGGTCGCCTTTGGGGTGGATATACAAGGCCTGGGCGGGCGTATTGAGCTATTTAGGTGTCGAGGTGCCAGGTTCGCTAAGCGAAGCGGGTATGGCGATGCTCCGAGCTTTGGGCGATGGTGCAAGCCGTGCCTGGTCGGCAGTACAGGGGCTATTCACAAAGTTCTGGTCTGATTTGTCGATGGGCGCATCGGGAGGTTTGGCTGGCATTGGTGCAGTCATTCTTAACTGGTCCCCGTTGGGGCTGTTCTACCAGGTGATGTCTGGCGTCATGTCCTACTTTGGTGTGGAGCTGCCTGAAAAATTTACGGGCTTTGGCTCGATGATGCTGTCGGGCCTAGTCAACGGCATCCAGGGAATGGCCGGTGCCGTAAAGGACTCGATCACCGGCCTGGGCGACCAAGTCACCGGCTGGTTCAAAGAAAAGTTGGGGATTCACTCGCCCAGCCGTGTTTTTATGGGCTTTGGCCAGAATATTTCTGAGGGCGCGGCTATCGGTGTGACGCAGCGTAAGCCGACTGTAGGCAAGGCTGTTAAGGGGCTTGTCGCAACCGTGCTGTCTGCTGGTGTGGCAATGGCCGCTGGCGCAAATCCCTTGCAAGCCCAGGCACACAAGTACATCTCTAAAGCGGTTGAGGCAGTGGAGCAAGCGAAGCCTTTGGAGAAACTGCAGGAGCTGCGTGAGCGGAGTCGAACGGTTCCAAAGGTGCGTAAGCCAATCGTTCGTAAGGATCCTATCCCACAACAGGTGAAAGATGAGGGGACGATCCGCTGGCAGGAAAAGCTGCCTGTGTTGCCGCCGCCGGTGGTCCCTGCTGTCAATGAGGCGGGTAGTCAGCCCGTCTCTATGCTGGATCAATTACGCGAGCGTCTGGGCAGTTTCTTGGCCCCAGCCGGTGATGTTCTTTCTCGCGTTGGCCAGACCGTGGAGCAGGCCTTGCAGCGTGTGGGTGCTTTGGTGTTCGACACTCGGCCATCAATCCAGCACCAGGTCCAGCAGAACACCTATAGACAAGAGTCCACGAACTCTCGGTATAGCCAGGGAGGCGATCACATCGAGATCAATATTTATCCGCAGGCTGGCCAAAGTCCTACGGACATCGCACAGGCAGTGCGCCTCGAGCTGGAGCGGTACAAGAACGAGCAGCGTGCCCGGCAGCGTTCCAGCCTAAACGACTATTGAGGATCCCAAAATGATGATGGCATTGGGTCTGTTCATGTTCGGAATGAACACGGCAGCGTATCAAACTCTTGAGCGGCAGACATCCTGGCGTCACGCACAAAGCAGTCGTGTAGGTGCCAGAGCTGCTTTTCAGTACCTGGGCGTAGGCGATGAAACCATTACTTTGCCTGGGTGGCTCGCCCCTGGCCAGATGGGCATGGCTGCGTCTATCAGTTTCTTACGGAACATGGGTGACACGGGTAAGGCCTTCACTTTGGTGGATGGCCTGGGTTTTTTCCATGGGGTTTATGTGATTACAAATCTGACGGAAAGCCAGTCAGTACACAATCAATTTGGCCAGGCGCGTCGTATCGAGTTCAGTGTGTCATTGACTCGCATTGATGAAGATAAAGCCGACGCCTTCCTGGGCGATTTGAAACTCCCCTCACACGTATTACTGTAAGGCGGCATGCTTTATGAATCCCCTTTATCCTCGTGCGGTTTGGCGCGTGCTGTTGGATGGTAAAGATCTGGCACCGGCGCTTAATCCGCGTTTGATCAGTCTGTCGATTCGAGAGTGTCGTGGTGATGAGGCCGACCAGCTCGACATTACCCTTAGTGATCACGATGGTTTGTTGGAGATCCCGCCATTGGGAGCCGTGCTTGCAATCTCAATTGGCTGGAGTCATATCGGCCTGGTCGATAAAGGTACGTTCACGGTAGACGAGCTGACGCATAGCGGCACACCCGACATCATCACGTTGCGTGGCCGTTCTGCGGATATGACTAGTCCGCTACGCACGCGTACTGAGCGCAGCTTTCATAAAAAGACCGTAAAGGAAATTGTGGAGGCTGTGGCGGCAGATCATGGCTTAAAGCCGGTTGTGGACCTGATGTTCGCAAAAATCAAGGTGGAGCACATTGATCAAACAAATGAGTCTGACCTGGCTTTCTTGAATCGTATTGGTAAGCGCTACGATGCCGTGGCCAATGTTAAAGATGGGCGACTGGTATTCTTGGTGATTACGGGTGCTAGAACTCAGAACGGGCAACAGATGCCTTTGCTGGAGCTGCTACGAAGTGATGGGGATAGCCATAACTTCCAGCAGGTCGGTCGGGATTCGTACACCGGCGTTAAAGCAATGTGGCTTGATACCCGTAAAAGCAAGAAGCGTTCTGTGGTCGTAGGGGTTCTGGGCAATGCAAAGCACCTGCGCGAGACATATGCCAACGAGACAGACGCTTTACAGGCTGCACAGGCTGAGTGGCAGCGGATTCGTCGCGGTACAGCAAGTATGAAATTCAGTATGGCAGTGAGCCGTCCCGAAATGACCCCACAGTATCGGGTCAAATTTACGAATATGAAACCGCCCATTCGAGAGACTGAGTGGCTTGTGAAAAACTTGGAACACAGTCTGGATGGTTCTGGTGGTTTACGGCTGACCTTAGATCTGGAAACTCAGGGAATCGAGGAGCTGGATGACCAAGAAGAAAAGCAATAAAGTTAGAATAGGCCCCTCCTTAAAGGGGCTTTTTTTAAAGTGTTTGAAATCAAAATACAAACGTCAAACTGACTTGATGTGCGATTAATCTTGCGCCGTTTTTTTTATTTCAACCAGGTGGTGGTCGGCTTCCATTGGCGTGGCTTCAGCCAGAAGCTCTCTTAAAAAATCACGGTATGGCTCGACCTCTGCGGGCGGCTCACCAAAAAGATAATGCACGTTCATTCGGGTTTTACAGCTCGTTAGTTGAAGAAATTAAAATGTTATAAAAGATTACTTTATTAACATCGGCCAGATCTATTAACGAGGAAAATTAATGCGTCTTATATTCCGTGGTTTTGTTACTCTTTGGCTGGCGCTGTTTGCAGCCATGGCTTTAGCTCAGCAGTGGTATGAGGGCGGTACCTTACACGATGCAACCTTGCTAGAGTGGAAGCAGGCGACTCCAGAAAATAAGTTAGCCACGATAGCGGATATGGTATCCGCTACCTACAATCGAGAAAGTTTTGTTCCACTTGTGCAGAACACTATTAGTAGTGGCCGCATGCCAGCGATCAAGAAAATTGCTGAAACGCTTGTAGGTCAGATGGATGAAATAGCTAACGATCCTACAGTTGCGTCTCCTGACCACATGGTGGTTGAAGCAGCGCTCATGCTGATGATAGCCAATGGGATGCTAAGAAATTGATCTGTCCGATGGTAACTTATGTCTGACTATGAAAAATAGTGGATGATCAAATATCAGAGCATCCACTTTCGGTTTTGGATTCGAGGCATTGAGTAGACGGCGACATATTGAGAAAGTGGATTCACTATAAATGCTTAAGACTCAATTTCTCCCTGACTTCGACTGCAATAGTTTGGCAAACTCAATCGTTGATTCGATGAACTTCGGGTCGAAAGATGAAGATTCGAGAGTTGAAAAAGAAGAGTTTCGGTCAATATTCCAGTGCTGAAATACTTCCTTCAGTTCCGCCCATTGGGTATTTTCCCCAAAAGCTTGCAGATAAAATTCTCCAAATCGAATAGCATGAATTCGATCTGAACACTTCAGGGCTTCGCTTGCATAGGACTTGCCGAGTGAAAAGGCGTACTTGGCGCACGCTCCAAGTAGGCCAATTACAAGAAGTGCCTTGAGTGCAGCAAGGATTAGACTTTCAGTGGGCAGTGTTGTTTGCTGAGTTGTAGCTGTGAGGCTTTGCACCGCGAACCAGATACCAGCTACGAGCGACAAGAAGCCGAGCATGTACCAAAGGTAGCCTAGCCGACGATCGCGGACTTCCAGACCAGCAAGAGAGTTTATTGCAACCTGTATGTAGCTGGCTGCATTCTTCTGGAGCTGCTGGGCTACAGCAGAGGCTTTAACTTCTATTGCTGCGCGTCGCCCAATGAAAGTAGATACAGCTACTTCGATCTTCTGCGAAATCTCATCAATATTTTTATCCGGCTGGATAATCGCCTGGATATCTTGGAGTGAAAGCGGTAGTGGGCTGTCGTCAATGATTACCGGTACGATTAACATGCGGCCTGAATCGGCCGCATATGCTCTGGCCGCTCCAACCTCGGCTAATACGTACTGTGATTTTGACGTACTCTCCGAAATAACAACGACAAATATTTCCGATGTCTTTAGTCCCTGATCCAGAGTAGTGCGCCAATCCGTTCCAGGCGCAAGTGTGTCGATATCATAGGTAAGTGAGTGCCCAGCAGCCTTAAGTCGCTGAGCTAGTTGAGTGACGAACATTTGGTCAGTTCGTTGGTAGGAAATGTAGATCTTTGCCATAAATTATTTTAATTCAAGCCTTCATTAACACCGAAAAACTTGCGGGGCGAGCTGAGTGTAGTGGATTGTTCTGTACACAGTTTCCTCCTTACCAGGAGGGGTCAATTTGGAAGTCATTGACCGGCTGGGGCGTTGATTGGTGCCATCTTCTATGAGGTATTTCCTGTATTACATTTCAGATAGGCTCTGTCAGATTAAGTTTGTATTAATACATCTGAATGCAACTGTTCTCACGAGGAGTCCTTATGCAGTTTTGCTCATCAATCGGGCTAAGGGCTTAGCTTCCCCTTCGCCATGCTTTACAGCCATGTAGAGTGCTTCAGCAGCTTTACGTTTCTTCTCGGGCGGCAAAGTCTTTTTAGCTTCCGCCAGCGCCCAATCCACAGCTTCCCAAGCATTAGATAAACCTGCCAGCTCTGCTGCGATGGTTGACCTATTTGCCGCCCGTACACCTGACAGTAGATAGCAGGTGTCAATCTTGTTCTCATGCAGAGCGCACAAGTACTTGGCGTCAGGACTTCGCACGTCCTTTTCATAGTTGATCTGGCTCACCTTTGAGACTCCGGCCAAAGCACCAAAGTCCGATTGCGACAGTCCCATCCTTTCCCGTTCTTCTTTCAAGCGCTGCCCAAAGGTAAGCATTTCTTTCCTTTTTCGATTGACAGGTAAACGTTTGTTTACCACAATAACGAATGTCACTTCTGTTATCGAGAGTCACGCCATGAAACATACCACTAAGGGGGTAGCCCGCACTAGCCCCGACACCACCCCTCAAATGATTGGTCTTCGTTTGCCGCCTGCGGAGATGGCTCAGGTACGCGAGTTGGCAGCTGCTGACGAGCGCACCCTTGCACAATTTGCCCGTATTTGCTTTCGCTTAGGCCTAGAGCAGATGCGTCAGGGCAAGAAGGAGTAGCGCTATGGCACTACGCGTAGGCATGGACTGCCCACACTGCGGTAGTCGTGCGCAGATCCGAACCAGCACTGGCGTTTCCCGAACGATGCGCAAAGTCTATTTCTTGTGCAACAAGGTGCCTTGCGGCCACTCCTGGGTCGCCACATTAGAAGCAGTCCGCACCATTTCCCCATCCGGCCTGCCGGATCCAAGTGTGGATCTTCCAGTTATGGAGCGATCTGAGGTCGAGCACGTTTTCGACGTTTTGAACCAGTCACCTCAAAGGAGCTTCTTCGATGCTGACGAATGAGCGCAAGACCGTATGTGCTGCCTTTGTTGTGGCTGAGTTGGTGGGGCAGGCTCGTAAAGAGCTGGAGTCGAACTGGGATCGAGCCAGCGCAGTTTACGAGCACAAGTCTTTGATAAATATGGAGGCCAGGAGCGCTTTTCGCGTTGCTGAGTTCCGCAAATTGGTTGACCGTTAAATGCTCATGTCCCCTGACATTTTGAACGAAGCCTTGATCAAGCTGGGTGAGTTTGACTTCAAGGAGCGCTCCGGCTGGCTGCGGCAGGGGCGCTGCCCTTCCTGCGGCAAAAAGGAGCTGTATACCAAAGCTGATAATCCCTGGGTCATTAAGTGCGGCCGCTTAAATAAATGCGGCTATGAGGTGCCAATCAAGGAGTTGTACCCGGACCTATTTGAACATTGGTCTCGTCGTTACCCCCAAACAAAGGAAAGCCCCACTGCAGCTGCAGATGCCTACTTAAACATAGGTCGTGGGTTTGATTTATCGCTGATTAAAGGCTGCTACACGCAAGAGAGCTACTACGATAAGAACCTGAATATAGGTACGGCTACAGTGCGTTTTGCTGTTGGCGATACCTGGTGGGAGCGTCTTATTGATGAGCCAGGCCGCTTTGAGAAAAAAGCTAATTTCAAGTTCGGGGTACCGTTCAAGGGGCATTGTTTTGTTCCTCCGTCAGTCAGGCTCCAGGAGGTTCGCAAACTCTGGATTGTGGAAGGGATTTTTGATGCTATCGCGCTGACTCAGGCAGGGGCGCCAGCGATCGCGGCAATGACCAGCAATGTTTACCCAGCATTGTTCCTGGATCAGTTGCGGGAGACCCGTAAGGGGCGTTTGCCTAGCCTGGTCTGGGCCTTGGATGGTGATAAATCAGGACGCACATACATTCCGAGGTGGAAGGCCCGTGCAGAGAAAGAAGGGTGGCTTTGTCAGGCAGCCATCATTCCGCAAGGAAAGGTCAAACGAGACTGGAGTGACCTCCTGCTTTTTGACCGTAACCAGGAGGATCCGGCCAGGCACTACCTAAGCAGCAAAGGGCTTGAGGAGTTTCTTTACGAAGGCGCAGTTCTAACGTCTAGAACAGCTGCAGAGCGTGGTCGGCTGATTTATGAGAAGAAAGGCCATAACTCCTTTGAGTTTGGCTTTGGCAATCGTCAGTACTGGTTTGACCTGGACATTGAGAAATACAACAAGGCAATTGATCGAATCTCAGAAGAAAAATCAGGCCTGGACCAGGAGGAATTACGCGAGCAGGCCATGCGTGAGTCTGGAAGCGTTCGTGAAATTGCCAATTGCTTGCCTACACCCCTGTACTTTCAACAGAACAAAATCACTGATGAGTCCTGGTACTACTTCAGAGTGGAGTTTCCACACGATGGCGCAGCCATCAAAAATACTTTTACTGCTGGGCAAATTTCTACAGCGAGTGAGTTCAAGAAACGGCTGCTAGGTATCGCACCTGGGGCCGTCTATACCGGCTCCAATTCCATGCTAGAACGGACCATGCGGCATCAATTGTTCGATATTAAGCGAGTGGAGACCGTGGACTTCATTGGCTATTCGCGTGAGCACGATACCTATGTGTACAAAAATGTGGCTGTGCGGGATGGCAGGGTCTATCCCCTAAATGAAGAAGACTATTTCGACGTCGGCAAGCTATCTATAAAAAGCCTACTGCAATCAGTGGATGTTCAGTTGAATAGTGACCTGCGCGACTATAGGTCCGACTGGTTTCAGTTCTATGCAGAGGCGTTTGGGAGTAAAGGCCTGGCTGCGCTGACCTTTTTCTTTGGATCGCTTTTTGCCGAGCAAATCCGCAAGGAGCAAAAAAGCTATCCATTCTTAGAAATAGTAGGGGAGGCGGGCGCCGGCAAAACTACAGTGATTGAGTTCCTGTGGAAGTTGCTTGGGCGTGATGAGCATGAGGGGTGGGACCCTTCAAAATCCACGAATGCTGGGAGGGCGCGTAACCTTGCCCAAATTTCAAATATGCCATCGGTGCTGATCGAGTCCGAGCGGGAGCAAAGTGGCGACGGCAAGGCTCACGTTAAGTCGTTTGATTGGGACGAGCTAAAGACGGCCTACAACGGTCGCAGCCTGCGGTCGCGCGGTATGGCTACAAGCGGGAACGAGACCTATGAGCCACCTTTTCGAGGTGCGATTGTTATTGCTCAAAACAATGTCGTCAGTGCTTCTGAGGCGATTCTTTCTCGGATCGTGCATTTGTATTTTGACAAATCTAACCACACGAAAGGCTCAGCTGCCGCTTACAAACGAATAAGCAGCATGACAGTCGAGGAGCTCAGCGGCTTCACATTAAGGTCGATTTTGCGCACCAAAGACGTGCTCGAGCTTGTTGTGTCAAAAACTGAGGAGCATAAAACAGCGCTTCTTGAGGAAGAAGGTATTAAGAATGTGCGTACTGCTTTAAATCATGCCCAGATGATGGCGCTTGCAGAAGCACTGCAATTGATCGTGCCAATGACCGATAACCAGCTGCATGAGTTGCATGAGCATTTTCGATTGTTGGCCAAGCAGCGTGAGCAAGCCTTGAGCGCCGATCATCCGCTGGTCCAGGAGTTCTGGGAGGCATATGACTACCTGAACGGCTCAGACCCGGTGGCACCGCGATTGAACCATTCCCGTGATCCTGGGTTGATAGCCATCAATTTGAACCACTTTATTCAGGCAGCTGCAGAGGCTCGGCAGCAGATCCCTGCCATTCGCGACTTGAAAAAGGTCTTGAAAACCAGCAGGCAGCATAAGTTTTTAGATCGGCGTGTGGTCAATAGCGGAATTAAAGAGCGCGAAAGCCAGCCAGCCGGTACCAGCACTTCTATGAGCTGCTGGGTCTTCTCAAAAGAGTAGGCGTTATGCAGAACAGAGAAACTTTGAAGTCAATGATCAAACACGCCGAGGGAGGGTGTAATGTCTGAAAAAAAGCTCAATCCTGACGGCTTGTACCGTTGGAGGGACATTGCAGGTATGGTGCCAGTGTCCAGGGAGACCTGGCGCAAGCGGGTGACAGCAGGGACAGCACCGGCTCCTGTCCGGCTCAGCCTGCGTTGCACATGCTACCGTGGCCAGGACGTGCTGCTCTGGCTACAGGATCCTGGGGCTTACCGTCAGGATCCACCGAAGCAATAGGACATTATCCGTTGGCTGCCCGTAACAATGGGACCACATTGTTGCCGGTGGCCAGCGTGTCTAAGTAGTCGGACCAGGTCTGCATCAGCTCTACACGTTCTTTGAGCCAAGTTGTGCGGTTGTAGGCCCGCCCAAGGCTGTCAGAGACCTTGTGGCTGATTTGTAGTTCCAGCAGATCCTGATCAATACCGAGCAGCTCGACAGCCATCGTCCGGGCAGATGCTCGGAATCCATGTACTGTCATTTGCCCTTGAAACCCAAGCCGCTTGATCGCGCCCATTGGTGTGTTGTTTGAAATAGGCTGCCTTGGTTTGAGCGGTGACTGAAACACCATGCCGCTGCGGCCAGTAACTGGCTGCAGTACCTTCAGAATCTCGACCGCCTGACGCGACAGAGGCACTAAGTGCGACTCCCAGCCGGTCAGTGATATTTTGGTGTCGCCCAACTGACCCTCTCTTTCAGACGGGATCTCCCACATCGGAGCACCCCAATTCTTCCCTTCTAAATCGAATTCAGACCACATGGCCAGGCGCAGTTCCTTTGGGCGCTGGAATAGCAGGGCGGACAAGCGAAGGATGCACCTGGTCACCAGCTCGCCTTTGTAGCTGTACATGCTGCGCAAGAGCTTCGCAAAATCGCGAGGATTGGTTATAGCGGCAAAGTGTTTGGCCTTGGCAGTGACCAGGGCACCACGTAGGTTAACGGTGGGGTCATAGGAGGCCCGGCCAGTTTGAATTGCGTATCGAAACACTTGGCCGCAGTTCTCGCGAGCACGGTGAGCTGTTTCGATTACCCCACGTCCCTCTATACGATTTAAGACAGCTAGTAGTTCCGGCTCTTTAATGTTGTCCATGGTGAGTGAGCCTATCCATGGGAACACATCCCTTCTTAGCCTGCCATCAATCTTCTCGAAATGGCTAGCTGCCCACACAAGCTTTCTTTTTGCCAGATATTCCTCAGCCACGCTTTGAAAAGTGTTGTTGGCTGAAAGGGCGGAGCGCACCTTGTCGACTTTGCGTTGTTGCATTGGGTCGACGCCATCCGCAAGGAGCATTCGCGCCCTGGTGTGTAGATCGCGAGCGCGGATTAAGCTGACTTCAGGATAGATGCCCAGGGCGAGAGTCTGGCGGCGACCGTGGAAGCGGTAGTCGTAGCGCCAGTATTTGGATCCTTTTGGGTCTATGAGCAGATACAGGCCACCGCCATCTGTGAGGCGGCGGACCTTCTCGGCTGGCTTGGCTTGTTTGCAAGCCAGGTCAGTCAATTTTGCCAGGGTGGCCATAAGCGTTTTGCAGTGAAAAGACAGTATTTTTTTGATGTACCCGAGTGATTCAGGGTTCGTACTGTCAACTGTACTGTCAAAACAGTTTGCTGTCCTTGGGCAAACCTGGGCATCGTTGGGCAACAAAAAACCCGCAAAGCCAATGCTTATGCGGGTTTGTTGGCGTTGCTGGGCAACGTTGGGAATTCGGGTGGTGGCCTGGGGCGGAATCGAACCACCGACACAAGGATTTTCAATCCTCTGCTCTACCGACTGAGCTACCAGGCCAACGTGTACTGCTCGGTAAAAATAAAACTATACCACGTTTTTTTATTTGTGCACATAGTACAACAAAAAATTTATGCATCTTTTCGACTTCAAATTTGCCGTACCCCTAGGGGGAGGCCCTTTTCAGCGAAAAGAGGGCTGCATAAAGGAGTGCAATTGTAATCACAAAAAGGCAATTCAAGTAACATTTTTGGCAAAACTGCGGCTTGCGGCGTAAAATCACTTCAATTTCATGCGTTTTGCGTTTGCAAAAACTGCCTGTCTTGGTCTTTTCAAGGCTATAGCCTGTACTGCTCATGTCTGTAGATGTTCTAACCTTCGGTCTGAATCATGTGTCCGCGCCGGTTGCCGTGCGCGAGCGCGTTTCGTTTCCGATCGATGTGTTAAAGCCTGCGCTTGATACCTTGCGTGCCACTTTTGGCACAGGTGTACGTGAAGCAGCCATCCTGTCTACCTGTAATCGCACCGAGATCTACTGTGCGGCCGAGCCTCATGTGGCCGAACGTCTGCCCGAGTGGATGGCGGACTTCAACAGCCTGCGCTCTGCCGAGCTGACCCCTCATTTGTATCGCTACAACCAGAATGAAGCCGTGCGCCATGCGTTTCGCGTTGCCAGCGGTCTGGATTCCATGGTGTTGGGCGAGCCCCAGATTCTGGGTCAAATGAAAGACGCCGTGCGAGCCGCCAACGAGGCCGGCTCGCTGGGTACGTTGCTGCATCAATTATTCCAGCGTACCTTCTCGGTGGCCAAGGAAGTACGTACGCAAACCGCGATTGGTGCGCATTCGGTGTCCATGGCGGCAGCAGCAGTTCGTTTGGCCGAGCGCGTGTTTGGTGATCTTGGCCAAGCCAAGGTGCTGTTTATTGGTGCCGGCGAAATGATCGAGCTGTGCGCCACGCACTTTGCGGCGGTGAACCCCTGTAGCATCGTGGTCGCCAACCGTACTCAGGAACGTGCTGAAAACCTGGCGTCTCGCTTTATGGCCAGCACCATGAAGCTGGCGGATGTACCCGAGCGTCTGGCAGATTTTGATGTGGTGGTGTCCTGTACGGCCAGCACTTTGCCCATTTTGGGTCTGGGCATGGTGGAGCGGGCCGTGCGTTCGCGTCGTCACCGCCCTGTGGTCATGGTCGATCTGGCCGTGCCACGCGATATTGAAACCGAAGTAGGCCGTCTGGATGACGTCTACCTGTATACCGTCGATGATTTGGGCCGCTTTGTACAGCGCGGTGCGGATGCCCGTCAGGCTGCGGTGGTCCAGGCTGAAGCCATTATCGACACCCAGGTGCAGCACTATATGCACTGGCTTGGCACCCGGGCGATTGTGCCCGCTATTTTGAATGTGCAGCAGTCGGTCGAGAAAGTACGCCAACACGAGCTGGAGCGTGCGCGTCGTATGCTGGCTCGCGGTGATGATCCGGCAGAGGTCATTGAAATGCTGGCGCATGGCCTGACTCAAAAGTATATGCATGGCCCCATGGCCGAATTGACGCGCAGCGAAGGTGCGGAGCGCGCACAGTTGCTGGATCTGTTGCCTCGCCTGTTGCCCTCGACTACCCGTCGACGTTAGCGTCTGGGCTGCTGTCTGTTCACCGACTTTTCTGCGGTGCAGCCCGTTTGCTTTGAACTGCGCCCAGACCTTCTGATTTTCCCTTTAGGCTGTTCCCTATGAAAGACTCTATGCGCGGTCGGCTTGAGCAATTGTCTCGCCGTCTGCATGAGGTTGATGCCATGCTTGCCGAGCCAGAAATTGCCGGCAATATGGATGAGTTTCGCAAACTGTCGCGTGAGCGTGCCGAGCTGGACCCTGTCGTTACGGCTTTCAAGAGCTATGAAGCGGCCGAGGGCGATTTGCAGGCTGCTCAGGACATGATGTCCGACCCTGAATTGAAGGAAATGGGCGAGGAAGAATACAAGCTGGGCAAAGAGCGTATTGCTCAATTGGAAGACGAGCTGCAAATCCTCTTGTTGCCCCGTGATCCGGATGATACCCGCAACGTCTTTATTGAGATCCGTGCCGGTGCCGGTGGTGATGAAAGTGCCCTGTTTGCCGGGGACTTGCTGCGCATGTACATGCGTTACGCCGAAAACTGTGGCTGGCGCACGGAAATCATGTCTGCCAGCGAGTCGGAGGTGGGTGGCTACAAAGAAGTCATCGTGCGTATTGAAGGCCAGGATGTCTATGGTCGCCTGAAATTCGAGTCTGGCGCGCACCGTGTGCAGCGTGTGCCGGAAACTGAAGCCCAGGGCCGCATTCACACCTCTACATGTACGGTGGCCGTGTTGCCTGAGGCTGAAGGCTTGGCTGAGATCACCATCAACCCCGCTGATTTGCGTGTGGACACCTTCCGCGCCAGTGGTGCCGGTGGTCAGCACGTGAACAAGACGGACTCTGCCGTTCGTCTGACTCACTTGCCTACCGGGCTGGTAGTGGAGTGTCAGGATGATCGCTCTCAGCACCGCAACCGTGAGAAAGCCTTGCAGGTGCTGGCTGCGCGTCTGAAAGACAAGCAGCAGCGTGAGCAATCCGACAAGGAAGCTGCCGAGCGCAAGAGCCTGGTCGGCACGGGAGATCGCTCCGAGCGCATTCGCACCTACAATTTCCCGCAAGGCCGCATGACGGATCACCGTATCAACCTGACCTTGTACAAGTTGGGCTACATCATGGACGGCGATCTGGACGAGCTGATCAAGGCTTTGCTGTCCGAACATCAGGCCGGCTTGCTGGCTGATCTGGCGCAGGCGTGAGCATGAGCCTATCCGGTGAGCAGGCCGTGCCTCAAACGGTCACGCCTGCCGATTCCCCTCGTACTCTGCGAGCTTTGCAGCGGCTCAGCCCCTTGCCGCGTCTGGAGCGTGACATGCTGTGGATGCAGGTGCTGGGTGTTGGCCGTTCCTGGCTGATTGCGCACGACACGGACGAGTTGCCACTGGACAAGATTCAACGCTATCAAGCCCTGGAGGCCCGGCGGGTAGCGGGTGAGCCTATGGCTTATATCGTCGGTGTCCGCGAATTCATGGGCCATGAGTTTCTGGTATCGCCTTCGGTGCTGATTCCGCGCCCCGATACGGAAACCCTGGTCGAGCGTGCCTTGGAGCGCGTGCAGCACATCAAAGCCCCCCGCATTCTGGATATGGGCTGTGGCAGCGGTGCCATTGCTGTTTCTTTGGCGTTGGCACGCCCCGATGCCCAGGTGGTCGCCAGTGACATCAGCACGCTGGTCTTGGCGCAGGCCGGCCTAAATGCTCAGCGTTTGTGTGGGAAAGTCGAGTTTTGCCTGGGGAGTTGGTACGATGCCGTGACAGGCCAGGAACCTTTTGACCTGATCGTGTCCAACCCTCCATATATTGCAGTGGATGACGAACATCTGGCGCAGGGCGATGTGCGGTTCGAGCCGCGTCAGGCACTGACAGATGGCTCTGACGGCTTGACGGATTTGCGTACAATAGTTCAGGGAGCCGGGCCGTATCTACGCCCCGGTGCTAGTCTTCTCATGGAGCACGGCTGGGATCAGGCCGACCATGTGCAAAATATGCTGCGGCAGGCAGGGTTCAAACAGATCGTCAGTTATGAAGATCTGGCAGGAATCCGGCGGGTCACAGGTGGACAGTGTTAATTCTTTTCTTAAGAGAACATCATGAGTGAAGTTCAAGATTTCATCCGCGAAACCGTCACGGAAAACCCTGTTGTGCTGTTTATGAAGGGCACAGCTCAAGCTCCTCAGTGCGGTTTCTCCGCCCGTACCGTGCAGATCCTGCGCGCTGTTGGTCTGAGCCAAGTGGTTGTGGTCAATGTGCTGGACGACGCCGAAGTGCGTCAGGGCATCAAGGATTTCTCCAGCTGGCCCACCATTCCTCAACTGTATATCAAGGGCGAATTCGTCGGCGGTTCGGACATCGTGTCTGAAATGTACGAAAACGGCGAATTGGAAACCATGCTGCGCGAGGCTGGGGCTCTGGAGTGAGCACCAAGCGACGCCTGGTCATTGGCATGACCGGGGCCACCGGGGCAGTCTACACCGTGCGTTTGCTGCAGGTGCTGCAGTCCTGTCCGGATGTGGAAACCCATTTGGTGATCTCGCCCTCCGGGGTGTTGAACATCAAGTATGAGCTGGATATCGACAGGCATGGGATCCAGGCTCTGGCCGATCAGGTGCATAGCTTTCGCGATGTGGGAGCAACCCTGGCCAGTGGCAGTTTTCCGACTGCTGGCATGGTGGTTGTGCCCTGTTCGATGCGCACTCTGGCTGCTGTGGCACATGGTCTGTCCGATAACCTGATTACCCGGGCAGCAGACGTTACTTTGAAAGAGCGTCGCCGTTTGGTGATGATGGTGCGTGAAACGCCATTCAATTTGGCGCATCTGCGCAATATGACCGCCGTCACGGAAATGGGCGGGATTATTTTCCCGCCTATGCCCGCGTTTTATCTGCGTCCCAAAAGTATCGACGATATTGTCGATCACACGGTGATGCGGGTGCTGGAACTGTTTGATATTCAGGTGCCCGGTGAACGCTGGGATGGTTCGCAAACGCCGAACTAAGGCTGGATAGCCGTTCAGTGGGTATAAAAGCCCCGATATAAACCATTGGCATCTGGCGTTAAATCCAGGTTTTGAAGGTTTATATCGGGGCTTTTTGTTGTCCGTCGTTGGTGTGTTTGCTGGCGGTAAGCGCTACGCTAAGTTGCAGTCCAAGCAGTCCAAGCAGTCCAAGCAGTCCAAGCAGTCCAAGCAGTCCAAGCAGTCCAAGCAGTCCAAGCAGTCCAAGCAGTCCAAGCAGTCCAAGCAGTCCAAGCAGTCCAAGCAGTCCAAGCAGTGGCGATCTCTGATCTGTAGGCGCTAGGGTTTGGAGGGCTTTTGGTGCCACGATCGAAAAAGATGATCCGCTCTACAGCTTGGAGTGGTGTTTTTTTCTGGGCACAGACCATCCGTTCCATGGCCCAGAGGACTGTCGGCGTTGGAGCGTCGACCACTCGCTTTATTGGCCGGAGCGCCTTTTGCTCATGAACACAATCTGCTGCTCGCCAGAAGCGGCTGGCTGGGCGGGAGTGAAGGCATCCTGGCGCACAGTAGGTGCGGCATCATCGGCTTCTTCTTCAAAGCCTGTGGCCAAAAGGCTCTCAGGCAGGTGATCGTCGAAGTAATCCTGGTCAAAGCCCTTGTCTCCTTCGGGATCGGCCTGTCCTGTCACCTTCAGATCTGCAAAGTTATGCAGCTTGGGATCCATCAGGTGCGATGGCACCACGCGGGTCAGGGCGCCAAAGACGTTCCAGGAGCGGTGCGGGAATTTCTTGTCCCAGTCTGCAATCATGCGGTTGATTTCCTGACGTTTCAGGTTCTCTTGTGAGCCGCACAAGTTACAGGGGATGATGGGGAATTCTTTCAGCTTGGCGTAGGCGATCAGGTCTTTCTCGGGCACATAAGCCAGAGGGCGGATCACAATATGTTCGCCGTTATCCGACATCAGTTTGGGCGGCATGCCTTTCATACGGCCACCGTAAAACAGATTCAGAAAGAAGGTAGCCAGAATGTCGTCCCGGTGATGGCCCAGGGCGATCTTGGTGGCGCCTAGCTCCTTGGCGACACGGTACAAAATCCCACGGCGCAGGCGCGAGCACAGAGAACACATGGTCTTGCCTTCGGCAATGACGCGAGTGACCACCGAGTACGTGTCCTGGGTTTCGATGTGATAGGGCACGCCCAGCTTTTCCAGATACTCTGGCAGGATGTGGTCAGGAAAACCGGGCTGCTTCTGGTCCAGATTCACGGCCACGATGTCGAACTTGATGGGAGCGCGCTTTTGCAATGTCATCAGCACGTCCAGCAGGCCGTAGGAATCCTTGCCGCCGGACAGGCAGACCATGATCTTGTCGCCTTCTTCGATCATGTTGAAGTCCCCGATCGCGCGGCCTACTTCACGCATGATGCGTTTGCTCAGCTTGTTGTCGTTAACACGCTGCTTGCGTTCGGCCTTGCTGGCAAAGACGGGCGTATCGGTTTCGGAAGAAGGTAAGGGGCTGGTGTCTTGGGACATAAGGGAAAGCGGAGAGAAGTATCATCGAGGCCCCGGCTGGAAGCGGGGCGGGGGCTTTAGCGGTGGCGTTCGATCTCGATGCCAACGGCATCACAATCGGCAAAGGCCTCGGGTTTGCTGGCCCGAATTTTAACGCGTTCCACGGTCGGGAAGTCATTCTGGATGCGATCAGCCAGGCGTTCCACCAGCGTTTCCAGCAGATTGGTGTGTTCGGTGGTGCTGACTTCAATCAGCGCCTCGCGCAACTGGCGGTAGTCCAGCACGGTGCCAATATCGCTGTCCTCTACGTCTTGCGTAATGGTGGTGTCGAATTCGGCGTCAATATGCAGGGGCTGGCGGTGAACCAGCTCGTGGTCCAGCATGCCGATAGAGGCTTGCACCACCAGATTGTTGATAAATATGCGGCGTGTCGTCATGGCAAAAAAAAGGAGCAGGCCCGCCGGGTGGGGCGGGCCTGTGAAGTCAATCAGGACTGGCGGCTCAGGACGCATTCGTCCAATGCAGGGCGTGCCAGTTGCAGCGTGAAGCAGTGTAGTTCATCGCGGCGGAAAGCGTGGACCTGAACGGTCTGGCCGGGCTCGTACGCGGCCAGAAGGCGTTCCAGGCTGGCGGTGTCGTTGACACGTAAGCCGTCAATGGCGACCAGGGTGTCACCGGCGGACAGGCCGGCTTGGTGCGCTGCACCATCGGTAAACACAGTGGCCAACTGGCATTGGCCCGCGCTTTGGCGCAAGCGGGCGTTCAGGCTGGGCAGCTTGGAGGAGGCTTGCCATTCCAGCTTCAGGCCGTGTTCGGCCAGCCAGGGTTTCAAGGGCAGGTCCTCGCAACCTTCAACATAGCGGGCAATGAAGTCTGTGGCGTCGTAGCCGGTGGCTTCCAGAATCAGGGCAGACATGGCATCTTCAGGAATGCCTTGTGGCTTGCCTTGATAGAAGTCGCGGCCATAGCGTTCCCACATCAGCAGCATGACATCATCCAGGCCCTTGGCTTGCCGGGTATGGCTGCGGATGCACAGGTCCAGGCCCAGTGCAATCAAGGCGCCCTTGCTGTAATAGCTGACCAGTGCGTTGGGGGAGTTCTCGTCCTGCTTGTAATAGCGTGTCCATGCATCAAAAGAGCTTTGCGCGGCGGACTGTTTGAGGCGGCCAGGGCCACGCTCGACGGCGTTGATGTTTTTGGCCAGCAGCTTCAGGTAGTCTGGTTCGCTCAGCACGCCCGAACGCAGCAGCATCAAATCGTCGTAGTAAGAGGTGAAGCCCTCAAACACCCACAGCAATCGGGTGTGGTTTTCGCGGCTCAAGTCATAGGGCGCAAATGCGGCAGGCTTGATGCGCTTGACGTTCCAGGTGTGGAAGTATTCATGGCTGACCAAACCCAAAAAGGTTTGGTAGCCCGCGCTTTTTATCGATTTGTCCTGGCCCTGGGTGGGGAGGTCACGGCGCGAAGCCATCAGGGCGGTCGAGGCGCGATGCTCCAGACCGCCGTAACCGTCATCGGTCACCATGGTCATGAACACGTAGCGCGAGCTGCTGTCCAGAAAGGGCGCGCGACGGGTTTCAGGCTCAAAAAAACCGATTTGTTCGGTGCAGATTTTCTCTACATCGCGGGCGATACGAGGCAAATCCAGATTGGGAATGACGCCGGTAAAAACCAGCTCGTGTTCGGCGCCGTGCGCAAAGAAGCTGATGACCTGTGGGGTGCCCATTTCAATGGGATGGTCGATCAGCTCATCGTAATTGCGGGCGCGATACAGGCCAAAACCATAACGTTCGGCCGCGCCGGGCATGCCAGTGGCCTCGGGCAGGCTGGTGTAAACCTGCCAATCCTCCATGTCCTGGTTGGGCACCAGCTCCAGTAGACATGGCTGTTCGGTCTGACCTTCAACGGCCAGCAGGGCGCTGGTGCCATTAAAGAAAGCATGGGTCTGATCAATATGCGCGCCGCGCACGGATAGGTCCCAGGCGTAGACCTGATATTGCACACTCAAGGGACCCTTGCAGGGCTCGCACTGCCAACGGTGATTATCCAGCTTGTGGATGGAAACCGGTTTTTCGCCACAGAAGGCGGCTATGCTTTCGATCTGACGCGAGAAGTCGCGGATCAGGTAGCTGCCAGGAATCCAGGCCGGAAGGCTTAATACCTGGCCATTGGTTTGGGGAGAAGTGATCTGTATCTGGACAGTCAGGCGGTGGCCGGCGAGATCTGTCGGCTCGGCACGGTAAAGTACGGGTGTAGGTTCCATTCCCCTATTCTATTTAATTTTTCTGGGAGTCAGCATGAACGAACCCTTAGTCAAAGCAGAGGTGCATGGTCGTGTTGCTTTATTGACATTAAATCGGCCCAAGGCTTTGAATGCGCTCAATAACGAGCTGATCGCCGAGTTGTATGCCCTGTTAAAGAAATACGATGCCGACAACGAAATCGGTTGTATCGTGCTGACCGGTAACGAAAAAGCGTTTGCGGCCGGTGCCGATATTGGTGCCATGAAAGACTGGAACTACCACGATGTCAGCTCCCAGGACTATCTAGGTGGCCAGTGGGAAGAACTGCGCCGTTTCCGCAAACCCATCATCGCTGCCGTTGCTGGCTATGCTTTGGGTGGTGGCTGCGAATTGGCCATGTTGTGCGACTTCATCATTGCGGCTGACTCTGCCCGTTTTGGTCAACCAGAAATCAAACTGGGCGTAATTCCCGGTTTCGGTGGTACGCAACGTCTGCCTCGGGCCGTGGGCAAGGCCAAAGCCATGGATTTGATTCTGACTGCACGCATGATGAATGCCGAAGAGGCTGAGCGTTCCGGTCTGGTCTCGCGCGTGGTGCCTGCCGACAAATTGTTGGAAGAAGCGCTTGATGCCGCAACGGTTATTTCCAGCATGTCGCTGCCGTCGGTCTTGATGGCCAAAGAGTGCGTGAACCGCGCTTTTGAATCGTCTTTGGAAGAGGGCTTGCTGTTTGAACGCCGCAACTTCCACGGCTTGTTTGCCACTGACGATCAGAAAGAAGGGATGCGTGCTTTTGTCGAGAAGCGCAAGCCTGAGTTTAAGCATCGCTAAGTTTCCCAATCGCTGATAAATCAGGGGGTGTGTTGTAAAATTGCTGCGCTGCAATGTTACAAAATAAGCGTACCCCTTGATGCCATTGGGATTGCGTATATCAGCCTTGCATTAAGTATCAAACAAGCAAGGCTGAATTTGCTTACAACAAAAAAAAGACGCTATACTTTATGGGTTTGACGACACCGGCTTTTTAAAAGGGGCCGATAATATTGCGCGGATGGATTGGCCAAGGCCTTTGCAGTACATCCACCCACACAACGTTATCTGATAGTTTCCTATTATGAATCAGCCGTTTTATCAGCAAACAGGCACCACAGCCACGGTGCAGGCAGCAGGGGACAAAGCACCATTTCCCGAACCCGTCGTATTGACGCCCGAGCAACGTAGCCGCATGGCTCGCCGGGCAGGGCAAGGAATTGTGCGCACACTGTTTGCCCAGGCTTTTATGGGCCTGTTGGCCATTGGCCTGTCGGCATGGATTTCCGGCGCATATGCAGCAGCCTCGGCACTTATCGGTGCGGCTGCTTATTTTGTGCCTAACGCATTGTTCGCATTGCGTCTTTTGCTAGGTTTGATGGGTGGTGGCAACGCCGGCGCCCTTTCCTTCTTTTGGGGGGAAGCATTCAAGCTTGGCTTTGCGGTATTGACACTGGCAGCGGCTGCCATGGCAAACACAGGCTGGTTGGTTTGGCCTGCCTTGCTCTTTGGCTTGCTATGTGTCTTGAAGGGATATGTGCTGCTGCTGTTTTTTCGCAAGCTGCCATAACGAATTTTGTTTCACGGGCTTGTCCCATAACATATACATCACAGGGTAAATACAGATGGCTGCTGCTAGTGATATTTCGCCTCAGTCAGGGTACATCCAGCATCACTTAGTTCACTTGAATAACGTGGGTGAAAAACAGGATGTTCTGGCCAACTTCGGTGTCATTAACTACGACTCCATGTTCTGGTCCCTGCTGATGGGCTTGGTTGTGGTTTTCTTTCTGTGGCGTGCCGCTTCGGCCGCAACAGCCGGTGTACCAGGTCGCTTGCAGTCTTTCGTAGAAATGCTGGTCGATTGGGTTGAAGATCAGGCCAAATCCATTGTTCCCAATGCCGAGTCCCGGAAGTTTGTCTCGCCTCTGGCGCTGACCGTGTTCCTGTGGATCCTCATGATGAACGTGCTGGACTTGCTGCCGGTTGATGGCCTGGGTTGGATTTTCATCCAGACCGGTCTGGCCTCCGAACATGGCGACCCTCTGTACTACCACCGTATTTTGCCAACCGCTGACTTGAACGTGCCAATGGGCATGTCCATGGGCGTGCTGCTGCTGATGTTCTACTACGGCATCAAGATCAAGCATCCAGGCGGTTTCGTCAAAGAGCTGTTTACTGCACCGTTCACCGCGACTGGCCTGATGGCTGTATTGCTCGCACCTTTCAACTTCTTGCTGAACTGCATCGAGTACGCGGCCAAGTCTGTGTCTTTGGGCATGCGGTTGTTCGGCAATATGTTTGCCGGTGAATTGGTTTTCATGTTGATCGCTCTGCTGGGTGGCGCATGGACAGGGTTTAATGGCGCCAGCCTGGGACTGGGTCTCGGTCACATTCTGGCCGGTTCTGTGTGGGCAATCTTCCACATTCTGATTGTGTTGCTCCAGGCGTTCATCTTCATGATGCTCACCCTTGTCTATATCGGACAAGCACACGAAGGCCATTAATCCGATTCCGACTGGACAATGGTGTCTGGTTGGGGGGAGCAGGCTTAGCTTGCTAACGCTTTGATTTTTTTGAATTACACCTGATTTTTAACCAAGGAGTTGTCATGACCAACGTAGCTTTCGTTGCTCTTGCTTGCGGTATCATCATCGGTCTGGGCGCTTTTGGCGCTTGCATTGGTATCGCCCTGATGGGTGGTAAATATCTGGAAGCATCCGCTCGTCAGCCAGAACTGATGAACGCTCTGCAAACCAAGATGTTCTTGTTGGCCGGTCTGATCGATGCTGCTTTCCTGATCGGTGTCGGTATCGCCATGTTGTTTGCATTCGCCAACCCATTTGTTGGGTAAAAAGGCGAGTCCGTTGCCGCTTTTGGCAGATGGACAGGCAGTCGTCGTTAGCGGTGTGTTGCTCGGTTTGATCATGCACCGCTTGTCGACTTGAACATACATGTGTCAGGACGCATACCGCTTCCTACACACGTGGTATTGAAGGGATACGACCGTGAATTTAAACGCGACTCTCTTTTTTCAGATGATCGTGTTTTTCGTTTTGGCCTGGTTTACGATGAAATTCGTATGGCCGCCACTGACGAAAGCAATCGATGATCGTCGTCAGAAAATCGCTGATGGTTTGGCTGCTGCCGATAAAGGCAAGGCCGATCTGGCACAGGCCCAAGCGCGTATCAGCCTGATGGATGCTTCGGCTAAATCCGAGAACCATCAACGCATTGTCGACGCTGAAAAACAAGCGACTGCTCTTTTGGAGCAAGCTCGTCGTGAAGCCGAAGCCGAAAAAGCCCGCATTATTGCGCAGGCCCAGCAAGACGCTAACCAAGAAGTGCAACGCGTACGTGAAGGTTTGCGTAGCGAAGTGGCTGCCTTGGCTGTCAAGGGTGCCGAGCAAATCTTGCGACGCGAAGTTGACGCGAATGCGCACGCCCAGCTGCTCGAGCAGCTCAAGGCAGAACTTTAACATCAAGGCAGGCCATGGCTGAACTATCGACTATTGCCAGACCTTACGCCGAAGCCCTGTTCGCCGCCGTACGCGACGACAGCCAGGGCCTCGAATCGTGGTCGGCCCTGTTGTCCGAAATGGCTCAGGTGGCCGGTCTCCACGATGTGCGCGAGGCACTGAACGATCCGCGCCTGAATAACGGGCAGCGACTCGAACTCTTTACGGGCCTGGTTAAGTCACAGGTCACCGAAAAGGCTCGCAACTTTCTTCAATTGTTGGTGGATAACCAGCGCA
This sequence comes from Alcaligenes sp. SMD-FA, assembly GCF_025960365.1. Taxonomy (NCBI): domain Bacteria; kingdom Pseudomonadati; phylum Pseudomonadota; class Betaproteobacteria; order Burkholderiales; family Alcaligenaceae; genus Alcaligenes; species Alcaligenes sp. SMD-FA. The sequence continues at coordinate 3,621,088 of NZ_CP110108.1, read as the reverse complement.
TCTTGCTGCTGCCACAAATTGCAGAACAGTTTGATCTATTGAAACACCAACTCGAAGGCACGGCGCAGGCACAGATCATCAGTGCTTTCCCGATGGCTGAGGCTCAGGTTGCTGAGCTGACCGCTGGGCTGGAGAAAAAGTTTGGCCTGAAGCTAAAACCGACTGTGACCGTCGACACTGACCTTATCGGCGGTATTCGGGTGATTGTTGGTGACCAGGTGCTCGACACTTCCGTGCAGGCCCGGCTGGCCAGCATGCGCGATACGCTGACCGCATAGCGCGAGTCAGTAAACAGGATTTCAGGAGTCTGAACATGCAACTTAATCCGTCCGAGATCAGCGAACTGCTCAAGAGCCGCATCGAAGGCCTGGGCGCGTCGACTGACGTTCGTACACAAGGTACGGTCGTATCCGTGACCGACGGTATTACGCGTATCCACGGTTTGTCCGATGTGATGCAGGGCGAAATGCTCGAATTTCCGAACAACACGTTCGGTCTGGCCCTTAACCTCGAGCGCGACTCTGTCGGCGCCGTGATTCTGGGTGAATACACCGGTGTTTCCGAAGGCGACGCAGTTAAAACAACTGGCCGCATTCTGGAAGTACCCGTTGGCCCCGAACTGCTGGGTCGTGTGGTTGATACTCTGGGTATGCCTATCGACGGCAAGGGCCCGATCAACGCCAAGATGACAGACGTCATCGAGAAAGTGGCTCCTGGCGTTATTGCCCGTGAGTCCGTCTCCCAGCCCATGCAGACCGGCACGAAAGCCGTGGACTCCATGGTGCCAATTGGCCGTGGTCAGCGCGAACTGATCATTGGTGACCGTCAGACCGGTAAAACTGCCGTGGCTGTGGACACCATCATTGCTCAAAAGGGCAATGGCGTTAAATGTATCTACGTTGCCGTGGGCCAAAAAGCCTCCACGATCAACAACGTGGTGCGCAAGCTCGAAGAGCACGGTGCTCTGGAGTACACGATTGTTGTGGCCGCCTCGGCTTCCGAGTCCGCCGCCATGCAATACCTGGCTCCTTACTCCGGTTGCACCATGGGTGAATACTTCCGTGATCGTGGCGAAGACGCCCTGATCATTTATGACGACTTGACCAAGCAAGCTTGGGCCTACCGTCAAGTATCCCTGTTGCTGCGTCGCCCACCAGGCCGTGAAGCCTACCCTGGCGACGTGTTCTACCTGCACTCCCGTCTGCTCGAGCGCGCTGCTCGTGTGAACGCCGAGTACGTAGAAAAATTCACTAACGGTGAAGTGAAGGGCAAGACCGGTTCGTTGACCGCACTGCCTATCATTGAAACGCAAGCCGGTGACGTTTCCGCTTTCGTTCCAACCAACGTGATTTCGATTACTGACGGTCAGATCTTCCTGGAGTCCGACCTGTTCAACGCGGGTGTTCGTCCTGCTATTAACGCCGGTATTTCGGTGTCCCGCGTGGGTGGCGCTGCTCAGACCAAGGTCATCAAGAAGCTGTCCGGCGGTATTCGTACCGACTTGGCTCAGTACCGTGAATTGGCCGCGTTTGCTCAGTTTGCTTCCGACCTGGATGACGCAACCCGTCGCCAGCTGGAGCGTGGTAAGCGCGTGGTCGAACTGCTCAAGCAGCCCCAGTACCAGCCTTTGGCTGTGTGGGAACTGGCCGTGAGCCTGTACGCTGTGAACAACGGTTACTTCGACGATCTGGAAGTCGCTCAGGTTCTGCCTTTCGAAAAAGGCCTGAAAGATCACCTGCGCAGCAAGTTCGCTGCTCTGGTTGAGCGTATCGAAAGCAAGAAGGAACTGGGTAAAGAAGACGAGGCTGAGTTGGTTGCAGCCATCCAGGACTTCAAAAAGCACGGCGCTTTCTAATCATTGTTGGCAGGCGCCGGAAACCCCGGCGTCATGATTAGCGGGAGTCGACAGCCTAGTTGGGCTCCCGATAATGCCCTTACAGGAAAGTGTGATGGCCGGAATCAAGGAAATTCGTACTAAGATCAAGAGCGTGCAAAACACGTCCAAGATCACCAAAGCCATGGAGATGGTGGCAGCATCCAAGATGCGCAAGGCGCAAGAGCGGATGCGTGCTGGCCGTCCCTATGCAGACAAGGTGCGCGAGATTGCTTCGCATCTGATGCAGGCGCACCCCGACTACACTCACCCCTACATGGTTGAGCCCGCCGAAGTCAAATCGGTAGGTATCGTGGTTGTCAGCACGGACAAAGGTCTGTGTGGCGGCCTGAACACCAATATTCTGCGTCTGGTACTTGCGCGTGTTCGCGAGTTTGAAGACAAAGGTATTAGCGTTCAGACAACGGCTCTGGGTGGTAAAGCTGCTGGAACATTGGCGCGTGTTGGTGCCAATCTGGTTTCTCAGGAAGTGGGCTTGGGCGATGCGCCTAACCTGGAACGTCTGATTGGCGCTATTAAAGTGCAGATCGATGACTTCGTGGAAGGCCGTATTGATGCTGTTTATCTGGCGACCAGCCGCTTTGTCAATACGATGAAGCAGGACCCAACATTTATTCGCTTGTTGCCTTTGCCTTCCGGTCTGAAAGATCCTTTCCAGGCTGGCGATCAGGTAGACGCTCAAGAAAGTGTTAACGCTTCCGAGTACGGTTGGGATTACATCTACGAACCCGATGCCAAGTCGGTTATTGACGATTTGCTGATGCGTTACGTAGAGGGTCTGGTGTATCAGGCCGTTGCCGAGAACATGGCCTCTGAGCAGTCTGCCCGTATGGTGGCCATGAAAGCCGCTTCGGACAATGCCAAGACCGTTATCGGTGATCTTCAGCTGGTCTATAACAAGACTCGCCAGGCAGCGATTACGAAAGAAATCTCTGAAATCGTGGGGGGTGCCGCCGCTGTGTAATCACGGCAAGGCACACCATCAAAGTTATATTGCAAGGACTCAACATGAGCAACGGTACCATCGTTCAGTGCATCGGCGCCGTGGTGGATATTCAGTTCCCCCGCGACAGCATCCCTAAAGTCTACGAAGCATTGACTCTCGTTGACGAAAGTTCGGCTTTCGCAGAAAAAGGCCTGACTTTTGAAGTACAGCAACAATTGGGTGACGGTGTAGTTCGCACCATCGCCATGGGCTCCAGCGACGGCCTGCGTCGCGGTATGGAAGTGGCCGGTTCGGGCGCTCCTATCTCCGTACCTGTGGGTGTTGGCACCCTGGGCCGCATTATGGACGTTCTGGGTCGCCCGATCGACGAAGTCGGCCCTATCCAGTCTGACGAGCGTCGCGCCATTCACCAGGCTGCTCCTACTTTCGACGAACTGTCGCCTTCCGTAGAGCTGCTGGAAACCGGTATTAAAGTGATTGACCTGGTCTGCCCGTTCGCCAAGGGTGGTAAGGTTGGTCTGTTCGGTGGTGCCGGTGTGGGCAAGACCGTGAACATGCTGGAGCTGATCAACAACATCGCCAAGGCACACAGCGGTTTGTCCGTGTTTGCCGGTGTGGGTGAGCGTACCCGTGAAGGTAACGACTTCTACCACGAAATGGCTGATGCTGGCGTTATCCAGATGGACAACCTGAGCGAGTCCAAAGTGGCCATGGTGTTCGGTCAGATGAACGAACCTCCAGGCAACCGTCTGCGTGTGGCACTGTCCGGTCTGACCATGGCCGAGAAGTTCCGTGACGAAGGCCGTGACATCCTGTTCTTCGTGGACAACATCTACCGCTACACGCTGGCCGGTACCGAAGTGTCCGCTCTGCTGGGTCGTATGCCTTCCGCAGTGGGTTACCAGCCTACGCTGGCCGAGGAAATGGGTAAGCTGCAAGAGCGTATTACCTCCACCAAGACCGGTTCGATTACGTCCATCCAGGCCGTTTACGTTCCAGCCGATGACTTGACTGACCCATCGCCTGCTACGACCTTCTTGCACTTGGACTCCACCGTTGTGTTGTCTCGTGACATTGCTGCTCTGGGTATTTACCCCGCTGTGGATCCTCTGGACTCCACCAGCCGTCAGCTGGATCCACAAGTTGTGGGTGAAGAGCACTACGCAGTGGCTCGCGGTGTTCAGCAAACGCTGCAGCGCTACAAGGAACTGCGCGATATTATCGCCATTCTGGGTATGGACGAGCTGTCTCCAGAAGACAAGCAGGCTGTTGCCCGCGCTCGTAAGATCCAGCGCTTCCTGTCTCAGCCTTTCCACGTGGCAGAAGTGTTTACCGGCTCGCCTGGTAAATATGTTCCACTGGCTGAAACCCTGCGCGGCTTCAAGATGATCGTCGACGGCGAGTGTGATGCTCTGCCAGAACAGGCATTCTACATGGTCGGTTCCATCGACGAGGCTTTCGAAAAAGCCAAGACTATTCAGTAATAAGGATTACTCATGGCTAAGCTTCATGTTGACGTGGTCAGTGCCGAAGAATCGATCTTTTCCGGTGAGGCAAAGTTCGTGGCGCTGCCTGGCGAGGCTGGAGAGCTGGGTATTTTGCCCGGACACACTCCACTGATCTCGCGGATTCGTCCCGGCACGCTGAAGATCGTTATGGACGATGGCAGCGAAGAGCATATCTTTGTCGCTGGCGGCATACTCGAGGTTCAGCCTGGGAAAGTCACTGTATTGTCGGATACCGCGATTCGCGCACACGACTTGGATGAAGCAAAGGCCCTGGAAGCCCGCAAACATGCGGAAGAGGCCCTGCGCAACACCAAGGACAAGGCCGACATCGCTGTTGTGGAAGCCGAGCTGGCCATGCTGGCCGCTCAAGCTGCTGCAGCACGACGCCTGCGTGACGTGCGCAAGCACTGATCTCAAGTCGGTAGCATCCGCAAAAAAGCCACCCTTAGGGGTGGCTTTTTTGTGTTTGGTGTAGACAGAAGGGTGGGGTTGAATATCTACTTTTTCTGACTGCAACTGCAACTGCAACTGCAACTGCAACTGCAACTGCAACTGCAACTGTAACTGCAACTGCTACTGCGCCCGCCCGCCTCAGCGGCGACTATGTCAGAGATATGGGCGGGGATACCAAGTGGTAGTTGGTGTGCCTGATTTATTGGACCCAGCTATCGCAGCACAGAATAAGCACACCATCAGCTTGGCCTGTTGCAGTCATGCGGCATGATTCACCGCATCTGTTTCAGGGCAAGCAGGCTTTGCTTGATGCCGCGCCGCCAGTCTCTTTCGATAGCTTGTGCCCCTAGCAAAGCATCCAGCCTGCCTTGTTGCAAACTGGATTGCGCCGGCCGCTTGGCAGGTGTTGGGTACTGGTTAGTAGAGATAGCGGTCAACGTTGGTGCTTGTGCCAACAGATCAAGTTTGACTGCCTGGTCAAAGATTTCTTGGGCAAAGCCATACCAGCTTACAGAGGGTTGGCCAGCAAAATGGTAGACACCTGATGGAGACTGCTGCTTGCCGGTGTCCTGTTTGGACTCACACAGCCGTTCTGCCAGTTGAAGTAACACTTGAGCAATATGTGGCGCGTAGCTAGGGCCACCAATCTGGTCATCAACAATGCTCAGTTCAGTGCGTTCCCGCCCCAGGCGTAGCATGGTCTTCAGAAAGTTGTTTCCAAACTGGCTGAATACCCAACTGGTGCGCAAAATGATGGACGAGGGCAGGGCGGTCAGGACTGCTTGCTCGCCCGCCAACTTACTTTGTCCATAAACGCTGGCAGGGCAGGTAGGAGCATCTTCGGCATAGGGCTGGCTTGCCAGGCCGTCAAACACATAGTCAGTGGAGACATGAATAAGCGCTATGCCGCGTTCGGCGCAGGCAGCGGCCAGAATGCCGGGAGCTATACCGTTGATCAGATGTGCTGTCTCTGGTTCGGACTCGGCTTTATCCACTGCTGTGTAAGCCGCTGCATTGATTAGGACTGTTGGCTTGTACTGATCTAAGGCGCGTGCGATTGAATCTGTTTGGGTGATATCGAGCTTATCTCGGCCGAGCAGAATCAGGTCACTGCTCTTAGGCCCGAACTTGTGTATCCACTGGAAGGATTGTCCAAGCTGGCCTTGAGCTCCTGTAACAAGAATTAGGGTGCGTGACATGGGAGCTTAGGTTCTTTGCTGTGTCGCCAGTTTTTGGAGGCCCGGATACTGTGTATCTTTATCAGATAGTTTCGGGTTTGGGATTGGCCATGCTATTGCCACTTCAGGACAATCCCAAGCAAGTCCGGCCTCGTCCTGGGGGAAATAGTAGTCGGTACATTTGTAGGTGAAGTCGGCCATTTCGGACAGAACGCAGAATCCGTGTGCATAGCCTGGGGGAACCCATAGCTGGCGGTGATTGCTGTCGCTAAGTTCTACTCCGACATAGGTGCCAAATGTAGGTGAGGAGGGGTTGATATCGACCGCGACATCATAAACTGTGCCCCGTGTTACGCTGACTAACTTGCCTTGTGGCCGGGTGCGCTGAAAATGCATCCCACGCAAAACGCCTTGCTGCGAACGGGAGTGATTATCTTGAACGAATGGCAATGTAATACCGGCTTGATCACGATACCGTTCGACACTGAATGTCTCTTTAAAGAACCCTCGTTCGTCGCCAAAGACACGTGGTTCGATGATCAGGACGCCATTCAGTGCCGTTTCAATCACCTTCATTTTGTGCTCCAGCCAGTTTCAGTAGGTATTGGCCGTAGCCAGTTTTAGATAATGTCTGGGCTTGTTTGTGTAGCTGTTCACGACTGAGCCACCCCTGATTGAAAGCAATCTCTTCCAGGCAGGCGACTTTCAGGCCTTGACGATGTTCAATTGTGCGCACGAAAGTGCCAGCTTCTTGCAGGCTTTCGTGAGTGCCTGTATCCAGCCAAGCGAAGCCTCTGCCTAAAAGGCTTACGTGTAATTCGCCGGACTCCAGGTAGGCATTGTTGACGTCTGTGATTTCCAGCTCGCCGCGGGCAGAAGGTTTGACTTGACGGGCGATGTCGACTACCCGGTTATCGTAAAAATACAGGCCAGTTACAGCAAAGTTGGATTTGGGTTTGGAGGGTTTTTCCTCAATCGAAATCGCTTTACCTTGGGCGTCGAATTCGACAACGCCAAAGCGTTCCGGGTCACTGACTTGATAGCCAAAGACAGTTGCGCCTGTTTTTCGTTCTGCAGCTTCGCGCAACATTTGGCTAAAGCCGTATCCGTAGAAAATATTATCTCCGAGAATCAGACTGACATTGTCTTGGCCGATGAAGTCGGCACCAATAATAAAGGCTTGGGCCAATCCATCCGGAGAGGGTTGTTCGGCGTAAGACAGAGACAAGCCGTAGCGAGAACCATCTCCAAGTAGCTTGCGAAAATTAGGAAGGTCTTCAGGGGTGGAGATAATCAAGATTTCCCTGATGCCCGCCAGCATCAAAACCGATAAAGGATAGAAAATCATCGGTTTATCGTAGATGGGCAGCAGTTGTTTGGATACGCCCATGGTGATGGGGTGAAGGCGAGTCCCTGACCCGCCTGCCAAAATAATGCCTTTCATGCCTTGTTTCCTATACGATCCAGACGGTAGTCGCCGCTAAGTACTCGTTCCCACCAGTCCGTGTTTTCCAGATACCAGGCCACGGTCTTGCGCAGTCCTGTTTCAAATGTTTCTTTGGGTTGCCAGCCTAGTTCATTGGCAATTTTGCTTGCATCGATTGCGTAGCGTTTGTCGTGACCTGGGCGGTCTGTGACAAAAGAGATCAGATCGGCGTATTGTTTGATTCCCTTGGGTTTGCCAGGAGCCAATTTTTCCAGAATAGTACAGATACTTTGTACGACTTCCAGGTTCTGTTTTTCGTTATGGCCGCCAATATTGTAGGTTTCACCCGCCTTGCCAGTTGTAGCCACCAGTACTAACGCACGTGCGTGGTCTTCGACATATAGCCAATCCCGGATCTGATCGCCTTTGCCATAGATCGGCAAGGGCTTACCTTTCAGGGCATTCAGGATAACGTGAGGAATGAGCTTTTCCGGAAAGTGGTAAGGCCCATAGTTGTTGGAGCAGTTGGTAATCAGTACGGGTAGCCCATAAGTACGGTGCCAGGCGCGGACCAGATGATCGGAGCTGGCTTTGCTCGCAGAATAGGGCGAGCTGGGCGCATATGGTGTTGTTTCCACAAACAATTTATCCGTTCCATCCAGATCGCCATACACCTCGTCTGTAGAGATATGATGGAAGCGGAATCTGGCTTGATCCTCAACCGGCAAGCTTGACCAGTAGTGTCGTGCTGCTTCCAGTAGGGTGTAAGTGCCCATGATGTTAGTATGAATAAATGCAGCGGGTCCGTCGATAGAACGATCAACATGGGATTCCGCGGCCAAGTGCATGATCACATCAGGACAAAACTGCGTGAGCAACTGGCTCATCTGGGAGGCGTCGCATATATCGGCATGAGCAAACTGGTATCGGGGATTGCTCGCTACCGGAGCAACTGATTCCAGATTCCCGGCGTAAGTTAGCTTGTCAACATTAAGGACGCTGTGATTCGTATCCAGGATCAAGTGACGGATAACTGCCGAGCCGATAAAGCCCGCTCCGCCGGTGACTAGAATGCGCATAAGGTGATCTCGTTAGTGCGGTTAGACAAAAGATAAGACTCGGATAGTGAGAGTTAGCGATATCGTTTAGACAACAGAACAAGTGCCAGGCAATCTATGCCGACTCGTATCGTCCATGCCAGTGCAGCGCCGATGACGCCCCACTGGTTGATACTCAAATAGAGCAGCCCTAAATAGGGCATGATCTCGGCCAGGTGCAACAAGGCTGTGACGCGTGAGTGGCCTGCTGCTTGAATGACGGTATACGGGATTTGCGCGACGGCATTAAAGAAAAAACCGACCAAAAGAATCTGCAGTACAGGAACGGCGTCTCCCAGAAAGTCTTGTCCTAGCCATAAAAGCAGAATCCACTTTGCCAGCAAAATGCCTGCTAGTGAAATGACGCCACATACACCACATAGCAGCAGGTAGGATAACCGCGTTTCATTGCCAGTGCCGCTGCGTGCGCTGAGCACGGGGAAGATGACTCTGACCACTGACCCAGGTATGGCTAGTAGTCGGGTGATCGCTTCAGCTGGCCCAGTGTAAAAGGCCACGACTTTGGCTCCATTCATTGTAGAGAGCAAAAAGCGATCAAAATACACCATTAAGGGGCTGATTAAATTGCTGACGGTTAGCCAGCCGCCGAAACGGAAAAGGGAAAAAGCTGTTGCCGTTTTCCACTGCAACAGATACTTGCGAGATGGGCCGGGTAAGCTCCAGATATAGGCGATCAGGGCAGTTAGTAAACGGCCAAAGAACAGCCCCCAGACAGCGTGGCTCAAATCAGCATGCACCCAGACGCCAATCAATGGAAAAATAGCGAGAAAAATTCCGCTGAGAGTCCTGAGCATATTAAGAAGGCGAAAATTGGACATGCCTTCCAAGTAGGAAAACCATACCGAGCTCAGTAGTACGAGAGGAAGAGTCACGGCTAGTATGGAAAAAGCTCGTGCACTGTCTGCCTGATATTCAGGGCTGATTGAAAGCCATTGCACCAGCGTGGTATTGAGTCCGGTGATAAGTAGCAATGCGAGCAGGCTGCTTGCCGCGACCAGGATAGTTGAGGTACCCAGGATGCTATGGATGCCTGCCGGGTTGTCTTGCTCTATTGCAACGGAACGAATGACGGCACGGCTGATGCCCAGGTCAAACAGACTGGCGTAGCCAACGACAGCAAAAAATAAGGTGAAAATACCAAACTGCTCTACTCCCAATAGACGAGCGATAACACCCATCGCCGGAATGGCAATAATGAGTGGAGCAGCATACCCTGCTAAATTCCAGAAGGAGTTTTTGATTAAACTCATTGTGTGGATAAAGAAACAGATGAATGATTTTTTTTATTGAAGTTCATGAAACTCCAAAAAACGGAAAGAGATAATAGAAAAAATAATAACGTGTTATTTCTTTCCATCATGTTTTGTGTGAGATTGGAAATTGAATAAACTACTATAAGAATAGATCCGTTAATGGCAGATTGCTTTATTAATGGGTTTTTATGGAAAATATTTGTGATAAAGTGATAAAAGCAGAAAGAAAATAAAGAAATTAAAAGAAATAAGCCGCTAATTCCAAAATGTAACCATGTTTCAATATAGTTGTTATGTGAGTTTGCCAGGCCGAGAATAATTGGAGCGTCAGCTCTGTTTTGTGTAAGTTGTTCTAGTGCTTCTTGATATTCAATATTGGACCAGGCCACAATAGGACGTTGCTTGATTAGTTCCCAGTTGGCTTGCCAGATTGCTAGACGAGCACCTATTGATGTATTGGCGTTGCCTTCCTGGAACTGGGTAATGTCTTGGGCAGCCAGCTTATATCGTTCTTGAACAAAGGAACTTTGTGTCAGGAGGGCACCGGCAAGGAGTACCACCAACGCACAGCTTGTGATGCCGCGTACGGCATAGCGTTTGGGTGTGTATCCGATAATCAGTATGGCAAGGGCGAGGGGTAACGCAATCCATCCTCCTCGGCTTCCAGAGGCCAGAGAGGCGAACAAGCCTGCGAGGGCCCCCAAGGCATAGAGAGCGCCAGGGCCACGTCTGAACTCCTTGGTGCGCCATTGCGCAAGTAAAGCAGTCAGGCAAAATAGCCCAAGCAGGAGGGCAATATTGCCAAACTGAATTGCACCGGTATAGCCATAAACCCTGCCATTGTGAAGTTCACCTCCTAATTGTGCGTAAACTAGCCATAGACAAGACAGGCTGCCCAATGCAAAGGAAGCTGAGATCCAGCCAGGTTTGAGTGTCGCCTTGCTCAAGGCATACAGAACGGGCAGTAGCAACAGGTAGCGGCTGATCAGGTCAAGCTGACGGACGGCATCATCGTGATAAAGCCACATGGTAAGCCCGTTCAGGAAGATCAAGAGCAGCAGTACATTCAGCCCTCTGTTAACTGAGTTTTCCGCGTAGGGTTGGAGGGGGCGTTGAAAGCACAATGGCAGCGAGCTCACTAGCAATAAGCCTGCCGCAACGGCATATACACTTCGTGTAGATAGGATACTGGCGAAAAACAGTGAAAAACCCAGGTTAATACCTAAATTTGCGTATGTGGCAAAATTGAAAGAAGGTCGTTGCATGGTGGGCTGTATTGTACGCGTCGGTTTATTGGATGTTGACCATTTAAACGGTCAGAAAAAGGTTGCTGTAGGTTACAATTTACAAAGCTTAGCATCCGCAACAATCGTGAAGATGAGATAACTTAGGAATTATTTTAATAGTAGTGATTCTCATTTATTTAGATAAATATAAGCGTTTTCGCGATACGACCAATATTTAGTTGTAACACCCTATGCGTATAATGTTTTTTGACTCCAACTTGAAATATTGGACCACCGATTCAGAATGAGCCAGTTAAAAATTCGTCGATTTCAGCGCTTGCATGAGTTGCTGTTGCTGTCTCTGCCTATTTCCCTGTTGTGCGGCCTGTTGGTGACTGTTGTTACCCCTGCCTTAGGCTTGTGGGGAACACGCGTTCTGCTTCATCCGGATGTGGGGCAGTTAACAGCATGGATATTAACCAGCTGTGCTTTTGTCGTCAGCAAGCTAAGTATTAATAAAAGTTCCTCTGACTATCCGGGGGCTCATAGTGCGTGGCTTATTGCGCCCACGGTGCTTTGTGTATACATCCTGCTGTATGTGGTGACATTTTTTTTGCGCTTTGATGCATCGCGGGCTCTGTTGCTAAGCAGCGGGGTTTTGTCCGTGTGCTGGTTGCATCTTGAGTATTTTTTGACCAGTCGATATCGTATTGTCAAATTAGCTGTGTTGCCGGGTGGCGAGGCGGACTTGCTGACTGGGCTGCCAGGTTTGGATGCTCGTTATATTTCTGATTTTGATCTTACCGGGCGGCGGTTCGATGGGGTTGTGGCAGATTTTTCGTGTCTGGATGCAAATGGCGAACGCTTTCTCACTCGCTGTGCATTGCAACGGATTGCTGTATACAGTGCTAGGCAGGTTTTTGAGTCGGTGACCGGACGCGTGCGGATTGATCGAATGTCTGAGAATAATATCGGCTCTTTGTTGCCTTCGCGTCAATATGAGATAAGCAAGGCCGTTTTCGATTACACGATTGTCTTGTTGAGCGCTGTTGTTGTGGTGCCCGTGTGCCTGCTGACAGCATTGGCGATTCGATTGGAAAGTCCGGGCAAGGCAATTTACTCGCAAGTGCGAGTGGGGCAGGGTAACCGTCCGTTCACCATATACAAGCTGCGCAGCATGCGTTTTGATCGGGACGCATGTGAGCAGTTTGCAGGGGAAGATGATCCGCGTATTACGCGAGTAGGGCGGATTATTCGTAAACTGCGTATTGACGAGTTACCGCAGTTCTACAACGTATTGCGCGGGGATATGAGTCTGATCGGGCCGCGGCCCGAGCAACCCTCTTTTGTGAAGGAGTTTGACGAACTGATTCCTTTTTATAGTTATCGTCATGTCGTCAAACCTGGCATTACGGGCTGGGCACAGGTTCGTCATGGGTATGTTTCCAATGCAGAAGATACCCGGGTCAAGATTCAGCACGATCTTTACTATATTAAGAACTGTTCAATCATGCTGGATCTCTACATTACCTTTCTGACACTAAAGACGATGGCTACAGGTTTTGGAGCACGTTAGGTTCTTGATGACAAGCGCTTCTTGACCCAGTTTTTCAGAGGTTGCAAAGTGCCGTGGATCAGATGGTAGAGGCGATGTAAGAGTGGCCCCCAGTGCTTGTAGTGCTTGTTTAGATAGACTTGCATCCCGTCGCTATAGCAACGGCCCCGGAATGACTCATCTGTAAATGTGCCGCCTGACTCGTGCAAGTAACGCGCGGCAGGAATATGGATGGAAGCAATGCCTTGTTGCCTTGCTCGATATTGCAGGTCTGTCTCTTCAAAGTAGAGAAAGAACGACTCGTCAAAGCCGTGAAGCTGTTGAAATTGCTCGCGACCGATTAGCAGCAAGGAGCCCGAAACATAGTCCACCTGGTGAGGTTCTGTGCGGGTGTACGAAGGAGTCAGCAAGCGCCCCAGCCCGAGCGCTTTGAGAGCTAGTGACAGTGGCGTGGGAAAGTGCTCATAGGCATAGCTTGGTCTGCCTTGGCTATCGACAGATAAGCCTCCCAGGATGGGCTGTGGTCCCGAGCGGGGGATTGCCAAATACTGCTGAAAGATTTCAATTACATTGCACAGCAACTGAGCATCTGGATTAAGCAACAGGATGTGAGGTGCATCGGTGTGGCGTGCGCCGATATTGCAGCCTTTGCCAAACCCGTTGTTTGCTCCTGTGCGCAGCAATTGAACCTGCGGGTAGCGTTGTTCGATCTGATCACAGCTATCATCACTGGAGCCATTATCCACGACGGTAATGCGATAAGTAGCTGGTGTACTGTGCTGCTCGATACTCGCTATGGTCTCCAGAATTTGGCTACCACCGTTGTAATTGACGAGCAGTATGTCTACCCAGGCTGCGGTCTGCGATGAAACATTCATGGGATTAAAGTCTTTTGAGGATGGCTTTGCTGAGGTAGTGCAGCATCAGATACGTGCTGTATGGCGCAGACAGGCCTAGGTGCTTACGATAGATTTCCCAGGTCCATTGAACCGATTTAAATTTGTTTGATGATAGTGAGGGATGGCCCACCCGGTAAGCAGCCAAAGGTTCAGGTACTGCGCAGACTGTGCCTGCCTTGCGCGTGATTTCCAGCCACATGAGATAGTCTTCGTGGCGAATGGACTGCTGATAAAATTTGCCCAGCGCATGGCAGTCATACAGTCCGGTCAGATTGCCGATGACATTGCCTTGAAGAAGTTGGTGATAGTTGGTGTATTGAGGAGGAGATGAGGTGCTCAGCCACTGTCCAGGCTCTCGGAACCGGTAATATGCGCTAGTGCAAACCAGTTTTTTGGTGGCGTGCATTAGCTCGAGTTGTTTTTCCAGCTTTTCAGGTAGCCATAAGTCGTCTGAGTCCAAAAAAGCGATGTACTGTCCTTGGGCAAGCGCTATCCCGGCATTACGGGCCCGCGCAACGCCCCCATTAGTTTCACACTGTATTAAACGGATTCTGGCATCCTCTTGTGCTAGATCCTGCATCACCTGACTAGTGTTATCGGTTGAACAGTCGTTAATGATCAAAAGCTCAAGGTGGGGGTAAGTTTGCTCGAGCACAGAGCGAGCAGAATCGACCAGAGTAGCTTGAGCGTTGTAGGCTGGCATGATGACACTGACAAGGGCGAATTCGTTTTTTAAGGACATGAATATTTGAGGGTGAGGGCGCTTTGGCAAAGAGTCACAAACTTCTCGCCTGCTGGTCTGCCACACTTTATCTGGCAATAGTGGTGGTCGGTAAGGTGGTGTTTCAGGGCTGAGGTGGAGATGAGTTGTGCCAGAACACTATTTGAATCATAAAAAACGACACGGCTGTCATTGGGCGTCTACAGGTAAGGATGCAATTAAGAGTGTATCGATACAAGTGGTAAATGGGCGCCTATGCCATACTCCGACCTTCGGGACAGTCCGGTTATGATGAGGTGCGTTTTCTACGCAGGAACGGAATCCGCCGGACTTTATAATATAGCGTACTTTGAAGTAGGTAATTGATGACTAAGCCTGTGATTTCTCCGGTAGTGCTGTGTGGTGGATCAGGAACCCGGTTATGGCCACTTAGCCGGAAAAGTTTTCCAAAACAGTTTGCTCCTGTCATTCATGATCGCAGCTTGCTCAGGTTGACACTGGAGCGATTGAGCCCCTTGATGCAGGGTGGATCTTTGGTCTGTATTGGCTCCGAGGAGCATCGCTTTCTGATCAGCAATGAGCTGGAGGCAGTGGGCTTGCTGGGCCAAATCATATTGGAACCTGTTGCCAAGAATACGGCCCCTGCTGTGGCGTTGGCGGCAATGGCCGTTGGCCCTGATGACTTATTGCTGATTTGTCCTGCAGACCATTTTATCCCGGACGGGCAGTTGTTTGAGGAGTGTATACGTCGAGCGGTGCCTGCTGCCGAGCAGGGAGCAATCGTGATCTTCGGCGTGCAGCCTACCTTCCCTAGTACTGCCTACGGTTATATAGAAAGTGAGCATGAGCTGGGTGAAGAATCTGCTGTGCCGGTCAAGGCTTTTATCGAGAAGCCGTCACTGGAGCTTGCCACTCAGTTGCTGGCCAACCGTAATGTGTTTTGGAATTCAGGCATGGTTCTGGCCAAAGCAGATGTACTGTTGAGCGAGTTGGGGACCTTGGCTCCTGACA
Organism: Alcaligenes sp. SMD-FA; assembly: GCF_025960365.1. Taxonomy (NCBI): domain Bacteria; kingdom Pseudomonadati; phylum Pseudomonadota; class Betaproteobacteria; order Burkholderiales; family Alcaligenaceae; genus Alcaligenes; species Alcaligenes sp. SMD-FA. The sequence continues at coordinate 3,605,900 of NZ_CP110108.1, read as the reverse complement.
TGTTGGATCATGTCTCCCGGGCGTTCCAAGCAGGGCAGGTGGATGGCTTGTTTTTCCGTCCAGATGCAGAAGTCTTTGCCCAGACCCCTGAAGACAGTTTCGATTATGCTGTGCTGGAGAAAAGTGACAAGGTCATGATGACCGCGTTTCGCGGGGCCTGGAGTGACGTGGGTAGCTGGAATGCTTTGTCAGCAGTCCAGGAGCCTGACGAGGAAAACAATCGTCTGTCGGGTCAAGCCTATGCGTATGGCTGTTCGGGCACCAGCATTCGAGCTGAGCATCGTGTGGTTGTCGGTCTGGGGCTGCAAGACCTGCAGATAGTGGAAACGGCAGATGCTGTGCTGGTAGCTCAGGCTTCGGAAGTAGAAAAAATCAAACACGTTGTTGAGGATCTGAGAAAGTCCAATGTTGCCCAAGCCGATACGCATCGTAATGTCGTGCGCCCCTGGGGCTCGTATGACAGCATTGATAGTGGTGATCGCTTTCAGGTCAAACGTATTGTTGTGAAGCCGGGAGCTGCATTGAGCTTGCAGAAGCACTATCAGCGCTCCGAACACTGGATTGTCGTCAAAGGTACGGCCCTGGTGACCAGGGGTGAAGAGCAGCATCTGTTATCCGAGAACGAATCTATTTACATTCCCTTGGGAACAACTCATCGTTTAGAGAATGTAGGCAAGATTTCTCTGGAACTGATTGAGGTGCAGACGGGGGCTTATCTGGGTGAGGACGATATTGTTCGTCTCGAAGATACATATGGCCGGGTGTGAAAGCGGTGAGCATTAAAGTTCTGATTGTTTCTTTAAATGGCGTCCAGGAACTGTCTGGTGGCGGGCTTTATTTGCGCTCTGTAGTGACGGCATTTGCCGGCTTGGGCCAGGTGAGTGAAGTGACTGTCATCTCCAAAGAGGTCGGAGAGAAAAGTGTCACGTTGCCTGACAACGTACGATATGTTTATGTGCCGAAAACGGTACGTTCGGATATCGTTTCCCGAGCGATGCTCAATCCTACCTTTCTTGGAACCAGTGCTGGGCTGATTGCCCAGCATGCTCAAAAAGCTGACCTGGTTGTCCTGCATAATTCTCGGTGTGGCCGCATTCTGAGTACGTTGAAGCGTCAGTTGCCAGGCAAGCGGTTCGGTATTATTTCTGATAATTCAGAATACGATTTGAGAAGGCAGCATGAGGCAAATAGTTTTCTGCGTAAGCTGGAGCGGAGAATAGACAGTTGCGAGATTCATGCAGCTGAAAAACGTTGTTTACAAGCGGATTTTATTTCGTTTATTACGCGTAAAGACCGGGATGTGTATATCGCTCGATATGGACAGCCAGCAGTACATGAAATCTTGCCGATCACCGTCGAGGCCGGTATATCTGCTGCCGACTTAAGGCCTACTCAACGTCCCCGCGTTATTTTTACCGGCCATTTTGGCTTTGCTCCCAACGTCAGTGCATTACAGATGTTTGCTCAGGCTGCTGAGCAGTTCCGCTTGTCTGCTGTGGGGCATGAGGTGAGCTTTGCCGCTGCTGGGGCAAACCTGTCGAAATGTTCTATGGCAGGAGAGCATTTTGAGAGGCTGGAGTCGCCAAGTAGTGTGCAGATGCAAGCTTTTTTCCGTGGTGCGTCTGTGTATTTGGCACCTGTCGCTTGGGGAAGTGGTATGAAAACCAAGGTTGCTGAAGCGTTGTCCTACGGCTTGCCGGTTATTTGCTTGGCAAATGCAGCAGAGGGCTACGAAGATGTGTTGTCTTCGGATCGCCACCGTTGTGTTATTGAGGTGGTGAAGGATGTTGGTCAGATGGTCCGTGGATTGGCGGCCTTGTTTGCGGATCCGGATGAGCTTTTACGCCGTCGCCAGTTGGCTTTGGAGGCCTTTCATTTGTATTTGTCACCGGCTTCACAGGCTCGCAGGATGCACGCATTGATAGCAGCCATAGGTCTTGAGTCTGGAAGCAGCACTTAATCAGTCTTGACGCTGGATTTCTGTTTGTAAGGATTTCTCGACGATAAAATCTCGTTCGAATTTATCTAAAAGGAAAAAAGGCTGGTACTGGTTCAAAAAATCCCGTTCTGGATTTTTATGTGCAAGAAAGAGCGACAGGCTCATTGTAAGTGCACAGGATGTAATGAAAGCCCCGCGTAGAAGTGGGGTTTTTTTGTAAAATACTATTCCGAATAAAAGGGGATGAACAGCCAGTAGTGCCCAACTTATTCTTGATATGTGAATTCCAAAAGGAAGGGCTGCTGAGAAGAGCAGAATCCCAATAAAATAACAATGGAATAAGAAGGTGTGATTGCTATTTTCTAATATATATTTTCTATTAATTAAAAAGAAGAGGTATATCAAAGAAAGTAAAGCATAAATCTTGAGGCCGCTGCTTGAGAGGTGCAAGGTAAAGTAGCTGGTGTATAGGCCTGTGTATTGCGAGACAGCGGTAATTAGCAATGGTCCTACTGTTAGGAAGCAAGCCCACACTAGCACATAGATGAGCCAAGAGTGCGGCTTGGATAGCCAACGTCTTAGTATCACCAGAGGGAAGAGGACCAGGATTGATTTATGAAACAGAGCTGCAATTAGCAGCCAGGCCATAGAAATTAATGTGCGACGATGGATGTTGCTGGCAACATAAACAAAAATAGCGATGGCGATAAATTGACGAATCACCCCTAAGCTATCCAGAAATGCGATAGGTAGGCCTAGAAAGGCAAAAAGACCTACCGGGTGCCATTGGTAGAGCCGACTGTAGCGATCGAACGCAAGATAATAGAATGTTGCGATCAGTGTACTGGATAGAATAAATAACAGAACAGGATCAGTGTGATAGCCAATATCCATAAGAACACGGGATAAAGGCTCGAACCAGTCGTAATCATCTTTTTGGCTAAGCTCATAATAAACAGGATAGTCATATCCCGCATTGAAGCGTATGCCAGAAAAAACGCACAGTATTAGCAGCGACAAAAAAACCTGGAGTCGTGGAGAGACCCCAAGCAGATAGAGGTAAAGCAGTGCCAGAAAGAGAAAGAGATAGTAGATCACAGTGAGTGTGTGAGATTACCGATCTGGGGCCGTTGCTTTTTGCCTGAATAAATATGACAGCCTGGTCAAGATATAAAGACAGGCAATCCCTAAGCCACCAAATAGGCCTATAGCGAGAGTTATTAATGTACGTGGTTTATAAGGCGTACTTGGCTCAATAGCGGGCTGGTCTATGGTCGCAACTTGCCCTGAAAGTTGAGCCACATCGATGCTGCCTAACAAGTCCAACTTAGCTTTTAGCAGTGGCAGGGTAGGGATATAAGGGTCATTATTCTGGCGCTTTTGAAGCGTATCAAGTTGTGCCTGCAAGGCTTGTGCACCGCGCAGGTACAGGTTGTCTCCTGAATAAGAGGTAATGAGGTTACCTGTAGAAGAGGGATGTTCCAGTTCAATACTCACGGCAATCTCATGGGCTTCCTTTATGCGGGAAATCTGCGCTTGTCGCTCTGCTTCTGCAAATAAGCGCAAAGCAGTGATCTGAGAGTCAGTTGTTTTTTTCTCCAGATCAGCAGTGCTTTGTACCGTTTGTAGAACCTCAGCGTGACTGTTTCGCAAGGCCATGGCAACGAATTGGTTAGTCCAGGTTTTGGCTAACTGGGGGTCTCGATTGCTTAGAGTTACCTCTGCTGTCGGAACACCATTTAGGCTGGAGTTCAAGATATTGAGGTCTTGTGAAAATTGTTCTCGTAGTATTTCTCTTTCCTGGGCGGATAAATTCGTGTGGTTCAGATGAGCGAGATAAACGGTTTCGAAAAACTCGTCGAGGGTTTTTGGGGAGTTCAGGTGCCGGGTGAAAATTTGAAAAGCAGCTTCCGGAGTGAGTTCGGAAAGATGATGTTTGCTCGCTTCTCCGGTCTGCTCATTAAGAATGTCGTCTGTTTCAGGGCCCAGGGTGCGAATGGCAGTATTGAAATGGACCAGATCAGTGGGGGTGGGGGGAGTCAAAATAGAGTGTGCACGAAAGCGCGGTTCCGCTATGAACAGATAAGCAGCCGCACATAATATGCCTGCCAACGACAGTAGGACAACAGGCAATTTGTGATCGCGTAATGCATCCAGAACATCAAAGATCGTAGGGCCTTGTTCAACTGAAGAGGGGGGAGTAGACGGACTAGTCAAGCGAAAGCTCCTCTGATGGGGAAAGCCATGCGCCAATTTAAGCGCTCGGTCTTGGTATGTTCGCTATTGTATAGCGGGATGTGAGCAGAGATCGTTTAGGTCGTGTGCGATCTACCAATAGCTACAGCTATGTGCTGGAGTTCTTATATTTTCTGCAGTTATAAACAAATAAAGATGCGTCTCTCCAACAGGTTTAAGCTTCAGTTTTCGCCTGTTTCACGAGATCCTTATGTTTTCCCGTTATTTAGCCCCCAGCCTTCTTGCTCTTTCCGTCTCCTTCTCCGCACAGGCTGCCGAGCAAGCGCTGGAGATTGGCTATTTGCCTATCATGCCTGCGGCTCAACTGTTCGTGGGCTTAGGATCTGGCGACTTATTGCCGCAGGGACAACCGGAGCCCAAGCTGGTCCAATTTCAAAGCGGTCCTGCGCTGACTCAAGCTCTGATCGCTGGTCAGTTGGACGTAGCCTATGTGGGGATTGGCCCCGCTTTGGTGGCCAGGGCTAAAGAGGCCGACGTCAAAGTGGTCGCCTCCAATATCGTGGAGCAGGTCAGTGTGGTGGCTATTGGCGATTTGGCTGCTTACCTGGATGCCGACAAGCCGGATTTTGCAGCGGCGGTGGCCAAGTTCACTCAGGAGAAGGGACACAAGCCCAAGGTTGCCAGTTATCCCAAAGGGGCGGTGCCAGAGGCTGCGTTGCAGTATTGGCTGCGCAATATGCTGAAAGTCGACCCGGATGTGGTCGAGGTTATTTACCAAGGTGAGGCCCAGATTCAGCAGGCGCTCAGCAATCATGCTGTTGATGCCGCAGCCATCCTGGAGCCTACGGTTAGCCAGATTCTACAGCGTCAGCCTGATGCCAAAATCGTGGCCCACGGCAGTCAGTTGTTTCCCAATGAGCCTGGCTCGGTGCTGTTGGTGCGTGAGGGTTTGATCAAGTCTCATCCTGATCTGGTTCAGCACTTGGTGAATGCTCACCTGCGTGCCACAGCCATGCTGCGCGACGAACCTGCCAAGGCAACGCCTTATGTTCAGAAGTATGTAGGCGGTGGCCGCTTGCCTAAAGACATTGTGCAGGCCGCTATCGAGCGTTCGCGCGATCAATTCCAGCCAGACCCTCACAAGATTATTGACGGCACGGTTCAACTGCAGGATTTCCAGGTTTCTTTAGGCACACTGGCGACCAAGCTGGATGATGTTCAAAGCCTGTTTGACGTTCGCTTTTATGAGAAGGCAGCACCGTAATGAGCGTTGCAAAACAAGCCAGTTTGCCCGCCGCGACACCAGCACCTGCGCTTGCCTGGGGTGATGCTTTGTGGCGTCGTGGTCTGGAGCGGGTTGTCTACGGGGTCGCCGGTTTGGCCTTGTTCATCGTGGTGTGGCGCCTGGCTTATGTCTATGGCTGGGCTCCGCGCGGCACCTTACCTGATCCCTTGAGTCTGCCCTCGGCCTTGTTTCAGGAGATTGAATCCGGTCGTCTCTGGCCTGCTGCTCAGTCCAGTCTGGTGCACTATTTCTGGGGCTTGGGCGTAGGCACTTTCTTGGGCATTGCGTTCGGGCTGGCGGCGGCAACTATTCATCGCTTTGATTTGCTGCAAGCTTATTTGGTTCGTTTGCTGCGTCCTATTCCGCCCTTGGCGTGGGTGGTGTTTGCCATTGCCTGGTTCAAGGTTAGCCATACTGGCGCAGCCTTTGTGATTGCAATCGGTGTGTTCTGGCTGAATTACTTTGCCACTTACAGTGCGGTGCGCTCGGTCGATCCTCGCTATTACGAGCTGGCTGCAGCTTTTGGGCATAACTCCTATTTTGCTCGCGCCTGGACGGTGGTTTTGCCAGCGATCAGCCCCGGCTTGTTAAGCGGTGTGCGTGCCGGTATCGGCCAGGCCTGGATGACGCTGATTGCGGCTGAGTTGCTGGGTGTGCCTGGCATGGGTCAGGAAATGAATGCCGCTGCAGGGGTGGGGGCTTACGATGCGGTTGTGGTCTACATGCTGATTATCTCGGTGGTCTACACCGTGTGCGACATGCTTTTTCTGGCTTTCAATAAATGGGTACTTCAGTGGCAGCCTTGATTCAGTTCCAGGGGTTTGGTTTTCAGTATCCCGGTGCGTCTGCTCCTGTGATCCGCGATGTGAATCTGGACGTTCAGGCAGGACACTTTGTGGCGATTGTGGGTGGCTCCGGTGTCGGCAAAAGCACTTTGTTACGCGCGGCTGCTGGTTTGAGTCGGCCCAGCTTTGGGCATTTGCGCTCCAATCTGCACGATAGCCCTGGTCGCCGAGCCAATGCTTTTGTCTTTCAGGACAGCCGTCTCTTGCCTTGGCGGCGTATTGCCTCGAATGTGGCGTATGGTCTGGAAGGTTTGGGCCTGTCGCGTGAAGAGCGCGATCAGCGCGTTGACGCAGCCTTGAATCAGGTAGGTTTGGTGCATTTGAAAGACCGTTGGCCGCATCAGCTCTCGGGTGGTCAGGTGCAGCGTATTGGCATTGCCCGTGCCTTGGCTGTGCAACCCGATTTGCTATTAATGGATGAGCCTTTTTCTGCGGTGGATGCTCTGACTCGTCAGGCCTTGCAGGACGAGCTGGTTCAGGTGTGGCAGCGCAGTGCGGCAGCGGTTCTGTTCGTGACGCACGATATTGATGAGGCTGTCTTTTTGGCCGATACCATTATCGTTCTGGGTGGCAGCCCGGCCGGTGTCAGCGCCCGGATAGAAGTAGACCTGCCGCGCCCGCGAGATCGCACTACGCCCCGCTTTGGGGAGCTGGTGAAAGAGGTCGGCCAGGCCTTGTGAGCTCGTTAGCCAATGCAATAAGACATACGGCCCATGCAGTGGGCCGTTTCTTTTGCCTGTTCGTGCCTGAGGGCGATGCATGATGATGCGCTTGTTCAAAATAGTCAGCACTCATGCTCACTTCCGTCTTGTGCGCTTTACACTGCTTGCTTGACGCCTAAGCACGTGACAAGGAGAGGACATGAAGCACCCGGTAAATGCGTTCAAGCAGGCTTTGCGGCAGGGCAAGTCCCAGATTGGTTTGTGGCATGGCTTGGCCAGCCCTTATGTAGCGGACCTCTGTGCTGGCCTGGGCTACGACTGGATTTTGCTGGATGGCGAGCATGTCCCCAATACGGTACAGACCTTGCTGGCGCAGTTGCAGGCGGTCTCGGCTCATCCCATCGCGCCGATTGTTCGCCCTAGTTGGAATGACCCCGTGCAGATCAAGCTGCTGCTGGATATGGGGGCTCAGAATCTGTTGATTCCCATGGTGCAAAACGCTGAACAGGCCAAAGCGGCTGTTGCTGCGACACGTTATCCTCCGCAGGGTATTCGAGGGGTAGGTGCAGCTCTGGCTCGTGCTGCTCGTTGGGGGGCGACCACGGATTATGTGGCGCGAGCTAACCAGGAAATGTGCGTGATTTGCCAGGTGGAAACGCGTGAGGCGCTGGATAACCTGGACGACATCCTGGCGGTGGAGGGTGTGGACGGTGTGTTTATCGGCCCGGCGGATTTGGCGGCCAGCATGGGGTATTTGACTGAACCAGGACATCCAGAAGTCTTGTCAGCGATCGAGGATGCGATTGTGCGTATCAGCAAGGCGGGTAAGGCCCCCGGAATCTTGCAGGCGAATGTCGAGGCAGCGCATCACTATCTGTCCTTGGGGGCCTTGTTTGTGGCCGTAGGCGTGGATGCGGTGTTGTTGCGACAGGCGGCAACGGCTTTGCTGGCTCAGTTCAAGGATGAGGTAGCGGTGCCTGTGGCCCAGCCGGGTGCGGCGTATTGAGTAGCAACTGGCATGCCAAGAACCAAATGCCAAACGTCTTTGGCTTGGGAACCGCTTGGCATGCCTGCCTTGTAGTTGATTGTGGCTGTCGCAGCGAGGTTTGTCGTTAAGCAGCGCTTTCCAGTAGAAAACTCAGTAAGGTTTCGGCGCTGGGTTGCAGGTCACTGCGGCGGCGCACACCGATCAGAATTTCTCGCTGGCTCCATGCTTCGTCCAGTTCAATCACGCGCGTATTAGGGATCTGATAAATGCTGGCGCTCTTGCGCGGCAAGATGCCGATACCCATGCCTGCATTAATCAACAAACACATGGCGTCGTAGCCCGACACTTCGGTGCGAATGCGTACGGAGCGGTTGGCCTCCATGGCGATTTTGGTGATCTGGTAATGCAACTGCGTGCCGGTCAGCAGCGTGATTTGCTCATGCTCCAGCGTTTGCTCGAAGCGGATTTTCTCATGCTGAGCCAAGGGGTGTTGGATAGGCACCAGCACCACCAGTTTGTCACTGCGAAACGGGTAGGCTTCGATGTCGGCTGCGTAGGGCAGGCGGGTAAAGACACCCAGGTCGGCTTTGCCTTCAGCAAGGGCTCGAATAATGTCCAGGCTGGTTTGTTCTTCCAGTTGCAGGGGGATAGCAGGGTGCAGGCGGCCAAACTCACCTAGCGGCTCGGCCAGAAACTGAGAGATAGCCGATGTGTTGGCCAGGATATGCACCAGGCCTTGTTGACCCTGTGAATAGGCTTGCAGACGTGTTTCGATCTCTTGCGCGCTATTGAGCAAGGCACGTGAACGGTACAGCAGTTCCAGGCCTGCTGCGGTCGGGCTGACGCCTTTGTTGGTGCGTAGCAGCAGTGTTGTATTCAGAGATTGTTCCAGATCCGCAATCCGGCGGCTGACTGCGGCAGCAGCAATATGCTCACGCTCTGCCGCTTGGCTGATCGTGCCTTCTTCCAGTATTCGGACAAACAGTTTGAGGGTCAGCAGGTCCAGTTTCATGCAGGCATCATATCGTTTTTTTTTGCTGGTCTGCACATGAAGTCACTGTGACAGCATAGAGAATCATCGCCCTAGGCTATATCTATATGGCTACTTCGCGTCTACATCTATGCCCATATGGATGTCGTGGCAAAGGGTGTTATCAGCCTGTATCGATAACGAACAGCCATTTGTGGTTTGGCATTTGTTTATGATTCGACATAACTGCATTTTTTACCGCACGCTTTGATGACGTCTAAGCATAAAAAAGCCCTGCCAACGCAAGGTTGGCAGGGCTGTGTACTGCTAAGTCGGTTTGATTAGGCTTGTGGCTTGGCACCCGACAGGATGTGGCCAGCGTTAGGAACGCGGGTTTCCAGACCCAGGGTCTTGAGCATTTGGTACACGGTGCAAACAGCAGCAGACAGAACGGGTTTGCCGATCTGGTCTTGAGCGCGCTGGATAGCAGGCAGGGAAGGCATCTGTACGCAAGCGGACAGAATGACTGCGTCCACGCCGTCGTGGTTCAGGCGCTTGACGTGCTCCAGCAGGTTTTCCGGGTTCAACAGACCCACTTCCAGGTTGTCCGACACTTCCAGGCTAATGGAGTCCTGAACTTCGATGCCTTCAGCTTCGATGTAGTCGGCTACGCGCTTGGTCAGCGGTTTCATGTAAGGGGTGATGATGGAGACTTTCTTGTAGCCGAATTCTTTCAGCGTATCGACCAGGGCACCGGCCGAGCTCAGCACAGGAATTTCCACGCCGTTTTCTTTAACGGTGTTTTGCAGACGGGCTTGCGAGACGCGGTGGTAGCCGTCGCCTTGGGCCATGATGGCAACCAGGCAAGCGTAGGCCATCACGCTCATGCGGGCGTCGCTCAGTTCAACCGCGCAGCGGTCGCTGGCGATATCCATGGCTTTCAGCTCTTCGGGGTTCACGTGCATCATGCGCATGCGCGAGGAGTGGAAGGTGAAGCGCTCTTCAGGAAACTCGGCGTAACGAGCCTGCAACATGGCAGGAATCTCGGTTTCCATAGTGGTGTTGGAGCTGGGAACGATCTGGCCGATGCGGTAGGTTTTCATAGGAATCTGTCTCTGAAGGTGGTTTTTAGATTGACGCCTTCATTCTAGGACCCGTTTTCTTCCTTGCAAATCAATCATCTGTCAACGTGCCATCGCCAACGGCGATGGCAGGATTGGCAGAGATCAGGACTGGCCGGATTGTCACTAGTGCCAGCCGGCCATACCCATTTTTTGGACGCTTTTTAAGCGACGGCATGATTGCATGTCTCATTACAAAAGAGGGCCGGTGTACGTTTTTTTTCTTAGTCTATACGTTTCAAGGCCGTTTTGTAGTGGCCACCGCGTTTGGCGTAGACACTGGCGTTTTGGCGCAGCTTGGTAATGTCTTCGTCGCTCAGGGTACGCACGGCTTTGGCGGGTGATCCGATGATCAGGCTGCGCTCGGGGAAGACTTTGCCTTCAGTGACCAGTGCCCCAGCACCGACCAGGCTATCGCGACCGATGACGGCGCCATTCAGCACCACGGCCTGAATACCGATCAACGAGCCTTCACCGATGGTACAGCCGTGCAGCATGGCCTGGTGGCCGATGGTAACGTGCTCGCCAATATCCAGAGGGTAGCCCGGGTCGGTGTGCAGTACGGCACCTTCTTGCACGTTCGAACCTACACCTACGGTAATGGTTTCGTTATCACCACGGATAACGGCGCCGGGCCAGACGCTAGTGTGTTCTTTCAATACAACCTTGCCAATCAGGGTGGCCTCTGCGGCAACAAAGCTGCTGTTGTCGATTTGTGGGCTGTGTTCGTCTAGTTGATAGATAGGCATAACAATGTACAAAAATCAGAAGTCGAAAAGGGAGGCGGAATATAGCCAGCCTGGATAGGATTCACTGCGCTGGGTATAGGTGAGATTTGGGGTAGAAGAGCAAAGATCATAATGCCGGGCGTATTGGAACGCTGGCAAGATAGCGCCTGCGGAAACGTCATTAATGATCTGGCCAAGGCAGAAAAAGGGCTGATGGTTCAAACGGGCTGCCAGATCTTGACCACGATAATAAATATAGCCCGGTACGTCACCCAGTATCTCTTTCGGGGCGGAGGGAGAGAACATATAGTCGCTGTTCATTTCCCCCGTTCGTATGAAAAAGTCATCTGAGAAAATATTTTCTTGATGGAAAAAATGGGTCAAGGCTGGCTTGTGGTCGCCAACAAGAAGGATGAGAGAGTCGGGGTGCCTGGCAAGGAGTTGGTCGGCAAAATCAGCCGCATCGCGCAGGCTTTGAGTCAGTTTTTCTTGATAATGTTGCTCGCCGTGGTCTCCATCGCGTGGGTAGTAGGCTCCGTGTGTATAAACAGTTGTGATGAATTGAAAGTTTGGCCTGTCACTGTTTTGCCGTTCTTGAGTTGCGGCTTTGAAAAGAATCTCATCGTTGGCCCAGATCGGGCCGTCGTAATTCATGTCCTCAAGGGCAAGGAACCGTCGAAACCCAAGCTTTGGATTAATAATGTGCCGGTTCCAGAAGACTGCGTTGTGATTGTGTAGTGAAACGCTGGCATAGCCTATGTTTTCAAGGCTACGGGGCCAGCTCCACGCCTGTGGGGAGAGTAGCTTCGTGTATTCCTGGTAAATAATTCCATTTAAGGCACCATTGGCAGGCAGCCCAGTCAGGAGTTCAAAAGCTGAGTTGACTGTTCCTCCTCCATATACGGGAGCAATGGCACGGAAGGCTTGAAAGCCAATTTTTTTTAAAGGGCTGAACGCCTCTTTGAAATGCTGTTCATCATGCCAGCATGCTTCACAGAGAATCACAATGATGTTTGAAGGCTGAGCTGATGTGTCAATGCTGGATGCTTTCAAAATATCAAACTGCTCCCGCTCTGTTGTGGAAGGCTTTGGGGGCATGCGGCGTTGGCTTGTTTGAACTAAATGGGTGAGCAGGCCATTTTTTCTGATATTCCTGGGCCAGTCCCAGACGACGTAGTGGATATCTTGGCGAGTCAGCTCAAACTGCGCTACGTGACTTAACGGCGTATCTATACGGTTTAAGTAGGGGTGGAGGGACAGCAGTGAGAACAGGACTGCTAGTAGAACCCCAGTCTTTTTTAAGCGTGTGGTTCGATCAAGGCGCATCAGCAGCACAATTGCAGCGACCACCAGCAAGGCATAGATGATGTGGGATTGGCTGATGTAATGAGGTACAACAGACAGGTTGTCAGTGCGAGTGATATCCGTCCAGCTAAGCGGTTCGGTAGTCAGGGCTTGCTTGGTATTGCTGATTTCTGTCAGTAACAAAGAGGCCCCTGCAGTCAGGACCCCAGCCACCGTACAGGGTAAAATCACCCGCAGCAGAAAGTAGAGCGCAAACAGTGGGGTCAAAGAAAGCACCAGCGCAAGCCATCGATATTGGCCCGCCTCATCCAGAAACAGGAAATCCAGATGGTTGTGCAAAAGGTAGTACTGGAAATATCCCAGCGCGATAACAACAGCTAGATCGATGAGTCTTGTTCTTGTCATGTCGCAAGCGAACAGCCCGGCTCTAGAGCCGGGCTGTTGTCAAATGAACTAAGGGACGTTCGAGCTTAGCTTGTTTCACCAAACAAGTCATATTCACTGGAATCCGTAATGCGCACGCGCACCATTTGGCCGGGTTCCAGTTTTTGTTCGCTGGTGATGAAGACGTTGCCGTCAATTTCGGGGGCGTCGGCGCTGGAGCGGCCAACGGCATCGCCGTCTTCGTCGATCTCATCAATCAGCACGTCCATTTCGCGTCCCACTTTGGCGGCCAGACGAGCGGTGGAGATGGCTTGTTGATGCTCCATGAAACGCTCCCAACGCTCTTGTTTGACTTCATCAGGGACGATGCCATCGAGCTTGTTGGCGGAAGCGCCTTCCACGGGGGAGTACTGGAAACAGCCGACGCGATCCAGTTGGGCTTCGGTCATCCAGTCCAGCAGGTATTGGAAGTCTTCCTCGGTCTCGCCGGGGAAACCCACGATGAAGGTGGAGCGGATGGTCAGATCCGGGCAGTCTTGACGCCATTGCTTGATGCGCGACAGGGTGCGGTCTTCAAAAGCAGGGCGCTTCATGGCGCGCAACACGGAAGGGCTGGCGTGCTGGAACGGAATATCCAGGTAAGGCAGCACTTTGCCTTCGGCCATCAGCGGAATGATATTGTCCACATGAGGGTACGGGTAGACGTAATGCAGGCGTACCCAGGCACCTAGTTCGGACAGGGCCGCGCTCAAGTCCAGCATGCTGCTCTTGACGGGGCGGCCATTCCAGAAGCCGGTACGCTGGCGGATGTCCACGCCGTAGGCGCTGGTGTCCTGCGAGATCACCAACAGTTCTTTGACGCCGGCCTTGACCAGGCGCTCGGCCTCGCCCAGGACATCACCGACAGGACGGCTGACGAGCTTGCCGCGCATGGACGGAATAATACAGAAGCTGCAGCTGTGGTTACAGCCTTCGGAAATCTTCAAGTAAGCGTAGTGACGCGGGGTCAGCTTAATGCCTTGCGGGGGCACCAGATCAATATAGGGATTGTGATCCAGCGAGGGCGGCGCGGCTTCACGCACGGCGCGTAGTACCTGCTCGTATTGCTGGGGGCCGCTGACGGACAGCACGGAAGGGTGCACATCACGAATCAGGCCTTCGTCCACACCCATGCAGCCGGTGACAATGACGCGGCCATTCTCAGCCAGTGCCTCGCCGATCGCTTCCAGCGATTCGGCCTTGGCGCTGTCGATAAAGCCACAGGTATTGACCACCACCACATCCGCATTGTCGTAGCTGGGGGTGATCTGATAGCCGTCGGTACGCAGCTGGGTAAGAATTCGTTCGGAATCGACCAGGGCCTTGGGACAACCCAGGCTCACGAATCCGACTTTGGGGGCGCTCATAGAGGGTCCTTCTGGAGCTTGAGGGCTCGAAATTGGGAAATAGGCTTGATTTTACCGTCCCATGCCCGGATGCGTGCGGATCTTGTGCGTTTGAGCCCGGTTTATGCGGTAAATAGTGCTACAGTCGCAGTCATATTTTTCTTTTCTAGCGGTTGTTCTGTGTCCGACACCCCTCTTTCCCCCTCTTTGCCCCTGTCCGAAGTCATGCTGCTGAGCGCGCGCAATATTGAAGGCGTGCTGGCAGGTAAGTCCCTGACTGAAAGTCTGGCGGCCACGCCAGCTTCTGCCCGTGGAGCCGTGCAATCGATCAGCTTTCATGTTTTGCGCCGTCTGGGTCATGCCCGTCAGATTCGTATCACGCTGGTGCCTCGGCAACCCAGCAATACCTGGCTGGACGCCTTGTTAATGGTGTCGCTGGCCTTGCTGGATACGGCCATGCGTGTTCAAGAGGATGCCACGGCCTTTGAAGAGCGCCCGGATGTGCCGGTCTATGCCGTGCATACGGTGGTGGATCAGGCCGTGCGGGCGGCGGACAGTCAGGCCGCACTGCGTTTGTCCAAGGGTTTGGTGAACGGGGTGCTGCGTCGCTTTACGCGTGAGCGCAAGATGATCTTGTCTCAGGTAGAGAGCCGACCCGAAGCACGCTGGAATCATCCTGGCTGGTGGGTCAAGGAATTGCGTCGCGCTTACCCGCGTGACTGGGAAGCGTTGCTACAAGCTGCGAATCGCCCTGGTCCTTTGACCTTACGCGTGAATCAGCGTCGTTGCTCGGTGGAGCGTTTGCAGGCGGTGCTGACCGAAGCAGGTATTGCGTCCAGCAGCCCAGGTGCGGGAGCCGTTACCTTGGACAAGGCCATGCCGGTTCAAGCGATTCCTGGTTTTGATCTGGGCTGGTGGTCGGTGCAGGATTGGTCGGCTCAGCAAGCGGGTTTGCTCTTGCCGGTCAAAGATGGCATGCGCGTGCTGGATGCGTGCGCGGCCCCAGGTGGCAAGACCGCTCATTTGCTGGAACAGGCGGACGTGTCCTTGCTGGCTCTGGACTCCGATGGCGAGCGTCTGGAGCGTGTCGGCCACAACCTGCGTCGTCTAGGCCTGGAAAGCGATAAGGTTCAGCTCAAACGGGGTGATGCTGCCCGTCCTGCGCAGTGGTGGGATGGTCAGCCCTTTGATGCCATTTTGGCGGATGTGCCTTGTACCGCTTCAGGTATTGTGCGTCGTCACCCCGATATTCGCTGGTTGCGCCGCGAGTCGGATATTGCCGATACCGCGCGTTTGCAAAGCTCTATACTGGATGCCTTGTGGTCCACATTGCGGCCCGGCGGGCATTTTCTGTATTCGACCTGCTCGATTTTCCCGGCAGAAGGGGAGCAGCAGGTGGAGGCGTTTTTGGCCCGTCACCCTGAGGCGCAGCTTTTGGATTCTCCCGGCCAGATTTTGCCCGGTGTTGCGGGACGATCGCTGGCAGATGGCGACGGTTTTTTCTACGCCTTGTTTACGCGCCCGGTTTGACTTGTCACAATTAGGGCTCTGACTTTGTCCTTTTTGCGGTTAATCACGATGTGGCGCGTTTTTCTGTCTTTTCTGCTGATTTTCAACTGCGCACTAAGCTCGGCCAATACCATGGTGCCGGTCGCTACGTCGGGAGAGCGGGTCGTCAAGGTCGAGCCTCATATCCGGGACGAAAAACTGTATATCGATGCTGATATCGAGTTTGAGCTCAGCCAGGAATTGCGCACTGCTGCCGAGAAAGGGGTGCCGCTGTATTTCACGGCTGAAGTGGAGCTGGCCCAACCCCGCTGGTATTGGTTTGATAAAAACGTTGTTAAAGAACAACAGACTTGGCGGGTTGTGTACAACGCCCTGACCCGTCAGTGGCGCGTGGGCACTGGTGACCTGTCTTTACCCGAATCCTCCATGAATGACGCATTAGCCATGCTGCGGCATATCCGCGGCTGGGCCGTGGCGTATGTGGCGGATCTGGACCGCGACCAGGAATATCAAGGTCGTGTGCGTCTGCGCCTGGATACCTCTTTGCTGGCTCGTCCGTTTCAAGTGGATGCCATCAATAGTTCTGCCTGGACACTGGCTACCCCATGGAAAACCTTTTCCTTTTCCGTCTCCGTCGACGAGCCCCAACCTTGATCCGCTGGATCTTGCGCACCGCTCTGTTTGGAGCGGGTGTCAGTGCGTTGGCGCTGTTTTCACTTCTTGTCTGGTCTACCGGCAATGCTTCGCGCTACGCGCAGCAGTATGACTTGCTGCTGGTGCTCAATGGCGTATTGGCCGCCACCCTGATTTCCTGGGTGCTGTTACTGACGATTCGTCTGTTCAGGCAAATACGTCGACGTCAGTTTGGTGCCCGCATGACGGCGCGTTTTGCCTTTTACTTCACCTTGATCGGCATTATTCCGGGTGCCTTGATTTATCTGCTCTCGGTGCAGTTCATGTCGCGCTCGATCGAGTCCTGGTTCAACGTGCGGGTGGATACGGCGCTGGAGTCGGGTTTGAGCCTGGGCCGTGCCGCCTTGGATTCACAGCTCAATGAGCTGGAAGGCCGTGCCAATGAAATGGTGTCGGCGCTGAACAAGGCAGATAGCGCGCAGTACAGCAGCCTGCTGATTTCCTTGCGCGAGAACAGTGGTGTCACTGAGGCGATGGTGTTCTCCGGCAATGGCCGTTTGATTGCCTTTTCGTCGGCTCGTTATGACACCTTGCTGCCGGATATGCCGCCGTCCAGCGTCATGAATCAGTTGCGTATTTCGGGTCGTTACTCTGCAGCCGAGGTGGATGATGATGCTCCAGTGCGTGACAATGGTCTGGATGAGGGTGGAGTGCCGGCAGAATCGACCGGTTTGCGTTTGCGTACGGTTTTGCCGCTAGCCGATCCCAACCGTTTTGCAGCAACCTTGAGCGGTACGGCTGACTCGCGCTGGCTGCAGGTGATTCAGCCTGTACCGGACAAGATTGCACGCAATGCCAATCAGGTACAGCAAGGGTTTCGGGACTATCAGGAGCTGGCCTTGTCTCGTCAGGGCTTGCGCAAGCTCTACGGTATTACGCTGACGCTGGCCTTGATTCTGGCGGTGTTTACGGCTGTGGCAGCGGCCTTGGCTTTGTCGCGTCGCCTTACCCGTCCACTGTTGACGTTGGCCGCCGGGACGCAAGCGGTGGGGGTAGGGGACTACCGGGCGTTGCCAGAGCCACCTGCCAAGGATGAGGTTGGCCAACTGACCCGCTCTTTCAATGCCATGACCCGGCAATTGGCTGAGGCGCGCCGCATGGTCGAGAAAAATCGTCTGCAGCTGGAGCGCTCCAATATGTACCTGGAGTCGGTGCTCAGCAACCTGTCCAGTGGTGTGCTGGCTTTTGATGAGATGTTCCGCGTCACCATGTTCAACCAGGGGGCGCAGCGCATTTTGCAGGTGGACTTGCGCTCTATTAAAGGTCGTCCGCTGGAAACGCTGGAAGGGGCGCTGACTTTTGCTTCCGTGATTCGTGAGGCTTTTTCCACGCATCAGGCGATGGGTTCAGACCATCCTTACTGGCAGCAGCAGTTTGAATTGGAAATGAAAGAAGGTAATGAAGCGCGTGATACTATCGTCACCGTTTTGGCTCGTGGTACTTTGTTGCGTGTAGATGGTCAGCCAACCGGATATCTGGTGGTGTTTGACGATATTACCGACGTGATTTCCGCCAGCCGTCTGGTGGCCTGGAGCGAGGTGGCTCGACGTCTGGCACACGAGATCAAGAACCCCTTAACACCGATTCAGTTGTCTGCCGAACGTCTGGCCATGAAACTGGAGTCGCAGTTGGACGAAGTCCATGCTGCCATGTTGCTGCGCTATACCAATACCATCGTCAACCAGGTCAGTTCGCTGAAAAAGATGGTGGAAGATTTCCGTGAGTATGCCCGTAAACCCGCTACCCAGATGCAAGCGCTGAATCTGAACGAGCTGATTACCGAAGTGCTGACCTTATATGGTTGGGACCCGGAGGAAGGCATGGTCCGGGACGATGGTTATAGTGTGGCGATTGATGTGGAGCTGGATCCTGATTTGCCGATGGTGCAAGGAGATCCCACGCAGCTGCGTCAGGTTATTCATAATCTGCTGGCCAATGCGCGTGAAGCGGCAGCCCAGGATCAATCACTTGACCAGGCGCATGTATTTGTTAAAACCATGATTGCGGGCGTAGAAGGTTCCGATTCTTCTGGTGCGGTCAGTTTTGTGGTGTCAGATAACGGGCCTGGTTTTGATCCTCAGATGCTGGTGCGCGTTTTTGAGCCATACGTAACCACCAAGCCCACCGGCACGGGTCTGGGACTTGCTATAGTTAAGAAAATCATCGAGGAGCACGGCGGCAGAATCGATGTTTCCAATCGTCGTGAGGGGGGGGCTCGCATTTCCATCCTCTTTACCCGGCTTGCTGGCCAGCATATTCGTCTGGACTCTGGGCGGCGAGCAAACGATAATGCGTAAAAATCACGTAGGTGACGTTTTATGGCCAGAATTCTGGTAGTTGATGACGAAATCGGCATTCGGGAACTTTTGTCGGAAATTCTTTACGACGAAGGGCACACCGTGCAATTGGCAGAAAATGCCGCCCAGGCTCGCGAGGCACGCTTGCGGGGCCGTCCCGATCTGGTCTTGCTGGATATCTGGATGCCAGACACTGACGGTGTCAGCCTGCTCAAGGAGTGGGCATCTCAAGGCTTGCTGGATATGCCTGTGGTCATGATGAGCGGCCACGCCACGGTGGATACCGCAGTGGAAGCAACCCGCATTGGTGCAGTGGACTTCCTGGAAAAACCCATCACCATGCAGCGCTTGCTCAAGACCGTAGCTTCGGGTCTGGAGCGTACTGTGGCTCCCAAAGCGCTGGCTGCCGCGGCCCGCCCGGTGGTTCAAGGTGGTGATCGTCGCCCAGAGGCCACGACAATGGTTCCTGGCATGGCGCCTGCCATGGCCGTGCCTGAAGTAGAACAGGACGAGTCCCAGCTAGGCAGCATCTCCTTGGATTTGCCATTGCGCGAAGCGCGTGACGAATTCGAGCGCATTTATTTTGAATATCATCTGCGCCGCGAGAATCACAGCATGACGCGGGTATCGGAGCGTACCGGGCTGGAGCGTACCCACTTATACCGCAAGCTTAAACAGTTGGGGATAGACTCGTCGCGCAAGCGTAACCAGTCTTGATACAGTAGTTACCAAATGCATGGCCAGCAAGCTTCTGGCCAGCCTTGGCGCTGCGGGTAAAGCAGCCCAAGGGGTTAGGGATTGAGGCGGCCTCTTCAGGCCGCCTTGCCGTTTAGACAGCGGCGACGGATGCCGCAGGCAGCACCTGCAACTTGCTCACGGTATCCAGGCACGTACGGGCTGCTTCCTGGCCCTTGATCACAAAGTGACGATGGAAGTAATCGTGGTGCTCTTTGCCATCATGGAAATGGTGCGGAGTCAGCACGACTGAAAACACAGGCACGTTGGTGCTGAGCTGGACTTGCATCAAGCCTTGGATCACAGCGGTAGCCACAAAGTCGTGACGATAGATACCGCCATCAACCACCAGACCCGCTGCCACAACAGCAGCATACTGACCTGATTGGGCCAGGCGTTGTGCATGCAGCGGGATTTCAAAGGCGCCGCCCACTTCAAAGAAGTCGACCAAGCTGCTGTCGTGGCCCATGGCTTTGACTTCGTCGATAAAACCCAGGCGGGCCTGATCCACAATGTCCTTGTGCCAGCAAGCTTGAATAAAGGCGATACGGGGAGCCAGAAGATTGGCTGGGGTAATGCTGTTCATGTTGGTTTCCTGTTTTATGACAACAAAAACAGGGCATGCAGGAAGCAGGATAGCTCAACCCCATCGCAGGATGAGTCCTGTACAGGTCGTTGAGGATATCCCGTTCTCTCTTTATCCGGACTATACCGTCGGCCCCGGAATCACACCGGGTCTGCTGTCCCTGACCACAGGTCAGGCGCTCGCGGGCTAGGCTAGTGCCATTACCGCCGGTGGGGACTTGCACCCCGCCCTGAGAACATAGTTAGCCAGCTTGGCCAACCGCAAAAGTGTACCCCTAAACCTTTTCTTTGTCAGAGAAGGTCTGAAATAGATGGGGTGCTACTGGAATATGCCTGGTAGCGGAATTTATTCCTGGGGTTTGGGGCGGCGGCTGATTGTGGAGATTGGCACGCTGACCTCGCCCAAGGTGCTGCGACGGCTGCGGGCGCGCCAGGCGTGTCCGTAGGCAATTTCCAGGCTTAGATGCAAGGTGCCATCCATATGGCGCTGTTTTTCCAGCGCATTGAGCAGGCGTTGACGCCAGGGCAGCGTGCTCAGGCTGGCCTTACGTTGAGGGTGTGGATTGCCGCCCAACAGACGCAAATCATCCAGCAGTTTTTCAGCGCTGCGATAGGTCAGGGTCACGACTTCTTGATCCATCACAGGGTCAGCAAAGCCGTTTTCCAGAAGCAGGTCGCCAAAGTCGTGCATGTCCACGAATTCCAGCGTTTTGGTGTCTAAATCGGCTTGTTCCATGGCGCTGCGCAGCTCGGCAAAAGAGCCGGGGCCCAGGCAGGAGAACATGACCAGCGTTTCGGGTTTTAGCAGACGGTTCCATTCGGCCAGAACCCGATGCGGTTCCGGGTGCCAGTGCAACGCCATATTTGACCAGACCAGCTCCTGGCTTTCTGCGGGCAGGCCACTATGGGCCATATCGGCCTGAACCCAGTTAGCTGCCGGTGTGGGCTGATTACGCAGTTTTTGCCACAGGCTGGGTTTGGATTGGTAACGCTCCCGGGCGACCTCTAGTAGCTTGGCGCTGCGATCCAGACCGGTATAGCTCATGTCCGGGTAGCGAGAGCGCAGGGGCTCCAGTGCGTGGCTGGCGCCACAGCCAGCATCCAGAATATGAGTGGGTTGCAAGCGTACCAGGGCCAGCCGTGACAACATCCGTTGCGCGACTTCACCATAAAGAAACTGAGCGTGATCCAGAGGAGCGCGGCGATTGAATTGCTGCTCTACGTGGGCGGAGTTGATTGGTAAAGATGGTAACTGGGACATAGTTGCGCGGACGTTGCTGGCCTGGCTCAGCGGGATGTGCTGTGATCGGATCAGCCTGACTCTCAAAGGTAATGATCTATTATGGCGCATCCCCTGTTTCGGCGCGAGTCGCCCCATCGCCTTGTAGGGATTCCATTGCTGGCACGACCGTGTGTGTTGTGTGGATTACGTTCACAAAGCGGCGCGCTGTGCCGTTTTTGCCGACATGCGCTGGCAACACCTGCCCAGGATTTACGCTGTCCGCGTTGCGCCTTGGCGTTGCCACCCTTGGCCTTGTTGGCCTGTCCGGATTGCGGAGCAGGGCAATTGTCCCTGCAAGCGACGGTTGCCGGATTTGACTATGAACATCCTGGCGATATGTTGATACATGCGTTTAAAATTTCCCGTCGGCTGGAAATGGCGGCGGTACTGGCTGAGCTGATGGTGCAGCAATGGCACCGTTACGGTCCTGGGCTGGGGCCGGATTGTCGGGTAATTCCAGTGCCCTCGCAACGTCGTGCTTTGCGCCGTCGTGGTTTCAATCCTGCCGCTGTGTTGGCCAAGCGTGTGGCGCATGCTTTGGGCTTGTCAGCCCGTTTGCATATTGTCGTGGCGCAGCCACGGCTTGAACAAGCCCAGAAGTTTTTGGGACGACAGGCTCGCAGGCAGGCCATGCGAGGCGCTTTTAGGGTGCTGGAGCCGCTGCAAGGGGGGGACGTGCTGCTGGTGGATGATGTGCTCACCACCGGAGCGACCTTGGATGCGCTGGCGCGAGCTTGCCGGGTGGCTGGTGCACGGTCAGTTTATGCCTTGGTTGCTGCCCGTGCCCCCTGGAAATTGAAGCTCCCCTAGCCCTGTATACTGCGCCGCTGATGCGCGGCTTTTTCGGCATTCTTTTCTGCACTTTTTAGGTTTTTCATGTTTCATATCGTCCTGGTTTCGCCCGAGATCCCCCCCAACACGGGTAACGTCATTCGACTGGCGGCTAATACGGGTTGTGTCCTGCATTTGGTGCGGCCCTTGGGTTTTGAGCTGGAAGACAGCAAACTGCGTCGTGCCGGGCTGGATTATCACGAGTGGGCGCAGGTGAAGGTACATGACAGCCTGGAAGAAGCCTTGCAGGCCACGGGCTCTGCGCCTGATCGTGCGTTTGCCCTGACCACACGCGGCAGCCATTTGCTGGCCGAGCAATGCTTTCAGCCAGGTGATGTGTTTGTGTTTGGCCGTGAAACTGCAGGCTTGTCTGCAGAACAACTAGAGCTGTTTCCCAACGAACAACGAATTCGTCTGCCCATGTTGACGGGGCAACGCAGCTTGAACTTGTCCAATGCCGTGGCGATTTGCGTTTTTGAGGCCTGGCGGCAAGCGGGTTATGAAGGTGGTGTTTAAACAAGCGGATGCTTGTCACGAAAAACGCTGATTTATGCGTATCGGTTTTCCGTTGAAAGTTTCAAAGCAAACGGCCCTGCAAACGATGAGTTCGCAGGGCCGTTTTTTTTTGAATCCCGTTACCAGTGTTATTCCAACGATAGATTCAGACGTTCAATCACTTCATCCCAACGGGCTTTGTCGGCAATGATTTTGTCCGTCAGCGCTTGCGGTGTGGAGGGCTCGGATGAGAAGTAAAAGGCGTTCAATTTGGCCTTGATATCCTCGCGTTGCAAGATCGTTGTAATTTCCTGGTTCAGGCGTTTGACCACATCATCCGAGGTGTTGTGGGGGACGAAGAAAGCATCCCACGAGATAGCCTCGAAGTTTTCCAAACCGGCTTGTGTCATGGTCTTCAGACCGGGTAACAGTTCGCTGGGTTGCAGGGATGTCACGGCCAGGGCTTTCACTTTGCCGGCCTCAACCTGGGGCATGGCAATGCCCGGCACCATGAAGGCAGCGTCAATGTCACCACCAATAATGGCGGTCAGGATTTGTGGGAAGCCCGAGTAGGGGATTTGTTCCAGCTTGATGTCAACAGCATGTTCCAGCATGGCCATAGCCAGGTGGGCTGAGCTCCCGGGGCCCACCGAACCGTAGTTCAATTCGCCGGGCTGAGATTTCGCCAGGGCGATGAATTCTTCTACTGTGTTGGCGGGTGAGTCAGCAGGAACGATCAGTACGTTCGGGCTGGTGCCAATCATGGAGATAGCCTGCAAGTCTTTCAGCGGGTCGTAACCCAGCGAACTCTTGTACAGGGTGGGGGCCGTCACCATGGGACCATTGATGGTTAGCAGCAGGGTGTAGCCGTCGGGCTTGGCATGTGCCACAAAACGAGTGCCGATATTGCCACCTGCACCAGGACGGTTATCCACAATGACTGTTTGGCCCAATGCTTGAGACAGGGGCTCGGAAATGGCACGGGCCAGCGCGTCAGGCGAGGAGCCGGCTGGGAAGGGCACTACCATTTGAATGGGACGCTCGGGCCAACTGGATTGGGCCTGAGCCGAGGGTGCCAGCAAACCAGTGCAGGCCAGCCCCAGAACGGAGCGGATTAGAAGATCACGAGAACGAGCAAGCAATGACATTGTTTTGATTTTGAGTAAGAGACGGTTGACCGCAGGTCTGACCGCGTGGGTAGGATGCCAGATCGGCAGGCGGACGGTATCAGTGGCCTTCTGGCTTGGCCTCGCGGGTTAACAAGGCGTGGACCGCTTCGCTTGGAGGCAACTGCTCAAACAGGATTTGACAGACCGCTGAGGTAATCGGCAGTTCAATCTTGTGCGCCCGGCCCATTTCCAGAACCGAACGAGCACAGCGCACTCCTTCAGCGGTGATGCCGGTGGCCAGGATGCTGTCCAGGCTTTGACCGGCACCTAGCGCCAGTCCCACCTGGCGGTTGCGGGACAATTCGCCCGTGGCTGTCAGGACCAGATCTCCCAGACCTGCCAGCCCGGAAAAAGTCTCTGCTTGTCCGCCCAGCGCAACACCCAGGCGCTGCATTTCAGCCAGACCTCGGGTAATCAGGGCTGCACGGGCGTTGTGGCCCAGGCCCAGTGCGTCGGCAATGCCACAGGCAATGGCCATGATGTTTTTGACAGCGCCGCCCACTTCGACGCCGATCATGTCGGTGCTGGTGTAAAGACGCGCTTGTTTGCCATGCAAGGCCTCCAGGGCAATGCCAGCCATATCAGCAGGTTCGCAAGCCAGTGTCAGGGCAACAGGCAGGCCTTTGGCCACTTCCAGGGCGAACGAGGGGCCAGAGAGGACGGCACGGCCTAACCAAGGATAGTCGGGCAGGTTTTCACGCACAATCTGGTGGGGTAACAAGCCGCTTTCCTGATGGAAACCTTTACACGTCCAGACCAGCAAGACGGGGTGGCGGCGTGTGGCAGGCAGGTACTGCGCCAAATCCACACAGGTTTGCGCCAGACCACGTACAGGCACGCCCAGAATCAGCAGGGCAGGGCCGGTGTCATCAGCCAGGGCAAACTCCATGACTTGCTGCAGGCTGTCGCTAGCCTGCAACGAGTCGGGCAGCACGACATCAGGCAGGTAGGCAGGGTTACGATGCTCCTGCCCGATAGCTTGTGCTGTTGCTGCCTTGCGCGCCCACACCATCGTGGGAGCCTGGGTGCTGGCCAGGGCGGCCAGTGCCGTTCCCCAACTGCCGGCGCCCAGGACTGCGACACGAACAGGAGTGTGCGCGCTTGACATCATCAGGCCTGCAAAGGCTGGCCGTCAGCTTGGTCGGCACCTTGTTGCTGCGCCAGGCGCTGCTCGTACAGGGACTGGAAGTTCACTTCAGTCAGGTGCAGGGCAGGCAGGGAAGTGCGGTTGATGGCGTCAGCCACGGCAGCGCGCAAGTAGGGGTACAGCATGGTGGGGCACACAATGCCCAGCAAGGGTTCGAGCTGTTCTTCAGGAATGTTGGCAGCTTCGAAGATACCGGCTTGGGTGGCTTCCACCAGGTACATGACCTTGTCGCCAATGCGAGTGGTCACCGTAGCGGTGACGGTGCTTTCGTAGACTGTGTCAGCCAGACGTTGGCCACCCACATTGATGGACACTTCCACGGAAGGGGCCTCTTGCTCCAGAAAGATCTGGGGCGCATTGGGCATTTCGATGGACAGGTCTTTGATGTAGGTGCGCTGCAGGCTGAAGCTGGGTTGTTGAGCTTCTTGTTCAGCGGCTGGGGTGTTCTGGTCGGCCATGGGTGATCCTATGGGGTAAAAAAATTGTTAGAAAAAAAATCAGGCAGCCAGCAGAGGCAGCAGGCCACCTTCGCGGTCCAAAGCGGCCAGATCATCGTAGCCACCTACATGGGTGTCGCCAATGTAGATTTGGGGAACGGTACGCCGACCGGTGCGCTCCATCATGAGAGCGCGCTGTTCGGGTTCACGATCAATCATGATTTTATTGATTTCAGTGACGCCGCGTTGTTTGAGCAGCATTTCAGCGCGCACACAATAAGGGCACACCATTGTGGAGTACATCGTGACTTTTGCCATGAGAGCCTCGTAGAAGGGGGAGCTTACGATTTTTTGACGGGCAGACTGGACTGCAGCCAGCCTTGGATGCCGCCTTGCAGTGTGTAGGCTTCGGTGATGCCGTGCTTGCGCAGGACGGCCACGCTGCGCGGGGCGCTGCGCCCGGTATCGCACACCAGAATGACGGGCTTGTCTTTGGGCAGCGTGCTGGCCTTGGCGTCAAGGTCAGCCGCAGGAATGTTGCGAGATTGTGCAATTGCCCCGGCCTTGAACTGATCGGCACTGCGCAGATCAATCAAAATGGCGTCTTTCTGGTTTACCATTTGTACCGCTTCCGAGCTTGAAACTGCGCGTCCCGCACGGCCTTTGAAAAAGCTGGGTATTAACAGCATAATGCCGGCAAGCACCGCAATTGCTAAAATTAGAAGATTGTTCTGACTTAAGATGAAGTCCACGTTAAATCCTGTTGATTACCAAGAAAAGCAAGAAAAAAGGGCAAGATCACACGATTATAGAGTGGCGCCAATTTTTCAACCTCGAGGCTGTTTTTACCATGTATAAACTTGTACTGATGCGGCACGGCGAAAGCCAGTGGAACCTGGAGAACCGGTTTACTGGCTGGACCGATGTCGATCTTACCGAAACCGGGCGTCAACAGGCAAAGCAGGCCGGTGAACTGCTTAAAGAAAACGGTTTTGAGTTCGACCTGGCTTTCGCTTCGGTCCTCAAGCGCGCTATCCGTACCTTGTGGATCGCCCTGGATTCGATGGACGCCATGCACACCCCCGTGGGTTTGAGCTGGCGCCTGAACGAACGCCATTATGGTGCTTTACAAGGCTTAAATAAAGCCGAAACCGCACAAAAGTACGGAGAGGATCAAGTCTTGGTCTGGCGTCG
The DNA here is from genome assembly GCF_025960365.1 of Alcaligenes sp. SMD-FA. NCBI lineage: Bacteria > Pseudomonadati > Pseudomonadota > Betaproteobacteria > Burkholderiales > Alcaligenaceae > Alcaligenes > Alcaligenes sp. SMD-FA. Next base: position 3,579,718 of record NZ_CP110108.1, on the reverse strand, counting down.
TGCTTACGCGATTGCTCCTGATCCAGTGGCTGAGGACGATCCACGCAACCCGCGTTTTGATGCCCGCTACGCCCGTGTACCCGCCGATCAACTGCCGCGCACCGAGTGTCTGCAAGACACCGTGGCCCGCGTCGTTCCTTTCTGGGAGGAGTCCATCGCTCCTGCTATTCGCTCCGGCCGGCGCGTTTTGGTCACGGCTCACGGCAACAGCCTGCGCGCGCTGATCAAGCATCTGGATGGAATCTCCGACGAGGATATCGTTCATCTGAACATTCCTACCGGCCAACCTCTGGTGTACGAGCTGGATGAAAACTTGCGTCCTATCCGTCATTACTACCTGGGCGACCAGGAAGCGATTGCGGCTCAGATGCAAGCCGTTGCCAATCAGGGCAAGGCGCAGTAAATAATGTGGCGCTACAGCGTCTGCCTGTTGCTGGCAGCCTGGGCCTTACCGGCCCTGGCTGCGGATCCGGACTTGGCTGCCCGTCAGGCCCAGGCGCAAAAGCAGCAGGCAGAGCTGCGCCAGAAAATTGAATCGCTGCGTAAGTCGATCGACACCCGCGAAAGCTCGCGTCGTGATGCTGCCAATGCCTTGCGCGAATCCGAGCAGGCTATTTCCGATATCGACCGCACGTTGGCTCAGATCGAGCAGCGGCAAGAGCAATTGCACCAGCAACTGGGCACACTGGGCAAACAAATCAGCGAACAGCAAGTGATCAAAGAGCAACGTCAGCAGGAGCTGGCCGAGCAATTGCGCGCGCAATATGCCAACGGCGTCTCGCCCTGGTCCGCCCTGCTGTCGGGCGATGATCCCAACGCCATTAACCGCGAACTGCATTATCTGGGTTATGTCTCGCGTCAGCAGACTGAACAGGTTCATAAGGTACGCCGCACCGTAGAGCGCCTGGACCGCTTGCAGACCCAGGTTGCGGCGCGTGAAAAAGAGCAGGAAAAGCTGGCCACAGAAGCCGCTGCCCAAAAGGTGGCCCTAGAAGAGCAGAAAGAAAAACGGGCCAAGGTGGTGGCTGATATCAGCGCTGAACTGGAACGGCAGCGTGGTCAGGCTGCGAATCTGCAAAGTAATGACAAACGGCTGGGGGATTTGATCTCCGGTCTGGAAACTGAAATTGCGCGACAGGCTGAGTTGGCCCGTCGCGCTGAAGAGCAACGCCGACGTGAAGCCGCGCGCCGTGCAGAACAAGCGCGTAAAGCCGAGCTGGCACGTCAGCAAGAGTTGCAGCGCAAAGCCCAGCAAGAGCAGGCTGACCGTGAACAGGCGCGCCTGGAACGCGAGCGGGAGTTGTTGGAGCGGGCTCGGGCCACGCAACCGCCTCTGCCTGCGGCCTTGCCACGCAGCAAACCGGAACCTGCCGAGCCACAACAGCCAGAACCCGTCATTCCGCGGCCACCGCTGACCTATACGCCGCCAACCGCGAACGAGCGTTTATGGTCAGATAGTCTGGATGCTTCGTCCGAGCCTAGTGAACCGATCAGCAAACCGGTCGCCCCAAAAGTGCGTGAAGTTCAGGTCGTTGAAGAGCCTGCCGAGCAGGTTTCTGCCCCAGCCTTGGAACCAGAAGGTGGCTTCCAGGGTCTGAAACGTGGTTTGCCTTATCCGGTACGTGGTGAAATGCAAGGCAAGTTCGGGGCAGAGCGCCCCGATGGTGGCGTTTGGCGCGGCGTTGTGTTGCGCGCACAGGCAGGCACCACCGTTCGTGCGGTGGCCCCGGGCCGTGTAGTCTTTGCCAACTGGATGACCGGCTTTGGTAATTTGCTGATTATCGATCATGGTCGTGATTACTTAAGCGTCTATGCCTATAACCAGAGCACGCTTAAGCAAGTAGGCGATATTGTGGGACGTGGAGAGCCTGTTGCGCGGGTGGGAGCCACTGGCGGGCAGGTTGAACCCGGCCTGTACTTTGAGTTGCGCCATCAAGGCAAGCCCATTAATCCGCAGGTTTGGCTGGGTTCCTGAGCCGCTTTTGTTTCTGGCGTTTACTTTTGCTCGCATTTGTTGCGCCGGGTAGCGACTCCAGCCCAGTTCACGCTGGTCGCCACTTTACGCTACTCTTATAATGCATGGTCGGGTCAGCTCCGGGAGGTGGCCCCGTCTTGAATCTGAAAATAATGGGAATGTGCATGAGCACTCGAAGGATTGGCAGCATTGGTCTAGTGGCAGCAGGTGCTGTGGGCGGTATTTTGATCAGCCTGGGCATTACTGCGGTCGCTCAACGCGGCGAGCCATTGCCTTTGCGCGAACTGCAGCAGTTCGCCAATGTGTTCGCTGCCATCAAGAACACGTATGTGGAGCCTTTGACGGATCAGACCTTGGTCAATAACGCAATCAAAGGTTTGTTTACCGATCTGGATCCCCACTCGGCCTATCTGGATGCCGATGCTTTCAAGGAAATGGAAGCCATGACTCAAGGCGGCTTTGGCGGCCTGGGCATTGAGATTGGCAGCGAGGACGGGATGCCCAAAGTCATCTCGCCTATTGAGGATACGCCTGCCGCGCGCGCCGGTATTCTGGCGGGCGACATCATTACGCACATCAATGGCAAACCCACCAAGGATTTGAGCCTGAACGATGCCGTCAAACAGATGCGTGGTGAGCCGAAAACATCGATCAAGCTGACGATACGCCGTGCTGGCCGCGACAAGCCATTGGAATTCAACCTGGTGCGCGATGTCATCAAGGTGCGCAGCGTGCGCTCCAAGATGTTGGCTGATGACGTAGCCTACGTGCGCATTGCCCAGTTCCAGGAACGCACGGCTGCGGATCTGATCAAGCAATTGTCCGAAGTCCACAAAGGCCCGGGCGCACCGAAAGGCTTGGTAATTGATCTGCGTAACGACCCCGGTGGTTTGCTGGAAAGCGCCATTGGCGTGTCTTCCGCCTTCCTGGACTCGGGAGACCTGGTGGTGTCGACCAAGGGTCGCATTCCTTCGTCCAATCGCGAGTATTACGTTAAATCCATGCAATCTGTACTGGGCGAGCTGGATACGGACGCCGATGTTCTGAAGAAGCTGGATTGGCTCAAGAACGTGCCGATTGTGGTTCTGGTGAACGTAGGTTCGGCCTCGGCATCGGAAATTGTGGCCGGGGCGTTGCAAGACCACAAACGCGCCACCATTATTGGTAACCGCACCTTTGGCAAGGGCTCGGTGCAAAGTGTTGTTCCTCTGTCCGAGGAGTCGGGCCTGAAACTGACGACTGCCCTGTACTACACGCCTAACGGCACGTCCATTCAGGTAACGGGCGTACAGCCAGATGTGGTGGTGGACGATACCGCTCAGGGTAATTTGTTCCGGCTGCCGCGTGAAGTGGACTTGAAGCGCCACCTGCTCAACAGCAAGGTGGACGAAAGCGCCGAAGCAGATCAGCCTGATCTGGGTATGAGCCCAGAGTTCAAAATGTTTGAATTTGGCGGTGACGACGACTTCCAGTTGCAACAGGCACTGAATCATTTGGCTGGCCGTCCTGTGATCAAAAATGATCCAGCGAAAGTAGCTGCGGCCAAGGAAGCGGCTGCCAAGCGTGAAAAGGAAGTAGAGTCCGAGTCGCCAGAAAAAAAAAGTCCCCTGAATCAGCAACCCAGCGTTGAGCGGTTCCGAATCACCCCCAAGGGGCTCGAACCGGTAAACCCGTAAACACAGGTTCTTGACGTGGAAGATCAGCAATTACTGCGCTATGCGCGGCATATTCTGCTCGATGAATTCGGGGTAGAAGCGCAGGAGCGGATTCTGGCTTCCCGCATCCTGGTTGTTGGAGCCGGGGGGCTGGGTTCCCCCGTGGTGGCTTATTTGGCTGCTTCGGGTGTGGGCTCCATCATTCTGGTGGACGATGACCAGGTGGAACTGAGCAATCTGCAGCGTCAGATTGCTCACACCACGGATCGCCTGGGCTGGGACAAGGTTGAGTCCGCCAAGCTGCATATCGAGCAGCTCAATCCCGAAGTGAAGGTGACACCCGTTGTTCAACGTCTGGACGAAGCGGGCTTGATGCATTGGGTTCAGCAAGTGGACCTGGTGCTGGATTGCTGCGACAACTTCGCCACTCGCCATGCCATCAACCGTGCCTGCGTGGCACTGCGTAAACCTTTGGTGTCCGGTGCGGCGATTCGTTTTTCGGGCCAAGTCAGTACCTATGACTTGCGTCAGCCCGAGGCTCCTTGCTACCACTGTCTGTTTCCCGAAGCCGATGATGTCGAGGAACTGCGCTGCGCCACCACAGGCGTTCTGTCGCCTTTGTTGGGCATGGTGGGTAGCGCACAGGCGGTGGAAGCCTTGAAGTTGTTAGGTGGCTTCGGAGAGCCCTTGGTGGGGCGTTTGTTAAGTGTGGATGCTTTCAATATGAATTGGCATACCGTACGTTTCCGCAAAGACCCGGCATGCCCGGTATGCGCTTCAGCGGCCATTGAGCACACTGATCACGCCTGATCTGTTTTTGATCGCTGCTTCACGACTCCAGGCCATGACCATAAAAATGGCCTGGCGTGATATCAAAGCGTCGTCGAAACTGGCGGTGAAAGTAGGACAGATCCGAAAAACCCACTGAATATGCTACTTGCGCCACCGTGCTGGATGGTGTCTGGCGCAGCAGTTGTGCGGCTGCTTCCAGCCGCAGTTGCATCAATTGGGCGGTAAAAGTGGTCCCCTTGGCTTTGAACAGCGCCTGGGTGGTGCGCGGCGCCATGCCAAGGTGTTCGGACAAGGCCGCAATATTCAAGGTGGAATCGCTCAGTCGGTCAGACAGGTAGGCCAGCGCATCTTCGTACCGTGCCGTGCTTGGATCAAGCGGGGCCGAGCGTCTTTCGTTAATGCTCATGACCAGCAAGTCGCGCAGGCAACGCCAGGCCTGATTATGCTGATTTGCCCGCAAACTGTCGGCAGATAGCAAAAAGCCTTGTAGATAGTGCTCCAGCAAGTGCAGGCTGGCGCCAGGGGCCAATGGCTGGGCGACCACATCATTCAAAGGGCCGGTATAGGGCAGCAGCCCATCCAGTGGCAAGCGCAGCGTAGTCATGGTGACCTCGTCCACAAAATCCAGTGTGAAGGGGCTGTTGCCCACATTCAAGCTTAAGCTGCCCGCCGGCAACCACTGTTCGCGCCCGTTCTGAATCAGGCGGCAGTGGCCTTGCTGATGCACATTCAAGAACAACCAGGGCTGGTCCGTTTGCGGCCTGCCCGTGCTGACCCGATAAGGTTGCGCGGTCAGCCGGTTGATCGCCACTTCCCCCAGGCGTTGCGAGCGCAAGGTGCCACGAAAGTTCTGTCCGTAACACTGTGTTTGCACGTGCTGGAAAGACTGCGAAATGGCTTGGGTCCAGAGCTTGGCGCTTTGTCCGGGAGGCAAAGCCTGCGTGTCCCAGTGATAGTTCGTGCTCATGCGGTTTTTTCCGTCTTCTGCGTCATTGTCCAGATTGGGCTGCGCCCCAGTCCACGACACAGAGAGGCAATCGGCTCAAGAATAGTATCTAAGACAGTACTGCATGGTGAGCTATGGCGCACCTCGGTGGCTATCGGGTTTAACCATGAAGGGTGCCCAAAGCGCACCTGGAGACAATACAGGAAAGGAGCAGTCATGACAGAGCAGCTAAAGCAGATCTACCCCTACATCAACGGACAGGCCTGGCAATCAGAAGGTCAGTTGCATAAGGATCTGGTGAATCCTTACACGGGCAAAGCGCTGGCACGTGTTTTCCTTGCGACCAAGCAGGATATTGAAGAAGCGCTGGCCAGTGCAGAACGTGCACAGCGTGTCTGGGGCAAGATGCTGGCCCGTGAACGTGAAGCCATCTTGTGCCGTGCGGCCGACATTGTGGAACGCCGCCGCGACGACATCGTGCGTGTGCTGATTGAGGAGGGCGGTAACGTCTTTGGTAAGGCCATGTTCGAGTGCGATTACATCGTCAGTACCTTCCGTATTGCCGCAGGTCAGACTCGCGATATTCGGGGTGAAACCATGCCTTCGGACCTGCCTGGCCGTATTTCCATGAGCATTCGTCGCCCCTTGGGGGTGGTTGCCGGGATTGGTCCTTTTAATGCACCTCTGTTGCTCAATGGCAAGAAACTGGCTCCTGCACTGGCTGCGGGCAACAGTTTCATTCTGAAGCCTTCGCCGCACACGCCTATGGCTGCGCTGATGTTTGCAGAGATTCTGGAAGAAGCGGGCCTGCCCCCAGGTGTGTTGACTGTGCTGCTGACTACGGACGAAGCCTTGGGTGATACCTTGTTCTCCGATCCGCGCGTCAAGCTGGTGACCTTCACGGGTTCGGCTCGTGTGGGCCGTATCCTGGCAGATCTGGCTGGCCGTCATCAAAAGCGTATTGTGCTGGAGTTGGGCGGTAAAAGCCCGGTGGTGGTGCTGGACGACGCCACGCTGGACTACGCCGTGCGTTCCGCCGCTTTCGGCATTTATTTCAACCAGGGCCAGGTGTGCATGGCGAACTCGCGCATTATTGTGGAGCAGGGCATTTACGATGCGTTCTGCGAAGCCTTTGCCAAGCAGGTTGCCCGCATTCCTACTGGTGATCCCGCTTTGCCGAAAACGGCCGTTGGCCCGTTGATCAGTTCTGAACAGGCCGATTTTGTGCAGGCTCATATTCAGGATGCCGTCTCCAAGGGCGCAACTTTGCTGGCAGGTGGTGGCCGGGAAGGCAATGTGATTCAGCCTACCGCCTTGTGCGATGTCACTCCCGACATGAACCTGTACTACGAAGAGACCTTTGGCCCTGTGGCTGCCATCTACAAGGCTCGTGACTACGAGCATGCCCTGGAAATGGCCAATGACACTTCCTATGGCCTGTCTTCCGCAATTCTGACCAATGATCTGCAAAAGGCCATGGATTTTGCCGAACGCATCGAGGCAGGTTCGGTTCACATCAATGACAATTCCTTTGATGATGATCCGAACGCGCCTTTTGGTGGCTTCAGGGACAGTGGCTACGGTAAGGAAAATGGCCGCTACTCGATTGCGGACATGACGGAACTGAAGTGGGTCACTATCCAGCAAGGGGAGCGCCAACTGGCGTTCTAAGTCACCTCAGAGGCGTGGCCAGTTCTTGACCAGTTGCGCGATGCGGTTGATGCGATGGTCTACATATGGGCTGCGTCCATGATACAGAGCGCTGAACGGGGTGCCCGCGTTATAGATATGGATGGTTTGCATCCCTAGCTGGCGGGCACTTTTCAGATTGCGTAGCGTATCTTCGACCAACACGATGTCACGGGCCTGGGATTTCAGCACGGCCAGCGCCTGTTTCATCAGCGCCTGGGAGGGCTTGGGTCGATAGCGGCCTTGTAGCTGCATATGCTCAATAGCCCACAACCCATCAAAAACGGGCAGTAGATTCAAGGCTTTCAAGACACGCTGTGCGTACTCCAGCGGTGCGTTGGTCAGCAGCAGCTTATAGCCCGGTAGACGACGCAATTGATGGGCCAGACCGGGTTCAGCACTGATCAGAGACGGTACATCAAAGTCGTGAGCGTGTTTCAGGAAAGTGGCCGGATCTGCTCCATGATGACGTTGCAGACCAATCATGGTGGCGCCGTACCGCTTCCAGTATTCCAGACGCAAGCGGTCGGCCTCGTCCATATTCACACCCAGCGTTTGCGCCACGCCGATGCGCATGCGCCCATCAATCGCCTGGAAAATGCCTTTGGAGGCATTGTGCAGGGTGTTATCCAGATCAAACAGCCAGATGGTTTCATCTGGCTGGCAGGCTGACAAAGGTCGTGCCCAGGAATGGGCACGGATAGGAGCGCGCACGGATTAGTGCGAGCTGATCATGGTGCCAACACCACGGTCAGTCAGGATTTCCAGCAACAGGCAGTGGGGGACACGGCCGTCGATGACATGTACGGAGTTGACGCCATTGCGCGCCGCATCCAGGGCCGAAGAGATTTTGGGCAGCATGCCGCCGGAGATCGTGCCATCAGCAAACAGTTCATCAATGGTCTGGGCCGACAGACGGCGCAACAGTTGACCAGCCTTGTCCAACACACCGGGGGTGTTGGTCAGCATGACCAGTTTTTCAGCGCTAAGCACTTCAGCCATCTTGCCGGCCACCACGTCGGCATTGATGTTGTAGGCTTGGCCGTCCTCGCCGTAACCAATGGATGAGATCACAGGGATGAACTGATCGTCCTGCAATGCTTTGACTACTTCAGGCTGGATGCTTTCAATATCGCCCACAAAGCCAATGTCCAGCAGCTCGCCAGGATGCTCGGCATCAGGCAGCATTTTCTTGGTGACGCGAATCATACCGCCGTCTTTACCGGTCAGACCTACGGCCTTGCCACCGGCTTCATTGATCATCATCACGATGTCTTGCTGTACTTGCCCGCCTAGCACCCACTCCACCACTTCCATGGTTTCTGCATCGGTGACGCGCATGCCTTGAATGAAGGTACCTTCTTTGCCCACCCGCTTGAGAGCGTCATTGATCTGGGGACCGCCACCGTGCACCACAACGGGGTTCAGGCCAACCAGCTTGAGCAAGACGACGTCATGGGCAAAGCTGCGCTGCAACGCTTCTTCTGTCATGGCATTGCCACCGTATTTGATGACAACGGTCTTGCCGTGGAAACGACGAATATAAGGCAGGGCCTCGGACAAAACTTCTGCTTTGACGGTCGAGGAGTAATTCTGCGAATCTGTGGTGCTCATTGATGCGCTCACTTGAAGAAAACCCGGGTCCACTGCTGGTACCCGGGGTTATGTGGCTGGGGGCAGAAACAGGTTTTTAGCTGCTGGCCAGGGCTTTTTCGACGGTGGCAATGAATTCCTGCTTGTCGTAGTTACCCAGGTAGCGCTTGATGATGTGGCCCTGTTTGTCGAGTAAAAAGGCAGTAGGAGTCAAACGGACATCCCCAAAAGCCTTGGCGATTTCGCCCTTGTCGTCATGGACAACCGTGAACGGCAGTTGGCGGGATTGGGTGAAGTTGCGCACGTAATTAATGGGGTCGTGCCTCATGGCCACAGCCACAATATCAAAGCCTTTACTGGACAAGGCATTGAAGTTCTCGATGTTGTCGGGCATTTGCGCCACACAGGTGGTGCAGTCCGTGGCCCAGAATTTCACCAGGACGACTTTGCCCTGCAAGTCTTTGGTTTCAAAGTGCTTGCCATTCAGGTCGGTAAAGGCGACATCGGGAGCGCTGGCCTTGGAGCTGCTACCGGACATGGTCCAGACGCCCAGACCCACGGCGATGGCCACAACAAAGGCAATGATGACTACTTTTTTCATTGGACGGGCATAACTTCTACAGAAGAGGCGGGTGCAGGGGCCGTTTCAGAGGCCTCTGTGCCAGAGCTGGTGCTCGGCTGCGTATTGGTGCTCAAGGGCTGCGCCAGGCTTTCAGCGCTAATGTAATCGAAGAGCTTGGCGACTTTGTTCACGCCAGGCACGCTGGAGGCGGCAATCGCAGCACGCTCACCTTCTTCGCGTGTGACACGGCCCAGCAGGTAGACCACGCCGCGCTCGGTGGTGGTGGAAATCGTGCGACTGGGTACGTCTTTGGCGTTCAGTAAAGCCGTGCTGACGCGGGTGGTGATCCACGAGTCGTTCGAGCGTACGCTCAGCGGGGTTGGTTCGCCGACACGCAGTTCGTTGACCACGCGTGTCACTTTATCGACTTTGGACACCAGACGGGCGGCTTCTTCCTTGTCCGCCTGGGTGGGGACATCACCGGTCAGCAGGACCACTCCGGCGTAAGACGTTGTGTTGATGCGGCCTTCCTTGTTTTCCAGCAGGCGGCGTGTTTCTGCGCCCGCTTTCATGACAATAGCTTTGTCTTCGACTTGTTCGCCCGTGGTACGGCGGTCGGTAGCGACAACGGCGGTTGTGGCAGCGGCGCCGCCCACTACCAGCAGACCGCAACCGGTCAGGGTGGTGCTGGCCAGTAAGGCGGCCAGAATCAAACGGTGTTTCATAGTGGATCTCCGAGCAGCAGCGCATCAATGCCATCGCACATGGCGTGCAACAGAACAATATGTACTTCCTGAATGCGCATGGTTCGATCGTGCGGTACGCACAGATGGATGTCGGTATCCGAGAGCAACTCAGCGATTTGTCCGCCGCCTTTACCGGTCAAGGCAATAATGACCATATCGCGTTCGCGAGCTGCCTCAATGGCACGGATGACGTTTGGCGAATTGCCGCTGGTTGAGATGGCGACCAGAATATCGCCAGTCTGGCCCAAGGCGCTGACCTGGCGTTCAAAGATACTGTCAAAGCCATAGTCATTACCCACTGCCGTCATGATAGAGGTGTCGGTATTCAAGGCAATGCCAGCCAAGGGCAAACGGTCGCGCTCAAAGCGGCCCACCAGCTCTGCAATAAAGTGCTGGGCATCGGCTGCTGATCCGCCGTTTCCGCAAGCCAGAATCTTGCCGTCGTTGGCCAAGGTGGCAAACAACAGCTCTACAGCGGCGGCCAAAGGTTCGGCCAGTTCGCGTGTGCTGGCTTTGAGAGTATCGACGGAATCGTCGAAATGCGAAGTCATTAAGGCGATAAGGTCCATAGCGCGCATTATCGCACGGAGAATTTCCCTGTGGGGCAGGCAGATCGTGTCATGTTGAAAAAAACGCCACGGTATTGAAACCAGATGCTGTAAGCAGGCCGAATCAGGAGGCTGTAGTTGGTGTTTTTCTGTATGAGACTGTGTGCCTGCCGGAGAGTTTCACGAAGGCCAGGCCGCTGTCCCGTGACTTAGCTTTGCTCAAAGGCATTGTGAATCCAGGTCAGGGTGTCGTCTTCAATGGCAATGACGTCAAAACGGCAAGCGGGCAGCTTGCCCTGGAAATAGCGCTGGCATAGCGTTGGCAGCCATTGTTGTGCTGTCAGGATCAAGCGCCGTTGCTTGTCCCGGTTTACACTGGCAAGCGCCCCTCCGTAGCCCTTGTGATTGCGTTGGCGCACTTCCAGAAAGACAAGATGATTCTGGTGCCACAGAACCAGGTCAATTTCCCCAAAGCGAGTACCCAGTTGACGAGCCAGAACGCGGGCGCCGTGGGCGGTGACATGATCGCAGGCTCGTTGTTCGGCCTGATCGCCGCTTTCCTGGCTGGACGAACGCAGTGGTTTTTCCTTTCTGGCGGCAGGACGACTACGCCGCCTGCGCCGCAATTGCCGGTTTTGAGCCTGGCGAGCGTATTCAAAGGGATTCATAGGAACACATGAAGATGAACAAGCAGGATCGAGCATGAGCGATACCGAAAACCGAACAGGGAATGCCGGCGTCTGGCAAAGCATGATGGACAAGGTGCAAGGCCAGGTCTGGCCGCAGTCTTGCCTGTACGTAGTGGCCACGCCCATTGGCAATATGGGAGACCTTAGCCTGCGCGGCTGGCAGGCGCTGGAACTGTGCGACATTATTGCGGCAGAGGATACGCGGGCTACGCGTCCTTTTTTGCAGGCCTGGGGCATACAAACACCCTTGATGGCTGCACATCGTCATAACGAGGCGCAGGCGGCTCAAGCCATTATCGAGCGTCTGGAGCAAGGGCAACGAGTGGCTTTGGTGTCGGATGCAGGCGCGCCCGCTGTCAGCGATCCTGGCGCCCGCGTAGTGCGCTCGGTGCGTGAGGCAGGTTTTCAGGTAGTACCGCTGCCCGGAGCATCGGCTGTTATTACCGCCTTGATGGGCAGTGGCGCGACCAGCGATGAGAACCCCGCTTTTGCCTTCGCCGGTTTCATGCCGCCTAAAACGGTGGCGCGTCGCAAGTGGCTACAGCATTGGTCCAGCCTGGGTATGCCGGTATTGATGTTTGAGTCCCCTCACCGTTTGCGAGCCAGTTTGCGTGATATGCAAGAGGTGTGTGGGCCGGAGCGTGAGCTGACGTTTGCACGTGAACTGAGCAAGCGCTTCGAGCAGATTCATACCGTGCCTTTGGGGCAGGCCTTGGCCTGGCTAGATGAAGACAGCCATCGAGAGCAGGGCGAGTTTGTTCTTATTTTGCATGATGCGGTGCGAGAAGTGGACGAGGATGCGCCTGCGCTGGATGCCACTACAGAGCGTTGGATGAAGGCGTTGCTGGAACAGGTCTCGCTGCGTGACGCTGCCCGGATCGCCAGCCAGGCGACCGGAATTGCTCGTGATGTTCTGTATGCCTGGGGTTTGGCCAATTCGCCCAAGGACTAGGATGATTGGGTTTCAGGCCTTCATGCTGCTCCGATAGATCACGATGAACAACGGACAGCTTGAACTGGCTATCGTATTTCGCCATGAAAAACACCCCAAAGCGTGGATCAATGTCCAACTTTGGGGCTGCCGTTCATGAAGGGGATGTTGTGGTGAGCTGGGTGTGGCTTAGCGGACGGCGACCGAGGGGCTCAAGCCGGTTTTTTGTTGGATGCGGTAAGCGGCATTGATAGCCTCGGTCCGGTTTTGATACGGACCAATTTGCACGCGGTACAAATCGTTGTGCATCTGAACTTGGGCGTCTCGGTACTCCACTTGCGAAATCTGGCGGTTCAGTTGCTGCGCCAATGCGGCGGCGTTTTCGCGTGCGGAGAACGCACCGAATTGCAGATAGACCCGGTTCTGACCAGACGGGGCCAGGGGTTTGCTGGCAGTTGTGGGTGAAGATTGCACGATCAGTTGCTGATCGTTCGCATCGCTGCTCCAGCTGGGTGTATCGTCCAGCTCAACAGTCAATTCTTCCGGGGGCAGAGCAGCCAGGGCGTCAGGGGTGGGTTCCAGTGTTTCGGTGATGGTCAGACTGGATTTGGGTGCTGCGGGAGCCGGCGCCGTGCGGGCAGCGGGGGCTTCAACGACATTGACCTGTTCACGACTAAAACTGCCACTACGAATTTCTTCCTGAGTGATGGATTCCACCATCACGGTGCCACTGCCGGGCGCAATTAGATCCAGCTTGGCGGCGGCAACATAGGATAAGTCGATGATGCGGGAGCTGTGGAAGGGCCCGCGGTCGTTAATGCGCACAATCACCGATTTGCCGGTTTTAGGGCGGGTGACACGGGCGTAGCTGGGAATAGGCAAGGTGGGATGTGCCGCTGTCATGGCGTACATATCGTAGGTTTCGCCATTGGCGGTTTTCTTGCCGTGGAACTTGCGCCCGTACCAAGAAGCTGTGCCGGTCTGGGTAAAGGCTTTGTGTGATTTGTGTGGAACAAAGCTTTTGCCGAGCACGGTGTAGGGACGGGTATTGCTGCGGGCGATAGGTTCTATTCGGGGAACGGCGTCGGGGGTGGCCTGCAGATTGACGGGTATTCGATCGTGGGGGCCGTCATCTTTGTAATACCCCCCTCCGCGCGGTGCTGAAACCGTAGCCCCTGGTTTGGTTTTGGCGCGCTTTGGGCTGGAGGTGCATCCAGCCAATAGGGCCAAGATGCCCAAGGCTGCACCTAATTTCAGTAAGGTCGGATGGCTCATGGCACGGGATTGATGGGAGGTTGATTGCGATGGCGTACCAGCAAAGGGGCGTAATCAGCAAAGCGCAGTGCCAGTTGTTCAGTAACGTACACGGAGCGATGTTGCCCGCCCGTGCAGCCTATGGCGACCGTCAGGTAATTGCGGGTGTCTTGCATATACAAAGGCAACCAGCGGCGTACAAAGCCCGCAATATCATCCACCATGGTTTCTACAGAGCCGAACTGGGCCAGCCATTTTGCAACTGGCTCATCGCGGCCCGTCATGGGGCGCAGTTCCGGGTCGTAGTGGGGGTTTGGCAGGCAGCGCACGTCGAAAACCAGGTCTGCATCGCCCGGTACGCCACGCTTGTAGGCAAAGGATTCGAAAGTCAACACGACACTGGCGCGATCAGCCTGTACCAGATCGCGTATCCAGGCACGCAACTGACCCGGGGTCAGGTCGGAGGTGTCGATAATGTGGCCCAGTTCACGCAAAGGGGCGGTCATTTCACGTTCGGCTTCAATGCACTCCTGCAAGGAAGGCGAGCGGCCATCCTGACGTAAACGGTCTGTCAGTGGGTGGCGGCGGCGCGACTCTGAGTACCGCTGCATCAGGGTGTGATCGTTGGCGTTCAAAAACAGCACGCGCAGGGCGTAGCCCTCTTCGTTCAGTTTGCTGATAACGCCGGGAAGGATGTCCAGATCACCAGCGCCGCGCACGTCAATGGCAACGGCAAGTCGCTCGAGCCCTTGCTCAGCAGAGCGTTCGACAAATTCGGCCAGAAATCGGGGTGGCAAGTTGTCGATGCACAGATAGCCGGTATCTTCCAGCAGGCGCAAGGCAACTGATTTTCCCGAACCGGATATGCCGGTAATCAATACAACTTTCAGCATCGTGGCAAAGGACTCCGAGTCGTTGTCCGAGGAGCAACGGTTAGGTGAAACAGGACAAAGCCGTCAGGGCCGTTTAATGCTAACAGACCCTTAGGTGCCTAGTCTTCGCGACTATTCATGATAGCCAATGCCTGGCGTTCGATGAAGTCACCCATGGTATCAATGCCGCGGAAGGCGAGGATGGTGTTGCGCACGGCGGCCTCTACCAGCACGGCCAGATTTCGGCCGGCGGCCACTTGAAGCATGACGCGTTTGATATCGACCCCTAGTACTTCCTGGGTCTGGTCTTGAGTAGGCAGACGCTCGAAGCTGTCGGGGTTGGAACGAACCAGGTGCACAATTAGTTTAAGCTTCATTCTACGACGAACGGAGGTTTCGCCGAAAATGGTGCGAATGTCCAGCAAACCCAAGCCACGTACCTCTAGCAGGTTTTGCAGCAGGGGTGGGCATTGTCCGTCGATCATGTTGGGTGCGGTGCGTGAGAGCTCAACCGCATCGTCTGCGACCAGCCCGTGGCCGCGGGAGATCAGCTCTAGCGCTAATTCGCTTTTGCCCAGACCGGACTCGCCAGTGATCAGTACCCCCAGACCCAGGACATCCATGAACACGCCGTGCATGGTGATTTTGGGGGCCAGACGTTTGCCTAGATAGATGCGTAGCAGATCAATCAGCTGCGCCGCATCGATAGGGGTGTAGAGTAGCGGGATCCCTTGATCTTCACAAAACTGGATCAAGTCATCGGGTGCAACGGCATCGTTGGCAATGAACAGGGCGGGAACCCCACCTTGCCTGAGATCATCCAGATGATGCAGGCGACGCTTGATATCAAAGCGGTGGTAGAAAGAGAGTTCTTCAGGGCCGAAAACCTGAATGCGGCCAGGGTGGATCAAGTTCAAGTGACCGACCAGGTCTGCCGCAGAGGCGCCAAGATCGGGGATAGGGCGTTGAGCAGCGTGTTTTCCGGCTGCCCAGCTTACCTCGAGCTTGTCGTTATTGTCATTGACCAGTTCTTGAACTGTCAGCATCGGGATGTTCCGCGTTGAGATCAGGGGTCTGGGTCAGGATCTGATGAATTTGAACAGGGTCCGTTTCCTGAGCAAGCGCCTGGCGGATGTCCTGATCGGCCATCAAACGGGCGATCTCGGCCAGCAGGTCCAAGTGGATTTGAGTCGCCGTTTCGGGAACCAGCAAAAAGAATAGCAGGCTGGCGGTACGGCCGTCGCTGGCGTCAAAGCGTACCGGCTCGGCCAAGCGCATGAAAACGGCACAAGGCTCTTTCAGGTCCTTGATGCGACCATGCGGGACGGCGACATCGTGGCCAAGCGCTGTGGAGCCCAGACGCTCACGCGCGATCAGGCTATGGAAAACGGCTGTCCGAGCAATGCCGTGATGGTTCTCGAAAATCAATCCGGCTTGTTCAAAAGCGCGCTTCTTGCTGGTAACAGCAAGATCCAGAACCACGTTGGACAAAGGCAAAATACGCGACAAGAGATTCATGACGGCCATTATAGGGGGGAATGTTTTTTAGCTAAACTTTTTTTGGATGGCTAACAACAGGCGGACACTGTGCCAAGAAACACAAAACCCCGAACTTTTGAAAGTACGGGGTTTGTTGGCAGGTTATCCCTGCTGTAACAGTTCGGCCAGATCAGGCTGCCGGAACTTCGAGCCGCTTGGCGGGCTCATGCGCATGGCTGTTTGCCTTTTCCTTGTATTTCAGAATCTGGCGGTCAATTTTATCGGCCAGCAGATCGATAGCAGCATACAAGTTTTCGTCTGAAGAGGCGCAGTGTATATCTTTGCCGGGAACGCGGACGGTTACTTCGGCATTGTGCTTCAGACGTTCAATGGAAAGCATAACCTGCGAGTCAACTACGTTATCGAAATGTTTTTCAATTCGACCAATTTTGCTTTTGACGTAGTCGCGAATGGCAGGAGTTATGTCAAGATTACGGCCAGTGATATTAAGGCTCATATAGGCTCTCCGTAGTAGTCAAACAACGTGTTCAAGAAGGGGAAGGTTGATCGTCTTTAGCCTCCTTACTACTGATCCTGGATATTCCAGTATACCTATATGTGGGTCAGATAACATGACCTGAATCAATCTGCGATGTGCTGGATAACCCTTGTTTTGATTGGCCCCGTTACAGGGCCAAAAATCGGCTTACATTCGGAAGTTCGATCCCAGATAAACCTTGCGCACGGCTTCGTTGTCGATGATCTCGGATGGGTGCCCGCTTGTCAGTACCGTGCCTTCGCTGATGATGTAGGCGCGGTCGCAGATGCCCAAGGTTTCGCGCACGTTATGGTCGGTAATCAGCACGCCGATATTGCGACCTTTTAGAAACTGCACAATGCGCTGAATTTCGATCACGGCGATCGGGTCCACCCCAGCAAAGGGTTCGTCCAGCAGAATAAAACGGGGGTTGCTGGCTAGTGCGCGGGCAATTTCTACTCGGCGGCGCTCGCCACCAGACAGGGATAGGGCGGTATTTTGTCGGATGTGTGCAATTTGCAGTTCGCTAATCAGGGTTTCCAGGCGCTCGTTGATATCGTTCTTGCTGATGCGGCGACCGTTATCGTCCAGTTGCAGCTCCAGCACGGCGCGGATGTTTTCTTCCACCGTCAGGCGGCGAAATACGGAGGCATCCTGAGGCAGATAGGACAGGCCCAGACGTGCCCGCTTGTGCATGGGCATGGCGGTAATGGGCGTGCCATCAATTTCAATGCGACCTGCATCGGCGGGCACAATGCCCACAATCATATAGAAGCTGGTGGTTTTGCCAGCCCCGTTCGGGCCTAGCAGGCCGACGACTTCACCACTTTCCACGTTCAGAGAAACATCCTGCACGACCGTACGTTTGCCGTAGGTCTTGCGCAGGCCCTGTGCAATCAGGCTGCCTTTGGTTGAGTGGCTGGCGCGGGTAGGGGTAGACGGGTTGTTAGGAGCAACCATAATTCAGAGGTGTCCGGACTATTTGCGGGGGGAAGACTTGCGTTGGCATTCGGCCAGAGCAGCGTCGGCATTGGCGCGTGGGCGGGCCACGGAGCGAACCCGGCCATCCCGGGTGGCGGAGTCCGAGCCACCAAAGGCTTGGTACGTGCCATCTTTTTGGCGATAGATAATGCGTTGACCCTGGACGGAGTCTTGCAACTTGCCGCAAACATAACGGTTGACGACAGCCTTGCCAATCAGTTCGACCTCTTCGGTTTTACCGTTGTAAATAGCTCGGACACCTTCGGCGACCATCAATTCAAATTTGGCCGGGTCTTCCTGTCGAATGGTGACGCGGGCGCGCTCGCTGACCGTGGCCGTGCCATGCTGGAATCCTTCCGCATCTTGCTCGATGGCCAATTGGTCTGCCATTAAGGTCATGGCGCCACGGGTCAGGATGATATTGCCTTTGTAGATCGTCTGCTTGGCAATATCGTCGTAAGTCAGGGTGTCGGACAGCACGGAGGTGTCTGGTTCGGCAGCAGCAGAGGCCGCTGCTTGTGCCAGAGCCGGGGCCGTGGGCAGCAAAGCCAGGGTTACAGTGCTCAGGCACAGGGCCAAAGCACCACGCAAAAGGCTAAAAGAGAGCATGGGCTTGTGGCTCAGGCGGGCGCTGTCAGGCGTGGTCATGGAGGGGAATCCTTAGAGCTATTGGAAGAACGCGCTTTTTGTGTTTGTTGGCCCGAGATTTTAACGTCGGATTCCGACATGACGTTCAATTGACGAACGCGATTATCGTAACGCATCCCGGTACCGCGCATGGTGGACTGGCCGTTGACGACCAATGCAGGTTCGTTGGTGTAGACCACATCCTCTTCAGGCAGGATGATCAGTACTTCGCTGCGCACATCCATGGCCTCGTCCTCGGGTGTGGCCAGACGGTGGATGTGGGCATTGCCTTTCATCGTGATCACATCACCACCTGCATTCATATGTGCGGTGTCGGAGGTGGCAATGGTCAGCGGCGAGTTCGCTCGGTTACTGACTGCACGCGGGGAGGTAATGTCGTGCGAGTCGTCATCCGGGTAATGGTAAGCAATCTTTCCGTCCAGCCTGCTGATGGCCATCCCGGTTTGGTCAGAGCTGATCATGGTGAAGTTGCGGGCCCAGGAGTCGGGCTCGTGGGTCACACGGCGCGGCGGATCAATGGCAACCGAGCGTTGGGTGTAGTCGACCGCCCACAATGTTGCCAGCACCAGCATGGCCAGCAACAGCAGGGAAATGACGGTAGGCAGACGGTCACGCATGATTACTGAATGACTCCTGTCGTCTTTAAGGGGCCACCTGTAATAAAGGCGGCAAGGCGGCCCTGGGAGGCCAGGATGGCATCACAACATTCACGCACGGCACCGTGGCCGGCAGGCTGCGTGGCCACCCAGCTGGCAATTTGGCTAATGTAGAAAGGGGCTTCGGGCACACTGGCGGAAAATCCCACGCGTTGCATGGCCGGCAAATCGATCAAATCGTCGCCCATATAACCCATTTCGCTTAACGATAAGCCGTTTTCCTGGGCCAGTTGGGTCAGGATAGCAATCTTGTCACGTACGCCCTGATGGACAAAAGGAATGCCCAGCTCGGCAGCGCGACGTGACACGATACCGCTTTCGCGTCCGGTAATCAGGGCTACATGAATGCCACTTTCCCCCAGCATGCGCAAACCGTGGCCGTCCAGAGCGTGAAAGCTCTTGAATTCCTCGCCGTTAGCGCTGTACCACAGGCGTCCGTCGGTCAGCACACCGTCCACGTCAAATACCATCATGCGCAGCTGACGTAATTGGCTGCGTATGTTCTCGGGCAACTTGGCCAGGATTTGAGCTTCAGCGGGGTGGAGCGGGATGGTGGGCGTATTCATCATGATCAGATTACCTTTGCAGCCAACAGGTCGTGCATGTGCAGAGCTCCCAATAGTAGCCCGTTTGTGTCCAATACCAGCATTTGGCTGATACGCAAGGCATCCATTTGCTCGGCCGCTTCAATGGCCAGGGCGTCGGCAGCAATGCTGCGCGGTTCGCGTGACATGCCTTCGGACACGGGCAGCTTGCGTATGTCGCCCGCGCGTGCAATCAGGCGGCGCAAGTCGCCATCAGTGAACATCCCCACGGGATGGCCTTGCGAGTCAGTGACAATGGTCATGCCCATGCCTTTGCTGGACATTTCTATCAGGGCATCGGGAACCAGGGTCTCGGGGGAAACAATGGGCAATTGTTCGCCGCTGCGCATGATGTCGCGCACAAACGTCAGTAATTGACGACCCAGCGCGCCACCGGGGTGGGAGCGAGCGAAGTCTTCACGGCTAAAGCCACGTGCTTCCAGACAGGCAACGGCCAGTGCATCGCCTAATACTAAAGCGGCCGTGGTGCTGGCCGTAGGGGCCAGGTTGAGTGGGCAGGCTTCGTGCTCCACATGTGCGTCCAGATGCAGGTCAGCATTTTGCGCCAGTTCGGATTGGGCGTTGCCGGTAATGGCAATCAGCTTGGCTCCCATGCGACGCAGCACAGTCAGCACCGTGACCAGCTCCTGGGCTTGGCCGGAGTAGGAGATGGCAATCACTACATCCTGCTTGGTAATCATGCCCAAATCACCGTGCAGGGCTTCGGCAGCGTGCATGAAAAAAGCGGGGGTGCCGGTTGAGGCCAGCGTAGCGGCGATCTTGCGTGCCACATGGCCGGACTTGCCGATGCCCGTCACCACCACGCGACCCTGGCAGTGCACCAGCAGCTTGGTGGCTTCTACAAAACTTTGGTCCAGACGTCCGCCCAGCGCTTGTAACGCGTCAACCTCAATGGCGAAGGTGCGTTGTGCTGAAGACAGGATATGTGCAGGATCTAAAAGTGCCGATGTATTCATGGCGAAATTGTAAACGTGAAGTGTGTGCTTGGCATGCAGATTTGCAGGAGGCAAATTGTAAGGCCAGATGCCCTTTGACCAGTGGCAGACAGATTAGTTTAGGGTTAAGATACGTCTTGTATTGTAATTTCAGTAATTACTGAAAATTCAGGAAGCCATGAATTTAGGACCACAGGCAGAGCGTTTTATTCTGCACTTCGGGGAGATGGGCGGGCGCTGGGGGGTCAACCGGACGGTAGGCCAGATCTATGCCTTGCTGTTCATTGCCCCTGAAGCCCTTCACGCCGACGAGATCGCTGAAACGCTCGGCATCTCCCGTTCCAATGTCAGCATGAGCTTGCGCGAATTGCAGTCCTGGCGACTGGTCAATATGACGCACAAGATCGGCGAGCGCCGTGAATACTTTGAATCTCCCAATGATGTTTGGGATATTTTTCGTACTCTGGTGGAAGAAAAGCGCAAGCGCGAGATTGATCCCACATTGACCTTATTGCGAAGTATCCTTATGGAAGCTCCCGTCAATGACGAAGAAGCATATGGGCAGCAACGCATTAATGAAATGCTGGAATTGATCGAGTTGGCTTGTGGTTGGTTTGACGAGGTTCATCACTTACCGCCCGAGACCCTGCAAAATCTGATGCGTTTAGGTAGCAAAGTTCAGAAAGTGCTGGGTTTCGCCGGAAAGATTCGCAAAGCTGATCAAACTGGGGATCGTCATGATTGATCTGGATGTTGTTACCTTATCGCGGTTGCAGTTTGCTTCCACCGCGATGTTTCACTTTTTATTTGTTCCCTTGACGCTGGGCCTATCTTTTTTGCTGGCCATTATGGAAAGCGTCTATGTCATGACGGGCAAAGCCATCTGGCGCCGCATGACCAAATTCTGGGGCGTGCTCTTTGGCATTAACTTTGCCCTGGGTGTGGCCACCGGGATTGTGATGGAATTTCAGTTCGGCATGAACTGGGCTTATTACAGTCACTATGTAGGCGATATTTTTGGAGCGCCACTTGCCATTGAAGGATTGATGGCTTTTTTCTTGGAAGCAACCTTTGTCGGCCTGTTCTTTTTCGGCTGGGATCGTCTCTCCAAACTTGGACACTTGATCGTTACCTGGCTCGTTGCTATCGGCACCAATCTGTCGGCCTTGTGGATTCTGGTCGCCAATGGCTGGATGCAGAACCCGGTCGGCGCCATCTTCAACCCCCACACGATGCGTATGGAAATGACCGACTTTGCCGAGGTCATTCTCAATCCTGTCGCACAAGCCAAAGTTGTTCATACCGTCAGTGCCGGTTATGTGCTCGGTGCCATGTTCGTCATGGGCATCAGTGCCTGGTACCTGCTGCGTGGTCGCCATATAGATCTGGCCAAGCGCTCGATGACGGTAGCGGCCAGTTTTGGCTTGGCGGCGTCCCTGTCCGTGGTGGTACTGGGTGATGAAAGCGGTTATCTCACCACTGAACACCAGCAAATGAAGATTGCGGCCATGGAGTCCATGTGGGAAACCGAGGAAGCGCCGGCCAGTTTCAATCTCCTGGCCTGGCCTGATCAGGAAGCCCGTGAGAACCGCTTTGCCGTGGAAATTCCGTGGGTGATGGGTTTGATCGGGACGCGCTCAGTCAGCACTCCTATGCTGGGTATCAATGAGCTGGTCGAGCATGCCAAGATCCGTATTGCCAATGGCTTGCGCGCTTATGAGGCTCTGCAGTTAGTTCGTGCTGATGCGGGCAATATCGAGGCTCGCCGCGTCTTTGACAATAACTGGAAAGACCTGGGCTACGCCTTGTTGCTCAAGCGCTATACGGACGACATCACCAAAGCCGATACCGACACCATTGCCCAGGCTGCCTGGGATACGGTGCCACAGGTTGCGCCCCTGTTCTGGAGCTTCCGTGTGATGGTGGCGCTGGGGCTGTACTTCATCCTGTTCTTTGGCGTGGCTTTTGTGCTGGCATCGCGTGACCGTCTGCAACGTCACCCGCGCCTGCTTAAAGCAGCGGTCTGGAGCATTCCCCTGCCTTGGATTGCGATCGAGTGTGGCTGGTTTGTGGCCGAGTTCGGACGTCAGCCCTGGGCGATTGAAGGTGTCTTGCCGACTTACTACGCAGCTTCTGGCCTGTCCTTTGTAGACCTGATGATCAGTATGACGATCTTCCTGTTGCTCTACGGCACCTTGGCGGTGATTGGTATCAAGGTCATGCTGCATTCAATTCGCAAAGGTCCGGACGAGGCTGGCGAGGCCGCCACACCTTCCGCTTTGTCTTATGGTTCGCGCAACGCTCCGTTGCTGCGCGGTTAAGGAGGGGGAACCATCATGGATAATTTGATTCTTCTCGATTACGACACCTTGCGCATCATCTGGTGGTTGCTGCTGGGCGTTTTGCTGGCTGCCTTTGCCATCATGGACGGGGCTGACCTTGGGGTGGCGATGGTGCTGCCACTGGTTGCTCGCAGCGATGATGAGCGGCGCACGCTGTATAACGTGATTGGCCCGGTCTGGGAAGGTAACCAGGTCTGGTTGATCGTGGCCGGTGGTGTGGCCTTTGCGGCCTGGCCCTTGCTGTATGCCATGGCTTTCTCGGGCTTTTACTTGGCCATGATGCTGCTTTTGGTGGCTTTGATTGTGCGCCCGGTTGCCATCAAGTACCGCAGCAAGCTTAGCTCGTCACGCTGGCGGCGTAACTGGGACGCGGTCTGGACCGCTTCCGGTCTGGTTTGTGCTCTGGTGTTTGGTGTGGCGATTGGTAATGTCATGCTGGGCGTGCCGTTCGGCTTTGATGAGACAACGTTGCGCCCGATGTACGAAGGCAATTTCTTCGGTCTGTTCCAGCCTTTCGCCATCCTGTGCGGATTGCTCAGCGTCTTGATGTTGGCATTTCAAGGGGCGGTTGTGGTGGCTTGGAAGGGTAGTGATCATGTGGCTCGCCGTGCGCGTGCCTGGGCCAAGCCTTTGGGCTTGCTGTCTATCGTGGCTTTTGCGGTCGGTGGCTGGTGGATTAGCGCCATGAATGGCTACAGCATGCCTTGGCCCGAAGTGGCCCATGCCATGTCCAACCCCATTGGCAAGACGGTTGAAATGGTGGAAGGCGCCTGGCTGGCCAACTACCGGACCTGGCCTGCCTTGTGGGCGGCGCCCATTGTCGGCTTTGCAGGCTTGTTGCTGGGCGCCTTGTTGGCAGGTCGTGGCCGGGGCTTGCTGGCCTTGTTGTTCTCGTCCCTGGCACTGGCTGGCATTATTCTGACTTTTGGTTTTGCCGTCTTCCCATTCTTGCTGCCTTCGTCCTTGACACCCGGTTCCAGCCTGACCTTGTTTGATGCTTCGGCCAGTCATCTGACCTTGTGGATCATGCTGCTGGTGACACTGGTGTTCCTGCCCATCATTGTGCTGTATACCTCCTGGGTGTATAGCGTAATGCGTGGCAAGGTGTCGGTTGCCAGCATGAAAGACTCTTCTCATTCTTACTAAGGAGGCCAGCACATATGTGGTACTTCTCTTGGGTTCTAGGTTTGGGTCTGGCCTGTGCATTCTCCATCCTGAATGCAATGTGGTTCGAGCTGCGCGAGAACACTGCCTTGCAGACGGCGGCAGCGTCCAAGGCTAAAGCAGATATCGAGGCCTGATTGACCCCGCAAAGTCCAACGGCGCAACAATGGCTGGGGCAATTCTCCAGCCGCGCCCGCACGGCTTTGCGGGCTTCCATGCTGGCCCCTGTGCTGGCCGGCGCATTACTGATTCCTCAGGCCTGGTTGCTGGCAAAGATTGTGCAGGCAATTGTGGTCGATGGTCTGCCCTGGACAGGGCAGCTCTCCTCTATAGTGATGGTGGCCGCACTCTTGCTGCTGCGGGCTGCCATTTCCGCTTTGGGCGAGCGTCGTGCGCAAAAGGTTTCAGAACAGCTGAAACAAGGGCTACGCTCCGAGCTGTTTGCGCGACTGTTCCGCAGTACGATGCCGCGTCTGCGGGCCAGCAATAGCGGCGAACTTTCTACCAGTTTGATCACGCAAATCGAAGCCCTGGATGGCTTTGTGACGCGCTACATCCCTTGCATGGCGGCAGCAGCCCTGGTGCCTTTGGCGCTGGTGCTGGCGGTCTTGCCGGTCGATGGCATTGTCTCCTTGATTCTTTTGTTGAGCACGCCTCTGATTCCTTTGTTCATGGCCCTGGTGGGTTGGGGCGCGGAGGCCGCCAGCCGGGAGCAACAACAAACAACTTTGCGCCTGTCTGGTTTTTTTGCAGATCGTCTGCGCGGAATTTTTACCTTAAGCCTGATGGGGCGCGGACAGGACGAGTTGCAGCGTGTGGAGCTGGCCAGTCAGGAGTTACGCACACGCACCATGAAAGTGCTACGCATCGCGTTCTTGTCATCGGCTGTGCTGGAGTTCTTTGCGGCATTGGGTGTGGCTGGGATCGCTGTTTACATTGGTTTGGGTTATCTGGGCTATCTGGGTGAATCCTTTGCTGGTGTCAGCTTGCAGCAGGGTTTGTTCTGTTTGCTCCTGGCTCCAGAGGCTTACCAGCCCTTGCGCCAATTAGCCGCCAATTATCACGACCGGGCAGCAGCACGTGCCGCTGCGGTAGAGGTCGACAGACTGTGGGCGAATCTGGGTCAAGACTTGATTCCAGCAGCTCCCACTAGTGCAGACATTGAAGCTGTTTTTCCGAACCTGCCGGTCTTGGTGTTGCGGCATCTGCATTTGCCACAGCTTGGCGGGCAGGGGACCTTGCTGGAAGTGCCCAGTTTGCAACTCTATATCAATCAGTCTTATGCGGTGCTGGGGGCCAGTGGTTCGGGCAAGACCAGTTTGCTGGAAAGCCTGATTGGTTTGCGCCCTTTGGTACAGGGCGAAATTCTGCTGCGTAACAGTGATACGGCCGGGCGCCTGCTGACGCGCCATGATGGGGTTGTGCTGATTTCCCAGCAGGCTTTTTTAGCCATGGGTACGATTGCTGACGGCCTGCGTTTGGCAGCCCCACAAGCCAGTGATGAGCAATTGTGGCAAGCCTTGGAACAAGCCTGTGCGGCCGAGTTTGTACGTGCTTTGCCTGATGGTTTGCAGACGGCGCTGGGTGAAGGCGGGTTTGGTCTTTCCGGTGGCCAGATTCAGCGCTTGGCACTGGCCCGCCTGTTTTTGACGGACCCGCATGTGGTTTTGCTGGACGAACCCAGCTCCCGTCTGGATGCGGCGACGCGGGATCGCGTTATGCGCAATATTCTGCGTTTTTGTCAGGGACGCTGTTTGGTCGTAGCCACGCATGACCAGGAGCTGGCGGCAATGTGCTCGAACCAGCTACACATAGCCCAAGGAGTTCTGACGGCATGAAAGCGTGGTTTCGTCTTTTAGGCTCCAGCCTGCGCGCACGACGTGGTGCCGTATTGTTTACAGTTCTGTTGGCGATCAGCACAGTAGCGGCGGGTGTGGGCCTTCTGGGAGTAGCGGGCTGGTTCCTGAGCAGCGCCTTCCTGGCAGCTATGGGTATCGTATTCAACCTGTTTGGTCCTTCGGCCATGATTCGTGGCCTGTCTTTCTGGCGTATCGCCTCACGCTATTTGGAGCGAGTGGTTGGACATGCCCTGACCCTGGATCTGCAGGTACGTATTCGTAGCCTGGTTTTTGGACGATTGAGCCGGTTCAGTCAGTCGCGCCTGGCCCAGTTCCGGGATGGGGAACTGGCTTCAAGCTTGACTTCCGACGTTGCTGTGCTGGATCTGGTCCTTCTGCTGATTTTGGTGCCGCTGACTACTGCTGTCGTGGCAGCTCTGGTATTTAGCGCGGTGCTGCAAACCTGGCTGTCCTGGTGGGCGTGGTTGATTTTGGCCTGCTTGCTAATTGCTGCTTGTCTGATTCCGTATATCTGTGCCCGAGGTGCCAGCCGTGCAGCCCAGCAGGTGCATCAACTGGAGAACCGCCAGCGTGTTCTGGTGCATCAGGCCATCCGCGCCTATGCCGATATTCAGGTGTTTGCTGCTGCGGATGCCGTGCAGGAACAAGTGGACAAGCTTGGCCAGGAGCTGGGGCAAGCCCGTTTGCGCAGCAATGGCTGGGGCATTGTCGGGCAGTTTTCCCAGCAGGTCTTGATGGGTGTTGCCCTGATGATCTGCCTGCTGGTAGGAGCACAGCAAGTCAATTTGGAAGCGATGAGCGGCCCCTTATGGGTAGGCCTGGTTTTGGCTCTGTTAGGTTTGTTTGAGATCATGGCCCCCATGATGCGCGGCGCATCTCGCCTGGGAGAGGTGCAGGCGGCCAGCAATCGTTTGCTGACGATTCTGGACGAGCCTGAAGAGACCGATCAGGAGCAAGGGCAGACGATTGCGCTGGATAAGCCAGCCTCTCTGGAAATCACGGACCTGAGCTTTGCCTATGGCTCACAGCCGGTGCTGGATCATTTGTCGCTGCAGGTTAAGCCCGGTGAGCATATTGCCATTTTTGGGCCTAGCGGTTCGGGCAAGTCCACTTTGCTGGGTGTGCTGATGCGCTTGTTGCCTGTCTCGGGCCAGCAGTATCTGGTAGAGGGTAAAGCGGCCCAGAACTGGAGTCGCGCCAGCTGGTTTGATCATTGCGCTTTGCTGGCGCAGGACTCGCCGCTGTTTCTTGGCTCGGTACGCGATAACCTTTTGCTGGCTGAGCCGACCGCTTCAGAGCAACAAATCTGGCAGGTTCTTCACGATGCCCAGCTGGACAGTGTGGTTCGCGATTTGCCGCAAGGGCTGGATACCTGGTTGGGTGAAGGGGGACAGCAATTGTCCTTGGGACAACAGCGTCGCCTGTGTCTGGCACGGGTGCTTTTGTCACCCGCCCATATCTGGTTTCTGGACGAGCCTACGGCCAGTCTGGATGGCCCCACCAGTCAGGCTTTGATGCAGGATATTCTGGCCGCGGCGCGTGGAAAAACCGTGATTATGGCTACGCATGACACCCGTTTGCTGCCTTTGGTCGATAGCGTTTATCAGTTTGAAGCGGGTCGTCTGCAGCGACAATCCGGCACGCCAATAAATACTTTAGAGCCAAACTAAAAGGCCGCTTCGGGTCAAGTCTGCAGGGATTTTTTCCCAATCACGTCGTATTAGTACAACTGACGGGCACAAGCCGGGCAAGCCCTTGTTGCTGCTGCCCAATTGTGTACACTTGCAACGTATCCAAGAGCGCCCTTCGCGTCCGGATTTTTTGTTGTAGAAGCTTTGACATGCAAATTGATCCCACCCAGTACATCCGTCAAATCATTCGCAATGTGCCGGACTGGCCTAAGCCAGGGGTGACTTTCCGCGATATCACCCCGGTTTTGCAAGACCCGCGTTCCTTTCGGGTGTTGATTGACTTATTTGTCTATCGCTACATGGGACAAAAACTGGATCTGGTGGCGGGTGTGGATGCACGCGGCTTTATCGTGGGTTCGGTTCTGGCCTATGAGCTGAACCTGGGTTTTGTGCCAGTGCGTAAAAAGGGCAAGCTGCCTTTCAATACCGTGGCCGAAGAGTATTCCCTGGAATATGGCAATGCCAGCGTCGAGATGCACACCGACTCCGTGCGCCCTGGTCAGCGTGTCTTGCTGATCGACGACCTGATCGCAACCGGTGGTACTTTGCTGGCTGCGGCTCGTTTGCTGCAGCGCCTAGGTGCCAATGTGGTGGAAGCTGCTGCGATTATTGATCTGCCCGAGTTGGGTGGTTCTCAAGCCGTTAAGGATTCTGGCCTGTCGGTATACACCGTCTGTAGCTTTAACGAATCTGACCGCTAATTACTATTAACCGGCGTGTGCCGGTTTGGTTTTTTAGCCTGAGTCCCTGCCATGCCTTTTGAGCATCGCAGGGGTTTTTCATGTCTGTCTGCTTGATAGGGTACGGGGCTGACATACTGCCAGCCCCGTGCTTTGCTGCGTTATTTAGAAACGGACCTTCATGAACAAGGAGCCTGCGTGGTCTTGATTGCGGCCAAACTGACCCTGGTAGTTCAGACCGAAGGAGGTGCTTTTGCCGGCTTTCAGCTCGGCGCCCAATTCGGCAACAGCAGCATTCTTGGCGATAGGCGCGCCGCTTACGCGGAAGCTGCTGCCGGGCAAAGCCGCAAAGGCCAGTTCACGTTCGGGGGTGGTGTCACCCAGGGCATGACGCCAGCCTAAGCCCGCACTTAAGGAGAGTGTCGTTTTGGACAGATCCAGTTCCGTGGTACCCCTCAGCCCCAGTGTGACCGTGCTCAGGTTCTGACGCTGGGAGTCACCTTGCAATGCTGCCTGACCGCCTGATTCGCTAAAGGAGCCGTGACGCAGTTGGTGCCAATTGACGCTGGCATAAGGCTCTACGCTGGCGCGTGGGCTGACTGGCATGCGGTAACCCAGTTGGGCAAAGGCCTGAATGCTGTGCGCCTTGTAGTCAGCCTTCAGCGTTTCGTATTGATGAACGGAGATGGAGCGTTCGCTGTCCAGGCTGTGGCGTGTGTAAGCACCACCAGCCAGCACATTCAGGCTACCTGAACCTAGCTCCCAAGCCTGCGTCCCGTACAGGGCTGCGCTGTAGCTATTGCTGCGCGAGGTCTGACGGCGATCATCCAGCTTGATGCGGTTTTCCAGATAGCCCAAGGAGGCACCTATACGCCAGCCTTGCTCGCCGATAGCCGTATCCCCGCCTAGGAATAGACCGCCCACTTTGTGGCGTACATCCTGGCTGTTGTCGTCACCGTCCAGATCTCGTTGTTGATGGATCACTTCAGCCCACAGGACGGTCTCTTTGCCGGTTGTATTACGTGCGCTTGAGGCTTGTTTGCCCAAGGTGCGCGGCAGCAGGTCGCCATTGCTGAGCAGCGCCGAGGTGGTGCCGGCATGGATCTGACCTTGTAGCTGCTCCATGTAGCCTGCCACGCTGCCGGATTGTGCATTGAGCACCGTGTCATACAGTTCAGCCATAGCGGCTGGCGGTTGGTCCGAGCCGGTATCCAAGGCATTGGCCACGGCTTTCTGGTTACTTGTATTGGCAAACGCAGCGAACGGCGTGTCATTGCGTTTGATCATCAAGGACAGGCTGGTGCCGTAAAGTAGTGTGGGCGACAGGAAAGCCATGTCATAAGTGATGTGGCTGTATTGACCCGTCACACCATTAGCCGCATCCAGAAAGGAATAGGCCACGTTCTGGCGGAAGGGGCCACCGGCCAGTTTCAGGGTGCCGTCTATATGGGCTGCACCGCCAACCACCAGACGATCGGTCGCACCAGCAGGACCAACTTCCAGTTCATGCACCGAACCGGCATGGGCGGTGTAGTCGCCGTTGACGGTCAGGGTGCCAACTGAGTTGCCTGGAGCCAGGGTGCCGTAGTTATCAACCTTGGAGACCGTACCGGAACCACCCAGCGTTCCCTCACGCTCGACGGTTACGGCAGAGGCCAGCGTGCCATTGACGGCCAGACGACCTCCGCTGACGGTGGTGTCACCGGTATAGCTGTTATTGCCCGTCAGCTCCAAAGAGCCGGAACCGCGCTTGTGCAAGCCTCCGATACCGCTGATGTCATTGGCGAAGGTGGAGTGGTAGCCCAGCGTGTCCACATCGAACAGACGGGTAAATTGTGCGGGGCCTTGCACGGCCTTACCCACGTTCATTAAACCCCAGCCGTACGTGCTGGGGTCGCCCAGAGGGGTTGCGGTGGTCAGCAGGGTTTGTTGCAGATGATAGGCGGTGAAGTAGGGGTAGGCTTCTTTAACTAACGCTGCGGCTCCGGCCACGTGTGGCGATGCCATGGAGGTGCCGCTTTTATAAATATAGCCTCCATCCGAGTTGACGGAGTTAATGCCAGGGGCCCACTCTCCCCCTGGCGCGGTCAAACACCACTCGGCGGAAACACCACATTTATTAGCGTAGACGGCCAAAGAACCATCTTCCCCGACTGCCGTTACGGCCAGCCAGTTGTCTTTCAGTTCGGGAAACCAGTAGGGAGAGCCGGCCAGAAAATCAGGGTGGTCTTGAGACTCATTGCCGGTAGCAAATACCATCAGGGAGCCGGCCTGTACGCTGTTCTTAAAGGACTGGATAATCAGAGGCTGCGTATCTAGAGCGCCTTGAGCTGAGCCGTAGTCCAGTACATGGCAGGGTGGGGCATATGAGTCGCGGCAGTCATTGAGCCCCAGACTGCTATTAATAATAGGCAGCTTGAACTGGGCGAGATAGTTCCAGCCATTAGAGAGCATTCGATCTTGAAAGGCCCTTATATCGTCTGGAGTCGGGGTAGCGTCATCATCACCACCAGCATCATCATCGTCGTTATCGTCCTCAGCATTGATGCCGTAGGCAACAGCAAAAAGCTGGCTATTGAAGGCGACGCCGTGCATGCCTGCTTCGTCGCGTCTCGCACCAATGATTCCGGCAACATGGCTCCCGTGTCCGGCAGGAGGCTGAGTATCGACTCCTTGGCCATTGGCGTAGGGGGTATTGTTGGCAAAGTCAAAGCCCCCAGCAATGGCGCCGGCAAACTCAGGGTGATCTGCCTGAATGCCCGAGTCCAGATAACCGACCGTGACGCCTTTGCCGGTAAAGCCCAGCGAATAGGCTTTGGCTGCATTGATCATGTCCAGGCCGGGTTGACGCTTGTATTCTTTAGTGCGCCATTGTTCCAGTGAGCTCTCAGAATCGGCATGGACGATGCCAGGTAAAGTCAGGCTTAACAAAGCCAACTGCACCAACATAGAGGTGTTGCGTTTCTTGTTCGACATGTCTTATCTACTTGGATTTTCTAAGGAGGGTGGCCACTCGTTGTGAAAACCTGCCGTGGAGGTTCTCAAGGCATCTGTCATTTAACGGCATAGCCGTTTAATCCGGCAGTTATGGGCTGCTGTATTGTCGAGATCGTGTTCTTGTGGGGCCCCTGTCATGCACGCGCATCGCAGGGATTCTTGATGGCGGTCTGTTATGCCTGCCGCGGGATCGGCGGAACGCCAACCCCGCCTCGGGGCCTTAAATCAGAAACGCACCTTCATGAACAGAGAGCCCGCATGATCCTGATTACGACCAAACTGTCCCTGGTAGTTCAGACCGAAGGAGGTGCTTTTGCCGGCTTTCAGCTCGGCGCCCAGCTCGGCGACAGCAGCATTCTTGGCGATAGGCGCGCCGCTTACGCGGAAGCTGCTGCCGGGCAAAGCCGCAAAGGCCAGTTCACGCTCGGGTGTGGTGTCACCCAGGGCATGACGCCAGCCCAAACCGGCGCTCAGGGACAAGGTGGTTTTGGACAGGTCCAGTTCCGTGGTGCCGCGCAGACCCAATGTGACGGTACTCAGGTTCTGGCGTTGCGAGTCGCCACGCAAGGCGGCTTGGCCACCCGATTCACTGAAGGAGCCGTGGCGTAGTTGGTGCCAATTGACGCTGGCATAAGGCTCTACGCTGGCGCGTGGGCTGACTGGCATGCGGTAACCCAGTTGGGCAAAGGCCTGAATGCTGTGCGCCTTGTAGTCAGCCTTCAGCGTTTCGTATTGATGAACGGAGATGGAGCGTTCGCTGTCCAGGCTGTGGCGTGTGTAAGCACCACCAGCCAGCACATTCAGGCTACCTGAACCTAGCTCCCAAGCCTGCGTCCCGTACAGGGCTGCGCTGTAGCTATTGCTGCGCGAGGTCTGACGGCGATCATCCAGCTTGATGCGGTTTTCCAGATAGCCCAAGGAGGCACCTATACGCCAGCCTTGCTCGCCGATAGCCGTATCCCCGCCTAGGAATAGACCGCCCACTTTGTGGCGTACATCCTGGCTGTTGTCGTCACCGTCCAGATCTCGTTGTTGATGGATCACTTCAGCCCACAGGACGGTCTCTTTGCCGGTTGTATTACGTGCGCTTGAGGCTTGTTTGCCCAAGGTGCGCGGCAGCAGGTCGCCATTGCTGAGCAGCGCCGAGGTGGTGCCGGCATGGATCTGACCTTGTAGCTGCTCCATGTAGCCTGCCACGCTGCCGGATTGTGCATTGAGCACCGTGTCATACAGTTCAGCCATAGCGGCTGGCGGTTGGTCCGAGCCGGTATCCAAGGCATTGGCCACGGCTTTCTGGTTACTTGTATTGGCAAACGCAGCGAACGGCGTGTCATTGCGTTTGATCATCAAGGACAGGCTGGGGCCGTAGAGCAGCGTTGGCGACAAGAAGGCCATGTCGTACGTAATGTGGCTGTACTGACCTGTCACCCCATTGGCTGCGTCCATGAAGGAATAGGCCACGTTCTGGCGGAAGGGGCCACCAGCCAGTTTCAGGGTGCCGTCTATATGGGCTGCACCGCCAACCACCAGACGATCGGTCGCACCTGCGGGGCCGACTTCCAGTTCATGCACCGAACCGGCATGGGCGGTATAGTCGCCGCTGACGGTCAGGGTGCCAACTGAGTTGCCTGGAGCCAGGGTGCCGTAGTTATCAACCTTGGAGACCGTACCGGAACCACCCAGCGTTCCCTCACGCTCGACGGTTACGGCAGAGGCCAGCGTGCCATTGACGGCCAGACGACCTCCGCTGACGGTGGTGTCGCCGGTATAGCTGTTGTTACCGCTCAGCTCCAGAGAGCCGTAACCGCGCTTGTGCAACCCTCCGATACCGCTGATGTCATTGGCGAAGGTGGAGTGGTAGCCCAGCGTGTCCACATCGAACAGACGGGTGAATTGTGCGGGGCCTTGCACGGCCTTACCCACGTTCATTAAACCCCAGCCGTAAATGCTGGGGTCGCCCATGTCGGTGGCGGTAGTCAGCAGGGTTTGCTGCAAATGGTAAGCGGTGAAATAAGGGAAAGCCTCCTTCACCAAAGCCGCTCCACCCGCGACATGCGGGGAGGCCATGGAGGTGCCGCTAAAAGCGATATAGCCACCCGAGGAATTGACCGAATTGATTCCGGGCTTGTCGTCACCCCCTGGGGCGGCCAGACACCACTCGGCTGCCACGCCGCATTTGTTCGCATAGGAGGCTAAAGATCCATCCTCACCCAGGGCCGTAACCGCCAGCCAGTTATCTTTTAGTTCAGGAAACCAGTAGGGGGAGCCAGCCAGCAGGTCGGGGTGGTCCTGCGATTCATTGCCGGTGGCAAATACCATCAGGGAGCCTGCATCTACGCTGTTGTGAAAAGCCTCGATAGCCAGCGGCTGCCAATCCAGCACACCTTCGGGTGAGCCATAATCCACGACATTGCACGGAGGTGGGGAACTGACATTATTGCAGCCATTGACTCCCAAGCTGCTGTTGATGATGGGCAACTTGAACTGCGCCAAATAGTTCCAGCCTTGTGAGGCAACGCGATCAAAGGCGGCGGCCGCTTCACGTGGGTCTGGTTCATAAGGATCATTGCCAAGCATGTCGTCGTCCTCATCCGTGCCGTCGTAAGCGACGGAAAAAAGCTGACTGTTGAACGCGACACCATGCATGCCAACGCCGTCACGACGTGCGCCGATAATGCCTGCAACGTGGCTGCCGTGGCCTGACGGAGGGTTGGAGTCGATGCCTTGGCCGTTGGTGTAGGCGGTATTCGTGTTGAAGTCAAAGCCCCCCGCAATAGCGTGAGCAAACTCAGGGTGCTTGGCCTCAATGCCTGAGTCCAGATAGCCGACCGTGACGCCCTTGCCGGTAAAGCCCAGCGAATAGGCTTTGGCGGCATTGACCATGTCCAGGCCAGGCTGACGTTTGTATTCCTTAGTCCGCCATTGTTGCAGCGAGCTATCTGGTTCCGCGTGGGCGGTGCCAGGCAAAACCAGGCTCAATAAGGCCATTTGCACCAGCACATAGGTGCTGCGTCTCTTGTTCGACATCTCTTCCTCTCCAGGGTGTTTTTCTATGCGTGGCGGCAACTCGTTGTGAGGTCGTGTTGTCGGGTCCATGCGTGCTATTTAACGTCGTAGCTGTTGAATCTTATAGCGGTCAAATTTACGTTTTGTCATGTTTAGCGTTTGAAGCATGCGAAAACGTGCGACTGAATCGGCAGAGCCTGCAGGGAGAGTGGCGATTCTTCCTGTGAACAAGGCGTTTAATTGATGATCTGATTTCTGTATCTGAAAACCAGTTGGTGATGACTTTGTTGTAGAGCCCACAACATGTTGGGCGAGGTGTGGGCCTTGCAAGAGGCGAAGGCCCCAGAGTTTGTTGCTGTTTTAAGGTGCTTTTTTGAGGGGCTATGGCTGTAGCCGGGCACTAACGCTTTCAAGGCTTGCTGTGATTTCAGTCCGTGGAATCTCAGGCCACAGGCTCGGCCAGCAAGGCGCGTACCAGTTCAGGTTTCAAGGTCCGTGCCGCTGCAAACCCGGCAATATGGCGCACCCTGACCAGGTCCAGCGCGAAGAAATGGAAGTCCGTGAAACTGCTCAGAAACTCCATATCGGGAAAGCGGGCGGTATAGGCCTGCTTGGCTTGTTCCCAGTCGGGCTGCTCGCGCTCCAGTTTGCGAGCCAGCATCTGAAAGGTGACGCGGGGTAGGTCATGGACGGCATCCTGACCGTGTTCGCTTTGGCTGATCATCAGGCTGGCATCGGGGCGTTGTAGCAAATAACGGGTGTGAGCCGCCATTTCGCTGATGTGGATGATGATGCTGGCTTGTTCGGGGCAGATCGCAAAGGGGACGCGGGAGACTACCGGCAATCCCTGATTGCTGAGTGTGCCCAAAGACGCAGTGCGTTCGCTTTGGAGCAGGGCCTGCAGGCTGATTAGCAATGGATCATCAACAGACATAAAAACACCTATTCTGAAAAAGCTCCCACACTGCGCTGTGGGCTTGATGCGCCCGAGGGTTTTACCTTGGGCGGTCCGGCAGACAAGGCTCTTCGCAGTACCGTCGTCGTGTTGCTCGTTGAAGGGCGAATTTACTGTTGGAATGGCCCAGCCAGGAAAAAATCCCTGATGTTGCGCCTTCGGCTTGCTGCTCTCCAAGAGGGTGCTTTTATCTCGAGAGCGGCCCAGCGAAAAAAATACCCCCATACCACTGACGAAACAGGCCGACATAAAGCCGGCCTGTTCAGGGGGGGGGAGGCGTATGGTTTACACCAGAACGCGCTCAATACCACCATCGTTGGCACGACGTACGTAGTCCGCCATCCAGTTCTCGCCCAGCATGTGCTTGGCCATTTCCACCACGATGTAGTCCGCATCCATCTTGGTTTCGTCCTCGTAACGGGACAAACCTTGCAGGCAGGACGGACAGGAGGTCAGCACTTTGACTTCGCCCTGGAAGCCATCGGCGCGAACAGCATCCTGGTTCTTCTGCAGTTCTTCGTGCTTGCGGAAACGGATTTGTGTGGAGATATCCGGACGCGACACAGCCAGCGTGCCCGACTCACCACAGCAACGGTCTGCCTTGATGGTACTGTCGCCCACCAAGGATTTGACTGTTTTCATGGGGTCTTGCAGCTTCATGGGGCTGTGGCAAGGGTCGTGGTACATGTAGCGCACGCCTTGCACATCTTCCAGTTTCAAGCCTTTTTCCAGCAGGTATTCGTGGATGTCGATCAGGCGGCAACCGGGGAAGATCTTGTCGAATTCGTAGCCCGCCAACTGGTCGTAACAGGTACCACAGCTGACCACCA
The DNA here is from genome assembly GCF_025960365.1 of Alcaligenes sp. SMD-FA. Lineage (NCBI taxonomy): Bacteria > Pseudomonadati > Pseudomonadota > Betaproteobacteria > Burkholderiales > Alcaligenaceae > Alcaligenes > Alcaligenes sp. SMD-FA. The sequence continues at coordinate 3,544,100 of NZ_CP110108.1, read as the reverse complement.
CGGTTTTGATGTCCAGGTAGTTCAGGGTGGTGGCCATGCGGTGGAACAGCACACGGTTGTCGGTGATGATCTTCTCGGCCTTGTCGCTTTGACCGCTGCCGCGCTGCGGGTAGCCACAGCACAGGTAGCCAGGAGGCAGAACCGTCTGTACGCCTACATGCCAGAGCATGGCCTGGGTTGCCAGGCCTACTTGTGAGAACAAACGCTCCGAACCACAGCCGGGGAAGTAGAACACGGCTTCTGAGTCCACCGAGGTGGCTTCAGGATTACGGATGATAGGCACGTAATCCGAGTTCTCGATATCCAGCAATTTACGAGCCGTCTGCTTGGGCAGGCCACCAGGCATCTTGCGGTTGATGAAGTGGATGACCTGTTCACGAATAGGGGCCTTGCCAATGGTGGCAGGCGGGGCGCTGACCTGTTTGCGGGCGGGAGCTGCCAGCAGATTGTGTGCAGCACGCTGGGCTTTGTAACCCACTTCGATCATGGCGGTTCGAGTCGCTTTGATGACGCGTGGATCTTTGGCGTTCAAAAAGAACATGGCCGCTGCCGAGCCCGGATTAAAGGACTTCTTGCCCATGCGTTTTAACAAGGAACGCATTTCCATGGATACATCGCCAAAGTCGATATCCACCGGACAGGGGTTGTAGCACTTGTGGCACAGGGTGCAGTGGTCGCCCACGTCTTCAAACTCTTCCCAATGCTTCAGGCTGATCCCGCGACGCGTTTGCTCTTCGTACAGGAAGGCTTCGATCAGCAAAGAGGTGGCCAGAATCTTGTTGCGGGGCGAGTACAGCAGGTTGGCCCGTGGCACGTGGGTGGCACAGACTGGTTTGCACTTGCCGCAACGCAAGCAGTCCTTGATGGCGTGGGAAATGGAGCCGATTTCGCTGCGCTGCATGATCAGCGATTCGTGGCCCAGCAGGTTGAAGCTGGGCGTCCAGGCGCGGCTCAAATCCGCACCGGGCATCAGCTTGCCGGCGTTGAAGTGGTTGTTCGGGTCCACTTCGCGCTTGTAGTTCTGGAAGGGATCCAGCTCTTCTTGCGTCAGGAACTCGTATTTGGTCAAACCAATACCGTGCTCACCGGAGATCACACCGTCCAGACCACGCGCAATTTGCATGATGCGAGCCACGGTGACATTGGCCTGCTGCAGCATGCCGTAGTCGTCCGAGTTCACGGGGATATTGGTGTGTACGTTACCGTCACCGGCGTGCATGTGCAGAGCCACAAACACACGGCTTTTCAGCACACGGTCGTGAATAGCCTGCAGTTCGGTCAGTACGGCAGCGCAGTCGGCACCAGGGAAAATGTGTTCCAGGTTTTCACGAATCTCGCTCTTCCAGGACGTGCGGATCGTGTGATCCTGCAATAGTTGGAAAATCGAGGTGTTCGGGTCTTCTTGCAAACGCGCGTCGATAGCGGTGCTTTCCAGCGGTACGCCAATCTCGGCCAGCTCAGCTTGCGAGTCCTTCAGCGGCTTGTCCAGATTGTCCTGCAGCCACTGCCAGCGCTGGCGTACAGTGCGTACGATTTGCAGGGCATCGTGACGACGCTCGTTCAGGATCTCTTCGCGTGTGTGCTCGGCGTCGTTGTGGTCTTCGATCTTGCCTACGGGCAGATCGCCTTGCAGGAAATCTTCCAGTTCACGGGTCAAGCGCAGCTTGTTGTCCGTGGACAGCTCAATATTGATGCGTTCGATTTCTTCGGTGTATTCACCCATGCGGCGCAGGGGGATCACCACGTCTTCGTTGATCTTGAAGGCGTTGGTATGGCGGGCAATGGCAGCGGTACGGGCACGGTCGGCCCAGAACTTCTTGCGGGCTTCGGCGCTGACGGCCACAAACCCTTCACCGGAGCGGCCATTGGCCAGACGCACTACCTCGGAGGCAGCGGTGGCCACGGCATCAGGGTCGTCGCCTACGATGTCGCCAATCAAGACCATTTTGGGCAGGCCGTCGCGCTTGCTCTTGGTGGCATAGCCCACGGCACGCAGATAGCGTTCGTCCAGGTGTTCCAGACCGGCCAGAATCGCGCCGATACGCTTGCCTTCACCGTTCAGGTAGTCAATGACTTCCACAATGGAGGGTACGGCCTGTTTGGCCTGGCCGAAAAACTCCATACAGACGGTGCGTGTATGCGCAGGCATGCGGTGCAGTACCCAGCGGGCCTGCGTGATCAGACCATCACAGCCTTCTTTCTGAATACCGGGCAGGCCAGCCAGGAATTTGTCGGTAACGTCTTTCCCCAGACCTTCCTTGCGAAAGCGCCGGCCTTCAATATGCAGGGTTTCGCTGCGCAGCAACTGGGCACCAGGGGCGTAACGGCCATCAAACCATTTGACTTCAAAATGAGCCATTTCCACGTCGTGGATCTTGCCCATATTGTGTTCAAGACGGGTCACTTCCAGCCAGTTGCCCTGGGCATCGACCATGCGCCACCAGGCGAGGTTGTCCAGCGCGGTACCCCATAGAACGGCTTTTTTTCCGCCCGCGTTCATGGCGATGTTGCCACCGACACAGGAGGCGTCGGCCGAGGTCGGGTCCACTGCGAAAACGGCACCAGCCGCTTCGGCGGCATCCGCCACACGGCGTGTTACTACGCCAGCACCGGTCAGGATGGTGGTGACGGGTTCGTTCATGCCAGGTAGCGTGGTTTGTTCGGGCTTGCCAATGGCATCGAGCTTTTCGGTATTGATCACCACCGAGCGCCAGCTAAGTGGAATAGCACCGCCCGTATAACCCGTACCACCCCCACGTGGGATGATGGTCAGCTTCAATTCAATACAGGCACGGACCAGCGCGGCCATCTCGTTTTCGTGGTCTGGGGTGAGCACGACAAAGGGATATTCCACGCGCCAGTCGGTTGCGTCAGTGACGTGCGAGACGCGCGATAGACCATCGAACTTGATGTTGTCCTTGGCGGTCAGGCGCGACAGGGAGCGCACGATTTTCTGGCGTAGCTCGCGAGTATCGGTAAATTCCTGTTCGAATGCGGCCACGGCGCCACGGGCAGCGTGCAACAGCCGCAAAACCTTGGCATCGCGATCGGGTACGGCGCTGTCTCGGCGCTGGTCGATTTCGTTCAAGCGATGATTCAAGGCTTCGATCAGTTGACGTTGGCGCTTGGGATTATCCAGCAGATCGTCCTGCAAATAAGGGTTGCGTTTGACAACCCAGATGTCACCCAGCACTTCAAACAGCATGCGTGCGGAGCGGCCGGTGCGGCGTTCAGAGCGTAGCTCAGACAGCTTTTCCCAGGCTTCCTCACCCAGCAGTCGCAGGATAATTTCCCGGTCCGAGTAAGAGGTGTAGTTGTAGGGGATTTCACGCAGGCGCGGCGTGTCGGTGTTGCGTGCCTGGGCAGCCAGGTGCTTGCTTGCAATGGGGGCGTTCATGGCGATAGTTGGCAAGGCCCGTCAAGGGCGGCTCAGCGAGGAGCAGATAGGCAAAAGACAAGTGTATACGAATCGTAGCCAGGCTGCCCCCTTACTACATGGGCAAGTCAGGGATAAGAGGTGCTTTGCAGCCAGTTTGCAGCAAATTACCAACCCAATTTGGGGAAAATCCACAGCAGACCCGCAGTCATGGTGATGTAGCGCGCCAGTTTTCCCACCGCCATGTAAAACAGGCTGGGCCAAAACGGCAGGCGTAGCCAACCGGCGACGGCACACAGGGGGTCACCTACAACCGGTAGCCAGGACAGGAGCAGAGCGGGCGGGCCCATGCGGGTCAGCCAGCGTTGCCCCAGCTCGTGCCAGCGACCAGCGGCCTTGTTCTTGGGCGTGTTTCCGTCCTCGGTGTTTTGCGGGTGCTTTTCGCGCCAGGCTTCGTACGCTTTTTCGGCAGCCAGGCCAGTGGCATAGCTGATCGCCCCGCCAGCCGTATTGCCTACCGTGGCCACCAGTACCGCAGGCCAAAACATATCCGGGGCCAGGTTGATATAGGCGAACACCGCAGGCTCCGAGCCTAGGGGAAGGAGAGTAGCCGAGACCAGACTGACGATGAAAATGGCACTTAAACCGATTTCGGGCAGAGACAGGGTGGTCAAGAGCCACGAAATAAGATCAGAGATCCAGGCTTGCATAAGTAAAGTGGATGGGTGTTTGAAGAGAGTAATGGACGCCAGTTAGGGCATCTGCCTATGGTATTCTGTTTTTCTTTCCCGGTGAGCAGTCTCAGGCAGGGGCCTGCGACTGGCCTTGGTGGCAAACCGGCTGTTAATTGAAGCCTGAGAAATGTCGAACGATTACCTAAAGCGAATTCTGACCTCGAAAGTGTACGATGTTGCCATCGAAACACCACTTGAACCCGCTCCCCAGGTATCGGCACGAATTAGTAACACGGTACTGCTCAAGCGTGAAGACTATCAGCCTGTTTTTAGCTTCAAGCTGCGCGGTGCCTATAACAAGATGGCCAATCTGTCGGCCGCTGAATTAAAACGGGGTGTACTGGCCGCTTCGGCTGGCAACCACGCACAAGGCGTGGCCATGTCAGCGCGCAAGCTGGGCTGCCGCGCCGTTATTGTGATGCCAACCACCACGCCGCAAGTCAAGATTGACGGTGTGCGCAATCTGGGCGGCGAAGTGGTCCTGGCGGGCGAGAGCTACTCGGACTCCTACCAGCACGCTTTGGAACTGCAAAAGAGCGAAGGCCTGACCTTTGTGCATCCCTTTGATGATCCTGATGTGATCGCCGGGCAGGGCACGGTGGCCATGGAAATCCTGCAACAGCACCCCGGCCCGATTGAAGCGGTCTTTGTCGCGATTGGCGGTGGTGGTCTGGCAGCCGGCGTGGCAACGTACATCAAGGCCCTGCGCCCCGAAATCAAAGTAATTGGCGTGCAGACCGAAGATTCCTGTGCCATGGTGCGCAGTATCAAAGCGGGTCGACGTGTGAATTTGTCGGACGTGGGTTTGTTTTCCGATGGCACTGCTGTCAAGCAAGTGGGGTCGGAAACCTTCCGTCTGGTGCGCCAGTATGTAGATGACTTTGTCATTGTGGATACCGACGCGATTTGCGCGGCTATCAAAGATGTGTTCCAGGACTCGCGTAGCGTGCTGGAACCAGCCGGCGCTCTGGCTTTGGCCGGCGCCAAGCGCTACGCAGCTCAAAACAAGCTCAAGAACAAGACACTGATCGCGGTAACGTCCGGCGCGAACATGAACTTTGATCGTATGCGTATGGTGGCAGACCGTGCGGATGTGGGTCAGGCTCGTGAAGCCTTGTTTGCCTTGACGATTCCCGAGGCCAAAGGTAGTTTTCGTCGCCTTTGTGATGCCCTGGGGACTCGTTCGGTGACTGAGTTCAATTACCGCATGTCCAACATGGAAAAGGCGCACGTCTTTGTGGGGATGTCGATTTCTTCGGAAGCGGAAATTGAAAAGCTGGAGGATCGTTTCGTCAAGAAAGGCTTTGGTACCTTGAATCTGACGGGCAACGAGCTGGCCAAAACCCATGTGCGTCACATGGTGGGTGGAGTGTCCAGCCAGGCTACGAACGAAGTCCTGCTTCGTTTCGAGTTTCCAGAGCGCCCTGGCGCCTTGCGTAAATTCCTGTCCAGCATGAATCAGGACTGGAATATCAGCTTGTTTCACTACCGTAATCAGGGCGATGACTATGGCCGTATCCTGATCGGTATCCAGGTGCCGCCTTCGGACAAGAAAGAGTTCAAGACTTTCCTGGGCAATTTGGGCTATCCGCACTGGGACGAGACGGACAACCCGGCTTACAAGTTGTTTTTGTAAGTCAATGGACGGCGCCCCACCACTATGGCGTCGTGCAGAGTTGTCAGAACAAAAACACCTCGCTTGTTAAGGCGAGGTGTTTTTTATTTGAAATCTGAGCGTGATGATTGCAGGTGCAGCGGCGTATTGCCTGATAACAAGGGGGGATTAGCTGGCAGCCCATCGCCACGCTTAACAGAGGTGCTTGTGCCAGGTTGCGCTGTTGGTTTGTGGCCTGAGGGCCGCTTGGAAGCAGGCGTAGTTCAGCCCTAGACACGCAGTCTACGCTTGTTGTGTCAAACCTGTGCTACACACTGCTCTAAGGCTTGCCGCAACGGTTCCAGGCTGTCATTTAGCCGTGTAAAGGCTTGTTCCTGACGAGCGGACAGCGCATGAGCCTGCTCTGGGCTCACCACTTCAAAGCCCAGATTCTGCCCAGGCAGGCGCTGTGCAATTTGAGCTAGATCCACGCTGGCAACCTGTCCGATTCGTGGATAGCCCCCGGTAGTTTGCCGGTCGGCCATCAGCACAATGGGCTGGCCGTCGTTGGGGACTTGAATCGTTCCAAAGCAGGTGGGGGCGGAGAGCAGCTCTTTAGCCGTTTTACGCTGTAATGGCTGACCTTCCAGGCGATAGCCCATGCGTTCCGAGGCGGGGCTGATACGGTAGCTTTGGCTTTGAAACAGTTCCAGTGACTCGTCAGTGAACAAATCGGCTTGATCCAACATGACACGCAGGCGTTCTCGCGGGGCCAAGGCCAGTGCAGCAGGCATGTAAATCCGTAGCTCATCCAGTACGGCTTGCAGCTTGTTCAGTGTCGCTTCCTGATTGGGCAGGGGCCGAGCCAGTTGAATCTGATCGCCCTTTTTCAAGGCGCGACCTTCAAAACCACCCAGACCAACGCGCATATGGGTGCTTTGGCTACCCAGCAAGGATTCGACTTGAAAACCGCCGTAGACAGACAGGTAGCTGCGGGCACCTTGGCCGGGTTTGACGGACTGCATGGTCAGTGTCTGTCCGGCGCGCGCCAGAGTAGGGCGCAGCACTGCCACGGGCTGACCGTCCAGGCTGGCATTCATCTCCGCGCCGGTCAGGACAAACAGGGCGGGTGCGTCAAACCGCAGGCTTGGGCCCTGTACGGTAATTTCCAGGCTGGCCAGGTCTTGTGCAACGGTATTGCCTGCCAGCAAATGGGCGAGCCGGTGTGCGCGTTCATCCATGGCACCGCTGGGTGAAACCCCCAGGTGTTGGTGCCCATACCGACCTCGGTCTTGCAGGCTGCTCATCATGCCTGGCTTGAGGATATGTACCGTCATGCAGGTGTCCAGTGATCAAACTGTTCGTGAGGCAGGGGCACAAAGCGCACTTGGTCACCGGGGGCGAGCAGGGCAGCGGGGGAGCGCCGGGCGTCGAACAGGCTAACTGGCGAGCGGCCAATCAAATGCCAGCCGCCAGGAGATTCGTTGGGGTAAATAATGGTTTGCTGGTTGGCAATGGCTACCGAGCCTTTGGGCAGTACGGTGCGGGGGGTGGCACGGCGCGGCACATTCAGTTGTTCGGGCAAGATGCCCACATAGGGGGCACCGGGCGCAAAGCCCACCATAAATACCAGTTGTACTTGACTGCTGTGCAGTTCAATGACTTGTTCCTGGCTCAGTCTCAACTGCTCGGCAATGGCGGGCAGGTCGGGGCCGAAGGGGCCGCCGTAACAGACGGGAATATCCACCAGGGCACCGGGGGCAGCCTGATCCTGGCTGGCATCCAGCTCGGCCAGTGCCTGGTGAACATAGTCGTGCAAACGGGCGAGCTGGTCGCTGCTGCCATCCGGATAAAAGTGGATGGCAACCGCAGTAAAGCTGGGGACCAGATCACGGACACAGGCGGGCGCGTGGTCGCGCAGCAAGCGTGCGGCGCGGGTGCAGCGCAAACCGGTCTCCAAAGAAAGCTCACCGCTGAATTGCACGAGCAAACAGCGGTCGCCTTGTTCGGTAAGTAGCCAGGTTTTGTGCATCTTTATTTGGCGAAAAGGGAGTCCAGGCTGTTGAAGGCTTTGAATTCCAGGGCGTTGCCCGATGGGTCCATGAAAAACATGGTAGCTTGCTCGCCAGGCTCGCCCTTGAAACGGATATAGGGTTCGATCACAAATTGGGTGCCAGCGGCAACCAGCTTGTCAGCCAGGGTTTGCCAGGTGGGCATATCCAGCACGACACCAAAGTGACGCACGGGCACGTTGTGAGCGTCTACCGCACTGGTGGCATTGCTGCCGCATTCTGAAGGAGCCAGATGAGCCACAATCTGGTGGCCGTAGAAATTGAAGTCGATCCACTGATCAGAGGATCGGCCTTCGGGACAGCCTAATGTCTGGCCATAGAACTGGCGTGCAACGGCCAGATCATGGACCGGAAAAGCAAGGTGGAAAGGGCGCAGCTCATGGGTATTGGACATGCTTGGCTCCTGTGCGGCATAAATCCGCCAACGTGGTCTTCAGAGCCGTTTATTGTAGGACCAATATGGCCCCACATGTTCTAGCAGTCCTGCAGTCGAACCCGACTCTTGGGGAAACGCAACATAAACACGCTGCCTACTCCCAGACGGCTTTGAATTTGCAGTTCGGCATTATGTCGCACGATGATGTGTTTGGTAATGGCCAGGCCCAGGCCCGTGCCGCCTGTGGAGCGCGAACGGCCCTTGTCCACGCGGTAAAAGCGCTCGGTCAGGCGGGGAATGTCCTGGGCAGCAATGCCGATACCCGTGTCCTGGACGGAATAACAGGCCTCGCCGCTGTCATTCAAATACCAGCGCACAGTGATGGTGCCGTCCTTGGGGGTATAGCGCACTGCATTGGTAATCAGGTTGGAGACGGCCGAGCTTAATTCGGTTTCCATGCCCTGAATGGCAATACGCGGATCAATGTCCGTGACAAAGCTGTGTTGTCCGCCGGAGATGGCCTCGCCTTGTTTCAGCGCGCTTTCAATCAATTGGCTGACCTGCACGGTTTCCCCTTCCACCGTGGGCGAGGATTCCAGTGTCGACAAGGTTAACAAGTCGGACACAATCGACTGCATGTGACGGGTCTGCTCCAGCATCATTTGCTCGTAACGCTGACGCTGCTCCAACGGCAGGCTCTCGGCCGGCATGTCCTGCAAGGTTTCCAGAAACCCCAGCAGGACCGTCAAGGGGGTACGCAGCTCATGGGAGACATTGGCCACAAAGTCTTTGCGGGTGGTCTCCAGCATTTCAACCTGGGTGACATCGCGGGTCACGATCAGGAACTGGCCCAGGCCATAGGGTGTCAATTGCAGTAGCAAGGAGCGTTCGCGTCCGTCTTTGCTCAGGTGCAGCAACAATGGGCCGTCCCATTGGGGTTGGCGGGCGTAACGGGAAAACTCGGGTTCGCGCAAGATATTGAAGATGCTGTGATGACGGTCCGTGGCCAGATTCAGGCCGATGTGCTCACAGGCGGTCTGATTGCACCACTGCAGCTCCATTTCCCCGTTCAGGGTGATGGCACCGTCGGGCAGGGCCTCGGCGGCCATCATGATGCCATCCACGTAGCGATTCAGCTCCTGAATTTCTTGCCGGTCACGGCGCAACTGGCGATAGATGGGGGCCAGAATGGCGTCCCAGGGGCCAATGGCGGGAGGAGGGGGATCACTCAGGTTACGGGTCCAGCGCTCAACGCGGGACAACTGCAAGGTGCTGATGAAAATCAGCATTAACAGGCCGCCGCAAAACAAGGCCAGACCGATGAATGGCCCGAGCCACCAGCCGATCAGGCTGCCCAACAGGGCCCAGATAACAATAGACGTAAATATGCTGAACATGGGATCAGGCGCTTGGGGCCTTTTCCAGAGGAGAAAGGGCAAAACGATAGCCCGAGCCACGGATCGTTTCAATATGTTTGTCGTGTCCGCTAGGCTCCAGCGCCTTGCGCAAGCGACGGATATGGACGTCTACTGTGCGCTCTTCCACAAACACGTGGTCGCCCCAGACCTGATCCAGCAGTTGGGAGCGGGTGAAGACACGTTCGGTGTGCGTCATGAAGAAATGCAGCAGGCGAAACTCGGTAGGCCCAATGGTCAGTGCCATACCCTGGCTGGACAAGCGGTGCGTGCTGGGGTCCAACTGCAGGTCGCCAATGGAGATTACGTCATCGGTTAGCTGAGGTGCGCGGCGGCGCAACACAGCCTTGATGCGGGCAATCAGTTCTTTGGGCGAAAAGGGCTTGGTGATGTAATCGTCCGCGCCGGCTTCCAGACCATCGACCTTGTCCTGCTCCGAGCCTTTTGCCGTCAGCATGATGACTGGGATATGACGGGTACGTTCGTCCGAGCGCAGTTTGCGGGCCAGGTTAATGCCTGAGGAGCCGGGTAGCATCCAGTCCACCAGAATCAAATCAGGCAGCTCGGCGCGAATGAGGATCTGGGCTTGTTCGGCATCGAAGGCGCGCAGCACTTTATGGCCGGCAAAGGACAGATTGACAGAGATCAGCTCCTGGATTGCAGGCTCATCTTCCACGACTAATATGCTTGTACTCATTGTTAGCTTCAGGCTGGTCCGATAAAAATAAAAGATGGTCAGGCAGGCTGTTTGTATTGCACTTGAGCGACTGGTAGTCAGGCGACTCAAGAGAAACACAGGGGGCGCTTCAATCCCTGACTGCACGTAATAACGCCATCATATGGCGTTAATGTTTCAGGTTTGTGAATGTGTAAAAAAGGGCAGCGCTCAGCGAGCTGGATTTTCGTTTCTGTACCGGGAAATCTGCGTTACGATTATGCCATTATGGAAAAACAGCGTCCTCAACACCCTACCGCCCAGCACGCCGATACGCACTTTGGCTTTCAAACCGTCGCTGAAAGTGAAAAAGCGGGCAAAGTTGCCCAAGTCTTTCATTCGGTGGCTAATAATTACGACATTATGAACGATCTGATGTCGGGCGGCCTGCACCGTATCTGGAAAGCCTTCACTATCGGTCGAGCGGCTGTACGCCCCGGCATGAAAGTGCTGGATATCGCGGCGGGAACGGGCGATTTGACCAAGACCTTTGCGCGCCAGGCAGGTGCCGACGGCGAGGTTTGGCATACCGATATCAATAGCTCCATGCTGCGCGTGGGGCGTGACCGTTTGCAGGACAAGGGCATCATCACACCTGTTGCGGTCTGTGATGCCGAGCACCTGCCTTTTCCTGACGGTTATTTTGATCGCGTCTCGGTGGCCTTTGGTTTACGTAATATGACGCATAAAGATCGCGCACTGGCTGAAATGAAGCGGGTGTTGCGTCCAGGCGGCAAATTGCTGGTGCTGGAGTTTTCCCGTGTGGCCAAGCCCTTGCAGGCCCCGTATGACTGGTATTCCTTCAATATCCTGCCTCGCATTGGCAAATTCGTCGCCAAGGACGAGGAAAGCTATCGCTATCTGGCTGAATCCATTCGCATGCATCCCGATCAGGACACTCTGGCTGACATGATGCGCGAAGTGGGGTTAGAGCGTGTGCAATATTTCAATCTGACAGCCGGTGTCGCTGCGCTGCATGAAGGCATCCGCCTGGATTGAGGCCGGGCCTACCCTCTCTCTCTATATATAGCGGCACCTTTGGGTGCCGTTCGTTTTTTGGCTTGTCATTTACGGTAAAAAAAACATGGTGCATGAGAACTTGTCATGTTAATGTTCAGCTTATCGTAAGTTTTCTTGAATATTCGACTGGGATGGCTTGGCCGCGGGCTTTAAAGCCCTGTGTCTTAAACGCGTGTTCTGGTCAGGAGTTTGTGACTATGTCTGGACGGCTTTCTCGTTACTTCATGGCTGCTGTACTGGCCTTTAGCACCGGCGCTTTGCTGACCGTTTCTTATGATGCGGAAGCACGTCGCATGGGTGGTGGATCCAGCTTTGGCCGCCAATCCTCCAATATCACCAGCAATCGCTCGGCAGCGACGCCTCCTGCTGCAGCGAATAATGCCACTCGTTCGGCTGCTCCTGCCGCTGGCGCTGCTGCTGCCGGTACGGCCGCAGCGGGTACCGCTGCCAAGTCGGGCATGTCCCGCTTCCTGGGCCCGATCGCCGGTATCGCTGCAGGTCTGGGTATTGCTGCCTTGCTGTCCAGCATGGGTCTGGGCGGCGCTTTCCTGGAAATGATGTCCAGCCTCTTGCTGATTGGTCTGGTTATCTTCGCTGTTCTGTTCATTGTGCGTCGTTTCCGTGGCTCGGCTGCTCGCCCTGCCATGCAACAGGCCGGTGGCCAGTCCATGATGCGTAATGCCGATCCGGCACCGAGCCCCTGGCAACAACCACAGGCTGCGCCAGCACCTGCGCCTGCTGCCGCTCCTGCTGCTCAGCCCGCTGCTGCCGCCGCTGTTCCCGCACCTCCAGTAGACGAAAGCTGGTTCATTCCCGGTGATTTCGACACACCGACCTTCCTGGCCAATGCCAAGACGCAGTTCGTGGAAATCCAGAAACTGTGGGACAAAGGCGATGTGGAACAACTGCGTGCCTTCCTGACCGACGATTTGCTCAAAGAAGCCTCTCCTCAGATTGCTCAGCGCCAGGGCGAGAACGTGACCCAAGTGGTTCTGCTCAATGCCGAGCTGCTGGGCATCGAGAAAGTGGCCGACGGCCATCTGGCCAGCGTGCGCTACTCCGGTATGTTGCGCGAAGAGGCGGGTGCCGAAGCCTTCCGCTTTGAGGAAGTCTGGAATCTGTTCAAGGCCGATGGCGCAGGCTGGCTGTTGGCTGGTATTCAGCAGATCCCGGTTGACCCCAACGCTTGATCTTTGTCTATACAAACAGCCGCCTTCTAATCCAGGCGGCTGTTCTGTTATGAGCGCTCTCGCTTCTCTGTGATTCCCTTTGCCCGTGTTCCTGTCGTCCTGTACATCCGGCCGTGTCTGTGTCGGGTTAAACTGGCTGTTTTAATTGGACTGGTTTACTCGCTGCGGCAGTAGACTTGCATGGACATGCTTGGTATCCCTTCATTCCTAGAACCTGGCGCCGTGGGCGTGCGTTTGCTTAACGCCTTGCTTGATCGCGAGGATTGGGCGCGTGAGCGTTTGCGCAGCTATGCAGGTAAAACCGTCTCGCTGATTGTGGGCCGTTTGCAACTGGTCTACACCATCAGTTCTCAGGGAAAGCTGGAGCAGGGCCATCCTGCCGTGGTGCCCGATGTCACGCTGACTCTTCCTCAGAACAAGCTGCCCGAATTGCCTCAAATCCTGCAAGACGGCGATTTCAGCCGAGTGACGCAGTTAATGCATGTGCAAGGTGAAGCCGGTCTGGCCAATCTGGTGTCGGACCTGGCCGCTAATCTGCGTTGGGATGCCGAGCACGATCTGGCCCAAATTGTTGGTGATGTCATGGCAGTGCGTCTGTTTAGCGGTGCGCGCCGGGCGTTTACCGGCTTGCGGGATCTGGGCCAGCGTCTGGCCGGCAATGCCAGCGAATACCTGACTGAAGAAAGTGGCTTGCTGGTGACGCGTCCCGAGCTTGACCGGCTGCGCGAGCAATCAGCCGTTTTGACTCAGCGCCTGGACAAATTGGACCAGCGTTTGAATCGTCTTGATACGCGTCGGCGGGAGTCCTGAGCATGTTCTCCTTGTGCCGTTTGCTGACCATTTTGCTGGTTGTATTCCGTTATCGCCTGGACGAGCTGGTGCTGTCGAGTATCCGCCATCCCTGGGCTTACCGGTTGTTGCGCGTTGTGCGCCTGGGTCGCAAACCCAAGCTGCCGCGCGGTGTGCGCTTGCGTTTGGCCCTGGAAAGCTTGGGGCCTATCTTCGTCAAGTTCGGTCAGGTGCTCTCTACCCGCCGGGATCTGATTCCGCTGGATATCGCCGAGCAACTGGCTTTGTTGCAAGATCGTGTGCCTCCCTTTCCCTCCGAGGTGGCCGAGGCCACGATTCTGAAGGCCTTGGGTGCGTCGCCTTATGAGCTGTTCAAGAAGTTTGATCGTGAGCCCATCGCCTCGGCGTCGATTGCTCAGGTTCACTTTGCCGAGCTGCACGATGGCCGCGAAGTGGCCGTCAAGGTATTGCGTCCTGGTATGCGCGAGGTCATCCACAAAGATCTGCGCTTGATGCGTGTGCTGGCCGGGTTTATGGAACGCCTGGGCCCTGATGCCCGTCGCCTGAAACCGCGTGAGGTGGTGGCCGAGTTCGACAAGTACTTGAATGACGAGCTGGATCTGATCCGTGAAGCCTCCAATTGCAGTCAGTTGCGCCGCAATTTCACCAAAGATGTAGAGCGGACTGAGTTGCTGATCGTGCCCGAAGTGCATTGGGATTATTGCGCCTCGACTGTGTTCACCATGGACCGTATGAAGGGCATCCCGGTCAACCAGATTGACCGCTTGCGCGCCGCCAATGTGGACTTGAAAGACCTGGCTCGTAAAGGGGTGGAGATTTTCTTCACCCAGGTGTTTACCGACGGTTTTTTCCATGCCGACATGCACCCAGGTAATATTTACGTCTCGGACGCACCGGAATCGTTGGGCCGTTACATTGCCCTGGACTTTGGCATCGTGGGTTCGCTGTCCGAGTTCGACAAGAACTATCTGGCGCAAAACTTTTTGGCTTTCTTCCGGCGCGATTATCGTCGGGTCGCTCAATTGCATATCGAGTCCGGCTGGGTGCCACCTGAAACTCGCGAGGAGGAGCTGGAAGGTTCGGTGCGCGCGGTATGTGAGCCGTATTTTGACCGGCCCTTGTCCGAGATCTCCTTGGGGCAAGTGCTTTTACGCTTGTTCCAGACGTCGCGCCGGTTCAATGTAGAAATTCAGCCGCAGCTGGTGCTGCTGCAGAAAACCCTTCTGAATGTGGAAGGGATGGGGCGGGACCTGGATCCGGAACTGGATCTGTGGGATACCGCCAAACCGTATCTGGAAAAGTGGATGTACCAGCGTATTGGTCCATCGGGCTTTTACTCGCGTTTGAAACAGGAAGCCGGGCAGTGGGCCCAGATCATGCCGCAGCTTCCGCGTCTGGTTTATTCCAGCTTGAATAGACCGGAGACAGGGCAGGCGTTGAACCAGGAACTTAAGCTGTTGCGCCAGTCGCAGCAGCAGACCAACCGATTGCTGACGGCCTTGTGTGCGGTATTGGCGCTTGCGGTCGGTGTGGCCATCTGGGCTTTGGTGGGGCGATAAGTGTGATCTCTCCGCAACGCGTCAGTTTTTTTGTGGCTGACATATTTCTGATAACTGCAGGTTCTACGATAGACGCAGGTCCGCCAGCTGATTGTTAAGCTGGCGCTTTCCGGCGCCTTCCGGACGGTAAATGGCCGCCCTCAAGGAACCGCTTGATTCTTTTTAGGAATCGTTATGCTTTACCATGACTTATTTAAATCCATGGAAGCGGTGCGCTGGAATTTCGCGCATGACATACCGTGGGATGACTTTGATGGCAGCAAGCTCACAGACGAGCAGGCCTACACCATCAAAATGAACGCCATTACCGAGTGGGCTGCCTTGCCTGCTACCGAAATGTTCCTGCGTGACAATAAAGATGACAGCGACTTTTGCGCCTTTATGTCCGTGTGGTTCTTCGAGGAACAAAAGCACTCGCTGGTTTTGATCGAATACCTGCGCCGTTTCCGCCCCGAGCTGATGCCCACCGAAGAAGAGCTGCATAAAGTGCGCTTTGACTTTGATCCGGCCCCAGCCATGGAAACGCTGATGCTGCACTTTTGCGGCGAAGTGCGCCTGAATCACTGGTACCGTCGTGCCGCCGACTGGCACACTGAGCCTGTGATCAAGGCCATCTACAAGATTGTGGCTCAGGACGAGGCCCGTCACGCCGGTGCTTACCTGCGCTACATGAAGCGTGCTCTGGTGCATAAGGGTCAGGAATTTGGCCTGCAAGCCCGTCTGGCTTTCTCCAAGATCGGTGTTCTGATGGCCTCGGCGCATCGTACCGCTCAAGCGTTGCACCCCACCAACTTGCATGTGAACAAAGCCATGTTCCCGGATGATACGGTGCAGTCCAAGCTGCCATCGCCCGGTTGGCTGGAAACCTGGCTGGATACGCAGATTCGCTTCGACAAGGAATGGGAGCACAAGGTTAGCTCGCGCATCTTGCACAATATGTCGCTGTTGATGGGTAGCTCCTTTGAAACCGTGCAGGAGTTGAACCGCTACCGCAAGGATCTGGCACGCCAGGTCGGCTCGGACTCGACTCTGGTTCAGGCTTGATATGAGCGTACGTTTCGAGGCTAAGGTGCTAGGTCTGGATGCCTTGCGTGAGGCTATGGAACAGGGGCGCCTGGCGCGCCCGCTGGTCTTTACCAACGGTGTGTTTGATATCCTGCACCGTGGACATGTCAGCTACCTGGACGAGGCTGCCCAACTGGGTGCCTCGCTGATTGTCGGTGTGAATACTGACGCCTCGGTGCGACGTTTGAACAAGGGGCCGGAGCGCCCCATCAACCCTGAACAGGATCGTGCCGCTTTGCTGGCTGCGCTGGCTTGTGTGGATGCGGTGGTCTTGTTTGACGAAGACACACCCGAAGCCTTGATCGCGGCACTGCGCCCGGACCTGATCGTCAAGGGCGGTGACTACGATATGGAAGCCTTGCCAGAAACGGCTTTAGTGCGTAGCTGGGGAGGCGATGCGGTCGCCATTCCTTTTGAGTTTCAGCGCTCGACCACGGCCCTGGTTAAAAAGCTGCGTGACTAAACAAGCGGTATTGAAGGATTGAATCCCGGCATAGTCCGGGATTTTTTTGTCTGTTTGATCCAGGCATCGTGTCTTGTACACAAAGACAAGGACATGAGCACTGAAGTTGTCCGCGCAGGGCTTGGCGTTGTTTCGTTTGCATTTGGATGGCGCTGCTGATGGATCTGACATTGCTGCTGTGAGCAAAGAGCGCGACGTGTATATCTCGGGCTTTCAGAATCTCAAGGATTCAATGGGAGGGCTTTGCTGCAGTCTTGCCTGGGTCGCTTCAGGACGCCGGTTGTAGCAGATCGTTCACGGCCCGCAGGTCGTTTTCGCTCAGCGTGCCGCTGGCTGCTTTCAAGCGTAGGCTGTTCATCAGAACGTCATAACGGGCTTGGGCCAGACTGCGCTGTGCTTCGTAAAGTTGCTGCTGGGCATTGAGCACATCGATATTCACACGCACACCGACCTCGTAAGCCAGCTTGTTGGCCTCCAGAGCGTCTTGGCTGGACTTGGTGGCCGCTTCCAGTGCCTGCACACGGACCAGACCCGAGGTGACGCCGGAGAAGTACTGGCGCGTCTGCTGGATGGATTGCTCAATGGCGAACTGGTGATCGTAGCGGGCCTGTTGCAGGCGCGAGCTTTGTTCACGGACTTGAGAGCTGGTTTCGCCGCCTCGGAAAATGGGGATACTTAGCTCCAGACCGACGGCGCTGTTCAGAGAACGTGGGCCACCGCCAGCTTGGCCAAACAGGGTCTGGTCGCTGCCGCTGCCGGTCTGGGCTTTCAAGGCCAGGGTAGGTTCGTGCAGGGCCTGGGTGCTTTTCAACTGCTCTTGGGCGGCACGTGCCTTGATATCGGCCAGTGCCACACTTAAACCGGATTGGCTGGACTGATCCAACCAGTCTTGTAGATTTGCAGGTTGTGGGGCGGGCAGACGCAAAGGCTCACGTAGGCGAGCCAGTGTTTCATAACGCTCCAGCGTCAGCGCCGCCAGCTTGTCCTGAGCCACTTGCAGGGCATTTTCCGCTTGCAAGACGCTAGCTCGTGTCAGATCCAGACGCGATTTGGCTTCGTAGGTATCGGTAATCGTGGTGCCGCCCAGTTGAAAATTCTGGTCAGCGGCGCGCAATTGCTCGTCAATGGCAGCTTGCTGGGCTTTCAAGGTAGATAGCGCATCTTGTGCTGCCAGCACATCAAAATAGCGTTGGCTGACGCGTAGCATCAAGTCTTGTCGATCCAGCGCCAGTTGAATATCGGCACCCTGCGCCAATAGCTGAGCGCGTTCGTAACGAGCCCAGGCGTTGCGGTTGTAAACCGGTTGGCTCAGTGTGAGTGCCCAGGCGGCTCGGTCGCTGGAGTGTTGATTGGACAGCTTGCTGGTTTGGCGGCGCTCTTGCAGTTCGGCTGTGCCGATGGCGCTGATCTGTGGCAACAATTGAGCCCGACTCTGTGGCACTTGTTCTTGGTCGGCTTGATGTGCCGCCTGAGCCGCGCCAAATTGCGGTTCACGAGCCAGGGCCTGATTCCAGGCTTGCAGCAGATCTTGCGACTGGGCCGTGCTGCTTAAGGCAAGCAGGCAGAGCAGCGTCAGGCGCAAGGAAGTCATGAACCGCATAGGCACTTAAAAGCGGAATTGTGAAACGGCCGTGCCGCGCAAAGGTTTGATCCAGGTGTCGAACAGCGGTGTGGTATCGAAGCTGGCGGCGCTGGTGCGAGTAATACGCACGGCTGTCATGACCGGGTTTTGACCGACCACCACCACCAGACGGCCCCCGATACAGAGCTGGTACTTCAAGGCATCAGGAATGGTGGGCACGGAGCCTGTGACCAAAATGGCGTCGTACTCGGTGGTGCCCCAGCCGGCATGTGCATCGCCCACTTCAACCTTGACGTTGCGTACATTGTTGCGCTGCAGGTTTTCCTGGGCAAAAGCGGCCAGTTTGCTGTCAATTTCGACGGAGGTGACTTGTTGGGACAGGTGAGCCAGCAAAGCGGCCTGATAGCCCGAGCCGGTACCAATTTCCAGCACACCGTCGCTAGACTGCAAAAGCAGCTCTTGAGCTAGACGGGCTTCCACTTTGGGCGAGAGCATGGTCTCGTGCGTGTCCACGGCATTGATGACCAGTGGCAGTTCGGTGTCCGAAAAGGCCGAAGAGCGCAAAGACGAGGGAACAAAGCGTTCGCGCTGGACCTCGACCAATGCTTGCAGCACGTTTTCGTCGGATACGTTCCAGGGACGGATCTGTTGTTCCACCATGTAGTAACGGGCACGTTCGAGTTCAGACAGCGCAATATGGTTCATAGCTTCCAGAAAACTAAAGGCTTGGCAAAGAGCCGATTATAAGCCAGCGCATCGATAAAGAGGCGCAGTCGGGCTTAGCAGGACGGCACCATCGCGTGAAGCAAGGTGCTGGCGTTGTTGACGGCAATGGGCAAGAAGGTGTCAAAGTCCATGTGTGCGTCGTTGTTGGCATTGTCTGAAATGCTGCGTATGCAGACAAAAGGCACGGTATTCAGATAGCACACCTGGGCAATGGCGCCACTTTCCATTTCGCAGGCTAAGGCATTAAAGGTGGCGCTTAACCACTGTATTTTATCGTTACATGCGATAAATTGGTCGCCGGTAACAATTCGGCCCGTGTGGACCTGATGCCCTTCAATTTGTTGGGCGGCAGTTTGGGCAATGGCCAGTAAGGCGGGGTCTGTCGGAAAATCAAAGGTATCCAGACGGAAAACCTGTCCTGGCGCCAGACCCAGGGCTTTGAGCTCCACATCGTGCTGGACCAGCGTATCGGCAATGACGATGTCGCCTGGCCGGATGCTGGGCTCAACCGCACCGGCAATACCGATATTGATGATGCTGCCCACGGCAAATTCCGAGATCAGCATCTGGGTGCAAGCGGCGGCATTGACCTTGCCCACGCCGCAGACTACGGCCACCACAGGTTTACCCAGATAGCTGCCGCGATGAAAGTCCATGCCGGCACGCTGGAGGGTCTGGGGCTCTTGCAAGCGTTCCAGCACAATCTCCAGCTCTTCGCGCATGGCGACAATAATTCCAAGTGTAGGCATAAGACAGGGGCCTTCAAGCGACCCGATCAAACGGCACGTATCAGGAAGATGGCCACAGTTTATGGAAGTGATGCACCGGACCGTGTCCGTTGCCCACGGTTAGTTCACCCGAGCGGGCAATGGCTTCGTACAAGTACTTTTTGGCAGCCAGGGCGGCGTCAGGCACATTGCTGTATTGGGGCAGCAGGGCGGCTAGCGCAGCTGACAAGGTACAGCCGGTACCGTGTGTATTGGCCGTATCAATACGCTTGGCGGGCATTTCGATCATCTTGTCGCCATCGTGCAGCAGGTCTATGCAGTCCGAACCGGGCAGGTGGCCCCCTTTCAGGAATACCCAGCGCTGATCGCTGTGACTCATCAGGCGACGCAGGCGCTCGGCGGCCTGACGCATTTCCTTGACGGTTTCTACCGGGCGGGCGTCCAGCAGAACACCGGCTTCGGGCAGATTGGGCGTGATCATGGTGCACTGGGGCACCAGTTGCTCGCGCAAGGCATGGACAGCCGACTTTTCCAGCAAATGGTCGCCGCTTTTGGCGATCATCACCGGGTCCAGCACCAGATGCTTGGGTTTGAAGTGAGCCATGCGTTCGGCCACCACGGTGGTGACAGCCTCCTGGCCCAACATGCCTATCTTGACGCCATCAATGCGCACGTCGGCAAACAGCGTATCAATCTGCTGGCGCACAAAGTCGGCAGGAACGGGGCTGATGCCGGTGACCCCTTGGGTATTTTGTGCCGTCAAAGCGGCAATGACAGCGGTGGCATAAGCACCCAGGGCGCTCATGGCTTTGACATCAGCCAGAATACCGGCGCCGCCGGAGGGGTCAACTCCGGCAATGGTCAGCGTATTGGGAATCATGTCTCGATCAGGTACGGGAGTGAATCAGCCCTTCGGTAGGGGAGCTGGGGTCGGCATCGTAGTATTTGCGGGGTACACGGCCAGCCAGATACGCCTGGCGACCGGCTTGTACTGCCAGGTTCATGGCACTGGCCATCATTACAGGCTGACGGGCACCGGCAATGGCGGTGTTCATCAGGACACCATCACAGCCCAGCTCCATGGCAATAGCGGCATCCGAGGCCGTACCGACACCGGCATCCACCAGCACCGGCACCTTGCTCTGATCGATGATCAGGCGCAAGTTCCAGGGGTTGATAATGCCCATGCCCGAACCGATCAGGGAGGCCAAAGGCATGATGGCCACACAGCCAATATCTTCCAGCATACGGGCCTGGATAGGATCATCAGCGCAATACACCATCACATCAAAACCTTCATCCACCAGGGTTTTGGCGGCTTTCAGGGTTTCGGGCATATTGGGGAACAGATTGCCGGAGTCGCCCAGCACTTCCAGTTTGACCAGCTTGTGACCGTCCAGCAGTTCGCGGGCCAGACGCAAGGTCCGCACGGCGTCATCGGCGGTGTAGCAACCCGCAGTGTTGGGCAGCAGGGTGTATTTGGAAGGGGGCAGGTAATCGAGCAGATTGGGCTCGTTGGCGTTCTGGCCGATATTGGTGCGGCGAATGGCCACGGTCACAATGTCAGCGCCGCTGGCTTCAATAGCCAGACGAGTTTCATCAAAATCTTTGTATTTACCGGTGCCTACCAACAGCCTGGATTGGTAGCTGGTTCCGGCCAGGATAAAGGGGTCGTTGTTCACTGTTTGGGTCATGGTGGTGCTTTGTTGCGCATCCGTCTTTGGTGACGGAGAGATAAGTGATTTTTGCTGGGCAAACACTGCAAGAATAATCCATTTGGCCGGTACTCGCAGGAAAACCCTTATATAAGCTTGCTGGTGTTCGGGGGGAAGGGCGCGTGAGCAGCAGGCAGTAAAGCCTCTTCAGTCGGGGGCTTGTGGGTGCCCTGCAAAATCACATATCCCTAAGTATAAATTTGATGTCCACAAGGTGATGGAAAGTGTGCCAATGCCTGACAGACAAGCCTTGGGTCAGGTGCGAAAATATCGTTGGTGCAAAAACCGTTGCCCTTTTTTTAACTACTCACGTTTAAAAGTAAATGGACCCTGATCCTTCTATATGGCTTTGTTCCTGTAAAGGGCAAACCTTCTTAATGACCAGTCAATTGGACGCTGGACCACAAAGCGGGCCCCTCTGATGAGGTGAGCACTCTTTCTGGGCCCTCGTGTCCGAAGGAGAATGCTATGTTCCGCCTCAACCTGTTCCGTTCTACTCCACACAATAATGCGCTGCAAGACGCTCTGCGCCTGGCTGCATCCCGCCAGCGCCAGGGCTACCTGCTGGAGCTGCTGCAAACCCACGGTGCGCGCGAGTTTGCCTATGCTCTTAACGACCTGTCCGGTCGCACCATTGAAAACGCACTGTCCACACTGCCTGCTGTAGAGCGCAGCCAGGTCCTCAAGCATCTGTCCCGTCGTGCCAAAGCCCGTCTGAACGATGTGGAAGGCTTGCGCTGCCAACCCACTCACGCTGTGCTGACCCTGCCGTCCTTTGTGATGTAAGGGTTGTTTTGCAGCGTCGTAGATGCCCCTGAAGTTTGGGGAGTGATCCGCGCCGCTGCAAGCTTCTCTGTGTTGACCCTTGGGCGGGCGTGGCCTTTTGGGCTATGTCCGTTTTCTTGATTTCGGCCCGCATCCGCTCTCCGTTTTTTTTAGATGACCCTTGCAGGGTGGTTAGCTGTTTTAGTGGTGATCTGTCGTGGCCAGACGACGCTTGCGGCCTTCGCCGTCAGAATCCTTGTCTTTTCATGTCATAATTTTGGAATGAGAATGATTATTGATTAGAACATTCAGGGTCTATGGACTATCCGTCAGCACCCATCGGGATGGGAGATTTCTATCAGGATCACCGTAGCTGGTTGTTGCGGTGGTTGCGCGCGCGTCTGCATTGCAGCTTTACGGCAGAAGATCTGGTTCAGGACACGTTTGTGCGTTTGCTGCTGGCCCCCTGTGCCGTTCATCATTTACGCCACCCCCGTGCGTTTCTGGCGACCACGGCCAGAAGGCTGCTAATTGATCGCAGCCGACGCATGGCTGTCGAACAAGCTTATCTGGAGGCCTTGGAGGCGACCTTGGCCCAAGGGGCGCAAGCACCCTCGGCCGAGCAGTGCGCCCACACGCTGGAAGTGCTGGCCTTGTTGGCCCAGGCTCTGGATGAATTACCCGCGCGGGCTCGCATGGTGTTCCTGAGCTGCTATCTGGACGGGGAAACGCAATTCACGGTGGCCAAGCGCTTGGGTGTCAGTGAGCGCACCGTGCGCAATGATCTGGTGCAGGCTTTGCTTCATGTTCAGACCTTGATTCCAGCTTGAGCCCCATGTCCAACGAGGAAATAGAGCGACAAGCCGCCCAATGGGTTGTGCTCTTGTCCGATCCCGAACAATTTACCGAACAGGCCCAGGCCGAGTTCATGGCCTGGCGCGTGCTGGACCCGCGTCATGAAGCAGCGGCTGCGGCTATGGAGGCGGTGCTGTGCAGGGTAAGAAAACTGGCCGTACAGGCTAATACCCCTCCTGGGCGCAGTGCGCTGGATGCAGGATTGTCAGCGCGGCCCAAGCTTTTGCGCGATTGGCGTCAGGGCACGATGCTCCTGCTCTGGGCCGTGGTGCTTATCTTGCCGATTCTGGCCTTTGTATTGCCTTGGTCCAATCAGTCTGTCCTTACCGCCGCTGGACAATGGCGCAGTGTGGTGCTGGAGGATGGCACTCGTCTGGAGCTGGCTGGGGCATCGCAAGTCAAGATTTTATATAGCAAGCAGTACCGGGATATTGAGCTGTTGGAAGGGCAGGTTCGTGTGGTGGTGGCCAAGCAGCCGGATCGACCGTTGCGGGTCTTGAGCAGCCAGGCCGTCTCGCAAGCCTTGGGCACTGAATTTATCGTGCAGGAGCAGCCTCAAGGCACCTTGCTGACCGTGCTGTCCTCTCGGGTTCTGGCGTATCCGCGTACCCAAGGCCCACAAGCGGCTCGCGAACTGGGGCCGGGCGATCAGGTGCAGATCAATGCGCAAGGCCTGGGGGTAAACCGCCAGACGGATGTGAACAGTGTCATACGCACGTGGGACCAGCGGCAACTGCTTCTGGAGCATGTGCCTTTGACGCAGGCTCTGGAGCAGATCACCCGCCAGTATGCCGGCAAAACACAGATCAATCCGCATGGCATGGATGGCTTGACGGTTAGTGCTGTCTTGCCTGCTGACAAACCCTTGTCGGCCTTGGCGTTGTTGAAGAATTTGTATCCCCGATTGCAGGTGCAAAACACGCCAAACGAAGGATTGACGATTAATTTCAGGCCTTGATTGCCGCTTTTTTGGGCTCGTGCGTCTTTAACAGATAGACCTTGCCAAAGAAGGAGAGATTTCATGGTCCCGAAGAATGCGCCGCCTTTGGCGCTTGTGAAAACGTCGTTCATGCCCAATGTCTGCCGCCGCTTGCTGGGTCTGGCTTTTGTAGGGGCCTTGATGCTGAATATGGCACCGGCCTCGGCCCAGACGACCCAAGCTTATGCGCTGGAAGCCGGGGATCTGGCTAGCCGCTTGAGCCAGTTTGCTCAACAGGCCGGGGTGGCGCTGGTGATGGATTCTTCCCGACTGCAAGGTCTGCGCGCACCGCGTTTGCAAGGGCAGTATTCTGTGCAGGGCGGCTTTGCTGCCTTGCTGGCCGGGCAGCCGTTTCAGGTTCAAAGCCGTGATCAGGGCTATGTCTTGATTGCCCTGCCTGATAGTGACACCTTGGCTGACGGCGCCGGTGTGCAGTCTTTGGCCAGTATTGAAGTACGCCGCAATGCGCTGGGCGACATCACCGAAGGTTCAGGCACGTATGCGGCGGGCACAATTGCCACGGCAACCCGTTTGCGCTTGACACCACGCCAGACGCCGCAGGCCATCAGCGTGACTACACGCAAGCAGATGGACGACTTTAACCTGACCAGTATCGATGACGTAGTGCGTCATACTCCTGGCCTTAGCATCATTACTTATGACAGTGAGCGTACCGCTTACGAAGCACGCGGTTTTGGTGTTCAGAACTTTCAATATGACGGCATCCCCACCTTGCGCGATTCACCGTACTCGGCTGGCCATTCGCTCACGGACACAGCGATTTACGATCGTGTGGAGGTATTGAAAGGCGCCTCCGGTTTGCTCACTGGCAGTGGAACCCCAGGCGCGACGATCAATATGATTCGCAAAAAGCCGACGCGCGAGTTTCAGGGGTATGCCAGTGCGGGCTTGGGCACTTGGAGTAATTACCGTGGTGAAGCCGATTTCTCCGGCCCTTTGAACGAGTCAGGTTCTTTACGGGGCCGTCTGGTCGGCGCCTATCAGGACAAGAAAAGCCATCTGGACCACTACCAACGTCAGACTTTGGTGTTGTACGGCATTGTTGAAGCCGACCTGACACCGGATACCCGTTTGACCCTGGGTGCTGATTTGCAGGACAACGATCCCAAAGGATCAACCTGGGGGGGCATACCGATTTATGACGCGCAGGGCAACTTCAACGAGATGGACCGTTCTTTTAATAACGGTACGCGCTGGAGTCGCTGGAACCAGTACACCCGTTCGGCCTTTGCCACCTTGGAGCACGAATTCGACAACGGTTGGATGGCCAAGGTGCAGCTCAATCGCTTGATCAATGGTTATGACTCTGAGCTGGCTTCGGTAGCGGCTGGCAATCCCGATCCTTTAACCGGCAAAGGTACTTCCCTATGGTCTGGACGCTACGTGGGCAAGACAGTCTCCAATACGGCTGACTTTTATGCGACTGGTCCTTTTGAGCTGTTCGGCCGTGAGCATGAACTGGTGGTTGGCGCAGGTGTATCGCGCCGTCGCTGGACTAACACGTCTTACGGTGAAAACAGCAATGCCGATGTCTCGAATTACTACGAATGGGATGGTCGCTGGCCGCGCATGAACTGGCAGCACCTGGGCGACGACCGTGAAGTGACACGCGAAAATGGTCTATATGTCAGCACACGTCTGAACCTGCGCGATGATTTGAAGTTGCTACTGGGTACACGCTACGCCAACTACAACAAGCTTGAGATGCGTGAGACAGGCATATGGGTGCCTTACTTTGGGGCTGTGTATGACCTGAACGATAATTTCTCCGTCTATGCCAGTTACACCAACATTTTCCAGCCTCAGAGCCTGCAAGACGAGGGAGGCCGTACTCTGGACCCCTTGCGTGGCGATAACTACGAGGTCGGTCTCAAAGGCGAATTCATGGGGGGGCGTTTGACGTCCAGCCTGGCTTATTTCCAACTGCGTCAGGATAACTTCGGCAAGGAAACGGGGGGGCGCACGCCATCGGGAGGCATCGCGTATGAGGCGACTCAAGGTGTGCGCACGCATGGCGTAGAGCTGGAAGTGGCTGGCCAGTTGACGCCGCAATGGCAAATGCATGCGGGTTACGCTTACAAGCTATCGCGCCAGGATGGCGATAAAGTGTCTACCTTGTCGCCCGAGCATCAGTTCAACATCTATACCACGTACGATTTGGAGGGTGACCTGAATGGCCTGACCTTGGGGGGCGGTGCCCGTTGGCAAAGCAAAACCTGGGGTGATGTCAGCCGACCCGGATCGCCGGGTAAGGTTCAGCATACCGTTGCGGGCTATTGGCTGGTGGATGCGATGGCGCGGTATCGCTTCAACAAGAATTTGTCGGCCACCTTTACCGTCAATAACCTGTTCGACAAGCGCTATTACTCTATGTTCTCCTGGTACAGCACGTATACCTGGGGCGAGCCGCGCAACATGATGCTGGCAGTGAAGTATCAGTTCTAGGCTGGAGTAGAAAGCCGTTCAGGATACCTGGGCTCGATAGCGATCCAGTTGCTCGCACAGCTCGCGAGTGGCCTCTATCAGCCTGGGGCCGGGGCGGTACAGCGCATCCGGGTTCAGGTTCAGCAAGGCGTGGGGGCTTAGCCCCAGATGTTTTTCCCAGAACAGATGGCGGGCGCGCAATTGGGCCGGATCACGGTAGGCCATGATGACCACCTGCGGGCGCTTGTGCAGCACGTCTTCCAGACTGATGGTGGGGGCGACGGCAGCATGGTGGGCATAGATGTTCTGTGCCTTGCAGGTGTTCAGCACATCCTGAATCAAAGGATCGCGTGCCAAGGTATATAAAGGCTCGGAACCGATTTCCAGAAACACGCTGACGGTCTCGCCCAGGCGGCTGTTATGGCGCAGGGCGGCAATCTGATTGTCCAGCAAAGCAGCGATGGGAACGGCGACATCGGCTGTATCCAGGCTGTCTCCTGCCAGACGGACAAAGGCGGGAATGTCGTCCAGTTTTTCAGGGGCGGCAAAGATCAGGCTGATATGGGTTTGCTGTAGCTGGCGCTGTAATTCAGGCCCGATCTGGTTGGCTTGCCAAGCCCAGACTTGATCGGGTTTTAGTTCCAGCAGCCGTTCGGGGTTCACGCGCAAGGCGTCCCCAACGCGGGGTAGATCCTTGGCGGCAGGGGGGTAGTCACTGGAACTGTCTACGGCGATCAAGTGGTCTTGAGCACCGGCGGCAAACAGGATCTCGGTAATGTGGGGAGCAAGGCTAATCGCACGGGCTGAAGCGACAGTTGTTGTGGGGGGGGCGTCTTGTTCGGCTGCGGCGTTTTGTGCTTTTTTATCTTGCTGCTGGCTCTGTACTTCTTGAGTGCTTTGCTTTGTGCTGGTCTGTGTCTGTGTCTGTGTCTGTGTCTGTGTCTGTGCTTCGGGCTGTGCTTGAATTTGCGCCTGTGACTGCAACGGGTCTTGTCCCTGCGCTTGCGTCAGGATGGGCAATCCTAAAAGCAGGGCGAGCAGGCAAAGCAATCCCCATCGCTCCAATCCGCTCCAGACAGAGCGCTTCGGGTGTTGAAGACGATAAGTCGTAGGCAAAGGGGGCATCATGCGCCTTTAAGTCAATGGCGCGGCCCAAGAGCCGCGCCAGAATCAAGCAAAGCTGATTTTACTGCTTACATGCGCCAGGCAAAGTTCAGGAACACGCTGGAGCCGGCGTTGTTATAGCCACGACGGGCCAGGGTGTAGTCCTTGTCGAACACATTGTTCCAGCGCAGTTGGGCTTCCAGGCTGGAGGTCAGCGGGTAGCTGGCGGTCAGGTTCAACAGTCCGTAGCTGCCCAGACGCTGTTCATTTTTCGCATCTTCATAACGATGGGAGGCGAACAGGTACTCAGCACCGGCTTTCAGGTCACCAAACTTGTGATCAACCGCCACCTTGTAGTTTTGCTTGGCGCGGCGCACCAACTGCTTGTCGGTGTTCCTATCTTTGGGGTTGGTGAAGTCGGCACTGGCGCTCAGCGTGGTGTTGCCCAGTTGCTTCATGGCCGTCAAGGTCACACCCGTGATACGTGCTTTTTCGGTGTTTGTCGTCGTGCAGTTTGAATTGGCATCACAAGCGTAGGTATTGATCATGTCGCTGATTCGGTTCTGGTAGACCACCAGACCCAGTTCAGTGGTTTCATCCGTGTAGCGGATATGGCCTTCGACGTTGCGGGATTTTTCGGGTTTGAGGTTGGGGTTACCCGAAAAACTACCGACCATATATGCCTCGTAGGGGGTGTAGAGGTCGGCAAAAGTGGGGGCACGAAAGCCAGTATTGGCGGCCACACCTACGGTCCAGTTGCTGGTGATGTCCAGGTCATAGCCCAGGCCACCCGTCACTTTATTGCCGTAGCCGCTGATATTGTCATTACGCACGCTGGCTTGCAGGTGGTGCTGATTGATATCGCCACGGTAGATCAGGGCAAAGGCATTGGTGTTGCGCTTGTCATCCTTGTGGACGGTGGTGTGCGTCATGCGCTCTTCCAGACGCTCGGCCAGCAAGGACAGGGTATGGCCTTGGGCAAAGGCCAGGTTGTTTTGCCAACTGTATTGGCGTTGCAGTGTGGAATAGCGAGAGGCAAAAGCGCGGTTTTCGACTGTTTCTTTGCTTAGCGAGGCGCTCAGGCGGCTGGTCCACAACTCAGACAGCTTGTTGGTGCTGGTCAGACCGTAGGTTTGCTGACGTGTTTGCGTGCTAGGGGGGCGAGAAGTGGACGTCCCGTTGTCGAACTGGCCGTCTATGTAGCTGTTGATGGCGGTCAGGCCCAGGTGTTGCCCTTGTGCCCATTCGTAGCCTAAGGATCCAGTCAGGCCGTGTTGGGTGTAACCGTCCTTGTCTGGGTTATACGTGTATATGCCCGCAAGTGGATTAGTAGCACTGAATCCATCGCTGGTGCCGTAGCTGGAGGCCAGGCTGTAGTCCCAGCCTTGAGCGGCACCCGAAAAACCGGCGCTGGCTTTGAAGGTGTCTTGCGAGCCCAGGCCCATATTCCCCCAGGCGCTCAAGGCACGGTCGCCACCGCCTTTTTTGGTGATGATGTTCACCACACCACCAATGGCATCCGAGCCATACAGGCTGCTGCCTGCGCCACGCACAATTTCAATGCGTTCGATCAGGGCGGGGTCAATGGCTTGCCAGTTCACTGAACCACTGGTGGAGCTGTTGATGCGCATGCCGTCGATCATGACGCGTGTATGTTGTGGGTTGGTGCCACGCAAATAGATCCCACTAACGGTTTGAGGGCCCCCTTCGGTGTAAATCTCCACCCCAGGCTGACGCTGCAAAATCTCAGCCACACTGCTTTGACCCGCTTTCTGCAAGGTTTCCTGATCAATCACCGTCACGTCACCCACCACGTTTTTCAGTGATTGAGCCATGCGGCTAGGGGTAACAACAATTTGATCCAGCTTGGCGACAGGGGCAGTTTGGGCCGTGGCGATGAAGGGCAGGGCGCCCGCCAGGGCGACCATCAAAGGTCGGATGGACAGTAGAGTCATGGAGATTCCTGTGGGATGTGCGTCCCCGCACATCGGTAAGCGAAGCCGCCCACCGTGGGACGGCCATGAATTCAGGCTCGAGAAGCAGGCTGGTGTCGGGCTTTGCGTGTAGCAGGTACCGTTGCGGGGGCAGCACGTTTGGCAGTTCCGGGGTGGAACCGCTCACGTTTCCCATTTGACTTTCCCAGGCCCACGGCTGCATGGGCCGGAAAGCACCTCTTTCCGAGCGGAAAATGTTACATGCCGCTGGCGCAAAGGTTAAGTGTTTGGGGTGGATTTGCCGTACAAGGCGCTACAATTGTGGCGCCAATCCACCATTCTCGCGGCTCTTGCTGTCAGATGCCGTCAACGTCCCGTTTCGTGCTACGGAGCTTTTTAGTGTCCTATCCTGCTTTGCCTTATCCGATCTCTGCCTATACGCGTGGTGCTGAATTTGCGCACCGTTTGGGGCAGCAAATTCTGATTCTGGACGGTGCGATGGGCACTATGATTCAGCGTTACAAATTGGGTGAGGCTGATTTTCGGGGCGATCGTTTTGCGGATCACCACAAGGATGTGAAGGGCAATAACGAATTGCTGTCGCTGGTGCGACCCGACATTATTCGTGAAATTCACGAGAAATACCTGGCTGCCGGAGCCGATGTAATTACGACCAATACCTTTGGTGCAACCGATGTGGCCCAGGGTGACTACGATTTGCAGGGCATCAGCTATGACCTGAACCTGGCTTCGGCTCAACTGGCCTGTCAGGCACGTGATGCCTTCAGCACACCTGAATGGCCGCGCTTTGTGGCCGGTGCCTTGGGCCCGCAGCCCAAGACGGCTTCTATTTCCCCGGATGTGAATGACCCGGCTGCTCGTAACGTCACCTTTGACCAGTTGCGCGTAGCCTATACCGAGCAGGTTCGTGCCTTGCTCGATGGTGGCGTCGATATTTTGCTGATCGAAACCGTTTTTGACACGCTGAACGCCAAGGCGGCTGTTTTTGCGCTGGAAACGGTCTTTGATGAGCGTGGTGAGCGCGTGCCGGTGATGGTGTCGGGCACGGTTACCGATGCATCGGGCCGGATCTTGTCCGGTCAGACGGTAGAGGCCTTCTGGAACGCCATGCGTCATGCCCGTCCCATTACGATTGGCCTGAACTGTGCCTTGGGCGCCGCCTTGATGCGTCCTTACGTGGCCGAGCTGTCCAAGATTTGTGACACCTATGTGTGTGTCTACCCCAACGCTGGTTTGCCCAACCCTATGGCAGAAACCGGCTTTGATGAAACGCCAGCCGATACGTCCAGTCTGCTGCAGGAATTCACGCAAGCTGGCTTGGTGAATATGGTCGGTGGGTGCTGTGGTACGACGCCCGAGCACATTGCCGCCATTGCCGAGCTGTGCCGCAAGTTGCCTCCACGCGTTGTCCCCGAGGTTCCTGTCAAAACCCGTTTGTCGGGTCTGGAGCCACTGAATATTGACGAAGATACCCTGTTTGTGAACGTGGGCGAACGGACGAACGTCACGGGCAGCAAGGCTTTCTTGCGCCTGATTCAGCAAGAAAATTATGAAGAAGCCTTGTCGGTGGCCCGTCAGCAGGTGGAGAACGGCGCGCAGATTATCGACATCAATATGGACGAGGGCATGCTGGACTCCGCAGCCTGTATGCACCGCTTCCTGAACATGATTGCCTCCGAGCCGGACATTGCCCGCGTGCCCATCATGATCGACAGTTCCAAATGGGACGTGATCGAAACCGGTTTGCGCTGTGTGCAAGGCAAGGCCATCGTGAACTCGATTTCCATGAAGGAAGGTATTGAGCCTTTCCTGGAGCATGCCCGTTTGTGCCGCAAATACGGCGCCGCTATTGTTGTGATGGCGTTTGACGAGCAGGGTCAGGCCGATAGCTACGAGCGCCGGGTGGAAATCTGCGAACGTGCTTACCGCTTGCTGGTGGATGAGCTTGGTTTCCCGCCAGAGGACATTATTTTCGACCCCAACGTCTTTGCCGTTGCAACCGGGATGGATGAACACGCCAATTACGGTCTGGACTTCATTCGCGGCGTTAGCTGGATTCACAAGAATCTGCCGCACGCGCGCTTATCCGGCGGTATTTCCAACGTCAGTTTCTCCTTCCGTGGCAACGAAGCCATGCGCGAGGCCATTCACACCGTCTTCCTGTACTACGCCATTCAGGAAGGCCTGACTATGGGCATCGTGAATGCCGGTCAGTTGGGCGTGTATGCCGATATCGAACCGCATCTGCGCGATCTGATTGAAGACGTGATCCTGAACCGGGCCGAACCCAAAGGCAAAACCGATCCGGCTGACGAACGCACCCCTACCGAGCGCCTGGTAGAAATGGCCGAGAGCGTCAAAGGCTCGGGCGCCAAGAAAGAGGAAGACCTGAGCTGGCGCGAAACCACGGTTGAGCAGCGTTTGATCCACTCTTTGGTGCATGGCATCACCAGCTTCATCGTGGAAGATACAGAAGAAGTTCGTCAGAAGATCGATGCCCAGGGCGGTCGCCCCATCAGTGTCATTGAAGGGCCCTTGATGGATGGCATGAATGTGGTGGGTGACCTGTTCGGTCAGGGCAAGATGTTCCTGCCGCAGGTGGTGAAATCTGCGCGTGTGATGAAACAGGCCGTGGCCCACTTGATTCCTTTCATCGAAGAAGAAAAACGCCAGATTGAGGCTGCGGGCGGTGATGTGCGTTCCAAAGGCCGTATGGTCATTGCCACAGTGAAAGGTGACGTACATGACATCGGCAAGAACATTGTGTCCGTGGTGATGCAGTGCAATAACTTTGAAGTGGTGAATATGGGCGTGATGGTGCCGTGTGCCGAGATTCTCGCCAAGGCCAAAGAAGTGGAGGCCGATATTGTGGGCCTGTCCGGCTTGATCACCCCCAGCCTGGAAGAAATGGCCTACGTCGCGTCCGAGATGCAGCGCGACCCGTACTTCCGTGAGCGCAACATCCCCCTGATGATTGGTGGCGCGACCACCAGTCGTGTACACACGGCGGTGAAGATTGCCCCGCATTACGACGGCCCGGTTATCTACACGCCGGACGCCAGCCGCTGCGTGGGTGTGGCTACTCAGTTGGTGTCAGATAACGTGGACGAGTTTTTGGCCGAGGTGCGCGAGGAGTACGAACAAGTGCGCCAGCGCCATGCCAATCGCAAAGCCACACCGTTGATCTCGCTGGAAAAAGCGCGCCAAGACAAGCCAGTCATTGACTGGACCACCTACGTGCCGCCACGCCCCAAATTCATTGGTCGCCGTACCTTCAAGAATTACGACTTGGCCGATATTGCCCAGTTCATCGACTGGACGCCGTTCTTCCAGACCTGGAGCTTGTTCGGCAAGTACCCGGCCATTCTGGAAGACAAGGTGGTGGGCGAGCAGGCCAAGACCCTGTTTGCCGAAGGCCAGGCTATGTTGAAGAAAGTCATTGAGGGTCGCTGGTTGACGGCAAACGGCGTGATTGCGTTCTACCCCGCCAACACCGTCAATGGTGAAGATATCGAGGTCTATTCAGACGAATCGCGCAGTGAAGTCCTGTTCACCTGGCGCAACCTGCGTCAGCAAGGCGTCAAGCGTGAAGGCGTCGATAGCAAGTGTCTGGCTGACTACATCGCTCCTAAAGAAAGCGGCGTGGCCGATTACATCGGCATGTTTGCGGTGACTGGCGGGATTGGCGTGGACAAACTGTCCGAGCGGTTCCAGGCTGCTGGCGATGATTACTCCGACTTGATGATCAAGGCGCTGGGTGACCGTTTTGCCGAAGGCTTTGCTGAATGTCTGCATGCTCGTGTCCGCACGGATTTGTGGGGCTATGTCACCGACGAGCGCCTGTCCAACGAAGAGCTGATCGACGAGAAATACCAGGGCATTCGTCCTGCACCCGGTTACCCGGCTTGCCCGGAACACGTGGTCAAGCATGATATGTTCCGCGTCTTGCAGTGTGAGGACATCGAGATGTTCATTACCGACAGCTACGCCATGATTCCGGCGTCCAGCGTGTCGGGTTTCTACTTCAGCCATCCGCAGTCCAAGTACTTCAACGTGGGCAATATTGGCCAGGACCAATTGCAAGACTACATCCAACGCAGTGGCCGCACGGAAGAAGACGTACGCCGCACTCTGTCGGGCGTGTTGGGCTGATATGGGAATGACGGGGCCTAATCCGGGCGGCGTCGAGAGCACGTCCCAAACCCGGCGTCAGGCTTTGGGCCGCTTCTTGCGTCATGCGCGGGAACGCATCCGGCCTGTAGATCTGGGCCTGGCCCCTGGCGTGCGTCGTCGCACTCCTGGCCTGCGTCGTGAAGAAGTGGCTCAGCTGTGCGATATCAGCACCACCTGGTACACCTGGATCGAGCAGGGCCGTGACGTGACCGTGTCCCCCACCGTCTGCGCCCGCCTGGCAACGGTCCTGAAATTGGCCAGAGCTGAGCGCCACTACCTGTTTGAACTGGCCGACTGCGCCGACCCCGAGCATTGGCAGGGTGATATTCAACCCTTGCCGCAAGGCCTGAGCGCATGCGTTGATAGTATTTCCGCCCCGGCCTACATTCTGGATCGCAGTTGGAACGTCTTGGCCCGCAACGAAGCCTTGTTGGGTTTGTTCGATGGTTGGCCCGATCGTAGCGAGCAGCCCAATCTACTGCGCTATATCTTTCTGGACCCGGCAGCGCGTGAGCTGGTGGTGGACTGGGAACAGCGTGCCAGCCGCGTCGTGGCCGAATTCCGCGCCGACGTGGGCGCCCATGCCGATGAAGCCGATGTACAGGCCCTGATTCAGGAGTTGGCGCATCAAAGCCAGGTATTCGCCTTCTGGTGGGGGCGCCAGACCGTGGTGGAGCGGGAAGGGGGCTTGCGGGATTTTCGACACCCCAGCCAAGGCGTGCGCCGCTTTCAGCAGTTTACCTTTCGCCTGGCAATACGCCCGGACTGCAAGCTGGTGATGTTGCTGGAGGATGAGGATAAGCCGGTTTAGGAGCTTCTTGACTTGCTCCTGTAGTTTTGTCGGTCTGCACTTGATGTGAGAAAAGTAGACCTACTTCTTCTGCAACGATTCACCATCACTGGCTGACAGCCGGGCAAAAGACAGGCTCGATATCGCCGTAATCGCGCCCAGAATCAGAAAGGCCCAGATCGTATCCTGGGTCTCTACGCTGCTGGCGCCGCGCAATGCCATGCTGACATTCAGCGTTACCGCCGCACATGCCACGCCCAGACTGATAGCCAGTTGCTGCGCCATGGCGGCGAAACTGCTGGCCTGGCTCATGGCTTCGGATTCCAGGTCGGCGTAGGTCAGGGTGTTGACGGCGGTGAACTGCAGGGAGCGGAAGAAACCACCTGCAGTCAGGACGGCAATCATGAGCCACATGGGTGTGGTGGCCTGGAACATGGCGCACAGGGCGATGAACAAGCCTGTCAGCCAGGCGTTGACGATCAGGACTTTGCGAAAACCGTAGCGTCGGATGATGGGTGGAGCCACCAGTTTCATGCCCAGAGCGCCAATCGCCCCGGTGAAGGTGATCAGACCCGCCGACAATGCGCTCATGCCAAAGTTGGTTTGCAGCATGATCGCTAACAGAAATGGTGAGGCCCCTAGCGAGAAGCGGCACAGATTGCCGCCCAATACAGAAATGGCAAAGGTCTTGGTGCGTAGCAAGGACAAATCAATAATGGGATAGGCTACTTGCCGTGCATGCCAGATGTACCATGCCCCCGCGACCAGACCCGCCAAAGTCAGCCAGCCCAGGGTAGCCCAGCTAATGGTGCCGTGGCCTACGTTCTCGAAACTGGTTACCAGCGTGGCCAGACAGATGGCGCTCAAGATAAAGCCCAGCCAGTCCAGGGGCGGGCGTTCGGTGGGGTAGTCCTCGCGGATGTAACGCAGTACCAGAGCGATACCCAGTACCCCCACGGGGATGTTGATCAGGAAAATCCAGTGCCAACTGGCATAGGTGACTAAAAAGCCACCCACAGGCGGACCGATGATAGGGCCCAGCAAGGCGGGTAAAGTCAGCACCGCCATGGCGCTTAAAAGCTCATCTTTAGGCACCCGTCGCAGTAAGATAATGCGACCTACCGGAACCATCATGGCTCCCGCCATGCCTTGTATCACGCGGGAAATGATCAGTTGTGACAGGGTCTGGGACAGGGCACATGCAACAGAACTGGCGGTAAAGAGTAGAATGGCGGCCAGGAACACCTTGCGCGCACCAAAGCGGTCTGCAGCCCACCCACTGATAGGAACGAATACAGCCACGGCCAGCAAGTAGCTGGTAATGATGGTATTCATGCGGATGACGCTGGTATCCAGCGATAAGGCCATCGTGGGCAGAGCAGTGGCGACAACCGTAGAGTCCAGCATTTGCATGAACAATGCACATCCCACAATGTAGGGAATAATGCGTATGGCTCGACGCTCTTGAGGGGACAGGGTTGCCGGTTTGGTGGCTTCGGTCTGTTCAGATGCCATGCGGCGAACTCTCTGGTGTGCGGTGCAGTAAACTCAAACTTTTCTGTTATCCAATTTATTTTAGGCGTACAGGTATTATGGCAAAGAATTTCGAATCCGAAATTACCCAGTTTCTTAAACAGTATAAAGAGCAGAACGCGGATACCGAAGCGCGGCAGCGTGAAGGCCGCTATCGTCTGTGGGACAAGCAGATTGATCAGGAACTGCAAGATGGTTACAAGGCTGCTCGTACGCCTCAAAAACCTTACGTGTACTACGAAAACAACTAAATCTGTACGCCCGCGCCTGTGACTGAGATTGCACAGCAGCCCGTTGTGGATACGCCAGCTCCTCAGCCCGAGGATGTGCTGGCGCGTCTTTATGGTGAGCCGCTGTTTGCGATCCCCCAGGATCTGTACATCCCGCCTGATGCGCTGGAAGTGTTTCTGGACGCCTTTGAAGGCCCGCTGGATCTGTTGCTGTATTTGATTCGCAAGCAGAACTTCAATGTGCTGGACATTCCGATGGCTCAGGTCACTGGGCAATATTTGGCTTATGTCGAGCAGATTCGCGCCACGAATCTGGAGCTGGCGGGCGAGTATCTTTTGATGGCGGCGCTGCTGATCGAGATCAAATCTCGCATGTTGTTGCCGGTGCGGCGCGCGGACACGGGTGAAGAAGTTGAGGATCCGCGTGCGGAGCTGGTGCGTCGTTTGCTGGAATACGAGCGCATGAAGGAGGGCGCGCGTCGTCTGGACGAGTTGCCCCTGATGGGACGCGATTATCTGCTGGCCAACGCTCAGGCCGAGTTGGTTGTGGAAGCCATTCCGCCCGAAGTGAGTGCGGATGATTTGCGCCAGGCCTGGCTGGGTATCTTGAAGCGCGCCAAGCTTAATGCCAGTCACAAGATTACGCGCGAGCAGTTGTCGGTACGCGATCACATGAGCCAGATTCTGCGACGTTTGCAGCACGTGCGCTTCATGGAGTTTACTGAGCTGTTTAATGAACGTCTGGATCAGGGTGATCCAGCGGCGGTGCTTGTCGTGCATTTTCTGGCCATGCTGGAATTGGCACGAGAGTCACTGCTTGAAATCACGCAGGCCGAGCCCTACGCTCCTATTTATTTGCGCCTGACCTATATTCGAGCGCAGGCCGATGGGCCTGATCTTATTCCGTAGCGGAGAATTTTTTGAAAGTCGTCCATAACATCCAAGAACTGCGCGATCAGCTCCAGGGTCAGACACGCGTGGCATTTGTTCCAACCATGGGGAATTTGCATCGAGCCCACCTGGACTTGATGAAGATGGCTCGCCAGCATGGCGATCCGGTGGTGGCCAGTATTTTTGTCAATCGTCTGCAGTTTGGTCCTAACGAGGATTTTGACCGTTATCCGCGTACCTTGCAGGATGATGCGGCCAAGATGGAGCAAGAGCGCGATGTCTACGTCTTGTTTGCTCCCTCGGAGCGCGAGATGTACCCGGAGCCGCAAAGTTTCCGTGTCAGCCCGCCTGATCATTTGGGTCGAATTCTGGAAGGCCACTTCCGTCCGGATTTCTTTGAAGGGGTCTGTACGGTTGTGTTGAAGCTGTTTTCCTGTGTGCAGCCGCGTGTGGCCGTGTTCGGGAAGAAGGATTATCAGCAGTTGATGGTGGTGCGCCAGATGGTGCGCCAGTTCCAGTTGCCGGTAGAGATTCTGGCTCACGAGACGGTGCGGGAAGAGGATGGTTTGGCCATGTCTTCGCGTAATCGCTATTTGAGTCCCGAGGAGCGCGCTCAGGCCCCGCAGATTTATGGCACGCTGCAGGAGATGAATGAGCGTTTGCAGCAAGGTCAAAGCCGCGAGCAGATCGAGGCTTATGCGACCAAAAAGATGACGGATCTGGGCTGGAAGGTGGACTATATGGCCTTGCGTCGTCAGTCGGACTTGCTGGAACCAACTGAAGAGCAAATCGCAGCCGGTGAGCCTTTGGTGGCATTGGCCGCGGCCAAGTTGGGCGCGACGCGCTTGATCGACAACCTGGAAATGGTTAAAGCCTGATTTCTTGTGTTATTTGGTGAGAAAAGCACAGCTTTTGCTGTGCTTTTTTTATACCTGTGTGGTTTGATTTTGTAGTCTTTGTCTTTGTCTTTGTCTTTGTCTTTGTCTGTGCCTGCTTTTCTGGTCGTGGGTAGTAGCGGTCTTTGTTCCTTCAAACTATAGGTGGACTCAGTACGTCGCCCCTCTGGCGCGCGGCTCAGGGGGAAGGCGGACTACTTGCCAGTGCTGTGCACCGGTGCCCTTGGCCAGAGATAGCTCCGGGCGCAGTCTGAATCGCCGTCCCCCCTGAGCCTCGCGCCAGAGGGGCTCATAGCCCTGGAGTCGGCATCTCTGATGGCTGTTGATGGGTGGGGTTTGTACTCGCGCCTGCCCGCTTAATAATTTTGACCTAGGTGAGTAATTTGATTGTGGTGGGCGGTAGGGCGCTGGTTTTGCCTAGGCTTATCGCTAATTTATCGGCAGAAATGGCTGTTTTCCGACACATTGAAATTCTTGTCTTTATATTAGTCCTGTGACAAAAACATCCCGTATAAGTTAACAGTCGTGTAGTCCCTGCCTAAAATGACAAACTCTGTCTATGGTTAATTCTTCACCTCGCAGGCGGCCTGTTCGCCTGGTACAGATATACGAGACTGACATGGTATTGAATAGTCACCTTCCCGCCTCTGTGCTTTTTGCAAGCCTGACTCCGCGCGAGCGCGACGTGTTGTCTTATATCGCTATTGGTAAGGCGAATAAGGTTATTGCGGCTGAATTGGAGATTTCCCAGCGTACGGTTGAAGCGCATCGGGCACGCGTTTTCCAGAAGTTACGCGTGCGCAATGCGGTTGAGTTGACTCGTTTTGTGTTCAGCGAGCCAGGTCTGCGGGATGTGTTACCGCCCAGCTTGATGGGCGGCCTGTCTGCGCCTTAGCTTAGCGGCAAGCTGGGTTGGCCTGGCCGTCCAGTTCGCTGACTGGGTCGATGTCGGCTTGGCGAGTCAAGTGGCTTTCCAGTGTGGGGCGCTGCTGGTTGAAGGTGTTGATACGCAAGACGTTGTTGTTCACAAAGCTCAGGTCTGCCAGCGTCGAGTCGTTATCGGCCAACAGGGCGATGCGGGTGGGTTGTGTACCGATTGGAACCCAGCAGCCGCTCTTGTGGTGTTCCTGACCCGCGCCGACTGGGGTGGCACGCATACGCCATTGCCCTGCGGGAGCCAGGGTGACGCTGATTTTGTAGGGCTCGCAAGCGCCGCTTTGTGGCGGGCAGGATAGGGTGCCCAGGAAGGTTTTGGGTTCAGCCAGTTCGGGAACGCTGCGATCTGCCTGGACGGCGGGCTGTTCAGCGCGGGCCGGTGTAATGGCGTGCAGGCCTTCCTGATTGCCAAACCCCAAATTGATTTGTGAGGGGGCACGGGCGGTACTGCTGCCTTGCGCTTGGCGCAGGGCGTCTTTCTGAGTGGAGCCACGGCCTTCGTTAGGGCTGGGCTGAACGGGCGCCTGGGCACATGCGGCCAGCAAAACGACCGAAAGCAAGGTAAGGGAGCGCAGAGGGGAAATCGTGGAGAAAGACATGGCGGGCTTCCGTGGACGGGTTGATAGCTGAATTCTACGCTAGACCAGGGGGGCGGGACAGTCTCAGGCCTATTGCGGGTAGGAGGATTGGCGCGGGTACGTTACAGTTTTGTTTTTTATCTGTGGATTGTTCATGCTGACGATTGGGCTGACTGGTGGAATTGGATCGGGCAAGAGCCAGGTGGCCCATTTTTTTGCCTCTTGGGGGGCGGCCGTTGTGGATACGGATGTGATCGCGCATGAGCTGACCGCGCCCGGTGGCCTGGCCATTGAACCGATTCGTGCCGCCTTCGGTACGCAGGCCTTGGCAGCGGACGGTTCCATGGATCGGGATTGGATGCGGGCCTGTGTGTTTGCTGACCCCAATGCCCGTCATCGCCTGGAGGCCATCATTCATCCCTTGATTTGGGATGTAACAAAAGCACAGGCCTTGAAAGCGCAAGGATGTTATCTTGTTGTGGTTGTACCCTTGCTGCTGGAGTCAGGACGATGGCGCGACCGTGTGGATCGGATTTGCGTTGTCGATTGTGATGAAGCGACCCAGATCGCGCGCGTACAGAAGCGTAACGGGCTGGCAGTGGCCACAATTGAACGTATCATGGCAGCACAGGCGCAACGTCAGCAACGCTTGGACGTGGCCGACGATGTGGTTCTGAACGATGGGCAGACGACTTTGCCTCTGTTGGAAGAGCGGGCGCGGGCAGTACACCAACGCTGGTGTGCCTTGACGGCCCGACACCACGACGTGTCTGACCCTACAGTCGACAAAAAAAGGTTTTAAACGCGTGACTCTATACGAATACCCCTGCAATGAGCGTGTCCGGGCTTTACTGAGAGTCGAGTATTTGTTCGATAGGCTGTTTCATTTTTCAGCCAACCAGGATGCGTACTCGCATCAGATCGCTGTAGCGACTTTGTTTGATTTGCTGGACATCTCGGATCGGACCGATTTACGTTCTGCCGTTCTTCAGGATCTGGAGCGTCAGCGCGTGGCGCTGGCTGCGCTGCGCGAGCACCCCGGTGTTCAGCTGCAGGCGCTGGACAAGATGATTGAGCAAATTGTGCGTGCGGCTGCTGACCTGTCGGCCCAAGGGCGGGTGGGGCAGGGCCTGCGCGACAATGAATGGTTGACCAGTTTGCGGGGCCGGGTAGCGGTGCCCGGCGGTACGTCTCAGGTGGACATGCCTTCTTATTATTCCTGGCAGCAGCGGCCCGATACGGATCGTGTCCAGGACCTGCGCCGCTGGTCGGAGTCTTTCCTGCCGCTCTATCATGGTCTGGCCTTGATTTTGCGCTTGCTGCGCCAGTCGGGCGACCCGGCTGACCTGCTAGCTCGCGACGGCTCTTATCAAGAAATGCTGGCAGGCAAGACCTTCCAGTTGTTGCGAGTATGGGTGGATGCCGGTGCCTGCATCTATCCGGAAATGAGCGCTAACCGCTACGTCATCTGGATACGCTTTGTGCAGCAAGACAATCAATTGAAACCGCAGGCCGTAACGGTAGATATCCCCTTTAGGCTAGCCCGTTGCAACTTTGGCTAACAACGCTGTTCATATAAGGTTCAGATAGCCGCTTTTATACTTGCTGGGCCAGCGTGGTCTAGCAAGGGGGCTGTTTTGTCAGCGCTTGTATCTCTTGATCGTTTCAGGCTAATTGCTATCGTGTTTTGGCGGCATAATGCGTGTCGCCGTCACGATAGGTAGTGCTTAAACGCTTATTAGACCGTGCATAGAGACAATTAAGTTTTAGCCGGGGAGTATTCATGTCGGAGTTGAACACAGGCAAAGGTCGGCGGTCCCGATCCTTCTATGTCTGGGTGTTGGTAGGGCTGCTGCTGACAGCAGGCCTTGTTTATTACGCCTTGTCTTCCCCTTCAGATACACCTACCCCCATGCGCGGGCCGCGCGGCATGATGGGGGCCACCAAAGTGCCGGTTCAGGTAGCCACAGTTAAGACGGGTTTGATCGACCAAACAGTCAATGCGATTGCCACGGTCAAGCCCTTGCAGACAGTTGCGGTACGCGGTGAGGTCGATGGCGTGCTGGAGCGTATTCACTTCAAGGATGGGCAGCGTGTGAAGGCCGGCGATTTGTTGGCCGAGATTGATCCGCGTACCTACCAAGTGCAACTGGATCAGGCCCGGGGACAACTGGCACAGAGTCAGGCTCAGTTGAAGGGGGCGCAGCAGGAGCTGGCTCGTCATCGCGTCCTGTTCCAACAGAATTCGATTGCTCGCCAGGCCTTGGAAACCAAGGAAACGGCTGTTCAGCAGTTGCAGGCTCAGATCAAATCCAATCAAGCAGAAGTCGCTCGAGCCCAAGTGCAACTGGATCGCACGCGCATCACGGCGCCCCTGGATGGCCGCTTGGGCCTGCGTAAGCTCGATCAGGGCAATCTGGTCTCTGCCGGTAATACCGACGGGATTGTCGTGATTACTCAGGTTGATCCCATCGGCGTGGAGTTTTCCT
Source organism: Alcaligenes sp. SMD-FA (assembly GCF_025960365.1). Taxonomy (NCBI): domain Bacteria; kingdom Pseudomonadati; phylum Pseudomonadota; class Betaproteobacteria; order Burkholderiales; family Alcaligenaceae; genus Alcaligenes; species Alcaligenes sp. SMD-FA. The sequence goes on along the minus strand of NZ_CP110108.1, from coordinate 3,502,341 downwards.
TGCCGCAGAACCAATTGAGCAGCCTGCTGGAGGCTATGAAACAAAGCGAGTCGCCTTTGCGTGTGTCCCTGATCGACAGCAAAGCTCAGCTCTTGTCGGATAAAGGCCGCTTGCAGGCTCTGGATAACCAGATCGATATCAATACCGGCACGCTGAGAGTGAAGGCCGAGTTTGATAACGACAACGAAACCCTGTTTGCCAATCAGTTCGTCAATGCCCGCGTCTTTTTGGGCCAGGAACAAGGTCTGCTGATTCCATCGCATGCGATACAGCGGGGTTCGGTAGGGACCTATGTGTACACCCTGGATGACGAGGATAAGGTTCATATTCAGGTGGTGGAGCTGGGTACTGCCACCCTGGAATCGACGCTGATTAAAACTGGCCTGAAAGAAGGCGATCGCGTGGTGGTGGAGGGCACTGACCGTTTGCGCGAAGGCTCGGAGGTCGACGTGATGCAGCAAGATGGCCAGGCCAAGGAAAAACCGGCACCAACTGATGCAGGCGCTCAAGCAGAGCAAGACACACGTTCGGGTGAGGGTCGCCGTCCACGTCCTGCAAGCGAGTAAGCCGTGAGCATGTCGCGTATCTTTATCCTGCGCCCGGTGGCTACCACCTTGGCGATGGTGGCTTTGCTGGTGTCCGGTTTGCTGGCCTATCGCATGTTGCCCGTGGCCGCTTTGCCGCAGGTCGATTACCCCACCATCCAGGTGGTTACGCTTTATCCGGGCGCCAGCCCGGATGTGGTGGCGGCCTTGATTACCTCACCGCTGGAGCGGCGCTTTGGCAGTATGTCTGGGCTGTCGCAGATGATTTCGTCCAGTTCGGGTGGGGCATCGCGCATTACCTTGCAGTTCGATTTGGGCTTGCCCCTGGATGTGGCCGAGCAAGAGGTGCAGGCGGCGATTAATGCCGCCTCTACGATGCTACCCAATGATTTGCCCGCGCCGCCTATCTATAACAAGGTCAATCCGGCTGACACCCCAGTTATTTCCCTGGCGGTGACCTCCCCCAATATGCCCTTGCACGAGGTACGTGACCTGATTGATGTACGGGTCGCACAAAAGCTCTCGCAGGTGACGGGTGTGGGTCTGGTCAGTATTGCGGGTGGCCAGGAGCCGGCCATGCGGATTCAGGCCGATCCCAACGCGTTGGCAGTGCGTAATCTGACGTTGAACCATCTGCGGCAAGCCGTGGTTGCAGCCAATGTGAACCAGCCTAAAGGTAATCTGGATGGGCCTCAGCGCTCCACCAGTATCGGCGCCAACGAGCAGTTGAAAACCGTACAGGATTACGAAAACCTGATCGTCAGCTATAAGGATGGTGCGGCTGTACGCCTGGGAGAGCTGGCCAAGGTGGTGCGGGACGCTCAGGATGTGCGTCAGGCTGCCTGGATGGGCACCGTGCCTGCGATCTTGTTGAATATTCAGCGACAGCCTGGGGCCAATGTCATTGATGTAGTGGACCAGATTCAAAGCCTGCTGCCGGAAATACGTCGTTCCTTGCCGGTTGGTGTGGATGTGACCGTGGCCACGGACCGGACCCAGACCATTCGGGACTCGGTTGACCATGTGCAAAAGGAAATGATGCTGGCCATCGTGCTGGTGGTGCTGGTGACGTTTGTGTTTCTGCGCACGTGGACCGCCACGCTGATCCCTAGTGTTGTCGTGCCTATTTCCTTGATCGCCACCTTTGCCATCATGCTGATGTGGGGCTTCAGTATTAATAACCTGACCCTGATGGCCTTGACGGTTGCCACAGGTTTTGTGGTTGATGATGCGATCGTGATGATTGAGAACATCGCCCGTTACATCGAAAAGGGCGAAACCGCTTTGCAAGCCGCCTTGAAGGGCGCGGCGCAGATTGGTTTTACCTTGCTGTCCTTGACCATCTCCTTGATTGCCGTGCTGATCCCGTTGCTGTTCATGAGCGACGTTATTGGCCGCCTGTTCCGTGAGTTTGCCATTACCCTGGCCGTCGCCATCTTGCTGTCCCTGTTCATTTCGCTGACGCTTACGCCCATGATGTGTGCGCGCATGCTCAAACCCGAGAACGAGCGCCAGTATGGCCGCTTCACCACCTGGTTGGGGAACCGGATGGACCGCATTATTGCGGCTTATGACCGTGGCCTGATTGTGGTGCTGCGTCACCAGACCTTGACCTTGTGGGTTGCGGTGGGGACGGTGGTCTTGACGGGCCTGCTGTACGTGATTGTGCCCAAAGGCTTTTTTCCACAACAAGATACCGGCTTGATTCAGGCCATTACCCAAGGGCCGCAAACCGCCTCGTTCCGCGCCATGGGCTATTTGCAGCAGCAAGCTGTGGCGATTGTGCTGGAAGACCCGGATGTAGAGGCCGTCACCTCATTTATCGGGGTAGATGGCACGAACGCCACCTTGAATAATGGCCGTTTGCAAATTGCCTTGAAGCCGATTGGCTCGGGCCGGGCCAGTGCCAATGAAATCATGGACAGGCTCAATGAGCGCTTGAAGGATATTCCCGACTTATCGGTGTATCAGCAGTCCATTCAGGAACTGACGGTAGACGACCAGATCAGTCGCAATGTGTACCAGATGGCTTTGTCTGACCCAGAGACGGAGGTGTTGACCACCTGGATGCCGCGTTGGCTGGATGCCGTCAATGCCTTGCCGCAGATTAAAGAGGCGTCCATGAGCCTGCAAAACGATGGCCTGCAGGTTCTGCTGGATATAGACCGGGATGCGGCGGCTCGTGTGGGCGTGACCAAAGCCAATATTGACGATGCGCTGTATGACGCCTTCGGACAGCGTTTGATTTCCACAATCTACACGCAGTCTGCCCAGTACCGGGTCGTGCTGGAGGTCAAGGATGAGTACCGCCAAGGCCCGCAGGATCTGGAAAATATCCATGTGATGACGGCAGCAGGCACACCCGTGCCGATTACGTCCTTGGCGCGGATCGATCTGGTGCCAACCACGCTATCGGTGGAGCGCTTGGGGCAGTTCCCGTCTGTGAATGTGTCCTTTGATCTGGCCGATGGTTATTCCTTGTCTGATGCCATTGAAGCGATTGAAACCGTGCCCGACCAGATTGGCATGCCCACCTCGATTGATACCCGCTATCTGGGTGCCGCCAAGGCGTTTCATGCTTCCTTGTCCAGCACACTGTGGCTGATGCTGGCTGCCGTGCTGACCATGTATATCGTGCTGGGTGTGTTGTACGAAAGCTATATCCACCCAATTACTATTTTGTCGACCTTGCCCTCGGCAGCGATTGGGGCGCTGCTGGCCTTGCTGTTGGCCGGACGGGATCTGGACATGGTGGGGGTAATCGGGATCATCCTGTTGATTGGTATCGTGAAAAAGAACGCCATCATGATGATCGACTTCGCTTTGGAGGCGCAGCGCGAGCAGGGTATGAGTCCTCAGGAGGCGATTCATCAGGCCGCCTTGCTGCGTTTTCGCCCCATTCTGATGACAACGCTGGCCGCCTTGTTCAGTGCCATTCCACTGATGCTGGCGACCGGCTCTGGCGCCGAGCTGCGCCAACCTTTGGGATTGGTGATGGTGGGCGGGCTGTTAGCCAGCCAGGTGTTGACCTTGTTTACGACGCCCGTTATCTACCTGTTCTTTGATCGCTTTACCCGCCGTGGTGCTCAGTCGGTACGCGAGTTGTCATGAAGCGTTTGCTAGGGCTGTTTATCTTCCGGCCAGTGGGCTCCAGCCTGCTGGCACTGGCCATGGTGCTCATGGGGGCTTTGGCCCTGCGTTTATTACCTGTGTCGTCGTTGCCGGAAATGGATTTTCCGGTGATCGCGGTCTCGGCCAATTTGCCCGGTGCCAGCCCTGAAACCATGGCCTCCAGTGTGGCCACCCCACTGGAGCAGGCACTAGGTTCCATTGCCGGTGTCTCTGAGATGAGTTCTCGCAGTAGCGAGGGTTCCACCCAGATCATACTGGTGTTCGATCTGGACCGAGATATTGAAGGGGCTGCCCGTGATGTGCAGGCCGCTATCAATCAGGCTCGCCCGATGTTGCCGTCGGGTATGTCCAGTGTGCCCACCTACGAGAAGGTCAACCCCTCGTCCATGCCTATCATGGTGCTGGCGCTGACGTCGCAAACGGCGAACAAGGCGCAGCTTTTTGATATGGCCAGTGGTATTGTCCAGCAGAAACTGGCTCAGATTCCGGGGGTGGGCTCGGTCGAGGTGGGCGGTGGCTCTTTGCCTGCGGTACGGGTGGGGCTGAACCCCAAGGCGTTGGCCTCGGCCGGTATTGCGCTCGATGATGTGCGCTCGGTGATCAATAACGCCAACAGCCTGCGTCCCAACGGCTATCTGGAAGGTGAGCAGGGCCAGTGGCAGATCAATTCGGGGAAACAATACAATCAGGCCCGTTTTTTTGAGCCCTTGGTTCTGAAGAATCAGGACGGGCAGGTTATCCGTTTGGGAGATGTCGCCAAGGTCGAGGACTCCGTCGAGAACATTCACAGCCTGGGGTATTGGAATAACCAGGAAGCTGTTTTGCTGATTGTGCGTCGGCAGGCCGGTGCCAACATTATTGAGACGGTCAATACTATCCGCGCGCGCTTGCAGGATATCGAGGAAATGCTGCCTAGCCAGGCGCAATTGACGGTGGCGCAGGATCGCACCCCCAGTATCCGCGCCACGCTGGAAGAGGCCCAACTGACGCTGATTATTGCGGTGGCCCTGGTGGTGCTGGTGGTCTTGCTGTTCCTGCGAAACTGGCGCGCTGCCTTGATCCCCGCTATCGCCGTGCCTGCTTCCTTGATTAGCACCTTTGCTTTCATGCATTTGTTCGGCTTTACGCTGAACACCATTTCCTTGATGGCCTTGATTGTGGCCACGGGCTTTGTGGTGGATGACGCCATCGTGGTGCTGGAAAGTATTATGCGTTACCTGGAAAAAGGCTTGTCCCCTATGCGGGCGGCCTTGCGCGGGACGCGGGAGGTGGGCTTTACGGTCACGGCCATGAGCCTGTCGCTGGTGGCGGTGTTTATTCCCTTGTGGTTGATCGGGGGATTGGCTGGGCGCCTGTTCATGGAGTTTGCCGTCACCTTGTGTACGGCCGTGCTGGTGTCCCTGGTGATCTCCTTGATGCTGACTCCCATGATGTCCGCCCGATTGCTGCGCCCAGGACCGCAAGAGCATGAGTCTACCCATCCCCTTAGTCGTTTTCTGGGCTGGATAGGCAGTGTCAGTTGGCGTGCTTACCGTCGCTCTTTGGATTGGGCGCTCAAGCATCATCGCCTGATGTTGTTTTCCTTGTTCGCCACGATAGGGTTGAATGTGTACCTGTATGCGGTGGTGCCCAAGGGGCTGTTTCCACAGCAGGATACCGGTCAGTTGATGGGGTTTTTCCGGGTCGATAGGGGCACCTCGTTCCAGTCCATGGAGCCTAAGCTGGAGTACTTCCGTTCCATCCTGAATCAGGACCCGGACATCCGTTCGGTGGCTGTCTTTGCCGGTGGTCGTAGTGGTAGCACCTCGTCCTTCATTCTGGTTGAGCTCAAGCCCATGGATGAGCGCAAAGCCAGCACAACAGATATTGTGAATCGCCTGCGCGATCCTTTATCCACCACGCCGGGTGCGCGCATGTTCATGGTGCCTCAGCAAGATATTCCGGTCGGTAGCGGCGGCGGCGGGCGCAGTGGCTCTTATGACTACTCCTTGCTGGGGAGCGACCTGGAGTTGCTGAAAACCTGGTTGCCCAAGGTTCAGCAGGCCATGGCCGAATTGCCTGAACTGGTAGACGTGGACACAGGCACGGATGACAAGGCTGGCCTGGTTCAACTGGAAATTGATCGGGATATGGCAACGCGCCTGGGCGTGGATATGTCCATGGTGGCAGGGACCTTGAACAACTCCTTCTCCCAGCGTCAGGTTTCCACAATTTTTGGACGGTTGAACCAGTATCACGTTGTCATGGAGGTCGAGCCGCGTTTTGCTCAGGATCTGGAGTCTTTGAAGGAGATTGAGGTCGTTGCCAAAGATGGCACGCGCGTGCCTTTGTCCGCCTTTACGCGCTTTACGACGGGCACCGCGCCGCGCAGCATTAACCACATGGGTTTGCTGGTGGCCGAGTCTGTGTCTTTTGGTTTGGCCGAAGGCGTCACCCTCAGTCAGGCGACAGAGGCCATTGAGCAGGCCATGGCCCGGATTCAGTTGCCTACCCGCGAGATTCAGGCCGGCTTTGAGGGCAATACGGCGCAGATGCTTGATGCCCTGGCCAAGCAACCCCTGATGTTCCTGGCCGCCTTGGTGGCCTTGTACATCGTGCTGGGGATGTTGTACGAGAGCTATATGCACCCGCTGACCATTCTGTCCACTTTGCCCTCGGCTGGGATTGGGGCCTTGCTGGCCTTGATGATGACCAGTGGCGAGTTCAATCTGATTGCCATGATCGGAGTATTTTTGTTGATTGGTATCGTCAAGAAAAACGCCATCATGATGGTGGACTACGCCTTGCAAATGGAGCGTGAGCGCGGCATGGGCTCGCGTGAGGCTATTTACGAGGCCTGCCTGGTGCGTTTCCGCCCCATCATGATGACAACCTTGTCCGCTATTTTTGGCGCTGTTCCTTTGATTCTGGCCTCCGGGCCGGGCGTGGAAATGCGCCAGCCGCTGGGTGTCACCATTGTGGGTGGTTTGGTGCTCAGTCAAATCCTGACTTTGTACACCACGCCCGTGGTTTATCTTTATCTGGATCGTTTGCGCCATCGCTTCATGCGCCGCAAGAACCAGACAAACTTGAATACATAAGCTGATATGCCTATTTCTACTGCCACGATGTTTCCGCGCTTTGCACTGGCTGGGATGGTGCTGCTCCTGTCCGCATGTGCCGTTGGCCCTGATTATCAGCGGCCTGAGGCCCCAGTGGGGGAGCACTTTCGGGAAAAGGTGCGTTCCACGGCCTGGAAGCAGGCTGAACCGGCTGACTTGAAGGATCGCGGCCCCTGGTGGGAAAGCTTTAATGACGGCGTGCTCAATACCTTGATGCAAAGCCTGAACGAGCAGAACTTTAGCTTGCAGCAAGCACAGGCACGCGTCCGGCAGGCGCAAGCCACCTTGTCCAACACGCGCTCGACTCTGTTTCCGAAAGTGGACAGCTCGGTCGGAACCACGCGACGGGGCGGCGGCTCGGGTGATACCAGCCAAAGCAGCAGCGCTTACGATGCCAGCATCACCGTGAATTGGGAAGTGGATTTGTGGGGGCGGATTCGCCGTCAGGTAGAAGCGGGTGACGCAGGTCTGCAAGCCAGTGCTGCGGATATGGCCGCCACGCGTTTGAGCCTGCAGTCGCAATTGGCCCAAACTTATTTGCAGTACCGCAGTGTGGAATCCAGCGAACGCGTGCTGGATGAAACTGTGGCCGCGTACGAGCGCTCTTTGCAAATTAATCAGAATCGTCTGGACGCCGGTTTTTCGGCCCCGGGAGACGTAGCGGCAGCCTTAAGTCAGCTTGAAAACGCACGTACTCAGCGCCTGGCTTTGAATCGTGAAAAGGCCTCCTATCAGCATGCCATGGCGGTGTTGGTGGGCCGTGCGCCGTCCCAGTTCGAGGTGGTGCCGCATGCGCCTTGGCCAGTGGCTCCGGATATTCCGGTGGGCTTGCCATCCAGCCTGCTGGAACGTCGCCCCGATGTGGCCCGGGCCGAGCGTCGTATGGCGCAGGCCAATGCCCAGATTGGTGTAGCCAAAGCCGCCTGGTTTCCCAGCTTGAGCCTGAAAGCCAGCGGGGGGTTTAGCAGCAGTGATTTAAGTGAATGGCTGACGGCACCCGCGCGTGTCTGGTCCCTGGGGCCTGCCTTCGCCCTGACCTTGCTGGATTTTGGAGCGCGTCGTGCACAAGTCGAGCAGGCCAAGGCCAGTTATGACGAACAATTGGCGGCTTACCGCCAGACGGTTCTGGATGCGCTGAAAGAAGTGGAAGATGCCTTGTCGGAGCGTAATGGCCTGGAGCTGGAGCAAGCCAGTCAGGCGCGTTCTCTGGCGGCGGCCCGCGAGTCTTTGCGGCTGACGCGCAATCAGTTTGATGCCGGGCTGGTGGATTTTCTGAGTCTGGCGCAAACCCAGGCCACGGCCCTGTCAGCCGAGCGGCAGGCCTTGGATCTGGAGTCTCAACGCTTGCGGGCGGCAGTCAAACTGATGGTGGCCTTGGGCGGCGGCTGGGATGCGCAAACCGGGCTGACTTCAGAGGAAGTTACAAAAGCGGGTATGAAGAAAACCGATGGGGCAGAGTCTGTCGCAGACGCATCAGGTCCTGCCGCCGAGTGATGCCCAAGGCCCAGGACGGGCTGGCAGGTTTGCTATGTCATGTAAGCCCGTTTCAGGAATAGGTGAACCAGACCTTGGAGACAGCCAATTCGCTGTGACTTTGAATGTTGCGAAGGCAAAAAAATACCCCAAGAGCGGAGTTGCCAGTCAGTTTCCGGGGTATTTTTTTAAAGCTTGGCTGAGGTTTTTGAACTTAGTCCTGGTCCATCCAGGCATATAGCCCGTCAACCCATTCCTTGCCGTCGTCCAAACCCAAGAGGGCGTGGATCTCTTCAGCACGTTGGTACAAATCATCAAAATCAATTTGTGGCGGGTCCACAAAGGCCAGGGCAACCAGATTCCCGTCATGGGTTTCAGGTAGCCAGACCACGGCAGAGAAGCTCTCTTGCAACGCATGCAGATTACGCGCATGTACCCGTTCCGACCCCAGTAAATTGACCGTCAATAGTCCTTGCGGCCTCAGAGCTTTGCGGCAGGCCTGGTAAAAGGCTTCGCTTTCCAGTGCAGGGTGCTCGGCCTGATCAGAGTAGACATCAACTTGCAGCACATCCAGCTCGCCATATACCGCGTCCAGATAGTCCAGCGCGTCTACCGTGTGTACGTTCAAGCGTTGGTCGTCGGGCGGTAAATTGAACAGCAGCCGGCTGGCTTGCACCACTTCCGGATTGATTTCCACCGCGTCGATACGCGCCTGGGGGAAATGCTGGTAGCAAAAGCGCGTCAGGCTGCCTGCGCCCAGGCCAAGCTGGGCAATACGGCGCGGATCGGTCTGGAACAAGCTCCAGATCATCATTTGACGGATGTAGTGCAGCTCCAACTGATCGGGAGCATCCAGGCGCATGGCGCCCTGCACCCAGGCCGAGCCCAGGTGCAGGTAGCGCACGCCTTCGTGTTCCGAAATAGAGACCTGCGGCATCATACCGGGTCGCTGTCCAGCATATGGCGTATACCGGCAATGCCGTGTGCGCCGTGATTGCGGGCTTGAGCCAGAGTGTTGGCCGATTGTCCGCCGATTGCAAACACAGGCAGGCCAGCTTGTTCGGCCAGACTGGCAAAACGGGCCCAGCCCATACCGGGATCGCCGGGATGAGAGGCGGTTTCCAGGACATGGCCCAGAACCAGAAAGTCCGCCTGGATTTTGCGGGCTATTTCAATATCACTTTCATTGTGCGTGGACATGCCGATCAAGCCTTTGCTGATCGCGGGAAATGTCGCCAGGGTGTCGTGGCATTTCGCAGACAGGGCTTGGGCGTCGCTGGCGCGCAAGTGCACACCATCGGCGTGGTCCCACCAGCTCTCGGGGTGCAGACTGTTGACCAGGCAGCGCGCTTGGTAACGCTGGCACAGGTTCACCACTTGCAGAAACGCCTGGTGCAAATGGAACTCGGCATCAGGTCGGGCAGCCCAGGCAGGCTCACGAAACTGAACCAGGGCCGGGCCTTGTTGCAGAGCTTGTTCCAGTTGTTCCAGATAGGCGGGTAAGCGGGCTGGCTCGTCGATGTTGCTAATCAGATAGCGTTCGGGCAGTTGCAGCCATTTCAGCGGCGGTTCGGTAGCAGGCAGTACAGGGCCGACTTCCAATGGACCTTTAGGGTTGACCCAGGCAAGCTCCTGGCCTTCCAGGCACTGTGGTTCGCCTTCCCATTCCCGCACCAGACAGAAAGAGAGTTTGACGAAGTTCTTGGGGTATTCGTGTGTATAGGTGACCCAGGGGTGTGCGTGGGTCGTTTCAATGCCGAGTTCTTCGCGCAGTTCCCGTACCAGTGCCTGTACGACGCTCTCGCCCGCTTCAATCTTGCCGCCAGGCAATTCCCACCAGCCTGGCCAGGGTTTATCGGCTGGGCGTTTTCCCAGTAGCACTTGGCCGTGTTGGTTCAGTAAAACGCCAACGGCCACTTCCAACGTGGGTTTAGACATGTCTAGCGGTCCAATCTCTAGCAAATTGACGTGCTACCCGGCCGGAGCGCGAGCCACGTTCCAGAGCCCATTGCAAGGCTTCCGTACGCGAGCTTTCGATGTGTTCTGCAGGGCAACCCAATGCGCCCAGCCAGTAATACACAATGTCCAGATAGTCGTCTTGTTTAAAGGGGTAAAACGACAACCATAGTCCAAAGCGCTCGGATAGGGATACCTTTTCTTCAACGGCCTCACCGGGGTGGATCTCGCCGTCTGCGGAAGTGGAGGTGCTCAGGTTCTCCTTCATGTATTCAGGCATCAGGTGACGTCGGTTGGACGTGGCGTAGATCAGTACATTGTCGCCAGGGGAGGCCAGTGAGCCGTCCAGCACGGATTTGAGCGCCTTGTAACCGGCTTCGCCTTCTTCAAAAGACAGGTCGTCGCTGAAGATGATGAAGTGTTCGGGGCGCTTGCTGATCAGGTCAATGATGTAACCCAGATCGCCTAGATCGGACTTGTCCACCTCGATCAGGCGCAGGCCCTGGTCGGCAAATTTGGCCAGCATGGCTTTGACCAGCGAGCTTTTTCCCGTCCCGCGCGCACCGGTCATCAAGACGTTATTGGCGGGTTTGCCTGCCAGAAAATGGCGGGTGTTGCGCTCAATAATGCTTTTTTGGCGTTCGATATGGTGCAGATCGTCCGGTTGGATGGTGGCGACGTGCGAGACACCTTCCAACCAGCCACGCGTACCATTGGTGCGCCAGCGAAATGCCACGCAATCCCAGTTGACAGGGGGGGGAGCAGGGGGGAGCCAGGCTTCCAATTGAGCGAGAACCCGCTCGGCCCGGCTGATCAGGGTACTCAGGTCTTGCGAGCTCAAGACGGTCTCCGTTTCAGGTTGAAACGCTTATTATCGCTAATTTGGCACCTTTTTCTGCGATCACTGTTGTGCTGGACGCGTAACAATGGGCCCAAAGCGATTCAAGATCGTATAATCACTCAGTTATGGTTGGCCGCTACGGGCCCCCTCCCTTACTCGTCCGGAATTCTGTTTTGAACCTGTCCACCCTGATTGAACCTATTGCCGACGACATGAAGGCTCTTGATGTCGTCATTCGTGAGCGCTTGAATTCGGATGTGGTGCTGATACGCACAATCGGCGAATACATCGTTAGTGCGGGTGGCAAACGTATGCGTCCCGCGCTTTTGTTGCTGGTAGCCCGCGCACTGGCTTATCAGGGGAACACGCATCATTTGCTGGCTGGCGTTGTGGAGTTCATCCACACGGCCACCTTGCTGCACGACGATGTCGTTGATGAATCCGATATGCGTCGCGGTCGCCACACGGCCAATGCCGTCTATGGCAATGCAGCCAGTGTGTTGGTGGGCGACTACCTGTACTCGCGCTCTTTCGAGATGATGGTGCAGTCGAACTCCATGCCTGCCATGGCTGTGTTGTCAGCAGCCACCACGGTGATCGCTGAAGGCGAGGTCTTGCAACTGCTGAACGTACACGACCCGGACGTTTCTCTAGAGCGTTACCTGCAAGTCGTGCGCTACAAGACAGCCAAACTGTTTGAGGCGGCCGCGCAAGTTGGCGCGATTGTGGCCGGAGCTTCGCCCGAGATGGAAGAGGCCATGGCTGCGTATGGTCGTCACCTGGGTACGGCCTTTCAACTGGTTGATGATGTGCTCGATTACACCGGTGATGCCCAGGCATTGGGCAAGAACGTGGGTGACGATCTGCGCGAAGGCAAGCCCACTATGCCACTGATCCGTGTCATGGAAGTGGGGACACCCGAACAAGTCCAGTTGATCAAGTCCGCCATTGAAACCGGTGATGCGGATTTTGCGGCAGTGGCCCAGGCCATTGAGCAAACTGACGCGTTGGCGTACACCCGCGAAGCGGCCAAGGCGGAAGCCCAATTGGCGGTGCAGGCTCTGGCGGATGTGCCTGAGAGCGAATTCAAGCAGGTATTGCTCAGCTTGTGCGCGTTTTCCATCGAACGCGATCGCTAAGCATCACCTTTTCCCCAACCCGCCGGCAGGCGGGTTTTTTTTTAATAAGGCGGGCCGATTAACGGAAATAGGCGTCATTAGGCGTCTGTTCATGTTATTTTTCTCGGTTTTGCTACGCTGTTGGTGGTCATGCCTTTGTCCCACAAGGACGAAGTAGCAACGATAGACACGCCTATTTGAACAAACTGGTTTGAAGCCTCTGTCAGACACATAGGTGCAGGCCCCTTATTCCAAAGATGTAAGGAACGGATAGATGAATATTCAGCTCGATATAGCGCAAACGGTCGGTTTAGCGGCTGTTTTTCTCGTGCTGGGAGAATATATAAAGAATCGCGTTGCTGTGCTGGCCCGCTATTTCATTCCCAGCCCCATTATTGGCGGTTTGGTTTTTGCATTGATTGCCCTGGTGGGTCACGAGACGGGTTCGTTTCACTTCTCTTTCAACGACGATATACGCAACTTCTTGTTGATGGCCTTTTTTACCACCATTGGCTTTTCAGCAAGTTTCGAGCTGTTGAAAAAGGGGGGGCTGGCAGTGGCCCTGTTTTTGGGCTGTGCGGTTGTCCTGATTATTCTGCAAAACGTGATGGGTGTCACCCTGGCCGCTTTGATGGATGCCAATCCCTTGCTGGGCCTGGCGGCCGGTTCGGTCGCCATGACAGGAGGTCACGGGACCTCCGCCGCTTTTGGCCCCTTGCTGGAGAACGCAGGTGCTGTGGGGGCCTTGCCCGCTGCCATTGCCGCGTCGACCTGGGGGCTGGTGATGGGGTGTGTCATTGGTGGTCCTTTGGGCCGACGCCTGATGAAAAAACACAAGATTGACGGCCCTGCACCACACCGTCGTCATCGTCGCCAGCATGAAGGTGCAAACGTACCCCATGCTATGCAAGCCCAGGTTAAAGAAACCGTTCAGCTTGATGATGGTGGCTTTGAAATGCCGGTCTACGCGGTCGTTCTGCTGTCCATTGCGATTGGGGTGGGCAGTGTCATCATCGAATGGTTGGGTGAGCGCGGCATCGTGCTGCCTGCCTACCTGGGGTCCATGCTGGTGGCAGCCGTTATCCGTAATGTGATTGATTGGCGTCGTTACCGCTTGCCGGAAAAAGAGTTTGAAATTATCGGCAACGTGTCGCTGGCTTTCTTCCTGGTCATGGCATTGATGGTGATGAAGTTGTGGGAACTGGCTCAAGTGGCCGGTCCCTTGCTGGTGATCCTGATTGCCCAGACCGTGATGATGTACTTCTTTGCCCGATATGTGACCTTCAATGTCATGGGCAAGGACTATGACGCTGTTGTGATGTCGGCCGGGCATTGTGGTTTCGGCATGGGGGCAACGCCGAACGCCATGGCCAATATGCAGGCTTTCACGGAAGATAATGGCCCCTCGCGCAAGGCCTTTTTTGTGATTCCCTTGGTGGGCTCCTTGTTCATCGATTTTTTCAACGCCGTGATTATCACCGGCTTTGTGAACTTTCTGACGTAAGCGCGCAAGGCTCAGGCCGCGCCGAACGGCGCGGCAGTGTCTCGTGGCCGGACGCTTGGACGTCACGGACAGGGGGTGTGTGAATTTTGCTCGGGACGGCTTGGGCCAAGGCGATGTCCGAACCTTAGCGTCCGCCGTTTTTTGATGGGCAAGATGGCAAGACCACCTCTGTAAGCGATCCGTTCAGGCTTTGTTAAGCACATCCCTTAAGGCCTCGGACAGTTCAGGGTGACGCCAACTGAAACCCGCTTGCTGGGCGCGTTGCGGAATCAGTCGTTGTCCGCCCAGCAGCAGAACAGACATCTCTCCCAATGCCAGCCGTAGCACCCAGGCCGGGGCATGAAACAGGGCTGGCTTGCCCAGCTCTTGCGCCAGGATGCGGGTGAACTCCGCATTGCGCACAGGCTGCGGCGCACACGCGTTATAGGGGCCTTCACAGCTTTGATTGTGCAAAAGGTAGTCGATGAGAGCGACCTGGTCTTCAATGTGTATCCATGGCATCCACTGCTGACCATCACCTAGTCTGGCACCCAATCCCAGCTTGAACGAGGGCAGGAGCCGAGCCAATATTCCTGCATTGTTGGCCAAGACGGGTGCGGTGCGTAGCAAGACCACGCGTACCCCCCATTGGCGTGCCTGTTCGGCCTCTTGCTCCCAGGCCACACAAAGTTGGCTGCCGAAGTCTTTGTGGCTTGGTGCACTGTCTTCGGATAAAGGCTGTTGCCCACCGTCTCCGTACCAGCCTGTGGCTGAGCCCGAGATCAATATGGGCGGCACCGACGCTTGCTGCCCCATCCAGTCCACCAGGCGGCGAGTCAGATCCACACGACTACGCCACAGAAGCTGGCGGCGTGAATCAGTCCAGCGTTGATTGGCAATCGGGGCCCCAGCCAAGTTGATGACGGCGTCAAATGGCGCGTTGCCATTTAGCTCTTCAAGAGTGGCTACGCCTTTTGCGCCCGGGCATAACTGGGGAACTTGCTGCGGGGTGCGGCTCCATACCCAGAGTTCATGGCCCTGAGCTTGCCATTGTTGGCAAAGGGCCTGTCCAATGAGGCCGGTGCCCCCGGTCAGAAGGATGCGCATCGGATTCTCCGTGTTTAACAGTGAGCCGCCGGTGAAATTACATGCCGGTGACACGGCGTACCGCCCAGAAATACCAGCTATCTGGCAAGCATCGCATGAGTTTGACCCAGCCAGTGAAACGGCGAGGAAAGTTCATTTCAAACTGTCCCTGTTTCCAGCCGTGCAAGATATGCTGCGCCGCTTCTTCGGGGGTGATCAGTGCGGGCATCTTGAAACTGTTTTGTGCAGTTAATGGGGTGTCCACAAACCCCGGGTTGATAATGGAAACACCCAGCCCCAAAGGGTGCAGGTCCAGGTAGAGGTTTTCGGCCAGGTTGTTCAGCGCCGCTTTGGTGGGGCCGTAGGCCAGGGACATCGGCAGCCCTCGATAGCCGGCCACGCTGCCGACTAAAGCCAGGTGACCGCGTCCGGCTGCAAGCAACATCGGCAGAACCGTGTCCAGCAGGTGCAGTGCGCCGACATAGTTAACGTCCAGATGTCGCTGCATTTCAAGCAGATCGAATTGCGTCGCTCGTTGAGGCTGGTATCTGCCAGCGCAATACAGCACCAGGTCCGGGGCCTTGTCCGCGTAGGCTTGAACCATTGTCTTGGCCGCCACCATGGAGTCGAGTTGGGTGACATCCAGCGGTACGGCCAGAAAGCCATCTCGGCCATCAGCCAGGGTGTGCAGTGCATCGGCATCTCTGGCCGAGATGATGACACGTGCTCCTTGGGCATGGAGTGCTTGTGCGGTGGCTTTGCCTATGCCCGATGAGGCGCCGACAATCCAGGCGCATTTGCCTTGCCATTGACTGATCGGCGGGTTGAGTTTTGTGTGCAGCAGTGCCATCACACTTACTCCTTAGTGAAGGACAAGGTTACGTCACCAAGATGAAAACCAAATTTGCTCATGGCGGCGCGGTTGAGCATGGTGCGACCATCCATCAAATACATCCAGTCGTCCATGTTGACGTTCCAGACTTTGCCGTCCACGGGCAGTGCCAGCACATAATTCCAATGGAAGGCGTTGCCCGCGGTCTGCCCTTGTGCTTGTCCCACCAC
Organism: Alcaligenes sp. SMD-FA; assembly: GCF_025960365.1. Lineage (NCBI taxonomy): Bacteria > Pseudomonadati > Pseudomonadota > Betaproteobacteria > Burkholderiales > Alcaligenaceae > Alcaligenes > Alcaligenes sp. SMD-FA. The sequence goes on along the minus strand of NZ_CP110108.1, from coordinate 3,486,544 downwards.
GTCGTCCGCGCGCCCGGTGTAATGGCCGTCACCCAGATATTTCAAATGCCAGATCCGTTGCTGTGTGGTGCCATCACTGTAGACAAAGTGCTCATCGAGCACGCCTTCATCGCCATTCCAGGTGCCTGTCATGCGCACGGTGAAGCGTTTGACCACTTTGCCGGAGCGGTCTGTGAACAAGCCGTGGGCGGTCAAGGGCCCGTTGAAATACTGACGCAGGTCCAGTTCGGGACGCTCCTGGGCATAGTCCTGTACGGTGGGCCCTACACACCCGGCCAGCAATCCGGTGAGTGTCAGTCCCAGAATGGCGCGCCGCCAGGGCAGGGTCGAGACACGGCATGTTGTCAATTTCATATCAGTCTCCAGGAGGTGTGCAGGTGCTCAGCGCGCCATAGGCATGCCCACGCCAGCAGTTTGAACAGGCAGGGAAGGCCACCATAGGTCCAGGCCAGTGCCTGCAGGCCTGCCGGGTCGGTCGTGCCGCTGTGGTAACCCAGAAAGGCGAGCAGCGGCAGACACAGCCCGGCGGCTAAAGCCAGATTGAGCTTGGTGGCACAAGCCCACCAGCCCAGATATCGTCCTTCGCCCGAGCCACCGTGACCGGACTCATGGATGACACCGGTCAGCAAAGCGCCTGGCAGTGCCAGATCCGCGCCAAGGGCAAGCCCGCTTGCCAGGCAGATAAGGATGAAGACCTTGTCGTCACCAGCATCAAGCCAGGGTGTTAGCGAAAAGGCGATGATGCTTGCCAGCATGCCAGCGCGCCAACTGGGGGCGAGGCCCCAGCGCGAAACGGCCTTGATCCACAGTGGCAGCCCGGCCGCCGCAGCACCGAAATAACACAAGAGGAAAAGTGGTTGCATATCGGCTGCCTGCAGACGGTCCGTTACGAAAAACGGGAGCAGGGTGGCGGGTATGGCAGCGGCCACACCGTTGAGCATGAAGACTGATAACAGCCGGCGGAAACTGGCATCTGCCCAGGGTGAGGTGGCCTGAGCAGGTCTGATGTGACGATGTCCGTAACGTGTTGGGCTTGCTGTGAATCGTTGCAAGCTATGCAGTCCGAGCAAGCCTAGGGCAAGAGCCAGAAAAAGCACGATACTGGTCACGTCAAAGCCCAGCCAGGTAGGCAAGATGCTGGCCAGCAGGACACCGGCAAGCGTGGCGCCTTCCCGCCATGCTGTCACTCGTGCGCGCCAATGGGGGTCACCTCCCCAACGGGTACCCCAGGCCTGATGCAGTATGCTCACGGCGCTATAGGCCAGGGTGCATACCAGTAGGCTGACCGCCAGCCAGACTAGCGCCCCCTCTTGAACAGCCAGGGGAGGATGCCACAAGGCGGCAAACCCCAAGACCATGATGACACTGCCCAGCACGGCTGCCAGCCAGGCTTGACGTTGTCCTCGATGCAAAAGGCGATCGGCCAGGCGTCCCAATGCGGGATCGAGCACCGCGTCAATGGCTCGAGTGGCAAGCAGTACGGCACCCAGACTGGCCAGGGGCACGCCCGCCACCGCTGCATAGTAATGAGGCAGGTTGACGTATAAAGGCAGCGACACAAAAGCCAGCGGTAGGCCAAGACTGCCGTAAGAGAGCCCTGTACGCCAGTGCAGCGGTGTGGAGGGGCCAAGTTCTTGGGAGGGCATGATGTCGTGCCTTTCTTAGCGTTTACTCAGCAATGCCGCGCGCAGACCGGGCGCCGACGTTTGCTCAGACAGCCAGATTCCAAAAAACAGGCGCGCGTACTCTGCGTCCTGAATACGTGCAGTCTCGCGTCCATTGTGGAAAAAACGTACATCGCCGGTCCCGTCGGTTACCCCCAGCAGCCGATCCTGAGCCAGCACATCAGGAAAGGCCTTTGTCATCAGGAGCAACCATTGGCGTGCCTGTTGTTCAGAGAAGCTGCCGACACGTCGCATTTCGGCTATTGAGCGCTCGGCAATTGCCTCTCCTTCCAGCTTGCGGTCGTAGATCAGTTCCAGTGCGAAAGGCTGGCGTGCATACTGTGCTGGCTCGAAGTCCGGCAGCGCCCACAGGCGCGCCTCGTAAACCCGCAGTCCAAAAAAGCGCATGGGGCCGCTGCCAAGCAAATGGGCAGCGGGCAGGGTGGAGCGCAGCTCCTGGGGGGCAGCCGGTGTGGCCGCCAAGACAGTATTGGTCATGGCAGTAAGGGTAGGAGCGAGAAGACTGATGCCCCAGATCAGGGTTTTGCGTCGTCGAAGATCAGGCATGGTCGGGCCTTCTCAATGTGAACTGGACCACATCGGTGTTGCCCATATCAAAGGCAGCCTCGCAGTAGGCCAGATAAAATCGCCAGATGCGTACAAAGCGTTCGTCAAAGCCCTGGCTTCGTACAGCATCGAGCTTGTGCTCGAAAGCCTGACGCCAGCGCCTGAGCGTTTCGGCATAGTCCTTGCCAAAGCTCATCTTCTTGACTATTTCCAGGCCTGCTCGTTGCGCCTCGCGCTCGAAGGCCGTGACACTGGGCAACAGTCCTCCCGGAAAAATGAACTGCTGAATGAAGTCGGAAGAGTGCAAATAGCGCTCAAAAAGGTCTTCGCGCAGGGTGATCGATTGCAGGCAAGCATGGCCCCCCGGTTTGAGGCAGTCATGTAAGGTCTGGAAGTAGGTGCGCCAGTATTCATGTCCGACCGCTTCAAACATTTCAATGGACACAATGGCGTCGAATGGCTGCGCCGCGTGTTCGGCAGCTAAGTCCCGGTAGTCCTGATAACGCAGATCCACCTGTGTTTGCAGGCCTGCTTGGGTGATGCGCTGCGTGGCCCAGTGAAGTTGTTCACGCGACAAGGTCACACCGCTGACCTGTGCGCCGAACTCCGTGGCCGCTGTCTGGGCAAGTGCCCCCCAACCGCAGCCGATTTCCAGCAGGCGTTGACCTGGTTGCAGCCTTGTCTCGCGCAACGCACGTCGTATTTTGTTCTGCTGGGCCTGCTCCAGATCTGCCTCTTGCAAGGCGCTGCCGCTGAGACCTTCAAACCACGCAGAGCTGTAACTCATGGTCGGATCCAGCCACAGCTGATAAAAATCGTTGCCCAGATCGTAGTGGGCATGGATGTTTTTGGCGCTGCCTGCCCGTGTGTTGCGGCGAAGCATATGCCGTAGCCTGAAGCCCAGACGGCCCCACCAGTGACCATATACCAGTTGCTCCAGGTGGTCGCGGTTGTCGATGCACAGGCGCAAGAGTCCGCTAAGGTCGTCACTGTCCCATAGGCCGTCTATATAACCTTCGGCAAAACCAATATCGCCCGAGCTTAGAACGCGCTCCAGCGCTTCCCAGTGCTTGATTGTGCAGCGTGCGTCTGCATCCGGGGCGCTCTGTTTGGGGCAATGCCGCAGTTGCCCATCGGGCAATTGAAGCTCCAATTGGCCATGAGGCAGATGCGTCAACAGCTTCAGGACGCGGTTCGCGCTAGGTGGCAAGACGCGTTTTGCATCGGCGGACTTGCGCAAGAGGGTGGCGGTGCTTGTATTCATCGTGTGACAGAGCGCTTGGGCGCTGGTGGTTTGCGATGGAAAGGAAGCCGCTTTGCCCACAGGCGCAGTGCTTGCCAGTGGATGCGGAAAATGACCCCAAGGGTCATGAGCGGCGTGCCAAAAAAGGCCCGGCGCACGGTCGTGGTGCTCAAGGGATGCAACACTCCTTGAACGCCCGTACGCAGCACGGGGCCTGCGTCGTCGTAAAGATCAATGAGTGCCAGGTTGGCGCGGTCACTGCGTTTGAAGCGGAAGCGATACTCTCCCTGAGTCTCGCAAAATGGAGACACATGAAATTGCTTGCTGGCCACTTGCTCACAGTCCCAGTCCAGATCCGGTCCGGCAAGAAGATAGGCATGGCGCTCACCAAAGGTGTTGTTGACCTCAGCCAGAATCGCCGCCAGCGAGCCGTCTGCCCGATGTGCGTACCAAAAGCTGACGGGCTTGAAGACATAGCCCAGGACACGGGGGAAGGTATGCAACCAGATTTCCCCATCGGCGTCCTGTATGCCTTCTTCTTGCAGCAAGGCCTCGAACCAGGCCAGAGCGTCATTGCTGCCGTCGCCGTGATCACTATCGTGAAAACTGATCCAGCCGCGCCGATTGCGACGTAGCACAGCAACGGGGTGCTCACGCAGGCTGCGCATGGGAAGCAGCAGGAAATAACCGGGGTAACGAAAGGCGTGATCGACCGGCCGTAGCCGGCGGTGCCAAATATGGCCAAAGCCAATAAGAGGGACGGTGCTCATACCGTTTCCTCCTCGTTGATCTCGATGGGGGGCGCTGGCTGTTCGTGCTCAAGAGACAGCAGGACCTTGTCGGCCGCATTCAGGCCAGAGCGCAAGCCGTCCTCATGGAACCCGTAGCCACACCAGGCGCCGCAAAACCAGGTGCGGCGTTGGCCTTGCAGTTGCTCGACAAGCGGTTGTGCCTGGATGGCGGCCTGGTCAAAGACCGGATGGTGGTAGCCAATACGGGCATGCACCTTGTCCGGGTCTATTGGGCGGGCTGGATTCAGGGAAACCAGCACGGCTTGTTGCCAGGGCAGGGGTTGTAATCGGTTGATCAGGTAGTGGAGACAAACCCCTGCCTCTTCTGAATTCACGCAGGAGGCGCGCTCGTAGTTCCATGCCGCCCAAGCCGCTGTGCGTTGTGGCAAGACGGAGGTATCGGTATGCAAAACCGCTTCATTGGCCTGATAGCGGATGCTGCCCAGTACGGCTTGTTCCTGTTGTGTCGCGTCTTTGCCAAGTAAGTGCAATGCCTGGTCACTATGGCAGGCCAGTACGATGGCATCGAACTGTTCCGACCCGTGGGGCATTTCTACTAAAACCCCCTGTGGCAGGCGTTTGAGGCTGAGCACCGGGGTATTCAAGCGTGTTTCATGGCGACCGTCTTGTTGCAGCCGTTCAATCATGCGACGCACATACTGTTGCGATCCCCCTCGAACGGTGTGCCACTGAGGCCGATTAGTGATCTGTATCAGCCCATGATTGTGGCAAAAGCGAATCAAGGTAGTAACGGGAAAACGCAGCATTTGATCTGTCGGGCAAGACCAGATACTGCCAATCATGGGTAGTAGATAGTGGTGGCGAAAGGCGCTGCTAAAGCCGTGCTGATCAAGAAAGGTTTCTATCGAGGCACTGAGCTGCGACTCGACCTGGCGCTGGGCAATGTCCGTGGTCAGACGATTGAAACGCATGATCTCGAGCAGCATGCCAATGAAGCGTGGGCGCAGCAAATTTTTGCGTTGTGCAAAAACCCCGTTCAAGGAGCTGCCGCTCCATTCCATACCCGGTCTGCCGTGGGCGTCGGGCACCTGCACTGAAAAAGACATTTCGGACGGTGCCGTTTCCACATCCAGCTCTTTGAACAGTTGCGTGAGCATGGGGTAGGTGCGGTGATTGAATACGAGAAACCCGGTATCTACACCATGACAAATTCCGTCCAGGCTTAGTTGGACGGTATTGGCATGTCCGCCGAAATAGCTGTTTGCCTCGATCAAGCACACGCGATGAGAGGTCTGCGTGCTGGCCAGACGAAAGGCAGCGGCCAGACCGGAAATGCCCGAACCTATGACAGCGATACGACGCATGGCAGCTCCTTGAGTATTGCTATAGTGCTCAATAGACCATAAGGATTAAAATGTGAACTGCTTAGTTCAAACTATAAACCCTAAATATTATTTTTGCACTATCTAGTGTTCAAGATAGTCCCATTCGTCCTAAAATGTGATGTATGAACGCTCGATCCTCAATCAAACAACAAATCCAGCGGGTGCGCGAAGAAGCTATCGTGACCGCTGTGAACCGGCTATTGGCTACCAAGGGCTACGACGCCATGACGGTCGACGAAGTTGCCGCCGAGGCGGGCATGGCCAAGGCCAGCCTGTATAAGTTATTCACGTCTAAGGAAGAGCTTGCTGCGGCCGCAATGGTTGGCGTCTTGGATCGCGCCTTGGCTTTTGTGGACGAGTTGCGTAGACAGGCCAAGAGCGCGGCTGACTTGGGTGCGCCGATTGCAGCAATCGATCAGCTCAAATCAGTGGTGCGCTGGACGATGCACACCCAATTGCAAGGGGAAATGCCGTCGTTGCCCGCGCAGAACTCGAACCTTAGCACCTCGCTCCAATCGAATGACGAGTATATGGATCGTCTGATCGCCTTGAGTAATCGTCTGAGCACCTGGATTATCGAGGCACAGACAGCAGGCGGCCTCCAAACGGGTCTGCCCGTTGAGCTTGTGCTCTATACCCTATTTGCGCGCGCGTGCGATCCTGTGGTGGGTTTGCTCAAGGAGTCCGGCCAGTACACCCATGAGCAAATCATTGAATGGGTGACCAGCACCACGTTTGATGGTTTGGCAGGACCTGGCCTGAAGCCCCCCACTCCGTAGGGTGATCTCCAAACGCAAGCAGGGGCTTGTGTGTGTTCCGATTGCTTGTTGTCTCAAGAGGTAGCAAGCTTGCGTCGCAGCCAGCGCATCAATACGCCCAGTAGCGGCAGTTTTGCGTAAAGCTCCTCGGCCGCATCCCAATAATCGCGATGATGAGACACCCGTCCCTGTTCATCAAAGGACAGGAACGAAGCCCCCTTGATGCATTGTTCAACGTCCGGCTTCCACCGACGGAGTCGAAAACGGAACTCCCATTCCAGAAAGGCCCGGTGATCCTGGACGATCTGCTGCGTAATGACAAATCGTGGTGCTTGTAGCGCCGTAAACATATGTTCGAAGATGCGTCGAATGGCCGGCACGCCACGCACTTCGTTAAAGGGGTCCTTGAAATAGGCATCAGGCGCGTAACAGGCCTCAAGCTCGGAGAGCCGGTCTGGTGCCAGCTCTTGATAGAGCTGGACGATTCGGCGCACTGCCGCCGCACTATCATCGGAACCTGCGGGCAAGTCAGTCTTCATGGGTGTCAGCCTGAGGATTCAAGGGACGATGAGGAAACAACAAGTATAAGGCTCAAGCAACAGGCCAAAGAGCGGGTTGGATAATTTGACTTCTTGTAGACGCTGTTTGCCTTGGAGCAAGGACGCAATGTTCTCGCTACGTTTCAATGGTGATTGTCTCTAGGGAGTGCATAATGCGAAGCCATGTAGTGGGATCCGTGCTGTTAGTGGCCATATTGGCCGGATGTTCGGCTGGCGAGTCCAGCAATCCGTCCGCTTTGCCAGAGCTGGTGGAAGTGGCTGGCCCGGCACGTGAGCTCATGCAGGCTGGCGAGTACTTGCTCGATGGCCGCTTGGTCGCGTCCGATACGGTGATGTATGCCCCGGCCCCGACCCTGAAAGCGATGAAATATCAAGTCAGCCAGTACGAGTACGATCAGTGCGTTCGTGCAGAACGTTGCAAGGCTGCAGACGCAGTGGGTCGAGGGCAGGCCAAGAATATGCCGGTTGTCGGGGTGAGCTGGCAGGACGGACAGGATTACGCTGCCTGGTTAAGCGAGCGTACAGGCAAGACATTCCGTTTGCCGCAGTATCTGGAATGGAGCTATTTCGCCGATCAGAAAGTACCTGAATCGGCGCAGGGTGGGCTGGATGAGAATGAGCAGGCCGCTTTGTGGCTGCAGGAATATCAGGAAAGCTACAAGCGCAAACAGGAGCAAGAGGTGCCCTTAGCGCCCTTGGGGCAGGGCGTGGCCAATGCTTATGGGGTATTTGATGCTGGTGGGCAGGTGGCCGAATGGACCAATACCTGCCACGTACGGGTACACCGCATCAGCATGCCTCGTGCAGAATCACGCCTGGAAAACTGCGGTGTACGCACCTTGGGGGGCGAGCATATTGCGGTGATGCCCGACTTTATCCGCGATCCTAAAACCGGGGCGTGTTCGGTTGGTGTGCCACCGCGTTATCTGGGGCTGCGTCTGGTCACTGACGATTAGGCTGGCACTTAGCCACGCTCCAGAACGGCTTGTGCAAACTTGTCCAGGTCTGCAATCGTAATTTGTTTGCGGCCTGCCAGAATCAAGCCCTGGTGATCCCAGCTACTGACGACACGGCTGGCCGTGTACAAGGTGGTCCCGGCCAGGTCAGCCAGATCTTGCCGGGTCACCGGAATGCTCAAGGATGTGCCTTGTGCGCCGCTTTGGCCCACTTGGCGAATCAAACGCAGCAGGCTGTGAGCAAGCCGCTGCTCCACTTCCAGACTATGAATTTCCAACAGGCGATCATCCGCATCGCTGAGTCGTTGTGCGACGGTATCTTGCGCAGAATTGAGCAGGCACGGAAAGCGTTGTGTCAGGCTGTCCCAGGATTTCTCTGGCCAGGCCAATGCCGCGCTGGTGGTCACGCTGATAGCGGTAGCCGGGTAGTTGCGGCGGCGCAGTGCTGGGGCAATGCCAATCACATCGCCCGGTAAGGCAAAACGTACCAGCAGTTGCGAGCCATTGGGCATGGTGCGCACGACTTTGATCAGGCCTTGGAGCAGGACGAAAAAATGGTCGCTGCTTTGTTCCTGGCGAAAGACCTGGCTGTCCTTGTCGTAGTGGATCAGGCGTCCTTCTTGCCACAGCTCATCGATGCCGCTTGCGTCCAGCGTGGAGAAAACGGGCAGGTTGGCTAACAAGGAGGGGTAGGAGATGTCAGTCATCACTTAAGCTTTCTGAGCGGGTTTTTAGCCCTAGTTTGCTGGCCAGCTTGTGTAGATTGCTGGGGTCTATGCCTAGCTGCCGGGCAGCCTGGCTCCAGTTACCGGTGGTATCCTCCAAAGCCTTTCGGATCAGTTGGCTCTGTAGTTGCTCAACGGACTGACGCAAGGATTGGCGGGGGGGATCAATCGCCATACTGGTCGCTGCGACAGGCTGGTGGATAGAAGGTAACAAATTGAGATTATCAGCGCTAAGTGTAAATATTTGGTTACGTTCTGGCGTGTCGACCAGCAGGCGGATAGTTGCCCGGCTGATCAAATGTTCCAGTTCACGAACATTACCCGGCCAATGATAAGCCAGTAAAGCGGCTTCTGCGTCGGGAGACAAGCGAATTCCGCGTAATCCCAAACGGGATCGGTTGATTTCCAAAAAATGGCCTGCCAGCAGCAAGATGTCCTGATGGCGCTCGCGCAGGGCAGGGATGGTAAGTGGAAAAACCGACAGGCGGTGAAACAGGTCCGCCCGGAAACCGCCTTGGGCGATCTGCTGACTCAGGTCACGGTTGGTGGCGGCAACCAGACGCACATTCAGCTTGATGGGGTGGTCCGCCCCCAAGCGTTGAATCTCGCCATTCTGCAAGGTACGCAGCAGCTTGGCCTGAATCGTCAAAGACAACTCACCGATTTCATCCAGAAACAGGGTGCCGCCCTGAGCCGCTTCAAAGCGCCCGGCGCGATTTTCATGCGCCCCGGAAAAGGCCCCCTTTACATGTCCAAATAATTCGCTTTCCGCCAAAGACTCGGGCAGGGCAGCACAGTTCACGTAGATCAAGGGACTGTTGTGACGTGGTGAGCGTTGATGCAGGCGCTGTGCAAACAGCTCTTTCCCTACCCCCGTCTCGCCCAGTAAAAGTACAGGCAGCTCTGAGGAGGCCACCGTGTCCAGCAACTGAATGACTTCCTGCAGCGGTTTGCTGTTGCCAATGATGGCGGCCGAGTTATGGCGTGACAAATAATCGGGCGGCAAGGTGGAGAGCAGTCGTAGACTGCGGTTCTCTTCTTCCAGTTCGCTGATGCGGATCGCGCTCTCCAGCACCAGGCACCAGTGCTTCAGTTCTATCAGCATGGAGGTTGAAAACGTCCCTGGCCGCAAGGCATCCAGCGTCAGAATGCCCCAGGGTGTGCCCTGGGCTTGCAAGGTAATCCCTACGCAATCGTGTACCGGCAAAGGCTGGCCCAGTTTGTCATCAAGCAAGCCGTCGTAAGGGTCGGGCAGGCCACAGTGGGGTTCAAAGCGGGTCAGGTTGGATGAGCTCAAAATTCGGTTCAAACGGGGGTGGTCTGCAATCACGAAGTGACGCCCCAGGGTGTCATGGCCCAAGCCGCTGGCTGCAACAATACGCAATACGGTGTCATCCAGTTTCAGCAAACCCGCTGCATCACAGCCAAAGTGCCTAGCCAGCAAATGCACCATGCGCTGTAGACGTAAGGGCCCGGGAATCTCGGTGGCAAGGTCGGCAATCAAAAGATCTAGCATGGGTGGAAAATACCCTTATGGTGAAAAATACCCAGTTTTGTTGGGGTAGTTTATACCTAGGATGGTGGCAAACCATTGATCTATGTCGTCTTGGACTTGGCACGGTCTTTGCTTTAGAGGTCTTGTCATACATTTTTAAGGACTATGACATGACCCCCGACTTAGCAGAACATCGCTACAAGGCGTGTACTTCGGTCCGTCCCCCGTTCCGGGGCCGTACCCAAACAGGTTTTGACCAGGTAACTGGGTCCTGCCAGGACCTGTTTGGATTGGGTCGTTTGATTCATCAGCGAGACGGAGAAGAAAATGCGTAGCTATAAAAAACTATGGTGGTCCCTGGTGGCAGTCACCATGGTCACCTTTGCCATCCTGGGATGGACAGGTGTGGAGGTGTATCGTCAGGCACCCCCCATGCCGGTCAAGGTAGTCACACCGGATGGCCGTGAATTTACCTCACAGGAACAGATACATCGTGGCCAGTCCGCCTGGCAAAGTACCGGCGGTATGCAACTGGGCTCGATCTGGGGGCACGGGGCCTACCAGGCACCGGACTGGAGTGCCGACTGGTTGCACCGCGAGGCTCTGGCCTGGCTGGACTTGGCTGCCCAGCAAACCTACTCGCTGAACTATGATCAGCTGACATCCAGTCAGCAGGCCACCTTGCGGCAGGAACTGCAGGACGAATACCGTCCTAACCGCATTGATGAAGCGACGGGCGTGCTGCAGATCAGTGAACGTCGCGCCAAGGCCATCGACACTACCTCCCAGTACTACATTGACCTGTTTGGTGACGCGCCCGAGCTGAAATCCAGCCGCGAGAGCTTTGCCATGAAGGACAACACCTTGCCAGAGCTGCAGCGCCGTCAGGACATGACCCGCTTTTTCTTCTGGCTGTCCTGGGCCACGGTAACTGATCGTCCTGGCACCACCGTCAGCTATACCAACAACTGGCCGCACGAGCCCTTGGTGGATAACTATCCTTCCACGGCCAATATCGTCTGGTCCATCGTCAGTATCGTGCTCTTGCTGGCCGGTATTGGCCTGCTGGTCTGGATCTGGGCCTTTACGCACAAAGAAGAGGAAGCCCCTGTTGCCCCGGCTACCGACCCGGTTCTGGCTTTCCGCCTGACCCCTTCACAGCGTGCCCTGAAAAAATATGCCTTCCTGACGGTTGCCCTGTTTGTCATCCAGGTTTTCCTGGGGGGCTTTACCGCACACTACACGGTTGAAGGCCAGATGTTCTATGGCATCGACGTGTCGCAGTGGTTCCCTTATTCCCTGACCCGTACCTGGCATATTCAGGCAGCTCTCTTGTGGATTGCCAGTGGTTTTCTGACCGCCGGCTTGTTCCTGGTGCCCTTGATTAACGGGGGCGAGGATCCCAAGTTCCAGCGCCTGGGTGTGGACATCCTGTTCGGTGCTCTGGTTGTGCTCTTTATTGGTTCTTTTGCCGGTAACTTCCTGACTATCAAAAACATTCTGCCTCCCGAGCTGAACTTCTGGTTTGGTCACCAGGGCTACGAATACCTGGATCTGGGACGTTTCTGGCAGATCATCAAGTTCATTGGTCTGGCTTTTTGGCTGTTGCTGATGCTGCGTGGCATGTGGCCTGCCTTGCGTCGAGACAAGGGCGACAACCACTTGCTGGTCCTGCTGACCATCTCTACCGTGGCCATTGGCCTGTTCTACGGGACTGGCCTGTTCTACGGCGAGCACACCAATATCACCATCATGGAGTACTGGCGCTGGTGGGTGGTTCACCTGTGGGTTGAAGGTTTCTTTGAGGTCTTTGCCACGGTTGCCATGGGCTTTATCTTCCTGACCTTGGGTCTGGTTTCCAAGCGCAGTGCCACCATTGCCGGTCTGGCTGCCGCCTCGCTGTTCCTGGTTGGCGGGGTGCCGGGTACTTTGCATCACATGTACTTCTCGGGTACGACCACTCCGATCATGGCCATTGGTGCTTCTTTCAGTGCGTTGGAAGTGGTGCCTTTGATCATGTTGGGTTACGAAGCCTTCCATAACTGGAAAATGCAGAAACAAGCCGGCTGGATGAGCGATTTGCGTTGGCCCGTCATGTTCTTTGTGGCCGTGGCCTTCTGGAACATGCTCGGTGCTGGTGTGTTTGGTTTCCTGATCAACCCACCCATCTCGCTGTACTACATTCAGGGTCTGAACACGACACCACTGCATGCACACGCTGCCTTGTTTGGTGTGTATGGCTTTCTGTCTCTGGGCTTTGTCTTGCTGGTGGTACGTTATATCTCGCCCGAGGTTCGCTATAACGACCGTGTGATGAGCTGGGGCTTCTGGGCACTGAACGGTGGTCTGGTGCTGATGATGTTCGTCAGCTTGCTGCCTGCCGGGATTATTCAGGCTTGGGCCAGCATTTCGGAAGGCATGTGGTACGCCCGCAGCGAAGAGTTCATGCAGCAGCCCATCCTGCAATCTCTGCGTTGGTGGCGCACCTTGGGTGACGTCGTCTTTATTGCCGGTGCCTTGATCGTGTTCCAGCAGGTTTGGGTACGTATCTCTGCACGGCGTCGGATAACGCCGGCCAATGCAGTCGGTGCCATCAAAACATCCTGATCTTTTTTTACTGGCGCTCTCTTTTTCTATGAGAGCGCATCGACAAGAAAACCGCCTTCGGGCGGTTTTTTTTATGTTGGAGGGAATGGTGTGCTCCGAGTACGAACACCAAGCTGGTGGCCGTTTTGTCAGGCTGTGTGGATTGTGTTTGCGAGCACCTAGGGTTAACGCTGTATTGTGATGATCAATAATAGTTATTTATCATAATAATTATTGATTCAAATTAATTGGATAGAGATCCAGTTTCACAAGAGCAAGGAAGGCTGATGAATATTGAACGCACAGAAGAGCAAACCGTGTCTTGTACGGTAGAGAACCGTATCGCCTGGGTGAAATTCAATCGTCCCGAAAAACGCAATGCCATGAGTCCGCAACTGAATCGTCAGATGATGCGTGTACTCGATGAGCTGGAGTTCCGTGAGGACGTGGGTGTCGTGGTGCTCAGTGGCGAGGGCTCGGCTTGGACTGCCGGCATGGACTTGAAAGAGTATTTCCGGGAGACCGAGGCCACAGGCCTGGAAGGGACGCGCAAGGCGCAACGTGAAAGTTACGGTTGGTGGCGCCGGTTGCGTTGGTTTCAGAAACCGACGATTGCGATGGTCAATGGCTGGTGCTTTGGTGGAGGCTACGGCCCCTTGTTTGCCTGCGACCTGGCGTTTGCCGCTGATGAGGCCACGTTTGGCCTGTCTGAAATCAACTGGGGTATTTTGCCCGGTGGTGGTGCCTCGAAGGTTGCGGTCGAGCTTTTGTCGTTCCGTAATGCGATGTATCACGCCATGATGGGTGAGAACATCGACGGGCGTACGGCAGCCCAGTGGGGGCTGGTCAATGAGTCCTTGCCCTTGGAGAGCTTGCAAGAGCGCGTGACGCAGGTTGCGCAAACCTTGCTGCAAAAGAACCCGATTGCCTTGAAGGCCACCAAAGATGCCATTCGTCGTGTGCGGGAAATGACTTACGACAATGCTGAAGATTATCTGGTGCGAGTTCAGGAAGCAGCCAACAGTTTCGATAACGAAGGCCGCAAAGAGGGTATGCGTCAGTTCCTGGACGATAAAACATACAAGCCTGGCCTGGGAACCTACGACCTTTCCAAACAAAAAGCCTGATAAACGGCACAGCAGGGGAGGCAGCCTCCTTGGTCTGAAGGAGAGCTGACATCACCCAATGGGAGACAACAGTGATAAGGACACAGAGGGTGGCCGCTCAGCGGCCGGATATCGGACGGCTGTTAAAGCCGGGTTCCATTGCTATTGTGGGCGCGTCTGCCACACCCGGCGCACTAGGTGCATCGGTACTGGGTAATCTGGAACGCAACGGTTTTGCCGGTGAGATTTACTTGATCAATCCCAAGCGCGCCCAGATAGCAGGCCGCCCTTGCCTGGCATCCGTTGAACAGCTTCCTGACGGAGTGGATGTGGCTGTCTTGGCGATTCCACAAACGGCCGTCCTGGATACCATTCGTGCGCTGGCCAAGCGGCGTGTCGGTGCGGCGATCATTTTCTCGGCAGGTTTTGCCGAGGCCGGAGAGCAGGGCCAAGCCGAGCAAAGCGAGATTGCTCGAATCGCGGCTGAGGCAGGCATGGTGATTGAAGGGCCTAACTGTCTGGGGAGCATCAATTATCAGCAAGGTGTGCCACTGACGTTTGTGCAAGTGGATATTCGGGACAAGACCTGCGCGTCGCAACCGTGCATCGGGGTGGTGTCGCAAAGCGGTGCCATGATGACGGTGCTGTGCACCACCTTGTCCAGCCGTCACTTGCCCTTGTCCTACGCCGTCTCAACGGGTAATGAGGCGGCCAGTGTTGCGGAAGATTATGTGGAGTTCTTGCTGGAACAAAGCCATACCCGCGTTATTGCGATGATTGTCGAGCAATTTCGTCATCCAGAGCGCATGCTGGCAGCCGTGGCCCAGGCACGTCGTCAGGGCAAGACGCTTGTCCTGCTTCATCCAGGCAAAAGCAGTGCGGCTCGCGCTTCTGCGGCCACACATACCGGGGTTCTGGCTGGCGACTACTCCTTGATGCGCACCAAGATGGAGCGTGCGGGTGCTGTTTTTGCAGAAACACTGGAAGAGCTAGGTGATATCGCCGAGATTGCCATTCGTTGTCCGGCCTTGCCGGCTGCGGGCGTAGCGGTTCTGGGAGAGTCAGGCGCCTTCAAAGCCTTGACCCTGGATTGGGCCGAGGCCTTGCAACTGGATCTGCCGGTGATCAGTGACCAGGACTCGCCGCAGCTAAGGGCGGTGTTGCCCGGTTTTGTGGGTGTGAGCAATCCCTTGGACCTGACGGCACAAGGTTTGGTCGATCCGGACCTCTATTACCGTACCTTGACGGCGTTGCTGGAGGACGAACGCTTCTCCACCCTTGTCATTGGTCTGATTCAGGGCGATGCGGTGACCTGCGGCATCAAAATGCCCCCGGTGCTGCGAGCCATACACGATTTGCGTCCCCGTAAAGCCGTGGTGCTGGCCGGATTGGATGAGGGGGCGGCTGTCCCACCCGAGTTCATTGAGCAACTGCGCAGCCTGGGCGTTCCGTATTTCCCCAGTACCGAGCGGGCCTTGCGTGCCGTGCAACGGTTGACAGCGTTGCAAGCACGCCGTTTTGAAAGCAGTCACAGTGAACCCAAAGCCTTAGCTTTGCCGGCAGATCGCACCGTTGTGCCTGAATATCAGGCCAAGCAAATCCTGGCCCAAGCGGGCATACCATTTGCTCGTGGAGAACTGGCTACTAGCCTGGAGCAGGCGGTAGAGGTCGCCCAGGCGCTGGGTTGGCCTGTTGCGCTCAAGGCTCAGTCTGCGCAGTTAAGCCACAAGAGTGATGCAGGCGGTGTCATTCTTAACGTTGGCGACAGGCCATCTTTAGAGCAAGCCTGGATGCGTCTGCATGCCAATGTGGCCAACTACGACGGCAATATTGTCCTGGATGGTGTGCTGGTAGAGGCCATGGGACGGCGTGGCCTGGAGATGATTGTAGGGGCGCGTCAGGACCCGCAATGGGGGCCGGTCATTTTGGTAGGTATGGGAGGAGTTACGGCGGAAATCATGCGTGATGTTCGTCTGCTGGATGCTGATCTGTCCGTAAGGCAGGTATTGCATGAGCTCGATCAGTTGCAGGCAGCGGCCTTGTTGCATGGCTATCGAGGCTCCCCCAGGCTTGATCGTGAGGCATTGGCCGAGCTGATCGTCCGCCTCGGGCAGGTGTTGCGTGGCACGCCTGCTATTCGTGAAATAGACCTTAATCCGGTGATTGTGTTGCCCGAAGCTCAAGGTGTGCTTGCATTAGATGCCCTGATGCTGATTCAGGGTCAAAGCAGCTGAGGTCCACCAGGGCTGGCTGTTCATGCCAGCCCATTTAATTCCTTTCTCCATCCTTCACAGGAGCTTGCCTTGAGCCTGCCTTATTTGCCGGGCCGTGTACGCGTGCCCGCTTCCACCGAGCCTTCGACCTTGGGCTATGCGTATTACGTCACGATTGTCTTATTGCTGGCCTATACGCTGTCCTTTGTGGATCGCCAGATCTTGGGCCTGTTGGTGCAGCCCATCAAAAAGGATCTGCATCTGTCAGATTGGATGTTCAGTATTGTTCACGGTTTTGCGTTTGCCATTTTCTATACGTTTGTTGGGATTTTTCTGGGCCGCTTGGCAGACCGCTGGAATCGCCGCAACCTGATTGTGATTGGAATGGTGGTGTGGGTGTTGGCCACTGCCGCAGGGGGCTATGTGACTGGTTTCGCATCGCTTTTTGTCGCCCGCATGTTCGTGGGCATTGGCGAGGCCGCCCTGTCTCCGGCCGCCTATTCTATGTTGGCCGATTACTTTGCGCCCGAGCGCCGGGCCCGTGCCATGAGTATTTATACATCGGGGGTCTATATAGGATCGGCGACTGCCTTCATTGTGGGTGGGCTGGTCATTGAGGCGACCAGCCAGTCAGGGACGCTGGTGTTTCCGCTGCTGGGCAGCTTCAAACCCTGGCAGGCGGCCTTCATCTTTGTGGCCTTGCCCGGTATCCCCCTTGTTCTGCTGATGCTAACGGTGCGGGAGCCGGTGCGGCGGGGCCTGAAAGAGGCCAGCCCAACCGCGCGTACCGGATCGGCTTGCGCCCCGGATTGGCGCTATGTGCTGCGTCATAAACGGGCCTACTTTCCACTGCTGCTGGCTCCGGGGCTGACCGCCATGATCACGTTTGGCGTCACGGCCTGGCTGCCCGCTACCTTTATCCGCCAGTGGGGCTGGACTCCGGGTGAAATTGGCCCAGCTTACGGGGTCATTATTTTGACATTTGGGATTGGGGGCATGCTGGTCAGTGGCTTTCTGGCTGATCATCTGACCGCACGCGGCAAGCTGGTAGGCTCGATCCTTATTTCCTTGATCGCCACCAGCGTTCTGATCGTGACTGGCGTGGCGCTGGCCTTTGCCCCTTCTGCTGAGTTTGCGTTGGTAGCGGTGGCAGCAACGACCTTCTTTCTGGGGATGCCCGTTGCCTTGGCTCCTCCTATCTTGCAGGCGATTACGCCCAATCAATTGCGGGGGCAGGTCACGTCGATTTATCTGCTTCTGATCAATTTGATTGGCTTGGGCATGGGCCCGTTTCTGGTCGCTTTTTTCACGGACTTTATTTTTTATGACGAGCAGAAAGTAGGGTTGTCATTGGGTTTGGTCTCAGCCTTGGCGGCCTTGCTGTCAGTCGTGTGCCTGGCCCGGGCGATTGGCCCTTATCGTCAATTGGTCGCCGGTTTGGCGCAGCAAGAGAGGATTTAAGTATGCAAGCATCACATTATCAGCCCCCCTTGGAGGATTTCCGGTTTGTGCAGCAGTATTGCTTACAGGCGGAAAAAGAGTGGTGCCGTTTGTCGGCGCACCAGGGGCTGGATCAGGAAACGGCAGATAGGGTGCTCGAGGCGGCCGGACGCTTCTGTGCTGACGTATTGGCCCCGCTCAATGGGCCAGCGGACTTGCAAGGCTGTCGTCTGGAGCACGGACGGGTCTTGACGCCAGACGGGTTTGCTAAAGCCTATGCCGATTTTGTGGAAGCGGGCTGGCCTGCTTTGGCCTGCGATCCCAGCGTGGGTGGCCAGGGTCTGCCTCAGTTGCTGGATACGGCCTTGCATGAAATGCTGGCATCGGCCAATCACGGCTGGGCCATGTATCCGGGAATTTTGCATGGTGCGTACGCCTGCTTGCATGCTCATGGTGATGATTACATCCGCCGCACCTATCTGCCGCCTATCGTTAGCGGGCGTTGGTTGGCCACGATGTGCCTGACAGAACCACAAGCCGGTTCCGATTTGGGTTTGTTACGTACCCAGGCACTGCCCGAACAAGATGGTTCCTACCGCTTGCATGGCAACAAGATTTTCATCTCTGGTGGCGATCAGGATATGAGCGAGAACATCGTTCATCTGGTGCTGGCACGTCTGCCCGATGCCCCTGCCGGTACACGGGGGCTGTCCTTGTTCCTGGCCCCACGCCTGATTCCCCAGGAACAGGGATTGGTTCCCAATACGATTTATTGCGATGGTATTGAGAAGAAAATGGGTATCAAGGGCAGTGCTACTTGTACGATGCGTTTCGAGGCTGCCCAGGCCTGGTTGCTTGGCAAGCCGCATCAAGGTCTGGCTGCCATGTTTGTCATGATGAATTCGGCTCGTTTGCATGTTGGCTTGCAAGGCTTGGGGCATGCAGAAGCTGCGTGGCAATTGGCACGCACTTATGCTCACGAACGTCATCAGATGCGGGTGCAACCTCGCCCGGCAACGGCCAAGGGAGCAGCGGACCCTATTGCCCATCATCCTGCCATGCAACGCATCCTTGCCGACTTACGCGTCTGGACGGAGGGTATGCGGGTGATGGCGGCGTGGACAGCGCATCAGCTTGATTTGGCGCAGAGCCTGCCAGAGGGCGACGAGCAGGCTCAGGCGCTGAGTCTGGCCTCTTTGCTGACACCGGTCGTCAAGTCGTTCTTTACAGAGCGGGGCTTTGCCCTGGCCAGCGACGCACTACAAGTTTTTGGCGGCTATGGGTACGTGCATGAGTATCGTATTGAGCAAACGCTTCGGGATGTGCGTATTGCCATGATTTATGAAGGAACCAACCAGATCCAGGCGCTGGATCTGCTGCAGCGCAAGATTGCTGCCGTGGGCCCCGAGGCCTTGCAACCTTTGCTCCAGACCTGGCGCGGGGAGGCGGATGCTTGCCTGAGTGCGATGGCGGACTGTCCGTGGGGCAAAGCGTTAAGGCAGTGGAGCGACCATCTGCACGAAGTGACGACCCATTTGTGCTCCCGTGCTCAACACGATACGCAAGTGCTGGCGTGGTGTGCGGAGGATTATCTGCGCTTGGTCGGTACCGTGTGTATGGCATTTGCCTGGGCACGGGCAGGGCGGGTCAGTCGCTTGCAGGCCGATACCAGCTTGTGTGAGCGTAAGGTGGCCAGTGCTGATTATTTCTTTGATCATGGCTTGCTGGACGCCCGCTATTATTTGAGCAGGATAGAGGCGACAGCGGCACGCACAGTGCCCATGCAAAAGCTCGTCTGAGACGGTTTACAGGTCTATGTTCTATGATTGATGTCTGCACCGATCAACGGTGTGCCGCTCAGGATGGTGTCGATAGTATGTCGACACTGTCTTGCTGGCGTTTTTCTCTTTTTAGTCAGACACCAACTCATGGACAGTGCTCTCGAATCCGCTGTTGACCAGTCGCGCCTTCTGCGCTTTCTGGGCTATCGCCTCACGCGTACGGAAATTCATATTCATAAGCTGTTTGCGCATCGTGTTGCCGAGCATGATCTCAAGCCCAGCGAGTTTTCTATTTTGATCTTGCTCGATGCCAATCCGGGAATCTATTTACGCCAATTGGGTGAAACGCTGGATATCTCGCCGTCCAATCTGGTGCCGGTGGTCGAGCGTCTGGTCAAGCGTGGTTTGATCCAACGCCATTCAGACCCGCGTGATCGACGTTTGCAGCAATTGCATCTGACTGCTCAAGGCCAGACTTTGCTCTTGCCTGCTGAAGAGCAGGTCGGAAAATTGGAGGAGGAATTGGAACAGATTCTCACCGCTACCGAGCGGCGCCATTTGTTCTCGGCCCTGGACAAACTGATGGCCGTCCAAGAGAGTCGCGAAAGCTGATCAGTTGCAGAATGGCTGAGCAGACGATCCTTGCGGATCGGGTTGCGGCGTATCGTTAACAGGTATTTTTTAAAACCGCCGTTGAGGCGGTTTTTTTTGTGCGCATCGCCAATGCTTGCGCTGCAACAAAGATGGCGTAGATTAAGTGCGTTCAAATACATCCTGTAACTGTTAGAGCAATCAACTATTTAATCAGCAGGCATTACGCCTGGATCAAACCGGAGGTAGTATGGAACGTCGTCATTTCTTGAAAAGTGCTGGCCTAGGTGTGGCCGCAGGAACCACTTTGTTGGCGGCGCAAGTACAAGCCCGCGAAACAGCCGCCCCCAAAAAGAATGCGCCCTGGCTGGCTGCACGTACAGAAGAGCAGATCGCCAAGCTGGAACGGGTCAAGGTGGATCTGGTTGCGCCTCCCATGGTCCATAAACACGAGCAAAAAGTGGGTCCCGAGCCGCGTGTCGTGGAATTTCGCATGACCATCTCCGAGCGCGAAATCGAGGTTGACCGTGACGGCACCACCATGCACGCCATGATGTTCGACGATTCCATGCCCGGTCCTACCATGGTGGTTCATGAAGGCGACTACCTGGAGCTGACCCTGGTGAACCCGGCCACCAACACCATGCCGCATAATATCGACTTTCATGCCTCGACCGGTGCGCTGGGCGGTGCCAAGCTGACCAACGTGAACCCTGGGGAGCAAGCCACACTGCGTTTCAAGGCCGACCGCAGCGGTACCTTCATTTACCACTGCGCACCAGAAGGCTCGGTTGCCTGGCACGTGGTTCAGGGCATGCACGGTACCGTCATGGTGCTGCCACGCGACGGCCTGAAAGACTCGGCTGGTAACCCCTTGCATTACGACCGTGTCTACAGCATTGGTGAGTTTGACCTCTACATCCCTCGTGATGAAAAGGGTAACTTTAAAAAGTATGGTTCATCGGCGGAAAGCTACGGTGATACCTTGGAAGCCATGCGTGGCCTGATCCCCAGCCATGTGGTGTTCAACGGTAAGGTCGGTGCCTTGATGGGTGACGGTGCCATGAAGGCCAAAGTGGGTGAAACCGTGCTGTTCATTCACTCGCAGGCCAACCGCGATACGCGACCCCACCTGATCGGGGGGCACGGTGACTGGGTTTGGGAACTGGGTAAATTTGATGACCCACCCGCCAAGAACCTGGAAACCTGGTTCATTCGTGGCGGTTCGGCCGGTGTGGCGCTCTACACCTTCAAGCAGCCTGGAGTGTACGCCTACGTGAACCACAACCTGATCGAAGCCATGGAGCTGGGCGCCGCAGGTCACGTCCTGGTCGAAGGCGACTGGAACGATGACTTGATGAAACAAGTCAGCCCTCCCGGTCCGATCAAGGCTTAAGGCAGGAGTTGGTACCCGGAGCGCGGAATTGAGGAACAGGAGTACGAATCAATTCCGTCCGGGCTTGCAGGCAGTATCGTAAACAAGCCAAGAACAAGCAGGGGGTATGGACTTTGAAAACCAGGTCCCTTGTTCTGCAAACGAAGTATCAGCCGGGCATGCGTTCATGCCGACTGTTTAAAGGGTAAAACCATGAGAATCTATAGCCCCGCCACCATGATGTCATCTGCAATGGCCGCTTTGCTCTTGTTGGCCGCTGTTCCTGCAGCACATGCCGATTCCGACGAAGCCCTCAAACTATATAAATCGTCGTGTATGGTCTGCCACGCATCCGGTATGGCCAATGCGCCCCGCCTGGGTGATAAGGCTCGTTGGGCGCCCTTGATTGCTCAAGGCGAAGACGCCCTGATGGAAGTGGTTATCAATGGCAAGGGCGCCATGCCACCGCGTGGTGCTGCCCCCAAAGCCACGGACGAGCAATTGCGTAGTGTGGTGCGCTACATGATTGAGAAGGGCAGCTAAGGCGCTGACCTTCTCAGACTGGGCTTACAAGCTCCAGTCGTAATCAACCGTCAAGGGCGCATGGTCACTGAAACGCTCTTCTTTATAGACTGTGGCATGACGCGCCTTGGCAGCAATACCTGGGGTGGCAATTTGATAATCAATGCGCCACCCCACATTTTTGGCCCAAGCCTGGCCGCGGTTGCTCCACCAGGTGTAGCACTCGTCGGTGGTGTCGGGATGCAGGCTGCGATACACGTCTACCCAGGACAGCTCGTCCAGCACTTTTGTCATCCAGGCACGTTCTTCAGGTAGAAAGCCGCTGTTTTTCAGATTGCCTTTCCAGTTTTTCAGATCGGCTTCGTGGTGTGCAATATTCCAGTCACCACAAATGATGAATTCGCGGCCAGTATCACGGTGCTCCTGCATCAAGCCATTAATCCACTGCTCAAAATGATCCAGAAAGCGGTACTTGGCCGTTTGACGCTCGTCGCCCGACGAACCGGAGGGCAGGTAGGCGCTGATGACACTCAGGTCATGCCAGTCGGCGCGAATGATACGGCCTTCGGCATCAAATTCCTCGCAGGCCATCCCTTCGACCACATTTTCCGCTTTGTGATTCAGATACAGGCCTACGCCGCTATAGCCTTTTTTCTGCGCGTGGTGGAAATGCCCGTGATACTGACCGGGGTGGGTCAGATCGGGGGTCAGATCAGGCTCGCTGATCTTGATTTCCTGCATGCAGACAATATGAGGTTTCTGGGCTTCCAGCCAGGCGGGCAGGCCTTTACGAAAAGCAGCCCGAATACCGTTGACGTTTAACGAGGTGACGCGTAACACGTGGCAATTCTCCTTATAGCGTCAGCACTGTAACCCGTAACCTGCCTGTATGTCAGTGGCCGTCAGAGCTTGTTACGTGGCCGAGCCAAAGCGGTAGCTGGACACGGTCAAGCCACCAAAGGCGTGTGTTTCATGGTGAAAGCGATGCGCGGTATCGCCACGTGCGGCCCCGGCAGCCACCATGACGGGGACCAGGTGATCCTCGCGCGGATGGGCAATACGTGCTGCCGGAGCTTGTTCCCAATCCATCAAGGCCTGACGGCGAACAGTGGGATCCTCCAGGCTTAGGCTCTGGTGTAGCCAGGCATCAAACTGGGCCGAGGGCTCCACACCACCGGGTCCCATATTGCGCAGGTTGTGGTAGCTCAGGCCGCTGCCAATAATCAGCACATCCTCGTCCCGCAAGGGGGCCAGGGCTTGGCCCATGGCGTAGTGCAGGGCCGGGTCATAGTTGGCGTGAATGGACAACTGAACCATGGGCACTTTGGCCTGCGGGTAGATGACATAAGCCGGTACGAAGGCGCCGTGGTCAAAGCCGCGTTGCATATCCAGATGAGTGGGCAGGCCAGCGCCTTCCAGCAGGTTACAGACCTGCTGGGCCAATGCAGGATCGCCCGGTGCAGGGTAATGGATCTCGTAGGTATGGGGTGGAAAGCCATAGTAGTCGTACACCATGCTCGGTTGTGCTGCGGCTGCGACCAGCAAATGTGCCTGTTGGGCTTCCCAGTGGGCGGAGACCATCACGATTGCTTTGGGCGTGCGGCCCAGTTGGCGTGGAATGTCCTGCAAGGCAGTACGCAGCGGGGCGTACATGGTTTGTGCCTCGGAGATCCAGGGCCAGGGTCCGCCACCGTGCGAAATGAAATAGGTGGGCATTGTCATGATGATCTCCTGCCCCCCGCCAGATAGAGGCAGGGGTTAAGGGGTTGAGTGGGGCAATCAGTCTTTGCTGCGACCTGCGTCAATGCTCCAGGGGCCCGGGCCAGCAAAAGCCAGATAGAGGAACACAAAGCAGAACAGAACCGCCGCTTCGCCGCCGTTGAGAATTGGAGTGGCAAAGGTACTGGAGGTGGCGTGACCAATAAAATAAGCAAACGCGCACAGGCCCGATGCAACAAAGGCTGCAAAGCGAGAAAACAGCCCAAGCACCAGCAAGCCGCCCAGAACGAGTTCCAGGATGCCTGCAACCCCATACAGAGAGGTGATCTGCAGGTTGGCAAACATGTCTACTTTGGGGAAACCGAGGATCTTGGCAGTACCGTGTGTCAGCAGTAAATAGCCTGTGACAAAGCGCAGCAGGCTAAGGATGCGAGGAGTCCAGCTGGAAGTAAGGGCGCTCATGTGTTTTCCTTTGGAAAGTTGACAGTATCGGTAAAACAGCACCTGACCCGGGGAAGTGACATCGTTTCGATGTCAGCCTGGAGCTGGTCCCGCCCGTTCAAGGTCCAGACAGGCATCGGGTTGGCACTTTTTTTAGATTAATCAATTACTATCAGGAAATAAACAGGCCTATTTTCATTAGTTACTTTCTTATTAGGAAAGCATGGATACGATTCAGAGTTTGCGGGTGTTCAGAGAGATCGTGGTGGCGGGCAGTTTTGCCGCGGCGGCGCAACGTCTGGACATGTCAGCGCCTATGGTCAGCAAACACCTGGCCAATCTGGAAAAACAGCTAGGCACCCGCTTGCTCCATCGCAGCAGCCGTCGTTTGAGTCTGACAGAATTGGGGCAGACTTACTTTGACTATTGCCTGCAGGCGCTCGATACCCTGGAACGCGGGCAGCAGGCTTTGTCGGGTTCAGGGCATCAGCCGCAAGGGGCCTTGCGGGTGACGGCTCCGGTGTGGTTTGCAAATCGCAAAGTGGCGCAGTTGTTGCACGATTACCAAACACGCTTTCCGGAAGTGACTCTGGACATGAGCCTGAGCAATCACAAAGTGGATTTGGTGGCGGAAGGTTTTGATCTGGCTCTGCGGGTGATGCGTGAGCCTGCCCCGCATCAGATTGCGCGTCTTATTTGCCCCATGCCTTTTCATCTGGTGGCCAGCCCGGCGTTTGTGGCCCAGCACGGCATGCCGCGCAACTGTGCTGAGGTGATGCGTTTGCCTGCTATCAGTCCCAGTTATTTGCAGCAGCCCAGCTTCGAGCTGTTAGGGCCGGACGGGCCGGAGTCCTTGCGCCTGAATCCTTTTATGCGCTCGGACAACACGAACCTGACCTATTACAGCGCCTTGGGCGGAGCAGGGTTGGCCTATTTGCCCCAGTGGCTGGTCATGGATGATCTGAACAGTGGTCGTTTGGTTCGCTTGCTACCTGATTACACCGAAGAGCGGCAACAACTGCACGCTGTCTATGCCAGTCGTCGCTATTTGACACCTAAAGTGCGCAGTTTTATCGACTTCTTGTTAGAAGAACTGGCCGAACCTGCCAAGTGATGGCGCACAACACGCTAAAATGCTGTTCGTCTCTATCTTTTTCATACTCTGTCATGTCGGCTACTAACGATAATCGTCGCAATTTTGTGCGCTTTTCCCTGGAACAGGGAGTGCTGCGCTTTGGGGAATTCAAGGTCAAGTCTGGCCGTTTGAGTCCTTACTTCTTCAATGCCGGCCTGTTCAATACGGGACGTAGTGTGGGTCAACTGGCCCGTTTCTATGCCCAGGCTTTACTGGATTCGGGCGTGTCGTTTGACATGCTGTTCGGGCCTGCCTACAAAGGGATTCCTTTGGCTGCCGCGACCTCGATTGCCCTGGCTGAGCATCCTCAAATTGGTGATCGTGACGTGCCCTTTGCCTTCAACCGCAAAGAAGCCAAAGACCACGGCGAAGGCGGTACCCTGGTGGGAGCACCCTTGCAAGGCAAGGTCGTGATTATTGATGACGTGATCACAGCGGGTACGTCCGTGCGTGAATCCATGCAGATCATCAAGGCGGCGGGTGCAGAGCCTGCTGCGGTGCTGATTGCTCTGGATCGCATGGAACGCGCTGGTAATGACCAGGAACTGTCCGCGCATTCTGCTGTGCAGGAAGTGGAACAGACTTACGGTATTCCCGTGATCAGCATTGCTTCGCTGGCTGACATCATGGCGGTATTGGCAGACGATACGACCTTGGCCGCTCATGCTCCCCAGGTGAAAGCCTACCGTGATCGCTACGGCGTCTGATCTCCCGCGTTTGTTAAGCAGGATTCAGTAGTAAAAAAAACACCAGGCCTTGGCCTGGCGTTTTTGTGTCCGCTAAGCGCAGAGTCCGGACTTAAGCGTCCAGCTTTTGCTTGAGCATTTCATTGATTTGCTGCGGATTGGCCTTGCCCTTGGCAACCTTCATCACCTGGCCGACCAAGGCGTTGAAGGCCTTGGGTTTACCGGCACGGTGCTGTTCGACGATGCTGGGGTTGGCGGCCAGTACTTCGTCCACCATGGCCTCAATGGCACCCACATCGTTGATCTGCTTCAAGCCACGGGCGTCGATAATGGCATCTACATCGCCATTGAGCTCGCCATCCCACTGCGCCGCAAAGACATCGCGGGCAATCTTGTTGGAGATGGTGCCGTCAGCAATACGGGCAATCAGCTGAGCCAATTGTGCCGGGCTGACTTTGGACTGTTCGATGCTGATTTCTTCACGGTTCAAGGCAGCCGACAGCTCGCCCAGCACCCAGTTGGCAGCCAGTTTGGCATTGGCGCTGGAACCTGCTTGCAAGATGGCTTCAAAGAAGTCGGAAGTGGCGCGGTCTACCGTCAGCTGCGAGGCGTCGTAACGGCTCAGTTCAAACTCTTGCTCGAAGCGGGCCTGTTTCTGGGCGGGCAGTTCAGGCATGTTCTGACGAACCTGCTCGATCCATTCTTCACTGATAAACAGAGGTGGCAGGTCAGGGTCGGGGAAGTAGCGGTAATCGTGTGCATCTTCCTTGCTGCGCATGCTGCGGGTCTCATCGCGATCCGAGTCGTACAGGCGGGTTTCCTGAATGACCTTGCCACCGTCTTCGATCAGTTCGATCTGGCGACGTGCTTCGTATTGAATGGCACGTTCCAGGAAGCGGAAGGAGTTGATGTTTTTCAGTTCGCAACGGGTGCCAAATTCTTTCTGGCCTTTGGGGCGCACCGATACGTTGGCATCGACGCGGAACGAGCCTTCCTGCATATTGCCGTCGCAAATACCCAGCCAGACTACCAGGCTGTGCAAGGCGCGGGCATAGCCCACGGCTTCAGCAGCCGAGCGCATTTCAGGTTCGGACACGATCTCCAGCAGCGGAGTGCCTGCTCGGTTCAAGTCGATCCCGGTGCTGGACTCGCCGTAAGGACCACGGAAGTTTTCATGCAGGGATTTACCGGCATCTTCTTCCAGGTGGGCGCGTGTCAGATTGATGGTTTTTTCTTCGCCATCCAGCATGAAGCTGACTGTGCCGCCGCTGACGACGGGGATTTCCATCTGGCTGATCTGGTAGTTCTTGGGTAGATCAGGGTAGAAGTAGTTTTTGCGCTCGAACACGGAACGTGGCGCAATGTGGCCACCAACGGCCAGACCCAGACGGATCGCCCGTTCGGCAGCACCACGGTTAAAGACGGGCAGCGCGCCAGGCAGGGCCATATCGACTTCGTTGGCTTGCGTGTTGGGCAAGGCTCCAAAGCGGGTGCTGCTGCTGGAGAAGATTTTGGATTCGGTCGAGAGCTGGGTATGGGTTTCCAGCCCGATCACAATTTCCCATTCCATTATTGTTGTCCTGGTTGACGTTGATGCCAGTCGGTGACTTGCTGGAAGCGGTCGGCAAAGGCCAGCAATTGGCCTTCACGGAAGTAGTTGCCAATGATTTGCAGGCCGATGGGCAAGGGGCGCTCATCGTTACTGAAGCCGCAAGGAATGGACATGGCGGGCAGACCAGCCAGACTGACGCCCAGCGTGTAGACATCGCCCAGCCAGTCGGTAGTGGGGTCCTCGATGGTGGCACCCAGCTTGCGGCCCAGGGCCGGTGTGACGGGGCCAAGGATCAGGTCGCACTGTTCAAAGGCTTTTTGGAAGTCGTCCACAATCATGCGGCGTACGCGTTGGGCTTGCAGATAGTAGGCGTCGTAGTAGCCGTGCGAGAGCACGTAAGTGCCAACCAGAATGCGGCGTACCACCTCAGGGCCAAAACCTTCCGAGCGCGAACGCGAGATCATGCTGTTCAGGTCGGTGTACTGGCTGGCGCGGTGGCCAAAGCGTACACCGTCAAAGCGTGACAGGTTGGTTGAGGCCTCAGCGGGGCTGATGACGTAATACGTAGGGACAGACAGCTCGGTCAGGGGCAGTTGCACGGTGACGCGTTCTGCACCCAGGCTTTCGTAGGTTTTCAGGGCGGCTTCGATGGCGTCGGCAACGACCGGGTCCAGGCCGGGGCCAAAGAACTGGGCGGGCACACCAATACGCAGGCCTTTCAGTGGCTGACTGCCTTGGGCTTCTTGCTGCGACTGTTGCTGTTCAAATTGCTGACGAATCCGCGCGCCGTTATTGGGCTGATCGTCGCAAAATTCCAGGCTGGTAGCATCTTGGGGGTCGAAACCGCACATGGTCTCCAGCAGATCGAGCAAGTCGCGGGCATTACGGGCGATAGGGCCGGCCTGATCCAGGCTGGAGCCGTAAGCAATGATGCCAAAGCGGGAAATCGTGCCGTAGGTGGGCTTGATGCCGCTGACACCACACAGGGCGGCAGGCTGGCGAATCGAGCCGCCGGTATCGGTTGCGCTTGCACCAGCTACCAGACCAGCGGCCACCGCAGCGGCGGAACCACCTGACGAACCACCGGGCACCATGGTGTGATCCCAGGGGTTACGTACGGGACCGAATACCGAGCTTTCGTTGCGCGAACCCATGGCGAACTCGTCACAGTTCAGTTTGCCCAGCGAGACAGCACCGGCTGCCTGCAGCTTGGTCACCACCGTCGCGTCAAAGGGGCTGACATAGCCTTTCAGCATTTTGCTGCAGGCGGTGGTCTGCCAATCCTTGGTGACAAACAAATCTTTGTGGGCGATCGGGATGCCGGTCAGTGGACCGGCCTTGCCTTGGGCAATCAGGGCATCGGCGGCATCGGCCTGTGCCAGGGTCAGGGCGGCGTCTTGCTGAACAAAGGCATTGAGCTCTTTTTGACGGGCGCTGTTGTCCAGGGCTTGCTGGGCCAGCTCGCGGGCACTGACGGTTTTGTTTTGCAGAGCGAGTCGCAGCGCTGCAATAGTCGCGAATTCAGGGGTAAAAGACATGGTTTTGCTTTATTCGATGACCGTGGGCACCAGAAACAGGCCATCCTGCTCGGCGGGGGCGTTGCGCATCATGGCCTGGCGGCTTTCTACCGTTCCGCAAGGCAGGGCCTTGTCCTCGCGCAGACGCAGACTGATCTGCTGGCGGGCGGACAAAGGGTGGGCCATCGGCTCAACGCCTTGAGTATCAACGGTTTGCAAGGTCTGGATCAGGCCCAGGATGCGCGTCAAATCGTGCTCGACCTGGGAGGCTTGTTCAGCAGAAAGATCAAGGCGCGCCAGTTGCGCTATACGGGCAACATCCTGTTCAGTGATAGACATGTGGGTGGGTACTGGAAAATAAGTAATAAAAAAAAGCGGAAATCTGTCAGTTAAGGACAGTTTGGCACTTTTACAGCAAATGCGGGGGTTACAGAACTTAACTGACCATTAAAACAGTCCTAATGTAGTGCAATTATAAGTTATCATTGATCGTTTTCTTTCCAGGTATTTTTGAATTCGTTGCCTGGTTCTTGTGCCTGTCGTTTTACGCTTGAGTTCCGCGCCGAATTTACCTGTCTTTTCCCCCAAACACTTTACACTTTGCGCGCCCATGTTCGGATTCCTACGCAGTTACTTTTCCAGCGATATGGCAATCGACCTCGGTACGGCCAATACCCTTATTTATGTACGCGGCAAGGGTATCGTACTGGATGAACCGTCCGTTGTAGCCATCCGCCATGAAGGTGGACCTAATGGTAAAAAAATCATTCAGGCCGTTGGGCAGGAGGCCAAGCAAATGCTGGGTCGGGTGCCTGGCAATATTGAAGCCATCCGGCCCATGAAGGATGGTGTGATCGCGGACTTTACTGTGACCGAGCAAATGCTCAAGCAGTTTATCCGCATGGTTCACCCCCGCAGCATGTTTGCCCCCAGCCCACGTATTATCGTGTGTGTG
Organism: Alcaligenes sp. SMD-FA; assembly: GCF_025960365.1. Taxonomy (NCBI): domain Bacteria; kingdom Pseudomonadati; phylum Pseudomonadota; class Betaproteobacteria; order Burkholderiales; family Alcaligenaceae; genus Alcaligenes; species Alcaligenes sp. SMD-FA. The sequence goes on along the minus strand of NZ_CP110108.1, from coordinate 3,456,820 downwards.
CCTTGTGGCTCTACCCAGGTAGAACGCCGCGCCATCAAAGAATCTGCATTAGGCGCGGGCGCCAGCAAGGTCTACCTGATTGAAGAGCCCATGGCGGCAGCAATCGGTGCCGGTCTGGCCGTGTCCGATGCCAGTGGTTCCATGGTCGTGGATATTGGTGGTGGTACTACCGAAGTGGCCGTGATCTCTTTAGGCGGCATGGTCTATAAAGGATCGGTGCGCGTTGGTGGCGACAAGTTCGACGAAGCCATTATTAATTACATCCGTCGCAATTACGGCATGCTGATCGGTGAGCCCACCGCTGAATTGATCAAAAAAGAGATTGGCTCCGCATTTCCTGGCACTGAAATTCGTGAAATTGAAGTCAAGGGTCGCAATTTGTCCGAAGGGGTGCCACGTAGTTTCACGGTTTCGTCCAACGAGATCCTGGAATCGCTGACCGATCCCTTGAATCAGATCGTCTCTGCGGTTAAAACCGCTCTGGAACAAACTCCTCCTGAACTGGGTGCGGATATCACCGACAAGGGCATTGTCCTGACCGGGGGTGGTGCGCTGGTTCATGATCTGGACCGTCTATTGCAAGAAGAGACCGGTTTGCCCGTTGTGGTGGCCGAAGATCCTCTGACGTGCGTGGTACGGGGTTGCGGCGAGGCTCTGGAGCATTTGGAGCGTCTGGAGTCCGTATTCATTTACGATTGATCCTTGCTTGGCCCCTACGGCAATGCCTGTTCGTTGGGACAAGTGATCGAGTGTTTGAGTAATGCGAGAACAAGGCTCCATCCGGCTATTTAGGCGTGGCTCATCTGCTGAGCTGCGTTTGGCCGCTCTTTTGGTGCTGACAGTGGGCCTGTTGATCACCGATGCTCGTTACTCTGTGCTTGAGCCTGTACGTCAGGCGATTGCCACTGTGCTCTACCCCTTTCAGCGCGTCATGCTCGCGCCGCGTGATCTGGTTACGTACTTCAGTAGCTGGACGGATGCGGCCTCGACCGCCCGTTCTGAAAAAGAGGCCTTGCAACGCCAGCGCATCGAGCTGGCTCAGCTCTCTACCCATGCCGCTCAGCTTTCTGCTGAAAACGAACAATTGCGTCGTTTGTTGCAAGTGGCCGATACCGTCACCCAGCCCTCTGTAGCGGTTGAAGTTCTGTACGAACCGCCCAATGGGTATGCGCGTCACCTGATTTTCAACAAGGGCTCGGCAAGTGGCATTCGTCCCGGTATGCCCGTTATTGACGAAGGCGGGGTTGTGGGGCAGGTGGTGCGTGTCACGCGTTTTACCTCGGAGGCCGCGCTTATTACTGACGACAAAGTCTCGGTGCCGGTACAGGTGCTGCGTAATGGCCTGCGTTTGATTGCCTTTGGTGGCAACCCCGGTGGCAAGGTAGAGGTGCGTTTTCTGACCAGTGACGTGGATCTGGAGCCAGACGATACCTTGATCACGAGTGGTATCGGCGGCTTGTTCCCCGCTGGTTTGCCGGTCGGGACGGTCAGCAGTATCGAACGCGATGATGCCTCCGGTTTTGCGCTGGCTTTGGTGACGCCCTTATCGCACCCCGAGCGTTACCGTCATTTTCTCATTTTGCTGGTGCCCGAGAGCGAACGCTCTCTTGAACAGGACGATGCTGATGACGCGACACGCTGAGTCCTCGGACACCCCTAGCCGCAAAGTCCGGTCTTCATCTCTGGGCAGTTTGCAGCCTATTGATAGCAGCCCGTTTTCGCGTGCTTCCAGCCCGTGGCTGGTGTGGGGCTCAGTTCTTTTGATGTGGCTGGGGTCCATGTTGCCCTGGCGCCTGCTGCCCTTTGCGCCGGACCTGTTGATGCTGGTACTGGGCTTTTGGGCCGTGCATGAGCCACGCCGTGTTCCCATGTCCCTGGCTTTCGTGCTGGGTATTTTGGTGGATGTGCATGATGGCAGTCTCCTGGGCGAGCATGCCCTGGCCTACGTGCTGGTCGTGTATGGTGCCTTGCTTTTGCGCAAGCGCATCTTGAACTTCGGTATGTGGATTCACTTTCTACACATGGCAGTCGTCATGTTGCTGGCACAGTTGATCGTGCAGGTGTTGCACGCCTGGCTGGTGGGGGAGTGGTCTGGCTGGGAGTGGGCGGCTGGCACCTTGCTGACAGCCGCTTTGTGGCCGCTGGCCGATAGTGTGCTGTTCTTGCCGCAGCGACGTCTGGACGAATCCGACTCCGGTTCGTCCTGATTGGTAGGGCGGCCATGTTTGAATTCAAAAAAACCTCACACCAGTTGCGCCAACGCATTTTTTTTCGTGTTCTGGTGGCCGCCGTTCTGGCCTGCGTGCTGCTAGGAATTTTGGGCGTGCGCTTGTGGTACTTGCAAGTGGTGCGCTACGAAGGCTTTGCCGCTCGAGCTGATCAAAACCGTATTGCTGTCATCCCGATTACTCCCCGACGAGGCGAGATTCTGGACCGCAATGGCGAGGTTTTAGCTCGTAATTATCGGGACTACACGCTGTCGGTGGTGCCCGCCAGTCTGGGCGAGCCCGTAGACGATATGCTGGATCGCGTGGGTGAATTGGTGGAGCTAAGTCCACGCGATCGTCGCCGATTCAAGCAGAACGCCGCCCAAAACAGCCGATATTCCGAGATTTTACTGCGCAATAACCTAAGTGATGATGAAGCGGCCTGGTTTGCTGCCCATGCTTTCAAATTCCCCGGAGTGACCTTACAGGCCCGCTGGGTGCGCGAGTACCCGCACGGCGAGTCAGCGGCGCACGTGCTGGGGTATGTAGGCCGTATTTCCGAAGGCGACCAGCAGCGTCTGGAAGAAACCGGGCAAACCGGTAACTACCGAGGCACGCAGGTGATTGGCAAAAAAGGGATTGAGAAAACCTGGGAAAAGACCCTGCACGGACGCACGGGTATTGAAGAGGTGGAAGTGGCCGCTTCAGGTCGTCCTGTGCGTACCTTGAGTCGCGTGGACCCTGTACCGGGTGCCAGCCTGCGCCTGTCGCTGGATATTGGCCTGCAAAAGATGGCCGAAGGTTTGTTTGCCGGGAGACGTGGTGCGTTGGTGGCGATTGAACCCAGCACGGGGGAAGTGCTGGCGTTTGTGTCCGCACCGTCCTTTGACCCGAACTTGTTTATCGACGGTATCGACGTAGAGAACTGGCGCAAGTTAAATGACTCGCCCGATCATCCGCTGATTAATCGTCCCCTGTACGGTACATATCCGATTGGTTCGACCTACAAGCCCTTCGTGGCGTTGGCGGCTTTGGAGACCGGCAAGCGCAAGGCGACCGATCGTATTTCCGATCCTGGCTATTTTGAGTTTGGTGGTCAGCGTTTCCGTAACGCGGGTGGGGCGGTTTACGGGTCTACCGATATGCACCGTGCCTTGGTGGTGTCCTCGGATACGTACTTCTATTCCTTAGGCCCGGAAATCGGCGTCGATAATCTGCACGACTTCATGAAGCAGTTTGGCTTTGGCCAGCATACTGGCATTGACCTGGATGGTGAACGCCAAGGCATTTTGCCTTCTACCGAGTGGAAACGTAAGGCTTATCGCAAACCGGCGCAACAGCGCTGGTATGCCGGGGAGAGTATCTCCGTGGCGGTAGGCCAGGGCTATAACTCTTTTACCGTGTTGCAACTGGCTCATGCCACGGCTGTGCTGGCGAGCAATGGCATTGTGCGGCCTCCGCACCTGGTCACCCAGACGCTAAGTCCCCACGACCCGGAAATTGAGCAGCCCGTGCGTATTGATGCCAAGCTGATCCCCTTGAAGCAGGCTAATGTGGATGTGGTCAAACAGGCTTTGGTTGATGTGGTGCGCCAAGGCACGGCACGGCGCGCTTTTGCGGGAGCAGCCTATCAGGCTGCTGGCAAGACAGGGACCGCACAGGTCTTTAGCCTGCGCGGTGCCAAGTACAATGCGAACGCCATTGACGAACGGTTGCGTGATCACGCCTTGTTCATGTCTTACGCCCCGGCAGAAAACCCTAAAATTGCAGTTGCCCTGATTGTGGAAAACGCAGGATGGGGTGGTTCGGTTGCAGCACCGATTGTGCGCAAGGTCTTTGATTACTGGTTGGTAGAGCGAGGGCAGATGCAATGAAGCGACTTTTGCAACTGGGCCTGAAAGCTGTCACTGCCTTTGACTGGCCCTTGCTGCTGTTGCTGGTGCTGATGGCTGCGCTGGGCATGACGATCATGCATTCAGCCGTCGGGGGGACGGACTGGCGCTTTGCTGACCAGGTTCGCAATTTCCTGCTGGCCTTTGGTGTGATGTGGGTTGCGGCCTTGATTCCACCGGCGATGTGGATGAAGTTGGCCCCAGTCGTTTATTCGGTTGGGGTGGTACTGCTTTTGGGGGTGGAGTTCTTTGGCGAGACCAGCAAAGGCGCGACGCGTTGGCTGGATCTGGGGGTGGCGCGTATTCAGCCCTCGGAAATGCTTAAGATTTCTGTGCCCTTGATGCTGGCCTGGTATTTTCACCGCTATCAGCGGCCCAAGATGAGCCTGCTGGATTTTGTGGTGGCGGGTATTTTGCTGATGATTCCGTTCCTGCTGATTGTGCGTCAGCCGGATTTGGGTACCGCCTTGCTGGTGTTTGCTGCTGGCTTTTGCGTTATTTATTTTGCAGGCCTGTCCTTCAAGCTGATTGTGCCGATTGTGGTCGTGCTGGTGCTGGGCATCAGTGCTTTGCTTTACTACGAAGACTATATCTGCGTGCCTGACCTGGATTGGGTGGTGCTGCACGATTATCAGAAACACCGGGTCTGCACGCTGCTGAATCCGGGTAGCGACCGTCTGGGCAGGGGCTTTCACACCATTCAGTCCATGATTGCGATTGGCTCGGGCGGGGTTTACGGCAAAGGCTATATGATGGGTACCCAGTCTCATCTGGACTTTGTTCCCGAACGTACCACCGACTTTATTTTTGCGGTGTTTGCCGAGGAATTCGGTTTGTATGGCGGCATCATGCTGCTGGTGCTGTATGCCTTGCTGATTCTGCGCGGCTTGTCGATTGCCGCTGTGGCTCATACCCAGTTCAGCCGTCTGCTGGCCGGTTCCATGTCCATGATGCTGTTTGTCTATGTGTTCGTGAACATAGGCATGGTAACGGGGATTTTGCCCGTGGTAGGCGTGCCTTTGCCATTTCTAAGCTACGGCGGCACGGCCTTGATGACGCTGGGTGTGGCCTGCGGAATGCTGATGAGCATCAGCAACGATAAGCCCGCGCGACCTTCATAGTGCTTGACCTTGGGTGCTCCTGGCTTGGTGCTGCGCGTAGCCAGGGGCTGTCTCGCTTACCCCGGATGATACCGGGGGTCTTGGCATCAAGGTAGAAGCAGTTGTTCACTATCTTGGTTTTGATACAAACCCAGCAGTAGCTTGCGTATAGGTGCAGGTAAAGCGGTTTGCTCCAGAGCTTCATGATCCTGCCATTGCTGGCCTGCCATTGGCTCGGCCAGGGTAGATTCGTCCACTTGCAGCAGCCACGGTGTGATGTGTAGCTTGAAGTGTGAGAACACGTGCTGGAAAGAGGCCAGCGCAATCGCTTCTTCATGAGACCAGTGCAGTGCCGCCGTTTGCAGGCTGACGGCATCGTCAAACTGGGGCAGAGTGAGCAGGCCACCCCAAATACCTTTGTCAGGCCGTTGCTCCAGCAAGACCTGACCGTTCAGCTCCAGAATCAGCACATGCGCATAGCGCTCATCCTGGCGGATACGCTCTTTGGGGCTGGGTAGTTCGGACTGGGCCTGATGGGTATGGGCATAGCAGTTGCTTTGCAGCGGGCATAGGCTACAGGTGGGCTTGCTGCGCGTACAGCATTGCGAGCCCAGGTCCATTAGCCCTTGGGTGTAGGCCGCCATATCCAGGCTTGCCGGAGCAAGCTCGACGACTTCATCCGCCTTGGCCCACAAGGTGTTTTCCACGGCCTTTTTCTGCGTGGGCCCATAAATTCCGAAATAGCGCGTAAACACACGTTTTACGTTGCCGTCCATGATGGGGCTGCGTTCGCCAAAACAGAAGGCGGCGATGGCACAGGCGGTGGAGCGACCTATGCCGGGCAAGGTCGCCAGATCCGTGGCATTGCCTGGGAAACGGCCGCCCCATTTTTCCATGACCTCTTGGGCACAGCGATGCAGGTTACGGGCGCGAGCGTAATAGCCCAAACCGGCCCAGTAGGGCATGACCTCGTCTTGCTCGGCAGCGGCCAGATCCTTGACGGTAGGAAAGCGTTCCAGAAAGCGCTCGTAATAACCCAGGACAGTGGCGACCTGGGTTTGCTGCAACATGATTTCGGAAAGCCAGACGCGGTAAGGGTCTTGCGTGTTCTGCCAGGGGAGGTGGTGGCGGCCGGAGGTTCTTTGCCAGGCCACCACTTTTTCGGCCAGATTTTGGGGACAGGGTTCAGGAAGCGACATCAATATTGGGTACTACGGGTAACAGACCAGCGAGCCGCCAGTGCGCCCAAAATGGCGACCAATATAGCAGCTGTCAGCAAAAGAGAAAATTCCGGCAGCTTGAGCGCTAGCTGGACGCCGTAGCTTTGGGCCAGACTGGATAGGGCCTTGTTCAGCGGAGTCAGGGCCAAGAGAGCCAGGCCACATGCCAGCGCGCTGGCAAGCAGGCCGGTTAGCGCACCCATGTACAGAAAAGGGCGGCGTACAAAGGCTTCGGTCGCGCCGACCAAACGGGCCACGGCAATTTCTTCACGCTGGTTCAGGGCTTGCAGGCGCACGGTATTGAACACGGTGGCAATCACCACCACGCCCACACCTGCCATCAATATCCATAAGCCAATGCGGATAAAGCTCAGGATCGCGGCCAGACGCTGCACCCATTCGCTATCGAGCAGCACGCTATCCACGTCTTGGCGACCTTGCAGGGTTTTGGCTAAGGTATCGGCCCGCGTGACCAGATCTGGTGTTTCATGCAGGGTCAGCACAATGGCGTGGGGCAAGGGGTTGCTGGGCAAGGCGCCCAAAGCCTCTGTCCAACTGGGGTTGCTCTGCAATTGCTTGAGCGCCTGCTCCTTGCTGACCAGCCTGATATTGGCCAGTTCAGTTTGAAACTCTTTGCCCACGGCCTGGCTGAAGGCCTGGGCTTGCTCCAGCGTGCTGTTCTGTTTCATGAACACGGTCATTTCGGGCGAGGTAGGGATTTCGCGCACGACAGGCTGGGCGGCCAGCAAGATACTGGCTCCCAGCACAGGTACTGCCAGAGTCAGGGCAATGACCAGCAGATTGGACAGGGAGGAGAAGGGTTGCACTTTCAGACGGCGCAAAGCCACCAGGAAAGCATATTGGTGATGACGCAGCCAGGTTCTCATGCCAGCACTCCTGGATGATCGGAAAAGCGGCCGTCCTGAATCAGCAGGGTGCGACGCGCATAGCGTGCCATCAAATTCAGATCGTGCGAGGCAATCAGGGTGGTGACACCCACCCGGTTAAAGTCCATCAAAACATCCATGATGCGCTTGGCGTTATCGGCGTCCAGATTGGCGGTAGGCTCGTCCGCAATCAAAATAGCCGGACGATTGACAATCGCACGGGCAATGGCCAGCCGTTGCTGCTCACCACCGGACATTTCCACCGGCTTTAAATCTTCTTTGCCGCGTAGCCCCACTTTTTCCATGGCGGCGCGGGCACGTGCCTGGGCTGTGCCGGGCTCCAGGCCTACGACTGCCAGAGGCAGGAGCACATTGGCCAGGGCGCTGCGGTCTTGCAGCAAGTGTGTATCTTGTAAAACCACGCCCACAGCGCGTCGCAGATAGGGGCGCGCGCGGGCGGGCAGCTTGTCCAGCCTGTGCCCGTTGACCTGGACCGAGCCACGGCTAGGCAGCTCCAGCCCCCCGATCAGACGCAATAAAGTGGATTTACCTGCTCCCGATGGGCCGGACACAAAAATGAATTCGCCGTCATCAATGCGAAAATTAATGTCGGCTAGAATATTTTTACTGCGGCCATACGATTTAAAAACGTGTTGGAACTCGATCATCGCGACGCACAATTAAAGAGGAGTCTGCTTGAAAAGCCCCTAGGGAATGGCTATGGGGGCCTGCCTGAAAGTGTCGACGTAGGTAAAAGTATTCGTCAGATTGTTAGAGGGAAACCCCCGATGCGTGTTTGCACAGTCTGGCTCTACGATTGGACACCACAGCTTAGCTGCAATTGTAATCTGCATCCATTTACCAAAAGTAAACAGGAGGTGATATTCCATGACCTTAGTGAAAACCATTGCATGTAGTGTTGCGTTGATGGCCCTGGCCGCTAATGCACAAGCAGGTGAAACCCTGGACTCGGTCAAGAAAAAGGGCTTTGTCCAGTGTGGTGTCTCAACAGGTATTGCAGGATTCTCGCTGGCCGATAGTAAGGGAGCCTGGTCTGGTATTGATGTGGACATGTGCAGTGCGATCGCCGCTGCTGTTTTTGGGGATGCCAAAAAATACAAGGTGACGCCCTTGACCACCCAGCAGCGCTTTACCGCCCTGCAATCGGGGGAAGTGGATGTGCTAACCCGCAACACCACTGCGACGATCTCGCGCGACACGACCTTGGGCTTGGTCAGCGCTGGCATCAACTACTATGACAGCCAAGGCGTGATGGTGAAAAAATCCCTGGGTGTCAAAAGTGCCAAAGAGCTGGATGGAGCTGCTGTGTGTGTACAGCCTGGCACGACAACCGAGTTGAATCTGGCGGACTGGTTCCGGGGCCAGGGTATCAAATTCAACCCTGTGGTGATCAACAATCCTGAAGAGGCGATGCGCTCCTTTACCTCCGGTCGTTGCGACGGCTTTACCAGCGATAAATCCCAACTGGCTGCCATGCGTGCTGCCCAGACGACACCGGACGAGTTCGATATCCTGCCTGAGGACTTCTCCAAAGAGCCGTTGGGCCCGTTCGTGCGTCAGGGTGACGATGACTGGTTCACGCTGGTGCGATGGACTCTGAATGCCATGCTGGAAGCGGAGGAATATGGCATTACCAGCGCTAACGTGGATGAAATGACCAAGAGCAATAACCCCAATATTCAGCGCATTCTGGGCGTGTCCGGAGAGCTGGGTAAAGGTCTGAAGTTGGATAACAAGTGGGCCTACAACATCATCAAACAGGTTGGCAATTACGGAGAAAGCTTCGAGCGTAATCTGGGTAAATCGACAGCACTGAAGCTCGATCGCGGTTTGAACGCACAATGGCGTGACGGTGGGGTGATGTACGGCTGGCCAGTGCGGTAAGATTTCGGTCTTCGCTGTTTGTTTTTGCGTCTGGCTTCGGCCAGACGTGCGCCACCTCGCAGGGCTACGCGTAGTGCTGCATCCATGGGTTTTACGCTATGGCACAAAATACACCTGCCGTGCCAGCGCCCCCTAAACGGCGCCTGTCCTGGAATGATCCGTTCACACGCGGCATTATCTACCAGGTGCTGATTTTGGGTGTGCTCGGTTTTTGTGTGTGGTATCTGGTTTCCAATACCTTGCACAACTTGGCTGTCCGCAATATTTCTACAGGCTTTGATTTCCTGGACCGAGAGGCAGGCTTTGCCATTGGCGAGTCGGCTCTGGCGTATACGCCCTCGGACACGTATGGGCGGGCCATTCTGGTCGGCCTGGTCAATACGCTGAAAGTGGCGGTGATCGGCATTATTGCCGCCACCGTGTTTGGCACCTTGCTGGGCATTGCACGCCTGTCCAAGAACTGGCTGGTTTCCCGTTTGGCGGGCTTGTACGTGGAAGTGATGCGTAACGTGCCACTACTGCTGCAACTGTTCTTCTGGTACGCCCTGATTACCGAGACCTTGCCCGGACCCCGGCAGGCTTTGAACCCGATCAGTGGCGTATTTCTATCGAATCGCGGTTTGAAGCTGCCGACCTTGCAGGGCGATGGCATGGACTGGATCTTCATGGGTCTGGGTCTGGCCGTGGTGTTGTGGGTTCTGATGGCGCATTGGGCGCGTCGTCGTCTGGAAAATACGGGCCGTCCTTTTCCCACCCTCCGTTTTGGCATTTTGCTGCTTGTTGTGCTGCCGGTTCTGGCCTTATTGCTCAGTCCCGAGCCCTTGGCGTTGGATATGCCCCGCCTACAAGGTTTCAACTTTGTCGGGGGCGCGACCTTATCGCCTGAATTTGCCGCCTTGCTGGCCGGTTTGGTCACCTATACTTCGGCCTTTGTTGCCGAAGTGGTGCGCTCCGGTATTCAGGCAGTGGGTAAAGGACAGTGGGAGGCGGCGCAGGCGCTGGGTCTGTCTCGTGGCCGCATGATGCGTCTGGTGGTTCTGCCTCAGGCATTGCGTGTGATTGTGCCGCCCATGACCAGCCAATACCTGAACCTGACTAAAAACAGCTCTTTGGCCGTGGCCATTGGCTATCCCGATATTGTGTCTGTGGTGAACACCACCTTGAACCAGACAGGGCAAGCGATTGAAGGCATTTTGATCATCATGGCGGCCTACCTGACGGTCAGCCTGTCGATTTCGGTTTTCATGAACTGGTACAACAACCGCATTGCTTTGGTGGAGCGATAAATGAGCCATACGCCTACATCCACCGTAAGCGGGCCACCGCCGCTGCAGCGGGGCACATTGGGTTGGCTGCGCCAGAACCTGTTTTCTTCCCCCTTGAACGCCATTTTGACGGCGCTGTCGGCCTGGTTGTTGTTGATGACCGTACCAGCGATGATCGATTGGTTGTTCATCAAGGCCAATTTCGATGCACAAACCGCACAGGACTGTCGGGCCAGTGCCGGGGCGTGCTGGGCTTTCATTCGTGAAAAGCACCGCCTGATCCTGTTTGGCATCTATCCCTATGACGAGCAATGGCGGCCCTTGCTGGCCTCTATCTTGCTGACCCTGCTGATTGTGTGCAGTTGCGTGCGCTGGTTTTGGAAACCGTGGCTGCCTTTGCTATGGCTGGTCGGCCTGATCGTCGTGGGTATTTTGATGTGGGGCGGCGTGCTGGGTTTGAGCTATGTAGAAAACAGCCTGTGGGGCGGCTTGCCGCTGACCTTGATTCTGGCTACCTTCGGCATCGCTTTCGCCTTTCCTTTGGGCTTGCTGCTGGCCCTGGGGCGTACCTCGCGCTTGCCGGCCGTCAAGGCGGTGTGCGTGGTCTACATCGAACTGATTCGTGGCGTACCACTGATCAGTTTGCTGTTCATGTCCTCGGTGATGCTGCCGTTGTTCATGCCCGAGGGCTTTAACATCGACAAACTGCTGCGTGCCCAGATCGCGATTATTTTGTTTGCGGCGGCCTACATTGCGGAAACTGTGCGGGGTGGTTTGCAGGCTATTCCCAAAGGACAGTATGAAGGGGCCGCCTCGCTGGGTTTGAGCTACTGGCGCACCATGCGCCAGATCATTTTGCCGCAGGCTCTCAAGATCGTGATTCCGCCATTGGTAGGTATCTTTATTTCCTTGTTCAAGGACACCTCCCTGGTCGTGATTATCGGTATCTTCGATTTGACCCAGGCCGCCAAAGTCGCTCTGGCCGATGCGGCCTGGCGCGGCTTTAGCCGGGAAGCCTATCTGTTCATCGCACTGATTTATTTTGTGTTCTGCTACTCCATCTCTCGCTACAGTCGTTCGCTGGAGCGACGTTTGCAAACGGGTTATGAACGCTGACACAGGTGGCAAAGCCTTGGGTAGCACCGGGGCTTTGCTGGCCAGACAAGGAGTTTTGCATGGCAGACGCCATTATTCAGCTAAAGAACGTCAATAAATGGTATGGGCAGTTTCATGTGCTGCGCGACATTACCTTGGATGTGGCCCCAGGCGAGCGCATCGTTATTTGTGGACCCTCTGGCTCGGGAAAATCCACCCTTATTCGGTGTATCAACCGCTTGGAGGAGCATCAGCAAGGGCAGATTATTGTGGCCGGTGAGGAACTCACCAACGATGTGCGTCAGGTTGAGGCCATTCGGCGTGATGTGGGCATGGTGTTTCAGCACTTCAACCTGTTTCCTCACCTGACTGTGATGGAAAATCTGACTTTGGGGCCGATGTGGGTACGTCGCAAGACCAAGGCCCAGGCTCAGGAACTGGCCATGCAATACCTTGAGCGTGTGCGTATTCCAGAGCAGGCCAACAAGTATCCTGGACAGCTTTCCGGTGGGCAGCAACAGCGCGTGGCGATTGCCCGTTCCTTGTGCATGGAGCCAAAGATCATGCTGTTTGACGAGCCGACCTCGGCGCTGGACCCGGAAATGGTCAAGGAAGTGTTGGAGGTAATGGTCGAGCTGGCGCATACCGGTATGACGATGCTGTGTGTGACCCACGAGATGGGTTTTGCACGTAAAGTGGCAGATCGGGTCATTTTTATGGATCAGGGCGAAATCATCGAGCAAAATACGCCTGATGAGTTCTTTGACTCGCCACGCAGTGAAAGAACACGCGAGTTCTTAAGCCAGATCATCCATTAAGGGTCAGTGGTTGCTCTGTACGGGCTGCTTTACGCAGCCCATATGCATTTTTATTTCAAGGAAAAAAGTGATGTTTCGTGTCTGTAAGTGGCTGCTGGCGGTCTCTGGTGTTGCGGCTGTCATGGCTGCCCCGGCTGTCATGGCAGAGGATTCCTATCCTTCCAAACCGATCCAGTTCGTGGTGCCGTACCCGCCGGGTGGCCCCTTGGATAGCATGGCGCGCTTGCTGGCTGAACGTGTCAAAGACGATCTGGGTACGGTCGTGGTGGAGAACAAATCAGGAGCAGGTGGCAATATCGGTGCCAGCATCGTGGCCAAGGCTGCGCCAGACGGCTACACCTTGATGATGGGTGCGGTGGCGATCAACGCCATCAACCCCTGGTTGTACAAGGCGATACCGTTTGACCCAGTCGAAAGCTTTGCGCCCATCGCGCTGGTTGCCTCGGTGCCTAACATCTTGATCGTAAACAAAGAGTTTGCCGAGCAAAACAAGATTGCTTCGGTGCAGGACCTGATCAACTACGCTAAAGAGCATCCTGGTCAAATGAACTTTGCCTCGGGCGGTAATGGCAGTGCAGGCCATCTGGCCGGTGAGGTTCTGAATACCCGTGCCCAGATCAATTCCGTGCACGTCCCTTACGCGGGTGCCAATCCTGCCAAGACAGCATTGCTGGCTGGCCAAGTGCATTTCATGTTTGACAACCTGGCTTCGGCCGCGCCGTTGATCAAGGCCGATACCGTAAAAGCCTTGGCTGTGACGACTCTGGATCGTTCCACTTTCTTGCCTGAGGTTCCCACTATGGAACAGGCTGGCGTGAAACCATTCGACCTGGGCACTTGGTTCGGTGTGTTCGCCACCGGCGGTACACCTCAGCCCGTTCTGGACAAGTTGCATGCCGCTTACGCCAAGGCTTTGATGGATCCCGCTGTACGTGAAGCCCTGGCTACCATGGGCTCGGATGTTGAGCCTGGCACCATGGCCGAGTTCAGCGAGCTTGTCAGCAATGATCTTAAGAAGTACAAAGAAGTCGTTGCTGACTCGGGTGCAGAGTTGTTTTAAGTATTCAAGGGCGTAGCCCCCAAGGCAATGGGTGACTGAAGTTGGCATGGTCGCTGGCAAGATCAAGAATTGTTAAACAAGGCAGTGAAGTCTGTTTTGAAGTACCTGCTTGGTGTGCCTCTTGCTAGTATTAGAGGCATTCAAGCGGTCTTGGTACTTAACTTAAGATTACGGAGCCAATAATGACAATTTCCATTCGTTCTGCAAAATTAGCAGCATGTGCGGGTGCTCTTTCCCTTTTGGCCGCTTGCGGCACTATGGACAATATGAGCACAGGCGGTCGTACCGCAATGGGTGCCGGCGGCGGTGCTGCTGTGGGGGCGGGTATTGGGGCCTTGATCGGAGATAGCAGCAAGGCAGCCATGATCGGTGCAGGTATCGGCGCCCTGGCTGGTGGTATTGCTGCGTATAACTGGTCTGGCATCAAAAAGGATGTTCAGCAGTCTGGGGCAACTGGGCTGGGTGTGGATGTGACCGAAATGGCTGATGGCAGCTTGCGGGTCAATATTCCTAGCAGTGTGTCTTTTGATACGGGTCGCTATCAGTTGAAACCCGCTTTGCTGCCTGTGCTCGACAGTGTTGCTCGTGCGATGAATCAGCATCCCGAGTTGCGTGCTAAGGCTGTTGGTCATACCGATAGCACCGGTTCGGCGCAAACCAACCAGGCTTTGTCGGTCAACCGTGCCAGTGCGGTAACCAACTACCTGACACAGCAAGGTGTGGGGCAAGGTCGTCTGATGGTGGAAGGCCGTGGTCCGAATGCTCCTATTGGCGATAATGCCACGGCTGAAGGCCGCGCCATGAACCGCCGTGTGGAGTTGTATTTGTACGCTCCGCAGAAGTAAGTCTCTGCTTGCCGCCTTAAGGCGTGCTGACAAAAGGCCCGGTTTTTTAACCGGGCTTTTTTTGTGCTCGATCGGGGAGTAATGGAGTTTGAGGGCAGGGTCCTCTGCTTGTTGCTTGTTGCTTGTTGTTAGCTGTGAGCTGCCAATTGGCGCTTATCTGTTGTCGCTGATGGCGTCACCGTTGCTTTGGGGGTAAGGCTGATTATTGAGTAGAACCCAGTAATGAGCACGCCCTTGGGGGCGGTGGGGACCCGGAGGGGCTTGAGCACTTGCCGGTGCTGCGCACCGGTCCCCTTGTCGAGGTTCTCATCCGGGCGCACTCTGAACTCGCGGGGTGGTTCGTCCCCCGGACGAACCACAAGCGTCCCGCTCAAACAGCAGAGTGCTTGCATCCCGGATGATGCCCCCGCCTGCGGCAAGTACTCTGAATCGCCCCTCCGGGTCCCCACCGCCCCCAAGGGCTTATACCGTGGCTATTCAAGCAATCATGTATTAAGGGTCTGAGATTTGGGATCTCGGATCTGAAGTTTGAGGCTTGAGGTTTGACGTTTGACGTCGGAGGTGAAAGGACTGAGGTGAGAGGTCGGAGGTTAAAGGTCTCAGGTGAGAGGCCTGAGGTGGGAGGTCATAGATTCGACGCAGGCCAGGAAAGTGTCATACGCCATCCAAGCATGCGGTTTGAACTGTCCAGAAAAAAACGATTGTGAGCCAGTTGAGCCTAGCTTCAGGGTGTCCGGTCGGTTTAGAGGGTTTGCCGCAGGCGGGAGATAGCGTAGGGGTGCAAGCATCCTGCTGTTTGAGCCGGACGCTTGTACTTGGTCCGGGGGACCAAGTACCCGGTGAGTTCAGGATGCGCCCGTAGCTATCTTCCGACAAGGGCACCGGTGCGCAGCACCGGCAAACTCTCAGGCCGGACACCCTGAAGCTAGGCTCAATTGGCGTCTTCTGCAACGATCTCTTTTGCCTGACAAGCTTCGCGTTCCTACAAATGAAGCAACAAATGAAGCAACGAACCCCGCAAAAAAAGCCCCAGGCAGAAAAAATCCACCCAGGGCTTTAACCCATCAAGGCCTGATCAAACAACGATCATGTTCACACCAGGCTCGTCTTCAATAAAGCTTCAAGCCTCCTGATACAGCTTGCTGCCCTGCTGAACGAACTGTACTGACATCTCCTTCATCCCCTGATCCACAGCGGACTGCTCATCTAGGCCGTTAGCCTTGGCATAGTCACGTACATCCTGCGAGATCTTCATGCTGCAGAACTTGGGCCCACACATGGAGCAAAAGTGCGCCACTTTCATCGAGTCTTTAGGCAAAGTCTCGTCGTGGAACTCACGCGCGGTATCCGGGTCCAGCCCCAGATTGAACTGATCATCCCAACGGAATTCAAAGCGCGCCTTGGACAAGGCATTGTCCCGGAATGCCGCCGAAGGATGCCCCTTGGCCAAGTCCGCGGCATGTGCCGCGATCTTGTACGTGATGATGCCGTCCTTCACGTCTTTCTTGTTCGGCAAGCCCAGATGCTCCTTGGGCGTCACATAGCACAACATCGCCGTGCCTTGCCAGGCAATCATCGCCGCGCCCAAACCGGAAGTGATGTGATCGTAGCCCGGTGCAATGTCGGTTGCCAAAGGCCCCAAGGTATAGAAGGGGGCCTCATGACAGTGCTCCAGCTGCAACTGCATGTTCTCTGGAATCAGATGCAAAGGCACATGACCTGGGCCTTCAATCATGACCTGAACATCGTGCTTCCACGCAACCTGAGTCAACTCGCCCAAGGTACGCAGTTCCGCGAATTGCGCCTGATCATTGGCGTCATAGCCCGAACCGGGGCGCAAGCCGTCACCCAGTGAGAAAGCCACGTCGTACTGCTTCATGATCTCGCAGATGTCCTCGAAATGCTCGTACAGGAAGCTTTCGCGGTGATGCGCCAGACACCACTTCGCCATGATGGAACCACCACGCGACACAATGCCTGTCATGCGACTGGCTGTCATCGGAATGAAGGGTAAACGCACACCAGCGTGAATGGTGAAATAATCCACACCTTGCTCGGCTTGCTCAATCAGGGTGTCGCGGAAAATATCCCAGGTCAGATCCTCGGCAATGCCGCCGACCTTTTCCAGTGCCTGGTAAATAGGCACGGTGCCCACCGGAACGGGTGAGTTGCGAATAATCCATTCGCGCGTCTCATGGATATTCTTGCCCGTGGACAAATCCATGATGGTGTCTGCACCCCAGCGAATCGCCCAGGTCATTTTCTCGACCTCTTCGCCAATGGTGGAGCCTAGGGCCGAGTTACCGATATTGGCGTTGATCTTCACCAGGAAATTGCGGCCAATAATCATGGGCTCGGTTTCCGGGTGGTTGATATTGGCGGGCAAAATGGCTCGGCCACGCGCAATCTCATCGCGCACAAACTCGGGTGTTACCGTGGTGGGCAAGCTGGCTCCGAAGCCCTGACCGGGGTGTACCTTGGTCAGGCGGCGGGCCATCTCTTCACCTTGTGGGCCACTGGCGCGCAAACTTTCAATGTATTGCTCGCGCCGCAGATTTTCCCGAATCGCCACAAACTCCATTTCAGGGGTGATGATGCCGCGCCGTGCGTAATGCATTTGCGTGACATTGGCACCCGAAGTACTGCGCCGGGGTTGACGCTTCAGTTCAAAGCGCAAGGTGTCCAGCTCCGGATCAGCCTGGCGGGCCTGACCGTACTGGCTATTGAGTCCTGCCATCAACTCGGTGTCATTGCGCTCGCTAATCCAGGCTTGGCGCAGTGCAGGCAGACCTTTGCGAATATCGATCTGTACCGAGGGGTCTGTGTAAGGACCGCTGGTGTCATAAACGCTTAAGGGAGGGTTTGGCTCGGCGCCAAAGTGGCTGGGCGTATCAGCCAGAGAGATTTCCCGAAAAGGCACACGCAGATCAGGCCGTGAGCCGGTTTGATAGGTCTTTCGGGAGTTGGGTAAGGGCTGGATCGCAGCCGGGTCTACGCTGGCCGCAGTGGCCGTAAAAGAAGGGGTTTTGCTTGTCATTGCAGCTCCAAGGAAATGGTGGAGCCGATATAGGAAGAAGTGCCGTGCAGGCATTGCACCTGTGGCACACGCTCCCAGCATCGGCATTATCCGTACTGGTACGAGGGTTTATCTCAACCCGCCAAATGGCGAGTACCCCTGCGTGCCGACAAGTATAGGTACTTTAGAGCTGCTTGTGGACGTATAAGGCTTATTTTCTTTTCATGCCGTTGAGCAGGTGACGGATGGTTTGATCCAGATGGTCACGTTCTTTGGGGGGTAAAGCCACAATCTCGTCCACGGAAAAGCGGTTGAAGGGCCAGGTCACAATGGGCGGGCCTTCGCCGGAGTCTTGCAAGGTGGCCGCATGGCTTGTGCTCAACTCCATATTGCCCAGCCCGTTCTTGAGCCATTGGGCGCTGATGTTCAGGGCTTTGGCCAGATCCAGAATCTCGCGCGCGTCACGCCGCGTGCCACTCTCATAATTGGAGATGGCGCTTTGGCTAAGGTTACACAGGCGGGCCAGTTCGGCTTGGGAAAAGCCGCGTTGCAGGCGGGCGTGACGGAGGCGATCAGAGAAGTGTTTCACACTACAGATTGTTCATGGAACGCCCTGCACGATGGTTTTCAAGAAAAACCCCGTATGTGATAAAACGATCCGGCCCCATCTGCTTCGCTAGGCAAAGAGAAGGTTAGGATAGGTGTGGGCGCAGTCTGGTATCACGCTGTGTGTACAACCAGCCACTGAGTAGAGTGCGACGCTTGGCGACAGCAGGTAGGGGGCAGAAACGAGTAGTGTCTAGCGCTTTTTCATGCCGTCCAGCAAATGACGCAAAGTGCGATCGAGCAAATCCCGTTCGCTATCGGCTAGCGCAACCACCTCATCGACGGAGAACAGACGGAACGGCCAGGAGACAATCGGAGCGCCTTCCTGAGGTTCGGACAAGGTATATCTGTCGTCCAAGAACTCCATCTGGCCGACACCTTTGCGCAGCCATACCGCGCTGACATTCAAGGCTCTGGACAGCTCCAGTATTTCGCGGGCATCTCGACGAGTACCGTTTTCGTAGTTGGAGATGGCGCTTTGAGTCAATCCGCATAGACGTGCCAAATCCGCCTGAGAAAGACCGCGGTATTGACGTGCATGGCGAAGGCGTTCGGAGAAATGTTTCACACAACAGATTGTTGATGTAACTGCCAGCACGATGGTTTTGATAAAAAATCACAGTCGTGATTTATACTGTCCGACATAGTCATCAGATGTCATTATAGTTAAGGTTTCAACTATGTCGGTTGCAAATGAAATTGCTGGCGGTCCTGTTGTGCTCTACCTGGCCACGGCTATCCCTGATCGGAATTTACTAGAACAAAAAATTCAGGCACTGGCTGAACGTGGTTATCGTCTTATTTTTTGTCCGGATGTAACGGCTTTATTGCAGTTGGCTCAAACGCGCGGGCGTCATGCCGGTTCACTATGTATTGCCTGGCTGGGAGGCACTTTGGCAGAGATTTGCTCTGCAGCCGTGCGCTTACGGATGCTGTGTCCGCAAATCGGGATCTTGATGCAGTCCGACGCCACGGACTCGGCCATGTTGCAAGCCTTGCACAGTGGCGGCGATCAGTTTTGTCCCAAGGATGCGTCTTTGGAGTTGCTGGCGGCCAGTTTGCAGAGTCTGCAACGGCGTTTGATGCAGATACCCATTATTCCTGAACCCTCCTTGATTCAGGAGTGGGTGCTGGATCAGGAAGGCTGGACCTTGATATCACCGGTTGGCATGTCATTTAGTCTGACCAGCACGGAGCGCGCCTTTATGGTCCGTTTGCTGCGAGAGGAGGATCGCCGGGCTAGCCATTACGAGCTGATGCGGGCTGTTGCCAGTAAAACAGATGTCATCAGCAATCCGCCTGGCGCCTTGCATATCAATCGCCTGGGTGTGTTGGTCAGCCGTATGCGGCGCAAATTCAGCCAGGGTGGGACGGTTTTACCGATACGCTCTATCCATAACTGGGGCTATATGTTTGCGGCCAATTGCCAGTTGCTGGCCGAACCGGCGCGCCATTAGGGCAGGGGAGTTGAAAAAGGCTTTGCCGGTTAAACCCGGCAAAGCCTTTGTTGATGCTCTAGAGCAGGGGCTTAGTAGTAACGCTGCACCGACAAGTCGTCAGCACGGATTGCAGGCTCTTTGTTGCTGATCAGATCAGCCAGCAATTGCGCACTGCCGGTAGCCAAGGTCCATCCCAGTGTGCCGTGGCCGGTGTTCAGGAATAGGTTGGAGTAACGGCTACGGCCCACGATCGGGGTGCTGTCCGGTGTCTTGGGACGCAGGCCGGTCCAGAAGTGCAGGTCCGCATCGCTTTGGTAGCTGCCGGGGAACAGGTCATTCAAGACCATCAGCAAAGTCTGTTCACGGCGTGGATTCAGGCGCTTGTTAAAACCCACCACCTCGGCCATGCCACCCACACGAATACGATTGTCAAAGCGTGTCAGGGCGATCTTGTAGCTTTCATCCAGCAGGGTGGATTGGGGCGCACGGGAGGCGTCCGCAATCGTGGCGGTAATGGAGTAGCCCTTCAATGGGTAGACCGGAATGGCTTGCAGGTCTTTCATCAGACCCGTAGACCAAGAGCCCAGGGCTACCACATAGGCATCGGCGGTCAGCAAGCCGTCGGAGCTTTGCACGCCGCTGATCTCTGTGCCATTGCTGTGAATACGCTGAATATTCTGATTCCAGCGAAACTCCACGCCTTCCTGCTCAGCTAATTCGCTAAGACGGCGGGTGAACATCTGACAGTCGCCGGTTTCATCTTCAGGGAAACGCAGGCCACCGCTCAATTTGTGCTCTACATGCCGCAGCGCCGGTTCAATCGTGTGCAGCTCGGACGCTGACAGCAGCTCGTAAGGGACACCTGCTTCTTTCAGCACCTCGATGTCGGCAGCAATGCCATCCAGTTGCTTTTGCGTACGGAAAACCTGCAAGGTGCCTTGGGAGCGGTGCTCGAACTGAATATCGGTCTGGGCGCGCAACTCGGCCATGCAATGGCGACTGTATTCAGCTAGACGCACCATGCGTTCTTTATTGGTGGCGTAGCGATCTGCCGTGCAGTTGCGCCACATGGCCAGCAGCCATTTGATTTGTGTCAGCGTGCCATCGGGGCGAATCGTCAGGGCAGGGTGCTCGTCGAACATCCATTTGATGGCCTTGCGCGGGATACCCGGCGCGGCCCAGGGGCAGGCATAGCCAAAGGAGAGTTGACCAGCATTGGCAAAACTGGTTTCCAGAGCGGGCCCAGCCATGCGGTCAATGACCGTTACGCTGTGTCCTTGGCGGGCAAGATAATAAGCGCTGGTTACGCCTTCTACGCCAGCACCTAACACGAGGATCTTCATACGGTTCCTTGGGCGCATCGCCCGAAAGGGGAAGTGTTGCGATCAGGCGCGGACAGTTCGCACGGACCGTCGCAATTCGATACGTTTTATCCGTCTATTTCAACAGGCGGGCAGGGCAGGGGTCAAGGCTTAGTCCTGATCTGGCCCACTGCGCGGGAACACCATATTGTTGCGGTGGATCAGCTCCGTATCGTGTTCGCTACCCAGCAACTCATTGATCAGGTGGCTAGGCTGGCCCATGATGCGGCGGGTGTCGTCCGAGGAGTAATTGACCAAGCCACGGGCGTACTCCACACCGTGTTTGTCCACGCAGGCAACGACATCGCCACGGTCGAATTCGCCCTCGACATGGGTGACACCTACGGGCAGCAGGCTCTTGTGGCCGTCTACCAGGGCACGTACTGCGCCTTCGTCCAGCGACACGCGACCACGCACACGTAGTTGGTCGACCAGCCAACGTTGACGGGCCGAACGTACAGGCAGGGTGGCACGCAACTCTGTGCCTATGCGCTCACCTTGTGCCAGACGCGACAGGACTTGTTGTTCCCGACCCGAGGCAATGATGGTGTGGCCACCGCTTTGTGCGGCGCGCTTGGCGGCCAGAATCTTGGTGATCATGCCGCCGGTGCCGATATTGCTGCCCGAGCCGCCTGCCATGGCTTCCAGCGTCGGATCGCCCGCTTGTCCCAGCGAGATGAATTGCGCATCGGGATTGCTGCGCGGGTCGGCGCTATACAGGCCAGCTTGATCGGTCAGAATAATCAGTGTTTCGGCTTCGATCAGATTAGTGACCAGAGCGCCCAGAGTATCGTTATCGCCCACACGGATTTCATCCGTGACCACCGTGTCGTTCTCGTTCACGATGGGTACCACCCCCAGATCCAACAAGGTGTTGATAGTGCCGCGTGCGTTCAGGTAGCGATGGCGGTCTGCCAGGTCTTCATGGGTCAACAAAATCTGGGCGGTGCGTACACCGTGGCGAGCAAAAGCCACCTCATAGGCTTGAATCAAACCCATCTGGCCTACGGCGGCCGCTGCCTGCAACTCATTCATGGCCTTCGGTCGACGCGGCCAGCCCAGGCGGGCCATGCCTTCGGCAATGGCACCGCTGGAGACCAGCACCAATTGCTTGCCTTGGGCATGCAGTTGAGCAATCTGGGTAGCCCATTGCTCTACGGCATCCAGGTCAATCCCTTTGCCCTCGTTGGTGACCAGGGACGAACCTACTTTAATAACCAATCGGCGCGATTGTGCAACGGCCGATTCAGAATGAGAAGAGTGCTGCATGACGAGTTCAGAAATCCATCGCTTGGCGTGTAAATAGAGAAAATGCCAGGAGTAGGGCGGCTGGTTTAACCGCGTCTTCCGGGCATTTTGGGGTTCGGTCCTGGAGTCTAAGCCCGGGACCTATGTAGCACGATCAGTCTGGGGCAAACCTCTCGTCGTAAATATGGGTGCCGTCGGCAATATCTTGCTCGATATGCTCTTTGCGGCTTTCTTCGTCCAACCAGGATTGCAGCTGATACACCAGATCTTGCGTGCCCACACCGGTTAGAGCGGAGATGCCGAATACCGGGCCTTCCCATTTCAGCTCTTTGAGCAGGCGGGCTTTCAGGTCTTCAGGATCAGACACCATGTCCAGCTTGTTCAGCACCAGCCAGCGTGGCTTGGCGTACAACTCCTCGCTGTACAGACGCAGTTCTTCAACAATGGCACGGGCTTCCGCAGCTACTTTGGCCACAATATCCTCGTCCGGATCCAGGCTGGATACGTCCAGAAGATGCAGCAAAATACGGGTGCGAGTCAGGTGACGCAAAAACAAGTGGCCCAGGCCAGCACCTTCAGAGGCACCTTCGATCAGGCCAGGAATATCGGCAACCACAAAGCTGTGTGCTTCGGACGAACGCACCACACCCAGGTTAGGATGCAAGGTGGTAAAGGGATAGTCCGCAATGCGAGGCTTGGCGTTGGAAATGCGGGTGATCAGCGTGGATTTACCGGCATTGGGCATGCCCAGCAGACCGACATCGGCCAGTACCTTCAGTTCCAGGCGCAGCTTGCGATGCTCGCCTTCCTTGCCATAAGTAAATTGACGTGGGGCTCGGTTCACACTGGATTTGAAGTGCAGGTTACCCAAACCACCGGCGCCGCCTTGGGCCAGGGTGATTTTCTCGCCATGGCGCTTCATGTCAAACAGCTGCTCGCCGGTTTCCGCGTCAAAAATCATGGTGCCTACCGGCACACGCAGGGTGATGTCCTCACCACCCGCGCCGTACTGGTCGGAGCCACGGCCATTTTCGCCGTTGCGAGCGCGGTGCAGGCGGGCGTAGCGGTAGTCGATCAAGGTGTTGACGTTGCGATCGGCCTGAGCATAAATGCTGCCACCGCGTCCGCCGTCGCCGCCATTGGGGCCACCTTTTTCAATAAATTTTTCTCGGCGGAAACTGGCAGCGCCGTTTCCACCTTTGCCTGCGACCACTTCAATGGTCGCTTCGTCTACGAATTTCATGGTGATGAGTGCTGTATAGGTCCAGGGGCCGCAGAACCGTACGGGCTGCTGGTCTGGGAGCAGACCATTTTAAACAAAAACCCCAATTGCTTAGTGTATAGGAGATTGGCTTAGCTGCCGGTATGTGCCGTGATAGTGGCCGATTTTTAATCTCTTGCTGTGGCCGTAGGGAGACTGGCTAAGCCGGGTGGGCGGGTTTTCAGGATGGCACAGGGGCCATGCATAAAAAAAGCCCTGCCTAGGGCGGCAGGGCTTTTTCGCAGCGAGTACGCTTGGATCGGGTGGCTTATTCGCCAGCAACGACCGAAACGGTACGCTTGTTCAGAGCACCAGTGACGGAAAATTTGACTTTGCCATCGACCAGGGAGAACAGGGTGTGGTCTTTACCAATACCCACGTTCACGCCGGGGTGAAACTGAGTGCCGCGCTGACGAACAATGATGCCGCCAGCCGAAATTACCTGACCGCCGTAGACTTTAACGCCCAGACGTTTGGCCTGTGAGTCACGGCCGTTCCGCGTAGAGCCGCCGCCTTTCTTCTGTGCCATTTCTTTAGCTCCTAGATGAAGAAAATACCAAATTCGCTTTTAGCAACAACTTAGGCGTTGATCGCTTCGATGCGGATTTCGGTGTAGTTTTGACGATGGCCTTGCGTTTTGCGGTAGTGCTTGCGACGGCGCATTTTGAAAATCTTGATTTTGTCGTGACGGCCTTGCGCAAGAACGGTAGCCTTGACCACAGCACCAGCAACGAAAGGAGCACCGATTTGCAGTGCTTCACCTTCGCCGACGGACAGAACCTGGTCAAGCGAAATTTCTTGCCCAATGTCTGCCGGTATCTGTTCTATTTTGAGTTTTTGGCCAGCAGTAATGCGATATTGCTTACCGCCGGTTTTTATAACCGCGTACATAGGGAATCCCTTAAAGAGTCAAACAGGCATCGCTTAAAAGGCCAATAACAAATAACAGCCCGCTGTAATGCCATCTAACATAAAAAAATCTTGACACGCAAAATGCCAAGCAAAAAATAATAGAGTAAAAAGGCTTTGCTGTCAATGGCTTGGGCCTTCTCCTGTCAGTATTTTGCATCCAATCCTTTCGTCTCCCCTAGGCTGTAGAGGGTTGGGCAAGGACGCAGACTGTGTAAGGCAGGTCAGAGCGGGAGATTCCCCCGATCAGGGCAGAAGCGCTAACTTGTTACATTTCCCCTCAATCTGTGGCCTTTGTTTTGCCGTCCTTCCGTTACGGTAGAGGTGTTGCGTTCACAGAAGCGTAAGTCATTTATTTTTCGAACCTGACTAGGGGAAACGTATGAATAAGGACACGATCGAAGGCAAATGGAAACAATTGGCGGGTAAGGCTCGCAGCGTCTGGGGTGAGATCACCGATGATGATTGGGCCAAAATCAAGGGCGATGCCACTCAGTTGGCTGGTTTGGTGCAAGAGCGCTATGGTCGTACCCGCGAAGAGGCAGAGCGCGAAGTAAAGGATTTCTACGACAAGTATGACCGTTAGTGAGGCGGGAGCAGTTTTTTGTCTGATGCTTGTTTCTTGAGCCGTAAAAAAACGGCCCGCCAGACAAAGCCATGGTCCTGTACATACTGATAATGAGGAGAATCGTATGCTTTACTACGCCGTCATCTTTTTTATTGTTGCTATTGTGGCCGCTGTGTTGGGCTTTGGCGGTATTGCCGCTGGTGCCGCGTCCATTGCCAAAATACTATTTGTTGTGTTCTTGATTCTTGCGGTGCTCTCGCTGGTTAAGGGCATGGGCAAGAAATAGAACAGGCCCGCAAAGAGGCGGGCCTGTCTGAACTGCAAAACCGTCTCCACCCATTGGGTGGAGGCGGTTTTTTTATTACGAGCGGTAGTCAGCGTTGATGGTGACGTACTCGTGCGAGAAGTCGCAGGTGTAGACCGTTTCGCTGTGTTGACCACGACCCAGGGACACACGCACCAGAATCTCGGCTTCCTGCATGACGCGCTGGCCGTCCTCTTCCTGGTAGTCCGGATTGCGACCGCCGTTCACGGCGACCAGCACATCACCCAGCCACAGACGCAGCTTGTTGACGTCCAGATCGCTAATGCCTGCGTAGCCGATGGCGCACAGAATACGGCCCAGGTTCGGGTCGGAGGCAAAGAATGCGGTCTTGACCAACGGCGAATGGGCGATCGCGTAAGCCACTTTCAGGGCTTCTTCGCTGGAACCGGCGTCATCAACCTGAATGGTCATGAACTTGGTGGCACCTTCAGCGTCCCGCACGATTTTCTGGGCCAGTTCGCGAGAGGCGTCGACCAGGGCGTCCAGCAAGGTGTTGTAGTTCGGGTCTGCAATCGATTCCACCGTGACACCGCTTTGGCCGGTTGCCATGATGATGAAAGAGTCATTGGTGGAGGTGTCGCCATCAACCGTAATGCGGTTGAAGGAGCGATCCGCCGCCAGACGGCACATATCACGCAGCAGTTCGGGAGCGATACCGGCGTCAGTAGCCAGGTAACCCAGCATGGTGGCCATATTGGGGCGAATCATGCCCGCGCCTTTGCTGATACCGGTCAAGGTCACCGTTTTACCCGATAGCTGGATTTGACGAGACACGATTTTGGGTTGCGTGTCGGTGGTCATGATGCTGTGAGCAGCATTGAACCAGTTGTTGTCGGACAGATCGCTGACCGCTGCGGGCAGAGCGCCCAACAGGCGATCCATAGGCAGCGGTTCCAGAATCACGCCGGTAGAAAAAGGCAGCACTTGCTGGGGCAGGATGTTTAGCAGGCTTGCGGTTGCTGTACACGTTTGCTGGGCTTTTTCCAGGCCAAGTTGACCTGTGCCGGCGTTGGCATTGCCGGTATTGATAACCAGGGCGCGGATGCCATCGTGAGTAGCCAAGTGCGCTTCGCACACTTGCACCGGCGCGGCGCGGAAACGGTTGGTGGTGAACACACCGGCCACGCTGGTGCCCGGGGCCAATTCAAACACGGTCAGGTCGCGTCGGTTGGCCTTGCGAATACCGGCTTCGGCAATACCGATTTTGACACCGGCAACGGGGTGAATATCAGATTCAGAGGGGATGAACAGATTGACGGCCATGACGCGATCCGAAAAACAATGTTAAAGGCGGCTCAAAGCAATCATGATACTTGCTTTGAGCCGCCTGAGCATAGCTTTGGTCGCGCGGCGTTGTTAGCTTTCGCGAGCCGCCATGGCGACGTTGTTGCGAGTGATCAGTTTGAGTTCGCCCAGGGCTTCAAACAGGTTGACCCGTGCCTTTTCCGACAGGTTGGCAAACATCTCCTGCAACCACTGTTCGTGGGAGGCAGCCATTTTCTTGAACTGGCGCTTGCCCTTGGGTGTCAGGCGGATCAGGGAGCTGCGACGATCGGTGAGCACCTTGATGCGCTCGACCAGGCCTTCTTTTTCCAACTGGTCCGTAATGCCGGTGATATTGCCGTTGGTGACCATCAGGTGGCGGGACAGCTCGCTCATTTTCATGCCGGCGGGCTGACGTTGCAATTGCGCCATCAAGTCAAAACGGGGCAGGGTGGTGGTGTGTTCGGTACGCAGACGGCTGCGAATTTCGCCCTCAACCAGATTGGTGCAAGCCATCAAGCGCAACCACAGTCGGGTGTCGAAGTGGTCGTCGCTGTGGGCACGGCTTTCCAAGTCGGGAGCGGCATCGGCGACGGCGGAAGCGGGGATATCGTTCATGATCATAGATAGCTTGCCTTAATGGTGCATGTCCAAAATATTTAGCTTTGAAGGACGCAGACCGCAGCCATGAGCAAGCTGGGTTAGCTTGGAAGGTATCTTAGGGGCTGGTTCGAAGTTTGACATTGCGACAGATCAAAGTAAATTCGTTTTTAAGCTTAAATTAATCAACTTGATAGAAAGCACTGGCAAGGGTGACAAAGCATTGAGTAAAAAAATGCAAACTCTTGTCTGCTATTTACTTTTGTAACCGTAGCTTTGATTACGCTGTAGACCGTGCTTTTACTTTGGTTCGATGCGCTAAGCTGTCTGACTGCAAGTGATTATTTAGTTGAAGTATAAGGCATTTGCTTCTGTATCGTCCGTTTGCTTAATCATTTTTCTGCTATTTACGATGTTTTTTTGGGTTTTGGGAATAATGCTTGGGGTGATTTTTCTTAATTGAAAAATTATCAGGCTACGGATTGATTTATTTCTTATATCTTGAAATTTTTTATTAAATTTTACGATGTGCGGGCAAGGCTTTACGGATTTTCAAGCTAGTCTGGGGTGCCATCTGAAAACGACGAGTAATGACGCGCTACTGCGGATAACCCGTAGTTGGGTTTGCGGATATTGAGGCGTTTTTTTTGCTAATATCCTTTAGAACTAAACAATATAGACCTTGCCAATTTGGCTGGCGCCTTGGATGGCACAGGGTCTACGCCTGAGTGGGGCGTAATCTACGCAGGAGATAAGGATGGAACGTTCAGCGCACCTTGATACCTTTGCACGCGACAATCTGCCACCCATCGAGTGGTGGCCAGAGATGTTGCTGGAAGGAAATCCGGATGTGGATTATCCCGCTCGTCTCAATTGCGCCGTGGCGCTGTTGGGTGAGCAGGTAGCAGCGGGGCATGGTGATCGCGTGGCTTTACAGTGGGCACAGGGCGATGAGAATCGCAGCCTGACCTACAAGCAGCTGGATGTGCTGACCAACCGTATCGCTCATGTTCTGGTTGAGGACATGAAGTTGGTGCCCGGGAACCGGGTTTTACTACGAGGCCCCAATAACCCCATGATGGCCGCTTGCTGGTTGGCCAGCATCAAGGCCGGTTTGGTGACTGTTCCCACCATGCCTTTGTTGCGTGCCGTGGAGCTAAAGACGATTCTGGACAAGGCCGAAATCCATGCTGCCTTATGTGACGAGCGCCTGCGTGAAGAATTGGAACACTGCATGGATTGCGCGCATGACTCTTATACGCCGGCTCTCAAGCAACTGCTGTGCTTTAACGATGAAAGCGCTCAGGGTTTGGAAGCCCTGCTGGCTGGCAAACCCGAGGACTTCACAGCCTGCGATACGGCGGCCGATGATGTTTGCCTGATCGCCTTCACCAGTGGCACGACCGGACAGCCTAAAGGTTGTATGCATTTTCACCGCGATGTACTGGCCATGTGCGATACCTTCTCGCGTCATGTGTTGCGGTTAACGCCTGATGATGTGGTTTGCGGTACCCCTCCTTTGGCCTTTACCTTTGGCTTGGGTGGTTTGTTGTGCTTCCCGTTGCGTGCGGGGGCATCCACGGTATTGCTGGAGCGTCTGACGCCTTCGGATCTGCTGGGCATGATTGATCGCTTCAAGGTGACCATGAGCTTTACTGCGCCCACCTTCTATCGTCAGATGGCCGGTTTGGTGGATCGGTACTCCTTGGCCAGCTTGCGTGCCACTGTGTCGGCAGGTGAGGCCTTGCCGGACGCTACACGTCAGCTTTGGAAGCAGGCCAGCGGCATCGAGATGACGGACGGCATTGGTGGCACGGAAATGATTCACGTGTATGTATCCAGCCCACCAGAAAAAGTACGTGCCGGTGCGATTGGCCAAGTGGTACCCGGTTATGTCGCCATGATTTTGGACGATGATCTGAATCCGGTGCCCGTTGGTACAGTGGGTCGTTTGGCAGTGAAAGGCCCAACGGGCTGCAAGTATTTGAACGACGAACGCCAGAAGCAATTTGTTCAGGGTGGCTGGAACTTCCCTGGCGACACTTTCAAGATGGACGAGGACGGCTACCTGTATTACCAGGCCCGTAACGACGACATGATCGTTTCCTCGGGCTACAACATTGCCGGTCCAGAGGTGGAAGGCACCTTGCTCAAGCACGAGGCTGTTGCCGAGTGTGGCGTGGTGGGCGCCGCCGATGAAGAGCGGGGCCAGATTGTGCAGGCTTTTATTGTGCTTAAACCCGGCTTTACCGGTAGCGACGAGCTCAAGAAAAAGCTGCAGGATTTTGTGAAGGAGAATGCCGCGCCTTACAAATACCCGCGTGCCATCGAGTTCGTGGCGTCTTTGCCACGTACCGAAACTGGCAAGCTGCAGCGCTTTGTGCTGCGTCAGATGGCACAGGGCTGACTCATCAGACAATAAAAAAGCGGGCTTAGGCCCGCTTTTTTGTGTCCGGCGCGTTTAGTTTTTAAAGTTGGCAAAAACCTCGCGGGCCGCTTGCACGGTTGCGTCGGTAATGTCGGAGGTGTGCTGTACCGACACAAAACCGGCTTCAAAGGCTGACGGTGCAAAGTACACACCCTTATCCAGCATGGCGTGGAAGAACTGCTTGAAGCGTTCGATGTCGCCTGCGGAGACTTCGGCCAGGGAAGTGGGGACGTTCTCGCTGAAGTAGATACCGAACAGGCCGCCCTGGTGGTCGGCGGTGAAGGGGACACCGGCTTCTTGCGCTGCGGCTTTCAGGCCCTGAATCAAGTTGGCGGTGTTGGCGGTCAGGGTGTCGTAGAAGCCGGGTTGAGCCAGTTTCTTCAAGGTGGCCAGACCCGCAGCCACAGCGACAGGGTTACCGGACAGTGTGCCTGCCTGGTAAACGCCACCGACAGGAGCCACGCATTGCATGATATCGCGGCGGCCACCGAACGCACCGACGGGCATGCCGCCACCAATCACCTTGGCCAATGTGGTCAGGTCGGGGCGAATGCCGGTCAGGCCTTGCACGCCTTGGGGGCCAACACGGAAGCCGGTCATGACTTCGTCAAAAATCAGCACGGCGCCGTATTCGGTACACAGCTCGCGTAAACCTTCCAGGAAACCGGGGGCTGGGCGAACCAGGTTCATATTGCCGGCAAAGGGCTCAACGATAATGCAGGCGATTTCGTCGCCCTTTTGTTTGAAGGCGTCGCGTACGGCATCCAGATTGTTGTAGTCCAGTACCAGGGTGTGGGCTACGAATTCGGCCGGTACACCTGCGGAGGTGGGATTGCCAAAGGTCAGCAGGCCGGAACCGGCTTTGACCAGCAGACTGTCAGCATGGCCGTGGTAGCAGCCTTCAAATTTGATGATGGTATTGCGGCCGGTAAAGCCACGTGCCAGGCGGATGGCGCTCATGGTGGCTTCGGTGCCGGAGCTGACCAAACGCACTTGCTCGATGGATGGCAGCATTTGGGTCAGGGTTTCAGCCAGAACGACTTCGCCTTCGGTAGGCGCGCCGTAGGACAGGCCATGAACGGCTGCTTCTTGTACGGCCTTGATGACGTCCGGATCGGAGTGGCCCAAAATGGCCGGGCCCCAGGAACCGACGTAGTCTGTGTATTGCTGGCCGTCTGCATCCCAGATGTAAGGGCCTTGGGCGCGCTCGACAAAGCAAGGTGTACCGCCCACGGAACCGAAGGCACGGACGGGCGAGTTGACGCCGCCGGGGATGACTTTGCAGGCACGTTCAAAAAGTTCGGAGTTACGGGACATGAGGCAAAAATCCAGATGTGAAAAGGTCAAGGCCAGGCTAGATAAATCAGCGCACGAAAGGCGATCAGTCCTGGGCGTGAAAGTAGTCGGTAAAGCGTTGCGCCGTGGCGCGTATATCGCTGGTCTCAAACAGGCTGCTGATAACGGCAACGCTATCGACCCCTGCTTGCAGCAGTTCGGGCATTTTCTCGGGTGTGATGCCGCCAATCGCAACAATGGCAGCACGCCGTCCCTCGTGTTCTTGTTCTTGGCAAAGCAGTCGAGCTTGTCGCAAGGTGTTCAGTTCAGCCGGTGGTGCTTCGGGTTTGACGCTGGACGGGTACATGGCCCCAAAGGCAATGTAGTCTGCATCGTCCGCCAAGGCCTGGCGAGCCAGATCCAGACTGTTGTAGCAGGAGCGTCCCAGCAGGGCTTGCGGCCCCAGTGCCTGACGGGCCTGGGTCAGCTCGCCATCGCTTTTGCCCAGGTGTGCGCCTTGCACGTCAAACTCTTGCGCCCAGCTCCAGTGATCGTTCACCAATAGCGGCAGATCCAAAGACAGGCATAACTTGATCAACTCTTTGAGCTGTTGTTGACGGATTGGTTCCGGGCCATTCTTGCGACGAAATTGCAGCACCTGCAAACCCCCTTCGTGAGCAGCACGTACGGCGTTCAGCAAGCGGGCAGTGTCGTCCCATTCGGGAGTAATGCCGTAGAGACCGGCAGGAAAGCGCAGGGTGGCGGCGTTAGTCATTTTGGGGGGTAACAGGGTTGAACAGGCGGTGGCCCATACCGGGCTGGAAGGTGTCGGTGGCGCGTGCCTGTAGATGCAGCAAGGCTGATTCTACCGCGTTATCCAGCTCGTGACCTTGAGCCAGAAAGCTCAGGCAGGCGGTAGCCAGCAAACTGTCTATGTCTTGCTGACGCAGGCCGCCATCAAGCGGCATGCTGTAGTCCAGACGGCCATGATGTCCCTGGAACCGTGTGTGCCATTGCCCGGCAGCCCCTGGCACGCCTGTCACCAGCACAGCATTGGCACCGTTGTTCAGCAGGGTTTCTACAGCGTCCGGGGTATCGCCCAGTAGCTCGTCGGCTTGCCAGCGCTCCAGGCTTGGGTGGTCGATCAATAATAAGGAGCTCAGAGGCAGGAGCAGGCGTAAACTGGCATCAAGAGCGTCGTCCGCATCCTGCTCGTCCAGTCCGGTGGGCATGGCGCTCAGATGCAGCACCAAAGGCAGCTCGGGATAGTCGGAACAAAGCTCGGCCACCATGCTGGCGATTTCCGGGCTGTAGACGGGGCCACACTTGATGGCCTGAATGTTCATGTCTTCCAGCAAGCAGCGTGCCTGATCGTCGGCAATGTCTTCGGCCAGAGTTTGGATGTTTTCTTGCTGGGCACTGTCGCGTACCAGCAAGGCAGTGGGCACGCTGACGATATGGCAGCCCAGATGGGCGCCATTAATGGCATCGGCAGGCAGGTGGGCGCCACCGCTTGGGTCATAAGGAGCCAGCACGAGCGCCAGGGCAGGACTTGAATTTTTGATTTCAGCAGCCATCTTGTCTTGGATACACCTGCAGGGCCAGCAAGGCTCTGGATGTCACAGGTTGAGTAATTTAGTAATATGAACCCCATTTTAATGGATTGCCCCGATTTGCACGCGGATCGGACTATGTTTACAAATACAGTAGGAATACTATGCGTACGTGGATGTGCCTGATTTGCGGCTGGATTTATGATGAAGAAGCTGGTTTGCCTGAGGAAGGCATTGCACCGGGCACACTCTGGGAAGATGTCCCTCCGAACTGGGTCTGTCCCGAATGCGGCGCTCGTAAGGAAGACTTCGAAATGATCCAAGTGTGATCATCTCAAGTTCCAAGGTGGTTTGTTTTGACGGGAGGTGTGTATGAGTGCCACTAGCCAGTCCCCGCTAATCCAAGAAAGCGCTGACCTAACGCACCACCTGTTACTTGCCATGCCCGGTGTGGTATCGGGCAGCTTGGCCGACACGGTGATTTATGTCTGTGAACATAATGAACAAGGTGCTTTGGGCCTGGTCATTAATCGACCAACGGATCTTAGCCTGGTTGAATTGTTGTCGCGCATTGAAGTGGACGTGGAAAACCGGGCTGATCTGGCCGGGACTTCGGTCTACTTCGGTGGGCCCGTGCAAACGGATCGCGGCTTTGTTCTCCATGACTCCGACAAAACCTATACCTCCAGCCTGGGGGTGGGTGATCTGACCCTGACAACCTCCCGCGATGTGCTGCAGGATGTGGCTCAAGGCCAGGGACCGGTGCATATGCTGGTCACGCTGGGCTATGCCGGTTGGGGCGCCGGTCAGCTGGAAAGCGAGATGGCCGACAATGCCTGGCTGAGCATCAAGGCTACCCATGAAATCTTGTTTTCTACTCCGGTTGGTGAGCGCTATGATCGCGCCCTGGCTTTGCTGGGAATCAGTCCTTTTACCCTGACAGGTGCTGCGGGCCATGCCTGAACATGAAACACCGTCAATGGTCAGCTCGGCGCAAACCTTGCTGGCCTTTGACTATGGCTTGAAAAAAATTGGCGTGGCGCTGGGCAATACCTTGACGCGCCAGGCCCGTCCTTATACGATTTTGCGGCCCGTTACACGGGAACAGCGCTTTGCGGCTATCGAGGCTTTGCTCAAGGAGTGGCAGCCCGATCGCGTCGTGGTAGGTTTGCCTTTGACCCTGGATGGCGGCGAGCAGTATGCTTCGCTGCGGTGTCGGCGTTTTGCCAACCAACTGCACGGTCGCTACGGTGTTGTAGTAGACCTGGTCGATGAGCGGGGCTCCAGCATGGAGGCTCAAGAATTGCTGGGCAATAATGACGATGATGATGCCATGGCAGCTTGCGTGATCCTGCAGCGATATCTGGACAGCCTGCCATCGGCCTGAGCCCTCTATAAGGTTGCAGCCTTTTGATTAGTTTATTTCGTTTTAGTTGGCGCGCTGTCGTTCTGATTGTGTGGGTCGTGGTCGGCTTGTTAAGCGTCGGTCTGCTTTTTCCGGTATTGCGTCCAGGTGGACGTCGCGTCATGGTGCTGCGCATGTCGCGCCTTTTGATGTGTATCTGCGGGGTGCGTGTTATTGCGCATGGTCAGGCGGTTCAGGATCGCGCTGTACTGTACGTATCCAACCATGTGTCCTGGCTGGATATCTTCGTCATCAATAGTGTGCGCTGCACGTCTTTTATTGCCAAAAGCGATATTCGACGCTGGCCTGTCATCGGCTGGCTGGTTGCCGGTGCAGGGACCGTGTTTATCGAGCGTGGTCAGCGTCGTGCCATTCAGGTTGTCAGCCAGCAAATGGCAAGCTGCTTTGAGCGTGGTGATGCTGTAGGGCTTTTTCCTGAAGGCACTACCTCCACAGGAATGGATGTCCGGCCTTTCCACGCCAGTTTGTTTGAGGCTGCCATTGCCTTGAATGTCGATATTCAACCGATGGCTTTGTTGTTTGAGCAAGCTGGGCAACGCAGTGAGCGTTTTGCCTTTGTGGGGGAGCAATCCCTGGTAGCCAACATTTGGGTGTTGCTAAGCGCCCGCAAGGTGTCGGTGCATTGCCATTTTCTTGACCTGATCCCAGCCCAGTCCTGTACGGAGTGGGGGCGCTCACAAACGGCACAAAATGCCCGTGAACAGATTCGCGCCGTCGTTTGTCCCGAAGCTGTCACCGTCGAGGCCTGAGAGGCTCAGCCCGGTTTTTTGCTTTCCGGGCAGTGAATCTGAACCAGGTGTCGGTCTTGCAGACGCACAGCACTAAGCTGACGACCCCAGACGCAGCCGGTATCCAGACTGATCACCGTAGGCGTGTTCAGCAAGCCCAGCGTAGACCAATGACCAAAAATAATAGGCACCTGGGCACAGGCGCGATTTGGCAATTCAAACCACGCCAGCAAACCCGATTCGGCATCCGGTGCCCCTTTGTGCTTGAAGTCCATGCGGCCATTCACATCACACATACGCATGCGCGTTAGGGTGCTGACAAGGGCACGCAGGCGGTCATAGCCTTGCAGTCCGGCATCCCAACGATCCGGGTTGTTGCCGAACAATTCGATAATTTTGTCTTGCCAGTCATCCGCACGCAGCAGTGCCTCCAGCTCGTGGGCGTATTCCAGCGTTTGTTGTGGGCTCCAGT
The DNA here is from genome assembly GCF_025960365.1 of Alcaligenes sp. SMD-FA. Lineage (NCBI taxonomy): Bacteria > Pseudomonadati > Pseudomonadota > Betaproteobacteria > Burkholderiales > Alcaligenaceae > Alcaligenes > Alcaligenes sp. SMD-FA. The sequence continues at coordinate 3,422,048 of NZ_CP110108.1, read as the reverse complement.
CGGGATGCACGCCAGCATGCACCATCAAATGACCATGTTCGTAGTGGGCGAGCGGCTGGTGTCGTAACCAGTCCAGCAGTTCTGCTGCGTCAGGGGCAGCCAGCAATTGTTGCAAGGTGTCTTGCTTGCCGGATTTGCGCACTCCGGCCGCTACGGCCAGACAGTGGATGTCGTGGTTACCCAGCACGCAGACGGCGCGATCCCCCAGGGAGCGAATCAGGCGCAGCGCACCGAGCGAGTCCGGGCCACGGTTGACCAGGTCGCCTGCGAACCAGAACTTGGCCTGGTTATCGGCTGCGACATCAGGGTGGCTGAGCAAGCTGTCCAGGGGGCGGCAGCAGCCTTGAATATCACCAATCGCCCAGATGGCAGGGGAAGTAGCTAAGGACATGATTTAGTTAGTCGTACTGGAGTTTCGGCGACGCCGATTGTGCCGGTTTTCCATCATGATAAGGGCACTCAAGGCCATGGCCATGGCAATCAGGTTTGGAACCAGTGCGGTGACCCACGGCGCCAGGTTACTGAGCATGGCTACGTTCAAGGCCAACTGGTTGATCATGAAAAAGCCTACGCCCAGCAAGATGCCTGTAAAGACTTTTGTTCCTACACCGCCGTGGCGGGTCTGCATAAAGCCGATAGGTGCGGCAATGGTAATCATGACCAGCAAGGTGAAGGGGTAGGCAACTTTGCGCCACAAGGCGACAACCTGGCGTTTGGTTTGCAGCTTGTTCGCATCCAGATAGCCAATGTAATCCTTCAAATCCAGAATGGACATGCGTTCGGGTGTGACCACTCGGGCAATCAGACGATCAGGTGTCAGTGTGGTGGTCAGTGACAGGTCTGGACGTTTTTCTATGCGAACCAGAGGCTGGTCCGGCGCCTTGTCTTGGGCCAAGGCCTCGTGGGATTGTTCGCTGACGTAGGTTTCGGTCACGTCCTGCAAGTCCAGCTGGTTTTTGTGGAATTGACCCGTTGGCGCTTGTGTCATTGAGCTCAGGCGTTGTCCGTCCGAGAAGTCAAACACGCTGACATCGCTGACTTTGCCATCGCCTTGCAGATTGGCAATATTGATGATGCGCACCCCACCACTATCGTTGCTTTCCTTGAACCAGTAGCCGCTGTCCAGGCGCCCGCCACCAGAGCGGCCCAGTAAGGCCATGCCTTGCTCGCTGGATTTGATCTCGGCCATAGGGGTGACGTACTCGGACAGGACAAAAGCACCAGCCACCAAGGGCAAGGTAATGGCCCAGAGCATCAGCATCATATGCAGGCCGCTGACGCCTGAGGCGCGCAAAATCACGAGCTCATTGCGTTGTGCCAGGCTGGCCAGGGCCAGGGTGGCACCAATCAGCAGGCCGATGGGGAGCAGATCGTACAAACGGGTGGGTAGCTCCAGGGCCTGGATGTAAAAAAGATTCATCAGGGTGAATTTGGAGCCTACGTTGTCCAGCTCTTCGATCAGGGCAAAAAAGCTGAACAGGCCAAGCAAGGCAATCAGCACCACAGCGCTGGAGCGATAGATTTCGGAAGCGAGATAGCGGCGAGCGGTGCGCATGAAAATAGGGCCCAGGAAAGACGTGGCTAGCTTAACAAAAATGCAGATTGCAGTCAGGGAATAGCGACTTGTCGCATACGTTGACTGATGGTGCGTGTGCGCGATTGTAAGTGGGAGCTGTTACGGTTTTTGTCATAGTAGGCCGGATTGGGCAACATGCTTGCCAGACGGGCCGATTGCATGGCACTGAGTTTGGCCGCATCGACTTTGAAGTAGTGGCGTGCTGCCGCCTGGGCACCAAATACACCTTCTCCCCATTGAGCCACGTTCAGGTACAGCTCCAGGATACGCTCCTTGCTCATGACGGTTTCAATCATATAGGTCAAAATCAGTTCCTGACCTTTGCGCAAATAGCTTCGGGACTCTGACAGAAACAGATTCTTGGCCAATTGTTGGGAAATGGTAGAGCCGCCGCGACGGCGGGCAGAGCCTTTTTCTGACTGGCGGCGGTTGTATTCCCATGCTTGACGAATGGCATCCCATTCGACACCGGAGTGGTTCAGGAAGTTTGAGTCTTCGGAGGCAATCACGGCACGTTTCAAGTTGACGCTGATCCTGTCGTAGGGGACCCACTGGTAGTGCAGTTCGGCGTCTGCATTGGCGCTGCGTAACTGGCCCTGTTCTGCCGCCATGAAGGTTGTCATGCGTGGTGGCATCACGCTGTACCAGAGCACCATTACAAACAGGGCGATCTGATAGATCAGGACACCGGCAGCCACAGCCAAGGCGGCTAGGCCCGCCAGTTTCCAGGGGTGGACCAGTAGGCGACGCACGTCAGACTTGCCCGATTTCCTGGCGCAGCTTGGCCAGTACAGGTTCGACATCGGCCTTCACACCGTGCCAGATTTGAAAGCTGGCGGCCGCTTGGCCGACCAGCATGCCCAGGCCATCTATGCTCTGTGTGGCACCGGCTTGCTCGGCGGCGCGCATGAAAGCGGTGGGCTCACTGGCGTAGAACATATCGTAGGCCAGGGAATTGCTGCGGTAACGCGCGTTGGGCAGTTCGGGCAGATTTTGGTTCAGGCTGGCCGAGGTGGCATTGATCACAATATCCCAGTCGCCACAATGGTCATCCAGACCGCCTGCGCTCAGGCGGCGGGAGGCATCTGGGTCTAGCGCGACGACCTGTTCACGAATGTCGTAGGCTTTGGCACTGGTGCGATTGATGATGTGCAGCATCTCGCAACCGGCCTCCAGCAAAGGGAACACCACCCCACGTGAAGCACCCCCTGCACCGATCAGCAAGATACGTTTGCCTTCCGGCTTGTGGCCGATACGCAGCAGGTCCGAGCACAGGCCCACGCCATCGGTATTGCATCCATGTAGTTGGCCGTCTTCCAGCCACAAGGTATTGACGGCTCCGGCCATGCGGGCCCGACGACTCAGACGTGGGCCGACCAGATCATAAGCCTGCTCTTTGAAAGGCAGAGTGACGTTCAGGCCGCTGCCGTTCTTGAAAAACTCCTCCACGGTGGCGGCAAAGCCATCCAGCGGCGCCAGGATACGCTCGTAGCTCAGGGCCAGGTTGAATTGGCTGGCAAACTGCGTATGAATGTGTGGGGAGCGGCTGTGCTCGATAGGGTGGCCAATAACGCCGTAGCGCTTGGCGGGGGTCGTGTCGGGCATGGTTAGGCGATGCGTGTCTTGTTGTGAGGACTCAGCACTCAGGCTGAAAGCAGGTATTTTACCCTAGGGGCTGCTCTTGCTTGGGCTTGCTGTGGACAATACGCTCTTACTGCGTACCCCCGCCTTGCATACTGAGTTTGTCATGCGTAAAGCTCCAACTGCGGGTAATGACGAGTACATCCGCGCCGGGGGCCACGTGCTCAGGTAGGGGGGCGAAGGGGGCGGCCAGCTCAACAATACGTCGTGCAGCCAGATTCAGGGCGGCCTGGTCCGAGGGTTCAGTAATCTGGGCGCGCAGCAAGCTGCCATCGCGTCGGATGTAAACCGTCATTTGCAACTGACCGTATAGCTGTTTGCCATCCTGTTTCGGGTAGTGACGCGTGCCGGTTTGCTCAATTTTTTGACGCCACTGGTCTAGATACTGGGCCTGCTCGCTGGCTTTGGCGCTGGGGCCTACATAGTGATAGCGTGGTTGGCGTTGCTGTTCACGGATTTGCTCGCGCAAAATAGCTAGCTGGCTATTTTGAATGTGCGGGTCCAGATCATGGTCGTCCGGGCCGGGCTCAATGGAAGCTCCAATATATTCAGGGTTGGGTGTGGAGGGCGGGGCTTTGTCCCGGCTTTCCAGCTCACCGAGCAGGCGCTGCTGTTCAGCTTCCAGGCTTTGCTGGCGGGCACGCAAGGCTTCCAGCACCAACTGATTGGGTAGATTAGGATCCGTCAGTGGCAAAGGGTTGCTGGCCTGTCCTTGCTGATGCTCTCCACCTCCATCCAGATTCAGTTGCGCCAAGAGTTGCGGGCTTAAGGGCACCGAATCGGTACTGAAATTGACCAGTGCTACATCCAGATGATTGGCCGGCGCTGGTGAGGGAGGGCGGCTGGGCCAGAAGATCAGCAAAAGGTGAATCAGTGCTGAAAGGGCGACCGCCAGCCATAGATAATCTTTGGGCACGTGGCGGCGGTCGGGTTTGACCATGGTCGTCAGTCCGCCGTGGCGACCGAGCGCAAGCGGGCTTCTACCGTCAAAGCCAGTTCGTCGAAAGACAACAGATCCAGCGTGACTTCCTGGCCACGTTCCAGCGTGGGCAGGCCGGGTACGTGAAGCACGAGTGGCGCATTGGTCAGGCGCACCAGATCTTCCTTGATGAAGCTGGCCTGGACCTGTTTGATGTCGTTTTGTTGCAGCCAGCGCAGGCACCAGAAGCGCTCCAGAGAGGACTGGTAGTCCGACCACTGGGTGTATTGCGATTCAAAGGCCCCAATGATGGCGTACAAATCCGCATCTTTGGGCTGAAAGGGGGCCGCCAGACGTGCAGAAATCCCGTGCTCGGCAGCCGCCAGAATCTGGCCCTGGTTGATCAGGTCCACATAACGGCGCAGGGGCGAGGTGGACCAGATGTATTGCGGCACACCAATGGATTCGTGCGGGCCGGGCGTGGTGGACATGCGGGTACGCATGAACTGCTGGGAGCGATAGATGCCAGGTACATTGTGCTCGGCCAGCAAGCCGCCCCACAACTGATTGGCCAGAATCATGTATTCAGCAATCAACAGGCTTAGCGGCGCATTGCGCACACGAGGCACCAGGCGAATGATGGAGTTGGGATCGTCGTGCGGGCCATCCAGCTCGAAGCTGTACTCGACCCGGTTATTGTTTTCTGGCTTACCCCTTACCGCTTCACGCTGAGCCGATAATTGGCGTGAGAAGTTCCACAGGGGGCGCAGCCATTGTTCGTAAGGCAGCTCGGCGTTTTCGTCGGCCAGGGCTGCTTCGCTGATCAGTGGGTCCAGTTCATGCTGACGCAAGTTGCCCGCCACAGTAATGCGTTCCAGACGGGTCTGATGTGACAGGATTTCGCCGGTGCTGATATCCGCGTCTACATACAGCGAAAGGGTAGGGCGAGTTTGGCCTTGATCCAGCGAGAAACGCGCGATCAGTTCGGGCGGCAGCATGGGAATCTTATGGCCTGGCGTGTACACCGTAGCCATGCGATTGCGGGCAATTTGGTCGATCTCGTTGCCGCGTGTCATGGCCAGTGAAGGCACGGCGATGTGAACCCCGACACGCAGGCGCCCCGGTTCTGGATGCTGGACGGACAGGGCATCGTCAATTTCAATCGTATTGGCGTCGTCCACTGAATAAGCGGTGACATTGGCCTCGGGCAGATCCTGTCCCCAGTCTTGTAGGGAAATATGGGGAAAGCCCGTGCCTTTGGGGAAATGCGCGGCCAGAAAGCGATGTTGATGCAAGGTCAGCGGATTGGACCAGGCACCCAGCGATAGCAGCAGCTTTTCCGTGCTGACACCCAATTCTTTCTGGGCCTGGTCAAAGGCTTTCCATTCCAGTGTGTTCTTGTCTGGCTGGGTCAGGAAGGTGCTGGCCTTCTGAGCGATTTCAGGCGGCAGTTCGCCCTTGATCATCTGTTCGGCCCAGGTCTGGATTTGCTCTTGCTGCAGGCGCTTTTTCTCAATGGCAGCCAGGGCAGCTTGCAAAATTTCCGGAGGGGCGGGGCGATACAGTCCCTTGCCACGACGGTGGAAGTAGGCGGGCGCACTATGTAAGGCAAAGAGGGTGCCGGTCTTTTCGATAGCGTTGGGTGCGTGGCCAAAATACTCCTGTGCCAGCGTGGAGGCCTCAAATTCGTCCTGAGGGGCGCATTCCCACAAAAAGTTGATATCCAGGGATTCGGCCAGTGCCTGGGCTTTTTCCAGCAGTTCTACCGGGCCGGGCTGCTCGAAGGTAAATAGAACGCTGTTTTTCTTGATTTTGCTGCGTTTGCCAGACGCGGATTCCACCTGCATGGTGGTATCGCTGTCAGAAAAGATTTTTTCTGCTTTGAAATTACCGCTGTCTTCAAAAAGGACGTACATGATTTTCCATCTGGATGGGACTGGCCATCCGGTAAAGATAGTTAAGGTTGTGGCAGGGCAAAGCGCAAAATTTCGTCGATCCAAGGATCAAAGTCGGTCAGGCCGTGATCTCCGCCCTCCAGAATGTGTCCTTGGCTGCCTTTGTACCAGTCCGCCATTTCGCGCCAGCTCAGGACTTCATCTCCTTTGGCGGCCAGCAAGTAAAAGCGCTGGGGATCGCTGGGGCGCGGTACGTGAATGTCGTTAAGCTCATCTACATGGTCGGGCAGGAAATGGAAGGGATCGGGCGAGTGATAGCAGACGTGTTCGCCCACTTGGGTTGCCAGATCCCGTCCTGCGTAGACCACCGGGTTAAGCAGCACGGCGCGGCTGTGATAGTGCTGTGCCAGGTGGCTGGCATAGTAACCGCCCAGCGAGGAGCCGATTACACATAATTGATCGGCGCCCATGCCCGCCTGCATTTGTGTGTCCACAATGCGCTTGCACATGGCAATGGCCTGGGCCGGGCTGGCGGGCAACTGAGGGCAGCGCCACAGGTGCAGCAAGCCCCTGTCTTGCAGGGCTTGTTTCAGGCGCTGCGCTTTATAGGACGAAGGCGAGGAACGAAAGCCGTGTAGATAGAGGATCATGGGGGCACCTGCTATATAGATAAGAGGGTCAGCGTGACAGTTGATCCAGCAGACGCTGATGAATGCCACCAAAGCTGCCGTTACTCATGACGACAATGGCATCGCCGGGCTGGCTGGCCTGAACAATGGCCTGAACCATTTTATCCAAATCAGTCCACGCTGTGGCGCGATCGCCTAATGGCGCCAGTACCTGGGCTGCGTCCCAGCCCAGTGCGTGTTTGCCCTGGGTCTGGCCATAGCAAAACACCAGGTCGGCATCTTCCAGTGAACCGGGCAGGCGAGCCGCCATGGCACCCAGCTTCATGGTGTTGGAGCGTGGCTCCAGTACGGCCAGAATTCGGGAGGCCTTGCCGGTTTGGCCGCGCAGACCCGCCAGGGTGGTGGCAATGGCAGTGGGGTGGTGGGCAAAATCGTCGTAGACGGTAATGTCCTTGACCACGCCACGTACTTCCATGCGGCGCTTGATACCGGCGAACTGGCTCAGCGCAGCGCAAGCTTGTGCGGGCTTGACGCCAACATGGTAGGCAGCGGCGATAGCGGCCAGGGCGTTCAGACGATTGTGTTCGCCCGTCAGTGTCCACTGGACGGTGCCCTTAGTCTGGCCTTTGAAAATCACTTCAAACGAGGTGGGGCTGATTGCTCGACTGTCCCAGTCGCCTTCGGGGCCAAACTGTTCGACCGGCGTCCAGCAACCTCGGGCCAGGGTTTCGTCCAGACTTGGGGTGTGGGTGGGGCGCAGAATCAGCCCGGTGGAGGGGATGGTGCGTACCAGATGGTGAAATTGTGTCTGGATAGCGTACAGATCAGGGAAGATATCAGCGTGATCGTATTCCAGATTGTTCAGAATGGCTGTGCGGGGGCGGTAGTGAACAAATTTGGAGCGTTTGTCGAAAAAAGCGGTGTCGTATTCGTCGGCCTCGATCACAAACAAGGATTGCTCAGGATTGAAACGGGCCGACACGCCCAGGCCTGGAGCCACGCCACCGATCAGAAAGTTGGGGGACAGCTCGGCCTGTTCCAGAATCCAGCCCAGCATGGAGCTGGTGGAGGTTTTACCGTGCGTGCCGGCCACGGCCAGAACGTGTTGCTTGTGCAGGATGTTCTCGCCCAGCCACTGCGGGCCGGAGGTGTAGGGCAGGCCCTGATCCAGAATGGCTTCCATCAGAGGATTGCCGCGCGTGACCACATTGCCCACTATATAGAGATCAGGGGCCAGCTCGGTCTGTTCTGCGCCAAAGCCTTCGATGAGCTCGATGCCTTGTTCTTCCAGCTGCGTGCTCATGGGGGGGTAGACCCCGGCGTCGCAACCTGTGACTGTATGGCCAGCCGAACGGGCAATCAGGGCCAGACCACCCATGAATGTGCCGCAAATGCCTAGTATATGTATGTGCATGACAATCCTCCGGCCTGTATTCTAGACGACTGTTTGATCTGATGCGTGAGCTTTGGTGAGGGCCGGTGCTATCATGCCCGGATGACATTTTTCAGGTGTGAGCCGGTATGCGTAGGCGTCTTTTTTTGCAGAAATCGCTAGTGTGTGCAAGTCTTTTAGCCTTGCATCCCGCTCCTTGGGCCAGTTTGCTGCCTTCAGACCCTTTCCTGGCGCAAAGTTTCAAGGACCTTCAGGGCGAAGATCACGCGCTCTCTACTTATATAGGTAAGCCACTGGTGGTCAACTTCTGGGCTACCTGGTGCGCACCGTGCGTCAAGGAGATGCCGGATCTGCAGGAGCTGCACAAACGCTATCCGGATGTGAACTTTGTGGGCATTGCGGTGGACTCGCTGGATAACGTAACGGAGTTTCTGCAGCGCGTGCCGGTCAGCTACGACATTTTGCTGGCTGGCTCGGGTGGTTTGAAACAAATGCGCAGCGTGGGTAATAAAAAGGGTGGATTGCCCTTTACCGTGGTGTTCGGCAGCAATGGCCGGATCAGTGAACGCATTTTGGGCCAGATAGATCCCGAAAAGTTGGACGAAGTTATTAAAGCTCAACGCTAACTGGCCGACTTTTTCGCTTAATTTCGTCAAATTGCAGACCTGGTGCTTCTCTGTTTAAAACGGCATTGAACCAATGCTAACTATTTGTAAGCCAAGCAGGTTTATGGACAAATGACGTTATTTAGCGTAAAAAGGCGGTCTGTCTTGACGAAAAATCCGCTATGGCGAAACATGTCCTGGTCCTTAACGGGCCTAACCTCAACCTGCTGGGTACCCGGGAACCCGATGTCTATGGACATCAGACTCTCGACGATATCAATAGCGGTTTACAGGTGCTGGCCGACCAGCATGGTGCGCAGTGTCATTTTTTTCAAAGCAATCACGAAGGCGGGCTCGTTGATCGAATTCATCAAGCCCGTACCGAGGGCGTCGATTTCATCCTGATCAATGCTGGGGCCTATACCCATACCAGCGTAGCGATACGGGATGCACTTGCCGGTGTCGGTATTGCGTTTATTGAAGTTCATCTGTCCAATGTTCACCGTCGTGAGCCGTTCCGTCACCACTCCTATCTCTCTGACATCGCTAGCGGTGTCATTGTTGGTTTGGGGGCGTATGGTTATGAAGCCGCCCTGCGGTTCGCTTTGAATAGTTAAGCGGTTCATTTCGTTTTTTTGACCAATATTTTTTAATGCCGTCCTGACCCAGTCAGTGGCTAGTGCGGCGTTGCGGGAAGTACGCATGGATCTTAGAAAACTCAAAACCCTGATCGATCTGGTCGCCGAGTCTGGCATTGCCGAGCTGGAAATCACTGAAGGCGATGACAAGGTTCGCATTGTTAAATTTTCGCAAAGCTCGGCTGCTCCCGTGGTCTATGCACCCGAGGCTCCGGTAGCCCAGGTGGTAGCCCCTGCCGCTGGCGCTCCTGCCGCCGCTCCCGCTGCACCCGCCGCTCCTGAAGGCCACGCCGTCAAGGCTCCTATGGTTGGCACCTTCTACCGTGCTCCTAGCCCAGGCGCTTCTCCTTTTGTGGAAGTGGGTCAAACGGTCAAGGAAGGCGAGCCTTTGTGCATTATCGAAGCCATGAAGCTGCTCAACGAGATCGAAGCCGACAAGTCCGGCGTGATCAAAGAAATTCTGGTTGAAAATGGCGGGCCGGTGGAATACGGCCAGACTTTGTTCGTCATCGGTTGATGATATGTTTGAAAAAATCCTAATCGCCAATCGGGGCGAAATTGCCTTGCGTATCCAGCGCGCTTGCCGCGAGATGGGTATCAAGACAGTCGTCGTTTATTCTGAAGCAGATCGTGATGCCAAGTACGTGCGGCTGGCTGATGAGGCCGTGTGTATTGGCCCCGCCCAGGCTCGTGACAGCTACCTGAGCATGCCTGCCATTATCTCGGCAGCAGAAGTGACCGATGCGGAGGCCATTCACCCTGGCTACGGCTTCATGGCTGAAAACGCGGACTTCGCTGATCGTGTTGAAAAGAGCGGTTTTGTCTTTATTGGCCCACGTCCCGAGAGCATCCGTACGATGGGCGATAAGGTCATGGCCAAAAAGGCCATGATCGAGGCCGGTGTGCCTGTGGTTCCCGGTTCGGATGGCGCCTTGCCGGACGACCCGGCTGAAATCATTCGCATCGGGCGTGAAGTAGGCTACCCAGTCATCATTAAAGCCTCTGGCGGTGGTGGTGGCCGTGGCATGCGCGTGGTCTACACCGAAGCGGCTTTGCTGACTGCGGTTGCCACGACCAAGACTGAAGCGGCTTCGGCGTTCAACAATCCCGAGGTCTACATGGAAAAGTACCTCGAGAATCCACGCCATATCGAAATTCAGGTATTGGCTGACGGTGAACGCAATGCTATTTGGCTGGGCGAGCGCGATTGCTCCATGCAGCGTCGTCACCAGAAAGTGATTGAAGAAGCACCGGCCCCTGGTATTGCCCGTCGCCTGATCGAGCGTATTGGCGAGCGCTGTGCTGATGCCTGCCGCAAGATGCGTTACCGCGGCGCAGGTACCTTCGAGTTTCTGTACGAAAACGGTGAGTTCTTCTTTATCGAGATGAACACCCGTATTCAGGTTGAGCACACCATCACCGAAATGATCACCGGCATTGACCTGGTTCAAGAGCAGATCAAAGTGGCTGCGGGCGAGAAGTTCGTGCTGCGCCAGCGTGACATTGAGTTTGAAGGTCACTCGATCGAGTGCCGTATCAACGCAGAAGATCCGTTCAATTTCGTACCCAGCCCAGGTTTGGTCAGCAAGTGGCACACCCCTGGCGGCCCTGGCGTGCGTATCGACTCGCATGTCTTTACCGGTTACACCGTGCCCCCGTACTACGATTCGATGATTGCCAAGCTGATTACCTATGGTAAAACGCGTGAGCAAGCCATCGCCCGTATGGACATTGCCTTGTCTGAAATGGTGGTGGAAGGGATCAAGACGAATGTGGAGCTGCACCGGGAGTTGATGCAGGATGCCAGCTTCAAGGCCGGCGGCACCAGTATTCACTACCTGGAACAAAAGCTGGCCCAACGTAACAAGTAAGGGCAGCAACAGGTCAGGCCACAGGCCTGACCTGATAAGAATAATGATTACGTAAAACAGGGGCGAGCCCCCTGTTTTGCTTTATGGAAACTATGTATGCGTGAACTCTTACTGAGCTGTCAGGAACACGAGGCCGAGCGCTTGTCCGATGCCTTGCTTGAAGCAGGCGCCTTGTCGGTGTCGGTGGAAGATGCCGACGGTGATACCGACCAGGAAAAGCCCTTGTTTGGCGAACCCGGTATCGAGCCGGATGTGCTGGCCTGGGACCGCAATCGGGTCGTCGCTTTGCTGCCCGAGGAGCTGGAGCCTGAAGAGTTGCTACAACCGCTTTTTGACGCCGGTGTACTGGAGCCTGAAAAGGCTCAATGGAGCGTGCGCGAAGTGCCCGATGAGGATTGGGTACGTTTGACGCAGTCGCAGTTTGGCCCCATCCCGGTGGGCGATCGTATCCTGATCGTGCCTAGCTGGCACAAGGATGACGAGGATCTGCCCGTCGCTCAGGAAGGTGATGATGGCTTGGTTCGTATTGAACTGGATCCTGGCCTGGCGTTTGGTACCGGTAGCCACCCCACGACGCACCTGTGTCTGGATTGGTTGGCCCATCATGTGCGGTCTGGCCAGACAGTGCTGGACTACGGTTGCGGCTCCGGCATTTTGGCGATTGCGGCTCGCAAGCTGGGCGCCGGCCATACTGTGGGTGTGGACATTGACGAGCAGGCCGTGATTGCCACGCGCTACAATGCGCAAGTCAATCAGGTCGAGGTTGAAGGCTTGCTGCCCGATGCCATGCCCGCCGGGCAAACCGATCTGGTGGTCGCCAATATTCTGGCCAATCCCCTGCGTATGCTGGCCCCTATGCTGGCCAACCGTGTCAAACCGGGAGGGCACTTGATTCTGTCCGGCATTTACGATTGGCAGGCCGAGGAAATGATCGAGGTCTATTCCGCCTACCTTCCCTTGTCGGTCTGGCAAGAGCGTGATGGCTGGGTGTGTTTGGCTGGTCAACGCCCCTTGTAAGACGGTAGAACCTAAGGTGAGTTCATGGAGCTAAAGACTCGCTGCCCCCGTTGCGGGACATCGTTTGCAGCCAGTGTAGAAACGCTGCAGCGCCGCCGAGGCTATATACGCTGTATTCAATGTGCGCATATCTTCGATGGCTTTGAAGAGGTCATTGATGATCAAGCTCCTGAGCCTTCTTATCGTTCCCCGCTTGTACCGGTTCAGACCGAGCCGCGTCTGGGGCCTGAACCATTGGCCTCACACCGGCAAGAGCAGGTGCAGACAGTGGACTTGCAAAGCCCTATTCCAGGGCCGCGCTTTGTAGAGCATTCCCGTCACGCACCACCGCGTGATGAAGGCACTGCCCACGACTCCTTGCAGGTACGCAAATTTCCCGACTCCATTCTGGCACAGGCGCCGCTTACGCCGGCAGCGTCTTCTGTTAATGCTGCGGAGCCTTTTGTGCGGCTGGCAGAACCGTCTGTTGAGTCTATAGAGCCCTCTTTGCGGCCGTCAGAACCTTCTGTTATCCGCGCCCGCTCTCGAGCCGAGCCTGTAACCAGGGGGGATCAAGACGCTGCTTTTTTTGTATCGGCCAGCACAGCCGCTGAACCAGAGGGTGGACACCATATTGGTCAGGCCCCCTGGTCGGCTGCCGAACCCCAATTCAGTGTGGGGGATCGTGCCAGTGCTTTGCGTGCGTCTTTCCCCTCACGGCAGGCGGACGGCACCCACGATGATGATGGGGACCACGTCCAGCAAGGTTGGGTGATTGATCCCAACCCCGCCTTGCAACGCGAGACGCGTTACGAGGGCGAGGCCAGTTTTGGCCAGCGTGTGGGTTCGCTGATCTGGACCAGCTTGTGTGTCCTTGGCATTGTCGTGTTCGTATTGCAGCTGATGTACGTGTATCGCGTGCAGATTGTCAGCCAGATACCGATGCTGCGGCCCGTGTTTGAGCGTACTTGCCAGACCTTGTCGTGCAAGGTGCCCTACGAGCGCCGTCTGGACCAGATCCGTGTACAGGCTTCGGCTTTGCATAAAGCGCCGAATCAGCCAGGGCAATCTACGTTGGGCTTTACGCTGCGCAACGAGTTTGAGCGGCCCCAGGAGTGGCCGACACTGGTTCTGGACTTGAAAGATTTTTCCGGAGCCTTGATCGCCCGGCGCAATATCGCGCCCGATCAGTATCTGGCTCCCGAGCGACGCGAGCCCGCGTTTGCAGCGCGCAGTGAAATTATGGTGCGTCTGCCTTTGAATACCGGGCCGCTCCAGGTTAATGGCTACCAGATTAGCCCTTTTTTTCCATAAGGTAATTTATGACCGAGCGAGTGCTGGTATGTGGTTCGATCGCGTTTGATACGATCGCGGTTTTCGAGGGGTACTTCAAAGATCACATCTTGCCCGATAGCATCAAAACCCTGAGTGTGTCCTTTTTTGTGCCCAGTTTGCGTAAAGAGTGGGGCGGCTGTGCTGGCAACATGGCCTACACATTAAATATGCTGGGTGGCCGTCCTGTGCCCGTGGGGGCGGTAGGTAGCGATGGTGTGGATTATGTGCAGCGTTTGCAGGATCTGGGGATTGATACCAGCATGGTGCGCGTGATGCCTGATATGTTCACCCCTCAGTGCTTTATCACTACAGACTTGGCTGCCAGCCAGATTACCTCTTTCCACCCGGGTGCCATGATCAGTTCGGCCCAAATTGATCTGTCCGGTCAAGAAGCGGCGTGGGGCATTGTGGCTCCGGACTCCAAAGATGGTATGTTTGCGCATGCTCGTCGCCTGAACGCACAAGGCACGCCGTTCATTTTCGACTTGGGCCAAGCCATGCCTTTGTTTACGGGCGAAGATCTGCTGGAAATGTTGGAACTGTGTCAAGTTCTTACGGCGAACGAATATGAAGCCGAAGTCATTGAGCAACGTACCGCCAAGAGCATGGCCGAGATCGCACAGGGTTTGCAGGCCGCTATTGTGACGCGTGGGGAGTATGGAAGCACGCTTTACCACAACGGGCAGGCTTATGACATTGCCCCTGTGCCAGTGGACCATGTGGTTGATCCTACCGGCTGTGGCGATGCCCATCGCGCAGGTTTGTTATATGGACTTACAAAAGGTTGGAGCTGGCAGGAGGCTTGCTGCTTGGGCAACTTGATGGGCAGTATTAAAATCCAGGTCGATGGCCCGCAAAATCATGAATTTAAACGGTCAGATATCTCGGCCATGCTAAAACAGCACTATGGGATTGAGCGCAGTCTGTAAGATAGCGTTCTACCATTTTTTATGGTTCGGCCAGCTACGTTTTTTGGAGTAAACCGTATGTACGTCTCTTTTTTTGATCGACCCAAAGTGCGTCTGCTGGTAGTGGCAAGCTTGGCGGCCCCGGTGTTTTTGTTGGCCGGTTGTGCCAATAAATCAGCATCCAGCTCGGTGTACAGCTACGGTCAGGCTCAGCGAGAGCAAATCGTGCGTTTGGGTACCGTTGTTTCGGTACGCGCTGTCACTATTCAGGAAGATCAGAACTCCGGCGTGGGCACCGTCGGTGGCGCGGCCTTGGGTGGAGTGGCCGCCAGCAGCATTGGTGGTGGCCGTGGCAGCATCCTGGCAAGTATTGGTGGTGCTATTTTGGGTGGTCTGGTTGGTAATGCGGTTGAAAACCGCATGGGCAAGACCCAGGGGCTGGAGATCACGGTGCAACTGGATAATGGCGAAACCCGTGTGGTGGCTCAGGAAGCCGATGTTCCTCTGTCCGTAGGTCAGCGTGTCCGTATGCTTAGCGGTAACGGCCCAACTCGTGTGGTGCCGATGTAATCAAGGCCTCAGGGCTTTGCGCACACAAAACCCGGCCAATGGCCGGGTTTTTCATGTCTGCTAAAAAGTCGTGCCTCTATTGTGCGCGTTCACGCTCCAGCAAGGTTTTCTTGCGCTCCAGTCCCCAGCGATAGCCTGCCAGATCACCGCTTTGTCGCAAGACTCGATGGCAGGGGATGGCAATGGCCAGAATATTGCTGGCACAGGCTCGTGCGACTGCACGGGCTCCATTGGGCATATTCAAGCGTTTGGCAAGCTCGGTATAGCTTAAGGTCTGGCCTGCCGGGATCTGACGCAGAAACTCCCAGACACGCTGTTGAAAGGCGGTGCCTTGAATGTCCAGGGGCAGATCCAAGCCTTGGGTCGGTTCTTCTACCATAGCCAGTACTTGAGCGACCCGCTGATTGAATAGGGAATCTGCACCAATCAGTTCGGCAGTCTTGAAGCGATCCTGCAACTGTTCCAGCAAGATGTTGGGATCATCGCCTAAAGCAATGGCACAAATCCCGCGCTCGCTTTCTGCGACCATCAGTCCTCCCAAGCTGGATTGGGTAATTGCAAAACGAATTGGCTTGCCTGGGCCTTGTGGGCGCGGCGTTTTGGCCTGCAGGCGTTGACTGCGATGTACCTTGTTTGGGGCAGGAGCCGCTACGGGTGTGTGTTTGGGCATACGCCACAAATACCATGATGCGACGCTGCGATAGGGGGCCCAGGCTTGGCCAATGTCACGTAAAGCTCGGGCTGAGGGGGCTTTGTCCAGGCGCTTTAAATGGCGATAGCCCTCCCGCACCCCAAAGTCGTCTGCAGGCAAAATGTCCTCGTGTTCCAGTGTGTACATCATCATCATTTCCACCGTCCAGCGGCCTATGCCGCGTAGCGTGGTCAATTGCTTGATCAGTTCTTCATCAGGCATTTGCAAAGCGGTGGCCTGATCGGGAATGATGCCATCCAAACGCGCCTGAGCCAGCCCCAAAATACTGTTGGCCTTGGCGCCGGACAAGCCACAAGCACGCAAGGTTTCATAGGGAGTGGCCAGCACCTGTTCAGGTGTTGGGCAGTGGCCGTGCGGATAAATATCAATCAGGCGTTGCAGGATGCGTTCAGCCGCACGGGTGTGCAATTGCTGATACACCACCGAGCGGATCAGGGCCTCGTAGGGGTCGCGCTCGGGGCGCGGTTGATGGATGCAAGGGCCCACATGGGTGACCAAGGCTTGCCAGTCCGGGTCCAGTGCGGCCAGGAATTGTTCGGCCTCGCGGTAGCGGTGGGCCCGGTCCTGTTTTGATGGAAGACGAGTCATGGAAGTGGTGTACTGATTGGCGATGAGACCAGTATAAAGTCCGCCTTGGGACAAGACACCCTGGTTCTTGCTCTTGAATTTGGGGCAGGAAAGGAAGGTTTTTTCCAGACTTTGGAGGAGATCAGCCTAATTCAGAATGAGTTTGTTTGCTTGAATATGGCTGCGGGTTGCGTGTTCTAGAGGATGACTCTGATGCGGTTCAGAAAGTTGGCAAATATCAAGCATGGCGACGCATCAAAGTAAAAAACCTGGGCGTGGCCCAGGTTTTTTTAAGCGTGCAGCGTGTCGTGCTTAGATTGGCACCAGGCTGAAAGCCGTGCGCGTGATAACCATATTAAGCACTTGGGTCAGCAGCAAGATGACCAGCGGCGACAGATCCAGGCCACCCAAGTCGGGCAGGACACGGCGTATCGGGTCCAGCAAGGGGGCAGTAATCGAGCGCAGCAAAGGCATGCTGGGTGATTGTGGCTGAATCCAGGATAGCAGGGCTTGCAGCAGCACAACCCAGAAGATCAGGCTCAAGGCCCAGCGCAGCAAGGTAAAGACGGCTGCCAGCAAGAACATGGGGAAGTTCGAGAGCATGGACATGGATCCGGTCAGCACCATCGCACTGAGGACCAGGTAGACCAGTGCGCTTAGCCAGGCTGCGACCAAGGAGGTCCAGTCCCAACGGTTGCCGCTTTTGATCACGCGCCGCAAAGGCATGACCAGCCAGTCCGTGACTTTGAACATGGCTTGCGAATAAGGGTTGAAGGGATGGATTCTGAGCGCATAAACCCAGGCACGCAGTAGCAAAATCGTGCCCAGCAGCGACAGAACAATATGGATTAGGAAGAGGGCGACTTCACTGAACATAGTTGCTTGGTATGAATTGATGGGAGAGGGAATTGTCGCATGCAAGTGCTACAAACCAAAGAGCCACCCTGACCAGGGTGGCTCTTTGGGGAAAAATATAAAAGCGGCGTGTGATTAAGGACGCTTGCCAGTTGGGAAGGGCCAGGAGCCAGCGGGGTTGACGTCGTCGCGCAGCGGTTCGGCTGGTGATGCTGCCGTTTTGCTCGCTTTGCGGGCTGCGGTTTTATTACCTACCTTAGCGGTGGTTTTAGGCGTTGTGCTGGTCTTTGGGGTCTTGGTTTCTGCGGTCACGGATTTAACTTCTTTCTTCTTTGGAGCTACGGGTTTCTTGGCACTGGCAGCAGGACTGGCTTTTTTTGCCGCGGTCTTTACTGCTGCTTTGGTGCCGGCTTTAGTGGCAGGTTTTGCTGCCGCCTTGCTGGGAGTGGCTTTTTTGGCCACGGGTTTGCTTGCCTTGGTGCTGGCCGTTTTTTTTGCGGCAGCGGGGGCAGCAGGTTTTTTAGGAGCAGATTTAGCGCTGGCTGCTTTGGGCGCAGTCGCTTTCTTGGCTACTGTTTTTTTAGCGACGGTCTTTTTGGCCACGGCTTTTTTAGCGACCGTTTTTTTCGCTGCTGTTTTTTTGGCTACGGTTTTTACGGCGGCTGTTTTGGTCGCGGTAGCTTTGACCGTCGTGTTCTTTGCCGCAGTGGTTTTCTTCACCGCTGCTTTTTTCGCAACCGTTTTCTTGGCCGGTGCGCTGGTTGCAGACTTGGCAGGCGCTTTTACAGCAGCCTTGCTGGTCTTGGTCGCAGTGGTTTTAGTGGGGGACTTTTGGGCAGCGGTTTTGCTGCTGGGACTGGTCTTGGTAGCGGAAGCTTTTACTGGTGCTGTAGCGGGCTTGGCTGGCGTTGCTTTTTTGGGGCTAGCTGTTTTGGTGCTTGCTGCTTTTGCTGCGCCTTTCTTGGCTGTTGCCATGATCATGCTCCTTGAGAACAAGTCTTTAGTTTGTCCACACCCATTTGACCTGGCCTGGAAAACTGCAATGGCCTTTTTCAAATGACGCAGGCGTCTAAGGTTAATACCTTATACGCTTAGCAGTCTAACGCAAGCCCTTACACAGTCAAGTAATAATCATGTAGCACAAGCATATGGCTTTGTTAATCCCCGCTTGCTGTCTCCAATAAGTTGCGTTCTGTACCTGTGCAATCAATTCCCCCAAAAAAAAGCCCCGCATAGGCAGGGCTGAAAGGGCAGGTTAATGGTTGCGACAGTCGTAGCGGGCAAGGCTTAGGCGGGAACCGCCTGAATTGTCAGACCTGTGTTTTTCAATTGCTGCGTCAACTCCGCGAACCGGGCTTCGTATTGCTTGGCTGACTCCATTTTCACGGGACCGAAGCCGCGCAATTGTTGGGGCAGTTCGGCCAGTTCCAATGCCGTGGCGTAGTTGGTCTGATCCAGATTCTTGCTCAAGCTGTTGAGTAGGCTCTGGTATTCGCGCCAGAAGCGACGCTCCATACGGCGCTCATGGGTGTAGCCAAAGGGATCTAGCGGTGTGTTGCGCAGACCTTTGCCTTTGGCCATCCAGCGCAGCAAGGTGGCCGTGCGGGGGCCCAAGGTGATCTTGCGTGGGCGACCTGTGGCCGGATCACGGCGTGCCAGTAAAGGCGGTGCGAAGTGAAAGCGCAAGGAGAAGTTACCTTCAAATTGCTGTTCCAGATCCTGGCGGAACGCGGGCGAGCTAAATAGGCGAGCCACTTCGTACTCATCCTTGTAGGCCATTAGCTTGTACAAGCTGCGCGCGGCTTTTTCAGTCAAGACAGGACGCTGGCCAGGACGCAGTTTTTGTTCGGCTTCACGCAGCGCATGGATGGTGCTGGAAAAGCGCTGGGCATAGGCGGCGTTCTGGTATTGCTCCAGGCTACTGGTGCAGCGCTGCATGATTTGTTCCAACGTTTCACGACGCTGCAAGGTTACGACTTGAGCGGCTGGAGCCAAAAGGCTGACCAATGCTTTTTCGTCGTGAGCCAGTACGCGCCCCAAATGGAAGGCATCCAGGTTGGCTTGAATAGCCACACCATTGAGGCGGATGGCCTGTTCAATCGCCGCGCTGCTGACGGGCAGGGAGCCTTGCTGCCACGCCATGCCCATCAGGAGCATGTTGGACAGCAGGCTATCGCCAAACAGCAGGGTGGCGGCCTGGTGAGCATTGAAAGAACGTACCTGGTTCTCGCCAGCGGTGGCCTTCAATTGACTCAGCAAGTGCTGTGCATCCAGCGGGGCATCGGGGTTGCGGGTGAACTCGGCGGTAGGGGCCAGGTATTCGTTGATGATGGCGTGAGTATGCCCAGGACGGAGGCAAGACAGGGCATTGGGGTGGGCGGCTGCCACCACGTCGCACAAAATGGCCAGGTCGGCCTGGCCGGGATCTACTCGCACGGCACCTGTGTTCTCTTTGTTGGCTGACAGACGAATGTGGCTGATGACTGTGCCGCCTTTTTGCGCCAGACCTGTCATGTCCAGCACGGAGCTGGAGCGACCTTCCAGGTGCACGGCCATGGAGAGCACCGCACCAATGGTAATCACACCCGTCCCCCCCACGCCGGCCACAATCACATTGCAGTCGCGAGCTTGAATGGCAGCTTGCGGCAGCGTGTCCAGCTTGGCCAGTAACTGGGCCTTCATATCGGCCTGACCGTTTTGATCACCACGGCGCAGGGCTCCGCCCATCACCGACACAAAGCTGGGGCAGAAACCGTCCACGCAGGAGTAGTCCTTGTTACAGCTGGACTGGTCGATCTGACGCTTGCGACCCTCGGGCGTTTCAGCAGGCACAAGAGACAGGCAGTTCGATTGCACACCGCAATCCCCACAGCCTTCGCAGACCGCCTTATTAATAAAGAGGCGACGGGCAGGGTCGGGGTACTCGTTCTTTTTACGACGACGGCGCTTTTCAGCCGCACAGGTCTGGTCGTGAATCAAAATGGTGACGCCTGGGATTTCGCGCAGTTCGCGCTGTAAGCGATCCAGCTCACGACGATGATGAACGTCCACACCGGCAGGCAGGCTGACACCGCGATAGCGCTCGGGCTCATCGGTGGTGATGACCACACGACGGGCACCTTCCCCAATGGTTTGCTGGCAAATGCGGGGCACAGAGATCGGGCCGTCAACGGGCTGCCCGCCTGTCATGGCGACGGCATCGTTGAACAGAATCTTGTAGGTAATGTTGGCATTGGCGGCAATGGCCTGCCGAATCGCCAGATAGCCAGAGTGGAAGTAGGTGCCTTCACCCATGTTCTGGAACATGTGGCCCGTTTGGATAAAGGGGGACAGGCCCACCCAGTCCGTGCCTTCACCACCCATTTGAGTCAGACCACGGGTTTTGCGGTCCATCCAGGTCGCCATGTAATGACAACCCACACCGGCCATGGCCTGGCTGCCTTCGGGCACTTTGGTGGAGGTATTGTGCGGGCAGCCTGAACAGAAGTAGGGGCGGCGGGTCAGACCATTGGTGTCAATCGGTGCCAGGTTTTGCACCGTACAGGCAGGCAATTGCACATTGGCGTGATGGCCCAGCCAGCGACGCAGACCCACGGCCACACGGGCAGGGCTGAGCTGACCATCAGCAGGAATCAGTACTTCATTTTCAATATCGCGCTTGCCCGACACAGTGGGGCGCTGGGCACGGTTAAAGAGCAGGTTCTTTAACTGGTCTTCAATGATCGGGCCTTTTTCTTCAATGACCAGAACGTGGTCCAGACCTTCAATAAAATCGTTCAGCGATTGCGGGTTAACTGGCCAGCTCAAACCGATTTTCAGATGGCGAATGGCGGGCAGATCCTTCAGGCTGCTGAGCTGTTGCAGTGCGTCCAGCGTGTCCAGTGTGGCTTTGCCGGTAGACACAATACCGATACGCGCATCAGGTGCCGCTTCAAGGATGCGGTCCAGGCTGTACTTGTGGGCAAACTCGCGCACGCTATCCAGGCGGGCATCCAGAGTGCCTTCCATGGATGGCGTCAGGAATTTGCTGGGGTCGTAGGGGTGTTTGCCGCCTTGCTTGTCGGCCAAGGCCGGGGCCAGATCATCCAAAGGGGTGATCTCGAAAGAGCGGCCGCTTTCCACGGTTTCGGTAATGGCTTTGAAGGCTACCCAGGAACCGGAGTAACGCGACAAGGCCCAAGCCCAAATGCCAAAGCGCTCGTATTCTTCAACAGAGCTGGGGTTGACCACCGGGATGCCCCAGGCGATCAGGGATTGTTCGCTGGCGTGAGGGATGGACGAGGACGAGGCCACGTGGTCATCACCCACAATCATCAGGACGCCGCCGTGCTGGGACGCACCGGCTGCATGGCCGTGGTGCAAGGCATCGCCCGCGCGGTCTACACCGGGGCCCTTGCCATACCACATGGAGAACACGCCATCGACAGTGCGGTCGTCACGCTCGCCCGCTTGCTGGGTGCCCATAATCATGGAAGCAGCCAGGTCCTCATTAATAGCAGGTTGGAAACGGACCTTGGCCTGGTCCAGATGCTTCTGGGCCTTCCACATGATCATGTCCACGCCACCGAGTGGCGAACCACGGTAGCCGGAAACAAAACCGGCGGTGTTCAAACCGTGCTCTTTATCCAGGCGAGCCTGGGTCAGCAACATGCGCACCAGGGCCTGTGTGCCAGTTAAAAAGATGCGTCCTGATTGGGCGGTCAGGTTGTCGCTTAGTTTGTATTGAGTGTCGACGGACTGCGTCATGATGAAACCTCCAGATAGAGATCATGATAGAGAGTCTGTCCTCGCTTTTTTTTGCGTTATAGTTGCGTGTATTCCCTATTCTTTGAAATGTTCATTTCGTAAATGTTTAAATATGGATAAAACTGACTTAAAAATCCTGGATGCCTTGCAGCTGGATGGTCGGGCCTCGGCTCAGCAGGTCTCCGAGCAGGTGGGTTTGTCCACTGCGCCCGTATGGCGGCGCATCAAGAACCTGGAAAAAAACAAGGTCATCCAGGGCTATTATGCGCGCGTGGATCGGCGTCAGGTGGGCCTGCAAAGCTGCATGTTTACCCAGATCAGTCTGGACCGTCATTCGGGTGAAATTGTCGATAACTTCATCCGTGCCGTACGCGATGCGCCCGAGATTCTGGAATGCCACGCCGTGACCGGTGATGCGGATTTTTTGCTGAAGATCATGGTGCCCAGCGCCGAGTCCTACGACGATTTCCTGCACCGCTTCTTGTTCAATATGCCGGGTGTGCGCCAAACCCGCACGATTGTGGCCATGCGCGAGATCAAGAATGTGACCCGCCTGCCTTTGCCACTTTGAAGCATCTTGTTATGGGGTAATACAAGCGCCTTCGGGTAGAATAAACAGGATTCGCCGACCTGCGGTGGGTCGGTATAAAAGCATGAAAGACGGGGTTTTATGACGAAGGCGAATATCTTGCGACGCACTTGCTGGGTTGCTGTGCTGGCGACCGTTTTTTTGAGCGCCTGCGCGGTAAAGGCGCCAGCTCCCGAGCCTGCTGCACAAACTGTTCCTGCCAAACCTGTTCATCCAGCATGTCAGCCCGCTGCGGCTGGAGATCAACTGGCTGGTAACTGGTTAAGTAAGCACCGCCAAAAAGGCGTGGTTGGCGAGCTGCGTACCTTGTTCACCCTGCAGGCCGATGGGTCCATGGCGTACACCGAACAGGTCAAACGCCCCAACAAGCCGTCGCAAGGTTTGAACGAAAGCGGTTGCTGGGTACGCAAGGGCAATGACTTGCAGATCCACACGCAAGAATCCAATGGGGTCATCACCGAGCCGGGCGACCCGATTTACGAAAACCACTACAACATCGTCACCCTGACAGCCCGCAATCTGGTGCTGCGTGATCAAAGTGGTACGACTTATCGCCTGACCAGAATGTCGCCTGGCTACCGCCTGCCATTCTGATTGCGGCGGTTTGAATGATTCCTGGCCGTCCTGGGGGCGGCCAGTTTTTTGTCTGTTTCTTTTGCTGGATGCTCCATGGCTCTGCGCGCAACGATTTATAAAGCTGAACTTAATGTGGCCGATAACGATCGGGCCTACTACGGCAGTCATACCCTGACGCTGGCCCGTCATCCCTCCGAGACCGAAGAGCGGCTGATGGTGCGTTTGCTGGCTTACGGTTTGTATGCGCAAGCGGATGACGCCTTGAGCTTCTCACGCGGGCTAAGCGACTCGGATGAACCCGCCCTGTGGGAGCATGATCTGGGCGGCAATCTGTTGCATTGGCTGGAAGTGGGCCTGCCGGACGATAGACGTCTGATCAAAGCCAGTGGCCGTGCTGAAAAAGTGACGGTATTGGCCTATGGCCGCAATGTGTCCGTCTGGTGGAGTGGTATCAAGGACAAGATCAGCCGCGCTCGCAATATACAGGTTTATGCGCTGGATGCCGCGGGGACCGATGCTTTAGCCGCTCTGGCCGAGCGTGGCATGACCATCAATCTGAATGTTCAGGACGGCACGGTCTGGGCCAGCAGTGACAAAGGTGAAGCCACGGTTGAAGTCAGCCACCTGAATGCGCCTGTTTGAGTGCTTCCCATAGCCTTGGGGCGAGGGCAAGTGTATGGGGCATCATTTCAATGGTTTTACTGTGTGGGCGGCTGGCCCCCAACAAGGGGGAGTGTGAATCCGGTAGCTGTCTTGCATTTTCTGGCGATACGGACCGAACGATAAAAAGCGATAAAAACAAAAAGGGCACCTCGAATGAGATGCCCTTCAAGCACTTGGCGATAATGTTTACAGCCCAGCCAAACGCCCCAAAACCTTATCGCGTCCAACCAGAGCCAGCACCGCATCTACCGCAGGCGTTTGTTTCTGTCCTGTCACAGCGACACGCAAAGGAATTGCCAGCTTGGGCATTTTTACCTCGTGATCGGCCAGAACCTGCTTGATCAAAGCAGCCAGATTCTCCGTATTCCACTGTGGCAAGCTGATTGCCTTGCTGGCAAAATCACGCAGCAAGACACGCGCTTCCGGCGTCAACACCTCGGCCAGCAGCTCATCACTGGCAGGCTCGAAAGGACGGCAGAATAACAGGGCACCTTCAGCTAGTTGATTCAAGGTCTCGGCGCGGTCTTTTAACAAACCCATGATGCCAGGCAAATCCTGCCCGTCGGTCTTGCCTCCCAAGGCTTCAATACGGGGAGCCACGCGCTCGGCCAGATCCGCATTGTCGCTGGCCTTGATGTAGTGGGCATTTACCCAGTTTAACTTCTTGGGATCCCACTGCGAAGCCGACTTGCTCAGGCTGCGCGTATCAAACCATTCCACCAACTGCTCGCGGGTGAACAGCTCGTCATCGCCGTGGCTCCAGCCCAAACGAGCCAGATAGTTGACCATGGCTTCAGGCAAATAGCCGTCCTTGTCGTAATCCATGATGCTGACCGCACCATGGCGCTTGGACAGTTTCTCGCCATCCGGGCCCAGAATCATGGGCACATGGCCGTACTCGGGCAAAGTCGCGCCCAAGGCCTGCAAAATCACAATTTGACGTGGCGTGTTGTTCACGTGGTCATCACCACGAATCACATGAGTGATTGCCATGTCCCAATCGTCCACCACCACGCAGAAGTTGTACGTAGGGGTACCGTCAGGACGGGCAATGACCAGATCGTCCAGCTCGCTGTTATCAAAGCTGATGCGACCCTTGACCATATCGTCCCAACTGGTTGCGCCGGACTGCGGGCTCTTGAAACGAACCACAGGCTTGCGGTCCGCCGGGATGGCAGGCAATTGCTTGCCGGCCTCAGGACGCCAGGTGCCGTCATAACGAGGCTTCAAACCCTGAACACGCGCTTTCTCGCGCATGGCTTCCACTTCCTCGGGGCTGCTGTAGCAGTAATAAGCATGGCCGTCTTTCAGCAACTGGGCGATGACCTCGCGGTAACGATCCATGCGCTGCATCTGGTAGAACGGACCTTCGTCCGCATCCAGGCCCAACCATTGCATACCATCCAGAATGCCTTGCACCGCCTCGGGGGTAGAGCGCTCCAGATCCGTATCCTCAATGCGCAGCACAAAAGAGCCTTGATGATGACGGGCAAAAGCCCAGGAAAACAGTGCGGTGCGCGCGCCGCCCAGGTGCAGATAACCAGTGGGCGAGGGGGCAAAACGGGTACGGATGACGTTGGAAGTAGACGTGCTCATAACTTGTGTGTGGCCTTGACCTTGGGAAGCCCGCATACGGGACCGAATCTGCGTATTTTAACCCAGCGCGTCAACTAAGAAAGAATCACCGCGCAGAAGTGTCCTACTGGCCTGTTTCCGTATTGAGCTGATCGAACTGGCGCACCAGCTCCGCCAGAGAAGCGGCCTGCATTTTCTGCATGACGCGGGCACGTCGCACTTTGACTGTGACCTCCTTCACATCCAGCTCGGCAGCGATCTGCTTGTTCAGCAGGCCTTGCACCACGCGTACAAACACATCACGTTCGCCCGCGTTCAGACTGTCCCAGCGTTGCTGCAAGCTCATCTGGGCTTTGGCCTGTTCCTTGCGTTGCGCATCCGCGGCCAAAGCCGATTGCACGGCGTCAATCAGGGCCTGATCCCCGAAAGGTTTGGTCAGAAAATCCCAGGCCCCGTGTTTGATGGCTTTGACCGCCATATGAATATCGCCGTGGCCCGTAATAAAGATGACCGGCATGTGCAGCCCGCGCGACTCCATCTGTAAATGAAAGTCCGTGCCGCTTTGCTCGGGCATGCGCACATCCAGCACCAGACAGGCGGGGGCGTCAGATAAGGGATGCGCCAGAAAATCCCGCGTAGAGGCAAAGCTCAGTGCGTTCACCCCCACGCTGGCCAGCAAGTCGTCCAGGGCGGCGCGAATGGAGGGGTCATCATCAATGATGTAGACCGTGGGCGTGTTCAGAGAAGAGTCCAGATGATCTGTCATGGCGCCAAAGGTAAGGTGAAATGAAAGGCAGCACCGCCATCAGCTTGGTCAGTGGCCCAGATATGGCCGTTATTGGCATCAATAATGCTGCGGCTGATGGTCAGGCCCAGGCCCAGACCGGTAGCCTTGGTGGTCCAGAACGTATCAAACAATTGGGGTAACAGCGTGTCCGACAAGCCGGGGCCATTGTCTTTAATGGAAAACAGCACCTTGCTGGTTTGCGGTTTATCGCCGGGCAAGAGGCGGGTTTCTATCGTGATACGAGCCGCATGAAAGTCCGAGGCGGGTGACAGGGCCTCGATGGCATTGAGCAGCAAATTGGCCATCACTTGCTGAATCTGAACCCGATCGGCAAAGACCTGGGGCAGATCGGATTGCAAGGCCAGGCGTAGATCAATATGCTGACGCCGCATCTCGCCATCTGACAGCTTGAGTAGTTCCGTTAAGGCCAGGTTCAAATCAAAAGCGCTGCTGGTTGGGGCTTCGTTGCGGGTAATGCTGCGCACCCGGTCCAGTACATCTTTGGCACGTTGGGCGTCGTCCGCAATCCGCTGTGCGGCAGCCTGTGCCTTCTCTATATTTGGCGGCGAGGCTTGCAGCCAGCGCTGGCAGGCACCGGTGCTGCTGTTGATGGCTGCCAGGGGCTGGCTGACCTCATGGGCAATGGAGGTACTGAGCTGGCCCAGCGTGGTCAAACGGGATAAGCGCAGCAAATGTTCGCGCGTTTCATGTGCGGCTGCCTGCACGGATTTGAGCTTGAGTCCCAGATACGTGGTGATGGCGATGGCAACCAGGCTGATTCCGGTATTGATCAGACCCACCTCGTAGTCGCCCGCACGGGTTAACAGGACGCTGACCACGGTCAGCACCATACTGAAACTTGCCAGGGTAATGACTTGTCGGGCCGACAGAAAACGAATTGCTATCAGCAGCAGCGGAGTATGAAAGACCGCAGCGGCGATAGCGTAGTTGGTGATGGTATCGGCAATAAAGACCAACGCCATCAAGATGCAAATGCCGGTCAGGGCCAAGGCGCGGTAGGTTTTGCTCGACAAGACGCTAAAAGGTAGTTTCATGTCTTTCGTGTGGGGGCAGGCAGCAGGATCGTATCTTTCGTGTCGTCATCATATACCTGGACTTGTATCTGATTGCCTATCCAGGTCTGGGCTCCCGACAGGACGGGTGGGAGCCCAGACCTGTCAGGTTTAGAACCACTGGCCAAAGCGGCGGATGTACAGCATTTTCATACCCTGTGCGACCAGGCAGTACGCCAGCAAGGTGCCGACCAGCCAAGGGAAGTACTCCCAAGGCAAAGGCTGCAGGCCAACCATGGCTCCCACACCGGAAAAGGGCAGGTAAATGCCGACAGCGGCAATCAGGAAGGTCATCAGCATCACAGGCAGGGCCGCCGTGCTTTGGATGAAGGGGATTTTTTGCGTACGCAGCATGTGAACAACCAGTGTCTGCGACAGCAAACCTTCAATAAACCAGCCGGACTGGAACAGCGATTGCAGTTCAGGCGTATTCGCCCCAAACACGTACCACATCAAGACAAAGGTAGTGATGTCAAAAATGGACGAGGTCGGGCCAATCCAGATCATGAAGCGGCCAATATTCTTGGCATCCCACTTGCGGGGTTTGCGCAGAAAGTCCTTGTCCATGCGGTCCCAGGGTAAAGCCAGTTGTGAGATATCGTAGAGCAGGTTCTGAATCAGCAAGTGGATGGCCAACATGGGCAGGAAGGGAATGAAAGCACTGGCCACCAGCACCGAGAACACATTGCCAAAGTTGGAGCTGGCCGTCATGTTCAGGTACTTGATGATGTTGCCAAAGGTCTCGCGGCCTTTGATCACGCCTTCTTCCAGAACCAGCAGGTTCTTTTCCAGCAAGATGATGTCTGCCGATTCCTTGGCAATATCCGTGCCGCTATCAACCGAGATCCCCACGTCGGCATCGCGCAGGGCGGGGGCGTCGTTGATGCCGTCACCCAGAAAACCGACGGTATGCCCATTGGCCTGCAGCGCTTTGAGCACACGCGATTTTTGCAGCGGAGTGAGCTTGGCAAAAACCGAGTGACGCTCGACAGCGCAACGCAGATCGGGGTCTTGCATCAGCTCGATTTCAGGCCCCAGCAAAGGCTTGCCGGGTGCCAGGCCCACTTCACGGCAGATTTTCGCGGTAATGATTTCGTTGTCGCCGGTCAGGACTTTCACGGCCACACCGTGCTCGGTCAGGGCGGCAATCGCTTGGGCAGCACTTTCCTTTGGGGGGTCCAGGAAGGTCAGCAAGCCTTGCACGGTCATCTCGCGTTCGTCCTGGGCTTCGTAACGGTTTTTGGCCTGTTCGAGGGGAATACGGCGAGTGGCAATCAGCAAGACACGGAAGCCGTCCGAGTTGTAGCGGTAGGCCATTTTCAGCAGACGGGCGCGCTGCTCGGTATCCAGTGGCAAACGCTGATCGCCCTCTTGCACGTGGGTGGCAATGCTAAGCATTTCTTCCACCGCCCCTTTGCAGACCATGAACTGTTCGCCCTGCGGATTCTGTACGACAACCGACAGGCGGCGACGTACAAAGTCAAAAGGCAGTTCGTCGATCTTGCGGTAGGAACCAATAGCTTGCAAGGCAGAGGGGGTTTGCTTTGCAAAGCGCAGCACCGCCTGATCCATCAGGTTTTTCACGCCGCTTTGGTGCAGGCTGTTGAGCAGGGCCAGTTCCAGAATGCGTGGGCTGTTGCGATCATCCAGGCCTAGATGGTGTTCCAGAATGATGCGGTCTTGTGTCAGGGTGCCGGTCTTGTCGGTACACAGCACGTCCATGGCACCAAAGTTCTGGATTGCGTTCAGACGTTTGACCACCACTTTGTTCTTGGCCATGGCGACTGCACCTTTGGCCAGGTTGGAGGACACAATCATGGGCAGCATTTCAGGGGTCAAGCCGACGGCAACGGCCAGCGCGAACAGGAATGCTTCGGTCCAGTCGCCTTTGGAGAAACCGTTGATCAGCAGCACGATGGGTACCATGACCAGCATGAAGCGAATCAGCAGCCAGCTAACACTGTTTACGCCCCGGTCAAACGAGGTCTCGGCGCGTGAACCCACAATGGCCTTGGCCAGCGAACCAAAATAGGTCTTGGCGCCGGTGGCTACAACCACAGCCGTGGCCGTACCGCTGACCACGTTGGTGCCCATAAAGCACATATTATTCTGTTCCAGCACACCGGCCTGGGAGCTGGAAGCAGAGGCGCTCTTGCTGCTGACGGCGCTAAAGACATCGTACTTTTCAACAGGCAGGGCTTCTCCTGTCAGGGCAGCCTGGCTGACGAATAAGTCGCGGGACTCGATCAGGCGCAGGTCTGCCGGGATCATGTCGCCAGCCGACAGGCGCACAATATCGCCGGGCACGATCTGGCTCATGGGGATTTCGCGTATGACCGTGGCACTGGACACGGTAGCGCGTCGTTGTACGCTGGCGGTGGTGCGCACCATCGCTTTCAGGGTCTGGGCGGCTTTGCCGGAACGGTACTCTTGCCAGAAACGCAGCAGGCCGCTCAAGGTGACCATGACCACAATAATCAGCACGCCGGTGTAGTCCACCTCTTCGCCTGAGCGTATGGGCAGGATGATGTCAGTGACGGCGCTGACCGCAGCCAGCACCATCAGCACTGCAATAAAGGGGTTCTTGAAGGCCAGGGCCAATTGAACCAGGGCGTGGGCAGGCTTGTCCCGGGCGACCTCATTAGGGCCGTATTCGGTCAGGCGGCTCAAGGCCTGGGCGTCGGTCAGGCCGTTCAGATTGGCTTGCACAGCGGCCAGGGTTGTCTCCAGGCTAAGCCCGGTTTCGGTGGCCGTACGCAGCTTGGCGTCGTTGTCCACTGAACGCAGTGGCGAACGGTGTTGTTGAATGCTCATGGTAATGCTCCTGGGGTACAGGCGTGACTGTGCCGTCCATCCCAAGAGATGGACGCAGCAGATCCTGCCGACCGGTTTGAGGGTCGGCAGACTACAGGTAAGAACAAGCGGATTTAGTTGGCGTCAGGCCAGCGTTTAGTGGCTGGGCAAGCTGTAGCGCCACACTCGCGCTGAGGGTGGTTTGTCACTGTCTGCAATCCAGTGAATTTCTGGCTTGTGACTGGCCGTGTTGATACGCCAGGCAAGAGCGGGACGGCGACTGGGGGCAGTGCGCTCGCGTGGGCAATGTGTGGCAAGATGCGAACCCGATGAGCTCAGGGTCCGAATCGGTCCAGTATGAATAATGCGGTGCATGGTTGACTCCTGATCGTGCTGCGCAAGCCCTATCAGCAGACAACCGAGCGGATCAGGTGTGTCTGAGGGGCCTGTGCAGCCTGTTTCTTCGACTGTCGTCGTTGGACATAGTGTGTTTTTCCTGTCAGAGGAAATGAACGTTCCTGCTTTCCGAACGAATGTTATTTTACGGTTTGCAAGCCGTTTTGCGACTGGCTTTGAGCCGTTTTTCCCCAGGCATTGGCGTATGGTTTCTATACGAAAGTATATGAACGGCCTGCTCCAGGGTAAAAACTGACGGCATGATGCAAGACAGAGATAGCTGGCCTAGTCTCTTTTATTTGTAGACAGCTGTGCTTAAGATGAGGGGATTCATTATTTTGGTGTGTGGTTTTCTTATGGCGGAACAATCATGGCAGCCCTAAGGCATCGTCTGACAGCATTGTTTGAGCCCCGTTCGGTGTTGGTCGTCTCCACCTTGCCTATGCCTCTGTTCAAAGAGGTGCCAGCCCGATTGGCTGGACGGATCACGCAGGCTCGTATAACCGCCACGCAAGTGCAAGTGCCGGATCGTCTGGAAGGATTGACGGAGACACAGCGCCTGGATCTGGCGCTGGTTTGTATTGAGCCGGTGCGTTTGCCGCAGGCTCTGGATGCGATCCGGGTACACAAACCCCGTGTGGTCCTGCTCCTGCCCTCGAACCTGGCCTCCCGCGATCCCATGGAAGACATGGTGTATGCGCGCTCCTGGGCCCGCATTAATAATTGTCTGATATTGGGGCCACGTGCCTTTGGAATACAGCGGCCGCATCTGGGCATCAATTTAAGTCACGAGCCACAAATGGCACTGGCGGGCCGTGTGGCTCTGGTATCTCAGTCGCGTTCCATTACCTCGGCCTTGATGGACTGGGCCGAAGATGTCAGCCTGGGTTTCTCTGCGATTGTGTCGGTGGGGGACGAGGCCGTTATCGATGTGCCCGAGGTGCTGGAATATCTGGCCATGGACCCGCGCACGGACAGTATTGCGCTGTATTTGGAACATACGCCCGCGTCCCGCCGTTTCACCAGTGCCTTGCACGCGGTGGCGGCGGTCAAACCGGTGGTGGTCTTGAAGGTAGGCGGCCAGCGTCAGCAAGGCGAGGCCCACGAGGCGGTATTCAATGCCTTGATGCGACGCGTGGGGGCGGTGCGCATTCGTTACTTTGTGCAGTTGTTCTCGGCTCTGAAAGTGCTGGTTTATACCCGTCGGCCCAAAGGGCGGCGTATTGCTTTGTTTTCCAATGGGAACGGTGCGGCGCAGATGGCCCTGGATGTTCTGGGTTCGGATGCGGCAGTGACTTGCCCAGAGCTCTCGCCCTCGACCCAGCGGGCGCTGGACAACCTGCTGGCCCCTGGCGATCAGGTTCAGAATCCAGTGGTGACCTATGTACCACTGACGCCCATGCGTATCGACTCGGTCATTTCCACCTTGCTGGACGATAAGGATATTGACGGGGTGCTGGTCTTGTTGACCCCGGACCCTTTGGCCGATATGCCGGCGGTATCGCGTGAGTTGGCCATGTTGTCGGCCAGTGCTCGCAAGCCCATCATCACGTGTTTGATTGGGGATGCGGATATGCGGCCCTTGCGTCATTTGCTCGATGGGGTGGGGACGCCGGCTTTCCGGACTCCGGATACCGCAGCCAATGCGTTCGACTTGCTGGCCCGCTATCACTACAACCAGCACTTGTCGCAGCAGACCTTGCCGCCTTTGCCGCTGGGCACCTTGCCGGAAGTAGAACCTGCCCGTGAATTGGTGCGCCAGATTCAAAGCGAGCGCCGCGAGGCCAGCGAGCAGGAGTGTCGCGATTTGCTGCGCTACTTTCACGTGCCGGTTGTCGACTTGCGTGTGACACACGATCAGGGTGAACCTGATCCCGATGTTCCGCCCATGGGCCTGCGCTTTGAAACCGATGACAAGTTGGGTCCTTATGCGGTCTTTGGTGGGGCCGATCACGCGGATTGGCTTTCTTCGTCCTATCCGGCGGTGGAACTGCCACCCTTGAACCGTTATCTGGCGCGCCAATTGGTCGAGCGTAGTCCCTTGTGGCGCAAGAGCCTTTCCTCGCAATTGACGCCCTTGGTATTGACGCAGTTGTTGCAGGTGCTGGAGCGTTTGTCGGACTTGATGAGTGAGCTGCCCGGCGTGCGTCGTGTGGTGCTCGATCCCATTATGGCGGGTGAGAACAGCCTGTACATCAAGAGTATCTCGATCTCCTTGAGCAAGCAGTCCATGCTGGTGCTGCCTGAGACAGCCGGCTATCGTCACATGGCGATTCATCCTTATCCGCGCAACATGATTGAACGGCGTCAGTTCAAGGACGGACAGCGCTGGACCTTGCGCCCCATCCGCCCCGAGGATGCCGAGGCCCTGCAGACCTTTATGCGCGGCCTGTCGGACGAAAGCCGCTACATGCGCTTTGTGTCCATGTTGCGCGAACTGACACCACGCATGCTGTCCCGCTACACCCGCATCGACTACGACCGGGAACTGGCGCTGATTGCTACCGTGCGTTCGCCCAATCCTGATAACCGTAACCATCCCCGTGACGAGATTATTGGCTTTGCCCACTATCTTCGTAATGGCGATGGCCGGGGGGCGGAATATGCCCTGGTGATAGGGGATGCCTGGCAGCGGCGCGGTCTGGGCGTGATCTTGATGGAGGCGCTGATCCAGGCCGCTGCCGAGCAAGGGTTGACCTACATCGATGGCTATGTGCTGGCTTCCAACTCGCCTATGCAAGCCTTGATGAAGCGCTTGGGTTTTCAGAACGATGCGGATCCGGAGGACCCCAGTATGCGGCGTGTCTGGTTGGACCTGGGTGAGACGCGTCGATCGGATTAAGCACAGACAGCTCAATCCGTTTGTCAGGGAAATACCCGTTTAATTGTGCCCCTAATGTCCCGACTCACTCAACGGTGTCGGGACTATGATGCGCTCGTGATGGCAGGCAGCACAGCGTTTGAGCGCGGCTGCCGCCACATCAATGGATGGTGCTCAACACCGACGGCACTTTATACCGGGGACACAATGATGCGATTGAATCTGGCTGCTGTGCAGCGATGGCTGCTTGGTTTGTTCTTGATTGGCGGTCTGCTGGCTTGTTCCGGGCAGACAACGATGTCGTCAGAAAAAAACCATTACGAGTTCTCCCTGGAGAACGACAGCTTGGAAATGCGGGATGGCGTGCGCCTGGCGGTGACGTATTACCGACCGTTGGCCAAAGCACCGGGAGAAACCTTCCCAGTCATTCTGGAAATGCTGCCCTATCGCAAGGACGATTTTTTTGCGCTGGGTGACTACGAGTATGGCTCTTATTTTGCCAAGCGGGGATATGTGGTGGCGCGGGTCGACGTGCGTGGCACGGGAGGTAGTACTGGCCCGGTCCCTGTCAGCGAATATTCCGCTGCCGAGATTGCAGATGCCCAGGAGCTGATTGATCAACTGTCCCGCCAGAGCTGGTCCAACGGCAAGGTGGGTATGTATGGCTTGTCCTGGAGTGCGTTCAATTCCTTGATGACAGCACACAGAAAACCGCCTGCACTCAAGGCCATTATTGCGGCACACGGTTCTACCGATCTGTTCTACAACGACGTTCACTATATTGATGGTGCCTTGCATATCGACTCCTATGCGCACCAGATTGATACCGATAACGCCATGCCGCAAAGTCCGGAGTATCGGATTGATCAGGAGTACTTCAAGAACCGTTTTGACCGCGAGCCCTGGATTTTTACCTGGCTGCGTCAACAGCAGGACGGCGATTTCTGGCGCGCCGAGTCTCTGGCCTTCAAGAAGCAGCCTTTGGAAGTGCCGGCCTATTTGATTGGTGGCTTGCTGGATGGTTATCGCGATTTTGCGCTGGATGTCAGTCGGACCTCGAAAGCCCCTGTGATTGTGGAGATGGGACCCTGGAACCATGCCTGGCCGGAGTATGGTGTACCTGGCCCGAATTATGAGTGGCGCGAGAAGGCGGTGCGCTGGTGGGACTACTGGCTTAAAGATATAGATACCGGGATTCTGGATGAACCCCGCCGGATGGCCTTTATGCGTACCGGCCATGCTCCGGCTACAGATCGGCAAACCGTGCCTGGTTATTGGCGCTGCGATTCGCAATGGCCCGTGGAGGGCGCGAGGACTGAACGCCTGCATCCTCAAGCCGGGCACCAACTGGAGGCTATTGCTCCTGCCTCAGGCTTGGCCCAGACCTTACCTTACAAGGCCGGAGCGGGTTTGGCGGGGGGCGGCTGGTGGGGCGAGCAGACGGGGGACATGTCAGCCGACGATGCCCATAGCCTGGTTTATGATTCCGCACCTTTGAGCCAGGCCATGGAAATCATGGGCATGCCCAAGGTAAGCCTGAAGGTAGCGGCTGATGCGCCTTTTTATCAATGGACGGTACGGCTGGAAGATGTGGCCCCCGATGGGCAGGTTTCTTTGGTCAGCGGGGCAATCATCAATCCCTCTCAGCGTGTTTCGCGTCTGGAGCCTCAGGCCTTGGTGCCGGGTGAGGCGACCAACCTGGAGACCTCCATTCACTTCACCACATGGCGTTTCAAGCCAGGCCATCGCATTCGTTTGGCGGTAAGCAATGCGCAGTTTCCCATGGTCTGGCCCAGCCCGACGGCGGGTGTCACCAGTCTGTTTCCGGGGGTTGATACCTGGGTGGATTTGCCGGTGGTGCCTGTGCGGGAGCAGGGCACGCAGGCTTGCATCATGTCGCCACCCCAGGCTAGCGAAGCGGCTCCCTTTGGTCGCACTATCGATGGCGACGGTCCTGTATTCAGCAGCGTTCGTAACGAAGAGACGGGTGATGCGATCTTTACGACTAGCAACGAGCTTAGCTGGGTGTTGCATGACAATTTATACCGTTCCGAGGAAATGTATCGTTGGGAGGTCAACGACGCTGCACCCGCCAAGGCGCGCTATCAGGGCGATCGGCGCAATGTGTTTAGCATCCAGGGGCGGGAGATCGATATGTCCGCCCAAGCCCGGATCGAGTCCGATGAGTCTTATTTCTACCTGACATTTACGCGGGTGCTAAAGGAGGATGGGGTGCTGGTTCGGGAAAAGAGATGGCAGGAGCGTATCGCTCGGGTGTATCAATAAAAAGCTGAATCAAGAAAAAACGCCGCTGTGATTGCAGCGGCGTTTTTTTCTTGTGAGCTGATTAGCGCAGTACCTGCTTCAGAAAGTGACCAATCGCACTGATTTCTTCCGGGCAAACCGCGTGGGGCATGGGGTAGACATTCCATTGCACCTGATAGCCCATGGCCTCCAGCTGCTGACGGCTGGCTTCGGCACGGGTCAGCGGTACAACTGGGTCCATGTTGCCATGCGCCATGAAAATAGGTGTGTTTTGATTGGCCTGATGGCGCTCGTTTTCTACTGCTGCGGCCAAAGGTAGGTAACCGGACAGACAGAGCATGCCGGCCAGACGTTCGGGCAAGCGTAGTCCGGTTTGCAAGGTCATGGCACAGCCTTGCGAGAAACCGGCCAGCACAATGTTTTCGGTAGGAATGCCACGGGCATTTTCGCGTGCAATCAGGTTTTGCACCTCGATCTGAGATTTACGCAGTCCACTTTCATCCTCGTGACGTACCAGGTCAGCTACATAAATGTCGTACCAGGAACGCATGGCCATGCCGCCGTTGATGGTGACGGGCTGGATGGGGGCGTGCGGGAAAATGAAACGGATAGCGGGGGCGTTTTGCAGGCCCAGCTCTGGCACGATAGGGGCAAAATCGTGGCCGTCGGCACCTAAACCATGTAGCCAGATAACGGCATGCTGGGGATTGGCACCGGTTTCAATTTCAATCGACTCAAGCAGCGGGTTCATGCGGACTCCGAAAGATCTACCAAGGTCTTGATGTACTGGTACAGGGCGCGGTAGTGTTTGCGCTGTGGATCCTGGCCTTGTACCAGTGTGGCATTTTTCTCCGCCTCTTTGCGTGCGGCACGAATCAGGGTGCGCAATTGCTGGATATCGGCGCCGGAAAATTCATTCATGAATTCAGTCAGAGCGTCGTCATCACGCAACAACAGGTCGCGCAGCGCTTCCAGCCTGTGCATGGCACGGGTGTCTTCCTTGGAGCCGTTTTCCCAGACGTCCAGTTGCTTTAGGATCGGTTCGGGATCCACATTGCGCATCAGCTTGCCCACATAGTGGATTTGACGGCGGCGTCCTTCACGGGCCGTCGGGCTGATGCGCTTGGCATCCTTGATGGCGGCCATTAAGGACTCGCCTAGATCAAGTTGTTTGAGTCGGTCGTCCGAGAGCTCGATCAGGCGTTTGCCTAGGTCAAGCAGAGCGTGCATTTCGCGTTTTACCTGCGATTTGCTGGGGCGGTCGTAACCGTTTTCATCGATTTCAGTGCGTGGACGGGCCATAGAAGTGAAATAGCAAAGATTGTCGCCAATTGGCTATGATAACCGCCTAACCCTCAAAGAGTAGCAATGAGTCATCCAACTATTTCCCAATTGTCGATCAGTGCCAATCAGTTCCAGTTTTGCGAATTGGTAGACGAGGCGCTGCGGCATGCCAAAAAACTGGGCGCCAGTGATGCTGCCGTCGATATTTCAGAAAACAAAGGTCTGGCCGTCTCGGTGCGCCAGATGGAACTGGAAACGGTAGAGCAGACGCAAGACCGCTCCTTGGGTGTGACGGTGTTCGCAGGCCAGCGCAGTGGTTCGGCCTCGACCTCGGACTTTTCAGTCAAGGCGCTGCGTGAAACGGTGGAAGCGGCCTGGCATATTGCCCGCTATACCGCTGAAGATCCGTTCGCCGGTCTCCCTGAAAAAGACATGTTGGCCCAGAGCTATCCCGATCTGCACTTGCATCACCCCTGGATGCTGGATGCCGACCAGGCGACTAAGCTGGCGATCCGTGCCGAGCAAGCCGCGCTGGAACTAAGCCCACTGATCAGCAATTCCGAAGGTGCATCGGTCGATACGCTGGAAGGGCACTTTGTGATGGGCAACAGCCGCGGCTTTTTGGGTGGCTATCCCTACAGCCGTCATTCGCTCAGTGTCAGCCCCATTGCCGGCAAGGGTGATCATATGCACCGCGATTACTGGTACAGCAGCTCGCGTGATCCTTTCCGTCTGGCCAGTCCCGAGTCGGTTGGCCGTTACGCGGCCGAGCGTACCTTGTCGCGTCTGTCGGCCCGCCGTATTCCTACTGGCCGCTATCCGGTTTTGTTTGAAGCTCCGCTGGCGGTAGGCTTGATTGGTTCCCTGGTGCAGGCCACCAGCGGGTCGGCCCTGTATCGCAAGACCAGTTTCTTGTTGGACTCGCTGGGCAAGTCTGTCATGGCCAAACACATTGATGTGCTGGAGCGCCCGCATTTGGCGGCCGCTATGGGCAGTGCGCCGTTTGACTCGGAAGGGGTACGTACGTGCGACCGCGATGTTGTGCGTGGCGGAGAGCTGAAAGGGTATTTCTTGTCCTCCTACGCAGGTCGTAAATTGGGTATGCCCTCTACGGGGAACGCCGGTGGTTCGCACAACTTGCTGCTTAGCTCGCGTCTGACCCGTCCCGAGGACGATTTGGAGGCCATGTTGAAGAAAATGGGCCGTGGTTTATTGGTTACCGAGCTGATCGGCCAGGGCATTAATTACCTGACAGGCGATTACTCGCGGGGTGCCTTTGGCTACTGGGTGGAGAATGGCCGTATTCAGCATGCGGTCGAGGAAGTCACGATTGCGGGCAATCTGGCCGAGATGTTCGCGCAGATTGTGGCTGTGGGTGCCGATACCTTTGCCGCCGGTTCCAAGCGCACGGGTTCCATCTTGATTGAACAGATGTCGGTGGCCGGTTCCTGATAGCTGCTGTCTGGAGTGCCTGGCCAGATTGTGATGTCTTGGCTCAGGCAAGCGGCCCGTCAGCGACAAGAGGATGATGGCCTGAATTCGGAGTTATTTGTGGTTCAGGCCGTGTTGCAGGCAGTGTCTGGCATAGGCTCCAGGTCAAAGGCCCGGCAAGATAAGGCCGAATTTGCGGGATAATCCGGGCTTTCACCGCACCCCATTCGGGGCGCGCCAGTGTACTATCCATAGCATAAAAATATTTCCCCATTTTCGTCGAATACCCACAAGGAGGTTATTCATGCAGCGTCGCTCGTTTCTGAAAAAGGCAGGTCTTGGCGCCGTAGCCAGTACCGCCGCTGTTGCTGCCCCTGCTATTGCCCAAAGCAATCCCAAGATTAACTGGAAGCTGACCTCGACTTACGGTCCCGCTACCCCGGCTCTGTTTTCGACTGCCCAGGCGTTTTGCAAGATGGTTGAGGAAGCCTCCGATGGCAACTTCAATATCCGTCTGTACCCTGCGGGTGAAATCGTCCCCGGTTTTGGTGTGATGGACGCTGTTAGCAATGGCACGGTCGAATGTGGTCAGACGGCCTCGTATTACTACTACGGTAAAGATCCTTCTTTCAGCTTTGACACAGCGGTGCCATTTGGCCTGAACGCTCGTCAGATGAATGCCTGGATGCAGGAAGGCAACGGCACCAAGCTGCTGCGTGAACTGTTCGCCACCCGTAACATCATCAACTTTGCTTTCGGTAATACCGGCACCCAGATGGGCGGTTGGTACCGCAAGGAAATCAATTCCCTGGAAGACCTGAAAGGTCTGAAGATGCGTACCGCCGGTTTTGCCGGTGAAGTGCTGGCCCGCATGGGTGTGGTGCCTCAGCAAGTGCCGCCAGGCGATATTTACCCATCGCTGGAAAAAGGCACACTGGACGCCGTGGAATTCGTCGGTCCCGTGGACGATGAAAAGCTGGGCTTCCAGAAAGTGGCCAAGTACTACTACTACCCCGGTTGGTGGGAAGGGTCGGCTCAGGTGTCGCTGTACGTGAACGATGCCGCTTTCCAGGCACTGCCCAAGCAATACCAGGCCCTGATTGAAACGGCTTCGCGTGCAGCTGGTGAACGCATGATTTGTCAGTATGACGCGCAAAGCCCGGCTGCATTGCGTCGTCTGATTGCCAGCGGTGCTGTCCTGAAAGCGTTCCCACGTGATGTGATGGACGAGGCTTTCAAGACCTCCAATATTTTGTACAAGGAATTCTGCGACAAGGATCCCATGTTCAAGAAGATTCACGACGACTACATGGGCTTTCGTGACGCGATCGTGCCTTGGTTCCGTGTCGCTGAAGGTTCCTACGACAACTACCTGGGCATCGCTTTGGCGAACCGGAAAAAAGGCTGATCCCAGTACCTGGGTCCGGGCAGAGCAATCTGTGCGGACTCGACAGGCTAGCCTTGTTAACCCCTGTTTTTCCAGTTGGAAGCAGGGGTTTTTTGATGGTTGGTGTTCTGGAGCAAAGGTTTGGCCGGATTATTAAGAGCTAAAGAGGTAGGCGGCAGGCGAAACTTTTTGGGGGTTGGGGAGGTTTCTGGTGTAAATCCGGCAAAGACTCCCAATGCTGCTGAAGGAGTGTGCAGATCCCAAAATGCGTTTTCCCTCTATGAGAGCGCCCTCGGATGTGGCAAAAAACCTGTGTTTTTGTACAAAACCCTAGTGTTATCCACTATTTATGTTATTATGGCGAGCTATTTGGCATAAATGCACGGGCGGAATATAACGTCTTGGCAGGGTCAAATGGAGCTGCCTGGCTTGAGAAAGCGGGTGGATTGTATGGGCCAGGCATGTTGCTTTGACCCAGAATTTTAATATTTAGGAACCATCATGAAGACCTTCGTGGCCAAGCCGCTTGAAGTCAAACGTGACTGGTTTGTGATTGACGCTAAAGGCAAAGTCCTTGGTCGTGTGGCCAGCGAAGTCGCACGCCGTTTGCGTGGTAAGCACAAACCCGAATACACCCCTCACGTTGATACTGGCGATTACATCATTATCATCAACGCTGCTGACATTGCCGTGACCGGTAACAAGGCACAGGATAAGAAGTACTATCGTCACTCGAATTACCCAGGCGGTATTTACGAAACCAACTTCCAAACCATGCAAGAGCGCTTCCCTGGCCGTGCCGTTGAAAAGGCCGTCAAGGGTATGTTGCCTAAGGGCCCTCTGGGCTACGCCATGGCCAAGAAACTGAAGGTTTACGCTGGTGCCGAGCATCCTCATAGTGCTCAACAGCCTAAAACTCTGGACATCTAAGGATAGGTCATGATCGGTAACTGGAATTACGGTACGGGCCGTCGCAAGACCTCCGTCGCTCGTGTCTTCATCAAGAAGGGTTCGGGCCAAATCGTAGTCAACGGCAAGCCTGTTGACGAATACTTTGCTCGCGAAACGGGTCGCATGATTGTGCGTCAGCCACTGGTGCTGACCAACCATGTTGAATCGTTCGACATCAAGATCAACGTGCATGGCGGCGGTGAAAGCGGCCAAGCCGGTGCTGCCCGTCACGGCATCACCCGCGCTCTGATCGACTACGACGCAACACTGAAGACAGAACTGAAACAAGCTGGCTTGGTGACTCGTGACGCTCGTGAAGTTGAGCGTAAGAAAGTCGGTCTGCACAAAGCACGTCGCCGCAAACAGTTCAGCAAGCGTTAATTCGCCTCGCGACCTGTTTATGGTGCTCAAAAACCCCGGACCTGTCCGGGGTTTTTGTTTGCTGGCTACATTTGTCCTGCTTCGCCCGGTCAGGTGCTTCAGAACAGGCAGGACTACGTTAAGATAGAATTTTTGCTCGTCTCTCTTTCAGGAAAGTTCATGGCTACACATAGCGATACCCGGATCAAGGTAGGGATTGTTGGCGGTACAGGTTACACCGGGGTCGAGCTGCTGCGTCTGTTAAGTCAGCACCCCCAGGTGGAACTGGTCGCCATTACTTCGCGTAAAGAGGATGGCGTGCCGGTCTCGGATATGTATCCGAACTTGCGTGGCCATGTGGATCTGAAGTTCTCTACCCCTGAAAAAGCCAATCTGGAACAGTGCGACGTGGTGTTTTTTGCCACTCCGCATGGTGTGGCCATGAGTCAGGTCGAACGTCTGCTGGAAGCGGGTGTACGTGTTATTGACCTGGCTGCGGACTTCCGCCTGCAAGATACGGACGTGTTCCAGAAGTGGTACAAGATGGAGCACAGTTGCCCGGACATCCTGAGTCAATCGGCTTATGGTTTGCCAGAGCTGCTGCGCGATAAGATTGCTCAAGCCAAGGTTATTGGTAACCCTGGTTGCTACCCCACTACTGTGCTGCTGGGCTTGGCTCCCTTGTTGGAAGGCGCGCTGGTTGATACCCAACACCTGATTGCAGACTGCAAATCCGGTGTGTCCGGTGCTGGTAAAGGGGCTTCGGTTCCCAATCTGTTTGCCGAAGCCAGTGATAACTTCAAGGCATATGGCGTGTCGGGTCACCGTCACCATCCGGAAATTGTGGAACAGTTGCAGCGCCTTGCTGGTGGTCCGGTCGGTCTGACCTTTGTGCCCCACTTGGTGCCTATGATTCGTGGCATGTTCTCCACGATCTATGCGCGCATCAAGCCCGAAGCCATGGATACAGACTTCCAGGCCTTGTACGAGCAGCGCTATGCCAAAGAAGCTTTTGTGGACGTGCTGCCTGCCGGTACCCTGCCAGAAACCCGCTCGGTGCGTGCTTCTAACCAGCTACGTATTTCCGTGCAGCGTCCTGGCAATGGCGACCAACTGATCATTCTGGTGGTGCAGGACAACCTGGTTAAGGGTGCGTCGGGGCAGGCTGTGCAGAATATGAATATCTTGTTCGGCCTGCCCGAGCAAACCGGCTTGAAGCACGTTGCTATTTTGCCTTAAGGGGAACTTGGCCTTGGTGAATAGGTCAAATATTTATGGCTGAATCACCGCAAACCCATTCTCATACACTCGCTCCTCCCCGTTCGCGGGGTGGGGTGGTGACGATTGGGCTGGCCGTTTTACTGGGAGTGCTTCTGGGCGGCGGTGGGCTGTGGCTTTACCGCAGTCTGACTCAAGCTGGTGACCAGTCCGAACAAATTCAGCTGGCGATGCAGAATCTGGCGCGTAGTCAGCAATCCCTGCAGCAGATCCAAACCGAGTTTGAGGTGCTGCGCGGGCAATTGGTGCTGGAAGAGAGTACACGTAAGGGGCTGGAAAAGTCCTTGTCGTCTACTCAGGCTGAGCTGGCGCAGACACGTGAGCAGTTGGCCTTTTACGAGCAGTTGCTCCCGCCCGGTCCCAGTGGTTCTGTTACTGTTCGGGCTATGGATGTTGTCCAAAGGGGTGATTTGCTGGAGTACAAGGTGTTGTTGCAGCGTAACGCCCCAGAAGGAAAGACTTTTTCAGGTCGCCTGCAGTTTCAGCTGACTGGGCGGCAAGACGGAAAAAACGTTAAAATCGATTTATCACCCAGTTCCGGGCCGGACTCGGTACTGACAGAGTCGTCTGTAGAACAGATCGATCCTTTGGTTTTAAACTTCAACCAGTTTCAGCGCGCTATGGGTTGGCTGGCTTTGCCGCCAGGATTTGAACCCACCGCCTTGACGCTGAACGTCCTGGAAGGAAGCGTTATCCGTGCTTCTCGCCAGGAAAAAATCGCCCCGCCAGACTAATCACCTTACCCGCGGGTGGTCATGTGCAAGGCGATCACATGATAATTATTCATGCCGGCGGGGGCCGGCAGGAGAACCACATGAGCACTCTTACCGAATCCGTTGATCTGCAAGCCCCTCCTTCCCCACTGATTTTTACCGATTCAGCGGTTGAGAAGGTCCGTGAGCTCCTGATTGAAGAAGGCAGCCCCGAACTGAAGCTGCGCGTCTTCGTGCAAGGTGGCGGCTGTTCCGGCTTCCAGTACGGCTTCACCTTTGATGAGCTGGTTAACGACGACGACACCATTATTGATAAAGACGGCGTGCAATTACTGGTTGACGCCATGAGCTTCCAATACTTGGTGGGCGCAGA
Organism: Alcaligenes sp. SMD-FA; assembly: GCF_025960365.1. Classification (NCBI taxonomy): domain Bacteria; kingdom Pseudomonadati; phylum Pseudomonadota; class Betaproteobacteria; order Burkholderiales; family Alcaligenaceae; genus Alcaligenes; species Alcaligenes sp. SMD-FA. The sequence continues at coordinate 3,378,877 of NZ_CP110108.1, read as the reverse complement.
AATTGATTACAAAGACGACCTGGACGGTGCTCAGTTCGTTATCCGTAATCCTAATGCGACAACCACTTGTGGCTGCGGCTCGTCCTTCACGATGTAAGAAGGCAAGGCTGGCGCTGATTGCTTGGCGTTATTGCCTTTAGCAGGTTTGTAGGAAAACACCCCAGACTCTGAATGCAGGGTCTGGGGTGTTTTTTTGTGGGGGGTGTTGAGGGGGGGGCTTTGGGGTGTAAGGATGTGACCTGCAAGAGCCTGGCTGGATGAGTCGAGTGGTGGGCGTCTATTCAGAGGTCGGCCAGAGAGGCGGAATAGCTCAATCCTGGAAACGGATCAATTGTTGACTGCTCTAGCCAGAAAACACTTGTGCTTCTTTAGTGGTGCAGGAGGAAAGAGGCCTTGTCGGATTCAGTCTGATCGCGTAGTTCCGAGCAATGAATGATGAGTCCGAGACGCTATTGTTGCTAGGCAAGGCTAAAAATACCGATCAAGCCGGATAGCAGGCACCCAGCACCGTCGCGCGCCGTGCGCCTGTTACAGCGGGCAGCCCGGCAGGAATACGCTCGATATGCGCGTAGGCCAGCCAGGCAAAGGCCAGTGCTTCGATGGATTGCGGATCCATGCCTAGTTCCGCGCTGGAACGGATTGGTATCGCCATCAGATCGCCCAGGCGTTTCAGCATGGCGGGGTTGGCTGCGCCACCGCCGCACACAATCAAGTCCTGAATATGATCTGAGTAAGGCTGGATGGCCTGCGCAACGCTGTGTACGGTCAAATCCATCAGAGTGGATTGCACCACAGCAGGCTGAAGCTCGCCTTTCGGATCAATACGATCCAGATGCTCCTGCAGCCATCCCAAGTTAAATAGATCACGGCCTGTTGATTTAGGCGCAGGCAAAGCAAACCAGGGTTCGCTCAGCAGGCTGGCAAGCAAGGCAGGGTCAGAGGCGGCGCTATTGGCCCATTGCCCGTCTTTGTCGTAGGACTGGCCTTGATGTTTGTTCACCCAGGCATCCAGCAGCATATTCGCCGGACCAGTATCAAAACCAAAAACATCACAGCCAGGCAGTAGCAGGGAAATATTCGCAATCCCGCCCAGATTCAGAATGACGCGCCCGTGTTCGTGACGGAACAGCGCCTCATGAACAATAGGCACCAAGGGTGCGCCTTGGCCGCCAGCAGCAATATCTCGGCTGCGGAAATCTGCAATCACATCTATTCCGCAGCGCTCGGCCAGCAGGGCAGGGGCATTCAATTGCAGGGTGTAGCCCTGGTCGGGCGTATGGCGGATAGTTTGCCCGTGTACACCAATCGCCCGGATCAGATCTTTCTCTGGGCCTTGGGTCCAGGGCTGGCAAGCCTGAGCGTAGAGCTCTGTCAACTGCAGGGCGGCAACACTGGCGCGGGCCAGTTCATTGTGCCCGGGATGCTGCAAAGCCAGCAGCTCGTCTCGCAGAGCGGCTGGCATGGGCAGGCTATGGGTTTGGTGTACTTGCGCCCCCTGCGGACCGAAGGATGCCAGTACGGCATCCACACCGTCCATGCTGGTACCGGACATCAGTCCGATAAACAGGGGGGCTTGCATGGTTTAGCGGCTGGCCAGCTTTACGGGTTCAGCATCTGTGTGCAGCAAGGCAAAGTTGCTCTGGTAGGAAGCCAGGGTCTGCTGGAACTGTTTGCGCTGCGGCGCATCCAGGACGCGGGCTACTGGCAGGTCTACCGACAGAGGGTCAACGGCTTTTTGGGCAATTCGGAATTCGTAATGTAGGTGCGGACCTGTTGCCCAGCCGGTCGAGCCAACATACCCAATCAGTTGACCCTGTTCTACGCGGTCTCCTTTGCGCAGACCAGCGGCAAAGCGACTTTGGTGGGCGTACAGCGTGGTGAACTGACCGTGATGCTTAAGAATGATGGTGTTGCCGTAACCGTTCTGGCGACCTATGAATTCCACTGTGCCATCTGCCGTGGCATGGATGGGGGTGCCAGAGGGTGCTGCATAGTCTACGCCTTTGTGGTTACGCCAGCCGCCATGCACCGGATGGCGGCGACCACCAAAAGTCGAGCTGATACGGGTGAACTTCAAGGCCGTACGCAGAAAAGCACCTTTGAGGCTTTGGCCGCTGAAATCGTAATAGCCACCAGAGCCGTTTTCGGGCTGGAACCAAGCAGCTTCATGGGTTTTGCCCTGATTATTGAACTCCACTGCCAGCAAGCGGCCTGAACCTACGTCCTGGCCTTCATGGCCGTAGGATTCGTAGACCACGCGGAAGCTGTCGCCTTTGCGCAGGTCTTTCAGAAAGTCGATTTTGCTGCCCATCACATCCGCCATTTGCAGGGTGATGTTGTCGGGGATACCGGCCTGATCACTGGCGCCAAACAGCGAGCTGTTGATGGTGGCCTGGGCCACTCGTACTCGGGTTTGGGCCAGATCGCTCTGTTCCTGGGCGATAAAGCCGTTATTGCCATCAGGGCGCACTTCCAGCCAGCGGGCTTGGCCTTGGCCGGATTGCTCGGAATAGGGGGTATGACGGTAGCGCAGCCACTGCAAATTGCCGTTGGCATCCAGTGCGGCTTGTATGGCTCGACCTGGGTACAGCTTGTAGATCGAACGCGCCTTTTTATCATGCGTCAGAAATTGCAATAGCCCTTCTTCACTGACTTCCATGCGCTGGAGCAGGGCGGACAAGGTGTCGCCGCGGCGGATACGGGTTTCAGTAATGTAGGCTTGCTGGTCCTGAGCCTGTAGCACCGTCAGCTCCGAAGGCAGGGTCAAGGCAGTGCGGGCTTGGTAAATCTGGGGTTCCGGGCTGCTGGGCATGACCACGGCAAGCGCACCCGCAGCGACAAAGGAGCCAAGGGCAAGCGCGATCAAACCGGTGCGGATAACTAGGGCTCGGGCGAACCGAGGCTGGTGGATGTCGAGGTGGGAGCAGGAGCGTTTCCCTTTGCTGAACATAAAACCAGAACCTTGTTGGATGTACGGTTTACTGTCCGCTTGGCTGGCAAGCGGAGGTCAGTTGTACTGGGCGGACAGAACATTCCTGCCCTGGCAATCTGACCTGCGCGGGAATGATAAAATGGTTTGTTTACGAAACCTTGCTCATTTATTAAGCACGTCTCGCAATAGCAGGCTATCCTAGCGCATTAGGCTTAATTTTTCGAGCATTTTTACTCATTAGTTTGTCACCAGATTTGTTATGTCATCCCCCTCAGAGCCCCTTTCTCCAGAAGTCCTGGCTGATTTAGCCATCGTTAAACGCGGCTGCGACGAATTGCTCGTCGAATCCGAGTTTGCTCGCAAACTGGCGCGCAGCCATGCAACGGGGCAACCCTTGCGTATCAAGCTGGGGCTGGACCCCACGGCTCCTGACATTCACCTGGGGCACACGGTGGTGCTCAACAAGATGCGCCAACTGCAGGATTTGGGGCATACCGTCATTTTTTTGATTGGTGATTTCACCTCGACCATTGGCGATCCTAGCGGGCGCAACACGACTCGCCCGCCTTTGACGCCGGAGCAGGTTATTGCCAACGCCAAGACCTATTACGATCAGGCTGCACTGGTTCTGGACCCGGCCCGTACCGAAGTTCGCTATAACTCGGAATGGTGCGATAAGCTCGGTTCGCGCGGCATGATTCAGTTGGCCTCGCGTTATACCGTAGCCCGCATGATGGAGCGTGATGACTTCACCAAACGCTTTAAGGCGAATCAACCTATTTCGGTACACGAGTTTTTGTACCCCTTATTGCAGGGCTACGACTCCGTTCAATTGAAAGCCGATGTTGAATTGGGCGGCACCGATCAGAAATTCAATTTGCTGGTTGGTCGTGAATTGCAAAAAGAATATGGTCAGGAACAGCAATGTATTTTGACCATGCCATTGCTGGTGGGTTTGGACGGCGTAGAAAAAATGTCCAAATCCAAAGGCAATTACATTGGTATCAGTGAAACGCCGGATTCCATGTTCGGCAAATTGATGTCCATCTCCGACACCTTGATGTGGCGTTACTTCGAGCTGTTGTCTTTCCGTAGTCTGGAAGATATTGCCAGTCTGCAAAAGCAGATCGAAGAAGGCCGTAACCCACGTGAAGTCAAAGTGGAGCTGGCACAGGAGATCGTCACACGTTTCCATAGCGCCCAAGCAGCCGCGCAGGCACTGGAAACGTTCGATGCCCGTTTCCGCCGTGGCGAAATGCCCGAAGATATGCCCGAGGTCACCGTGGCCGGTGAACTGGCCTTGCTGCGCGTCTTGCGCGAAGCGGGTCTGGTTGCTTCCGGTAGCGAGGCCCAGCGCAACGTGGAGCAGGGCGGCGTGCGCATCAATGGCGAACGTGTGGACGATAAAGGTTTACAACTGGAGCCGGGAAGCTATGTGCTGCAAGTGGGCAAGCGCAAGTTTGCGCGAGTTACTTTGACCGGCTGATTGATTGTGGAGGTCTGCAATGAAACTGCGTAGTGATTCTTTTCAAGATCAGAGCGTGATTCCCGAGCGTCTGGCATTTTGCCGTTACGACGCACAATCGAGAGTCGCCTTGGCCGGTAACGCCAATCCGCATTTGGAATGGTCCGATGTTCCCGAGCAGACCCAATCTTTCGTGGTTATTTGCCACGACCCCGATGTCCCTAGTAAGCCGGACGATGTGAATCAGGACGGGCGTGAGGTACCGGCGGATTTGCCTCGGGTGGATTTCTTTCATTGGGTCTTGATTAACGTTTCGCCCGAGCTGCGTAGCCTGGCAGAAGGCTCTTATTCCAAGGGCATCACGCCACGTGGTAAAGCCGGCCCACTGGCTCTGGACGATACGCGCCAGGGCGTCAATGACTTTACCAATTGGTTTGCCAGCGACCGCGACATGAACGGTGATTACTTTGGCTACGATGGCCCGTGCCCGCCGTGGAACGATGCCTTGCCGCACCGTTATGTCTTTACGGTCTATGCCCTGGATATCGCCGAGCTTCCTTTGGAAGGGCGCTTTACGGGCCAGGATGTGTTGCGCGCCATGGAAGGCCATATTCTGGGCCGTGCATCCCTGACCGGCCTATATACCGTGAATCCCCGTTTGATTCAGCAGCCCTGATTGCCCTGGGCGGACTATTTGAGTTTTTTTCATATTCTTTTGAGTCCGCCCGCTGCCGCCTTACTTATTTCCGCATTTTTTGGGGTTTCTGCCACCGGAGACGTTTGTCTGGGTGGTTTGATGCGCTTCCGCGCTAAAATATTGCTTTCTTAGTTTGCTACCTACTTTATCCTTAGGAACCCTCATGTTTGACCGTTCTGCGACTCTTGACAAAGTTGATCCCGATCTTTGGGCTGCGATCCAAAGCGAAGATGTGCGCCAGGAGCAGCACATCGAGCTGATCGCCTCGGAAAACTACACCAGCCCCGCCGTGATGCAGGCCCAGGGCACACAACTGACCAACAAATACGCGGAAGGTTATCCTGGCAAGCGCTACTACGGCGGTTGCGAGTTCGTGGATGTGGTCGAGCAATTGGCTATCGACCGTCTGAAAGAGCTGTTTGGTGCTGAAGCGGCCAACGTGCAGCCCAACTCCGGTTCGCAAGCCAACCAGGGCGTGTACATGGCTGTACTCAAGCCCGGTGATACCGTTCTGGGCATGAGCCTGGCTGAAGGCGGTCACTTGACCCACGGTTCCCCCGTGAATGCCTCGGGCAAGCTGTACAACTTCGTGTCCTACGGTCTGGACGAGAACGAAGAGCTGGACTACGACGAGTTGGAGCGTCTGGCCAAAGAGCACAAGCCCAAGCTGATCGTCGGTGGTGCTTCGGCTTACGCCCTGCGCATCGACTTTGAACGCATGGCTCGTATTGCTCATGAGAACGGCGCCTTGTTCATGGTGGACATTGCTCACTACGCTGGTCTGGTGGCTGGTGGTGCTTACCCCAACCCTGTGCCTTACGCTGACTTCGTGACTTCTACGACTCACAAGTCCCTGCGCGGTCCTCGTGGTGGCGTCATTATGATGAAGGCCGAGCACGAAAAGGCCGTCAATTCGGCTATTTTCCCCGGTATCCAAGGTGGTCCACTGATTCACGTGATCGCCGGTAAGGCCGTTGCTTTTAAAGAAGCCTTGGCTCCTGAGTTCAAGGATTACGCTGCTCAGGTCGTAAAGAACGCCGACGTGCTGGCTCGCACTCTGGTCGAGCGTGGTCTGCGTATCGTGTCCGGTCGCACAGAAAGTCACGTGATGCTGGTGGACCTGCGTCCCAAGGGCATCACGGGTAAGGTGGCCGAAGAAGCGCTGGGCAAGGCTCACATCACGGTCAACAAGAACGCCATTCCTAACGACCCTGAAAAGCCCTTTGTCACCAGCGGTGTGCGTTTGGGTACGCCTGCCATGACCACTCGCGGTTTCAAGGAAGCCGAAGCGGAATTGACGGCGCATCTGATTGCTGATGTACTGGACAACCCTCACGACGAAGCCGTTTTGGCGGACGTTCGTCGCCGTGTACACGAGCTGACTGCCAAGTTGCCCGTTTACTCCTCCAAGTAATCCAGCCGGAGCGGGCCGCAAGGCCCGCGATCTTGAATGAAGTGTCCGTTCTGCCACCATGCCGATACCCAGGTGATCGACTCTCGAATCACCGAAGAAGGCGACGCCATACGGCGACGTCGCAAATGCTCGGCCTGTGAACGGCGCTTCACGACTTACGAGCGTGCTGAGCTGAGCCTGCCCGTCGTGGCCAAGCGCAATGGCACTCGTATGGATTTTGATCCCGCACGTCTGCGGGCGAGCATGGGTGTTGCACTGCGCAAGCGCTCTATCCCCATGGCTCAGGTCGATGCCGCTGTGCAGCGCATCGAAGAAAAACTTCAACTGACTGGCGAGCGCGAAGTCTCTTCCGAGACCATAGGCGAGCTGGTCATGGCCGAGCTCAAGCAATTGGATCAGGTGGCCTATGTGCGCTTTGCCTCGGTCTACAAGAGCTTCAAGGACATCCGCGAGTTCGTACAGGCGATCGACGAAATGAACGATCCCGACCGCGGCTAAGGCGATGGTCGAGCAAGAAGACGTCATCTGGATGCGGCAAGCCCTGGAGCTGGCCGAAAAATCCCTGTATATCAGTGCTCCCAATCCACGAGTCGCCTGCCTGATTGTGCGCGATGGCCAATTGCTGGCTTCAGGTTCCACGCAGCAGGCGGGTGGGCCTCACGCTGAAGTGATGGCCTTGCGCCAAGCCAAAGAGCGCGGCGTCAATGTGGCCGGGGCTACTTTCTACGTCACCCTGGAGCCTTGCAGTCACCACGGGCGTACGCCTCCCTGTGCCGACGCCCTGATTAAAGCAGGTGCCGGGCGAGTCGTCTTTTCCATGTACGACCCCAACCCCTTGGTGGCAGGCAATGGTGTTTCGCGCCTGCGTCAGGCGGGAATTACGGTAGATGGCCCTTTGTGCGTCGAGCAGGCGCTGGCGATCAACGCTGGTTTCTTTGCCCGCATGACACGTGGACGCCCCTGGTTGTGGATGAAAATGGCCGCCTCGCTGGATGGCCGCAGTGCCTTGCCTGATGGCAGCTCTCAATGGATTACCGGGCCGCAGGCGCGTGACGATGGTCATCATTGGCGCGCTCGCAGTTGTGTCGTGTTGACGGGCATAGGTACGGTTAACGCGGACAATCCGCTAATGAATGTACGGGCGGTTTCTACGCCACGTCCACCCATCAAAGCCGTGCTGGACACGCATTTGCGTCTGACCCCCAATGCTGCCTTGCTGGATGGCACGCTTTGCTGGGTATTTAGCCATCGTCGGGATCCCGAACGCGAAGCCGAGTTGGCAGATCGCAATGCACAAGTCATTCCCATGCCTTTGCACGAAGGTCAGGTGGATGTGCGCGCCGTTCTGGACTGGATGACAGATCAGCAGATCAACGAAGTCCACGCAGAAGCAGGGGCGCGTCTTTCTGGTGCCTTGATTGATGCAGGTGTGGTTGACCAATTGCTGATGTACCTGGCCCCCAAGATTCTGGGGCAGGGACGAGGCGTGGCCGATATTACCGAGCTGGCCGGGCTGGACGATGTAGAGCCGTTCGAGTTTACCGATGTGCGCTTGCTAGGTGCCGATCTGCGTGTTCTGGCACGCCAACGCGATCATTGGGAAGCCTTGCTGCGAGCCGTCGGTGGGGCGTATCCGCCGGACTCGGAATAAGTCAGGTATTGCTGTTCGGCCTGGCGGCCAGATACTGCAAAGAGCATGCCTTCAAGCCTGTGAATTTGAGCCTACCGTTTTTCCGACCCTATCACCTTGACTGTGGCCTTGAGGCAAGTGCCGATGGTCGTTTGATTAAGTCTGCCGAGCAGTATCAATCGTCTCTTTAGAAGCAGGCCAAGAGTCCGAACTCACGATAAATTGAGACCAGGCTTATCCTACGGTTCAGCAGTCAGTAACCACTCAGCAACAAGGCTTAGCCCAAAAAAATTTCAGCACTTGCCTTATAAGGATAAGTGCTGCTATTATTATGGACTTGGCATTAGCAGCTTCAAATTGCTTGGCCAGAAAAAACAAGTAGGACAGGTGGCCGAGTGGTTGAAGGCGCACGCCTGGAAAGCGTGTATACGTTTATAGCGTATCGGGGGTTCGAATCCCCCTCTGTCCGCCAAGAATTCGATATGAAAACCCGCCCAGCGCAAGCTAGGCGGGTTTTTTATTGCTGGGGGTGTCTGCGTCTTTCTGCCGTGGTGATGCTTCGCAGCACAGGCGCTGTTTAAGGAACCAAGGTCAGGCGGTCGACTTCAAACTCCGTCTTGCGCAGGCCTTTGTCGAATTCCCCAGTCAGTTCCACTTTTTGCTCAGCACTGATGGTCTGGCCAGCCGGGAAGTCTTCGTTGTCGATCTCTACGGTGATACGGCCGGTGGCATCTTCAAAAATGTAGCGTTCATCGCCTTCAAACGAGACCAGACGACCTTGTAAACGTGCGATTTGGTCGTCGCGGCCGGTCTCCAGCAACTGCTTGACGGTCATTAGTGGCACATTGTTGGGGCCGGAGTAAGAGCCAGCGGCGCTGCTCGCCTGGGGTGCATTGTTTGGGCCGGTGTAGCTGGCGGGTTGTGCGATAGCAGCGCTGGCGCTCAGGGCAAGGACGGCGGCGAGGGTAGGTAAAGTGAATCGCATGATTGGGTTTCCTGTATCGGGTTATCGGGTCAATGTTCCGCCGATTGCGGAATAGTGTTAGTAGAACTCCTGAACCTGAAGGCAATCTTAAGACTCTTAACGGGGTGGAAAATCCAGTATGACACTCAGGCCCTGGCCGTCCAGCCCTTCTTCAAAGGATAGTTTGGCATTGTGCAAGGCCGCGATGCGGGCCACGATAGACAAGCCCAGGCCGTTGCCGGCTTGGCCGGTGCCCAGTACGCGAAAAAACCGTTCTCCCAGTCTGGCCCGTTGTTCGAGGGGAACGCCAGGCCCCTTGTCCCGGACCGCAAGGCGTACACCGCCATCGTGTCTGCGTGTCGTTTCGATTCGTACCCGGACGCCTGCGCCGCCGTAGCGAATGGCATTGCCAATCAGGTTGCGTAAGGCGCTGCTTAACAATACCGGCGCAGCCTGCAAGCTTGTCACGGCCAAGGCTCTTTCCATGTTCACTGACACCGAGGGCAGGGATGGGCTAAGGTTGTCCAGGATTTGATTCAGGTCTACGGTTTCACGTTTCAGAGGTTCTGCCTGTGGTTCCAGTCTTGTCAGGGCGAGCAGACTTTCTACCAGGGCGGTGCAGCGATCCAGATCAGCGCGTAATTGCTGTAGATGGGCATCAGGTAGTTGCAGTTCGCGTTCAATTAATTGAACGCGCATGCGCAGCCCAGCCAAAGGGGTACGCAGTTCGTGGGCGGCATCGGCGGTAAAGCGCCGCTCACTTTCCAGTGCTGTGGATAGACGTGCCATCAAGGTGTTGAGGGCATCGAGCATGGCCTGCAGTTCACGGGGCGGATGGCCACCCTGCACGGGCGTGAGGTCATCGGGGGATTTGGCGTTGATGCGTTTGACGGTATCTTCCAAAGGACGCATCAGGCGTCGGATCAGAAACCAGCTTGACAGGCCCAGCAGCGCCAGCAGTCCCAACACGGGCCAGGCTAGATTTTCTGCCATATCCTCCAGCAGTTCCAGACGTTCTTCCATAGGTTGGGCGACCTGGGCGGTCACGCCTGCCGACCCAGGGCGCACGTAAACCCGCCAGAGTTCATCATCGACCCGGACGGTGGTGGTTTGCTTGCTGTGTGCCTGCGGTAAAAAAGCCGTTTCAGGTGTGTCGTCGCCGCGCAGCAGCACACGGCCATCTGCCGCGACCAACTGGTAGTACATGCGCAGTTTGAGCGCCTCGTCACGGTTCAGGCCTGTGCCCGTTGTATTGGATCCGGGTGAAGTCTCCTGCGGGTCCAACATCAAGACCAGACGGGCACCTTCCTCCAGTGCGTCATCAAGAACATCACCGGTAGCGTGCCAGGCGACACTGACCACAATGGAAAGGCTGACCAGCCACAGGCCAATACTGGTTCCCATTACGGTCAGCAGCAGACGACGCCGTAGGGACCAGCCTTGCGGGCGTGATGCCGAAGCATTGGGGCTGGAGCGGGTACGCGTCAGTTTACGGAGCAGATGTTTCATGCGGGGGCCAGCACATAGCCTTGATTGCGTACAGTGACAATGAAGTCACTGCCCAGTTTCTTGCGCAGATTGTAAATATGGACTTCGATCGCGTTGCTCTCCACTTCCTCGCTCCAGCCATAGAGGGCTTCTTCAAGCTGAGCGCGGCTCAAAATATGGGTGGGGTGGTGCATCAAGGCCTGCAGAACAGCAAATTCGCGTGCGGTTACAGCCACAGGCTGATCGTTCAATGTGACACGCTTGGCTGTCGGGTCAATAGCGACGGGACCGTGACGCCATTCGGAGCTGGCCTGTGCCGCGCTGCGACGCAAGGCCGCGCGTACTCGTGCGGATAGCTCTTCCAGGTCAAACGGCTTGACCAGATAGTCGTCTGCTCCCAGATCCAGGCCCTGCACTCGGTCTGCCAAGGTATCGCGGGCGGTGATCACAATGACGGGAACGTGGGCATGAGGGCTACCGGCTCCTCGCAAGCTACGCAAAACGGCATCGCCGTCCAGGCCGGGCAGGCCCCGATCCAGCAGGATGCATTGATAGGTATGGGTTGCCAAGGCCGTGGCAACTTGATCGCCGCGTTGTAACCAGTCCACAGCATAGCCGTCCATATGTAGCCAGGACTGCAAGGAACTGCCCAGCGAGGAATCGTCTTCGATTAAGAGAATACGCATATGCACAGCCTGGCAGGGAAAGATGAAGGGAATCTGATGCTAGTGTGAGGCATGGCGCAAAGCAGCCGCAAGCGCAGAAGGGCTTGTACGGCTGCTTTGTATTGTAAAAGCAGGCAGACTCTGTGTTTCCCGCCCTGATCAGGGTGCTAGATGCTGCGCTGTTGTACCCGCGCTGACAGTTCCTGTGCCGTCTCCTTGCGTTCGCTGTATCTATCGACCAGATAATCCGCACAGTCGCGTGTCAGCAAGGTGAATTTGATCAGTTCTTCCATGACATCGACCACCCTATCGTAGTAGGGGGAGGGTTTCATGCGGCCTTGGTCGTCAAATTCCAGAAAGGCTTTGGCAACGGAGGACTGGTTGGGAATGGTGATCAGGCGCATCCAGCGGCCCAGGACGCGCATCTGGTTCAAGGCGTTAAAGGACTGGGACCCGCCAGAGACTTGCATGAGCGCCAGTGTTTTGCCTTGCGTTGGGCGTACGGAGCCGATGCTTAACGGAATCCAGTCAATTTGTGCTTTCAGGACACTGCTCATGGCACCGTGTCGCTCGGGCGAAGTCCAGACCATGCCCTCGGCCCACTGTACACATTGACGCAGTTCCTGCACTTTGGGGTGCTCATCTGTTGCGCCATCGGGCAAAGGCAACTGGTGTGGGTCAAAGATCTTGGTTTCGGCACCCATTGCGTTCAGCAGTCGCGCCGCCTCTTGCGTCAACAATCGGCTATAGGAGCGTTCCCTCAAAGAGCCGTACAAAAGCAGAATTCGAGGCGCATGCGTAGCCCGCCTTGGAGGCGGCAGCTCTGACAGTGTCGGGCTCGTAAAAGCGTGCTCGTCCAGATTGGCTAAGTCAGGCTGGCTCAATTCTTTGTCCTTTTTCATCAATGACGGCTTGGCCGTCCTCTTTCCGGAATGCGCCTTGCTGCGGCTGGGGCAGTATTTCAAGCACCTGTTCCGAAGGGCGGCACAAGCGTGTGCCCAGCGGTGTGACCACAATGGGACGGTTGATCAGAATGGGGTGCAGCAACATGAAATCAATCAGTTGTTCATCACTCCATTTGGGGTCGCCCAGTTGCAGCTCTTCATAAGGTGTTCCTTTTTGGCGCAGGACTTCGCGTACGCTCAGGCCGCAGTCTGTTATCAGCCTGATCAGTGTGGCGCGGTCTGGTGGTGTTTGCAGGTACTCGATGATGGTGGGCTCTTGACCACTATTGCGGATCAGGCCCAGGGTATTGCGCGAGGTGCCGCAGGCGGGGTTGTGATAGATGGTGATGTTGCTCATGGCCTTGTGCTCGATGTCAGGGGGTTAGTGGGCGATACCTAGCCGTAGGGCCAAGGCCGCCAGAGTGATCAGCAAGACGGGGGTGGTCAGGATGGCTCCTACCTTGAAGTAGTAGCCCCAGCTGATTTTTGTGCCTTTCTGGGCCAGTACGTGCAGCCAGAGCAAGGTGGCCAGACTGCCTATGGGTGTGAATTTGGGCCCCAGGTCACTGCCGATGACATTGGCGTAGATCATGGCTTCTTTGGCGGCGCCCTGGGCGCTGGAAGCATCAATTGACAGGGCCGTGACCAGGACCGTGGGCATATTGTTCATGACCGAGGACAACAGGGCAGACAGGACGCCTGTGCCCATGGCGGCTCCCCACACGCCAGCCTGGGCGAACTCATCGAGCAGCAGGGCCAGATGGTTGGTCAGCCCGGCATTACGTAGGCCATACACCACCAGATACATGCCCAGCGAGAACACGACGATTTGCCAGGGCGCACCACGCAGCACTTTCCTTGTGCTGATGACTGTGCCACGAGCGGCAACCGTCAGCACAATGATGGCTCCGGCAGCGGCAACGACACTGACGGGAATCCCCAAGGGCTCCAGTGCGAAAAAACCTGTCAGCAGTAAAGCCAGCACGATCCAGCCTGCCTTGAAGGTCGCCATGTCCGTAATGGCTTGTGCGGGTGGTTTCAACTGCTCAAGGCGATATTGGGCAGGAATGTCACGTCGGAAATACAAGATCAAGACGAGCAGGCTGGCCAGCACGGACACGATATTGACGGGCACCATGATGGCGGCGTAGTCCGTGAAGCCCAGTTTGAAATAGTCGGCCGAGACAATGTTGACCAGGTTGGAGACGACCAGTGGCAAGCTGGCCGTGTCGGCAATAAACCCTGCCGCCATGACAAAGGCCAAGGTCGCGGCGGGCGAGAAGCCCAAGGCCAGCAACATGGCCATGACAATAGGCGTCAGAATCAGGGCAGCGCCATCGTTGGCAAACAGGGCAGACACGGCAGCGCCCAGAATCACGATAAATGCAAAAAGCCTGCGTCCACTGCCTGCCCCCCAACGGGCAACGTGCAGTGCGGCCCATTCAAAGAAACCGGCTTCATCCAGCACCAGGCTGATGATAATGATTGCTATAAAAGTAGCGGTTGCATTCCAGACGATACCCCACACCACAGCCAGATCGCTCCACTGCACCACACCTAAAAGTAGGGCCGCGGCCGCGCCCAGAGAGGCGCTCCAGCCTATGCCCAAGCCTTTGGGTTGCCAGATGACCAAGATCAGGGTGGCAAGGAAAATCAGGACAGATGTGAGCATGGCAAATTTTGTCGACAGGGGCAGGCGGTCAGGCCTTGGGTATTAGGCCAACAAGCGGTTGGTTGAATTGAGTCGGTGTTACGTCGGCTTTTTTAGGGGCGTTGGCACAAGTTGGGCGCTGTAAGGCAGTTTTCACCCTGACAGCAGTTCTCAGTCAGGTAGGCCAGTAGATCGTTCATGGCGGGAAAGGTGGCGCTGTAGAGCAGGTTGCGGCCTTGGCGCTCGCTATGAATCAAGCCGGCATTACTGAGTTCTTTCAAATGAAAGGACAGGGCATTGGGAGCGATGCTTAACTGTTCGGCCAAGGTGCCGGGTGTCAGCCCGGACGCACCGGCTACAACCAGTGCGCGAAATACCCGCAGGCGGGCTTCGTGGGCCAAGGCGGCCAGGGAGCGGATAACGTGAGATTCTTCCATGGGCATATAATACAATAATTCAACAATTATTGAATAGTTGGTTTGTGTACTGGTGGTTTTTTCAGACTATTTGTCTACGCGGATGGCAAAGGCAAAGCCATGATTGTGTTTTGGGAGGGCACCGTAAGGTGTCTGGTGCTGTCTGTGAGTAGGGCTATGTCGCCATCTGCTCGCTCAACCAGTCAGCAAAGACTTCTGCACGTGGGTTTTGATCCAGAGCCTGCGGGGAGAGCAGATAGTACGCCGAGCCGTCGGGGATAAAACCCTGCGGGGCGATAAGCTGGCCGCTTTGCAATTCGTCCTCCACCATCAGATGCGACACGATCGCCATGCCTTGCCCGGACAAGGCCGCCTGAATACACAAATAAAAATGTTCCAGTTCCAGCTTGTTGGCAGCGCGTATGGGCTGGCCACTAAGTCGCGCCCAAGTGGCCCAGGCCTGGGGTCGAGAACTGCTCTGTATCAGCACCTGTTGGGCCGTGTCCTGCGTGTGAGGGTATTGCGCTTGGCAGACAGGCCCTATTCGCTCCTCGCATAACTTCAGGCCGCAGACCGAGTCCGCCCAATGAAAGTCGTCGCGGCGTATGGCCAGATCCACCCCCATTTGCGCGAAGTTCACCGGACCTCCGGCTGTAATCAGATGCACGGTGATATTGGGGTGCAAGGCCTGGAACCCCCCCAGACGCGGAATCAGCCACTTCATGGCAATAGTGGGCTCGCAGGAGACGGCCAAGGCATGTTCGCGCTGGCTTTGTTGCAGTTGGTGAACAACATCTTCCAGGCGTTCAAACATAGGGGCGGTGACATGCAAGAGCTGGCGACCTGCAGGCGTCAGAAATACGGCCCGATTGCGCCTTTCAAACAGCTCGACTCCCAGCGATTCTTCCAGTGCACGAATTTGTCGGCTGACAGCGCCGTGCGTGACATGGAGTACTTGCGCTGCCTGCACAAAACTGCCTGCCTGAGCCGCCGTATCAAAGTAGCGAAAAGCCGTGAGGTTGGGAATTTGCATAGTCGATGAAAACTCACAGAAATGATGCAGTAATTATCGTTTTTAAATTAGCACAGGATTATCAATAATGACATCCTGTGATGGCGAGATTGGGACGAAATAAATAATTTTTTGGCTAATGAGTTTTCTGGGTTTGACGAAATATTCGTTGTTGGAGCAGGAATAAAAAATAACTTGAAAGTTAGATGTAGCCATAAATTATCTGAAAATATTCTCTGTTTCTGAGAGAAATCTGTTTTTCGACAGTGAGGTCCTGTGGGCAGAGATTTTTCCATTAGTAGGAGTGTAGGACTGATACTGCATTCTGGCTGTATGAACAGTCGTTCATAACGCCGATTTCATCAAACTTAGGCTTGTTAAATATGCATGAACTGTTGGCGGTTGCCACCATTACTATCCTGGCTGTGATCAGCCCAGGCCCAGACTTTGCCATGGTCACTCGTAATGGCTATTCCTTTGGTCGCAAGACTGGTCTGATTTCAGCCTTGGGCATTGCGGCCGGCGTGCAAGTGCACGTGGTTTACACGGTGTTGGGGGTAGCGATTCTGATTACTCAATCTCCCACTCTGTTTTGGATGATGAAGGTGGTGGGGGCGGCGTACTTGATGTACCTGGGCTATCAGTCTTTCAGTAACCGCGCTGTGCCTGATACCGATGGTCAAGCAGTTTGTGTGCCCACCGCCTGGCAGGCGTTTGGTATGGGTTTTTTAACCAATGCCTTGAATCCTAAAACCATGTTGTTTGTGGTGGCGACTTTTACTCAGTTGGTACAGCCGGATGCACCATTCTGGCTGAATTTTGCCTATGGTTTCTGGATGTCCTTTGCTCATTGGGTCTGGTTCAGCGTGGTGGCTCTGGTGTTTTCAGATAAACGCTTGCGGGCCGCCATGCTGGCTCGGCAAAGATGGCTGGACAAGGGAATTGGTGCAGCCTTGCTGGGTCTGGGTGCATCACTGCTACTTGCCAATTCTGTCTCCTAGGGGCGGCTTGCTTGATGGCGTTGAGTTGGATAGCCAAGCGGTGTGAATAGCCTGATTGTTCAGGTTTTAATAAGTTGTTGTTAATTGTTTTTTGAAATTATGGTTGGGTTTTTTTGTTATTGTGGTGATCTTTTTTGTATGGCAATTAATATTGAAAATTTAAATAGATAGAAAATAATATAAATAAAGTTTAAAAAAGAATATCTGTTATTTTTTGTTATTTATGGATGGGTGTGTCGGTATTATCGACAAGTTGCAGTATCAGGTTTTGCACACGACTTGTAGATAGGGAGACACGAATGACTTGTCATCATATAAACGCAAAAACAGTAGCGGGTTACGGTCTGATTTTATTGGCTGCCTTGCAGGGCCATGCTGTGGCCCAAAGCCCGGAACCCAGGCTGGATACCAGCCAGCTTTATGCGGACGTACATTTCCATGCATCCAACTATGCCATGCAGGGGATTCCTTTAAAGGAATATGCAGAAAGGTATATGGGCGGCAATTTGCAGCAGATTGTGCGCTCGACCATCATGCCTATTCCTTTGCAGCAGCGTTGGGATGGGTTTGAGCTCTATCAGGCTCAGGGCCCTGGCAATCAGATGTATGGGCCCAATTACTATATTGGCCCTAAGGCCGACCTGTATTACTACTCCTTTGTCGATGCCATGTTTGCCCGCGAGTACGAGCGGCTGTCACCCCAGTATCAGGAAAAACTGGATGTCATGATCACGGCGTTCAATCCAATGGACGTCTATGCCTCGCAACATATCAAGCGTGCGGTGCTTAGTTTTCCAGGCGTGTTTGCCGGGGTGGGCGAGTTCACCATTCACAAGGAGCTGGTGTCCAGCAAACTAGCCGGTGAAACGGTAGAGCAAACCAAGGCGCCCTCCGTGCCCTTGCCTCCGGACGCGGGTGATGGCAGCAAGGTGTCGCTCTATTCCGAATCCCTGGAGTATCTGTTCAAAACGATCGAGGAAATTGGCCTGGTCGCGATTTTGCACAACGATATGTACCGGGTAGAGGTCAATTATCAGGGTGAGCTGGAGCATGCCTATCCCGACCAGGACTATGTGGAGGGTTTGAAACATGTGTGCGGACATGCACCCAAGGCCAGAGTGGTATGGGCGCATACTGGATTGGGGCGTTTTGTGAAGCCGACTCAGGATCACATTACGCGCGTAAAGAAAGTGTTGGATGCTTGCCCAAGCTGGTCTACCGATATTTCCTGGGATCTGGTGCAGGACTATATGCTTCACCCCGAACCCGGAATGCCCAGCCGCCAGGATTGGCTGAATTTCTTCAAGGAATACCAAAACCGGATTCTGTGGGGCTCGGATGTGGTGATCTTCACGCGTAACCGCTTTGAATCGACCCCTCCCACGTCTGTGACGCCGGGTGGCTTGATGTCGCCAGAGCAGTATCACGCGGACTTGTCCAAGATGCGGGACTTCCTGGGAGAACTGCCTGTGGAAGTCGGTAACAAGATTCGCTATGAAAACTATCTGGGCCTGTTCAACCGTGCCAAGTTCTCTGTAAGGGCGTGGGAGCGTGAGAATGCGGGCCTGAATATCTGGGACATTCCTACCCCTGTTCATCCTTGAAAAGGCCCTGCTGTTGAGGTTGGTCATCAGCAGCTTGCGTGCAGCGGGTAATTTGCAGGAAAGACGTGGGTTAGCAGTAGCAAGCGCAGCAGTCTGAGTCTTCCATTTGCACAAAAATGAATTATGTTCAGGCTGCTGCTAAAGCGGTGTTCTTCACAAAAGCCTTGCTATTTCAGTGCTAAGTGCCTTGAAACAGAGCGACCATAGCCATAGCCATAGCCATAGCCAGAACCAGAACCCAAGTCTATGTCTCTGATCCTGGCAAAAGCCAAGGTAAAGGTAAAAGCAAAAAAACTGCCCCCGAAAGTTGGATAACTATCCACACCTTCGGAGGGCAGTTTGCTATCGCACTTCAAGGCCGCCTAGATTGGCTCCTTGATTGTGCTGTCTGACGCTGGGTTTGATGCCTGCCTAGGCGTCGCTTAAACCACCTTGTTTTGCGTAGCCAGTTTGTCCAGATCTTCTTGAATCAGCTTGCGAATAGCGGTTTTCAAGAGTTTGCCGGTTGCCGTGTGGGGCAGTTCATCTACCACGATCAGCTCGTCAGGAATGCTCCATTTGGAGACTTGTTCTGTAAACAGATCAATCATGTCCTGCTTGGTGAAGGTGGCATCGTCTTGCAATTGCACCACCAGAACCGGGCGCTCGCCCCAGCGCTCGTCAGGCTTGGCCACCACGGCGGCTTCCTTGATTGCCGGGTGAGCCTGAGCAATGTTTTCCAGCTCGATCGAGCTGATCCATTCACCACCGGATTTCACCACGTCTTTCGTGCGGTCCACGATCTGGATAAATCCGTCTTTATCGATGGTGACCACATCGCCTGTATTGAACCAGCCATCTTTTGTGTGGGCGGAACTGTCCTGATTGTTGAAGTAAGCGCTGGCAATCCAGGGGCCGCGCACCATCATGGCACCAAACATTTTGCCGTCGCGCGCAATGGGCTGGCCATCGTCGCCATCTACCCGGAACTCGACGCCAAAGAGCGGACGCCCTTGTTTGGCCAGCAGTTTGAGTTTTTCGTTCTCAGGCAAGGATTCGTGCTGGGGCAGCAAGGCGGCGGCCAGACCGACGGGGCTGGTTTCAGTCATGCCCCAGGCGTGGCGCACTTTTACGCCCAGCTTCTGGAAGCGGGTAATCATGACGGGTGGTGCAGATGAACCGCCAATGACCAGACGTTGCAGGCTGCTGAAGGTTTTGCCATTGGCCTGCATCCAGTCCAGCAGACCTAGCCAGACGGTAGGTACACCGGCCGTCATGGTGACGCCTTCATTTTCAAACAAGGTGTGCAGGCTGGCGCCGTCCAGTTTTGGACCGGGCAAGACCAGTTTGGCGCCCACCATCAAGGCAGCGTAAGGCAGGCCCCAGGCGTTGACGTGGAACATGGGCACAATCGGGGTAATGGTATCGGAGGCCGACAGGCACAGGGCATCGGGCATGCTCAAGGCAAAGGCATGCAAGATGGTAGAGCGATGGCTGTAGAGCACGCCTTTGGGGTTGCCCGTGGTGCCGGAGGTGTAGCACAGGCCCGATGCCGTGTTCTCGTCAAACACCGGCCAGTCGAATTCGTCTGGTTCGTTGGCAATCAGAGTTTCGTAGCAGGTCAGATTGGGTAGCAATTCTGACTTGGGCATGTGCTCTTCGTCCGTCATGATGACCACGGCTTTGAGCTTGGATAAGGGCTCGGCCAGAGCCTCCAAAATCGGCAGGAAGCTCAGGTCAGCAAACAGGACGCTGTCGCCAGCGTGTTCAATGATGTAGCCGATTTGATCCTGAAACAGACGCGGGTTGATGGTATGACATACCAGCCCGGAGCCTGAGACGCCGTAATACAGCTCCAGGTGACGATAGCCGTTCCAGGCCAGGGTGCCTACGCGGTCGCCTTGCTGCAAGCCCATTTTCTGAAGCGCATTGGCCAGTTTCTGGCTGCGCTTGGACAGATCTGCATAGGTGTAGCGGTGGATGTGGCCTTCTACCGTTTGAGAGACAACTTCGCGGTCTGCGTGGTAGTTGGCCGCATGACGCAGTATGGATGACACTAACAGCGGGGTATTCATCATCATGCCAAGCATGGTTTTCGTCCTCCCTGGGGGTCAATCAAACAAAACTGACGGGCCTTCAGACGGTGAGTCTACGCGCAGAAAATGGACGAAACACATCGCTGACTGTCATGGCCTTCTTATGCACAGTAGCCGAAAGCTCACAAATACGTCTATGTCGGCGTTTGTATTTGCTTGCGTAATCCCAAAGCCTCAGTGAAAAATTGTGTGATCATTCGGCTCTCCCGGCGTTCGGTCAGGCAATACAAATACGTGTCGGTGCGCACGGGATCGCCTTGAATACGAACCGCTTTGAAACGATGGTCCGGGATGAACTCTGCCTCGGACACTGTCCCCACGCCCAGCCCCCGGGCGACGGCTTCACGCAAGGCTTCCCGGCTGCCAATTTCCATGACGGCGCGGGGCCGGATATTTTCTTTTTCCAGTGCTGCTTCCAGGCAGGCGCGTGTGGTCGAGCCCGATTCCCGCTGCAGCAAGGGAGCGTCCTGCAAGGCAGCTAAAGGCACACTGTCGTGTTGGGCCAAAGGATGCGACAAGGGGGCGAACAAAATGACAGCATGGCTGGCGTAGTGTTCGGTGTGAAAGGCCGGGTCCTCGCTGGCTCCGGCCAGCACGGCAATGTCGGTGGCGTAGTCGGCCAGATCGGCCAGCACCTGTGCCGAGTTTCCCATATGAATAGAGATGTCCACGCCGGGAAACAGTCGGTGATAGGCCTCCACCATTTCAATGACATGAAAAGGGCCGACTGCGCCAATACGCAGTCGGCCTACATGTAGTTTCCCACTGTCATGCAGCAGGTTGAAGGCATCGACCTCCAGCGCGCCCAGTTGTTGCGCGACCGGCAGCAGCGCCATCCCCACCTGGGTCAGTTGGACACCTCTGCCCCGGCGATGAAACAACTCCACATCATGTTGCTGTTCCAGCCCCTGTACTTGCTTGGTCACGGTGGGTTGGGCCAATCCCAGGGCGCGGGCCCCGGCGCTGAAACTGCCATGTCGGGCAACAGCCAGAAAGGCACGTAGGCGTGCGGCAGACATATAGACTCCATCTATAGATAACTGATGTTTTGAATCTTAAATCCATAATATGAAGGCAATGTGATCTTTCTACTATGTCGGTATTCCTCCTACCAACCTTCAGGACGACTGCCATGAACAAGAACGTATTTCAGACAGCCCGCCGCTCTTTTATCGCGGCAAGTGCCGCCACCATTGTCTTTTCGGTGTTTGGAACTGCCGCCCAGGCCGCCCAGGACACTTTGACGATTGGTCTTATTCCTGCCGAAGACTCGCAGGCCATGATCGAATCGAGCAAGCAGGTGATTGAACAACTGGAGCGCGAGTCCGGCATGAAGGTCGAGCCTTTTGTGGCTACGGACTACAACGGCATTATCGAAGCCCTGCGTGCCAAGAAGCTGGACGTGGCCTATCTGGGGCCGTTTTCCTACGTGCTGGCCAACTCGGTGGCGGATGTAGAAGCCTTCGCAGTCGCTGTTACCAAGAAAACAGGTAAAAGCGCCTACAAGAGCTTGATTGTGGTGCGTGCCGATAGCGGGATTGACACGGTGGATCAGTTGAAAGATCGCACCTTCGCCTTTGTAGACCCTAGCTCGACGTCCGGCCATCTGTTCCCTAAAGCCGGTCTGGAAAACGATGGTTACAAGCCTGAAGAGCTGTTCTCCCGTGTGGTGTTCTCCGGTTCGCACGATGCCAGCTTGCTGGCGGTAGCCAACAAGAAAGTGGATGCTGCTGCTGTGGCCGACCGCATTTACGCCAGCGCGATTTCCAAAGGCCAATTGGCTCAGGATGATTTGAAAGTGGTGTGGTCTTCCAATGATATTCCCGAGTCGCCCATGGTCTGGCGCAAGGATCTGGACCCCAGTGTGAAAGAGAAAGTGGCCAAGGCCTTGGCCAACATCAAAGATGTACCTTGGGGTGATCTGGGCATGTTGAATGGTTTTCAGGCGACTGACGATGCTGCTTACAACGTAGTGCGTGATACCGCCAAGGTGCTGAACCTGGATCTGCGGAGCATGAAATGATCCGTTTGCGTGGCCTGAACAAAAGCTATGGCTCCAATGATGTCCTGTGCGGTGTGGACATGGATGCACAAGCCGGTGAGTTTCTGGTGGTGCTGGGTCAGTCCGGAGCGGGCAAGTCCACCTTGCTGCGCTGCATGAATCGGTTGGCGCAGGCCGATACAGGAGAGATGTCGGTGGCTGGTATTGATGCCATGTCGGCTCAGGATACTCGGGCCTTGCGTCGCCAGGTTGCCATGATTTTCCAGCATCACGATGTGGTGCCTCGTTTGTCAGTGCTGCGCAATGTATTGACCGGGCGTTTGGGGGCGGTTCCCGTGTGGAGCTCGATCCTGCAACTGTTCAGCCGTGCTGATATTGCCTTGGCCAAAGAATGTCTGGAGCGGGTGGGGCTGGCGCATAAAGCCCAGGCCCGCACGGATTCCTTGTCGGGTGGCCAGCGTCAGCGTGTGGGCATTGCCCGTGCCCTGGCGCAGCGTCCCCGCATCATTCTGGCTGATGAACCGGTTGCCAGCCTGGACCCCAAAACAGCCCGTCTGGTGATGCGTTATTTGCACGACGCCAGTCGGGAACTGGGTATTACCGTGGTGTGCAACCTGCATCAGGTCGATTACGCCCGTGAGTTTGCCGACCGTATTGTGGGCCTGGCCCATGGTCAGGTGGTTTATAACGGCGCTCCTGATCTGATGACGGAAGATGATCTGACCCGTATCTATCCTGGCCCGGAGCCAGGGCAGGGCGGTGCGCACTCCCAAGAGGCAAATGAGGCCGCGGCCTCCTTCCTGAACGAACCACTGGCCATTGCGACCAAGGGAGCCTGATCATGGAACATAAATATTCCTGGGTCATGTCCACGCCTACGAGTGTTAAAAGCTGGGTCACTACGGCTGTGTTGGTCGCGGCGATTGTCGTGGGGCTGCAATGGAGTGCGCAAGGCGCACAGTTAAGCGCCGCCGAGTTTGCGGCTGGCCTGCCGCAGATTGCTGACTTTTTAAGCCGCACCTTCCCGCCCGACTGGAGCATTTTGGGCAGTCTGGTCCCGCCTGCTATCGAGACGATTCAGATCGCGATTTGGGGCACGGTACTAGGTGTGCTGGGAGCCGTTCCGGTGTCGTTTCTGGCGGCCCGTAACTTGAATGTCAACCGTTATCTGTACAGTTTTACCCGTCAAAGCCTGAACGTGATACGCAGTATCAACGAACTTATCCTGGCTTTGGTGTTTGTGGCTGCGGTGGGGCTTGGGCCTTTCCCGGGTGTGCTGGCTCTGGCTGTGCACGGTGTGGGGATGCTGGGCAAGTTTTTTGCGGAAAGCATAGAAGAGATTGACCAAGGTCCGCTGGATGCCTTGCGCGCTACTGGTGCCCGTCCCTTGCAAGTGATTGTGTTCGGGGTGTTGCCTCAGGTGATTACGGCCTGGATTGCGGTGATTCTGTATCGTTTTGAGGTCAATCTGCGTTCGGCCACCGTGCTGGGCATGGTGGGGGCCGGTGGTTTGGGCTTTGAGCTGGTCAGCAGCCTGAAACTGTTCAAGTATCAGGAAACCGCAACCTGCATCGTGGTCATTACGGTGATGGTAGTAGTGGCTGACCTGATTTCCAATCGCCTGCGCGAGGCTATTCGCAACAACGGCCGCGATTGATCGCCGTTTTTATTCGAGATTCTTATGTGGCATTTTTTCAATCCCGTTCAGATTGATGCTGGCAATGGTGCGTTCGAGCGTTTGCCTGAACGCTTGGGCGGCCGCCGGGCCATTCTGATTGCCTTTCCGCAGGCTCGGGAGCTGGGGCAGTGCGAGCGCCTGCAAGCCTTGTTGGGTGAGCAACTGGTTGCGATTGAAACCGATATTCAACCGAATCCGGATGTGTCCTGGTTGGCGCCGTTGTACGAGCGTCTGTGGCGTGACTACCCTGAGGCTGAGTGCATTATCGCCTTGGGAGGCGGCAGTGTGATTGATTGCGCCAAAGCCATGTTGACCAGCACCCCTTCGGGAACGTTTGCCGAACTGCTCGACTGCTTGTCGGGCAACACCAGCCTGAGCCAGCCTCCAGGGCGGGTGCGCAGCCTGATTGCCGTGCCCACCACGGCAGGAACCGGGAGCGAAGTGACCCCCTGGGCAACCATTTGGGATAAGGGGCAGGGGCGCAAGTACTCCCTGCACCTGCCCTGGACCTGGCCTCAGGCCGCGATTATTGATCCGGCCTTGATGTGCAGCCTGCCCGCTGGCGCTACTTTGGCCAGTGGTCTGGATGCCTTGTCGCATGCGCTGGAGTCCTTATGGAACGTGAATCGTAATCCCGTGTCGGCCAGCCTGGCGGTATCGGCAGCACGACAAGTGATCAGCAGTTTGCCTTTGTTGATGCAGGATCTGTCCAACCTGGAGCTGCGTGTTCAATTGGCTGTGGCAGCAGCGATGGCGGGCCTGGCTTTTTCCAATACCAAGACAGCTCTGGCGCACTCCCTGTCCTATGACCTGACTCTGGAGCAAGGCTTGCCACACGGGATTGCTTGCTCTTTTAGTTTGCCGCATGTCATGCAGATGGCCTTGGGCCAGGATGAACAGCTGGATCAGTTTTTATTGTCGATTTTTGACGCTCGCAACGGACCACAAGCCGTCTCGGCCTTAAGTGGTTTTTTGCAAAGTCTGGGGGTCAGCATTGATCCGGCCAGCTACGGGGTATCGCCCGAACAGTGGCAACAGCGCATTGCCCAGGCACTGCAAGGACCACGCGGACGTAATTTTATTGGTGCACATGCTCTGGATGCAGTGCAGGTATAAATCGGTTTTTAAGCCGGCTTGTTTTTAGGACTGAAGGTTGCAAACAATGACTCAGAATTTCAATGCGCTCAATACGCTGATGTCGGACAAGGTCGAAGCTGTCATTTTTGACTGGGCAGGCACGCTGGTCGATTTCAGCTCCTTGGCACCGACGCAGATTTTTGTAGATGCCTTTGCCACATTTGGCATTCAAATCAGCCTGGAACAGGCCCGTGGTCCGATGGGTTTGTCCAAGCGTGATCACATCCGTACCTTGCTGGCCACCGAGTCGATTCAGAATCAGTGGCTGGCTCAGTTCGATCGTGCGTCTACCGATGCCGACATTGACGCCATTTATGAGCGTTTTATGCCTATGCAGATCGAGAAGGTAGCGGAATACTCGGCCCCGATTGAAGGTGCGGCTGCTGTGCTGGAAGAGTTACGTGCCAAGGGTATCAAAATTGGCTCTTGCTCCGGCTATCCGCGTCAGGTGCTGGATGTCTTGTTGCCCGCCGCTGCCAGCCAAGGCATTGCGCCGGACTGCATTATTGCCGGTGATGAGTTGCCTGCTGGTGGCCGACCTGGCCCCTTCATGGCACTGGCCAATGTGCTGGCTTTGGGTGTGGGCGATGTGCGTCGCTGCATCAAAGTGGACGATACCGTACCGGGTATTGAAGAAGGCCGCCGCGCCGGTATGTGGACGGTAGGGTTGAGCCTGTCGGGCAATGAAGTGGGGCTGTCCCTGGAGGAACTGGCCCAAACGGATCTGGCAGAGGTACAAGCGCGGGTGGAGCGTGCCAGCGAACGTTTGCGTCAGTCGGGTGCTCATTACGTGATTGAAACCGTGGCCGATTTCCCGGCTGTGGTGCAGGCGATCCAGGTACGTCTGGCACAAGGCGAGACACCCTGATTCTGTGGGGGCATTGAATCAGGCCTGGTAAGAAGGGCGGGGCGACAAGCCCCGCCCTTTTTGCTGCCTGCTTGTTTTTCAGGCAACGGTACTGGCGACGGGCAGGGCGCTTTGATGATGAGCGATTGCATCAAAAAAGGCAGCGACCAAACGAGATTCCCGACGCTCGTGCAAACAGCAGACGTGGATCTGCGTCCAGACCGGCTCGTTTTGAATACGCACCACACGCAAGCGCGGGTCTGGCACGTATTCGGATTCGGAGACCGTGCCCACTCCCAGGCCGCGAATAACCGATTCGCGCAGGGCTTCGCGGCTGCCGATTTCCATGGCCACATCTACCTTGATCTTGCGTTCGTGTAAGGCGTCTTCCAGTGCCTTGCGCGTTGTTGAACCTTCTTCGCGCATCAGCAAGGGCTCACCGGCCAGCTCCTCCAGTGCAATGCTATTGCGTCGGGCGAAAGGGTGGTCTTGGCGCACAAAGGCGATGACCGGGTAGCGAGCGTAAGGTTGCATGTAATAGCGGCGCTGTGGCTGGCAACTGGCAACCACGCCAACATCGCAGATGTATTGATCCAGATCGTCCAGTACCAATTCCGAGTTGCCCAGTTTGACGGACTGCTTGATGCGCGGATATACCGCATGAAAGGATGCGATCAGCTCGGTGACGTGATAGGGGCTGACGGCACCCAGCTTCAAGGTGCCGTAATGCAGTTTGCCACTGCCATCGAGCATCTGGCGCATGTCGGATTCCAACGAGATCATGCGTCTGGCCATGGGCAGCATTTCCAGCCCCAGGGTAGAGAGCTCGACGCGTCGGCCGCGGCGGTGAAACAGCTCGGCCCCATAGTCGCGTTCAATGATTTGAATTTGTGAACTAAGCGTGGTGTGGCTCATGTTCAAGGCCCGCGCGGCGGCTGAAAAGCCGCCGTGCTGGGCCACCATGACGAAGGCCCGTAATTGGTTGAGCGTCATCGTACTTCTCTAACAGTGCTTTCCGGAACGGACCTTGACATTGTGCCTGGGCAGTATGACTAGCGTGCGACACCCATGGCCGGATCGCTGATGCCATCCCGGCCAGTTTCCAGGCGACCGGCAAAGCGGCGCTCGAAGGACTCACCCATGGTGGCGGTGAAGTCGTACCAGTTGCCCGAGACTTCCAGCGACCAGCGCGCATCCATTTGCATGCCCGGATCAACGGTGTAGACCCAGGGGCCATCCTCGCGATAGGCGTTGGCGCTCACCGTGACGGTCGCGGCCTGATCCCCCATATTCATGATGGTCAAGGACACGGCATTGGCCTGGGGCTCGTAGCACACACGCACTTCTGGTTTGGGGCCTTGGCGCAGCGCGTGGAGGTTGCCCTTGAAGTGGCGATGGTAGCCGTTTGGCCCCAACACCCACAGGCTGTAGTTGCCCTTGTGATCCGCATGGACGGTCCAGGCGTCCGAGATGATCTTGTTGGCCTCCACCGTAAAGCGTCGTGGATAGTCCGAGAGTTGCAGCTCGTCGTACACATGGAACACGGTGCCTTGCGTGCCGGTATTGCTGAACGTTAACCAGACCTGCTCTTTGTCCAGGTCCACATTGGCGCTGGTGTGCAATTGGTAGGGCAAGGCGCGTGAAGGGCGCAGCATTAAGTCCTGGCTGGGCATGGGCTCTGTGCCCACAGGGGGCATGGGCACCTTGCCTGCACCGGCTTGCTGGCTCAAGGTTGCGTCTGCCTGTTCGCGCGTCGGTGCTGGACTCAAGGCGGGTTTGGAGGCATTGGGCGATTTGAAATCAAAGCAGGAACGCATATCGCCGAATACGGCGCGGCGCCAGGGGCTGATATTGGGTTCTTGCACACCAAAGCGTTGCTCCAGAAAGCGCAGTACCGAGGTGTGGTCAAACTGTTGGGAGTTGACCCAACCACCCACGCTCCACGGGGAAATAATCAGGGTGGGCAGACGTGGGCCGGCCCCGAAAGGGCGGCCATCGGGTGCTACCTTGCGCGAGTCCCCGTCAGGGGCAGGCATGGTGTAGTACTCATTGGAGACATCTACCGTGGACTTGCCTTCCAATGAGCCATCTCGATTGCGCCACGGAGGGGCAGGAGGGGGCATGTGGTCAAAGAAGCAGTCGTTCTCGTCGTAGTTCACGATCAGGACGGTCTTGCTCCAGATCTCGGGCTTTTCGGTCAGAATGTTCAGCAGTCGCTCCAGATACCAGGCGCCCTGGCCGGGCACACCCATGCTGGGGTGTTCACTGTAGGGGCCGGGGGCCACAATCCAACTGACCTGTGGCAATTGGCCCATGTTGATGTCATCGGCAATGGCTTGCAAAAACCCGCCGTCAGGCATGGTGTTGCCAAAACCCTTGTACAAGGGGGAGAGAGCTTCCATTTGAGGGGAGTATTCGGCATCAGGAGAGCCTAGTGTGGCCAGGTCTTCATTCACCTTGCGGTAGGACGCAAAGGCCACGAGCTGGTTGTTATTGCTGTTGTTGCCGGGGCGGTTGTACACCTTCCAACGCACACCGGCCTCTTGCAGCCGCTCTGGGTACGTCGTCCAATCCAGACCATCGTCGGACGGGCCCAGGCGACCCCAGTTGGAGTTGGTCACGCAGGCGCGATCAATCAGATTGGCCCCGTTACTGCCACTCCACAAGAACATGCGGTTGGTGAAGGTGCCGGTATTGATAGAGGTGTGGTAGGCGTCGCAAATAGTAAAGGCATTAGCCAGTGACCAATGAAAGGGCAAGTCGGACTCTTTCAGGTAGCCCATAGCGACGTTGGTGTACTTGGCTTTGGGCCAGTTTGCCATGCGACCGCCATCCCAGGCCTCCTGCTGGTCGTTCCAGTCGTGTGCGCCGCCAACACGCAAGGCATTGCCTTTGGTCGCATCCAGGTAATAGGGCTGCACCATGCCATTGGTGCCTTGCTGACGCCAGACCGATTCGCCCGATGCCATCGGGATGGTGATACGGTCGCTGAAACCGCGCACGCCTGGCATGGTGCCGTAGTAGTGATCAAAAGAGCGGTTTTCCTGCATCAGGATAATGACGTGCTCGACGTCATTAATGGTTCCCGTGGCGTTATTGGCGGGGATAGCCAGCGCCTTTTGAATAGCAGGCGGAAAGGGGCCCAAAGCGGCCGCACTGGCAGCCAGTCGCAGAAAATTACGGCGATTGATGTGAGTCATGGGGAAAGCCTTGTCGATAAGTGGTTGGAGTGGAGCTAGGCAAGGACATCTGTCGTGCCGGGCTGCCATGCGCTTAAGGTGCGCAGTCCAATTGCGAGTTCGGGGTGGGCAGCGTGCCAAGGTCCGTGCCTTGCTCCCCTTGAGAGCCCGTGGCCGGGGGCGTC
This sequence comes from Alcaligenes sp. SMD-FA, assembly GCF_025960365.1. NCBI lineage: Bacteria > Pseudomonadati > Pseudomonadota > Betaproteobacteria > Burkholderiales > Alcaligenaceae > Alcaligenes > Alcaligenes sp. SMD-FA. The sequence goes on along the minus strand of NZ_CP110108.1, from coordinate 3,349,891 downwards.
ACAATAGGCACCTGCTCGCTGCTCGAGCCTCCTGTGCCGGGCGGGGGTTCGGCAGCGCTGGATCCTCCGTCACTGCAGGCGCTCAATAGCAAAGCAGTCATGCCGATGGCCAGGGCACTGCGTACAGCGCGTAAATCAAGAACGTTCATGGTGGCCTCGCTTAGTGTGTGCTCAGGCTGGACAGGGGTTTCTTGGACCAGTAGATCGAGCTCAGCTCCTGCTCACTCAGGACGCGGTTCCACATGGCCAGGTCACCAAACATTTGCTGGGTGGGCGGGGCAGTCGAGCATTTGCCGACGGTATAGGGAGGTTTGACCGAGCCATTGCACTTGTTCATCAGGAACGTGCCGGTGCCATCGTCGCCAATACCCCATTGTGGGTAGGGCGAGAGCTTGGAGACATCTACTGCACCCGTGGATTTGTTGGTAGCCACGCGCGTAACCTGCTCGGTAGAGGGATCAAACACGCGCATGTTCATGGTCTTGGCAACACCGTCCACCGAGAAAGCAAGGTGCACCCACTTACCTACTGGAATCTGGGTGTAGGGATTGGTTGGGCCGTCGGCACGTACTCCACCCGAGCCAATATTGAAGGCAATGCCGCACTGGTTTTGGATGCCACTGTTGAACAAGCCAATGGCGACACCGGCATTGGCACCACTGACGTAGTTCTTGTTGGATAGGACCGTGACGTTGTTGCGATCAATGCACTTGGGCACCTGATACCAAAAGCCAATGGTGAATTGCGGGTTGCTGCCCGTGGAGATGTCAAAGCCTTGGGCCGGCGTCATGCGATAGCCTTCCAGACCTTCTTCGGTGACATAGTTGGTGTCAACCAGCAAGCCATGCGTGCCGGTAAAGGGACCGGGCACGACCAGACCGGCCGCATTGGGCAGATCTTTGGAGGCGGGAGCCATGGTGCTGTTTTTCTGCGCGTCCACAGGTGGCAAATTGGCGCTGAAGGGATAGTAGGAGACCAGGCCATTGAGCAGGGAGGCTTCCAGAGGGACGGGAGGCAAATACGAGATGGGCGGGCTAAACAGACTGCGCCAGGCGGCATCGGTGCCTGAACCGGCCTGCACGGTGTAGTCAAACTGGTAGGTGCCCCGGTCAGACAGACCAGCGGTGGCCTGGTTGTCGGTATAGCTTTGTGTGCCAGCCGGTAGGCGTGACGCGATTACCTGGCCGTCCCGCAAAATGTCGATAGAGGCATCGGCGGGGGCTTTCCAGTCCAGTTTGATTGCAACGGCAGAGGAGTGGTTGTCCAGCACCGTGGCTTGCAGACTCGTGACGGCTTGAGGGCCTAGCAGGCTGCTGCCATCGAGATTGTAGTCGGCAGCCGGAGGCAGCTTGTCCAGATACCGCATGATGGTAGGGGCCACATCCACCAGGCTGTTGTACTGATACAGCTCGGGCAGCGTAGCAGGTACGCTGGCGCCAATGCCCTGTTCTCCTGTGTTGACGGCCTGATTGATGGCCAGGAAGGTGGTGGATTGGGGCAGCAAAGGCAAGCCATTATCCTGGCCGTGTTCGCTCAGGCCATGGCTGCCGGTCACGATCACCAGCCACTCGCGGTCTTTTTGCTTGGCAGCAGCGTCCAGCAAGGTGCCGATTTCCTTGTCCAGCTTGCTTAAGGCAGCGTTGTAGCCCGGTGATTCAATGCCGAAGTCCAGCGCAGCATCTTTGGCAGCGCGATACTGAACCAGAACCTTGCGGTAGTCCCCTTTGATCATCGTCAGGGCCTGGCTGGAGACGCAGGACAGGGTAACGGTTTGCGTGGAACAGTCGGCCAGCTCATGCAGACGCTCGGCATTGTGGTCGGCCTTGAGCAAGTGTGCCAAGCCTTTGGATGCCACGGCTGCAGCATTCTGTCCGTTTTGCTCGGAGTGGAACAGGCTGTTTTGGCGCAGCACCTGATCCGGTGCAGTAGACACCACGCCATGGCGGTTGGCCCAGGTTCCGGTTAGCAGGCTGGCCCAACTGGGCATATCCAGATTGGCCTGTTGGCTGGGGGTGCCGGCGACGCCACCGCTGTAGGCCAGTTGTACGTGCAGCTTGGCCAGATTGGGCAGGCTGCCATCGGCAATGCCTTGCTGCACGGCCTGATAGGTTGCCCCATCCAAATTGATGATCAGGGCGTGGCGGGTGCTAGGGGTATCCGGCTTGTCCGGGTTGACGGGTGTTTCGGGCTCCGCTTCCTGGTCGTTGCCTGTGCCGGACCCGCCACAAGCAGCCAAGGTAGCCGATAGGGTGGCCACGGCGAGGGCTTTGAGCAGACCGGGTTTACCAAAGACAGGCCGGGACAGGCCTTGGAATAGCAACGCATGGCTGCCCGGATGGGAATTTTCAGAGGGATAAGGAAAGCCGGGCCGCTGGGAGGCGGAGCGGGCCGTGTGCGCATGTCTCATGATTCGATAGCCTTGTCACTGATGTTGGGGAAAGGGTCGATCGAATTAGAGCAAGGCAGGATGACGGCCTTGGGTCGATATCCTAGACGTTCATCGTCGTTCCTGTGTGCTTTTTCGGCAGATGGGGCGACTGCTCCCAGCGTTCCAGGCGTTCCTGCATGAACTGATGCAGCTGGCGCAGCAAGGGGGTAATTTGCTGCCGTCCGGCAGCCAGCAAATACAGGGGGGTGCTCTCGCCCAGCCAGTCCTCGCAGATAGTGCGCAAGCGGCCATTGGCAAGGTCCTGGGCCACGTCGAAGTAGGATTTGTAGGCGATACCTTTGCCCAGCAAGGCCCAGCGCCGGACGACATCTCCGTCGTTGGAAACATTGACTGCCCGGACTCGGACAAAGGTAGCCGCTTGACCAGTACGCTCAAATTTCCAGCGATCATGAACATCGTCTCCCAGCATGAAGCACAGACAGTCGTGCTCCTGCAGTTCCAGAGGGGAGGTGGGGGTGCCGTGCTGCTTCAAGTAGGAGGGGGCGGCGCACAGTACCCGGCGGTGTGTCGGCGCTAAAGGCATCGCCACCAGATTGGAGTCTGCTGGATGGCCATAGCGAAAGGCGGCGTCAATGGGTTCGCTGTACACGTTGGCCAGCCGGTCGGACAGATGCAGGCGTATGTCTATGCCCGGATTGGCATCCTGAAATTCGTTTAACCAAGGCAACAGCACGTTGCGTCCCAGGTCAGACGGTGCGGCCAGCTTCAGTTGGCCACGGGAGCCGGGGCCACCGCTGGCCAGTTGCAGGCTGGCCTGTTGCAGGGCGGACAGGGCGGGACGGCATTGAGCCAGGAACACTTCGCCTTCAGAGGTCAGCCGCAAATGGCGGGTGGAGCGCAGGAAAAGCTGTACGCTCACTTCCGCCTCCAGGCGCTTGAGTGCCGCGCTGGCCGCTGCCGGTGTAATGCCCAACCCTCGCGCTGTGGCCGATAGGCTGGCAGTGTCTGCGGTGCGAACAAAAATTTCCAGATCCTGCAGTGCTTTCATGGCGTGTCTCGCTGGGCTGAGTTCAACGTGTTTATGCTGAAAAGTGAACTAATGGGATTAATTATGATGCGATTTTCAAAATATTTTTGAAAATCGTTTCAAGCAAAGGCCTGTTTTTCTAAAGAGTCTGAAAAGGCACACTGTGATCCACACTTCCACTTTCTTGATGAGGGTTGCAAATCATGGCTTTAGAGACATCTGTTTTGTTTTCGGCGTTAAACGTGGGCAGCTTGCAGCTACCGAACCGTATCGTGATGGCTCCCATGACGCGTAGCCGTACCGATCAGCCGGGGGATATTCCGAATGCGTTGATGGCCCAGTATTACGCTCAGCGTGCCAGTGCAGGTTTATTGATCAGCGAAGCCACGCAGATTTCTCGGCAAGGGCAAGGCTATAGCTTCACTCCCGGTATTTACACTCAGCAGCAGGTGCAGGGCTGGCGTCTGGTAACGGATGCCGTGCACCAGGCCGGTGGTCGGATTGTCTTGCAACTGTGGCATGTAGGCCGGATGTCTCATGCCAGCTTTCATGCCGATGGGCAGACTGTGGCTCCTTCGGCCTTATCGCCTCAGGCCCAGGTTTGGGTCGTGGGGGAGGATGGGGTGGGGCGGATGCTGGATTGCCCCGTGCCGCGTGCTCTGACCGAGCAAGAGATTGCCGCCGTGATTGAGGACTATCGCCAGGCGGCTGCCAAGGCGATACAAGCCGGTTTTGATGGCGTGGAAATCCATGGGGCCAATGGCTACCTGATTGATCAGTTCCTGCGTACCACCTCTAACCATCGTGAAGATGCGTATGGCGGCAGTGTGGAAAATCGTGTTCGCTTTGCCAGAGAAGTGGTCGAAGCGGTAGCGGGCGAGATCGGGGCAGAACGCACCGGTATCCGTTTGGCTCCCTTTATTACGCAGCGCGCCATGAACTGCCCCGAAATCATCCCCACCATTTTGCATTTGGCGAAGGTATTGGACGGCAAGGGTTTGGCCTATATCCACTTGTCAGAGGCGGATTGGGAGGATGCGCCTGAGATTCCTGATGATTTTCGTCACGCCTTGCGTGCCCATTTCTCGGGCCGAATTATCGTTGCGGGCAAATACGACGCACACAGAGCCGAGCAGATTGTAAAGAGTGGCCTGGCGGATCTGGTGGCATTTGGCCGCCCCTTTATTGCCAATCCAGATTTGCCAGCACGCTTGCGTCATCAGCTTCCCTTAGCCAGCTTCGACCCCCACACCTTGTTTGGAGGTGGCGCACACGGCTACACCGATTATCCGAGCATGGCCTAAGACAGACGACTGATTTTAAAAAAGGAAAAAAGATGAAAGCGATTGCCTACAAAGTCCCTCAAGCGATTGAGCAGCCCGAGTCCCTGTTGGATGTTGAGTTGCCCGACCCGGTGGCCACAGGCCGTGATCTGTTGGTGCACGTACAGGCGGTGTCGGTTAATCCGGTCGATACCAAGGTTCGGGAATCGGCTCAACCTGCGGAGGGTGAACAATACAAGGTGCTGGGTTGGGATGCCTGCGGGATTGTGCAGGCGGTAGGACCACAAGTGAGCTTGTTTCAGCCTGGTGATCGCGTCTGGTATGCCGGTTCCATTGCGCGCCCTGGCACCAATAGCCAACTGCATTTGGTGGACGAGCGTATTGTGGCGCATGCGCCCAAAACGCTGAATTCTGCGGCGGCGGCTGCCTTGCCCCTGACCACCATTACGGCCTGGGAGATGCTGTTTGACCGCTTGGGCGTAGCCCCAGGAAAGGCTCCTGCTGGCAAGACTTTACTGATTGTGGGGGCGTCTGGTGGTGTGGGTTCTATTTTGACGCAGTTGGCTGCCCGCTTGACCTCTTTGACCGTCATTGGCACTGCTTCCCGCCCTGAAACCCAAGCTTGGGTGAAGGAGCTGGGCGCGCATCATGTCATTGACCACAGCCAGCTTTTGGCAGCGCAACTGGAGCGCATCGGGCATCCGGAAGTGGATTATGTCGTCAGCCTGACGCATACCGATCAGCATTTTGACCAGCTCGTGCAGGTCATTGCCCCGCAGGGGAAATTCGGTTTGATTGATGACCCGGCCAGTCTTGATGTGGGCAAGCTCAAACGCAAATCTGTGTCTTTGCATTGGGAATTCATGTTTACCCGTTCCTTGTTTGGCACGGACGATATGCAGGCCCAGCACCGTTTGTTAAGCGAAGTCGCAGCCCTTATTGATGCGGGCTTGATACGTACTACCATGACGGAGCGTTTTGGCAGTATCAATGCCAGCAATATGAAGAAAGCCCATGCCTTGATCGAGTCGGGCAAGGCAAGGGGCAAACTGGTTCTGGAGGGGTGGGGCCAGTAGCACCAAGCTGTGTTCTAGCCTTTAGCAGGCTGTAGGCTTACTGCTGTTCAGGCGTGGAGCTAGTTGATAAGGGCCGGCCGCATGGCCTTGGGTGGCTTTGCAGGTTCTGTGAGGGCAATCGTGTCAGGTGGCCGATTCAGGCTGCCTGACGGCTACTCTCGAACCAGTTCCACAGTGCCTGGCGCTCTGGCGCCAGCTCCACGGCCAGCCCACCCGTAAACTCACGCCAGGCAGGCAAATAGGTGTGGGCGACCACGGTCAACACCGGGTAGCCTTGGTCGATCAAGGCCATGATTTCATTGTTAAAACCCTGGCCGTCTGCTTCCATGATGCCAAAGCGATTCACAATCACCAGATCGGCAGGGCTTTCCAGCGCCTGCCGCAGCACTTCGCTGGCTTCCAGCAAGGCGCCAATATCCAGACAGCAAGCCGTGGATTCCGAACCCAGGTTCTGGGTGATGGGATAGAGCGTGCCCTTGTCCAGATCCTGCACGGTGCGCAGGCTATGACCTTCCTTCTGGATTTCCGGGCCTTGCACCAGACCACAGACGCGGTAGTTTTTCGCGCGCAACTCCTGCACGAATTCCAGCAGCAAGGCGTCGGCACTGCCTTTGCCTGCATGCACGATGGCCGCAAGGGCAAAGGGCGTAGAAGGGGTGTCCATCGGGGTTGGGCTCCAGGCGACTGTTGAGTTTATGGATTAAAGACACGTTGTACACGCTTTTAGTAATCGCTGGGAAGCGGCAAGTGGGCCTGGGTTTGCTGCCGCACTGCATGGGCCTAGACGGGTATTCAGACTGAAGTACGTTCAACACTGATGATCCTGATACCTGAATATCATGACCTGTTCCGGCTGGTGTTCGCCCATGTCAGGGGCACTGAAGAATAAGTATGGCCAGGGCTGCTTGCTTGTTTCGATTTTGAATCAGTCTTGTCACCACCAAGGGCCTAGGCCCGGTTCCATGAGACAATTCATGCACTTTTAGTGATTGATGGGATATTCGATTGGACAAGACTTTTGTTAAGGGCCTGGTGCTCCTGGAAGCCCTGGCCAAGCACGAACGAGGCTCGGGTGTGACCGAGCTGGCCAATCAACTGATGCTCAATAAAAGCAATGTGCATCGACTGTTGCAGGCGCTGGTTCACCAGGGCTTTGCGCGCAAGAACGAAGACACCGGGCGCTACGAGCTGACCATGAAACTGTGGGAGTTGGGCTCGGGCTTGGCCAATCGGCTGGATGTACGCGTGGAGGCTTTGCCCTTCATGAAAGAGCTGGCCGAGCAAACCCAGGAAACAGTGCATTTGTCGCTGCTTGATGGGGTCGAGGTGCTGTATATCGAAAAGATCGACAGCCCGCAGCCTGTGCGTGCCTACACCACTGTGGGCGGACGCTCGCCTGCGCAATGTGTGGCAACGGGCAAAGCGATGTTGGCCTGGGCCAGTGAAGATACCTTGAATCTGATCAAGAACCGTCTCAAACCTTATACGCCGCGTAGCCTGGTCAAGTTTGGTGATTTGCGCCGTGAACTGGAACAAGTGCGCGAACAGGGGTATGCGATTAACCGGGGCGAGTGGCGTGAGCAGGTCGTGGGTGCGGCTGCACCTATTTACGACAGTCGGGCAATGGTGGTGGCGGCGTTGGGCATTTCCGGGCCTGCCGAGCGCCTGGAAGAAGCGCGACTGATTCAGGCCGGTAAAACCTTGATGACGGCAGCGGCGCAGATCTCGCGCCGCTTGGGTTATAGCGGTCGCTAAACCGTTATAGAAGACAGGTTCCGGGTTGGATGAAACAGCCCGGATTTGAACTGCTGTTAAAACTTGGATGGCTTCGCCCATGTTTTGTCGCCGGGCCGCCCCAAGACAAAAACTCCCCCTTGGGGGGCAGCAAGCCGAAGGCGTAGCGTGGGGGCTTTTTTTGTCGCCGGGCCGCCCCAAGGCAAAAACTCCCCCTCGGGGGGCAGCAAGCCGAAGGCGTAGCGTGGGGGCTTTTTTTGTCGCCGGGCCGCCCCAAGGCAAAAACTCCCCCTCGGGGGGCAGCAAGCCGAAGGCGTAGCGTGGGGGCTTTTTTTGTCGCCGGGCCGCCCCAAGGCAAAAACTCCCCCTTGGGGGGCAGCAAGCCGAAGGCGCAGCGTGGGGGCTTTTTTTGTCGCCGGGCCGCCCCAAGACAAAAACTCCCCCTCGGGGGGCAGCAAGCCGAAGGCGTAGCGTGGGGGCTTTTTTTGGGGCCGTTCAATATTAGCGTTCAAGACTTTGCGGCCTGCCTGAAGGCCGCGATTCTTTCCTTGATGCCGGGTGCGGAAGCCGAGCGCACCAAGGCTGCCATATCCCGATCAGCCTGTTGTGGGCAACCCGTTAACTGATGCAGATAGGTGCGACTGCTCGCGTCCAGCAAGCCTGCTGTTTGTTGAGCTTGCTCGATGACCGCAGGCCACGCGTCGGACTCTTGCGTGTCGTCAATAAATCCCAGTTGTTTTGCTGTGGCAGCATCAAAAACCTGGCTTCCTGCCAAAAGTTGATGAGCCTGCTGACCGCCGATCAGGGCCGCCAGTCTGCCAGTTCCCAAGGCTAGCCCAAACTGCAGTCCAGGCATGCGAAAGCGCGCGTCCGCGCTGGCCACGCGCTGACGGCAGACAGCAATCAAATCCACGCCTGCGCCGAAGTTTTGCCCATGCGCCAGGGCCAGGGTGGCGCACGGTGTGTGGGCCAGCCTCTGCAAGAGGGTTTCGATGCGGATAAAGCGCAGCACCAGATCCCCCTCGCTTTGCTGCTCGTAGTCGCTGAAGTCAAAACCGGCACTGAAGTTACGGCCTTCACCGCGCAAGATCAGCAGATCGGCCTGGGCCTGTTCTGCGGCCTGCACGGCCGCGATCAGGGCTTCGACTAGCTCGGCCGACAAGGCATTGCGTTTGTCGGGCCGATTCAGTGTCAAGGTCCAGACTTTGCCCGCGCAGTCCACGTTCAGGCTGGGGCTGCGGCTGCAATACGGCGCTGTCATGGGGTGACTCCGTGCAAGATGCTGTCGTTATGTTCGCCCAGCGCGGGGGGGGGCAGACGGACGGGCAAGCCCACCCCATTGATACGCAGGGGCGAGATAAAGCTGCGGGTGTCCGTATCCGTACCCGGCAGGCGAATGTTTTGCACCCATTCCATATGTTCGACCTGCGGGTCGCGCAAGACGTCGGAATAGCGGTTGATGGGGCTGCAGGGTACGCCTTGGGCACGGAATTGGGCCAGCCAATGTTCGCAGTCGTGCTGCACAAAAATGGCTTCCAGCAATTCACGCAAGGCGTCTTGATGTTTGGCGCGCAGGGTGGTGTTGGTAAAGCGTTCATCCTCGGTCAGATCCGGGCGTTCAACAACCTGACAGACGGAGCGCCACAGCGCATCGTTGCCTGCGGCCATGGCGAAGTAGCCGCCTTTGCACTGGAAGGCCTGGTAGGGGGCATTGCGTGGGTGGGCGGAGCCTAGCTTGTCCGGGTCGCGGCCACTGCCGAAATACTCCGAGGTTTGCAATGCAGCGATGGCTAGTGTGGTCCCCAGCATGGGTACGTCTATATGCGCGCCCTGGCCGGTGGCACGAGCTTGTGGCAAGGCGGCGCTGATGGCAAAAGCCGCATATAAACCGGCAGCAAAATCGGCCAATGGGACCCCGCATTTAACCGGGGCACCGCCTGCCTCGCCAGTGACGCTCATCACCCCGCTCATGGCCTGAATCGTCAGATCGAAACCGCCTTCTTGCGAGCGTGGGCCGCTTTGTCCATAGGCGGAAATGGAGCAGTACAGCAGTCTGGGGTTAATAGCTTTCAGACTCTCGTAGTCCAGTCCTAAACGTTGCATGACGCCGGGCCGGTTGTTCTCCAGCAAGACATCGGCATTCAGCACCAGTTGGCGTGCCTTGGCCACATCGTCAGGGTTTTTCAGATCCAGCGTCACCGAGCGCTTGTTGCGGTTTAGCGAAGCAAAGTTCTCGCTGTAGCCCTGGTTGATGGGCGGCCAGCTTCGTAAGGTGTCTCCCCCTTTGGGGTGTTCGATTTTGATGACGTCAGCCCCCATATCGGCCAACAACATACCGCAGTACGGGCCAGCGGCCACATTGCAAAATTCCAGTATCCGAACCCCGTTCAGGGGCAATGTCGTATCCATGAATCAGCTCCAGAGCGTGATATAGGTAGATGGGGGCCGACAGGGCCTTAGGCGTTCACATCAACCACGATGCGGCCGCGTACTTTGCCCTCCAGTAGCTGACTGGCCTGATCAATGGCTTGGGACAGGGCGATGGTGCTGGCACCGATGCGCTCCAGGGCCTCGATGGACAAATGCTTGGCCAGCAAATCCCAGGCTGCCAGACGCTCGGGTTTGGGGCAATGGACGCTGTCCACACCGATCAATTGCACGCCGCGCAAAATGAAGGGGGCCACAGAAGCGGGGAAGTCCATGCCCTGGGCCAGACCGCAGGCGGCCACTGCGCCCAGGTATTGCGTGCCTGCGCAGACATTGGCCAGGGTGTGGCTACCCACGCTGTCAATGGCTCCAGCCCAGCGTTCCTTGCCCAGCGGTTTACCAGGTTCGCTTAAGGTATTGCGGTCCACAATCTCGTTGGCGCCCAGGGCCTTCAGATAGCTTTCTTCCTGAGGACGGCCTGTGCTGGCCATCACGGTGTAGCCCAAAGCATGCAGCAGGGCCACGCTGACACTGCCTACGCCACCGGCGGCACCCGTCACCAGAATGGGGCCTTTGTCGGGTGTCACGCCTTGGCGTTGCAAGGCACGCACGCACAGGGCAGCGGTGTAGCCGGCGGTACCAATCATCATGGCTTGCTGGGTGGAGAAGGCTTCGGGCAGCGGAATCAGCCAATCGCCTTTCACGCGGGCCAACTGTGCCAGACCGCCCCAATGCACTTCGCCCACGCCCCAGCCGTTCAGCACCACTTTTTGGCCGGCGTTGAAATTCGGATCGCTGCTGTCGGTGACCGTACCGGCAAAGTCGATGCCGGGCACCATGGGGAACTGGCGCACCACGGGGGACTTACCCGTCATGGCCAGGCCGTCTTTGAAGTTCAAGGTGGAGTAGTCGATGCGAACCGTGACCGAGCCGTCGGGTAGAGCAGATTCGTCCAGGGATTGCAGGCTGGCCTTGTATTGGCCGTCGGTTTTGTCGATGACGATGGCAGAGAACATGAATGAATTCCTTCGATCAGTTAAAGGGTGGTGTTCTGATATTTGGAACGGCGTTCTTAAAAATGACGTAAAAAATCGGTGTTTTCATTGTATCTAGAAGTGCGTTGCGGTCAAGCCCAACGCGACATGATGATTGAACTGGGGAAATCCCGGAGGGGATTAATAGTTGACACTTGAAATCAAATCTCCCACTATTTGAACCGTTGTCCTCAGTTGCTTGTGTTGTTGCTGTCTGTTGTACTCGCGCCGTTTTCACGGCATTTTTAAGATCAAAAACAAGAACAGCGTTCTATATAGTGGAACAATAAGAGAGAAAAACTCTCACACAGGAGGCAAGGATCATGTCTAATTCTTTTTTTTCGCGTACAGGGTTTTTACGCACAATGCTGGTTTCGGGACTGGTGGCAGTGAGCAGCTTTTCTGCCCCGGCGGCCATCGCGGCCGATACCTATCCCAGCCGTGAAGTCACTTTTGTGGTTCCCTATCCCCCCGGCGGCAATAGCGACAATCTGGCGCGCGTGTTTGCCGACCGTTTGCGCGTCAAGCTAGGCGTTCCCATCGTCATTGAGAATCGACCCGGTGGCACGACGTCGATTGGGACTTCCATCGTAGGTCGTGCCAAACCTGATGGCTATACCTTGTTGCTGGCCACCAGCACGGCTTTTACGGTGCTGCCCTATATACGCGATGTGCCGTATGACCCAGTCCAGGGCTTTGAGTTTATCGGCAGCCTGGCGGGTTATCTGCCCATCATGACGGTCCGTAATGACTTGCCTGTCTCCAATCTGAAAGAGTTTGTTGAGTTGGCGCGCAAAGAGCCTGGAACCTTGACCTTTGGCTCTGCAGGCATTGCGTCGGGAGGTCATTTGGCCGGCGAGATCTTGAAAAATTCGCAAAAACTGGATCTATTGCACGTCCCCTTCAAGGGTTCAGCGGACACCATGACGGCCTTGCTGGGCAAGCATGTTGATTTTTTTATTGATGGTGTCGGGCTGGAACTGGTGAAAAGTGGTAAAGCCAAGGCCTTGGTCACGTATGCCAGTGTGCGCCACCCCGAATTGCCAGATGTGCCCACTCCCGGTGAAGAGGGTTTTGAGCTCGCTTTGCCTTTTGAAGGCTTCTGGGGGCTGGCTGCGCCCGCCGGCACGCCCGAGCCGGTCATACAGAAATTGGCCAAAGCCACGGAAGAAATCCTGGCCGAGCCGCAAACCCAGGAGCGTTTTCATCGCATCAGTGTCAGCGCCAGCTGGAAAGATGGGCAAGCCTATGCCAAAGATCTGGAAAAAAGCCGCGCCTATTACCGCGAGCTCCTTAAGACCATCAAGATGAGCGATGAGTAAACGCTCACAGAACCCCCAACAGGAGAAACATGGGATGGAGACCGTCACTTGCGTCAGCACACTGGACGCGTTGCTGGACCCGGCATCCATAGCCTTGGTCGGCGCCTCGGAGGATCAGTCCAAGTTTGGTGGGCGACTGTTTCGCATGTTGCTCAAGCACGGTTATGGCGGCAAGGTCCTACCCATCAATCCCAGCCGCAGCAGTCTGTTTGGTTTGCCTGCTGTGCCCGGTCTGGCTGCGCTGGACAGTGCTCCGGATCTGGCCGTGTTTACGGTGGGAGCCGATACCGTTCTGGAGCAGGCACAGATTGCGGCCCAAATGGGGGTGCGCGGTCTGCTGGTGATCTCTGCAGGTTTTGCCGATGCAGGCGAGCGAGGGCTGGAGCGTGAGCAAGCCTTGCTGCGTATCTGTCGTGACTCGGGCATGCGCCTGATCGGCCCTAATTGTTTGGGCATGATCAGTCCCAGCCGCAATCTGGTGCTGTGTTCTTCGCCGGTGCTGGACAGAGACAGTCTGCCGGAGCGGCCTATTGGTTTTGTCAGCCAAAGCGGTGCCTTGATGACCACGTATTTTGATCGGGCATGGGCGATGGGTGGCGGCTTTACCTATGGCTTCTCGGTGGGCAATCAGGCGGACCTGGACCTGTGCGACTTTGTGGACTTCCTGATTGATGATCCCCAGACGCAGGTGATCTGTACCTATATAGAGGGCATTAAAGATACCCAGGCTTTGCGTCGTACGGCTCGCCGGGCTCAAGCCGCAGGCAAGCCCTGGCTGGCCGTCAAGGCCGGGCGCTCCAGTGCGGGCAAGGCGGCCGCCTTTTCGCATACCGCCAGCGTAGCGGGGGACCATGATGTGTTTGCCAGTGTCTGCCGCGATGAAGGCATCAGCCTGATGGACGATATGGGAGCCATGCTTTTGTTGGCAAACAGCATGGTGCGCTTTACCAGCAACAAGATTTCCAAGGTCGCGATTGTGACACCGTCAGGTGGTGGAGGGGCCTTGGCTGCCGATGCCTTGGCAGACCACGGCGTGGAGCTGTCCAACTTTTCTGCTTCTACCAAGCATGCTCTGGCTGCCCACTACCCGTCCGGGCAGGCGGATAACCCGGTGGATTTGGGAGCGCGTCTGACTCAGGACTCCACCGAGGTAGCCCGCGCCACCTTGGATGCCTTGATGCAGGATCAGCAAAGCGATGCGGTATTGATTACGGCCTCCATGTGTCCGCAGGAATGGATGGCGGCTCTGATTGAAAAAATCATCCACCCTGAACCGCACTGGGCCAAGCCGGTCATGGTGGCGTTTGATGCGGGTGCAACGTCCGAGCCTTTGCGGCAGAAGCTGGCCCAGCACGGCCATGCGTATGCCAGCTCCAGTCTGGAAGCAGCCTTGGCCTTGTCGGCCTGGAAACGTCATGGGCAGTTTGTGCCGCGTCAGGCGGCTTTGCGCCCCAGCGCTTGCCAGGCTCCTACCGTGATGCCGCGTGGTGTCCTTAATGAAGACCAGTCCAAGCGCTTGCTGGCGCATTACGGCTTGCCGGTGAATCTGGGCCAAGTGTGCGAGGACGTGGAACAGGCCGTGGCGCAGGCCGAGCAGATGGGCTATCCGGTGGTGATGAAGATTGTCTCTCCCGACATCGTCCATAAAACCGAAGCGGGCGGGGTGGCGCTGGATGTGGCCGACGAGGCCAGCTTGCGACGTGATTTTGCCCGGCTCTACGCGAATGCCAAAGCCTATAAAGCGGATGCCCGTCTGGAAGGTGTTTTGGTGCAGGCCATGGCCAAGGGCGATGTGGAATTGCTGATCGGCGCGCGCCAGGATGCGCAGTTTGGCCCGGTGGTGGTGTTTGGTGCGGGCGGCATTCTGGTGGAAATGTTGTCAGACCGGGTCATTGCGGCCGCACCGCTAACCTTGGCTGATGCGGACCGGCTCTTGTCCACCTTGATGATCGACAAATTGTTGAAGGGGTACCGGGGGCGCATGCTGGATCGGGCCGGTGTGCTCGATGCGATTGTGCGTGTCAGCTTTCTGGCCCACGACTTGCGCGATACCGAGTTTGAACTGGATATCAACCCATTGATCGTGGCGGCCACCCGTTGTCATGCTGTCGATGCCCGCCTGTCCATAGGCACATAAAACCAATACTTATTCTTTGAAAAATACCCAGGAGGAGTCAACCATGTCGGATTATCAGTGCATTCTTGTAGAAAACCACGATGACGGTGTTTCCATCTTTACGATCAATCGACCTGATCGCCGCAATGCCTTGAGCGCCACCGTGGTCAAGGAATTACAGCAGGCTTTTCTGGCCTTTGATGAAGATCCCACACGCCGCGTAGCCGTGCTGACCGGGGCAGGTAACGATGCCTTTTCAGCCGGTGCTGACGTCAATGAGTGGCCCGAATTGTGGCGTGCTATTCCCACGGTAGGCTTTGAAACCGACAAGCCCATTATTGCGGCCGTCAGTGGCTGGTGCGTGGGTGGGGCCTTGGTGATGGCCATGATGACGGACTTGCTGGTAGCTTCCGAGAGTGCCAAGTTTTCTTACCCTGAAGCCAAGCTGGGCTTTACGGGGGGCATCATTTCCGGGCTGGCCTCGCGCATTCCCCATCACGCTGCCATGGAAGTGATCTTGTTGTGTCGCACTCTGGAAGCCCGTCGTGCCTACGATCTGGGCTTTGCCAATGAGGTGGTGCCGGTCGGGGAGCACGTCCAGGCGGCGGTGCGCATGGCGCAGGATCTGGCCAAGATGTCGCCGCGCGTGCTGCAAACCTTGAAGCGCTTTATCAATAATGAGGTGCTCACGCGTGGTCCGTCCGAGCAAATGGCGCGTACCATGCGACACCTGAAAGCGATCGAGGATAGTTATGATGCCAAGGAAGGGATGAACGCGTTCAAAGAAAAACGCGCCCCGGTGTATCTGAACAAATAAGAATTGATTCACGCATTGGGCCGCAAGGCCCAGTCAACGATGGAGACATCCCCGTATGCACCCCCGTTTTGAGCGCTTTATCCAAGGGATGAATGAACTGACGGCCCGCCCTGCGGTGGGCGAGGCGGATATCTTGCGTGATGGCCGCGTTTTGCTGGGCGAGCTGGTGGCCCAGGACGACTGGCTGGCCCCGGAGTACACCCAGCCTCATCCGCAGTTCTATCAGCAGTACTTGCTGTATTGCTGTCCGCAGGAACGCTTTTCCGTGGTCAGCTTTGTGTGGGGCCCCGGCCAGAAAACGCCTATCCACGACCATACGGTGTGGGGCTTGATTGGCATGTTGCGTGGCGCCGAACGTTCCCGGCCTTTTGATCGTGATCCCGATACCGGCCATATGACAGAAGAAGAGACACAGATTCTGGAGCCGGGCGTGGTGGAAGTGGTGTCACCCACGGTGGGCGATATACACGAGGTCTCCAATGTGTATGACGACCAGGTGTCCATCAGCATTCACGTTTATGGCGCGGATATCGGCAAGGTACGCCGCCATGTGTTTGACCCGCAGACCGGGCAGGCCAAGGAGTTTATCTCCGGCTATGCCAACCGG
Source organism: Alcaligenes sp. SMD-FA (assembly GCF_025960365.1). Taxonomy (NCBI): domain Bacteria; kingdom Pseudomonadati; phylum Pseudomonadota; class Betaproteobacteria; order Burkholderiales; family Alcaligenaceae; genus Alcaligenes; species Alcaligenes sp. SMD-FA. The sequence continues at coordinate 3,334,059 of NZ_CP110108.1, read as the reverse complement.
CCTGCATAAGTCTAGGTCCTGCCCAGGGGCTTGCCCCCTCAGGATGCCTGTTCAAGCATGACAGGTGGCTGGGTCACATCAATCCATTGTGCGCTGGTCAGCTCGGCCAGGCGTTGTGGGGTGATGCGTACCGCAGAATTAATAGAACCTGCTGCAGGCAGCACTGTGTCGTAGTCCTGCAAGGACAGGTCGCAGTAGATCTCCAGCGGGGTGGCCAGACCAAAGGGGCAGACCCCGCCGACAGGGTGGCCCGTCAAGGCTTCGGTGCTTTCCAGGTCCAGCATTTTCACACGCGTACCAAAGGCATTGCGCAGCTTCTTGTTGTCCAGGCGGGCATCACCGCGAGCGACCAGCAAGACCACTTTATCGCCTGCTTTCAGACTCAGTGTTTTGGCAATCTGCCCAGGTTCGACTTGGTGCACTCGCGCGGCCAGCACCACGGTGGCGGTGCTTTCGGTGGTTTCAATCACCTGCAGATCGGCAGCGTGTTCGTTAAAGAACTGTTTGACGGAATCAAGACTCATAGCGGATCGGGAAGGATTAGTGTGTTTTGTTAAACTTTTTTGCGAGTGCCTAGTCTTAGCCAAGTGCATCAGAGTGTCAACCAGAGCGCCGTGGCGCTGCAAAACAGGAATGTAATTGTGATTAAACCTTTATTGTTGACGGCCAGTTTGATGGTCTTTAGTTCCGTGGCATTGGCACAGGGGCCCGCTATTACGATGTACCAGGATCCGAACTGTGGTTGTTGTGGGGGGTGGGCACAGCACATGCGCGATGAGGGCTTTGAGGTCAAAGAGGTCAAGGTCGTGAAGATTCAAGACGTGAAGCGGCTTTTTAAAGTCCCGGAGGACCTGGCGTCTTGCCATACAGCGATGATTGAGGAGACGGGCCAACTGATTGAAGGCCATGTGCCCGCCAAGGTCGTCAAACGCATGATGAACGATGGCAGTGTGCGTGGAGTGGCCGCGCCTGGCATGCCTGTCAATTCACCCGGCATGGGCCAGATGGATGGCAATTTAGTTACCGTGGACTTTGACGGGCGTCCTTACTCGCGCGACTGAAAACTGTAACGGGACAGGTGGCATGCAGATACACGAAACTACATAGCGAAACTTGTAAGCGGCCGCCGCACTTGTCATGATGACCATTCATTGACTCTGTTCAGGAGGTTCTATCCATGCAGCCCTCAATTAAAGCTTTTCTTGCTGCTACCGCAGTCGCATTTGGCATGTACAGCCCTTTTGCGATGGCCCAGGGCAATGCGGCTCCGGCCAACTCGGCAGCCCCTGCGGCTACCCAGATCGTTAAACCTACGGATTCTCAACTGGAGCAATATGCGCGCACCTACAAGAAGGTAGCCCAGACCGCTTCGGAATATCAGCCGCGTCTGGATGCGGCCAAAAGTGATGCAGAGCGCCAATCCATCGTGCAGGAGGCCGACCAGCGTTTGGTGGGTGTGGTGACTGCCAATGGTATGGATCTGGCCGATTACAACGGGATCAGTCTGGCTATTCAACAGGACCCGGCCTTGCGCCAGCGAGTTGAAGGGATGATCAAGTAAGGTTTTTGATCCTCGGGTTTGACAGAGCACCGAGTGTCATTGTGTAGTGACCGTAGTGGGTAAATGTAAACCCCCAGGCCCTGAAAAGGCTTGGGGGTTTTTTTTGACCGTCCCCAGCGTGGGTGCTGGGCTCAGTCTAGGCATCCGGCTTATGGAAAATCCGCTTGGGCGCGTGGAATAGGGACGCCGGCATCAATGCGTTTGGCCCATTCTTGTAATGGCAGCGGCGGGACCGGCTCCCAGATACGGCGCAAAACGGGTTTGAGCAACGCGATATCGTGGCCACTGGCCCAGCGATATGGAATCACCGGCAGCCAGGTATCGTTGGCAATGCGTTCAGCGACGACAAAGCGAAAACTATATTGGCCAGGGCCCATGCTCATGCGTATATCGCTGACCACCAGCAGGTCATCGATGATGTCATAGCGCAGCCAATTGTCAGAGAACCAGCGCAGTTGCTCCAACTGCTTCAAGGGTGGGAACAAGCGGGTGTAGTCGCTGTGGACGGGCAGGCACAGGGATTCGTACTGATGGCCTTTGGGGGCACGCAGGCGATCGAGCAAACCCACAACGACTTCGCATTCCCGGTCTTGCGTATCGCGTACCAGTACACGCCAGAGCAGGATGTTCATGGGTTGAGCGGCTGAATACACCCGCTCAATGTCTACCTGCTGTTGTTTGAGTTGCTCTGTTGCCTGCTGCTCGGCCCAGAACTTGGCACCGACTGAGGCAGCCAGATACAGGCTACTCAAGAGCAAGGCCCAGGTGCAGGCCCGCACCGTGGCAGGCACTGGGCCGCGTATCAGGCCTATGACTGTGGCAATGAACAAGGCAAGGGTGTAGAGCGGGTCAATAATGAAGACGCTGGACCAGGTTGCCGGTGTGGCGGCCAATGGCCACAGCAGCTGTGTTCCGTAACTGGTAAAGGCATCGAGCAGAGGATGGGTAATCAAGGTCAGCCAGATTGCCAGTCCCAGCCGCCCGGCGCTGGCGCGTGCTTGTGGAAACAGCAGTCGCCACAAAATAGTGACCAGTATGGCTGCCGCGCTCAGCACGAATAACGAGTGCGAGAAACCGCGATGGCTGACCATCGCGGTAATGGGGTCGCCATATTGAATGAAGACATCCAGATCAGGCAGGGTGGCGATGATGGCACCGGATAGGACCGCCTTGCGGCCATACTGCCGCCCCAGTAGGGAGCCGCAGATGCTGGCACCGAGGACTGCTTGTGTTACGGAATCCATAGCTCTCGTGCAAAGTAAAACAGATACCGGGGCCAGATGCGGCCTGACGGCTTTAGCGTTATGATTTTAAAGTTGAATCCCCGGCGTGCCCCGTTTTTTTTTGACAGGCGTCAAAGGTCCAAGGGGTATCAGTGGCGTATAGTGTACGACGGCCTACGTTATCCTTGCGCCTGCGGGCTACGCCACCGCTTCTATCCAGAGAATTCGTTTACCTATGTCTACCTACCTGATCGCGGCTTTATATAAGTTCGTGGAATTGCCCGATTTCGCCCAAATGCGCGACCCCTTGTTTGCTTTTTGTGAGCAGCACGAGGTCAAAGGCACGCTGTTGCTGGCGCGCGAAGGGATTAACGGCACTATTGCCGGCCCTCAGGAGGGTATCCGTGCCGTCTTGGCGTATCTGAACTCCGATCCACGCATTGCTGGCCTGGTGCATAAAGAATCCTATGCCGACAAGGCACCGTTTTACCGCCTCAAGGTGAAGCTGAAAAAAGAGATTGTCACCTTGGGTGTGCCAGATCTGAAAACCGCCGAAATGGTGGGCGAGTATGTTGCCCCCGAAGACTGGAATGCCCTGATCAGCGATCCGGATGTAGTGGTGGTGGATACGCGTAACGATTACGAAGTGGGCATTGGCACCTTTAACCGCGCCATCAACCCCAAGACTCAAAGCTTTACCGAGTTTCCGCAGTGGGTAGCCGAACAGTCCAAGGAAGGGGGGGTTTTGCATGGCAAACCTCGCGTGGCCATGTTCTGCACGGGCGGCATCCGCTGTGAAAAATCCACGGCCTTCATGCGCTCGCAAGGCTTTGATCAGGTTTATCACCTGCAAGGCGGCATTCTGAAATATCTGGAAGACATTCCAGCCGCAGAAAGCCTGTGGGACGGCGACTGCTTTGTGTTCGATGAGCGCGTCTCGGTACGTCACGGTCTGGAACCCGGCGATTACGATTTCTGCCGTGCCTGCCGCATGCCCATCAACGAAGCAGAAAAAGCCTCGCCCCAGTTCGAGGAGGGCGTCAGTTGCCCTTACTGCCATGGCCATAGCTCTCCCGAGCAGGTCGAGCGTTTTCGTGAGCGCCAAAAGCAAGTGGCCCTGGCGCGCGAGCGTGAAGAGCGTCACATCGGCGTCAGCATGGACGAGCTGACCGAGCGCCGCGAAGCCGCCCGTCGCAAGGCCGAAGAGCAACGCCTGCTGGCTCAGCAAGGCAAGGACGCCTAGCCCTGATCGGGCAGCTGTGTTACCTCTACTAGCTTGATTCTGACGCTGCGTCGTTTATAGTCCGCCCTTCTGCTGAAGAAGGGCGCTTTGCATGAACGCTAGCGTGTTAAGTCCGTGCCCGCAGCACGGCTTTCTAATGGTATCGAGCATGTCCTTATCTGATCTGCCCATTTTGTATTCCTTTCGCCGTTGCCCCTATGCCATGCGGGCACGCTTGGCCATTGCAGCCAGCGGCGTTAGCTGCCAGTTGCGCGAAGTTGTACTGCGTGACAAACCCGAGGCCCTGCGTCTGGCCTCTCCCAAAGCCACCGTCCCCGTGCTGGTCTTGCCCGATGGTAAGGTCATTGATGAAAGCCTGGACATTATGCGTTGGGCTTTGAGCACTCACGATCCCAAACAGTATTTGCAGCCTGAGCAGGGCGATGCCCAGCAAATGTTGGCTCTGATTGCGGTCAATGATGGTCCATTCAAACGGCACCTGGATTGTTATAAATACCCGGATCGCCACACCGAGGACGAGCAATTTACGGATGCCGCCAGTTTCTCAGTCCTGCATCGGGGGCAGGCTAGTGAATGGCTGATGGACCTGAATGCCCGCATTGAGCAGCAGGCTTACCTGATGGGGCCGCGCCCTTGTCTGGCAGATGTGGCGATTGCGCCTTTTGTGCGGCAATTCGCACAAGTGGACAGGGCCTGGTTTGATGCGCAGCCTTGGACGGCACTCTCGACCTGGTTATTGAACTTTCAGTCCAGCCCCTTGTTCCTGAGCATTATGGATAAGTATCCTGCCTGGACGCCAGAAAGTGAGGTGGTGCGTTTTCCTGCTGTCTGACCATGCACTTCATCAGCCCGCTCAGTGCTGGCTTGAGCATGTGATGGCGATTGACTGGATGGCTGATCGAGTCATCGATGGTTGCGTTCAATGATTCAGAGCTAGACGTTCAGTGAAGATGAAAGGGCAGGGAAAGTGGCGTGAAATGGCTAAAGCAGGCAAGAATGAGCCGGTCAGAACAGTCAGCAGGAAGCCGTTTGTAAGAGCGGACAAACAAGAAAGGCCGGTTTTCAATTGAAAACCGGCCTTTTTTATTGATGTGCCCGGATCAGGCCGTAGCAGTAGCGCGTGGCTCGCTGGCCTCGTGTGCAGGAATCCCCACTTCACCATGTTGATGCAAGGTGACACTGGTATCCAGCGGAGGCAGTTCGCCATTCATGGCGCTGTTGAGCTGATCGGTATCCAGCTCGCCTTCCCAACGGGCGACCACAATGGTGGCAACGGCATTGCCCACCAGATTGGTCAGCGCACGGCATTCGGACATGAAGCGGTCAATGCCCAGGATCAGGGTCATACCGGCAATCGGTACCGCAGGCACCACGGACAGGGTGGCTGCCAGGGTAATGAAACCGGCCCCGGTTACACCGGCTGCTCCTTTGGAGCTGAGCATGGCAACCAGCAAGAGCAGAATCTGCTGCTGCAAGGTTAGTGGAATATCACATGCCTGGGCGATAAACAGGGCCGCCATGGTCATATAGATGTTGGTGCCGTCCAGATTGAAGGAGTAGCCGGTTGGCACAACCAGGCCCACCACCGACTTGGCACACCCGGCGCGCTCCATCTTCTGCATCAAGGTGGGCAACGCTGCTTCCGAGGAACTGGTGCCCAGCACCAGCAGCAATTCTTCGCGGATGTAACGAATCAGCTTGGTAATGGAAAAGCCGTTGTAGCGGGCAACCGCGCCCAGAATGATCAGCACAAAGAGCACGGAGGTGACGTAGAAGGTCACCACTAGCAGCGCCAGGCTGGAAACGGATTCAATGCCGTACTTGCCAATGGTGAAGGAGATGGCCCCGAAGGCGCCGATGGGGGCGGCTTTCATCAGGATGGACACCAGTTTGAAAATGGGTGTCATCAAGGCTTGCAGCAGTTTCAGCACGGGTTTGCCGTGATCGCCTACCGCCGCCAAGGCAATACCGAACAAGATCGCCACAAACAGCACCTGCAAGATGTCGCCGCCGGTAAAGGGGCTGATCAGGGTGGCCGGGATGATGTTCATCAAAAAGCCCGTCAATGTGCTGTCGTGGGCTTGCTGTACGTAGCCCTGAATGGAGCTGGGGTCCAGGGTGCTGGGATCAATGTGCATGCCACTTCCTGGCTGCACGATATTGCTGACCACCAAGCCTACAATCAGGGCCAGCGTGGAGAAGGTCAGAAAATAAATCATGGCCTTGCCCACCACACGACCGACTTTTTGCAAATCTGTCATGGCGGCAATGCCGGTGGCCACCGTCAGGAAAATAACGGGCGCAATAATCATCTTGATCAGCTTGATGAAGGCATCGCCCAAGGGCTTCATGCTCTCGCCCAGCGAGGGGTAGAAATGGCCCAGCAAAATCCCGATAGTGATGGCGATGATGACCTGCACGTACAAAATCCGATACCACTTGATTTTGATGATCTGCGGTACCGGACGGTCTCCTGTGCTTATATCCATCATGATGTCGTCTCCGTGACTTGATGTTGCCGACCTGGCAGTCGGCGGCTGGCCTGCTTGGAATTGTGTGTAGGCAGGCGGTTTACGCTCGCCGGAATCTTTGTTCCGGCCCATAAGCTCATGACTAAAGCAACATCCGTGCCAATCTGTGCTTAGCGGGGAAGTCAGCAAGCAAGCGGCTTGCAGGCAGGAGATTTGCCCGCTTGCTGCTAATGTGTGCGAAAATCCGCACAATCATTATTTTTTTTGGCGATATTTCGCACAAATTTCATGAATTCCAATCCAGTTTCTTCGGGCATGCGGCGGCGCTTCAGGCTTGAATGGTTGCTGTTGTTGAGCTTGGCCGTGGTGCTGGGACTGTTTGCCTTCTGGCGTTCGGCCGATTTGGGTACGGCCCGCCTGCTGACACAAAGCGAACAGCGGCTGGATTCCTTGATGCGCGGGAACGCGGGCTGGATCAGGACGATTCGCGATAAGTTCCGTACCTTGTCCTTTGCCCTGGCCCAGGACGAGGCCCTGCGCCAATATCTGATGGGCAATCCTGCTTATGGAGATGCCCAGGCGTTGAACCGCAAGTTCGAGCAGTTGGCTGAAGATACGGGTGCTCCCGTTCTGTACTTGCTGGATACGCACTCGCAGACGTTGGTGTCCAGTAACTGGCAGGCGCCCGACAGCTTTGTGGGGAATCATTACGGCTTTCGGCCTTACTTCACCAAAGCCTTGGAGCAAGGGCACGCCGAATATTTCGCCTTGGGGACTTCCAGCGGTAAGGCGGGTTTGTATATCTCCCGCATGGTGCCGGGCCAGGACGGCAAAGCCGTTGGCGTCGTTGTGATCAAGCTGGTGTTCGATCTGCTGGAAAAAGAATGGGAAGGTTATGGGGATCGCATGTTTGTCAGCGATCCAAACGGTGTGATCTTGTTAAGTGGTGAACCGGGCTGGCGTTTGCATAGCCTGGATCAAACCTCGGCCGAGCACTTGGCCAAGCTTCGGGCTAGCCAGCAGTTTGGTGATGAGCCGTTGAGGCCGGTGGGTTTGAGCATGTCGGATTCCGGCGAACGGGCCTCTTTCTGGAAACTGGGGCAGGAACGCTTTTTGCATGTGCAACAGCCGGTGGTGGGCAGCGATTGGACCTTGCACGCGATGGCACCGATGGATGCCGCCTTGCAAACGCAGGCGGTTCAATCTCGTTTGATGGTGATGGGGCTGTTATGTGCGGCGCTGGTTCTGGCGGCACTGGCGCTGCAACGCAATCAACAGCGACGCGAAGCTCAGGCACGCCAGGAGTTACTTCGTGATGCCCTGGAAGAAGCGGTGGAGTCTCGCACGGCCCAGTTGCAGGTGGCGCGTCGTCGCCTGGAGCAGGAGATGCAGGCTCTGCAAGAGGCTCGCTCGCGTGCCCGCGATCTGCGTGAACAATTGGAGCAGGCCGAGAAATTGTCCTTTCTGGGGCAGGTGACCGCCGGGGTCGCCCATGAGATCAATCAGCCCGTGGCGGCAATTGAGGTCTACGCCGACAACACCTTGCGTTTGCTGGAGCAGGGCCAGACGGAAACAGCGCGTCAAAACCTGTCCCGCATCCAGACGCTGACTCAGCGCATAGGCAGTATCACCTCTCAGCTGTGTCATTACGCCCGCAAGCCGCAAGAGCAGGAAGGTCCGGTACAAGTGCGCTCGGCCGTGGACAGTGCCTGGCAATTGCTGGAGCACCGGGCACGGGCCCAAGGGGTAGACCTGGAGCTGGAAGGTGTGAACGAATCTGTCCGTGTCTGGGCTCTGCCCGTACGCTTAGAACAGGTTCTGGTGAATTTATTGCGTAATGCGCTCGATGCTCTGGAAGGGAGCCGTCAGGGGCGCATTCGTATTGAAGTCATGAGCGAGCAGCAGCATGTGCGTATTGTGGTTTCCGACAACGGCCCCGGCCTGAGTCCGGACATCCGACAGCGTCTGTTTACCCCCTTTAGTTCCAGCCGTCGGCAAGGCCTGGGCTTGGGGCTGGTGATCGCGCACGATATTGTTGCGGCCCTGGGTGGCCGTTTGGAAGAGGGGCCTTCGCGCCTGGGGGGAGCCACATTTCATATCGTGCTGCGCAATGCCGATAGCAAGCTGGACCAGGGAGAGAGATAAGAATGGAAGTCGCATTTGTCGATGATGATGCGGATCTGCGTGCTGCGGTCGTGCAAAGTCTGGAACTGGCGGGTCTGAAGGTGGTGGCCTGTGCCAGCGGGCAGGAGGCCCTGAGCCGCCTGCCCAAGGACTATCCCGGCGTGGTGGTAACGGATATTCGCATGCCGGGTATGGATGGGTTGGCGCTGATGCAGGCTTTGCATGCTCGCGATCCCGAGCAGCCCGTCGTGCTGATTACCGGTCACGGGGATATTGATATGGCCGTGCAAGCCATGCGCGATGGCGCCTTTGATTTTCTGACCAAGCCTTACCAAGCCGAACGCTTGCTGACGGTGATACGCCATGCCGCCATGCAGCGCAGCCTGGTTTTGCAAAACCGTGCCTTGCGTCAGGAGTTGGACGAGGACGGCCAAGGCCCGGCGCTCTTGGGGAATTCAGAGGTCATGGTCAATTTACGAACCACTTTGCGGCATTTGGCTCAGTCCGATGTGGACGTGCTGGTGGAAGGGGAAACCGGCACAGGAAAGGAAGTCGTGGCCATGTTGCTGCACCGCTGGAGCGCCCGAGCACAGCATCATTTTGTGGCGCTGAACTGTGGTGCCTTGCCCGAAACCATTATTGAAAGCGAGCTGTTCGGTCACGAAGCCGGGGCGTTCACCGGCGCGCAGCGCAAACGTGTGGGCAGTGTCGAACATGCGCATCAGGGCACACTGTTTCTGGATGAAATCGAAAGCATGCCCATGATTGCGCAGGTGCGCTTGCTGCGCGTGTTGGAAACGCGTTGTGTCACTCCCCTGGGCTCCAACGAAGAGCACCCGGTAGATATCCGCGTTGTGGCCGCCAGTAAGGTGGATTTGTCCGACCCCGCCCAGCGCGCGAACTTCCGCGCCGATTTGTATTACCGGCTAAATGTGGTCACCTTGCGCCTGCCACCCTTACGGGAGCGCAAGGAGGATATCCCCATGCTGTTCGCCCATTTTGCGGCGCTGGCCGCCAAGAAGTACGGCATGCCTCAGAAGATGCCCGATGCGCGTAGTCTGGCCTATATGCAGTCTCATCACTGGCCGGGCAATGTGCGCGAATTGGCACACTTTGCCCAACGTGAAGTGCTGGGCGTGCAGCATCCGCAGATCAAGGAATTGGAAAGCGAGGATTTGAGTTTGCCTGCCCGTGTGGAGCAATTCGAGTCCCAACAGATACGTCAGGCTCTGGCGCGTCATCGTGGCGATATCAAGGCGACCTTGCAGGATCTGCGTATTCCGCGCAAAACCTTTTACGACAAGCTGCAACGGCATGGCATTTTGCGTAGCGATTTTGTGCAAGAAGGGGGGCAGGGCGATTAAATCCTGAGCGTTTCAGAGGATTTTTTGTCTGTCCTGTCGGGTTTGGCGGTGTCTGGGTTCTACTCCCAGCGACACACAGTAAGCTGCGTAGGGTCTGCAAAAGTACGTAAGCAATAAAAATAGCGGCCTTAGCCGCTATTTTTATTGCTACCAAGGCGTGAAGCCTTATTCCTGCATACCCGGAACGATGCAGTTAAAGCCGGCGTCAACGTGCGTGATCTCGCCCGTGATACCGCTGGCCAATTCGGACATCAGGAAGGAGGCCACATTGCCCACTTCTTCGATAGTGACGTTGCGCTGCAAGGGAGCGTGCGTCTCGACGAATTTCAGGATAGTGGAGAAATCCTTGATGCCGCTGGCAGCCAGGGTTTTGATGGGACCGGCCGAGATGGCGTTGGCACGAATGCCGTATTCGCCCAGCGCCACAGCCAGGTAGCGCACGGAGGCTTCCAAGGCAGCTTTGGCCACGCCCATGGTGTTGTAGTTGGGGATGGCTTTTTCAGCGCCCAGGTAAGTCAGGGTCAGCACCGAGCTCTTGCGGCCTTTGAGCAAAGGCAGAGCAGCCTTGGCCAGCGCGGGGAAGCTGTAGGCGGAAATGTCGTGAGCAACACGGAACGATTCGCGCGACAGGCCTTCCAGGAAGTTGCCTGCAATGGCTTCACGAGGCGCAAAGCCGATGGAGTGAACCAGGCCGTCCAGACCATCCCAGCGCTCGCCCAGCGAAGCCATGGCTTGTTCGATCTGATCGTCTTCGGACACGTCACAGGGCAGGACGATATCCGTGCCCAGTTCTTGAGCAAAGCCTTCAACACGTTCTTTAAAACGCTCGCCCACATAAGTCAGGGCAATATCAGCACCTTGTTGGCGACATGCTTGCGCAATCCCGTAAGCAATAGAGCGATTCGAGAGGACGCCTGTGACCAGGATGCGTTTTCCTTGCAGGAAACCCATGCTGAAAATCCTTTATGTAATTAGTGGGTGGACTTAACCACGAATATTGGAACCGGGAACACGCAAACGTGTACCCCTGGAAAGAGTGCTGCCTTTGATATTGTTCAAGCGTCGCAGCTCAGCCACCGACGTGTCGTACCGTTTGGCCAAGGCGTAGAGTGTATCGCCTCGTCGAACGGTATGGGTACGCACGTTGGCGCCACGACGCAAAACAACGGTATCGTTTTTGCGGTTGACGCTGGCCGTTTGCGTACGCGCCCGGCGTGTGCTTTGCGCGACCGGCGCGGCCGGTGTGTTGGTCAGGGAAGCCAGTTGCAGGCTGCCTTCACCCAGGGTGGTGCTGGGCACCAGCAGCGTCTGGGCAACGGCTTTGGTGCTCTTGCGGCTCAAACCATTGATGGAGCGCAGTTGCGATACGGTAATGCCGTGGCGCTGAGCAATGGATAGGTAGCTTTCACCGCGCTTGGACTGGTAGGCCTTCCAGTTGCTGAGCTTGCCCTGATAGGCAGCCAGATTGGCATTGAAAATATCAACCTTGTTGGCAGGCAACAGCAAGGTGCCGCGATCTGCCGGGATGGTGGGGCGATTGTGGGCGGCATTCAAGGCTTTGAATTCGTCCACAGAGATTTCGGCCAGCTCGGCAGCCAGGGCAACGTCAATGTCCTTGTTCTTGCGCACAGCAGTGAAATACGGGGTGTTGCTGACCGGGGGCAGGGTAATGCCGTAACGCTCCGGGTTGGCCACAATATTCTTGATCGCTTGCAGTTTGGGGACGTAATTGCGCGTTTCGTCCGGCATCTTCAGGGATAAGTAGTCAACGCCCAAATCAGCCTGTTCGTTGCGTTCCATGGCGCGGCGCACGGAGCCTTCCCCCCAATTGTAGGAAGCCAGAGCCAAATACCAGTCGCCCTGGAATTCGTACAGGTAAGACAGGTAGTCCAAGGCAGCGCGGGTGGATTCGACTGGGTCGCGTCGCTGGTCTACCCACCAGTTCTGCTCCAGCTTGTACTGCGTGCCGGTGCTGGGGATGAATTGCCACAGGCCCGCTGCATGGGCGCGGGAATAGGCTCCCGGGTTATAGGCACTTTCTACAAAAGGCAGCAAGGCCAGTTCGGAGGGCAGGCCGCGCGCATCGAGCTCGTCCATGATGTGGTACAGATAGCGCGAGGCGCGCTGGCTCATGGTACGGATGGATTCGGGGTGCGACGCGTAGTAATTGGTCCAGTAATCAACCAGATCGGTATGCAGGTTGGGGATGGAGAAACCCCGGCGCATCCGGTCCCACGCGTCTTTGGGTGGGTGGGTCAGATCAATGGTGCGAGACGTATCGGCGGCAATGCTGGTGGAGGTCTTGGCGGCTTTCTGGGGGCTGACCTTGGGGCCTGTGGCGCAGCCTGCCAGCACGAAAGCGCATAGCAGCGCAAAAAGTCTCATTAGGTTCATTGCGGAATCTTTAGAAATTGTTTTTCCAGTCGCGCAGGCTGGCAAATACCTCGACAGGATTATTCAGGGATTGGGCGCCATAGTGCTCGGCAGCCTGAATAACAGCAGTCGTCTCGCAACGCAGAAAGGGATTGGTAGCCAATTCTGTTTTCAAGGTGGAGGGCACCGTAGGCAAGTTTTGCTGACGTTTGAGGGTATCCTGTTCCCAACGTTGGTGCAGTTGGGGATTGTCCGGCTCTACCTGTAGAGCCCAACGTAAATTGGATAAGGTGTACTCGTGCGCACAGCAGATCAGGGTGTCCGATGGCAGTTTCGCCAACTTGCCCAGGGAATCCGTCATTTGTGCCGGGGTGCCTTCAAAGAGACGTCCGCAACCAGCAGCAAACAAGGTATCGCCACAGAAAACAAAGGGCTGTTTTACCTCATTTTGACCAAAGTACGCAACGTGTCCGGCGGTATGGCCGGGGATGTCCAGGACGTGCAGCGTCAGTTCCAGAGTAGGTAATTCGACCTTGTCGGACTGGCCGACTCGGACATCACAGGCGGGTAGAGGCTCATGGGCTGGGCCCCACACGCGGGCCGGATGCTTAGCCAGGATATCTTTGACACCACCAACATGGTCACCATGGTGGTGTGTCAGTAAAATGGCATCCAGTTGTAAGGACTCGCGCTCCAGCCAATCCAGAACCGGAGCGGCCTGGCCGGGGTCCACCACCAGGGCGTGACCGTTTCGACTTAGCGCCCATATATAGTTGTCGTTCAGGGCAGGTAGTGGAATCAGGCGAACATCGCTTGGCACAGGCCAGGTAAATGCATTCATCATGGTAGAGGGAGAAAGCGCCAGTGGAGCAGACTTTGAATGATCAATTTGCCCAGTGGTTGGAAACCGTACCGGGGCGATATGTGCGGGCTTGGGAACAAGCCGGAATCGATGCGGAGGTGGTCAACACCTTCGGGTATCATGCCATACAAATTGGATTGCCGCATTGGGACCTCCTGGCGCAAAGCCGCATCTCTTGCAAGGTATGTACGGCTCAGTCCGGCGTCTTGCCTGCCCAGCAGCAAAACCTGGTGTATGCCGAGCCCGAGCATCTGCCTTTTGATACGCAAAGCATTGATCTTTTAATTCTGCCCCATACGCTCGAGAGCGCCAGTGACCCGCATCAGGTGTTGCGAGAGGCTGAACGCGTGCTGGTGCCGGAAGGGCGCATTCTCCTGACGGGCTTTAATCCCTTGAGCTTATGGGGGGCCCATGACTGGATTCCAGGGCTGGAGCGGGGCACGCCGACCTTGCCGGGAGATGTGATGTCCCCCTCGCGTTTGCGCGACTGGTTAAAGCTCTTGTCCTTTGATGTGCAAAGCACGCAGATGGGCTGTTATGCACCGTTGTGTCGTCAGCAGGCATGGCTGGATCGCTGGTCCTGGATAGAGCAAAGCGGAGCGCGCTGGTGGAGCTTTGCGGGCGCCGTCTATATGATTAGTGCGGTCAAACGCACGCCTGCCTTACGCCTGGTCGGGCCTAAGTGGAAGAAAAACCGTCGGCGTGTGCGTCGGCCTATGGTGGTAGCAGGACGCGCTGCCGATGAAGGAATAAGCAAGACATGACAGATGTTGTTGATATTTGGACCGATGGCGCCTGCAAGGGCAATCCGGGTTTGGGTGGTTGGGGGGCGTTGCTGCGTCATGGCGGCCGAGAAAAAGCCATTTGTGGCGGCGAGGCGGATACCACCAATAATCGTATGGAATTGATGGCGGTGATCGAGGCACTCAAGGCCTTGAAGCGCCCTTGTCAGGTGCGAGTCCACACTGATTCGCAATACGTACAAAAAGGGATGAATGAATGGCTGCCCGGCTGGAAAGCGCGTGGTTGGCGTACTGCGGATAAAAAACCCGTCAAAAATGCCGATCTGTGGCAGGAACTGGAGCAACAGGCGGCCAAGCACGAGTTGACCTGGTTATGGGTGCGTGGTCACGCAGGCGACCCTGGTAATGAGCGGGCGGACCAATTGGCCAATGAAGGGGTGGAAATAGCCAGGCAGTTATAAAGGCCTGGGCGAAGGTCGAACCCGCTGATAGTACTATTAGCCACCCGTCATATTTTGTCAGATAGCTTTACCGGCCTGGCCGGTCAGGATAAGCCGCCCATGATTCTCACGCTGCGCCTCACGATTTTTTCTTTGTTCATCGTACTGTTTGCCAGTAGTACGCCCAGTTGGGCGCAGTCTGACGCCACGCGGGTGGAAGTGCTGCCAGTGCGGCAAACTGAATTGATTCGTGATGTGGCGGCGGTCGGGACCCTGGTTGCCAGAGAGTCCGTCATGTTGCGCCCCGAGATCAGTGGTCGTATTTCAGCCATCAGTTTTGAAGAGGGCCTGCCCATCAAGAAAGGGCAGGTACTGATTCAGCTGGACCCGGCCATGGCGCAGGCGCAGTTAAATCAGGCACAGGCAAATTTGAATCTGGCGAATAGCCAGCACAAGCGCTCTTCGGAGCTGAGCCGTCAGGGCTTTATCAGTCAGCAGGCAAAAGATGAGTCGGGCAGTCGTTTGGCTGTCCAGCAAGCCGAAGTGCAATTGGCGCGCGTGCACCTGGACAAGACCCGTATCCGTGCGCCGTTCGATGGTGTCACCGGCTTGCGCAATGTGTCGGTGGGTGACTATGTTGGACCCGGCACAGATCTGGTGCAGTTGGAAGCGGTTTCTACTTTGAACGTGGACTTTCGTATCCCTGAACAATATCTGGCCGATGTGAAGGCTGGCATGCTGGTCGAGCTGCGCTTTGATGCGTTCCAGGGCCAAACCCGCCAGGGTTCGGTTCTGGCGGTCAGCCCGGCAGTGGATACGGCAGGCCGTTCGATTTTATTACGCGCGCAAGTGCCCAATGAAGATGGTGTCTTGCGCCCTGGTTTGTTCAGCCGTGTACGCCTGGAGCTGTCTCGCTATCAGGCCTTGATGGTGCCTGAAACCGCCTTGGCTCCTTCGGGGCAGGATCAGTATATCTATATTGTGAAAGATGGCCGGGCAGAGCGTCGACAGGTGCAGATTGGAGTCCGCGAACAAGGCTGGGTGCACGTAACTGGCGATCTGAAAGCCGGCGACAATGTGCTGGTGGCCGGATTGCAAAAGGTGCGTGATGGCGTACCAGTCGATATCCAGGAAGTGATCGACGTCCAAACACAGCCGCAGCGCTAGGGCACAGTCATGGTTCTCTCCGATTTATGTATCCGTCGCCCGGTTTTTGCCACGGTTCTGTCTTTGGTGATTGTGCTGGTCGGTTTCATTTCCTATGAACGCCTGACCGTACGCGAATATCCTGCCATTGATGAACCGGTGGTCTCGGTCATCACCAACTATAAAGGGGCCTCACCAGAGGTGATCGAGTCCCAGGTGACCAAGCCGTTGGAAGACCAGTTGTCCGGGATTGAGGGCGTGAACGTGATGACCTCGCGCAGCCGTTCCGAGCGCAGCCTGATCAACATTAAATTCAATCTGGACCGAGCCCCCGATGCGGCCGCCGCAGACGTGCGTGACAAGGTTTCGCGCGCCCGCCGTTTCTTGCCCGATGAGGTGGACGAGCCGATTATCAACAAGGTAGAGGCGGACTCCACCCCGATTATTTATGTCGGTGTGGATACCGGCGACTACAGCATGCTGGAGGCCTCGGACTACATTAAGCGCTATATCAAAACGCGCTTATCCGTCTTGCCCGGAGCAGCAGAAGTGCGCGTATTTGGCGAGCGCCTGCCCGCCATGCGGATCGACCTGGACCGTACCCGACTGGGGGCCTATCAGTTGACCGTGCAGGACGTGGAAGATGCGTTGCGTAAGCAAAACGTGCTGATTCCGGCTGGCCGTATCGAGTCCGATGCGCGTGAGTTTTCCGTGGTGTCCTCTACCGATCTGGAAACGCCCGAGGAGTTTCGCAACATCATCATCAGTCAGGCCGCCGGTTATCCGGTGCGTATCTCCGACATTGCTCAAGTGCGTATTGGGCCTGCCGAGGAACGGGTGCTGGCCCGTTTCAATGGGCAAAACAGTTTGAATATTGGTGTGACCAAGCAGTCCACTGCCAACCCGCTGGATTTGTCCAAAGCGGTACGTGCCGAGGTGGAGCGCATTAACGAAAGCATGCCGGGCAATATGAAGCTGACCGTGTCTTACGACAGCTCCATCTTCATTCAGAAATCCATTGATTCGGTCTACACCACCATTGCCGAGGCTATCTTGCTGGTGGTGCTGGTGATCGTGTTTTTCCTGCGCAGTTTCCGTGCCAGCCTCATCCCTATCGTGACGATTCCGATCTCTCTGATCGGAGCCTTTGCCATCATGTACATGCTGGGCTTTTCCATCAACACGCTGACCTTGTTGGCCATGGTGTTGGCGATTGGTCTGGTGGTGGACGACGCGATTGTGGTGCTGGAGAACGTTTATCGCCATATTGAAGAAGGCAAAACGGCCATGCAGGCGGCCTTTTTGGGCGTGCGTGAAATTGCCTTTGCCGTGATTGCCATGACGCTGACATTGGTGGCGGTGTATGCGCCGTTGGCTTTTGCTACAGGCCGTACCGGGCGATTGTTTATCGAATTTGCCCTGACCTTGGCGGCTGCCGTACTGGTGTCCGGTTTCGTGGCCCTGACCTTGACCCCTATGATGTGCTCGCGCATGTTGCGTCCGCACGGCACCAAAGTGGGCCGTGTCAGCCAGGGGATCGAGAATTTTCTGGTCTGGCTGACGCGTGGCTATCGTCGTGTCCTGATTCGCGCTCTGCGTTGGCGCTGGCTGGTCTTGTTGATCGGTGTGGCCGTTGCCGCCACCAGTGCGCTGCTGTTTACGGTTATCAAAAGCGAGCTGGCTCCGATTGAAGACCGTGGGGTCATTTTCGGGATTGTGAATTCGCCTGAAGGCGCCACGCTGGATTACACCTTGCACAATGTGGAGCGGGTGGAAGCGCTGTATCGCGGCATACCGGAGACCGAGGGTTACCAGTCCATTATTGGTTTCCCAACCGTGACCGACTCCTTTGCGATTCTGCGTTTGAAGCCTTGGGAGGAGCGCACGCGTAACCAGCAGTCCATCGCGCGTGAGCTACAGCCGCATTTCTCGGCCATTCCTGGTGCGCGTGCCTTTCCGACTAATCCGCCCTCCCTGGGGCAGCGCGCGACCTCCAAGCCGGTGGAGTTTGTGATCATGAGTCAGGCTCCTTATCCGGAGCTGGCCAAGATCGTGGACAATTTTCTGGCCGAGTTAAGAGACTACCCAGGGTTGTTGAATGTGGATACGGACTTGCGCTTGAATACGCCAGAAATCCGTATTGATGTAGACCGCGACAAGCTGGCTGATACCGGTGTTTCGGTGGATGCTGTAGGCCGCACACTGGAGTCCATGCTGGGTGGGCGTCAGGTCACACGCTACCAGAGTGACGGCGAGCAATATGATGTGATTGTGCAGGTGGATAAACAGGCTCGCTCCAGTCCGCAAAATATTCTCGATATTTACGTGCGTACCCAGGACGGTGGCATGGTGCAGGCTTCCAACTTCCTGAAAGTGCGAGAAAGCGTGTCACCGCAATCGCTGAACCACTTCAACCGTTTGCGGGCCGTGATTGTGGAAGCCTCGGTGGCACCCGGCTATGCCCTGGGTGAAGTTCTTGAACACATGAATGAGGTGGCTCGCAAGACCTTGCCTGAAACCGTGCAGACGGATCTGGACGGCCAGTCACGCGAGTTCCGGGACTCCTCGGGCAGCATTTATGTCGTGTTCCTGATGGCTCTGGCCTTTATTTATCTGGTGCTGGCCGCCCAGTTTGAAAGCTGGCGCAATCCGCTCATCATCATGCTGTCCGTGCCCTTGTCCATGACCGGGGCCTTGCTGGCCCTGTGGCTGTCGGGCGGGACTTTGTCCATTTATAGTCAGATCGGTTTGATTACCCTGGTAGGCCTGATTACCAAACACGGTATCTTGATTGTGGAATTTGCCACCCAACAACGCGAAGCGGGGGCCAGTTTGTACAATGCCGTGGTGCGCGCTTGCGAGATGCGCCTGCGTCCCATCTTGATGACAACCGGCGCGATGGTGCTGGGCGTCTTGCCGCTGGCCTATGCTTCCGGGGCAGGCGCCGAATCCCGCCAGCAAATTGGCTGGGTGCTGGTAGGCGGCTTGTCCCTGGGTACCTTGCTGACCTTGTTTGTGGTGCCCGTGGCCTACACGCTGATTGCAGGCAAGCAAGAAGGGCAGGACAAGCAACTGGAATTGATTGACAAGCCCCAGGCCTCTGTCTGAACCTGTGGTTCTGGTCTGCGGGGAGGCGGCTCGTACAGCCTCCTTGTTCAGTGCCATTACCGTGATTGAATTTGTAGGGAAAGTGAATGCGTCAAATTATTCTGGATACTGAAACCACCGGTCTGGAGCCACGCGAGGGGCACCGAATTGTTGAAGTGGGTGGGGTCGAGTTGTTCAACCGTAAATTGACGGGCCGCCATCTGCACTTGTATCTGAACCCGGATAGGGATTCTGATCCCGAGGCCTTGGCCATTCATGGTCTGACCACGGAATTTCTGGCCGGTCATCCACGTTTCAAGGATGTAGTCGATCAGGTGCTGGATTTTGTGCAGGGCGCGGAAGTCATTATTCATAACGCCTCCTTTGATACCCGCTTTCTGGACGCTGAATTGCAGAAGGTAGGCAAGGGACCGTTCTCGCAATACTGCGACAGCATTACTGACTCCTTGCTGGTGGCGCGGGAAATGCACCCCGGCAAGCGCAACTCTCTGGATGCCTTGTGCGAACGCTACGGTATTTCCAACTCTCACCGTACCTTGCACGGCGCTTTGCTGGACTCGGAATTGTTGGCCGACGTCTGGCTGGCCATGACGCGGGGTCAGGATGCGTTGTTGATGGACTTTGACGAGTCCGACAGTCAAGGTGGTGACGGCAGCGATTTGAGCCTGGGCAAGTTTGATCCTAGTGTGCTCAAAGTGCTGCGTGCGTCCGAAGCTGATCAGGCCGAGCACGAGAAATACATGGACGTGTTGGAAAAACAGAACAAGAAGCCGCCCATGTGGCGCGAGATGCTCAATCCAGCAGCAGAGTAACTGTTCAAGAAAAACAGCCGGCCCTGATCTTGTAAATCGAGCAGGGCCGTGCTATAGTTTTTTTCTTCGCAGCTTTTGCAGTTCTTAAAAGCTTCGGGCGGTTAACTCAGTGGTAGAGTGCCACCTTCACACGGTGGAAGTCACAAGTTCGAACCTTGTACCGCCCACCATCTCCATTCCCCTATTTCAGCTAGTCCAAGGCCAATTTCAGGTCGGCAATGATGCGCCCATAGCGATCGTAATCTTCGCGTATGGCGGCATCGAGCTGCTGTGGAGTGCTACCTATTCCTACGGTTCCTGAACTGGCTAATACGCGATTGAGATCTGTGTTGTCCATCACGTGCTTAAGGTCACGCGCGATTTTTTCGCGTATGGCTATGGGTGTGCCCGCTGGTGCCATCAAGCCGGACCACGAAATAAAATCGCCATACGTCTCGCCGGTCGATTCAGTCAGCGTGGGCGTGTCTGGCAGTAGCGGACTGCGCTGCTGAGCGGCGATGCCTAACAGCGACACTGTTTTTCCTTGGATAAAGCCCAAGGCGCTGGGTAGTTGCGCAAACATCAGATCGACATGGCCGCCTGCTACGTCAGTAATGGCAGCCGAGACGCCGTTATAGGGAATGTGGTTAAGTGTCAGCCCATGTTTGCGAGCAAATACTTCGGCGGCCAAATGCGCCTGACTGCCCACGCCAGGAGAGCTGTAGGTCAGGGTTTGACCTGCTTGCTGAGCGAGCTTGATTAAATCGGCTGTGCTTTGCAGCCCTAGCGCCGGGTTCGTGATCAAAACGTTGGGTACTGAGCCTACTTGGCTGACGGGATCCAGATCCTTCAACACATTAAATGACCGTTTCTTGTAGAGGTGTGGATTAACAGCCAAGTCAGACACGGGCACCGAGACCAGGGTGTAGCCGTCGGCCTTGGACTTGACCACGCTCATGATTCCAATCGTACCTATACCCCCTGGCTTGTTTTCTACAATGACGGTCTGTCCCCATAGTTGAGTCAGTTTGTCGCTGATTGCGCGTGCCAGAATGTCCGCGCTTCCGCCTGCTCCGTAGGGGACGATGACGCGTACAGGGCCTTGTGGAAAATCCGCCTGCTGCGCTTGTGCCATCGGAAGCGTGTTCAGTAAAGCCGTTGCGACAATAGCGAGAGCTGTTTTTTTGATCATGTCTTGTCTCCTCGATGAGGGGGGTTATAGATGTGTACAGCGGCTGATGGGGCACATATCTTGTGCGCTGCGTTTGAGCTGATCCCAGTCCTGCAGGCTGGGCCAGATGTCTTCGGCAAAGTCCTGAGCCTGACGGCGCAAGGCTGGCAGGTCCACCTTCGGTATGACGCCGTCTCGCATGCTGATTCTGCCATTGCAGATCACGGTGTCCACGTCGTCGCCGATGCCGCATTCAACCATGCTGCGGATAGGGTCCCAAATTGGGCCATAACGCAGCACGTCGCTGCGGCCGATTCGGACCAGGATCATGTCTGCGCGAGCATTGGCAGCCAGTCTTCCCAAGTCTTCCCGACCCAGGGAACGCGCAGCTGCCACGGTGGCGGCTTCAAATACTTCAGCGGCACTGGCAGCGCTTAGGTCGTGGCTCATGACTTTCCCGTGGTAGGACGCGGCGCGCATGTTCATGAACATGTCGCGTGGGTAGGTATCGCTGCCGATGGTGATATTGACCCCCGCCTGGCGATACGCTTTCCAGCTATCCAGTGTGCGAGCCCGCCGCACAATATTGACCGGACAGTGCGAGATGGATACTTTTTTCTGCCCCATTAAACCCAGGTCGTCTCCACCTGAATAGTTCATTTTCGGGTTGTTGGAGATCAGGTTGGCATGCCCAATATTCAATGTGGGACGCAACATCCCGACATGGTTCAGGAGCTCGATAGGAGTCAGTCCGTGTTCGCGTACGGTCTCCATAAATTCGATCACGTTGTAGCCGGCATGTGTGGCCATGGGCAGATTTAACTCATCGGCTGCACGCACCGTTTGACGTAGCAAGTCCAGGCTGCAGTTTTCAATTTCCCGAGGGACCAGGATACCGTGAATCAGGTCGGATTCATGGGCTTGTGCACGGCGAATAAATGCCAGGGCATCCTGGAAAAGTTGCTCGCCCTGGTCCGGGTACGGGATGCGTTCGAGCTGGCCCTTGTCATCGGATTGCCATCGACCACTATCGTAGCCAGGGCCAAGGTATCCACGAATACCCAAGTCCTCACATTGAGCCCACAATGCCTCTTGAACGAGTACATGTCCGCCCAGTTCTACAAAGGTGGTAACGCCGTTGCGCAGCAGCTCGGCTGCGGTAAAGGCGGCATGCAGAGCAATGCCGGGATCTTTTGCTGCTTGCTCCTGATCCAGATAGTTGGGGTAGCCGCGTATTTGCGTGCCTTGGCGTGCAATGGTCACGTCCATATAAGGCTGGCCGAATAATGCAGGGCGACCACCGTCGGCCAGAAGCTTGTGCAGTGCCCGATGACCGGAGTGGACATGGGTATCAATAAAACCAGGGGCCAGCACGCTGTCAGGTGCTTCAATGATCTGGTCCACATGCCCGTCGTAACGAGTGCCCACGTATATGATATGTTCGCCTTCGTAGACGAGCTGGCCGTGGTCGATCACGCAGTGGCGTCCTTGTTCGAATGCAATGACCCAGCGCGCTTTAATCAGAGTCCTCATGGGGTTTCCTGTGGTAGTAAGTTGTTGAACTAGTGTCCGAGAGGCCTGAAAACGAGGCAATTCCGTATTGGAATGATTGATTAGGCTGAAATGGAAATACGTGAGCAGGGGAATGAAATGAAGAATCTGGATTTGCTCCAGTTGCGTACTTTTCTTGCTGTGTTTCGAGAAGGAAATGTCAGCCGTGCCGCGTTGACGCTGGAGTCCAATCAATCTACGGTGAGCAAGGAGATCGCGAAGCTGCGTTTGTATTTTGGTGATGCCTTGTTTTTGCGTACGGCACAAGGTGTCGAGCCAACCCACAAGGCGCGCGCTTTGGCGCCCCGTATTGAGCAGGCCTTGAGCTTGCTGGATGATTTGTTGCAGACCGACAAGGAGCGGCTTGAACCATCCAGTCTGGATGTACGTTTCCGGGTGGCGACGACGGAATATTTGTCTTATTTGTTGATCCCGGCCTTGACGGCACATTTGCAGCAGCACGCTCCGCGGTGCAGCCTGGAAGTCCTGGATATGGCGGATTTGGGGGCTGAAGACTGGCTGTTGGGCGGGCGAGCCGATCTGGTTCTTTCATCGTCGGCAGCTGTGTCCTACCCGCTGTTTCGCCATGAGCTTTTTCATGACCGTTATGTGGTGGTGATGCGATCTTGCGGGCGTAATGGCCAGGTGATGACATTGGACGAGTTTTGCAGACGTAGCCACATTGGGGTACCTGGCCACAACGGCAGCCGTGAGCGTCGTTTGGCTGACGCTTTGCAAACACGCCAGTTGCAGCGCCAAGTGCAAGTTAGCCTGCCTCATTTTTTGGCAGTTCCCGGCGTGTTGGAGCGTACCGACTTTGTAATCAGTTTGGCAGAGCGCATGGCTCGCCTGCTAAGTGCCGGACACAAGCTGGATGTACTGGAGCATCCTTTGGGTTTAGCCCCGTTTTGTGTGTACCAGATTTGGCATGAACGCACGCGCGCCAGTTTTGCCTACGCATGGTTTCGGGAGCAAGTCAGTCACGTGTGCAGGGAGCTTTAGATAGCAAAGGGCCCGCAGTTAGCGGACCCTTTTACCTTTTAATCTTATTGCTTGGCAGGTTTACAACCAGGTCAAACCAATCGAAATCACGATACCCGAGACAATCAATTGAATCAGGCAAAAACCCATGATGTCTTTGGCTTTCAGACCGGCAATGGCCAGTACGGGCAAGGCCCAGAATGGCTGCAGCATATTGGTCCAGGCGTCACCCCAGGCAACGGCCATGGCCGTGCGCGCGATATCGGCATCCAGCGCTTGGGTGGCGGCAATGACAACCGGGCTTTGAACGGCCCATTGTCCGCCGCCCGAGGGCACAAAAATATTGACCAGACCGGCGCTCAAGAAAGTCCAGAAAGGCAGGGTAGTGGCAGTGGCAAAAGACACCAGCCATTCAGACAGGCTGGTAGCCAGACCGGAGTCGATCATGATGGCCATGATGCCCGCGTAAAAGGGGAACTGGATCACAATCCCGGCCCCGCCGCGAATGGCTTCATTCAGACTTTTCAGCAGACGACGAGGGGTGCCGTGCAGCAAGATGGCCAGAATCAGGAAGGTGAAGTTGATCACGTTCAGGTTCAGCGTTGCGCCACGTAGCACGAAGTAGTCAAACAAGTAAGTCAGGCCTGCCACACCAATCACAATGGAAATCAGGCGGCTGTTTTCCAGACGGTCTGCAGGACGATCTGTGGATTGGTTGACGTCATCAGGCGCCTCTTTCAAGAGCTTGGGGTCGACATAGATGCTTTCCTTGTCGCTGGGTAGCATCAAGCGGTTGACCAGCGGCACCAGGATAAACAGGGCGATCACAATGGCCAGGTTAAAGAAGGCGAAGATGGTGTCTGAGGTACTGATGATGCCGATCTTGCTCTCGGAAAAGTGGCCCGAGGTTGCAATGGTCAAAGGCACTGAACCGGCCAGGCCGCCGTGCCAGACCAGAAAGCCTGAGTAGGCACTGGCAACCAGCAAGCGGTAGTCAACACGAACCTGGCGGGCCAGCTCTTTGGCGAACAGGGCACCGACCACCAGACCGAACCCCCAGTTGATCCAGCTGGCTGCCAGCGAGACCAGGGTGACCAGAATAATGGCCGAACCGGCCGAGTGCGCCAAGGAGGCCAGGCCACGCAACCAGCTTTTTACCAAGGGGGTGCTGGCCAGCATGTGACCTGTTAGCAGGACCAGCAGCATTTGCATGGCGAAGGTCAGCAGCCCCCAAAAGCCATTACCCCAAAATTGGATGACCTCCATCGGAGAGCGCTGTTCGAACGCCATGGCCGAGACACCGGCAATCAGCGTGAGCAGGATGACGAAGATATACGGATCGGGCAGATAGCGTTCAACCAGGCGGACTGAACCGCGCGTCATGGCTTTAAACATACATTGTGCTCCTGTGGATTTGCGCCAGTAATTGCGCGGGTCCTGATGTTTTGGAATTGGAGTTAATGCCCGTTTATATGGGCGTTCTTCTGGCAGCATTTTGATAAAAATGCTCAGTGCAGCCGTATTGTTGGCGAGAAGTTGCAAATTGTGAAGACGGGAAAACCTGAACCTTAAAGTTTTTGCTTGCTTGTCATCTTTCGCTATATGCTCTACTATATAGCGGTGTTTTCGAAAGAACCATCACTCATCGCTCGATGATGGGTTCTATTTATGGGCCCTTTGGGGCCCATTTTTTTTGCGCCACCGTGTGGTGTTAATTCATAAACCAATTAGAAAGATCGAATAGGGAAGTGGAATGAGACATCCGTCCAACCGCGCCACAGCAGCGCGTCAGCAGTTTGTCTGTTTAGTACCGCGCGCCTTGGTCTTGAGCATGATGGGGGCTGTGGCCCTTAACCAAGCCCATGCTCAGGACAACAAGGACCGTGTGTTTCAACTGGGCAAAGTGGTTGTTCAATCCAGCTTGGATCGAGAGGCGCCTTTGGGTGAGAGCGCAGTCAGCCAGGAAAAAATGCAGGCTTTTGACTTGCGTAATGTCGGTGCGGCTGTCAGCGTGCAACCGGGTGTCACGGTTTCGGCAGGCGGTGCCCGTAATGAGCAAATGGTCTACGTGCGCGGCTTCGATTCGCGTCAGGTGCCCTTGTTCCTGGATGGTATTCCACAGTACGTGCCGTACGACGGCTATGTGGACTTTACTCGTTTCACCACCATGGATCTGAGTGAAATTCGCGTGGCCAAGGGTGCAGCCTCCTTACTGTATGGCCCCAATATTATGGGTGGTGCCATCAACCTGGTTACCCGCAAGCCGGTCAAAGCATTTGAGGGTGAGTTCCGTGCCGGTTACGCCACGGGCGATCAACGCTACAGCGCCTTGAACGTGGGTACCAATCAGGGTTCCTGGTACCTGCAGGCTGGTTTGTCCTGGTCGGGCGAACGTACCTTCCCCTTGGGCCGTGGCTTTGAAGATCAAAAAGCACGTCCTACCGATACGGGCGGCATGCGCAGCAATGCCTCGCAAATGGACAAGAAAGCGTCCTTCAAATTGGGTATCACTCCCAATGCGACGGATGAGTACGTGATCGGCTATGTGAATCAGAAAGGTCAGAAAGACAATCCGGTCTACACCGGCGTGAACGATGCCAAGCTGGGTAAACGCTACTGGCGCTGGCCCTACTGGGACAAGGAAAGTCTGTACTTTCTGAGCTCTACCCGGGTTGGCGAGAACAACACCATCAAGACACGTGTGTACGAGGATAAGTACAAAAATGGTCTGGATATGTATAGCGATGGCCAATACGCCACCCTGACTGGCCCGACCAGTGAATACACGGACCGCACGCGTGGCGCTGCTCTGGAGTGGGTCAATACGAGTCTGGATGATCACGAGCTGCACTTTGCCTTGCATTACAAGCAAGATCAGCACCGTGATCCCAAGTCATCGGGCACTGAACGCTACAAGGACGTGACCACTTCACTGGCCTTTGAGGATCGCATCGCTTTGGGCGATCAGTGGCAATTGCGTGTGGGCGCCAGTCATGAGCGTCGCAAAGCCAAAGAAGCGCACAATTTTGAAACTGGCGATACCGACGCCACTAACGGTTTGCTGGAGCTGGGCTACGACTGGAGCCAGGCCATGCAGGTCTACGGCAGTGTGGCCTACAAGACTCGTTTTCCTACGATTAAAGACCGTTACTCCAGTCGTATGGGTTACGCCCAACCCAACCCGGATCTGAAACCGGAGCACGCCATTCACTATGAACTGGGCTTGCGTGGTCAACCTTGGCAGGGGGCGCAACTGGAATCGGCTCTGTTCCTGAGCCAGGTGCGCGACATGATTCAAAGCACCGTTATCCAGGCACCAGGCTGCGACAAGTACCGCCCAGTGGGTTTTTGTGATCAGGCCACCAACGTGGGCAAGGCCCGTCAAATGGGTCTGGAACTGTCCTTGCAGCAGGAGTTTTCTGCTCACTGGTCCGCTGGCTTGGCCTATACGTATTTGAACCGTCGCAATCAGTCTGATCCAGACGTCAAACTGGTGGACACGCCCAATCACCGTCTGTTCGCTCACCTGAGCTGGAAGCCTAATGCACAGTGGGAAGTGATGGGTTCGGTGGAAACTGAAAGTGGCCGTTACTACTCCTACGCGAACAACAAGGGTGACCAGATTTACGAAAAAACCCCCGGCTTTGCCTTGCTGGGTTTGAAGGGGATCTGGCGTCCTAACTCGGATATCACCCTGGAAGCCGGTGTGCGTAATCTGGGTGACAAGCTGTACCAATATAAAGAAGGCTACCCCATGCCCGGACGCGTTTGGTTTGTGGGTGGAAGCTATCGTTTCTAAAGCAGTGCTGTTATTGGCAGAAAAAGGGGGAAGGCCGGGATGAAGCGTCGTGACATAGTACGTGCCTTGGCGGCACTGCCGCTTGTGGCGCCTTCTGCCCGTTTGCAGGCCCGGTCTGAGCAGGCCGGGACCAGCACCACGATCAGTCTGCCTGTCAGCGTGGCGGGTCAACTGCCCGATCCGGCCTACGTAGGCCGAGTGGTGGCCGCTGGTCCGCCCGCTTCGGTACTGGTGTATTGCCTGGCCCCTCATACGCTTTTAGGGTGGCCTTTTCAATTGGCTCCGGCTGCGCGCAGCATGATGGATGCCGCTGGTTTTTCTTTGCCTTATCTGGGCCGTTTGGCCGGTCGGGGCAGTACCTTGTCCCTGGAAAGCCTGCTGGCCTTAAAACCCGATATGGTGCTGGATATAGGCGATGTGAATCCTTATTACGAGTCGGCTGCCAAGTCCGTGCAAGAGCAGACGGGCGTGCCTTATGTCTTGCTGGATGGTCGTTTGAACGACAGCCCAGCGCAGTTGCGTCAGGCCGGGCAGATTCTGGGGCAAGCCGAGCGCGGCCAGCAATTGGCCTTGCGCGCTCAAGCCATTTTAGACAGCGCACATCAAGCCGCCAGCTCCCGAGCCAAGGGCTTGAAAGCCTATTTGGCACGCGGTAATGATGGCCTGGAAACTGGTATGGGTCAGTCCATTCATACCGAGGTGCTGCGGCTTTGCGGCCTGACGGTCATGGGTGACGAGAAAACCGATAATCGTCTGGGCCGTATTTCCTACGAACAATTATTGGCCTGGGACCCGGACATTCTGTTTGCCCAGGACGACGTTTTCTTTGAATTGGCGCGTACCCAAGCTCCCTGGAATCAGCTCAAGGCGGTGCGAGAAGGGCGTTTGTACCGTGTGCCTGCTTTACCTTTTGGCTGGCTGGATGGCCCGCCGGGAATCAATCGCTTAGCTGGTGTGATCTGGTTGAATGCCTTGTTGGAAGGCAGTGCTGCCGTGCCGCGCATGTATTCAGAGTTGCAGGCGTTCTACTCGGCCTTTTATGGCATGTCTTTGGGCAGCGGGCAGATCAAGCGACTGGTGCAAGGGCTGGACCCTTTGGGTTCAACGCAAAATTCATGAAGCTGGGTTTGCCCTACGGGCTGTTGCTGCTTTTTCTGGGACTGATTCTGGCCGTCCTTGTGGTGTTTGCGCTGGGGCAGGGGGCTTACCCTTTGTCGGGGCCGGATGTACTGCGAGCTTTAGCGGCTGGTTTTTCAAGTGACCCGGATACCTCGCAAAGTCAGGCGGTACGCGTTGTCTGGGATTTACGCTTGCCGCGTATTGCTGCGGCTTTGCTGGTGGGGGCGGCGCTCTCAACGGCAGGCGCGGCGTATCAGACCATGTTCCGCAATCCCCTGGTGTCACCCGATATTCTGGGGGTGTCCTCGGGCGCAGGTCTGGGGGCGATTCTGGCCATCTACTTGAACTTCTCCTTGTTTGGCGTGCAGATGGCGGCCTTTGTGGGCGGTTTGCTGGCGGTGGGCATTGTCTTGAGTCTGGCACGCATGCTGCGTCATCATCCACCTGTCCTGATTTTGGTCCTGGCCGGGATGGCAGTTGGCACCTTGCTCGGCGCAGCCTTATCGCTTATCAAAATTCTGGCCGACCCTTATTCCCAATTGCCCTCCATGACCTTTTGGCTGCTGGGCGGCTTAAGCGCGGTGCGCTCCTACGAAGTCTGGCCCGCTGCGTTGATGGTATCGGCCTGCATTATCCCGGTTTGGCTTTTGCGTTGGCGTATCAATGTCCTGGCTCTGCAAGATGACGAGGCCCGTTCCCTGGGCATGCCCGTCTCTGCCTTGCGTTGTTTGCTGATTGTTTGCGCCACCTTGATGACGGCGGTATGTGTGGCCTTGGCGGGCATCATAGGCTGGGTCGGTTTGTTGATTCCGCACGCGGCTCGTTTATTGGTCGGCCCGGATTTCTCCCGTCTATTGCCTGTCTGCTTGTTAGTGGGCGCCGCCTTTCTGTTGTTAACCGATACCTTGGCGCGCAGCATAGGCACGCTGGAATTGCCCTTGGGTGTGTTGACGGCTCTGGTAGGGGCTCCCGGCTTCTTGTTGTTGCTGGCTCGTGGTGCGAGGCAGCGATGAGCGAACAAGGCTTGGAAGCAATTGAGCTGGCCGTGGGCTATGGGCGCAAGCAAGTCGCCAGCAATGTGAACCTGCGTGTACAGACCGGGCAGGTCGTCTGTTTACTCGGCCCCAATGGCAGCGGTAAGTCCACTTTGCTGCGTACCTTGCTGGGCCTGCAGCCGCCTTTAGGAGGACAGGTGAAGGTGCAGGGCAAGCCCTTGGAACAGTGGCGTGCGCGTGCCTTGGCCAGGCAACTGGCCTATGTACCGCAAGCGCAGGACTCTGCCTTTGCTTTCACGGTAGAGCAGTGGGTCTTGCTGGGCTGTGCCAGTGAGTTGGCCTGGTATAGCCAACCACGGGCAGCCGACCGGCAATGGGTGGGCGTTTGCCTGGAGCGTTTAGGTATCGGGCAACTGGCTCAAAAACGTATTGATCAGATCAGCGGAGGGGAGCGTCAACTGTGTGTGATTGCACGTGCCTTGGCGCAGCGTTCACAGTTTCTGATTATGGACGAGCCTGCCTCCAGCCTGGACTTTGCGAATCAATTGCGCGTGCTCGATCAAGTCTCGCATTTGCGCCAGGAGGGCCTGGGTGTGCTCTTGTGTACGCATCAACCTGAACATGCGGCCCGCGTGGCGGACTGGGTGATCTTGTACCGCGATGGGGGCATATTGGCGCAGGGCCAGCCCTGCGACATGCTCAGTCAGGCCCGTTTGCGCCAGCTGTATCAACTACCAGCGCATGCTTTTGAACTACCGGATTGGTATGCGCGAGGGGGCTGATACCCCCCGAACTGGTCACATGTTTTTCAGGGCAGCACGGCCATATTGGTTGTTGTGCTCCACCACGCGGGTCAGCATGGACATAAAGGTTTGACGCTGCTTGGCGGTTAGCGGGTCCAGCAATCGTTCCTGGGCGCGGTTCATGCCACTACTGATTTCCTGCATGGCTGCCAGACCGGCTTCGGTGATGTAGGTCTGGCGAGAGCGGCGGTCGTCGGGGTTGATACGACGACCCAGCAACCCTTTTTCCTCCAGCCTGCGGATGACATCGGCCGAGGTGGTGCGATCCAGCCCCAGCTCGTAGCCGATCGTGGTTTGATCCAGCCAGGGTGAACCCATCAACACAGACAGGACACCGTGCTGAACCGGGGTCAGGTCACTTTTGCATTCCTCGTAAAACATGGCGTAGTGAATCTGGTTAAGACGGCGAACCAGAAAACCGGGCCGTGACCACAGTTTGTGTCGATACAGCTCGGCATTTTCTTCTTCCACTGGACCCAGGATGTCGGCCTCGTCGGCTTCCAGTCGTTCTTCTTGCTTTAGCTCGGCGTGATTCTTCATGGATAAGTCAGTCATCGATTGAGTGGCTTTCAGCCTGTTGCCAAAAGGGCAGCACACTGAAAGCGGGACGACCTGCAAAGGGTACGGCAGCAAGGTCGGCGTCTACAAGGAAAGCAGGGCTACGCTAGCGTGAACAGAAGCCCCGATTTCTGATTTGTAGTCTTGTCTACAGGCGCTGTCCACGCCCCAAAGTATATGTGATTTCCCGACTTGCTGAAAACAATAATAATCAGCATACTGATAGATATTGTTGGGGGGTCAAACGATTGACCTTATGTAAATCAATAATTTAGGGAAAATTTACGGTGAAACGTATTAAAAAAATAGCACTGGAGGAGCACTTCAACGCCGTTGGCTTTGAGGATTATTCCAAGGCCTTTGTCAAACACATTGACAGCGCCGACGCACGTGAACTGATGGCTCGTTTGCATGACTTCGACGCGCAGCGTCTAGAGGTAATGGACCGTGCCGGTATCGAGTACGTCGTGCTGTCGCAGACTGGCCCTGGGGTACAGGTGGAAAAAGATGTGTCCGTCGCGATCGAGCGCGCGCGTCAGAACAACGATTTCCTGGCGCAGCAAATTGCACACCATCCCGATCGCCTGGGCGGCTTTGCTACCTTGCCCATGCAGGACCCGGCTGCCGCCGCGCAGGAGTTGACGCGCGCTGTGCAGGATCTGGGTTTGAAAGGCGCTTTGGTCAACGGTCACACGCATGGCGTGTACTACGATGGCCGCGAATACGATGCCTTCTGGGAAACCGTGCAGAAGCTGGATGTGCCGTTCTATCTGCATCCTTTTGATGCCTACGAAATGCCACACGCTTACACAGGCCACCCGGAGCTGGTGGGGGCGACCTGGGGCTGGGGTGTAGAAACCGGCACCCACGCGCTGCGCATGTTGTTCGGTGGTGTGTTTGACCGTTGCCCGGAAGTGAAGCTGGTGCTGGGTCATATGGGTGAAGGCCTGCCATTCCAGCGTTGGCGCTACGACAGCCGTTTTGCGGTCTACCCGCACGGTGTCACCTTAAAGCGCAAGCCGTCCGAGTACATCGGCAGCAATATTCTGATCACCACTTCGGGGGTCTGTTCCGCACCGACGCTGATGGGCGCAATTGGTGAAATGGGTGCCGAAGCCGTGTTGTTCTCGGTGGACTACCCTTATGAATCCACGGAACTGGCTGCTGATTTCATCGAAGCAGCGCCTATGGATGACAAGACACGCGAGCTGGTGTGCTACGGCAACGCGGCCCGTCTGTTCAAGCTGGACCGGAGCTAAGCATGAGCACATTTTTGTATGGCGCTCATGTGCACGCCAATGGTATTCGTCAGCATTACCTGCGCTACGGCGGTTCCAGCCAGGGCCGCGATCAGCGTCCTGCCGTCATCATCGTGCCTGGCATTACCAGCCCGGCGGTGACCTGGGGCTTTGTGGGTGAGCAGTTCGGCAAGCACTTTGACACCTACATTCAGGACGTGCGTGGTCGCGGTTTGAGTGAAGCCGCCGAGGGCATGGATTACAGCCTGGATGCACAGGCCGATGATTTGATCGCCCTGGCTCAAGCCTTGGGTCTTAAAGACTACATCGTGGTCGGTCACTCCATGGGTGCCCGCATTGGTTTGCGTGCGGCTCACAAGAACAGCGATGGTCTGAACCGTCTGGTGATGGTTGATCCGCCGGTCTCCGGCCCAGATCGTCGTGCCTATCCCTCCAAGTTGCCCTGGTACGTGGATTCCATGGCCATGGCTCGCAAAGGCTGCACCGCAGAAGACATGCGTGCCTTTTGCCCGACCTGGACCGAAGAGCAATTGCAATTGCGTGCCCAGTGGCTGCACACCTGCCACGAGCCTGCGATTCTGGCCAGTTTTGAAGGTTTCCACACCGACGATATTCACGTCGACTTCCCGCATTTGAAGGTGCCTGCCTTGCTGATGACCGCCGAGCGTGGCGATGTAGTGCGTGATGAGGATGTGGCCGAGATTCAGCAACTGGCCTCTGGCGTGCAGCACGTTCGCGTGCCGAACGCCGGTCACATGATTCCTTGGGACAACGAAGCCGGATTTTACGAAGCCTTCGGTGACTTTCTGGGCCAGCGCTTGGTGTGATGTTAAAGGGCCGCTACGGTGGCCCGTCGTGATGCAGAGGTTCCGCGTCAGTGCCGGAACCTCTCACAAGGAGAGACAAAATGGCAGTGAGTGATTATCAACTTATCGAAGCATGGCAAGAGGTGCTGCGCCTGTCCAAGCTGCAAGCGGGTCAAACCGTGACCTTGCTGACTAGCTCGACCACGCACCCCCAGACCATGCAGTGCGCGCAGATTGCCGCTCAGTCCATGGGCGCGATTGTCAATCGTCTGGACTTGTTGCCGGTCAACGCGGAAAAAGCCTTGAGCCGGGACTCGCTGGCGTATTTGGGAACGACCCCGCTGACGGGCAACGAAGCGGCGATCGCCGCCTTGAAGGCCAGCGATCTGGTGCTGGATTTGATGACCCTGTTGTTCTCGCCCGAGCAGATCGACATTTTGAAGTCGGGTACCAAGATCCTTTTGGCGGTGGAGCCACCCGAAATTCTGGTTCGTACCGTGCCAACGGAAGCAGATCGCGCACGCGTGACAGCGGCGGCAGCCTTGATCAAGGCCGCCAAGGAAATGAGCATTACCTCGCCTGCTGGTACTAATCTGCGTTGCCCACTGGGTGAATTCCCGGCGATTCGTGAATACGGTTTTGTGGATGAACCCGGTCGTTGGGATCACTGGCCTAGCGGTTTTGTGCTGACCTGGCCCAATGAGTTGGGCACCAACGGCACCATCGTGATCGACAAGGGCGACATTCTGTTGCCACAAAAGAAATACTCGACTGAGCAGATCATTCTGACCGTGGAAAACGGCTACGCCACCAAGATTGAAGGTGGTATTGAAGCCGAACTGCTGGACGAATATATGAAGACTTTCAACGATCCCGAGGGTTACGCGATTTCGCATATCGGCTGGGGTCTGCAACCGCGTTGTCATTGGTCCACGCTGGGTCTGTACTCGCGTGAGAACACGATTGGTATGGATGCTCGTGCCTTCGAGGGTAACTTCCTGTTCTCCCTGGGGCCGAACAACGAGGCAGGCGGCAATCGCACGACGGCCTGCCACATTGATATTCCTTTGCGACATTGCACGGTCAGCCTGGATGGCCGCGCCGTCGTGCGTGATGGCAAAGTACTGGACGGAGGCGTTGGTGAGTACGAATGAGGGAGCGGTTTACGCTCAACAAGGGTTTGGGTCGACGCTGGAGCCTAAGGCTCCGTATGGCTTGTTGATTATTGATCTGGTGAATGGTTTTGCTGACCCGGCGGTGTTTGGTGGTGGCAATATCCCTGAAGCCATCGAGAACACGCAGACCTTGCTGGCAACGGCGCGTGAACAGGGCTGGCCAGTGGCGCACACTCGTATCGTGTATGCCGATGATGGTGCAGATAACAACATTTTCAGCATTAAGGTCCCCGGCATGCTGGGTCTGACCGAAGATGCGCATAACAGCCACATCGTGCCGGAGCTGGCACCGGCTCCAGGTGAGTTTGTGGTTCGCAAGAACGTGCCGTCGGCTTTCTTTGGTACGCCCTTGGCGGCGTGGCTGACGCAACGTGGTGTGCAAACACTGCTGGTCGCCGGTGCGGTTACCAGCGGTTGCGTACGTTCCAGCGTGGTTGATGCGATGCAATTGGGCTTCCGCCCCTTGGTGGTGTCGGACTGCGTGGGTGACCGTGCAATTGGCCCGCATGAGGCCAACTTGTTCGATATGCGTCAGAAGTACGCCACCGTGGCAACGCGGGAAGAGGCGATGAAGTTGATTGGTCTTTAAAGCGATTCAAGCTCTTGAATTTTTGGGAAGAACGATGTGTTTCATCATGGCCTGGATGGGCGTCCGTGCTTGATGGACATGATTCGTCGTTAACAAGTCTGTTTTGATAGCCTTGTGATTGAGTATCGGTGGTCTGCCGCTTGGGGGCGGGCTATCGGACCTTTGCCCCTGGGAGCCGTATGGCTCTCGGGGTTTTTTTTATTTCTGGCAGCTTCGTGGGTTTGCAAGGATTGCGGTGTCAGGGCTTTCTTCTGGACGTGCCG
Organism: Alcaligenes sp. SMD-FA; assembly: GCF_025960365.1. Taxonomy (NCBI): domain Bacteria; kingdom Pseudomonadati; phylum Pseudomonadota; class Betaproteobacteria; order Burkholderiales; family Alcaligenaceae; genus Alcaligenes; species Alcaligenes sp. SMD-FA. The sequence goes on along the minus strand of NZ_CP110108.1, from coordinate 3,299,541 downwards.
TTTGGGCTTTGTGTGAGGGCGGTGAATAGTTTTCTTGTGCGGCCCGGGTTCGGCTTGTCTTGGCGGGTCCCTTGCCCACGCTGCGCGTGGGTGCCCTTGTCAGAGTGCCGGGGCGGGCGGGTCGTGAACTCGGAGCGCGGTTTGTCCTCCCGGACAAACCGCAAGCGTGCTCCTCAAACAGCACGCCCTTTGCATCCCGCCCCAGCACTCTGCCGGCGGCAAGAGCCCTGACTCGCCCGTCAAGCCGAACCCGGGCCCCACAAGAAAACAAGCAACACGGGTTAAAGCCCAAACGGCACTTGCAGAGGTGGGATGAAAGGCGAGGGCTCAGATTGGAGGGTTTGAGAAAGGAAGGGAAAGGGATGGGGTTTGCTTTGGTTGAGGCTGAATGTTCTCGGGGTTTTGGGGTATCAGTTTAGATGTGGTTTTTTTAATTGTTCTTTTGTGTTTAGAGGGAAAGTGAAACGAAAAGTGGCAGTGGAGTGTGTGTTTAGAGATCCCGTGAATGAGTAGAGTTCTTGGTGTGCTATCAGGACAGGGCACGGAGTAAATCAGCAAGTTAGTTCTGCTTTCGGTTGTGGAGTTGTTGATGTGACGAAGCTGATTTAGAGAATGCAAAAGAGCAAGACGATAGGGTTTCAGGGAACGTAGAAGAGTAGAGCGATAGGCGCTTAGGAAACGCAGAAGAGCAAGGAAAGAGGCCCTGTCTGTTCAAAAAGTCAGTAAGTGCTTGGTAGATAAAAAGCCATTGTGAGCCGTTTAGTCAGCCTGCTGGGGTGTAGGGGCGGATCAGAGTACTTGCCGCGGGCAGGAGATAGCGTAGGGGTGCAAGCATCCTGCTGTTTGAGCCGGACGCTTGTACTTGGCCCGGGGGACCAAGTACCCGGCGAGTTCAGGATGCGCCCGTAGCTATCTCCTGACAAGGGCACCGGTGCGCAGCACCGGCAAGTGCTCAGCCCAACACCCCAGCAGATTGACTGAATGGCGTTTTCACAGAGACTTCCTTTACTCCCCACCCTGACTAATCTGAATTCCTCCAGGCCTTATAGGCCCCCCAAGCCTGCGCTACCAGCCCTAAGGTCTCATATCTCTGACATTGCGCCAGACATAAGCCCTCTGCCCAATAAATAAGAAAAAAAAGCACCCCTCAACAAAGAAGGGTGCTCAAAGGAATCAGAAGACCTTCTGACTCAAGTGGCTCGGAAACAGCACACAAAAAACAGTTTTAAAATCAGATGCAAACCACGGACTTATACCGGGAACACCAGATCGTTCGCCAGGATGGACGTATCAAAAATCACCTGACGCTCCTTGAGCATCAAACGACCCTCCATACGCGTGAACGTATCAAAATAATTACCCACCAGATGCACAGTAGAAGGCCCTTCCACCAAGGTCTGCATCAGCATGAAATTACCCTCGGCCTCAATGTCACCATTGTCCGCCTCGCAGATCACACGAACATCCGTGACCAGATGCAGTATGTAGCGCGGGGCATACATCTGCGTGCGGGCAATAGCCACCGCACGATCGTGCATCATGTCGCGCCCTTCGGCATAGACCAGGCCCACTGGCAAATTCAGATCCGCGTTTTCGCGTGAAGTAACCCGGTAAACCGCGTCCTCCACAAAAAACAGGGGCCAGTCCTCAACATTGCCACGATCCAACGTGGCACAGTACTCGGCATTGAAAAGCTCAATTTCCGCCTTCAACGCCAAAGCACGCTCAACAGAAACCTGGGCGGGTTTGAAAGAAAAATCCATTTTCATAAGTCAGCTCGTCTTACAGATCCATCACTTGGCGGTAGTACTGGTACATGGAGCGAATAGCCGCTTCCGAGATCAGCGTATTGGACGTACCCAGCTTGCTCTCATCCAGCTTGATGATGTTCACCTCGCTGCTGGAACGACGTACCCCTTCCTGTACAAACTTCATGGCCTCGTTGTCTTCCAGACCCAGGAAACCGGCAGGGCCCATCAGGTTGCCCTGACGCAGACGGTGACGAGTCATCTCCTCGGTATCGTCTTCATAGCCAAACATGGTCCATTGCATGATCAGGCTGTTCGGGCCATTGGGCACAATCTGACGCACACCCAAGGTATTCATCTCGCGCTGAACAATCAGGTTGGGCCAGATCGTTTGCATGGTGACCGACCAAGGCGAATCAAACTCTTTGATGTAGTCCAGGAAACGCTCATCGCGCAAACGCATATCGTCCACAAAGGAACGCATTTCCTTCTTGTTGTCCTCGCTGACCTCGGCATACTTGTCCTCGGACTTGGCCGAGGCCATATAGCCGTGACGACCGTGCACAGGGTCCACATACATTTGCGACTTGTTGCCTGCAACCAGTAAACCAAATACCACCAGGAAAGAATGCAGCAAGGTTGCGTGGTAGGGATCCTTCAGGTTCTCGTGATACATCTTCCAGTTGCAAGGCAACTCGTTACGGTAGTAACCCAGAATCTTCAGTTTTTTGCCGGGGAAAATAGCCTCGAAATCCTTCAGGATTTCAGGCGTCAGGTATTCCGTAATCGGTTCGACCTGGTCGCTGTAGGACGCAAAAATCACGCCATTGTGCGTGGTCACATGCAGTTTTTTCAGGCCATGTTCGGAGTTCTTGAAGCTGCGCGGCATGCCGCCTTCTTTATTCGCACCGCGCTTGAAAGGAATCCCTTGCAGATCACCCTTCAGGCTGTAAGACCACTGGTGATACGGGCACACAAACTCATTGGTGTTGCCCTGGTTGTGGCGGCAGAACTCGGCGCCCCGGTGTGCACATCGGTTCTCAAACACGTTGATGTTGCCATCCTCTGCACGAGCCACCACCACCGGCGTGGAACCCACATATGAGCGCTTGTAGTCGCCCGAATCGGGGATCTCCGCTTCCAGGGCGACAAAGTTCCAGGTGTCACCGTGGAAAATGCGTTCCATCTCGCGGTTGTAGATGTCGTTGCTGGTGTAGACCCAATCCGGAATGGTGTTGAGCACATCCTCGGGCCAGGTGCATTGCTCGACAGGGCGGTCTTTGGACCCGACCGTCTGGCCTATCACCGTTTGCGTCTGATACATGGGGTTCTCCTCTGATAACTCTTTAATGATTCGTGATGACGAGGCGGCGCAGGCCGCTTCTCTTTCTTAGACTTGGGCCGTACGAGCGGCTTCTTTCACGTACTGGCGCAGTTTTGTTGTCGGGTCCAGCACGATGGCCGGATCGACAGGCAGGTTCTGTTCCATGACACCGCGTAAGGCGCGTAGATCTGCACCAGCATTGACGGCAATCGCGTGGCGCAGATGCTGGCCCTCGAATGCCAGCAACATGAAACTGATGGCATCGCCCTGGCTATCCATGACGCCGCGTACCTGATAGTGCAGATCCGGGCTGCCTTGGCCCAGCATCTGAATATTGCAACCGAGCACATCCGTCCAGAACCAGCTAATGGGTGCAGTAGGGGCATCCTGCCCGACAATGGCGTGGGCCACCTGACGGGCTTGCTCATTGGCGTTCTGCCAGGATTCGGTGCGCGTGCGCACGGCGGTGTCGGGGCAAATTTGTGTGGCGCAATCACCGGCGGCATAGATACCCGCCACACTGGTGCGACCCTGGCGATCCACAATAATCCCAGCCGTCATCTCGTCTACCGCAATGCCGCTGGCCCGGGCCAAGGCGGAGTTCGCAGTCAGACCGGCTGCCACAATAGCCAGATCGCCATTCAGGATCTGGCCATCATTCAGTTCCAACTGAACGGGATGCTCGTTCTGTGCCACAAAGTGAGCTTGGCGCACACCCTGACCCAGACGCACCGTGATGCCTTGTGACTCGAAACGCTCCAGCAACCATTGCGACAGCAGGGTAGGGGCGTTGCGCGCCAGCAGACGTTCATTCGCTTCAATGACAGTGACCTGTGCGCCGGTTTCGCTGGCGGTAGAGGCCAGTTCCAGACCCATGAAACCACCACCTATAACCAGGGTGCGCAAACCGGGATGCAGACGGGCTTGCAGGCTCAGGGCATCGTCCAGCGTGCGCAGATACAAGGCGTTGGCCTGGCTGGCGGGCAGCAGGGCCAGTTCGCGAGCCGCGCCGCCTGTGGCCAGCACGGCGTGCTCAAAGCGCCAGGTCTGGCCATTGCTCAATGTTGCCTGACGCTCGGTGCAATCCAGAGACAGCACGCGGGTGCCCAGCAAGAGTTCAATATGTTGTTCTTGATAGAACTCGGCTTTTTGCAAAAACACGCTGTCAGTGGTCGCGCTGGACTTGAGCACGTCTTTGGACAGTGGCGGACGTTCGTAGGGGAGATGAGTTTCGTCGCCTACCAAGGTAATGCTGCCGTTATAGCCCAGGCTGCGCAGTTCACGCGCCAGCACCGAAGCCGCTTGGCCAGCGCCGATGATCAATACGGAAGTGTGGTGTGCCATGATGTTGCGTCTCGTCAGCAGAAAAAAGCTCAGGCCTGGCTAAAGTCAGCCAGAATATCGCTGCCTTCAATACGCAGCGGATAGACCTTGATATCCACCGTGGCCGGGGCGTTCATGGCCTTGCCGGTTCGCAAACAGAACTTGGCCTGATGCAGGGGGCATTCCACACAACCGTCTTCCAGATAGCCGTCGGACAGCAGGGCATATTGGTGGGTACAGACGTTGTCGGTCAGGTAGAACTCGTCGTCCAGTTTGTGCAGGGCCAGTTTCTTGCCTTCCCACTCGATGGCCAGGGACTCTTCGTTGTCGATGGCATCGGTTTCGGAAATTTTTATCCAGTTCAAAGCTGTCTCCAGGTTGTGCTTTCAATTAGTCAGTATACTGTATAAATTATAAAATAAAATATCGTTTTTATAAGGGATTGCGCTAGTTTAGGTTTAAGCTATTGATGGTGCTTTCCTTTATCTCATCAAGGACATGCGTCAGTAGTTTCCCTGCTTGACCAAAAATTAATTAATCAGCACACTTACTATTATTGAGGCGGTGATTGTGAATTTTACAGCGTAGCAACACTGCTTTGAACGTCCGTCTGGCCCCTTGGGGGGACGGTTTGGCAAGGTTCAGACAGCAGTTGTCCGAGCATAAGGTCAGACTGGCGGGCAGCTACCCAGGCCCCTATCGAGCAAGGGGTGTCAATACACTAAAAAATACAAAGAGGTGAGTGATGGAGCGTCGTAGTTTTCTGCTGAAATCGGCAACGGCCGCAGGTGCAGGTCTGGCAGCGGTCGCTGCCCCTGCAATCGCACAAAGCAGCCCCACCGTGCGCTGGCGCATGTCCACCGGTTGGCCCAAAAGTCTGGACACTATTTACGGCTCGGCCGAAGCATTGTGCAAACGTGTCAGCGAACTGACCGAGGGCAAATTTGAAATTCGCGCGTTCCCCGGTGGTGAACTGGTGCCTTACGCGCAGAATATGGATGCCATCAGCAATGGCACTGTCGAATGTAACCACGTGCTCAGTACCGCTTTTGTGGGCAAGAACACCGCCGTGACCTTTGACACTGGCCTGTCTTTTGGTATGAACGCCCGTCAGCACAATTCCTGGATCCACTTCGGTGGCGGTCTGGAATTGCTGCGCGATATGTACAGCCAATACAACATCGTGAACTTTGTGGCCGGTAATGTGGGCGTGCAGATGGGGGGCTGGTTTCGCAAGGAAATCAAAGACCTGGAAAGCCTGCAAGGTCTGAAAATGCGTATTGGCGGTATTGGTGGCATGGTGCTGTCCAAACTGGGTGCCGTACCCCAGCAGATTCCCCCCAGCGATATTTACTCCTCGCTGGAAAAAGGCACGATTGATGCTGCCGAATGGATTGGCCCTTACGACGATGAAAGGCTGGGCTTGAACAAAGTCGCTCCTTTTTACTATTCCCCCGGTTGGTTTGAAGGCAGTGCATCCTTGACCTCCATGGTGAACAAAGAAGCCTGGGAAGCTCTGCCTGCCAATTTCAAGGCTGCTTTCGAGACTGCCTGTAACGAGCAGACCATGCTGAGCCTGGCCAAATACGATGCCTTGAATCCCAGTGCCTTGCGCAAGCTGGTGGCCGATGGTGCCAAGCTGCGTTACTTCCCCAAGGACGTCATGAAGGCCGCTTACGACAAGTCTCAGGAGCTGTGGAAGGAACTGTCGGAGAGCAACGCTGATTTTGCCAAGATCTATCCAGGCTGGAAGGCCTTCCAGGAGCAGGAGGCCAGTTGGTTCCGGGTTGCCGAAAGCGCCCTGGACAACTTCACCTTTAGCGAGTTGGGCAAGCGCAGTTAAGCAGCACATTATTAAGGTAGTGAAATGAGTCAGCACAGTCACCCGTCACGCCCGGGTGGCCAAGGAGTGGGTGCGCGTATCCTTCGCAAGGAGGATGCGCGCCATCTCAATGGCCAGGGCAACTTCATCGGAAACATGACCATGCCGGGGCTACAGGAAGTCGCCTTCTTGCGCAGCCCCATGGCGCATGCCCGCATCCGTCAGATCAATATTGAAGACAGCGCACGCGCACAGGTCATTACCCGCGCCGATATGCCGGACTGTCAGGATATTTACGCCGCGTCCACCTTGCCCAGCTATCAGGCCTCCAGCATGCCGCCGCTGGCCTCGGGCAGCGTGCGTTATGTGGGCGAACCGGTTGCCTTGGCCTTTGGTGAGAGCCGCGCCGTGGCCGAGGACGTTCTGGAGGAGATCGAAGCCCTGTATGACGAGCTGCCGGTTTATGGCAGTGTGCCGGCCTCGCTGGCCGCGCAGGGGGATCTGTTGCATGAAGGCTGGCAGGACAATGTGTTTGTGACCTTGCGCTCGGACGTGGCCTTTGAAGAGCACGCCGCCCGTGCTGACCGCGTAATCGAGCATTCTGTCAGCCTGTCGCGGCAGTGCATGTTGCCGATGGAAGGCAAGGCGGTGTTGGCCTATTGGGATTTTCAGGCTGATCAACTGGTGGTGTATTGCGGCAGTCAGATCCCACATATGCACCGTACCGGCATTGCCCAGTTTCTGGGTATGGATCAGGCTCAGGTGCGTGTGATTTCCCCCGATGTGGGCGGCGCCTTTGGTTATAAATGTGTGCTGCATCAGGAAGAGCTATGTGTGGCCTGGTTAGCCAAGACCTTCCGCAAGCCGTTCCGTTTCATGGAAGACCGTCGCGAGCACTTGATTGCGGGCGCGAATACCCGTGAACACCAGTACCGACTGAAAGCACACATCAGCAATGAAGGCCGCCTGCTGGCGCTGGACGCTGAAATTGATATTGATGGTGGCGCTTACTCCGTCTGGCCCTTTACCGTGGGTCTGGAAGTAGGCCAGGCCCTGGGCAACTTGCCCGGTCCGTACGATTTCCGTGGCTACCGTTGCCGCACACGCGGTGTGGGCACCAACAAGCCTGGCTTTATGCCGTATCGCGGCGTTGCCCGTACGGGTGTCTGCCTGGCCATTGAACAAATGATGGATCAGATCGCGTTGGCGGTCGGCAAGCCCTCCTGGGAAATTCGCTTGATGAATCTGGTGCAAGGCGAGCAAATGCCTTACATCAACGTGGCCAATAAGCATTACGACTCGGGTGATTATCCAGAAAGTTTGCGTCGCGCTTTAGCTGCGGTGGATGTGGATGCCGTGCTGGCTCGTCAGGCTAAGGGTGAGCCCGATGGTCGTTTGATTGGTTTGGGTGTGGCTTCCTATACCGAGCAGTCTGCACACGGCACGTCCGTGTTCGCCAGTTGGGGTACAGCGGTGATTCCTGGTTTCGATCAGGCGTTTGTACGCATGACCCCGGACGGCGGTCTGGAAGTGCGTGTGGGTGTGCACTCGCACGGTCAGGGCATGGAAACCTCGTTTGCCCAGATCGCCAGCGAAATTCTGGGTATTCCCGTGGCCAAGATCAAAGTGGTGCACGGTGATACGGGCCGCACGCCATTCTCCACCGGCACGTACGCCTCGCGCTCCCTGGTGATGTCGGGCGGTGCGGTATCCAAGGCCTGCAAAGAGCTGCTGCCACGCGTACGCAAGATTGCCGCGCATATGCTGAAAACGGATGTGGACCACATGCAGCACCAAGGCGATACCTTTAGTGCCGATGGCCGGCAGATCAGCATCGCCCAAGTGGCCGATGCCTGGTACATCAACCCGCAGCATTTGCCCGAGGATGTGGACCCGCAAGGTCTGGAACTGTCCGTCGGTTACAAGCCCAAAGTCGATACAGGCAGCTTCACCTACGCCAGCAATGCCGTGGTGGTGGCGGTTGATCCGAGTACCGGTGGCGTGGAAGTGCTCAAGTACGTGGTGGTGGAAGACTGCGGCATCATGATCAACCCCATGATTGTGGAAGGCCAGACGATTGGTGGGATTGCCCAGGGGATTGGCACCGCTTTGTATGAAGAAATGCCTTATGACGAGTTTGGCCAGCCGTTGGCATCGACCTTGGCCGATTATGTGATGCCCGGTGCCTGCGAAGTGCCCAATATTCATATCGAACACATGGAAAGCCCGTCGCCCAATACGGAGTTTGGTGCCAAGGGCATGGGCGAGGGCGGCGCAATTGCCCCTCCCGCTGCCATCATGTCGGCCATTAACAATGCCTTGCGCTCTACGGGAGCCCAGGTCTCGCATACGCCCGTGACGCCGCATCGACTGCTAAGCGCCATTCGCGCTGCCGCACAGCCCGTCAATCAACAAGATAAACAGCCCGTGTCGGAGGTTCAGGCATGAAGGCCGCCAAGTTTGAATACGAACAGGCCCAGAGCCTGCAACAGATCCAGGATGCCTATGGCAGCGACCCTTCAGCGCTGCGCCTGATGGGCGGCAGCCAGTCCCTGGGCCCCATGTTGAATTTGCGGCTGGTGCGTCCAGGTCGTGTGCTGGATGTATCGGCCGTGCCCGAGCTACGTCAGGTCACAGCCATTAAAGGACACGTGCGTATCGGCGCAGCCGTGACCCACGCTCAGATTGAAGATGGTATTTACGAATTGCTGCACGGTCACATGATGCAGAAAGTGGCGGGCCGCATTGCTTACCGGGGGGTACGCAATCGCGGCACTTTGGGTGGCAGCCTGGCCCATGCGGACCCGGCGGCAGACTGGGTGCTGACCTGCGTCGCTTTGGGCGCACGCATCAATGTGCGTGGAACCCAAGGCAGCCGCACTGTTCCCATGAGCGAATTCATGTTGGCCGCCTACACCACGGTGCTGGAAGCTGGTGAGTTTATTGAGTCTGTGGATGTGCCTGAGGTGTCCGGTTCGGCCCGCTGGGGTTACTACAAATTCACCCGCAAAGTGGGTGAATTTGCCGATGCCAGTTGTGCCTGTTACTTCGACCCGGCCACGCGCACGGCGCGCGTAGTGATTGGTGCCATGGAAGGTGCGCCGCGCTCCTTACCCGAGCTGGCCGTGAAAGTGGCTGCACAAGGGGCCGCCGTCCTGGAAGGGGACACGATTGAAGCGGCCCTGCAGCCGTATCTGGCACAACGGGACGAGGCCCATCAGGTGCTGTTCCGTACGGTCGTAGAGCGCAGCCTGAAGCAAGCGCTGGGCGTGAAAGGTTAAGACATGGCAGAAATCTCGATTCAAGTTAATGGTCGCCAGCAAAAGCACGAGGCCGAACCGCGTACCCATCTGGGTGATTTCATCCGCGAGAAAAGCCGTTTGACCGGCACCAATCTGAGCTGTGAGCACGGTGTGTGCGGTGCATGTACGGTGCTGGTGGATGGTCGTCCGGTGCGCTCCTGCATTACTTTTGCCGGCGCTTGCGATGGGCACGAAGTCACCACCGTAGAGGGCTACGACGACGACCCGATCATGAGCCGTCTGCGTACCGCTTTTTCGGAAAAACATGCTTTGCAATGCGGCTTCTGTACGCCTGGCATGTTGGCCACCAGCCGCGATATCGTGCTGCGTTTGCCCGACGCAGACGAAGCCCGTGTGCGCATTGAACTGTCCGGCAATATTTGCCGCTGTACCGGCTATCAAGGCATTACGGCTGCCATCCTGTCCGTGCTGCAAGCCCTGCGCGATCAGCCCGATGCCCAGGTAGATGCCTTGCGCGCCGCTGTGGTGCAAAACGTGCAGCAAGACTGGAACCAGAACGGTTTTACGACGTTTGACGCTGTCCAGGAAGACGTGCAAGCGCCCGCTCCGGTGGCCGCTGCACCCGCCGCGTCCGGTCGTGCCGACAAGGGCAAAGGCCAAGCCATTCAAGGTGGTTTTGATGCCCGTTTCCCGGCCGATCAGGTGTGGGCTTTCATGAAGGATTTGCCCAAAGTGGCGGGCTGTCTGCCCGGCGCGATGATCGAGTCTCAGGAAGGGGCCACGGTACAAGGCAAGATCGCCATCAAGTTTGGCCCCATGTCGGCTGCCTTCAAGGGCAATGCCACGTTGGAAGAAGACAACGAACGCCGTGCCGCCGTGCTGCGCGGTGAGGGCGTGGACTCCTTGAGCCAATCGCGTGCGCGTGGCGATGTCAGCTTTCAGGTCAATCCGGATGGCCCAGAGCGCAGCCGCGTGGAAGTGGAACTGGTGTATTCGCTGCAAGGGCCACTGGCGCAGTTTTCGCGCTCCGGGCTGGTTCAGGATTTCGTGCGCCGCATGATTGCGGAGTTCGGCAAGAACGTAAACCTGCGCCTGGAAAAACCGCTGGCAGAAGGCGAGGAGCCCGTCGTGGCCGAGTTCAATCCGGTCAAGATGTTTTTCAGCATTTTGTGGGACCGCTTCAAGGGACTTTTCCGGCGCGCCTAAGTGCGTAGACGACGCAAGACGATAAATAGAACGGGGGCAAGGAAAGAGAGGGCGGGGCGTATCGCTGTGGGCAGGCGCAGGCGCCTGTCAATCGGGGTCGCCTGCTTGTCAGGCGCCTGGGGTATGGCCGGCCAAGCCCTACAAGAGTGCGCCACCCGTTTCGGTCTTGGTGGATACCAACTAGGGCCTGTTAACGCGCTTTGCTTACATCGTGTGAACAGACCCTTATTTCAACGCAGAAAATCTGGGGGATTGATGCAATTACTACTCAAACTATCAAGGGCGATCGACAGCCTGAATCAGCTCTGTGGCCGAGTGGTCATGTGGGTGGTTCTGCTGGTTGTGGTGATCAGCTCCTATAACGCCTTTGCGCGCAAATTTTTCGATATCAGCTCCAATGCCTGGCTGGAAGTGCAATGGTATCTGTTCGGTGCGCTTTTTCTGCTGACGGGCGGCTACACCTTCTTGCGCAATGAGCATGTACGCGTCGATGTGCTGGCCTCACGCCTGTCCGAGCGCAAACAAATAGTGATCGAAGCCGTGTGTGTGGTGCTGTTCATGTTGCCTGCCTGTCTTGCCATCATGATCTTGTCCTGGCCGGTGTTCATGGACTCTTACCTGACTCAGGAAGTGTCTTCCAACTCCGGTGGCTTGATTCGCTGGCCCGCCAAATTGATTATTCCCATTGGTTTTGCCCTGATTTCGCTGCAGGGGATCTCGCATCTGATCAAGTGCATTGGTTTTTTGCGTGGCGCTTGTCCCAACCCCAACAAGAAGTTGCAGAACAAAACGTCTGAAGAATTGCTGGCTGAAGAAATTGCACGGCAAGCCCAGGCCAAGTTAGCGCATCAACACAAAGGCTGAACCCGATCATGATGGATTTATTTATCGCTAATATGGCGCCGGTGATGTTTGCATCACTGATTGTTTTCTTGCTGCTGGGCTTTCCGGTGGCCTTCGCGCTGGCCGCCAACGGGATGGTGTTCGGTCTGATCGGCGTGGAAATGGGCCTGTTCAACTGGTCCCTGTTCCAGGCCTTGCCGCTGCGGGTATTTGGGATCATGGCCAACGATACCTTGCTGGCGATTCCCTTCTTTACTTTCATGGGGCTGATTCTGGAGAGGTCGGGCATGGCGGAAGACCTGCTCGATACGATTGGTCAGCTCTTTGGCTCCATGCCGGGTGGCCTGGCCATTGCTGTGGTGTTTGTGGGGGCCATGCTGGCTGCCACCACGGGGGTGGTGTCGGCGTCGGTTATTTCCATGGGCCTGATCTCCTTGCCCATCATGCTGCGTTACGGCTACAGCCGACGATTGGCGACCGGGGTAATTGCGGCGTCAGGGACCTTGTCGCAGATCATTCCGCCCTCTCTGGTGCTGATTGTGCTGGCTGATCAGTTGGGTCGCTCGGTTGGCGATATGTACCGTGGAGCCATGGTGCCAGGCTTGGTGTTGACCTGCTCTTATCTGCTTTATGTTTTGATTCTGGCTGTCTTGCGCCCGAAGGACGTGCCTCCGATTCCTGCCGAGCATCGTACTTACTCGCAGGCCAATGGCCGTTCGGGTACACGCTCCTTGTGCGTGCTGTTGTTGATCTCGCTGGTGGCCGGTTATGTGCTGGATGAGTTTTGGGTTGATCCCAATGGTCCGGTAGACGAGAAGGTCGTTATTTGCATCTTGCTGGTGGGCGGCGTGGCCTTTGTCATGGCGCTGATCAACAAATGGCTGAAGCTGGGCCTGCTGTCGGTGTTGGCCGAACGCGTGGTGTTTGTCATGATTCCGCCCCTGGGCCTGATCTTTCTGGTGCTGGGGACCATCTTTCTGGGTATCGCAACACCAACCGAAGGGGGGGCCATGGGCGCGGTGGGGGCGATCCTGATGGCGGTCAGCCGTCGTCGTTTGAGTATTGATCTGCTCAAGCAAGCCATGGATACCACCGCCAAGCTGTCTTGCTTTGTGATGTTCATTCTGATCGGTTCCACCATTTTCTCGCTGACCTTCCGGGGTGTCGATGGCGATCTGTGGGTGGAGCACCTGCTGCTTGACCTGCCCGGCGGTGAATACGGCTTTCTGATTCTGGTCAGTGTGCTGGTGTTTGTGCTGGCTTTTTTCCTGGATTTCTTCGAGCTGGCTTTTATCATCGTGCCGTTGTTGGGGCCGGTGGCCGACAAGATGGGCATCGATTTAATCTGGTTTGGTGTGCTCTTAGCCGTTAATATGCAAACATCCTTTATGCATCCACCATTTGGCTTCTCACTATTTTATTTGCGCTCGGTGGCGCCCAAGGATGAGTACGTCGATAAAGTGACCCAGAAGAAGATTCCAGGTGTGGCCACAGGCGATATTTACTGGGGCTCCGTACCCTTTATCTGCATCCAGATTGTCATGATTGCCGTGGTGTTGCTATTCCCAGGCATGGTGACGCATTACAAGGGCACGGGTGTGACCGTGGATCCTAGTACGGTCAAGATCGAGATGCAGGCTGAATACGGTGCGGACTTGAATCCGTTTGGTGATTCGGGTGACGGCGGTGGTATGCCGGTATTCAAGTAAACACAGGAGACACCTATGGAGAGTCTGGATGTCAGGGTATTGCGCCAGTTGCACGCGTGGCGCGCACAAGGACGTGATGCGATCCTGGTCACGGTTGTGCAGACCTGGGGCTCGTCCCCCCGTCCAGAGGGCTCCATCATGGCTCTGGAGAAGGGCGGGGCGGTGGTCGGATCGGTTTCAGGTGGGTGTATCGAGGATGATCTGATCCGCGCCTATCACGACCCGGACGGGGCGGATAAACGCCTGCATGGTGATGGCCGTCCCCAGTTGCTGACGTATGGCGTCAGTGCGGATGAGGCGCATCGCTTTGGCCTGCCTTGCGGTGGGACGATCCGGCTGCTGGTGGAGTTCAATCCCTGCCCCCAAGCGCTGTCGGACCTGCTCGGTTTGCTGGAGCAACGTCATCTGGTGCAACGCCATGTGGACCTGCACACTGGTCGTGCCTGGGGCAGTGCCACCCGTGTTCCGGCGGCTTTGCAGTTTAGCCAGGATTGTCTGTCTGTGACCTTTGGGCCGTCTTATCGACTCTTGTTGATCGGCGGCGGGCAACTGTCTGAATATGTGGCGACCATTGCCTTGTTCAATGGCTTTGATGTGACGGTCTGCGATCCGCGCCGTGAGCATATTCAAGGCTGGAGCGTGGCGGGGGTACGCGTGGTCAGCGGGATGCCGGATGACGAGGTGATTGCCTGCGTGCCGGATCGGCGCACGGCTATTGTGGCCCTGACGCACGATCCCAAGCTGGACGATATGGCCTTGCTGGAGGCGCTCAAAAGCAGTGCCTTTTATGTGGGGGCGATTGGCTCACGACGTAATAACCAAAGTCGTCGTGAGCGCCTGGCCGAGTACTTTGACCTGACGGCCCAGGAGATCGACAAGCTCAAAGGCCCGATTGGTTTGTACATAGGCAGCAAGACCCCGGCGGAGATTGCTGTCAGCATCATGGCCGAGATCATTGCGGTCAAGAACGGGGTGCAGGTGCCACGCGAGTTGTCAGTAGGCTCTGTCAAGGATAGACAAGAGCAGTTGTCGGCCTAGAGACGGGCTTGCGTGACAGTTCTGCATTCAGACAATTCGCACTAAGATAAGAGAACGGGCGGCGACCCGTTCTTTTTTTGTCTCCGGGCCGCCCAGGACCTGACGCCTGCTGTTGTCAGCAGGCCGCCAGCGGGTGACAAGCCCGTGCAGCGTAGGCACGTTTTGATTTCTGTCTTTGTGAGCCCCTCATGCCCTTTGTGTCCCAGTATGGTTTTTTGCCCCTGAGTGCCCCCCCAGGAAAGGAGGCTCTGTACAACCCGGCACAGTGCGCCAGCATGGATGCGGCGGCACCGGGTTTTGGGGTATCTATCGAGCAATTGATGCAGGCCGCTGCCAGTGCAGTGGCGCGTACCGTGCAGCGACACTGGCCGCAAGGAGCCGTCCTGTTCTTGTGCGGGCCGGGCAATAACGGCGGTGATGCCTTGGTGGCCGCGCAGATTCTGCGTGAGCAAGGGCGAGTGGTTTCCGTGTTCAGCCTGGTGGACCCGTCCGTGCGACAGGGGACAGCAGCTTGGGCGCAAAGCCAGTGGCAAGGCCGCTGGGAAAGACAATGTCCGGATTTCCGACGTTTTTCCGTGGTGGTCGATGGTTTACTGGGTGCGGGTTTGGACCGCGACGTAGAAGGCGACACCGCCGCCTTGATCCAGTCCCTGGCGGCTTCCAAGGTTCCTGTTTGTGCCATTGACGTGCCTTCGGGTCTGGATGGTGCCAGCGGGCAGGTACGAGGTGTGCTCGCCCCTGCCACGGTGACGGTCAGCTTTGTCCGTTATAAGCCGGGCCATGTTCTGTATCCGGGGCGAACCCTATGCGGCAAGTTGGAATTGGCCGACATCGGTATGCCAGCGCCAGCCTTGCAACAGGCCAATACCTGGTTGAATGAACCGGCCTTGTGGCAGGCTCATCTGCCGCAGTTGGGGGCCCAGAGCCATAAGTACACGCGTGGGCATGCCTTGGTGGTCGGGGGCGAACAGATGACCGGAGCCAGCCGTCTGGCAGCGCGTGCCGCGCAACGCGCAGGGGCAGGGCTGGTCAGCATGGCCGTGCCACCTTCGGTCTGGCCGGTGTATGCCGGCGCATTGGACAGCATCATGGTGGCTCCCCTTGATGACACCTTGACCACGGACGAGCGTATTCGCGCCTGGCTGATCGGGCCGGGGGCAGGCTTGGGCGAGCAAACCCGTCGCCTGACCCTGGCCTTGCTGGCTACCGAGCGGCCTTGTGTATTGGACGCCGATGCCATCAGCAGCTTTGCAGAGCAGCCGCAGGAATTGCTCGATGCCTTGCATGAGCAATGTGTACTGACCCCCCATGCAGGAGAGTTCGCCCGCGTCTTTGAAACTGCACCGGATCGGTTGGAGGCGGCGCGTTTGGCCGCTCGACAATGCGGTGCCGTGCTGGTTCTGAAGGGTGCGGATACTGTCATCGCTGCGCCGGATGGGCGGGCCTTGATCAATGCCTGCGCACCGCCCTGGCTGGCCACTGGGGGCAGCGGGGATGTCTTGGCAGGCCTTGTCTGCGGTCTGCTGACCCAGGGCATGCCTGCTTTTGAGGCAGCGGGTGCCGCTGTTTGGCTGCATTCACAAGCCGCCCTGGAGTTTGGTCCCGGCCTGATTCCGGAGGATTTGATCGCCGTGCTGCCGCGTGTTTGGCAGCGCCTTCTATCCAGGGCCTAAGGCTTACTTGCGTGGGGAGCGTTGGTAGGCCAGCGCCACAATCCCGCTTAGCACCACCGCTCCACCCAGCAATTGAGTGGAGTTCAAGGTCTGTTTTAAAATCAGCCAGCCCAGAATCAGGGATGCCACCGGCTCCATGTTCATGAAGGGCGCATTGCGTGTCATGTCCAGGCGAGGCGCCAGCACAAACAGGGTGACAAAGCCCGTGGTGTACAGCACACAGACCAGGAGCAGGGCAATCCAGCCTGTGGCGTCATGGGGCAGGGAGGAACCACCGGGCAGCAGTCCCAGAGGGCTGAGCGCAATCAGACAGACCAGCGTTTGGCTGATGGTGCAGAAACTGCGTACCAGACCGGGCAGAGGGGCCAGTTTATTTTCGGTAACCCACAGACCCATCGCAAAAGTCAGGGCGGTCAGCAGGCTGCACACGACACCCAGCACCCATTGCTCGTCCAGCGTTGCGCCCTGGATCAGGCTGGGGACATCCAGTGCCAGCAGCAGGCCAATCAGAATGGCCACCATGATGATGGAGGTTTTGCGAGTCGGTTTGTGACCGCCCAGCAGCCAGGTCAGCAGGGCCAACAGAATCGGGTACATATTGGCCACCAGCAAGGCCAGGGCGACAGGGATGCGGGCGATGGAAGAGTAGATCAGCATGCACTGCATGGTGATCAGCGCGCCCAGCAGCAGTTGCCAGCCTAGATACTGGCGCGGCACATGCAAGGCTTGTTTGCGCCAGATGAGCAGCATGCTTAAGGCCAGAGTGGCTACGGCCGAACGAAAAATAACCGAGATGATCAGCCCGGTACCATGGTCCAGTGCGACTTTGGCTGCAATATGGTTGGCAGCAAAGGAGCTGCCCAGCATCAACAGCAAAATAATGGCAAGGTGGCGAGGCAGTAAGGCAGGGGATGTTGCGGGGGGCATGCTACTTGTTTCAGGTTTAAAGTATGGGTGGTTGCTTTATTGTTGTCCGCCCTGTCACTTGCTGCAAGTGTTGATTGCACATCGAGGTCCATATCCCTAAGGTCGGCGGTGCTACTATGTGGAGCGATGTCCATGACCACAGAGATGACTCCATGAAAATCGATCCCGCCAAGAAGCCGACGATATCCCGTCCCACGGGGCAAGCGCCGTCCTTCTTTTGGCGCAGCTTAATTGCGGGTGGAGCCTTGCTGGCTGGCCTGACAGGCTGCGCGCTGCCCTCGCTGGAGGGCCGTAGCCAGAGTGAGGCTTTGCCGCTGGATCAGGCCCGGGACACCATGATTGGTCAAGCGGTCACCCCCCTGGTGCAGCAGCATCCAGGCTTGACGGGTATTTACCCTTTGTTTGATCCGCACGATGCGTATGCCGCCCGCGCCTTGCTGGCCTTTGCCGCCCAGAAAACGCTGGATGTGCAGTATTACATTTGGCGGGGTGATACCACTGGCACCTTGATGCTGGGCACTTTGTTGCAAGCGGCGGAGCGTGGCGTGCGCGTACGTTTGTTGATTGACGACAATGGCATTACGGGGTTGGATGATTCTTTATCTGCCTTGAATGCCCATCCCAATATCGAAGTGCGCCTGTTCAACCCCTTTGTGTTGCGCTGGCCTAAATCCCTGGGCTTTCTGATGGATTTTTCCCGTCTGAACCGGCGCATGCACAACAAGTCCTTTACCGTCGATAACCAGGTCACCATTATTGGTGGACGCAATGTGGGTGATGAGTATTTCGGCGCGACCCAGGACGTGTTGTTTGCAGACCTGGACGTGATGGCCATTGGTGCCGTGGTACAGGATGTCTCCAAGGATTTCGACCGCTACTGGGCCAGTCAGTCGGCCTATCCGGTCGATACTCTGATCAAAACAGGTGGTTCGCAAGCACTGGTGACGTTTCAGGCGCAGTTGCAAGAGGCTCAGGAGCAGCCACGCGCCAAGGATTATCAGCAGGTGCTGCGTGAATCGGATTTGGTCAGCCATCTGGTGCGCGGCGAGCTGGATTTCCAGTGGGCGCGTACCACCATGATCAGTGATGACCCGGCCAAGGCTTTGGGCCCGGTCAATCCGGAGCAGTTGATGGTCTGGCAAATGGACCATGTGCTGGGCAAACCCACCAGTCAGGTCGATCTGGTGTCCTCTTATTTTGTGCCTACGGCGGCGGGCGTACGCGCTTTTGAGGCGATGATGCAACGGCCTGGCATGAAGGTGCGTGTTTTGACCAACTCTTTGGCGGCTACGGACGTAGCTGCGGTGCATGCGGGCTATGCGAAGCGACGCAAAGCCTTGCTGGAGGCAGGGGTGCAGTTGCTGGAGCTGCGGCCCACCACGGACAAACCTACCCGTCATGGCTCGGGGCCATTTGGCAGTTCGGGCTCGGCCCTGCATGCCAAGACGTTTGCCGTGGATGGCAAACGCTTGTTTGTGGGGTCCTTTAATTTCGATCCGCGTTCGGTCAATTTGAATACGGAACTGGGCTTTATTATCGAAAGCCCTGAAATGGCGCAAGCCTTGTCCAGGAGCTTTGAGGAAGTCTTGCCTTACCGTAGCTATCGTGTCGAACTGGATGATAATGGCGACCTGGTATGGATTCAGTTAAACGAAGACGGTACCGAGCGCTTTTTTACCTCCGAGCCCAATGCCAGCATCTGGCGGCGAGCCGGAGTCGGAGTCTTGTCTGTCCTGCCGATCGAGTGGCTGCTGTAAGCCAGATTTGTTTATCGACTATTGATGTGCCATGCCCCCAAGGACAAGGCGAAGTCCTTGGGGGCATGTAAATCAGGCTGCATTTTTTGCTAACTAGACTTTGAGCCTTTGCACCGCCTGTCTGCGTGTCTGAATCCAGTCTGTGTAGCGGTGCAGGCCGTATTTTTCCATGTGTTGTTCAGCCAGATTCCATTCCTGCAAGGCTTGTGCATTTTCACCCAGCGCCATCCAGGCATCACCACGTACGCAGTGCAGCTCCGCACGTAAACTGTTTGTGTCATAGCGCAGGCCCTGAGCGGCGGCCTTGTCCAGCCAGGGCATGGCCTCATTGCTGCGTCCCAGGCGAATCATGGCGCGGGCAATTCGGCACATCAGACCATCGGCGCTGATGGGCAGCCCGTACTGCGCCGTCTGTACGCAATCGAGTAGTGATTGCAGGCTGGTTTCCCGACCCTGCAGCATCACCTGGCAATAGTGCAGGTAAGAGCGGCTAAGCGCAGACCATGGCTCGGGGTTATGCGACCTTTGTAGCTCTTGCAAGGACAACTCGGCCACTTGCTGACAGTGTTCAAGCTGTTCCATCAGATAGTGGGCCTGCATCACGAATAAATGAGTGATGGCACGCAGGGAAAATGCGGTGTCTGAACGCAGGCTTTGCAAGGCGAGATGAGCGTGCTGCTGTGCCGCCTCCATATCGCCTTTCAAGGCCAAAGCCACGCTCAGGGTGCCAAAGGTAATGGATTGCGGGAAGTGCTCGGCAATGGCCAGACGGCTGTTCTGTTCCTTCAGGTCATCAAAGACGGCCAGGCTCAGGTTCAGTGTCTGGATGGCATTGGTGACATTTCCCTTCCATAGTTCGTGCTGACCAATTGCATATAAAGCCCAACTGCGGTTTTGATCGTGGCTGGTTTCATTGGCCAGGGCCAGCAGTTGGCGCGCTTTTTGCAAAGCTTGTTCAAAATTACCTTGGGCTTGAAAGGCCGTCCAGGCTGTCCATAAACTGATCATGACCTGATCGGAGTCATGCTCGTCATGCAAGCCATGCCCCAATTCATAAGCCATGGCGGTAGACGCTGAGGCCGGGCCATACAGGGACGATTCAATGGCGCCTTGCAGCATGCGGCATTCAAACTGCAGGGTTTGGCGTACCTGCAGGTCGTCGATCAGGTCGCTGCGGTTCAAGCAGCGTTGCAGATATTGGCTGGCCTGACGCAGGTCGTCTTGTGCCAAGGCTTCGCGGGCGGCACGTTGCCACCAAAATGCGGCCTCCGCGCTGTCAGCTTCGCACAGGTGCCAAGCAATTTGCTCGGGTGCATGACGACGGCGTATACCGTGCTGGGCAATGGCGTAGTGGGCCTGGCGCAACTCTTCGTGCATGGCCACGCGTTTCAGTGCCTGGGAGACCAGGGGAAGACAGGATACTTGCTTGTCATGTACATCGATCAAATCCAGCGTAGCCAGCGTATCCAGGCCACCGCTCAAGGTTGTGCCCTCCAGACGCAACATCAGGGCCAGCTCGTCAATGGCGATGGGTTCCTCCTGCAAGGCAATGCTGGTCAGAATGTGGCGTGTTGCGGGCAAGAGGCTGTGGTATTGGGTACAGATCAGGTCGGTCAGACACAAGGCATCGTTGCATTCGCTATTGAGTTCGTGGCAGCGCAGCAGCTCATGGGCGTGGCCCGGGTTGCCCGCACTTAACTTAACCAGGCGGCTGCGTTTATCACGCGCCAGTCGCTGGCCGCGCTGATTGCTCAGCAAGCTGTTGATGCTGGAGCGATCCAGCGTAGGCAAGCTCAGGTGCTCGGCACGCTCCAGACCATGACCAGGTTTGCGGCTGGTCGTGAGCAATAGTGTCGGGTGACGGGGGGCCGTGTGTGCCAGCAAGCGGATCAGGCGTTGTGTAGGCGGGTCGGCCCATTGCACGTTTTCAATAATCAGTAAGCGACGGCGAGGCGAATTGCCTGTGCCACTGAGCAGGTTGAACAGCAAGTCCATGTGAGCGGTGGATGGCTCGTTTAGTTCTTGCTCTTCAGGGCCATGGTTTAACCATTGGTGCAGGGACTGGGCCTGTTTGGGGCTGATTTCCAGCGTTTCTTGCAAGATTTGAACGGAAAAGGGATCGTGCTGCTTGCCATTTTGCGAGGTGATGTAATCGGCAATTTGCTCGTGCAGCCAGAGGCGAATTGGGTGCCAGGCCACACGACGCTTGTCTTCACGACAAGTGAGCATAATGCAGGGGTGGGCGGTTTTTTGTACATAGTCCGCCAGAGACTGCACCAGCAGACTTTTGCCAATATGCGCGCGACCATGAATGGCGATGTGATGCAAGGTGCGATTCGAGCCGATATGTGACCAGGCTTGCACCAGATGATCGAACTCTTGTGACCGACCATAAACGCGGCTGGTCAAACGCGCGTGGTCTGTGTCGGAGGGGCTTAGGTTCAGCCACAGGGCCTCATTTTGGCGACCTGCAGAGGGTTGAATATCTTTGCTGGCCAGACGTAGGGCAGCCTGTGCGCTGATGCGTGGTGCACCGGGAGCGGCCTGCCAGCTCAAGGGCAAGACGACTTGTGCCAATTGACCCCAGGGGTCTGGGCAGGCGCTTTGATCGTCCATGGCCAGATCGGCATGAAGGGCGATGCTCAGCGTAATGTGCTCATCCAGGCGCAGGGTCGCGGCAACGCGTGCCAATACGACCGCCTGAGTGATGGGTGACTCCAGCAATTCTGGATACCCAAAATAAGCGATCAACTGATTGGGGCCAGCTTCACAGGGCCAGGCGCCATGTTGTTCGATCAAATGTCGCAACGTCTGGCGGCTTTGCTCCAGCAGTTGACCTCCCCTTTCGCGGGCGTGGCGGTGGCTGGGTTCAAAGCGCAGGCACAAACCCACTGCCGCCAAGGGACGCAACTGCAGGCTGACTTTCGTCGACAAGGATTTGACCGGGCTGGACGCCGAGCGCACGGGCAGATCCACCAAGTTGCGCGTCTGGGCGCTGGGCTCGCAGCCCAGACGGTCGGCCAGCAAGACGGAGCATTGTTCGTAAGCATGCAGGGCGGCTTCGTGCTGGCCTTCTTGTTTGAGCAGACGAATTAGTTCTTGGTGCAGTTTTTCTTCTTCAGGCCAGATCACAAGCCAGCGTTTAAGGTAGCTGATTGCTTGTGGTGTGGGCAAAGATCTCAGACCGGACTGTATATACCGGTCACGACATTGAGACAGGGTTTGCCGAATAGTGTGTTGTGTATCCTGCAACCAGTCTTGCAACTGTTCGCCATGATGCAGTTTCACTTGTCCCAGCAAGGGGCCCTGATACAGATTCAGACGCTCCAGATCGCTAAG
This sequence comes from Alcaligenes sp. SMD-FA, assembly GCF_025960365.1. Classification (NCBI taxonomy): domain Bacteria; kingdom Pseudomonadati; phylum Pseudomonadota; class Betaproteobacteria; order Burkholderiales; family Alcaligenaceae; genus Alcaligenes; species Alcaligenes sp. SMD-FA. The sequence continues at coordinate 3,277,569 of NZ_CP110108.1, read as the reverse complement.
GGCGGGCTGGCTGGGGTGTTGCAGCAGGCTGAGCACATCCACTTGGGCACGGTTGGGGTCCAGCGCCAGGGTGTCATTGGTAATGTGCAGGGCCCGGTCACACCCCTCAAAGGCGCGGCGCAAGGCATGCAGCGCATGGCGCAAACGAGCACGGCCTACACTGATGGGGTCTTCATGCCAGATCGTTTCGGCCAGACGGCTGCGGCTGATTGGTTTGCCCTGCGCTAAAGCCAGTATGGACAATAAAATACGCGCTTTATCGTAATTAATGATTTGTGCGCGGCATTGTCCTTGAACCAGGAGTCGGTAGGAACCGAGTAGGTAAATTTGGGCCAAGTGCGAGGCAGAGGAAGGCAAAACATCCATGGGCTCGGGCTCGTATCAAGAGTTAAGCAATGATTGGGATAATGTATCCGATCCGTTTAATTTCCGTTTGCCAACTTTTGCGAAAATAAACGCCTTGCTTGTTCAAGATTAAACCTTTTTGGGATATCTCCGGCTTATCGCCTCGCAGGCTATGATGTGAACTTGTCACTTTCCTGTGCTCGGTTGCCTTTTTGTATGGTTGATCCCACACGTTCTTCACTGCGCAAACAGTCCAAATTGCCTCTGTCGCTCAAGGTGAAATATACCTTGCGAGCGCGCCTGGAGCGTGGCGAATGGCCGGTGGGGACGCGTATTCCTACGCTGGAGGAGCTGATGCAGGAATACGGCGTCTCGCGTGCAACTGTGCGGGCGGCGCTGGACGAGCTGGAAAATGAAGGCCTGATTGAACGCACTCGTGGCAAAGGGACCTTTGTCATTGGCGATGTAGCTCAGGATCATTGGCTGATGCTACCCACCAACTGGGACGCTCTGATCGAGCATTTGACGCGTCTGGATTCGGTCATGGTGGAGCTGGGCCACGGGGCAGGGGCCTTGCCCATAGAGATTACGGGCCAGTCCTTGCCTGATGAATATTGGTGGACCAGCCGCGTCAATTACGCCGATGGTGTGGCGTACAGCTTGAATACGGTCTACGTGTTAAATACCTTGGCTCAGACACTGCAACCTGAATTGAGCCAGGAACCTGTGCTGCTGGTGTTGAATCGTCTGGCTCGTGAGCAGATTCATACGGTTCGTCAAACACTTACCGTGCGGGTAGCCGATGCCGATCTGGCGCGCCATTTGAGCATGGATATTGGTATGCCGGTCGTGCGGGTGATTCGCCTGATCATGAACCGTGCAAATCAACTGGTTTATGCGGCGCAGGTCTTTTATCCCGCTAAATATCTCAGTATCCAGACTGAACTGGCCCCTGGCTTTTAAGCCTGTCATCGCAAGCGCAACGCACCTTTACGACACTCCTAGGTAAAAACACCAAGTTATTCCGCTGAGTGGCGAGGTGTACACTTTTTTCATAAAGTCCTAAAAATAGAACTTTATGACTTTATCGAAGAGGCACTGTTCTGGTGCCGGATGTTTTTATCTGCTTGAAGGAGCTTTACGTGAAGATAACCATGCTTGGCACCGGCGCTGCGTTGCCTGATCCGGACCGTGCCCAGTCGTCCATTTTGGTGACGCTGGATAACGGCAAGAATTACCTGTTTGATTGCGGCGAAGGGTCCACGCGTCAGATGGTGAAGGCCAATATCAATCCGGCTGATGTGCCTTGGGTGTTTCTAAGTCACCTGCACTATGACCACGTCTGCGGTCTGCCGTTTTTTGTCTTGTCTAGCTGGGTTTTCAACCGCGAAGGCAGGCTGAAGGTTTTTGGTCCCAAGGGGACTCAGGACTTTGTGGATCATTCTTTCGAGAACGGGGCGTTTCGTGTGGATATTCAAGCTCGGGCAGCTTATCCGGCTCGTCAAAAAAACATGGCTGCCGTACGCCCGGAGGTCTTCGAGGTGGAGCCCGGCCTGATGTATGAGGACGAGGACGTCAAAATCTACATTGATGTGGTGGATCACATTCCTACCGAAATTACGGATTGTTTTGGTATTCGTATGGAGGCCGAGGGCAAAGTGGTGGCGTTCAGTGGCGATACGGCTCCTTGCGAGTCCATGATACGGCTGGCGCAGGATGCCGATTTGCTGATACATGAATGCACCTTTCCCGAGTCTTTCCTGAAGCATCGTGAGGAATCAGGGGTAGGAACGTTTGCGCATACCAGCCCTTTGCAGTTGGGTGAAATCGCTTGTAAAGCCAATGTGAAGAGTTTAGTGGCCACTCATTTTGGGCATTATGACTCCACCAGTCCGGTGATTAAACGTGCGGCGGGTAATCATTTGCCGGTTGATTTAATGGGGCCTGAGCGCCTGGACGAAGTAGCTCGGGATATTCGCAAAAGCTACAAAGGCGATTTGCGCTTGGCAACGGATTTGATGCGCATAGACCTGTAAAAGGCGCGTGGAGGGAGACAAGATGCAAGTAATTAAGAAAACTGTGGCGTGCCTTGCGGCGGCACTTGGCCTGGCGACGGTAGGGCCGACTTGGGCGGATTATCCCGAGCAACCTGTAAAGGTAGTGATTCCTTACCCTCCAGGAGCGGCGGGTGACATTATTTTCCGTATCTTGCAGCCTGAGCTGTCTCGGGAGTTGGGACAGACGGTGATTACGGATTACAAGACTGGCGCAGGTGGCAATATCGGCACGCAAATGGTGGCGCGCTCCAAGCCGGATGGCTACACCTTGCTGTTTTCGGCGACCAATAATTTTGTGATCAATCAGTTCTTGTACAAGAACATGGGCTATGACCCATTCAAGGATTTGTATGTGATCAATAAGGTGGCGGATGCGGCGGCGTTTGTTTATGTGAATGGAGAGTTGCCCGTCAAGAATATGGCTGAATTCAGGGATTATGTGCAGCAGCGCAAAGGGCAAGTGAACTACGGGACGCCCGGGGCAGGCACGACGCCCGAGCTATCGGCCTGGAAGTTGTCTGCGGTTCTGGAAGGCGATATGTTGGGGATTCATTACCGAGGCTCGGCACCGGGGATCCAGGCTTTGTTGAGCAATGAAGTGCAGATGTTTGTCAGCAGCTATGGTTTGGGGGCAGCTTTTCTGCCGCAGGGGAGGTTGAAGGCTTTGGCTGTTGCTCTGCCGGAGCGTTTCCCGGCCTTGCCTGATGTCCCCACGATGGAGGAACTGGGCTACAAGGATGTGGTGATCAGCAACTGGTGGGCTTTGGCTGTGCCTGCCGGGACGGATACAGAGATCGTTGCCAAGATTGAAGGGGCTTTGGAAAAAGTGCTGGCTGATCCCGAGATTCGTAAGAAGTTACTGGATCAGGGGTATTTGCTGTCCAAGGTGTCGGCCGAGGAGTTTCGGAAAGGGCTGCCTGCGGAGGCGGATTACTGGCATGACATTGTGACTCGGGCGGGGATCAGCCTGGATTAAGGCTGGCTTCTGGTTCTGCTGTTGCTGTTGGTTCACAAGGGCGTCATTACCTTGATGAGCTAAAAGGCGGCGGCATGGCAGAACTTAGGTGACTGGGGCTGTGGCGATGCAGCGGCTTTCTTCTGATCGTGCTGTTTGGGCTATGCGGGGGAGCGAGAGGGTTTTCTTGTGGGGCCCGTGTCCGGCTTGTCTTGGCGGGCCCCTTGTCCACGCTGCGCGTGGGTTCCCTTGTCAGTGTGACGGGGCGGGCGGGTCGTGAACTCGGAGCGCGATTTGTCCCCCGTACAAACCGCAAGCGTGCTCCTCAAACAGCACGACCCTTGCATCCCGCCCCGTCACACTGCCCGCGGCAAGAGTCCTGACTCGCCCGACAAGCCGGACACGGGCCCCACAAGAAAACAAGCTACATCGTGTACATAGCCCAAACAGCACTGGAGAGGAGAAAAGGTTTGGATTTGTTGAACGGTGATTTCGTGTTTTTTGGGATGCTTCAGGCAGGCCTTGAGCTTGGTTTGAATACGTGAGTGATAGGCGAGGTGATTGGAGTTGAAGAAAAAGTGGGTGGGGGTTAAGTAGCTTTTTTATGATGCCGGAGGGGGCTTTAAGTTTTTTGGGCGCTACTCTTTTTGGCTTTGGCTTTGGCTTTGGCTTTGGTATTTGTTGTTGTTGTCGGTGGTCACTTCTGGCGCCATTGACCTCGCACTATCAACGGGACATAAAAACAGTAAATCTCATACCGCACTAAGCCATTCAGTTGGCTCTTAAAAAGAAGGGAACAGAGTAGTGTGAGTCTGCCGGTTGGTGCAGGTGTAGCAGTGGTCGGGCGGATCAGAGTACTTGCCGCGGTCAGGAGATAGCGTAGGGGTGCAAGCATCCTGCTGTTTGAGCGGGGCGCTTGTGGATCGTCCGGGGGACGAACCACCCCGCGAGTTCAGGATGCGCCCGTAGCTATCTCCTGACAAGGGCACCGGTGCGCAGCACCGGCAAGTGCTCAGCCCGACCACTGCTACACCTGCACTAACCGGCTCCCTGCTCCTGCTCCCTTCTTTTTGCGAGCTGCCTCGCCATCAAGCATTGAGCCTGCCCTCAGCAACACCTACGCAGCCCCAAAAAAAAACAGCCCCTGAAACCAGGGGCTGTAATTCCAACAATTACTGATCAGAGCGAATATTGTTATCCCGCACAATCTGCTCCCAGCGCGCATTCCGCTGCTGCACCCATTGTGCTGGAGAAACCTTGGACGAATCGTAGGCTTGAATATCCAGCATTCGCAAAGTCTCGGCGGTAGAGGGACGTTTCACGATATCGCTCAGCAAGTCGTTCCATGCTTTGATTTTCTCTGGAGGCGAACCCTTGGTGGTGAAAACCAGGTACGAGAAGCTCTCGTTAAAGTTTTCCAGGCCTGGTAACTTTGCTTCGGCCAATGTAGGGACTGCAGGCAATAAAGGATTGCGTTTGCCGCCAGAAGTCGCCAATGGCGTGAGCAAACCTTCCTTGATCGGCCCCAAAACACAGGCAATCGTCAGAAAACCGCTGTCCAGACGCTCGCCATACATATCATTGACCACAGCGCTATTGCTGCGATATGGAATGTGATCCAGCTTGATCCCGCTATCTTGTGTCAAGGCCGACATCATCAAATGCCCTGGCGAGCCCATGCCGGCAGAGCCGTAATTCATGGGTTTGGCGCGGGCACGCTCCAGAAACTCGGCAGGTGTTGTGATACCGGTCTTGCTGGGAACCACCAGAACCTGGTCAAAGGTGCCCAGCAAAGACACCAGGTCCAGAGACTCCCCAACCTTGAATTTGCTGTTGACGTAAATATGCGGATTGGCCGTGGCAACGGTGTCCAGGGTCAGCAACAAGGTATTGCCGTCGGGTTTGGCCCGGCCCACCGCCTCGGCTGCAATCATGCCTGCTGCGCCCGCGCGGTTCTCTACCACAATCGTTTGGCCGGTGGTTGCCGTGGCTTCGCGGGCCAACATGCGACCCAGGACATCCAGCGGGCCGCCTGCAGCGGAGCTGACAACAAGTGTGGCCACCTCGGCACTTTGGACTGGCGTAGCCAAAGGTAAGATCAGCGCACAAATGCTTACGTTGCGCAGCAAGGAAAAGATGGGCATAGAGGTCTCCAGATAGGGGTAGGTAACAGTGTCTATCTCACGCTATCGCCAAAGGCAGGGGGCTGGTTTCGCTGTGAGCCATCATGGTGTCGATCAATTGACACAAAAGCGTTGTTTTTAACGTTTGCGCGTCAGGTTCATTCCACAAATTATGTTGTTCCAGTGGATCGGCTTGCAGATCGTACAGCTCTCCGATTTGACCGCCCTCGTACAGACTTAGACGATGCTGCTGTGTGACCAGCGAGCGCAGCTTGGTGCGAATAGGCGTATTGAACAGCTTGCGCTGGTTTTCTTCCTCAATCAATACGCCTATTCGCCAATCCACGGCTTCGTTCTGTATCACTTTCAGCAAGGAACGACCCTGAATACCGTTGTAGGGCAACTGGCCTGCACGTTGCAGAACCGTAGGCGCGACGTCAATGGTAGAACAGACCATCGTGCTTGTGCCTTGAGATTTCGCATCCTTTGGGTCAAACCAGATAAAGGGGCTGCGAATAATGCTTTGGTAATGCACAGGGCCTTTCAACAGGAGTTGATGGTCGCCCATGAAGTCGCCATGATCACTCATGAACATGACGATGGTGTTCTCCGCCTGGCCGGTGCGCTCCAGATGGTCCAGAATGCGCCCGATCTCGGCATCGATATGCGTGATGGAACCGTAGTTCAAGGCAATCGCCTCGCGGGCTTCGCGTTCGGAGCAGGCAAACAGTGTGGGAGTGTGTTTAATCGCTTTGCCGTCATCGCGCAACTGGTGCAGCAATTGCAGGTGTGCGGGCAGGGGGTGGGGGCTTAGGTGGAAGGAGTCGGGCAGGCTGACTTCTTCAGGCTTGTACATATCCCAGTATTGACCGTGCGGCGTGTAGGGGTGATGGGGGTCGGGAAAGGAGCACTGGATAAAGAAAGGCTGTTGTTCCTGGGCATATTTATCCAGCACAGCGCGGGTGCGCTCACCAATCCAGGCCGTGGTGCTGTACTCTTCTGGCACACGGGTACGCCAGGCTTGGCCAATGCGGCTTAGCGCGTAGTCGGGAGTCGGGATGGCGTTTTCAGGGCCGGACAGGGCGGCAATTTCAGGATGTTCATTTTGCAGCCAGCGACCATAGTCGCCCCAGACCTGGTCGCCGTGGTCGATGGCCAAGTCCACGTGCTCGTAGCCGTAAAAGGGGAGTTGCACACTGTGATCGGCGCGATCGCGCCACCATTGCCCACATTCCTGGCCGTAATCGTTGGTTGGCAGGGGGGGGCGGGCTTCACCCTTGGTCGGCGGATCATCCGGGCGTGGGTAGAGCGGGGGGGTATCCGTTATATTTTGCAGATGTGCCTTGCCCACTAACGCAGTGCGCCAGCCTGCCTGACGCAGTACATCGACAAAAGTGGTGGAGTCCAGTGGTAGGGGAACGCCGTTGTGACGCGCACCGTGTACCGAAGGCATGCGGCCTGTCATCAGGGAAGCCCGGTTGGGCATGCAGATCGGCGTGGCGACGTAAAATCGCTCAGCACTCCAACCACGAGCGGCCAAGGCATCCAGATTGGGCGTTTTTATGTCTTTATTGCCGTAACACGCCAAATGGTCCGCACGGAGTTGATCCGCAATGATTAATAAAAAATTGGGTACTGACTGAGACATGACGTGCCTATTTTGTAGCTTCGGGTATACCCATTATGGAAGCAGTAGCCATAATGTTAAATTGAATAACTTGCAGGTATATATACTTCTTTCATATAGGTAAGCCATGAGCTGGAGTGAACGCATTCGCTTAAAGCATCTGCAGGTTTTAATTCGTTTGTGCGAACAGAAAAGCATGAGCGATGTGGCCCGGCAGTCCAATATGACCCAGCCCGCTTTGTCAAAATGGCTCAAGGACTTTGAAGACAGTATCGGTATGCCTTTATTCGAGCGCCATGCCCGCGGTATTGAGCCTTTGCCGGCAGCCTTGGCGCTGGTCTCCCAGGCCCAAGGGGTGCTCAACCGCCTTGATCGCATGAACGCGACGCTGGAGCAATACAGGCAGGGATTTCGCCAGCAATTTACCTTGGGTATATCGCCTATGGTGGCTGCAGTTTATTTGCCGCAACTGTTGGTGTATTTGTACGAGCGCGATCCGCAATGCCATATCCGGATTCAGGAAGGCACGCTGGATGTGTTAAGTCGCAATCTGGAGCAGGGTGAGCTGGATCTGGTCATTGGCCGTGTGGACGAAGCCGGTCGCAACCCGGCGATGGCGTATTTGCCCTTGGGGATGGTGCCTTTGGGGGTGGCCGCTTGCCGCAATCACCCTTTGGCCCGGCAAAATGAAGTGACCTGGGAGCAGACGCTGGAGTATCCCTGGATATTGCCCCCCAAAAACAGTCCCATGCGGCGCAGTTTCGAGCTGAGCCTGGATGCCAAAGGCCTGTCGTATCCCACTTGTGCGATCGAGTCTGCCTACGCGCATACCAATGCGCGTGTAGCCGTGGGCAGTGATTTCTTAGTGCCCATGACGCGCAGCATGGTGCCGGTCTACCCGGAGCTGTGTATCTTGGAGCTGGACTGGAGCGACCCGCGTTTGCATGGTCAGCTCGGTTTGTTGTGGCGCCCCCAGGATTCGGGTGAACCGATGTTGGAGGAGGTCATTAGCTGGATGAGCAAGCAGCCTCACACGGTGTGATGGTAAGCCGGGGTCAGCATGGGCTGACCCTGAAAGAACTGACAGCTTGTTTTTTAAATGCATGTAACTAAAAATTGCCATCATGCTATTTTGTTTCTTCTTGGCGAATTGATTGATGGGAACTGTTCTGGAAGGTTGGAAAAACTTGCAAGCGATCAGTATCAGCTCGGTGCGCGACACACTGAGCGGGAAATACCATTCTCGTGACTTCATTCATGCCCGAATGGAATATTTACGCAGCCGTGTCGTATTAGTTGGCTTGCTATTTGCCTTGCTGACTCCCCTTTGGACTTTGATGGATTGGCTGGTTTTGCCCGGCTGGCCTACACATTTAATGGCGGTGCGTGTGTTAAGCCTGGGGGGACTGATCGCGTGTGTATGGCTAGCGTTTAATGGCCATCAGCGCATTACCCGTATTTATGTGTTGAGTGGCCTGGTCTTTATTTTGCCAGCCTCTTTTTACGCGTATATGCTGCTGACGCTCTCGGGGGCTGGGCATTACGTGGTTCTGGGTTACGGCTTTATCCCTTTCCTGTTGGTCGCGACCTTAAGTATTTTTCCTTTTACCTTGCTGGAATCTGCGTTGGTAGGGGGCGCGTTGATTGCCTTGCAAATTTTGGCCAGCGTCAGCTCGGGAACCTGGATGACCGCGAAAGGTTTGCAGGATCTTTGGCTGTTGAGTGCCTTGCTGGTTGTTGCCCTGACCGCCAATTATTTTCATCTGGGGCTTTTGTTGCGTTTATATCGACAAGCTACCCACGATACCTTGACCGGCTTGCTGAACCGGGGCGCGGTCAGTCGTCAGTTGGGGCAGGGGCCAGTCCAGGAAAAACTGCATGTGTTGATGGTGGATCTGGATCATTTCAAGCAGATCAACGATACCCACGGCCATTCGGTAGGGGATGATGTCTTGACGCGTACCGCGTCTTTATTCAAGGCGCATCTGGGACCCCATGACTTGGCGGCCCGTTATGGTGGCGAGGAGTTCGTGTTGATTCTGGCCGGGCGTAGTGATGAGCAGGCGTTGCGCTTTGCGGATTTGCTCTTGCGTCAGGTGCAGGAACAAACCTTTTACAACCATGACCGCGAGTCTTTCCAGATTACGGCCAGTATGGGCTTGGCGGTGTGCCAACCCGGTCAGGTCATTGAAGAGGCGCTGGTGCAGGCTGACCAGCGCTTGTATGACGCCAAGCGCGCTGGTCGCAATCAGGTGGTGACGAAGGATTAGGCGTGCCGGACTGCGTAAAAAGAAACGGGGCCTGGAGCGGCAAATGCTCCAGGCCCCGTTTGTGATGGAATACTTAGTAGCGCAGGGTTTGGCTGCCCTGACTGGCCTGGTCGATGTCCTGAGCGCTGATGGCATCACTCTTGCACTTGAAAGCCGCAAACATCTCAAGCTGATCCGAATGATGAACGTCGGCTTGGCCTTTGGGATCGATGAAACCGCTTTGTCCCGGCGCCATCACCGAGCACATACGCACGCCAGCAGGGTCCAGCACGTACTGGAAGCGGGCGCTGCCGGTGTTCAGATAAGGCATGATGCGGCGCTCGTACGCAGGGTCGGACCAGGGCACCCCAATCGCATTGCGTGCCGCGAACAGCATGGAAACAGAGGGGGCACGCCATTGCTGGGCTTGCGCGCCTTGTGATTTCTGCAAGGAGGCGGCTGCTTGTTCCAGTGCGTCCAGCACCAGCTCCTGGGCGGGACGACCTTGCAGGAAATCAATCGTTTGTGGCACCCCGGCCGCCGGGCCCTGGATAGCGTTCCAGATCAGCTTGGCCGCAGCGGCTGGCTGGGCGCTACGCGGGTCATTCATGGCCGGGTACAGGCCTTGCGTGTAGGTCTGGTAGACGCTGTCAGGCAAACGACCTTTCAGGAATACAGGGACTGCGGCTTGCATCCAGGCCTGCATCACAGCCGGGGCGCTACCTTCGTAATGCTTGCCGTTGCTGGCGACGTGCAGCTTGTAGTCCCAGCCTTTCAACTGTTCGGCAGCCTGACGGGCCAGGGCACTGGCACGTGGCAGCTTGGCGGCTTGCTGGATGATGGGGGCGAAGTAGCGCGCATTCAGATCCGAGCGCGCACCCAGGGAGTCGATGCCCCAGATTTCCTCATCGCTCAGGCGCTGCTTGGCTTGTAACGGTGCCAGCAGTTCCTGCACTCGATCCACGTAAGAGAAGTTGGCATTGTCAGCCAGCAGGGCGCTGTAGGCCTTGTTGTTCCAGCTGGCGATATAGCCTTGCTGTGGGTTCAGCACTTTGGGGTTGTGCTCAAAGCTCAGAAAGCCTTGCCATTCCATGCTGCCGTCGCCTGCGGCCGGGAACTGGATGGCCTGATTGGTCGGGCGCTGGGGCAACCGTCCCAAGGCAGCAGCACCGATATTGTTTTGGGTGTCGGCATAGAACCAGGTAATGGAGGCGCTGACGCGGGCTGCCTGGGCCATGAATTGATCCCAGTTCTTGGCCTTGGCCGCATGGGCCCAGCCCAGCAGGGTTTCAATTTCCCGGCCCTGCCAGCTACGGCGGTTGGCGTAGGCCGTGTTGTTTTTCGTATCCCAACTGCTGACATAACCTTGAGCCGCACGGTAGACGTCCAGCGTCACATCGTCCTGATCACGCACTTTGATGCGCACCTGCTTGTGCTCCATGGGGCGCCAGGCATTGTTGTACCAGTAGCTATGCGGATCACCGTCTTTCAAACGCAGTTGGTAAACGTCGTTGGTGTCCAGTGAACCCACTGTGGAACCCCAGGCAATCTGGCCATTGGTGCCGAACAGAATGGCGGGCAGGGCAACAGCGGTGCTGCCGGTCAGGTCGTAGCCGGCACCGTGCAAGCCGACGCTATAGGTAATGGATGGGGTGTACCAGCCTTGTTGCGGGCCGTTGTACAGCACGGCATGGCCGTGAGTCGTCTTTTCGGGGCCCAGCAGCCAGGCATTGCTGGCCGTCGGTGTGCCGGCGGCCACAGTGGGGCCAAGCGCCACGGCTTGTTTGTGCAGATAGTCCTGTGCGGCTTGTGTGGATAGGGCCTGCAAATGCGTAGGCAAATCAGCCAGGGCGGTCCGGGCTTCAGGCTGAGCAATGATAGTGGGTGCGGTCGGGTCGTTGAGCCAGCGCAGTTGTTTGTAGAGCTGTTCGCCTCGTTCCGCGCCCTGGTCTGCCTTTAAGGTTTTCAGCAGATTCAGGTTGGCCACTTCCGCCGTACCGGCAAAAAAGCGGTTCAGAATCAAGCCAACCCAGACCATGGCAATGTCTTCGGGCTGCCATTCAGAAGGCTCAAAGCCTTGGTCCAGAAACTCCTTGGGCATCAAGGTATCACGCTGGGCTTTCACCTCGCGCACACGCTGGGTAAAACCAGCGGCATAGCCCTCAAACATGGCGCGGTCTTCTTTGGACAGGGCGGCCAATTGTTTGCGGATGGCGTCCGGGTCGATATTGCTGTGGGTGACTTTATCCAGCTCCAGGAAATCCGCCCCCAGAACCTCTGCCACCGTTCCCCAGCCTGAACGTTTGGCAATTTCCATCTGGTAGAGACGGTCTGTGGCCACGGCATAGGCATAGCCATAGAACAAGCCATAGGTGCTGTCAGCATAGATGTGCGGCGTGCCATAGCTGTCGCGCTTGATGGTGACGCTGCGATCATTGACAGAAGTGCTGGCACAGGCGGCCAGCAAGACGCTGGTGGTCAGTACACCAAGGGTCAGTCGGGATGGGAAGCGACGGGGGAAGTTCAACATCTTGTCTCCTCAAGCGTAGCCCTGGGGGCTACCGTTTTTTTATCTCTTGAGAATATAACGTCAAAATTCTTTAGGTATTGATATTTCCAGATGAAAGCTTCTAGAGGATTTCCCCAGTACAAAAGCGGCTTGCCGGATATGATGGAGCAGTTTATGAAATCCATGATTCGGCGCGCGCAGGAACCAGGCGGGGTGGTTGCGTTTTAATCTTTGGGCTTATTAAGTGTAGTCACTGTATATCGGCGGTTCCCTTCTTCTCAGGCTATCTACTTTTTCTGCTCATTTCTTCTTGGTCTCCTTGCTTTAACGGCTTTCTGCGTGGCTTGCTGTGTTTTATGTTTAAAGTGTTCAAGGGTATATCCCTAGGTCTTGGCCGATTTACTCGCAAAAATACCATGTGTACACTTTAAATCACTAAAACAAGACAAGTTGCTGAGTCGTGTTTCGCCTCACAAGCCCACGGAGAAGACAATGAACAAGACATTTGCAGGGGTAGCACTGGCAGGAACGATGATGTTGCAAACCTTGGGGGCTACCGCTGCCGCCGAGGGGGTGATCAAGATTGGGGAGCTGAACAGCTATAAATCCCAGCCCGCTTTTTTGGGGCCTTATCGAAACGGGATGGAGCTGGCGGTTGAGCAGATCAACCAGGCCGGGGGGATTCACGGCAAGCAGCTGCAATTGATCATCAAGGATGACAACTCCAACCCCGGCGATGCGGTACGCGCTGCCGAGGAATTGATCTCGCGTGAAAAAGTGGATGTGCTGACCGGGACCTTCTTGTCCAATATCGGTCTGGCCATTACCGACTTCGCCAAGCATAAAAAAGTTTTCTTTCTGGCCAGCGAGCCGTTGACCGACAAGATCGTCTGGGCCGATGGCAACCGCTACACCTTCCGTCTGCGCAACTCCACCTATATGCAGGTGGCCATGCTGGTGCCGGAAGCCGTCAAGCTGAACAAGAAGCGTTGGGCGATTGTGTACCCCAACTACGAGTACGGTCAGTCCGCTGTTGCCACCTTCAAGACCTTGATGAAGGAAGCCCAGCCCGATATCGAGTTCGTGGCTGAACAGGCTACTCCTCTGGGCAAGGTCGATGCTGGTGCCGTGGTGCAGGCTTTGTCCGAAGCCAAGCCTGATGCGGTCTTTAACGTACTGTTTGCGTCCGACCTGGCTCGTCTGGTTCGTGCCGGTAATCAGCGCCAGTTCTTCAGTCCCACCTTGCCGGTAGTCAGCATGTTGACCGGCGAGCCGGAGTACCTGGACCCCTTGGGTGAAGAAACGCCGGAAGGCTGGATCGTCACCGGCTACCCCTGGTACGCCATCGACACGCCCGAGCACAATGCCTTCCTGAAAGCCTATCAGGACAAGTACAAAGAGCACCCACGCCTGGGTACGATTATTGGCTACAGCACCATTGTGTCGATTGCCGCCGGTATTGAAAAAGCCGGCTCTACCGACACGGAAGCCATGATCAAAGCTTTCCGGGGTCTGGATGTGGTCACGCCTTTCGGCCCCATCACTTACCGCACGCAAGATCAGCAGTCCACACAGGGGGCTTATGTGGGTGTGCTGGCCAAGCAGGACGGCAAGGGCATCATGACCAATATCCGTTATGCCGATGGCAAGGATGTACAGCCTACGGATGAGCAAGTCAGCCAGTGGCGTCCTGCCGCGGCCAATCAATAATTCCAAGAACGCATTATTTCGTAGATCGGCGCGCCATCTGGCGCGCCACTTCTGACGCGAGGCAGTAATGGCCTTATCGGGTTTATGGGTTCAGTTCCTTAACGGACTGGCCGAGGCATCGTCTTTGTTCCTGGTGGCGGCGGGTTTGTCCCTGATCTTTGGGGTGACACGCATCGTCAACTTTGCACACGGCTCCCTGTACATGCTGGGCATCTACATGGCGTATTCCACCGTGCAATTCATGGGGGGCTCGGCGCTGGGATTCTGGGCAGGCCTGATTGTGGCCGCCTTGCTGGTCGGCGCATTGGGGGCCTTGCTGGAGATCGTGCTCCTGCGGCGTATCTATAAAGCGCCCGAGCTGTTTCAGTTATTGGCCACCTTTGCCCTGGTGCTGGTGATCAACGACGGGGCCCTGGCCGTGTGGGGGCCGGAAGATCTGTTGGGACCATTGGCTCCGGGTTTGAACGGCTCCGTTTCCATTGCAGGGCGCTTCTTCCCGGTGTATGACCTGGTGCTGATCGTGATCGGCCCGGTGGTGCTGGGTTTGCTGTGGCTCCTGCTGACCCGTACCCGATGGGGGGTGCTGGTGCGCGCCGCGACCCATGACCGACAAATGCTGGGTGCGCTGGGCGTGAATCAGGCCTGGCTGTTTACGGGTGTGTTTGCCCTGGGGGCCTTCCTGGCTGGTTTGGGTGGTGCCGTGCAGTTACCGCGTCAACCCGCCAATCTGCTGCTGGACTTGAGCGTGATCGGGGATGCCTTTGTGATTGTGGTGGTCGGTGGCATGGGTTCCATCCCCGGTGCTTACGTGGCTGCCTTGATCGTCGCGGAATTGAAGGCCCTGTGTATCGCTCTGGGCACGGTCACCTTCTTTGGCGTGGACTTTGCCTTTCCGAAATTGACGCTGGTGGTGGAGTTCATCTTCATGGCCGTGGTGCTGGTGTTCCGGCCCTGGGGCTTGTTTGGGCGAGCTCAAGCCGTCAGCCGTAACTCGGCTCCGATTGAAGCGCCCTTGCGTGCTGGTAGCACGGCTTTCCAGGTCATGGTGCTGGTAGTTCTGGGTGTGATGGCTGTCTTGCCCTTGATGAGCGACTGGTTCCCATATGCTCCCGTGCTCGCTCTGGATATTCTGGTCTTGGCCCTGTTCTCCTTAAGCCTGCACTTCATGATGGGGCCAGGTGGCATGAACTCCTTTGGTCATGCCGCTTACTTTGGTCTGGGGGCGTACGCGGCGGCTCTGCTGTTTAAAGCGGCGGCCTTGTCCATGGGCTGGTCCCTGGTTTTGGCTCCGGCTGTTGCAGGCTTGGGGGCGCTGATCTTTGGCTGGTTCTGTGTGCGCCTGTCCGGTGTTTACCTGGCCATGCTGACCTTGGCATTCGCGCAGATTATCTGGTCGATTGTCTATCAGTGGGACAGCTTCACAGGCGGCTCCAATGGCGTGGTCGGTATCTGGCCTGCGGAATGGCTGTCGGGTGATCGCTATTATTACTTTGCCTTGCTGCTGGTGGTGGCAGCAGCTTTTCTCTTGCGTCGCATCTTGTTCTCGCCCTTTGGCTATGCCATGCGTGCCAGCCGGGACTCTGCTTTGCGGGCCGAGGCCATTGGTATCCCCGTCAAGCGCGTACAGTGGCTGACCTTTATTTTGGCGGGCACGTTTGCCGGTCTGGCCGGTGTCTTGTTTGTCTTTTCCAAGGGCAGCGTGTCGCCTGAAGTGATCGCGGTGAATAAATCCGTGGATGGCCTGGTCATGGTCTTGTTGGGTGGTTTGCAAACCCTGGTCGGTCCGGTGGTCGGTGCAGCGGTGTTCACCTTGTTGCAGGACTTCTTCCTGGGCATCACGCAGTATTGGCGCGCCTTGTTTGGTGGCGTGATTCTGCTGCTGGTTCTGGCTTTCCCGCAGGGTATTGCCGGCTTTTTTAAACGCTGGGCGCATCGCCGCGTAGCACCGGAGGCATCGTCATGAGTTTGCTGCAAGTACGAGGTCTTAAAAAAGCGTTTGGCGGCAACCTGGCCGTAGACGGTATCGAGTTTGATGTGCAGGCCGGGGAATTCCTGGCCTTGATCGGCCCCAATGGCGCAGGCAAAACCACCACCTTCAATATGGTGGGCGGGCAATTGACGCCCACAGCCGGATCGGTGCGTTTGGGCGATCAGGAACTGGTAGGGCTGGCTCCGCGCAAGATTGCTGCTTTGGGCGTGGGCCGTACCTTTCAGATTGCCGCGACTTTTGCATCCCTGACAGTGGTGGAGAACGTGCAGATGGCCTTACTGGCGCATCAGAAAAAGCTGTTTTCCTTTTGGCGTCGGGCGGCTCAGTTCGAGCGTGCGCGTGCGCTGGATCTGCTGGATCAGGTTGGCATGCTGGCGCAGGCTGAACGGCCTTGTAGCGAGCTGGCTTACGGCGATGTGAAGCGGGTAGAACTGGCAATTGCACTGGCCAACGATCCGCGTCTTTTGCTGATGGATGAGCCCACAGCAGGCATGGCCCCCAAGGAGCGCAATGAGCTGATGCGCCTGACCAAAAAACTGGTGATCGAACGCAATATGGGTGTGCTGTTTACCGAGCACAGCATGGATGTGGTGTTCGAGCACTCGGATCGCATGCTTGTGTTGGCCCGTGGCCGGCTGGTGGCAGAAGGGGATGCGGACTATATCCGTCAGCATCCCAAGGTGCAGGAGGTGTACTTTGGAACAGGCAAAACATTTGAGAACAAGGAGCCAGCATGACGCAGGACTTATTAGCCGGTTCTGAGCGGATCGCCGCAGGCGGGGCGGACGAGCAGCCTTTGCTGAGCGTAGATGGCTTGAATGCCTGGTACGGGGCGGCGCATATCTTGTTTGATTTGTCCCTGACTGTGCAACGCGGTGAGGTGGTCGCCTTGATGGGGCGCAACGGTGCAGGCAAGTCCACCACCTTGAAATCCATCATGGGTTTGATGGAGCGCTCCAACGGCCATATCGAATTCATGGGCCAAGCCATTCACGACAAGCAGCCTTTTGAAATTGCTCGGGCCGGTTTGGGATTTGTACCCGAAGACCGACGCATCTTTACTGATTTAAGCGTCACGGAAAATCTGGAAGTGGGCCGTCAGCCTGCGCGACGCTGGCCGGATGGCACAGCAGCTCCGCACTGGCAGCCTGAACGCTTGTACAGCCTGTTTCCCAATCTGGGCCAGATGCAGGACAGGCCCGGCGGGCAGATGAGCGGGGGCGAGCAGCAAATGCTGACCGTCGCGCGCACCTTGATGGGCAATCCCTATCTGGTCTTGCTGGACGAACCGTCCGAGGGTGTGGCTCCCGTGATTGTGGAGCAGATGGTGCACATGATTCTGGAGCTGAAGCAGGCGGGTGTCAGCATCTTGCTGTCCGAGCAGAATCTGCATTTTGCCGAGCTGGTGTCGGATCGGGCGTATGTGCTGGAGAAGGGGCAAATACGGTACAGTGGCGCCATGCAGGAATTAAGTGCCAACGAACAAGTGCGGCGCACTTACCTGTCCGTTTAACTTCCGGCCTCCAGACAGTGGAGGCCGGACCGGCTCCAGGAGAACACCATGGCAGATGCACGTCCCAACCCTCAGGCAGTGATTGATTTCTGGGTTGAATCAGGGCCAGAGAAGTGGTTTCGCAAGTCCGATGACTTTGACCGGGAATTTCGCGAACGGTTTTTGGACTGGCACGAACGTGCGGCCAAGGGGGAGCTGGATGATTGGGCGCAGACCGCAGAAGGGGCTTACGCCTTGCTGATTTTGCTGGATCAGTTCCCACGCAACTCCTTTCGCAATACCACTCGCATGTATGCGACCGATGAAAAAGGTTTGGCGATTGCCAAGGAAATGGTGGCCAAGGGCCTGGATAAACAGATTCCGGTGGAGCGTCGTGTGTTTTGCTACTTGCCGTACTCCCATGCGGAGAACTTGGTGGACCAGCAAGAAGCCGTGCGCCTGAACCAGGAAATTGGCCGTCCCTGGCTGGACCACGCCGAAGAGCATCTGGATGTGGTGGAGCGCTTTGGCCGCTTCCCGCATCGCAACTCGATTCTGGGGCGTACTACCACTGCGGAAGAACAGAAGTTTCTGGAGGCCGGTGGTTTTTCCGGTTGATGGATTTTGAGTCTGGCCCAGGCTCGGGTTTAACCGTGTCAGAGTGCAATGCAAGATAAAACAAAGGCGGCCAAGTGAAAACTTGAAGCCGCCTTTGTTTCGTTGACCGCGTATCTAAACACAATCTGCGGGCAAGCCCCGTCTACAGATGCCCCTTCTGCTCCCGTATGGTCGCAATCTTGTCTTTCAGGCCTGTCCAGGCGGGTTTGTCCGGTGCAAAACGCGCCCGCATATAGTTCAGCAGATCTTCCATCTGCTCGTCATTCATGCTGTTCTTGAAACCGGGCATGGAACCCAGGGTGGGCTGTGCCGGACGGGTAATGCCGTGCATCAACACCTGAATCGTATTGTCCGGGTGTTCACTGTGCAGATTGCTGTTCAAGGCCAGGGACGGGCGAGCCCCAAAGAGCACCGGCCCACCACGTGGGTCATGGCAAACAGCACAAGCGCCGTTGAACAGGTTTTCGCCTGGCATCACCATCACGTCCTTATTGCTGCGGCTATCTTGCTCCAGCAGCGCGGCCTGGGCGGCGTGTGTTTGTTCTTGTTCGCTCTCGACCGGGTTCAAACTGCTTAGGTAGTGCGCCATGGCACGGACGTCGGACTCCGGCAGTTCTGCCAAGCCTGCGACGACCGGCCCCATCGGTCCCGCCGCCACGCCATGACGGGGCGAGTAGCCGGTACGCAGGTATTGGTACAGCTCCTGTTCTGTCCAGGGAATGGGGGCTTTGGACAGGCTATTGAGCGCAGGCGCTTCCCAGTTGTCCGCAAAACCACCCGCCAGGAAATTCGCTTTACCGCCTTTTTCCGCGCCCAGCATATTGCGTGGGCTATGGCACGCCGCACAGTGACCGCTGCTATTGACCAGATAGGCCCCCCGGTTCCATTGCACGGTTTGCGTCGGGTCCGGCACGTAGGCATTCGGATCACGGTGAAACAGCAGGTTCCAGCCCGCCACCAGGGGCCGCATATTCATGGGGAAGGGCAGCTTGGTTTCAGGCACTTCGGACTTCACTGGCTCTTGTGTCATCAGGTAGGCGTACAGGGACTGCATGTCCTCATCGCTGATCTTGGCAAAGGCCGTGTAAGGGAAGGCCGGGTACAGGTGGCGTCCGTCCTGATGAATGCCCTCGCGCATGGCGCGCTCAAAGGCTTTGTAGCTCCAGCTACCGATGCCGGTTTCTTTGTCCGGTGTGATGTTGGTGGTGTAGATAGTGCCAAACGGTGTATCCAGGCCCAGACCGCCCGCATTGGGTGTGCCGCCTTCAGCGGTGTGGCAGACCATGCAATCGCCTGCAATGGCAACCAGGCGGCCACGCTCAATCGCCAGCTCTGAAAAGATGGATGTGTCCACTTGGCCGACAGGCGCGATGGCGGGCCGCCAGGGCAGGGCACTCAAGACTGTGCCGGTGGCGACCGCGGCCAAGGCCCCCCACCAGGCTTTGCGTTTTTTGCTGCTGCCTGTTTTATCGGACTGATAGCCCAGTGCCAGAGACTGTTCGCTAAAAGGCGCACTGGTCAGGCGTATGCCACTGGCATTGAAAATTGCATTGGCAATAGCGGCCGCGGCAGGCAGTTCCACGCCCTGGTTCCAGGCCAAAGGCTGGCCTACGGCAGACTCTCGTTTGACCAGTTGGACGGCGGGCTTGTCGGCGGTTTCTTTGACAGGGCTGTCGTTGCTACCTTCGCTGCCTTTGCCCACGCCATTGTTCAGCAGTTGTTGAGCCCAACGGCCCAGTCGGTCGGCCAGGGCGGGCGCAGACTCCGGGGTCTGCTCGGGATTGCTCAGTTCGGTGCTGTCGTGGCCAATGGTCAGCTTGTCTATGCTGAGCGTGCCTTGACGGGTATCGACGCTGACGTCCACGGCCCAGGCGGACCACTGTTCTCTTGCAGCCTGTCCGGGGACGTTTTCAACAATATGGCTGTAGGCCAGCCCGCGACCCTTGCGCAAAGGGCCTTGATGGGCGGGCAAGGGCTCGGACCAGTCCGACTGCTCGGCAACCCGTTGCAGCAGTTCTCGACCTTGGGGGCTGCTGACTTGTTCCAGTCGTGCCTCCAAAGGGTCCAGGCCCAGGCTGTGGCAGTCCTGATCGAACTGCGACTCCTGGGCAAAGACTGTGGCCTGGGCCAGACTGTCGGGGTCACTGCTGGCGGCCGCGCCATCATAGTTAGGCGTGGGTGCAGAAAAGTAATCGCTCTTTACGTCCGGACCGCTGCTGGGCAAACCTGGCTGGCCGCAAAGAATGGCCGCCAGCGAAGGACGTGCACCGGACAAGGTGTTCAGTTGCCAGCGGGTCGCCCGCAAATGGGCATTCAAGTCGTTTCGCTCTGCGGTGCCTTTATAGACGCTCAGGCGAATGGTGACTTCGCTGTGGCTGGCACGAACTTGCACGGCCTGGGGGCGGCCAAAGGCCATGACGGCTGCATCCATGGCGCAGTCGTAGGCATCGGCCTGATTGCCGGCAATATCCTGCAAATGGATCTGTTCGCTGGGCAGGCCGCTCAAGGCTTGCAGCTCAATCAGCAGGGCAGCGGGGCGCTGCGTATGCGCCCAGACATAAAGTTGCTTGTCGTGATAACAAGCACGGGCCCAAGCGGTTTCCTGAGGCTCGGCGGCAGAGTGCCACTCATAGCTTTGATCGGGGGAGCCCAGTGTCGCGGCAACAGTCTCATCGGCTGGCAGGGCAGCCTGGTTTGCAGCGACAGGCGTGGCCCAGCGCGCATCCAGCAAGGCGGCGCCTTGTTGAGCCTGCTCGGCTTGTACCGCCAGCACACCCAGGAAATTGCCCATATGCACACAGGCTACAACGCCGGGTACTTGCAGGGCAGCTTGTTGGTTTACCATTTGTAATTCAGCGCCCAGATACTGCCCGTTTTCATAGGACCAGTAAGGGGGGCGCACCACAGCGCCATGCAGCAAGCTGGTGCCCGCAGGCAGTTCCGGCCACAGCGCGCGGGAAAGGTCTTGTACTGAATGACTCATTGCCGAGCCTTTGCGACGCGTACGGCGGCTTGCATGATTTCTACGTGCGTGCCGCAACGGCACAGGTTATAGCGCAGTTCGTCCCGAATTTGCTCTTCGGTGGCTTGCGGATTGCGTTCCAGCAGGGCCTGCACGGTCATGACCATGCCATTGAGGCAGTAGCCGCATTGCGCAGCCTGGCAATCTATAAATGCCTGCTGAACATCATTAGGCTGGCCATTTCGGGCCAGGCCTTCTAACGTAGTGATCTGGCGGTTTTCTACCAGGCTGACCGGCACGACGCAGGAGCGGGCGGCCACACCATCGACCAGCACCGTACAGGCGCCACATTCACCCAGGCCGCAGCCAAACTTGGGGCCATTCAGTTCCAGGTCGTTACGCAATACATAAAGCAGCGGCGTATCGGGCTCCACCTCGATGATGTGGGTCTCTTGATTGACCCGCAAAGTATGCGGGCGAGTACAAGGGTTCATGGGTTTCACCTTTGGGAGATCGCACCTTGTTGTCGAACAGCGTGTGCGGTGCTTTTATCAGCTCGGTATTGATATGCTTAAATTAAGTGTATACACTTTAATTTATCGAGTAAATAGATTCTACTACTCCCTTGAGGTATCAATCAAAGCTCTCTGGGGAAGACGTTCGAAATTCGGTCTAATCTTATTTAATATAGGGTTTACACTGATTATTAAGCCCTTGATTTTCTCTTTATAGTAGTTGCGATAAATGGGTTGCAGCGCGCTGTATTTGATTTTATTAGGGCGTGTACGCTAGTAATCGATGTTTTGCCAGGGTACGCCTCAGGCAGGTTTTCAGGGAGGGCTCCCTGTTTGCCGGTTTCCAGACCCTTATAGAAAGCCCAGCCAGGAGAGTGTGATGTCTTACGATGCGCCGCGCCACCAGCAGCAGGACTTGCTCAGGGCGTCCGGCACCTTGCTGATTTTAGCGGCACCGGCACGGCCTCCCAAGCCTTCGCCCGGCCAGCCCGGCGTGGTGTCCGAGTACTTGCAGGCGCACGACGATGTCTTTGTCGCCGTGTCCGAACAGGGCTGGGTGCGCGCTTTTAACGGGCACGTGGACCTGGGCACCGGCATTCAAACTGCGCTAAGTCAGATCGTGGCCGACGAGCTGGATGTGCCCATGGCGCGCGTGCAAATGGTGCTGGGCCATACCGATGCTGTGCCCAATCAAGGTCCTACCATCGCCAGTGCGTCCATTCAGATCCATGCAGTACCGCTGCGCAAGGCGGCGGCTCAGGCACGTCAATTACTGCTGGCACAAGCTGCAGAGCGCTGGACGGTGCCTGCCGATCAATTACGCGTGGAAGACGGCACAATCATTGCCCCGGACGGGCGCAGCCTGACGTACTGGCAATTGCTGGAAGGTTTGGAGTTGCGAGCCTATCTGGATAAGGAAACCCCCACCAAACCGGCCGAGCAATTGCGCATTGTAGGGACAGCCCAAGCGCGTGTCGATATTCCGGGCAAGGTCGCGGGGCAGTGGGTGTATGTACACGATGTGCGCGTGCCCGGCATGTTGCATGGTCGTGTCGTGCGTCCTCCTTATATAGGGCGCGATAGCGGCGACTTCATTGGTCGCAGCCTGGAATCCGTGGACGAGCAGTCCATCCGTCATATTGCCGACGATGTGCGTGTCGTGGTGATTGGTGACTTTATTGGTGTGGTCGCGCGTCGTGAAGAACACGCCATGCGCGCCGCCCGTGAATTGAACGTGCGCTGGAAAGCGATTCCTCCTTTGGAGGATATGAGTAATCTGGAACAGCTGATTCGTCGTCAGCCCATGACGGAGCGCTTGCTGGCGGATAAAGGGCCGGATTTTGATGAACTGCCGCCAGAGGGCAAACGCTTGAAGCGTACCTATGTCTGGCCTTTTCAGCTGCATGCCTCCATTGGCCCGTCTTGCGCCGTGGCGGACTACCAGCCCGGCCATAGCCGAATCTGGTCAGGCTCGCAGAATCCGCATATGTTGCGCGTCCACTTGAGTCAGTTGCTGGACGAGGACGAAGCCGGCCTGGAGATCATCCGCCATGAAGCAGCCGGTTGCTATGGCCGTAATTGTGCTGACGATGTATGTGCGGACGCCTTGCTCTTGTCCCGGGCCGTCGGTGCGCCGGTACGTGTGCAACTGACGCGTGAACAAGAACACGGCTGGGAGCCTAAAGGCGCTGCTCAGCTGATGGATGTGGAAGGCTCCATTGATGCCGAAGGGCAGCTGCGTCATTACGATTTTGTTACCCATTACCCCTCCAACGATGCGCCGAACCTGGCGCTCTTGCTGACGGGGCGGGAGTCGGCTGCTCCACGTCAATTGGAAATGGGGGATCGCACGGCAGTACCGCCGTACAGCTATCCCAAGCAGCGCATTGTGTGCCAGGACATGCCTGCGATTGTGCGTGCCTCCTGGTTGCGCGGCGTGTCGGCCATGCCCAATTCTTTTGCGCATGACTGCTTTCTGGACGAGCTGGCGGTGGAAGCAGGTGTAGACCCCTTGAGTTATCGCCTGCGTTATCTGGATCAGGATGGACGCGCCCAGGAACTGCTGCAGGCGGTGGCGGACAAGGGGCAATGGCAGATTGGGCATCGAGGTTCTCGCGGGCAGCCGGACGAGCAAGGCTATCTCTACGGTCGTGGCTTGTCGTACGCCCGTTATATCCACAGCAAGTTTCCTGGTTTCGGGGCGGCATGGTCAGCCTGGCTGCTGGATCTGCGGGTCCATGCGGAGACGGGCGTGATTGAGGTTCAGCAGATTCATGTGGGCCAGGACACCGGGCAGATGGTGAACCCGGCGGGCGTGCGCCACCAGATTCACGGCAATGTGATCCAGTCCTTGAGCCGCACTTTATATGAACAGGTGCGCTTTAACGCACAGGGTGTGGTCAGCGCAGAGTGGGGCGCCTATCCGATTGTGGATTTCCCGCGCATCCCGCCCATTGAGGTGATTTTGATGGACAGGCAATCCGAGCCGCCGATGGGGTCGGGTGAATCTGCCTCTGTGCCCTGTGCCTCGGCCATTGCCAATGCTTTGTTTGATGCAACTGGCCGACGTTTTCGGCAGGTGCCTTTTACACCGGATGTGGTCCGGGCCGCGCTGGCTGCTACGCCCCAAATGGCGTAGGCAGCAGCAATTTTCATGGGTCGGGCCCAGGCCTGACGGTTTCAATCCAAGGACAGATTAATGAGTACCTTTCTTTACGGCGGCCATGTTCACGCCAATGGCATTCGTCAGCATTACCTGCGTTACGGTGGTTCCAGCGAGGGTCGCGATCAGCGCCCAGCGGTCATCATCGTTCCCGGCATTACCAGCCCGGCGGTGACCTGGGGTTTTGTGGGCGAGCAGTTCGGCAAGCACTTTGATACCTACATTCAGGACGTGCGTGGTCGCGGTTTGAGCGAAGCGGCTGAAGGCATGGATTACAGCCTGGATGCGCAAGCCGATGACTTGATCGCCTTGGCTCAAGCCTTGGGTCTGAAAGACTACATCGTGGTCGGCCACTCCATGGGTGCACGTATAGGTTTGCGTGCGGCTCACAAGAATAGCGATGGCCTGAATCGTCTGGTGATGGTTGATCCTCCGGTCTCCGGCCCGGATCGCCGTGCCTATCCTTCCAAGCTGCCCTGGTACGTGGATTCCATGGCCATGGCTCGCAAGGGCTGCACGGCTGACGATATGCGTGCTTTTTGCCCGACCTGGACCGAAGAGCAGTTGCAATTGCGTGCCCAGTGGCTGCACACCTGCCACGAGCCTGCGATTCTGGCCAGCTTTGAAGGGTTTCACACCGACGATATTCACGTCGACTTCCCGCATTTGAAGGTGCCTGCTTTGCTGATGACCGCCGAGCGTGGCGATGTGGTGCGTGATGAGGATGTGGCCGAGATTCAGCAACTGGCCTCTGGCGTGCAGCACGTTCGTGTGCCGAACGCCGGTCACATGATTCCTTGGGACAACGAAGCCGGCTTTTACGAAGCCTTCGGTGACTTTCTGGGCCAGCGCTTGGTGTGATGTTGAAGGGCCACCAAGGTGGCCCTGTCGTGATTAGGCATGTCGGTTTGAAGCCGAGCTGCCTTACAAGGAGAGACAAAATGGCAGTGAGTGATTATCAACTTATCGAAGCATGGCAAGAGGTGCTGCGCCTGTCCAAGCTGCAAGCGGGTCAAACCGTGACCTTGCTGACTAGCTCGACCACGCACCCCCAGACCATGCAGTGCGCGCAGATTGCCGCTCAGTCCATGGGCGCGATTGTCAATCGTCTGGACTTGTTGCCGGTCAATGCGGAAAAAGCCTTGAGCCGTGACTCGCTGGCGTACTTGGGAACGACCCCGCTGACGGGCAACGAAGCAGCGATTGCTGCTTTGAAGGCCAGCGATCTGGTTTTGGACCTGATGACCCTGTTGTTCTCGCCCGAGCAGATCGACATTCTGAAGTCGGGTACCAAGATCCTTTTGGCTGTGGAGCCACCCGAAATTCTGGTTCGTACCGTGCCAACCGAAGCAGATCGCGCACGCGTGACAGCGGCGGCAGCCTTGATCAAGGCCGCCAAGGAAATGAGCATTACCTCACCTGCTGGTACTAATCTGCGTTGCCCACTGGGTGAATTCCCTGCGATTCGTGAATACGGTTTTGTGGATGAACCCGGTCGTTGGGATCACTGGCCTAGCGGTTTTGTGCTGACCTGGCCTAATGAGTTGGGCACCAACGGCACCATCGTGATCGACAAGGGCGACATCCTGTTGCCACAGAAGAAATACTCGACCGAGCAGATCATTCTGACCGTGGAAAACGGCTACGCCACCAAGATTGAAGGTGGTATTGAAGCCGAACTGCTGGACGAATATATGAAGACTTTCAACGATCCCGAGGGTTATGCGATTTCCCATATTGGTTGGGGTTTGCAGCCACGCGCCCACTGGTCCACCTTGGGCCTGTACTCGCGTGAGAACACGATTGGTATGGATGCTCGTGCCTTCGAGGGTAACTTCCTGTTCTCCCTGGGGCCGAACAACGAGGCGGGCGGCAATCGCACGACGGCCTGCCATATTGATATTCCTTTGCGACATTGCACGGTCAGCCTGGATGGCCGCGCCGTCGTGCGTGATGGCAAAGTACTGGACGGAGGCGTTGGTGAGTACGAATGAAGGAGCGGTTTACGCTCAACAAGGGTTTGGGTCGACGCTGGAGCCTAAGGCTCCGTATGGCTTGTTGATTATTGATCTGGTGAATGGTTTTGCTGACCCGGCGGTGTTTGGTGGTGGCAATATCCCTGAAGCCATCGAGAACACGCAGACCTTGCTGGCAACGGCACGTGAGCAGGGCTGGCCGGTGGCGCACACTCGTATCGTGTATGCCGATGATGGTGCAGATAACAACATCTTCAGCATCAAAGTCCCCGGCATGTTGGGTCTGACTGAAGACGCACACAACAGCCACATCGTGCCGGAGCTGGCTCCTGCACCCGGTGAGTTTGTGGTTCGCAAGAACGTGCCGTCGGCTTTCTTTGGTACGCCCTTGGCGGCGTGGCTGACGCAACGTGGTGTGCAAACACTGCTGGTCGCCGGTGCGGTTACCAGCGGTTGCGTACGTTCCAGCGTGGTTGATGCGATGCAATTGGGCTTCCGCCCCTTGGTGGTGTCGGACTGCGTGGGTGACCGTGCAATTGGCCCACACGAGGCTAACCTCTTCGACATGCGTCAGAAGTACGCCACCGTGGCAACGCGGGAAGAAGCGATGAAGTTGATTGGAGTGTAAGGCTTGGTGTTTTTAAGCCTTTGAGAAGAACGATGTGCTTCGTCATTTTTTAGCAGTTTGATTGACGGAGCCTGTGTCGTCCTTTTAGCAAGTCTGTGTCTACGGATTTGTGATCGAGTATCGGTGGTCTGCCGCTTGGGGGCAGGCTGTCGGACCTGCGCCCCTGGGAGCCGGATGGCTCTCGGGGGCTTTTTTTGGCTTTGCGTAGCAGTGGAGGGTTTTCTTGTAGGGCCCCTGTGTGGCTTGTCTTGGCGGATCCCTTGCTCATGCCGTGCGTGGGTGCCCTTGTCAGTGCGCCGTTGCGGGCGGGCCGTGAACTCGGAGCGCGACTGCTCACCCGGACCGACCGCAGGCGTGCTCCTTAAACAGCACGCCTTTTGCATCCCGCCTCGTTAATTTGCCCGTGGCAAGAACCCTGACGCACCCGCCAAGCCGCATTAGTGAACGCGCAAATAGTGGTGGGGGAACGCTTTGTGCATGTGCATCAGCGCCTCCCACCGTTTCAAGCAACAGTCACGTTTCCTGGCAAGTGGCTATTCTTAAAACGCCCAGCGCAGATTCATCTGCCCTTGTAGCGACGAATATCCACCGCCGAACTGTGAGCTGATGCCGGTGCCAATCGACAGACGCTCACTGCGTTGCCAGGTCAGGCCTGCACGCAGACTCATCGTGTCGCGGGGCAGCACGCTATTGCGGGTGTTGAACGCCGTATCCGTGGACGCAATGGCGAAACGGGCTGCTTGGGTCAGGTCGCGATCCAGCCATTCGTGATTCCAGCCCACGTCAACGTTCACGGCCAGCTTACTGCCATCAGTCAGGGCGCGATTCCATTGCGCCGTCAGCCCCAGGCTGGAGCGCAAGGCATCGACGCGCTTGCTGTCCAGGTGAAGGCGCGTGGCTGCATTCCCCGATTCGTCGACTGATGGCCGGGACACCAAGGCATAGTTCATGCTGGCAAAGGGGCCTAGCGATAAGGAGGGGTTCAGCTCCCAAAGGTAGCCTGTGCCTGCGTCAATCGACAGATTGCGCCCCGTCCAGTCAGACGAGTGCGTGGCCTGATAGTCTCCAATGGCAATTTGCCTGCGCATATCGGCTTGTTCTAGCCCCAGTCGCAGCCCGCTGAATCCAAAAAGGCCTTCCCGTGCACCGGGGCGGTATTGCAGATGGGCAGCCAAGCCAAATGCGGTGGCTTTGCTCTTGCCGGAGTACGGGGCATCCGGTTTGACCGATAGATCTGAAATATCAAGCTGTGCTCCCACCGCGAAGTCGGGGGCCGACTCCAGGGCGCGCCCAGCTCCGACGATCAGGCCATAGCTGTTGGCATCGTAGCCAAGCATGGAACCTCGCGTGTTCTGATCGCCACTGGAACCGAACACCAAGGCGTAGCCCTGCCAGTCGGTGCCGGGCCGCAACATGCTTTGGCTCAGTCCTTGGCGCGCGGTTTGCATGATCGAGCGCTCATGCATCAGAGAGGCGGCCATCGCCGCACTGTAGCCAGCCGGTGAAATCTGATCCAGGGCAGCGGGTATTTGTGAGCCGTCCTTGGCCGAGAAGTCGAGTTCCTGGAACAGGGTTTGCGCGGGTGCCGGTGCGGCGGCGGCCAGCTTGAACAAAGCCTTGCCGGCTTCTCGTTGGTTGTCGTCGCCGCCATATTGGCTATAGGCATTGTCGGTGCGGGTGGCAGACAAGCGGTAGCGCTCATTGCCCAACGGGGCAGCGTCAAACTGCAAGGTGGGCGATACGGCGGTGATCTGAGTGGCGTCGAAGCTGCCGCTGTAGCTGGCGGCTTCGATAAATGAGCCTGTGTCGGCAGACCAGGCGTTTTGATACCAGTCCGCCACAGGCGTCAGTTGCAGCGTTCCGGCCAAATCGGCATTACCACTGACGGCAAGTGCGTCGTGGTCGCCTTTACCATCAAATTCGGCTAATAGGCGGCCCGTTGCTGTTTGTTGGAAGTCGCCATTTACCTGAATGCGCCCGACTGAGTTACCAGGCGTCAGGGTGCCGGCGTTAATCAGGGCCTGACCGCTGGCCAGATCGAAGCGGGCATTGCCGCCCAATGTCGCCGCTTCGTGGATGGCGGCGCTGTGGACCTGCACGTTACCGTTCAGTTGTGTTGTACCGCCGTCAAAGGACAGGGTCAGATTGTCTTTGCCTGTGATGTTCCCGGCGTAGCTCAAGTGGAAGGTGGTATCGGGTTGATCCATGCTGCGGCCCATATGATCGGCAGCCTGCCCAAACGACAGCGTAGTCAGACGTAGCTGGTTCTGGTCGTCGCGTTGCGCATACTGCGAGATGATATCGCCTTCAATCTGGGTACCTTGCATCAGGTTGATACGCCCGACGTAGGCATTGTCAGAAATCAGGATGGCAGCTTGCCGGCCTGCGATCCGCCCGCTAATGTCGGCTTGTTTAACCAGGGGGCCGTTCAGCTCGGGGAGCAGGGCTTGATCGACGCCTTCAATACTGCGTATATAGGAACCACGACGCTCGGTATGGTTGCCCAGGGAGTTGGTGCCAAAGTCAAAACGCAGGCCGACACCTTGAGGGCCAGTAGCCTGGATGTCGCCGCGATGCACCAGCGTATGCCCACGGCCGTAGGCAAATTGAATACCTTGCCCGTTCAAGCCATCTGCGTAGATTCTGACGCCTGGGTCGATAACAAGCGTGTTGTTCTGACCATCGACCCGTATGCCTGCACCACCTGAGCCGGCTGCCAGCAGGTCAGCCGCTTGTCGGACCTGATTGTTGCTGCCGTAGATATGCAGGCCCAGACCCAGTGTGGATTGGTTGTATTGGCCTGGAAGGTACTGCGTGCCTTTGGCATTACGGGCAAAGAAGCCTTGGGTATTGACCAGCTCAAGGCCATCGCCGTAGATTGAGCGCCCAAAGAAGTTGGCCCGGTCAATGGTGTAGCCCAGATCTTGCAGTACTGCCAATTCAGCTTCCATGAAGCCTGAATAGTTGCGGTAGTTCTGGTGGCTCATGACGCTGTTTTGAAGCTCGATATGGCTCATGAAGTTGTTGTCTATGCCGCCACCTTCACCCAGCATCTTTACGGGCACACCACGCAGGCCACCAGCCAGCACTTGTTCGATGTGCGTTCCGGTCAGATAGCCCTTGTCCTGACGCACATCAAAAGCGTCGGGGTCGTAGGAGTTGTCGCAGCCATCGCACAGAATCTTCTGGCCAGCGCGTGCCGGTTTGCCATTGTCGTCTCTTAGCAGTTGGGTCCAGCTACTGAGTTGGCTTTCAAAGTAGGGTTGGGTCTCATCCAAACTGCCTCTGTCCTCCACGCTGCTTAAAATGCCCAGCCCATGGGCAATTTCGTGAACGGCTGTCAGCAGTACGCTGTCTTTTCCGCTAAGGGGAGTTTGTGTAAACGCCTGGTTTGCTGCGTAATCGTCTTGGCCCAGGCCAAAAAAGCCATGTCCACCAAAGGGCAGTGTGCCGGTTGCAGGCGACAGGCCGAACATGTTTTGCTGCATCTGCGTCAGTGCGCTTTGACCGCCATTGGCGGTGGGCGAGCCTCCGTAGGCATTGCCTGGGTCATTAATCGTGCCGATATTGACGATGGTCGCAGGGTTGTCGCCTTGGGGCTGCAATATTTCAGCCCAATAGCCCATGCCTTCAAGGAGCTGTTCTTTATAGGCTTGATGGCCCTCCCAGCTCCAGAATGACGTTTCGTCATTGTCGAATGAACCGTCGTTCATATCGAAAAACCGTGCGATAAACACGGTGCGCCCCGCTGCATTTGTAACGGTTCTGTCTTCCAGGGCATGAGTTGCCAGGGGCGCAATAGCAAGCGCCAGGGCGGTATACAGTTTTGTTAGTTTCATTGTTGAGCAGGTGTTGAATGCGCGAGATATTGTTTGCACTGAATGGCCTCTGAGGTAGAGGAAACAGTTTGATTAGCGTGGGGCGTTCATTGTTGCTGCATCGGGGCTGGCGGATAAAAGGGATTCCCTCGGCCTGCGTCGGGAAAATATAACAGATGGTGTCAAATAGATATTGTTGGTTTTAAACCTTTGGCCCTCCTTTTTAAACGCGGGGTATCTGCTTTTTTCGAATTTCGAATTTCGAATTTTGGGCTTAGGGCTTAGGCTTAGGGATTGGGGTAGTAGAGCGCTTGTTCTGGGGCGGCTTTCTTCTGGGCGTGCCGTTTGGGCTTTGCGTAAGGGAGTGGATGGTTTTCTTGTGGGGCCTGGAGACGGCTTGTCTTGGCGGGTCCCTTGCCCACGCTGCGCGTGGGTGCCCTTGTCAGAGTGCCGGGGCGGGCGGGTCGTGAACTCGGAGCGCGGTTTGTCCCTCCGGACAAACCGCAAGCGTGCTCCTCAAACAGCACGCCCCTTGCATCCCGCCCCAGCACTCTGCCGGCGGCAAGAGCCCTGACTGGCCCGTCAAGCCGTCCCCGGGCCCCACAAGAAAACAAGCAACACGGGTTAAAGCCCAAACGGCACTTGCGGAGGTGGGATGAAAGGTAAGGGGCCAGATTGGATGGGAAGGGAAGGGAGGAGGGCTTTGGCTGAGGCTGAATGTTCTCGGGGTTTGGGGATATCAGTTTAGATGTGGTTTTTAATTGTTCTTTTGTGTTTAGAGGGAAAGTAAAACGAAGAGTGGCAGTGGAGTGTGAGTTTAGAGATCCCGTGAATGAGTAGAGTTCTTGGTGTGCTATCAGGACAGGACACGTAGTAAATCAGTAAGTTAGTTCTGCTCTTGGTTGTTGAGTTGTTGATGTGATGAAGCTGATTTAGAGAATGCAAAAGAGCAAGACGATAGGGTTTTAGACAACCGTAGAAGAGTAGAGCGATAGGCGCTTAGGAAACGCAGAAGAGCAAGGTACGAGGCCCTGTTTGTTCAAAGAGTCTGTCTATAAGAGATTGGTAGATAAAAAGCCATTGTGAGCCGTTCAGTCGGCCTGCTGGGGTGTAGGGGCGGATCAGAGTACTTGCCGCGGTCAGGAGATAGCGTAGGGGTGCAAGCATCCTGCTGTTTGAGCGGGGCGCTTGTGGTTCGTCCGGGGGACGAACCACCCCGCGAGTTCAGGATGCGCCCGTAGCTATCTCCTGATAAGGGCACCGGTGCGTAGCACCGGCAAGTGCTCAGCCCCGACACCCCAGCAGGCCGACTGAATGGCGTCTTTACAGAGACTTCTTTGATCCACTCATCACGGTTTTTAACCTTGCTTGTCCCCTCAGGCTTCTTTCTATTAGTCTAGTGAACGACGCAATACGCATTGTCGACGAGACATTACCTAGTTCAAAAGGAGCCAGGATGGCAGGGCAGCAGCATGTATCCGGGGTGACGGGCATTATTCTGGCGGCGGGCCTGGGGCAGCGCTTCGACCCTTCGGGTCAGCAGTTGAAGTTATTGGCCAAGATGGACGATGGCAGAACGATGGTGCGCCGTGTCTGTGAGACGGCCTTGTCTGTGCTCGATGAGGTGCTGATTGTTTGTGATGTGCATGAGCAGATTTTGCGTCAGGAGCTGGGCGACTTGCCGATCAGTTTCGTTCAGGCGCCTGCTGCCATCCGCGGTATGGGAGTCAGCTTGAAAGCCGGGATACAGGCTTGCAGTCCCCAATATGGTTATGTCGTTTTACTGGCCGATATGCCTTGGTTGCAGCCAAGCTCTGTGGCAGCAGTCGCTCAGGCGGTGCAGGATGGGGCCGGGATCGTGCGTCCCGTTTTCAATGGGCAGACGGGCAATCCCGTCGGCTTTGGTCTGGCGTGGCGTCAACCGCTTCTGGCGCTTTCAGACGAGCAAGGCGCGCGGGCCTTGTTACAGGCCAATAAGGATCAGACCTTGTGGGTGCCTTTAGTGGATGAGGGCATCTTGCGCGATGTGGACACCCCCGGTGATTTGGAGATGTCCCGGACGTCGAATTAACCGTGACCGCGCTGTTTGGCGATCTGTTGGCGTTCCAGGCGGCTGATGTAGTGCTGAATGGCCATCTGCGTGGAGGCTGATAGATCAATAAACGTACAGCCCAAACGGTGAATTTGTTTACCGTTCGCTAGTTGTTGTGTCTCGGTACGCGCCACTTGTAGAGCCACGACAAAAGAACCGGCCTGCGGCAGCTCCAGCAGGGACTCGGTTTTATGCGCACCAATCACCTCTGCCAGGCTTTGCGATTCGTCCACCAAGGACAAGCCGCCGCCACTGATATCGTGCAACAGAAAACTCTTGGCTTCGTTATTCAAGCGCAAGATCACCATAGCCGGTTCGCTGACAGGCACGGTGACGCGGAAGAATTCGCGTCGTTGTAAGCGGCGGATGGATTCGGGAATTGGGATCGCCAGGGCCGGCTGTCCTTCGTAGGACACGACCTCCGGTGTAGGCCCTTGAAATGTCACCTTGATCTTGTCTATCGAGGTCTCGAAACTGGTGTGTTCGGACTGCAACAGATTGCGGGTTTTTTCTTCTTTGTTGGCGGTGTCGATCACCACCACATTGTTGTCCAGATCAATATCTAAAATGGTGGTCACAATCCGGTCATTGCCCCGATTGGCCTCCATGTGCAAGAGAAGGCCCCCTTTTTCGATGGCCCGTAAAACACGCAGAATTTCAAACTTGGACTGGATCTGATACGGATCGTCTTCGATAGGAGGCAACTGAGAGGTCATGAGGGGCGCAGGAAAAAAAGTCGGTCAATAACTGTAAGGGATTGTACGCGCCAGATTAACACTCTGGGCTTGTTTGGAGTATGGCAGCAATTGATTAGCGTCCTAAGTATTTAAACTGGGTTTACATGCTGCAAAGCACAGCGTGCTGCTGCTAAATCCCAGGCTGCAGAGCCTACGGATTTGAAGAATAAAGGTTTATCTCTGGGTGCTGGCGTGCGCAGCACTTGATGAATGCTGTGGACCTGGTCCCAGGCTACGTTGGCCTGAATCAGGTCGCCGGCTTCTTGGCGCGCTGCGCAGACATCATCCGCGTAGAGGTGGCTGGCTAGCAGGGTATGGGGCTCGAACTCGGCCATATCAGCCTGGAATGCTCCTACGCCAATCAACAGGCGGTCCAGGCGGGCAGGCTCGTGATAGACCGGTGTCAAGCTGGATGTCAGGGTAATCAGGACATCCGTTTTTTCAGGAATGGCCGCAGCAGCCTGAACCCGATCTCCAAACTGATTTTGCAAGGATGTGGCCACCGCTTGGGCACGGCCAATATTGCGGCCTGTCAGGGTGACGCGGGCCTGAGGGTACAGCGTCATGATGGCATCGCAGTGTGCCTGGGCTTGCTGCCCGTATCCCAGCAAGGTGATGTGTTCGGGGCCATGAGGCCACAGTGCCTGAATCCCCAACATGGATACGGCGGCAGTACGACGTTTGGACAAGGTGGGGGCATCCAGGACCAGCAAGGGTAAGCCATGTTGAGCGTCGTAGACGCTGACCAGGCCCTGGATGCTGCCAAGACCTTGTTGCTGATTGTCCAGCATCACATTAACCAGTTTGTGCACACCGATATCGTGAGAGACCGCAGGCATGGACAGCATTTTTCCTGCCGTTGGGTAGCTCAGAACTTGCCGGGTGGGGGCGACGATAGTGCCAGCGGCATATTGGGCCATGGCTTTGCCTAACTGGGCGACCAGCTCCGGATAAGGCAGAGCGCGGGCAGTCTCTTCAGGGGACAGGACGGTATAGCAAGCGTGTGTCATTCCAGAATCTCCAGGGAGTCGATCTGTGTGGCGTGCCGAACTATCAATCCAGTGTAGCGTAGGCCCAGCCCAGAGCAATAGGGCTTTGGCGTCCGTGACCTATTGACCCACCTTGACAATTAAGCTGCCCCGTCTGACGGTTTGTCACGGCATAATGAGAACCGATATCAGCACCCGCTGACGCACGGTGCCATGCATTGGGGAGAAAAATAATGAGTTTGCTTAATTCTGTTGTGTCGGCCTTGTCGGCTACGGATTCCAAATCCAAAGAGCAGGGCGCCTTGTTGCCTGCGCTGATTCAGGTGATCAGCACGTATCCAGGTGGTTTGAGCGGCCTGATTGAACGCTTTCGCGCGGGTGGTTTTGGTGAAGTGGTCTCGTCCTGGATTTCGCAGGGCAGCAATCAGGAAATTGGCCAGCAGGACTTGCTGAGCGTGATGGGTCAACCAGCGATCAAGCAATTGGAAGATTTGTCGGGTCTGAACCAGCAAAGCGTGCTGGAGAACCTGAAGATCATGTTGCCGTCCTTGATCAATCAAGCCAGCCCGAATGGTCAGTTTGATCCGTCCCACATTACCGATGCCAGCAGCTTGCTGGGCGGTTTGGCACAGCTATTTCGCAAGTCCTGATGAGCTTGCGCCAGTAACACGGCCAGCCTGATGGCTGTGTCGAGAAAATATCAAAAAGCCTGGAGTCGGTGCTATGCCGATTCCAGGCTTTTTTAGCTTGATGCGGACAAACCTGCACAGCTATTGCGGCCTGTACAGGATTTCTGGTTTTAGCCGCGTGCCGCTGCTTCCAGGGCTTGTTCCAGGTCAGCCAGAATGTCGTCGATATGTTCCAGGCCCACGGATAGGCGAACCATGTCCTCGCTTACGCCTACCGCCGCCAGTTCTTCGGCGTTCAGTTGACGGTGTGTGGTGCTGGCAGGGTGGCAAGCCAGGGATTTGGCATCGCCAATATTGACCAGGCGCAGCACCAGATTCAGTGCGTCGATAAAGCGGGTACCCGCTTCAATACCGCCTTTGATACCAAAGGACAGAATCGCTGCAGGTTTGCCGCCCATGTAGCGCTTGGCCAGTTCGTGGTCAGGATGGTCAGCCAGACCTGCGTACTTGACCCAAGATACCTGTGGGTGGGCGTTCAGATACTCGGCCACTTTCAAGGCGTTTTCGGTGTGGCGTTCCATGCGCAAAGGCAAGGTTTCGATGCCTTGCAGGATCTGGAAGGCGCTCAAGGGAGCCAGGGCAGCGCCGGTATTGCGCAGCGGAGCCACGCGGCAGCGACCAATGAAGGCGGCCGGGCCGAAGGCTTCGGTGTAAACCACGCCGTGGTAGGACGGATCAGGTGTGTTCAGGATGGCAAAGCGCTCTTTGTGCTCGGCCCAAGGGAATTTGCCGGAGTCCACTACCATGCCAGCGATGGTCGTGCCATGACCGCCCATGTATTTGGTCAGTGAGTGCACCACGATGTCGGCACCGTGTTCGATAGGACGGCACAGGGCAGGGGAGGCAACGGTATTGTCGACAATTAGGGGGACGCCATGACGGTGGGCGGCATCGGCCAGCGCACGGATATCAATGATGTTGCCAGCCGGGTTGCCGATGGTTTCGCAAAATACAGCGCGGGTGCGGTCGTCAATCAGGGCTTCCAGCGCGTCGATGTCGTTGGGCTGGGCAAATTTGACGGTAATGCCTTGGCGCGGGAAGGAGTGTGCGAACAGGTTGTAGGTGCCGCCGTACAACTTACTGACAGACACAATGTTGTCGCCAGCCTCTGCAATCGTTTGGATAGCATACGTGATGGCCGCCATGCCAGAGGCGACAGCCAATCCCGCAATCCCGCCTTCCAGTGCTGCGACACGCTCTTCGAGCACAGCATTGGTGGGGTTCATGATGCGGGTGTAAATATTGCCGGGTACCTTCAGGTCAAACAGATCCGCGCCGTGTTGCGTATTGTCGAAAGCGTAGGAAGTGGTCTGATAAATCGGAACAGCAACAGCTTTTGTGGTCGGATCTGGCTGATAGCCAGCATGAATGGCAAGCGTCTCTAGTTTCATGATTGGTTCTGGAATTGATGATCAAGTGGCTTATATAGAATAGAGCAAGCATAACCCCTGTATGTCGTGAAATGTATCTAAGGCTGCCGACATTAATAATATGTCTTTATTTCCTTCGGTAATAATGGCGTATTACTGACAACCGACTCTGCTTTTTAGAATACGGGTGGATATTTCTTATTTTCGTTACTTACCAATCGCCCGACATGGGTTAGCATTTCGTATCCGGGCAGATGGCGTGTTGCATCCTGCCCCGAGGTCCTAGAGGCTTACATGAAAGTATGGTTTAAGCGGGGCTTATTCAGCCTCGTCGTTTTAGCTATTGTCACGGTGGTAGGCGGGGCGATTTTCCTGCTGACATTCAA
Source organism: Alcaligenes sp. SMD-FA (assembly GCF_025960365.1). Classification (NCBI taxonomy): domain Bacteria; kingdom Pseudomonadati; phylum Pseudomonadota; class Betaproteobacteria; order Burkholderiales; family Alcaligenaceae; genus Alcaligenes; species Alcaligenes sp. SMD-FA. The sequence goes on along the minus strand of NZ_CP110108.1, from coordinate 3,241,070 downwards.
TCCCAATTCGTACAAACAGAAGCTGGCTGATATCGTCCAGCAAAAGTATCAACGTACGCTCAAGATTGACGGTGATATCGAACTTTCTTTATTTCCCCGCATCGGCCTGTCCGTGCAGGGGCTGTCCCTGTCTGACCGTAATTCGGAAGATCCTTTCGCTTCTTTGGAAAGCGCCCGCTTTGCCGTGGCGCTTTGGCCGTTGATCAATAACCGTCTGGTGGTCGATCATGTCGCTGTTACGGGCTTTAAAGCCTGGATTGTGCGCGATGAAGAAGGCAAGTTGAATTTTGATGACCTGCTGCAGGCACCACCCGCTGGTCCACCACTGCCGGTGGCTCGTTCTGGCGTGTCTTTGCTGCCCGCTGCCCAAGCGGCCGAGGCTCCACAGGAAAACCCCGTTGAGCCCGCACCAGAATCCTTGCCGGTTCCTGAGTTGATTGCCAAGCGTTCCGGTAGCGAGACGGATTTCCAGATTGATATTGCGGGTCTGAGCCTTAAGGGGGGCGAGATCCATTACTTCAGCAAACGCAGCAATGTGATTGGCCGTTTGCTACAGCTGGAAGTGAATACGGGCCGCATGACCTTTGGTCAGCCTTTTGATGTGGCGTTCAAAAGCCGCCTGTCGGGTGACTATCCCCTGGCAGACGGTGTGCTGGAGGGGCAGGGGCAACTGAGTCTGGACCCCGCTTCCAAATCCTATGGCGCCCAGAAACTGAATGTGAGCTTTGTCGGTGATCTGGACGAGTTGCAGGCGCAAAGTCTGACCGTTAAGGGTAATGTGGCTTACAAGTCCGCCCAGCGTCAGTTCAGCGCCACCAATCTGGATACACAATTGCAAGGTCAGTGGCGGGGCGCTTATCCAGTCAGCGATCTGAGCGCTTCGCTGAGCACGCCCAAGATGCAGATCGACAGCGTCAGCGATCTGGTGTCGTTCGAAAAGCTGGCTTTGCGTGTTCGTGGCAAGAATGAAGATCAGGACCTGGATCTGGCCTTGGATGTGCCTCGCATCCAGGTATCGCCTGCCCAAGCGGAAGGATCGCCTGTCGTTGCCAGCCTGAAAGTCAGCGGCCCCCGAGTTTTGGGGCTGGGCTTGACCTTGCAGGGTTTGTCCGGCAACAGCCAGGAATTGATCTTTGAGCAGGCCAAGCTGGATGGTGCGATCAAACAGGGCAGCCGTGTCGCTCAGCTCAAGGCAAGCTCCCCCTTGCAGTGGCAACCCTCAAATGAATGGCTGCGTCTGCCGGAGATTCAAGCCAATATTCGTGTTGAAGACCAAGCCGATGCAGGTAGCCGTTTTGAAATGCCTATCATCGGTCAAGCTGACCTGAACAAAGGCAAGCAGGAATACAGTGCGCAGTTAAGCAGCAGCACCGAGCAGGCTCAAGGCAGTCTTGATGTGACTTTGCACGATAAGGGCAAGGGTCCCTTGCTGGATGCGATCCTGAAAGCTGACAAGCTGGATTTGGATGAACTGCGCTCGATTTTCTGGGCGGCGGCCCCTGAAGTGGTACCCACAACAGAGCCGGAACCCCAGGCGCAGGCACCTGAAGCGGCAACCGAGCAGGCGCCAGCTAAAGAGGGCGGTGAACAGGCCGAGCAGCCCAAGGCCGAAGAGGCAGATGCCGCAGCACCAGCAGAGCAAGAACCCGACGCGGCTTTGTCCTACCCATGGCTGGACAAGGTTACTTTTGATCTGCGTTTTGAAATCGAAAAACTGCGCAGCCTGGGTGTGGTGATGGATCAGGTCAAGGCCCAGATCAAGAACCAGGGCCAGGTGGTCAGTTTGTCCCAGTTCACTGCACAGGCTTATGAAGGCCAGTTCCAGGCCAAGGCCAAGGTTGAGCCAGGCAAGCGTTTTGAGCTGGGTCTGAAGCTGCAACAAATGCAGGTTGGATCGCTCTTGCTGGATGCTTTCGGCAATGATTATTTGGCAGGCAAGGGCAATGTGAGCCTGGACCTGAAGGCTCAAGGCGCCACGCAGCAAGAACGTCTGAATGCGCTCGAAGGCGGCCTGACTGTCGATTTGCAGGATGGCAGTTGGCGCAGCGTAGACCTGGACCAAAGTGTGCGTGATATTAATGAGGCCGTACGCAATGCTTTTAGCGGCCAGATTCCTTTGTTGCTGCCCGAGTCTGACCCCTTGCGTCGCACGGTGTTGAACCGTCTGCAAGGCAATTTGGATATCAAGAAAGGGCAAGCCACTTTCCGCAATTTCCGCGCAACCACGCCAATATTGACGGTGACCACGGCCAAAGGAGCTAAGCTGGATTTGGTGTCCCAGCAAGCGGATGTAACCTTGCAGGTGCGTTTGAACCGTAACAACCTGGATGCCGAAGAGCGCAAGTCTTTCCAGGATCTGCGCAATGTGCTGATCCCTATCCATATTTCTGGACCTTGGGCAGCGTTGTCCTACCAGATTCAGTGGAAGGACATTGCCAGCAACTCCATCAAGAAAGCGCTGCAGGACGGTTTGCTGGATTTGTTGAGCCAGCAAGTCTCGGAGGCCAAGGCAGAGTCCAGGCCCGATGTGAAATCCGAGGTGGAACAGATCATCAAGAAAGAGCTGCAAGACAAGGTGCCGCAAACCGTCGGCGAAGCCATGAAACAATGGTTCAAGCCATGAGTGCGAGGGACGTGGTGAGTTTGCCCCAAGAGACGGTTTGCCTGTTGCAAGGCGGTCCGGCTCTAAGTGGCAGCAAGGCACTGGCCTGCAAGGGGCGCTGGGTATTGGGGGATGATCAGGGGCAGGTTCTGGCTGCTGATGCGTTGCCCGCTTTGGCAGGGTTAAGCGTAGAGCTGCGTTTTGGTCAACTGGTGCTGCGCGCTCCCGGTATGCTGCGTCTGGAAATTGAAGTGGACGTCATCGAGGACGATCCGGATTCTTTTTCCCTGTGGCAGGAAAATGGCCAGCCCGTGCAATTGGTGGATGAAGGGGATTTGCCTGCATATTGGTTCAGCCGCTATACAGGCCAGCCCTTGCGGTTGCTAAAGCGTTTGCCGCAAACTGACTAAGCCACCTGCGCTGTGACCCTACATATCACAAGCCCTGCCATGAGCAGGGTTTGTTTTTTCTGTTTATGTCGTGGGTTCGGACTGTAGCCGGTGATAGCGAGCCAGCAGGGTTTCCTGGCTTTCTTGGTGTTGGGGGTGAACTTCGATGCACTCGACCGGACACACCACCACACACTGTGGCTCGTCAAAGTGGCCAACGCATTCCGTACACAGGTTGGGATTGATCTCGTAGATCTCCTCACCCATGTAAATAGCCAGATTGGGGCACTGCGGCTCACAAACGTCGCAGTTAATGCATTCTTCAGTAATGTGCAGTGCCATCGCGCAGTGTCCTGATAAACGTGGTCCTTGGATTTGACCAGTCGGTCACCTTACAGTGTAGTACGGACCGCTGCACAGGGCGAGTTCAGGTCGCTGAAACCGCTTGTTGCTTGCGCTCCTGGGCTTTGGTTTGTAGCCAGCGCTCCACAGACGGGAACACAAATTTGCCCACATCGCCGCCCAAAATGGCAATTTCGCGCACGATGGTGCCAGAGATGAACTGGTACTGGTCCGAGGGGGTCATGAACATGGTCTCGACTTCGGGCAGTAAGTGACGGTTCATGCCCGCCATTTGAAATTCGTATTCAAAGTCGGACACGGCGCGCAGGCCACGTACGATAACGCGACCATTTTGTTCGCGCACAAAGTCCTTGAGCAGGCCGGAAAAGCTTTTCACTTCCACGTTCGGGTAGTGGCTGAGCACTTCGGAGGCGATCTCAACACGCTCTTCAACGGTGAAGAAAGGGCGCTTGTTCTGGCTGGAGGCCACACCGACCACGACGTGATCGAAAAGGTTGGCGGCTCGCCGGACAAGGTCTTCATGGCCTCGGGTCAGGGGGTCGAAGGTGCCGGGGTAAACAGCTGTGATCATGGTGCATCCGCGTAAGGGGTTCAAGTTGGCAGGTCGGCGTCCGGGGAGAGCGGTGCAGGCGTCCCGGAAAATTCGGCATTATTGACTGTTTTTTGCATCGCAGCAAATCGCAACAAATGATAATGTACCTGCCCTGCCTTATCCTGTCGTAGTATCCCGTATTGATCCGGGGCTTGTATAGGGGTTTCGGATTCAATGTAAACCAGCGCGTCCGGTGCCAGCACATTGGGCAGCAAGGGCCAGATACGGTCCATCCAGTCTTGCGCAAAGGGTGGGTCTATAAAGACCAGGTCGTAGCGCATCTGGCTGCGCTCCAGAATATGAAGGGCGTCGCCAGCATGGATGCGCACGTGCTCTGCCTTGAGTTTGGTACGCAAGCTGCGCAAATTGGTCACTGCGGGTCCGTGGCGTTCCACCATTTGTACAAAGGCGACACCGCGTGAGGCCGCTTCAAAACCTAACGCTCCGCTACCGGCAAACAGGTCCAGCACGTTCTTGTCACTGAATTGACCACCCCAGAAGTGGTTAAGCCAGTTAAACAGTGTTTCGCGTACACGGTCCGGTGTGGGCCGCAGACCGGGTGCATCGACGACTGAAATCGGTGTGCGACGGTAATCACCACCTACAATACGGACAGCATGTTTTCTCATTAGCGCTTTGATCGGATAATGTGGTCATTCAACAGAATTTTCTAGTGTAAATCGTATGTTCAGTTTTTTTAAAAGAAAGAAGGCCAAGCCAGAGCCACAAGTCACTCAAACGGAGCTGACCGAGCCGCTTTCTCCTGCTCAGCCCGAGGCTGACGCATCCCCTGCAGTATCGCAGGAGCAAACTACGCCGATTCAAACGCCGGTGGCCCCGCCTGCTGTGGTGTTGGATAGTCAGGCTGAACATCGCGCTGCGTCCGAGTCTACGCCCACGCAGCCAGCGGTGCCACAACCGGCCCCGGCCAGTGTCCCGATGCCCGAGCCTGCGCGTGTCTATGAGCCGGACGGTCAGCCCGTACCCGAACCCGTTCGTACCCCTGAGCCGGAAGTGCCGCCGGTTCCAGAGCCAAGCCGTGCTCCGGAACCCGAAGTTGTGCCGGTGCCTGAGCCCGAGGTGCAACCGATTCCTGAGCCAGAGCCGCAGCCAGAACCTGAGGTGCAGCCGATTCCTGAACCGGTGCCGCCGCCAGAGCCAGAGATTGTTCCTGTTCCTGCCCCACAGCCCGAGCCAGTACCTGCTCCTGCCCCAGAGCCAGAGGCCGCCGCCCCAGTGGTAAAAACCTCTTGGATGTCTCGCCTGAAACAGGGTTTGTCGCGCACAGGTCAAAGCCTGAGCAGCCTGTTTGTCGGTGCCAAGGTTGATGAATCGCTGTTCGAGGAACTGGAAGACGCCTTGCTGATGGCGGACGCGGGAGTCGAGGCGACCGAGAAACTGATTACCGCTTTGCGCGCCCGTGTTCGCAAGGAAAAAGTCAGTGATGCGGCCCAGGTCAAACAGATCCTGTGCGATATTCTGACTGATCACTTGAAGCCCTTAGAGAAATCCTTTCCTTTGGAGTCGAGCAAGCCGCTGGTTGTCATGATTGCCGGGGTGAACGGTGCAGGTAAAACCACGTCTATCGGCAAGTTGGCGCACACCTTCCAGGAGCAGGGCGCAAAAGTCCTGTTGGCTGCTGGTGATACTTTCCGGGCTGCCGCTCGTGAACAACTGATTGAGTGGGGCACCCGCAATAATGTCAGCGTTATTGCCCAAGACGGTGGTGACCCGGCTGCAGTGGCTTTTGATGCGGTACATGCAGGCCGCGCCCGTGATATGGGGGTGGTCATGGTGGATACCGCCGGTCGCTTGCCGACCCAACTGCATCTGATGGAAGAACTCAAGAAGATCAAGCGTGTCATCGGCAAGGCTGATGGTCAGGCTCCCCATGAGATTTTGTTGGTTGTAGATGGCAACACTGGCCAGAATGCCATTTCCCAGATTCGCGCATTTGATGCCGCGTTGGGTTTGACGGGTTTGGTTGTGACCAAGCTGGACGGTACGGCCAAAGGCGGGACGCTGGCTGCCGTTGCCGCCTGTGCGCAAGGCGTACGTCCTATTCCGGTCTACTGGATTGGCGTGGGCGAGGGCATGCAGGATCTGCAGGCGTTTGTGGCCCGTGAATTTGCGTCGGCCTTGTTGGGCATGAACGCTTAAGCCAAGTTTGGTTGCACAGAAAAACCGGCGATGTCTCTAAAGGCATCGCCGGTTTTTTATGGTTGGACTGTCCAAGGGGACAAGTGCCACCTGGTGGGCCCCAAAGGCTCAGGGGGCTGTTTAGTGGCCTGGGGGTTTAGCGTCGTAGCAGTTCAATTTGTGGTTGATGCTGATCCAAGGCATTGAGCGCATGCTGGGCATGGGCGGCACGTCCTTGGCGGGCATGGGTCAGCCAGTCTCGTGCGAACTGGGCTTGCTCGGGGTTGGCCGCATGTTGGGCATACCAGTCCAGGGCCACGTCCACGTCGGTCACTGCACCAATCAAGGCCTGACATTCGCGTAGCACTTTGTGCAGCCCCTGTTTGTCGGCTGCGCTGGGCAAGAACTCCAGGCAGTAGCGCAGGCTCTTGATCCGGTTGCGCAAACGATGTTGCTTGTCCTGACTGATCTGTGCAAAGCGCTGGCCGCGTAGTTGAATCGTTTGAAACCAGCGGCTGATACGCGCTTCCACCAGATGTTCGGGCTGGGCCACACCATTGAGTTCCAGCGTGGGGCCACAGATCAGGCTTTGCAGATTACTCAATAGCAAGGATTGGAACTCGGCAGCGCTGGCCAATTGCACAGGGTCATGCTCCAGGTGGGCCGGAATGGGTTCGGGAGCCGGGCCAGGCATGCCTGCTTGCAGCAGCAAGGGGGTAATTTCCAGGTGCACCAGGTCGTGGTCACGCGCCTGGCCAAACAAGCCGAAATAATGCGTCAGACGGGTATTGGCGTAGCCTTCGCTGGCTGACAGCCACATTTTGAACAACTTGCGGCAGGAGCGCAGGCGGCGCAGGCCCACGCGCATCAAGGCCAGATAGTCGGCCTGGCGGGAGGAGTCTGGGCGTATGCCATCCACGCCCGCCAGCAAAGCCGCATTGCGAATGACCTGCTCCAGGCTCATGGTGGCGCTCAGGCTGTAGAACTGTTCCAGCTCTTCGGTGTCGACAAAATGCGGCTTGGGTAAATCGTAGGCTTTGCGCGTCAAGGCGGCAGCAACCTGCTCGGGTGACAGGTCCAGGCTTTCGGATTTGGCCCGCCGGCGATCCACTAGGCTGGCCAGTGCATCGCCGCGCTCGGACTTGCTGCGCATCTCCAGAATCAGGCCATGCTTGTACAGCCAGCGCTGGCCGACTTCAAACATGGTCAGGCTCTCGCCGCGAATCAGCTCAATTTCCAGCTCGTTGACCTGTAGTGTCAAGCCATTGGATTCGATGTGACCTACGTCATAGGCCAGCTCCAGCTCCGACTGTCCCTGCTTGATCAGGGCCAGTTCGCGCTGGATTCGGGTTTGATAGCGGGCTTGAATCTGATCCGCGTAGCGGGACAGTGCTGTATGGGCAGGCGTGTCCTGATACAGGCTCAGATCCAGCTTCGGGCCTGGGCGGGGGTGATTGAGTTCAATGCGGGACAGGGTGTCAGGACCGGGCAGCTTGACGGTTTGAACCCATTGCTCGCCTTCCTTGCGCAGTCGCAGGGCGATACTTGAGCGCGCCAAATCGCGTTCGGGCGTGTCAAAGTAAATGGCATTTAAGGTAATGCTTCCCGTGCGTACCGCGTCAAAGGCGGTCAATAAACCGGGACGGGCACTCTCGGGTACAAAAAATTTCAGTTCTTGTTCTAGCACAGCATCGCACTCGAGAAATCGCCCACAACAGGTGGGCGGATAAAACAATTATTTTGCATGTAAACCCGCCAAACTTGAAGTAGCGACACCCCTATAAGTGTGTGCAGTCATGTCAGGTTTGATAAAGGCGGAGTGCCCAGCGGTTCGCGCCAGCCCAATTGATGCGAAATGCTGTTGGCGCACTGGCGCAATTGGGCCAGGATGGGGCTGTCGATACTGGCATCAAACAGCGTGCTGGGCCCCAGACTGGTCAAGGCCAGCACAATCTGGCCAGAGTGATCGAACACGGGGACGGACAGGGCATCGATACCGGGAAGGGGGTTGCCCAGTGCCTGGGCCACACCTTGCTCGCGGATTTTTTCCAGCATGGCCGCCAGCTCGTTGGGGCTGGGGCGCAGCGGGCTGATGCTGGTGACAACGGCACTGTCGCCCGCTTCGCGCTCAATGTAGTGGCGAGCCACTTCCGGGGGGAGCCAGGCAGCAAAGACGTGGCCGGTCGCCGTATGCAACATGGACATCACCGTGCCGCAGCGCATGTTCACATGGACCGGATAGCTGGCCTCGCTGATATGAACCATGGTGGGGCCGTGTGAGCCCAGCACCGCCAAACCCAATGTATGCCCAATGCGCGAGGCCCAGGCCTGAACCAGGGGCAGGGCAATTTTGACCGGGTTCTGGCTTTGCAGACTGACCAAACCCATCTGCAAGGCAAAAGGCCCCAGCTCGTACAGCCCGGTCGCCGGAGCCTGCTGTACCAGTCCTACGTTGGTAAAGCTGACCAGATAAGGGTGGGCTTTGGCCGAGCTCATTCCCGCTTGCGTGGCCAGATCACGTAGCATCATGGGTTGTCCGCTGTCCACCAGCACTTTCAACAGGCCAAAGCCCGTTTCAATGGATTGAATACGGCGACGTTTTTCGTCCAGCGCAGGCAAAATGGGGTCGGTCATAGGGGTTTGGGGCGGTTTGACACGGTCTTTAAGTGTACCGACTAATGAAGCTGCCCGCCGGGGCCCGGGTGTCGTAAAATGGCCTTAATTATTATCTGTCTGAGCAAAGAGCACGATGAATCAAGAAATTCAGTCCGACGCTGGTCAACTGGGCACCAGTCCAATCGCTCCCGTTCCAGAGATTGTGGAAGAGCTGCGCGCAGGGCGCATGGTTATTCTGGTTGACGAAGAGGACCGTGAAAATGAAGGCGACCTGGTCATGGCTGCCGAGTTCGTGAATGCTGAAGCGATCAACTTCATGGTGACGCATGGCCGCGGTCTGGTTTGCCTGACCCTGACCGAAGAGCGGTGCCGCCAACTGGATTTGCCTTTGATGGCCACCCGCAACGGCACGCGTTTTGGCACCAACTTCACGGTGTCGATTGAAGCGGCTGAGGGCGTGGAAACCGGTATTTCCGCTGCTGACCGCGCCCGCACCGTGCAAGCGGCTGTGGCCCGGGATGCGCGCCCAATTGATCTGGTGCAGCCCGGTCACATTTTTCCGTTGAAGGCGGCCAAAGGTGGCGTGCTGGTGCGTGCCGGTCATACCGAAGCGGGTTGTGACTTGACGGCGATGGCGGGTTTGACTCCGGCCGCTGTTATCTGCGAAGTGCTCAATCCAGACGGAACCATGGCACGCTTGCCGGATTTGCTGGTGTTTGCTCGCGAGCATGGCATCAAGGTTGGCACCATAGCAGACCTGATTCAGTACCGTAGCGAACACGAGTCCATGATCGAGCGTTTGCACAAAAAACCCGTAAAAACGCCTTATGGCGAATTTGAGTGCCATGCCTACCGCGACCTGTCTTCTGGTGGTTTGCACCTGGCATTGGTTCACGGTGAAATCAGCCCGGACGTGGAAACTCTGGTCCGTGTGCATGAACCGACTACCGTGCTGGATGTCTTGATCGAGGGCGATGTGGGCCACAGTTGGACCTTGCCAGTGGCTTTGCGTACCGTAGCCACATCCGACAGCGGTGTTGTGTTGTTGATGAATTGTCAGAACTCCGAAGAAGAGAGTTTTGAGCAGATTCAGGCTTGGGGTGCAGACAGTCCGGCCCAGGCGCCACGCGGTCGTCCTAGCCGCAATGATTTGCGCACGTATGGAATTGGTGCACAAATTTTGCGTGACCTCAATGTCGGCAAAGCCCGTTTGATGTCGCGACCACGTAAAATGCCAAGCATGGCCGGGTTTGCATTGACCGTGACGGGTTACCATAGCGAACCAGATTCTCAATCCTAAGCGGAGCTTCCAACATGAATCCTTACATTGTTACCCCTGACCTGAATGGGGAAGGTCTGCACATTGGTATTGTGCGTGCACGTTTCAACGAGTCTATCGGCCTGGCCGAGTTGGAAGCCTGCCTCAAAGAGCTGGAGGCTCTGGGCGTGGACGAGCGCGACGTGACTGTTCTGTCCGTACCTGGCGCGCTGGAATTGGGCATCACCCTGGGCCAGATGGCTGAAACCGGCGAGTTCGATGCTCTGATCGCTCTGGGTGCCGTTATCCGCGGTGATACCTACCACTTTGAAGTGGTCAGCAATGAAAGCGCTTCGGCCATTACTCAGGTCTCCCTGGCAACCGGTATTCCTGTTGCCAACGGTGTACTGACCACCAACACAGATGAACAAGCCGAAGTTCGCGCTGCTGAGAAAGGTCGCGATTGCGCCCGTACAGCGGTCGAGCTGGGCAATCTTATCGCCGTCCTCGAACCCGAGCTGGACGACGATGAGGACGAAGATTACGAGGACGAAGATCTTGACGACGACAAATAAAGTCCCGGCCAGTAAGGCCAACGGACGATCCGCGCGCCGCCGCTCGCGCGAATTTGCCCTGCAGGGCATCTATTCCTGGCTTTTGCGAGGCGCGGATGGCCTGCAGGAAGCCACCTCCATCGACGCCCATATTCGGGGCGACGAGGAGTTTGGCGAAGCCGATGCAGCCTGGTTCAAAACCTTGCTGTTTGGTGTGATGCGCGAAGCTCCTGTGCTGCGCGAACGTTTTTTGCCTTATGTTGATCGTCCTTTGGAAGAACTCTCTCCCATCGAACATGGCATCTTGCTCATTGGCAGTTACGAACTGGTGCATCACGTTGAAGTGCCTTACCGTGTTGCCATTAACGAAGCTGTCGAGCTGGCCAAGTCCTTCGGCGGTACTGATGGCTTCAAATTCGTGAACGGCGTGCTGGACAAGCTGGCCGCCGACGTACGCGCACCCGAAGTTGCCAAGCAGGCCCGCCGCTAAAACGGGGCGTGCCGTGCTGAACGAGTTCGGTCTTATCCAGCAGTATTTCAATCGTCCTGCTCCCGAAGGCTATTTGGGAGTGGGCGATGATTGCGCCCTTTTTACGCCTACACCCGGCTGGCAACTGGCCAGCAGCGTCGATCTTCTGATCGAAGGGCAACATTTCTTTGCCGATGTGGACCCCTTTTTGTTGGGACACAAGGCGCTGGCCGTGAATCTGTCGGATCTGGGCGCCATGGGGGCCAAACCACGAGCCTGTCTATTGGCCCTGTCCCTGCCCGAAGTCCGGCCTGAATGGCTGCAAGCATTTTCCCAAGGTTTGTTCCAACTGGCCGATCAGGCGCATTGCCCCTTGATTGGTGGTGATACCACGCGCAGCAAGCAAGGGGTGGTGATCAGTATTACGGTGCTGGGTGAGGTCCGGGCGGGGCAGGCTTTGCAACGTAGCGCCGCCCAGCCCGGTGACGATATCTGGTTGACGGGGACGCTGGGGGCGGCAGACATTGCCTTGCGGCTTTTGCAAGGACGCCTGGCCACTGACCCCGATCGCCTGGCTGCCAGCCGCCCAGCGTTGGAACAACCTTGGCCGCCGTATCGCCTGGGGCATGCCCTGGCAGGTTTGGCCCATGCCGCCATTGATGTGTCTGATGGCCTGGTCCAGGATCTGGGTCATATCGCCAAAGCCAGTCAATGCGCCGCCCATCTGGATTGGAACGCTTTGCCGCTGGACTCATCCCTGAAGGGCCTGCCTGCTGATTTGCAACGTGAAGCGGTTCTGGTTGGCGGCGACGTTTTTCAACTGTGTTTCACCGCAGAACCCCTACATCGGGAATCCATCATGGCGCTGGCCCAGCGCGAAGGTGTGCCGCTCAGCCGTATCGGCTCCATGCACGCCGGTAGCGGGGTGTATGTGCGTGATCAACAGGGTTTGCATCCTGCCCCTGCCCAGGGCGGTTTCGATCATTTTGGTGGCTGAGTCTGTGTCATGAGCACATTTCCTGATCCTTCCTTGAATCCGATTCAACGTCCTACCCTGGATTGGGTGGTGAAAAAGCCTTGGCGCTTGATCGCCTTCGGTGGTGGCACTGGCGTGTTGCGCCCAGGGCCGGGTACCTGGGGCACGGTACTGGCCTGGGTCTTGTGGGTCTTGGGTCTGCATGTGCTGACCGACACGCAAATGGCTATTTTCTTGCCGGTCTCCTTTTTCATTGGTTGCTGGGCTTGCCACCGCACAGGCTACGACCTGGGCGTGTCTGATCACAGCGGCATGAACTGGGATGAGATGGTGGCCTTCTGGCTGGTGTTGTGGCTGATTCCGCAGACCTGGCTGGCACAGGGCATCGCATTCGTGTTATTTCGTTTTTTTGATATTCTCAAACCTGCGCCGATTCGCTATTTTGATCGTCGTCTGCATAATGGGTTTGGCGTTATGTGGGATGATCTCCTGGCGGCAGGCTACACCTTGTTGCTGATGGCTGTCTTGGTACGTTTTGGAGTTTTCTCATGAGCGATTACGAGCACGGCAATGCTGCCCTGGCCCTGGGGCAAGCCCTTAAAGATCGCGGCTGGATGGTCGCCTGCGCCGAGTCATGTACCGGTGGCCTGTTGGCTGCTGCCTTGACGGACTTGCCCGGCTCCAGCGCCTGGTTTGAGCGCGGTCTGGTCACGTACAGCAACAAGGCCAAGGTTCAGGAACTGGGTGTGAACCAGGACACCCTGGATCGATTTGGTGCGGTCAGCGAAGAAACCGCCATGGAAATGGCGGCGGGTGCGCTGGAAGCTACCGCAGATGCCGAGTTGGCTATTTCCACGACCGGCATTGCCGGCCCGGACGGAGCAACGCCAGGCAAGCCGGTTGGTCTGGTGTGCTTTGGTTTTGCGCAGCGCCGTGGCGATGGCATTGTGACCCGCGCCTCTGCCCGTATCTTTGACGGCGATCGTGCTCAAATTCGTCAGCAGGCTGTGGAATACGCCTTGACCAGTGCGCTGACCATGCTCAATCCGGCCTGATCTTAGGCCGGTAACATCAAACCCAGCTGCCGGGCGCTCGAACGCAGTTCGGGCAGGCAGCGCCGGATCAACTGTTCTTCAGTGTCCTGCCAGTCTTTGATACTGATGCTCATCCCCGCGACAACACGTCCGCTGGCACTGCGCACGGGTACGCCAATTGCCGTCAAACCCAGCTCCAGCTCTTCCTTGATCAAGGAATAATCCTTTTCCTGCACCTGTTTCAATTCGCGCAGCAAAGCCTCGCGAGTATGGGCGGTGTATTGCGTCATGATCTTGAAAGGTGCCAGCTCCAGGTAAGCATCCAGTTTGCTGGATGGCAACTGCGACAGCAGCATCCGCCCGATCGAGGTGCAGTGGGCAGGCAAACGGCTTCCCAAGCCCAGAGACACGGTTAGTACGCGCTGCCGTTGTGCGCGTGCCAGATACAGAATCTCGTCCCCGTCCAGCAAGGCCAGCGCACAGGTTTCACCAACACGATCACTTAAATCGTCCAGTATGGGTTGCGCCAGGCTGACGATGGAGGTCGAGGAAAAATAGGCATGGCCCAATTGCAAAATTGCCGGACGCAGTTTCCAGAACACGCCTTCCTGCTCTGCATAACCCAGGGCTCGCAAAGTGTAGAGGCAGCGTTGCACCACTGCTCGCGCCAGGCCGGTTTTCAGGGCAATTTCTGCGGCCCGTAATGGCCGCCTTCTGTCTGAAAACGCCGTAATCACCTGCAGGCCACGGGCTAGCGACTGCATATAGTCCGGGTCGCCTTTGTAGTTGTCGGCGGGGGGGATTGTCTCTTTGTTGATGGTCATTGCGTGATAGGGGGCAAGATTCAGTTTTGTTCGATTAGCGAACTAAACGGAATTTATAAGAATTATCGATGATAAATTGTAAAAAAAACAAGACTTAGCAATTAAATAATCAAGTTCGATTATCGAACAAAATAAGTTTGGAGAGATTCATGAATAAAGTCCTAGCCCGTAAAGTGGCTCCTTTGCTAACCGGCATGGGTTTGTTGTTTTGTTCTTTGGGAGCGCAGGCCGCGTACCCGGACAAGCCTATTCGTCTGGTTGTGCCCTTTACACCGGGCGGCGTGACGGACGTGATTGCCCGAGGTGTCGCCAAGGAAATGTCCAAAGATCTGGGCCAGACCATCGTTGTGGAGAACAAGCCCGGTGCCAGCGGCATTATTGCGACGGACTTCGTTGCAAAATCTGCCCCCGATGGTTATACCGTCTTGCTGGCCGCTGTTGGTCAGGCCGTCGTGAACAACCACCTCTACAAGAAACTGCCTTACGATCCAGCGCAGGATCTGACGGCTGTTTCCCTGGTGGCCGAAGGACAGAACGTGCTGGTGGTCAATGCTCAGCAAAGCCCCTTTAAGACAGGTGAAGAGCTGATCAACTACGCTCGCTCCAAGCCTGAAGAGCTGACTTACGCCTCCTTTGGTAACGGCTCTTCCTCGCACTTGTCGGCAGCCGCCTTTACCACGATGGCCAATATCGATGTTATCCATGCTCCCTACCGTGGCAGTGCACCTGCCATGACCGATTTGCTGGGTGGCCATATCTCCTTCATGTTCGATAGCATGGGTACGGCGATTACACATATCAAGGCCAATACCGTGCGCCCCTTGGCCGTGTCCGGCCCGGAGCGTTCTTCCTTGTTGCCAGAGGTGCCCACCTTTGCCGAGCTGGGTCTGAATCAGGGCTATAACGTGACGGCCTGGTTTGGTTTCCATGTCAGTAGTGGCACGCCTCCTGAAATCGTCGAGCGCCTGAGCCAGTCCATGAGAACGGTCAGTGAGAACACCGAGTTTGTTGAAGGCTTCCGTCGTCAGGGCGTGGATATCCTTTCCTCCACCCCTGCTGAGTATGCCGAGTTCCTGCGTCAGGAAGACGAAAAGTTGGGCAGCCTGATCAAGCAGGCCAATATCACGCTGGACTAATCGTTTTTGAATGGAGCACTGTAACGTGAGCGATCAGCACGTCTCGCAGGCAATACGTCCTGCCCCTTTGGATGGCATCCGGGTTCTGGATCTGACACGCATTCTGGCTGGCCCATGGTGCACGCAGAACCTGGCTGATCTGGGGGCGAATGTCTACAAGATAGAGCGGCCCGAAACTGGCGACGATACGCGCGCCTGGGGCCCGCCCTTTTTGCAGACACCGGATAAGGAGGATACGGCTGAGGCGGCCTACTACCTGTCGGCCAACCGTAACAAGCAGTCGATCAGCCTGGATATTGCCAGTCAGGAGGGCGCGGATGTGGTGCGTGCCATGGCACGGGAATGCGACATCCTGGTCGAGAACTTCAAGGTGGGTGGTCTGGCCAAATACGGCCTGGACTATGCCAGCCTGAAAGCGATCAACCCGCGTCTGATCTATTGCTCGATTACCGGCTTTGGCCAGACCGGCCCTTATGCCGAACGTCCGGGTTATGACTTCATGATCCAGGCCATGGGTGGGATGATGAGCCTGACCGGAGAGCGTGATGACAAGCCCGGTGGTGGCCCTCAGAAAGCGGGGGTCGCTGTCGCGGACTTGATGACGGGTATGTATGCCACCAGCAGCATTCTGGCCGCCTTGTTTGAACGCTCACGCAGCGGCTTGGGGCAGCATATCGACATTGCCTTGCTGGACTGTCAGGTTGCCATGTTGGCTAACCAGAATATGAACTATCTGGTGAGCGGGCAGGCCCCGAAGCGGGCTGGTAATGCGCATCAGAACCTGGTGCCCTATCAGGTGTTCCCAACGAAAGATGGCCACATCATTGTGGCTATTGGCAATAATCGGCAGTTCGCGGCTTACTGCGAAGCGATTGGCCATCCGGAAGTCGTGGAGGACGAACGTTTCCGTATCAACAGCCAGCGGGTCAAGCACCGGGATGAGCTAGAGCAGATCCTGAGCGCCGCGATGCAAAAGCATCCTAGTGCGTATTGGTTGGAAGCCCTGGACAAGATTGGCGTACCAGCCGGGCCTATCAATGATCTGCATGGGGTGTTCTCGCATCCGCAGGTTCAGGCCCGGAATATGCGTATCGAGCTGGCTCACAGCCAGGCGGGCAAGGTCAGCATGACGGCCAGCCCCATGCGTTTTTCAGATAGCCCAGTGTCTTACCGCATGGCTCCGCCGCAATTGGGTGAGCATACCGAGCAGGCTCTGCAGAGTGTATTGGGGGCCGATAGCCCGGAGCTGAAGCAGTGGCGCGACCGGAACTAGGCTTGAGCTCAGCTTAAAAGCCAAAACTCTCATCAGAATTGGAACCTGTGCCAGAGCCGAAGTAGGGGCCTGGTTTAGTGTTTAGGCTTGTGGCTGGAGCAGTGTCGGATCGATACTCTCGTTCGGCAGCTTGAAATACAGCTCAGACCCGAGACCAGGGCTGGTAGCTTAGCAGGGGCTGAACTTGTTTCTTGTGTTTAAGCTTCAGACTGAGCCCGAGCCGGATTTATGGTTCGTAGCTTAATAAAAAGCCCTGCTCATTTGGGATTGAATCCAAGTGAGCGGGGCTTTCTTGTCTCTACACTAACTGCTGTCGCTGTCGCTGTCGCTGTCGCTGTCGCTGTCGCTGTCGCTGTCGCTGTCGCTGTCGCTGTCGCTGTCGCTGTCGCTGTCGCTGTCGCTGTCGCTGTCGCTGTCGCTGTCGCTGTCGCTGTCGCTGTCGCTGTCGCTGTCGCTGCCTCCGAACTTATTGAGCAAGCAGGAAGGGCCAGGAATTACCGTTTCTTGTTGCGCGCGTCATTAATGGCATTGCGCGTGGCAATCGCCGCTGCTTGAGCCGCATCACGCCAGTCATCCCCCCGGCTGGCGTACAGAATGGCGCGCGACGAGTTGATCATCATGCCGTTACCTTGGGAGTCCATACCAGCAGCAACGGTGGCGTCCACATCGCCACCCTGGGCACCAATGCCGGGCACCAGCAAAGGCATATCGCCAATACGGGCACGCACCTTGCCGATTTCGTCGGGGAAGGTGGCGCCCACGACCAAAGCACATTGACCGTTCGTATTCCACTTCTCTGCCACCAGGCTGGCCACGTGCAAGTACAGCGGGGTACCGTCAGCCATTTCCATGAATTGCAGGTCTGAGCCGCCGGGGTTGGAAGTGCGGCACAACACGATCACGCCTTTGTCCTTGTGCTCCAGGTAGGGCTCTACCGAGTCAAAGCCCATGTAGGGGCTGACGGTGACGGCATCAGCGCGATAGCGCTCAAAGGCTTCGCGTGCGTATTGTTCGGCGGTCGACCCCACGTCCCCACGCTTGGCATCGAGCACGATGGGCAGATGAGGGTAGCGACTGCGAATGTAGTCGCACAGATCTTGCAACTGATCCTCGGCACCCTGAGCGGCAAAGTAGGCGATCTGGGGTTTGATGCCACAGGTGTAGTCGGCGGTGACGTCCACAATCGCTTTGCAGAACTCATAAATCGCGCCGGGTTTGCTGGCCAATTCCAAAGGCAAGCGGGCAGGGTCTGGGTCCAGACCCACCATCAACATGGATTGGTTGTCCGTCCAGGCACGGTTCAGTTTTTCTATGAATGTCATGGGAATCAGGAAAGTAAACGGCTATACAAAAAGCTGAGCCAGACGGCACCAGCAAAAATAAGGGACAGCAGCACGGCAGCACTGGCCAGATCCTTGGCCCGCCCGATCAAGGGGTGGTGCTCCAGGGTAATCGTATCGGCCAGGGCCTCCAGGGCTGAGTTCAGCAGCTCCACCACCAGCACAAAGACCAGTGCGCCCAGCAAGACCAGAATTTCCGCCGGGGTTTGCCCCAGCCAGAATGCCAGTGGCGTCAGGATGACAGCCAAGGCCAGTTCCTGGCGAAAGGCAGCCTCATGGCGCAGGGCTGCGGCCAGACCCTGGCTGGAGTAGCGCAAGGCATTGAACAGGCGGCCCAAACCACCTTTGCTTTTGAATGGAGAGTCTGACATGAAGGAAACAGCAGATTGAAGTGCCCTGATTATAGGGGTTTGCTTGGACGAAAAAAAACCGGATGGAAAAATCCATCCGGTTTTTGTACTAAAAGCGTGGCGATCAGGGCAGAAGTGATCAATTTCCGCCCGGATCGGGGTGCTGATGTGTGGCTTAGAAGCCGCCCATACCACCCATGCCGCCCATACCACCCATGTCAGGCATGGCTGGAGCAGGTTTGTCTTCCACGATTTCCGACACGGCCACTTCGGTTGTCAGCAACAGGCTGGCGATCGAAGCTGCGTTTTGCAGAGCAGTGCGGGTAACTTTGGTTGGGTCCAGAACACCTTGCTCAACCAGGTCACCGTACTCGCCAGTAGCCGCGTTGTAACCGTAGGTGCCGGTGCCGCTGGCCACTTGGTTGACAACCACGCTGGCTTCTTCGCCGGCGTTGGAGACGATGGTACGCAAAGGAGATTCGATCGCACGCAGGATCAGTTTGATACCGGCGTCTTGGTCGGTGTTGTCGCCTTTCAGTTGGGCAACCGCTGCGCGAGCACGAATCAGTGCAACGCCACCGCCAGGAACGATACCTTCTTCGACGGCTGCGCGAGTAGCGTGCAGGGCGTCTTCAACGCGAGCTTTCTTCTCTTTCATTTCGACTTCGGTGGCAGCGCCAACACGAATCACAGCAACACCGCCAGCCAGCTTGGCCACGCGCTCTTGCAGTTTTTCACGGTCGTAGTCGGAAGTGGACTCTTCGATCTGAACGCGGATTTGTTTCACGCGAGCTTCGATGTCGGTGCCGTTGCCAGCGCCGTCGATGATCGTGGTGTTTTCTTTGGCCACTTCAATGCGCTTGGCCTGACCCAGGTCGTCCAGAGTCGCTTTTTCCAGAGACATACCGGTTTCTTCGGAGATCACGGTACCGCCAGTCAGGATAGCGATGTCTTCCAGCATGGCTTTACGACGGTCGCCAAAGCCAGGAGCTTTAACAGCGGTGGTCTTCAGGATGCCGCGGATGTTGTTCACAACCAGAGTAGCCAGAGCTTCGCCTTCCACGTCTTCAGCAACGATCAGCAAAGGACGGCTGGTCTTGGCAACTTGCTCCAGTACGGGCAGCAGATCACGGATGTTGGAGATTTTCTTGTCGAAAATCAGCACAAATGGATCTTCCAGAACAGCAACTTGCTTTTCGGAGTTGTTGATGAAGTAAGGGGACAGGTAGCCGCGGTCAAACTGCATACCTTCAACCACGTCCAGTTCGTTTTCCAGCGATTTGCCGTCTTCAACGGTGATCACGCCTTCTTTACCAACTTTGTCCATGGCATTGGCGATGATCTCACCGATGGAGTGGTCGCTGTTGGCCGAGATGGAACCGACTTGAGCGATTTCTTTGCTGGTAGTGCAAGGACGGGACAGCTTGCGCAGTTCGTCAACAACGACGACCACAGCCTTGTCGATACCGCGCTTGAGGTCCATTGGGTTGATGCCGGCGGCAACAAACTTCAGGCCTTCTTCAACGATGGCTTGAGCCAGCACCGTAGCGGTCGTGGTACCGTCACCGGCGTTGTCGGAAGTCTTGGAGGCAACTTCTTTAACCAGTTGAGCACCGATGTTCTCGAACTTGTCTTTCAGTTCGATTTCTTTGGCAACGGACACACCGTCTTTAGTGACGGTAGGGGCGCCAAAGGAGCGGTCCAGAACCACGTTACGGCCTTTAGGGCCCATGGTGGTCTTAACAGCATTGGCCAGAACGTTAACGCCGCGCACGATGCGGGTACGTGCGTCGTCGCCGAAGTAAACTTGTTTTGCGGTCATGGTTTGAATCCTATTGAATTTTCGTTGGCGGTACTTATTCGATCACGGCGAAGATTTCTTCTTCGCGGATCACCAGCAGCTCTTCACCGTCGATCTTGACGGCCTGGCCGGAATACTTGCCAAACAGAACTTTGTCGCCGACCTTCAGATCCAGCGCCAGAACCTTGCCGTCCTCGGTTTTCTTACCGGGGCCAACGGCCAGGATTTCGCCTTGATCGGGCTTTTCAGTCGCGCTCTCGGGGATAACGATACCGGAAGCGGTGGTGCGTTCGTTGTCCAGACGCTTGACGATCACTCGATCGTTCAAAGGACGCAGTGCCATGGAGAAACTCCTGTTTAAAGATGACTTTAGTTGTTGGTCCGATTTTGGGGGCGAGGTGCTTTAGCACTCAACCCCTTCGAGTGCTAATTATAGGGACGACTTTCCTAATTTCAAGAGCACCAGGGTCGGGTTGTTACATATTTGTCCTGGGGCGTGAATTTACTGGATGTTAGCGGGGGAGACGCCATCAGTACCCGTACTCAAGGCAATCAGCTTGCTCATCGTGTTGAAGTTGCGTGTAGTAGCAACGACCTTGAGCTTTTTCTCGATGAAATTATTGTTGGCTTTCAGGTCTCGATACCGGCTTGCGCACACGATATAGGCGATGTCATCAATGACGCGGACCTGATCCGGGGTATGCTCCAGGGCTTGGAAGGCTTGCAGCAGGGTTTTGTCTGCCGGCGAGCGCAGCAGAGTGAAATAAAGCTGGCTGGGGTTCTGGTGCTTGAAAGGATTGTTCTCCATGACTTGCATGAAGTAAGCCGGTGTTCGGGCGATGACCTGAATGTCTCCGCCCAGGTTTTCCTTGATGGCGTGATGAACCAGTTGCTCCAGCTCTGGCTGTTCCAGCTCCGTAGACACAATGGCATTGCCGCTTTGAATATAGGTTCTGACATCCCGCAAACCAGCCGCTTCCAGAGCCGCCCGCAGCGGTGCCATCAGCACTTTGTTTTTGCCGGTAGGCATGACGCCGCGTAATAAAAGAATCTGTGTGTTCATTGGTCTTTTTTTATATCGGAACCAGGTTTGATCAAGGGATATGTTCTTAACAGAGAGCGTGCTTGCTTGCAGGCAGGTGGGGCAGAGGGGCAATGAATGAACTGTGAGCAGCTTGGCCCAGGCGTCAGGGGAGAGAGTGGGTAGAGAGGTCAGAGTTGCTATTTATAGCCAGTAGCAAGTGATGGTGTCTGTATGAAAACACAGTATTTAGTTTAGCGTTTCAAGACCGCTGCTTTCAACTGAAATAGGTATGACATGGCTTGTATCCGCTTGGCTGTGATTGAGGCAAGGAAAGGGGGGAGTCCCTGAGATGGATACTGGTCGAAAAGAAAACAGGCCAGACTTCCTGACGAAGCTGGCCTGTATTCTTAAGCTGAAGGTGCCTTTATTGGGGCATTTACTCATCCTTGGAGCGCTGATGACGGATTAAGCGACGGTAGGACGTTTGCTCAAATCCGGCGCAGGTGTCGCTGGCAGCAAAGGATCAATCGCCCGGCACAGAGCCAGCAACAGATCATCGGCACCGATGCCCGCTTCAATCAACATCCCCACGGGCAAACCGCCCGACAGGCCGATAGGCAGGGAGATGCCTGGTGCGCCCAGGTTTGAGCCCACATCGGTGCGCGAGATATAGGTGTTGAACGTAGGTACCGCCTTGCCGTTCATCATGGTGGTTTCATCATCGCCAATCGGGCAGGCGGTCAGCGGGCTGGTCGGGAAGATCAAGCCACTCACATTGGACTGGCGCAGCAGGTCTGCATAAGCTTGTTGCATCAGCGGGCGGTCTACATGCAGCGCCTCTTCGTAAGCTTCCTGGCTGAT
Organism: Alcaligenes sp. SMD-FA; assembly: GCF_025960365.1. Taxonomy (NCBI): domain Bacteria; kingdom Pseudomonadati; phylum Pseudomonadota; class Betaproteobacteria; order Burkholderiales; family Alcaligenaceae; genus Alcaligenes; species Alcaligenes sp. SMD-FA. The sequence goes on along the minus strand of NZ_CP110108.1, from coordinate 3,219,469 downwards.
GGTGTAGTCGCCGGTAATGGCATCGAAAATCTCTTTCACATCGGGGCTATGGATGCCGGCAATTAGCTCGTCCAGACCGATGCCGTACTTGTTCTCGGCCAGATACAAAGGCAGATGCTGCAAGGTCTCGTACAGCACAATCGGCATGCCAACGCGAGCATTGATCTTCAGAACCGGGGACAGATCGACATTGACCAGCGTGACACCGGCTTTTTGCAAATCATCCAGAAAGGCCAGGGTGACGTCGGCTACACCGGCATCCATCTCTTTCCAGAAGCTGTCACGGGGCACACCCAGGCGCAGTTCCTTCAAGGAGGGAGTGGTCAGGATGGAAGGGGTTTTCTGGCAGAGCAGGCTATCGAGCAAACTGATGTCAGCCAGACTGCGGGCCATGGGGCCTGCCGTATCGCGGGTAGGGGACAAAGGCACAATGCCCTGGCCCGAATAACGGCCCACCGTAGGACGGAAACCGTACAGACCACAAAGCGCGGCAGGCAGGCGTACCGATGCGCCTGTATCCGTGCCCAAACCAGCTGGGAATTGACGGGCTGCCACCACCGTTGCGGTGCCGCCGGAAGAACCACCGGGAATACGGTTCGGGTCATACGGGTTGCGGCTGGGGCCGGTGGTGGCGTTATTGGTCGTAATGCCAAAAGCCAGCTCGTGCATCACGGACTTGGCGGGCAGCACAGCACCGGCTTTACGCAATTGTGCGACGACATCCGCATCTTTCAGTGGCACGCGGCCTTGCAGCGCACCGGTGCTGGATGTGGTAGGCATGTCCGTGGTGTTCAGATTGTCTTTCAGTACCAAAGGCACACCATCCAGCGCCAAGGCTTGGCCACGGGCGCGGCGTGTGTCGGACTGATCTGCCTGCTGGTAAAACAGTTCTGAGTTCAAATGCGCCAGGCCGCCCAAGTGGGCCATTTCTTGTGACTGTTTGAGCAGTTCATCGGCAATCTCGCGGGCGCTGAACAGGCTGTTTTCCAGGCCTGCCAGCAGTTCACTGGCACTACGTTCGGTAAGGGACATGGGGTCTCCTGGGAAAGCGTGAACGCTTCCGGTTTTTACTGTAATAGTTCGATCAATCAGCCTCTAACAGGGCTGTCTTGAAAAAGAGAGACAGTAAGGGTATCAGCAAGCCGCAGGGATCGCTCAGGAAGCCTTCCAAATGACCTTGTTGCGGCCAGCATGCTTGGCCTCATACAAAAGCCGGTCTGCTTGTTCAATAGCCTGATTGATGTCGCCATTGCTGTTTAGTTGCACTACCCCGAAACTGGCCGTCAGTGTGTGCGCCGTGGCGGGGATATGCAGATTCATCGCACTGCTGCGCAAACGTTCGGCAACCAGTACGGCGGTGTGCAAACTGGTACTGCGTATCAGCAAGACAAATTCCTCTCCCCCGAAGCGGGCTGCCAAATCATCCTGTCGCACTGTACGGGCCAGTAAAGCTCCGAACTCCTTCAAGGCCCGGTCGCCTGCCGCATGGCCCCAGGTGTCATTGACGATCTTGAAGTGGTCCAGATCGCAGATGATGACCGCCCAGCCGGTATGCCCATATCGCTCCAGCCGTTTTTTAACCTGCTCGAAAAACGCGCGGCGGTTCAATAAACGGGTCAAAGGATCTTGGCTGCGCTCATGGTCTAGTGTCTGCACAATCGACATTGCTGTGCTGGTCAAGATGGCCAGTGCGATCCAAATGCTGATGAACATATTGGCAGCCAGCATCAAGAGCCAAAAACCGGATTGGGTCAGATCGGGCTGGATTTCACGCGGGATCAGCGTGGTCAGCGCCAACGCACGAAAAAAAGCGTAGAGCAGTGTCGTCAGATAAGAAGCCCGCAATAGCGCTGCCAAAGGAATAGGACGCGTGCGGCTAGACAATAGGATCGACTTGGCGGGCAGGGCGATCAGCAGGGCTAGGCTCCAGCCCAGTATCTGCAAACGTAGCCAGAGATCATCATGGATCTGGGAGAAATAAAAAAGCCCCCCCAGCGTGATAAACATGATCGTGCCAGCCAACCTGGGGGGAGAGCGCCCACCAAAACGCACAGCAACCCCATGCGCCAAGGCCCAGACACCAAACAGATACATCGTCGACAAGGGGACTGTCCAGCGTGCTAAATGCTCATTGGGCATCAGGCTGTGAATCCCCAACGGAATAGCCGTAGAGATATACCCCGAGGCAATCCAGAGAAGATAACGATGATCACGTAGACGACTCCAGCAGTAAATCATGGCCATGCCCAGTAATGCTGCACAGGCAGGGACGATCAGAACGAAATACTGGTTGGGAGAGGACACGGTGTGTTCTCGTTTGTTAAGAAGAGTTGAGTATCGGCGTTACAACAATTGTAACGATATTGTTGCAGTACAGAAGCTTATCGATTGAGAACAAACAGTTTAATCAGAGAAAAGAAGATGTTTTGATCTGCTTTGTGAGCCGGTTTCCGTTAAGGGAAAGCGCCGCAGAATAAGAAGAGAGAGAAAAACAAAGGATTGTTTACCTTACCTAAAGAAAAAATCAGGAATACTTTCCGAATTAAGTCCAAAAACAGACAGCCGAGCTAGTCCACTCCCCGCGACATTTTTCATGACAAGAAACCGGGCCACAAAAACTACCACTGAATCCATCACTAACTAGCCCGAAACGTGGCATTACAGTTACGTTTCACCCCTCCGTTGCTTACAATGCGAGCCGCTTGGAGCCCTGTCAGGGTGTCGGGGCGATTCAGAGTACTTGCCGCGGTCGGTTCTGAAATCCGGGATGCAAGCCCTGTGTTGTTTGAGCGGGGCGTTTGTGGTTCGTCCGGGGGACGAGCCACCCCGCGAGTTCACAGGGCGCCCGGATTTCAGAACTGACAAGGGCACCGGCGCGCAGCACCGGCAAGTGCTCAGCCCGGACACCCTGACAGGGCTCCAAGCGGCGTCTTTTTGACAAGATCCGAGTACCGAATAAGGCATCCGACCGACTTTCTAAGCGTCTCTTTGTTTGTTCAATCATTGAGCCGACACATGGCATCTAAAAACAAACATCTTCTCTTACCTGCGTTTAGTTCTTGAAAAACAGAACAGCAGAACAAAAAAGAAGAAGGGGAGAGCCCAAATCGCTCTCCCCATCCTTAAAACGCTTCATCAGCAATTACTGCGCCGTCTCAACCAGCACCAGTTCAGCATCCTCCAGCGCCTGAATTTCCAGCGTCGTCTCATTGCGAATCGCCGCCCCGTCACGGGCATTTAACTCCAGACCATTCACCGAAACCCGCCCAGTGGCAGGCACCAGATAAGCCAGATGTTCGGCAGGCAAAGACAAAGTCGTGCTTTGGCCTTTCTTCAAGGTCGCTCCCAGCACACGAGCCTGGGAGCGAATCGGCAATGCCTCCGCGTCCCCCTCAAAGCCACTGGCCAAGGCTACAAACTGCCCCGAACGCTCATCCTTGGGAAAAGGCTTGGCACCCCAGGCAGGTGGCAAACCACGACGCTCTGGCTGAATCCAGATCTGGAAAATTCGTGTCGTGCCCGTTTCCAGGTTGTACTCCGCATGGCGAATGCCCGTGCCGGCACTCATCACCTGCACATCCCCCGCTTCGGTACGACCCTTATTGCCCAAACTGTCCTGATGGCTGATGGCCCCTTCACGCACATACGTAATGATCTCCATATCGGCATGATCGTGAGGCGGAAACCCGGTGTTGGATGCAATCGTGTCGTCATTCCAGACACGCAGGGCGCCCCAGCTCATGCGAGCGGGATCGTAGTAATTCGCGAAAGAGAAATGGTGTTTGGCGTCCAGCCAACCGTGGTTGGCGCCGCCCAGTTCATTAAAAGGCCGATGTTCAATCATGGCGCGCTCCTTAATATTGGATACTAAAAAGAATTCTAGGCGCCTTGCTGATTGAATAAAATAGAATCAATAGCATAGAATTCATTCCAAAATTGATATGAAAACACTTCCGGACCTCCAGGCATGGGCCATCTTCGCCACCGTGGCGGAAACCGGCTCTTTTGCCCAGGCCGCTGAAGTCCTGGGCCTGTCCCAGCCCACCGTCTCCAAGGCAATCACCCGGCTGGAAAAACAACTGCAGGTTTCCCTGTTTCATCGAACCTCTCGACGCCTGTCCTTGACAGAAACCGGGCAAGCCAGCTTGCAGCAGGCCCAAACCGTTCTGGCTGCTGGACAAAGCGCCGAAGCCTTGGCGCGTGATCAAAAAGAAAGCTTGCAAGGCCGTATCAAGATCGCCGCTCCTATGTCCTTTGGATTGGAGCATCTGGCTCCCTTGCTGCCGGTTTTCATGCAACAGCACCCGGCTGTCCTGCTGGACCTGCACTTTAATGATGCCCAGGTGAACATTGTTGAACAGGGTTTCGACCTGGCCCTGCGCATCTCGGCCATGGATGATTCCAGTCTCCTGGTGCGTCGCCTGTGCAATCTGCGCTTGCGCCTGGTCGCCGCCCCCCGTTACTTGGCCAAATACGGTAGACCCACTCACCCCAGCGACCTGGCCCAGCATATGAGCCTGCGCTACGCCTACGAGCGACGCGGCAGTGTTTGGCGCTTTCAGCAGGGGGAGGAGTACTACTCCCAAACCGTGCCCTGTGCCTTGCAAGTCAACAACGCCCAAGCCTTGATCCCGCCCTTGCTGCAGGGCTTGGGGCTAAGCGTGCTGCCGCAATTTCTGTTGGGCGATATGCTCGAGCAAGGCCAATTGGAAGTCGTATTGCCGCAATGGGATCTGCCCAGTCTGACCTTGCATCTGCTGACGCCTCCGGGCCGGTCTCGTCCGGCGCGTGTGCAAGCTTTTATTGATTTTCTGATCGCCGGGTTTGCGCAAGCACCCTGGGCCGATTCCGGCCAGTAAGAAACAACCTGCATTTTGCCGCTAGACTGTCTGGTCCACTCTTGTTTTCTAGGAGATCAGTATGGATAAACGTCCTCCCTTGCCACCTTTCGATCTGGAGAGTGCTCGCCAGAAAGTGCGTGCTGCCGAGGATGCCTGGAACAGCCGTGACCCAGTCAAGGTTTCGCAGGCTTATACCGTGGATACGCGCTGGCGCAATCGCAGCGAATTTCCGCAGGGACGCGATCAGGTCCACTCTTTTTTAGAACGCAAATGGCAAAAAGAGCGTGAATACCGCTTGATTAAAGAGCTCTGGGCCTGGCATGAAAATAGAATTGCCGTGCGCTTTGCCTATGAATGGCAAGATGAATATGGGCAATGGTGGCGCAGTTATGGAAATGAAAACTGGGAGTTTGATGAAAATGGCTATATGGCGATACGCCATGCCAGTATTAATGACCTGGATATTACCGAGTCCGAGCGCAAATTCCATTGGCCCTTGGGCCGACGCCCCGACGAGCATCCCAGCCTGAGTGAATTAGGCCTGTAATTCCCAGCCCGGATACTAGCGGATCTGGGCTATTGTGATGAATAAACAGCCATCAACATAAAAAGTCCGGTTTGTATTGTGCAAAACCGGATTTTTTTAAATCTTTAATCTTGATGCCTCATTCATGGCGTATCTAAAAGAATGATGGACAAAATGTTGAAGTTTCCCTGTTCGCAATCAAAGACATGCGGGCAGATAAATGGTTTAGTGTTGGGTTAGCTTCATTCATCTCCAAGGAGTCATCTATCATGAATCACCCTGCTGGCTTGGATACGGCCCTTGCGGCTGCTGATCGCACTGGGCCTTCCAGTCATTATTCCCGATTGATCGAGCAAGCGCGCAAAGAGCCCAGTCGGATTTGTGTGGTGGCTCATCCTTGCGACGATGTGTCCCTGGGGGCCGCTTTGCAGGCACGGGCCCAAGGTCTGTTCGAGATTGTGCTGGTTGGCCCACAAGCCCGTTTGCATTCCGTGGCGGCAGAGCATGGTTTCAGCCTGGAAGGGGTGACCTTGATCGATACTCCTCATAGCCATGCTTCGGCAGAACGGGCCGTAGAAGAAGTACTGGCCGGACGTGCGCAGTTGCTGATGAAAGGTAGCCTGCATACGGACGAGCTGATTGAGGCCGTGCTCTGCACCCAGGGCAAAGGCTTGCGCACGGGGCGCCGCCTCAGTCATGTGTTCATCATGGATGTGCCCAGCTACCCCGTCCCTTTGTTTGTGACCGATGGCGCTATCAATATCTTTCCTGACCTGAGCGCCAAGGCAGACATCGTGCAAAACGCGATTGATCTGCACCACGGCCTGGGCCTGGGTAAACCGCTGGTCGCTATTTTGTCTGCGGTCGAGCAAGTCACAGAAAAAATTCCGACCACGCTGGAAGCCGCTGCCTTGTGCAAGATGGCTGATCGCGGCCAGATTACGGGCGGTGTGCTGGATGGCCCCCTGGCGCTGGATAATGCCATTAGCCCCGAAGCGGCGCGTATTAAAGGGATTGTGTCGCCGGTGGCGGGCAAGGCGCAGATTCTGGTGGCCCCTGATCTGGAAGCGGGCAATATGCTGGCTAAAAACCTGACCTTCCTGTCCGGCGCGCAGGCCGCCGGTATTGTGATGGGCGCACGCGTGCCCATCATTCTGACCAGCCGTGCCGATAGTGCCCAGACCCGCATGGCCTCTTGCGCTGTTGCCAGCATTTACGCCGGTTATCTGGAGCGTAAAGTTGCTCTGGAGGCCAAGCACTAATGAGCGAGCAGATTCTGGTCATTAATGCAGGCAGCTCCAGCCTGAAGTTTCATATGTACAAGGTTCAGCCGGGCGACCAACTGGATTTTGAATTTGGGGGGCAGGTTTCGGGCATTGGCAGTAAGCAGCCTGCTTTCAAGGTCAAGGAGGCTCAAGGTCAATCCATGATCAAGCAGGACCTGGATGGTGAACAGGCCAAAGACTTGCACACCGCTCAGGCTTTGGTGGCGCGCTGGTTGCTGGAGCATGTCGATGGCCGGCCTATTGCGGTGGGCCATCGCATCGTGCATGGGGGCGCTCGCTATGACAGCAGTGTGCCTTTGACGCCGCAGGTGCTGGAATATCTGGACAGCCTGTCGCCTCTGGCGCCACTGCATCAGCAGAACAATCTGGCCCCAGTTCGCGTAATTTTTGAACATTATCCAGAGATTTTCCAGGTAGCGTGTCTGGACACGGCCTTCCACCAAGGGCATGTCCCGTATTTGCAGCATTTTGCCTTGCCGGAGCGTTTCTTTGAGCAGGGTGTACGGCGCTACGGTTTTCACGGTTTGTCCTACCAGTATATTTCCCAGCACTTGCGCCGGGAATTCCCCGAGTTGGCCGACGGACGTGTCGTCGTTGCTCACTTGGGTTCCGGGGCCTCGGCTTGCGCTTTGAAAGAAGGTCGTAGCGTTCACACCACCATGGGCTTTACGGCGCTGGATGGCTTGCCGATGGGCACGCGTCCAGGTCGTCTGGATGCCGGTGTGGTGCTGTGGATGTTGGAGCAGGGCATGGAGCATGACGAGATCCAGTCCGTGCTCTACACCCAGTCCGGTCTGAAAGGCTTGTCCGGCGATCAAGCCGATATGCGCGCTTTGGAAGCCTCGCACGATCCTCGTGCCAAGCTGGCGGTGGACTACTTTTGCTACCACACGGCTGACAATCTGGCGGGCTTGTGTGTGGCCTTGAAGGGGCTGGATACCTTGGTGTTTACAGCCGGGATTGGCGAGCACAGCCCATCTATTCGTGCGGGTATTGCCAAGCACCTGGAGTGGATGGGTGTGCGGATTGATCCGACGCGTAACCAGTCAGGACAAACCGTCATTTCGACAGACGACAGTCCGGTCAAGGTCCTGGTCATTCCAACCAACGAAGAGCGGGTCATAGCTGAGCAGTCTCTCGCCTTGGTGCGGAAACGGTCATAGCACCACCGTAGCGGTTTGACGCCCCGGCCTCAGTCCGGGGCGCGTTCATGCGCGATTTCCGCTTGTAGCCATTGCCGAAATGCGATCAATGGTGGGTAGTCGCCGCGTCCCGCCGGACAGGCCAGGTAGTAAGCCTCCGTGTTCAGGCAGGGTGAGTCCAGAGCCAGGACCAAGTCTCCGCGACTGAGCTCCTGTTTGAACAGAAATGTGGGCAGTAAGGCAATCCCAAGGTTGGAGATAGCCGCCTGTGTAATCAGCGCAAACTGATCAAGCAGCATGCCGTGAATATGCACGTTCTCCACGCCGTTGGCGTTGAACCAACGCTCCCAGGCATCGGGCCTGGAGACCAGATGCAGCAAAGGTGCCTTGAGCAAGTCAGCGGCCGTCTGGAACTGATAGTGCTCGCGAAGGGCGGAACTGCAGGCCGGCACCACGGTTTCTGACATCAGAAAATCCAGATTCGCCCCCGGCCAGTCGGGCAGGCCGTAATGGATGGCGGCATCCACATTTTCCATATGAAAGTCAAACGGTTGCAGGCGCGTCAGCAGGTTGATGGTGATGCCGGGGTAGGCAGCCACAAATTCTGGCAGTCGGGGGGCAAGCCAACGAGTCCCGAACGTGGGCAAGATGGCCAGGTTCAGCGTTCCGCCATGCGGATTGGCCTTGAACCCCAGGGTGGCGTTGGCAATGCGTCGAAGAGCATCGCTGAGTTCTTGGGCGTACGTGCTACCCGCCTGAGTCAGACGAACCGTCTGGCGCTCTCTGACGAAAAGATCCGCGCCCAATATTCCTTCCAGCAGTCTGATCTGTCTACTGACGGCGCTTTGGGTCAGGTTCAGCTCGCTCGCTGCTGCCGTGAAACTGCCTAGCCGTGCGGCGGCTTCAAAGGCAATCAGGACGTGCATGGGAGGAAGAAAACGTTTGGGAATGGACATGCTTGTTTGTTAAGGGAAAACGTTTAGTCATTCTAGTTAGGAATGACTTGAGTTGGAATCATCGTTTGACCCCTCTTGCCTGTGCTCACAGAATGAGGTGCAAGATAGTTAAGTATTTCAGGCTTATAAGATGACGGACTTCCGCTGGCTGTGGTGTGAAGGAGTGCATGCGGGTACACGGAAGTGATTCACTAATGGACTGACCTTGCCTTGTCGCCAGGTCATGCAATTTGCTGGCGGTTCTATGGACACCTCTGTTTTTGTTTCTAAGGACGAAATCCGTTCCCGATTCTCAGGCGCCATGTCGGCCATGTATCAGCAGGAGGTGCCGCAGTACGGGGCCTTGTTGAGCCTGGTGCACGAGATCAACGCCAGTGTGCTCAAGCATGATCCAGCACTGCACAGCGCCTTGCGACAGCAGTCGGAGTTGACCCGTCTGGATGTGGAGCGCCACGGCGCCATTCGGGTCGGTACCGCGGCGGAGCTCAAAGGGATTGCCACGATCTTTGCCGTCATGGGTATGTATCCCGTTGGCTATTACGATCTGTCGGTGGCGGGCGTACCCGTTCACTCCACCGCGTTCCGCCCTGTGGACGACCACGCATTACAAACCAACCCCTTCCGGGTGTTTACCTCTTTGCTCAGACTGGAGCTGATAGAGGATGCGAACCTGCGGGCGCAGGCGGCTGCAATCTTGTCGCAACGGTCTATTTTTCCGTCCGGCTTGCTGGAGTTAGCGGAACAGGCGCAGGTGGCCGGTGGCTTGACCGAACCGCAGGCCAAGGAATTTGTGGCCGCCGCCACCGCCGTATTTCGCTGGCATCGCCAAGCGACTGTCGATCAGGATACGTATCGCAAATTGCATGCGGCACATCGTCTGGTGGCCGATATTGTGTGTTTCAAGGGCCCCCATATCAATCACCTGACTCCCCGAACCCTGGATATTGATGCGGTACAAGAGGCCATGCCCCAACGGGGTATTCCCGCCAAAGAGCTGATCGAAGGCCCACCGCGCAGGCGCCATCCCATTCTGTTGCGCCAAACCAGTTTCAAAGCTTTGGAAGAGGAGATCGAGTTTGTCGGTCAGGCTGGGGTGGGGTCTCATACCGCGCGTTTTGGTGAGATAGAGCAACGCGGCGTGGCTTTGACCCAGGCGGGCCGGGCACTTTACGACTCCTTGTTGGCGCAAGCCAGAGATGCCGGGCAGCAAGCCGCTACTACGCAGACGTATGCTGAACGTCTCCAGCACGTGTTTGCTCAGTTCCCAGATGACAGCGATGAAATGTACGAGCGTGGGCTGGCTTTTTTTCGGTTTGAGCCACGGGACCCTGCTATCTGGCAGCAGGAACTGGCTGCCGGCCGGCCCTGGAACCTGCCTGATTTGATCAAGCGTGGCGTGGTCGCATTGCGCCCCATTACTTACGAGGATTTCTTGCCGGTTAGCGCGGCGGGGATTTTTCAGTCCAATCTGGGCGATGCGGAACAAAAAAACTACGTGTCGCAGGCGGCCCGATCTGAGTTTGAACGTGATCTGGGTAGCCCCGTGCTGGACGAAATTGAACTTTACCGCGCTGCTCAGACGCGTTCCGAGCACGCCTTGCATCAGCGCTTTCTGGCGGAGTCGGGCGCATGAAAGCGGACCAGCGCAGTCACGGACTCTGGCAGGCCTCAGCGCCACCCGCTCCGGTCTGCGAGCGTTTGCAAGGCCCTGTCCAAGCGGATGTCGCGGTTATTGGCGCCGGATTCACCGGTTTGTCCGCGGCCTTGCATCTGGCTCAGGCCGGAGTGCGGGTGGTGGTTCTGGAAGGGGCGCAGATCGGGTTTGGAGGGTCGGGACGCAATGTGGGTCTGGTCAATGCTGGCCTGTGGCTTGAGCCAGAGGCACTGCTCAAGACATTGGGTGCGCATTACGGGGGGCGCCTGTTGCATTTGTTAAGTGGGGCACCGGCTGCCGTGTATGAATTGGTGGCCCAACACCGGATGGATTGTCAGGCCGTGCAGACCGGCACTTTGCACTGTGCGGTAGGCGCGGGCGGTCTGCGTAATATCCGGAAGCGTTGGCGCCAATGGCAAGACCTTGGGGCGCCGGTCGAGTTGCTCAATCAAACACAAGTGGCTGCGGCTACCGGAACGACCGCTTATGCGGGCGCTTTGCTGGACCGGCGCGCGGGCACGCTCCAGCCTTTAGCCTATGTTCGAGGTCTGGCCCGGGCTGCGATCACGGCGGGGGCCCGCATTTATGAGCAAAGTGCCGTCAGGCGGGTTGAGGACGGCCGCACGCACTGGGTGTTGCAGACGCAGGACGGTGAAGTGTTGGCGCCCTGGGTCATTGTGGCGACCAATGCTTATACCAGTGAGGTCTGGCCAGATCTGCCCGCAGAGCTGGTGCGTCTGCCGTATTTCAACGTGGCTACGCAACCGCTGGATGCCGCACTGCGCGCCCAGATTCTGCCGGGAGGGCAGGGCGCATGGGATACGCGTTCAGTTTTATCCTCGTACCGTTTCGATCAAGCGGGTCGCCTGGTGTTTGGCAGTGTGGGGGCATTGCGTGAACGTGGACGGGCGATACATACGGCGTGGGCGCAACGCGCATTGCAGCATTTGTTTCCGGCCCTGCGGCATGTGCAGTTTGATTATGAATGGTATGGCTGGATAGGGATGACCTCCGATGCCGTGCCCCGCCTGCACCAACTGGGGCGACAGGTCCTGTCCTTTAGTGGTTACAACGGGCGAGGCATTGCCCCTGGGACGGTCTTTGGGCGCGAGCTGGCGCATTTGATTTTGGGTCGGATCAAGGTGGAGGACCTACCTTTACCTGTGTCCCCACTCAAACCGGTCCCATGCAAGCCGGTGAAAGAGGCGGTTTATGAATATGGCGCGCAGTTGGCGCATCTTGTCGGTGCCCGCAGTGTCCAGGGGCAGCGTCGGTCTTGAGGACAGACTTTTTTTATGAGGTACAAGCATGACTCACACAGCCATAACTCACACAAGCGAACTGGCGCATTCCACCCTGGCCCAATTGGGTGTGACGGCTGCGCTCGATGTTTCAGGGGGAATGTCGGTGCGCTCGCCTATTGACGGGGACATTCTGGCCCATCTGCGGCCTCACAGCAGCCAGGAGCTTAGCAAGGCGATTGCCCGTGCCCATGATGCCTGGCAGGTGTGGCGTACCGTGCCTGCACCGGCACGAGGTGAGCTGGTTCGATTGCTGGGCCAGGAACTGCGGGCCGAGAAGCAGGCTTTGGGCCAGTTGATTTCCCTGGAAGCTGGAAAGATCACGAGTGAAGGCTTGGGCGAAGTCCAGGAAATGATTGATATCTGCGACTTTGCGGTGGGGCTGTCCCGACAGCTCTATGGTTTGACCATTGCTTCTGAACGGCCCGGCCATCGCATGTTGGAAACCTGGCATCCCTTGGGAGTGGTTGGGGTGATCACCGCCTTCAATTTTCCCATGGCGGTGTGGGCCTGGAATACCGCCCTGGCCTTGGTGTGTGGTGATGCCGTGATTTGGAAGCCCTCCGAAAAAACACCCTTGTCCGCCTTGGCGTGCCAGGCGGTCTTTGAGCGGGCAATGGCGCGTTATGAGGCCGGGCCGGCGCACCTGAGCCAGGTGCTGATTGGCGGGCGCGAAGCCGGAGAGATACTGGTCGATGACCCCCGGGTTGCGCTGGTGTCGGCCACCGGCAGCACGCGGATGGGCCGGGAAGTGGGGCCTCGTGTGGCGCGTCGTTTCGGGCGTGTTTTGCTGGAACTGGGAGGCAATAACGCCGTTATTGTCACGCCTAATGCGGATCTGGATCTGGCGGTCCGAGGGATTGTCTTTGCGGCAGTCGGGACGGCGGGGCAGCGTTGTACCAGTACACGACGCTTGATTGTGCATCGCAGTATCAGTGAACAACTGGTGGAGCGGCTCAAGCAGGTGTATGGCAAGCTCAGGATTGGTAATCCTTTGCAGGAAGGAACGTTGCTGGGGCCTTTAGTTGATCAGGCCGCCTTTGACGCGATGCAAACTGCACTGGATGCGGCGCGTGCTCAAGGGGGGCGGGTGACCGGTGGAGAGCGGGTACTGGAGGATGAGTTTGCATCGGCTTATTACGTCAGGCCAGCCATCGTGGAAATGGACAGGCAAACCGATACGGTACGGCAGGAAACCTTTGCGCCTATTTTGTATGTGCTGCGCTACGAGGAACTGTCCGAGGCGCTGGCGTTGCAAAACGATGTTCCACAAGGCTTGTCGTCCGCCATTTTCAGTAATGACTTGCGTGAAACCGAGGCGTTTTTGTCGGCCAGTGGTTCCGATTGCGGTATTGCCAACGTCAATATTGGTACGTCCGGGGCGGAGATCGGCGGTGCCTTTGGTGGGGACAAGGAAACCGGCGGGGGCCGCGAGTCCGGTTCCGATGCCTGGCGTGCCTATATGCGCCGGGCGACCAACACCATCAACTACTCCCGGGAGTTGCCTTTGGCGCAGGGGGTGAAGTTCGATCTCTGACGCTGCTTGAGTGTTCAGACGGAGGGCCCGAGCCACTACTGGGCAGGGCCTGGCTGTTGGGTGACGGGCGCCTATAGCAAGCGAAGCATATCGTCGGGGCGCCTCGGGTGGGTCAGAACTGACCCGCCAGTGAATAAAAAGCGAGGAGACAATAATGACCATGCCTGAACAGGCAGGCCAGGGTGCGCTCGCGCCCGGCCTGAACTCAAGACAGATGTCCATGATTTCTATCGCGGGGATCATCGGTGCCGGACTGTTCATTGGATCGGCCAATGCCATCGCGAAGACCGGGCCGGCAGCGGTACTGTCCTATATCTTGACGGGAGCATTGGTGCTGCTGGTCATGCGTATGTTGGGCGAGATGGCTGTCGCCAATCCGGATAGCGGTTCATTTTCCACCTATGCCGCGCGGGCGATCGGGCCCTGGGCGGGTTTTTCCATTGGCTGGCTGTATTGGTGGTTCTGGGGTTTGATCATTCCCGTCGAAGCCATTGCTGGGGCCTATATCCTGCATCAATGGATGCCGGATATCCCTTCGTGGCTGTTTTCCATTGTCATCATGGTCGCCTTGTCGGTGACCAATCTGTTTAGCGTCAAGAATTTTGGCGAGTTTGAGTTCTGGTTTGCTTTGATCAAGGTGCTGGCCATCATTGTGTTTATTGTGGCTTGTCTGTGCGCCCTGACTGGTTTCTGGCCCTGGGTTGAGGGGGGCAAGGTGCCGATGATTCCCGTGTTCAGCAATTTCGCGCCGCAGGGCATGGGGGCCGTGCTGGCGGGCATTCTGATTACGATGTTTTCATTTTTTGGGGCGGAGATCGTGACGATTGCCGCCGCCGAAACCGATAAGCCCCAGGAAAAGATACGTAAGGCGACCAATCTGGTGGTCTACCGTATTTCCCTGTTTTATGTGTTGTCGATTTCCTTGATTGTGCTGATCGTCGGTTACGACGATCCCAGGCTGATGCAGGTGGGGTCATTTCAGCGCACGCTGGAAGTTCTTCGCTTGCCCGAGGCCAAGCTGGTAGTGGATGTGGTGGTGCTGATCGCGGTGACTTCCTGCATGAACTCCGGCTTGTACACGGCCTCTCGGATGATTTATTCCCTGTCCGTCCGTGGTGATGCCCCTGCTTGTATTGCCAGGGTATCGTCCAAAGGTGTGCCTTATAACGCCGTGCTTGTATCGACCTTGGCCGGTTTTGCAGGATGTCTGGTCAATTATCTCTTGCCCGGACAGGTGTTTTCGTTCTTGCTGTCCACAACGGGGGCGATTGCCCTGATCGTTTATCTGGTCATTGCCGTGTCCCAACTACTGTCGCGTCGCCAGGCGGAAAACGCAGGCATAGATTTGCCATTCAAGATGTGGTTTTTCCCCTGGCTGACCTATTTGTCCATCACGCTGATTCTGGCAGTGCTGGTGTATATGGCGATGGTGGAGGCGTACCGTTATCAGTTAGCCATGACGTTGGGCGTGAGTGCGTGTATTGTGCTGGCGGCCTTTATAAGGCTCAGGCGCGGTTCGGGACAGCTCCAGCCAGTCAGACAGCAAGGGGCGTTGTGATCCTATGCGGTGCCTGCGGCAAGGCTTGGGTCTGCCGCAGGCTGGTCTTTATACGCGCTTTTGGACCAGGCCAGCCGCCACGGTCTGGTTTGTGCTGGGGTCGATCAAGATGAAAGAGCCGGTACTGGAATGATCCTGATAATCGTCCAGCACCAGCAGGTCGCGGCTGACCAGGCTGACACGGCCAATATCATTCAGGGACAAGGTGCCGGTGGCTTGCTGCTCTTGCAAACTATGTACATCGCGCAAGGCATGAACGGCTTGCACCTTGGCTTGCGTCAGACGAGTGCCTTGCTTTAACCAGTAAGAGCGGGTGGTATTCAAGGCTTGCTCGTCCAGCCAACATAGCTGCGCATCAAAGTGTTTGCTGGTGTTGACGTCCTCATGGGCCAGTGTCAGCAAATCGCCCCGTGAAATATCCAACTCACGATCCAATACCACGGTCACCGCGTCCCCGTCGCTGACGGAACCTTGTTCCGTGCCAGCGCGAAATAATTGTGTGATGACGGCGGTTTTCCCGCTAGGCCATACTTGAACGCTATCGCCCACATGCAGGCGGCCACCATTGAGCTGACCGGCATAGCCCCGAAAGCCGTCAGCGCGGCTGCCACCATGACGCGCTACCCATTGCACAAACAATCGGGCAGGGCGCTGAATGTTCTCGCGCAGATCCAGCGATTCGAGTAAAGGCAGCAGCGGCAAGCCTTGATACCAAGGTGTGTGCGGCGATGCCTGGGTGATGTTCTCACCCTTCAAGGCTGAAAGCGGAATGATGTGAAAGTGTTCAATCCCCAGCTGCGTAGCCAGTTGCCGATAGGCGGCATGAATGCGGTCGAACACGGCCTGATCCCAATTGACCAGGTCCATCTTGTTCACCGCTACGACGATATGATGCAGGCCCAGCAGTTTGGCAACGGTGCTGTGGCGCTTGGTCTGGGTCAGTAGCTCTCCGTCTTGGGCGCGATGTGCATCAATCAGAATGATGGCAGCCTGTGCGGTGGAGGCACCCGTAATCATGTTGCGGGTGTACTGCTCGTGGCCGGGGGTATCGGCCACGATGAACTTGCGTTTGGGAGTCGCGAAGTAGCGGTAGGCCACATCAATGGTGATGCCTTGTTCGCGCTCGGCTTCCAGGCCATCGGTTAGCAGGGCCAGATCGGGTTCGGCGTCCTCTCCGCGCTTGTACTTGGAGCGTTGGATGGCCGCTATCTGGTCGGCAAACACGCCCTGGCTGTCCACCAGCAAACGGCCAATCAAGGTGGATTTTCCGTCGTCCACGGAGCCAGCAGTAATCAGACGCAGCACGCCTTGATCGGCAGCCTGCAGCCAGGCGTCATTGACGGTATTCATTAGAAATATCCTTGTTTCTTGCGGTGTTCCATGGAGGCCTCAGACGTCTGGTCATCCATACGGGTGGCACCGCGTTCGGTAATCGTGGCCAAGGCGGTTTCAGCAATAATGTCCTGCACGGATGCGGCGGTAGAGAGCACTGGGCAGGTGCAGGAAATATCGCCTACGGTGCGAAAACGCACATCGCGCCATTCGGGGGTTTCGCCATCGAGCAAGGGAGTCAGCGGGGTGATGGGAACGATCAGGCCCTGACGCTCCACCACTTCGCGCGAGTGGGTGTAGTAGATGGACGGCAGATCAATGGCTTCACGCTGGATGTATTGCCAGACGTCCAGTTCGGTCCAGTTGGAAATCGGGAAGACGCGCAGGTTCTCGCCCTTGTGAATACGGGTGTTGAACAAGTGCCACAGCTCGGGGCGTTGTGCTTTGGGGTCCCATTGGCCGAACTCGTCGCGAAAGGACACGATGCGCTCTTTGGCACGGGCTTTTTCTTCGTCGCGGCGGGCACCACCGAAACAGGCATCAAAGCCAAATTCGGCAATGGCTTCCAGCAAGGTGACCGCTTGGGCGCCGTTGCGGCTGGCTGTCTCATGACGCAGCACCACGGTGCCGCGCGCAATGGAATCTTCCACGCTGCGTACTATCAGCTCGGCGTTCAGTTCAGCGGCGCGGCGGTCCCGAAATTCGATCACTTCCGGGTAATTGTGGCCGGTGTCCACATGCATCAAGGGAAACGGCAGCGGGCCAGGCGCAAAGGCTTTTTGGGCCAGTTGCAGCAGCACGGCGGAATCCTTGCCGCCGGAGAACAGCAGCACGGGTTTTTCAGCTTCGGCGGCGATTTCGCGCAGAATAAAAATGGCCTCGGCTTCCAGCCAGTCCAGATGAGTACGGGTAGAGAGTGGTTCGCCCATGGGGTTCCTTCAGGTGTTGACACGGCTATTCAGATTGCTGGCATGCAGGCCGCATTCCAGGCTGTCGCGCTGTTCCCACCACCAGCGCCCGGCGCGCACGTCTTCACCGGGGCGAATGGCACGCGTACAGGGCTCGCAGCCTATGGAGGGGTAGCCCTGGTCGTGCAGTGAGTTGTAGGGGATGCTCAAGCCACGGATCACGGCCCACACATCGTCCTGAGTCCATTCGATCAAGGGGTTGAATTTCTGCAGTCCAAAGACGCTGTCGTATTCCTTGCTGGACAGCTCGGTACGGCTGGCGGTTTGCTCGCGGCGCTGGCCGGTAATCCAGGCCGATCGGCCTTGCAAGGCACGGCGCAAGGGTTCCACTTTGCGGATCGCGCAGCATTCCTTGCGCAGCTCCACGCTTTCGTAGAAAGCATGCGTGCCATGGGTGCGGACGTGTTCTTGTACCCGCTCCGGATCAGGATGAAAAAACAGGATGGGGCGTTCATAGTGCTCCTGGATATGGCGGCCCAGTTGCAAGGTCTCTGCGTGAAGGCGGCCGGTATCCAGGGTGATCGTGTCCAGCTCGGGGGTGTAGATGGACATGGCATGAAACAGCACCATGTCTTCGGCGGCCAGGGAACTGGCCAGAACGGCATCCGTGTGTTCGCGTGCGATGATTTGCAGATCGTCGCGTAGCTGTTTCCACAGCATCAGTGGCCGGGCGCTCAGGGCAATCGCGGCAGGGGCTTGGGCGGGCATGATCAGATGTCCTTGCGGCAATACCAGCACCGCCCCTGCTCAAAACGGAGTCACGTGGGCCGCGCTATTGCCTTGCATTGGTTCATGGGATGATGAGCCAGTGTGCTTGCGCGAGCCCACGCTGGGAACGAAGTATTAGTTAGGTGAATATGCTCTTGCTGTATTTAGCCGCCTTGTCATTGCGTTTTCAGGCGCGTCGGCTGGCCGCAATAATGGCAATGATGACGATGCAGGACAGCCAGGTCAGCAGGTCCACTTGCTCGCTTAACCACACGGCGGAGATCAGCACGGTCAGAAAAGGCTGGGCCAGTTGTACCTGTCCAATACGGGCCACCCCACCCATGGCCATGGCCTTGTACCAGGGGAAAAAACCCAGCAAGGACGAGAATAGGGCCAGGTAGAGCAGGGCCATGACAGACTGGGCGGCAGGCATTTCTGTCATGGAAAAAGCGAGCCCCAAGGTGGCAGGAATGGTCAGCGGCAAGCTGGCGGCCAGGCACCAGCAAATGGTGCGCCAGCCTCCCAGGGTGCGAGCCACACGGCCACCTTCGGCATAGCCTACGCCAGACATGAACACAGCCAGGGCCAACCAGATATCGCCGGTTTGCAGCGCGCCTTCACCAATATAGAAAGCGTAAAGCAGTACCAGTACGGCACCGAGCAGGCTCAACATCCAGAAGCGGCGACTTAAGGGTTCATTGCTACGGGCCGATGAAACAATCGCGGTCGCCAGAGGAATCAGCCCGCTTAACACGGCCCCGTGCGAGGACGGTACCGTCTGCATGGCAATTGAAGAGAACACCGGCCAGCCCACGATTACACCCGTACACGAAAGGGCAATACCACGCCATTCCGATGCCGTGGGGCGGCGGCTGCGGGTGGCCAGCAAGATGAGGGCTGCGCACACCCCGCCGATACTGGCTCGTGCCATCCCCACCAGCCAAGGGTCAAAGCTTTGCACCGCCAGCCGTGTCATGGGCAAGGTGAAGGCAAAGACGATAACCCCGATAAAAGCGTAGACATAGATCAGCAGTGCTGGGGTGGAACTGGGCATGGGAAGGCTGGTGCTGCGGCTCATGAAAATCACCACGGATAGGAAATAGGTTGATCACAGCTTTGAGCTTAAAATAAATAGGCGGTACAGTTACGATACAGTTAACCAGTCAGTCGATCAGACTGTATTGGTCGCATCACCGCTACAGTCGGTTTTCACGATTAAAGGTCAGCATCATGGAATGGTTGGATTGGCAGCCCGTGCGGGGTTCGGACGTGACACTAAGCGATCAGTTGGTTGCCTGGGTGCAGCAAGCCCTGCATTTGCGCTATCGGGGCGGCAGCCGGCTCCCTTCGGTGCGTCGATTGGCGCAGTCTGCTGGGGTCAGCCCCCATACCGTAGTGGCTGCTTACGACAAGTTGATGGCCTTGGGCCTGGTGGAGTCTCGACCCGGTTCAGGTTTCTTTGTGCGGGTGCGTAGCTCTGGGCGCCTGCGTTCCGAATCCTTGCACGTAGAAAAGAATGAGCCGCGCAAGATAGATGTGAACTGGATGCTGAACAGTTTTATGGGGCAGAGCGACAGCGCGGGCATTCCCCGTCAGTGGCTGGACAACGACATGATTCTGGCGGCCTTGCGGCAGGTCAGCCGTAGCGCGGGCTCTAACTTGCTGGGCTATGGGCATTCACATGGCTATCGTCCCTTGCGCCAGCATATTGCGGGGCAACTGGAAGACAGCGGCATACAGGCGGATCCCGATACCCAGCTTGTCTTGTGTAGTGGCGTGACGCAGGCGCTGGATTTGCTTTTGCGCCATTGGTTGCGTCCGGGTGATGCGGTTGTTGTGGAAGATCCAGCCTGGTATTTGCTGTTTGCTCGTCTGGCTGTGGTGGATGTGCGGGTGTTCAGTGTGCCACGCCGTGCAGATGGTCCGGATCTGGCTGTCTTGGAGCAACTGGCGCGTGAGCATCGTCCACGTCTGGTCATTCTGAATACCGTGGTGCATAACCCCACCGGCTTTAGTTTGAGCCCGGCGGCGGCACACAGCATTCTGACCTTGGCTCAGACCTGGGACTTTCACATTATTGAAGACGATACCTATAGCGAGCTGCATGCCAGTCCTGCCTGTCGTCTGGCTCAGTTGGACCAGTTGAACCGCGTCACCTTGGTTGGGGGCTATTCCAAGGTGATGGCTGCTGGTTTGCGGGTGGCTTACATGGCAGCGGCTCCCGAGCTTTTACAGGCTTTGGTGAATTTGAAAATGTTGGCGGGGCTGACCTCGCCGGAATTGGGCGAGCGGGTCATTCACCGAGTGCTGGTAGACGGTGCCTATCGCAAGCATCTGGATCGCTTGCGTCGTCATACTGATCGCGATAGGCACAGAACGTTGGAGCAACTGGCTCACTTGGGTTTGGCTCCGGACGCGCCGCCCCAGGCGGGCATGTTTGTTTGGGTGGATACGGGCGTGGATACGGAAAGTTTGGTGCGCGCTTTGGGGCGTCCTGGCCATTTATTGGTGCCAGGGGCCTTGTTTTGTCCGCAACAGCAACTATCTACTTATATGCGCATTAATGTTTCTTTAGGCGATGATGCGCAGTTTTGGCAGGATTTTGCCCGTTGTTTAGTCAATGCCCAGCAATCCTCCAGTCCTGCGCTCAGCGAAGTAGCCTTATAGCTTGAACGCTGATAGTTGCACTGTCATCTCGCTCTGTTAGCATAAGTCTGTGCGACGCATAGAAAGAAGTTTTTATGCGACGTGCGATAGCTAATAGCAATGAGCGTTATTGCATTAATCAATTTTACTAATCGTCAGTGGCTTCCTATAATGGCTTTACTGTCAATGATTAATCACTCACCGGAGCAAATATGTCTTTGATCAACACCGTCATCAAACCTTTTAAAGCACAAGCTTTTCACAACGGCAAATTTATCGAAGTCAGCAACGAAACCGTTGCCGGTAAGTGGGCTGTTTTTGTTTTCTACCCAGCCGACTTTACGTTTGTTTGCCCAACCGAACTGGAAGACTTGGCCGACAACTACGCCGAGTTCCAAAAAATGGGCGTAGAGGTTTACTCCGTGTCCACCGACACTCACTTTGCTCACAAAGCATGGCACGACACCTCGGAAGCCATCAGCAAAGTGAACTACCCAATGATCGGTGACCCTACTCATCAGCTGTCGCGCAACTTTGACGTGCTGATCGAAGAAGAAGGTATCGCTTTGCGCGGTACGTTCGTAGTGAACCCAGAAGGCGAAATCAAGGTTCTGGAAATCCACGACAACGGTATCGGCCGTGTGGCTTCCGAGCTGCTGCGCAAAGTTAAGGCTGCTCAGTACATCGCCGCTCACCCCGGTGAAGTTTGCCCAGCCAAATGGGAAGAAGGCGCCAAGACGCTGACTCCTTCCCTGGATCTGGTTGGCAAGATCTAAGACCTTTTAAACACGGGTCTTAAGCGGTGGTCGGCGCGCTGCGCCGCCACCCCGGTGCCTGACCGGTTCAGGCACCTCAAGTTGTTTCGTTCAGTACAGGATAAAGGGCGTTTCACATGTTAGATGCAAACATCAAAACTCAATTGAAGGCATATCTCGAGAAGATCACGCAACCGATCGAGATCGTTGCGACGCTGGATACTGGCGCCAAGTCCGTCGAGCTGCGCGAACTGTTGCAAGAAATTGATGGTCTGTCCGACAAGACCAGCTATCGCGAAGATGCGGATGCGCAAGAGCGTAAGCCTTCCTTCCAAATTAACCGTCCCGGTACCGACATTAGCGTGAGCTTTGCGGGTATCCCGATGGGACACGAATTTACCTCTTTGATCCTGGCCCTGCTGCAAGTGGGTGGCCATGAGATCAAGCTGGATGCCGCTGTGATTGAGCAGATCCGTAATCTGCCCGGCGACTTTGTTTTTGAAACGTATTTCTCGCTGTCGTGCCAGAACTGTCCTGACGTGGTGCAGGCCTTGAACGCCATGTCCGTGATCAACCCACGTATCAAGCACGTGGCCATTGACGGTGCCCTGTTCCAGGACGAGGTTCAGCAGCGCAACATCATGTCGGTTCCGGCCGTGTTCTTGAATGGCGAAATGTTCCATCAAGGCCGTGCCAGTGCTGAAGAGTTGCTGGCCAAGCTGGATACGGGCGATAACTCGGCTCGTGCTGAAGCCCTGAATGCCAAGGACGAGTTTGATGTCCTGATCGTCGGCGGTGGTCCTGCTGGTGCAGCCGCGGCTGTGTACGCTGCTCGCAAGGGTATTCGCACGGGTGTATTGGCCGAGCGTTTCGGTGGTCAGGTTCTGGACACCATGTCTATCGAGAACTACATCTCGGTGGTCGAGACCAATGGTCCTGCCTTTGCCACCGCGCTGGAGCAGCACGTTAAAACGTACGATGTGGACATCATGAATTTGCATCGTGCCAAGGGTATTCGCCGCGAAGGCAAGCAGGTCATTGTGGACGTGGATGGTGGCGCTCAACTGAAAGCCAAGTCCGTTATTCTGGCCACAGGTGCCCGCTGGCGTGAACTGAATGTGCCTGGCGAGCAGGATTACCGTAACCGCGGTGTGGCGTACTGCCCGCACTGTGATGGTCCTTTGTTCAAAGGCAAGGATGTGGCGGTGGTCGGCGGCGGTAACTCCGGCGTTGAAGCAGCGATTGACCTGGCTGGTTTGGTCAAGCACGTTACCTTGATTGAGTTTGGCGATGCCTTGCGGGCTGACCAGGTTTTGCAGAACAAGCTGCGCAGCATGCCTAATGTGACGATCATTACGCAGGCTCAGACGACGGAAGTTCTAGGTGACGGCGCCAAGGTTGTTGGTTTGAATTACCTGGATCGTCAGACTCAGGAAGCCAAGAGCATCAAGTTGGACGGTGTGTTCGTTCAGATTGGTCTGGTGCCCAACACGGAATGGCTCAAGGGCAGCGATGTGGCTTTGTCGCGCCATGGCGAGATCGAGGTTGATGTACGCGGCGCTACTTCGCTAACAGGTGTATTTGCTGCAGGCGACGTGACGACTGTGCCTTACAAGCAGATCGTGATTGCTGCCGGTGAAGGTGCCAAGGCTGCCTTGAGCGCGTTTGATTACCTGATCCGTAGTTCGGCTGAAGTTGAAGAACCGGCTGCGGAGCAAGTGACTGCTTAAGTCTTTCTGATTGTTGGATCTTGCTGTTCAAGAAGGCCACCCTGTTTAGGGTGGTCTTTTTTTGTTTTTCACCGAATGTGATTAGAGGCTGCTGTTAGGCATTAGATGTGAAGAAGACGCGACCCGCATCGCTTGGAGATGCGCTTGAGTCAATAAGATATTCAGGGTGAACGTGAGAACGTGCCAAGACTGTAGCAAGTCGCTAGAGGAATGGATGCTGATGCTTGCAAAAGGATTTGGCGTTTAGGGTATGGTTTCGGGAAGATCAGGCCGTTTGTAGGGACGTTATTTGTTATTATTCTTATATGTCACAGGACATAAATGAGTTCCATTTTGTCGCTACATGTCGCTATGAATCTAGCAAAGCCGCCTCAGCATTGATCAGGGTTATTGGGTGTTTTCTAACGGTTCAGTAGTGCGTGTAGGCCAAAGGACGTCATTTTCCTTGTATCTAGACTCTCATACATAGAGGACATTCAATGATCAACGTCACACTCTTTCATGACGGATGCAATATTTGCTTGGGTATTGACGAGCTGATGCGCGGCGTTTTCTCGACACCCGGGCATCACTACCAGGCATTCAATCTCTCGCAGCAGCAGGAAGGTGTTGCCGATGCGCTTGCCGCTGGAGTGACGCGACTGCCATCGTTATTAATCGATGGTCGGGTGTTGAGGCTGGATGATCATTCGCCGATCGAACATTATGTGAAGTAGTGTCGATTCAGGCGTACCATCGCGTCTAGCGTTCAGGCTTATCAGGCATATTCTGCTTGCACAGGCTAGAGGACGCTACCACCGTACCGGCTCTGAAGCTGTGTCGATAAACACTGTACTTTAACCAAGCAGCCCCCGCGATTCTCGAGGCGATCGACAGCCTTAGCCTGAAAGGCTAAAGCTGCGCTTGTCCAAGGGACGTCTAAACCGACGTTAAGGCCTTGTCACATAGGCATGAAATACACCATGGGGGCAGCTTAAACGCGCTTGTTGCCGTTGCCAAGATCCGTCTTTTGCTGCTTAAGCCAACTATCATGCAGCCATTTTTCAGTCTTACGGTGACCGGGAAAGGTAATCCAGGTAATGTCGCGCTCGAACACCATGGGCTGCTCATCAGGTCCAACAATGACCCAGAACCACAAGCGGTCCTCCAGGTTGCGGGCCTTCACTTTCATACCGGTTAAGGTCACGGTTTCTGTACGACCGTTTCGTTCTATGCGAATGGGCTCATCATGGGTATCCACCCAATGAATCTCCATTTTAGGCAACAAGTCAGGGGCATGCTCCTGCAAGAAAGCACGGGCAATCGCCTCACTACGTTCGGCGCTGGGCAAGGGCCGGTCCACCAGGTCCAAAGAAATATGCGCAAAGCCTTTCAGCCGCCCGGACTCAGAGACAACAGAGCTGAAATGCTCACCTTCCAAACCTGAGTTTCGACCATCCTCACGCTCATAACGAGTCAATACAACAGCTTCACCATCTACGCTGACAGCACCTTGGGCCACCTGAACGTAAGCTTCTGGAACAAAGGCGGCAGCCAGATTATTGATTGTGGTACTCACGACATTCTCCGTAGAAGAGGGGCTAGTCTGTGCCTGCACAGGAACAAGCCAAACCGCTTGCAGCGTTACTGCAGCAAGCACAGCAGGAACAGAAAAATAAACTCGCATCGTTGCAGACTCCTAGTTGGGAAAAGCGGCGTAGATCGCGCAGATGGCCAATACGCCAGCAAGCAGCAAATAGGTACTGGCCAAAGCCATATCCGCCGTCTGTTGGGCCAACCATGGCCCCAGACTTGCGCCAATAAACAGCACAAAGGTGTAGAGCGACACAGCCAATCCCCGCAGCGAGATATCGCTAACTCTTGCTACTCGGGCAATCAGGCTAGGAACGCTGATACCCAGTCCGGCCACAAATAAGAAACTGGAGCCAAGCAAAGCCATCAGGTGCTCCTCCCCGGCCCATGCACTCAAGGCCAAACCTGCTGCGGCGCACACTAATCCAGCGCCCAAGGTTCGCTGAGGCCCTAACTTCGGCATCACGACAGTAACCAGCAAAGGCATCAAAAAAGCAGGCGCCACCACAGCTCGTGTCGTCATAGGAGAAATGCCCAACTGCTCAAATTGCATTCCGAGTTTGCTATCCAAGATCATGTAGAAAGCAACGAAACACATCAGCAGGAAGAATGCTGGCAGGTAAACACGGCGCAATCGTGCATCCGCCAACAAACTGCCTATGGCTTTGTAATTGCTGAAAAATCCGCTTAAACCTTGGCCTGCCGGCTTATCTGCTGGTTTCTTCCACAAGCTCCAAGCAGTCAAGGCGAACACACCACACAGTGGCCCCAAAGCCGCCCCCAAGCCCCAAGGCCCGGCCACCAATCCGCCATAAATCTGCCCTAGCAAACCGGCGGAAAGAAAGGCCGTACTCATCCAGGCCACACTCCAAATTTTTTGGCGTGGGTTGCCTCGCTCTGCCAGGTAGGTAATCGCTACGGGGGGAAAGGAAGAGGCTGCCAGGCCTTGCAACACGCGGCCAAACGTTAGGAACAGAGGGGAGCTTGCCAATGCGAGTACCGCTGTCGCGCCCACCAGGGCCAGCAGGCCGGCGACCATGACATTGCGACGCCCCACTCGATCGGACAGGGGACCAAAGATAAGAAACCCGGCTGCGTAGGCAAACCCAAAGCTGCTCACCATGCCCGTAGCTTCAATGCCATAGGTATGTTTCAACGTCTCCAAAATCGGTAAAGGCAGGTACAGCAAAGACACAACCGATAAAGCGCAGATAACCATCAAGGCACGCAAACCTATCCCAATAGCGTGCGGATCACTGGCAGATACTTTCATGGTAAATGTTCCTAGCTGTTATGTAGCAAGCTACATATATACTTAAAAAAAAACGGCTGACAATCAGCCGCCGTGTGTCTTGGGCAAGATCCCTTGTTGATTGAGCTTGAGCATCAAGCGTACAAGCACATC
The DNA here is from genome assembly GCF_025960365.1 of Alcaligenes sp. SMD-FA. Lineage (NCBI taxonomy): Bacteria > Pseudomonadati > Pseudomonadota > Betaproteobacteria > Burkholderiales > Alcaligenaceae > Alcaligenes > Alcaligenes sp. SMD-FA. The sequence continues at coordinate 3,193,552 of NZ_CP110108.1, read as the reverse complement.
GCGTTCTTGCGCGTCGAAATGGCTCATCAGTTCGGCAACCCATACATAGTGAGCCGGCAAGGCTTTACCCAAAACCTCGACCCCGTGCTCGGTCAGGCGAACCAACCAGGCACGACGATCCTGAGGGTGCTGCTCCCGATTGCATAAACCGGCGATTTCCATGCGATCAATAATGCGAGTCATCGTCTGCGATGTGACCGACACCCCATCTGCCAGCGTACCTATGCTCAAACCATTCGGATTGCGCTTAAGCAGAATCAGCACGAAAAATTGTGTCTGCGATAAGCCGGAAGTGCGATCAAGATTGGCTTCAAAAGCCGACAACATTTCACTGGTAGCCGAAGCCCAGATAAGCCAAGTCTGCAGCCCATCTACATCTGGGTTGCTGTACTCGACGCCCATCTTGACCAGCGTGTCGTAGCTAGGAAGATCCTTGAGTTCAAACATCATGCCGCCACATAATCATTAAGGCTGAAATGTAGCTGGCTACCTATATGTTAGTCAAGTGAATTGTTGAGGCGCAGATTTGAGGGTACGCAGATCCTCATTTTTGCTTGATCCACCTACCTTTTGACATAAACGCTTCTTGTACTGCACCCAGGTCTGGAAAAACATGACACCCCAAATAGCCATCCGCCTGGCCTCGTACAATAGCAAGATGAACTGCCGTCTTTACGATGCGGCAAGGAGTCTTTCTATGCAGGACTTGCATCAGGAGCGTTTGCCAAGCCACATGCACTGAGTCAGTAACTGTTCGGCACCCTGGTGGAACTGGATCAGTACCGTTGCAAGCTAGACCTGATTATTCTGCAATGAGCACTCAAGGGCCAACCAGTAGCGCACCTTTGCTATGAATCTCCTTCAAGCTCAGGCCAGTTCCCCCCCAGCACATCCGTACAAACCTGCAGCCATGCTCGGGCGGCTTGCGACAGATACCGTCCATTCCATAGCAGCGCCACTTCCCAGTTCAGCGCCGGCTCCACCACTTCTTTGGCAACCCAGTCCCCCGGTTCCAGCCGAGACAGAAACGGCTGGGGCAGCAAAGCAACCCCCATTCCCGCCTGTGCCATGGAAGCCACCCAATCCCATTGATTGCTTTGTGCCGCAATATTCGCCTGCAGTCCGGCATGGGCAAAGGCACGCCGCAACATACGGGTCAAGGCGTAGTCTTCACCCAGAAAAATCAAGGGATGCTTTTCCAGCTCCCGCAGCTTGATCTTCTTTTGTGTCCCCGTCAGCGTGTCTTTGTGGCCTATTGCCCAAACCGCATGTTTGGCTACCGGGGTGGCCGATACATTCAACTCCGGTCCCAAGGGCAGAATACTGAGGCCCATTTCAACTGTGCCTGCAGCTACCATGCGCTCAATCCCCATGCCGGTCTCTTCGTGCAGGATCAGCTCGATCTGCGGATGTCGATTCTTGAAGGTCTTGAGTACTTCTGTGAACAGCACATTAATCATGGGCGGAATGCCCAGATCCAGGCGACCGCGTTGCAAGGCCTGAACTTCGTGAACTTCTCGCAGCAAGCCCTGCATGCTCTGCAAAACCTCCTGTCCGCGCTCCAGCACAATTTTGCCGCAATCGGTCAGTTGTAATTGCCGATGATCGCGGATCAGCAAGGGCTCGCCCAGTTCATCTTCCAGCTGCTTGACCATCTTGCTGATGGTCGATTGCGTCACGTTCAGGCTCTGCGCAGCTTGCGTAAAGCTTTGATGTTTAACGGTTTCAATGAAGTATCGCAAGGATCGGATATCCATGATTGGCTGGCCTTTGTTTATGATTTTTACGACTTATTGCTAGTTATTTTATTCATTATGGCGATGCTATGCTGGCTTTGTTCATAAAACATAAACGCCTGTTGTCAGGGCGATTTCGGCTTTTTCTCTCCGGCTCATACAGCCACTATTTTTAAAGCGTGATGTCGTTCTGTTGCGTGAAGATCTCGCCTGGCGCTTTCGGCCCTGGCTCCTTCCGAAAGCAACAACAGGTAGATCAATGACACAGAGACAGGAGCACACGATGTTCAAGGATCGCATTCGTTCCCCCGAATTGGAAGGCAAGGTCATGACCGCTCAGGAGGCAGCCGCCTTCTTTAAAGACGGGATGAATGTCGGGATGAGTGGTTTTACCCGCGCCGGAGACTGTAAGGTCATGCCTCGTGCCTTGGCCGAGCGGGCCCAGACTGAGCCATTAAAACTGAATGTGGTGACCGGCGCCTCGCTGGGTAATGATAGCGATGGCTTGATGGCTGAGGCCGGTGTTCTGGCCCGCCGCTCGCCGTTTCAAGTGGACTCGGTGCTGCGCCGTCATATCAATGAAGGCAAAGTCCTGTTTACTGACCAGCACTTGTCGCTGACAGTGGAGCACATGCGTTCGGGCAACTTGCCTGCCATCGACATTGCCGTCATTGAAGCGGTTGCCATTACTGAAACCGGCGCGATTGTGCCGACGACCTCGGTAGGCAATTCGGCCAGCTTTGCCCAGCAAGCCAAACACATCATTGTTGAGCTGAATCTGAGCATGCCGGTAGAGATGGAAGGCTTGCACGATATCTATGTGCCCGAAGCCCGCCCCAATCGCCAGCCGATTGAACTGACGGATGTGGACCAACGTATTGGCACCACCGCCATTCAGGTGGATCCTTCCCGCATCGTGGGTATTGTGGTGACTGATGCGATGGACAGCCCCTCCAGTGTACTGCCACCGGATGAGGAAACGCAGGCGATTGCCGGTCACATTATCGAGTTCCTGAAAGGCGAAGTGGATGCTGGCCGTATGAGCCACTCTTTGCTGCCCTTGCAGGTGGGTATCGGTACGATTGCCAATGCCGTGACGTATGGCCTGCTGGATTCTCCCTTCACTGACCTGAAGATGTACTCGGAAGTCTTGCAGGACAGTGCAATTGCCATGCTGGACTCAGGCCAGTTGAGCTTTGCCTCGGCCTCGTCCTTGACCTTGTCCGCTCCCAAAATGGCGCAGTTCCTGGAAGGTCTGGATAACTACCGCGACAAGCTGGTGCTGCGCCCTCAGGAAATCAGTAATCATCCAGAGTTGGTGCGTCGCCTGGGCATCATTGCGATCAACACCGCCCTGGAATTTGATATCTACGGCAATGTGAACTCCACCCACGTCTGTGGCACCCACATGATGAATGGCATTGGTGGCTCTGGCGACTTTGCCCGTAATGCACACCTGTCTATTTTTGTCAGCAAGTCTGTCGCCAAAGATGGCGCCATCTCCAGTGTGGTGCCGATGGCCTCGCACGTAGACCACTGCGAGCACGATGTAGCCGTACTGGTTTCTGAATGGGGTCTGGCGGATTTGCGTGGTCTGGCTCCCCGTGAGCGTGCCCGCGTGATCATCGAGAAATGTGCCCACCCTGACTACCGTCCCGCTTTGTTGGACTATGTTGAACGCGCCAGCCAACGTGGCGGTCACACGCCCCACATCCTGGAAGAGGCCCTGTCCTGGCACGTTCGTTTCCAGCAGGAAGGCACGATGAAACAGGAGCAGTTCCAGACACAGGAGCTTGCTACTGCGTAGTCCATCAGGTCTGGTAATGCGTTGCCGAGTCAGTCCGGTAGCGTAGACCTTACAAGCTGACCTGATCGCCCCTGGCACTCCACCCGTGTCAGGGGCATTTTTTTAGCGCTAAAATTGCTGATTCTGCTGCGTTTCGCGAGGCCGGTGTGCTTGAACAAATCGGTATAGTCAATTTTTGGGCCTTTGTCGTGGGTACGGTGTTTATCGTACTGTTACCCGGTCCCAATTCTTTATATGTCTTGGCCAGTGGCGCCGGGCATGGTGTGCGTGAAGGCTATAAAGCGGCCTTTGGCGTTGTCGTGGGCGATGGCATCTTGATGACCTTGACAGCCCTGGGCGCCGCCTCGCTGCTCAAGACGCTACCCATGTTGCATACGGGGATACGTTGGTTGGGTGCTGCCTATTTGTTGTATCTGGGTGTGCGGCTCTTGCAGTCGGCCTTCAGACAAGGCGGCCCGGTGCAGTCCGTAGACACGCGTTTGCGCCACGACACCCGCTTTCGCAAGGCCTTGCTCCTGAGTTTGTTGAACCCCAAAGCCATCCTGTTCTTCCTGTCCTTTTTCGTGCAGTTTGTGGACCCGTCCAAAGGTCACACGGGCTTGGCTTTTATGCTGCTGGGTCTGGTGGTGGAGCTGATCAGTATTTGTTATTTGTCTTTGCTGATTTTTGGCGGCAATCGCCTGGCAGGCATTTTTCGACGTCATCAGCGTCTGTCCCGTATGGGCAATGGCTCGGTGGGGCTGCTGTTTATGGGCTTTGCTGCCCGTATGATCAGCGACTAGGCCAGCCGCTTCAGAGCGCAGCAGTTCTGACAGCACTTATTTATCAGATTTAAGGAAAACACCCATGAGTAGCAAAATCCGTGTCGGTATTGCAGGTTACGGCAATCTGGGACGAGGCGTAGAGCTGGCCCTGGCACAAAACCCGGACATGGAGCTGGTCAGCGTTTTTACTCGTCGCGACCCTGCTTCCTTGCAACTGCAAAGTGCAGGCGTGCCCGTACGTGCCCTGGACCAGATCGAACAGTACCGCAATGATATCGATGTGCTGATTCTCTGTGGTGGCTCTAAAAATGACCTGCCCGAGCAAGGCCCGGCCCTGGCACGCTGGTTCACAACCGTGGACAGTTTTGATACCCACGCCCGTATCCCCGAGTACTACGCAGCTGTCGATGCGGCCGCTCAAGGCGCTGGTACCACGGCTTTGATCGCGGTGGGTTGGGACCCGGGCCTGTTCTCGCTGAATCGTCTGTATGGCGAATGTGTCTTGCCCGTTGGTCAGACCTACACCTTCTGGGGCAAGGGGCTGAGCCAAGGACACTCCGATGCAATTCGTCGTGTCGCCGGTGTGGCCGGTGGCGTGCAATACACCCTGCCTATCGAGGCCGCAGTACAGCGCGTACGCAACGGTGAGCAGCCTGAACTTAGCACCCGTGAAAAGCATAAGCGTCAGTGTTTTGTGGTGCTGGAGCAGGGCGCGGATGCCGATACGGTGCGAGAAGCGATTGTCACCATGCCTGACTACTTTGCTGACTACGACACCGAAGTGAACTTTATCGACGCTGAAACACTGGCTCGTGACCACGCAGCCATGCCACACGGGGGGTTCGTGATCCGTAGCGGCCAATCGGGTTCGGGCTCGCAGCAAGTGGTGGAGTATGCGCTGAATCTGGGCAGCAATCCGGAGTTCACGTCCAGCGTGTTGGTCGCTTACGCGCGCGCTGCGTACCGCATGAACAAGAGCGGTCAGATTGGTGCCCAGACTGTCCTGGATGTGGCCCCAGGCCTGCTCTCGCCCAAGTCGGCCGCACAGTTGCGTAAAGAGCTGTTGTAAGTTCAGTGCCCAAGTATCGGCCCGGTTCAGCCTGCCTGATCCGGGCCATTTGTCTTGTTTGATTTCAGGCGAATGATTCGGTGCGCCAATAAAGGGTAAAATAGCGCCCACTTCTTATTATTTTGAGTATTCTCATGCGCTTACTGATCGCACTATTGTTGCCGTGGTTAGGATTTTTCACGATTGGTCGTCCAGTGGCGGGTATTATTTGCCTGATCTTGCAGTTGACCCTTATCGGATGGATCCCTGCCGCGATTTGGGCGGTATACGCTCTTAGCCAATACAAGACTGATAAGAAAATCGAGCAAGCCCTGGGCAAGCGTTAAACCCTGAGCTTTTCTTTTTCTACGTCTGAGCAGGCCATGATGGGCTTGCTCAGACGTTTTATATTTTTTTGCTGATACAGCCATGACCCCATCGTCTCCCGTGGGCCATTCTTCTGAGTCTGGTGAGCAAACGGTATCCGTAGACCCCAAGGCTGTGCCACGCCTGGAACTTCGCGCTATCACCAAGGCCTATCCGGCGGTGGTGGCTAACGACAATATTTCCTTGTCTATTCTGCCGGGGCAAATTCATGCCGTGCTGGGAGAGAATGGCGCGGGCAAGTCCACCCTGATGAAGATCATCTACGGGGTGGTCAAACCAGATCAGGGCCAGATTCTTTGGGACGGTCAGCCCGTTCAGATCAGCAGCCCGGCGGCCGCCCGACAACTGGGCATTGGTATGGTGTTCCAGCACTTTTCCTTGTTTGACACCCTGACGGTCACGGAAAACATTGCGCTGGGTTTGCCTGCTTCCACCAATATGCAGGAGCTGGCGGGCCGCATTAGCGAGACTGCCAGTCAATACGGGCTGGATCTGGACCCGCAACGCCACATTCATACCTTGTCCGTGGGTGAGTGCCAGCGGGTGGAAATTGTGCGTGCCTTGCTGGGCAAGCCCAAGCTGCTGATTCTGGATGAACCGACATCGGTACTGACGCCGCAGGCGGTGCGCCGTTTGTTCGGCACCTTGCGTCAGTTGGCCGCAGAAGGTTGCAGCATTGTCTATATCAGCCACAAGCTCGATGAGATCCGCGAGCTGTGCCATGCCTGTACGGTCATGCGCATGGGCAAGGTCACGGGTTATTGCGATCCCCGCGAGGAAACCACGGCCAGCCTATCGCGCCTGATGATTGGTGCTGAACCTCAGTCGCTGGGTGAGCGCAGCATGCAGCAAGGCGGCACGCTCTTGCAGGTACGTCATCTGCAATTGAACAAATCTCATCCGTTTGCCTGCGAATTGCAGGACGTCAGTTTTGATCTGCACCAGGGCGAAATTCTGGGTGTGGCCGGTATTTCCGGCAATGGTCAGCAGGAGTTGCTGGCGGCCTTGTCGGGTGAAGATACCCGCGCGCAGGCAGACATGATTTTGCTGGACGGCCAGGCGATTGGCCAGCGTGATGCGGCCTGGCGACGTGACCAGGGCATGGGTTTTGTCCCCGAAGAGCGCCTGGGGCGCGGTGCGGTGCCAGAGTTGTCTCTGGCCCAAAATCTGCTGCTATCTCATCAAAACCCGGAAACGGTAAAACGGGGTTTTCTGCGCTTTTCCAGCATCCGCCGTCTGGCAGGCGGGATTATCAAGCGGTTCCGCGTCAAAACCTCCAACGAGCAGGCCGCTGCCAACAGCCTGTCGGGCGGGAATTTGCAAAAATACATTATTGGCCGTGAAGTCACCCGTCAGCCGCGCATTCTGGTGATTGCCCAGCCAACCTGGGGCGTGGACGTCGGGGCTGCTGCCCAGATTCACGCCGAGCTACTGGCTCTGCGTGATGCGGGCTGTGCCTTGCTGGTGATCTCCGAAGAGCTGGACGAATTGTTTGCGATTGCCGATCGCCTGATTGTTATCTCCAAAGGTCGTATGTCTCCTTCTATTCCCGTGGCGCAAGCCAGTGTTGATCAGATTGGGCAATGGATGAGCGGTTTGTGGGAGGAGGGTGAGCATGTTCAGGCTTGAGACTCGTGCCACGCCCTCTACCTTGATGGCCTGGTGTTCGCCTTTGTTGGCGGTCTTGTTGACCATGGTGGTTGCCGGAACCTTGTTCTGGTCCTTGGGCAAAGATCCCCTGGCGGGCCTGAATGTGTTTTTTCTGGAGCCTTTGCGTGACCTGAATGGTTGGGCAGAGGTAGGCGTCAAGCTGATTCCTTTGCTGCTGATCTCTGTCGGTCTGGCGATTTGCTTTCGGGCCAATATCTTCAATATCGGGGCAGAAGGGCAGTTGGTGATGGGCGCTTTGGCAGCCGGAGCCTTTGTTTTGCAGGTAGACAATGGCGAGAACGGCGGCTTTTTTCTGATTAGCATTGCCTTGGCCTGCGGCATGCTCGGTGGCATGGCCTGGGCGGCGATTGTGGCTTTCCTGAAAGATCGCTTCAATGCCAACGAGATTCTGGTGTCCCTGATGCTGGTCTATGTGGCCCAGCACCTGCTCAGCTACCTGGTGCATGGTGCCTTGCGTGATCCTGACGGTTTTGGTTTTCCGCAATCCAGTCTGTTTTCTGATGGGTTTCTCTTGCCTGCCGTCTTGCCGGGTACGCGTTTGCATACTGGTATTGTGCTGGCGCTGATTGCCTCGGTTGCTGCATGGCTTTTCCTGACACGCAGCATGGCCGGTTTCCGCTTGCGAGTGGGCGGTATGGCGCCGTTGGCGGCTCGTTACGCGGGTTTTTCTTCCCGTAAGGCCTTGTGGAGTTCTTTGCTGATTTCAGGTGCACTGGCCGGTCTGGCCGGAGCCGCAGAGGTGATGGGGCCAGTCGGGCAATTGACCCCTTCTATTTCACCCGGCTATGGTTTTGCGGCCATCATCGTGGCTTTTGTGGGGCGACTGCACCCACTGGGACTGATTTTCTCTTCGTTTGTGATGTCTTTGCTGTATATCGGTGGGGAACTGGCTCAAAGTCGATTGGGCCTGCCCAATGCGATTACCGGCATTTTCCAGGGCATCCTCTTGTTTTCCTTGTTGGCTTGTGACGTGCTCATCACCAAGCGTTTGGTCTGGAGAAAGTAATGGACGCGATTGCACCTTTGCTAGCCGCAACCATCAACGCAGGCACCCCATTGCTCCTGGCGGCCTTGGGTTTGCTGATCAATGAAAAATCGGGCGTTATCAATCTGGGCTCGGAAGGCATGATGCTGATGGCCGCCATTGTGGGCTTTGCTGTGGCCGTGCAAACAGGCAGCCCGGCCTTGGGCTTTGTGCTCGGCGCGGTTGTGGGGGCCGTGATGGCCGCTGCCTTTGCTTGGTTGACGGTCTGGCTAGGCGCGAATCAGGTGGCTTGTGGCTTGGCCTTATCGCTATTTGGGGTCGGGGCCTCGGCTTATATCGGTCTGCCTTTCACCGGCAACTCTCTGACTGTCACCAAGCTATCCATTCCGGTTCTGAAAGATATTCCCCTGATTGGGCCGGCGTTCTTCCAGCAACACTATATGGTGTATGTCTCCTGGGTGCTGTGCATTGCCGTGGCCTGGTTTTTGGCTCGTACACGTTCTGGCTTGGTCTTGCGCGCAGTGGGTGAGTCGCCTGCTTCAGCGCATTCGCTCGGTTATAACGTGCGCTACATTCGCCTGGGCGCCTTGATGTTCGGGGGGGCCTGCTGCGGTTTGGCTGGTGCCTTCATCTGCCTGGTCTACACGCCGATGTGGGTCGAGAATATGGTTGCCGGGCGTGGCTGGATTGCCCTGGCGCTGACAACGTTTGCAACTTGGCGACCCTGGCGCGTCATGCTGGGCGCTTACTTGTTTGGTGGGGTCACGATCCTGACCTATCATGCGCAGGCTCTGGGTGTTCCGGTAGCCTCGCAATTGCTGGCCATGATGCCGTATCTGGCCACGATTATTGTGCTGGTTTTAATTTCCCGAAACGCTAACTGGATCAGGTTGAATATGCCTGCATCGCTTGGCAAAAACTTCAATCCCAACAACTAGAGGACTGACATGACTGGAAACTTTATGCGCAAGGCCCTTTTGGCCGCTGCCATCGCTTCCCCCCTGGCCGCCTTGCCTGTGTCCGCTCAGGCAAACGATCAAGAACCCCTGAAAATCGGTTTTGTATATGTCAGCCCTATCGGTGAAGCCGGTTGGACCTGGCAGCAGGATATTGGCCGCCGTGAAATGGAAGAGGCCCTGAAAGGCCGCGTGGTCACTCAGTACGTGGAAAATGTGCCTGAAGGCGCTGACGCAGAACGCGTCATTCGCGATCTGGCCCAGCAAGGCAACAAGCTGATCTTCACCACCTCGTTTGGCTACATGAACCAGACGCAGAAAGTGGCCAAGCAGTTTCCTGACGTGAAATTCGTCCACTCCACCGGCTACAAGACAGCTCCTAACGTGGCAACCACCAACGCCCGTTTCTACGAGTCCCGTTACCTGGCTGGCGTGCTGGCTGGCAAGATGACCAAATCCAATGTGGTCGGTTACGTGGGTGCTCATCCCATTCCTGAAGTGTTGCAAGGTATCAACGCCTTTGCTATCGGTTTGAAGAGCGTGAACCCCGAAGCCCAGGTGCGCGTGGTGTGGGCCAATAGCTGGTACGACCCAGGTAAAGAACGTGATGCGGCTGTGACCTTACTGGGTCAGGGCGCAGACGTGGTGACTCACCACACCGACTCCACTGCCACCGTGCAAGCGGCGGAAGAAGCGGGCAAGTACGCTATTGCCTACCACTCCGACATGAGCAAGTTCGGCCCTAAAGCCCAACTGGCTGCTGTGACCCACCACTGGGGTGACTACTTCACTCGCAAGGCCACTGAAGTTCTGGATGGCAAGTGGCAGAACGACAGCACCTGGGGTGGCCTGAAGTCCGGTATGGCGGCTTTGGAAGGCTTCGGTCCCGAAGTGCCCGCTGACGTGAAAGAGTTTGTTCTGGCCAAGCAGGCCGAGATCGAGGCTGGTACGCTGCAACCTTTTGCCGCTCCTATCAAGGACAACGACGGCAAGGTACGTCTGGAATCCGGTTTCCTGGATGACGATGCGTTGAACCGCATGGACTACTACGTGGAAGGCGTGGCCAGCAAACTGCCCAAGCAGTAATCTGCCCCGCAGTTTGTAGATACACAAAGCCCCTTGTTGGATAGTCCAGCAAGGGGCTTTGCAATGTGTGGCTGCTGCGGCTTTTCTGGCTGTTGCTCAGGCTCAGCCCAAGTGCGTTCGGTATTGCCTCTGGGGCGGGTTTGTAGTCAGCCTATGACGACAGAGTCGATACACCGAGCAGACCCCAGACTATGCCGTTCGTGCAGGCCGCTTGCGTCCCAAGCGCGCCGAGGCCCGCATCCAGCGTAGCGTCATCAGCACGGCAACCACAGACAAACCTGTTACCAGTCCGATCCAGATTCCCATCCCTCCCATATTGAACTGGAAGGCCAGTAAAGAACCCGTAGGAACACCCAGCACCCAATACCCTAGCAAGGCCAGCAGCATGGGTATGCGCGTGTCATGCAGGCCACGTAGCATCCCTGCAGCTACAGCCTGGGCACCATCACTGATCTGGAACAAAGCGGCCAGCGCCAGGAAGGTAATGGCAAGTTCAATAACGTCCTGGTTTTCGGCGACATCCAGGTCCAGGAACAGGCTGATCAACGTCAAGGGGGCGAACCAGAATACCAAGGCAGCCAAGCCCATAAAGCCTACGCCCAGGATGTAGGAAATCCAGCCGGCACGACGTGCGCCTAAAGGATCGACCCGGCCTGCCGCCAGTCCCACACGGATGGTGGCGACCTGGCTGAAACCTAAAGGAATCATGTAGGACACCGCGCAAATCTGCATGGCAATCGCGTGCGCAGCCAGATCAGATTGTCCCAGCACGCCCATCATCATGACGGCGGCGTAAAAGACCAACGTTTCCAGGGTGAAGGTAATCGCAATGGGAATACCCAGTGCCCACATTTTCCACAGACGCTTAAAACTCCACTGCCAGGCTTCGTTGAACAGGTAGTAGCGTCTAAAACGCGGGTCGCTCAGCACGATCCAGCTTAACGCTGCAAACATGAATACGCTGGATACGGTCGTGGCCAGTCCCGCGCCCGCCAATCCCATGGCAGGCAAGCCCAGGTTACCGAAGACCAGGAGCCAGCCCAGTATGGCATTGATACCAATGGCCGTAATCGCCACCGCCAAGGTCCATCCAGGTTTTTCCATGGCCGCCAGAAATGAGCGCAGCACGATGTAACCCAAGTAGGGCAGCAGGGCCCATTGCAGGGTATGCATATAGGTCACGGACCGCGCCGCGACGACAGGGTCTTGGCCCATCATGAGCAAGATGTGCTCGGCATTCCACAGCACAATCCAGGCCGGCAGGGTAATGAGCAAAGCGGTCAGAAATCCGTGGCGAATGATCTGCTGGGATTCGCGTACATTGCGCAGTCGTCGTCCCAGTGTCGTGGCCAGCATGGGAACGACAGCCGATACCAGCCCCATGCTGAAAATCATGAAGGCTTGGTATAGGCTGGCGGACAGAGAGCCGGCAGCCAGCTCATCAGGGCCCAGTCGGCCCATGTAAATCATATTCGTTGCCAACAGACTGACTTGCGCCAGATTTGTCAGAATCAGGGGGCCGCCCAAGCGCATGGACGATTGCAGCTCCGCCAGCCAGAGCTGGGTCGGGCCGGGAGTGTGAGACTTTGCAAACATGGTTTATTGGGGGCGAGGCAAAGACCAGGTGCTGATCACTTGTGCAACAGCCGGGCCGCCGTTGGCCGGTTCCAGCAGAACATCACCCGCACAGGTACGGCCTGTCTTGTGAATCCGGGCGTGCGCCAGAATATCGCCGGGAGGGGCTTTGCGCAGAAAGTTGATGGTCAGGCTGGAGGTGACGGCATCGGGGTTGCCGGTGGCACCGACCACAGCGGCATAGAGAGCCAGGTCCGCCAGCCCCATCAACATGGGGCCTGCCACCATGCCACCCATACGTTGGTGCGCATTGCGTTCGGGCAGGCGTAAACAGGCGTTGTCGTGGCCAATGTGCACGACATCAATACCCAGAACGGCGGCAAAGGGATGCAGGCGTTCTAAAAGATCACGAAATTGAACAATATCGATTTTGGGTTCGGGTGCAGTGTGTGTGCTGGTCATGACATCGTTACTGAAAAGAAGGCCGTTGTAAGAGAGGCAGACTGGCTGGTACTGTATCAGATCGCCTCGCGTATCGGGGGAGCTCGGCGGCAGGCTGCTCAAAGTGGGGCCAATTCCAATCGACCAGAAAGAAGTGAGGAGCATCATGAAACGCAGCGCAGTTGTTCTAGGCTTAAGTGTGCTGGCTTTGACCAGCACCGTGATGGCACAGGGGCATGCAGGCCATGGTAAGCCCCAAGCGGTACGTGCCTTGAGCACACAGGTCCATGCCAGTCAATGCTGGGTGCGTATGCTGCCGGAGCCTGCGCCTTCGGCCGCGTATCTGGAGCTGGAAAACAAGGGTGAGCAGAGTGTGGCTTTGGTAGGGGCCAGCACCTTGTCGTTCGGGCATGTGATGCTGCATCAGACGACCGAACACGATGGCATGTCACGCATGTCGCATACGTCCGAGGTGGAGATTCCAGCAGGTGGCACATTACGTCTGAAGCCCGGCGCTTTTCATGTAATGCTGGGGCAGGCGAAAGAGGATCTGGCGCTGGGCGAACGCATTATCCTGAGTCTGCATCTGTCTGACGATACCCAGGTCCAGGCCGAGTGCGAGTTACGGCCCGCCAAGACACAGGCTTACTGATTCAGGTTGGCACTTCCATAGAAAAAGGACCGTCTCTGAACTGCCCCCAAAAGCTTGGACGGCTGTCTAACTTTTTTGGGGGCAGTTCAATCAAGCGTGCAGTTTTGCTTTCGTGCTCAGGCTTGTAGTGCTGTCAGTACAGCCTGGTTGAATGCTTTTGGATTGGCTAGATTCATGCCATGGGCCGCCAAAGGGATGCGGTGCAACTGGTCCTCGCGCCGGTGCTGACGAATGATGTCCATGCAATGGTGGTAGCGCGTGGGACTGTTCTCGCCCGTGATGAAGCTCAAGGGCGCATCCAGCTGTTTGAGCCATTCCAGACTCGGCCCTAGGTTGGGCTCCTGCTGCTGATCCAGCATGGTATGGGCGTTGTCCTGAATCATCTCGCGGAACCAGCGCGTCATTTGCTTCCAGGTTCCCGAGCCATTGACCGTATCCACAAACAGAGCCATGGCACCATCACGATCGCCCTGTTCCAGGCGTTCGGCCACTTGCTGGAACAAAGGGGCATAGGAATAGGCGCCAGGAGTCGGGAAACCGGGGTCTGCCAAGGTCAGGCTGGCCACTTGCTCGGGCATTCGTTGAGCCAGCAGCAGGGCAACATGACCGCCGCGAGAATGCCCTACGATATGCACTTTCTCGCCAGGAATATGCTGGTCCAGCAAGGCCTGCAAGTCCTGGGCGTGTTGCGCTGTGCTGAAGTGACCGGGGCTGGGTGCGCCGGGCCAGTAGGAGCGCAGGCTGGGAGCCAGAACCCGATACTGGGTGGCAAAGGCGGGGATCTGCCAACGCCAGTATCGCCAGTCGCACAGAGAACCATGAACCAGCAAAACGGCTGCGCCTTGCCCTTGGTCTACAAATGTGTGGCGATAGCCTTGTGCGGTCAGTTCAAGGGTGGAGAAGTCGGCAAAGGGGGGTGTCATGGCAAGCAGTACAAGTCAGGCAAGAATCAGTCGCCTAAAAAAACAGACCGGGTTTGAACCCGGTCCGTATGGCGTTACACGCGGGGTAATTATTCCAGCAGCTTCAGGCGGCTGCGCGCGGTCTCGGCCGCTTCAGATTGTGGGTAGTCTTTGACGATACGCTGCAAGGTGGTTTTGGCACCGCTCAGATCGTTCAGTTCGATCTGGCTGGATGCCGTCACCATCAAAGCATCAGCAGCGCGAGGGCTTTGTGGGGACGCTTTCACAAAAGCCTGCAGCTTTTGGATGGATGTCTTGAAGCTTTTGATGGCATATAGGCTGCTGCCTTCGTAAAAGCGCACTTCATCGGCCAGAACGCTGGAGGGGTAGGCGGCCAGAAAACCGGCAAAAGCATCGGCTGCGGGTTTGTATTGGCCAGCGCGATAGGCGTCCATGGCGCTGTCAAAGACAGCTTGTTCTTGTGGGTCTGCGGCATGAGGGCTTTGCTGTCCGGCAGGCGCATTGTTCTGGCCCTGACCGCTGGCTTGCCAGCTCAGTTTTTCGACTTGGCCGCGCAGTGAGACAACTTCAGAGCGCAGGGTGTCAATTTGATCTGCCAGTTGCAGGCGAGCTTGGGTATTTTGCTCGTGCATCTGACGAATTTGCTGACGCAGCTCCAAAATGGCGCGTCGGGCCTCGTCATCGGCAAAGGCCTTGGCCGGCAGGCTGGCAAATAGGGCGGCCGTCGCGAACAAGGCAACGGTCGCAAGACGAAAAGGCTTTTTATAAGCGTGCATAGTGAAGTCCGTTAAAAAATGTGCATCCGCAATGCGCAGGCTCCTCACCTGCCGGTTTCCCCTCTGTCGGGGGCTGTGATCTGGGGGGCTTTGGCCGGCCTGGCGAGCCCGTTGTCCAGCATAACGAATTTTCAGTGGATCGGGCACAGCGCCGATAAAAAACGCCGCGGCGTTAACAACCGCCACGGCGTCGGAACCACTTGGTCGATGCAGAAATTATCGTTGGTAAACGATGTCTGCGCGACGGTTTTCGGCGTAATCAGCTTCGGTGTTACCCAAGGCTTTTGGACGCTCTTTACCAAAGCTCACAGCTTCGATCTGGCTGTTGCTCACGCCCAGCAGACCCAGCATACGTGCCACGGCATCGGAACGACGCTGACCCAGAGCCAGGTTGTACTCAGCACCACCACGCTCGTCGGTATTACCTTCGATGCGCACGGTTTGCTGAGGATGGCCGCTCAGGTACGAGGCGTGCATTTCTACCAGGCCACGGTACTGTTCGTTCACAACGTAGCTGTCGTAGTCAAAATATACCGAGCGTTGTTGTGCCAGTGGGCTTTGAGGATTGAAAGGGTCCATGATCTGGCCTGCGCTAGCAGAGTCTGATCCAGTACCGCCGGTTGAGCCGGAGCCTGATTGATCCAAAGGCACCGAGCTGCAAGCAGCAAGGGTTACAGCCATGGCGGCGAGGGTAAGACTTTTAAGAATGCGCGAGCTCATTTGAATTCCTTTTGAAAAAGAGTCACACAGGATGTCAGTTGGTAAATGGTCCCCAGGTGGGTTCGCGTACTTTGCCATTCAATGACGAGAGGGTCTGACGAACGCGACCGTCCACGGATGTTACAGCTAGGACACTGCGCCCCCCCTGAACAGAACTATATAAGATCTGCATCCCATTAGGGGCGAAACTCGGAGACTGATCGTCGGGACCTGTCGTCAGCAGTTGCTCAGACCCTGATGCCATATCTTGAGTGGCAATTCGGAAAGCACCGTTTCTGCGTGTGACGTATACAAGCCTAGTACCGTCCGCAGAGACCTCCGGTGAAATATTGTAACTCCCGTTGAAGGTAATGCGTTGTGCGTCGTTTCCTCCCAGGCTTACTTTGTAAATATTGGGAGCGCCACCACGATCACTGACAAATACAAGGGAGTTGCCATCAGGCATAAAACTCGGTTCAGTATCGATCAGGGGTGAACGCATCACACGACGCAAGCCCGAACCGTCTGCATTTAGCGTGTAAATCTGCGAAATACCGTCTCTGGAGAGCACAACAGCTAGCTGATTGCCGTTGGGAGCCCATGCTGGACTACTGTTGTTGCCTTTGAAATTGGCCAGTGGCTCACGATGGCCAGTGGCCAAAGTTTGCACATATACAACAGGTTTATCGTTCTCAAAGCTCACATAAGCCAGCTTTTTACCGTCAGGGGACCAGGCTGGCGAGATGATTGAGTGTCGAGAACGCAACATTACCTGTGGATTTTGTCCGTCGGCGTCAGCAATTTGTAACTCGTAGTTGTTGCCCGTTTGCAACACATAGGCC
The DNA here is from genome assembly GCF_025960365.1 of Alcaligenes sp. SMD-FA. Taxonomy (NCBI): domain Bacteria; kingdom Pseudomonadati; phylum Pseudomonadota; class Betaproteobacteria; order Burkholderiales; family Alcaligenaceae; genus Alcaligenes; species Alcaligenes sp. SMD-FA. The sequence goes on along the minus strand of NZ_CP110108.1, from coordinate 3,177,204 downwards.
AGGCGTGTCGAAAAAACGCCCCGTACACCGGTGATTTTTTCGTAGATACGGTCGGCAATCTGGTGGGATATGCGACGTAACTCTTTCTCGCTGCCCGCAAAAGCCACCCCATCCAGCTGTGTTTGACGAACGGAATCCACCAGGCGATAGCTGATGGAGTATTGCCCGCCGGTCTGGGCGACCGAGCCGTAGGCCAGGTAATCAGCCCCCCGGTTGCGCCATTCGTCGTAGGCGATGGTGCTTTCTGCATTCAGACCAGCACCGGTGGCATTGATCAATTGAAATTGACCCGAACGAGTCAAGTCGGCGCGAATCACTTCGGCCAGGGACTGGCTGGCCGGGTTATCAGCAAAATCGGCGATCGCGATGGGGTACTGGGTAGCACCCACACCCGATATATCGACCCGCAGTTGGGCCTGAGCCGGTTGGCTGGCGAACATGCCAGCGGCCAGGGCAAACGCTCCAGTGGCCGTGGCGCGCCAATGACGACCTAAGGTCGCCAGGGCAGGGGTAGCGGCGGTCATTATGCAATCTCCTGATTAATCGAACATGCGGTATTCGCCATCAATATACGATGGATACTGCCCGCTAGGCGGTTTGGGGAAAGGGCTGCAACGGGCAAGTCCCTTGGATACGGCATCATCGAATAGAGCGATGCCGGACGATCGTTTGATTTGAACGCGGTTAGGGGTGCCATCGGCATTCAGGTCCACGCGGTACTGCAAAGTAGGGTTGCCGCGTACTTCGGAGCGCGCAGGGGTGCTGTAGACCACGCCAGGCTGCACGCAAGCGCGCACCTTGGCGGCATAGCCACCGTCACCACCGCCGCCGCCAGCCTGGTTGCGGTCTGCGGTACCACCGGGGCGGCCAGGAGCACCTTCGCGCATGGCGCGACGGAACGCTTCTTCCTTGGCCTTGCGCTCGGCGTCCGCCTTGGCTTTGGCGGCAGCAGCAGCGCGAGCCTTACGTTCAGCATCCGCTTTGGCTTTGGCCTCGGCGTCTGCCTTGGCCTTGGCTTCTGCCTCGGCTTTGGCTTTGCGTTCGGCATCAGCACGGGCTTTGGCGTCGGCCTCTGCTTTGGCCTTGCGTTCGGCTTCCGCCTTGGCTTTAGCTTCTGCTTCGGCCTTGTCCTTGCGTTCCTGTTCCTGCTTTTCCTTCTGTTCACGTTCACGTCGTTCAGCGGCTAGCTTGTCCTGACGCTGTTTTTCCTGACGCTCTTGTTCCAGCTTTTCTTCACGTTCTTTTTGCTCGCGTTCTTTGCGAGCTTGCTCCAAAGCGATCTCGGGATCGACTTCGGGTTCAGCAGGAGGTGTGACCTTTTCAGGTTCAGGAGGTGGCTTGGGTGCCGGAGGCGGTTCGGGTTCCGGTTCAGGCTTGGGTTCTGGCTCTGCAACTGGTTCAGGCTCAGGTTGTGGCTCTGGCTCGGCCTCGGGGGCTTCGGGATCCGCATTGACGGCCGCGTCGGGCGCGACACCGTCCATCCACAATTCGACCTGCACCGCATTGGGTGTTTTGGGCGCAGTAGAAAAAAGGGCTCCCGCCAAAATGGCGAGCAGCAACAGCCCGTGCAGACCCAGGGCGATGAGCAAGCCGCGCCGATCTTCCTTTTGCTCAGGCGAGCGCAGCGCCTGATTGCGGGTATTGCGTGTTCTGTGCTTCATTCAGTTCAGGTTTTTCGCGCCGGACGGCGAGCACGCTATCCGGCCAGAGGTTATTTGCCAGCGTCAGGGTCGCTATTGCGATCGACGATCAGACCCAGGCGGTTGATGCCATTGGAGCGCAGCTCATCCATCAAGCCCATGACGGTCTCGTAGGGAACCTTGCCGTCGGCGGCGATGACAACCGGACTGTCGGCCTGCATACGCGAGCGTACTTCATTGAGCAGTGTGGACTTCTCGATGTTCATGAACTCGGAGCCCGCATCGCGCAAGCGTATGGCCAGTTTGCCGTCCTTATCAACCTGGATTTCCACCGGCTTGGCAGGTACTTCGGAGGCTTGGCCTACCGAAGGCAGTTCCACCAAACCAGGGGTAATCATGGGAGCGGTGACCATGAAGATCACCAGCAGCACCAGCATCACGTCGATATACGGTACGACGTTGATTTCATTTTTCATGCGCCGGCCATGACGGCCGGTGCTTCCACGCATCGATGGCATCAGTTCACCTGCCGCTGCAAGATGTTCAGGAATTCGTCGATAAAGCTGTCAAAGCGGATCGAGATACGATCGAGCTCGTTGGTAAAGCGGTTGTAGGCCACCACCGCAGGGATGGCGGCAAACAGACCAATAGCCGTGGCAATCAGGGCTTCGGCAATACCGGGAGCCACCGAGGCCAGGGTTGCCTGCTGCATGCCCGACAAACCGATAAAGGCGTGCATGATCCCCCAGACGGTACCCAGCAGCCCGATGTAGGGGCTGACCGAACCGGCAGAGGCCAGGAAGTTCAGATGTGTTTCCAGCGTATCCATTTCGCGTTGATAGCTGGCACGCATGGCACGACGTGGGCCGTCCAGCAGGGCAGGCCCCGAGCTTTGACTGCGACGGGCCTTGATGAATTCAGTCATGCCGGCTTCAAAAATACGGGCCAAGGCCCCGTGTTCAGCACGACGCGAGGAGATGGATTGCTGAAGCACGGCCAGATCGCCACCCGCCCAGAAGTCGTCCTCAAAACGGCGAGTCTGCTCCAGCGTGCGTTTAAGTGCAGCCCGTTTACTGAAGATATAGGCCCACGAGAGAATCGAGATTCCCAGCAGGATCAGCATGACAAGCTGAACGGGAATACTGGCATCGAGAAGTAGCGAAATCAGCGACAGGTCGCTAGTAGCTTGCATGGTCAGTCCTGAACCTTTTCCAAGAGGGTACGTAAATCAGAGTCCAGCTTGCTTGGACGAAGCGTGTTGGCGTCAACGCAAACAATTTGGATGGTGCTTTGGCATAACAGTTCCCCACCTCGCAGGGCACCTTGTTCAAAATGGATGGTAGCCGACCCCAGTTGGGTAATCCGGCTGCGTACCGAGATCAAATCATCGAGCCGGGCAGGTTTGAGATATTGTATTTCAACCTTCTTGACTACGAACAGGCGTTGATTCTGCTCGGCCACATCGGATTGGTTTACGCCCAGGTTCCTGAGCCATTCTGTGCGCGCACGCTCAAAGAATTTCAGGTAGTTGGCGTAATATACGATCCCCCCAGCGTCGGTGTCCTCGTAATATACGCGAATATCAAGCCGAGCCTGGGTGTCCCACTTGTCAGTAAGCATGTCGTTCGTAAAAGAGTTTATGTTGACGGGCAGGGCATGGCCTACGGCCAGCCCTGCTTGGAGTCTTTACAGCGAGGCCAGACGCTCCACGCTGACCTGAGCAATCTGCTCGACCGGGACGTTGGTGCTGCTGGCATCACGGCGTGCCTGCATTTCAACGACGCCCTCTTTCAAGCCGCGCTCACCGATCGTAATGCGTAGCGGCACGCCAATCAGTTCCCAGTCGGCAAACATGATGCCGGGGCGGGCGTCGCGGTCGTCCAAAATGACATCCACGCCTTGTTCTTTGAGCTGCGTGTACAGATCCGTCGCAGTCTGACGTACCGCATCGCTCTTGGTAAAGCCGATCGGGCAGATTACCACTTCAAACGGGGCCAGGGCGCGAGGCCAGATCATGCCACGCTCGTCGTGGTTTTGTTCGATGGCTGCGGCTGCAATACGGCTGACGCCAATGCCATAACAACCCATTTGCATAACAGCCGGTTTACCATCAGTTTCCAAAAAGGTGGCGTTCAGCTTCTTGGAGTAGACATCGCCCAGGAAGAACACGTGGCCCACTTCAATGCCGCGCTGGATGGCCAGCTTGCCGCCCTCAGGAGCCGGGTCGCCGTGAACCACGTTGCGCAGGTCTGCCTTGATGGGTTCGGGCAGGTCGCGACCCCAGTTCACGCCGGTGTAGTGAAAGCCCTCTTCGTTGGCGCCACAGACAAAGTCGCTCATGTTGGCAACGGTCAGGTCGGCAATGACTTGCACTGCTTGACGTGTGCCGATCGGGCCCAGATAGCCGGGCTTGCAGCCAAAGACGGCCACAATTTCTTCTTCGGTTGCCAGACGGTGACCTTTTTCAAAGCCGGCCAGTTTGGAAACCTTGATGTCGTTGACCTCATGGTCGCCGCGAATCAGCAGCAGGTACACAGTCGTCTTGGTTTGCCCATCTTCTTCAACATCGGTAGCCACCACCACGGATTTGACCGTGGCAGTCAGGTCCAGTCCTAGTTGTTGAGCGACCAGTTCGCATTTGGGGGCCTCTGGTGTGGCGGTCTTGACCAGCGCTTGGCCAGGAGCGGCGCGCTCAGCCAGAAGGCAAGGGGCGGGAGCCAGTTCGATATTGGCAGCGTAGTCGGTGTCAGGGTTGTAGACCAGCAAGTCTTCGCCGGTATCGGCAATAACCTGAAACTCATGGCTGCGCGAACCGCCAATGGAGCCGGTATCAGCCGCCACGGCACGGAAGTCCAGACCTAGACGAGCAAAGATACGCATATACGCGTCGTACATATTGTCGTAACTGGCCTGGGCGTCTTCGGCGTTGCGGTCAAAGGAGTAGGCGTCCTTCATGGTGAATTCGCGGCCGCGCATCAAGCCAAAACGGGGACGACGCTCGTCACGGAACTTGGTTTGAATATGGTAGAAGTTAATCGGCAATTGGCGCCAGCTGTGGATTTCGTTGCGGGCGATGTCCGTGATGACTTCCTCAGAGGTGGGCTGCAGCACGAAGTCGCGTTGGTGGCGGTCCTTGATTCGTAGCAGCTCGTCGCCATATTTTTCCCAACGGCCAGACTCTACCCAGAGTTCGGCGGGCTGGACTACTGGCATCAGCAACTCAATGGCGCCGGAGCGGTCCATTTCCTGACGAATGATGTTTTCAATCTTGCGCAGCACGCGCAGGCCCATAGGCATATAAGTGTAGATACCGCCGGCGGCTTTGCGTATCATGCCGGCGCGCGTCATGAGCTGGTGGCTGGCAACTTCGGCCTCGGTAGGCGCTTCTTTCAGGGTATTAATGTGATACTGGCTAGCATGCATGGTAGGGAACTCGTCAGGTACGTATAATCAGATTTAATTGTATTGAATTCGTTAGAGGTGGCCTATGTTAGATCGTGAAGGCTACCGTCCTAATGTCGGAATTATTCTCGTTAATCGCAAAAACGAGGTTTTTTGGGGCAAGCGTATTCGGGAACATGCCTGGCAGTTCCCGCAAGGCGGTATCAAATACGGCGAAACACCCGTACAGGCGATGTACCGCGAACTGCACGAAGAAGTGGGCTTGCTGCCAGAACATATCCGTATATTAGGCCGGACGCGAGATTGGCTTCGCTACAACGTGCCCAATCATTTTGTACGTCGGGAGGCGCGTGGCCATTACAAGGGCCAGAAACAAATCTGGTTCCTGTTGCGACTGGTAGGGCGAGACAGCGATGTCTGCCTGCGCTCTTCCTCGACGCCGGAGTTTGATGCATGGCGTTGGAGTCAATATTGGGTGCCACTTGATTCAGTGATTGAGTTCAAGCGGGAAGTCTATCAGCAAGCGCTAAACGAGCTGTCGGATATTTTATTCCGGCGGCGTCAGGAAAATCGTTATTTACGTCAGCGCCCCCCAAGCGCAATTGATGCCGATACCGTAGACAGCAGGGATCATGCGCATATTATTGGTTGAAGACGAGTTGGAAATGGCCGCGTGGCTGGAGCGGGCTTTGGCGCAAAGTGGTTTTTTGCCCGATCCCGCTCATGATGCCCGAACGGCAGAAGTGTTGTTGACGGCCCATGAATATGATGCGGTTGTGATGGATTTGCGCCTGCCCGATAAACACGGGCTGGTGCTTTTGCGCGAGATGCGTGAACGTGGTGATCACACTCCCGTGCTGATTCTGACCGCTCAAGGCGCCTTGCAAGACCGTGTTCGTGGTCTGAATCTGGGCGCCGACGATTTCCTGACCAAGCCCTTTGCCCTGGAGGAACTGGAGGCTCGTCTGGCTGCTTTGGTGCGGCGCAGCCGTGGCCGTGTGGCGCCTGTAGTCAGCTGCGGCTCGCTGGAATACAACCCCGAAAGCCGGGCTTTCATGCTGGACAATGCCATTGTGCATTTGACTCCGCGTGAACATGCGGCTTTGTTGGTGCTGATCAGTCGTTCTGGTATGCCGGTTGAAAAGTCCCAGCTTTTTGCCCGCGTGTTCGAGCACGATAGCGATGCCAGCCCCGATGCCATCGAGGTTGTTTTACACCGCTTGCGCAAGAAACTGGCCAATAGCGATGTGCATATCGTGACGGTACGAGGTTTAGGCTACATGCTGGAAGTGCTTGAGGCGGAATCCGGCGTTTCATGACAGCACCTTCTCCACCCCCCGCCAATGCCTGGCAAGGCAGTTTGCGCTTTTGGCTGCTGGTCCTGCTAATCCCGGGGGTGGTCGCCTTGCTGTTGTATGACAGTTGGGAAGATTACCGGGCCATGAACTCCGTCACGGAAAATGTGTACGACAGCGCTTTGCTGGAACCGGCCAAAGTGCTTGAGACCAGTGTGGAGTTCAATACCGATGGCAGTTTACGCATCGATCCGCCCTTTTATGCCCAGGTCATGCTGGAGTCCAGACCAGGCAATCGCAAGTATTTTCGGGTCGAAGAAGTCACCCCTTTGGTCCGTAACCTGGGTGGTGCCGATGCCAATCAATTAAAAGGGCGCACCTTACTTGGGATGGAAGGGCTACCGCGTCCCGCCAATCTGGCCGACCATGAAGGCGTGCCGGTTTTCTACGATTCCTATTTCCGCAATGACACCGTGCGTATGGTGGCTTTGTGGCGCGACCTGCATTACAAAGGCCAGCACAGGCAGGTTTTGGTGATGGTGGGCGAAAGCCTGGATTTGCGTTTACGCACTCAACAGGAAGCCTGGCGCGAAGGCATTTTCCGCAATTTGCGTATGTTGTTGCTGGCTGTGCTGCTGGTGTGGTTCGCCGTGGCCTGGGCCTTGCGTCCTTTGCAGGCTTTGCGTCAGGAAGTGCGCAACCGAAGCGTGGATGACTTGCAGCCCCTGGACGAGCGCGATGTGCCGCGTGAGGTGGTCCCCTTGGTTCGTTCGGTCAATCATCACATAGAGCTATACCGTTCCGTGCTGGATAGGCAGGCACAATTTTTGGCCGACGCCTCGCATCAATTACGTACCCCCTTGGCGATTATTCATACTCAGGCTCAGTACGCTCGCCGCGAGCCGGATATTGAACGTGTCCGGGAGTCCTTGGGGGCGATTATCAAGCAGTTGGGGCAGGCGACCCGCCTGACCGAGCAGTTATTGGCTTTGGCCCATGCCAGCCATAGCACTACCATGAGCCAGGGCCAGGTCGATCTGGCCAGTTTGGGGCGCGAGGTAGTGCTGCAATATCTGCCCTTGGCGCGCGAACATCGCCAGGATCTGGGCTGGATCGGGCCGGGCGAAGAAGGGGAGCAAGCGCCCTTGTGGGTCTACGCCAGCGATGCCGAGATCCATGAGTCGGTCTCCAACCTGATTCACAACGCCATCAATCATGCCGGTAGCGGCAGTGCAATAACGGTTTCTGCCGGACACGACGACAAGCAGGCCTGGATCAGTGTGACGGACAATGGCATGGGCTTGGCTGCCAGTTTGCGTGAAAGCGTATTTGTGCGCTTTGACCGGGGCGGCCCGGCACGCAAGGGCGGACGTGGTTCGGGTTCTGGCTTGGGTCTGGCCATTGCGCTGGCTTACGCCGAGCGCAATGGCGGCACGATTGTGCTCACTGATGGCGAGCCTAACGATATGGGCGGCTACGGCTTGAAGGCGACGCTACGCTTGCCCTTGTTGCAGCCCGAAGCGCCTCAATCAGATAATTCCTGAATCAAGCTTTGTCGTTTGGGCGGGCCAACAGATTGAACAGGGTAGAGACATCCCAATCCGAGTGGCCCTGTTCGGCAATTTTCGCAAACTGTGCCTGAATCAAGCGGGTTGCCGGCAACTGAGCCCCAGTGCGCAGGGCCTCTTGCTGCACCAGATCCAGGTCTTTCAGCATCCAGTTCACGGTGAAACCGGGTTGAAAGTCTCTAGCCAGCATCGTGGGGCCTTTGGTTTCCATTTGCCAGCTGCGGGCTGCGCCCTTGGTCAGGACAGACAGAGCTTGTTCCATATCCAGTCCGGCTCGTTCACCAAAAGCCATGGCTTCGGCCAGACCTTGCAAAAGACCGACGACGGCAATCTGGTTCACCATCTTGCATAGCTGCCCAGATCCCAGTGGCCCCATCAAGGTGCAAGCCTGGGCGTAGCTCATCATCAGGGGGCGGGCGCGTTCCATATCCTGCGCATGCCCACCACACATAATGCTGAGCATGCCTTTCTGGGCTCCGGCTTGCCCGCCGGAAATCGGGGCATCGACAAAGGCGACCTGCTTGCTGGCGGCCAGTGCCCCCAGTTCCCGGGCAACGTTGGCGGAGGCGGTGGTATGGTCGATAAACAGGCTGCCGGCCTTCATACCTGCCAGCGCACCGTCTGGCCCCTGAAAAATGGCGCGCAAATCATCATCATTTCCCACACAGGCCATCACAATGTCGGCTTGTGCCGCTGCCTGGGCCGGAGTGGCCGCCCAGGCCTGTTTGAATTGTGCGCTCCATTGCTCCGCTTTGGCCTGATTGCGGTTGTACACCGTCACCTGATGGCCGGCCTGAGCCAGATGACCCGCCATCGGATATCCCATCACTCCCAGACCAATGAACGCCACTTTTTGCGGGCGGCCAGATTCATACTGTTTGGGCTGAATGGATGGGTTCATGGCACGGGGCTCCTTAAGAATAATCATGTTCAGACGTAGAGCTTAGCGCAGCTTTTCCAACTTGATCGCCGCCTGAGGGAATAAGCGGCAAGGTGTTTGAAGCTTGACGGCATCAGGCCCCTCATGTTCTAAACCAAACATAGATCTGTAATAAATGGAATTTTCCTGTCCGGATCATGATGGGCACACATGATTTCCTGGCTAATTAACTGGAACTTGAATCCTATGAACTCTTTCGATCGTCGTCGTTTCTTGAAGCTGGCAGGTGCCACTGGATTGGCGTCTATGGGGACCTCTTTGCCGTGGGCGGCGTGGGCGGCAGATGCCGCGGTACTGGAAAAAGCGAAGGCTCAAGGCCAGGCTGTGTTTTACGCCAACATCACGGCTGTAGAGCCCATCATGAAGGCCTTGCAGCAAGCGCAAGGCATTGAAGGTAAATACACTCGTATTTCCAGCTCCAAGTTCATCCCCACCATCCTGACCGAGTTCAACGCTGGCAAGTTGATGGCGGATGTGGTCCAGGCTCCCCTGCCGATGTTGCAAATGCTTAAAGAGCAGGGCGTGTTGGTTCCTCATCAGTCTGATGCCGTACAGGGCTACCCGCAGTGGGCTATTCAAGACGATTCGATTATTCAGTTTGGCATCGAATATGTGTCTTATATCTATAATACGGACCACCTCAAAGCCGAGGACGCGCCGCAACGTTACGAAGATCTGGCCGATCCCAAGTGGAAAGACAAGATCGTGATGGCTAACCCGGCTAATCACCCGTCCACCATTGGTTGGCTGATTGGCTTGAAGGAAAAAGTCTTTAGCAGCGAAGAGCAGTGGCTGGACTTCCTGAAAGGGCTGGCTGCCAACAAACCCATGTTTGTAGCGTCGTTTGGCCCAACCCCCGCTCCTATTGAAAGTGGCGAGAAGCTGATTGCCATTTCCATGCCCAAGTACATCGTGACCAAGTCGCCTGCGCCATTGGCCTGGGGCCCCATGTCGGGTCAGCCTTTGCTGGGCTCGCCGCGTGCTATTGCTCTGACTAAGAATGCGCCGCATCCGGATGCGGCCCGCGTTTTTCTGGATTATTGGCTGGGCAATGAAGCCATGGGTATTTTGGCCAATAAGGTGGGCGAATATGTTCTGGCCCCCGGGATTCATCCTCCGGTCGCTGGCATTGATAAAGCCAAGGTCGAGCCTATCCGGGACCTGAGCGATGCAGAACTGATTCGTTGGAGTCGTGAATTCAGCCGTATCTTTGCTGTGCGTTAATCACGCGACGGCAAGAGCTGGTTCAACAAGAACGGGGCGCCTTGGCGCCTCGCCTTATTTTTATTGAAAACATTAACTCATTATGCAAATTGAAATTACCGGCCTGAGCAAGACCTATGTCTCAGAGGACAAAACCTTCAAGGCCTTGGACAATATCAACCTGACGATTCCCGCGAATGAGTTTTTCACCCTGTTAGGGCCCAGTGGCTGCGGCAAAACCACACTGCTGCGGTGCATTGTTGGTCTGGAAACCCCAGACGAGGGTGAAATCCGCATTGGGGACGAGATCGTCTGGTCCAGCGCCAAGAATATTGCTGTTCCGGTAGAAAAGCGCGGTCTGGGTATGGTGTTTCAGACCTACGCCATCTGGCCGCACATGACGGTGTTCGACAATATCGCTTACCCGCTGCAAGTACGTGGCGAGCGCAAAGAGGTGATTCGTGAAAAAGTCGCGAACATTTTGAAGTTTGTGCAACTGGAAGGGGTGGATCAGCGTTCCGCAACGCGTCTGTCCGGTGGCCAGCAACAGCGAGTGGCGCTGGCACGAGCTCTGGTGGCCGAGCCCAAGGTCATCCTGTTTGACGAGCCGCTCAGCAACCTGGATGCCAAGCTGCGTGAAGAAACGCGTAAAGAACTGCGCGAGTTCTTGAGCCGTCTGGACATTACCGCAGTGTACGTGACGCATGATCGTGTCGAGGCGCTGGCCTTGTCCAACTCCATCGCTGTTATGCGTGGCGGCAAAATTCTGGAAATTGGCTCACCAGAAAAAATTTACTTTGATGCCGACCACCGCTTTGTGGCGGACTTTATTGGTCGTGCCAACCAGATCAGCGCCAAGGTGCTGGAGCAGCGTGTGGATTCCACCCTTGTGGAATGCGAACTGGGTCAGTTGCACTGCAAGAAGCGAGATCTGCCCGTGGGCACGGAGGTCACGTTGTGCATTCGTCCCGAGTTTATTCGCGTCAGTAGTCAGTCCAGTGAAGTGGGCCAGAATCTGTTCCATGGGCAGGTTCAGGCCTTGGAATTCGTGGGCGAGTCCTACGAGGCCGAGGTCACAGTGGGTAAAGAGCAACTCCTGGTGTGTATCGATCCTGATGTGAAGGTAAAGCAGGGCGATACCGTGCGCTTTAACCTGCATCCTGCGCATTGCATGCTCTTGTCGGCATAAGGGCGGAACATCATGAATCAAACACGCAGACCACTTAGCTGGTCGCTTATTCTGATTGTTGGCTTTCTGACGCTATGTCCGGTCCTGATGTTGCTGCTGGGCAGTTTTTCGCAGGGCCTGACGGCTTTTGGTTCTTTCACTACGGCCAAGTATGTAGCCGCCTACACCGATCCCTTTTTGCTGGAAGTCACCTTCAATACGGTGGTTTTCGTGCTGGGCTCGTCCCTGTTCTCTACCGCGCTGGCCGTTTTCCTGGCTTACCTGAATACGCGTACCAACATGCCCATGAAGGGTGTGTTTACGGTGCTGTCCATCGTCCCCATGATGATTCCGCACTTGTTGTTCTCGGTTAGCTGGGCACTGCTGTTGAATCCGTCCAATGGCCTGATCAATATGTTCTTGCAGGACACCTTGGGTCTGCAGGACGCACCGCTGAATATTTATTCGCTCTGGGGCATGATTCTGGTCGAGGGCTTGTTGAACATGCCTGTGGCCTATCTGATCATCGCGCCTGCCATGGCCTCGTTTGACGTGTCCATGGAAGAGTCCTCGCGTGTATTCGGGGGCGGTCTGTGGCGCACCTTGACGCGGGTCACCTTGCCGATTCTGCGCCCAGCCATCATGGCGGCTTTCATTTTGGCGATTGTGCGGGCGCTGGCCTCTTATGCGGTGCCACGTGTTCTGGGTACGCCGGGTCGTGTGGATGTGCTGGCCACGTATCTGTTCGAGATGATCTCAACCGGCTTCGCGCCAGACTATGGAAAAGCGGCAGCGCTGGGCATGAGTGTGCTATCGGCCTCCATTGCCCTGATCGTGCTGTATCGCTACATGACGAAAGAAAGCAGCAAGTATGTGACCATCTCCAGCCGTGGTTTCAAACCGACGCAACTGGAACTGCGTCGCGCGAAAATCCCGCTGTTCATCATCGTGGGCATTATCAGCTTGCTGATGGTAGTGTTGCCTGTCGCTGTGCTGCTCTACACCTCCATGATTCCGTACTCCATGGTGCCTAGCGCTCGCGCCTTCTCTTTGATGAGCTGGGCGAACTGGATTGATGTCATTCAAGACCCAATCTCCAAAGTGGCCATGACAAATAGTCTGTTCCTGGCTGTGTTCGGGGCCAGTCTGGGTGTGCTGTTGTCGCTATTTGTGGCCTATGTGGTGGTTAAGTTACGAACGCGAGCGGCGGCGCTGCTCGATACCTTGAGCTTTCTGTCCTTCTCCTTTCCGGGGATTGTGATCGGTATCGGTTTTATGTGGTTCTTTGTGCAAACGCCTTTGTATGCAACCTTGACCGCCTTGCTGCTGGCTTATATCGCAGCCTATCTGCCTTACGGGATCCGACCTTTATCGGCGGCTTTTGTGCAGGTACATGCTCACCTGGAGGAATCCTCGGCCGTTGCCGGGGCCAGCTCCTGGACAACCATGCGCCGCATCATTATTCCTTTGCTGATTCCCGGTGTGGTGTCAGCCTGGATTTTGATGGCCACCATGTTCATTCGTGAGTTGACGGTATCCGTGGTGCTGTCCCGTCCTGGCACAGAAGTGCTGGCGGTACAGGTGTTGAGCTATGCCGAAGATGGTTTGTGGGGCAAGCTCTCGGCCTTGGGGATCATCATGATTCTGATCTCTACTGTGCTGGTGCTGCTGGCCATGTATATCGGTAACTTCTACAAGCGCCGTCAAGGCACGATGTAAGTTGGCTGATCTCAATGGCCTGAATTCCGCAAGGGGTTCAGGCCATTGTTGTTTTTGCTAGGAACAGACCGTATCTTGTCGCCTGGCATTTGACTCAAGCGGGTGCCGCTGTGACCTTGATCGATCAAGGTCCGCGCAGTACGCCTAGTGCAAACGCTGCTTCGTTTGGCTGGTTTGCTTGCCGCCGTAGCCCACTCCGGCGACATTCTGGCTCCCTTATTAGGAAGGTTGTGTACGCAGGCGGTTCTGGCTGCTTGATGTTTGTTCTTGGAGGTGGCTCCGTTTAGCCCAGCAAGGATTGAGCTGTCTTGAAACCAGGCAGCAAAACCAGTCGATAAAAAAAAGGCCTGATTTCGTGGAGAGATGAAATCAGGCCTTCTTGCTGTTGCGCCAGTTTGAATGCCCCCTTTCAGGGGCAGCTTTCAAACCAGAGGACTGGCTGTGCCTTAGTCCTCTTCCACGAAAGTTTCGTCGCGTTTTTTCTTGACAGAGGGCAGGGCCACAATCACCACCAGGATGGCGGCTAGAACCAGCAATGACAAGGACAGCGGACGAGTGACAAAGGTGGTGTAGTCACCACGGGACAGGAGCAGGGCACGACGGAAATTCTCTTCCATCATGGGACCCAATACCAGACCCAGCAACAAGGGAGCGCCTTCACAACGCAGTTTGGACCATACGTAGCCGACAAAACCAAAAGCGGCGGTGACCAGAATGTCAAACACGTTGTAGTTCAGCGAGTACACCCCGACCGTACAAAAGACCAGGATGGCAGGAAATAGCAGGCGGTACGGTACTTTGAGCAGCTTCACCCACAGACCAACCAATGGCAGGTTCAGAATGACCAGCATCAGGTTACCGATCCACATGGAAGCGATCAGGCCCCAGAACAGTTCAGGGTGGCTGGTCATCACTTGTGGGCCGGGCTGAATGTTGTGGATGGTCATGGCACCAATCATCAGAGCCGTCACGGCGTTACCGGGGATACCCAGTGTCAGCAGCGGGATGAAGGAGGTTTGAGCGGCGGCGTTGTTGGCCGACTCGGGACCGGCCAGACCGGCAGGGTGGCCTTTTCCAAAGCGCTCCGGATTTCTGGAGATTTTCTTCTCCAGCGTGTAGGAGGCAAAGGAGGACAGAACCGCGCCACCACCGGGCAGGATACCCAGGCAAGAGCCCATGGCTGTGCCACGAATCACCGCTGGCCAGCATTCCTTGAACTCTTGTTTGTTGGGGTACAGGCTGCCAACCTTGCCTGTAATTTCGACACGCTGGTCGCCCAGCTCCAGGTTGTTCATGATTTCCGAGAAACCAAATACACCCATGGCCACCACGGCAAAGTCGATACCATCTTGCAGCTCGGGAATACCAAAGTCGTAGCGGGCCACACCGGAGTTCACGTCGGTGCCGACCATGCCCAGCAGCAGACCCAGCAGGATCATGCAGATGGCCTTGGGCAGAGAACCAGAGGCCAGCACCACCGCGCCCACCAGGCCTAACACCATTAATGAGAAATACTCGGCAGGTCCGAACTTGAAGGCCACCTCAGCCAAAGGCGGTGCGAAGGCCGCCAGCAAAATGGTTGCAACACAACCGGCAAAGAACGAACCCAGGGCAGCAATCGCCAAAGCAGCACCGGCCCGGCCATTGCGTGCCATCTGGTGCCCGTCCAGCACGGTCACCACCGCCGAGGTTTCGCCCGGCAGGGCAACCAGAATGGCGGTTGTGGACCCGCCATACTGCGCGCCGTAGTAAATACCGGCCAGCATGATCAGGCCAGCCACAGGGGGCAGTACATAGGTGATGGGCAACAGCATGGCGATAGTTGGCACAGGGCCAATGCCAGGTAACACGCCAATCAAGGTGCCCAGTATGCAACCGAGCAGAGCGTAGGCCAGGTTCTCCGGTGTGACTGCGACCGAAAAACCCAGCATCAGGTTGTCAAATAATTCCATATCCGTTCACCCCCAATCAGGCCAGAAAACTTGGCCACAAGGGAAATACCAACCCTAGGCCCTTGATGAATGCCAGCCAGACAAACAGCACCAGAAATACAGCTGCGCCCAGCGCGATCGGCCAGCTAAACTCATGGCTGGCAAAGCTGCTGATCACAACAAGCAGGAAGATAGAGGCATATACCCCTAATGAGTTAAGCGTCAGCCCGCACAAGACAACCGCGCCGATGATAACGAAGACGACTTTCCAGTTAAACTTCTCTATCTCAGTGCTTTCTGCTTTGGCAGACAATGAGTTCAAGGTGACAACCGCCCCTAGCAAGCTCAGGCATACACCAAGCCAGAAGGGGAAGTAGCCGGGTCCCATACGGGCGGCTGTTCCCATCGAGTAGCTGGTAGCCCCGAGCGAGAAAGCGGCGCCCACGACCACGAACATGATCCCGGACCAGAAGTCCTGTTTATTTTTAATTTGCATAAGGTGGATTCTCCTTGTCTGCCTTGCGCATTGGTTTTCCTTTTTCCTGTGTCAGCTTGTTTATGGTGGAGCGGGTTCCACACTCTGCATGTGCCGACTGCTTTAAACAGAGGTGACGCATGGTAATGGAGCGTTTGAAGACTGAAAACCCTGACTTGACCCTAGTTTTTAAGGGTTTTCCCGGTAAATCCGGAAAATTAGGGTTTTTTGGGAGCGTGTTCGCAGGTGGATGACATGCTTTGAAAGAAGTTTGAAAGGTAATGGAAAGATGGGTGAAAGGTTATCATTAGTATGAAATTCCTCTACCCAGTAACGCTAGCAATGGTTTACGATAAGGCCCATGTTGCAAGATCTCGACTTTCTCGCTGACCGTATCGGTCAACTGGTAGAGCAATCTCGTCAGCTCAACGCTGAACGCGCTCAATTATTAGCTCGTCTGAAAACTCAAGATGCCGAGCTGGACGCCTTGCGCCAGCAAAATCGGCGTCAACAGGACGAGTTTGAGTCCCTGTCCACCGGTGTTGCTTCGCATCAGCGTCAGTTGGATGTGGTGCAGCAACAAGCACAAGCGGATCAGGCTGAACTGAAAAAACTGCTTGAGCAGGAACAGGCCCAGGTGGTCGCCTTGCGTCGTGAGCTAGACAGTGCTCGTGCAGGAATGGGCGTATTGCGTGATGTGGCAGGGCAGGCTCGTGACCAGATCGGTTCGATCCTCATGCGTTTACCCGGTGCCGTACAGGAGTAAGTCATGGAACGAGTTGATATTTCCCTACTGGGCCGCGATTATTCCCTGGCATGTCCTCCATCTGAAAAAGCCCGCTTGTTGGAAGCGGTCAAACTGGTAGACCAGCGTATGCAGGCTATCAAGGGTTCGGGGCGCGTTTCTGGCAACGAACGTATCGCTGTTATGGCTGCTATTCAGATCGCCAGCGAGTTTTTATCGGCTAAAGCACCTGATGGTCCACTGGCTAATGTTGCTTTTGGCGATTTCAAGCGTAAAATTGAAGACATGCACGCGATGATGGATGATGTTATTGAGCCTTCGGGCACATCGCGCTAAACCAAATTTGAAAGCAGCTCCTTGTTGTCCCTTGCGGGCTGCTTCATCCCAGTAAGTCCCTGCCGTGTTCGTGACACGACCATACATTCCTTGAACCAATGCTTTTGGCATACAGGTTGTTGGATTAGCCAGTAGGAGCGATCGTCCTCGTCGACGAACCCGAAGCTGGCTTGATGACAGCCGATCTTGGACCTTCGGTTCCAGGATGCCGGTCTTGACGGCAATGGTGGGGCACCTACAAAAAAGCCCGTCCAGATCTGGACGGGCTTTTTCCTTTTCTGCTGCTTTGTTTATTTCTGACTACCAGGCGTAACGCCACGCTTGCTGGCATAAACAAACAGAGCCAGCCCAGCCACAATCATGGGCAAGGACAACCACTGTCCCATTGACAAGCCAGCACTGAGCAGACCCAGGTAGCTGTCAGGTTCGCGGGTGTACTCCACCATGAAGCGGAAAAAACCGTAGCCGATCAGGAACAGGGCGCTAGCCTGGCCCACGGCGCGTGGGCGGCGCGTAAACCACCACAGCAAGATGAACAGGGCAATGCCCTCCAGGGCCATCTCATACAACTGCGAAGGGTGGCGAGGGTTTGCATCCATCTGCGGGAACACCATTGCCCACGGCACATCGCTAGGACGACCCCACAGTTCTCCGTTGATAAAGTTACCCAAGCGGCCTACCGCCAGCCCCAGTGGGATCAAGGGGGCCAGGAAATCACTGATTTCCAGAAAACGGCGTTGGCGGTTACGAGCAAACAGTGCAATCGTCACCAGCACCCCGATCAGACCACCATGAAAGGACATGCCACCTTGCCAGACATACAGAATCT
This sequence comes from Alcaligenes sp. SMD-FA, assembly GCF_025960365.1. Lineage (NCBI taxonomy): Bacteria > Pseudomonadati > Pseudomonadota > Betaproteobacteria > Burkholderiales > Alcaligenaceae > Alcaligenes > Alcaligenes sp. SMD-FA. The sequence goes on along the minus strand of NZ_CP110108.1, from coordinate 3,159,953 downwards.
CCAGCGGATGCGACAGGTAGTAGGAGGGTTGATATAACAGGGTAAAGCCCAGACGTCCGCCCACTACTACGCCCAGAACACAGTAAAAGATCAGGTCTTCCAGGTCTTTGCGGGTCAGCAAGGCATAGCCCGCGCGGATACGCGCCATGCCAGCCAGCCAAACCAGGCCAAAGCCCACTAAATACATCAAGCCATACCAATGAATGGCAAGGGGTCCAAGTTGTATGGCGATGGGATCAAACTGCGGGTGAATTAACATGCGTGCCCATTACAGAGATGAAAATCAGATAATAGCGTGACTACGAGCCCAGACCAGGACTGGGTAAATTGTAAGGGAAGGATCGTGCTGCATTCAGTCTCTTGGCCCGCCGTTTACCATTAGTAGTTTTTTGTGGATTGATGATCTTTAATCCAATGGCAAAGGCTGATACGGTAGCGTTGATGGATATCGTGCTCAACAAGATAGTCGGGGGAACGGGGGTGCTATTTCCATACCCACCCAAAACCGGCTCAGCGCCTTATAAGCGCAAGCGATTGCAGCCTGGTTGCTGGGTCTAGCCAATTCGTCAACAAAGGAGAACTCATGAAGGAAACAGCCATATTGGGTGGCGGATGCTTTTGGTGCACTGAAGGGGTGTTCAAGGCCCTGCGAGGTGTGCAGTCGGTGGTGCCCGGATACTGTGGCGGCCATGTGGAAAATCCCACCTATGAACAGGTTTGTGGCAAGCAGACCGGCCATATTGAAGTGGTCAAAGTGGAGTTTGACCCTTCAGTCATTTCCTATCGGGATTTGCTGGAGGTATTTTTCCTGACCCACGACCCTACCACGCCGGATCGTCAGGGCGCTGACCAGGGGCCGCAGTATGCCTCGGCTATTTTTTGCCAAAACGAAGAACAGCGCCGTCAGGCTTTCGAGGTCATCGAAGAAATCAAATCGCAGTTTGATGCGCCTATCGTGACGCATGTGCTCGACAGCTCCACGTTCTGGGAAGCCGAGGACTATCACCACGATTATTTTGCCTTGAACCCTGAGCAGGCCTATTGCCAGATGGTGATTGCGCCCAAGCTCAAGAAGTTCTACCAGCGTTTTCAGGATCTGCTGGTCAAAAGCTAAGCATCCTGAGGGTGCGAAGCAGAAGCAAGGTAGCGTCTGTACAGGGCGCTACCTGGTAATGTCAGGCGGGCCATCAGGCCAATAATGAGCAAGGTCAGGATAAGTCGGCCAACCAGGACCACCCAGATGTTGGCACCCAGAGCCAGAATAAGAATGGTGTCTTCAATCAGGGAGTGGCTTAACGACAGCCAGGACAAGGCCAGCAAGCGCGTTCTGGGACTGTAGTTTTGCTGACGGGACTCGTCAATAATCAAGGCGCCGCCGTAGCTCAGGCCCAGCAACACACCAATCGTGGTGGTGGGGGCGACCCGCTCTTCCAGGCCTGAAAAACGCAGCAAGGGCAGCAGAAGCCGGGTCAGCAAACGGGTGAAGCCGATTTTCTCCAGAACTGACAAGATTAACAGCAGGCCAAGAATAATCAGCCAGGTCATGAACAGTGAACTGGCCGTTCCCCACAACCAGTCTATCCAGCCTTGCCAACCGCCTTGTGTCGCATTGGATTGCCCGTAAAGCCAGGCCAGCGAAACAGGTTCCTGCAACAGCCCAGCACTGTTCAAACCCCAGGCCAGCAGGCTGCCGTAGAGCAGGGCGCAGACTACTCGTAGCGTGGCCGTAAACCAGAAACTGGCCCCGGCTCGACGCACAATCGCTTGCTCCATGGGAAGACTGTGAGCAAACAGCATCATGGTGCCCAGAACGCTGATCTGGGCCACGTTGAAACTCAAGCTGTCGCCCAACGCTGCCATCGATCCTATGCCTGCGTAAATACCGGCCAGGGCGGTGGTAGCCCATACGATACCGGCTTCAGGCGGTAAGCCGACCAGCGCCATGACGGGGCCGATCAGTGTGCCTACTTGTTCGATCAAGCCCAACTGCGCCGCAATACGCACCGCAATCATGATGGGAACCATGATGCGTGCAACGGTATAAAACATGCGCAGGCTGCGGCTAAGTGTGGTGCGAAGAAAGTTCAGCATGACAGCAGAAGGTTGAGAAGTCTGACTGATGCTAGCATGGCCCAGTGCTTGCTTTGTCGTGCCCTGGCGCTTGCGTGGGGTGGGCGATGTGGGCTGTCGGTTTGCCGCTACAAGCGGATGTGTGTTCCCTCATCCAAAAGAAAACCCCTGACGGTGAAACCCGGTGCAGCCAAGTGAGGCTGCCTGGTTTTCTCCCATCAGGGGCGTTGCAGACCGAGTGGGCCCTAGCTATCGACCCGAGCAGTGACCGCCACTGGCGGCTTGTCCGCTACCCCAGGCAATGGGAGCGGGTTCGGGACGGTAGGGGTAGTCCTGCAGGCTGTCCATGACAACTAACAAGACAACGGCCAGCCAGAAGGTAATGGTGATAAGGCGGAAAGTAGTTTTGCTCATGGTGGTGCGACTCAAGGATTAACGCGACGACGAATGCGCACGCCTATGATGGACCCGGCAAAGGCCAGTGCAAACCAGACCCAGCCATGTATGCTGGCCGAGGCGATGCCTCCCAGGAATGCGCCCACATTACATCCGAAGGCCATACGGGCACTGTAGCCCATGACCAAACCGGCAATCGCGCCTACCCACAAGGTACGGGCATTGGGCGATTTGAAATTGGCAGGATGGTTCCAGCGCGAAGCGGCCATTGCGCCCAGAATCAAACCAAAGTTGGTGACGGAGGTAACGTCAGCCAGAACAGGCTCTGCCAGACGTTGAGCATGGGGAGCCACGCCCCAGAATGCGTCGCCAACGGGTGTCCAGCCCAGCGCCGAGAATACTTTTGCTCCCCACAGGCCAATACCGTAGACGATGCCCCAAGGTTGGCCAGCAACAATCATGTGAATGGCGTACAGCACGGCCAGCAGCAAGGCGCCCATCCACCAGCGCATTTCCCATTTGGCAGGTGCGCTGTTGTGTTCTTTTTGATGGCGGCGTGCGCCCCGGCCTACGAACCAGGATACGGCTGCGCAGCCCAGGACGGTAATCAGCAAGGCGGTAGGCCAGCCCAGGGATACAGTCAGGTCGATAGCAGGCAAGCCACCCAAGGCAATCCAGCCGGGTTGGTGCGATGCGCCCAGAAAGCTGCCAATGGCAAAGGTAGGCAGAACCGCAAAGGAGATCGGTGCGCCAGCACCTGCTTTATAGAGTGTGCCGGAGCCGCAACCGTCAGCCAGTTGCATAGCGGCACCAAACAGGAAGGCGCCCAGCACCAGGCTGATGGTCAGTGGGGCAATGGCACCGACCAACTCGCCGCCGCTGTCAGCGATCAGCGGCAGGGTGAAGGCAGCAGCCAATACCAATAGGAGCATTTGTGCCCAGATACCCTGAGGGTCGCGACGCTCGATATAGTTGCGCCAGCCGGTCGTGAAACCGAAACGGGCTCCTTGCAGCACGGCGCCAAAGCCAATCCCTAATAAGGCAAGCAAGCCTTGGCGCAGTCCACCTACCAGAGCGACCCCGACAATGAGGGCCAGGCTGGCCAGGATAAAGCCCAGTCTAGTCAGATAAAGCATGATCGATTTCTTTAGTTAACGGCGCGCTTGGCATCGAGTTTCAGAACCTCGAAGCGGGAGGGCTGGTTGTCCATGGGCAAGCTGCTGCGGCTCCATTCCACGACGGATTCGGGGTAAAGCTTCACGTTGGGGTTACCTGCCAGTTCGGACAATACAAACCAGTTCGTAGCAGCCCAGTGACCGGTATTGCAGAACGAAACGGTGGGTTTGTTATCCAGACCTTGTTCTTTGACGATCTTGACGAGCTCACCGGTGTCTTTCAGGACAGGTTTGTCGCTGCGAAAGAAGCTGTTGAAGTCCAGTTCACGTGCACCGGGCAAGGTACCGTAGCGGGCGGCGGCGTCAACGCGCTTTTCGCCTTTGAAGAATTCAGTTGGGCGCGCGTCCAGCAAAATGGGGGCTTGGCCATTCTTGATGTAGTCCGCGACTTCTTGCGTGCTGACTACCATGTCTTTGTTGTAGTGGTAGCTAAATTCGGTAGGGGTGACAGTGGGAGTGTCTTTGCTCAGGGGCTTGCCTTCTGCTTCCCAGGCTTGCAAGCCGCCATCCAGAACGGATAACTGAGTCAGACCACCCGCTTTCAATGTCCAATATACGCGCGCAGCGGCGCCAAAGTCTGTGGGGTTGGCGCCTGCGTAGGTGACGACAACGTAGCTGTCTTTGGAAATACCGGCTTTGCTGAACAAGGCGGACAGGTCGGCTTCGGAGCGCAAGGCACCTGCGTTATCTGCTGGGCCGCGATAGGCGCCATAAGGGGTGTGAACGGCACCAGGCACGTGGCCCGCTGCATATTCTTTGTCTGTGCGGATATCTAGAACGCGCAGATTGTTTTGATCCAGTTTGGTGGCCAGGTCGGCAGCCGAGATCAAGGCGGCTGGTTTGGCTGCCGTTTCGGGTGTGCTTGGCTCTGCGCTGGCAGTCGGTGCCAGAACCGTGCTGAATGCAAATGCCAGGGAGATGAGGATAGGTTTGATCATTATTACTCTCTTGAGTAAGCAGGGTCCTGCTTAGAGGTTTAAGTGCATAAGGAATGGTAATGAACACGGGAACAGAAAATAACAATGAATTGGGGATTAGCTTATTGCTTGTGGGTGTAAGAGGGTGTCTCTATATATAGAGGAGAGAGGAGGAAGGCTTTGCTTGCCGCTCTGCGTTAGGTGGGCTTGTGTCTCTGTGGTTGTGTCTATCTCTCAGGCAAGTGTGTTTTTGCTTTCTATATAACAAGAGCGTATCTGTAGAGAGGCGGTTGTATAGGTGAGAGAAGGCAGAGCTGTCTCTACAAGAGAGGATGGGATGATGTGTTTGGTGCTCTCATGGATGCAGACTTAGAGACTTAGAGACTTAGAGACTTAGAGACTTAGAGACCCAAAGGTTCAGAGGCTCAAAGGTTCAGAGGCTCAAAGGTTCAGAGGCTCAAAGGTTCTAAGATTCGACGTATCAAAGGCAAAGAGACTGAGACTCGGAGGGATGCTGAAGGGTATAGAGGTATAGAGGTATAGAGGATTGGCTTACCTCTTGGAGAGGCCCGTCTCCTATCTATATATAGAGAGGAGAGTCGCAGTGATGAAAGGCCTGGCTATATAGAGGGTGGCGTTCGTTGTTCCAGCCGCTCTACGTAGGTCGCTACTCGAAGCCCCGAGACAGGGTGTTGGGGCGGACTACTTGCCGGCGCTTCGCGCCGGTCCCCTTGTCGGAGTCACCATCGGGGCGCAGTCTGAACTCGCCCAGTAATTGGTCCCCCGGACCAATCACAAGCGTTGGGCTCAAATAGCAGACTGCTTGCATCCCCGATGGTGACTCCGACTGCGGCAAGTCGTCTGACTCGCCCCAATACCCTGTCCCGGGGCTCCGAGTGGCTAACAGCCCTGCATCGTGCTCCATCTTTGAAGGCCTCTCAACTCTCTATCTATATAGAGGCACTATTGATTGGGGGCGAAAGGCTGATGCTGTGCTCTTGTTGCCGCTCCTTTATTGGTCTACCCATCTAAGTGTGACGCCAGCCAGCCAGCAAGCAGGCAAGCAAGCAAGCAAGCAAGCAAGCAAGCAAGCAAGCAAGCAAGCAAGCAAGCAAGCAAGCAAGCAAGCAAGCAAGCAAGCAAGCAAGCAAGCAAGCAAGCAAGCAAGCAAGCAAGCACAAGGACTGGCGACTATATTGGGGAGAGTCCTCGATTCCCCTTTATATATAAGAGGGGGTGTTGAGGGGCTGAAGAGTATCTGACGATTTTTCACGCGAAAAATAGCGGTTTAGTCTAGGATTTGCGTCTAAGGGCGCGTAGGGCACATAGTGAGCTTCCTCCTGAAACGGGGTTAAATGAGAAACCTTCAGTTGTCTGGTAGGTAGGATCTAAAATGCTTAAAAATAGTTTCTCTTATAATTCATGGGTTTAAAGGTTTTTGGTTCAAGTCGTCTAACTTTTTTCTATGAAAAGGCTTGCAAGGCGGAAAATCATCGTGCTATAGTTCTTTTCTCGCTGCAGCACACACAGGGTTTTCCCGGAAGCGCCGCAGAGAGCAGTTAGGCAAGTTTCACCGCCTTGGCCAAGAGGCCCGCACCGAAGCTTGAATGACTGGTCAGGTAACTGACACGGTGTAAAACCCGGAGCTTGACAAATCAGAAAATTCTGTGTTAAAGTTCTAGGTTCTGCTCCAGAGAACGCAACGTTAAGTTTTTAGCTGTTTTGAAAGTTGAAACGGTTTTGAAAATTTACCCTTGTTTGTGAAGTTGAATGGTTGGCCTGACGGTTGATTGTTCGCCAGGTAGGACGGAACGAAAGTTCTGGTTAAGCGGGACGAGTTAGACGGTTTAAAACTTTCTAGCTTCTTCAAAAAAACGCTTGACACGCCGCCTGATCTGCTTCATAATCTCATTTCTCTGCTGCTAACACAGCAAGGCACGAAGCGCTAAACGCGACGAGCCAGCCGGGTTAGTCAGTAGAACGACAGGCAACTGTCACTGCTCTTTAACAATTAACAGCCGATAAGTGTGGGCGCTTGGAATGAGCGAGTCGAACCCTTCGGGGATCGCCACAAGTTTGTATCAAGTGCTCACAAACGAAAGATGAAGAATTACCTTGTGTAACTCTGAATTTTTCTTTGAGACACAATCGGTCTCGTCGCAAGACGGGACAACCACAGAGATTAAACTGAAGAGTTTGATCCTGGCTCAGATTGAACGCTAGCGGGATGCTTTACACATGCAAGTCGAACGGCAGCACGAGAGAGCTTGCTCTCTTGGTGGCGAGTGGCGGACGGGTGAGTAATATATCGGAACGTGCCCAGTAGCGGGGGATAACTACTCGAAAGAGTGGCTAATACCGCATACGCCCTACGGGGGAAAGGGGGGGATTCTTCGGAACCTCTCACTATTGGAGCGGCCGATATCGGATTAGCTAGTTGGTGGGGTAAAGGCTCACCAAGGCAACGATCCGTAGCTGGTTTGAGAGGACGACCAGCCACACTGGGACTGAGACACGGCCCAGACTCCTACGGGAGGCAGCAGTGGGGAATTTTGGACAATGGGGGAAACCCTGATCCAGCCATCCCGCGTGTATGATGAAGGCCTTCGGGTTGTAAAGTACTTTTGGCAGAGAAGAAAAGGTATCCCCTAATACGGGATACTGCTGACGGTATCTGCAGAATAAGCACCGGCTAACTACGTGCCAGCAGCCGCGGTAATACGTAGGGTGCAAGCGTTAATCGGAATTACTGGGCGTAAAGCGTGTGTAGGCGGTTCGGAAAGAAAGATGTGAAATCCCAGGGCTCAACCTTGGAACTGCATTTTTAACTGCCGAGCTAGAGTATGTCAGAGGGGGGTAGAATTCCACGTGTAGCAGTGAAATGCGTAGATATGTGGAGGAATACCGATGGCGAAGGCAGCCCCCTGGGATAATACTGACGCTCAGACACGAAAGCGTGGGGAGCAAACAGGATTAGATACCCTGGTAGTCCACGCCCTAAACGATGTCAACTAGCTGTTGGGGCCGTTAGGCCTTAGTAGCGCAGCTAACGCGTGAAGTTGACCGCCTGGGGAGTACGGTCGCAAGATTAAAACTCAAAGGAATTGACGGGGACCCGCACAAGCGGTGGATGATGTGGATTAATTCGATGCAACGCGAAAAACCTTACCTACCCTTGACATGTCTGGAATGCCGAAGAGATTTGGCAGTGCTCGCAAGAGAACCGGAACACAGGTGCTGCATGGCTGTCGTCAGCTCGTGTCGTGAGATGTTGGGTTAAGTCCCGCAACGAGCGCAACCCTTGTCATTAGTTGCTACGCAAGAGCACTCTAATGAGACTGCCGGTGACAAACCGGAGGAAGGTGGGGATGACGTCAAGTCCTCATGGCCCTTATGGGTAGGGCTTCACACGTCATACAATGGTCGGGACAGAGGGTCGCCAACCCGCGAGGGGGAGCCAATCTCAGAAACCCGATCGTAGTCCGGATCGCAGTCTGCAACTCGACTGCGTGAAGTCGGAATCGCTAGTAATCGCGGATCAGAATGTCGCGGTGAATACGTTCCCGGGTCTTGTACACACCGCCCGTCACACCATGGGAGTGGGTTTCACCAGAAGTAGGTAGCCTAACCGTAAGGAGGGCGCTTACCACGGTGGGATTCATGACTGGGGTGAAGTCGTAACAAGGTAGCCGTATCGGAAGGTGCGGCTGGATCACCTCCTTTTAGAGCGAATGGCTCGCAAAGCGAAAGCGTCCACACTTATTGGCTGTTAGTTAATGTCATGACCATTGAAGGTATCGCCCACTGGTGATAGATGGGTCAGTAGCTCAGTCGGTTAGAGCACCGTCTTGATAAGGCGGGGGTCGTTGGTTCGATTCCAACTTGACCCACCAACGATTACCTCGGGGGATTAGCTCAGCTGGGAGAGCACCTGCTTTGCAAGCAGGGGGTCGTCGGTTCGATCCCGTCATCCTCCACCACCGCTTTTGTGGTTGGTAGATACAGCAAGGTTCATGACAGAGTATAGGGCACAGGTCAACAACGGTTGGCCTGGCGTTAGATTCAACGAAGAGTGTTCTTTTACAAGAATACTGCTCGTTGGGTTATACAACCCACGAATTGCTCTTTAACAATTAGGAAGAAGCACAACGAAGGTGTGTTGTCTAATAAACGCAAAGCGATTAGTCGCCTTGTGATGACAATACACGGGTTGTGATTGCAACAGAACAAATTATGTTCAACGAAAGTTCTCAAAAATATAGACGTTGTTCAGTCTTCGGATTGGATAACAGCTAAGGATTGATGAACGGCAACAACGTATACTCATATTCCTATAACAGCACCAAGCGTTATAGGATCAAGCGAATAAGTGCATATGATGGATGCCTTGGCGATCACAGGCGATGAAGGACGCGGTAGCCTGCGAAAAGCTACGGGGAGCTGGCAAACAAGCTTTGATCCGTAGATGTCCGAATGGGGAAACCCACCGTAGTAATACGGTATCCCATGCTGAATACATAGGCATGTGGAGGCGAACCGAGTGAACTGAACCATCTCAGTAACTCGAGGAAAAGAAATCAACCGAGATTCCGGAAGTAGTGGCGAGCGAAACCGGATCAGCCTGGATGTTTTAGCGTAGTGAATAGTCGAATGGAATGGAAAGTCCAGCCGTAGCAGGTGATAGCCCTGTAGGCGAAATTCAGTACGTGGAACTAAGCATCGAACAAGTAGGGCGGGACACGTGAAATCCTGTCTGAATATGGGGGGACCATCCTCCAAGGCTAAATACTCGTGATCGACCGATAGTGAACCAGTACCGTGAGGGAAAGGCGAAAAGAACCCCGGAAGGGGAGTGAAATAGATCCTGAAATCGTATGCATACAAACAGTAGGAGCACCTTCGTGGTGTGACTGCGTACCTTTTGTATAATGGGTCAGCGACTTACATTCAGTGGCAAGCTTAACCGAATAGGGGAGGCGTAGCGAAAGCGAGTCCGAATAGGGCGATTCAGTCGCTGGGTGTAGACCCGAAACCAGGCGATCTATCCATGGCCAGGTTGAAGGCACGGTAACACGTGCTGGAGGACCGAACCCACTAATGTTGAAAAATTAGGGGATGAGCTGTGGATCGGAGTGAAAGGCTAAACAAGCCTGGAGATAGCTGGTTCTCTCCGAAAACTATTTAGGTAGTGCCTCGTATATTACTGCCGGGGGTAGAGCACTGTTATGGCTAGGGGGTCACAGCGACTTACCAAACCATGGCAAACTCCGAATACCGGCAAGTACAGTACGGGAGACAGAGCACCGGGTGCTAACGTCCGGACTCAAGAGGGAAACAACCCAGACCGCCAGCTAAGGTCCCTAACTATGGCTAAGTGGGAAACGAAGTGGGAAGGCATAGACAGTCAGGAGGTTGGCTTAGAAGCAGCCATCCTTTAAAGAAAGCGTAATAGCTCACTGATCGAGTCGTCCTGCGCGGAAGATGTAACGGGGCTAAGCCATAGACCGAAGCTGCGGATGTGTACTTTTAGTACACATGGTAGGAGAGCGTTCCGTAAGCCTGTGAAGGTGTTCCGTGAGGAATGCTGGAGGTATCGGAAGTGAGAATGCTGACATGAGTAGCGATAAAGGGGGTGAAAAGCCCCCTCGCCGTAAGTCCAAGGTTTCCTGCGCAACGTTCATCGGCGCAGGGTGAGTCGGCCCCTAAGGCGAGGCAGAGATGCGTAGCTGATGGGAAGCGGGTTAATATTCCCGCACCGTCGTAGAGTGCGATGGGGGGACGGATTGCAGAATGTTATCGGGGTGTTGGATGTCCCCGTTGGCGCATCATAGAAGGCACTTAGGCAAATCCGGGTGCGTAATTCAAGGGTGTGACTGAATAGAGCTTCGGCTCTAAACTAACTGGAAGCAGTTCCAAGAAAAGCCTCTAAGCTTCAGCTCTACGAGACCGTACCGCAAACCGACACAGGTGGACGGGATGAATATTCCAAGGCGCTTGAGAGAACTCAGGAGAAGGAACTCGGCAAATTAATACCGTAACTTCGGGAGAAGGTATGCCTCATTAGTGTGATGTGCCTGCGCACAAAGCATGAAGAGGCCGCAGTGAATCGGTGGCTGCGACTGTTTACTAAAAACACAGCACTCTGCAAACACGAAAGTGGACGTATAGGGTGTGACGCCTGCCCGGTGCCGGAAGGTTAAGTGATGGGGTGCAAGCTCTTGATCGAAGCCCCGGTAAACGGCGGCCGTAACTATAACGGTCCTAAGGTAGCGAAATTCCTTGTCGGGTAAGTTCCGACCTGCACGAATGGCGTAACGATGGCCACACTGTCTCCTCCTGAGACTCAGCGAAGTTGACATGGTTGTGATGATGCAATCTCCCCGCGGCTAGACGGAAAGACCCCATGAACCTTTACTGTAGCTTTGCATTGGATTGTGAACCGGCCTGTGTAGGATAGGTGGGAGACGTTGAAGCGTGGTCGCCAGATCGCGTGGAGTCATCCTTGAAATACCACCCTGGTCTGTTTGCGGTTCTAACCTAGGTCCCTTATCGGGATCGGGGACCGTGCATGGTGGGCAGTTTGACTGGGGCGGTCTCCTCCTAAAGTGTAACGGAGGAGTTCGAAGGTACGCTAGAGACGGTCGGAAATCGTCTTGATAGTGCAATGGCATAAGCGTGCTTGACTGTGAGACTGACAAGTCGAACAGGTACGAAAGTAGGACATAGTGATCCGGTGGTTCTGTATGGAAGGGCCATCGCTCAACGGATAAAAGGTACTCTGGGGATAACAGGCTGATACCGCCCAAGAGTTCATATCGACGGCGGTGTTTGGCACCTCGATGTCGGCTCATCTCATCCTGGGGCTGTAGCCGGTCCCAAGGGTATGGCTGTTCGCCATTTAAAGAGGTACGTGAGCTGGGTTTAAAACGTCGTGAGACAGTTTGGTCCCTATCTGCCGTGGGCGTTGGATATTTGACGGAGCCTGCTCCTAGTACGAGAGGACCGGAGTGGACGTACCACTGGTGTATCGGTTGTCATGCCAATGGCATTGCCGAGTAGCTACGTACGGAAGAGATAACCGCTGAAGGCATCTAAGCGGGAAACTCGTCTGAAGATTAGATATCCCGGAGGCTTGACCTCCCTGTAGGGTCGTCCGAGACCAGGACGTTGATAGGCTGGGTGTGGAAGTGCAGTAATGCATGTAGCTAACCAGTACTAATTGCCCGTGTGGCTTGATCCTATAACCCTTGAGGTTGTAGTGAGTTAAGTTGTTGACCACAGAACGTAATATTGAAGTGCAGCGCAACCCGCGCTCGACACCTTCGTAACCGCTGCTAGCTGATCCGTACTGATCGCTGGCAGTGTGCTTCTTCCAATTGGCTGGGACGTCCCTGTAAAGACGGCCTGGCAACCAGTTACGCTTGACGACCATAGCAAGGTGGTCCCACACCTTCCCATCCCGAACAGGATTGTGAAACGCCTTTGCGCCGATGATAGTGGACGGACGTCTGTGAAAGTAGGTCATCGTCAAGCTCTTATTGCTCAAAACCCCCGCAAGTATCCCTTGCGGGGGTTTTGTTTTTTATGCGCGCCACACGTACACACGGCTGCTCAGCCGTGTTCTGGCGGCATAAGGACCGGATCCCTGCGATCATCGGTCGGACGTCCCTTCCTGCCTCCTGGCCCGTTCTGGGCACCTTGTCTCCCTTCTTCTTCTGTACGGCTTACTAGCGTCTGCTTCGGCTTGCCCCTCGGGTAGCTCCGCCGCGTAGCATCCGGTGCTGCTAATACAGGTCGGAGCCTTCAGCCTCACCTTCCTTCCTTCTTCTGTACGGCTGTTGTCCGCCCCTTCTTCTCGGCTTGCCTCGGGTAGTTACGTGGATTGGCATCCAGTGAGCCAAGAAAGCCTTTGGTTTGATCGAGCTGATGGTCTATCGGCTGGGGGGACGCTGGATCTTCCCCATTCTTCTTCTACAACACCCCTCCATCCCACCCGTAAAAACTCATTCCGGGCGCTTCTTAACCTACCTTCCTTCCTCTGTTCGCTTACCCACCGTCGCTTCCATCGTCATGGTGCTTGCCTAACTCTGGCTGCGTGGGGTGTTTGTTGTTGATAGCTCTGCACACCTGCATCACCATCAGCCCGTTTTGGTTACCGATTCCCCTTCTTTCTATTCGGCTGCTGCCTACCGTGTCTATTGAGTATTTGGGGTGTGTACTTCTTCGGGATATAGGATTTATCTTCAGGCCGCTACTTCTTCTATTCATATGGTGGTAGCTCTGCCACTGTCATACGGTTAATGCCCAAAGTATGGGTAAAATGGTTCGGTATCGTTATTGTTAATGCTTGTTTCAGGAGAACCGAATGAATCAGCCCATTAGCCCCGAGCTTGAACCAGGCTTGTCGCTGCGCAAGATCACGCACATCTGCTATGGCTTGTTTTCTTTGGCTATGATCAGTGCAGGTATCTTCGGTGCTGCGGCTGTGGCAGCCGTGATCCTGGCTTACGTCAAACGCGGTGATGCGTCGGGCACCATTTATGCCAGTCACCTGGACTGGGTTATCAAGACTTTCTGGTGGGGTCTGTTGTGGGTGGTGCTGAGCGCTTTGCTAACGACCATCTTCATTGGTTGGGTAACCGCGCTGGTGGCCTTGGTTTGGATCGTTCATCGCTTGATCAAAGGCTGGTTGGCTTTGGCTGGTGGTCAGGCGCTGGGCCACGATTACTAGGCCGATCCAGTATCAGAAGAGTTCTGGGCCAGACCAGAAAGAAGTATTTTAAAAGGTGCTCTGATGAGCACCTTTTTTTATGTGATCTCGTTTTGCTCCATTCTGGGTACGATTAGTCTTGGGCCCTTTGCTTGCGGGGCTCTTTGCTTATGCGTGTTGACTCAGCCTCATCGTGACGGTTGGCAGCTTCTCTTCTCTGCGCCCTATGTCAGGGGGGCAAAAAAATACAAGACGTTTTGCCCTGGTTTCAGGAGCTTAGGCCACTGCAAGCCAGGATGCTTGCTGCTTGAATGCTTGTACTGAAGGATGCCTGGTTTTATGTTGGGTGTTTTCCTGCATGGCTGGGTTTCTCTTTACCTATAAAAACCCCAAAGGGCAAGCCTCAGGGCGCCAGCAAGTGAACCTGCTCGATATGCATATGGTGCATGCATTCACGCAGCAGTAGCAGGTATATACCCAGGTTTTGATTGTTGACTAGCTGATGGATATTTTCCAAAGAGCTAGCGTTGATCATTTTCAGACTGACGGCCCCTTGGCTGGCGGCGGCATAAAGGGTGAACAGATCGTCGATCATGTCCCGGTTGATGATGTGCTGTTCATTGCCTTGAGCTGTATGGAGCCAAGCATGTAGTTCTTCTGCATATTCAGCCGTGGCAAATACCGTGAACTGGCGTAGATCCAGACTGGCCGGCATGATGGCGTCTTCGACGACTTCAATGGCATGCTCCAACTGCGCCTGGCGTGAGCTTGAGTCCGAAAAACAATTGGCCAACAGCTGGACTGCGCTAAGTTCCGGGAAGTGCTCCGTATGTACAGGGGCGCCTTGATGCGCCAAGCTGATTTCGGCATGGTCTGCGCTGAAGTCCAGAACGGCCACTTGTGCTTGGGGATGAGCGGCTTGCAGGTTTTGTAGTAATACGGAAGTACTGATCGGAGAAGGTCGCTTGAAGCTATCTGACATAACTATCCTTAAGGTATTTCAATCCGCTTGTTCTTGCTCTCCTGCTTGCTTGAATAAGGCCAAAGCAAGATGTCGTTGTGTGTCATGGTCTACGATGGGGGCCGGGTAGTCTTTCCCTGACCTGAATTCGATAGGGAGCTGCTTGGCCTGCCAAGGCGCGTGAATAGCTTGTTTGTCCAGCGACGCCAGTTCGGGCACATATCGACGTATGAACTGTCCGTCTGGATCAAATTTACGCGATTGGGTTATGGGGTTGAAGATGCGAAAGTAAGGCTGCGCATCGCATCCGGTGGAAGCGGCCCATTGCCAGCCCCCCACGTTAGAAGCCATATCGTAATCAAGCAGCTTCTGGGCAAAATATTGCTCCCCCCATCGCCAGTCTATCAGCAAGTCTTTTACCAGAAAGGACGCACTTATCATGCGCAGCCGGTTGTGCATATAGCCTGACTGGTTCAATTGACGCATGGCGGCATCAACAATTGGATAGCCGGTCTGGCCGTCTTTCCAGGCCTGAAACCAGTCTTCGCGATTAGGGAAAGGCAGGTCCTTGTAGGCCGGCTTGAAGCTCTCTGTCGCCGTTTCTGGGTGATGCCATAGGAACTGCTGGTAGAACTCTCGCCAGATCAGTTCGCTCAGCCAGGTGGCCGCGCCATCGGAGTCGCTGGGCCAAGCCAGAGATACGGCTTGGCGTATGGATAGTGTTCCAAAGCGCAGATGGGGGGCTAAATAGGACACGCCTCGTTTGGCTGGAAAGTCCCGGCGTTCATGATAGGCATGGATTCTGGGCTCAAATTGTTCCAGCAATGTCTGGGCGCCTTGCCAACCGGCGGGACTGAGCAGTTTCGCGCGAGATTTTTCCTGAAAGCCTAATTCTTCCAAGTCAGGTAGGGCTTGCTCTGGCAGGGCGGCCCATTCTCCTTGCGAGCAGTCATAGGCTTGTGCATCCTCCGATTGAATACGCGCCAGCCAGTTCCGCTTGTAAGGTGTAAAAACCGTATACGGTTGTTTTTGCTGTGTCAGGATTTCATCCCGCGCAAAGATGACCTGGTCCTTGAATAGCTTTAGTTCCATGCCTTGGCCAGACAGGGTATGACTGACAGTCTGATCTCGTGCCATGGCCGCAGGTTCGTAGTCTTCATTGGCATAGACCGCCTTCGCATTCAGGCGGTTTGCCAACTCGGGAATTTTCTGTACTGGGTCACCGTGAGCCGTGATCAGTTCACTACCATATTGGCGCAGTTGTTCCTGCACCTGCAGCAGACTGTCATGTATAAAAGCCAGCCGTACATCGTCGGCAGGCAAGGAGTCCAGGATTGTGCTGTCAAAGATAAATACACAGGCCACAGGCAAACCGCTTTTCAGGGCGTGGTGCAAGGCCGCGTGGTCGTGCAGGCGAAGATCGCGGCGCAGCCAGCATAGGACACGTGGGGTTTGATCGGGAGTAGTAGAGATTGACATCGATATGAAGATGCGAAGGCTTGATGATGACACATGAAAAAGGGCCGCAGCTGAAAGCTCAGCGACGCGGCCCGATACTGCCAAAGGTGCCTGAGCACCCCGCGCTTATTTCAGGTGAGCGCTGACCAGTTTGGTCAGTTCAAACATGGAGACCTGATCCTTGCCGAACAAGGGGCGTAGTTTGGCGTCAGCATTGATGTTGCGACGGTTCTTGGGATCCTGAAGATCGTGTTTCTTGATGTATTCCCAGATTTTCTTCGTAACTTCAGTGCGCGGTAGCGCGCCAGAGCCAATCACCGCAGCCAGTGTTGGGCTAGGAGTGAGTGGTTTCATGAAGGCTGCATTGGGTTTGCGGGTAGCAGGTTTTTTTTCAGTGCTGGCCATGAACGGAACTCCTGAGAAACGAGTTGAAGGGGCGGGTTATGCGCTAGGGCACGACTTGTCTGTCAGCATACCGTGATACTCCTTATACGTCCAAGCCCTTTGTGAGTAGGAGCTTTGCTGGTCTGTAAGCAGATTTTCCAGTGTTTACAGGCTGCTGCAACGCAGTATTGATTTGGGCTCGGGACTTCTGTGCCGACATGCGCAGCGCAGGCAGCTGTAGCATAATGATGGATTCGGCCTGCTGACAGGCAATTGTGGCACCTGTTGCTTTATTGACGGTTCAAAGCACGGAGCCTTTGTTTGATATTGAGTAAAGATATGAGCCCTACTGTGGATACCTTGGTCATTCGTCGTCCTGATGATTGGCATTTGCACCTGCGCGACGGTGCTGTGTTGGAGTCGGTCTTGGGCCATACTGCGGCACAATTTGATCGGGCTATCGTCATGCCCAATCTGACCCCGCCCGTTACGGCAACCGCACAGGCTCTGGCCTACCGCGAGCGCATTCTGAGCGCATTGGCCAAAACCGAGTACGTCGGTAAGTTTGAGCCTTTGATGACTTTGTACCTGACGGACAATACTCAGCCTGAGGAAATCGTTCGCGCCAAGGAAAGTGGGGTTGTGCATGGCGTCAAGCTCTATCCTGCCGGAGCCACCACCAACTCTGACGCCGGTGTGACGGATTTGCTAAAGAACTGTTCCCGGGTGCTGGCGCAGATGCAGGAATCGGGCATGCCTTTGCTGATGCACGGCGAGGTTACGGACCCCAGCATCGACTTGTTTGACCGCGAAGCGGTATTCATCGAGCGTGTGATGATTCCCATGCGCAAGGCTTTCCCTGAGCTGAAAGTCGTGTTTGAGCACTTGACTACGGCAGAAGGTGCCGCCTACGTGAGCCAGGCCGATGGCCCGGTTGCCGCGACGATCACGGCGCATCACCTGCTCTATAACCGTAATGCCCTGTTCCAGGGGGGCTTGCAGCCACACTGGTACTGTTTGCCAGTCTTAAAGCGCGAGAAGCATCGCCAGGCTCTGGTAGACGCCGCAACCAGTGACAGTAACCGTTTTTTCCTGGGTACAGACAGCGCACCCCACTCGCGTAGCCGCAAAGAACAAAGCTGTGGCTGTGCGGGCTGTTACACCGCGCTGCATGCTATGGAGCTGTACGCGTCGGCTTTTGACAAGGCCGGTCGTTTGGATCGCCTAGAGGCCTTTGCCAGCTTGAATGGCCCCGCTTTTTACGGCTTGCCCGTCAATGAAGGAACAATGACGCTGCAACGCCGTCAATTCACGATTCCAGAGTCTGTGGAGATGGCCGGTGAGCCATTGATTCCTCTCGCTGCCGGTCAAGCTCTGGACTGGAGTGTGGTGAGCTAGGGAAAAAAGAGGCGGTTCGGTTCCTGCGTCTTTAATGACGCTTAGCCGGGCGGCTCTTAATATCTGATCTCACTGCGAAATACGTCCGTGGAAACTGTTTTTCTTGATGTGGCGTGGTCTGCCTTGGCCGTACGCATGGCCGCGACCGCTTTGGTCGTGATCTTGGTTTCGTGGTCTGTGGGCGCATTTGGCCCCTTGATCGGTGGTGCTTTGGCGGGCTTGCCCATGGTGCTGGGCCCCGGCTTTTATTTTTTGTCCCAACAGTTTCCCGACGATTATGTGCAGCAGGCGGCAACCTATGCCGTGTATTCGCTGAGTGCGACGCAACTGTTTTTGCTGCTCATCATTCTTTGCGCTCCCAACTTGTCGCCTTGGCGCACCTTGCTGTGTGCGGTCGCAGCTTGGGCAGTGGCTGCCTTGCTTTTGTCCTTCATGCCCGTGCAGCCTGTGCTGGGGCTAGCCTTGTTTATTGCCGTCACTGCGTTCAGCTTGCGCGCGTCGCGCCGTTTGGCCGGTATGAAAGGGACCAGCAAAGCGAAGGCGGGCTGGGGCTTGCTGATATTCAGAGGAGCCTTGGCAGGACTTCTGGTCGCTATCGTGACCACCAGCAGTTCTTTGTTAGGGCCGAGCTTGTCGGGACTGATTATGGCTTTCCCCATTGGCTATACCGTGGTGGCTGTGACCATTCACCAAACCCTGGGTGCTGCTAGCTTGGTAGCGACCTTGCGTTCGGCTTTGTGGGGGACGGGGAGTCTGGCAGGGTTTTGCACTACGCTGGCCTTGGTCTTCACGTATATGCACTGGCTGCCGGCCTTGCTGTTGGCCGCCGCCGTATCGATTGCGATTACCTTGCTATTGGTGTTTCGCCCCTGGTCCCGCCGGGGCTAAATGCTTATTCTGCCTCGAACAGGTCCTGACCCTGTGTATTGCGTGGGGGTGTGAGCCCCAGGTGGCGCCAGGTGTTCAGGGTGGCAATACGGCCCCTGGGAGTGCGTTGTAAAAAACCATGCTGGATCAGATAGGGCTCGATCACGTCCTCGATTGTGTCGCGCTCTTCACCGATGGCAGCGGCCAGACTGTCTACTCCTACTGGACCACCGTCGAATTTATGGATGATGGCTTCCAACAACTTTCTATCCATTAAATCCAGACCTTGTGGGTCCACTTCCAGCATGGACAGAGCGGCTTGGGCGCATTCGGTATGGATGATGCCGCCGGTTTTGACTTCGGCGTAGTCGCGCACCCGGCGCAAAAGCCGGTTGGCAATACGCGGTGTGCCACGTGAGCGGCGGGCAATTTCGTAGGTGCCCTCGTCTGTTGTGCTGACATTAAGCAGGCCGGCACTACGTGCCACAATGTGCGTTAAGTCTTTGACGTCATAGAACTCCAGGCGGGACACAATGCCAAAACGGTCCCGCAAGGGGTTGGTCAGCATGCCGGCACGCGTGGTGGCCCCCACCAAGGTAAAGGGTTGCAGATCCAGTTTGACACTGCGGGCTGCCGGGCCTTCACCAATCAAAATATCAATCTGGAAGTCTTCCAGGGCCGGGTACAGAATTTCTTCGACAACGGGGGAGAGGCGATGGATTTCGTCAATAAACAGGACGTCGTTGGGTTCCAGATTGGTCAGCAAGGCAGCCAGGTCACCGGGGCGCTCCAATACGGGGCCTGAGGTTTGACGTAGATTCACGCCCATTTCATGGGCAATGATGTGAGCCAGAGTGGTTTTACCCAGACCGGGCGGGCCAAACAGCAAAACGTGGTCCAAGGCCTCCTGACGTTGTCGAGCAGCAGCGATGAAAATTTCTAGCTGTTCACGCGCACGAGCTTGCCCGACATAGTCCTCCAGCATCTTGGGCCGTAAGGCGCGCTCGATGGACTCTTCGTTGGGCGACAAGGGTTTGGGCGTAATGATGCGCTGTTCAGAAGGCAGGCTGGAGAGCGAATCGGAGTGTATGGCCATGATGACTACGCTGATTGAATATACAGTATGGTACACCAAGCGCTAGCCGCCTGAGTACTGAGGCTCGTGGCAGCGTGCACAGAGTGCTTATGCAAATCGTCGCTCTGCTACAGGGAGGATCGTTTTGTGCCGACGGGTCTAGGCTGCTTCGCTTGGCATCCCGCATAATGTGGGTTGGAATTTTCAAACGAGATTTTAGCCATGTCCCTGGAATTACCTGATTTTGCTGATGTTGTGGCCGCCGCAGAACGCTTGGCGCCCGTGGCACACCGCACCCCGGTCCTGACTTCCACTACATTGAACGAGCGTCTGAATGGCGAAGTCTACTTCAAATGCGAGAACTTTCAGCGTATTGGTGCTTTCAAGTTCCGAGGTGGTTTCAATGCACTGGCGCGTTTGACAGATGAACAGAAAAAAGCCGGTGTCGTGGCATTTTCTTCGGGTAATCATGCTCAGGCCGTGGCCTTATCAGCCAAGCTCTTGGGTATACCGGCCACCATCATCATGAATTCGGATGCGCCGGTTCTTAAGCTTGCTGCGACGCGCGGTTACGGGGCCAAAGTGATTGAGTACGATCGCCTGACCCAAGACCGTGCCCAGATTGCCCAGGACTTGGTGGAGCGCGAGGGACTGACTTTGATCCCGCCTTTTGCGCATCCTGATGTGATTTCTGGGCAGGGCACGGCGGCTTTGGAGCTGTTTCAGGAAGTGCCCGATTTGCAGCAATTTTATGTTCCCTTAGGTGGAGGCGGCTTGCTGTCGGGCTGCTTGCTGGCCGCCAAGGCCATGGCACCGGCTTGTGAAGTTTTTGGGGTAGAGCCGCAGGCGGGCGATGATGCGCAGCAGTCTTTGCGTAGTGGGGCGATCGTCAAGATTGCACCGCCTGCATCGATTGCTGATGGGGCGCTGACCCAAGCGCTGGCCCCCATGACGTTCGAGCTGATTCGCAGCATGGTGACGGATATTTTGACGGTGCCGGATACCGAGCTGGTTCAGGCCATGCGTTTCTTTGCGGAGCGCATGAAGATGGTGGTGGAGCCTACAGGGTGTCTGGGTGCCGCAGCGGCAATGCGTCAGGGGGATTTGCAAGGCCGTAAGGTTGGTGTGCTGATCAGTGGTGGTAATGTGGATGTCTCCGCCTTGGGTCGGCTGCTGGCTTGATGAGGTCAGTGATTTGCATACGTAAGCATTTATCTTGCCGATGGTTCAGAAAGCGGATCAAACTGGAGTTGCAAACGAGCAAACGAGCAAACGAGCAAACGAGCAAACGAGCAAACGAGCAAACGAGCAAACGAGCAAACGAGCAAACGAGCAAACGAGCAAACGAGCAAACGAGCAAACGAGCAAACGAGCAAACGAGCAAACCGCAGTAAGCCAATAGGGCAATTAGCCAGTACATCATCGCATCAATAAGAGTCACGGCGGATAAGCTGCCACATGGATAGATATAAAAAACCGGGCCGTTCATCTGAACGGCCCGGTTTCTTATTCATGGCAGTTTTTTGTCACGCGCGTGACAGCGACTTCAAGGCCTGCTTGATCCCTTCCGACACATCAATATCATCAGGTAGTGCTTTGACAGCAATACTGGCTTCCTTGTTGGAGTAGCCCAATGCCTCCAAGGCGTGCAGCACATCATCACGGCTATTGGGAACGGCGCTGACGGCGCCACCGCTGCCCAGGTCTGCACCCAGCTTGCCACGCAGTTCAAGTAATAGACGCTCGGCTGTTTTCTTGCCTATGCCTGGAATCTTCACCAGACGGGAAGTCTCCTGGCGAGTGATGGCATCGGCCAGTTCTTCAGCATTCATTCCTGAAAGCAAAGATAGGGCTGTGCGGGCACCAATACCGGTGACTTTGATCAGTGCCTTGAAAGTGCTGCGCTCGTTCAGGCTGGAAAAGCCAAACAGCACGTGAGCATCTTCACGAATGGCCAGATGGGTGAACAGATTGACCTGCGCCCCCAGCTCCGGCATTTGGTAGAGCGTACTCATGGGTACATCGATTTCATAACCGACCCCCCCTACATCCACGCAGATGGTAGGCGGTTGTTTTTCGATCAAGGTACCCCGGATGCGACCTATCATGATGTTCCTTCTGGATAGTTAACCCAAGATCCGGCCAGCGCGAATGCGACGGCGCGGCCCGCTTGTGAGAGCTCCGCTTTTTTGCAGACCACCCACCACACTGCTGTGATGGGCATGGCTGATGGCGCAGGCCAGGGCATCGGCCGAGTCCGGCGCAGGCAGGCCGTTCAACTGCAAGAGCCGTTGGACCATCAGTTGGATTTGTTCTTTGGCAGCGTGGCCGCTGCCGGTGACGGTTTTCTTGATCTGCAAAGCCGTGTATTCATGGACATCCAGCCCACCTACCGCCAGTGCACACAAGGCGGCGCCCCGTGCTTGCCCCAGCAAAAGGGTAGAGGCAGGGTTGCTGTTTACAAAGACTTTTTCAATGGCAGAGGTATCGGGCTTGCTTTGCTCAATCACTTCCGTGATGTGAGTCAAAATCAGCTTGAGCCGCTCTGCCAGAGGCAGATCGGGCGGGACCACGATGGTCCCGCTGGCCACATAGCGCAAGCTGGGCCCCTGGGCGTCGATCACTCCGAAACCAGTGCGACGCAAGCCAGGGTCTATGCCCAGGATTCGCATATTAGTGACGGAAGTGGCGTGTGCCGGTCAAGACCATGGCAATACCACGCTCGTTCGCGGCGGCAATGACTTCGTCGTCACGCACGCTGCCGCCGGGCTGAATCACGCAGGTGGCGCCAGCTTCGGCAACCACATCCAGACCATCGCGGAAGGGGAAGAACGCGTCGGACGCGACAGCCGAACCCTGCAGGGTCAAGCCCGCGTTTTCAGCCTTGATGGAGGCGATGCGGGCAGAGTCCACACGGCTCATCTGGCCTGCGCCTACGCCTAGCGTCATGCCTTGACCGCAGAACACAATAGCGTTGGATTTCACGTACTTGGCCACGTTCCAGGCAAACAGCATGTCTTGCATTTGCTGGGCGGTAGGCTGGACTTGCGTCACGACCTTGAAGCCTTCGGTGTTGTCGCGGAACGTATCGGGCGTTTGCACCAACCAGCCGCCACCCACACGTTTGACGTCAAAAGCGTTGTGAGCCTGACCGGGCTGAATGCTCAGTACGCGCACGTTCTTTTTCGCGGCAAACACGTCCAGTGCACCTTGAGTGTAGGAAGGTGCCAGCAGGACTTCCACAAACTGGCTGCTGATCGCTTGGGCCGCCGCTTCGTCCACCTCGCGGTTAAAGGCAATAATGCCGCCAAAGGCCGAGGTTGGGTCTGTTTGGAAGGCTTTGCGGTAGGATTCTTCGGCGGTTTCGCCCAAGGCTACACCACATGGGTTAGCGTGCTTGACGATGACGCAGGCGCCCGCATCAAAGCTGCGTACACATTCCCAAGCGGCATCGGCGTCAGCAATATTGTTGTAGGACAGTTCCTTGCCCTGCAACTGCTTGTAGCGACCCAGCAGACCTTCACCAATGGTGCCGTCTGTGTAGAAAGCAGCGCTTTGGTGCGGGTTCTCGCCGTAGCGCAGCGTCTGTTCCTGTTTGAGCTGAATAGTCAGCACATTGGGCCAGGTGTTCACTTCGGGGGCGCTGTCCTGGGCAGGCTCGGCTTGAGCCAGGCTGCTCAGGTAAGCGGCAATGGCACCGTCGTAAGCGGCGGTATGGGCGTAAACCTTGGCAGCCAGTTCCAGACGCAGGCCGTAAGAAGGGTGACCAGCAGGGCCGTCCATATCAGCCAGTACGCGTTCGTAATCGACAGGGTCAATGACGACACAGGCGCCGCCTTCAGGCGTACCGTGGTTTTTGGCAGCAGCGCGCAACATGGCGGGGCCGCCAATATCAATGTTCTCTACCGCATCGGCAAAGGTGCAACCCGGCTTGGCAATGGTTTCACGGAATGGGTAGAGGTTGACGACCAGCAGATCGATACGGTCAATGCCGTGCTCTTCCAATGTGTTCAGGTGTTCGGCGCTGTCGCGACGGGCCAGCAGGCCACCGTGAATTTTGGGATGCAGTGTTTTGACACGGCCATCCAGAATTTCTGGCGAACCGGTGTGCTGGGCCACTTCGGTAACGGTCAGGCCGGCCTGGGCCAGCAGCTTGGCCGTGCCGCCAGTGGAGAGAAGCCGCACTCCGCGCTGGGCGAGTGCTTGGGCAAATTCGACAATACCGGTTTTGTCGGAGACAGAGAGAAGAGCTGTCTGGATTTTCATGGAAGGTGAGACGTGAGAGTTAGGAATCAGGGTTGCAGATTGTGGGCGCTGAGTTTCTTGCGCAAGGTACTGCGCGTGATACCCAGCATTTCTGCGGCCTTGGATTGGTTGCCCGCGGATTTCTCCAGGGCAACTTGCAGGACAGGCCGTTCCACGCAGGAGATGACCATCGACAACAGATCGCGTGGCTCGGATTCGCCCAGATCGGCGAAGTAGCGTTCGAGGCGTTCACGTACGGACTGTTCTAGTGGGTTGGTCGTTGACATTTTTTTCTGAAGGTATACGAAGTACTTAAATACAAAAGAGCCACACAGCTGTCTTTTATTGCAGGTAGGGCTGGTCCAGGTCGCATTCTTGAAACCAGTGAGTAATGGCTTCTAATTGATCTGCACAGTTTTCGATACGATTAATCTGATCCAGCCAGTGTCGGGAGTCCGGCATATCCGACAGATACCAGCCTATATGCTTGCGGGCAGTACGTACTCCAGTGTGCTGCCCGTAGAAAACGTAGTGGTCTTGCAGGTGTTCGATCATGCAATCGCGCAGCTCGCCAAAGGTGGGGGCTGCACGATGTTCGCCATGTTCGAGGTAATGCAGGATTTCCCTGAAAATCCAGGGCCGCCCTTGCGCGGCTCGACCAATCATGACGGCATCCGCTCCGGTGTACTCTAGTACGAATTTTGCCTTTTCGGGACTATCGATATCCCCATTGGCGATGACCGGAATAGAGAGGCTGTTCTTGACTTCGCGTATGGTGTCGTATTCGGCGTGGCCCTGGTAGAAGTCGCAGCGTGTGCGACCATGCAGGGTCAACGCGGCGATGCCGATATCTTCGGCCAAGCGGGCAATACGAACAGCATTGCGCGATTGCGCATCCCAGCCAGTGCGGGTCTTGAGTGTAACCGGAACCTGGTAGGGAGTACATGCCTTGACAACGTGTTCAAGGATTTCAATGATGCGTGGCTCGTCACGTAACAGGGCTGAACCCGAGGCGACGTTACAGACTTTTTTGGCCGGGCATCCCATATTGATATCAATGATACGAGCGCCTTTGCTGATGTTGAATACGGCGGCTTCGGCCATCATTTCAGGGTCGGAGCCGGCAATCTGTACAGCGATCGGGTCAGCCTCTCCTTCGTGATTGAGGCGTCGTGCAGTTTTCACGCTATCCCACAAGCGCTTGTTGCTGGCGGCCATTTCCGAGACGGCATAACCGGCGCCCAGTGTCTTGCACAGACGACGATAAGGTCTGTCTGTGACTCCCGCCATGGGGGCAATGAAAATAGGGTTGGGAAGGGTCCAGGGGCCGATACGCATGGGGAAGATTTTAACCCTGCGACACGGCTTCGTGGGCAAGGACTTACAAGAAGAAAAGGACAGGCCCCGTATTAGGGCCCCTGTTGCTGGTGGGCCTAGGCGCGCATCCCTTGCAGCAGTTGTCGGGCAAAGGGCTGACGAGCGAAAGGCAGGGTGTCCATCGCCAACAGTCCTAGACCACAAGCGTGCTGGATCAAAGGGTTTTTGGTGGCAAACAGACGTGGCAAAGTGTCGGTGATGGCAGCAGTTAACCAGCGATCCGGACGACGCAGACGGGCATAGCGTGCCAAAAAGGGATCGGGGTTCTGGCTGCAATCGGCTTGCCAGGCGGCCAGACACTGTGACAATTGTGCGACATCGCGCAGGCCCAGGTTCAGACCCTGACCGGCAACCGGGTGCAAGGTCTGGGCGGCATTGCCTACAGCCAGCAGGCGCTCGGACAAGCGGCTGGGGCCAGCATGGAAGGCGAGCGGAAAGATGTGGCGCTTGGAGACCAGCTCCAGATGCCCCAGGCGCTCCCCAAAGGCCTGCAGCATGGCGGTCTGAAACGCGTCGACAGGCAGTTCGGCCAAGGATTGGCTGCGCTCCGGGCTATTGCACCAGACGATCGCGTACAGGTCCGGAGCGTCAGGGTGGGGCAGGGCTGCAAAGGGGCCATGTTCGGTAAAGCGCTCGTATGCCCAGCCGGTTTGAGGCTGGCTGGCGCGTACTGTCGTCAACAGGGCGTGTTGGCCGTAATCGCGTCGTACGCCGCTGGGACGGACGCCGTCACACTGCACGGCAATCAAGGCCGTGGCCTGACCGGCATCGTGGTCGACCAGAATTTGTTTGGGGGCGGAATGGGTACGGGCTTGCTGGGCAGGCAGCAGGGTGACGCCGCTGTCGCGCAACCGGGCATGCAAGGCCCAGAGCAAATCATCGTAGTGCACCACCGCGCCCAGATCGGGGACGCCCAGTTCATCGGCCTGAATCAGGCAACGGCCCAGACGCCCCTTTTGGGATACATGCACGGTGCGCATCAGGGCGGCGCGCTCGGGCCAGGCTTTGAGCTGATTCAGAATCAAGCGACGGCTGCCGTGATTCAGGGCCAGGGTGCGCGGATCGCCTTGAGCATGTTCGGTGCTGGCCAGATTGAAGTTTTTCCCCAGGACGGCGATGCGTGACGGGCTTGGGTGCTGGGCAGCCAGCATTAGCGCCAAAGATGCGCCTACGGGACCGGCGCCACAAATGGCGATGTCGTAGTCGGTGGCATTCATGGGGGACCTCATGACGGCAAGGAAGTAATTCAGGTATTGTACGGGAAGGTGGCTGTCAAATTGGCGTTAAGCAATTGACAGCTGTGCTCAATGGCTGGCAGCACAAGCCCGGATTGGATGCCTTGCATGTCTCAGCAGACTTTGTCATTTGTACAGACCAAACCTTTTCGCCATAAAGTCACCGCCGCGTGGCTGTCTCTTTTATTAGGCGTGGTGGGCGCACAGCACCGTTATTTGGGCCGGCGTTTTTGGTATGTCCCGTTGGCGTTTACCAGTTTGGCCGTTCTGGGAACGCTGGTGTTTGAGCAGGGGCTGGATTCGCTATTTCCCAATTTGTTGATCTTGCCAGTCAGTGCCGGGATTATCGAGGCCGTCATTCTGGCTCTGCGTAGCCCCGAAAAATTTGACGCGCTCTACAACCGGCAAAGCGATCAACATAACCAGCATGGCTGGCCCAGTGTCCTGACGGCGGTGGTGGCTGCAGTTGCCTTTGCCAATATCAGCCTGTTCTGGCTGGTGCACATCATCATGGCCTTTTATCGCTATATGGGCTGGCTGGATTTGTCTGTGTATTAAACACATCAAGTGCCTTGTAAAGTAAAGGTTTTTCTAGGGGGCTGCCTTGTGGAAGGGGGCTGCGCACGTTACACTACGGGTTCTTTAGTTTTATAGGAGCTGTGTGGTGAATCCCGACCCCGGCGACAGTGCTAGTCGATCTATGTTCGACCTATCTATGTCCAGGCGCGTTCAGGCCCGCTGATTCCTTCACAGCTTGCCGCGTCCTGGAAATTTCAGGGCGTGGTATCTCAGGCAGTTGTTCTTGCTGCCTTAACTTCCCCGCCATTTCATTCTCTGAAAGCCTTGCGCTTTCTGAATCCTGATGTGTTGCAACGTTAATGTGCAATAGGGGGAATGTATGCGTATTTTTGATCTCTTTTTGCGCCGTGCCGGCATCCAGGCCTCTGCCCTGCGTGCCCGTGCCCCTTTGTCCGTCTCCCGTTTGACGGTTGTCTGCCCTCGTGGCGATCTGGCCCAGATCCGGCGTCGTATTTACTCGGACCTGAACACGGCGGGTATCCGCGTGGCCAATGTGCAGGTGGACCATTCCGATACGCACGATACCGCGTGCGTGACCTTGACCTGCCCGCCTGAACTGCGAGCAGAGCTGATGCAGCGTGCCCGGTTGATTCGGGATTATCCCGGTGTGTTGAATGTGAAGTGGGCAGGCCGGGAGCGTATTGCTATAAACTAAACCGCAACTGGATTTGCGGATGGCGCTGCTATGTCCTTGCTCGACTGGCTGACACCTTGGGAGTTTTCTCCTGTTCTGCTTTTGACCTTCTTGCTGGTCATCACTTTGTACGTCCGGGGGCGGCAAGTACACCGCCCCAATCTTTTGCGCCAGTCCTTTTTCTGGATTGGCCTGATTCTCCTCTACCTTTCTTTGCACACGCGCCTGGACTATTACGCCGAGCGCATGTTCTTCATTCATCGGGCCCAGCATCTGATCTTGCATCATCTGGGGCCCTTGTTTCTGATGGGTGCCTATCCTGGTCAAACCTTGCGCGCTGGCTTGCCTTCAAGCTGGCGACGGGCTCTGGCGCACTGGTTGCGTCGACCCAGTGGCCGGCGTGTCCAGGCTGTCCTGACCAACCCGATACTGGTCGCTTTCCTGTTTGTTTTCCTGGTCCTGATCTGGATGCTGCCTACGGTGCAGTTCTATTCCATGCTGGACTGGCGTTTGTACCGTTTGATGAACTGGTCTGTGGTGATCAGCGGGATCATGTATTGGAACCTGATCCTGGATCGCCGGCCTTCGCCACCGGCCCGGCTGTCGGTGGGTGGGCGTATACTTTCGCCGGTTATTACGATGGTGCCGCAAATGATTGTGGGTGCCATCATCACCTTTACCGAATACGATCTCTATCCAATTTTTGATTTATGTGGTCGTGCCATTGCGGGCATGGATGCACTGGATGATCAGGTCATGGGAGGCCTGATCATGTGGGTGCTGGCCGGTCTGGTAGAAGTGTTTGGCCTTTTGTATGCCTTGGGCACCTTGATGCGCCTGTCAGCGCGTCACCGTTTGCCAGAATCTCGCAGGCAGACAAA
Organism: Alcaligenes sp. SMD-FA; assembly: GCF_025960365.1. Classification (NCBI taxonomy): domain Bacteria; kingdom Pseudomonadati; phylum Pseudomonadota; class Betaproteobacteria; order Burkholderiales; family Alcaligenaceae; genus Alcaligenes; species Alcaligenes sp. SMD-FA. The sequence goes on along the minus strand of NZ_CP110108.1, from coordinate 3,131,591 downwards.
CGCTATGATGGTCAGGGCCAATTGATTTTGTCGGGAGTATCCATGCAGTTTAAACCCGCCCGTTCCGCACTTTCTCTATGTCTGGCACTGTCGCTGACGTTCAGTTCAGTGATACCTGCACAGGCGCAGCCTGTGGGCATTCCTTCAATGGGAGCCGCTTCGGGTGCCGAGCTGTCTCCGGCTTTGGAGCGGACTTTGGGCAATGCCATTATGGAGCAGGGCAGGCGCTCGCCCGAATATGTGTCGGACCCGGATATCAATCAGTATCTGACGGATATGGGCCGCAGGCTGGCTCAGTATGGCCCGGCCATGGCGCAGCCTGTGACGGTGTTTGTCCTGCGCGATAGCAGTATCAATGCCTTCGCCTTGCCCGGTGGCTATATTGGTATTCATAGCGGTCTGTTTACGGCTTCACAGTCTGAGTCCGAGCTGGCCTCGGTGCTGGCTCACGAAATTGCCCACGTGGCGCAACGTCACGTGGCTCGCGGTATTACGCAAAGTGCCCAAAGCAATCACTTGTTGATTGCTGCTCTGGCCGGTGCCTTGCTGGGTGCCTTGGCGGGCAGCGGTGATCTGGCGATGGGGGCGGCCGCCTTCGGACAAGCGGCAGCCGTGGATCGTCAGTTGGGATTTTCACGGCAGGCTGAGCAAGAGGCTGACCGGGTTGGTTTCGAGATGTTGCTCAAGGCCGGTTACGAACCCCAAGGCATGGTGCAGATGTTTCAGCGTCTGGCGGCGGCTTCGCGCCTGAATGAACGTGCGACAGCCAATGAGTACGCCAGCACTCACCCCATGTCTCAGCAGCGTGAATCGGACATCAGTAACCGGGTGCGCGGTTTGCCGGCCAGCAGTTATCAGGACACTCCTTCGTTTTGGTATATCCGTGCGAAGTTGATGGTGATGCAGGCCGGGGGCGGGCAGTCCTTGCGCGTTCTGGAGCAGGCTCTGCAAAGCACGAACCAGTCACAAAGTGATCTGGAGCGCTCTGCGGCGCAGTATGGTCTGGCTTATATTGCGCAAGGCCGTCAGGATTATGAGCAGGCTCGTGTGCATTTGACTGAAGCTCGGGGGCAGGGGCAGTTCCAGGCTCCTGAACTGGATACCTTGGGGATCCGCATTGCGATTGCCGATCGTGATGTGCAAGGGGCTTTGAATTTAGCTAAACAAGCCTGGCAGCGGTGGCCCAAGAGCCAAGGGGTGGCTCTGGCTTATGTGCAGGTCTTGCAGCAATTGGGACAGAATGATCAGGCGCAGGCTTTCTTGACGGATCGCATCAAACAATGGCCTGATGAACCGCAATTGCATCAGTTGCTGGCCAAAACCTATGACCGTTTGGGCGATGGGGTTAAGGCTCGTCGGGCCATGGCTCAATATTATGAATTGGTCGGGGCATTGCCTACCGCGGTGGAGCAACTACAGCAGGCGCGTAATCTGACCCAGGATTTCTATCAGCAATCTGAGCTGGATACGCAGATTCGCCAATTGCGCGAGCGTGTTGAAAGTGAGCGTGTCTTGCTGGAGCGTTTCCGCTCCTGATGAGCCCGCAGGCCCGCTTTAAGCCGTTTTAGCTATTGGTTTCAAAAAAGCGGGCCAGTCTTGCGGGTAACCATCCCATATTGCCGGGAATACTACCTGTAATGAACCCGACGTGCCCACCTTCGGCTGGCTGGTGCAGCAAAATAGAATCCGAGCAGTCCTGAATTGTTGGCAAACTGGTGTGCGGCACGAAAGGATCGTTGCGGGCATTCAAAACCAACGTGGGGATTTTGATATTGCGTAGCAAAGGTTTGCTGGACGCGCGCGTCCAGTAGTCCAGCGCATGGCTGAAACCGTGCATGGGCGCAGTGTAAATATCGTCGAAGTCGCGTATGGTGCGGGCCTGGTTTAGGCGGGCAGTATCGACCATTCCTGGAAAGCGATGGGCTTTGTCCTGCAACTTGCGGCGCATGCTTTTCAAAAAGTAGGGCGAGTAGAACCAGCGACCCATTCGGGATTCGGACAGGTAGCGGCCACAAGCGACCAGATCCAGTGGCACCGAAATGGAGGCACATGCCTGCAGCCAGGAGACCTCATCACCCGCTTCACCCAAGTACTTGAGCACGGCATTGCCGCCCAGCGAGGTGCCGGCCGCATGCCAGCGCACATTGGGCAGATGGCCACGAACGGTATTTAAGATAAAGCTGATTTCTTCCGAGTCGCCCGAGTAATAGGCGCGTGCCATACGATTTGGAAAGCCTGAGCAACCCCGGAAATGGGCGACAACTACAATCCAGCCGCGTGCGCGAAAGTACTGCGCAATGGCCTGGATGTAATGGCTGCGGCTGCTGCCTTCCAGGCCGTGAAACAGGATCAGAGCATGGGTGTCAGTGGTGCTGGGCAGGCTGTCCCAATCCTGGGGCTGCATCCAGCGGCGGGCAGCGGTACGGGATAGATGGGCGTCGGGCTGGGCGGTGGCGCCGTTGGCCAGCTTGTCTGCAAACAGGCCCGGCCCGGTCCAGTCCAGATCCAGAAAATCGCCATCGGGCGTATCAAGTCTTTGGCGGACAAAGGCAATATGGTGATGGCGGGCAAAAAATGCCCCGTGAATCGTTTGAAGGTGTCCGCCAGGCAGCCAGGCGGGCAGAGGGCAGGCGCTGGAATCCAGACGAGCAGTCACTTCGGCATGACGCCAAGGGTGCGCGTCTGCTCCGGGCACAGGGCCCGGCGCTATCGCATTGCCAGAGGGGGGAGCAGTGGGATCCAACGAAGCCAGCTTCAAAAATTAATGACCGTGAACCTTCTCGCCTTCTTTCAGGCGGTAGCGGGCACCACAGTAAGGACAAGCGGCTTCGCCAGTTTTGCTGATATCGATGAATACGCGAGGGTGCATATTCCATAGCGTGCTGCCAGGACGAGGGCAGTGTACGGGCAGATCGTCGGCTCCGACCATGATCAGTTCGTGATCTGCTTTTTTAGGTTCGATAGCGGCGCTCATAAGGTTCCTGATAACAATGAGAGGGTAACAATACCGTACACGTAACGGCGATGCTGAGCGTTACGTGCGTAGACTAGCGATTGTAGCAAGACCCGGCCTGTTTTTTCTTGACCATATTAATAGAGCAAGATGTTCGGGGCCGTCTTTTGCTTCTAGAATAAGAAAAATCACAAGTAAAGCTGCCTCCACAGATTACCGCTTGCGGGCAGCACATCTCAGGAGACGGCGTGTCAGCCTTCACAAGATTATCGGCCTTGTTGCCTAGCGCACAGGACCGTGTGCATATGCGCGCCGGTTTTATCGACTTTATTCCCGCTTTGATAGCCACTGTGGTCTGGGGTTTTGTGACGGGTGTGGCGATGGTCAAGTCTGGTCTGAGTGGCTTGGAAGCCACCTTGATGACCTTGTTTGTGTATGCAGGATCGGCCCAACTGACAGCCTTGCCGCTGATCGAATCTCACGCCCCCTTGTGGCTGATTTTCACCGCCGGTTTTATCGTCAATATCCGTTTCATTATTTTTGGAGCGGCCTTGCAGCCTTTTTTCCGCCATTTGAGTTGGAAAAAGCGTCTGGGCCTGGGTTACATCACCAGTGACATGGTGTTTGTTCTGTTTATGTCCAAGTATGGTGACTCCAAAGAGCGCGGCTCGCGCGAGCATCTTTGGTATTACCTGGGTATCATCCTGCCCGGTTGGCTGAGCTGGCAGATTGCTTCCTTGTCGGGCATTGTGCTCAGTGCGTATGTACCGCCTTCCTGGTCGCTGGAGTTTGCAGCCATTCTGGCTTTGCTGGCACTGTTGATTCCTCTGGTCAACAACCGTGCGATGTGGGCCTGTCTGATTACGGCCAGTGTGATTGCGTGGGTTGGACAGGCGCTTCCCCTGCGTTTGGGGCTGGTGGCAGCCGTGCTTGGCGGAGTGTTGGCTGGCGTGGCGGCAGAACAACTGCAACGGCATAGGGATGCACGGTGATGAGCGATTGGCAGTATGATTGGTACGTTTTGGGTGCAATTGCCCTGTTGGTGTTGTGCAGCTTGCTCACCCGTTCAGGCTATTTCATGTTTGGTGATTTGCTGCCCCTGACCGAACGTATGCGGCGCGCCTTGCGCTTTGCTCCGGTGGCTGCTCTGGCAGCAATCATTATCCCGGAACTTTTGCCTTGGGCTTACGGCGACACCCCTCGACTGGATATTAAAGCCTTGGCCAGCCTAGTGGCTGTGCTGGTGTTTATTCGTACCCGTAACGCTGTATGGGTAATCGTGGCCGGGATGGTGTCGTTCTGGCTGATACGTGCCGTGATGCCCTGAAATCCTGACGCGAGTACTTAATGCCTGTGGCCGCTGTTGATGCTGGCAGGCATCAGTTAAAATAGGATTGTTACAAATGCTTGCCACTGATGGCAAGCCGACTTTTTGCGTACATGACAGATAAAACTCCTTCGACTCCCAATGACCTTACGTTTGCTGATTTCGGTCTGCACCCTGGAATATTAAATGCCGTCACCGAGGCGGGATATTCCAAGCCTACGCCTATTCAGGCCGAGGCCATTCCCGTGGTGCTGGCTGGCCGTGATGTCATGGGGGCAGCCCAGACTGGTACAGGTAAGACGGCAGCCTTTTCTTTGCCTATCCTGAATCGTCTGATGGCACACGCCACGACCAGCGCTTCTCCCGCTCGTCACCCGGTGCGGGCGTTAGTGCTGACACCAACACGCGAGTTGGCCGACCAGGTGGCTGAGAGCATTGCGCTCTATAGCAAATCGGTCCCGCTGCGCTCGACGGTGGTATTTGGTGGCGTGGATATCGGACCACAAAAAGAAGCCCTGCGACGCGGCGTGGAGATTGTCATCGCGACCCCGGGCCGTCTGCTCGATCATATTGATCAGCGCACCATCAATTTAAGCCAGGTCAGCATGCTGGTGCTGGACGAAGCAGACCGCATGCTGGACATGGGCTTTTTGCCCGATCTGGACCGTATTGTTTCCATGCTGCCGAAAAGCCGTCAGGGCTTGTTGTTCTCGGCGACGTTCAGCAAGGAAATTCGTAAGCTGGCCCGTAACTTCCTGAATGATCCGGTCGAGATTGAAGTGGCCGCCCGCAACGCGACTGCCTCGAATGTGACCCAGGTGGTATACCCCATGTCAGCAGACGAGAAGCGTCGTGCCGTGGCGCATCTGATCAAGACCAAGAAGTTGACGCAAACCATCGTTTTTTCCAATACCAAGATTGGTGCTGGTCAACTGGCACGCTATCTGGAACGTGAAGGCATCAAGGCGGAATCCATTCATGGCAACAAAAGCCAGCTCGAACGCATGAAAGTGCTGGACGCCTTCAAGAGCGGCACCGTGGATGTATTGGTGGCAACCGATGTGGCCGCTCGTGGTCTGGATGTGGCCGGGATGCCTTGTGTGATCAATGTGGACCTGCCGTATAACGCCGAGGACTACGTCCATCGTATTGGTCGTACCGGGCGTGCTGGTGCCTCGGGGGAGGCGATTGCCTTGATGGCCCCCGATGAAGAGCATCTGTTGCAGGACATTGAAAAATTGATTGGCACCGTTGTGCCACGTCTGAAGCTGGATCTGCCGTCAACGGCTTCGTCGCCCCGTTCCGGCCCCAAGCGCCATGAGCGTCGTTCGTATCAGTCAAACACGCCACCGGTGGATGATTTTTTCTTAAAGCCTTACGAGCCATCGACCGCTGCGGCGCCTAAGCCAGCGGTAACGTCTTCTTCCAACACAACGCGCAAGCGTTCGGTGGGTGTCCTTTTAGGCGGCGGCCGCTACTAAGGCGCGCAAATCTCCAGGCCCGGTATTAAGCACCGGGCTGCGTTCTGAGATGCTGTGCACCAGACGCGTCAGATGTTCGATATGAGGCAGCATGGGACCGTAAAAAACGGTCCCATTTTCGTTTTGGATCAGCAAGGTGGGGAAGTCTTCGATATCTTCTTCGCCCAGCAGTTCGGGCTGCTCTTCAATATCAATCCAGATCAGGCAGGCTTGGGGAAATTGTGTGGCTAAAGCCTCAAAAGCGGGCTGATATTGCTGACAGGTTTTGCACCATTGGGCACAGAAACAGGCAATCAGCAAAGCGTTGGGCGTAGCTTGCAAATGGGCAGCCAGAGCGGGCAGATCGTGTTGGGCGTTGAACAAGGCCATAATTTCATACAGACAAAAAGAAGCGACTGTGTCTATGATACTCGGGTAATCGATTTTGCTTCGCAGGAGCTGTATGTCCCTTTTTTCATCTGCCCCATCTCGATCGGGCCCGGCTGGTGGATGGGCCAGTATTTCAACCGCCTTCAAGCGTTCATTGGTGTCGCAATTTCAGCCACGCATGCTGGTGGCTTTGGTCATGCCTTTTCTGATCATGTTTGTGGGCCTGATTCTGTTGAGTTGGCTGCTTTGGACGCCTCTGCAGAACTGGTTGCTGGAGGTGTTGGGCGGCTGGAATACCTTTGAGTCTGTGGATCAATGGCTGGTGGGCCTGGGCCTGTTCTCGCTGAAAGTGTATTTGGCCCCCTTGCTGGCCTTGGGCATTTTATTGCCGCTGGCAGGGGTGCTGGGCCTGATTATTGCAGCCGTTCTGGTCATGCCTTTGGTTTTGGGGCACTTGCAGCAGAAGGACTATCCCGATGTGATCAAGCAAGGTCATAATGCGACGGCTTATAGCGTCTGGAATGCAGTTTGGGTGGGCACCTTGTTTTTGGTGGGCTGGCTAGTCACCTTGCCCTTATGGATTTTTCCTCCTTTTGCGCTGATTCTTCCCGTGCTGTGGTGGGTCTTTGCCCTGACGCGCATGTTACGGGTGGACTCCTTGGTAGAGCATGCCAATGTGCCAGAGCGTAAATATTTGTGGTCCCGTCTGAATAGTCAGTACTGGCTGATCGGCCTGGTATTTGCCTTGTTGAATCTGATTCCGCCCGCTTGGCTGGTCTTGCCCGTGTTCTCGGCCCTGGTATTTGCTCATTTCTCTTTGGAAAACCTTCGTCGCCTGCGTCAGCAAGAGGCAGCTGCGGCTTCTACTTCACTCATAGACCATGACAACTAAGGATCAAGCCATTATTCGTTTGATTATCATTGGCGACGAAATCCTGTCGGGACGTCGTTACGATAAACATTTTTTAAAATTGATTGAGTTGCTGGGGGCCAGGGGGTTGCAGTTGGGAGGCGCGCAGATCATCCCTGATGATCTGGATACGATTGCCGCTACGTTGGAGCGCAGTTTTGCGACACCGGATATTGTGTTTTGCTGTGGCGGCATTGGCGCGACACCGGATGACCAAACCCGTCAGGCGACGGCCAAAGCCTTGGGTGTAGACCTGACGCTGCACCCCGAGGCAGCGGCCTTGATTACCGAGCGTTGCGCTGAAAACGAACGTAATGGCGTGGGTAGTGCTGATATGTCCTTGCCCGAGAACCAGCAGCGCTTGCAGATGGGCATGTTCCCCGAGGGGGCAGAAATTGTGCCCAATACATACAACAAAATCCCCGGTTTTTTCATTCACAACCATACCTTTATGCCGGGCTTTCCCGTGATGGCCTGGCCCATGATGGAGTGGACGCTGGATACTCGCTATCGACAATTGCATCATCAGGCTCATCGGGTAGAGCATTCTTTCCTGGCCTTTAATTTGCCTGAGTCACGCATTACACCGGCGATGGAACATGTAGAGCTGACTTGGCCTGGGGTAAAAGCATTTAGTTTGCCTAGTGTGGAGGGGACAGATGGGCGGCCTCATATTGATCTGGGCGTAAAAGGCGACCCGGAACCGGCAGCAGAAGCGTTGGACTATTTGCGCAAACAGGTGCTGGATTTGGGGGGAAGCTTGAGCCCTGCGCTAAAATAGCGCTTGCCAAGCGCGCGGCCATTTCATATTATGGAATTTGTTGCGTTGCATCATAATTCTCCTAATAATGACAACAAATTCCTTTACGCCTTCTAACGCATCGCCAAGCAATGGTGGGCAGATGTCGATCCAGGTGCTGGAACGCGCCATGATCCTATTAGACGAACTGGCCAAGCAATCCGAGCCAGTGGCATTGAAGAACCTGGCGGCGGCAACTGGCCTGCACACGTCTACGACTCACCGCATCCTGAATGATTTGGTGGTGGGACGGTACGTTGAGCGTGTGGATAGTGGTTTGTATCGCCTGGGCATGCGTTTGCTGGAGTTGGGCTCCTTGGTGAAAGGCCGCCTCAATGTCCGTGCGGCTTCCTTAGCTCCCATGCGCGAGTTGCACAAGTACACCGGACAAACGGTCAATCTGTCCCTGCAGCAGGGCGATGAAATTGTCTATGTAGAACGTTCCTGGAGTGAGAGCTCCGGCATGCAGGTGGTGCGGGCCATTGGTGGCCATGCGCCTTTGCATTTGACCTCTACCGGCAAGCTGTTTTTGGCCTCCTGGGAGCCGCGTCAGGTTCGGGCTTACGTCATGCGGACCGGTCTGGCTGGTGCGACCCGCAACAGCATCACTCAACTGGAGTTGCTGGAACGTGAGTTGGCGCAAGTTCGTCGCTTGGGTTATGCCCGCGATAACGAGGAGCTAGAAATGGGCGTGCGCTGTATTGCGGCGGGTGTGTACGATGATACCGGCAAGCTTTTGGCGGGCTTGTCTCTGTCTGCGCCTGCTGAGCGTTTGCACGACGACTGGATTCCTGTTCTTTTGAGCACGGCCGCCAGGATCTCTGAAACGCTGGGGTACGACAAACAGCGCTAGGTCTTTGTTTTATCGCTGTTTTTAAGTCATTTATGACAAATAAATGACGGTTTTGTTGCAGCGCAACAAATTTCGTTGACTTTGGTTTGGATAGCGCTTAAAGTTGAATTGTTGCGGTGCAACATAGAAGGTTTGCCTTGCGTAGTTGCGAGTGGGCTGGGCCTTCTACAGACCCTTGTCTAGTAACACTGACATTAATTTCACGTTGGCTTGACCCAGGCCACGTATCTCCAAGGAAAACATCATGAGTGCTATTCCACAAAACGTACTGGAATCCCAACAAGCTACTTTGAACAACCTGTTCGCTGCCCAAGGTCAATTGCTGCAAGGCTTTGAAAAGCTGGTTGGTCTGAACCTGAATCTGCTGCGCAGTTCGCTGGAGCAAGCGGCTGGCCAATCCCAGCAAGTCATCAATGCCAAAGACGTGCAAGACGTAGTGGCCCTGTCGCAAAACGTGGCCAAGCCTAATGCTGCTCAGGCTCTGGAATACGGCAAAAGCGTGTACGACATTTTCTCCGACCTGCAACTGAACCTGTCGCGTATCGCTGAGGCTCAACTGGCTCAAGGCCAACAGCACGCTGCTGACGCGATCGACCAACTGGCCAAAAATGCCCCTACCGGCACCGAAAGCGCTGTTGCTTTGTTGAAGTCCTCCTTCGCCACAGCTTCCAATGCTGCTGAGACCGTTGTTAAGGCGGCTCGCCAAGCTGCTGATGCTGCTGAAAGCAACATCCAGGCTGCTACTAACGCCAGCTTGAAAGCGGCTGCTCAAGTGACTGAAGCCAGCAACAAAACGGTTGAAGCGGCTGCCGCTGCTGCAACTGCTGCTACCAGCAAGAAGTAAATCGTTGCCTGCCTGATTTGATCAGGTGTTAAAGGAAAAGCCAGCTCGATGAGCTGGCTTTTTTGCTTCGTGCAGTGCAAGTTGCCAATTTGTTTCTGGATACGGTTGCCCGCATCAAGCGGGCAATAGGCGTTTTACAGAGCGCGAATGCACTCGGAAATCAGTGCGGGGCCTTTGTAAATCAAGCCGGTATATAGCTGCACCGCCTGGGCACCTGCCTGGATTTTTTCCTGAGCCTGACGGCCGGATTCAATACCGCCCACACCAATAATCGGGAAGTCCGGTCCCAATTGCTCGCGCAGACGACGAATGACGTTCAAGGACAGCTCGTGCACCGGTGGGCCGGACAAACCGCCTTGCTCTTGACCATGCTGCAAACCTTGAACGGCCTCACGTGACAAGGTGGTGTTGGTGGCAATAATGCCGTCCAGTCCTTGCGAGGGAACGGTGTCAGCGATGGCATCAATTTGCGATTGATCCAGATCGGGTGCGATTTTCACTACGATAGGTACGTAGCGTTGGTGTTCTTCTGCCAATTCGGTACGCAGCGTCTGCAAGGAGCCCAGCAGGCGAGCCAGCTCGTCTTGAGCTTGCAGTGCACGTAGGTTTTGCGTATTAGGCGAAGAGATATTCACAGTGACGTAATCGGCGTGAGGGTAGACCGCACGCAGGCAGGTCAGATAGTCCTGATCGGCCTGCTCAATAGGCGTGCTCGCGTTCTTGCCAATGTTCAGACCCAGAATGCCACCTTGTGAACGAAACTGGCTTTTACGCACATTCTCGATAAAGGTGTCCAGGCCGTCGTTGTTAAAGCCAAAGCGGTTGATCAGGCTATTGGCTTCAGGCAGACGGAACAGGCGAGGTTTGGGATTGCCGGGCTGTGCTTTCGGAGTAACGGTGCCGACTTCAACAAAACCAAAGCCCAGTGCGCCCAAGGCATCGATATGTGCGCCATTCTTATCCAGACCAGCGGCCAGCCCTACGGGATTGCGTAGCTTCATGCCCATCAGTTCCAGAGGCTTGCTGGGCAGGCTTTTGAGCAAGCTGCCCAAAATAGGGGTTTGGTGGGCGCAATGCAGGGATTTCAGAGTCAGTTCGTGGGCGTGTTCAGCATCCAGACTGAACAGCACCCGGCGAGCCAAGGGATAAAGGCTGAATAGGGCAGACATGGGGATCGATAAAAGAGGACGTTAAGCCAGCCATTCCCAACGACCTTTTATCAGGAGCTGGTAGGGGCGAAAGCGGGTTTTGTAGGTCATTTTACGGCTTTCTTCGATCCAATAGCCTAAATAGAGCCAGGGCAGGGATTGTTGACGGCAATAATCCAGTTGCCAGAGTACGGCGTAGGTGCCCAAACTGCCGGTGTCGTCGGGATCAAAAAAGGTATAGACAGCGGAGAGTCCGTCTTGCAGCACATCAATGACCGCCACGATTTTCAAGGTGCCGTCGGGCTCGCGAAACTCCAGCAGGCGTGAGGTGACATGGCTGGCCAGCAGAAACTGGGCGTACTGGGACTGGTCGTCTTCGTCCATGCCGGCACCGGGATGGCGGCTGGCCTGGTAGCGGCGATACAGCTCGTAGTGCTCGGCGTTCCAGTGCAGGGGCAGATCTTGCACGATCAGATGGCCATGACGTTTTTTGGCACGGCGCTGGGCACGGTCAGGCTGAAAGTGCAGAGTGTCGCAACGCAAGGGCTGGCAAGCGCGGCATTGGTCGCAATAGGGACGATAGGTAAAGGTGCCGCTGCGTCGGAAGCCTTGTTGGACTAGCTTGGAGTAAACCGCGTCGTTAATCAGGTGCGCAGGAGCGGCAACCAGAGAGCGTGCCTGTTGTTCTGGCAGGTAGCTGCAACGGTAGCTGGCCGTGGAATAGAATTGCAGCGTTTGGGGACTGGTGGGTGCTTTGGGATAATTCATGCGACTCTGCCAAGCGTGATAGAGCCATTATGGGATGCTCGCGCCAGCCTAGCAAGTTGGGGGCTGGCCTAGTTGCAAAGCCCCGTGTGGCCAAACCGGGCTGGGCTGGTTCATGGCCCAGGCCAGGGCATCCATGAAATCCGCTCGGGGAATGGGGCTGGCGCCCAGACTGGCCAGATGCGATGTCTCTTGCTGGCAGTCTATATACGGTATCCCGGCAAATTTCAGAAAATCCACCAGATGGGCCAGGGCTATTTTGCTGGCATCGGTTTGTAAGGCAAACATGGATTCGCCAAAAAAGAAGCGGCCCAGATTCACGCCATACAAACCACCGACCAGCTTGTTATCCATCCAGGTTTCTATGCTGTGGGCGTAGCCGCTGTGATGCAAGTCGGTATAGACCTGCTGAATATCCGGGCTGATCCAGGTACCGGTGGCGCTGCGTTGCGCGGCGCATTGGCCGATGACTTGCTCGAAAGCCAGATCGCAGGTGACACGAAGGCGGGCCTCGTTCTGATCTTGCTGGCGTGCAACCTGGCGCAGCTTCTTGCCCAAGGAGCGGGAAATCTTGAATTTGTCCACTTCCAGCACCATGCGCGGATCAGGCGACCACCACAGTACCGGGTCGCCAGGGCTGTACCAGGGAAACATGCCCTGACTGTAGGCTTCTAGCAGACGTGGAACACTTAAATCCAGACCGGCAGCCACCAGCCCTTCCGGGCTGGCGTGCTCAGGGCTGGGCAGGGCCTGATCGGGAGTGACCCAGACAAGCGACATGATCAGTCGTGGTCGCGGGGGGCGATATCAAATTCGTGAATCTGGAAGCGACCAGCCTTGTGATCCTCCACGTAGCGCTCCAAGGTGGCGCTGACCGTGCGGAACGCCAGATTGTCCCAAGGAATGTCGTCCAGGTGGAAGAAACGGGCTTCCAGAGATTCCGGACCGGGATCCAATACGTCGCTGGTGACTTTGGCCAAGTAGTAAATATGCACTTGTTCTGCGTAGGGCACGCTGATGACGGTAAAGAGCGGGCCGGGTTCGACTTGGGCACCGGCTTCCTCACCCATTTCACGCAAGGCGCCTTGCCCCAGGGTCTCACCCAGTTCCATAAAACCGGCGGGCAAGGTCCAGGTGTTGTAGCGTGGTTCGATGGCACGACGGCACAACAAGATCTGATCGTCTTTCCAGGCAGGCACAATCCCGACCACATTACGGGGATTCTGGTAGTGCACCGCGCCGCAGTTTTGGCAGACATCACGCATGCGGTTATCGTCCGGGGGCACCAGTCGTGTCAGTTTGCTGCCGCATTGACTGCAGAAGTTTTGCGTGCGTGGAGCAGGGAAGTAAAAAGAGGCGGGTGGCTGGGTCATGCAGATTCTGTGATGGCGGTTCAAATAGGATCGGGCTCAGGCAAAACAATATACGCCAATTCGTCGGCGGGCGACACGCAGGATGACCAGACTGTCAGGGAACAGCGCCTGGGGTAGGCGGGTAAAGACCAGCCCTCGCTGTAATGAGGGTGCTCCAGATCCAGGCTGTCCAGGCCGTGTTGCTCTGTTCGCAATTGTTCCAGCAGCGCCGGAATATCGCGACTGGCCAATAAGGCCGGGCCGGTAGGGGTACGCAAATATAGCCGACCTTCAGCGCTGACGAACCACGCCTGGACGGCTGTTACGAGGCGTCCGGTGTGGTCTTGCAAATGCGCCAGATCTTCGGCCAGGGACACAATGAGAGGAGCGGCGTCCAGGCGAACATAGACACGCTGGGGGCCATTTTGGATAAACCAGCGGCCTTGTTCATCCGTCTGATAATTACGATTGAAAAATGCCAGCAATCCTGGGTGAGAAATGCGTTCACCCACGTGCTCGGGATGCTGGTTGGCATCGCCAGCCGGATGATGACGCCAATGGCCTGATTGATCCAAAGAGAGATATCCGCTGACAGCGGGTACATTGGGCCATTTTTTCATGGCTTCAATAACAGCAGCATCCATAAACCTCAGCCTTGCGGGGACGAAAACAAAGGGTGGCAACCGTATCGGTGCCACCCTTGATCATGTTGGGTCGACCACAAGGTTGACCTTTGGGCAGACGATCTTGCGCTTTAAACCATATAACTGCGCTGCATGGTTCCGGGAACGGTGTGCGAAAGAGGTTTTTCAATTTTGATTTCCCCTTTGCTATCGCTTTGCATGGCCCGGGATAACAAATTAGACAAGCGTTCACGCACGTCTTGGGGCACATGGCTAAACACACCCGAGAGCCACTCGATGTAATAGGGCAGCAAGTGCTCGCTTAACTCTTTGCCAGCTTCGGTCAGTTTAACAGTGAGTACACGGCGATCCGAGGCATTGTTTTGTCGCACCAGCAATTGCTGCTGCTCCAGCCCGTCTAGCAGGCCGGTAATGGTCGCGCGGGTGACACCGGCTTGTTCTGCCAGCAAGGCGGGACTTAGGCCGGAAGGTTGGCGGCTCAGCAAAAAAAGCAGAACCAGACGGCCTTCGGATAGGCCAAATTCGTTCAAGACGGTGCTGGAGGCGCGATTAATACTGGACGCCAGCGATAGAACGCGTAAACACAGTTCGATATCCTCGGTTTTAGGGTGAGCCTGGCGCTGGGATTCGCTCAGGATAGTTTGATATTTCAGATCGAGTAATTTCATAGTGCTGTGCCGTTGAGTAGTGCGCGGCAAAGAGCAGTAGTTATTTAGAAAGAATCACAAAGCCCAATAAAACCGGGCTTGCTTTCTTTTATTACTGAGCCGCTGCTTTTAAAGTGGAAATTTATCTTATTTTTTAATTCCATTTTCATTGATTTAAACACCTTTTATTGATCAGGAATTTTCATTTAGTAAAATAGTGCTGGTTTTTTTCAGTATTGTCAGTAGTGAGTTTATTGAATGGTCTCACTGTTTGTGTATACTCTTTTGCCTTCTTTTTTTCTCACATAACAAGGTTCTGGGACTCTCAATACCGGCATCTTGGTGATGATTGTTGATCTTGTGTTGTGAGTCTTATAGCGCAACAGCATCAAAATGATGCAAGCACGCAACGTTCGTGTTCAAAACGCCAGATCTTTGTTATGGGCAGGATGAGTGAGCTATATCAGAGGTAGACCGTCAAATTAAGTCGGTTCTCAAGCGCCAAGCAGAAAAACCAGGCGCAGCAACTCAAGAAAAACCGCAAAACGACGTGCAGGCGAGCGCTCGGCGTTTACAATGCTTACAGCGCTTCCCAAGCTCGACGATGCCTTCAAAAAAGGCGGTTGGATCATTCACCCCGCTTGGCGGATAGCAATACAGGCCCGTTTTTTACGGGCCTTTGCTTTCCGCAACTGGATACAAGCATTATCCAAAGCTTATTAGTGGTATTTGCCAGCATGTCCCCGAGCCCCTGCCCAGTTCGCAAGAAATGGCAGGGCTTTGTTCCGTTTGTACTCCGGGATTGAGTATGAGGCGTATCAGAAATGTCTTGCTATCGTTATTAAGGAAACGAAGGAATTATGAGTCAGTTCCGTATCGAACATGATTTGCTGGGAGACCGCCAAGTCCCCGATGAAGTCTATTATGGTGTTCATACCTTGCGTGCCAAGGAGAATTTCCACATTACCGGTACGCCTATTTCAACTTACCCGGAACTGATTAATGCTCTGGCACTGGTCAAGCAGGCTGCTGCTCAGGCCAATTTCAAACTGGGTTTGTTGGAGCAGGACAAGCATGACGCCATTGTGGCTGCATGCCAGGCCGTACAGACAGGCAAGTGTCATGAGCATTTTGTGGTAGACATGATTCAGGGCGGCGCAGGTACCTCGACCAATATGAATGCCAACGAGGTTATTTGTAACCTGGCTTTGGAGCATATGGGGCACAAGCGTGGCGAGTACCAATATCTTCATCCCAATGAAGATGTGAATATGGCCCAAAGCACCAACGACGTCTATCCAACGGCTTTGCACCTGGCGGCCTACCGTTCGCTGGATCCGCTGTTTGCGGCCATGGAACGTTTGCGTGATGCCTTTTTGAAAAAGTCCGAGGAATTCTCCTCGTACATGAAGATTGGCCGCACGCAGTTGCAAGATGCTGTGCCCATGACCCTGGGTCAGGAGTTCAACGCATTTGCCACCATGATTAACGAAGACATCGTGCGCCTGAAAGAATCGCGCAAACTGATGTGTGATGTGAATCTGGGTGGTACGGCAATTGGTACTGGTATTACCGCACACCCTGAATACGCCGAGCTGGCTGTAGCGGCTTTGTCCGATCTGTCCGGTGTTCAGCTGCGCGTGTCTGCCGACCTGATCGAAGCAACTCAGGATTGTGGTGGTTTCTTGCATCTGTCGGGCGTGTTGAAGCGGGCTGCCGTCAAGTTGTCCAAGCTGTCCAACGACTTGCGTTTGCTCTCTAGCGGTCCTCGTGCTGGTATGGGTGAAATTTGTCTGCCTGCTGTGCAAGCGGGTTCGTCCATCATGCCCGGTAAGGTCAACCCTGTGATCCCTGAAGTGGTCAACCAGGTCGCCTTTGAAGTGATTGGTGCCGACTTGACCGTGACCATGGCTGCTGAAGCCGGTCAATTGCAGCTGAACGCGTTTGAGCCTGTGATTATTCACTCCCTGCTGCGCAGCATGAGTTTGTTGAGCAATGCTTGCGACACGTTGACTCAGTTCTGCGTGGTGGGTATCACTGCCAACCGTGAATGCCTGGAAAGCAATATCGAACGTTCTATTTCCCTGGTGACTGCCTTGAACCCGTTTATCGGTTACAAAGCCGCTACCTCGGTTGCCGCCGAAGCCTTCCAGACAGGTACTAATATTCGTGATGTGGTTCTCAAGCGTGGCCTGATGGATGCCGAGACCCTCAATGAAGTGTTGTGTGCCGAATCGCTGATCCAACCTCGTGATCTGCGCGCTGCTGACCCAGCCTGAACCAATCTGAGCCAGGCATGATTTGGCCAACTTTGGCCAACGCCGGTAACAGTTTGGGAAGCCTCCAAGTTGGAGGCTTTTTTCTGCCCGCTCATTTCGCACAAGAAGGATACTGTGACCTTGTCTACATGCAGGAGCAGCAGGGGAATATGGAGTCGGTTTATTGGGCGGTTGCCTTTGGCGCCATTGTGGCCGGTTTTGTGCAGGGCCTGTCAGGTTTTGCCTTTGGTATGGTGGCCATGTCCTGCTGGGCCTGGTTTCTGGAGCCCCAACTGGCGGCGGTGCTGGCAGTGTGTGGTGCCTGGACGGGGCAGATGATTGCCGCCTTTACCCGGCGGCGCACGTCGTACTGGCAGATTCTCTTGCCTTTCTTATTCGGTGGGCTGCTTGGCGTGCCGTTGGAACGTATCTGCTGCCTTTTCTGGATGCAGCGCTGTTCAAGGCGTTTCTGGGTACCTTGATGGTGATCTGGTGCCCCGTCATGCTGATGTCTAGCCGTCTGGGCCATGTGCGGGTGTGCAGTCGCTTGGCTAATGCTTTGGCGGGTTTGATTGGTGGTGTGATGGGCGGTCTGGGTGGGATGACCGGGGTGATTCCTACTTTATGGACCACCATGACGGGCCTGCCTAAAGACAAGCAGCGTGCCGTTATTCAAAACTTCAATCTGGCTACCTTGTCTGTGACCTTGCTGGCGTATATCGCCTCCGGTTCTATTGTCTCGTCCATGCTGCCCGCGATCGGGTTGGTCATGCTGGCGGTGCTGATTCCCGTATTGGCGGGCGCACGTCTGTATGTGGGGATCAGTCAAAGCACTTTTCGCGCCATTGTGTTGAGTCTACTGACTTTGTCCGGGGTAGCGATGTTGCTGTCATCTGTCCCTGTGCTGCTGGCGCGCTAAGGCAGGTGGTTTAGACTTCTAGGGTAATGCTCTATATCGAAAAGGGGCTTGCTCCCCGCATAATAAGTGTCGGCGATGGGAGCGCATTTCGGGTTCCCGCCCACTGGAGCAGAGCCTGTGAGAGTTCTGGGGTTTCAATTGTTGTTTGGTGATCACTTGGCACGCAGTGTGCGCGGGATATCCTGCGCCCCTCCCAGCCAGGCTTAAGTCAACGTTTCAAGGCGTTTTTACGCCCTCCTTGATTACCTGATTACAGTTGGAGTCTGCTATGACTGACTTGTTTGAAAATCCAATGGGCCTGATGGGCTTTGAGTTCATCGAATTTGCCGCTCCCCAGCCTGGTGTGATGGAACCTGTGTTTGCGATGATGGGTTTCACCAAAGTGGCGGTACACCGTTCCAAGAAAGTGTCCTTGTACCGTCAGGGCGAGATCAACCTGATCCTGAACGAAGAACCCAAGAGCCACGCTGCTTACTTTGCTGCCGAGCACGGTCCTTCGGCTTGCGGCATGGCGTTCCGGGTGCGTGATGCGCAAAAAGCCTATGAGCGTGCACTGGAACTGGGCGCCCAGCCTGTTGATATTCCTACCGGGCCGATGGAGCTGCGCTTGCCGGCGATCAAAGGGATTGGTGGCGCGCCTCTGTACCTGATCGACCGTTTTGGCGAAGGTAACTCTATTTACGATATCGACTTCGTTTACCTGGAAGGCGTGGACCGCCACCCTGTGGGTGCGGGCCTGAAAGAGATCGATCACCTGACCCATAACGTGTACCGCGGCCGCATGGCCTACTGGGCTCAGTTTTATGAGCACCTGTTCAACTTCCGTGAGATTCGCTACTTCGACATCAAGGGTGAATACACTGGCTTGACCTCCAAGGCCATGACGGCCCCCGACGGTAAAATCCGTATTCCTCTCAATGAGGAGTCCGCCAAGGGTTCGGGCCAGATCGAAGAATTCCTGATGCAGTTCAATGGTGAAGGCATCCAGCACGTAGCATTCCTGACCGATGATCTGATTGCCACCTGGGACAAACTCAAGGACATGGGCATGCGTTTTATGACGGCGCCGCCACAAACCTATTATGAAATGCTGGAAGGTCGCTTGCCTGAGCACGGAGAACCCACTGCAGAACTGCAAAACCGTGGCATTTTGCTCGATGGCACATCAGAAGGTGGTCACCGTCGTCTCTTGCTGCAGATTTTCTCTGAAACGCTGATGGGGCCTGTGTTCTTTGAGTTCATTCAGCGCAAGGGCGATGATGGCTTTGGTGAAGGTAACTTCAAGGCCTTGTTCGAGTCCATTGAGCGCGACCAGTTGCGCCGAGGTGTCTTGCAGGCTGACTAAAAAGGTGTTGTGTCAGTGCTCAATGTACTGATGCAGATCTGTCCCCACTGTTTGGCGATGGCAAACAGTGGGGTTTTTTATTGGAGCTCAGCTTTATAGTCAGTCCGGCTGGTCTCGCGGAGGCTGCAGGATTCTGAACAGCTCCAGCATCAGATCTGACTGGGTAATCATGCCCACCAGTTCTTTGTGTTCATTGACCACCGGCATGTGACGATGGCGGCCCTGGCTGAACAAGGGAATCAGCTCGGCCACAGACCAGTTTGCATTGGCGGTGACGGCAGGCGAGGTCATGACTTCGGCCACCGTGGGAGCCGATTGCTGGCGGGGGCTTAAAAAGCGCTTGAGTCGCTGGCGCAGATTATCAGGTTGATCCAGTCCGGCGCGCTGCAAGAAGTCCGACAAGGCCAAAATACCAATCACATGTTTGTCTTGATCCAGCACTGGCAGGGCCTTGATCTTGCGCTCGCGCATCATGTCCCAGGCTTGTTGCAAGGGCGTGCTGACCTGGCAGGACAGGGGGGCATCATTCATCAAGGTCGCGCAGCGTCGTGTGCCCAGATTGCGTCGGAAGGCCGACTGATGAACGTAGCTGACCAATTTTTCCAGATCGTCCTGGCTGATGTTCAGCGTCTGGTTGTAGTGGCTTAGTGCAGCATCGTAATCCTGGTCCGTAAAGCGTGACAGTGTGCTTGTCGCACGAGTGGTGGGCTTAGGGACGGGGGGATAGGTAACCCCGGTCAGGCGGTTGTACAGCATGCCCAGGCAAATCAGCACGCAAGAGTCAAACAGGACCGGAAACAGCGCAAAGTCGTAATTGTGAATCCCGTTCAGGGCGGGGAAAACCGCCATTGCCACGCTAGGCGGGTGCACACAGCGCAGCGCCAGCATGATGGGCATGGCCACACACACGGCCATGGTAATGGCGGCAATTGGGTGAGGTAGCAAAATGGCGCAACTAATCCCTGTCAAAGCACCGACCAGATTGCCCAGCAACACATTCCAGGGCTGGGCCAACGGGCTGGTTGGCACTAGAAAAATCAGCAAGGCACTGGCCGCCAGGGAGGCTACCAGCCAGTGGTGCGTGTCGGCAAAATCCGACAGGTACAGGCTCAGAGAGGAAACAATCAGTACGCTAAGCGTGGCGCCTAGCGTGGCACGCAGCATTTCAGGGCGTGCAATGGCCAGCGACTTGGGGCGCAGGCTGTCAAACCAGTGACGAAATAAAGCAGACATACCCACCAGGGGGGAAAGAAGAAAGACAGCTTTAAATCATACTGCTAACTCTTCACTTCAGGGCTGAGCCCCTTGCTGAATACCGGCAATGACGGCGGGGCCCTTACGCTCGGTGGCGATTTGTTGGGGCACGGCATCGACCGTAATCACAATATGCTCGCGCTGCAGCGAATCCAGCAGCACGCCTGGTGCCAGCTCCTGACCAGGGCGGTAGGCGCGCACCGCCTGTTGATTAATGCTAAGTAAGGCGGCCCCACCCTGACCACTCACAATCATGCCGTGCAAACGCAGCTCGGGCATGGCGGTGCTGCCTCCAAACCACTGCGCAATTTGTTGCGTGCTGATCTGTTCGCGGTGGTCCTGCTCCAGCACAGGCGCAATCGTTCCTTCCGAGGGTAGGAATAGATGGATCAGCAGGTTGATCAAGGCCAGAGCAATACCGGCCTGACACAAACGCAGCCAAAGATGTGACGGAAATATGGCGGAAATAATACCCATTTAGACTGCATCGAATAGTGCATTGGCAGACAGCCCGTATGGCTGTCTTAAGGGCTCTTAGTGTGCGTGTGCTGCATGAAGCCCGTATGACAAGAGCTTGGGTTTTTTTGGGTGGCTTATTTCCTTCATGTCTCGATCTACTTTATCTCGCAGTCCGGCGCGTCGTTTGGCCGGATCGGTTCAGTCCCGCGCTCAACAAGGTTTTTCTCTGATTGAGGTCATGGTGGTGGTGGTCATCATGGGCATTATGGCGGCCTTGGTTGTCCCCAGCCTGATGGACCGGCCCGATCAGGCACGTGCCGTCGCGGCCCGTCAGGATATTGCCGCGCTGACACAGGCCTTGAAGCTGTATCGCCTGGATAACGGCCGTTACCCCAGTACGGCTCAAGGTTTGGCGGCGCTGCACCAGCGCCCCGCTCAGCCTCCCGAGCCACGCAACTGGCGCCCTTATATGGACCGTCTGCCTAACGACCCTTGGGGCAATCCGTACCAGTATCTGCAACCCGGCGTGCATGGCGAGATCGATGTGTTCTCGCTGGGGGCGGATGGTCAGGCTGGCGGGGCGGGTAGTGATGCCGATATCGGCAATTGGGACTGATGTGGCACAGCGGGGCTTTTCCTTGATCGAGACCCTGGTGGTCTTGTTGATCGTGGGTATTGTCAGCAGCGCAGGTTTAAGCGTGCTGGTACTGGACCGGGATCAGGGGATACAGCGGGAAGCCCGTCAACTGGCCCTGCGTCTGGCGCAGTTGCAAAGCTATGTGCGCGAAAGTGGCCGCAGCGTCGCCTGGAATGCGGATCAGCAGGGCTATCGTTTCAGCCTGATTCCGGACGCTACCGATGGCTCCAGCCCCACTGTGGGCTGGCTGCGCGATCAGGCTCGTTTTGCCCAATTGTTTCCCCAGCGATCCTGGACGCTGGAATCAGTGCGTGTGCGCCTGGAGCCAGCCGGGCCCTGGGTTTTTGTGAATGAATGGTTGTCCGCGCCGCGTCTGCTGGAGCTGGATGATGGCCACGAGGTACTGCATCTTCGCAGCGACCCGACAGGCCGTTTTGATGTGCAGTCATGACAGAGCGTGGCATGAGTTTGATTGAGGTGTTGATTGCGCTGGCCATCGTATCGGTGGCCCTGACCGCCGGATTGCGTGCGCTGGGCCTGAGTGCTTCTGGCAGCCAGGCCATGCATGAGCGCAGCCTGGCTCTGCTGGCCGTTGACGGTGTGGTGGCCGAGATGCGTCTGCGCCGCCTGTTTCCCGATCCGGGTGAAACCGTGGTGCCTTGCCGCCAAGGTTCCTTGAATTTGCAGTGCAAGCAGACCGTGCAAGCCACGGCCAATCGCTTCTTTCGTCAGGTAACGGTGCAGGCTGCCTTGCCCCAAGGCCCCGTGCTGGCCGAGCTGCACGCGACCTTGGCGTCCTTGCCATGACAGATACTGGCCAGGAAGGCTTTACTTTGGTGGAAATGCTGGTGGCCTTGACCATCATGGCCTTGATTAGCCTGATGTCCTGGCGAGGCCTGGATGCGGTCTTGCATGCGGATGAGCAACTTGGTCAGCAGGCACGTCAGACCCAGGCCTTGTTCAATGTCTTGGCTCAAATGGGACGGGATCTGGAGCTGCATCTGCCCCCCGTGCCAGGCCCCGTGGACCCGACCGGGGCGATGGCAGTACTGCCCGCCAGTATTCGCTGGCAAGCCCAGGGTGAAGGCCCGGCCATCCTGATGATTGAACGTCGTAGCGATGCTGGCGCGGGAACCCAGCAGATTCAATGGCGTTTGCAGCAGGGTGTGTTGCAGCGGGCCATTGCCCAGGCAGGAACGGTGTATCCCTTGCCCGAGTTGGGGCCTTTGCAAGCTGTGCTGGAGCAGGTCACTGCCTGGAATTTGCGTATCTGGATTCCGGCACGTGGCTGGCAAAGCTGGCCGTGGCCCGAGCAGGCTGGAGCAGCGGCGACTGGCATAGAGCTGACCGTGCAATTGGAAGGGCAGGAGCATCCATACCGCAAAGTGGTGATGCTGCTATGAAACGGGTATCCCAACAAGGCATGGCGGTGATCAATGCGCTGGTGGTCGTGATGGCAGTGTCTATTGCCACTATGGGCATTGTGCAGCGTCAAAGTGCACTGGCAACGCAACTGGCCAGCGAGCGTGACTACATGCAGGCCAACTGGCTGCTGCGCGGTGCGCTGGATTGGGCCGTGCTGGTCTTGCGTTTGGACTCGCAGCGTTCGGCTGTGACGCATAAAGGCGGCCTGTGGGCCCAGGCTTTGAGTGAGTTGAAGATAGAGACTCCTGACAAGACCCGTGCGGCTTACTTCTCTGGCTATATCCAGGACGAGCAGGGCAAATTCAATCTGGCTTTATTGCTAAGCGATGGCCGGATTCAGGCCCGCTACGTGCAGGCATTGGAGCAGTTGTTGGGCAGTGTGCAGCAGGAACCCTCGTTGGCTTTGGAGTTGGCCCAGCGGCTGCAACGGGCTCAGGCCGGACAAGCGCCCTGGCCCTCCCATTTGCAGGACTTTTTCCCCAATGCGGTGCAACAGGCCAAGCAACTGGAGCCTTATCTCAGCTACCTGCCGCAAGCCAAATCCTTGAATGTGAATACTGCCAGTGCCCAGGTGCTGGCTGCGGTGCAGCCTTCCGTCAGTCTGGTTGAGTGGCGTGGCCTGTTGGCGCAGCGCGACCGGGGCCA
This sequence comes from Alcaligenes sp. SMD-FA, assembly GCF_025960365.1. Classification (NCBI taxonomy): domain Bacteria; kingdom Pseudomonadati; phylum Pseudomonadota; class Betaproteobacteria; order Burkholderiales; family Alcaligenaceae; genus Alcaligenes; species Alcaligenes sp. SMD-FA. The sequence continues at coordinate 3,108,557 of NZ_CP110108.1, read as the reverse complement.
GTGGTTCCGGGATCAGGCCGATGTTCAAGCCCGCTTGCAACGTCAGGAGGCGTTGGAGGGGCAAACGCTGACCGTGCGCAGTGAGTGGTTTTTATTAAGTGGTCAGTTACGACTTGACCATAGCCGGGTAGCGACCCAGGCCCTGATTAACAGGGCTGCGGACCGCAGCCGGATTGTCTGGATTCGTTGAAGTGATGAGCAAAGTGCTGCGTATTTATTTGGACTCCCCACCTAGGCTGGATCAGCCGGTGGACTTTGTGCTGCGCGACAAGCGTGCCAAGGTATTGCGCCGTGGCCGGGCAGCGATTCAGGAGTTCAAAGCCCTGGCCCGATCGTTGGAGCTGGTTTTACCGGCCGGGATGGCAACGGTGACTGAGGCGCGTATTCCTTCAGTCAGTGCGTCGCGGCGGCAGGCCGTGGCCTGCAGTGCGGTCGAGCCTTTGTGTTTGAGCCCTATTGAACAGGTGTGGGTGGCCTGCTCGGCACCGGGGCCTGCCGGTATGAGTCAATTAGTCTGGACGGAGCGCCAGCCCTTGCTGGCCTTGGGAGAGCAAGCGCGCCAGGCCGGAGTCCCTCTCAGTGGAGTCTATGCCTGGTCCGAGGGGCATGAGCAAGACAGGCAGGGCCAAGGTCAAATGCTGACAGTACCCGCTTGCTCCTTGTTGATGCCGGAGATGGCCGCCAGTGGCGGCGGGAACAGCGTGCTGCGCCAAAGTCTGTGGTGGACTCTGGCCGCGGTATTGAGCTGGACCTTGGTCTTGCAGCAGCAGGCGCAGTCCTTGCGCTCCCAGATGAAACAGGTACAGACCCAGATGGAGCAGGCTGTTCGACAAGCCTTGCCGCATTTGCCTGTCATTGTTGCGCCCTTGACGCAGGCCAGACAGCATCGTGACGGCTTGCTGGCCGATAAAAGTCCGGCCTCGGCGCCTTTTGATCGGTTGTTGATGGCCAGTGCCGTGCAATGGCCTGCCTTGCAAGGACAGGTGCGCGCATTGAATTTCAAGGACCAACAGTTGCTTTTGACACTGGCCAGCGATTTGCCTGCACCACCTTTGCCTGCTGAATCGGAGCTGGAGTGGAAACAGGGCGAGTCGGCCCGTCAGTGGGAGATCGGTTTGAACAAAGCAGCGCAAGCGTCCAGCCAGCAAGGGGGGCAGCAATGAGCAAATTTGCTGCCTTTCAGCCTGTACTGCTGACCGTCCATAACAAGCTTGCCATTGCCCGACAGTACTGGCGAGCCTTGAGCCGTCGGGATCAGTTGGCCTTGTCGGTATTGGGGGCTGTGCTGCTTGTGATGCTTCTGTGGTTGTTGCTGTTACGTCCCGCTGTTCGTGATCTGGCCTTGGCAAAACAAGAGCTGCCGCGCCTGCAGTATGAGATGGCGCAACTGCAAACCGTGTTGTCGCAAATTCAGGTCCTGGATAAAGAGCTGGTCGCGCCGGTTGACGCGCAAGGACAAGACAAAGCCTTGCAGCGCAGCTTGCAGACTTTGGGCACCCAATGTCAGACAGAGGTGTCGCCGGCCGAGCAGCGTGTTCTGGTCTGCCAGGCCGTGGCCGCTCCTGCCTTGATGGATTGGTTGATGCACGCCCCTCGTGTGCTGGGCTTTGCCGTGCAAGAAGTCAGCCTGAGTCGCTCGGTGGTAGATAGCCGCGAACGTGCAGGTTTGTTGGATGGCCGCATTGTGTTGGGTGCAGGAGAGCCTGCATGAAAAAACTGACCAAAATCATGGCCTGGACCTTGTTGGCGGTGTGTCTGCTGCTGGCCGCCGTGCCCTTTTTGCCTGCCCGCATGATGTTGATCTGGCAGCCGGAGCAATTGCCGCTACGACTGGAAACGGCTCACGGCAATCTGGCTTCCGGGCAAGGTCTGCTGGTGGTGGGGTCGGGTTTGTTGGCTCGCACTGTTCCCGGCCCTGTCAGTTGGCGTTGGCGTTTGACGCCCTGGCCGCAAATGGAAGTAAGCCATGCGTGGCTGGACCAGCCTGTGCGCTTGCAAGCCAGCCTGCAAGGCTGGCGCATTTCTGGCCAAAGCCTAACGGTTCCCGCTGCGCTTTTAGGGCGTTTGCATCCCTTGTTGCAGACCGTACAACCGCAAGGGCAGTTGCAGTTGCGCTGGCCCAGTCAGGCGCTGGCCGCTGAAAGTGGACCTTTGCTGGAGCTGGATTGGCGCAATGCGCGCTCGGCTTTGGCGGCCCAAGCCGAGCTGGGTGATTACCAATTGGCTGTCAGCCGCAAGGGCCAGGGTGTGCAGCTAAGCCTGCGAACCCTGGCGGGGGATCTGACTTTGGCAGGTCAGGGTCAGTGGGGGGCGGCAGGCGGGCTGTTTGAAGGACGTGCCCAAGCCAAGCAGGCCGACGATCAACGATTCAAAGAGTTACTAGAGGCCTTGGGGCCTCAGCGTCAGGGTGTGACCCAATGGCGAATAGCCACAACGATTAGCAAGCAGGAATAACCATATTTTGACTATGAGTACCTTGACCAAACGACTTCCTGGGCTGCGCCCTCGCTTCTTTTTAAGTCTGGGGGCCGCCGTCCTATTAAGCGCCTGTGCCAGCACAGGTCAGAAACCTGAGCCTGGCCCGGATCCTTCTTCGTTTTTTGCTTCGGTAGGCAAGACGCCTGTACGCAGTACCCAGGCTGATCCGCGCTTTACCAATGACAATACGCCTTCTGCTGCCGTGACGCGTCGGGTTCCGCAGCGAGTCGGGGGCCGGGCCGCTCCGATCGACCTGCCCGACCCGGCCGAGTTTCCGCAAGGCAACGACATTACCTTGAATTTTGTAGATGCTGAGCTGGACGGGGTGGTGGCCGCCTTGGCGCGCTTTACCGGCCAGAACTTTATTGTGGACCCGCGTGTAAAAGGGCAACTGACCTTGGTGTCCGAGGTGCCGGTCGACGCCCGCACTGCCTACGAGATGTTGCTGTCAGCCTTGCGGATGCAAGGGTTTGCTGTATTGCGCAATGGCAAGGTCAGCCGAGTAGTGCCCGAAACCGAGGCGCGTCAACAGGGCGGTGCCGTGCGTGCCGCAGGTGCCGGGGCCAGCGGCAGTGGCGAGCTGGAAACCCGTGTGTTCACCTTGCGTTATGAAAATGCCACGGCCCTGGTTCCCGTGTTGCGGCCCATGATTTCGCCCAACAATCCTATCAATGCTTACCCCTCCAATAACACCCTGGTTGTGACTGACTATGGTGATAATCTGGATCGCATTGCCCAGGTGATCGCCGGGATAGATACCCCTGCCGGTTTGAATACGGACATCATCCCGATTGATTACGGGGTGGCGCTGGATGTGGCGGCCTTGGCATCCCAAATGCTGGATACTCCGGGAAATGATGTGGCGCAACGCATCACGGTGGTGGCCGATCCGCGCAGCAATTCCGTGTTGGTGCGGGCAGGCAGTCCGGCACGGCTGGATTTGGCGCGGGATTTGATACGCCGTATCGACAGCCCGGAAAGCAATAAGGGCAATTTGCATGTGGTCTATTTGCGTAATGCCCAGGCCGTACAGTTGGCTGAAGTGTTGCGGGCTGCTTTGACCGGGCAGTCCGGCTCAGGTAATACGGCAACGGGTGGACAGCAACAGAGCAATAGTCTGGCTCCTGCTGGCAATGCCTCCAGCACCACGGGCGCGGCCAAGGCAATGGAAACGTCGGCAACAGCAGGTCAGTCCCAAGGCGAGATGGGCTTGAGTGCCGCTAATAATGCCAGTGGCACCGTGGCCTTTAGCGCTGGTGGGGCGACTGTTCAAGCCGACCCGTCTACCAATACCTTGATTATCTCGGCCCCCGATCCGGTCTACCGCAGCTTGCGTGAAGTGATCGACCAACTGGATCAACGTCGCGCTCAGGTGCTGGTCGAAAGCCTGATCGTGGAGGTGAATGCAGAAAATGCGGCCGAGTTCGGCATTCAGTGGATGACGGGCGGCGGCAATATTTCGGACGGCGGCTCGGGCTTTGTGGGCGGTGCCAATCTGGGCGGCAGCGGTATCACCAAGGCTGGGGCAACGACGCTTGATTCCTTGGCGGCTGGTTTGAGCCTGGGTGTGGTGAAAGGCACAGTGAACGTGCTGGGTCAGCAGATTGTCAATCTAGGTGTACTGGCGCGAGCGCTGGAGCGCCAGGGGGGCACCAATATTCTGTCTACTCCTAACCTGATGACGCTGGACAATGAAGAAGCCAGCATCATGGTGGGCCGTACCGTTCCCTTTGTGACGGGCCAATACACCACCACGGGCGACGGGGCCAGCAATCCGTTCCAGACGATTCAGCGTGAAGACGTGGGGCTGACCTTGAAAGTGCGCCCGCAGATCTCGGAAGGGGGCACCGTCAAGATGGCGCTCTATCAGGAAGTCAGCAGTATCGATACAGCCATGTCGGTATCGGCCAACTCGCCCGTCACACGCAAACGTGCGCTGAGCACGAATGTGCTGGTGGATGATGGCCAGATCATTGTGCTGGGTGGCTTGCTGGAAGACTCGATTGAGGACGGTACACAATCGGTGCCTTTGCTGGGAGATATTCCGCTGGTAGGCAGCCTTTTCAAGTACGAGAAACGCAAGCGTACAAAAACCAATTTGATGGTGTTCTTGCGTCCGCATATCGTGCGTAACGCGCAGGACAGCCAGAGTCTGTCTTTGGACCGCTACAACTATATGCGTGCCGTGCAGACTGGACTGCCGGATCGTTCCACCTGGTTTCACCCTGATGCGGGACACATGGTCTTGCCACAGGCCGCCGGTTCATCCGCTGCGGTAGACCTGCGAGAGACGCTATGACCCGCCTGCCTTACTCCTGGGCACGTCAGCACCGCGCGGTGCTGACGCAGCAGCAAGGTGTGGGCACGTTGGTGATTAGCGAGCGCACACCGGATTGGGCCTTGGTGGAGTTGCGGCGACGCTATCCCGAGCTGGACGAGCGGCAAATCCCAGATGCCGAACTGGATACCTTGATTGATGCCAGTTATGCACAGGGCGACGATGCTGCCAGCGTGGTGGATGCCGCTGCCAACGAGGTGGACCTGGATCGACTGATGCAGGAATTGCCCGCTGTCACCGACTTGCTGGAAAATCAGGACGATGCGCCGGTCATTCGCATGATTAATGCCTTGTTTACCCAGGCTGTGCGGGATGGCGCCAGTGATATTCACCTGGAGCCGTATGAAACCCACTCGGTCGTGCGCTATCGAGTGGATGGCCGTTTGCGCGATATCGTCAGCCCGCGCCGGGCCTTGCACGGAGCCTTGGTGTCCCGTATCAAGATCATGGCCAGCCTGGATATTGCCGAAAAGCGGCTCCCACAAGATGGCCGTATTGCCTTGAAAGTAGGAGGCAGGGCGCTGGACCTGCGTGTCTCGATTCTGCCTACCGGACATGGCGAACGCGCCGTGATGCGCCTGCTGGACAAGTCAGCCGGACAGCTGGAGCTAGAGCGTCTGGGCATGGCCCCGGATATTTTGGCTCAGCTCGATGAGCTGATTCATCAACCACACGGCATTGTGCTGGTCACCGGGCCTACCGGCAGCGGTAAGACCACGACTTTGTATGCCGCTTTGGGGCGCATTGATACGGCACGCAGCAATGTGCTGACCGTCGAAGATCCGATTGAGTATGACTTGCCTGGCGTCGGCCAGACGCAGGTCAACCCTCGTATTGAATTGAGTTTCGCGCGCGCCTTGCGCGCCATATTGCGACAAGACCCGGACATCATCATGATCGGAGAAATCCGGGATCTGGAAACCGCGCAGATTGCGGTGCAGGCTTCCCTGACTGGCCACTTGGTGCTGGCTACCTTGCACACCAATGATGCGGTGTCTGCGGCCACTCGCTTGGTGGATATGGGGGTGGAGCCTTTTTTGCTGGCCTCTACCTTGCGGGGTGTGCTGGCCCAGCGATTGATACGCAAACTGTGCCGACATTGCCGTCAACCTGCCGAGCAGGGGCAATACCGGGCTAGCCCTGAAGGTTGCCAACAGTGTGCCCATACGGGCTATCAGGGGCGTACTGGGATTCATGAGCTGTATCGCATCGATGAACGTGCCCAGCACTTGTTAAATGACGCCGGAGCCGAACCCGCCTTGCGTCAGGCCGCGCGTGAATCGGGCATGCGAAGCTTGCGTGAAGATGCTCAGCGGTGGGTGGAGCAGGGCGTCAGTACGCCTGAAGAAGTATTGCGCGTCACGCGCGAGTTATAGGCGGGCAGGACAGTATGGGGACCTATCACTATGAGGCCGTGGATCAGGCCGGTCGCAGCGAACGGGGGGTGCTGGAGGCCGAGAGCGAGCGTCTGGCGCGCCAGCAATTGCTGTCCCGAGGTCTGCTGACCGTTTCCCTGAAAGCGGGGCGCAGTCGTGCTGTGGCTCGTGCCCGCAGTGCGGGTTTGCGCCGCACCGAGCTATCCTGGCTGACTCGTCAGTTGGCCAGTCTGGTAGCGGCGGGCTTGTCGTTGGAGGCCAGCCTGGGAGTGGTGATTGAGCAGGCGACGCGTCGGCCTTTGGTGCAACTGCTGGCAGCCTTGCGTGCTGATATCCGAGCAGGACAAAGCCTGAGCGATGCCCTGGCCAATCACCCTCGTGACTTTCCTGAAATTTACCGAGCATTGGTGCGGGCAGGTGAGCAGTCCGGTGAACTGGAACAAGTGTTGGATCGTCTGGCCAGCTTTATCGAAGACAGCGGAGCCTTGCGCGGCAAGGTGCTGACAGCCTTTATTTATCCCGCCATCGTCAGCCTGATTTCTGTGGCGATGGTGGTGTTTTTGCTGAGCTATGTCGTCCCCCAGGTGGTGGGCGCATTTACCCAAGCCAAACAGCAATTGCCCATGCTCACGCGCGTGATGATCGGCGCCAGCGATCTGTTACGCGACTGGGGTGTGGTGCTGTTTGTGGTGTTACTACTGCTGGCTGTGCTGGCCGCTTTCCTGTTGCGACAACCGGCCTTGAAGCTGGCCTTTCATCGACGGCTGTTAAGCGTGCCCGTTCTGGGGGGCTATTTGCTGGGTGTGGATACTGCTCGTTTTGCCGCCACGCTGGCGATTCTGGCTGGTAGCAATGTGGCTTTGCTGACCGCTCTGGAAGCGGCAGGACGTACGGTCTCGAATCTGGCCTTGCGCGATGCGGTGAATCAGGCCGCTATTCATGTGCGCGAGGGTCTGCCTTTGGCGACTGCCTTGCAACGCAGTGCCTTGTTCCCGCCATTATTGGTACAACTGATTGCCAGCGGTGAAAAAACTGGCGAACTGGCCCCTATGCTCGATCGTGCGGCCACGACCTTGTCGACTGAACTGGAGCGCAAGGCCCTGACCATGACCGCCTTGCTGGAACCCTTGATGATTTTGCTGATGGGGGGCTTGGTCTTGCTGATTGTGCTGGCCGTGATGCTGCCTATTATCGAGATGAATCAGCTGGTGCAGTAAGCAGGTGTTCAATGGGAGTTGAACCAGGGTTTGATGCTTAGCTTGCCCCTTTAGTTCGGGTCACCTTGAACAAGGTACCCGAACTAGGGAAACAATTGACAAGCTTTTGTACAGATTTTCCCGAGACAGGCTCGTATCACGTGCCAACGGCCTTGTACCTCTGGCTTTAGCGATATTTCCTCCGGCCGCAGCCATTACAGCGGTCTCCCCCCTCTCTGACGGCAATGTGCAGATAGATGGCAAGATCTGCTGCCGTCATTCAGGGGGAGTTGGCAGTTTTCGCCCCAACTCATCATCAAGATGTCGTCCCGCAGGACGTAATACATGCGCCACTTGGTCGCCATGTTGATGTACATCTGAGCCCTATGCGCAAGGCTACGATTTGTAGGGACTCTTTGCCTGCAGCAGTAGGCATTGCTAGTGCTGGATGCCCACTGTCATGGAGCATTCTAGGAAAGACAAGCCGTTCCTGACCCGGTTAGTAGGGCATTTTTATTCTCTCTGGGGTGTAGGCTACAGATAAAAAAAACCCCGATGCCAAGTACTGGCAGCGGGGTAAAAAGTGTGCGTGGTGCGCACGCACACATAGTCAGACAATAGAACGTTGGATTCAGAGTATTTAAGTCTTACAGGTAGGCGGGGATCCCCAGGGCTGGGTCGCTGACGCCATGTGCGCCAAACTCCACTCGACCTGCGAAGCGACGGTAGTAGCTTGGGTCGTTGCTGCTGCGGACCACGAAGTCGTACCAGTGGCCGCTGGACTTCAGGGCCCAGGACTGTTTGGACTGCTGGCCTGGTTCAACCGTCACTTCCCAAGGGCCGTCTTCGCGGTAGGCCATGGACTGGATGGTGAAGGTGCAGGCAGACTGGCCGCCGTTCATCATTTCCAGATAGACATCGCCTTTGGTGACTTCGTAGCAGACGCGAATTTCGGGGCGAGCGGCCTCGGACTGGCTCAGTACGCTGACATCGCCACGGAAGTGACGGTGAAAGCCGTTCGGGCCCAGTACCCACAGGTCGTAGTGACCCAGGTTATCGGCCTGAACGTCCCAGACATCGTCCAGCATCTGGTCGGGTTCGACCATGTAGCGGCGGGGAATGCGGTCCAGATTCAGCTTATCGTAGACATGGAAAACAGCAGCGGCTTTGCCTGTGTTGGAGAACAGCAGCTGTACGCCTTTTTCGCTATCGCAGCGGGCGCTGACGTGCAGTTCATAGGGCAGGGCACGCGACGGGCGCACACCGGTTTGCTGCACAGGAATGCGCTGATTGTCCAGGGGCTGAGGCACCTGAGCCAGGCGTTCCTGGGCACGGCGGATGGCATCGGCCTCGTCACGGCTACGACGTCCGTTCAAGGTGGGCAGAGGTTCGTCGTTCGGGCTGGCGAAGTTAAAGGCACTGGTCAAGTCACCACATACTGCACGGCGATAGGGGCTGATATTGGGCTCCATCACGCCAAAGCGCTCTTCCATGAAGCGGATCACGGAGGTGTGGTCAAAGACTTGCGAATTCACCCAGCCACCACGGCTCCACGGAGAGATCACGTACATTGGAACGCGTACCCCGGGGCCAAATACCTTGCCGTCACGTGGAGGTTGACCCATCAAGCCTTTGGGGCTGGGGTAGTTGTAGTATTCAAAAGCAATCTGCTCATCGGTCAGGGTGGTTTTGCCCATAGGCTTGCCCGTGTCCGGATCAATGGATGGTGCCGAAGGGGACGGTACGTGGTCAAAAAAACCGTCGTTTTCATCGAAGTTGACCAGCAGAACGGTCTTGCTCCAGACCTCGGGGTTCGATGTCAGTGCATCGAGCAGTTCCTGCGTGTACCAAGCACCTTGCACCGGGCTGGATGGGCCAGGGTGTTCGGAGTAGGCGGCCGGTGCCACGACCCAGGAAATCTGGGGCAAATTCCCTTCTTCGACATCCTTGCGCAGTTGGCCGAAGAAACCACCGTCGGGCATCGTGTTGGCCACGCCCTTGTACAGGGGATTACCAATGTCATCCGACGGCTCGTAAGGGGCATTGTTTGGCTTGCCCGATTGTTCGTTGGCACGACGATATTGTTTGAAGCCTGCCAGCGAGTTGTCAGTAAAGTTGTCAGGCAGGTTTTGGTAGACCTTCCAACTGATACCGGCTTCTTCCAGACGCTCGGGATAAGTCTTCCACTCGTAGCCCAACGCCGAGGAACCCAGGCTGTCCCAGGCGTTGTTGACGGTACATTCACCCGTCCCGGTTGGGCCGTTAGTTCCCGTCCACATAAACATGCGGTTGGAGTTTGTACCGGTGTGCATGGAGCAGTGGTAGGCATCGCACAGGGTAAAGGCGTTGGCCATGGCGAACTGGAACGGCACCTCGGCTTCGCGGTAGTAGCCCATGGAGTGGGGGCGCTTGTACTTGGGCCAGAAAGCCATGCGGCCATGGTCCCAGGCTTGCTGCCCATCGACCCAGGCGTGGGGGGTGCCGTTGACCCGCTGAGCATTACCCTTGGTGCTGTCCAAGTGGTAGGGCATGATGGTTTCGGTGGAGCTCAGGTTTTGCTGCCAGACATTGCGGCCATTCGGGAGCGGGATGGTGAAGCGGTCCCCGAAACCACGTACGCCTTTCATCGTGCCAAAGTAGTTGTCGAATGAGCGGTTCTCTTGCATCAGGACGACGATGTGTTCCACATCCTTGATGGTGCCCGTCTTGTTGTTGGCCGGAATGGCCAGCGCCTTGCGGATGCTGGGAGGGAAAGCGGCCAAGGAACCGGCAGCCAGGCTGGCACCGGTCATATTGCGTAGGAAATTGCGGCGTGAAGTCATTGTACTTAATCTCTTAGTCAATCAAGGGGCGCATTTCAGTTGCGGCGCGGGTTCGGGCGTGGGTTTGCCAGGCTCGGTGGGCTCTTCAGGCGAGCCTGTGTTACCCGAGCTATCGGTGTCGCTGCCACCACCGCAGGCAGCCAGCAGGCCGCAGAACATCAACAAGACGGATGCGCGTTTTAGGCGCTCAAAGGTGAGTGAAGCGTTCTTGGAAGTCATAAATAGTCCTTGCTTGGCGATCAGGGTTGGAGGCTGGACAGAGGCTGGCGGGATTCGTAAATGCTGGTCAGTTCGTCCGTGCTAAGGGCGCGGTCCCACATGGCCAGTTCGCCAAAGTCCATATTGATGTCGCTGCGTCCCCAGCGTTTGTAGTACTGGCCGGTAACGTCTTCGTTCAAGCCCAGTTCGCCCGTGCCGGTGCCCCCCAGGGCTTGCAAAGTGCGGGCTTCCAGAGCCACCGAGCCAAACTGCGCGCCTTTTTTGGGGTCAAACACGTGGCCCAGCATCTTGCCTTGGGCCTTGTCGATGACGACGGCTACATAGGCCCATTCGTCGGGGGTGATGTTGTAGCCCTGGCTCTCGTTGCGGCCGCCGCCGTAGCCCGTGTTAAAGCGGATGTCGCAGCCGTTGGCGTTAAATAGGCCCAATGCAAAACCGGGGTTGTTGCCCGAGTCATAGTTCTTGTTGGCCATGATGGAGGCGCCATAGCCGTGGCAGTTGTTGGCAGTGCGCAGCCAAAAGCCAATCGTCATTTGCTGCACGCTGCTCAGAGTGAACAGATTGCGGCTCATGGACAGGCGGTAACCACGGTTGCCGTTGCCATCGACATTGCTGCCCATGATGCGCAGCCCACCCTTGGGTGTGCTGGGGTCCAGGAAGTCAGCGGCAATCAACTGGCCGGCCGGCACGGCAGGGGTCGAGGTTTGCAGCGTGCTGCCACCTTTGGCGTCGGTAAAGGGCTGGCTATTGAAGGTGTAATAGCTGAGCAGGCCGTTTTTCAGGGTGTCAGCCAGCTTGGGTGGGGGCTGGTAGCCTACATCGGCTTTCAGGGTCGAGGCCGCCTTGCCCACCTGGACCGAGTAATACAGGGAGTAGGTTTGCGCGGTATCGGAGGCAGGCAGTGGATCGGAGTACTGAGTAGTACCGGCAGGCAAGGTAGCGATCAGTTTGCCATCGCGCATGACCTGGATTTCTTGCGAGGCTTCGCCTTGCAGCACCCAGTTCAGGTCCACCATGTTCTTGTCGGCCGGTTTGCTGAAAACCAGATTGTGTACGCGGGTGTCGGCTTGCAGGGGCGAGCCACGGAAGCGGTATTGTTCGTTTTGCAGACCCAGGTGGGACAGGACGGTGGGCGCGATGTCAATGACGGCGGCCAGGGTGTTCATGTCCGTGCTGCTGGAGACTTGGCTGTCGATGGCAGGCAAGGAGGCCAGGGTTTTATTGGTAGCAATAAAGCTGGTCTTGTTGCGGTTAAATTGCGAGCCGGTGGTGCCGCCAAATTCGTCCAGGCCGTAGCTGGTGGTCAGGATGACCAGCCAGTCTTCCGACGCATCGGCCTGTGTGCGTTTGTCGATCAGGGCGAACAGCTTGTCCAGCGCAGCCAGGGAGTCGTTGACGGCCTGTTGGTAAGCCGGGCTACCCAGGCCTGCCTGATTGGCCGCACGGGCGGGGGCCTGGATTTGAGCCAGGATCAGAGATTTGCCTTCTTGCAGGTATTTCTGGGTTTGCTCGCTGACACAGCTATCAGAGTCGGTGCAGTTGGCCGCTTCGATGATGCGGCCTTCTTGCAGATCCTGACTCCACAGTGTGCGGTAGTCGCCGGTACTCAAGGCCAGGGCGGCCTGGGTTGGTTTGGAGGTCTGGGCGACCAAGGTGGGGCTATTGAGTTTGGTGTCTTCTTGGCCGACACCGCGCAGGCCGTGCTCGTCTGCCCAGACGCCGGTAATCAGGGAGGCCCAGCCAGGCAGTGGCAGGGTGCGTTGTTCGCTGGCAGTGCCCGCGTAGCCACCGGTTTGTGCGGGGGCAATGGTCAGGTTTTTCAGGGCAGGGTGCTGGCCTGCTTGACGGGCTTGCAGCAGGGCTTCGTAGCTTAAGCCGTCGATAGTGACGATCAGGGCTTTTTTGCCGCCCAGCGCCTGGGGTTTGTCGCCGGGCTCTACGGTAGGGGTTTCGGGATTGGTGCCAGGGTTAGCTGGGCCATCATTACCACCGGAGCCGCTGCCGCAGGCGGTCAGCAGCAGCGCCAGGGACAGAGAGAGTCCGGCTTGTTGCAGGCGCTGCACGGTGGGGGATTTCTGGGGACGGGAGGTGAAGGTCATACAGCCACTCAAGGAGAGAAGGTGGAAAGAGAGGCCGGACTGTGCATGAGGGTGGGCTGCCCAGTCGGCATCGGATCAGGACTGCGGGCAGTGTAGGAAGGGCGTGTGACTGCCCTGTGAACGGATCAGAAAATCCGCCGATGATTGGATTGTGTTTTATGTGAAGGGTGGGGCGGGGAGGGGAGCAGCGGGGATCAAAGCCTGGCTGGCTGCGGCTTGGCAGGCATATGACGGTGTAATGGATGGTTTGTTACGGTGGGGCAGTTTGGCGGGGCTGTAAGTGATTTTTATCTTTTAAGTAGCAAATTTAAGGTGGGTGATGGGTTTGAGTTGTAGTTTTTATCACTCTTCGTAGGTCGCCACTCGGGGCCTCGGAGCAGGGGGCGGAGGCGGACAACTTGCCGACGCGGCGGAGAGTGTCGGAAATTTTGTGTTCGGGCCTATGATTGTCTTGAAGGAGACAAGCGATGACACAAGAGCATAAGAAGGCACCCAGAGGTATGGTCTGAGTCAGGGATCGCTCGGGGTTTGGCGCGGCGCTGGCTGGCGTCACTCTCGGGGAGTTTGTTGTTGCTTTGTGCTAGTCCGCGACGATAGGGCGTGTTCCGGCTTGCGTCGGGAATGTCAGCATGGTGGGTTCTGCCAGTCCTGTCAGTGCTCGGATGACTTGTCGCGCTTGCTCCATGGGGGCGCTGCTGATGAAGGCGCTGTTGCCTGCTTGAGCCTGTGTGTTCAGGCAGTTAGCTTGTTCCAGGCGGCGGTGGACTTGAGCGGCGACCGCGAAGGAGGGTTCCAGGATATGGAAGCGCGAGCCACTGATGGCTTCGATGGTGGGGCGCAGGAAGGGGTAGTGGGTACAACCCAGCACGAGTGTGTCGGCCTGGCTTTGCAGGGCAGGGGCCAGGCGGGCGCGCAGCTCTGCTTCGATTTCCGGGCCGCTTAACTGCAGGGCTTCGACGCGGTCGGCCAGGCCGGGGCAGGGGATACGGATGACTTCCACGTCGCTGGCGTAGCGTTCGATCAGGCTTTGCAGGCCGCCGCTGTCCAAGGTGCGACTGGTGGCCATCAGGGCGATGCTACGGTTGCGACTCAGGGCAGCAGCGGGTTTGATAGCGGGTTCGATGGCGATAATGGGGATGCTTAGCGTGTCGCGCAAGGCCTGGGCTGCCACCAGGGTGGCGGTGTTGCAGGCGATGACCAGTGCTTTGCAGCCTTGGTTGACCAGCAACTTTGTCATGCACAGGGTGCGCTCAATGATCCATTCCGGGGAACGGTCGCCGTACGGGGCGCATTGTGAGTCGGCCAGATACAGCAGGTTTTCGTTTGGCAAGGACTGGCGCAGGGCGCGCCAGATGGACAGACCGCCCACACCCGAGTCAAACAGGCCGATGGGAGCCTGAGCAAAGGTAGGTGTTGTGGGAGAACTCATGGCGCTGAATATTTCTTGTGGAGCAAAGCTCGTATTATGGCGCGTTTGTGGATCTTGGAGCCGGTTACAGGGGCTGCTTGGGTAGAAAGTTAAGGTTTCCAGTTGCAACGAGTGGAGCTGATTTAGGGCGGCCCAAGATAGTCCGCCCTTTGGGGTTGCTTAAGCCAGTTGCTTCAGGACGCCACCGACGGCATCGAATAATGAATCAAGCTGGGCGTGTGTGGTGGTGAAGGCGGGGCCAAATTGCAGGGTGTCGCCACCAAAGCGTACGTAAAAGCCTTGTTTCCACAGCTGTAGGCCGGCTTCAAAGGGACGGATGGTAGGGTCACCGTTACGCGGGGCCAGTTGGATGGCACCTGCCAAGCCACAGTTGCGGATGTCGATCACATTCGGGCTATTGCGCAACTGGTGCAGGGCCTGCTCAAAATGCGGGGCTAGTTCGGCAGAACGTTGCAGCAGGTTGTCCTGTTCCAGCAACTCCAGGGCAGCCAGTCCTGCGGCGCAGGCGACAGGGTGGGCGGAGTAGGTGTGGCCGTGGCTGAACTCCACGGTGTGCAGTGGCAGGTCCTGGCCCATGAAGGTTTGGTAGATCTCTTTGCTGGCAATGACCGCGCCCATGGGAATGGCACCGTTGGTCAGTTGCTTGGCCATGGTCATGATGTCGGGGGTGACGCCAAAGTAATCGGCTCCGGTGTAGGTGCCCAGGCGGCCCAGTCCAGTGATGACTTCATCAAAGACCAGCAGGATGTTGTGCTGATCGCAAATCTGGCGCAGGCGTTGCAGATAGCCGGTAGGGGGCACCAGTACGCCTGCCGAGCCCGAGACGGGTTCGACAAAAACGGCGGCAATGGTGCTGGCGTCGTGCAGTTCGATCAGCTTCAGTAGTTCGTCGGCCAGGGTAAGGCCCCCTGTTTCGGGTTGGCCGCGTGTGAAGGCGCAATCGGCTTGCAGCACGTGGGGTAGGTGGTCGGCATCCATCAATTGACCGAACATTTTGCGGTTGCCGCCGATACCGCCCAGGCTGGTACCGGCCACGTTCACGCCGTGATAGCCACGAGCGCGGCCAATCAGACGGGTTTTTGTTGCCTGGCCTTTGATGCGCCAGTAGGCTCGCACCATCTTTACGACAGTGTCGGTGCATTCAGAACCGGAGTTGGTGAAGAAAACATGATCCAGACCGTCGGGGGTGCGCTGGGTTAGTTTGTCGGCCAGTTGAAACGCGGTGGGATGCCCAAACTGAAAGGCGGGAGAATAGTCCAGTTGTCCGAGTTGGCGATGCACGGCGGCCTGGATTTCATGACGGGCGTGTCCAGCCCCGCAAGTCCAAAGCCCGGACAGGCCGTCAAAAATCTGGCGACCCTCCTGGTCATACAGCCAGTTGCCTTCGGCTTTGACGACCAGACGCGGGTCCTGCTGGAATTGTCGGTTCGCGGTAAAGGGCATCCAGTGGGACTGGAGATTGAGTTCACTGGCAATCTGCTGTGGCGCAAAGTAGGGTGAGTTCATGTTTGTCTCCTCAAGGCGGTGAATACCCCCAGTGTAGAGAGCTAAGTTGTTGAGTAAAATACGTTTTTATTTAACTTCACTTATTGTTTTACTTACCTATATGCAGCTCAAAGGACTGTTGCAGGTTTCCGATTTTGATTTGCGTCTGCTGCGTGTGTTCAGAACGGTGGCGCAAGTGGGCAGCTTTTCGGCCGCAGAAGGTGTGCTGGGGATTACGCGTTCGGCCATCAGCCTGCATATGAGCGATTTGGAAAAGCGCCTGGGCGGAATCCGCTTGTGCCAGCGCGGTAGGGCCGGTTTTGCTTTGACGGAGGAAGGGCGGCAAGTATTGCGGGCCAGTGAAACCTTGATGGCTGCGGTGGAGAATTTTCGCAGTGAAGTGAACCAGCTGCATTCCAGCTTGCGGGGAGATTTGAATATAGGCTTGATGAATAGCCTGATCTCGCAGCCTCATATGCACATCACCTCCGCTTTGCGTGCCTTGCGGCAAAACAGCGAGGCGGTGCGTGTGCATATCAGCATGAGCACGCCAGGTGAAATTGAGCGCGGTTTATTGGATGGCCGTTTGCATATGGGTGTGCTGCCCGAAATTAATGCCTTGAGCGGGCTGGAGTATCGCACGCTGTATGCCGAGCCTTATTTTTTGTACTGCTCCTGGGAGCATCCTTTGTTTGCAGCGGTACAAAAAGGGGCAGTGTCTCAGGAAGCCTTGCGCCAGGCTGCGGCTATTGCGCCCGCTTATCGCATGAGCCCGGAGGCGATTGGACAGCATCAGGATTTGAATTGTGTCGCTACCGCCAGTGATCGGGAAGGAACCGCTTTTTTGATTTTGACGGGAGAGTACATCGGTTTCCTGCCTGAGCACGTGGCGGCTCGTTGGGTAGAGAAGGGCCAGATGATTGCGGTGGACCCACAGCAGCGTCAGTTTACGATTCCCTTGTCCTTGGCCATGCGCAAGGACAGACGTGCCCATGCGATTGTGGATTATTTTCTGGGCTTGCTCGATAGCGCGGTTCAACACTGACATGACCAGCACAGGCTGGACTTTGCTCATGGCGTTGAACCAGTGTGCTTAGACCGGCTCGGCACGGTGCCACAGCAAGGTGCCCACGCCTAGTTTGCCAGCCA
This sequence comes from Alcaligenes sp. SMD-FA, assembly GCF_025960365.1. NCBI lineage: Bacteria > Pseudomonadati > Pseudomonadota > Betaproteobacteria > Burkholderiales > Alcaligenaceae > Alcaligenes > Alcaligenes sp. SMD-FA. The sequence continues at coordinate 3,091,966 of NZ_CP110108.1, read as the reverse complement.
CCACGACGGGATCACGGGTAGACAGTTCCAGCGCGTCTTGGGTAAAGCGTGCCAGGCGTAGCTGGGGAACGCCCACCCAATCGGGGTACAGAGACATATCAACAAAGTGGGTGACGCATTGGGTCGCCTCGTCTACTTCAAACGTACCTGCATAGGCCAGGTACGTATCCAGTAGGGACTGACAACTGTCCTGTACCGTTCTGGTGCTGCTGCCCAGTTGTGCTCCCATATAACCTGTTTCTGTGTAAATCAGTTGACCAATGGGGTTGGGCCCCAGCCCCGGATAGCGGGGCGAGCCATCTGCTGGAACAAACTCAAAGGACTGCAATTGCCAGACACCGATCAGCTTGTTACGTAAGGTGTGGGCCATCAAAAACTCCTGAACAGACAGTGTGCTTGCGTGTGTAACTGCGCGATCATGCTGTCTTTTCTTTTGTCATTCAATAAGCTGCCAATTTTTATTTTCTATCGTCAGGCGCTACGTGCCTTTACTTTTTAAGTGGCAATGGTCGGCATAAGTTACCCAGAATCTCCAAGGCCTGATCACTGTGTTCTGTCCAGGGGTGGCCAAAGTTAAGACGCAGGCAATGGCTGTAATTCTGGGTGGTTGAAAAGATGGAACCCGGCGCCAGACTGATGCCCTGGGACAGGGCCTGACGATGTAATTCCAGGGTCTGCACGCTTTGTTCCAGTTCTACCCACAGGAAGTAGCCGCCTTCGGGGCGGGTGGCCCGCGTGCCTGCGGGGAAGTAGCGTCCCAAGGCTTTGGAGAACTGCGCATACTGGTTTTTTAACTGGGTACGCAAACGGCGCAGATGCTGGTCGTACGCGCCTTTTTCCAGATAGCTGGCCAAGGCTAGTTGCGTGGGCACAGGGGAGGTCAGGGTGGTGGTCAGCTTGGCTTGGGCGACTTCGCGTATATAGCGTCCCGGGACGGCCCAGCCGATGCGGTAACCGGGTGCCAAGGTTTTGGAAAAAGAGGAGCAGTGCATCACCAGACCTTGACGGTCGAAGGCTTTGGCGGGACGAGGGCGTTCCGTGTCGAAGTACAACTCGCCATAGACATCGTCCTCGATCAAGGGAATTTCATAGCGGGCCAGCAGCTCGACCAGTTGGGCTTTTTTAGTGTCGGGCATCAGGCTGCCCAGCGGATTCTGAAAGTTTGTCATCAGCCAGCAGGCTTTGGGGGCGTGTTGCTTGAGGGCGTGCTCCAGCGCTTCCAGATCAATGCCTTCACGCGGGTGGGTGGGCACTTCCAGGGCCTGCAGCTTCATGCGTTCCAGCGATTGCAGGGCGGCATAAAAGGTGGGTGATTCCACCAGCACAATGTCACCCGGTTGAGTCACTGCAGCCAGACAGAGGTTCAGTGCTTCCAGAGCCCCGTTGGTAATCACAATATCGTTGGCATTGATGGCCATGCCTTGAGCCAGGTAACGCAAGGCAATCTGGCGGCGCAAGGGAGCGTGGCCCTGGGTCAGGTCATCCACGCTGGCCCAAGGGTCTTGCTGTTTCAGACTGGCGGACAAGAAGCGCCCAAGCCGTTCCAGAGGAAAGAGCAAGGGGCTGGGAAATGCGGATCCCAAAGGGGCTACGGAGCGCTCGGAGCTGGATTGCAAGATCGCCATGATCAGGTCGCTATTATTGACGCTGGTCGCTTGCAGAGGAGGTTGGGAGGCTGTATCTGCCTCCAGCGTATGAGGAGCCAGACTGGAGCACACGTAATAGCCTGAACGTGGGCGCGCCTTGATTAAGCCTTGTGCTTCCAGTCGGTAATAGGCCTGGAAAATCGTCGAGGCACTGATCTTGTGCTTATCCATCAATTGACGCACAGAGGGCATGCGCTCGCCTGCCGCTACGGTGCCGTCAAGAATGGCCTGGGCCAGTTCCTTGGCCAGCGTCTCGTACAGTTTCATGCTGCTCTGTGCTCCATCTGATACGGTAATTTTAATAAATGTGGTTTTTTTATTATCTGATGGGTATGCCGGTAAATACAAGCAAGTCGGGGTTTACACGGCTTTCAAGCCAACTGATAGGGTTTTTTAAGCATTAACTGATTCTTGGAATGCACTGTACCGACGGGTAGCCTTGCCGGGTGTTTTCGTCCGTGCCCGTGTGGGCGGCGGGCCTATCTACTCAGAGGAATACCATGAACCCGACGGCGCTTTTGCTTGCCGCATTCATCCTGTCGATTGCCGGGCTTTTTGCCTTTATCTGGTCCTTGCGCAAGGGCCTGTTCGATGCTGACGTCAGTGGTGCACGCACTATTTTTTACAAGGGCGAAATCGGCCAGCCCGAAGAACCCTCTGCCGGTGATGCCCAACGGCAGGCGTTGAGTCTGGCTGCTGCCGACCATCTGGCAGAAAATCATGGCCAACAAACCAGTGCCATTGAAATGGCTGCGCGTGAGCAGGCTGACCGTTCCAGTTCCTTGCCTGCTTTTTTGCTGATTGTCTGTGCGGTGGTCTGGCTGGTGGTGGCTTCGTTTGCGGGGCTGATCAGCTCCTTGAAGCTGCACTGGCCCGAGTTTCTGGGGGATGTGTCCTGGTTGAGCTTTGGCCGTTTACGCACGATTCACCTGAACGGCGTGGCCTATGGTTGGGCGCCTATGGGCTTGCTGGGCCTGACCATCTGGATGCTGCCGCGCTTGTTGCAAACTCCCTTATTGGGGGGCCGTTTGGTGATGGTGGGCGGCCTGGTCTGGAACGCCGCCTTGGTGGCCGGGATGGGCGCGCTGGCCATTGGCTTGAATGCGGGCCTGGAGTGGCTGGAGATCCCTTGGCAAATTGGCGTGTTGTTTGCCTTTGGCGGCATGATGATTGGTATGCCGCTGGCCTTGATGCTCTCGCAACGCAAGGTCAAGCACTTATACGTGTCGGTTTGGTATATCGGTGCGGCGCTGTTCTGGTTCCCCATTCTGTATCTGGTGGCCAAGGTTCCTGGCGTGCACTTCGGGGTGGAGCAAGCCACCATGAACTGGTGGTTCGGGCATAACGTATTGGGCTTGTTCTACACCCCCATGTCGATTGCCGCCATTTACTATTTCCTGCCTAAAGTCATCGGGCGGCCCGTGCGCTCCTATAACTTGTCGCTGCTGGGATTCTGGACGCTGGCGTTTTTCTACGGACAGGTGGGGGCGCACCATCTGATTGGTGGTCCTATTCCTGAATGGCTGATTACCCTGTCCATTGTTCAAAGCATGATGATGGTGATTCCGGTGCTGGCCTTTTCGGCTAACCAGCACTTGACGCTGAAAGGTCATTTCAGTGCGCTGCGTCACTCGCCTGTTCTGCGTTTCATTGTCTTTGGCGCCATGATGTACACCGTCGCGTCTCTGCAAGGCTCTGCTGAAGCACTGCGTTCGCTGAACTCCATTACTCACTTTACGCACTTTACGGTGGCACACGCTCATCTGGGTATGTACGGCTTTGTGACCATGGTGATTTTTGGTGGTGTGTACTTTGCCTTGCCACGCATTCTGAACACCGCCTGGCCTCGTCCCGCCTTGATCTCCTGGCACTTCTGGTTGGTGGTGGCTGGTTTTGCTGTCTACATGATCACGCTCAGCATTGGTGGCGTGCTGCAAGGCTTGGCCCTGCTGGATCCTGCGCGTGGCTTTATGGAATCGGTGGCGGTCACCATGCCGTGGCTGCAAGGTCGTTCCATTGGCGGCGCCATGATGACGCTGGGCCATCTGGTTTTCGCCCTGCACGTATTGCTGATGATTGTGAAGTCGGGTGCGTTTGCCTTGACCGAGTCCCGCTCGGCTCCTGTGCGCCGCATCGCTGAGCTGGAGGTTTAAGGTCATGGAAAACGAATTGAAGTTGATTATCGGGTCCATGGTGACTTTGTCCTTGGCAACGGCGGCCATGATTGTGGTGCCCTTTTTGCAACTGAAGGACGAGCCTGCCCCGGAAGGCTTGTCACCCTATACCAGTCAGGAAATACGGGGGCGGGCGGTGTATCGGGGCAATGGCTGCATTACTTGTCACACGCAGCAGCCCAGCACCACGGGTGCGGGTGTAGCCGATGCCAGCCGTGGTTGGGGGCGCGCTTCGGTCGCGGGGGATTATCACTACGACGATCCGCCTTTGCTGGGCACCATGCGTACCGGGCCGGATTTGTTCAATATTGGCGTGCGTCAGCCTAGTCAGGATTGGCATCTGGGTCATTTGTACGATCCACGCGCATACTCGCCGGGTAGCAATATGCCTCCCTATCGTTTCTTGTTTGAAGCCAAGAGCCCAGATCAGGTGCAGCCCGATGAGCGCGTCGTGAGTCTGCCGCCGGGTGTGGCACCGGAGGGCAAGGTGGTGGTGGCCCGTCCGGAGGCCTTGGATCTGGTGGTGTATTTGCAATCGCTCAAGCATGTGTATCCGATCTTGAGTGCTGATGCAGTGGGAGGTGAGGAATGAGTCGCCCTGTGCAAAGTCGTCAAAGCGAGAATGCGGATCCTCACGAGCAATACAACCCGGTTCCGCGCGTTGTGATTCTGGTGGTTTTGGCTTTATTGGCCTGGGCGGTGTATTACATCGTGTCAGCTCAGCCTAACAGCTCTCCCCGTCTGGGGGATCAACGACCGTTGGCTGTGTTGGCTCCCGCTCCTGCCAGTGCGTCTGCGGACGGCAAGCAGTTGTATGCCAATGCCTGTGTGGCGTGTCACCAGGCGACGGGACAAGGTTTGCCAGGGGTGTTTCCGCCTTTGGCTGACTCTGAATGGGTGAAGGGAGAACCCAAGGTGCTGGCGCAATTGGTGCTGCATGGGATTACCGGGCCTATTACGGTGAAAGGTCAGGAATATCAGGGGGCGATGCCTGCGTTTGCAGAACAATTCAGTGATGCGGAGCTGGCGGCTGTGTTGAGCTTTATTCGCCATGAGTGGGGAAATGAGGTGGATGCTATCACTCCCGAGCTGGTTGCCCAGGCACGCACGGCCAGTGCTGATCGTAGTCAACCCTGGCAAGGGGAGAAGGAATTGCAGGACTGGATTGCGGCGCAGTGAGACGGCTGAGATTGGTTCTTCTGGAATTAATAATTAGAAGCACGTTTTGAAACGGTAGCACGCCGGGAACAGGCCCCTGGCTTTTGAACCGATATCTCGCCCGACCCCAGGGTTGGAGATGTCGGTTTTTTTGTTTGGTGTCTCGGTGTGGGGACGCCGCTTGGGGGCCGGGTCCAGGGGGGTGGGCTTGACTACTTGCCGATGCTGCGCATCGGTGCCCTTGTCGATTCTGATATCCGGGCACCCTGTGAACTCGCCCGGTGATTGGTCCCCCGGACCAATCACAAGCGTCGGGCTCAAGCAGCACAGGGCTTGCATCCCGGATATCAGAACCGCCTGCGGCAAGCAGTCTGAATCGCCCACCCCCCTGGACCCGGCCCCTAAGCGGCTCACAACGGAGAAATATAAAAAAACCGATTTGTGGCGGGAGAAAGTGCTGGTTGTATAGGAGACAGGGGGCTTTTTAGAGTTCCTTGGCTTGGCGCTTGGTGGACTTAGGGCTTGTTGTCGGCCAAGTTGTTGAGATGGATTGAAGGGCTACTGCCATTGAGCGCAGTGAGGCCAGTTGAAATACCCAAAAGTAATCATCAATGATGATCAACGTGCTTGCCGTACTCACATGCTGATGATTGGCATCTATCTGTAGCGAGAACTCGTAAATCAGGGGTTTTTAGAGGGGCGCTTTGAGGGTTGCGCTTAAAAATAGAGATCTAGGTATTAGGATCTATCTATGAGTATTTGGATCTTGGAAGCAAACCAGCTTGAAGCGTGGAGTTGCATCACTGTGAACCACTTGGGTCCCTCTACAGGGATTGGGCGGATCAGAGTACTTGCCGCGGTCAGGAGATAGCGTAGGGGTTCAAGCATCCTGCTGTTTGAGCCGGACGCTTGTACTTGGTCCGGGGGACCAAGTACCCGGCGAGTTCAGGATGCGCCCGTAGCTATCTCCTGACAAGGGCACCGGTGCGCAGCACCGGCAAGTGCTCAGCCCAATCCCTGTAGAGGGACCCAAGTGGTGGTTTCACTGAGACCGATCTCATCATTCAAAGACTGATTTCACTCTCTATGAAACCCCACTTATAAAAAGCAGACTTACGCCGCCTTCTTCCGTAATGTCAGCCACAGACCCGCCAAGATAGCCACCAGTCCCAACCCCGCGCGAGCCGCCAAGGTATTGCCCAGAATCAGGAAATCCAATCCGGCTGTCACCACAGGAACCAGATAAAACAGGCTAGTGACATTGACCAGATTCCCGCTGCGAATCATGCGATACAGCAGCAACTGGGCCAGCACGGAAATCACCAGGCCAAGCCAAATAACAGGCCCCCAAAAGCCCAAGGTGTTCTCCCAGCGGATGTCTTGCCCCAAACCCAGAGACACCAGAATAAACAAGCCCAAAGACAAAGAGTATTGCAAAGGCATGCCCTGCAAAGCCCCCACAGGCTGGCGCTTTTGAACAATCGTCCCGACAGTAATGCTTAACAAAGCCGCAATGGCAAACACCAGACCCGTTACGGACAAACGGCTGACAATCAGGCTTTGATACACCACCAGAATCAGCCCGGTCAGCGACAGGGCTAAACCGGCTACACGGGTCAGGGAAAAACGCCGCTCGGTCAAGGCCAAGGTCAGAATCGGTTGTACACCCAGGATCGTTGCCAGCAGACCGGGCGTGATTCCCTGGGCCAGAGTTTCAAAATAGAAAAAGGAATACAGCCCGATCATCAGCAAACCGCTGATAGCCGGCAGCAGACGTTGCCCTTTGGGCGGTAGCCAGCCGCCATTGAAGTGCCCCAGCATAACCACCATAGGCAGGGCGATGGCAAAACGCAGGATCAGCATGGCCATAACCGAGCCATGGTCCAAACCGATACGAGTGAAAATACCCGCGCTGCCCCAAAGCAGCACGAACAAGGCAATAGCACCCCCTTGGGCGCGAGAAGAAGAAATCATGATCGTTCTTTATCTGTCTAAATAAATGAGACTTGTCTGCAAAGACATTCCAGGCGTATCAACCGCGCAGGAAAAGAAAAAGGGTCTTAGGAGCAGACGCTGTAGACGCGTGTGTCGACGACGACGTCGGACACGACTGCGGCTTGATTGACGACGCCTGGGGCGACGACAGTCAACAGCAAGACAGATGGGGGAGAGCCCGCCCGCAGCGACGCGGCCCGCGACAGGGGCAGAGTGCTTGGCAAAGAGGATGCGGGGCGGTTCATGAAATAAGAATCAGATCGTTAAATCGATGGAGCACTTTAGCATGAAATGTATTTGGTACGTCAATCGTCAGCCGCTAGGGTAATCGCTAGTACAGACGATCGTCCGGGCTATGTAAGAATTGCATCGATCGCGATTTCAGATCGCTGAGACATTTCCGAATAGACACGACATCCGCTGCCAATGCTGCCAGCGCCGATGCTGGGCAAAGAAGCCCGGACCGGTTCATTGTTTGAACCGGTCCGGGCTTTTTTGTTTGCCTGAAATCAATCCGACCTTGTAATTAGGTTGCGAACTATTCGGACCATGCCTGCCGGCAATACGCCATCGCGATACACGGAGCTCATGCAGCACCAGGAGTTTCTGGTGCCAGCCAGGCCGGGATCGTCACCTTGTTTTGGAGGCTTATGCCATGTTGGGTGTTGCGCTTTTCTTTATTGGGGCTGTGCTGATTGTCAATGGCGTGGGTTTGACTGGACGTATTGAAAGTCGAGATCTGGCCCCCTTTAATTTACTGGTGGGTTTGTTGGCCTTGTTCATCAATTTGCTGGGCCTGCAGCGTGGTGAGCAAATGGCGGATTATTTCGCCGCTGCCGGCGGGCTGCTGTTTGCCTTTACCTACCTGTATCTGGCCGTGGTGCAGTGGTATGGCCTGAAAGGGGCGGGCTTTGGTTGGTATTGCTTGTTTGTTGCCGTCAGTGCCTTGGCCTTTGCCGGATCTGCCAGTGATCCGCGTTTGATCGCCATGTGGCTTTTGTGGTCCAGCCTGTGGTTCCTGTTTTTTGTGGCCCTGGGGCTGGGACGGTCCTTGCGTATTTTGCCCGCGTACACCGTCCTGATCGGAGCGCTGACTTGCTGGTTGCCCGGGACCCTGATCCTGATGGATGCCTGGTAGTTTTCATAGGGGTGCAAGCGTGGTGGGGGGCCAGATTTAAGCCGTTTTTTGGAGTAACCTGATGCTCGCTTGTCGTGTTTACTGGCAGGTCCGTTGACCTGCACCCCTACCATGCTAGACAGGAGATGGACTTTGGCTCACAACGAACCCGTACGCGTCGGCGTTCTTTATTCCGCAACCGGCATGACCTCTACCATTGGTCAGTCGCAATGGCAGGGCGCCAAACTGGCGATTGAGGAAATCAACGAGGCCGGTGGCCTGCTCGGGCGCGAGCTGGTGGCAGTGTGCTACGACCCAGCGTCCAAGCCCACTTTATACGCTGAACAGGCCGAGCGGCTGATTGTGCAGGATCGCGTCAATGTGATCTTTGGTTGCTATATGTCCAGCAGCCGCAAGGCTGTGATCCCGATTGTGGAGAAGTGGAACAAGCTGCTGTTTTATCCCACTCTGTACGAAGGTTTCGAGTTCTCCGGCAATGTGATCTATACCGGCGCCGCCCCCAATCAGAACAGTGTGCAGCTAGCGCATTTCATGACCAGCAATTTCGGCGCGCGGGTCTATATGATTGGCTCGGACTACATCTACCCCTACGAGTCCAACCGCATCATGCGCGAGCTGGTCATGCAGCATCCTGATAGCCAAGTGCTGGGTGAACACTATCTGCCCCTGGATGCCAGCGAGGTCGATTACAGCCGCATCATGCAAGATATACGCCAGAAACAGCCGGACTTTATCTTCTCCACCGTGGTGGGCGATTCCACGGCCAATCTGTACCGTGCCTATGCCAATGCGGGCTTCAATCCGCAGACCATGCCCATTGCCAGTCTGACGACCTCGGAGGCCGAGATCGCCCAGATGGGGGCCGATATTGCCTGTGGGCACTTTACCGCTGCACCGTACTTCCAATCCATCGAGTCGGCCGTCAATGCGCGTTGCCTGGCCAGTTTGCGCAAGCGTTTTGGGGCCGACTGCCACCCTAATCTGTGTTGGGAAGCGGCTTATTCGCAGATGCATTTGTTCGCCAATGCGTATCGGCAATCCGCCAGCGATGCGATCGGGGATTTGCTGCCCTACCTGCTGGGCAGCGAGCTGGATGCACCTCAGGGGCGGATCAAGATCGATCCCAATAATCACCACACATGGCTTTATCCTCGGATCGGACGCATCAATGCCGACGGCGAGTTTGTGATTGTGCGCCAGGCAACGCGCCCGGTCTCACCCGACCCCTATCTGGTCACCCATTCTTTGGGCGACTGGACTGCCAAGCTGGATACTTTGGAGACATAAAGCGTGGCCAACTCCTCTTCCTACGGTGATGAGCCGGCAAACAAGCCCTTGCGAACGCGGAATCGTTTTCCGCATGCCACCTCGCCGCAGCTCAAGGAACTGCGGCAATTGACGATGGTGGTCATGCATCCGGACGATAGCGATGGCCGCTTGCTGACCCAGCAACTGCAGCGTATCGGGTGTTCGGTCCAGACTATCTGGCCGCCCACGCAAAACCTGCCTTCAGGAACGGATCTGGTATTTCTGGCCGTGCAACCGGACCTCTTGCACCTGCGCCTGGACTGGGTCTGCGAGGAAGACGCCCCTACAGTGATTGCCGTGGTTAATTATGAAAACCCCACGATAGTTTCCGCTGTGCTGGATTTGAATATTCAGGCGATCCTGCCTTCGCCCATTCGTTCTTTCGGTTTGTTGTCCACGGTGGTACTGGCGCGCAAATACCATAAGGAATTGCGCCAGCAGCGTCGCCTGATCAGCAAGTTGCAGACCAAGCTGCTGGGGCAGCGGCATGTAGCGCAGGCCAAGACGATCTTGATGCGCACTCATCAGGTGTCGGAAGATCAGGCCTACGATCTGATCCGCGAGCAGGCCATGAACAAACGCAGCACGATTGAAGACATTTCGATTGCCATTGTGAACGCCAGTGAAGTGCTGTCTTTGGGGCAGAAAGGTTCGTCCTTGCTGGGGAATTAGCCCTTTTTTGGCTAGTCTGATGTGCTGTGGGTAGCGAGAGCAGGCGTAGAGATAATGAGCAATCAGGAACATGAACCAGGCAGGCCGGTGACACAGGAGCAGCGCGCCGCCTGGGCGCAGTTGAAAAAAGACCGTGATCAGTTGAGCGAGCAAGTAGAGACTCTGGAGCGTGGTCACCAGGACTTGAGTAAATTTCTGCTCAAAGCCAAGCGCAATAATGGGATTGCCTGCACCTTGGTGGTGATTTTTACCGCTGCAGGCTGGCTGCTGGATGCTTCGGTCTGGCTGCGCTGGTATGTATTGCCGATTACGCTTTTTTGCTGCGCCTTGCTGTGGTTTGGTGGGAAGCGGCTGGAGCGGCTGATGCAAAGCAAGATTGCGAATCTATCCGAGTTTCTGCAACAGGCGGACGCACAAATAGAAAAGGGGCGGCCCATCTATGAGACAGACCACCCCCAAGCCAATCAAAGCTGAAACTACTTTGTCGGACTCGGTGCCGCTACTCCCCAACCCAAAGCCTGATACAAGGCAATCACATTCAGGTACGAGCCGGTTTCCGCCATTGCCAGCTCTTGCCGGGTCTGGTTCAGGCTGCGCTGATTTTCCAACACTTGCTGATAGGCCCCAGCGCCTATTTCATAGCGCGTCAAGGCGCGCTCATGGGCATTTTCCAGGTGTGACGCCGCCCGTGTCAGGCTAAGCAGGCTCTCCTGATGTTGAGTCAGCCTTTGCAAAGAGCCCTGAATTTCTTCCTGAGCTTGCAGCAGCACTTGTTGATAGTGCAGGCGTGATTCATCAGCCACGGCTTCCATGCCACGCAAGCGCGCTCTGGCATGACCCAAGCGCAGGGCAGGCCATTGCATGGCGGGTGAAACATCGAAGGCGCGGGCAGCATGGCCTAGGTCGCTACCCCTCAGAGCAAAGAAGCCGATAAAGCCAGCCAGATCCAGACGGGGGTACAGCTCGGCGGTGGCGGCGGCCACTTCGTGCGAACTGGCCAGGATTTCCTGTCGAGCGGCACGTACGTCAGGCCGGTTGAACAGCATGGCGTTGACGTCCCCCAAAGGCAGGGAGGCGGCCAAAGGTGCCTTGGCGCTAGGCAGCGGCGTATCAATACTCTCGGCTTGTCCGCCGCTTAGCACCTGGATACGCAAACGAGCCAGCTCCAGATCGCTGCGCAGTTGAGGCACCAGGGTTTTGGCTCGTTCCAGACCCGCCTGGGCATTGTCCAGATTCTCCGGCAGTTCCCGGCCCAACGACACACCAGCCTGCACCAGCTTGATGGTTTGTTCCCAACTGCGTACATCGTCCTCTGCCAGAGCCAGTCGTCGTTGCAAACCCTGTGCTTGCACATATTGACGCGCCAGTTCAGCTGCAATGGCCTGGCGAGTCAGATCCAATTGATCTGCACTGGCCTCGCTGCGAGCCTGGGCAGAGCGGGCTAATTGTTCCAGACGACCGAACAGATCAATCTCCCACGTGGCCTGCATGCCCAGGCGCCAGTTTTCGCTAATGCCGTGGTCAATGGAACCGTCTGCTGCGGCAAACTGTGAACCGCTACGCTTGTAGCTGGCGTGGGCCGTGACGGCCGGCAGGCGGTCGTGCTGGCGCTCGTCGATCAGGGCGCGGGAGGCCCGCCAGCGGGCCTGTGCCTGGGCAATATCCAGATTGTGATCCAGGGCCTTGGCAATCAGGGCGTCCAGTTGCGGGTCTTGCAGCAAGGTCCACCAGTTTTCGCCTTGTTCGGTGGTTTGGGCGAACTGGCTGTTCCAGTTGGTGTCGGCCAAGCTTGGGGCGGTGGGAATGGAGGTGTCCAGTCCCACGGCACAACCGCTCAGGATCAGGCTGGGGATCACCAGTCGCAGAGCACGCGCCACAGGCGCGAGCCTGTTTGATAATGGTGGCGTCATGATGAGTGTTCTCCAGTCGAAGGGCGCAGGGCCTGAGCCAAATCGCGCGCCCGTGGGGTGTCTACTTGATGGGCGTGATCACGCGCCAGCAAGGTATACAAAGTCGGCAGGATAAACAGAGTGAAGACCGTGCCAATCAACATGCCCGAGACCAGCACCACACCCAGACCAAAGCGGCTGTTAGCACCCGCACCGGAGGCAAACAGAAGAGGCACCAGACCAAAGACCATGGCTCCGGTTGTCATCAGCACTGGGCGCAAACGAATGCGGGCGGCTTGCAAGATGGCTTCGGGCTTTTTCAGGCCTTCCTTGAATTGCAGCTCATTGGCAAACTCCACCATCAAGATGCCGTGCTTGCTGATCAGACCAGCCAGCGTTAACAGACCTATCTGGGTGTAGATGTTGAGCGTGCCAAACCCCATAGCCAATGGCAGCAGGGCTCCGCACAGGGACAAGGGCACCGTCACCAGAATGATGATGGGGTCCACCAGGCTTTCGTACTGTGCGGCCAGCACCAGATAAATCACCACCAATGCGGCCAGGAAAGCCCACACCAGAGACTGACTTTCCTGGGTAAATTGGCGCGATTCGGATTGCCAGTCATGCGTAAAGCCAGCCGGCAATTGCCGGGCGATGTCGTCCAGATAGCCCACTGCTTGCCCCAGCGTTACGCCCGGAGCGGGAATGGCTTGCAACGTGGCCGAGTTTTGCTGGTTGAATTGGCGCAGGCTGTTCGGTTCCACTTCGCTGTGGATTTGAACCATGGTCGACAAGGGCACCAGCTCGCCATTGGCACTGCGTACAAACTGGCGTGTCAGGGCTTGAGCCGTCAGGCGCAGTTCACGCTGGCTTTGCGGAATGACGTCGTACGAGCGGCCATCCAGCGAGAAGCGGTTCAGGTAGTTCTCGCCCACCAGTACAGCCAAAGAGTCGGCAATATCACGCAGGCTGATGCCCATGCTGGCGGCTTTGCTGCGGTCAATTTCCACGCGGGAAACGGGCTTGTTGTAGTCCAGGTCGCTATCCACTACAACGAACAAGCCACTTTCACGGGCTTGCTGCTTCACCCATTCCATCGTGTCGTATACCGTGCGGTAGTCGCCGGGACTGCGCAGTACCAGTTGTACCGGCAGCCCGCCGCTGGAGCCGGGCAAGGGGGCAAGCTGGAAAGCAAAGATGCTGCTGCCGGGAATCGCGCTGACGCGTCCTTGCAGTTCGCCCTGTACGGCGCTGGCATCGCGGTCGCGCTTGCTCCAGTCCTTCAGGTTGATCCCGCCAAAGCTGGCGGCCGGGCCGTCTGTCCCCACAATCAACCAGGTGCTTTCGGTTTCGGCCACTTCACGATACGTGTCATCCAGCAGCTTGCCGTCGCGCTCGGCATAGGCCAGGTTGGCATTTTGCGGAGCTTTCACGGCTGTCAGCACGCTGGCCTGATCCTCAATGGGAGCCAGTTCACTGTGCGTCATTTGATAGAGCACGGGCAGGCTGATAAAGACCAGCAAGGCGACCGCGCCGGTAATCCAGCGATGACGCAAGGAGCGGGCCAGCAAGTGGCCATAGCGGGCCGACAGGCCACCAAAGAAGCTCTCTGCCAGATGGGCCATGCGGCCTTCATCTTGCTGCGAGGGCAGCAGCAAAGAACTCATCACCGGGGACAAGGTCAGGGCCACCACGCCGGATACCAGCACCGCACCGGCCAGGGTCAGGGCAAACTCTTTGAACAGTGCCCCAGTCAGACCACCCATCAGACCAATCGGGGCATAAACCGCAGCCAGCGTCAGGGTCATGGCGATCACAGGGCCGGCCACTTCACGCGCGCCCAGCAAGGCTGCCACCACGGGCGAGCGACCCGCAGCGATGTGACGGTGTACGTTTTCAACCACCACAATCGCGTCGTCCACGACCAGACCAATAGCCAGCACCATGGCCAGCAAGGTCAGCAAGTTGATGCTGAAGCCAAAGGCCAGCATCAAGGCCGCGGCTCCCAGCATGGACAAGGGAATGGTAGCCAGCGGAATCAGCACGCTGCGAAAGGAACCCAGACACAGATAAATCACCAGCACCACGATAATCATGGCTTCGGTCAGGGTCTTCAGTACTTCATCAATTGAGGCTTGAATGAAGCGGGCGGTTTCAAAAGCCAGGGCCACTTCTACGCCGGGTGGCAAGGTCGCTTCAATGGCTGGCAGGCGATCTCGAATGCCTTCCACAATGCGCAAGGGATTGCCGCCGGGAGTGGGGAACAAACCCAGGTGAATGGCGGGCAGGCCATCCATCAAGGCGCTGGTCTCAGTGGCGGCGGCACCCAGTTCAACCTTGCCTATGTCGCGCAGTCGTACCAAAGAGGTGCCGTCTTCGCGCACGATCAGGTCCTGGAACTCGGCCACGCTGGTCAGGTCCGAGTTGAGTTGGATGTTGCTCAAGACATGCTGGCCTTTGACCATGCCGGGAGCGGCCTGATAGTTGTTGGCGCGTACAGCCTGGGCAATATCGGCAGCAGTCAGGCCATAGCCAGCCATGCGGTCCGAATCCAGCCAGAGTCGCATGGCCAGTTTTTGGCCGCCAAAGGTCTGGATCTTCGCGACGCCATCAATGGTGGAGAACATGGGTTCCACCACGCGGGACAGATAGTCGTTCAGCTCCGGGATGGAGATCGACGTCGTGGAAAAGCCCACATAGGCCACGGCGGTGGAGTCCCCGGAGGAGCGCTCCACAACCGGGTCATAAGCGCCTTCAGGCAGGCGATAGCGCACCTGGCTGACCTTGCTCATGACTTCGGTCAGTGCCTGGGTGGAGTCGCGGTTCAGCTCCATGCGCAAGGTCACGACACTGCGACTTTGCACGGAGTGGGAGGACAGATAATCCACCCCTTCCACCGAGGCCAGTGCCTGGGCGATAGGTTGGGTGACGAAGCCTTGCATCAGCTGTGCAGAGGCGCCGGGGTACTCGGTGGTAATCGTGATGGTGGAGTTCTCCAGCAGGGGATACTGCCGGATGGGCAGCTTGTCCAGAGAGAACAGACCCAACATCAGGAGCAAGGCACTGACCACCAGGGCAAGAACCGGCCGACGCACGAACAAGTCGGTAAAACCGGGACGGGAGGCGGTGTTCATACGGGCTCCTTGTCCTTGGCGGTCTGTACCGTGGAGCCGTCCTGAATCTTGATCTGACCGGCGCTGACCACCTTGTCGCCTTCTTTCAGGCCCTCAAGGATCTCGACATGCTCATCCCACTGCTCGCCGGTTTGTACGGCTACGCGTTTGACCTGCCACAGACCTTGATCCTTGGGGGAGGCCACAAACACGGTCTGGCCGTAAGCGGTGTAGGTCAGTGCGGTTTCGGGCACGGTCAGTACGGGGGCTTCGGCAGGGCGTTTCAATTGAGCGCGGACGTACATTCCCGCTTTGAGGCGATTGCCTGGATTGGGGAGTAGGGCTTGCAGGCGCACCGTGCGCGAATCACCGATCAAAGGATCGACAGCGCTGATTTCAGCCTGGAAGTTTTCACTCGGCCAGGCGTCAACTTGCACCAGCAAGGTCTGGCCCACGCTTAAATCAGACAGATTTTGCTCGGGCACCGTCAGGTTTACGCGCAATTGGCTGTCATCGACCAGACTGGCAATAGCTTGGCCAGGTTGCAGGTAGTGGCCCTGGTGCAGGCTGGTGATACCGATGCGGCCCGAGAAGGGAGCGGTAATTTGCTTCAAGGCCAGCTCAGCACGTTGATATTGCAGTTGAGCCTGGGCTACCGCGTGATCAGCCTGGGCCTGATCCAGTTGCTCCTGGGTTGCGGCTTGCTGTTCTTTTAACTTGCGCACCCGCGTCAGTTGAATAGCGGTCTGTTTGACTTGCGCCTGCTCGCGGCGCACGCTGGCTTGCTCCAGTTCGTCATTAAGCAAGACCAGAGGCTGGCCGGCTTTGACGTGCTGTCCGGAGGTGAAATCAATCTTGCGAATACGACCACTGGTCTCTGCGCTCAGCAACACTTGCTGCCAGGCTTCCAGTGCACCGACGGCATGTAAAAGACGAGGGGCAGTTTGGGACTTGACGCTGGCCAATTCGACAACGGCAGGGGGATAGCCGCCTGCTGCTTGAACTTCTTGTGAGGCTGGCAGCAAACGCCAGCCTATGGCCAATACGCCGGCCACAATGGGAATCATGATCCAAGTACGACGCGAACTCATGCTGCTGGACCTCCTGTTGGGCAAGAGAGCCACAGGGGCTGTCTGTTCGGAAGCGTCCAGCCGAATCGCTGATCGCTTTGTGACCAGTCTTCGGGCTTGAAATGGATGGCTGCTGCAAGCGGCTTGCGGACTTGGGTTGCCAGGGCAGTGGTGATTGTGCTTTGGTCAAGCACGGACTGCCGAAACCATGACAGAGGTCCGGCAAACATAGTCCAAATGAGGGGAGGCATGGCAGGTTCCTGTGACAATAAAGAGGCAGCCGATATGGCTTGCCTTAATTAGGTACCTGGACTATAAAACCTCAAGTTAACTTTAGGTCAAGGGGGTGAAAATGGCGAAAACAGTGGATTTCACGCGTGCGCTGACGGTGGGAGAGGTGGCCAGGCGCAGTGGCGTGCCCGTGTCCACGGTGCATTTTTACGAGGCGAAAGGTTTGATTGCCAGTACCCGTAATAGTGGTAACCAGCGTCGCTTTGATTCGGTGGTTTTACGCTACATAGCGATCATTAAAGTGGCGCAGCGTACCGGAATTCCTTTGGAGGAAATTCACGAGGCCTTGCAGGGTTTGCCACCGGGTAGCAGACCGTCCAGCAAACAATGGCGGGCCATGTCCAGCCGCTGGCAAGACAGTTTGAATGATCGGATTGAGCAGTTGACGCGATTGCGCGATGAGCTGACCCACTGCATTGGCTGTGGGTGCTTGTCCATGAGTGAATGTCCCTTGCGTAATCCGGCCGATATCCTGGGCCAGCAAGGGCCCGGCCCCCAGATTCTGGAAAGAAAGCTGGAGGCCGGATCAGAGGTTTAGGTCGGGTCGGGCGACTGTGCGTACAGAGCGGTCGCCTCGGAGGTGACCAAGGCCTGATAGCGCTCGAAGTGGTTCAGGATATCGTTAATGACCTGGCTGGAGGACAAACCCATCAAGTCATAACCCCGACTGCCGTCCGCAAACACGGTGCGTATCTGCCATTCCTGAGGATGTGCCTGCTCGTTACGGGCGGCTGCTGCCGTAAAGCTGGCAACTCGACGGGCACGCAGTTCCACGCCATAGACGAAGTTGCGCTGGTTATCCGCCTGAATCGTCAGTTGAGCGGTATCTTGATCGCTGGTTTCCAGGCTGACATTCAGATTGCGCTTACCTAGTTCGTCGGCCACCGCCTGCAGCGCGGGAATGACGGTCGCGCCCATAAAGCGACGAGCATCCCGTCGATTGGGCGTGTGCAAGATGGTCGAGAGCCGATGACGCCAGGACACTTCCGAGCCTGGCGCCGGGCCGGACATGGGGCTTTGGCGACGCATACGTGACATATCCGCTTTCATGCCTTTGAACAGTCCCAGTATCAGCAAAAAGACGATCACAGCAAAAGGTAGGGCGCTGACCAAAGTGACAGTTTGCAGCGCGGTGAGACCACCGGCCAACAAAAGCAAGGCAGCGGCGACACCTTCCAGCGTGCACCAGTAAATCCGTTGCCATACAGGAGCGTCTTCTACGCCACCGGCTGCCAGTGTGTCGATCACCAGGGAGCCGGAGTCTGCTGATGTGATAAAGAAAATGGTAACCAGCAGTACCGCCAGAGCCGAGGTGACACCAGGCCAGGGCAGGTATTCAAAAAACTCGAACAAGGCCACAGAGGCGTTATTGGCTGCATCTTGAGCCAGCTGGCCAGCGGCAACCCCCATATCCAGGAAAATAGCTGTGTTACCAAATACGGTCATCCAGAAAAAGGTGAACACGGTTGGAACCAGCAAGACCCCCAGGACGAATTCGCGCACGGTACGACCGCGCGAGATGCGGGCGATGAACATGCCGACAAAGGGCGACCACGCAATCCACCAGGCCCAGTAAAACAGGGTCCAGGCTTTCATCCAGGTTTGCTCTCGGAATGCTTGTGTACTGAATGAGCGAGCGAAAAAGTTATCCAGATATCCGCCAATATTCTGTACAAAAGCATTCATTAAAAAGGAGGTGGGGCCGACAGTCAGCACAAACAGCATCAGACACACGGCTACCAGCAGGTTCAGTTCGGAAAGGCGCCGAATGCCCACATCCAGACCACTGATCACCGATAAGGTCGCCAAGGCGGTGACACCGGTAATGAGTGCGATCTGTAACCAGGTCTCTTGAGGCCAGCCAAACAGGTATTCAAGCCCTGCGTTGATCTGTAAAACACCGAGACCCATGGAGGTGGCAATACCAAACAAGGTGCCGCAGACAGCAAAAATATCAACGCTGTCGCCAATCCAACCCTCGATGCGCTTGCCAAACAGCGGGTATAGGCCCGAGCGAATCGTCAGTGGTAGGTTGTAACGAAAACAAAAGTAAGCCAGTGATAGCCCGACTACGGCATAGACCGCCCAGGCATGCACCCCCCAGTGAAAGAAGGTGATGATCTGTGCCTGATGGGCTGACGTGGTTGTACTAGCCAGCCCTGAAGGGGGGGCCGAGAAGTGTTGCAGCGGCTCGGCCACGGCAAAAAACATCAAGCCAATACCCATGCCGGCGGCAAACAGCATGGCCATCCAGGTCAGGTAAGGGTAGTCAGGCTCAGAGTCATCGGGCCCTAATTTCAAATTGCCATAGCGGCTTAAGGCCAGATAAACCACCGCAAAGAAAAATAAGGCGACGGCAAGGATGTAGAACCAGCCGAAGCTTTTGATGACCCAGTCTTGCAACTGTTCAAAAATAAGCGCGGCGTCTTTAGGGAAAATGATCCCGATCAGCAAGAAAATCAGGACGATAAAGGTAGATCCCCAGAACACCCGTGGATGTAGCGTGCTTCTAAAAGGCAGCCCCATGTCATGCTCCGTTTGTAACTAAGAGGGCACAGCTTAACGAGAACGGCTGACAGTTGAAAGTCTTGTTAGATTAAGAAATATTTGCTCAGGCTCGGAAAGGATCTATGGGCAAAATTAATTCCTGATGTCCGGCCTGCCGTGTCAACTCCAACTGGTGCAGCACATTGGCACTGGCTGTATGCACAGCAGAATGCAGGTCTGCGCCCAATATCAGGTGAGCCAATAAGGTGGCGGCAAACAGATCGCCGGTGCCTTTGGCCGCACAGTCGACGCGTGGATGGCTAAGCAGCGTGTCGGCACGTGGTTCTTTGCGAGACATTAATAATTTGATCTGGCCATCTTGCCAGGATTCGGGGGCGGCACTGGTGGCAATGACCCATTCGGTACGGCCATTCAACAGGCCGTGAGCCGCGTTTGAGCTGGCCTGAATACTGTCACAAGACTGTTGAGACAGTAAGGACAACTCGTAGTTATTGGGTGTCAAGCCCGTAGCCAGCGGCAATAAGGTCTGGTGATAGACGGGGATCAGAGCCGGGTCTACATAGACGCCTACGTCCAGATCGCCAATGACCGGGTCCACAATGACCAGAATGTCGGGGTGCTCTTGCAGTAGCGCTTTTAACCAGCGCGCAATGATAATGGCCTGATTGGCGCTGCCCAGATAACCGATCAGCACAGCGCGCACCTTGTCCAGCGCACCGCGCAAGACCAGATCGTTCAGAAAGCCTTCTAGCCACTCATCGGGTACAGCACCGCCGTGCACCGTGGGGTATTGCGGGTTGTTGCTAAGCAACACGGTGGGAACGGCGGCTACTTTAAAACCGTGTCTACGCAAAGTCGGGCCGGCAACATTGTTGCCCACCCGACCGTAGACGACTTGGGACTGAATCGAAACGACATCCACATGGTAGGGATGTCGTTCACGATCAACAAACGTTACAGCAGTGTTCATGCAGCACAATCAGCGGAACTGGTTTGTTTAAGTTGGCTGAGCCAGTCGGTCAGGACCGTAGCGGCAGCGGCGTGTAGGCGCTTTTGTACCGCCATGGCTTCCAGACGCAGCATTTGCGGGTCGATATCCGCTTGGCCCAGTTCGTTGGCATGACCAACCAGCCAGCGCTCCAGCTTGCTGGTGTCGGCTTCCAAGTGAAATTGCAGGCCCAATACCTGGGTTCCAAAGGAGAAGGCCTGGTTGGGGCCCACATCCGTGCTGGCCAGGTGAATGGCACCGTCAGGAATATCGAACTGATCCCCGTGCCAGTGCAGGACAGGAATACCGCTAACTGCGGACAGGGGCGATTCTTTGCCCGCATCAGTCAGTTTCAAGGGAGAGAAACCGATTTCTTTCACACCCAGTGGATACACATTGGCTCCCAGGGCACGCGCAATCAGTTGTGCGCCCAGACAAATGCCCAGCAAGGGTTTGCCAGCCAGCAGGAATTTGTTGATCAGCTCCAGCTCATCGGAGAGAAATGGGTAAATCTTTTCGTCGTAGGCGCCGATTGGCCCGCCCAATACAACCAGCAGGTCAGCGTCCTGTTCACCCACGTGGCGCAGTGACTCGACGGAAGGGTCAATGTATTGAACTTGGTAGCCCTGCTCGATCAGAACAGGTTCCAGTGTGCCCAAGTCCTCAAAATGGATATGACGCAGTGCGATGACTTTCTTCATAGGGGGTTCTTTTAATTCAGATGGTAAGGATGTCAGCTCGTGGTACCAATGTCTACATTCATGGCGCCCGATAGGGGGAAGGTGCAACATGCCAGAGCATGACCTTGCGCCTTGTCCTGGTCGCTGAGGCAAAAGTCCGGCTCAGAGCGGTATTCGCCCTCCGAGATCTGTACCCGACAAGCACCACAAATTCCTGAACGACACTGACTGCGGATAGGAACATCGGCCGCTTCCAGCATTTCCAGCAAACTACTGCCTGGTTCGGGTGAGAGCGTCTGCCCTGTGCTGCGTACATTGATTTGCAAGGGAGCGCTGCCTGCTTCAGGCAGGATTTCCACACCGGACTTGGCAGGCGGGGAAAAAGCTTCAATCAACATATGCGAGATGGGATGCGCTTGAATCGTGTATTCGCGCAAGGCCTGGGCAAAGCCATGACTGCCGCAAATCACAACAGCCTGCGGGTCTTTCAACTGCTCCATGTTCTCAAAGGAGGGACGTCCCACTTTGAAATGCGCGCTTTCGCGGATTTTTTCTTGCGTGACAAACACCGTCAGTGTGAACCAGCTGGTGCTCAGATCCAGCTGCAGCAGTTCGTGCAAGAAGGGGATGTCGGCAATACGAGCAATACTGAGCAGCAAATGTACTTGTGGTACTGGCAAGCCATCCTGGGCTCGCGCCGCCAACTCACGCAGCAAGGCAATGGGCAGGGTAATGCCAATGCCGCCTGCGATCATGGCGATACGCTCATAACCCACAATAGAGTCCACCGAAATATCACCCGCCACATATTGCAGGGGCACGCTCATGCCCTCACGCAAGGTGGCGTGCAAATGATCGGAGACACTATTGCGGCCCGAGCCTTTTACGGCAATTTCAATCAGGTCTGGATCAGCCATACGGGTGATCGAGTACATACGCTGTTGAATGGTGCCGCCGGTATCGGGGTAGCTCAGGGCGACATGCTTGCCCGCCCGCAAGGCGCTCAGAAAATCGAAGTGTTTACTTTGAACGCGCAAGGTGAACACTTTGACGTTTCCGGCCTCGGGGCGAACGGTCTCGCAGCGCGCCTGAATCGTGGCTGTCATTGCAGCGCCTCCTGTTGCTCGGCTTGGGCTTGTGCCTGCCCCGATTTGCTGTTCAAGCCAATGCGTTCGATCAGGCTTTCAACCGAACCGGTGTACACGCCAATCTCGTTGGAGTCGCCCGTATCGTGCAGGATGTCGCGAGCATTGGGGAAGTTCACCATGGAGAACACTTTTTCCCAGGCGCCCATTTCATTGTTGGCGAACATTTCCACGGTGCGCAAAATGATGGCACGCATGTGTTCACGCTCTTTCTGGCTCAGGCCGTGAATGATGTCCGAAGCGACAAAGCTGAACACGCTGGAGTGGCTCCATTCGTCCATGGCATGGGTGCGAGTGACTTCATGGCACACGGTCTGGATGCTCTTGTCCTCGGCCATGGTTTTCAGGTAGTCGGTAATCAGGGTCTCGGACGCGCAGGCAATGGCAAAGCGGGTCAGGCGACGTTCGGATTCGGAGCTGCACTGGCTCAGGATGTCATTGCGCCACTGCACCAGGTTGAAGTTGGTGAAATCCAGCGGCTGCAGGCCGCGCATGGAATAGATGTAGTTGCACGCCATGATCGACATGCGGGTGTGCAGGGCCTCGTCCAACAAGGCTTGGGACATGACATCTTGCAGCAGATTGCGATTGGAGCTTGGGGGCGGCGTTTTGATGATGTCTTCGCAAGAAGGGGTAACCACGTTGCATTCAACGTAAATGGTTTTAAGGTTGTAAATACCCCAGGCATAGGACAAGCACTGCGATTTTAATTCCTCGGGGGCTTCCAACCAGGCCTGATGCTCACGGAAAGGCAAAAGGCATTCGCTGAAATCCGCCTTGCTGGGGTCGAACGCCAGATTGTTGTAGTCCGGCAGTTCCTGATTGACAGCGGCCCGGTTTTTCCAAAGTACAGACAGCTTTTGCAGCATATTACGTACGGCGTCATCAGTTTCGTAGCTTTTGATTGTCATTTCAAACTTCCTTGCTGTTGATTGCGATCTGTTCGAAATGAACAGGTCGTTTCTGTATTTCGCCTATCTCTATTTCCAAATGGAAATCCGCAGGCTTAAAAGGATTTGCCGGTCCTTATGAGCAAGGCCCAAAAAAACCCGTCATCGAGTCTCTCAAGTCTTGGGGATCAGCATGGTTGAACTGCCGTTAAAGCAATGGCGTTTCCTGTGGTTGTGGGGAACTGGGGATGTTTCTGTCGTTTGCAGATTAAAAAGAGTGATAATCTGTTTGAGCGAATAGAAGTATGGCTGTTGAGTATTCGTTGGCTGCATTCTAATGATCCTATGACAATAAATGACAGACCATTTCAAGATCATTTAACAGACCACTTAAAAGCAGAAAATAAAATCCCGTTTTAATTCTTGATAAGAATGATCGGGATTGGCTTTCTGGCTGTGTTTCAGAGGGTTTTTAATTATTTATGCTTTAAATGTTTATTTAAATAACAATAATAAAAAGTGGTCTGGTGAATAAAGTTTTATTGGACTGCTTAATAACTTGATAAACAGAATAGGATGTGTATCTTTCGCCCTTGGAGCCATCAGGCCAGGGTTGAGTTTTTCTCTCGTGCCTGAAAAGCAGCCACGGTTGTAAAAGTAGCCAATCTTTGAACAGGAACTCCCATGAAGAGTCTTGCCGGTGGCGACACCCCCCACCAGCCTCTGGTGGGTTCGCAATTTCTACAGCAAAGTGATCGCAATCTTTGGGACATCATCGAAGCCGAGCGGGGTCGGCAACAACACACCATTGAATTGATCGCTTCCGAGAACTACCTGAGCCGAGCCGTCTTGGATGTGCAAGGCTCCTTGCTTAGCAACAAGCAGGCGCAGGGCTATCCAGGACAGCGGATCTACGGCGGGTGCGAACAAGCGGATCAGACTGAAGAGCTGGCTATCGAACGGGCCAAAGCGGTCTTTGGGGCATCCTATGCCAATGTGCAGGCGCACTCAGGCAGCCAGGCCAATCTGGCGGTATACCTGGCCTTGCTCTCACCTGGGGATACTATTTTGGCGCTGGATCAAAGCGCGGGTGGCCATCTTAGCCATGGTTCGCATTTCAATGTATCGGGCCGTTGGTTTCAGACCTGTTCGTATGGAGTAGATCGTCAGACCCAGTGGGTGGATATGGATGAAGTGCGTGCCCTGGCGCACAAGGAGCGTCCAAGGCTGATAATTGCCGGGGGCTCGTCTTATGCACGAACCCCGAACTTTGCCCAATTCAGAGATATTGCTAACGAGGTCAATGCCTATCTGATGGTGGATTTGGCGCATAGTGCGGGCCTGGTCGCAGCGGGTTTGATGGACTCGCCGGTCAAACATGCACACGTCACCACTTTTTCCACTCACGGCACATTACGGGGTCCGCGTGGCGGCATTATCCTGAGCAATGAACCCAAGCTGGCCGAGCGCTTGAGCCAGGCCGTGTATCCAGGCTTGCAAGGCGGACCCTTGCTGAACATTATGGCTGCCAAGGCGGTGGCTTTGGGTGAGGCGATGAGCCCGTCCTATAAAGCCTACGCCCAGTCCGTCATCAATAACGCTCGCAGCTTGTGCCGCCGCTTGTCCGAGGGCGGGTTGACGGTGGTGTCGGGGGGAACAGACTGTCATTTTGGTGTGGTGGACCTGCGCCCCTGGGATTTGTCTGGCCCTTTGGTGGAGCGGGTGCTGGCTCAGCTAGGCATTAGTTTGAGCAAACACCGGGTGCCTTATGAGCAAGACAATGCGGCGTATTCGGGAGTGCGCGTAGGCAGTGCTGCTTGTACCACTCGTGGTTTAGGTGAGGATGATTTCAAAGAAATTGGCGACATGATTCTGGCTTTGCTGGGCGGTGTGCGTAGTGGCTCACGCAACCCACGTACCGAAAATGCCATTCTGGAAGGGGTCGCCGACCTGAATCGACGATACCCCTTGATGTACTGATACCCGGCTCCTTTAGCCTTTGCCCTGACGTAGGGCGTTGGCCAGACGCAACATGGCTGACTCGATTTCATAAGCGGTCAGAGACGCATAGCCCAGTAACCAGCCCTGTTGTTTTTCCTCACCAATGTACAGACGGCTCAAGCCTGGCAGTTGAACCCCGGCACTTAAGGCGCGGCGCAAGGTGTGCTCCTCTGACCAGCCCGGCTCCAGAAAGCAGGGAATCTGCAAACCACCTTCGGGTCGGGCAGCACGAACAATGCCTTGCAAGTGCTGCTCGATGGCTTCCAGCATGATTTCCCGTCGTCCTGCGTACAACTTGCGCATGGCGCGAATATGAGAGTTGTAGTGTCCGTCTTCCATAAAGCGGGCCAGCGTCAGCTGCAGGATTTGCGGCGTGTGGCCGTCCATGATGCTGCGTGCCTGGGTAAAGGGTTTGACCAGTTCGGGCGGCAGCGCCATATAGCCCATGCGCAGGCCCGGATACAGGGTTTTGCTGAAGGTGCCTAAGTAAATCGTGCGCTGGTATTTATCCAGACCCTGCACGCATGCGGTGGGCAGCCCGTCGTAATGAAACTCGCTGTCGTAGTCGTCTTCCATAATCCAGCGGCCATTTTCTGCCGCCCAGTGGATGAGTTCCAGACGGCGTTCCAGGGACATGGTGGCCCCGGTGGGGTACTGGTGCGAGGGTGTCACATAAATACAGTTCGCGCCGCTTCGGTCCTCATTGAGCAAATCGGTGCGCAGCCCTTGTCTGTCCACGCCAATGGGCACCACACGGGCCTCGGCCGCTTCAAATGCTTTACGGGCACCGAAGTAGCCGGGGTTTTCAACCAGAATGGGCTTGCCGGCATCGACCAGTAATTGCGCGCACAAAAATAAGGCTTGGCGTGTGCTGCTCAGAATCAGAATCTGGTCGGCCGAGACTTTGGCGCCACGCTCCAGATTCAGGTAGACGGCAATCGCTTTACGCAGGGACTCGGTGCCTTGCGGGTCACCGTGCAGCAGGATGTTGGCCCGATAGTCTTTCATGGCCTGACGTTGCAGGCGCTCCCAGACATCGGTGGGGAAGTTGCGGGTTTCCGGCAAGCCGGTGGCAAAGGCTTTGATAGTTTGTTGATCAGCAATGCCGCCGCTTTCAAACACGGCGCGACCGCGACGGCTTAAACCGGTGCCCGGTTCCATCACACTGCGTTTCAGATCTTGAGCTTTGATACGACGGTAGGCGCTGCCACGCAGCTCGGTGCCTACTGATTCGGAAACATAGCTGCCCGAGCCTTCACGACGCACGATAAAGCCGTCGCGGTGTAGCTGAACATAGGCGTTTTCAACGGTATCGCGGGCCATGCTCAGGGACTTGGCCAGGGAGCGTGTAGCAGGCAGCTTGACCCCGGGGCCCAGCGCGCCATCCAGAATCAATGCCCGCAAGGCACGCTGGATGCGCTGATGGAGATCCAGGGATTGAAGTTCGTCATCGTTAAGACGCATCTTCAAGGTATCCAGTTCAAACGAACGCGTCATGCGGTCTGCTCCAGGGAATATTAATGGTCTGACTAGTCAGACCATTGTGCTCGTAGACTTGATTGTCATTGCCGAAATAGGGGGGGCCTGTTCCGGCGTTCAGGTTTGTACAGGATCTCAACAAGTATGTCCCGACCCTTTAATTTCAGCGCAGGGCCCAGCGCCTTGCCGATGGATGTTCTATTGCAAGTACGAGATGAGCTGCTTGATTTTGCCGGCACAGGGGTCTCTGTGATGGAAATCAGTCATCGTTCCCAGCCTTTCATGGATTTTGCCCATCGTACTGACACCGCTGTACGTCGTGTTCTGGCTGTGCCATCGGACTATCACGTCTTGCTCCTGCAAGGGGGGTCGTATCTGCAGTTCTCTCAAATCCCGATGAACTTGTTTCATCAAAAAAAAACAGCAGACTATATACATACAGGGTTATGGTCGGAACAAGCCGCCAATGCTGCTAGGCAATATGGGGAAGTAAGAATCATAGCGAGTTCTTATGAAACTGGATTTGATCGTATTCCGGAAATTAATGAATCTAATATTAATCTGGATGCAGCGTACTTGCATTACACAGAGAATGAAACTGCACAGGGCTTGCAATTTTCAAAACCACCTGTTTCATCTATTCCATTGGTATGCGATGCTTGCTCCAGCTTGATGTCAAAACCGCTTGACATCTCGGCTCACGATTTGATTTACGCTTCAGCCCAGAAAAATATGGGCATCGCTGGTGTGACAATGGTATTGCTCAATCCTGCTATTTTAGACAAGCCTTTAGCGAGTACGCCACAGGTGTTGGATTTTTCCATTCAGGCAAAAAAGCAATCCTTGCTCAATACCCCTTCTACATTTTCCTGGTATGTCTTGGGTTTGACTCTGGAGTGGATTGAGCGAGTAGGTGGAATAGACGTTTTGTATGAAATAAATAAGAAAAAAGCACAACATCTCTATGACGTCATTGATAAAAGCAATGGTTTTTATACCAATGGCGTTTGGTCTGACGATCGATCCATCAATAATGTGCCATTTCATATTGCTGAAACTAATTTGGAAGATTTGTTTGTGAAAGAAGCCCAGAAAAATGGTTTTCACGGTTTGAAGGGCCATCAATCAACAGGAGGCTTGCGCGCCAGCATCTACAACGCCGTCACCTTGGACGCGGTACAGGCGCTGGGAGCGTTCATGCGTGAGTTCGAGCGCACTCACGGTTAGGGCGTGGGCCTGCTTTGCAAAGTGGCCAGGCAAGTGGCCGCAACGTGGATAGAATTTTTTTAAGGAAAAGCGATGTACGACAACACTCTCAGCCTGTCCGATTTTGACAAGGAATTGGCCCAGGCCATCCAAGGCGAAGAAAGCCGCCAGGAAGATCACGTAGAACTGATTGCTTCGGAAAACTATGCCAGTCCCCTGGTTATGCAGGTTCAGAACTCCGTGTTTACCAATAAATATGCCGAGGGCTACCCGGACAAGCGTTACTACGCCGGTTGCGAGTTTGTGGACGTGGCTGAACGTCTGGCAATCGAGCGCCTGAAAGCCGTCTTCGATTGTGACTACGCCAACGTACAGCCTCATGCCGGAGCGCAAGCCAATACCGCTGTGTTCCTGGCCTTGCTCAAACCAGGCGATACGGTCATGGGAATGAACCTGGCCCAAGGCGGGCACCTGACACACGGCAACCCGATCAATATTTCCGGCCGTCTTTACAATATTGTTCCTTACGGAGTTGATATCCAAACCGGGCTGATCGATTACGACGAAATGGAGCGCATTGCTATCGAGACCAAGCCCAAAATGCTGATTGGTGGCTTTTCCGCGTATTCGCGTGTGAAGGACTGGGCCCGCATGCGCCAGATCGCCGACAAGGTGGGTGCCTGGTTCTGGGTGGATATGGCCCACGTGGCGGGTCTGGTGGCGGCAGGTGAGTACCCCAGCCCTCTGCCATACGCGCATGTGGTGACCAGTACGACCCATAAAACCCTGCGTGGCCCACGTGGTGGTGTGATCATGGCTAAAGGGCAGAGCGAGGATTTGTACAAACGCCTGAACTCGGCTGTGTTTCCTGGCGTGCAAGGGGGCCCCTTGATGCACTTGATTGCAGCCAAAGCGGTTGCGTTCAAAGAAGCTCTGCAGCCCGAGTTCCGGACTTATCAGCAAAATGTGGTGCGTAATGCCCGCGCCATGGCAGCGGTACTGATGCAGCGCGGCCATAATATCGTGTCAGGCGGTACGGATAATCACATGATGCTGATTAACTTGTCGGCCAAACCTTACACCGGCCAAGAGGCCAGCGATGCCTTGGCAGATGCCTACATTACAGTGAACAAGAACTCGGTGCCCAATGATCCGCGTTCGCCCATGGTGACCTCAGGTATCCGGATCGGAACCCCCGCTGTGACCACGCGCGGCTTTACCGTGGCCGATTGCGAGCAGTTGGCACACTACTTGTGCGATGTGCTCGATGCCTATGAGGCAGGCACGCTGGATACGATCAAGCACGAGATCCGTGAAAAAATCGTGACCTTGTGTCGAAGCTATCCGGTGTATCAAGTGCAGACAGAACCGGCGCAGTTGTAATTCAATGAAAAAGCCCAGTCATTAGCATGACTGGGCTTATCTTTAGGCATGTTGCTTGGGACATGAAGCGGCTTTACTCACCACCTTTTATGTTGAGGCTTGAGGTATAGGTGGTAGTGGCCATTCAGTCATCCGTTTAGCTCATGAGCGCCTTGCGGTTCTGTCTTGTATCCGCCAGTCGGCATACCCTTTGGCCCGCAGTTCACAAGCCGGGCATTGCCCGCAGCCATATCCCCAGTCATGCAGCGTTTCCCGATTGTTCTGGTAGCAGGTGTGGCTGTCTTCCCGAATCAGTTGTACCAAAGCATCCGAGCCAAGCTGGTGGGCCAATTCCCAGGTATCTGCTTTATCCAGCCACATCAATGGTGTTTCCACGGTCAGTGGGCGCTCGATTCCCAGGCTCAATGCCACTTGCAGCGCTTTCAATGTGTTGTCGCGGCAATCCGGGTAGCCCGAATAATCGGTTTCCGACATGCCGCCTACCAGCGTATCCAGGCCCCGGCGGTAGGCCAGGGCACCAGCCAGAGTAAAGAACAGCAGATTTCGACCGGGCACAAAGGTATTGGGCAGACCGTCTTCCTGCATGGCGATCGTCATGGATTCGGTCATGGCGCTGCCACCTATCTGAGCCAGAACATGGGCATCGAGCACATGGTCTTGCCCCAGGCGCTCTGCCCAATGCGGGAACCGTTGGCACAGTTTGTCTTTTAGTGTCTGACGGCACTGCAATTCCGCATGGTTGCGCTGGCCGTAGTCAAAGCCCACGGTTTCCACAAAGGCAAAGCGGTCCAGAGCCCAGGCCAGGCAGGTAGCCGAATCCTGTCCGCCTGAAAACAAAACCAGGGCCCGGCGGTGTGGAGTGTGCGGCTTCATGCTTTGGCCTGCGCGATGCTTAGGGCGCGGCGCTTCATGGTGCTGATCAGGGAATTGAGCAGCACGCCATACATAGGTACAAACAGCAGCAGGCTGACGCCCAGCTTGATGACGTAATCGACGATGGCAATCTCGCCCCAGTGTTCGGCCATGAAAGGATTGCTGCTATGCCAGAAGGCGATACCGAAAAAGGCCAGCGTATCCAGTGCCTGCCCGAAGACCGAAGCAGCGGCTGGAGCAAGCCACCACTGTTTGTAGTCGCGACGGATGCGGTCAAAGACCTGTACATCCAGCAATTGCCCTAAGACGTAGGCGGCAAAGCTGGCCAAGGCAATACGAAACACAAAGCTGTTGAATTCGCCCAGTGCCTGCAGGCCATTGAATTGGCCTTCATGAAAGAGCACGGAGACGACATAAGAGGCGATGAGGGCCGGAAACATGGCGCGGGTAATCACACGGCGTGCTTCGGACTTGCCCATCAAACGGACGGTCAGGTCGGTAGCCAGAAAAACAAAGGGAAAGCTGAAGGCTCCCCACGTGCTATGGAAGCCGAACAATTCAATGGGAAGTTGAACCAGATAATTGCTGGCAATCACAATAAAAATGTGAAAGGCAATGAGAAGTCGCAAGTAGAACGACAGCCGTGAAGACGGCACGGTAGGCAGAGTCATGTCTGGACCTTTTTGGTGGATGGGGTGAGGGAACCCATTGGAAATGGACTGCAACCGACAATTGTACGAGTAGTTGCGGTTCAAGGGAATAATTGGTGGCCACAAGTGTAGCGCGCAGCTCGGCTGCGCTTATACGTCAGGCTTGATGAGGCTTATGGCCTACAACATAAGAGGCCTTGCATGCCAATCAAGCCTGCTTGCCAATGCCATTGAGCTTGATTGCCTGATTTCAAGGGGGCGTGCTCAGACAGACACGGGTTGCAGGCGCTCTATTAATAAGCGTTTGTGCAGGAGGCGGACTTCCTCAAAGGGTACAGGCGAGTGTTGCGGGCCTAAAACCAGCAAAACCATTAACCACATCAGGGAAGGGGAGGCCGCCTGGAGGTAGTCTGAGGAGCTGACATCGGGGCGGATAAGCCCTCGTTGGATACCCAACTGAAAAAAAGCCTGGTTGGCCGTGTAGTTCTGGTCCAAGAGTTGTTGGCCCCAATACTGGGCCAGATCGGGGACACGACCGCTTTCGGTCATTAGCAGCCTGAACATGGCTTGCACGTCCGGATTGGACAGGCGCTCATAGAGTTGATTGAGATACTCATCCACGAGACAGGACAGGGTGGCTGCCTCGCAGGTATCGGAAAGTTCAAAGGTGTTGCCTTCGGGGGGCAGCAGCGTGCTGCGGAGCATGTCCTCGAATACGTCATCTTTGCTGTTGTAGTGCGCGTAAGTGCCGGACTTGGAGATTCCAGCGCGGGCGGCAATGCGCTCGAGCGAGGTTCCCAAAAAACCCCGGTGAGAAAATTCGTCAAAAGCTGCTTTCAGGATTTCGCGTTTACGCTCGGCCGAGGGCAGGTAACGTCGCTTGTTGGTGCTTTCGTTTTTATGAAGTTTATTTTGGTGTGTGTCTGTCATGTCATCCTGTGTGGATGGGCAAGATATGGGGCCTGCAGTATATCAGGCTGCTTTTCTCAGACCGCTGGCAAGCTACGTTCCATGAGACGTGACGTTTTGCTTGTTTTGTCACATAGTTGCAGAAATAATAGTTCTGCTCTGTGTTTGGGTGTTCGCGGGTTTAACTGAAATGCAGCGTTTTGTTTTTAAAAACCTTTTTTAAAAATGTTTTATTTGTTTTTTACTGATTTTCATTTCCTTATTTCATAACAAGCACGGTATAACAACAAATGGGGCTGACGTTGGCGGTTTTTTATCTGTCATGAACTTGATCTAACGCAAAGGTTTTTTATAGCTTCTTGTTAAAAGACCTGTATGCAAAAAGTTTAGATGTAAACTGGTGTATTATTAAAAAGACTAAGCAGTCGTATCTGTTTTTTGTGTACTTTTTGCGGAGTGGCAATGGTTAGCAGGCAGTCCCATGATCAGGCTGAACAGTTAGACGCATCCGCACGAGCCGCCTGGGCTCGTATCTGGAGTTCCATCTCCCCCGAATCACAATTTCTTGCCTGGATGGACTGGATACGTCATCTGGCCCTTAGCCCCGGCAAACAAGAGCAGTTACGGCAGTTGGCCCAAAAACAGTGGGAACAGTTGTTCCGCGAATGGAGCCAAGAGCTGGCTGCATCGGCCCAACAGTCCTTGCAAACTGCTCAACCAGCCCCCACGCCAGCCTACACAGACCGCCGTTTTTCTGATCCTGCCTGGGACCGCTGGCCTTTTAATTTGCTGCGACAAACCTATCAGGCGCAACAGCAATGGTGGCAAAGCGCCACGGAAGGCGTGGCCGGTGTTGAGCCCCATCATCAAAAACTAATTGCCTTTGGTGTCGAGCAATGGCTGAACATGCTCAGCCCCAGCAATTTTGCCTGGACGAACCCG
Organism: Alcaligenes sp. SMD-FA; assembly: GCF_025960365.1. Taxonomy (NCBI): domain Bacteria; kingdom Pseudomonadati; phylum Pseudomonadota; class Betaproteobacteria; order Burkholderiales; family Alcaligenaceae; genus Alcaligenes; species Alcaligenes sp. SMD-FA. The sequence goes on along the minus strand of NZ_CP110108.1, from coordinate 3,059,858 downwards.
CTGGTGTGGGACAAAACCCTTGCAGAGCACGGAGATAACTTTAGCCGTGGTCTGACAAACTGGCAGCAGGATATGCAAGCCCAGTTCGCCGGTGAGCCTCCTGTAGGTGCGCAAGACTTCGTGGTTGGCAAGGATGTGGCGGCCACTCCGGGCAAGGTTGTATTGCGTAATGAACTGGTTGAACTGATCCAGTACGCGCCAACGACCAAACAGGTTCATCCAGAGCCGGTTCTGATTGTGCCGGCCTGGATCATGAAGTACTACATTCTGGATCTGTCCGAGCACAACTCCCTGATCAAATATCTGGTAGATCAAGGTCATACCGTGTTTTGCTTATCCTGGAAAAACCCCGTTGCCCAAGATCATGCGTTCGGGATGGACGACTACATTCGCCTGGGCTGGAAGGCTAGCCTGGATGCGGTCAACGCCATTGTTCCCGGCCAGAAAATCCACGCGACCGGCTATTGCCTGGGCGGCACCTTGCTGGCCATTGCGGCCGCTGCCATGGCACGCGATGGTGATGACAGGCTTGCCTCCCTGACTTTTTTTGCCGCCCAAACCGACTTTTCCGAGCCTGGCGATTTGTCCCTGTTTATTGACGAGAGCCAGGTCAGCTTGCTGGAAGCCCAGATGGCTGATGAAGGGTACTTACGCGCCAATCAGATGGAAGTTGCTTTTCAAATGCTGCGTTCCGCTGATCTACTGTGGGCGCCCATGGTGAGTAAGTATTTATTGGGTGAACGTCTCCCCTTGAGTGACTTGATGGCCTGGAATGCAGATGCCACGCGTATGCCAGCCACCATGCACTCGCAGTATTTGCGCCGCATGTATTTAAATAATGATTTAAGTCAAAACCGTTATCCGGTACAAGGCCGTATTGTTTCTTTGTCGCAAGTTAATTTGCCTATTTTTTGCGTCGGTACGGTTTCCGATCACGTAGCACCCTGGCGCTCTGTTTATAAACTGCATTATCTGGTCCCTTCTGAGATCACCTTTGTCTTGACCACAGGCGGGCATAACGCCGGAATTGTCAGCGAACCGGGTCATCCGCGTCGCAAATATCAGATTCATACCCGCGCAGCAGGTACCGCGCCCATTTTGGTGGACGATTGGCAGGCCCAAGCCGCCTCCCATCAGGGCTCCTGGTGGCTCGCCTGGGCTGAATGGCTGAAAACCCGTTCGGGTGCGAATGTGAAGCCACCGCAAATGGGGGCAGCTAAACAGGGTTATCCACCTGTCGGTCCGGCACCCGGTCAATACGTATTAGTGAAGTAAGCAGTCAGCTCACACACGCTCTCTTTCGAGCTGAGCTTTTCGCGCTGTTTTATGTCGGCGATGGGGACAAAACCTATCGCTGACGTGCTGTTTTGCCTGGACGGCAGTTTTCTTTTTCTCATTAGGCATGTTTTCCCATGGCCCCACAGATCTCTGATTTGAGTATCAAGTATCGAAGTGCTGCGCGTCGCCCTCATTTCGCGCTGGCTGCCTTGCTGCTGACCTTAGTTGGTTGTACCTCGATGGCACCCGATTACCAGCAGCCCGCCGCCCCCGTTCCGCAAGCCTATTCGGATTTGTCTGCAGAGCAGGTAAATGCGGCGCGAGCGCGTGACCTGGGCTGGCGCCAATACTTTACAGATCCGGTTCTGAGCAAGCTCATTGAGACGGCACTGAACCATAACCGTGATATGCGCGTGGCTGTGCTACGGGTAGATGAGGCTCGCGCCATGCTGAATTTGCAGCGCAGCGAACGCTTTCCTGAATTTACCGTGGGTGGTCAGACTGCGCGTTCGCGTGTGCCAGGCGATATGAACCCGAGCGGCCAGGCCGTGACGGGCGGCGATTACCGCGCCCAGGTCGGTTTGACCAGTTGGGAGCTGGATTTGTGGGGGCGTGTACGTAGTCTGGAAGATGCCGCCTTGCAGGGCTGGCTGGCTACCGAGGCAGGCCGACAAGCCGCGCATGTGGCTTTGGTCTCGCAAGTGGCCATTAACTATATTGTGGTGCGCGAGCTCGATGAGCGCGTGCAGATCGCTCGTAAAAGTGTGGAGACGCGTCAGGAGTCCTACCGTATTTTCTCCCGCCGCTATGAGGTAGGAGCAACGTCCAAGCTGGATGTGACTCAGGTCCAAACCTTGCTGACGCAAGCCCAGTCCATGCTGGCCCAACTGGAGCAGCAACGTGCTGTGCAATTGCATGCCTTGCAACAACTACTGGGTGCTGATCCGGGAGTGCCTCTAACGGGGACGCCTTTAAATGACACGCTCATGTTGGCCGAGCTGGCTCCCGGTTTGCCTTCTGACCTGATGATCTGGCGGCCCGACATTATTGCGGCTGAACATAAGTTGCGGGCAGCCAACGCCAATATTGGTGCAGCCCGCGCTGCTTTTTTCCCGCGCATTGCCTTGACCGGCAATTTCGGCACAGCCAGCGCTGAGCTCGATGGCTTGTTTGAATCCGGCAGCAAAGCCTGGATGTTCGCTCCCACGATTTCCCTGCCTATCTTTGATGGTGGCCGTCGCAGCGCCAATCTGGACGTCTCTTACGTGCGTCGTGATATGCGTATCGCCGAGTACGAGAAAGCGATTCAAACCGCTTTCCGTGAAGTGTCGGATGCTTTGTCGACGCGTCGTTGGTTAAGTCAGCAACTGGAAGTGCAACTGGTGGCCCGTAGCGCTCAGACCGAGCGCGCCCGTCTGGCACAGATGCGTTACGACAACGGTTCAGCCGCCTATCTGGAAGTGCTGGATGCGCAGCGCGACCTGCTGGATGTGGAGCAGCAAGTGGTGCAAACGCGCCGTGCGCTCCTGGCCAGCCAGATTGCCATGTATAGCGCCTTGGGCGGTGGGCTGGATCCTGCCGAGCCCCTGACCAACACCCATAACTCCTCTCCATCGAATCCATCCTCGAGCCAGCTATGAGCAAACCATCTTCGTTGAAAAAAAATCTTGTTCCTGTCCTAATCGTTGCCGGGGTGTTGGGCCTGGGCTGGTGGGCATGGCAGAAAATGTCCGATACGGGCCCTGGAGAAGGTTTTGTCAGTGGTAATGGCCGTATCGAAGCGACCGAGATTGATATCTCTACCAAGTTTGCCGGACGTATCCAGAGTATTGCTGCCCATGAGGGCGACTTTGTGAAGGAAGGCCAAGTGCTGGCCATCATGCAGCAAGACAGTTTGGAGGCGGCTCGTGACGAAGCGGTGGCTGGTTTGCGTCAGGCCGAAAACAATGTGGCGGCCTCTCAGGCGCAAGTTGCCTTGCGTGAAAGCGATGCTATCGCCGCCAAAGCCCTGATTGGTCAACGTGAGTCGGAGCTGGATGCGGCCCAGCGCCGTCTGGCCCGTTCCACGACCTTGGCCAAAGAAGGGGCTGCCTCCGCGCAGGAGCTGGATGATGACCGTGCGCGTGTGCGTGGTGCACAGGCGGCCGTTGCCGCCACCAAGGCCCAGGCCAATGCAGCGCAAGCCGCCATTAACGCCGCTAAAGCTCAGTTGATTGGTGCGCAGTCGGCGGTGGAAGCTGCCACTGCGGCTGTTGCCCGTATTGAAGCCGACTTGCGTGACAGCAAGCTGGTCAGCCCCCGAGATGGACGAGTGCAAATTCGCGTTGCTCAACCCGGTGAAGTATTGGGTGCCGGTGGCCGTGTGTTGAACGTGCTGGACCTGTCTGATGTGTACATGACTTTCTTCTTGCCCAGCGAAGTGGCCGGCAGGGTGGCTCTGGGTACAGAGGTCCGTCTCGTGCTCGATGCCATCCCTGATATTCCGGTTCCCGCTACCGTGTCCTTTGTGGCCAGTTCGGCCCAATTCACCCCCAAAAGTGTAGAAACAGCCTCGGAGCGTCAAAAATTGATGTTCCGCGTCAAGGCTCAGATTGCCCCCGAGTTGCTGAAAAAGCACCTGGAGCAAGTTAAAACCGGCTTGCCTGGTGTGGCCTGGGTGAAGCTGGATCCTAATGCCAACTGGCCTGAGTCGCTGACTTCTACCTTGACGGAGTAAACCATGCTCAAGCAGCAAGCGGCGACTGTTGCTCGCGTTGTTGGGCTCAGCCAGCGTTATGGTGACACGCTCGCACTGGATCGGTTAAGCCTGGATGTTCCTGCTGCTTGCATGGTCGGACTGATTGGCCCTGACGGTGTGGGCAAGTCCAGCTTGCTGTCCCTGCTGGCCGGTGCCCGCGTGATTCAGGAAGGCCATATTGAGGTGCTGGGGGGTGATATGGCGGAAAAAAGTCATCGCGACCAGATTTGCCCGCGCATTGCCTACATGCCTCAAGGTCTGGGCAAGAATTTGTATCCCACTTTGTCAGTGGAAGAAAACCTGCAGTTCTTTGGCCGTTTGTTTGGGCACGATGCGGCCGAGCGGCGCCGTCGTATTGACGATTTGACGCGCAGTACCGGACTACATCCTTTTCTTACCCGGCCTGCAGGCAAGCTTTCGGGCGGTATGAAGCAAAAGCTGGGTCTGTGCTGCGCCTTGATTCACGACCCGGATTTCCTGCTGCTGGACGAGCCTACCACTGGTGTGGACCCGCTGGCCCGCAAGCAGTTCTGGGATTTGATCGAGCGTATTCGCATCGAGCGCCCCAGCATGAGCGTGATTGTGGCCACGGCCTATATGGACGAGGCCCAGCGGTTTGACTGGCTGGTCGCCATGGATGATGGCCAGATTCTGGCAACGGGTTCACCCAAAGAGTTGCTGGAACGCACGGAAAGCCAAAGCCTGGAACAGGCTTTTATCCGCCTCTTGCCCGAGGACAAGCGCCAAGGACACAAAGCAGTAGAAATCCCGCCGCTGGATGTGGACGCAGACGATATTGCCATTGAAGCCGAGGGGCTGACGATTCGGTTTGGCGACTTTACCGCCGTGGACAATGTGTCTTTTCGGATTCGACGCGGCGAGATTTTTGGCTTTCTGGGATCGAATGGTTGCGGCAAGTCCACCACCATGAAGATGCTGACCGGCTTGCTGCCTGCATCCGAAGGTCAGGCCTGGCTGTTCGGCCACGAGGTGAACCCCAAGGACATTGATACCCGTCGTCGTGTGGGTTACATGTCGCAGGCTTTCTCTCTGTACAGCGAGCTGACGGTTCGACAAAACCTGGTGCTGCACGCCCAGTTGTTCCACGTTCCCGAGGATGAGGTGGATGGCCGTGTGGCCGAAATGGTGGAGCGCTTCGAGCTGGGGCAGATTCTGGACCGCCTGCCCGATGCAATTCCTTTGGGTATGCGCCAGCGTTTGTCTTTGGCCGTGGCCATGGTGCACAAGCCGGAACTGCTGATTCTGGATGAACCGACCTCTGGGGTGGACCCGGTCGCGCGCGACAATTTCTGGCGTTTGTTGATTGAGCTGTCGCGTCGCGACAAGGTCACGATTTTTATCTCGACTCACTTCATGAACGAGGCCGAGCGGTGCGACCGCATGTCCATGATGCACGCCGGTAAGGTGCTCGATAGTGACACCCCTGCCAATCTGGTGAAAAAACGGGACGCAGCGAGTCTGGAAGAAGCGTTTATCGGCTATTTGCTGGAGGCCAGTGGACCGGAAGCTGACGTAGAGCCAGCTACCGAGCAAGTCACCGTAGCCCAGGAACATAGCGACAAGCGCGATCACTTCAGCCTGCAACGTCTGTTGAGCTATACCTGGCGTGAAGCCCTGGAACTGCGTCGTGACCCGGTGCGCGCCACCTTGGCCTTGGCCGGTTCTTTGATTTTGTTGTTTGTGATGGGTTTTGGTATTACGCTGGATGTAGAGGATTTGCGCTATGCCGTCTTGGACCGTGACCAAACCAGTATCAGCCAGAACTATGCCTTGAACCTGTCCGGTTCACGCTACTTTCTGGAACAGCCCCCGTTAACGGACTATCAGGATCTGGATGACCGCATGCGGCGTGGCAAGATTGCGCTGGCCATTGAAATCCCGCCCGGTTTTGGGCGTGATGTTTTACGTGGCAGCAAGCCTGAAATTGCCGCCTGGGTAGATGGTTCCATGCCTACCCGGGCCGAGACCATCCAGGGGTATGTGAAAGCCATGCACCAGCAATGGCTGGTGACACAAGCCAAGGAACGCCTGGGGGCAGGGGCCTTGGTGGTTCCCGCCAGTATTCAGGACCGTTATCGCTACAACCCGGACGTCAAGAGCTTGCCCGCCATGGTGCCGGCCGTGATCCCGGTGCTCTTGCTGATGTTGCCCGCCATGCTGACCGCGCTGTCTGTGGTGCGCGAAAAGGAGCTGGGTTCCATCATCAATCTGTACGTCACGCCGGTGACGCGAGTGGAGTTCTTGCTGGGCAAGCAGATTCCCTATATCGGCCTGGCGATGGTCAATTTTTTGTGCATGTGTCTGTTGGCGATCACGGTGTTCGACGTGCCTATCAAGGGCAGCTTTTTGACTTTGAGCGTGGCCACCTTGATGTTTTGCGTGATTTCAACCGGCATGGGCCTGGTCGCATCCACTGTCACCAAGAGTCAGATCGCTGCCATGTTCTTTGCCATGATCGGCACCATGCTGCCCGCCGTGCAGATATCGGGTTTACTCAATCCCGTGTCCTCCATGGAAGGGATCAGTCGCTGGGCAGGCGAAATTTACCCGGCGACACATATGTTCAACATCAGCCGTGGGGTATTTAACAAGGCCCTGACGTTCTCGGACTTGCAGGGCGCCTTGCTGGCCCTGGCGCTGGCGATTCCGGTGGTCCTGGGTGCGGCGGTCATGCTGCTGAAAAAGCAGGAGAAGTGAGATGAGAAAACTCAAGAATGTGCTGTTGCTGGGCCGCAAGGAACTATGGAGTCTGGCCCGCGACCCCATGATGCTGTTGCTCATCGTGTATGTGTTTTCGGTCTCGATTTACACCTCGGCGACGGCCCAGCCCGAAACCTTGAACAATGCGCCTATTGCGATTGTGGATCAGGACCAAAGCCCCTTATCCGCGCGTATTACGTCGGCTTTCTATCCGCCGGAATTTATTCACCCGCGCATGATCGAGTACGACGAAATGGACTCGGGCATGGATACCGGGGCCTTTACTTTTGTGCTGAATATTCCGCCGAATTTTCAGCGTGATGTGCTGGCCGGACGCAGCCCCGAGGTGCAGTTGAACATTGATGCCACCCGCATGAGTCAGGCCTTTACTGGCAATAACTACATCCAGCAGGTGGTGATGGGCGAGGTCAACGAGTTCGTGCGGCGATATCGCAGCGTTGACACCCTGCCGGTGGATCTGGCTTTGCGGGTGCGCTTTAACCCCACCTTGGAAAAAGCCTGGTTCGGCAGTATTGCCGAGGTCATCAACTCGGTCGCCATGCTGTCCATCATTCTGACTGGCGCTGCCCTGATTCGTGAGCGCGAACACGGCACCATTGAACACTTGCTGGTGATGCCCGTCACTCCGGGCGAGATCATGGCGTCCAAGGTAACGGCCATGGGGCTGGTGGTGCTGATTGCGACCGCTGCGTCCCTGAACTTCGTGGTGCGTGGCTTGCTGGGCGTACCGATTGAAGGCTCCATCCCTTTGTTCTTGTGCGGCACTGTGCTGTGCTTGTTCGCCATGACCTCCATGGGCATCTATCTGGCCACTTTGTCGCGCAGCATGCCGCAGTTTGGCTTGCTCCTGATGCTGACCTTGCTGCCTATGAACTTGCTCTCGGGCGGACGGACTCCCCGTGAAAGCATGCCTGAAATTGTTCAAAACCTGATGCAACTGGCCCCCACCACGCATTTTGTGTCTCTGGGACAAGCCATTTTGTTTCGTGGCGCCGGTCTTGAAACCGTGTGGCAACCCTTTTTAGCCCTGCTGGTGATCGGAACGGCCTTGTTTGTTCTGTCGCTGCGGCGTTTTCGTAACACCATCTCTCAGATGGCTTGATGGGCTGGGCCCCATTACGGGGCACTTTTTTCCTTTAAGGAGATTTCGATGAGCATGGAAACACTTCCCTTGGATCTGTACAAGGCCAATGTTGAGTTGCAACTGCGTATCACTCGCCTGCTGCAGGAAGGAGGACATCGCTGGCTGGAATCTGTACAGAAGAGCAATTTGCGCAGCATGGAGCAGACCACCGCTGAAATCGAGAGCTTGCTGCAAACCGGCAATTGGCAGTCCTTGGCCGCCTTGCCCGCCGACACCTTCTGGCGTTTGTTCCAGCACGGTGTCAATGACAGCCAGACCATCAATCAGCTTGCGATCGAGAACCAGACTGAATTTACGTCCGGCTTGCAGCAAGCGCTGGAAGCGTGGCAGAAGTCGGTGATGGCGATCGTCAGCGATACCAGCGCGGCGGTGCCTGTGATGGATATTTTCAAGCAGTGGGGCGCACCTTGGGCAACGGCTGCCAGCGCCTCAGACACTAAAAAGGGAGCATAAGCGGTATGTCTACGGTTAAACGCACAGCGTTGGTGACAGGAGGGATGGGTGGTCTGGGCCAAGAGATCGCCCGTGCCCTACATGATGCGGGCCACCATGTTCTGGTGACTCATTCACGTAGTGAGGCCGATGCCCAGGTCTGGTTAAAAGAGCAGGCCGATGCAGGGTATGTATTTCAGGGCTATCACGTTGACGTGGCCGATTTCGAGTCGTGCCAGCAAATGGCGCAAGCCATTGAGAAGGATGGCCTGCAGGTCGACATCCTGATCAACAACGCCGGTATTACACGCGACGGTACGTTCCGCAAGCTCAGCAAAGACAAGTGGGACGATGTGCTGCGTGTCAATCTGGACTCGGTATTTAACGTGACCAAGCCTTTTATCGACGGCATGCTGGAGCGTGCTTGGGGCCGGGTGATCAATATCTCTTCCATTAACGGTAGCAAGGGGCAGTTCGGTCAAACCAACTACTCGGCCGCCAAGGCAGGGATGCACGGTTTTACCAAAGCGCTGGCTCAGGAAGTGGCGCGTAAGGGCGTCACGGTCAATACCGTCTCTCCCGGTTATCTGGCCACAAAGATGGTCATGGCGGTGCCCGAGGAAGTGCGTAACAGCATTATCGCGGGCATCCCGGTGGGCCGTTTGGGCCAGCCCGAGGAAATAGCCGCTTTGGTGGCTTTTATTGCCAGCGAGGCAGCCGGATTTATGACAGGTAGTAATGTCGCCATGAATGGCGGCCAGCATATGTACTAAGCCCGACCCTGTTCGGCTGCAGCCTGGATGGGCCCGCTTGTCGGGCCTGCGACTTACGAAAGGAATGGATATGCACAAAGATATCGCGATTGTTGCTGCAACTCGCAGCCCCATCGGCCGCTTTCAAGGGGGGCTGTCGACGGTGCCCGCTCATGATTTAAGCGCACAACTGATTCGTGCTGTGCTCCAGAGCACAGGCGTGGCAGCCGAGCAGATTGATGAAGTCATATTGGGCCAGATTCTGACCGCCGGTGCAGGGCAGAATCCGGCCCGTCAGGCAGCGGTCAACGCCGGCCTGCCGTATGAAGTCCCCTCGATGTCTCTGAACAAGCTGTGCGGTTCAGGCTTGAAAGCGGTGAATCTGGCGGCGCAGGCCATCGCCCTGGGTGATGCGGATCTGGTGCTGGCAGGCGGCCAGGAGAGCATGAGCCTGGCCCCATTTGTCGTACACAAGGCGCGTACCGGCTTGGGTCTGGGCCATGCCATGATGGACGATACCTTACTGCGTGATGGCCTGACCGATGCCTTCCACAATTACCACATGGGCATTACCGCAGAGAATCTGGCCGAGCGTTACGGCATCAGCCGTGAGCAGCAAGATGCGTTTGCCGTGGAATCCCAGCGTAAAGCTGTCGCCGCTATGGAAGCCGGACGCTTCAAGGACGAGATCACCCCGATCGAGGTTCCTCAGCGCAAAGGCGATCCCGTTCGTGTCGAGGCTGACGAGCAACCTCGTGCACAAACCACCTTGGAGTCCCTGGCCAAGTTGCGTCCCGCCTTCAAAAAAGAGGGTACGGTGACGGCAGGCAATGCATCCACTATTAACGATGGTGCTGCCGTGCTGTTGCTGGCCAGCGCAGAAAAAGCCAAGGAATTGGGCCTGCCTGTTCTGGCCTGGATTCGTGGTTGGGCCAGCACTGGCGTGGACCCGGCCATCATGGGCATTGGTCCTGTGTCGGCCAGTCGCAAGGTCTTGAAGAAGGTGGGCTGGGAGCTGGATCAGTTGGACCTGATCGAAGCCAATGAAGCCTTTGCCGCTCAATCGCTGGCGGTGGCCAAAGACTTGCAGTGGGATATGAACAAGGTCAACGTCAATGGCGGTGCCATTGCTTTGGGTCACCCCATTGGTGCCTCCGGCGCGCGTGTGCTGGTGACACTGGTTCATGAAATGCGTCGCCGTGGTGCCCAGAAAGGTCTGGCCACCTTGTGCATTGGCGGTGGTCAAGGCGTAGCGATTGCTATTGAGGCCGCTTGAACAGATAGCTGATTGAAGGGAGAAGATGATGACAGATAAGTCTCGTGATGACAGCACGGCTTGGTCCTCCTGGATGATGAATCCCTGGAACCTGGGTCAGACCGTCTCCTCGTACTTTGTGGATGCCTGGCAGCGCACCATTCTGTATGCCGACATCGAGCGTCAGGTCGGGGATCAGTACCAGGCCCAACGCAAGCTTGACGTGCCCAATGTGTTGAACTTCCCGGCTGAACTGGTCATGTCGGGTCTGACTCTTCCCCGACCCGTTAACTATCTGATGGTGCGCATTCTGGCACCGGATGATCAGCCTACCGATCCCAGCAAACGTCCTTTCCTGGTGGTAGACCCCCGGGCCGGGCATGGGCCGGGCATCGGTGGCTTTAAGTCCGACAGTGAAATCGGTGCCGCGCTGCAAGCCGGGCACCCTTGCTATTTCGTCGGTTTTTTACCTGACCCTGTTCCCGGCCAGACGGTCGAGGACGTGATGCGTGCTCATGCCGCCTTTGTCAGCAAAGCGGCTGAACTGCATCCGGAAAGTCAGGGCAAGCCGGTAGTGATCGGCAATTGTCAGGCAGGCTGGCAGGTCATGATGGCTGCTGCTGTCTGGCCGGAGCTGTTTGGCCCGCTGATTCTGGCCGGCGCGCCCCTGTCCTACTGGGCCGGTCGCAACCCCATGCGTTATGCCGGAGGCTTGCTGGGGGGGAGCTGGTTGACCGCCATGACCAGCGATCTGGGCAATGGCCGTTTTGATGGCGCGTGGCTGGTCAAGAACTTCGAGAACCTGGACCCTGCCAATACCTTGTGGACCAAGCAGTACAACGTGTACGCCAAGGCAGACACTGAGGCCGAACGCTACATCGGCTTCGAGAAGTACTGGGGCGGTTATGTCTTTCTGAACGATGTGGAAATGCAGTACATCGTGGACAATCTGTTCATCGGCAACAAGCTGTCTACGGCTCAGTTACTGACTTCAGATGGCATCCGTATTGATCTGCGTAATATCCGTTCACCGATTGTGGTGTTCAGCTCCTTTGGCGATAACATCACGCCACCAGCACAGGCCCTGGGCTGGATTACCGACCTGTATCTGGACGACGATGATGTACGCAGTCACGACCAGACCATTGTATTTACGACCCATGATCGTATCGGGCATTTAGGTATTTTTGTGTCGGGCAGTGTAGGCAGCAAAGAGCACCGCAAGTTTGCCAGCACCATTGATCAAATTGATCTACTGCCTGCTGGTATTTATCGGGCCACCGTCGAGGAAACACCTGACGACGACACCTTGCTGAACGACCCGTATCTGATGTCGGTGCGTCAAAGCAATCTGGCTGAAATTGCCGAGATTGTGCAACCTGACCCTGAGTCAGACCGTCGCTTTGCAGCGGCCGCACGCTTGTCGGAAATCAATTTGGCTTTCTACAAGAGCACTTTACAGCCGTGGGTCAAAGCCTTGACCACGCCTTATACCGCTGCACTGCTGGAAACCTTGCATCCCATGCGCCTGTCCTACGAATCCTGGACCAGCACCCATCCTTGGGCCGCTACGATTCATCAATGGGCCGAGAACATTAGCCAGCAGCGTCAGACTGTCGACAAAGACAATCTGTTTCTGGAGGCGCAAGAGAATTTCTCCCAAGCCATGGAACGGGTCTTGAATAATTACCGCGACCGTCGCGACAGTATTTATCAGATCTGGTTTGACACGGTGTATGGTTCGCCTTTGCTGATGGCCTTGGCAGGGCATGCGCCGGGTGATTCTGCACCGGCACGCCCGCATCCTGGCAGCTCGCCTGAGCATCTGGCATTTGTGCGTCAGCAAATGCACAGGCTGGACGGTTTGTTGAACGAGGGCGGTTTGCTGGAAGCGGCACTGCGCGGTTTGTTCCATATTGCCAAACAGCGTCACAGCGTTGATGAGCGTTATCACCATGCCGCCATGCGCTTGCGCGAGCAGTACGATACGGGCCACGTTGATATTGAAAAAATGCGCGCAGCGATTCGCGAGCAAGCCTTGGTGCTGGCGCACCACGGTCATAAGGCCGTAGAAGCGATTCCGCATCTGTTGAGCAAACATAAGCCAGAGGAAATCCGTCTGGTAGCGTCCCTGATCAAGAAACTGATCAGTGCGATTGACGAGCAGGATGCCGCCCCCGAGGCGGTGGTCAAGGCCTCTGAAGAAGTGTTGGGCTTGTTCGAGGCAGCGGCTAAACAACAAGAGCAGGGCGGGAAGTCGAGCAGTGCGGACGACAAACCCGTTGCCGAAATGGCCAGCAAGGTCACAACGAAAGCCGCTGCTAAAACGACGCCAGCAGTGGCCAGGAAGTCGGCTGCTCCTGCGTCCGCCAAGCCAAGGACGGCCCAGCCAGTAAGGAAAACGGCTGCGAAATCGACGGGCATATCGTCAACAGGTACGAGCGCTAAAACAGCTGCAACAGCGCCAGTGAAAGTAGCCGCCAAGCCAGCAACAAAACCGCTTGCCCAAACCACGGCAGGCATTCCGGCTCACGCGGCGGCTAAGCCCGCTGTTGACAAGCCTGTCTCTCGCTCCGTAGGGGAGACCAAGGTCGGTGCCGCTACAAAAGCAAAGAGTAATGCCATGGCTAAACCTCAGGCTAAATCGGTAGAACCCAGCAAGGAAACGGGTAAAGCAACTAGCGCTGCCGGGACTCCAGTATCGGGCGCTGCAAGTTCGGCGGCTCCGGCGACAAGCAAATCGCCAGCCTCTACGTCTGCAACGACGAGCTCAGTAGCACGGCCTGCGACAGGTTCAGCGACTAAGCCCGCCGCTACGTCGTCTGCTTCTGGGTCTTTGTTTCCTGCGGAACAGACCACAAGCAAGCCTGCTGCCAGCGTGCCTGCCAAGGCCGTCAGTGCAGACGCCAAGTCCGATCCGGTCAGCACGGCAACAAAGCCAGCCGTCAAGTCAGCACCTGCCTCGCCAGCCAGCAAATCCGCCGCCAAGCCTGCAACGACCTCCTTGCCAGCATCCGGGCAAGGCAAGGTGGCCACCAAGCCTGCCAGCACGGGTGCTGCATCCAGGACTCGTCAGCGCAAGTCTTGAGACTGGGTTCCAGTGAATTTTTGAAGGAGTTGTCAGTATGAAGTACTCATTTTCCGGCCATTCTGTTCTGGTGACGGGCGCCGCTTCGGGTATCGGTGCCGCAACGGCCCGCCTGCTGGCGGCCAATGGTCTGTCGGTTGTGGTGTCTGATGTACAGGCCGACGCGGTCCAGGCCGTGGTCAAGGAAATTGAGCAGGCCGGTGGCAAGGCGGTGGCAAATATGGCCGACGTGACTCAGCCCGATCAGTTGAAAGCCGCTGTTGATGGCGCTATTGAACATTTCGGTGCTTTGCACTTTGCCGTCAATAACGCCGGTGTGGCCGGGGATTCCGGCCCGGCTGGCGAGATGGATCTGGACGGCTGGCGTCGCCTGATCGACATCAACCTGAACGGCGTGGCCTATGGTCTGCGCTATCAGATCCCCGCCATTTTGGCTGCCGGCGGGGGCGCTATCGTCAATATGTCGTCCATCATGGGGCTGGTGGCCAACCCCACTTTGCCCGGCTACAACGCCGCCAAACACGGGGTGATTGGCTTGAGCCGCTCGGCTGCGCTGGAGTATTCCTCCAAAGGTGTACGCATCAACACCATCCACCCCGGTTATGTGGATACGCCGATTCTGTCGGGTTTAGATGATGCCGCCCGTGCAGCACTCGTGGACCAACATCCGATTGGCCGTTTGGGTCATGCCGATGAAATTGCCCACGCGATTGCTTTCCTGCTCTCGGACGGGGCCAGTTTCATGACGGGGGCGTGTATGGTGGTCGATGGCGGGTATACCGCCAAGTAAGCGATCATGGTAGAAGTTCTTTTTTCGTTTGAAGGCATGAATCCGCCACCGTAGCTTGGGACTTAAACCAGTCAAGATGCCGATACTCGATTTTTATACGAGTATCGGCATTTTTCTTATTTCACACCGATGATCCTGATAGTGGTAATTGATACCGAACCGGGCGGCACTCCGGTGCCTGCATGAGCCTCGGTGATGGGGATATGGACTCTTGCAGAGCCGCCAATACCTAGCTGTTTGACGATGCTTTGAAATAAGGGGGGCAAATCTTTAGTCAGGCTGGTTTTGCTTTCTCTGGCGGCCAGTATTTCCCCTGTTCCCAGCTCTTCGTCCAGCTCAAACAAGATGTCGCTGCTGGCGGTCACCATGGGTGCTTTGCCTTTGTTCAAGATCTTGTAAACCGTGCCATCCTGCATTTTGACTGCCCCCTTTTCTGCCGCCGCTGCAGCCAGAACCGATTGGGCCTGTTTCTCGTTCTTGGACAGCATGGCCTGTTCCAATAGTTTGTCGACATTGGCCAGTTCTACGGAAATGATGCTGGAGGACAATTGCAGGCGCTGGTCTATCTTGTCGCTAAAACCTTGGGAGAAGGCTTGTAAATCTAGCTTCTTGCCGATAGAGGCCAGTTTCTGTGTCTCGTGTGGCGCACTGTCGGCATACCAGGTACCGATGGCGTAGCTAAGACGAACATCGGCTGATGCCGCATTATTTACAATCATGCGCCTGGGCACGCCAGTGGGTTCGGCCTGGTTTGAGGTCAGAGCTTGTGCGACCAGCCGGTGCTGCAAGTCTTGCTTTGCTGCTTTCAGGTCGTCAATGTCTTTCTTGAGAGAGGCTATTTCAATCGCAGCCTGCCTGCTGTCTTGTGACAGGCCATTGGGCAGGTCGTGGCCACGAGTTTTTTGCAAATTCTCCAGCTCTGATTCCAGGGCATGTTTCTGGTTCAGCTCTTGTTCCAGGCGCTGACTTAAATCCTTGATGCGCGCCAGGTTCTGTTCCTGATCGAGAGCAATGGGGGCCAAGATCATGGAGCCGTCTGGCTCTGCGTGTAGTTGCAGCAACTGTTGTTGCAGTTGGCTGTTCAGGTTTTCGCTATCTGACAAGCGTTGTTGTAAGGCGATCAGTTGTGTGTTGGCCTGATGCAGCTCGTTTCTGAGTAAGGCATGGTGCTCGGCCTGGTTTGTGGTGTTCGGTGTGACGGGGATGGCGTTGGCTCGTGCCGAGTGCTCGTCCCCTTGCGGGCGGGCAAGGCCATCGCCAATGATGTTTTCATGGGCCAAGCGGTCCAGAAGACCAGTGCCAACCGAATGGGACGCCTCGTAAAACAGCAGCAAACTGCAGCAAAGTGCTGCGTTCATGTACTTTCTCATAGCTTGTTCAGGCTTTGAACGCGATCCATCATGTTGGAATAGACAGCGTTATTAATCCGGACACAAACCAGAGATAGCATCTTATTGACTTCGGTCAGCATGACTTCAGAGGCGTTTTCATCAATCAATGCTTCATTGGATTTGTAGACGCCAAAATTCTCGTCAATAGTTTGCATTTGCTGTCGGTATTTTTCGTAGGCAAGCGGATCCAGATCTTTTAGCGCGGCGAGTTCTTGATAGCATTTATCTTCCTGGCTGGAGGCAATGGGCGCTTCAGTCGTGTGGGTAGGGGTGGTGGCTTGGCAAGCAGATAAAATAAAGGCGGCCACAATGGCCGCACCGGGAAAGGTAAATCGCATAAATTCCTCGAGATGTTCGACTATCTTTATTCCGTTTTTTGAGGGGCGAGCATTGAATTCGAGCCGTGCTGCAAACCGAGAAAATGGTGGGCCTGGCGCCTGTTTAGGCGATGGTCCGTTTGAATAGAGGCAGTTTGCATTAGCGTGTTGTGTGCATGAAATTGGAACATGCAGATTCAGCTTGCGAAGTAAGAACTATCTGATTTTCATGGCTTTCGATTATTGATGCAGGCAAAAAAATCGCCGCTTTCCATACAGGTCAGCGGCGATTTCATCGATAACGGCGAGTCTGTTGTGATCTTGGCAGACCCGGTTCTAAGGCTTGGTGTTTGTCGTTGTGGGCTGGATATAGAGTAGGGACAGCAGCAATAGCACCAGGCAGATAATGGCGGACAGAATATTGGTGCCGCCCCAGCCAGCAAAGCTGAACAGAAAGGCCGGAGCGAAGGCCCCCAGTGTGGCGCAGATGGAAACCCCCAGATCATTCACACCCTGTACTTCCAGAGAGTGCGGTTTGCCTTCCAGGGCCTGTGTCAGCAAGGCGCTGCCACCCACATAAGTAAAGTTCCAGCCTAAGCCTAGAATCAATAAGGAAAGGCTGAGCGTCGTATAGCTGTGGCCCACGATGTTGATCAGGCTGCTCAAGAGCAAAAGTAAAATGCCGGTAATGGCAATGGTTTTCAAACCAAACTTTTGAATCAGAAAGCCGGTAAAGAAAGAAGGGGCGAACATGGCCAGTACATGCCATTGAATCGCGGTGCTGATATCTGAAAAATGTACATGCAGGTGGGACATGTGCATGGAGGCCTGAATCATCAGCAGGTTCATGATGCCGTAGCCAATCGCGGCGATGCAAATGGCGATGGCCAGTGTCTTGTTATGCAGTACCAGGCTTAAGGTCTGGCCACGGTTGCCTGGTTTGCGTGCAGCCTGTTGAGCAGGCTGTATGGGTTTGATGCACAGATTCAGAATGAATGAGACGACGGCCAACACGGTGAAAGCGGCATAGCAGGCGGCAAACTCGGGCCCAAAGCTGCTGGTTTTCAAACCCCGTATCAGCAAAGGGCCCGATACGGCGGCAATCACCCCTCCGGCTACGACCAAGGAAATGGCTCGCGGTTTTAACGCGGCGCTAAGCCCGTCGGTGGCGGCAAAGCGGTTGAAGTTGGCAAAGGCAATATAAATACCCAGTAGGGCATGTGAGGCCACCAGCCAGGAAAACTGCTTCATTTCAATTGCCCAGTAACCGACCACGCCAGAGGCGGCCAAGGACAGACAGGCCAGCAGAAAGGATTTTTTTCGGCCTATGGCGGCCATCAGCTTGGACGCAGGCAGGGTAAACAGCATCACAAACAGGAACTGAAAACCGTAAGGCACGGTCGATAGCCAGGCTTCGGGCGCCAGACTGCCGCCGACCAGTGCTGCCATGGTGACGGACATGACGGCAGTAGTCAGGTTGATGGATTGGGCCAGGAAATACAGGTAGGTTCGAGATGGAAGATGAGTGGATGTCATGGTGCTGCGCGGTGATAGATAGACCTTTCAAGGGGAACGTCTGTCTCGGCTCCAACGGTGGCTGAGTGCGTGAAAACGGTGGGGACCATTTTGTATGTTCACGATGCGCTTGTCTCGAACAGTGGGTGTACTATCCTGAAAACTGTTAGTTAATTTTTTCTAACAGTGTTAAGAGGCAGGCAGCATGGATTTTTATGAGCGTCTGAAGGAAGCGATTGTTCAGGGTGAATGGGCGGTGGGGCAGCCGTTGCCGTCCATCCGCAAGATGATGGCGACAGAAAACCTGAGCCATCACACCGTGGTCAGTGCCTACACCCGTCTGGTTGGCCAGGGGATGCTGGAGGCCTTGCAAGGTCGCGGTTATTTTGTGGCTCGCTGGTCTGGTTTGGGGGAGCATTTGCCTCTGTCCCCTTGTGAAGCGGCACGGGACCCTTTGCTCAAGATCTTGCAGGCCAAGCCCGAGCAGTGCAAGTTGGGTTGTGGTTGGTTGCCTGTACCGTGGAGGGATACGGATGCCTTGGCCAAGGCTATACGCAAGACAGCGCGCTCGGGGCGCAGTGGTCTGGTGGAGTATGGAGATATTCAGGGCTATCTGCCGCTGCGCAAGCAGTTGTCCATGCTGTTGCGGCAATCGACCTTGATTGAGGTGTCCCCCCAGCAAATTGTGACGACCTTAGGTGCGACACAAGCGTTGGATCTGATCGCCCGAATTGTGATTCGTCAGGGTGATTATGTTCTGGTGGATGAGCCTTGTAGCAGCAATCTGATCAAGCTGATCCGCTTGTGTGGGGGTGTGCCTGTTGGTGTGCCGCGCTTGGCCGATGGGCCGGATGTGGTGGCTTTGGAGCAGATTCTGCAGGCGCACAAGGTACGGGCGTTTTTCTGCAATAGTACCTTTCATAATCCGACTGGGGCAGGCTTAAGTCCCAAGGTGGCTTTTGCCGTGGTCAAGCTGGCGGCGGAGCACGATTTCCTGATTGTCGAGGATGATGTGTATGGGGATTTCTTCCCCGGTGTGCGGCAGACTTTCGCGGGGCTGGGAGATTTGGAGCATGTGGTTTATATAGGCAGTTTTTCCAAGTCCTTGTCGGCCTCTTTGCGGATTGGCTATATCGCCTGTGGGACGTCGTTGCTCGATCCTTTGATTCGTTTGAAGTTGTTGACCAGCGTGGCTGTGCCAGGGTTTTGTGAGCGTTTCGTCAATACCATTTTGGCCGATGGCACCTATGCGAAACATACGCAGGCAATTCAGCGGCAGTTGATGACGCATCAGCACATTGCACAAAAGGCGTTGACGGAATATGGCTGGGTGTTTGAGGTTCCAGCGCAGGGCGGGATGTTTTTGTGGGTTGGGCACCCGGATATGCCGGATTTGACGGCTTATATAGAGAGGCTGGAACAGCAGGGGATCTTGCTGATGCCGGGGGCCTCGTTTGCTGTAGACAAGGATTTTAGGGACAGGATGCGCCTGAATGTGGCGCATTTGACGCAGGAGGTAATGCCTTGTTTGGGGTGGGTGTAATGCCTGCGCTGTTTGACTTCGTTTAGATTGTTTTCTTGTCTGAAGTGCCTCGGGTTGGTAGCAGGGGGCTCGTTCTGAAAGACGCCATTCGGGTTCGCCCCAGGGCTGAGCGGCTGAGTCCTTGCCGACGCTGCGCGTCGGTCCCCTTGGCAATTGCAGGATACGGGCGCGCCCTTAACTTGCCCGGTGATGTGTCCCCCGGACACATCACAAGCGTCGGGCGCGAACAGAAGGGCGCTTGTACCCCGTATCCCGCAATCGCCCGCGGCAAGAACTCTGACTCGCCGCTCAGCCCTGGGGCGAACCCGAATGGCTTATTGAAAGAAAATAGAGTCCCTCTGTGTTTACGATTTTGATGGCTTTGGCTTTGGCTTTGGCTTTGGCTTTGGCTTTGGCTTTGAACTGGTGGTGGATGCTTTGTCTTTGCCTGGCTTGGTCGGATGCGGGGGTATCGGGCCAGTTCGGGTGGGATCAAACGGTCTGAGTCCACTTAAGTGACTGAGCAGACAAGGAGTAGCCCGACGTGTTTGGCGTCCAGCTTGGGGTGCTGAAAGACGAAGATAGCTCAGAGTCGTATTTTTGTTGTTTTCGCTAGCTGGGTCCAAGCTAAACAGATTGCGTCTTTTAGTCGCTTTACTAAAGAAAGCCCTTGTCTGCGGTTGGCGGACAGGGGCTTGTTCCTGTGGTGCTTTGTTGAGCTTACGGTTTCAGGACGGGCTGGTGTCCTGCCAGTGGTTTCATGTTTTCCACGGCGTAGGCGACGTTCAAGATGCGGGCTTCTTCAAAGGCGGGGCCAATGATTTGCAGGCCCACGGGCATGCCCTCAGATATACCGGCGGGTACGGTGATGGCGGGTAGGCCGGTCAGGTTGCTGGGGCCGGTAAAGCGGATGCCTTCATCGATGAAGTCCAGGGTTTTGCCGTTGATATTGACGGTATCGGTGCCGATATTGGGTACCTGGCAAGGCAGGGTGGGGGCAATGATGACGTCTACGTCGTTGAAGGTGGCGGTGAATTGCTGTTTCAACGCACGGCGTACTTGCTGGGCTTGCAGGTAGTCGATACCGCTGAACAGTTCGCCCAGTTCAAACAGGAAGCGGATGTCGTCGCCAAAGTCCTCGGGGCGCTTGATCAGGTCCTGATGGTGGATGGTGGCGGCTTCGGTCAGGCTGACTGCCAGTTCGGCCCATTCGGAGTAGCGCAGGGCGGGGACGTTCAGCGGGATGACTTTGGCCCCTTGTTTTTCCAGGTCGGCCAGACGGTCGCGGATCACTTTTTCGATACCGGCGTCTACGTTCTTGAAGAAATAGTCTTCGATGATGCCGATGCGCAGTCCTTTGACATTCCCATTGAGCGCGTTCAGGTAGGAGCCGACCGGGACCTTGGCGCACGTGGGGTCGCGGCCATCAAAGCCGGCGATTACTTCCAGCATAGCGGCGGCGTCAGCGACGGTTTTGGACATGGGGCCTACGTGGTCCAGGGTCCAGGCCAGGGGGTAGACGCCGAATTTGCTGACGCGGCCATGGGTGGGTTTCAGGCCGACGATGCCGCATGCAGCCGATGGGATACGAATGGAACCGGCGGTGTCGGTGCCCAGGGTGTTGTAGGAGCTGTGGGAGGCCACGGCCGCACCCGAGCCACCGCTGGAGCCACCGGGGACGCGGTCGGCATTCCAGGGATTATGGACGGCGCCAAAGTGCGGGTTGTTGTTGTCGATGCCCCAGGCGTATTCGTGCATGTTCAGCTTGCCGGTGAAGATCACCCCGGCATCGCGCAGCTTGGTAGCCACGGTGGCGTCGTCTTTGGAGACAAAGTCCTTGTGGATTTTGGAGGCCATGGTGGTGACCTCGTTCGCAAAGTAAATATTGTCTTTCAGGGCTAGCGGAACACCGTGGAAAACGCCTTTGTACTTTCCGGCCATGATGTCCTGTTCCGCTTGTTTGGCGCTTTTGCGGGCCTGCTCAGCGGTAACGGAAATATAGGCGTTGGTTTGCTTGTTGGATTGCTCGATGTAGGCCAGCAGGTTGTCGGTCACTTCAACGGGAGAGACGGCTTTGCTGCGCAGCTTGTCGGCCAGGTCGATAACGCTCAGTTCAAGTAGGTCTTTATTCATGGTGGTCTCCTCCGGCCAGGTGTTTGATGGCGACGTCTGCATCGTCAATGGCAATGCCTTCCAGATTGCCTTTCATGGCCTGGATCTCGCGCCATTTGACCTCCAGCTTCTCCAGATGCTGGGGGCTGGGATGTATCCCTTTTGCGGCCAAGGCGTCTTTCACACTTACCGTCATTTGTCTTCTCCTTGTGGTGGTCATAAAACAGGCATGCATCAATCGCGCGCACAAAAAAAGCCCCACCCCTGGTGTCAGGGAGTGAGGCTTTATTGCCTGCATGTCGCTGGCAACTTTGGCAGCGCATGCATCTGTTTTGGCAGACGAAGATGTCTGCTTATTTAATCTACAAAATATGCCTTCTGAAAAATACTAGGGTTTTCCAGTGGACCAACTAGCTCTTGCCCTGGCCTTGCTGCCAGCGCAAATAGGCGCTGCGAGTCTGGGCAGACACGGACTCCAACACTTTTTGATGAGTGACTTTATGGCGTGCTAGCAAGCGTGCATCGGCCACGGTTTTGGACTTGCAAAACCAGTGACAGCTATGTTGGAACAGATAAAGTTCGGCTGACAAATGATAGGCACGGCTTTTGGAGTCCAACTGCTCGGGATTGTCGACAACATGGCGCAAACCGGCGGCATGAATCTGCAAAAGCTGGCGAAAGTCGCGCGTCATGGACGGGATGATTCGTTCTGCGTAAGGCACACAAAAAGGCAACATGCCCACACGGGTGTTTTCTGCCGGTTCTTTTTGTAGTGCATCGGCCAAGGATTGAATCTGGGTAGCCACGGCGTTTTCAGTCTGGGCAAACATGTCCAGAACCTGCTGTTGGCGCGAGAGATCCTGTTCGCCAATCGCACGGGTATAGCCTTCTGTCAGCGTTTCCATGTGGCGTTCCAACTGAAAGCTGCTCAGATGGTGGCCCAGCAAGATAATGCGCCCGCGTTGATAGCGTGCCCGCACAAAATGAAGGGCAATAGCGGCGATCAGAAGAAGTATGACTGTGTCCATCACTCGTGTTTCCGTGCTGGGCCTGGCGCCTTGTTCTTGTTTCCCGCAGCAGGGTTAGGCCAGGCTATAGAAAAATGCTGTCAAAGTAGCAGCCGGCCATTGTATCCCGTCATTCTTTATTCTTGTTTTCATTCTTATCAGGGATGGCCGCCGATCAGTCTGCTTGGGCAAAACAGGCATGGCATTGTAAAAGATGGCTGTGCCATTTCGAGCCGCCCCCAAAGTCGAATACGGGCTTCGGCGTTGGGGGGCGGCTCATGTCTTTAGTGCCTTCGCTTGGTTGGCAGCAGCCTTAGCACAAGGGCTGCTTATGGAAGGATTGCCCTGCGGACCACACAGCTTGGTGTTGGTCTGCAATCCGCTCTGCTTTTAGGCTTTCCCTGCTGCAGGCAGGGCGCAGGTGCCGGATGCCTGTGTCTGCTCCTGACTGATCTGACGTACCACCAGGAACATGCACAGTGCCGAGACAATAATGCAGGGGATGGCGGAGGTGATTACACCAGCAGCGCCATAGCCCTGGCTAAGCAACATGCCTGCAATGGTGGGGCCCAGGGTGGCGCCAATACGGCCTACTGCGGCGGCGGTGCCAACACCCGTGGCACGCACGGCAGTGGGGTAGACGATGCCGCCAAAGGCATACAAGACACCCTGGCAGCCGATCACAAAAGCACCAGTCAAGGCGGCGGCCCAATACATCTGCTCCAGCCCGGAAGCACCGTTCAAACTGAGCAAACCGGCCAGGATTCCGCCATACATCAGGGCGATGACTAAGGCCTTGTGCCAGCGGTCTGTCAGATAGCCCAGCAAGACGGTGCCCACGGTTGCACTGACCATGAACCAGAATTGGGCGGTGCTGCCTTGTTTACGGCTAAAGCCTAGCTCCTGGAACAGGGAGGGCAGCCAGCTCAGCATCAGATACACCACCATCAATGTAAAGAAATAGCTGACCCACAAGAGCAGGGTACGGGCGGCAAGACCATTGCTGAACAGGTCCTGGAAGCGGCCTTGTACGATGGTTCGATTCTGGCGTGCTTGCAAAAACTCGCGTGACTCAGGCAGCAGCCACACCATCACGGGAATGACCAGCAGAGGCAGCAAGCCACCCAGGTAGAAGATGTTTTTCCAGTTCTCGCCAAAGTTGGAAGCGGCTACCAGCGACAAAATGGCTGCACCAACGGGCATGCCCGCATACATCATGCCCACGGCGCGGGCACGGTGTTCGGGTTTGACGGACTCGGCAGCCAAGGTGATCAGGTTGGGCATGGCTGCGCCCAAACCAGCACCGGCCAGAAAGCGCACCAGCAACAAGGTGGCCAGGCTGTTGACCCAGGCGGTGAACAAGGTAAACAGGGCAAAGATGGCGACCGAGGCAATCAACACGGCTTTGCGACCGTATTTATCTGCCCAGCGCCCGCCCATGAGCGAACCGGGCAGTAGCCCTAGAATGCCTGCGCTTAGAAAATAGCCTTGGTAGGTTTTATCCAGACCGAACTCTGCTGCCACGCCTTTCACGGCAATGCCAGCGGCCTGGATATCCATGCCTTCGATAACAGCGATCAGAAAGCAGATCGCCACCGTAATGACCGCGTGCTTGCGGCCGTGGGTTTGTGTCATTTCAATGTCTCCTCGGTTTACCGGGACGTTTTTTTTCTTGCTTCTGCCACCTGCCCGCCCCGAATTCAGGGTGCAGAAACCCGGCTCATCGCGCGATAAAGCGGCGGTGAGCCGGGGGTAGAACTTTTTAGTTTTTTGAAATCAGGCCGTGGTGC
This sequence comes from Alcaligenes sp. SMD-FA, assembly GCF_025960365.1. NCBI lineage: Bacteria > Pseudomonadati > Pseudomonadota > Betaproteobacteria > Burkholderiales > Alcaligenaceae > Alcaligenes > Alcaligenes sp. SMD-FA. The sequence goes on along the minus strand of NZ_CP110108.1, from coordinate 3,035,986 downwards.
CCTGTCGTTGCAGCAAGTCCAGAGCCACGTCCACGATCATGTCTTCCTGACCGCCCACCATGCGGCGTTTGCCCAGTTCGACCAGAATATCCACGGTTTTCAGGCCGTATTTCTGTGCGGCCACTTCGCTGTGACGCAAGAAGCTGCTGTACACGCCTGCATAGCCCAGGGCCAGGGTTTCGCGATCGACGCGTACGGGGCGATCTTGCAAGGGGCGCACAATGTCGTCCGCTGCATCCATCAAGGTGTACAGATCCGTGCCATGGTTCCAGCCCATGCGTGCGGCGGCAGCAATAAACACTTCCAAGGGCGCATTGCCGGCTCCTGCGCCCATGCCCGCCAGACTGGCATCGATACGGTCGCAGCCTTCTTCCACGGCCACAATGCTGTTGGCCACACCCAAGGACAGATTGTGGTGGGCGTGAATGCCGGTTTCGGTCTCGGGCTTGAGCACGTCCTTGAAGGCGCGGAAACGGTCACGCACATCATTCATGTTCAAGGCACCGCCTGAATCGACCACATAGCAGCAGGTCGCCCCGTAGCTTTCCATCAGCTTGGCTTGTTCGGCCAAGTGTTGCGGGGTCGTCATGTGGCTCATCATCAAAAAGCCCACCGTGTCCATGCCCAGATTGCGGGCATATTCGATGTACTGCTTGCTGACATCGGCCTCGGTACAGTGAGTGGCCACCCGCACGGTACGGGCACCGGCGTCGTAGGCAGCCTTCAGATCGTGGATGGTGCCAATGCCGGGCAGCAGCAAGGTGGCAATCTTGGCGTGCGTGACAACCGAGGCGACGGCCTCAATCCATTCCAGGTCGGTGTGCGCGCCAAAACCGTAGTTAAAGCTGGAGCCGCACAAACCATCGCCGTGGGCCACTTCAATGGAATCGACCTTGGCCTGGTCCAGGGCACGGGCAATATCCATGGCGTTTTGCACGCTGTATTGATGACGCACCGCGTGGCTGCCGTCGCGCAGGGTCACATCGGAGATATAGAGCTTCTTGTTGGGATCGTGTGCCATTGTGGTGTCCTTGCGTGTCATGCGGTTTGCGTCAGCAGGCGGGTTTGGGCCAGACGCTCGGCGCAGGCCAATGCCGCACTGGTCATGATGTCCAGATTGCCGGCATAGGCGGGCAGATAGTGGGCCGCGCCCTCGACTTCGATAAACACCGAGGTTTTCAGGCCGGAACGCCATCCCAGACCAGGCACATTGATGGGCTTGTCCTCGGGGATGACATCGAATTGCACTTTTTGTTTGAGGCGATAGCCCGGCACGTAGGCCTGCACCTTGTCGGCCATGCGTTGGATGGATTGTTCGATTTCCGCTTCCTTGCCCGGATCGCTCAGGGTGTAGACGGTATCGCGCATCAATAAGGGTGGTTCGGCCGGGTTGAGCACAATAATGGCTTTACCCACGGTGGCACCGCCCACGACCTGCATGGCTTTGCTGGTGGTCTCAGTAAATTCGTCAATATTGGCGCGGGTGCCCGGACCAGCCGATTTGGACGAGATCGAGGCAATGATTTCGGCATAATGCACCGGGGTCACTTGCGAGACGGCCGCAATAATGGGCACGGTGGCTTGTCCGCCACAGGTCACCATATTGATGTTGGGGGCGTCCAGATTGTCGTCCAGGTTGACCACCGGGATCGTGTATGGACCAATGGCGGCAGGTGTCAGATCAATCACCTGGATGCCGTGCTCTTGCAGGACGGCATTGTGACGGGCGTGGGCACCGGCGCTGGTCGCATCAAACACGATGCGAATGTCCTTGAAGTTGGGCAGCTTCAACAGCCCGTCCAGGCCTTCATGGGTGGTGGGCACGCCCAGGCGGGCCGCACGGGCCAGGCCATCGGAGGCCGGGTCGATACCGACCATGGCGCCCATTTTCAGGTGCTTGCTTTGGCGCATCACCTTGATCATCAGGTCGGTGCCGATATTGCCCGAGCCAATGATGGCGACGGCAATGCCGTTGGGGTTTGTCATGTGTGTTACTCCGTACAAAGAGGACTTAGCCTGCGCTGAAGGTGACGGATACCGAGCCTATGCCCTCGATCACGGCTTCAAAATGATCGCCGGGGGCAACGGGTGCCATCGGGCCCAGGGCACCGGTCAGAATCAGATCGCCGGCCCGTAGCGGTTCGCCCAGTTTGGCCATGGTGCGAGCCAGCCAGGCGGCGGCATTAAAGGGGTGGCCCAGGCATTCGGCACCACTGCCACTGGAGGCCAGTTCTCCATTGCGATGCAGGCTCATGCGGGCATTGCGCAGGTCCAGACCGTCCAGGCGGCGGGCCGGACCGCCCAGCACGTACAGACCGCTGGAGGCGTTGTCGGCCACGGTATCCACAAAGCGGATATCCCAGTTGGCGATGCGGCTGCCGACGATTTCCAGCGAGGGCATGACCCAGCCCACAGCGGCGGCGACATCGCCAAAACTGGTGTCGGCATGGGGCAGGTCGCGCTCCAGCACCAGGGCAATTTCAGCCTCGATCTTCGGTTGCAGGACGCGCTCGACAGGAACGGTTTCGCCATCGCCATAGGCCATGTCGGCAAACAGGGCGCCAAAGTCGGGTTGCGACACGCCCAGTTGCTGCTGGACCTTGGGGTTGGTCAGGCCAATCTTGCGGCCTGTCAGGCGACGGCCCTGGGCAAGACCTCGGGCAATATTGATGCGCTGGATGGCGTAGGCTGCCTCGGCATTGTCTTCACCAATCAGGCTGCGAATCGGCTCGATGGACTGACTGCTGTTCTCGGCCTGGCGCAAACGGCTGGCCAGGGTGTCGAGCAGATCGCTGGATGTTTCGCTCATCTCAACGCTCCAGGAAATCCAGAACCAACTGGTTGAACTTCTCGGCATGTTCCCACTGCGCCCAGTGACCGCATTGGTTGTAGACGTGCAGCTCGGAATTGGGGATACCTGCCAGCAGGCGCAGGCCGGTATCGAAAGGCACAACACGATCCTGACGACCCCAGATGATCAGGGTAGGAGCGCTAATGCTGGGCAGACGCGGGCTGAAATCCGGGAACTGACGTGGGTTGGCTTCCAGCGATTTCAGGAAGTTTTCCAGGTGATCCTTGCGGCTGAGCATATTGTTCAGGCGCGCTTGCAGCAGCTCGTCGGTCAGCACACTGGCGTCGAACACGAACACATTGTTAAAGCGTTTCAGGTTTTCCAGCGTGGGTTCGCGGTACAGGCCGTTCAGCAGCTTGATACCTTCGCTGGGCATAGGAGTAAACAGGCTCATGCCACCCGTGCCGCCACCCATCAGAACCAGCTTGGCCAGACGTTCAGGCCAGGTCAGGGCAAAGGCAACCGAGCTATGACCGCCCATGGAGTTACCCAGCATGTGGATTTTGTCTATGCCCAGTTGGTCAATAATGCTTTTCACCACACGGGCGTTCAGGTCTGAGCGCGAACCGCTGTTGACGATGGAATCGCTCTTGCCCCAGCCAGGGCAATCGATCAGCAAGACGCGGTAGCCAGCTTGCGTGAGCGGTTCAATATTGCGGTTGAAGTTGGCCCAGCCGGTGGCACCGGGGCCTGAGCCGTGCAACATGACGACCGTCTGTTCACCCTGGCCCAAATCGTTGTAATGGATGCGCAGTTCTTTGCCTTCCTCGACCACGGTCGCGAAACGGCTGTAATCAGATTCATTCAGACTCATGACAATCTCCTGAGGTTTTGTTGTGGTGGATTTCAGTTCTGGCGCGGATGGGCGGACAAGCCACCAAAGCCGGCAATCCACTCGGGAATTTCGCGGTAATAGCGATGCCCCGCTTCATAAGGGCCATAGGCTGACAGTCCGGCAAAAGCGGCCACCCAGGTCTTAACCTCGTGGGCACTGCGCCCGGCCAGTGCCGAGACGTCATCGTTCGCCACTTCATCGAGCTGTTGGTAGCTTTGTGTTTGAAGCAGATCCAGAAAGCCCTGGTCCCACTCGGGGTTGAGTGGGTGCAGAACAGAAGGGTCCTGAGTAAAGGCTTTGCCGGCATCAATGGTGCGTTGTGTACGGGCAGCACGCGCCTCGGGCGAGAGCGTGTAGCCTTCGCCATCGAGCGAGCGACGCACGGCATCGGGTGCCTCGGCATACACCGGCACAGGAGGTTGATGCGACAAGCCACCCGAACCGATCCACAGCACGCGCTTGCCGGTCGAGCGGGCCCATTGCCCGATGGCCTCGCCCAGCAAACGGGCACGTTTGAAGGTCGGCAAGGGGGCGGCCACCGAATTGATAAACACCGGGATGACCGGGTACTGATCCAGACTACCCACCAGATGTTCCAGCGGATAGGCGGCACCATGATCGAGCTGCATATCGTGCGAAATGGCCACATCCACGCCGCTATTGATCACATGGGTGGCGCATTGTGTCGCCAGCTCGAAGGGCACGTCCAGGCGTCCGGCCAGGCTGTCAAAATCACCAATGGCATGGGCGCTAGTGCCTATGCAAAAGCTGGGCATGACGTTGTAGAAAAAACCGTTGAAATGATCGGGAGTGAACAGCACGATCAGATCAGGTTTGAAAGCCGCGACACGTTCGCGGGCGGCTTTCTGTACCGCAAAAACTTCGTCCAGTACGGCTTGGGCTGGGTCGTGGTGACCCAGCAACGGCGTGTGTGAAAGACACTCCAGGTGTGCCTGCATGCCAGTCTCCTGACTCTGATTATGGGTGTAAGGGGGCCGCTGCTTCGACTGCCACTGCAGCGATTGCGGCTGGGCTGTTTGTTGCCTGTGCGATTTGTTTGGCCAGGTTGCGCAGGTTCTGGGCAGTGTCGTTCCAGACCTCCAGCGGCAGGACAGCCCGGCGTTCGATCAGCTCTTTAAGCGGGCGCATGTCACGGCCTTGATTGACGGTGATGGCTCCACAGATGGCCCCTTCGGGGTCCAGACCAATCAGGACAAAAGGAGGCGTGTCCAGATCGCCGCGCACAATCCAGTGGGCAGCGGCCATATCCCCGGCAAACTGGATGTTCATATCGCATTGGTCTGTCCAGAACCAAGCCGGGCTGGCCTGAGCCGGCTCCTGGTTGAGCATGTGGCAGACGGCCATGCAGGCTTGATGATTGGCGTTTTCCCAGGTTTCTTGCCGTTGCCAGCGTCCATCCATACCGATTTGCACGGTAGTGTCACCCGCCGCATAAATGGCAGGCTGGGAACTGCGACCATGCTCATCAATCACGATGGCACCTTGTTCGGTGTGCAATCCGGCGCTGTCGGCCAAGCGGGTATCAATCGTCACACCGACACCGTAAATCAGCAGGTCGCCTTGCAACTGCTGGCCATTGTCCAGTGTCAGCACGACTTTCTGTTCTTGGTCGAGGTGGGCCTTGCTGACCTGTGTGCCCAGGTGAAAGCGCACGCCGCGCGCTTCATGTACGGTCTGCAGATACTGGCTGAGGACTTCCGGTGCGTTGCGCGACATGACCCGGGCGGCGGGGTCGATCAGTTCTACACTGGCACCCAAGGCGATCAGGCTGGAGGCCAGTTCCAAACCAATAACGCCCGCTCCGACCAGCAAGACATGGCTGCCAGGTTTGAGCTGGGTACGGATACGGTTGGCGTCGTCCAGCGTACGCAATACATGCGATACCGAACCCAGCGCGTCCAGCTCGGGCAGACGGCGGGCTTGTGCGCCGGTAGCCAGCAACAGGCTGTCATACTTTAGGGTTTCGCCATTGGATAGGGTGACGCAGCCTTGTTGAGCATCAATCGTATCCGCACGAACCCCCAGTTTCAGGGTGATGTTCTGCTCGGTGTAAAAGTGTTCCGGATGCACGTTGAGCTGCACATTGTCCGGGTCCAACAAGGCATCTTTGGACAAGGGCGGACGCTCGTAGGGCAGGTACGGCTCCTCACCGACCAGGGTGATCTGCCCGGCAAATTCACGGCGGCGCAGTTCAGCGGCGGCCGTGGCTCCGGCTTGTCCACCCCCGATAATCACAATATGAGGTGTCTGCATCACAGCTCCAGTCCACCGGCCACATTACGTATGCCGCGTATTCCCAGGCCTGCGTCGGCATTGATCATGACGCCGGTCAGCGTTTGGTTGTTCTGGCGCGAGGCCAGCAGCACAAAGGGGCCGGTAAATTCCTCAGGCTCGGGAAAGAATTGCAGGGGCAAAATTGCTTTGATGGCGTCGGGTGAGCGCGAGTCCATGATGCGCGTATCTTGCTGGCCCAAGGCTTGTGGGCCACGCAGATCGGTTTTCATGCCGCAGGGCCCCACGCCGTTGACACGCACTTTAGGGGCCAGCTCAAACGCCAGCTCGCGAATCAGACCGACCGCTGCATGTTTGCTGGCGGTATAGAGCGGGCCGCCGCCTTCGGCGTAAAAGGCCGAATTGCTTAAGGTGAAAATCATGCTGCCGCAGGATTTGACCAGTTCAGCGGCGGCTGCCTTGGCACCGAGCAGATAGCCTTTGACGTTGATGGCAAACAGCTCGTCAAAGCCAGTGTCCAATTGCTCGATGCTGGTGTTGATCAGCCGGGCACCGTGGTCCCAGACTGCGGCGTTGCCAATAAAACAGTCCAGCTTGCCAAAGCGGGCAACCGTGGCAGCCACGGCTTTCTGGTTGTCCGCCGCGCTGCACACATCGCCCTGGATAGCCAGCACTTTGCCTGCAAACTTTTGTTCCAGATCGGCACATTTTTCTGCCGAGCGTTCCAGTACCGCCACGGATGCGCCTTCCTGGAGAAAGCGCTCCACCAATGCCAGACCCAGGCCTGAGCCGCCGCCGGTGATCAAAGCGACTTCGTTTTGTAGCCAGCCGTTCATGCCTGGGCCTCCAGATCGATACAGACCATGCCTTCGCTGATGATCACCGGATAGGTACGTAGCGCCTCGGTGGCGGGTTGGCACAGGGCCGCGCCCGTTTTCAGGCAGAAACGGGCAGCGTGCAGTGGGCACTCCACCGTGCCATCGTCCTCGACATAGCCTTCGGACATGGACGCGTTGCCATGTGTGCAACGGTCGTCAGTCGCATAGAAGGTGCCATCAATATTGAACAGGGCAATCTGACGGTCGGGAGTGTCTATCTTCAGTGCCTCGCCATCGGCCAGGGCACCGGTTTCACATGCGGTAATGCGTGTCATATCAATCAACATCGGAAAGTGAGCAGGGTCAGAACAGAACGCTCAGGTTGTGGGATGTAATGACCACTTGATCCAGAACGATCTCGCGTTCATACAGCTCCCAACCAAAGCGGTTGTTTGCACGGCGTACATAGTCCAGGCGTTTGCCGGCGTACCAGGTCTCGTCCTTCTCTTTCTGGGCGCGGTACAGGATGTAGTTGCTACGAATTTCGTAACCCTGGCCGTCGGCAGTGGGGCGAATACGCAGGTTGCTGACAAAGTGGCGGGTGCGCGAAGGAGGTTCTTCGGCCCAGGCCATGCCGGTTTCCAGGCGAGCGACGCGACGTTCCAGTTGGAACTTGTTGTCGTTAAAGATCCAGGTGGTGGGTGGCTGCACGCTGCGGCGACGGTCGCGGGTTTGCGCATTGGTGGTGCTGCGCATGTGGTAGTGCACATCCTCGGACAGCAGGTCCAGCCAGTCGCGAAACTGCCAGTCGTCCAGCAACTCGGCTTCCATGTACAGGAAGTCAGCAATTTCATGATGCAGTTGCATATCGACGATGGCTGTTTGGGTCGGTTCTTCAATGACGGCGCTCATTTCACCAACTCCTCTTCGTAGACGCGGCTGCGCTCCAGGACTTCATCCCAGGTCTCGGACACCATCAGGTCGGCCCAGTACTTGTACAGGCCGCGAGCGGCGGTTTCGGAGAAGATATAGTTGGTGACGCCTGGCACGCCGTCGCTACGCAGACCTTCGTTACCCAGGCCCATTTCCATGCACAACTGGGTGCCACGGGCGCGTTTGCCACGCAGGATTTTTTGGATCTCAGCCCAGTTCTCGGAGTCGTCCTGCTCCAGGAATCCGGCAGGACCAAAAGCGCGGGTGGCGCTGCGTTCAAAGGCCGCCTTCACATTGTCGGGAGCGGCGGCATCGGCAATACAAAATGCCCAGACTTCCACCTGGTTCGGGCCGCGTGGATGCCAGACGCGCAGCGTTGCGGTACCGTTCAGCCAGCTCAGTGTCGGGAACATATTGTTGTGGCCAGCCAGACGCAGGGCACGCACTTCGCCCAGGCGCTCGTGCGCTTCGGCATAGGTGTCGCGAAAGTACTGCGAGACCTCACCGTCTACCCACACGTTGGCATCGGGCTGTTCGGTAAAAAAGAAGCCACTGCCATGGCCGCGTTGGCCATATTGGACGGCGTCTTTGGCGGTTTCCCAGACAGGGCGGGCGGTTTGACCGGCACCTAGCGCCTTGTCTTCGTCACCCGGTTTTTGGCCCAGCACCTGCACAGCAGAAGCGTGCGAGAACAGAGCGTGGTATTGGTCGGAAGCGAATTGCTCAGCGGGGAATTTCCAGTTGCATTCGATGGTCCATTTCTGAACCCCGCCAATGATTTCAGTCCCGCCTTCGCGTCGGTCCAACACACCGTCCAGATACCAGGCGATATCGCCCATGTATTCTTCCAGATCAGGAGCGCTCGCATCCCAGTTGCCAAAGACCAGACCCTTGTATACTTTGACGCGGGTCACTTCTTGCAGACCCCACTTTTCCTTGCACAAGCCTTGCGGATAGGCGCGCGGCTCCAGCGGTACGTCCACCAGATCGCCGTTGGTGCCATAGCTCCAGCCGTGGTAGGGACAGGTAAAGGCTTTGGTATTGCCCGAGTCGGCATAGGACACGCGCATCGAGCGGTGTCGGCATTGGTTCAGGAAGGCCTTGATCGAGCCGTCTTTTTGACGGACAACGATAATCGGGTCCTCGCCCATATAGGTATTGAAGAAGTCTCCCGCTTTGGGGATCTGGCTGGTGTGACACAGGAACAGCCAGGTGCGGCCAAAGATGCGCTCCAGCTCCAGCTCATAAATATCCGGGTCGGTGTAAATGGAAGGGGTAACGCGTCCATTACGTGCATCGACCAAGGCTTCGATTTTTTCAGGGTTGATTCCCATCGCTTGCTCCTCGCTATTGCAATGCGTGCTTTTGCGAAACAGGTTTTTGTCGCCAACGGCAAAATGTAGAAGCTTGAAATGAATTCGACCAATACTTGCTTTAGATCGGGTGATCGGCAAACCCGATAAGTCGGCTTTAAGACCCTGGCATGTATAGGGTTTAAGTCTGAAGGCCAATATTGATGCGGCTTTACAGGTACTTAGGGTTTACGAGAATCCCAATTGCTGCGCTGCAGCAATGAAAATCGCAGTCGCTTGTAACGCCTTTGGAGCAGCGACAATAGTGCTTGCAAGAACGGCTTGTTCGGGAGAAATACCGCAGGCCGAGCCCTATGCTGTTCGGGTCAGAGCCGGACAGGGCGACTAATTTGACAGGAGACTAACTTGGAATTGCGACACTTGCGTTACTTCGTTGCAGTCGCGGAAGAGTTGAATTTCACCCGTGCTGCTGAGCGGCTCTATACCTCTCAACCCTCCTTGAGTGAGCAGATCCGCAATCTGGAAGAGGATATTGGTTATCCCTTGTTGAACCGTACTCGTCGCAAGGTCGAGTTGACGGAGGCCGGAGCCGTTTTCCTGGATGACGCCCGCGAGATTTTGCAAAAAGTGGAAGAGGCGGTGATACGTGCGGGCAAGGCGGCTTCGCAAGCCAGGGAAGTGCTGACGATAGGCTTTGTCCCGGCGGCAGAGGTGCGTATCTTTCCAGCGGTATTGCCCGCTTTTCGGGCGGCTTTCCCCCAGGTGGATGTGGTGCTGCGTAGCCTGACATCCAACGAGCAAGAAGGCGCCATGGCCCGAGGGGAACTGGATCTGGCTTTCATGCGTGGCCCGGTGCGAGCCACCAATGTTTGTAGCGAAGTGGTATTGGATGAGCCCTTGCGGGTCTATCTACCCAAAGGTCATCGCCTGGAAGCGTATAGCTTGATTCCTCCGGCGCGTTTGAACCGCCTGCCCATGATTGCCGTGGATCGCTCTTATGGCCGCTCCATGCACGATGTGCTGGCTCGCTATCTGGCCCATCACAAGGTGGTGCCCGAGCATACCTACAATTCGGCCAACCCCCTGATGAGCATTAATCTGGTCGCAGCTGGATTGGGCTACACCTTGTTGCCAACCTACGCGGAATACTTCATGCCCAAGAACGTGGTGTCACGCCCCTTGATCGGTGGTGGCCCGCGTTGCGAGTTATTGATGGCCTACCCGCGAGAGACAGGCAGCATGAGCGAAGCGGCTGCCAGCCTGATAGAGCGCATACGAGAGCTGGCACGCTGGCATGGTTCAGGACCCTCCGCGGCCAGCAGTCATTTGAAACAGGCACCCAGCAAAATAGCCTGTATGTAGTCAGCAAGGCAGGCCTTATTTGTCTTCCACAAAGCGCATACGGAAGCGGCGACCTTTGATGTTGGCGTTGGAAATACGGTCAAAGAATTGACGGGCAATTCCACGATCCAGGGCCACGTAGGAGCGGGCGTCGGTAATGGCAATCTTGCCGACCTGATCCCCTTTCAGACCGACATCACGCGTCAAGGCACCGAGCAGGTCGCCGGGGCGCAGCTTGTCTTTTTTGCCACCCTGAATTTCCAGTGTCATCATGGGTGCGCGCAAGGGTTCTTTTGATTGAGATCGCAAGGCTTTCAGATTGCCCCATTTCACTTCACGGCCCTGGAAGTCTTCAATCAGCTTGACCCAGCGCAGCTCGTTGCGCGAGACCAGATTCAAGGCCAGGCCTTTTTGATCACCACGACCAACACGGCCAATGCGGTGGATATGCACTTCGCTGTCTTTGGTGACGTCTACGTTGATGACAGCCCCCAGATTCTGAATATCCAGACCGCGCGAGGCCACGTCGGTGGCGACCAGCACAGCGCAGCTCTGGTTGGAGAACTGCACCAGAATTTCGTCGCGATCACGCTGTTCAAGATCACCAGTCAAGGCCAGAGCCTGGATACCTTCGGATTGCAGCTCTTCGACGACTTCCTGGCAACGCATCTTGGTGTTGCAGAAAACCAGGGTCGAGCAGGGGCGGAAATGCTCCAGCAGGGTCACCACAGCAGACAAACGCTGCTCGGGGTGAACTTCGTAAAAAATCTGTTCGATCTGGCTGGCATCGTGCAGGGCTTCCACTTTGACTTCGGCGGGGTTATGCAGAAAGCGGGCGCTGAGCTTGCGAATGTTTTCCGGGTAGGTGGCCGAGAACAGCAGGGTTTGACGACGGGGCGGGCAGTGCGAGGCAATGGCCACGATGTCATCGTGAAAGCCCATGTCCACCATACGGTCGGCTTCGTCCAGTACCAGGGTTTTCAGGGCGGACAAGTCCAGGTTGCCGCGCTCTAGGTGGTCCTGGATGCGGCCCGGTGTGCCCACCACTACGTGAGCACCGTTGCGCAAGGCTTCTGTTTGCGGGCGCGAGGGAACCCCACCGCACAGCGTCAGCATACGTACGTTAGGAATCTGGCGGGCCAGACGACGCAGTTCGGTCGTGACCTGATCGGCCAGTTCGCGCGTGGGGCAGATTACCAGGGCTTGTGGCGTCAGTTTGCTGGGGTTGAGGGTTTGCAACAGACCCAGGCCAAATGCGGCGGTTTTGCCGCTGCCGGTCTTGGCTTGGGCAATCAGGTCGCGGCCTTGCAGAATCAGCGGCAGGCTCTGTTCCTGAATGGCCGTCATTTTTTCAAAACCCAGGCTATCCAGGGTTTCAAGCAAGGCGGGCAAAAGGGGAAGGGTACTGAAAGAGGTATGGGGCACGATGGGTGACATCAAAAAGAACTGCAAAATAAAGGATTTAGCGACAGTTTACCGGTATCGCTTGGTGTGCGGCATCTTAATGTTGTTGCTCGGATCACTGTGTGGCATCTGCAGCCCAGCGCAGGTGAGTCTGCCAGGAGCAGATCACGCTGCTGTGATCGACGGTCTGATTGCTTGGCTTGGCGCACAAAAAAATAAACCCCAAGTTATCGAACCTGGGGTTTATCGGCGGTCTGGGAAAGCGTGGCGAACCCGCTTGTTGTTGGCTTATTCTGGTTTGCGGACTCGTACGGCTGACACGGCAGCAATCGAGATGAGCGCGGCAACGATAATGTAGACCGCGACAGGCACCCAGGAGCCGTCGTAACGACTCATGAGCCATGTTGCGATCAGTGGTGCTGTCCCACCGGCCAAGGCGGCACCGATTTGATAACCCAGGGTAATGCCGGTATAGCGGACACGTGTGGCGAAAATCTCCGAAAACATGGTGCCCAGCACGGCGGTAATCGGTGCCCAGATCAGGCCCAGGGCAACAACCGTAGCAATCATCAGGGATGTGGTAGAACGTTGGTCAAGCAGCAGGAAGTAAGGGACGGCAAACAAGGCCATGGCTACTGCCCCAGCAATAAATACTTTGACGCGGCCGATATAGTCAGACAGCAGTCCCATCAGTGGAATGCAGAAGGTGGTGACCAGCGTGGCGACGGTCACCGCGTTAAGAACATCAAAACGTTCGTACTGCAATGTGCTGCTGGTGGCGTAGCTGACTACAAAGGTCGAGAACAAATAAAATGGCGCCGTTTCCACAATCTTGGCACCGATGGCGATCAGTACTTCACGCCAATGGTCTCGCAAGGTTTCAACCAATGGCATTTTGGCGACTTGACCCTCCTGCTTGGCTTTTTGAAAGTCCGGTGTCTCATCAATGCCATTACGTACCCATAGGCCAAGAAAAACCAGTCCGGCGCTTGCCAGGAAGGGGATGCGCCAGCCCCAGCTCATGAACTGCTCATCGGGCAGCAGGCTCATCAAGGTCATGGCCAAGGTGGCCAGCAGCATGCCAATGGTCACTCCCATCTGCGGAACGCTACCAAACAGCCCGCGTCGGTTCGGCGCCGCATACTCATAGGCCAGTAACAAGGCTCCGCCCCATTCTCCACCAATCCCCAAACCTTGAATCAGACGCAGCAGCACCAGCAAAATGGGGGCCCAGACGCCGATCGTATCGTAGCCAGGCAGCAGTCCAATCAGAACGGTAGCCCCGCCCATCATGGATAAGGTGATGACCAGGGTTTTCTTGCGTCCGATTCGGTCCCCAATATGGGCAAAGATCAAACCGCCCAAGGGACGAATGAAGAAGGTCAGGGCAAAGGAGAGGTAGGCCAGCATTAAACCGACGACAGGGTCGAAGGTAGGGAAAAACAGCTTGTTAAAAACGAGTGCGGCGGTTGTGCCGTACAGAAAATAATCAAACCATTCAATAGAACTGCCTGTCAGGCTAGCCAGAAGAACGCGCTTGGCGGAGGCACGTTGTGCGGGAGGGGTGACGTTTGCCGTCATGAGGGGTTTCCTTGTTATTGGTTCGCGTTGAGCCAATCAGCCCGGTGTAAAAGTAGAGGATTGTTCTTGCCAAAGGTCATAAGCCAGTGTCGCGGCAGCCAGGTCTTCCAAGGCTGTGCCAACGGCTTTGAACAGTGTGATTTCGTCGGCACTCTGGCGGCCAGGGTGTCGGCCCTGGCACAGATCTTCCAGCGTGGCGGTAATGTCAGCCGGATCGAATTTTCCGGATTTGATGGGTTCCAGAATGTCGCCCGATTTCATCGCTGCTTCATCGGTATCAACAAAAACGGTGGCGCGTGTAAAGCAGGCATCATCGCTCTCGCGCATGGTGGGCATGAAGCTACCGATCAGATCCAGGTGAGTGCCAGCTTGCAGCCATTCGCCTTTAATCAGCGGTTCGGTGGCCAGGGTGGCGCAGGTAATGATGTCAGCTTGTCGTGCAGCGCTTTCCAGCTCACGCACATGATGAGCGTCAAAGCCATCGCGGTTTAGCCGTTCGACCAAGGCGAGAGCATTGTCGGCATTCCGATCCCAGACCAAGACCGTGCGGATGGGGCGGACGGTGCGATAGGCATCGGCCAGCAGGCTGGCAATCCGACCTGCACCAACGACCAGCAGTGTTTGCGAGTCTGGGCGGCTGAGCCAGCGTGCAGCCAGGGCCGAGGCGGCAGCGGTACGACGGGAGGTGATGACATCGCCGTTCAAGGCCGCCAGTGGTTTGCCTGTAGTCGCATCAAACAGGGTATAGGTTGAGTGCAGGCCAGGCAGGCCCTGAGTGTTATTGTCCGGGAAAATGGACACGGTTTTCAGGCCCAGATGTTTACCGGCTTGCCAGGCGGGCATCAGCAGCAGGGTGCCGGTTGCGTGACCGGCGTTTTCAATGGCGTGGTTATGCCGTAAAGGCACGTTGCAGCCTTCAATGAACATGGATTCGATCGCATCAAAAAGACGATCGAAAGGCATGGAGTGCTCAGTTTGAGCTTGATCCAGGATTTGCATGTGATCTACCATCAACGTACAGGCGCATGCCTGTAATTTTGAGAAAAATATTTCTTATGCGAAATAATATTGCCATATCGGAAAATCCTCTTTAAGGGTTTTCCATAGGTAGTGCATCCAGGAAGCCTTAAAAACTGCCATGACCCCCCCTGATGATCCCGTCAATGTATTGGCCGTCAAACTGAATCAATTACGCCGTCAGGCCAAATTGACCCTGCAACAATTAAGTGAGCGATCGGGGATTTCTGCCTCGGCCTTATCCAAGATTGAAAATGGGCAGCTCTCTCCGACGTACGAAAAAATCGCTGCCCTGGCCCAAGGATTAGATGTGCATGTGGGCGAGCTGTTTGGCCACACTTCCAAACCCACGCCCCTAGGTAGACGCAGCGTGTCTCGACGGGGGGAAGGGGTGGTGCACGATACGCGTCAGTACAGTTATGAAATTTTGCATAGCGATCTTGCAGATAAGCAATTTATCCCCTTGGTAACGACGATCAAGGCGCATGACTCCAAGGCCTTTAAGACCTTGTTGCGGCATGATGGCGAGGAATTCATCTATGTGTTGACAGGGACGGTGGTGATACACACGGATTTTTATGCGCCTCTGGAGCTGGAAAGTGGAGACTCCTGTTACTTTGACAGCGCGATGGGACATGCCTGTATTTCCGGTGGCGAGCAGGACGCCACCGTGCTGTGGGTAAGTTCACACCCCTCCTTGGGTGAGTGACTCGCTGGCCGATCAGCAGGTAACAATGGCAAGGTCGGGCCGCCTCAGCGTTGCGCTTGGCATCGCGCAGGACGGCTTGGCTTGACGGTAAGATGGGCGCGGACGGCGCCCTTAAAGAACTATTTCAGTTACCAGATCCGGCTTAAATCCAGGGCCATGGAGCTTTTGACCTCTTCCATGACGGCAAAGGTGCGGGTTTCTCGGATACCGGGTAGTTTCCATAGCACGCGACCGGCAAAGTCCCGGTACGCACTCATATCTTCGTGGCGGGTTTTGAGCAGGTAGTCAAAGCCACCAGCCACCATATGGCACTCCATGACCTCGCGTCGATCCTGCAGCGCCAGCTTGAACTCTTCAAATACGTTGGGCGTGGTGCGGTCTAACAATACTTCAACAAACACCAACATCCCTGCCTTGAGTTTGGCCGGATTGAGCCGGGCCTCGTAGCCCAGGATATAGCCTTCTCGTGTCAGACGTTGCACCCGAGCCAGAGCTGCCGTTGGAGACAGGGCAACGGCTTCGGCCAGTTTTGTGTTGGCAATACGTCCGTCTTGCTGGAGCAAGTCCAGAATTTTCAGGTCTTGCTTGTCAAGTTGGTGCTCTTGGTCTTTCATGATTTATTTTTCACTATAGATCGGCGTGAATATAGTGAGAAATTTTACATTTATTCCTTAATAATAGCGAAAAATTTGTCATCAATCTGTCTTTCGTATTTATTGCAGGGGTAGTTCATGGTCCTACAACAAGGTGCGTGCGCGTCGCCAGTTCGTGCAGCAGTCCACTCCTTTGCCGCTTTGACGCCTTGGTTGGAGCAATCCACGTTGCGGCAAGCCATTACTCGGGCCTGGCTGCGTCCAGAAACCGAGCTTGTGCCCAGTCTGTTGGAGCAGGCTCGTTTACCGGGTGAGATGGCGACCCGGGCGCAGGCTTTGGCACTGCGGGTTGCCGGAGCGTTGCGACAGCGTAAAACCGCCACCGGCAAGTCGGGACTGGTGCAGGGCCTCTTACAGGAGTTTTCCTTGTCGTCCCAGGAAGGCATTGCCCTGATGTGTCTGGCCGAGGCCTTGTTGCGTATCCCTGATACGGCAACACGCGATGCCTTGATTCGCGACAAGATCAGTCATGGCAATTGGCGCCAACACGTCGGCAAGAAAGGCGCGCCCATCTTTGTCAACGCCGCCGCGTGGGGCTTGATGGTGACGGGCAAACTGGTATCCACCTATAGCGAAACTGGAATGTCGGCCTCGCTGGGGCGCCTGATCGCCAAAGGTGGTGAACCCCTGATTCGCAAAGGGGTGGATATGGCAATGCGCATGATGGGCGAGCAGTTTGTGACGGGTGAAACCATCCAGGCAGCCTTGCAACACGCGGGCTCCCTGGAGGCCAAGGGCTTTCGTTATTCCTACGACATGCTCGGTGAGGCGGCATTGACGGCGGCCGATGCCCAACGCTATCTGCAAGATTACGAGCAGGCTATTCATGCCATTGGCAAGGCCTCTAATGGCCGTGGCGTTTATGACGGCCCAGGGATTTCCATCAAGTTATCTGCCTTGCATCCGCGTTACAGCCGTGCCCAGATTGACCGGGTGCACGAAGAGTTGTATCCCTTGGTGTTAAAGCTGGCCCGTCTGGCATGTCACTACGATATTGGTCTGAATATTGACGCCGAGGAGGCCGATCGCCTGGAGATTTCCCTGGACCTGTTGGAGCGGCTTTGTTTCGAGCCAGACTTGCGGGGCTGGAAAGGAATTGGCTTTGTGATCCAGGCCTACCAAAAGCGATGCCCGTATGTCATTGACTATGTCATTGATCTGGCCCGTCGCAGTAATCAGCGTTTGATGGTTCGTCTGGTCAAAGGTGCGTATTGGGACAGTGAAATCAAACGGGCGCAGTTAGACGGCCTGGAAGGTTATCCGGTCTATACGCGTAAGCCCTACACTGATCTGTCGTATGTCGCGTGCGCACGCAAACTGCTGGCCGCACCAGAGCAAATCTATCCCCAGTTTGCCACTCATAATGCTCAGACACTGGCTAGCATTTATGAGCTGGCTGGGCCTGATCAGTATCATTCGGGACAGTATGAATTCCAGTGCTTGCACGGGATGGGGGAACCCTTGTACGAGCAGGTGGTGGGCCACTCCGAGCAAGGCAAGCTGGGGCGACCTTGCCGCATTTATGCACCCGTTGGTACGCATGAGACTTTGTTGGCGTATCTGGTGCGGCGCTTGCTGGAAAATGGGGCCAATACGTCGTTTGTGAATCAGGTCGCGGACGAGAGCATCGCGCTGGGCGAACTGGTGCGTGATCCTGTGTTGCAGGTCGAGCAAATGGCCGCGCAAGAGGGGCAGCTTGGCTTGCCGCATGCTGGCATTGCCTTGCCACGCGATTTGTATGGTGCATCTCGCCCCAACTCATGGGGACTGAATCTAGCCGATGAGCAGCAGTTAAAGACGCTTTCGCAAACCTTGCAGCAGGAAGCGAGCACGTCTATGCAGGTGCAAGCCATGTTGGGCACGGAGACGCCGCATGATGATTTGGCCGCAGCTGTGGTGACGGCGATCGTAAATCCAGCGGATCATCGCGATCAGCTCGGTCAGGTATACAGTGCGACAGCGCAGCAGGTGGAATTGGCCTTGCAGACGGCCAGTCAGTATTTTCCTCAATGGGCTACGGTCGAGCCTGCCGAGCGTGCAGCAATTTTGTTGCGGGCTGCTGATGGCATGGAGGCGCAAATGCAGCCTCTGATGGGAATACTGGTGCGCGAGGCGGGTAAAACCTATGCCAATGCGATTGCCGAGGTCCGTGAAGCGGTGGATTTTCTGCGTTATTACGCCCAGCAAGTACAGGTCCAGTTTTCCAATCACAGCCATCGACCGCTAGGGCCAATAGTGTGTATCAGCCCCTGGAACTTCCCCTTGGCGATTTTCACGGGTCAGGTGGCTGCTGCTCTGGCGGCGGGCAATACGGTGTTGGCCAAGCCGGCGGAGCAGACCTCCTTGATTGCCGCCCAAGCGGTTCGTATCTTGTGGGACGCGGGTGTACCGCGCCAGGCTGTGCAACTGGTGATTGGCCGGGGCAGTGTGGTGGGGCCACAGCTGACTTCGGATGATCGTGTGCAAGGCGTCATGTTTACTGGCTCAACTGAAGTGGCTCGTGGTTTGCAGGCGACGGTTGCCCAACGTATCGGTCGGCATGGGGGACCGGTGCATCTGATTGCGGAGACAGGTGGTCAAAATGCCATGATTGTCGATTCGTCTGCATTGACTGAGCAGGTTGTGCAGGATGTGATCGTATCGGCTTTCGATAGCGCCGGGCAGCGTTGTTCGGCTTTGCGGGTTTTATTTGTCCAAGAAGAAGCGGCAGATCGTTTGATCACCATGCTGCAGGGCGCGATGGCTCAATTGCGGGTAGGCAATCCTATTGAGTGGGCGAATGATATTGGTCCGGTGATTGATCAGCGGGCTCAAGAGGGGATTGAGCGCCATATTGCAAAAATGCGTGCCAAGGGTCATGTCGTCCATCAGTTGAGTCTGGGCGGTGAAGCCGCCCGCACCTTGACAACGGCCCACGGTACGTTCATTGCGCCAACCTTGATTGAGCTGCCCGATCTGTCCGATTTGACGCAAGAGGTATTTGGCCCGGTACTGCACTTGCTGCGTTATCGCCGTGATCAACTGGATGCAGTGCTGGAGCAGATCCGGGCCAAGGGCTATGGTCTGACCATGGGTTTGCATACCCGTATTGATGAAACGATTGACTATGTTGTGGCGCGCAGCCATGTGGGGAATATGTATGTCAATCGCAATACGGTGGGGGCGGTCGTGGGAGTACAGCCGTTTGGTGGAGAGGGTTTGTCTGGAACAGGGCCCAAAGCAGGTGGACCTTTGTACCTGTATCGCTTATTAGCTGAGCGGCCCGAACAGGCGCTCAGTCAGCCTTTCGGCACAGACGGGGCAGGCCAGTTCTTAGGGAACCCACAGGAGTCTGCGCGACAAGCCTTGGCCAATTGGTTGGATCAGCATCCGGAACTGGCTCCAACGCGTACTCCGATGACGTTTTTCAGTAACCAACGCTTTGAGCTGCGTGGGCCAACGGGGGAGTCCAACACCTATCGCTTAGTGCCTCGCCAGGCCGTGTTGGGCGTGGCAGATAATGAGCGCGATCGTATCGCGCAATTGTGCGCCGTGTTGGCTGTTGGCAGTCAGATGGTATGGGATGCGCATGATGAGCAGGCACAGAGACTACATGCACGTTTGCCAGCCTTGCTGCGTTCGGCCATTACGCTGTCTGATGATCTGGAGCGCTGCTACATTGATGCCATGCTGCATCACGGACAGGCCAGTTCATTGCAACGTTGGCAGCAACGGATCGCGGCCCGAGAGGGAATGATTGTCAGTATTACGGCATTAGCTCCAGGAGACCATGCGATTGCGTTGGAGCGACTGGTTCAGGAGCGAGTCTTGAGCGTTAATACGGCTGCTGCTGGAGGGAATGCAAGCCTGATGACGATGGCCTAAGCGATATGGATGTTCTGTAGGTAAACTGGAGCCTCAGTTCTTTGAGGCTCCGATTGTTTGACCTTGATGTTTTTGATCGGGTTCATCATTTTAGAAATAGGTCGACCATAATGAACACTATAGCGGCATCATTGATTCATAAACTGAACAATCCCCGCCTGGCTAACGATCAGTCCTGGACGGCTCGGGGTTGGGTCAGCGCAGCGGATGGCAATACCTTTGCCGTTCTGAACCCTGCTACGGGCCAGTGCCTGGCCAATGTCGCCAGCCTGGCTAAAGCAGAAGTTGAAGTGGTCATAAGCGATGCTGAAGTGGCCCAGCGCGCATGGAAGGCTCGCAGCGGGCACGAGCGTGCCAAGCTGTTGCGCGCCTGGTTCGATGCCTTGGTTGCAAACGCAGACGATCTGGCCACCATCATGACCCTGGAGCAGGGCAAGCCCTGGGCGGAGGCGCGCGGTGAAGTGCTGTACGCCGCCTCCTTTGTAGAGTGGTTCAGCGAAGAAGCCAAGCGCGTATACGGCGATGTGATGGGGCACCCCCAGTCGGACAAACGCATTGTGGTGGTCAAGCAGCCTGTGGGTGTGTGTGCGGCCATTACTCCCTGGAACTTCCCTGCGGCCATGATTACTCGCAAGGTAGCGCCTGCTTTGGCTGCGGGTTGCAGCATTATTGTGCGTCCCGCCAGCCTGACTCCCCTGACCGCCCTGGCCTTGGCGGCGCTGGCCGAGCAGGTGGGTATTCCTGCCGGTGTATTCCAACTGGTCACAGGCTCGTCCAGCGTGGTGGGGGCTGCGTTGACGGAAAGTCCCATTGTGCGCAAGCTATCGTTTACCGGCTCGACCGAAGTGGGTCGTTTGCTGATGGCGCAATGTGCTCCTACCATCAAACGTCTGTCGTTAGAGTTGGGTGGCAACGCTCCGTTCATCGTCTTTGATGATGCCGATCTGGATGCCGCCATTGAGGGAGCGATAGCCTCTAAATACCGCAACAGTGGTCAGACTTGTGTATGTGCTAACCGTTTTCTTGTGCAGGACGGTATTTATGATCGTTTTGCCAAAGGCTTAAGCGAACGTGTTGCCACTCTGAAAGTGGGCAACGGGATGGATGAGGGTGTAGAACAAGGCCCATTAATCGAGCAAAAAGCCGTCGATCATCTGAGTGAGCTGATTGAGGATGCCCTTGAACACGGGGCCCGTGTTCTGCTAGGCGGTAAACCCCACCCCTTAGGCGGGACCTACTTCTTGCCCACGGTCTTGGGGGAGGCGAGCTCAGCCATGCGTGTGGCCCGTGAAGAGTTATTCGGCCCAGTGGCTCCATTGTTCCGCTTTGACACTGAAGAACAGGCCATTGCCATGGCCAACGATACCGAATATGGCTTGGCCGCCTACCTGTTCACCCGGGACAACGCGCGAGTCTGGCGGATGGGTGAGGCCTTGGAGTACGGCATGGTTGGTGTAAACACCGGTCTGATCTCTAACGAAGTAGCCCCATTTGGGGGCATCAAACAATCTGGCCTGGGCCGCGAAGGTTCACGCTACGGTCTCGACGAGTACCTGGAAATCAAGTACCTGTGCCAGCAACTATAGGGAGCGATCCCTATCGCGCACAGCGCCGCAACAAGGCGCCATTATTGATGGCATTCATACCAAGGGGCCGGAGGTTGAACCGGCGCCTTTCAATGTATTGACCTTGCCCGATGGCGGCTTTGTGGGGGCGGCTCAGCGCCCTTGAGGGCAGGGCACTGATGTGGTGCTCAGTGGTGATGCTTTCGGTTCGAAGGCATCACGGTTGGGCCGCAATTCGCAGGGCGGGTTTCAAGGAGGCGGCCAGCATCTGCCCGTGGTTCAGCTCGCTGAAGTTCTCGTAGCTGACGTTCAGCCCGGCCTCTTGCAAATGCTTGGCCATATCCTGTGTGGACCATTGTGCCGCAGCATTGCTCATGGATGTACTGCGGCGCTGTCCGCCGACCATGATGGCGATCTGCTTGTCCTTGGCCCGCCTTGTATCAAAGGCCTGAGCCGTCTTGACCAGAATTCCGTCGTACCACCACAGGGAAGGATCGCCCGCCACGTACCGCTGGTACAGATCAGGGTGGGTAAACAGGGTATGCAAGGTAAACAGGCCACCATAAGAGTGGCCCCACAGCGTCTGGCGGGAGCGATCAATAGGCTCGCGCGCTTCTACTGCAGGCTTGATGTGCGTTTCTATATAGTCCAGAAAAATATCGGCGCCGCCCCCTAAACGACCCCGTACTTCCACCGGCTTGCTGACGCCGTTCTCCGCGACCGGAGGCGTGTAGTCGAAGGAGCGGGCAATCACATCGTGACGTGCTTCGGTGTCGTAGCCAATGGCGACCAGTACCGGCGCAGACAGGCTGCTGATGGCTTTCAGGTCGTCCACATCAATACTGGCCATGGCGGCATTGCCATCCACCATATAAATCACCGGATGACCGCGTGCGGGGGCGGGGCGGTTCGGGGTGCCTATCTGTATTTTGTAGTGCCGCTTGCCGTCTTCCGAGGACATGATCAGCGTCTCGAAGCGGTATAGGCTTTGTTGCTGATCCACGATGGTGGGGCCCACTGATTCGTTCCAGGGGCGGGTAGTTTGTTGGGCTTGGGCGGGCAGCGTGCAGGCCAGGCAGAGCGTGGCGGCACTGAGCAGAAAGCGGGGTAAGGAGGTTTTCATCAAGGTCAGATTGCAGAAAGCTAAACAGGAATCATTCTTGATTATAGGGCCTGTGATATCTCAGAAAACCAATACCCGGACAACAAATCGTATCTCTATGATGAGGGGCGAATGATCAATCGTTCATTGCTCATTGTGGGCGATGAAGAGTTTGCCTGTCTGTAATAGGGGGTTGTCGACTGCTTTTGATCATGCAGCGAGAAGCGCAGAGCACAGAGTGTGCCTGGTGCAGAGATTGAAGCGGGTAGTAAAACAGGTGTGAAAAAAAAAGCCCGGATTGGCAGCATGCGGATCCGGGCTTTTCTTTACAGGGCTTGATCAGGCAATGCAAAGGGGTTCAGGCCGGTGCGGCCATAACCTTCTGCGCTTGCTGCATCATCCAGTACCAGCGTCGCCAAGTCATCCGCGACACTTTCTGCATTGGGTTCGCGTTCCTGTGAGATCACCTTCAGATAGCTGTGGCAGTGACCGCAGCTTTCCGCACGCACCACGGCTTCGGTGGAGTCGAAGCTCAGGTAGTCCAGATCGCCCGCATCGGCGCAGTTGGTGCATTTGGCGCGAACCATATGCCATTGGCTCTCGCACAAGGAGCAGTGCAAATAGCGCAGACCTTGTCGGGTGCCCTTATAGATCAGGCTGGCGACAGGGGCACTGCCACAAACCGGGCAACTGGGGGACTCTTCACTGCTGGCCACAGGCAAAGGCACTGTCCGTGCTGCCAAAGCCACGTCCAGAGAAAAAGCCGCCCACAAAAAAGGAGCCAGGGCCTGGGATACGGAATGGAACTGGTGTTGGGCCAGGGCCAGACCTGCATCCAGACGCGCCTGGGTGCTCATGGCGCGCAGGGCATCCAGATGTGGGGTAATTGCTGGTGAAGCACCAGGGATAAGCTGGTCCAGCATGGTATCCAGATGCGTTACCCATGTACCTTGGCGAGCGATCTCTACAGGATCAACGGCCACGGCATTGGAACGGCTTTCAGGTGAAACTGTTGCCTGAGCCTGAGCCTGAGCCTGAGCCTGAGCCTGAGCCTGAGCCTGAGCCTGAGCCTGAGCGACATCGGCGGCCAAACGCAGATAGGCCTCCAGCTCATGGCCTGCAGCCAGTTCGCGCAAACGGGCCGCGCGGGCGGTGTACAGCTCATGCAATTCAGGCAGCAGGATGGGGTCAAAGTGCCGGGTGGACTCTTCCGATGGAACGGAACGACGGACAGGAACTTCGTTCATGCCTTGCCTTCCTTCACGTCTTTCTTGGTCGCTTGAAGCTCTTCATGCCAGCGATCGTGATGATGACGTATCCAGGCTTTGGAAACATAGCCTGTCACCATGCCGGTGATGGAGCCGCGCACCCAGATCGCCAGATAAATATGGCCCAGAATCAGCAAGATCAGCCCAATCCCAGCCACGGAGTGGATCAGGATGGCCAGACGCAGAACGGGAATGGAGAAGAACTCGGCAAAGTACGCGCGCCACATGATCAGGCCCGATACCAGCAGCGTGACGATAGACAGCATGATCAGCCAGAACAGTACTTTTTGACCGGCATTGTATTTGCCGATTTTCAATGGCTGCTTGGCGTTGTTCAGGATCACGCCTTTGACGTTACGAAACCAGATCAGATCGGTTTTGGCGGGCAGGTTGTACTTTACGAAGCGGGTGAACATATAGCCAAGGCCAACGAAAACTGCGATCCCTAAAAAGGGATGCAGAACGCGTGCCAATTGCGGGGTGCCCAGAAAGGAACTTAACCAGGAAAAAGAGGGGTAGAACCAGGATAGCCCCGAGGTGGCAGCCAGGAAAAAGCAGAGCACAACGGCCCAATGACATAGCCGCTCACGGAATGGGGTGCGCAGCACAAGATTACTTTTCTTGTTCATGATCGTCTCCTTGCGTTGCCTTGTCGTGCTCGTGTTCTTCGTCCTCGTCCACGCTGTTGGGGCCCACACCGATGAAGTGGGCTGCCATACCGGCCACCGCCACCGCACCAGCTACGGCAGCAGCAGGTTTGAGTACGTCTTTCCAGCCATCCACCACAGAGCTGATCTGCGGGTCTTTGGGCAGGCCCGCGTAGCGCTGCGGATCGTCCGCGTGTTGCAGCACGTACATGACATGGGTGCCACCAACACCTTGAGGATCGTACAGACCGGCGTTTTCATAGCCGCGCTCGTTCAAGTCCTCAATACGACTCAGGGCCAGATCCTTCATTTCCTGTTTTGAGCCAAACGCAATGGCGCCGGTCGGGCAGGTTTTGGCGCAAGCAGGGGCCTGGCCCACGGTAACGCGGTCCGAACACAGGGTGCACTTGTAGGCTTTATGGTCTTTCTTGGAAATACGGGGCACATCGAAAGGACAGCCGGCCACGCAATAACCGCAGCCCACGCACAGGTCGGACTGAAAATCCACAATACCATTGGCATATTGAACAATCGCGCCGGGAACCGGGCAGGCTTTCAGACAGCCAGGGTCTTCGCAGTGCATGCAGCCGTCCTTGCGGATCAGCCATTCCAGCTTGCCTGCTTCGTCCTCGTGCTCGGTAAAGCGCATCAAGGTCCAACTGTCGGGGCTAAGGTCGCTGGGGTTGTCGTACACGCCGACGTTTTCTTCCACCTGGCCGCGCAAATCGTTCCATTCATTGCAGGCGACCTGGCAAGCTTTGCAGCCAATGCAGATGGACACGTCAATCAGCTTGGCCACTTCCATCTGGTGATCACGCACCTGTGGGGCTGGTGTGACCGAGTTGGTGGCCGAACGGCGTACTATGTTTTGCGAATTCATGCCGTGGCTCCCTTCATTTTTTCGACATTGACCAGAAAGGCTTTGAACTCCGGTGTTTGCGTATTGGCATCGCCAACGCCGGGGGACAGCGTATTGGCCAGAAAGCCCTTGCGGGTTTCACCTTCAAAGCCCCAGTGGCAGGGGATACCAATTTGCTGCACCTGCTGGCCGGCAACGGTCAGGGTGCGCATGCGTTTGGTCACCACCGCCTTGGCGGTGATGTAACCGCGCTTGGTTGTGACTTTGACGGTGTCGCCGTGGCGGATGTCTTTTTCAGCCGCCAGTTGTTCGCCAATTTCCACGAACTGTTCAGGCTGCAACATGGCATTCAGATAAGAGTGCTTGGTCCAGTGGCGGAACAATTCGGTAATGGAGTAGGTGGTGGCTACATACGGGTAATCGTGACGATTGCCCATGCGCTCGGCGTCATTGGAAAGAATCCGTGCGGTCGGGTTATGCGTTACGTTTTCGTGTAGCGGGTTTTTCGCAATGGGGCTTTCTACCGGCTCGTAGTGTTCGGGGAAGGGGCCGTCATTAATGCCTTTTTCCGAGAACAAGCGGCCCAGCCCTTCGGGCAGCATAATGAAAGGCGCTGCTGGGCTACCAGGAGGCAGGTTGGCTGGGAAGTCCGGAACATCCGCCCCGGTCCATTGCTGGCCGTCCCAATGCAAAATCTGGCGATGCTCATCCCAGGGTCTGCCCATTTCATCCATAGAGGCGCGGTTGTACAAAATGCGTCGGTTGGCAGGCCATGCCCATGCCCAGCCAGGGGTGTTGCCCAAGCCCGTATCGGTGTTGTCCCGATTAGCCATCTGGTTGCCTTTCTCGGTCCAGGAACCTGTAAATACCCAGCAGTAGCTTTGTGTCGTGCCGTCATCGCGCAATTGCGCAAAGCTATCCAGCAACTGGCCCTTGCGTAGAATCTGCGTGCCGTTCTCGTCGAAAACATCAGCCAGTGCATAGCCATTGGCCTCTTTGGCCACTTCTTCCGGATGCGGGAAATGCGGGTCGTGATAGGTGTCGGCGTCCCAGGTCATGTTCAGGACTTGTTCGGGACAGGCACCACCTTCTTCTTCGTACAGGCGACGCAGTTCCATCATGATGTCGCCCAGGATGTTGGGATCATGACGGGCCAGACCGGGAGGTTGCTGGCCGGCATAGTGCCATTGCAACCAGCGGCCCGAGTTCACGATGGAACCGTCCTCTTCAGCAAAACAGTTCGACGGCAGGCGGAACACCTCTGTCATGACTTCTTCTGTCTTGATGTCGTTGAACTGACCTTCATTGCGCCAGAAGTTCGAGGTCTCGGTGACCAGTGGGTCCACAATAACCAGGAACTTCAGCTTGGACAGGGCCTTGGACGTCTTGTTCTTGTCCGGCATCGCGGCCAGCGGGTTAAAACCTTGTGCGAAGTACCCGTTGACCTTGCCTTCATACATCATGTCGAAGTAGGCCAGCATGTCGTAGCTGCGATCCCATTTGGGCAGCAGATCAAAAGCGAAATCGTTAGCGGGCGTGGCGTGCTTGCCGTACAGGTTCTTGAGCAAAGAGATGAAGAACTTGGGTGTGTTTTTCCAGTAATTCACCTGACCGGGCAATACGTCTTTGGGCGTGGTTTCTTCCAGGTACTGTGCCAGTGTCTGCTGATTGTCCGAGGGCAGGTTCATATAACCTGGCAAGCGCAAGGACAGCAGACCCAGGTCGGTATAGCCCTGGATATTGGAGTGACCGCGCAAGGCGTTCACGCCGCCCCCGGCCATGCCGATATTGCCTAGCAAGAGCTGAATCATGGCGGCGCCACGAATGATCTGTGCGCCCCCGGTATGGTGCGTCCAGCCCAGCGCATATAGCCAGGTCAGCGTTTTGTTCTTGGCCGAACAGGAGCCAATAACCTCGGCAATCTGCAGGAAGTCGGCCTGTTTGACGCCGGTAATGTTTTCCACGACTTCGGGCGTGTAGCGGTCCACGTGCGCTTTTAACAACTGCAGCACGGAGCGTGGATGCGTCATGCTGTTGTCGCGCATCACTTCGCCGTTCTCGTCTAGCGCGTAGGTCCAGGAGGACTTGTCGTAGATCTTGGTTTTCGGATCGAAGCCGGAGAACATGCCTTCGTCAAAGGCGAAGTCGTCACGCACAATCAGGCAGGCATTGGTGTAGGCGCGCACGTACTCGTGCTGAATCTTGTCGTTCTCCAGCAGCCAGCGCACCATGCCCATCAAAAAGGCGGTGTCCGAGCCGGCGCGGATGGGCGAGAAGATATCGGCAACAGCGGCTGTACGGTTAAAGCGTGGGTCCACCACAATGACCTTGGCCTTGTTCTTGATTTTGGCCTCAATCACCCATTTGAAGCCGACCGGATGGGCTTCGGCAGGGTTGCCGCCCATCACAATCACCACGTTGGCGTTCTTGATGTCCACCCAGTGGTTGGTCATGGCACCGCGCCCAAAGCTGGGGGCCAGGGCTGACACGGTCGGGGCGTGACAGAGTCGCGCCTGACAGTCGATACCCAGCATGCCTAAGGCACGGGTAAATTTGAAGTCCAGCAGGCCGGTTTCGTTGGACGCGGCCGAGGAGGCCAGAAAGCCCGAGGATAGCCAGCGGTTCACCACCTGGCCTTTTTCGTTCTTGGCAATGAAGTTGGCGTCACGGTCATCTTTGAGCAAACGGGCGATGCGCTTGGTGGCTTCGCTCCAACTGATCTTGACCCATTCTTTGGAGCCCGGGGCTCGGTATTCGGGGTGCAGCAGGCGATTCTTGGAGTGAATCATGTCCAGCAGGCCAGCGCCTTTGGGACAGAGCGAGCCACGGCTGACCGGATGGTCCGGGTCGCCTTCAATATGGAAGATGCGCGGTTTCGCGTTTTTGGAGCCATCGCCCATGGAATACATGAGGATGCCGCAGCCCACTGAACAGTATGTACAGTTGTTGCGTGTCTCTTTGGATCGAAGGAGTTTGTAGGGCCGGACGGCGGCGGGAACTTGAGCGGCGGCTGTCGAAAGTCCCATCGCGGTCGCTGACAGCGCAGCTGCCCCAGCACCAAGAATTTTGAGAAACTGACGCCGACCAAAACTTGGTACGTTGGTATTCATGAAAGGTTCTTCTTGCAGAAAATGTGTTGGCAAAAGGATCGCTAATTGCCGGGCCGGATTATAGCAGTCTGTGTATAAACTGCTTTTGCTGTGCTGATACTGTCGTTTTTAAAGCGGATAGCGTTTAAGGTTTATTCGCACAGCAGCGGCCGATGACTCGCCACAGGTAGTACACAGCGATGCCGCTAAAGATAAAGGCGGGCAAAGCCCAGACCATACCTGCGCCGATCAGGTTGTCTCCCTGCGCGTTCAGGCAACTGGAGGCAGCCGTTTCTATGCAGTCTTTATAGCGGTAGTAGCGCTCGTAAAATAGCCACCAGAAAAAACCAGCCAGACTAGAAAAAATAATCAGGCCAATCGTTGATTTAAGGCGGGGTGTCGAGCGGGAAATCATGCTTGGAAATGTGGAACCATTGGTGTGATGAAAAAAGGGCTTATGCCCCGATTGCTTTAGCTGATTGCATTTTGCTAGGTGATCAACGGCAAGAAGAATAGGTACAGCACAGATGCAAAATTGTAGCGATTCTGTGTGTCGATTTTGATGCAAGAACAGACCCTGGCACGATGAGGTCAACATAAAACTCCGTTAATTCAAGGCATTGCCGTACTCTTTGAATTCTTTAGAGGTGCCATATAATTGAGAATGTATGTTATTCTCAGTTGCATTGTGTCGGATGTTCTGTTCCCATCGGCCCGAGTGCCTTGAGCCCGTATCCGCCAGGCTGACATCGTTTTCTTTCTCTATTCCTATGATCAGATTCACAGTATCGGACTTTGACCGACTCGGTCGTCCGGCAGGCTTTCACTATTGTTTGCCTCACTATGTTGGCCCAGATCGGGAAAGGGAGCAGCTTTGCATTGCCGAGGGGCGTGTGCAGGAACACGAGGTCAGGCCGGGCATCAAGTTGGTGCTGTCAGATATCGTCACGCACCATCACTACGAATCCAGTTCCGTCAGCGCGCCGCAGTTCTCTGCCATTGTGATGCTGCAAGGCCGCGCGCAAGCCCGCCTGGCCAGTCAGAATCAACTGAGCCTGGTCGCGCAAAGTGGTGTCAGTATTGCGCATAGCGAATCGGTCGCGTTGACCGGGATACACCCGGCCGGGCAACGTTTGCGCTGTATTAACCTCTCTTTGCGTTCAGCGGAAAGCGTGGGCGACTCGCGCTTGGGCGACACCCTGTCCAAACTGATGGGCCCATCCGGACTGTGCATGCAGAAGTGGACGGTCCCGCCGCATTTGCTCAACACGCTCGAGCAGTTGATAGACAGCCCCTGGCAGGGGGCGACGTACGATTTGCTGCTGGAAGGTGTCAGCCTGCAAATGCTGGCTCATGCGCTGGACGGATTGACTCCAAAGCCTGCTAAAGAGTCGCCGGCCACTGCCCGTGACCGACAGCTACTGGAGCGTGTGCGTGAACGTTTGTACAACGCGCCGGGTGACGATCATACCTTGGCGGATCTGGCCAAGCTGGCCTGCATGAGTCCGAGCACCTTGCGGGTGAAGTTTCAGGCAACCTACCAGTGTTCTGTGTTTGGCTGGTTACGTGAGCGTCGTCTGGAGCTGGCACGTGATTATCTGGCGCAGGGCTGGAGCGTACAGCAGGCGGCTCATTTTGTGGGCTATCGCCACGCCACCAACTTTGCCACAGCCTTTCGTGAGCGCTACGGGATTGCGCCCAGCGAATTGAATTGAGGTGGCCGGGCGGCCAGCTCTGTCATTGTTCAAAGCTCTTTAGGCGTTTGCCATTCCCCACTCTGGCGAGCCTGGTCCATCCTGAAAAAGACCTCCCCTATGCGGGTTTGTTTCTTTATTTCAGACAGAGCTGTGTTGCCTTCCTCGCTTCCCCCGTATCCCTTGATGGTGTTGATTCTGGGCCTGCTGGCCTGCGTTGCACCTGCCACTATTGACGCCTATTTACCTGCTTTCAGCGCGTTGGAGCGCGAGTTTCAGGTACCCCCCGAAAGCGTGCAGCAGACCTTGGGTGTGTATATGTCTGCCTATGCAGCGATGTTGCTGCTGCATGGCACTTTGTCCGATGCCTGGGGGCGCAAACCTGTGATTGTGGCGTCCCTGGCGGTGTATATCACTGGCTCGGTGATGGCGGCCTTGGCGCCCAGCATGGATTGGCTCTTGGCTGCTCGGGTACTGCAAGGCTTGTCGGCCGGAGCGGGTTTGGTGATTGGCCAGGCCATGGTGCGTGATTGCTATCAAGGTGAACAGGCGCAACGGACTCTGTCTTATATCGTCGTGGTCTTTAATGTCTCGCCCGCGCTGGCCCCGATTGTGGGTGGTCAATTGATTGCGCTTTTGGGTTGGCGCGCTGTGTTCTGGATGCTGGCCGCCCTGGCCGCTGCGGCGTGCTACTTGTGCCTGCGTCGCTTGCCTGAAACCTTGCCCAGCAGTAAGCGTCAGCCTTTGGCCTGGCGCCAGTTGCGTAGCGATATTGGGCAATTACTGGGCGATGTGCCTTTTATGGGCATGAGTGTGGCCTTAAGTTTGCTGATTGGGGCTCAGGCCTTTCTGATCGGCGCTGCTCCGGATTTCATTTCTCATACTTTGAACTTGCCTGAAACCGCCTTTGCCGTGTTGTTTGTGCCTTTGGTGGTCGGGGCCATGTTGGGGGCTTTGGCCTCTGCCCATCTTGTGCGACATTGGGGAGACATCACGATTATTCGCTGCGCCTATGGCTTGATGCTGGCCAGTTGCCTTGTCTATACCGGGTATCTGGCCAGCGCCTGGCATCCTGCCTTGCCGTGGGCCGTGTTGCTCCCCGCCTTTTTCACCGCAGGTCTGGCTATGTTGATGCCGGTGGTGACCATGCGTATTTTGGCCCAAGTTCCCAGTCGGGCCGGGTTGGCGGCCTCCTTATTGGGCTTTTGCCAGATGAGTACGTTTTCGCTGGTCAGCGGTTGGCTGGTGCCGTGGGTCTACGGCCAGCCTCTGCGGATGTCAGCCGCCATGCTGATCTGCGTCTTGCTCAGTGCCGTTAGCTGGTTTTGGCTGCAACTACGCGCGGATCGATGCCCCTCCTAGAAGGAAAGCGGCAGGACTGATATTTGGAATAGGGTTTTTGCGTTTAGGGATACGCTCATGCAAACTCTGTAGATGATAATTGTTCGCATCTAAAACCTGTTCTGAGATCCTTGCTCATGCCTGCTGTTTCAACCTGCTATGCCCGTTCAAGATTGCGCTTGCTTGTCCCTGTCACTCGTTCTGCCATGTTGCTGGTTGCTGCCAGCAGCCCGGCCTGGGCGCAGGATTCCGTGGCTGATACGCCTGTAGAACTGTCCACCATTACGATCAAGGGCAATCGAGACCCAGGCGTGACGGAAACCGATCCGTCTTACACCACCAAGGCCATGAGCACGGCGACGGGGCTGTCTCTTTCTATCAAGGAGACGCCGCAATCGGTCAGTGTGGTCACCCGAAAAATGATGGATGATCGCGGCATGCAGACGACGGCGGATGCCTTGCAGAGCGCGCCGGGTATATCTGTGACACGCAGCGATACCAACCGTTATTCCTTTTCCTCGCGTGGTTTTGGTATCGACAACTATCAGTTTGATGGTTTGACGCAGCCAGTTTTGTCGCCCTGGGCCTTTGGTGAAAGCAACCTGGACCTGGTCGTTTTTGATCGGGTTGAAGTGGTGCGCGGCGCGACCGGTTTGATGACGGGGGCCGGTAATCCTTCGGCAGCCGTCAATTATGTACGTAAACGTCCTTTGCGGGACTTTGCCGCATCGGGGGGGATCAGTGTCGGAAGCTGGGACTTTGCGCGTGGATACGCAGATGTGTCTACCCCGATTACGGAAGATGGGCGTATCCGTGGCCGTATTGTAGGAGCTTATGGCAAGGCCAATAGCTATACCGATTTGCAGGATACTAAAACCCGTACATTGTATGGCGTGGTCACGGCTGACTTGATGCCTGGCATGGAGTTGACGGGGGGTGTTGCCTATCAGTCCAGCTCCAATAATGGTTTTGGCAGTGGTTTTCCGCTGTTCTATAGCGATGGCTCTCGTACGGATTTCAAGCGTTCGATTTCCAACAATACAAACTGGTCACGCGTCGAGAACAATACGACAACGGGTTTTGTGGATTTGAGCCACCAGTTCAAGAATAACTTGAGCTTGCGCTTGACCTATAACCAGTCCTACACCGATGCCTTCATGAAAAACCTGTTTCGGGGTGGGTATCCGGATCGGGAAACAGGGCTGGGTACATCGAACTCGTACTCTTATTACGAAGGCGATGTACGCCGCAAGGCATTGAATGCGTCCTTGTCCGGGCCATTTACCTTGTTTGGCAAAGAGCACGAGTTTTCGGTGGGCTGGATGATGTCCCAGGATCGCGTATCTTTCCCGCAGTATCGGGCCGTACCCCCATTGGCTGCGGCGGCCAGCTTCTATCAGCCAGGCCGAGAGCCGGAGCCGAACTGGTCCAGTGAGCCATCCCAGGCTGATGATACGGATAACAAACAGTCCGGCGCCTATGCCGTTGGCCGCTTTGCCTTGAGCGATAGTTTGCGCTTGATGGTGGGGGGGCGGCTGAGCAACTGGGAAACTGATCAGACCTACTTTGGTTCCAAGCGTCAGTATCGCCATCGTAACGAGTTCATCCCCTATGCCGGCCTGATCTATGACTTTGACGATACCTATACCGCTTACGCCAGCTATACCGAGATATTCAAGCCGCAGAACGCCCGCAACGAACAGGGTGCGATTCTGGCACCGATTACCGGTAAAAGCTATGAGTTGGGCTTGAAAGCGGCATGGATGGATGGCCGGCTCAATGGTGCGTTGTCCCTGTTCCAGACACGGCAGGACAATTTGGCGGAAGCCACAGGTAATAATGTGATTGGTGCACCACCTAATACACCTGCTTACCGCCCGGTGTCGGGGGCCAAAGTAGAAGGGGTGGAGCTGGAGTTGGGCGGAGAACTGATGCCTGGCTGGAATCTGGCCACGAGTTTGACGACCTTTACCGCCAAGGATGCGAAAGGCAAGCCCATCAATACCAGCAAGCCACGTACCTTGTTCAAGCTCTATACCACCTATCGCTTGTCAGGGGATTGGCAAGGGCTGACTGTGGGCGGCGGCATTGATTGGCAAAATCGCATGTATCAGAACGCCACGGCACCAGGCCGCAAAGTGGTGAATGTTGAGCAGGGCAGCTATGCCATCGTGAATCTGATGGCAAGTTATGACTTCAACAAGCGCGTCTCGGCCACCTTGAACGTGAACAACCTGTTCGACAAAAAGTACTACTCGCAGATCGGTTTTTATAACCAGGGCTGGTACGGTGCTCCGCAAAACGTGATGCTGTCCTTGCGGGCGCAGTATTAAGGGTGGAGTGAGCAGACAGGCTTGCCTGATACAAAAGCCTGCTTGGCAAGGACAAGCAGGCTTTTTTCATTGGAAGCGGATACCTGAGCGGCGTTATCTCAGACGCAAAAATCTTGTGGTCCTGGAGCGGCAAGCGTGGCGCTGTCCGTCTGCCTTGAGGCCTGCGGGCTACAACATTCAGGATACCAAGGCTATTAAATCAGTCACCCCAATATCGACACCCGCTTGATACAACAAGGTGCTGGCCTGACCACGATGGTGAGTCTGGTGATTAAAAAAGTGCGTCACCAAAAGCGCAACATCCTTCTCCATGCTCTGGCCCGCCATATTGTTATAGCGTAGCGTTTGGCCCAGTTGCTCGGGTGTCAGTGTGGCCGCCCAAGCAATAATAATCAGATCCAGTTTGCGACGGTACGGATCCAGTTCCGCCAAGGTGTCGAATAACTGCTGATCCAGTGTACGTGGCTTGGCAAATACCTCCATTTCTTCGCGCAAGCTGAGGGCATCAGGATGTTGGGCAAAGCGGTGCAGCCAGATCGTATCCCCCACTGCAATGTGCATCATCGTCTTGAACAAGGAGCCAAAGAAGGCGCCGCACTCTTGATGCTGCTTCTCTGGGGGCAAGCGAGCGGCGGCCTGATAAAGACGGCGGTTCATTTGGCTGTTGTAGTCAGCCATGCGGATGGCAGTTTGAGGTGTCATAAAGAGCAGTATCCGGCAAGATGAGGCATCCTGATTATTTCTTTAAATAGATAGCGGTACCAAGATCAAGGGCCATCTTTGCCAGTCATGAGTTGTTCGGTTGATCCCGCGTTGACTGCTTGCCTGGCGTGCGGAAAGTTAAGTGGACCCTTGTGCTCGATAAATTGCGCTGTGAATGTTTCAGCTGAAACAGGTCTTCCAAAAAGATAGCCTTGTATTTCTGGGCATTCATTATTTTTAAGGAATATGAATTGCTCTTCCGTTTCCACGCCTTCTGCAATCACATCCAGGCCAAAGTTCTTGGCTAAGTAGATAATAGCCCTGACCAGTGCGGCATTTCCGGCATATTCGTAGACATGGTGGATGAATGACCGGTCGATTTTTAGGCGGCTGACTGGATATGTTTTTAGCAGACTTAATGATGCATAGCCTGTCCCGTAGTCGTCGAAGGCCAGACCAACGCCTATGTTTCGTAAACCGCGAAACAAGTTTTTGGTGACTGCTTCGTTGCGAAGCAAGGAGGTCTCCACGATTTCCAGCTCAAGAGAACTGGCAGGCAGA
Organism: Alcaligenes sp. SMD-FA; assembly: GCF_025960365.1. Lineage (NCBI taxonomy): Bacteria > Pseudomonadati > Pseudomonadota > Betaproteobacteria > Burkholderiales > Alcaligenaceae > Alcaligenes > Alcaligenes sp. SMD-FA. The sequence goes on along the minus strand of NZ_CP110108.1, from coordinate 3,001,253 downwards.
CCTGTTTCAGCCAGTAGAGCGCTGATTGTGTAGAGCAGGCGATTGGTACGTAGCTGTGCCTCGAACAGGTTTACGCTGATACGAAAATCGGGGATGGTTGCTTGCCAGCGGACGGCCTGACGGCAGGCCGTTTGTAATATCCATTCTCCTATAGCAGGCGCAGATGGCTTTTCGTTGAGCACATCAATAAAAGAGAGCGGCGTTAACAAGCCCCTTGTGGGGTGGTTCCACCGAATCAGTGCTTCTGCTCCGGTCAACTGCCTAGTGTGTGTTGATACTTGGGGTTGGTAGAAAAGCTCAAACTCATCGTTTTCAAAGGCCAGGCGTAATTCCCGCTCGAACGATCTGCGTGCGACAGCGACCTCGCGCAAGGCCGGAGAGAACACCTCGTAGTATCCCTTACCGGATGATTTCGCTTTGTAGAGTGCCAGATCGGCTGCGCTCAGAATATCCTCGGCGCTAGTGCCGTGCGTCGGCGCGAGAACCACGCCAATGCTGATACTGGTGTCAAAAGACTGGCCAGCAAAGTTATACGGCGTTGCAAAGACGTTGATCAGTGTTTGTGCGGCTCTTCGTGCCGCCTGCACGCCGTTTCCGGGCAGCAAGGCCATAAACTCGTCGCCACCGAATCGAGCAAGCTTAATGGCGTTGGGAAATGTCGACTTTAATTGCTGGGCGATGTGTTTGAGGGCGGCATCGCCAGCCGAGTGGCCGAAGGTATCGTTGATTTCCTTGAAGTCGTCCAGCTCAATTAACAATATGGTTGCAGGGGTTTCGTTGGCAAGCGTTTGGGCAAGGCGTGCCCGCCACATTTCCCGGTTGGCAAGGTTTGTTAGTGCGTCTAGCGAGGCCAGTTGAAACAGCCTTTCTTCATGATGCCGGCGCTCAGTGATGTCTCGCACAATGGCGCCGATATGGGTGGTGTCTGCTTCAACCCAGGTCGATAATGAGAACTCTGCCGGGAACTCGGTTCCGTCCTTACGCAAAGCGGATAGTTCGATCGTGCGGTCAGCAAGTTTCATTCGCTCGCCCTGTCGCAGCCGTAAAAGCTCTTTCTCGTAAATCTTACGCCAATTGTCGGGCACAATAATCGATCCTGGCTGGTTGAGGGTCTCGTCAGCTAGATAGCCAAAGATTTTCTCTGCAGAGCGATTCCAGAACGTGATGCGGCCATGCTCGTCAGAGCAGATGATGGCATCAGGGGAGGTGGCTGCGATATTTTCAAAACGGGCTTTGCTGTCTGATTTGGTTTGTTCCAGGCGGTGCGCTTCCATTCGCGCCATTACCAGGGTTGCCAGGTCGGAAAGGTTGGCACGATCAGTTTCGGTGAAGACATGGCGCGGCTTGGTATCCATCAGGCATACCGTGCCCAATCGCTCCCCCGTCGGGGCGAGTAGTGGTTTTCCCACATAGAAGCGAACGTGTGGCGGTTTGGTGACTAATGGGTTCGGTGCAAAGTGGGGGGCGTTCAAGGCGTCCGGGACAAGCAAAATGTCATTGGACAGGATGGTCGTCGTGCAAAACGAATCAGCGCGCCTTGTTTCGCGCAGATCAAGACCAACACGTGCCTTGAAAAACTGTCGGTCCCTATCTATCAGCGAAATCAGAGCGATCGGTACCTTGAATAATCTGGCTGCCAGGTTAACGAGCCGGTCAAACTCTTCTGTAGGGGGAGTATCTAGCAGTTTGTACTCCGCTAGGATGCGTAGGCGACGATTTTCTTCGACAGGTACCGGGGAGGAGAGGGATTTCATAGTTGTCCTGTGCTCCATAGATTTAACTGTAAAAATAATCAATAACTGGTGGCCGTATCGATTACGTTTATGTTTGGGAGCTGGTGCCCCTCCGGTTTGTTCTGTGTAACCGCAGTTTACTGATATTTATACCCTCAGGCGGGCGGTGTTGTCTTATCTATATGTAGGTAGTTATACGTAACGGGCAGGCAGCAGCAGGCCGTGGCTGTGACAGCAAGGGGAGGAAATGGGGGGAGGCAGGACGAAAAAAAGCCCAAACCGAAGTTTGGGCTTTCTGAATTTGGAGCGGGAGACGAGACGTTTACTAGGCGCGTAAGTCGTTGTTTCCCAAACAATTTCTTCGCCGAGGTGACCAGCGAAGACCTCAATTGTAGCCTTGTTTTTCGTCCCCGGCAACAAGTTCGTCCAAAGAAATCCATCGACGTCCAAAGACGCACACTCCGCGCACCAGACCCGCACCCCGCACATCGCCATCCGCGTGGACTCGAACTAGCCCCCCATATCCCGTTCTCTGCTTCCGCATCTTCACCGCGATGCCGACTAGGCAGCAGGCTTCCGATGTCGGGGCGATTCGAATGCCACCGTGGAAAGGTGCGCACCGCGCATCGCGGCGCCCATCTGCGCAAGCCACGCCGGAAGAACGCACACCCTAGCCATGGTGCGTGGACGCGATTCTTTATGGATATATCAGCATGCCAGGATGAGCATGACAGGCGCGGATTCGGTGCGTCCGGCTGGACGTTGGATGACGATTGCCCTCCCCTTCGCACCCCTTGAGACCGTTGGCATATCAGGCCATACCCAGACGGTTTTGCAGAGGCCGCAAATTCTTACGACCCTGATAGCGAGAGCGTCACTGTCGAGCCTGCGTCCTGATGCTCGGTCTTCTAGTCGATGAATTTTTACACATCGAGCACACGACGGCTACCAGTAGCGCCGACTGGTAAGAGGTACTCAAGCCCAATGACGAAGCCGCCCTCGGGGCTCGCGTCCTGCACAGACAACACGCCGATCATGAGGTCGGCGGCAAAGGAGTCGGCCATGTAGTTCTTGTCCTGGAAGGAGACGGAGCATGCACGAGAACAAGAATGATGCACCCACATCAAAGGTGTTCTATCGCCCGATCGAAGCGTCCATCCGCTGGGCCGGGCTGCTGCGGTACGAGCAGGCGATCCTGGCCTCGATTTCGTCGCCCCGGAACCTGCCACTTTCGCTGGACTGCCCACGCTGGGGCGAACTGCGGCTGTACACCGAACGCATCTATGACGGCATTCTCAATGGGGAACTGCCATTCGGGCGGGACGGCATCACGACGCACGACACCGAACTGATCGACTCTCTCGATCTCACCGTCCGCCATGTCGATCTGAAGCGCTGGATGCGCCAGCACTACCCCGAACAGCGTCCAGGCTTTCTCTTCTCCCGCAGCGAGCGCATCACCCATCCCTTCATCTCGCTGGAGACCGGGCAAGCCATGCTGGTTGAACAGCTCGCCCTGAAATCCGCCTTGGAGCAGTCCAAGCGCCAACTTCGCGAGCTGCAGGACAAGCACGACGCGCTGCTCAAGCAGTCCACGGTGATTCCCGCCTGCGCGCAGTGCCCAATCAGCGATCGGGCCGAGGCCACCTACCTGAACATCATCGGGGGCATGCTGGAGTTGATGCTCGGCCAGTCGCCCTCGGGTGCGCCGTACTCCAGCTTCGAGACGCAAGAGGCCGTAGTCAGCGCACTGGTCGCCCATCACCACGGCGTCATGGGGATCGCCGAGCGGACATTGAACGGCAAGTTCGCCACGGCCCGGCGCCGGCTGCATAGCGCCACCCTCTGAAGATTTCCAGCTTGTATGTGCAGTCGCGGAGATTGCATTTGCAATGTCTTTTCGCAGTCATGTCTATTGAATAGAGGTCACGCCAACAAACGCCACTGAGCGTTCAGGAGTGACCGCCATGTCGCAAACACCTGTACTGCAACCAAACGAGCGCCGCATCCTGCGCCTGGAAGAAGTGGAAGCGAAGTCCGGCTTCAAGCGTGCCCACATCTACAACCTGATGAAGAAGCGCCAGTTCCCGCAAGCGCTGCGCTTGGGTGTGCGCGCGGTCGGCTGGGATTCCATCGAGATCGATCAGTGGATCGCCGAGCGCGTCAACAACCGGGCCTGACCCGTTCTCCCGCGGACCTTCCATCCTCACACGGAGAACGCCATGCAGGTTGTATCCATCATTTCCACGAAAGGTGGCGTCGGCAAGACCACCACGGCAGCGAACCTGGGCGGACTCATCGCCGACGCGGGGCTGCGCGTGCTGCTGCTCGATCTCGACGTGCAGCCCACCTTGTCGTCCTACTACGAGTTGGCTCACCGCGCGCTTGGAGGCATCTATGAGCTGCTGGCCTTCAACGAGCGCGACCTCGGCCAGCTCGTGTCCCGCACGACCGTCGCCGGCCTGGACCTGGTGCTGTCCAACGACCACCGCGGCGAGCTGAACACCTTGCTGCTGCACGCGCCGGACGGGCGTCTGCGGCTGCGGCACCTGCTGCCCGTGCTGGCACCCATCTACGACCTGGTGCTGATCGACACCCAGGGCGCGCGCTCGGTGATGTTGGAGATGGCGGTGCTCGCCTCCGATATCGCGCTGTCGCCCGTGACCCCGGAAATTCTCGCCGCCCGCGAACTGCGACGCGGCACCATGCAGTTGCTCGAAGACATCGCGCCGTACCGGCATCTCGGCATCGAGCCGCCACCGCTGCACCTGCTCATCAACCGCGTCCACCCCGTGTCGGCGAACGCCCGGCTGATTCAGCAGGCCCTGCGCGACCTGTTCCAAGACCACGCCGGCATCCGCGTGCTGACCACCGACGTGCCGGCCATCGAAGCCTATCCGCGCGCCGCAACGCGCGGCCTGCCGGTACACCGCGTCGAGTATCGCCAGCCGCCGGGCAGAGTCGCCCCCGCTGCGATCGACACCATGCGCAGCCTCGCCAGCGAATTGTTCCCGCAGTGGCAGCACCGATTTGCCACGGTATCCGGCCGCCCGCCATTTCCTCTTGATACCGGGAGGCCTCATGGCGAACGCACATGAACTGGCCCGAGGCCACCAGCGGCTGCGCGCCCTGATCGAGTTCGCAGTCGGCGAGGGCTGGCACGTCAAGCGCACGCCAGGCGGCCACCTCAAATTCACCAAGGCAGGTTGCGCCGCGATCTACACCAGTTCGACGGCCAGCGACCACCGCGCGTCCCTCAACGCCCGTGCGCAGATCCGCCGCGCCGAACGCGAGACCCGCCCTCCTGCACAGGGACGCAGTCATGGCTGAGCTGACCTCCCAGCAGATGGCCGGCAAGCTGCTTGCGGCCGGGTTCGAGCGCAGCGGCTCGTCTGCCTCGACTCTGAGCGACCCCATCGCCGACACGCCCATGGTCGTGACCCTGGATCAGTTGCGTCCCTACGACCATGACCCGCGCAAGAAGCGAAATCCGACCTACGAGGACATCAAGGCTTCCATCCGCGAGCGCGGCCTGGACGCGGCACCGGCCATCACGCGTCGGCCGGGCGAGGACCACTACATCATCCGCAACGGTGGCAACACGCGCCTGGCGATCCTGCGCGAACTGTGGTCGGAGACCAAGGACGAGCAGTTTTTCCGCCTCTCGTGCCTGTTCCGCCCGTGGCCCAGCCGCGGCGAAGTCGTCATGCTGACCGGCCATCTGGCCGAAAACGAATTGCGCGGCGGCCTCACGTTCATCGAACGCGCCCTTGGCGTCGAGAAAGCGCGCGAGTTCTACGAGCAGGAAAGCAGCACCACCCTGAGCCAATCCGAGTTGGCCCGACGCCTCGCCGCCGATGGTTTCCCGGTCCAGCAGTCGCACATCAGCCGCATGAACGATGCGGTGCGCTACCTCCTACCGGCGATCCCCGCCGTGCTCTATGGCGGCCTCGGCCGCCACCAGGTCGAACGCCTGTCGGTCATGCGCAAAGCCTGCCTGCTCGCGTGGGAGCGCTACGCCAAGGGCCGCACGCTGGTACAGGACTTCGACGACTTCTTTCAGGAGGTGCTGTCGCAGTTCGACGCGCAGGCCGGCGAGTTCGCCCCCCAGCGCGTGCAGGACGAGCTGATCGGCCAAATGTCCGAGTTGCTCGGCATCGACTACGACGTGCTGGCGCTCGACCTCACCGAATCCGAAAGCCGCCATCGCGCCCTGGTCAGCGACCCGACCCCGCCATCGGCACCGCCCGCGCTGCCCGAGCCGGGCGCCATGGCACGCCCGCCCGCCGCACCAGCCCCAGCGACCCCGACGCCGGCGGCCACGCATGGGGCGCGTGAGCGCAAGGGCGATTCGGAAACGGACGACTCGCCTGCAGTCAGCCCCGTGGCTGCTCCTGGTGATCTGCTGCAGGAGCACATCGTTTCGCCCGCACCGACGACGGAACGGCTGCAATCCATTCAGCGGATGGTCGCCGACGAGCTGGGGGATGCGCTGCCCGATTTTTCGGCCAACGTCTTGCAGTCCATTCCTGTCCAGGCAGGCGGGCTCTATCCGATTTCCGACGTTTGGCACATCGACGCGGGCTTGGACACGCCCGACCGCCTGCGCATCCACATCGCGCAGTTTGCACGCGAGATCGCGGGCGAGGCAGGCCTCGATCAGTGCATCGAGGACCGCGCGGACGGTATTGGTTTCGCATGCCATGCCGGCGCCCGTGCCCCGGCGCCGCTGGGTCGTGCCGCCCTGGCGCTGCTGGCGTGCCTGGCTGGTCAGCAGCCCGCCGAAGTCGGCCTGAACAGCGGGCAAGTCGTCATCGACCTGCCGGCGCTGCTTCACGGACAGGGGGACGCAAGCCGGCGTCTAAGCGACACCGCATTGGTCAAGCTGTTCCGGCTGCTGCGCCTGGCCCGCCGTCTGCTCGACTTGGACGCCAGCGCTGTGGACCTTGGAACGTGACTGAGGGAGACCAGCATGTCCACACCACACCCACTCAACCAGGCTGTCATCGCCCAAGCTCTCTATGACCTGCGCAATGGGCAACTGCGCCGCTGCAAGCTGATGGGGTTTGGCGAGGAAGAGCTGGGCGCCCTCAAGCATCCCGCGCTGATCAGCGTGCTGGCTAACGCCAGCGTCTCGTGGTGCTCCGTGACGGTCAACCGCGAAGTACTCCGGCGTCTGCTCAGGCAGGCGCAGGACGTGGAAAAGGAAATCGCCACGGTCGATCGCATGCTTAGGCTGGGCGCGAGCACCGAAATGGTGAGCCGTTTCTACGGCCTGACCCACCAGGAAGTGGCGCTTCGCCGCGAAATCCTCGGCCTGCCCAAGCGCAAGGGCCGCCATCCCGTGCTGGACGAGAAGCAGGACACGGAGCTGTGGCAGCAATGGAAGGCCGTGACCAGCAGCAGGAACGTCGATCTCGAAGACGAGACCTCCATCCTCGATGCCGCCATGGACTTGGCTGAAGGCATGTCGCTGCCTTTATCGGTGGTCTGGGCCTCGATCAAGAGCTGGGTCGATCAGGGATTGGGTTGACCATGGCCGTGGACGACACCGCACCACGTCGTGGCCCCATCGCACTCGCAGACCTGTTCGACGCTGCGCTGAAAAACCTTGTGCCCAAGCCCAACGCCGACGCGCCCCCGCCCACACCCACGCCTGTCGCGATGCCCACGGGCCCGGCGTCTGGCGATGCCTTCCTGTTCAGCGGCAACCGGCACGAGTCCGTACCGCGGCGGCTGTTCCTCGACCGTCGCCTGACGCCGTTGGAGCGCAACGCCTGGCAGGTCTTCCGGCTGATGCAGGGCGACGATGGCGTGACGGCGTTCCCGACGTATGAACAGCTTCGGCCCTGGCTGGCCTCGATGCCCTGCGCCGGACAGGCCTCGCACGAAACCGTGGCGCGAGCGCTGACGCTGCTGCGCCTGACCCGCTGGCTGAGCCTCGTGCGGCGGCGACGCGACCCCAAGAGTGGCCGCATCCTCGGCAATCTGTACGTGCTACACGACGAACCACTGACCCCGTTCGAGGCCATGCAGCTCGACCCGGACTACCTGCAACTCGTCAGCCAGGCGCTCGGCCATTCCGCCAAGGCCGTGCAGATCGTGGGCCTGCACACCCTCAAGGAAATCGGCCAAGACCCGATGCTGGCCGGGCGCACCCTGCCGTCGAGGCTGCAAGTCCTGGCCGAACGCCTCGCCAGCCAGGGCGTCGGGGCGCACGAAAGTTATCCACAGGAGGACGCCACGCACGATTCCGAAGAAGGGGCGACGAGCCTTCTTTGGAATCCCGATGACCCCACTTCGGAATCCGAAGCAGGGCCGAAACCCGCGCCAGACGCCTCTCTTCGGAATCCGAAGCAGGCCCGTACAGTACGTAGTAGTCGTATTGATGAAGTACGTACTACCGCGCAGGCGCGCGTGCTGGACGACCTGCAATGGCCCAAGCGCTTCGCGGAACTGAAGGCAGAGCAGCAAACAGGTGCCAGAGTGGCATTGCAGCAAGTCGATGTTTCGCTCAGGCAGGCCGTGCTGGACGAATGGGCCACGCGATGCAGCAACCACGGCATCCGCAATCCTGCGGGGTATCTGTTCGGCATCATCCAGCGGGCCATCCATGGCGAGTTCAACGCCTGGGCCAAGAAAGACGCACCCTCGGCACCTGTCCCGCCAAACGAGCGGCCACCACCAGCGGCACCACCACCTCAACCGCAGGGCAAGCCTGTGCCGCCAGAAGTCGCCAGGCAGCACATCGAGCGGCTACGCAAGCTGCTCGCCAGCAAGTGAGCAGGCGTGCAAGACGGTGAAGTGGCTGCCGGTGGCTTTCAGTAGAGCTATCCCCTGGGGATAGTTCCACTGACGGCTACGACGTCGAACCGCTGCACGCCGGGCCTGGATCGCCTGCCGCGGATCGGCCTTGTCCGCGCTGATCCGGGTGTGCAGCGTTCCTTGGCGCTCCATGGAGCTATCCCCAGGGGATAGCTCGCGCCACATGCAACCACCGCGCCCTGAACCGGGGACGGGCGGGTTTCGGTTTGTTGACTGACTGCCTTCCGCTTCTTGCCGAAGCTGGCCGCTCTTTTCCAACAACGAGCGGACACCATGGCAACGACCAATGAACCCTTGCAACTGAATCTCGGCTCCTTGCGCAGCGCGATGTCGCTGACGCTGCACACGCATCACGCCTCGCGCATCTGGCACGGCCGCGCCGCTGCCGAGGGGCGACCCGGCATCGTCGGCTTGAACGGCTACATCGCCCAGATGAACAAGATGCGGCGCGGCTCGGAGCAGGATGACCCGTACAGCGATTTCTGGACGCTGCGCATCGAGGACAAGCTCGACCAGACCAAGGCCACGCTGCAATCGCTGCGCGAACAGGTGGACCAGGCACTCGCGAGCGTTCCGCCGGCACTGACCCTGGGCGAAAACCTTAACGTGCAACCCGTCAAGCTGCCGCTGTTCGTCAATGCGCAGTTGGGCTTTGCCGCCGTCTATCTGTTGGCCGACTACGACGACATTGCCCGCAAGCTGATCCTCGCGCATCACACCGCACTCATCGACCGCAGCACTTTGGAGCGTTGGCTCAACGAGGGCGCGCACGCACTGCGCAGTCTTTTCAGCCTGGCGCAGCAGTACCGCTACTCGGGCTGCACCCGCGACGACTTCGCGGCGAAGAACGCTGCAGCTCGGGCCGCACTGGAAAAATTCGGCGAACTGCCGCAGGACGTGCTGGAAGGCACGCGCCGCTCGAAGTTCGCGCCGCCCACCGTGCGCCGTGGCCTGCAGCTGCGCAGTGACGGTCCTGCCGCGGCACCTTCCCCCAGCGACGAGGCCGCCACCACGGAGGCCCCCGAAGCGACGGGCGGCGAGGACGCGCAGGCATGAGCGATCCGAACCGCGACACCCGCTACTTCCACCCCCTGCAACAGACAGCTTTCATGAAGCTGGAACATGCCGCCTCTCTAAAAGGCCTTTTGAAGCCTTTTAAGGGTAAGGGGGATCTTGAGGCTTGGGCCAGCCAGTGCTTCGGCATGCGCGACGAGTTGATTGCCCTGGCGCAGCGTCAGGTGCTGCAACAGGCCCTCGGGCATCCCTTCCACCTGCTGCCCATCGAACTGGCCCAGCAGACCACTGGCGCAGGCACGGCGTTTCTGCGCTGGCGCAAGCACGACCGCTCGGCCATGGGCGTCACCTTGTGGCAAGAGCTGATGGCGAGCACCAGCACGCCGGTCAACCTGCTGGCCGACCTGCACGCCATCGAGCTTCAGCGCATTACGCTGAACATGCAGATCAGCCTGTTGCACACCTTGGGCAGGCAGGCCCAGGAGTGCGCCAGCAAGGCCGCCGAGGCGGAAGACGCCTACCTGCGCCGGCTCAAGTCCACGCCAGCCGCCATGCGTGATCGGTGATCGCGCCGGGCAACCCAGCACGCGCCCGCCACCGACCAGGTGCGGGTATTTCAACCACCACGGAGATTGCAACATGAGCACGCATTTTTCTGGCGAGGGCAACATCGGTTCGCCCCCCGAGTACCGGGAGTTCCCCAACGGCAACGACGAGCCCAGCCGCCTTTTGCGCCTGAACGTCTATTTCGACAACCCCATTCCCAAGAAGGATGGCAGCTTCGAGGACCGCGGCGGCTTCTGGGCGCCGGTGGAAGTCTGGCACCGCGACGCCGCGCACTGGAAGGACCTGTACCAGAAAGGCATGCGTGTCCTGGTCGTCGGCCGCATGGAGCGCGAACCCTGGACGGACAACGAGGATCAGCCGCGCGAGACCTGGCAGATCAACGCGCGCAGCGTCGGCATCCTGCCGTTCCGCATCGAGTCCGTGACCCTCAGCCCCAGGCAGCAGGAGACCACGCAGGACACGCAGCCGAATCCCCAGGCCGCCCAGGAACCGGCAGCGCCGAAGGAGCCGAAGCGCAGGAAGTGAGCCGGCATGGGGCGGCGGCAGTTGTCCGTCGCCCCAATGCCTTCGCGAGCTATCCCCAGGGGATAGCTCCATCAACGTCCACCGGCTTCCACGCACTCCCGAAAATCGCGGCTCCCGGCCCGCACACCTCCGGCCGCACGCCACTCCCGTCCCCGCCATTCCATCCCGTGAAAGTGGTCGCCACCGCATGCGGCTTGTTTGCTGCTGCCCCTGGTGGTGCTCGGCATCCTCGATTCCAGCAACTCAATGAACCACGGAATTCGGATGGACGGACATGCGGCTGTTCTTGTGCGAGAAGCCCTCCCAGGGCAAAGACATTGGTCGAATCCTCGGCGCGACGCAGCGCGGTGAAGGCTGTCTCAGCGGCTCCGGCGTCACCGTTACCTGGTGCATCGGCCATCTCGTAGAAGCGGCAGCTCCCGAGGTCTATGACGCAGCGCTCAAGCGCTGGTCGCTGGAGCAGTTGCCCATCGTTCCCCAGCAGTGGCGGGTCGAGGTCAAACCGAAGACCGCCACGCAATTCAAGGTCGTCAAGGCGCTTCTGGCGAAGGCGACCCATCTGGTCATCGCCACCGATGCCGACCGCGAGGGCGAGCTGATCGCCCGCGAGATCATCGACCTGTGCGGCTACCGCGGCCCCATCGAGCGGCTATGGCTGTCGGCGCTCAACGATGCCTCGATCCGTACCGCGCTCGGCAAGCTGCGGCCGTCGTCCGACACGCTGCCGATGTACTACTCGGCACTGGCGCGCTCACGGGCGGACTGGCTCGTGGGCATGAACCTCAGCCGGTTGTTCACCGTGCTGGGCCGGCAGGCAGGCTACGACGGCGTGCTGTCGGTCGGGCGCGTCCAGACGCCGACGCTCAAACTCGTCGTGGACCGCGACCGCGAGATCGCGGCCTTCAAGTCGGTGCCGTTCTGGGCCATCGACGTGTCCCTTTCCGCAGGCGGACAGACTTTCAGCGCGCAGTGGGTTCCGCCCGATGGCTGCACCGACGACGCCGGCCGCTGCCTGCAGCAGCCCATCGCCCAGCAGGCCGCGCAGCAGATCCGCACTGCGGGTAGCGCCCAGGTGGTATCGGTCGAGACCGAACGCGTGCGCGAAGGCCCACCGCTGCTGTTCGATCTGGGCACCTTGCAGGAGGTTTGTTCCAAGCAGCTTGGGCTGGACGTGCAGGAGACCCTGGAGATCGCCCAGGCCCTGTACGAGACGCACAAGGCCACCACATACCCACGCTCAGATTCCGGCTACCTGCCTGAAAGCATGTTCGCCGAGGTGCCGACTGTTCTGGACAGCCTGCTCAAGACCGATCCCTCGCTGCGTCCGATCATGGGCCAGCTCGACCGCTCCCAGCGCTCGCGCGCTTGGAACAACGGCAAGGTCACGGCGCACCACGGCATCATCCCAACGCTCGAACCCGCAAACCTCTCCGCCATGAGCGAGAAGGAAATGGCGGTGTACCGACTGATTCGCGCGCACTACCTGGCGCAGTTCCTTCCTCACCACGAGTTCGACCGCACTGTCGCCAAGCTGTCCTGCGACCAGCAGAAGCTGGTGGCCACCGGAAAACAGGTGGTCGTCAAGGGCTGGCGCCTGGTGCTGGCCGAGCCGCAAGCGGACGAGGACGGTGAAGTCACGGCACGCAGCCAGGTACTCCCCGTGCTGCGCGAAGGCATGGCGTGTCAGGTGGCCGAGGCCGAGATCAAGGCGCTCAAGACGATGCCGCCCAAGCCTTACACGCAGGGCGAGCTGGTCAAATCCATGAAGGGGGTCGCCAAGCTGGTGACGGACCCGCGCCTGAAGCAGAAGCTCAAGGATACGGTCGGCATCGGCACTGAGGCCACGCGGGCCAACATCATCAGCGGGTTGATCGCCCGCAGCTACCTTGTGAAGAAAGGACGCTCCATCCGCGCATCGGATGCAGCGTTCACCTTGATCGATGCCGTGCCCGCGGCGATTGCCGACCCCGGAACCACCGCCGTGTGGGAGCAGGCGCTCGACATGATCGAGGCTGGACAGCTCACCCTGGATGTATTCATCGGCAAGCAGGCCGCATGGATTTCGCAACTGATCGCGCAGTACGGCAGCACCTCGCTGTCCATCAAGGTTCCCCAGGGACCCGCTTGCCCGCAGTGCGGCGCACCGACGCGCCAGCGCACCGGCAAGACCGGCCCCTTCTGGTCGTGCAGTCGCTACCCCGACTGCAAAGGCACGCTGCCGGTCGATTCCGGCGCGTCCAAGCGCGGTGCCTCGCGCCCGCGCAGTAGCGGCCGCAAGGGCTCCTGACCGACCCCGCTCCCCGAGAGCCACGCCCGTTCTCAAAGGCGTGGCCCATGTCCCGCACGCCCTGCGGGACGCCCAGCGCGCAACGCCTTCTCTTGTCCGTGTGCGCGTCCCGCCCAGCCGTCCCCGGCCACGGGGCCTGAAGGTAGCTTCTCCGCGAACCATGTCCGGGGTTTCCCGGCGCGTTCTGCTGATCTGCATTTTTCCGCCTCTGCGAAGGGTCCCCCGGTGGCTTGCCAGGCTGCGCGAGCCACCTGGAGACCCTTCGCGGTCAGCGGTATTCGATGCCGTGCCCAACGGCGAAAAACAGGGCTCCTTTTGTGCGCGGATGTGCGCCAGAAGATGCCGGCGCCAACCACGACATGCGCCGGGTGCGATTGCTTGATGAGCAGACGGTTCTAGCGACGACCGGGCCTGCCAATCAGCCCACGGGTGGTTCCGTCCTCCTGAGCCGGAGGCCGCAAGGCCTTCGGCGCCTTTCTCCTGCCGATCAACGTCCCGGCCCGGCCACACGGTCCAGGGCCACACGAACAGGAGACCCGACCATGAACCCGCAACCTCGCACCCCACGCGGTGCGCCCCAGGCCACGCCACTGCTGTACGGCAGCGTGTGCAGCGGCATTGAGGCCGTGAGCCTCGCTTGGCAACCCCTCGGCCTCGAAGCCGCGTGGTTCGCAGAAATCGAGCCGTTCCCGAGCGCCGTGCTCGCCCACCGTTACCCCCACGTGCCGAACCTCGGCGACATGACCGCGATCGCCCGCCAGGTGCGCGCCGGCACCGTGCCGGCGCCCGACATCTTGGTCGGCGGCACGCCGTGCCAGTCGTTCAGCGTGGCCGGTGCGCGCCGTGGGCTGGATGACCCGCGCGGTGCCTTGAGCCTTGCCTATGTGGAGCTTGCCAATGCCATCGACCAAACCCGCCATCAAGACCGCCGCCCGGCGGCCACGCTCGTCTGGGAAAACGTCCCCGGCGTCCTCAACGACCGCAGCAATGCCTTCGGGCATTTCCTGGGGGCACTGGCCGGAGAAAGCCGTGCGCTCCAGCCGCCAGGGGATCGGTGGGCGCACGCTGGTTGTGTGTCTGGACCCCGCCGCCGCATCGCCTGGCGCGTGCTCGACGCTCAATATTTCGGTGTCGCCCAACGCCGCAAGCGCGTGTTTCTTGTGGCAAGTGGTGGAGATGACCTTGATCCCGCCGAAGTACTTTTTGAGCGCGCAGGCCTGCTCGGGGATTCTTGTGCGGGCAGCGCGCCGTGGCAAGAAGCTGCCCGCACTGCTGGACCGGGTGCTGAAGCAGCAGGCGCATGCGCAGGACTTGCAGGATTCGCAGGACTGAAGCAGCCCTACGGCAAGGTCACCACGACGTTCGGATTCAGCGGCGGCACCGGCCCCGTCGATGTGGCCGCATGCCTGATGGCCGCAGGCCCCAAGCACGACATCCGCACCGAGACGTTCATGGTGCAGTCGGTCGCCGGCAGCATCGCCCACACCCTCGACACCGCCAACAACGGCAAGGGCAGCAGCGAGGACGGCACCGGCAAAGGCGTTCCGATCATCGCCTTCACCGCCCAGGGCAGCGGCGCGGATGCCACGCTCGACCTGACGCCGACGCTGCGCGCTGGCGGCCATCGCAACAGCCATGCGAACGCCGGGGTCGTGCCCGCCATCGCGTTCGCGCAGAACAACCGTGGTGAAGTGCGCTTCGAGTCGGGCCATGGCCAGGTCGCTTGCACCGTCCTGTCCAACGGCAAGCCGGGCTACGGGGTGCCGATGGTGGCCTGCGTGTCCCTGCGCGGCCGCGAGCAAGGTCTTGCCGCCGAGCTGGGCGGCAGCGTGGCGGCCGCACTGCGCACCAGCGGCGGCGGCGCGGACAAGCCCCATGTGCTGGCCCCCGACTTCGAGGCGCATTTCCGCTGCGACTGGAACGACCCTGGCCCCGGCGACTGGTCGCATTGGCGGGTGCGGAGGCTGATGCCCGTGGAGTGCGAGCGGCTGCAAGGCATGCCCGACGACTACACGCTGATCTCGTACCGCGGCAAGCTCGCCGCGGATGCTCCGCGCTACAAAGCAATCGGCAACTCCATGGCCGTCCCGTGCATGGCATGGCTGGGCCAGCACCTGGTGCAGTGCCTGCACAAGACGGGCTCAACCGCTTCGGATTGATCGGCGACGCAGCCTGCGGGCCGCGCCATTCTCCCTTCTGCTTTGCCGACGTATCGGCAGCAGCCCGCAGCCAGGGTGTCAAGGCTGCCGTGGGTTTCGCCCACGCCACCCGCCAGTTCGCCTCGGCATCTCACCGGCGAACGCTGCCCACCGGGGCATCGATGCCTCTTTTTCCTCCAACCCACGGGATGGCCGCCACGTCCCGTCAGGGGCATGGCGCCACCCGGTCGATCTCAGGACTTCCCATGGACAACATCACCCAGCAAGACCGCATCACGCTGAAGAACCTCAAGGTGGCCGACTTCGCCAGCGAGGAAACGATGTGCTTCAGCGCCACCGTCGTGTTCGACGGCACTCCCATCGCCGAGGCCCGCAACGACGGCCACGGCGGCTCGACGTTCCTCCACGCGCTCAACGGCAAGGCGACGCTGCTGGCGCAGGCCGAAGCCTTCGCCAAGGGCCTGCCGCCTGCGCCTCTCGACCTCGGCCAGGAGGGCGAAGACCCTCACTACATCGACATGACGCTCGACTTCCTGGTCGATGAACTGGCCGACGCCATGCACGCGGAACGCAAGGTGCGAGCCGCGTTCAACCGCGACATCGGCAACAAGGTGCTGTTCATCAAGGACGGCAAATTGCTGTTCATCAAAGGCATCAAGCTCAAGGCCATCGCCGACCGCAAGGCGTACTTCGCTTCGCTGCGCGCTCGGCAGGCCCAGCCCATCGTCATCCTGGCCGAGCTTCCACCCGAGCAGGCATTCGATTTGTGGAAGCAGCATGTCCTGGGCGACAAGCCCGACTGACTCAGCGTCACCACCCCCCCTGACAGCCCCGCACTCGATGCGGGGCTTCTTTCTTTCGGTGCCCATCAATCGGGGTTGGGCCGGATGCCATTTTCCAACTGACGCAGCGCGGCCCGCGCACGAAGCTGCCCGCATGTTCGCTGATTCGTCAGCACATGCCAGCAGCCAGGGTTTCAGGCTGCCGCGGGGCTCTCCCGCGTTACCCACCAGTCCGCATCGCATCAAGTCTGCGGACGCGCGTCCCCGCGACGTCGATGCTTTTTATCAACCGCGTGCGGGAGCTGCTATCCCGTGAGGGACGTGGCACCGCTTTTCCAAGGAGCCTATCCATGTCCCAGCAAGCCTCTTTCGGCCAAACCTTCGGGCAATTGGCCTCGACCTACTGCGGCAAGTTCCTGCCGCTCGAAGTCCTGCAAAGCGCCGCCGGCCACTACATCGGCACGCGCGATACCGAAGGCCCCGTTTCGCGGGAATCCCGCGAGTTCTTCCGCAGCTATGCCGCGGCTCAACGTGCCCTCGAAAGAGGCGGCTGGTCCCAGCTCGCCATTCCCTGATCCAACTGGAGGAATCACGTCATGAACCAGCTACTGCCGCGGGAAGTCGTCGATCAGATCATGCGGGAAGAACAGCATTTCGCTGCCGCGCCCAAAGCCTTTTTCGAGGCATGGAAGCGTGGTGTCGAGATCGCTGGCCCCGAATGGTTCGGCAACGGCACTCGTGAAGGTCTGAACCAGGCCAAGAGCAAGTGGGATCTGCGTCCCAACATGCTGCAGCTCAATGATGCCCTCGGCGTCCTGAGCAGCGGCGAACGCATGTTCCTGTCTGCCATGGTCAGCTTCTACAACGCGCGCGAAGGTGGTGCCATGCTCAAGCGCTGCCACTTCCACGGGCTGTCGGACTTCGACGGTCTCGATCTGCAACGCCGCAAGGTCATCGCCGACCTGCTGGTGAACTACAACGGTTGGTGAGCCGGTCCCCGGCACACCACCGCCTTTTCGCACCCCCGAGAGGGACATGCGCCCACAAGGCCATGTCCCTCGATTCATTTCCCGTCGTCCAGTGCGGTGCTGACAACGCCATGGTTCGCGCTGCCTGACGCTTTTTCCATCTTCAACCCACCGGGTCCAATTCCCGGTGGCGGGAATTGGCTCCATTATTCAATCTGGAGAGTTCCCATGACCCAGAATCCCAATCCCTTTCTCCGTGGCTACTGGAATCTGAAAATCGTCCGCACGCTGTGCATCGGCTACGACGATGGAAGCCCGCATGTCTGGCGAAACATCCACGCAAGCCAGGCGCACCTCTCCGACGAGGAACTGGTTTCATCGTCCTGCATCGTCACCAGCGACTTCGCGGTGGTCAGCAATGGCGCCGAACCCGTGAGTGCCGAGGTACTGGCCGAATGCGAAGCCGGTGAAGGTGTCAGCGGCGAAGGCGTGATCGGTGCAGTGGTCTATGCCATCCATGGCGACGACTTTGACGGCCGCCCTGTCCACGTCGGCGACACCTATTCGGCGGAAGCCGCGCGGGAAGTCGTGCAGCGCCTGAGTTTCGAGACCGGCTACTACAGCCGGTGCTGGGAAATCAGCAGCGCACACATCAGCGAGGAAACAGGCCAGTACCTCGCCAACCTGGCAGACCTCGCGACGCCGGAGGCCTTCCTGTTCATCGCCTTCCGGGTTCCGTACAGCCCGGCGATCGGCGTCAAGCTGATCTCCACACCCTGGACGGACGAGAACCTGGAGCACGCCGAGGGCATCAGCGCAGCGCAGCTCCGACAGGAACACCAGAACAAGGGCATGCCGGACGATCTGGCGGAAATCCTTGAACTGGCTGGCCAGGCCGACGTACGCATTCTCATCCTCGACGCCGACGCACCTGCGCTACTGGGCCTGCCGCTGGCCGAGTCCTAGCAGCCGCGCAACGCGCCAGCCTTCCTTTTTGTCCCCCATGCCAGCTCGTCTCCTCGCCAGGAGCCGGGCTGGTCCATTTTCATAGGAGCAACCTCATGTTCCCCGACCTCATCTCGCGCGCACCCGACTTCGAGCAACAGCTTGGAGCCTGCGTCAACGCCATGAGCCAAGACAACGCCATCGGCCAGATCCTGGTATTCGAGCGCACGCACGGTACGCTGCACATGCGCCACATCGCCAGCGCCGACCTGTCGGACACCGACATTGACGACTACGAGATGGTCGTCTTTGACGGTGGCAACACCAGCGGCGACACATGGAAGCATGTCTTCTTCCCGCGTCAGCGCGAGCACTACTTCGTGTACGAAGCCTGACCCGACAAGCCCCTTTCGAGGGGCTTTTTCTTGCCCGCTGGGCAGGAAACCGGGTACAGCACAGTGCCGTTTCATACCGGCGGGTAGCCCGGCCCAAGGTCATCCTTGTCCCCATGTCCGTCGGCGTTGCCGACACATGCCCAGGCAGCCAAGACCTTCGAGGCTGCAAGCGCGGGAAACCGTGCTGGTCGTTTCTTCCTACGGGCGCACCGCGTCCATCCACCCACAAGGGATCTCTCCCTTGCGGGCGGGGACTCCCTTGTTCTTCCTCAAGGAGATTCCCATGGATCGCTCTCTCATCAAGACCCTGATGCCTTCGCTTGTCGCAGGCCATGTCCCCCGCAACGTGCGGTCGTTCAAGTACCGCGTGTTCGATGATCAGCCGCAGTCCTCGACACTGGGCTTCGCCATCGATCCCCAGCCCTTCGACGGCAAGGTGGTCGCAGCCAACGACGACGCTATCGTCGTCAAGCTCAAGCCCAGTGAGTTCGCGGTGCTCGATCCCAACCTGGTGACCACCGTTCCCAGCGAAGGCACCAAGGTGCATGTCCAACCGTATGCCCGCCGCCGCTTCGACGGCCTGCGTGCGGACACCCCGGAAGAGCGCACGGAGATGACGTCCGACGGCATTCCCTACACCGTCAAGACGCACATCCTCGGCTCCGCACCAGCCAAGCTACCCATCCCCGAGCCGCAGTGCCTGGAGTTGGGCCAGCTCATCCAGCAGTTGGAGGAAATGCCGGCACCCGACGGGTTCCGTCGCATCACCCACATGCTGGTCGATGCCGGCGCCCGCGACTTCACCTGGGTCGATCCCTCGCCGTCCAAGATCATCGAAACGCCTCCGGCGATCAGCTTCACGGTCTCGACCGCGAAGTTCGAGGGCCAGGTGACGATCCTGTACGACCGCGCGGGCGACACCTATGTGGTGGAACTGCACCGCCACGGCGAACAGTTCGATCGGCACGACGAGGTGTATTTCGACATGCTCGGTGAAGTGCTGGAGCGGCTCATCGATGACGGGCGCTGGCGCCTGATCGACGTGAGCGTGATCGACGCCAAGGCAACGAAGCGGCGCTACGGCTGAATCCGCAGCCTACCGGCGACTTGCCCCAAAGGCCTTCCATCCGTTCGGGTGGAGGCCATTTTTTTCAGGAGATCAATCATGTCACTGCGATTCAAAGGCTCCGACCTGCGCCCCGTGCTGGCCGAGGCCGTCGCCAACCAATGCCGCGTCGTCCTCGCAAAGGACCAGGGCGTGTACTTTCTCGCCGAGCGCGGGGAGCGCCGCCCCGATGGCCGCGTGAAGCTGTTGGCCTATGCCGTCGGCTGCAACCCTGATACCGACCCGTTCGATGAATGGTGGGAACTGGCGCGCGCCGAACTGGGCGGCGACGATTTCGGCGAATTCTTCGACCCGAAGGAAGGCGTCTTCGCACGCATCCTGCACGGCACCGACGATCTGATGCTGTCCGCCACCACGACGCATCTGTCGCTGGAGGTCGCTCCATCGGTATAGCGCAACTACTGCTGCACCCCTCACAGCCCCCATTGGGGGCTTTCTTTTGGGCCGGATCAAGTGGCGGATGCAAAGGGAAACGCCCGGATGCCGATTGATTGCTGCCCTGCGCGCGAGGACCGGCCATGCTGACCCCATGCCTGCTGACGTTGTCAGCGACATGCCAGGCAACCATCGGTCTTCGAGGTTGCGGCGCAGTTCCCACTGCGTGATCGAGCCAGCTCGCACCGCATCCATCCGCGAGCGGCCACCATTCTTGGTGGTGGATGCTTTCGCCTTATCAACCCATCGCGGGGTTACGCACCTTTCCCCGCATGCGTGGGCCGGTGTGTCTCCGCTTCATCCCTATGGAGATTCACCATGAGCACCACGTCCAACGAGAAATCGTATTTCGACATCCACACCTCGGGCATCGGCTACATCCAGCGTGTCCGTGAGGTTCCCGTCCGGGGCGGCCGCCGCGCGCAGCCCTTCCTGGCATGCACCATCGCCGCGCTGGTCGGTTCCGCCAAGGACCCCAGCTACCGCTACTTCGACGTCAAGGTCTCGGGTGCCGAGGCCAAGAAACTGGTCGAGCGCTACATCGGCGTTGACGATCCCAAGCAGCGGCCGCTGGTGCGCTTCCGCCTCGGCGACCTCTGGGGCGATGCGTACATCCGCGACAAGGGTGAGCACAAGGGCGAGGCCGCCGCGTCCCTCAAGGCGCGACTGCTCAAGGCCGAGCCGCTTGACCGGGCCGAACTGGCTTCGATCAAGCAGCACGAGCTGATCACCCGCGGCATCGGCTACCTCAGCCGTCCCAAGGACGTCACCCCCAAGGATGGCGATCCATTCCTGTCGTGCTGCGTCGCGGCACTGTCCGGGCCTGTCGGTGAACCGGAATATCGGTACTTCGACACCATCGTCGCCACCCCTGAAGCCGAGCACCTGGTTCGCCGGTGCGTGCAGGCCATCGAAGGGGACCGCAAGGTGCTGGTCGGCTTCAAGTTGAACGACATGAAGATCGATCCGTACATCCGCACCAAGGGCGAACATGCTGGGGAACCAGCTGCAAGCCTGAAATCGACGCTGGTCCACATCGGTCTGATCAAGATCGACGGCACCCAGGTCTACCCGACGAGCCAGGCGCAAGCCGAGGCACCGCAGGCCGAGGACGCACCCGCGCCCGAAGCCGAGGTTGCCGCCGACCAGCCTGTCGAGCCCGTCGAGCGCGAGCCCGCAGGTGAAGTCGAGGAGCAGGAGCCGGCATTGGCTGCTTCGTTCTGATCCGGCATGGTCCCTCACGGGGCCTTGCCTGTTTCCTATTTCCCAAGGAGAACCATCATGGCAGCCACATCGGCACCTACGAGATCAGTCCTGCCCATCGTCGTCCCAGGCCAGCTCACGCTGCGGACCATCCGCGGCAAGAACGGCCCGTTCACGGTCGGTCGCCTGACCACTCCCATCGGCGAGTTCGCCGTCAAGGATGCGGAGCTGGAGCAATACCCCGAAGGCAAGTACGACGGGGAGTTCGTCATCCGCTACATCTTCGCGAAGTCCTATCCGGTCGCGGGCGGCGCGCGATTTGAAGTCCGCGCCAACCTCGATGGCATGACGCTCAACGGCATCGACAAACTGAGCCGCGACGAGGCTCGCAGCTTCGCCACGCAGGAGGTCGATCCGCTCGATGAAGAGCTGGGTACTCAGCCTGCGGCAACGCCGGCCCAGCCCGCGAAAGTATCCAGACCCGCCAAGCCCGCATCCGTGCAGGCGTCCGCGGACCCGCTGGTCGATACCACGCCCTTCGGTGTGGATGCGTCGCCGTCCGCTGCGGCTGCTGCTTCTGGCAGCGCCGAAGATGGCGATGCCGCGCTGTTCGGCCTGCTGTGGCCGCTGGGCGAGTCCGTGAAACTGGATTCGACCATCGACCGCCGCGCCCTGCGCGCGCAGATCGCCCGCTTGGGTGATTTGGGCTACGCGCTGGACTTCAAGACGCAGGAGTGGAGCCGCCAGGCCGAACTGCAACCTGCGTGATCGCAAACGCCGCATCTGCGGTGCTTTTCATCCACCCGCCGGGGCTCCTTCCCCAGCGGGGGAGCCTCCGGCCCTACCTGTGCAGGAGGCCTCTCATGGGCTGGTATTTCTCCCCCCAATCGCGATCTGAACTGATCGCAGAACTGATCGAACCGCAAGAGACCGAGCGCGCAAGCGTCAAGGTCATCGCCCACGCGCTGCGCGACAACGTCCTCTGGTCCGTTGCGGAAGTGACGGCCAAGGCCGAAGGTGTGCATCGTGATCCGGCACCAGGCCAATCCCTGCGCACCATCCGCTGCGATCTGCTTCAAAGAAGCGGCGGCGAGTGGGGCTACAAGCCACTGGACGAGTCCATGCACCCGTACTACTACTCGTGCCCGCTGTCCTATCTGAGCCTTGCCCCGGAGCAGTCCGCCGACTGGCGTGCAGGCGTTCGCGCCTACCACGCCCGGCGGCGCGCCCCCACAAAAGCGGTGGCATCTACCGCAGCGCCGACGGCCTGAGCCAGAAGGCGCGCTTTTCATCCACCCCCAGGGGCAGCACTTGCCCCAGCGGGCGGTGCTGTTCCCGTTCATCCGAGGACATCACCATGCCCGCAAACACTTCTTCCAGCACGTTGTATCGCATCGACGAATGCCCCGACGTGATGGCCGACGCCTGCGTCGGCGATGACCAGGGCAACCTGATCTTCCTGTCCATCTGGGCGCGGGACACCGCCGTCCAACAGTTCCTCGCTCGCCTGACCCTCGGTCGCGACGAGCAGGGGCTGGACCAGTTCCACGTCATCACTGACCAGGGCGGCAGCGTCCCAGTGTTCGTCAGCAACGTCGATCGTCTGGAAAAACGCATCACACGCGCCTACCGGCGAACGCTGTTCGGTTCGCTCTCCAACGTGTGGTTGTTCGATCGGCGCTGCGCCAAGCCCGACAAGGCCAACGCCAGCGTGCTGGCACTGTTGCCACGCGGTAGCGACCATCGGCTTGACCGCTTGTGGACGCTGGTGCGGGACACCTGCCCGCTGCCCTTGCTCGATCACTGGCGCGCAAACGTGCTGGAACTGCTGCAAACCCGCGAGATGCTGGCCCGCCTTCCGTTCGCCCTCGGGCCGCTGGAAGGCCATCGGCTCGTCATCGACGTGCCGGCGCTAACTCTGGCGCTCGGCTCGCTGATCCGCAGCGATTCACTCACCGCCTATCCAGACCCGGCCCGAATCTGGACGCCGGAAGCGGTAGCGGCCTGATCCACCCGTGCAGGCACGGCGTGCTTGCGCCCTTCATCCCCGCCAACCAGGAGACTTCCCATGGCTCTCATGTTCCCGCGGCTCGCCCGCAATTTCGCCAAGAACGGGGTGTGACGTGAAGTCACGTGAGTAATTGTCTCAGCCCCTCGGGGTTAGCGAGACCTGATATTCCGCTATCAGTAGCCTACCGACACATGCGACTTCGGCAACGAGGTGGTGTGAAGCTGTCGGGACAATGTAGACCTCCCATGAGGGAAAGGTCCTTCCGCGAGGGAGGGCCAAATCTGCCAGCATCAAGGCGGATGGGTCGCTAGGCTGAGCGACATGGTTAACGCAAGTGAACTGCTGATAAACACTGTAATAGCGAACAAGCCAAAGATGCTGACAGGCTTGGGCCAAAAGGCAACGTAGTCGGTCAACCCTCGTCCGTTTGGGGTTGCGCGGACATCACGACTACCGGTGAAAAGGCAGAACCTAACTCGCTCTTGTTACTCACGTGGAACACGGTAAGCCCGTACCACCGCCCCTCGGGGCAGGCAGACCGTAAGGAATGCTGTTGGTGGTGCGGGTAGAGGAATGTGGAAAAGGCGAATGCCGTCCTGTAATGGGACGGATAGGGATTGAGCCGCAAGGCAACATCATCCTGCGCGAAAGCGAGCAGACTTCCACTTGGTCTTTCTCTACGAGAAAACTTGTCCAACCTTCTATAAGAGGGAATTGCAGATGACTACGCAAGAAATTGCTTGCGCGGGTGCGCCCTCACACGAATCGGTCACATGGCACAGCATCGACTGGGCCAAGTGTCACCGTGAAGTGCGAAGGCTCCAAGCGCGTATCGTAAAGGCGACTCGGGAAGGAAAATACGGCAAGGCGAAATCCTTGCAGTGGATTCTGACCCACTCGTTCAGCGGCAAAGCATTGGCCGTCAAACGAGTTACTGAAAACCAAGGAAAGAGGACTCCTGGTGTGGATCGCGTCACGTGGTCAACGCCGGAGACCAAATCCGAAGCAGTGTTGTCCCTTCGCCGTCATGGCTATCGACCCCGCCCGTTACGGCGGATCTATATTCCAAAAGCCAATGGCAAGAAGCGGCCTCTCGGTATTCCCACGATGAGGGATAGGGCTATGCAGGCACTATACCTGCTGGCTCTCGAACCCATCGCGGAGACGACCGGGGATAAGGACTCTTACGGGTTCCGCCCCGGCCGAAGTGTGGCAGACGCCATCAGGCAATGCCACACGGTGCTGGCTTGGAAACGCTCTGCGGAGTGGGTCCTTGAAGCCGATATCGAAGGGTGTTTCGACAACATCAGCCACGATTGGCTCGCCGAGAACATTCCGATGGACAAGGCGATCCTCAAAAGCTGGCTCAAGGCCGGATACGTCGAGAGCGGTAGTTTGTTCCCGACGGAGGCAGGTACTCCACAAGGGGGGATCATCTCCCCGGTGCTGGCGAACATGGCGCTGGATGGATTGCAAGAGGTTCTTGGCAAATCGTTCTTCAGGACGAGGCGCCAGAACAAGCACTACGATCCGAAGGTGAACTTCGTTCGTTACGCCGATGACTTCATCGTCACGGGGTACTCGCGTGAGCTACTCGAAATAGAGGTGCTGCCACTGGTGGAGAAGTTTCTTGCCGCCAGGGGCCTCAACATCTCGAAAGCGAAGACTCGCGTTACTCATATCTCGGAAGGGTTCGACTTCCTGGGCAAGAACATCCGCAAGTTCAACGGGGTGTGCCTGACCCAGCCATCGAAGAAGAACACGAAGGCTTTTCTAGATTCGATCCGAGGTTTGATCCGTGCCAACAAGGCAGTGAAACAAGACGACCTCATCGGCATGCTCAATCCACGCATCAAGGGTTGGGCGGAATTTCACAGTGCCGATGCTTCATCCCAGACGTTTACTCGCGTCGATGCAGTCATATGGCGCAGCCTATGGCGCTGGTGCAGGCGGCCGCATCCAAAGAAAGGGGCCTATTGGGTTAAGGAAAGGTACTTCCACCGGATAGGCAACAGGAATTGGGTGTTTGCTGCGGACGATGGTCAGAGGTTCCCTGACGGCAACGTGAAATGGAAGATGCTGCGCATAGCGGCGGATACCAAGATACGACGCCACGTCAAGGTCAATGGCCTAGCCAACCCGTTCGATCCCGAATGGGAAAGCTACTTTGAAGCTCGCTTGAGCCAGAAGATGGTCCAGTCCCTGCACGAGCGCAGGAAGCTCGTCAAACTATGGCTTGCGCAGGATGGAAAGTGCTTGATCTGCGAGCAGCCCATCACGAAGGAGACCGGTTGGCATGCCCACCATATCCAACGTCGGGTTGATGGCGGAAAGAACACTTTGGAAAACTTGGTTCTGCTTCATCCAAACTGCCATAACCAGCTACATGTCCAAGGTTTGAAGGTAGTGAAGCCGGTTAGCGAAAGCGAGCTTTGAAAGGCTTGAGCCGTATGAGGGGAAACTCTCACGTACGGTTCTTAGGGGGGGATGGGCCAGCAATGGCCTGTCCCTACCCGACTATTACCCGACCGACGAACCCACGCTCGAAAGAGCCCTCAACGCACTGATGCCCAGCGATGGCCCGATGTGCATCCTCGATCCCTGCGCCGGTGAAGGCGTGGCGATCGCCGAAGCCGCTCATGCCCTCGGGCGCGAGCAGACTAAGGCGTTCGCTGTCGAGTTCGACGCGGAGCGAGCACGCCATGCCCGCGGCCTGGTCGACCACTGCATCCACGGTGATCTGATGGACACGATGCTCTCCAAGCAGTCCTTCGGGCTGCTCTGGCTCAACCCGCCATATGGCGACCTGTCCAAAGACGTCAACGGCAACATCGGCTATCAGGGCCAGGGCCGTGCCCGCCTCGAAAAGCTGTTCTACCAGCGCAGCTTGTCGCTGTTGCAGTACGGCGGCGTGCTGGTCTTCATCGTCCCCGGCTATGTGCTCGACGCGGAGCTGGTCGGCTGGCTGACGCGCCACTACACCGACCTGCGCATCTACCGAGCGGTGGAAACGCAGTTCAAGCAGGTGGTGATTTTCGGTCGCAGGGTGCGTCAGCGCGAGCTGGCTTCCGATGGCGTCAAGGCCGTGCGCAATCTGCTGCTGCAGGTGGGGCTTGGCGAAGTCGAAGCCGAGGAGCTGCCGATCGAGTGGCCGTTCCTGCCGTACCTCGTCCCTGCCAGCCCAGCCGAGCCGGAGAGTTTTTTCCGCGTGACGATGGAGCCGGAGCAGTTCGCCGATGAAGTCGGCAGGCTGCAAGGCCTCTGGCCGTCGCTGGACACGCACCTGGGGGCCTCGCAGCAGTCGCTGCGCCCACCGGCGCGTGCCTTGTCCCACTGGCATCTCGCCCTGGCATTGGCTGCGGGCGCGATCTCAGGGGTTGTGCGCTCCAAGACCGGGCGCGTGCTCGTTGTCAAAGGTGACACCCACAAGGACAAGACGCTCCAGCGGGAATTCACCGAACGCGAAGACGGCTCCGTTGCCGAGACTCGCATCCTCACCGACAAGTTCGTACCCGTCATCCGTGCGTGGGACATGACGCCTGATTCCCCGACCCGGGGCGAAGTCCTGACCATCCGCTGATCGTTTCTCCACCGCTGACGGCTCGCCGTCAATCTTATCCACCCAACGGGGTCCAGCCGCCCCGATGGGGTGCCGTGGCCCCTCCATCTTGAAGGAGCCTTCCATGGCAGCCCAAGCATTTCCCATCAGCCAGGCAAACAGCCGGCGTTTCTCTCCCGGCCAGACCGTCATGACCTGCGGCGTCGATGCCCTGGTCCAACAAGGCCGGCTCAACCCGGTTGCGTACCTGCATCGTCATCTCAATGGCGACTGGGGAGACCTCGACGACTACGACAGGCGGCAAAACGATGCCGCGCTGGCGTCCGGCAAAGATCGCCTATTTTCTTCCTACCAGATCGCACCCTCCTTGCAACTCTGGATCATCACCGAATGGGATCGCAGCGTGACCACGCTGCTGCTTCCCAGCGAGTACTGATCTTCTCCAACGTGGGGTCACCGTCGCCCCGCAGGGGCGCTGTGGCCTCTTTCCCAAGAGGAAATCACATGACATCCAACTCTCATGGCAAATACCGCCGCAAGCGGTTATTCGAGATCGGCGCGCTGGAATTCAGCAAAGACGTCGAAAACCTGATGCTCGAAGGTCGGCTCGATCCCATTCCCTATTTCGAGCGCTACATGCGTGGGGATTGGGGTGAGGTCGATGACGACCAGTGGCAGCAAAACAATGCCGCCGTGCAGTCAGGAAAACGTCTTGACGCGCACTACGTCATTACCCGTGAGCTGAGCATCCGTATCGTCACCGATGCAGAGCGCAATGCCACGGTCATCGGCCTGCCGTTCGAGTTCTGACCACACCTGCGTCGCTGGCAGGCCATCGACGCCTGCATTTCCGTCCACCGTCGGCCGCGTGCCGATTTTTCTTCCCACCACGGGGCATGCCATCGCTCCGCTGGGGGGCGTGCATGCCCCATTTTCTTTGGAGCATCACTATGTCCACCGAGATCGAAACCACCGTCACCGACATTGAACCCGAACAGGGGGAACTGATCGATGCGGAATCCTCCCCTCTGACCCTGAGCCTTCAGGATTTCGTCGGCGAGTTCGGCGACGAACTGCTCGACGCCCTCAACAGCGCCAATCCGCCGGTCTATAACGGCCAACCGCAGGCGCACCGCCAGCTCGTCGTCGCCAGCCTCAAGCGCAAGCTGTTCCCGGCCCAGGCCGAAGTCGTCCACGCCGCCGCCGAGCTGCTGATCGATCGTGGCGAACGCGCCGCGATCGTCAATGGCGAAATGGGCTGCGGCAAGACCACCGTCGGCATCGCCACGGCCGCCGTGCTCAACGCCGAAGGCTACCGCCGTACCCTGGTCCTCTCGCCTCCGCACCTTGTTTACAAGTGGCGGCGTGAGATCCAGGAGACGGTGGCAGGCGCGAAGGTGTGGGTGCTCAACGGCCCGGACACGCTGGTCAAGCTCATCAAGCTGCGCGAGCAGTTGGGCGTGCAGCCCACGGGCCAGGAGTTCTTTGTCCTGGGCCGTGTGCGGATGCGGATGGGCTTTCACTGGAAGCCCGTCTTCACCCGGCGGCGCTCCCGTCACGGCGACGTGGCGGCGTGCCCAGGCTGCGGCACAGTCATCACCGACCTTGATGGCGAGCCGGTCAACCCGATCGCGCTCGAAGCCGAGGAGTCCCGCAGGAAGTGCAGCCATTGCGCCGCCCCCCTGTGGACGCTGATCCGCCCGCGCAGCCTGTCCGGCAGCGACCAGTCCTCAGCCGTGCTGAAAGCCTTGAAGCGCATCCCGACCATCGGGGAAGTCACAGCGCAGAAGCTGATGCAGAAGTTCGGCGACGGGTTCCTCGCGTCAATGCTGGGCGACAACATCCATGAGTTCATCAACCTCATGGATGCGAACGGCGAGCTGGTGTTCTCTGACCGTCAGGCCACGCGCATGGAACGTGCGATGGCCAACATGGAGTTCGGCTTTGGCGAGGGCGGCTACCAGCCGTCCGAGTTCATCAAACGCTACCTGCCGCAAGGCACGTTCGACCTGCTCATTGCCGACGAGGCGCACGAGTACAAGAACGGTGGCAGCGCCCAGGGCCAGGCCATGGGTGTGCTGGCGGCGAAGGCTCGCAAGACCTTGCTGCTGACCGGCACGCTGATGGGCGGATACGGGGACGATCTTTTCTATCTGCTGTTCCGCGCCTTGCCTGGGCGGATGATCGAAGACGGTTACCGCCCAACCACGAGCGGCAGCATGACCTCGGCCGCGATGGCGTTCATGCGCGATCACGGTGTCTTGAAGGATATCTACTCCGAGAGCATCGGCACGGCGCACAAGACGGCCAAGGGCACCAAGGTATCGGTGCGCACAGTCAAGGCCCCGGGCTTCGGCCCCAAGGGCGTACTGCGTTGCATCCTGCCGTTCACGATCTTCCTCAAGCTCAAGGACATCGGTGGCAACGTCCTGCCGCCGTATGACGAGGAGTTTCGCGAGGTCCAGATGGACGTGGCGCAAGCCGCGGCCTACCGCGACCTGGCGGGTCGGCTGACCGCGGAGCTGAAGCAGGCTCTGGCGCGACGCGATACGACCCTGCTGGGTGTGGTGCTCAACGTACTGCTGGCCTGGCCGGATTGCTGCTTCCGGTCGGAGACCGTGGTGCATCCGCGCACGCGCAACACCTTGGCGTTCGTCCCGGCTCAGTTCAACGAGTTCGAGCTGACGCCGAAAGAGCGCGAGCTGATCGACATCTGCAAGGAAGAGAAGGCCCAGGGCCGCAAGGTTCTGGCCTACACGGTCTATACCGGCACGCGCGACACCACGTCGCGCCTGAAGGTGCTACTGGAGCAGGAAGGCTTCAAGGTGGCGGTGCTGCGCGCGAGCGTGGATGCCTCCCGCCGCGAGGACTGGATCGCCGAGCAACTGGACCGCGGGATCGACGTGCTGGTGACGAACCCGGAGTTGGTCAAAACGGGCCTCGATCTGTTGGAGTTTCCAACGATCGTGTTCATGCAGAGCGGCTACAACGTGTATTCTTTGCAGCAGGCGGCAAGGCGCTCGTGGCGCATCGGGCAGAAACAGTCCGTGCGCGTGATCTACCTCGGCTACGCCGGTTCTTCGCAGATGACCTGCCTGGAGCTGATGGCCAAGAAGATCATGGTCTCGCAGTCCACATCGGGCGACGTGCCCGAATCGGGCCTGGATGTGCTCAACCAGGACGGTGATTCCGTCGAGGTCGCACTGGCCCGGCAACTGGTCGCCGCCTGATCGTCACGCCAACGCCGACATGGCGCCGCCGGCTCTCCGTTGTTCCACGTTGCAGCCACGTCCACGATCTCCGTGGATGTGCCTGCATCTTCACTGGCCCCTTCGGGGGCCTTTTTCTTTGGAGGGAGGCTGTCGGTAAATCGGGCACTGCCTGGTTCGCATTGTTTGCTGCCGCTCGTGGCCCGAGCGGCGATGGTGAGGGCTCGATGTTTCAGGACGACGCGCCATGTGCCCCTCTCCACCTTGGTTTCACCATCCCGAACGCCGCCTGCTGGCGGGATTTCTCGGCCTGCTTTGGTCGGTGCTGGCTGGCGGCTGCGCGACGACGAGCGCGCCGGTCGCGCCCGAAGCCATCGAGGAAGTCTCGGCCGCGCCCGCACCCGAGGCTCCCGAGTACATCCCTGTCGTGCGCTACGGCCGCTACACCCTCGTGGAATTGGCACCGACAGCAGCGCAGCGGGACCTGCTGTTGCAGACCATCGACGTGTCGATGCCCGAGGATGCCCGTGTCACGGTTGGCGACGGGCTGCGGCATGTCCTCAAGCGCAGCGGCTACCAGCTCTGCGAGACCGCGCACGCGGTGATCGAGCTGTACGCACTGCCGCTGCCGGCGGCGCACCTGCACCTCGGCCCCATGACCCTGCGCGATGCGCTGCTCACCCTGGCTGGTCCGGCCTGGGAACTGCACGCGGATGACCGCGCGCGGCAAATCTGCTTCGAGCGGCCCGGCGACAGCATGACCGCCGACAACGCACCCGCGCCGCCCGCCACCGAGGCGGCGCAGACCTTTCCGCTGGCGCCCGCGGCATCGGGAGGCCAGCCATGAACAGCCCGCAGCCCACCCATCGTTCAACGGCCGCCGTGGTGATGCAGAGCCTGATGTGGCTCTGGCTGATCGGCCTCAGTGTTCTGGTGGCCCTGGGCTACCAGGCCATGAACGACCAGGCCGACCAGGAACGACTCGATACCCGGCTGCAACGCCTCGAAGCGCAGGCGACGGGCCTGGCCGAGACCATCGAGGCCATCCAGCAGCGTCCGGCCGTCGCCACGGCTGCGGACCTCAAGGACACCCGCCAAATCCTGGAGGCACGCGCGGCCCAGGTCGAGAAATCGCTGAGCGCCTATGCCGCCGCCGACCTTCAGGCGCTGCGCGCCGAAGTCGAGCAAGTCAAGGCGCGGCAGACCGCTGCGCGCGCCGCTGCACCCGCCCAGCCGCGCACCAGGAACAAGCCCACCGCCAAGCCCGAACCACCGCCGCTCCCGTTCCGCATCGTCGGTGCCGAACTGCGCGCCGGCGAGCGCAGCGTGTCCGTCGCGCCGAGCAGTGGGGACTTCACGCCCGACCAGCTTCAGGTGCTGCTGCCAGGCGATGCGTTCGGCCCGTGGCGCTTGCAGGCCGTCGAGGGTAACACCGCGGTGTTCCAGGCCGGCGACCAGACCCGCCGCGTGGCGATTCCCTGACCGGAGCAGATCGCATGAAGCCATCGATCATCCTTTCCGCGCTCCTGCTGGCGTCCACCCAGTGGCCCGCCTGGGCGCAGCAGCCCGCCACGGCTCCCGCCCGCAATGCGCAAAGCCAGGAGCGCCCGCTTGTCGCCCGCATTCTGGACGACCGGGTGGAGAGCGACTGGGGCCTGCAACCGCAGGAGTGGGCGCGCTACCGCGAACTGATGGACGGGCCGCTGGGCATCTACTCGCCCAACCTGGACCCGTTGTCGGCCCTGGGCATCGAGGCGCGCACCGACGAGGAACGGCGCCGTTACGCAGAGCTGCAGGTGCAGGTCGAAGCGCGCCGCGTCGAGAAGCTGCTCGCCTACCAGAAGGCATACGACGAGGCCTGGCAGCGTCTGAACCCCGGCATGCAGCGGGTGAACTTGCCCGACGACAAGCCGGTCGCGGGAGCCACGCGCGGCTCCGGCCGCACGGCGGTGTTCGTCAAGGACGGCTGCGAAGCCTGCGGCCAGCTCGTACAGCGCCTGCAATCCTCGGGAACCGAGTTCGACCTGTACATGGTCGGCAGCCGCCAGGACGATGCGCGCATCCGCGACTGGGCCAAACGCGCGAACGTCGATCCGGCGCGCGTGCGCCGCGGCACCATCACGCTCAACCACGACGGCGGCCGCTGGCTGTCGCTGGGCCTGCCCGGCGACTTGCCTGCGGTCGTGCGCGAGGTGAACGGCCAATGGCAGCGCCAGCCGTAGTCGCATCGCTGCGCGCACTGGTGCTTGCCGCTGGCCTGTACGCCGGCGCGGCCCATGCGCAAGAGGTTCCGCCACCGGCCTACCAGCTCGCCGCACAGCGCGCAGGCATCCCCTCGACGGTGCTCTATGCCGTGGCCTTGCAGGAGAGCGGCATCCGGCGCAACGGGCGCATCGTCCCGTGGCCGTGGTCGCTCAACGTCGCCGGCCAATCGCGCCGCTATGCGACCCGTGCCGACGCCTGCGCGAGCTTGCAGCGGGCGATGCGCTCCACGCCGCACACGCGCATCGACGCGGGCCTGGGCCAGATCAACCTCGGCTACCACCAACAGCGCTACGCCAGCGCCTGCGACTTGCTCGACCCGTACCGGAACCTCGCCATCGCCGCCGAGATCCTGCGCGAGCAGCACACCCCGGGCGAAGACTGGTTGCTGGCGATCGGCCGCTACCACCGTCCTGCCGGGGGTGAGCCTGCCGCCCGCTACCGGCGCAGCGTATCCCGCCACCTTGCCCGCGTGCAGGGCGCGCGCCCAACCGCCGCGGTCCTCGCCGCGCGCCAGGAGACATCCCTATGACGACATTCCATCTGGCCTTACGGGGCCTGCTCGTGCTGCTGGCGGGTCTGCCGCTGGCCTCGCTTGCCGGCGAGCCACTGACCGTGGTCGAAGACCGTGGCGGCGCATCGGCACTGCCGTATTACGAGGCCCTGAATCTTCAGCCGCGCGCCAACGCGCCGGCCCGGCCGCCGATCCCGACGCCCCAGGTTCCCGCCACGCCGGCGGACGAGGCCGCGATGCTGCCGGTGCACAGCGCCAAGCTCACGCCCGGCACCGTCGCGCGGCGGGTGATCGAGGCTCCGGGCCTGCGGCCTTTCGTGGTCGTCGGCGACGACGAGGCATCCCGGGCCTGGCTGCGCCGCCAGGCGGCAGCGCTGCGCGAGCGCGGCGCGGTCGGCCTGGTGGTCAACGTCGAGACCGTGCAGGGCCTGGCGCGGCTGCGCGCCCTGGTGCCCGGTGTGCCGCTCGCGCCTGTGTCCGGCGACGACCTGGCCGAGCGTCTGGGCCTGCGGCACTACCCGGCGCTGATCACGGCCACCGGCATCGAGCAATGAAGCCATGTCGGGGAAACAGCCGGTCGAGGTACTGCTACGCCCAGCGGTGGAGCTATACACCGTTGCCGCATGCGCGGGCGCCGCGTTTCTGTCCCTGGTGGCCCCATGGTCGCTCGCGCTGAGCCCATCCATGGGCGTCGGCAGTGCGCTGGCGTTCGGTGCCTACGGTGCCATCCGCTACCGCGATGCCCGCGTCATCCTGCGCTACCGGCGCAACATCCGCCGCTTGCCCCGGTACGTGATGACCAGCAAGGACGTGCCGGTCAGCCAGCAGCGGCTGTTCGTGGGGCGCGGCTTCCTGTGGGAGCAGAAGCACACCCATAGGCTGATGCAGACGTACCGGCCGGAGTTCCGCCGCTACGTCGAGCCGACGTCTGCGTACCGTCTGGCGCGGCGGCTGGAAGAACGGCTGGAGTTCGCGCCGTTCCCGCTGTCCCGGCTGCCTGCGCTCACCGGCTGGGACGTGCCTTTCAACCCGGTGCGACCGCTGCCGCCGGTGGGCGGCCTGCCGCGCCTGCACGGCATCGAACCCGAAGAGGTGGACGTCAGCCTGCCGCTCGGCGAGCGCGTCGGCCACTCGCTGGTGCTGGGCACGACGCGCGTCGGCAAGACCCGGCTGGCCGAACTGTTCGTGACCCAGGACATCCGGCGCGTGAACGCCGCGGGCGAGCACGAGGTGGTGATCGTCATTGACCCCAAGGGCGATGCCGATCTCCTGAAGCGGATGTACGTCGAGGCCAAGCGCGCGGACCGCGAAGGCGAGTTCTATGTCTTTCACCTTGGGTGGCCAGACATTTCCGCGCGCTACAACGCCGTGGGCCGCTTTGGGCGCATCAGCGAGGTGGCCACCCGCGTCGCGGGGCAGCTTTCCGGCGAAGGAAACAGCGCGGCGTTCCGCGAGTTCGCCTGGCGCTTCGTCAACATCATCGCGCGCGCGTTGGTGGAGCTGGGGCAGCGCCCGGACTACATGCTGATCCAGCGGCACGTCATCAACATCGACGCGCTGTTCATCGAGTACGCACAGCATTACTTCGCCAAGACGGAGCCCAAGGCCTGGGAAGTGATCGTCCAGATCGAGGCGAAGCTCAACGAGAAGAACATTCCGCGCAACATGATCGGGCGCGAGAAGCGCGTGGCGGCGCTGGAACAATACCTCTCGCAGGCACGCAACTACGACCCGGTGCTGGATGGCCTGCGCTCCGCTGTCCGATACGACAAGACGTACTTCGACAAGATCGTCGCCAGCCTCTTGCCGCTGCTGGAGAAGCTCACCAGCGGCAAGATCGCCCAGCTCTTGGCCCCGAACTACTCCGACCTGGCTGACCCGCGCCCGATCTTCGACTGGATGCAGATCATCCGTAAGAGGGCCATCGTCTATGTGGGCCTGGATGCGCTCTCCGATGCCGAGGTTGCCGCAGCGGTCGGCAATTCGATGTTCAGCGATCTCGTGTCGGTCGCAGGCCACATCTACAAGCATGGGATCGACGATGGCCTGCCGGGCGCATCAGCCGGTGCGCGCCTGCCGATCAATGTCCACGCCGACGAATTC
Organism: Alcaligenes sp. SMD-FA; assembly: GCF_025960365.1. NCBI lineage: Bacteria > Pseudomonadati > Pseudomonadota > Betaproteobacteria > Burkholderiales > Alcaligenaceae > Alcaligenes > Alcaligenes sp. SMD-FA. The sequence goes on along the minus strand of NZ_CP110108.1, from coordinate 2,966,631 downwards.
AACGAGTTGATGGGTGACGAGTTCATCCCGCTGATCAACAAGGGTGGCGGTGCCGGCCTGCAAGTCACCGCCTACACGCAAACCCTCTCGGACATCGAGGCCCGCATCGGCAACCGCGCGAAGGCCGGTCAGGTCATTGGCAACTTCAACAATCTGTTCATGCTGCGCGTGCGCGAAACCGCAACCGCCGAACTGCTGACGCGGCAATTGCCGAAGGTCGAGGTCTATACGACCACCATCGTCAGCGGCGCGACCGACAGCTCCGACATTCGCGGAGCGACGGATTTCACGTCGAACACCCAGGACCGCATCAGCATGTCCAGCGTGCCGATGATCGAGCCGTCGCACATCGTCGGCCTGCCGAAAGGCCAGTGCTTCGCGCTGCTGCAGGGCGGCCAGCTTTGGAAAGTGCGCATGCCGCTACCGGCGCCGGACCCGGACGAGGTGATGCCGGCGGACTTGCAGCAACTGGCCGGGTATATGCGCCAGAGCTACAGCGAAGCGACGCAGTGGTGGGAGTTCACCAGCTCCCCGGCCTTGCAGGACACGGGCCTGCCCGACGACCTGCTGGATGACGCCGCTGCGGCCGAACCTCCCGCGGTGGCCACCGCCACCGACGAGGACACCGGCAACGAGGCCTCACCATGAAGGACGCCGCCTCGACTGCGCAACGGGAGCAGAACCAGCGCCAGGGCCTGATCGTCGGCACCATCACCTTGCCGTTCCGGCTGCTCGGGGTGCTGATCGGCTCGCTGCTGTTCTCGATCGTGATCGAGTGCGTCGGCATGCACCTATTCTGGCAAGACCAGGGCTGGAGGCACTCGCAGCAGATGCTGCAGTACGAACTGGGACATCTTTCCAGCCACTTCACGCGCAGCGTGGTCGTGCAGGAGCCTGGCCGCACGGCGCACGAGCTGGTGGACACCGGCTACGAATGGGTGTTCGTGCGCTCTGGGCTGCTGGAGCGCATGAGCCAGACCGCCGAACGTGCCCGCGCGCCCAGTCACGGGCAGACGCGCAACTTCCGCTACTACATCAGCCAGGTCTATGTCTGGACCGAGAGCTACCTGATCGCCGCGGCTTTCACGACGCTCACGTTTCTGGTGCGCCTGCTGGTCCTGGTGCTCACGCTGCCACTGATCTTCACCGCGGCGTTCGTCGGCCTGATCGACGGTCTTGTGCGGCGCGACGTGCGCCGGTTCGGCGCGGGCCGGGAATCCGGCTTCATCTACCACCGCGCGAAGGCCAGCCTGATGCCGCTGGCCGTACTGCCGTGGGTCACGTACCTGGCCTTGCCGATCTCGGTGCATCCACTGCTGATCCTGCTGCCCAGCGCCGCCTTGCTGGGACTGGCCGTGAGCCTGACCGCAGGCAGCTTCAAGAAGTACCTCTAGGCCATCAATCCGGGCATGCGCGAGTTCCTATTGTTTGCGGCCTAAAAGTCTCTCGCTGCCCACGATCGAGCCATTGCTGATCACACAGGAATGGCGCGATGTTGGCTCCGATCTGGCAGCGCGCCGCGCATCGCGGCGTGCCCATTTTTCTCGTGACGGCCCTCCTGCTGGGTCAGTCCCCGATGGCGGCGGCCGACTCCCCCGCGCAGCGCCAGGAACTGGTCGCCGCGCTGCGCCAGCTCGACGCGCTGGAGCGCACCGTCGCCGACAGCGCCGCGCATTCCCCCATCCAGCCGGGCGAGCGCTACCACTTCGATTACCCGCGGCTGCTGGCTGACCTGGCGCGCGTGCGCGCCGGCATCCAGGCCCATCTCACACCGTCGCGTGCCCAGCCGCGCGACCCCTCCGAACTGGCCGGCGACTACCGCGCCGAGCGGGCCGCTGCGCCATCGCCGACGACGACTGCGGAGTGCAAGCGATGAACGGCGCCCAGGTCTCGGCATTTCAAGCCAACAGCGGCATCGCGCCTTCGGCGATGGCGACCGTCCTGGTCGGCGCCGTGTTCGCGGTCCTGCTCGTCTGGGGCGTCTGGGCCATCCGAACGGCCTACGTGGGGTGGTCCGAGAGCCGCCTCAACCAGCGCCAGTTCCTCGGCGTCTGCATCCGCTTCGTCGCGATGTACCTCGTCCTAAGCTTCTTCCTCCTCTCCTGACCTGAAAGGCACGACCATGCAAAACCGCATCTTCCATTCCCGTCTTGCCCAGCGCGCCGCGGTGGCACTAGGCGCCGCCGCGCTGCCCGCGCTGTCGTTCGCGCAAGGCTTGCCGCAGTTGGAGAACCCGACCCGCGGCACCGGCAACGGCATCATGGAAACGATCAGGAACTACGGCTACGACATCATCATGCTCGTGGCGCTCCTGGTCGTGGCGTCGATGTTCATCGGCGTCTGCTACCATGCCTACGGCACCTACGCGGAAATCCACACCGGCCGCAAGACCTGGGGCCAGTTTGGCCTCACCGTCGCGATCGGTGCCGTGCTGCTCGTGATCGGCATCTGGCTGCTCACCGAAGCCACCGGCATCCTGTAAGGCGAGGCCGGTATGTCCGAGCAGCAGCACGTTCGTGCGGACGGGACGGTCACGTTCCTTCCGCACCGGCTCAACCGTCATCCCGTTGTCGTGCGCGGCCTCACCGCCGACGAACTGTGGATCTGCTGCGGCCTGTCCGGCGCCGCCGGCCTGCTGGTCGGCGCGCCGCTGTCCTGGGTGTTCCGCACGATCGCCATCGCGCCGACGTTCGTCGTCCTGGGCGTGGCCCTGGGCGTCTTCATCGGCGGCGGCATCCTGCGCCGCCTCAAGCGCGGACGCCCCGATACCTGGCTGTACCGGCAACTGCAATGGCGCATCGCCACGCGCCATCCGCTGATGGCGGGCTGGGTAGGCGGGCACGTGCTGATCTCGCGCTCCGGCTTCTGGTCCACCCGAAGGTCTGTTGCAAAGGGGGCACGATGAGCCGCTTCAAGAACGAGATCACCCACCTGCAGGCGCACATCAAGACGCTTCGCCTGGGGGCCGGCGCGCTGGTGGTCGTCGCGCTGGTCATGGGCGGCGGCTGGTGGAGCGCGCCGCGCGACCTGACCATCCACGTTCCGCCCGACCTGCGCTCCGGCAGTACCCGCAAGTGGTGGGAAGTGCCGCCCGAATCGGTCTATGCGTTCACGTTCTACGTGTTCCAGACCCTCAACCGCTGGCCGACGAACGGCGAAGAGGACTATCCGCGCAATCTCCACACACTCTCGCCGTATTTCACGCCGTCCTGCCAGGCCTTCCTGCGCGCGGACTACGACTACCGCCGCAGCACGGGCGAGCTGCGCCAGCGCGTGCGTGGCATCTACGAAATCCCCGGCCGCGGCTACGGCGACGACCCCACGGCGCGCGTGCGCGTGGTCTCCGACCGCGACTGGGTGGTGACGCTGGACATCACCGCCGACGAGTACTACGGCGCCGAGCAGGTCAAGCGCGCGCTCGTGCGCTACCCGGTGAAGGTCACGCGGGTGGACGTCGATCCCGCCCGCAACCCGTTCGGCCTGGCGTTGGACTGCTACGACGGTGCGCCCCAGCGCATCAGCGCACCGGAGCCGACGCGTCCGGCACCTGGCGGCCTGTCTCCGCAAGCGCCCCAAGGAGGAAAGACCCCATGAAGCATCCTGTACTCGTGCTGCTGGGGCTGCTCGCCGCGGCCGCGGCACCCGTCTCCCAAGCTGTGGAGATTCTGCGCTGGGAACGCATGCCGCTCGCGGTGCCGCTGAAGGTGGGCCAGGAGCGCATCGTGTTCATCGACCGGAACGTCCGCGTGGGCGTGCCTGCGGGCGTGGGCGAACGCCTGCGCGTGCAGAGCGCGGGTGGCGCGGTGTATCTGCGCGCCAACGAACCGATCGAGCCCACGCGGCTGCAACTGCAGGACGCCGATACCGGCGCACTGATCCTGCTCGACATCGCGGCCGAGCCGCCCAAGGACGGCGAGGCCGAACTGGAGCCGGTGCGTATCGTCGAGGGCAGCAGCACCCCGGCGCGCTACGGCGATCAGGCAGGCGATGCCGACGAGGCCCCGGCGCGCGCCCAGGATCAGACAGGCGCTCATGCGGCGCGGCGCGAAACCCCGGTTTCGGTCGTCCTGACGCGCTTCGCTGCGCAGAACCTCTACGCGCCCCTGCGCACCGTGGAGCCGCTGCCCGGCGTCATGCGGGTGAACCTGCGCCGCGACCTCGACCTCGGCACACTGATGCCGACGCTGCCGGTGCGCGCGGTCGCGCTCGCGTCGTGGCGTCTGGAAGACCAGTGGGTCACCGCCGTGCGTCTGACCAACAGCAGCAGCGGCTGGGTCACGCTCGACCCGCGCGTGCTGCAAGGGGATTTCCTCACCGCCACCTTCCAGCACGAAGCGCTCGGCCCCCGCGGGACGCCCGAGGACACGACCGTCCTGTACCTGGTGACGCGCGGGCACGGCCTCGCGCAATCGCTGCTGCCGGCGATCCACCGCTTCGACCCGGCTGCGCACCTGCCGCAGCCGGAAGCTGAAGCCGGCGACGGCGAGGAGACCCGCCATGCGCAGTAACGGCTTGCTCAAGTGGCTGATGATCCCGGTCGCCTTGCTGGTGCTGTTCGTTGCCATCCGGCTGTTCTCCGGCGGAAGCACGTCGGCACCGCCCGCGGCGGATGCCGGCTCCAAGCTCACGCCCGAGGAAATGAAGGCGTTGGGCATCGAAGGCGATACCCCGCGCGATACCGTGGCAACGCTCGTCGCCCAGGTGAAGCAGTTGCGCACCGAGCTTCAGACCGCGCTGACCGACAACAAGTCGCAGCGCGAAGAAAACCAGCGCCTGCGCCAGCGCGAAAACTCCATCGACCAGCGCATCAATTCGGCCCTCGAATCCGAGCGCTCCAACCTGCGCCGTGACCAGGAACAGGCGGCCAGCGCGCGCCAGAAGACCGAAGGGCTGCTCGCCGACCTGCAGCGGCGCCTGGACAGCATCGGCGGGCGCGGCGGCGGCCATGCCGACCTGCCGGTGGGCCTGGGGCTGCGCGATGGCGACGAGGCCGGCATGGAAGGCGGCATGCGCTGGGTCGAACCGGATGACGCGAAGAAGGCCGAGGGCCGCAACGGTAGTCGTGGCACGGGCAACGGCATGAGCTTCCCGACGAGTTTCGGCCCCGCGCAAAGCACGCTGGAAACCACCGCGGAAACCGTGGCGAACGCCGGCGCACGTGCGGCAGGCGTCAAAAGCGCCACGCCGGTCTATACCGTGCCGACCAACTCGACGCTCATGGGGTCGGTCGCGATGACGGCGCTGATCGGCCGCGTGCCGATCGACGGGACGGTGAACGATCCGTACCCCTTCAAGGTGCTGGTGGGGCCGGACAACCTCACGGCCAATGGCATCGACATTCCCGACGTGGCCGGCGCCGTGTTCAGCGGAACTGCGTCGGGCGACTGGACGCTCTCGTGCGTGCGCGGCCAGGTGCGCAGCATCACCTTCGTCTTCAACGACGGCACGATCCGCACGATCCCCGAAGACCGCGAAGGCAACCAGCAGAACAACCAGCAGCGCGACGGCCTGGGCTGGATCAGCGACCCGCACGGCATCCCCTGCGTCAGCGGCGAGCGGCGCAGCAACGCCCAGCAGTACCTCGGCTCCCAGGCCCTGATCACGGCCGCCGGCGCCGGCGTGGCCTCGCTCATCGAGAGCGACAGCGGCCGCATGTCCTATGTCGGCTCGGATGGCTCCATCGGCACCGTAGGCATCAGCGGCCAGGAAGCGGTCGGACAGATCCTCGCGGGCGGCGTGCGGGACATGTCGGCCTGGGTCAACAAGCTCTACGGCCAGGCCTTCGCCGCCGTCTATGTGCAGCCCGGCGCCAAGGTCGCCGTCCACCTCGAAAAACCGCTCGCCATCGATCACGACCCCGAAGGCCGGCGCGTCGATCACCGTGCAGGAGAAAGCCATGCGCTCGAACTCGATTAAAGGCCTCGCGCTGGCAGCGGCCGTCGCCGTGCTCGGCGGCTGCGCCACCAGCAAGGAAGAGCTGCTGACCCATAGCGACCGCACCATGATGGACATCTGGCAGCAGGAAACGGGTGGCGGCGGCGGTGGCACCGGCCAGGTCGCCCGCCGGCAGTTGCTCGACGCACGCCAGAGCCTGCGCCGGCCGCTGACCGACACCGACGTGCAGGCCGCGCCCGCCGAGCAGATGCGCTACACGCGCACGGCGCAGAGCGAGGTGTATCGCCAGTTCCAGCGCCTGCCCAATCCCGATCTGGTCATGTACGTGTACCCGCACCTGGCGGGCACGGACCCCGTTCCCGTGCCGGGCTATACGACGGTCTTCCCGCTGTACCAGCGCGTGCAGTACGCCATGCCGGGCGAGCGCGTGGAGGACTATTGATGCGCTGGAAACTTCCCTGGCCGAAGCTGGCCGCATCCGGCACCGGCGGCGAAGAGAAGCCGGACGGCTGGCAGCGCCACGTCGAGGCCTTGCGCCAGGCCGGCGTCCCCGAACCCGGCGCAGCGGTACAGGGCCGCAGGCCGGCGACAGTAGCCGACGAGCAGGCGCTGTACGACGTCGCGCCGTCGTTCGCGGAACTGCTGCCATGGGTGGAGTTCCTGCCGCAGTCGAAATCCATGCTGCTGGAGGATGGGCAGTCGGTCGCGGCCTTCTACGAGCTGGTGCCGCTGGGCACCGAGGGCCGGGAACCCGGCTGGCTTGCGCACGCCCGCGATGCCTTGGAGAACGCGCTCCAGGACTCGTTCGACGAGTTAGACGAAAACCCGTGGGTACTCCAGCTCTACGCCCAGGACGAGCCCAGCTTCGACCAGTACATGGAGAACCTGCACAACTACGTGCAGCCGCGCGCCCGCGGCACTGCGTTCACCGAGTTCTACCTGCGCTTCTTCGGCCACCATCTGCGCGCGGTCGCCAAGCCGGGCGGCCTGTTCGAGGACACGGTGGTCACGCGGCTGCGCTGGCGCGGCCAGACGCGGCGGGTGCGCATGGTGATCTATCGCCGTGCCACCGGACAGGCCAGCCGCCGCGGTCAGACGCCCGAGCAGATGCTGAACATCGTCTGCGATCGTCTGTGCGGTGGGCTGGCGAACGCAGGCATCCAGGCACGACGCATGGTCGCAGCCGACGTCCACGATTGGCTGATGCGGTGGTTCAATCCGCGCCCCGCGATGCTCGGGCCTGGAGCCGAAGATCGGGAGCGCTTCTATGCCCTGGCGCGTTACCCCGACGAGACCGAGGTTGGCGAGATCGAGCTGGCGAGCGGGCGGGATTTCAGCCAGCGGCTGTTCTTCGGCCAGCCACGCTCCGACGTGGAGCATGGCACCTGGTACTTCGACGGCATGCCGCACCGCGTACTGATCACCGACCGGCTGCGCATGCCGCCCGGCACCGGACACCTGACCGGCGAGACCCGCAAAGGGGATGCCATCAACACGCTGTTCGACCAGATGCCGGAAGACACCTTGCTTTGTCTCACGATGGTCGCCACGCCGCAGGATGTCCTGGAAGCGGATCTAAACCACCTGGCGAAGAAGGCGGTGGGCGAGACGCTGGCGTCGGAGCAGACGCTCAAGGACGTGCAGGAAGCCCGCTCCCTCATCGGCAGCGCGCACAAGCTCTACCGGGGGACGCTGGCGTTCTACCTGCGCGGACGCGACGAAGCGGAACTGGACCGGCGCGGCCTCGACCTGGCGAACGTGATGCTCAACGCCGGCTTGCAGCCGGTGCGTGAGGACGACGAGGTGGCTCCGCTCAACAGCTACTTGCGCTGGCTGCCGTGCTGCTACAACCCCGGCCAGGATCGGCGCAGGTGGTACACCCAACTGATGTTCGCGCAGCACATCGCGAACGTGTCGCCGGTGTGGGGCCGCGCCCAAGGTACGGGGCACCCCGGCATCACGATGTTCAACCGTGGTGGCGGCCCGATTACGTTTGACCCCTTGAACAGGCTGGATCGGCAGATGAACGCCCACCTGTTCCTGTTCGGCCCTACCGGCTCGGGCAAGTCAGCGACGCTCAACAACCTCTTGAACCAAGTCACGGCGATATACCGCCCGCGGCTGTTCATCGTGGAGGCCGGCAACAGCTTCGGCCTGTTCAGCGATTTCGCACGCAGGCTCGGGCTAACGGTGAACCGGGTCAAGCTGGCCCCAGGCTCCGGCATCAGCCTGGCACCATTCGCCGATGCGCGCCGGCTGATCGAAACGCCGAGCGACGTACAGACGCTCGATGCCGATGCGCTGGACGAGGACCTGCCCCCGGACGCCTCGGCCATGGAGGCGGATGAACAGCGCGACGTGCTGGGCGAACTGGAGATCACGGCGCGGCTGATGATCACGGGCGGCGAGGACAAGGAAGAAGCCCGGATGACGCGGGCCGACCGCTCGCTGATCCGCCAGTGCATCCTCGACGCCGCCGAGCACTGCCACGGTGGGGGTGGTAGCGAGAAGCGCACCGTTCTCACCCGCGACGTGCGCAACGCGCTGCGCACCCGCAGCCAGGACCCGACGCTGCCCGAAATGCGACGCGTGCGGCTGCTGGAGATGGCGGACGCGATGGATATGTTCTGCCAAGGCACGGACGGCGAGATGTTCGACCGCGATGGCACGCCGTGGCCCGAGGCCGACATCACCCTGGTCGATCTGGCGACCTACGCCCGCGAGGGCTACAACGCGCAGCTCTCCATCGCCTACATCAGCCTGATCAGCACGGTGAACAACATCGCAGAGCGCGACCAGTATTTGGGGCGCCCGATCATCAATGTGACCGACGAAGGTCACGTGATCACCAAGAACCCGCTGCTCGCACCCTATGTGGTCAAGATCACGAAGATGTGGCGCAAGCTCGGCGCCTGGTTCTGGCTGGCTACGCAAAACATCGACGACCTGCCGCGTGCGGCCGAGCCCATGCTCAACATGATTGAGTGGTGGGTCTGCCTGTCGATGCCGCCCGATGAGGTGGAGAAGATCGCCAGGTTCCGCGAACTCTCGCCCGCGCAGAAAGCGCTGATGCTGTCGGCGCGCAAAGAAGCGGGCAAGTTCACCGAGGGCGTCATCCTGTCGAAGTCGATGGAAGTGCTGTTCCGCGCCGTGCCGCCGAGCCTGTATCTCGCGCTCGCGCAGACCGAGCCAGAGGAGAAGGCCGAGCGCTACCAGCTCATGCAGCAGTACGGCTGCACCGAACTGGAAGCAGCCTTCAAGGTGGCCGAGAAGATCGACCAGGCGCGCGGCATCGAGTCGCCGGCCCTGGAACTGCCGTAAGCCGGAGAACGCCATGGAGCAGAAACGTCCTTTCACTCCGATGCAGGTCCAGGCATTCCACCGCCGCAATCGGCGGCTCCGCTGGCCCTGGGTATTGGCTGCTGCGCTGGTCGCGCTGCTGCTGATCTGGCTGGTGTCCCGGACGCCCGGCGAATCCTCAGCGCCGTCGCCCGCGCCGGTCAGCGCAGCGCAGCCCTCCGGGCCGCCCTGGCAGATGGGCAACCCGGAGGGCCGTTTCACGCTGACGCTCTATGCCGACCTGGAATGCCCGTTCTGCCGGGAGTACTTCCCGCAGCTCAAGCGGTGGGTCGGCAGCAACACCGACGTGGCCTTGCAATGGCACCACCAGCCGCTGGCTGCACACGAGCCCGCCGCGTCGGCCGAGGCACGCCTGGCCGAGTGCGCCGCCGAAGCTGGCGGGCATGCCGCGTTCTGGCATGCCGTCGAGTGGGTCTATGCCCACACGCGCAGCGATGGCCAGGGCCTGCCCGATGGCCTGCGCTACCCCGAAACAACGTCGGCCATCGAACAGTGCATGGCGAGCGAGCGCCCCAACGTGGCCATCCGCGCGCAGGCCGCGGAAGCCACCAAGAGCGGCGTGACCGCCACGCCGTCGCTGCGACTGCTCGATCGCCAGACGGGCCAGGCCATCCTGCTGCAGGGGCCGATCGAGGGTGATGCCTTGCTCTCGGCCATGGACATGCTGGCGGCCGGAGACATGGTCAGCGACGCGGCGGCTTCACCCACCACCCCCACATCCGAAATGCCCGCCGACGTTGTCGGCGACATGCCCAGGTAGCCCTCGGTCTTGGAGGCTACGGCGCGGCTTGCCGCGATGACCGCTACCCGTTCGCTTCGCATCCTGGCTGCGAACAATCACCGCTGCGCGGTGGTGGATGCACCTTGTTCCGCTGTTTCCATCCCAGGAGGGCTTGCCCTCCCTGGGTGGCGTCCTCCGTTCACATTCTGGAGGTTCGCCATGTCTCTCGTCGCCAATGACTCCTGCGTGGAGCCACGTTTTGCCCCAGCGTCCCAATCAGATGATTGGATCATCCGGCAAGCCATCGCGCTGCTGGAACAACGTGTTTTCAAGGCCGGGCCGCTTCTTGACCAGCCACAGGCCGTGAAGGACTACCTGCGCCTGAAACTCATTGCAGAACCGAACGAAGTGTTCGCCATCGTGTTCATGAACAGCCAGCATCGGGTGTTGGCCTACGAGCCGATGTTCAAAGGCACGCTCGATTCGACCGCGGTTTACCCGCGTGTTGTCGTGCAGCGGGCATTGGAGCTGAATGCCGGCGCGGTGATCTTTTCGCACCAGCATCCCTCGGGATGCACTGAGCCGTCGAGCGCGGATCGTGTTTTGACCGATCGCCTGAAGGCTGCGTTGGCGCTCATCGATGTACGAGTGTTGGACCACATCATCGTCGGTCAAGGCTCCCCCTATTCGTTCGCGGAATCCGGCCTGCTGTAGCGACGGCAGCGGCTCCTTGATCCACGCGGAGGCTTCGGCCTCCGCTTTTTCATGAGTGTGAGACAACCAGGTATGCGGGCAGTCCGCGATGCGCATTGTTTGTTGGGATCGCATCGGCTTCGCGTTTGACTACTGCTCTGATCAACTTCAAGGGCACGCGACATGCCAGCATCTCTTTCCAGGTTCGCGTCGGGCTGGCGAACCCTCGGCCTGGCCGTCGCGCTGCCGACCGCTCTGGCCGTTTTCAGCCCGGCCACCTTCGCCGCCGACGTGGTGGTCGTCACCGACAGCCGCCACCCGGTCAAGACCATGGGTGGTGAGCGGCTGATCGAGCTGGACGAACCCCACCGGATTGAAGCGGAGCTTTCAGCGGAGTTGCCCGCCGACCCCGAACAGGCGACGGCCATCGTCAAGCGCCGGCTGTCCAGCGGCGGCGCCGATCTCCAGCGCCGCATCGCTTCCGCGTACCAAGGCGTCACAGACGCATGGAGCCTGGGCATCACCAGCCTCCCAGCAGTCGTGGTGGACCAGCGCTACGTGGTCTATGGCGAGCCGGACGTGGCGCGTGCCGTGGCCCGAATCGAGCAGCACCGGAGGGCACAGCCATGAGCCGCCCGTTCGACCTGCTGCGCCGTGTGCGTGTAGGCGTGGCTTCGTTCCTGCTGCTCAGCGCCACCGGCAGCTACGCCCTCAACACCGCCACCATCGTCGGCTCGGTGGCGTCGCCCGACTGCCTCGAATACCGGGTCGTCGGCATCTGCTACTGGCTCTACTGCACCTGGACGGGCTGCACGGTGCGCACGTCGATCAAGGTGCGCCACTACATCCCCGATGCGGTGGTGTCGTCGTACTCGAATACCGGCGAAAACCCCTGGATTGAAGTCCGGGCAATGAGCACACCCAACCCGTCCGCCCAAGCGGGCGGCGATGGAACCACGAACGAGGATCACGAAAACAACCTCGCGAAGTTCAAGAACGCCGACGTGATCGGTCACCCCGGCGCCGAGGTGTTCAACCAGTTCGTCTCGTCGTCGGGCTACTTCTGCGAGGGTGCAGGCACGGCGTTCATGCCGTATCTGCTCAGCACCCTGGACACGCTGGCCTGGCGCTACAACGTGCCCGAGATGGTGTACCCCGAAGCGCTGATTCCAGGCATGCGCGAAGTCGGCGCGCGCACCACCCTGAACCTCTGGGGCAACGTGTATCCGCGCGGTGGTTTTCTGCACCAGACCGACGACCACAAGGCCGGTGCCGTAGTGGCCCAGCGCGCTGGCGATGTCGTCACGCGCCGCGGGCAGATCCACGTCTATCAGCCACTGCTCGCCAGTTCGCGGCCCGGCTACTGGCCAGCCGGCGCGCTGATGGAGGGCGATGCCTCCACCGGCAAGTGGCAGGAACTCACCCCCATCCTGTCCTCGTCCTGCACGGTCTTCCCGCGCAGCGGCTTCCTGACCCAGGCCCAGCAAGGCGATTACGCCTGGGCGCTGTGGCGGCCGTATGCCTGCTGTGAACGCAGGGGCCAGGTGTTCCTCGGCAGCGTCGATTTCTATTGAGGGTACGGCAATGAAGCGTCCTGAACTGATGAACCTCTCCACCAAAGCTCGTCGCCTGCTGCGCCCGACGGCGCTGGCCGGGGCGCTCGCCCTGGGCTGCGGCCTCGCGTGGGCACAGACCGGCTTCCAGACCAGCGGCCCCATCCTCGGCGACGAGGTGATGTATTCGATCGGCGGCGGCAGCGCCGTATCGATGGGGCGTGCGGCCGGTATGCGCTCGATCGGTGTCGGCGTGGGCTGGAACAGCAACCTGATCTGCGGCGACATGAGCATCCAGACCACGTTGCGCAACCAGCTCAACGGCATCACCAACGGCTTTCAGCAGATCATGAGCAACGTGATCCAGAGCGCCACCAGTGCGGTGGCGTCCCTGCCTGCGCTGATCATCCAGCGTGCCGACCCTGGTCTCTACAACCTGCTGACCAACGGCGTGCTGCAGGCCAGAATGGATTTCGACCGCTCCAAGCTGACGTGCCGCGCCATGGCCGAACGGATGGCAGACGCGGCGGGTGGACAGCTTGGCTGGAGCCAGGTCGCCGAAGGCATGGCGTTGCGCGATGCTGTGTCGAGCACGGACGCCGTGTCGGCGATCGAGCAGGCCGAGACGCGGCGAGGCAACGACGGCGTGCCTTGGGTGGGCGGCAGCAATGCCGGCGGCACGGGCCAGCCTGCGATCCGGGTGGTCGGCGACGTGACCCGTGCGGGCTACAACCTGGTCAACGGCCGCGGCGTGACGGACACGTCGTCCATCGCATCGGCCAGTTGCGCGAGCCTGTCCTGCCAGACCTGGACCTCACCGCAGCAGGCGGTGGAATGGGCGACCCGGGTGCTCGGGGAGCAACAACAGCGCACCTGCGATGCCTGCACCAAGACCGAGACGGTGCCCGGCGTCGGGCTGACGCCGCTGATCCAGGAGGAATACGAAACGAAGCTGGAAGCCCTGCAGGAACTGATCTCGGGCACGCGCACCACAACGTTCGAGAACCTGCGCATGGCCGGCAGCACGTCGCTGCCCATCACGCGCGGCGTCATCGAAGCACTGCGCGACGAGCCGGACCAGGACCTGCTCGCGCGCCGCCTGGCGTCAGAGGTCGCGTTGTCGTCAGTGCTGGAGAAGGCCTTGCTGCTACAGCGCACATTGCTCACGGGCAAGAAGGAGCCCAACGTGGCGGCGAACCAGTTGGCGGTCGAGGCCGTGAACCACGAGAGCGACACGCTCGACCAGGAGATCCGCAACCTCAAGACGGAATTGGAGCTGCGGCGCGAGCTGGCGAACAACTCACCCATGGCCATCATCCAGCGCCACGGCACGCGCGCGGCTGGCTCGCGTGGCATCTACGAGGGTGATCCTGTTCCCGATCGCCTCGACCGGCTCCAGAGGGGCAATCCGGGAGGCAACCCATGAACCAGACCCGCGCCGGATGGCTGCGCCCGCGCTGGCTGTTCAGTCGGCGCGCGGCGAAGGTGCTGCTGTGGACGGTGGCGCTCGTCGCCGCCGCCGTGGGTGCCAACATCCTCGGCATCTACCTCGTCGGCAGCGTGGCCGGCTGGCAGCGGTGGCTGGCGGCCGCTTCGGGCTACTTCCTGGTGTGGCGGCTGTGCCTGTACGGGGCAACGGCATACGGATGGGTCTGGATGCGCCACCGGCTGCTGGCGCGCGAGGCCGACGACGCGCAAGCACGGCGCCGCCTGGTGCGCAGCGAGATCGCCGGGGTCGTCGCCATCATGGCATTGGAAGCGAGCCTGTTGATGCAGGCAGTTTGAGGGGAGATCAAGGCCATGACGCTTTTTACGACCGACTACCTAGAGTACTACCTGACGCTGGTGTCCTGGATCGTCAACAACGGCATCTGGGCGGTGCTGGTGTCCAGCGGGGTATTCGCGCTGCCTTTCGTCGCCATCATCGTGCAGGAGTGGCTGAAGGCCAGAGCGGAAGGCGCCGACGAGGGCAACAAAGGCCTGCTCTCGGCTGCACGCATCGAGAACCGGGTTTTCGTCGCCATCGTGGTGGTGATGTTCGCGGGCATTCCGTTCATCGACGTGGACCTCAACACCATCCAGTACGACAGCTCGCGCTCGGCCCAGTGCCAGGTCAGCGTGCCACAGCCCACGGATACCGGCTGGTCGCAGTCCTTCAGCACCATCAACAACCAGTCGGCGAAGGTGCCGGTCTGGTGGGCCTTCATGCACGCGCTCTCGCGCGCTGTCACGAGCGCCTCGGTGGCGGCGATCCCATGTGGTACGGACCTGCGGCAAATGCGCATGGAGATCGACGCGACCCGCATTGACGACCCGGTACTGGCCCAGGAAGTGGCGGACTTCTCGCGGGATTGCTATGGGCCTGCGCGGGCCAAACTGTTCATGCAGCGCCCTCAGCTCGATGAGCAGCAGATGCACGACGTGACCTGGATCGGATCGAGGTTCTTCACCGACACCAACGGCTACTACGACACGTACCGTTCCAGCACGCCGCGCGACGACTGGCCCTACGACAGCAACCGCGATGCCGGGCTTGCGCAGGTGGCCAGCGGCGGCGGCTATCCGAACTGCAGGCAGTGGTGGGCCGATGGCAGCAACGGCCTGCGGGCACGCCTGCTGGGACAGGTGGACCCGAGCCTGCTCAATCGCCTGGCGGGCTGGGCCGGGTTCCTGAGCCGGGCCGAGGTGGACGACTCGGTGATCCGCGCCATCGCCTCCCCGCGGCAGCAGAAGTTGAACCAGGGCAGCGTCTATACGGACTACGGCGGCCAGATCGACAAGACCCTGCCGAACATCGTGACGCGGGCCACGGGCGACGTCGGGATGGCAGTCGGGGCGATTGCCGCGTTTCCGGCCATGGACGTTGTGCGGCAGGCTCTGCCCATGGTCCTCGCCTTGCTCAAGATGGCGCTGGTCATCTGCATCCCGCTCGTGCTGGTCATCGGCACATATGACCTGAAAACGGTCGTCACCGTCAGCGTCGTGCAGTTCGCGCTGTTCTTCGTGGACTTCTGGTTCCAGCTCGCCCGCTGGATCGACAGCACCATCCTCGATGCGCTTTACGGCTGGGGCTTCGGGTGGAATCGGCCGCACACCAACTTCGACCCGCTGGTGGGATTGAACAATGCCTTTGGCGACATGCTTCTGATGTTCGTCATGGGCACCATGTTCATCGTCCTGCCTACGTTCTGGATTGGCGCACTCACCTGGGTCGGTGTACGTGCCGGTGCGATCGCCAACACCTTCGCTACCGCCACAAAGGATGCAGGAAGCGCTGGTGGCAAAGGAGCAGGTGCTGTCTCAGGCGGCAAGCTCAAATGATCGAATGACCTTCGGCGTCAGTCGTCTTGGTACATCTCGTGGGATGTATCGTTGTACAGGTTGGGATCGTAGCCAGGCGTGGCTCGCAGTTCCTCAATGGTTGGGTACTGCAGTTCAAACCCTTCTTCATCGGGATGGTGCTGATTCATAGCCCATCCTGCCACCACCACGCCCAGCAGCACTAGTGCGAACCAGAAAGCAACGTAGAGCAGCACCCCGAGCACAGCCAGTTTGAAGATCCACACAAGTGCGGTAGCACCAGCTCGCGGCACGCCCTTGGATACCAGCCAGTTCGACGCCCGCCGTTCGCCACGCGCATAGGCGCGCCATCCGCGACCAAAGGTGCGGCCGAGGCGTTCTGCGGTGCTGGTGCGGGTCGTCGCGTTCATGGTCGTCTCCTGCTGCTGAGGAATGCCTATTTCAGTTTGCTCCACTTCATTCGGTTTGAGGCTTCAATGTGTTTTCTTGCTGCTTCAGGGTGCCTCGTCATCCGGCTCCACCGGGCCGGGGTCGGGTTCGACGCCGATGCGGTAGGTGGCAACGAAAAGCGGCCAGTCCACATGGTCCACCAGGTCGATGTCCGTGATGACGCTGATCTTCGTTCCTGCCCGATCGAACAGGGCGATGCTCGCGGCGGGATAGTTGTTGCGCGAGGGGTAGAGCACCCCGTCGAACAACGGCTGGCCGTCGTTTCCGAGCATCGCATGCACCTGGGCGGACACCTGCTGCGTGTGCGTGTAGTCACGGCTGGCCAACTGCTCCAGATTCAGGCCGAAGTAACCCGCCATGACGTTCGGTGCCGTGAGGTCGGCCAGGAGCACGTCGTCCAGCACGCCGGCTGCGCGCACCATCCGGGCCTGAACTTCCTTCAAGGCGATGGAGCGCTTCGTGTCTTCAAGCCACTGGTGCTTGTGAAACACCGACTCCATCAGCGCCGTGGGCAGGTCGCGCCCCAGGTAGAGCACACCGTAGGCCCCTGTCGGGTCATCGTAGCGATTCGTGCTGCTGCGGCCATAGTACAGCGGGCTGCCCCGATAGACGACGCGGCTCACATGCTGGAGCAGTTCACCGGCATCAATCAGGAACGAAGGCAGCTCGTGGCTCATGGCGATCTCGCTTCAATGCACCTGGACGCCCAGCACGTTGAACACGGCCTCGGCCACGTCATCGATCGTGCCATGCGTCACCGCATCCACCGGCGAGCGCCCGCCCAGGCCTTCGAGCGGTTCGGACAGCGCGCGGTAAATCGTCCAGTGGTCGATGCCCTCGACCTCCTGAAGCACGGCTTGGGTCAACTGCTGCTTCACCGGGTCGAGCTGCCAGTCGGGCAATTTCTGACCGCGCCCCCCGACGTTCAATGCCAGCAGGCGACGGGCGAGGATGTCCTTGTAGATCTGCTGGCGCGACTTGTCGGCCAGCCTGGCGTACTCGGGGATCGCCAGGTTGTGCGGCTGGTTGAAGGCTTCCAACAGCACGGCGCGGCCACGCTGGATGTCGGTTTCGGCCGGTGCCCAGCGCGTGTCGGCGCGCAGCGCGGCCGCCTTGCGCTCCAAGGCCTGGCCCACCGTTTCGCCTTCCAGGTTGGCAGGCAGCTTCACAGCCTCCACGCGCTCGTGGACGAACGCCTGCAGCTCGGCTGCAAACGCTCTGGCATCCCGGATTTCGACGGTATCCGCGAAACGGCGCACATCCTCCACCGTGACGCGCGGCAGACGGTCGGCAATGAATTCGATGGCAGTGGGCATGGTCATCTCCCAGGTAGGTTTGAGACAGGATTCACTCTAGTCTCCTTTGTCTCTCTTGTCAACTTTATCGCCTTGATGCGAGCTTACCTGGCGGAAGCGGTGTCTCCGCAGCATAGGTCGTGGGCGGCACCGGGGCACCGTCCAATCCATTCGAGCGGGTTCCCCATTGACGCTGGCGCTGCAACCCAGGCCCCGCTATACCGAAACGGTTAAAGGCCAAAGGGCTGAAACGGCAAGGGAATGGGGTGCAAGGGGAAAGGCCCTACCTCGAAAAATGGTATGGACGCCTCCACCTGCGGCGAACCGCTCAAAAGGTCCGCAGCAAAAGGCGCCGGTGTTAAACCTATCGCTCACCCACCTTATCGGGAGTTCGACATGACCGACAAGCAGACCGTCATCGGTGTTGATATCGCCAAGCGCGTTTTCCAGGTACATGAAGTCGACTGGCAAACCGGCGAGATCATCAGCCTGCAGTTACGACGTGAGAAGTTCCTGGAGCACTTCGTCAACCGCACACCCTGCCTGATTGGCATGGAAACGTGTGGTGGCGCGCACCATTGGGCTCGCCAGCTCATGGCGATGGGGCATGCGGTGAAGCTCCTGCCGGCAATGCAGGTGAAAGCATTCGTGTATGGCAATAAGAACGATGCCGCAGATGCGAGGGCCATCTGGACGGCTGTTCAGCAGCCCGGGGTCAAGGCAGTGGCCGTCAAATCGGAGGCGCAGCAGGCCGTTCTTGCGATGCACCGCATGCGTCAGCAACTGGTGAAGTTTCGCACCGCCCAGATCAACGCTCTGCGCGGGTTGCTGACGGAGTACGGGGAAGTCATGCCCCAAGGCTTTGCAGCCGTCGCCAAGGCAGTGCCAGGCGTTCTCGCTCGCTTGGTAGACAAGCTGCCGACCGTTCTGATTGACACCCTGCGCGAACAGTTCAGCAGGATCTGCGACTTGAACAAGCAGGTCACTGAGATCGAACGCCGCCTTCAGGCGTGGCTCAAGCAGAACGAAGCGTGCCGAAGGATCGCCGAGATTCCAGGGGTAGGTCTGCTGACGGCAACCGCTGCCGTGGCAACGATGGGTGATCCCGCTGCATTCAAATCTGGGCGTGAGTTCGCCGCATGGCTGGGGCTGGTGCCACGCCAGGTCGGGACAGGCGGGAAGGTCAAGCTGCTGGGTATCAGCAAACGGGGCGACACCTATCTGCGAACTCTGCTCATTCACGGTGCCCGCTCGGTGCTCTGGAACAGTAAAGAGCTGCCGTCGTGGGCAGCTTCTGCAACGCGGCATCGACACGTCAACGTCGCTGCGGTGGCGATAGCGAACCGAACCGCCCGAACGCTGTGGGCGCTCTTGGCTCATGGGCGCGCTTACGAACCGAATTACGCAAGCCGGCCGGCATAGCCGGTCCGGCTCCCTTTAACCGACTGGGTAGAAATGGATTGCTTACGAGTTCTGCAGGTGCACTGAAATGTGATGGCAAACAGGTCGGACCGTGATCTGCCAAACCTGGTTTTGGCCTCGGGTTACGAACCCACTCGAAAAATGAGGAGCAGATCAGCGGATTCCATCGGGGCCAGCAGGTATCGACCTGCATGACAGGCCGGATACAAAACTGCAGCCGCATTCTGTTCGGCATCACACTGAAAGCACTTGCAAAACAGGAGGCGTCCATACAAAGGCCAAAAGGCCTCCCACCCGGCCCGCCATCAGGACACGTACATGCTCTCCATGTTCCAGCGAAAACGGCCCCCGGTCGCCGCCGCTCCATCGCCACCACCCGCCATCGACCTTTTGAAAGGGTTGATGCGGCCCGAGTCGGCCGCATCGCTGCTGGCGACGCCGCGCCGGCAGAAGCTGCTGGAACACATCTGGCAACGCACGTCGCTCTCGCGCAGGCAGTTCGCCACCCTGTACCGCACGCCACTGGAGCGCTACGCCGAGCTGGTCCAGGCTTTCCCGGCCTCCGAAGCGCATCACCACGCATACCCGGGTGGCATGCTCGACCATGGCCTCGAAATCGTCGCCTACAGCCTGAAGCTGCGGCAGTCCCATCTGCTGCCCATCGGCGCCAGCCCCGAGGACCAGGCCGCGCAGGCCGAAGCCTGGACTGCAGCCGTCGCCTATGCCGCGCTGCTCCATGACATCGGCAAGGTCGCGGTCGATCTGCACGTCGAGCTGGCCGACGGCAGCACCTGGCACCCGTGGCACGGCCCACTGCGCCAGCCTTACCGCTTCCGCTACAACCCCGACCGCGAGTACCGGCTCCATAGCGCTGCGACAGGCTTGCTCTACCGGCAACTGCTCGATCGCGATCTGCTGGACTGGCTCAGTGGCTATCCATCCCTATGGGCGCCACTGCTCTACGTCCTGGCCGGGCAGTACGAGCACGCCGGGGTGCTGGGCGAGTTGGTCGTGCAGGCCGACCGCGCTTCCGTCGCCCAAGAGCTGGGCGGCGATCCCGCCCGCGCCATAGCCGCGCCTAAGCACACGCTGCAACGCAAGCTGGTCAACGGGCTGCGCTACCTGCTCAAGGAAGAGCTGAAACTGAACCAGCCCGAAGCCTCCGATGGCTGGCTCACCGAGGACGCCTTGTGGTTGGTCAGCAAGACGGTCTCGGACAAGCTGCGCGCGCACCTGCTGTCCCAGGGCGTCGATGGCATCCCTGCGAACAACACCGCAGTGTTCAACGTCCTCCAGGATCACGGCATGTTGCAGCCGACGTCCGATGGCAAGGCAATCTGGCGCGCAACGGTCACCAGCTCCACCGGCTGGTCCCACGCGTTCACCCTGCTGCGGCTGGCACCTGCGTTGATCTGGGAGCCTGGCGAGCGGCCGGCGCCGTTCGCCGGGACGGTGGCGCTCGACACCATACCGCCCGACAAAGATGCCGATGTCTCGGCGCCCACGCCGGCGATCGTGGCAACGCAAGCCGCGGAAGATCAGCAGCTTGCTCCCTGGAAGGACCCCGACAGCGGCGCTGCCACGCTTCAACCTCCCACTGCCCAAGCCGTGCTCGATGTCATGGAAGACATGCTCGCGATGGTAGGAATGGGTGACTTGTCTGCTGTCCGGCAGGATGCAGAAGCCGTCTCGGTCGAAGCGCCTGCCGCAGGCCTCGAAATGCCAGCACCGCCCCTGGCGAACCCTCTGCCTCCATCACCAGCGCCTACGGCGGCGCAGCCATCCGGTGAGCACTTCATGACATGGCTGCAACAGGGCGTCGCCTCGCGGCGGCTCATCATCAACGACGCCAAGGCGCTCGTGCATACCGTGGGCGACACCGCCTACCTGGTCAGCCCCGGCGTCTTCCAGCGTTACGCGCAGGAGCACCCGCAAGTTGGCACGCTGGCGAAGCAGGAAAGCCAGCAGGATTGGCAATGGGTACAGAAGCGCTTCGAGCGGCTGCAATACCACCGCAAGCATCCCAACGGCCTGAATATCTGGACTTGCGAGGTAACCGGACCTCGCAAGTCTCGTCGGCTGCATGGCTATCTATTGATAGAACCTGCCCATGTGCTTGCCGAGTGTCCTCCAAATAATCCATATCTCTCGCTTTTGCGAGCAGATTCTGCCGTGTAAGCCATGTATTCGCCCGCCGAAACGCCTCTTTGACCCATATCAGATCGATCCTGATCTTGCTGGTGCGCAGGCCCGCCAAGGCCGAAGGCGTCAGGGGTCAAAGCCAGATGGCCGCGATTCGGCACGAAGCGCGGGGCGTAGCCCGCGAACCCGACGGCGGCACGCCGGGACGCTATGCGGCTTCGCATTGCCTCTTGTCAATGATTCAATAAATGTTGTATTATCGAACAATGAACGAAGATCAAACTGTCTCTGCTCTGAGTGCTCTGGCTCATACGCAACGATTGCGCCTATTTCGTGCCTTGGTCGTTGCCGGCCCCGAAGGGCAAACCCCCAGCGTCTTGGCTGACCAGCTCGACGTCGCCCGTAACACCTTGTCCTTCCACCTGAAAGAGCTGGCCCACGCGGGTCTAGTCACGATTGAGCAAAAGGGCCGCAACCTGATCTACCGCGCCGACTTCGCCCATATGAACGGGCTACTCAGCTATCTGACCGAGCACTGCTGCCAGGGCAACGTGTGCGAAGTCACAAATCCCCCCCACTGTGACTGCTGACGCCATGACCGACACCACATACAACGCACTGTTCATCTGCACGGGTAATTCCGCACGCTCCATCCTCGCCGAAGGCATCCTCAACGAGCTGGGCAAGGGGCGCTTCCGCGCCTACTCAGCCGGCAGCCAACCCAAGGGCGAAGTGCATCCGCTGGCACTTGCCACGCTGGAGCGGCTGCATATGCCGACGACCGGCTACCGCAGCAAAAGCTGGGACGAATTCGTGGCGCCAGGGGCACCAGTGTTCGACTTCATCTTCACCGTCTGCGACAACGCCGCCGGCGAGGCATGCCCGTTTTGGCCAGGGAAGCCGGTATCGGCGCACTGGGGCGTGCCCGATCCCGCAGCCATCGAAGGCAGCGAAGAACAACAACTCAAGGCATTCAAGGATGCCGCGCTGACCTTGCGCCGCCGCATCGAGTTGTTTCTGTCGCTGCCATTGCAACGCCTGGACGCGATGTCGCTGCAACGCGAGTTGCGAAACATCGGCCAAGAGTAAAGAGCGTTGCGTCGTTAACAACCAGATTTGAAAGGACACCCCATGCCAAACATCCAGATTTTCGACCCGGCGCTGTGTTGCAGCACCGGCGTATGTGGCGTTGAAGTGGATCAAAACTTGGTGAACTTTGCCGCCGATGTGGATTGGGCCAAGCAAAACGGTGCCCAGGTCGAACGCTTCAACCTGGCACAGCAACCCCTCGCCTTCGCCGAAAACTTGACAGTGAAAGGCTTTTTGCAACGTTCGGGCCAAGAGGCGCTGCCTCTGGTACTGGTCGATGGCGAGGTGGCCTTGGCCGGCCGCTACCCCAGCCGAAGCGAATTGACCCGCTGGGCTGGCATTGAGGCGCCCGAAGCCTCTCCAGCCCAAAACGCCTGTTGCTCTGGCGGCCGCTGCTGCTGAACAAGGAGATTCCATGCATTTTCTGACCCAGCCGCCCCGTTTTCTTTTCTTTACCGGCAAGGGGGGAGTCGGCAAGACCTCCATCGCCTGTGCAACGGCGGTACAACTGGCGTCCCAGGGCAAGCGCGTGCTGCTCGTCAGCACCGACCCGGCGTCCAACGTGGGGCAGGTTTTCGGCGAGCGCATCGGCAACCGCATCACGGCGATTGCCGCCGTGCCGAACCTGTGGGCACTGGAAATCGACCCGCAGGCGGCCGCACAAGCGTACCGTGACCGCATTGTCGGCCCTGTGCGAGGGGTGTTGCCCGATGCGGTCGTGGATGGCATCGAAGAATCCCTATCGGGAGCCTGCACCACGGAAATCGCTGCCTTCGACGAGTTCACGGCCTTGCTGACCGATGCGACGCTGACACAGAATTACACGCACATCATTTTCGACACAGCCCCTACCGGCCACACCATCCGCCTGCTGCAACTGCCGGGCGCATGGAGTGGTTTTCTGGAAGCAGGCAAAGGCGATGCGTCGTGCCTGGGGCCGCTGGCGGGTTTGGAAAAACAGCGCAGCCAATACAAGGCAGCAGTAGAAGCGTTGGCCGACCCCTTACGGACTCGCCTAGTGCTGGTTGCTCGCGCGCAGCGCCCCACGCTGCGCGAGGCGGCACGCACCCATGAAGAACTGGCCGCGATCGGCCTGTCGCAGCAACACCTGGTCATCAACGGCGTATTCCCTGCCAGCGAGGCCAAGAACGATACGCTGGCCACTGCGATCTACGAAAAAGAACAGGCCACGCTGGCCGCCATTCCGGCTGTCCTCCAGGCGTTGCCTCGGGATCAGATCGCGCTCAAGCCGTTCAACCTCGTCGGCCTCGATGCCCTGCGCCACCTGCTGGTTGATACCGACGCCACGCATAGCGCCGATGCCATCGAACTGCCCGAGCAGATCAATGCGCCGGACTTGTCTGCGCTGGTCGATGAGATCGCCGCTGATGGGCACGGGCTGATCATGGTGATGGGCAAAGGTGGCGTGGGCAAAACCACGCTGGCCGCCGCCATCGCGGTGGAATTGGCGGGCCGGGGATTGCCCGTGCACCTGACCACCTCTGACCCGGCAGCGCATCTGGCTGACACGCTGGAAGGTTCGTTGCCCAATCTGGCTCTCAGCCGCATCGACCCCCAGGAAGCCACGGCACGCTATCGCCAGCATGTCATGGACACCAAGGGTGCGCAGCTTGATGCCGAAGGCCGCGCTCTGCTGGAAGAAGACCTGCGCTCGCCCTGCACCGAGGAAATCGCGGTGTTCCAGGCATTCTCCCGCGCCATCCGCGAAGGGGGTAGGAAGTTCGTGGTGATGGACACCGCGCCCACGGGCCACACCTTGCTGTTGCTCGACGCCACCGGCGCATACCACCGCGACATTGCCCGGCAGATGGGTGAGACGGGCGTTCACTTCACGACGCCGATGATGCAGTTGCAAGACCCGAAGCAGACCAAGGTACTTATCGTCACCCTGGCCGAAACCACGCCCGTGCTGGAAGCGGCCAACCTGCAAGACGACCTGCGCCGCGCGGGCATCGAACCGTGGGCCTGGATCGTCAACAACAGCGTTGCGGCCGCGCACCCGCATTCCCCACTGCTGCGCCAGCGTGCACGCAACGAATTGCAGGAAATCGACGCTGTGACCACACGGCACGCTCAACGCTATGCCGTAGTGCCTCTTCTGACCGAGGAGCCGGTAGGGGTAGAGCGCCTGCGGGCTTTGGCAAACTGGAAAATGTCATGAATCAAGGTAATTCTCAAAGCGGACATTCGCTGCCGAATCCTCCCGCTCGCCTGTCCTTCCTGGATCGCTACCTCACCGTCTGGATTTTCGCCGCAATGGCGCTGGGTGTTGCCCTGGGCACGCTGTTCGACGGTTTGCCCGATGCGCTCAATGCACTCTCGGTCGGTACGACCAACGTCCCTATCGCCATCGGTCTGATCCTGATGATGTACCCGCCGCTGGCCAAGGTGCGCTACGAGACGCTGCATGAAGTCTTCGCCGACAGGCGCGTGCTCCTGCTGTCTCTGGTGCAGAACTGGATCATCGGGCCGGTGCTGATGTTCGTGCTGGCGGTGATCTTCCTGCGTGACCAGCCGGAATACATGACCGGCCTGATCCTGATCGGGCTGGCGCGCTGCATCGCTATGGTGCTGGTGTGGAACCAGTTGGCGCGTGGCGACAACCAGTACGTCGCGGGGTTGGTCGCCTTCAACTCGATTTTCCAGATCCTGTTCTTCTCGACCTACGCCTGGTTCTTCCTGTCGGTGCTACCGCCTGTATTCGGCTTGCAAGGCAGTGTCATCGACGTAGGCTTCTGGACGATCACCGAAGCGGTGCTGATCTACCTAGGCATCCCGTTCCTGGCCGGCTTCCTGACCCGACGCACACTGATCCGGCGCAAGGGACAGGATTGGTACGAGCGCGCCTTCCTGCCCCGGATCAGCCCCATCACCCTGGTGGCGCTGCTGTTCACCATCGTGGCAATGTTCAGCCTCAAGGGCGCCGACGTGGTGCGCTTGCCGCTGGACGCGCTGAAGATCGCCGTACCGCTGACGCTCTACTTCGTGATCCAGTTTCTCATCAGCTTCTTCATGGGCCGGCTGATCCAGGCCGACTATCCGCGCACCACCGCCATCGCCTTCACCGCGGCAGGCAACAACTTTGAGCTGGCCATTGCCGTTGCCATCGCATCGTTCGGCTTGGCTTCGCCCGTCGCCTTCACCACGGTGATCGGGCCGCTGGTAGAGGTGCCGGTGCTCATCCTGTTAGTGCATGTTGCCTTGTGGCTGGGCCGCCGGTGGCGGCTCGCAGGGGCCAGCATGAATTTCTCCAACCCCACGAATCTCTGAGTCGAAGCAAGGGTATGAGCCAAATTACCATCTATCACAACCCCGCCTGCGGCACATCGCGCAACACGCTGGGCCTGATCTGCAACAGCGGCGAAGAACCCACGGTCATCGAGTACCTCAAGACGCCGCCCTCGCACGCAACGCTGGTCAAGCTGCTGGCCGATGCCGGCTTGAGCGTGCGCGACGTGCTGCGCGAAAAAGGCACGCCCTATGCAGAGTTGGGCCTGGCCGATCCGAAATGGACGGATGACCAGTTGCTCGATTTCATCGGGCAACATCCCATCCTGATGAACCGGCCCATCGTGGTCACACCGCTGGGCACGAAGCTGTGCCGCCCTTCGGAAACCGTGCTGGACATTCTGCCGCAGCCGCAGCGCGGCGCATTCAACAAGGAAGACGGCGAGCCAGTCATCGATGCGGAAGGCCGCCGTGTCTGAAGCGCGCCTTGACCTCCCCAATATCGACGCAGCGCTGTTTCAACAACCGGATGCAGCGCGATTACTGGCGCCCGAACGTGCAGGCCACGCGCCGCGCTTTCTTCTGCTCTATGGCTCGCTGCGGGAGCGCTCGTACAGCCGTCTCGCCACCGAAGAGGCCGCCCGCATCGCATCCTGCGTGCGCTCGGTGGCGAGACACGCATGTTCAATCCATCTGGCCTGCCGCTGGTGGACGATGCGCCTAGCGATCACCCCAAGGTGCAGGAGTTGCATGCGCTCACGCAATGGGCCGAAGGGATGGTTTGGTGCTCGCCCGAGCGCCACGGCGCGATGACCGGTCTCATGAAAACCCAGATCGACTGGATTCCGCTGTCGGTCGGCGCGGTGCGGTGCGCCCGCCCGACCCAGCGCAAGACGCTGGCGGTGATGCAGGTATCGTCTTGGTCGATCCCGCTCGCCTGCTCGATACGCTGGATCACGGCCACAGAGCGCCGCAGCTCAGCGCAGTGGTACTGGGTCTTATGGATGGTCTGCATGGGGAGTCGATCTCCGGTGGTTGAACAAAGCCACCATTCGCCGCTACGCAGCCTGTTGTTCTGCAGCAAGACAAATGATCTGTTGCGTTCATCGACGATCCCCACGCTGCTGCTGCGTTAAGTTGATACCGATCCAGGTAGCGGTCATCTTGATTTGCTCGGCCCTACCAGGCTGTACACATGCAAGCCTTCGCCGCTAGACAATACGGCCGATACTCCATGCCAGCCCCATCGCCAACGGCAAAGTCGCCCCCCAGGACAGCAGGATGTTGCGCAGCGCTACCCAATCCAGCGTGCCCGCATTCGCCCCAACGCCGGCGATAGCGCCGACCGAAACGTGAGTGGTCGAGACCGGCAGCCCCAGCTTACTGGCGAACAACACCAGGACGGCGGTGATCAAATTCGCGCTCAAGCCTTGCGTGTGATCCATCCGCGTGACGCGCTGGCTCATCGTCTGCGCGACGCGGCGTGAGAACAGCAGACCACCCACCGCCATCACAGCGGTGATGACCAAAATCGAACCCTGCGCGCTCAAGAGATTCGCGGCGAGTAGCAGCGCCGTCAGCTTGGGCGTGTCATTGACGCCCCGGGCGAAGCAGATCGCCATCGCTGACAGCACGTGCAGGCGATCCATGCTCCGAGACACTGACCAGCGCACCGGCGTATCCAGCCGCTCGCAGTCCGCCACGCTCGCCACGACGACGTCGGGGATAGCAAAGTGCACTGCAACGGCGCCATCAACCGGCGAAGGCTTGGCTGGTTCCGGCAGCGCCACGCAGGCGCAATCCTTATCCACCGGACACAGGCGGAAAACGCTGTAGGCGACGGCCCCCAGCGCCGCCGCAAGCATTGGGCTGACCAGCAACGGCATCAGGAAAGTGGATGCCAGCCGGTCGAGATGCACGGCTCCGTTCTGCGCCAGACCGGCACCAACCAAGCCGCCGATCAGCGCATGTGTCGTAGACACCGGGAATCCCAGCCGTGTGGCGAGGAACACCGTCATCGCGGTACCGCTGGCCACGCTGGCGATAAAGAGCGGAGCGCTTGCCACCACATCGGATACGAGCCCCTTACCCGAGAACTGCTGCACCAACGATTCAGCCAGCAACAGCGACGCGAGACTTCCTGCTACGGTGGCGAGCGTGGCCAGGGTGAGCGCGCGGCGGTAGTCCAGTGTCTCTGATCCCCATACCGTGGCGAAACCTTTGAAATTGTCGTTGGCGCCGTTACTGAAGGCGACGGCCAGCGCGGCGAGGATCAGGAATACTTCCATGTTGATGCTCCTTCGGTAATGTCCGGTTCGGTGCCCAGTTCTCTGTGATGGCGGGTTTGCTCATATCCGCGAGTGGCGCAGCCGCCAATGTTCGGGCGCGCGCTGTGAGCGTCTAAAATATGTTGGCGAATGCTTGGCCGCGTTCGGCCTCCGGGATGCTTGGGGCAGTCGGGTCGGGAAGGGGCCAATGAATGCGCACGGCCTCACCGGGGAACATCGGACAAGGCTCCGAGGCGGCGCCACCACGCACGGTGATCACATAGTCAAGCCGGGGCGCATCAGGGCACGCGAACTCGGCCCAGCTCTTGCTGAGAAAACCCAAAGTCGGAAACCCCGCGCGATCAATCAACGCCAATGCCAGCGGCTGGACCTCCCGGTCGGATGGCTGCCAGCGCTGTACGCGCGAATCCAGCGTCCCGCGATGCCATTGAGCAACGCTTCTGCCATGATGCTGCGCGCAGAGTTACCTCTGCATAGCACCAGCACACCAAGACTAGGTTTGACAACGGGTAGAGTCGGTCTCTACGGCAGGTGTATTCAGCAACATGCTATTCCCCCAGTGGCGATGGTACCGGCATCAAACGGCAATCCCCCACCACAGCCTTCAAACAGGCCGAAATGGCGACTGAAATCGCCGATGAACTCGAAATGGGGGGCAAACCGTGATTCGCGCAACATGCGGTAGGTATTGCCACATACCGGAAAGACCTTTCCCGTCTCGATATCGTGGTGTTTATCGAGAACAAAACGGTCGGGGTGTTGCGCGATACTGCCGCGATAAACCACCGCTTGGCCGTGGTCTTCGCAACCATCTTCAAGTCCATTGATGGCAAACAGCCGGTAAGTCGCTGAATAAAAGCGGATCGCCCCGACTTTCGCGGCCAGCGCCGGATCAGTGACTGCGATCGGGTGGTCTTCCACGAGCCGGGGATCGATGAAGCCGGTAGCACGCGCAAGACGCAGGAAGTCGTTCCAGTAGAGCGCGCCGCCCAAGCATTCGCCATAGAGCACCGGATCGTTGCGCACGGCGTCCGGGACACGCCGATCCGCATACACATCCGAGAAATAAAATTCGCCGCCGGGCTTGAGCAGGCGGCCGACGCCCTTGAGCACGGCGCTTTTGTCCGGAGACAAATTCACCACGCAGTTGGAGACGATGATGTCGAAACTTCTCGGCGCTAGATCCAGCGCATCGAGCTGTTCGATATAGCCCTTCACAAAGCGCACGTTGTCGTAGCCAAACTGCTCGGCATGGTAGGCACGGTACTTTTCGGCCACCGCGAGTTGCTCGTCGGTCATATCCACGCCGACAACCTCGCCCGACGCGCCAACCAACTGAGCCAGCGCATACACATCACGGCCAGAGCCACAACCGAGATCAAGCACGCGGCAGCCTTCGAGCAGTGGCGGGCAGACCAGACCGCAACCGTAGTAGCGGCCCAATACGTCTCGGTGAATGCGCGCCAACAGGGGTTTGAGCCATTCCGGCATCTGGCTGGGATCACAGCAAGCGCTGGTCTTCAGGTCGGATGACCCGCTGAGCTGACGACCGTAATAATCTTGAACGACTTCATGCATGGCACAAACTTCCAAATAAGTGATCGATTGCTGATTTAGTCGCGGCCAGCCAGCCGTTTATTACAGCCGCTCATGTGGAATCCGCCCGGGAATGTCGCGCTCCCCACGACACCAACGCCAGGTATCGAGCGTATCGAAGCATAGACTCACCGAATTGACCAGCAACAGCGCCCACATCAAAGCGGATTCAGAGGCCGTGGACGGTGCGCTGCCTACATGGGGATTGGCAAGGCGCAGAAAGAGCATCACCACCAGCGGCCCCCATGCAAGTAGATGCGGCACCGCCATCAAGCGGCTCATGCCACCCTCGATAAGCATGATGGGGATATTGGTCGAAACCACGAATACCGACGCCCAAGCGGCCCAACGCCCCGTTGGTGTGTCGAGAAAGAAAACGGCAACGCATTGACCGGCACCAGGATCAGACCGACCCAGATCTGCACCCACATCGGCAGAGCACGGAATGAGCCCCAAACATTCTGTAAACGTCGCACGAAGCATTCCTCCAATAGGCGATTAATCACAACTCGCGCCTCGCGCCACAAAACGCAGGCGTGCAAAACCGGCGTGCGCGCTGCTTCCGGTGTCATCGCCATCACTGGCCACGGCCAGCAGCACGGGTGTAAACGAGCCAGCGCCAAAGGCGGAGCGGATATCCGCCAGCACGTCGCGGCGCTCGCTGACCCAGCGTCCGGCATCGGCAGCACCCGAGCGCGCCACGATCATCATGGCGCGCTCGGTGTAGGCATTCGGGGTCACGGTACCGATAGGATGGCGGTTGTCCCACACGTAGTTGAGCGCGGCATCGGGTACTTCAGCGCCGAACACGGAGCGAGCCAGGGCAAGCTTGCTGCGCGTTACCCAACTCATGGATTCCGGTGGAATCCGAAAAGCCACATAGACCCGCGCGGCGTAGTCGTCGCCCGATTTTTCGCGCAAGTCGGCCGCAGCAATCGGCGCGTCAATCCGCCAGCGCCAGCACAAAATCGGCGTACGCACCAGGTCGATCTGAATCGGACGGGCCAGCAGGGCCATGCTGGCATGGGCGTGAGCCTCAATGGCGAATTCGCCTGCCCAGGCGCGGATGCGGTAGTCGGTCGGCGGAACACTCTCTTTGAAACGCACCAGCCGCCAAGGGGCGGGGGGGACATCTGATTCCGAAGGGAATACGCCAACGTCCTGTCGTAGCGAGGATGCATCCTGCGCCATCAGTGCCACCGGCATCAGCAGTCCGCACAGCGCGGTCCCAATCCCCAAGAATCTACGCATGCAAGACACCTCGCAGAGACTCGGGCAAATGAACGAGATCCTCTGGCTGATCAATGTCGTGCAGGCGATCGGCCTCATGCACGGACCAGCCGAGTTCGCCACAGCGGCACAGCGTTGCGTGAGCCACGGAATCTGTGCTCCAGGCGATGTCCTGAAAGATGCGCGGATGAAAGCGTCTCAGCCCCAGCAGCGTATAACCGCCATCTGCTGCCGGATGGATCACCACATCGTGGCTTTCAAGGGCCATCGCGGCGGCTTGCAATCGCTGGGGCGTCAAATCCGGGCAATCGGTACCCACCAGCATCACCGTTTCGCCGTTCTCAATGCATCGCCGGGCTGCGCGCGTGAGACGCTCGCCGAGATCGCCCTCGCCCTGCGCGGACAGCATCAGGCCCGATGGCAGCCTTGCTGTCCGCCACACCGGGTCTGCCGGATCAGGTGTGACACATAACTCGACCGGCCCCGCTTTGGCGGCCAGGGTTTGCGTGATGGTCAGCTGCAGCAGCCGTTCCGCGAGGGATGCCGCGCCTTCTGGCCCCAGCGCCGGAATCAGGCGGGTTTTCGCGCGGCCTGCTTGCGGTGCCTTGGCAAACACCATGATTCGCGTCTTCATCGGTAGCGCTCCGCCAGTGCTTCCGCACTCGCACCAAGCCAATAGGCCCAGCGCAAGCGCCACATCAGAACGATGGTTCGCCAAACGCCGCGTGTTTCCCAGCGACGCCCGGATGTCACCGCAGGTCCGCGCAAACAGGTGGGCTTGGCCAGCCGCTTCAGGCGTTTGGACAGTTCGATGTCCTCCATCAAGGGCTGATCGGGAAAGCCTCCCACCGCATCAAAGGCGGCGCGCCTGACAAAAATGGCTTGATCGCCGGTGGCAATGCCTGACCAGTGCGATCGCAGATTCATCAGCAAGGCAACCAGTCGCAGCCAAGGGCTGCGACCCTCGATGTGCACATCAAAGCGCCCCCACACCGCTCCCTCCGCCAAGGCCGCTTGTACTTGCTCAAGGCCCTGCACCGGCAAGCGCGTGTCGGCATGCAGAAACAGCAAGGCATCACTGGCCGTTGCTTGCGCACCGGCATTCATTTGCCGTGCCCGACCGCGAACGCAATCCAGCACCGGGAAACCCAAGGCCCGGGCAAACGCGGCGCTACCATCCAGACTTCCGCCATCAACCAGCAATATGTCAGCGCACTGGCGCTTGAGCATCAGCAAATGTTCAAGCAACGCAGGCAGCGCCTCCCGCTCGTTGAGCATCGGCACCACGACCGCGATCTTCATGATGCTTACCGCCCTGCCTGCCTGGCGTTGAGCCGCCAGTCGTAATCGAGGAACTCGATCGGCAATGCGCCTTCGCGCAGCGCCTGTGCTTGCGCGGGTGTCAGCCCGACAGCGTCGGCGTACAACGCCAGAAATGCGCCCAGCGCATTCGCGCCGCGCCAGCCCTGCTCGAAATCGCCGCGATACCACTTGAAGATCGGCGACACGCGCAGCGTTCCACCTTCCAGACGGTTGCGACTGCGGTCAGACAGGAAGCGCCGCGCCTGCTCGTCGAGTTGCGCATCCAGCCGCGCGCTGTCATAGGCTTCGCCGCGCAAGGCCGGACAGCCGATGCTGGCGCAATTGACGGCAAAGTGAACGCGCGGATCACGGTATCGCCCCGAGCCGCGGATCAGTTCGTGCTCGATTTCATCCAGTGTGCGCTCCTTGCCCAGCAATGGCAGGAAGCGCTTTTTCCAAGGGGATGAGAACAGGCTGCCAAGATCTTTGATCGAGCTGATGCCGGGATAGCCCGACAACACCAAGTCCACCGTCCCGGCGTTGTAGGCATTGATCAGAAAAGCCAGTTGCGTCGCGGTCGGCCAGCGGTCGAACTCACTCTGTTGCACCTGCGCCAGCCGCGCGAGATACGCCTTCAAGCGCGCCTTGTCACGCGCCATGCCTTGGTAATCCACTGCCGTGGCGTGCCCACCCGGCAGACTCACGACATGCTGCTTGAGCAAGCCATCCCATTCATCATGGATGCTTGCGGCCTGCGCGGTGATGGCGCTCAAACCCAACCAGACCATCAAAACCCAACGAAGCACGGCTGTCATTGCGCACCCCCGCGCTGCCAGGCGTGGAACCGCTCCAGCCAGGCAAGCACCCGTTGCGGTGCGTGCGCGCGCTTCCATTCCCCCGCCGCGTATTTGTTGGCTTCCGCCCAGGTGGGGTAGGCGTGAATGGTGGACAGAATCTTGTTCAGCCCCAGACCATGCTTCATGGCCAGCACGAACTCGGCCAACAGGTCACCGGCATGCTCACCGACGATGGTCACGCCCAGAATTCGGTCGCGACCCGGCTCGGTCAGCACCTTGACGAAGCCATGGGCCGCGCCATCGGCTATCGCGCGATCCAGATCATCCAGCCCGTAACGGGTGACCTCGTAGGCGATGTCTTTCTCTTTGGCGTCCTGCTCGTTAAGACCGACGCGGGCTATTTCCGGATCGATGAAGGTCGTCCAGGGAATCACCGAATAGTCCACCTTGAACTTCTTGAAGCGGCCAAACAGGGCGTTGACGGCAGCGTACCACGCCTGATGCGCCGCCGTATGGGTGAACTGGTAGGGCCCGGCGACATCGCCGGCGGCATAAATATTCGGATACAGCGTTTCCAGATACTCGTTGGTGACGACGGTGCGCTGCGTCTCGATACCCAGTTCTTCAAGGCCATAACCATTGAGGCGGGCAACCCGGCCCACGGCACAGATCAGTTCGTCGAAGACAATGCGCTGCTCACGGCCCGCATGCTCGACGACGATGACCTTGTGTTCGCCCTCGCGTTCGCAGCCCAGCGCCTTGTGACCCGTGAGCACCTCGACGCCATCGCGCGAAAGCGAGTTCTTGGCCAGCATCGACACTTCTTCGTCTTCGCGAATCAGCAAACGCGATGCCATTTCGACTTGGGTAACCTTGACGCCAAGCCGCGCAAAGGCATGCGCCAGCTCGCAGCCGATGGGCCCGCCACCCAACACCACCATCCGGCGTGGCATGTCGTCGCGCAGTGCCAGGCTCTCCCACAAGGTGTCCGAAGTGAGGTAACCGACCTCGTCGATACCGGGCAACGGCGGCACGAAGGGTTGTGCCCCGGCAGCGATGACAATGCTGCGAGCGGTCAGGCGTTGAATACCGCCATCGTTGCGCTTGATCTCCACCGTCCAGGGGTCAACGATCTTGGCGTAACCTTGCACCACATCAACGCCCAGGCCGGTATAGCGCTCGATACTGTCATGCGGCTCGACCGCGCGGATCACCGCTTGCACCCGCTGCATGACCGCCTTGAATGAAAAGGTCGGCTCGCTGGCCGTCAGCCCGTAATGGTCGGCATGGCGGATGAGATGCGCGGCCTTCGCGCTCTTGATCAACGCCTTGCTGGGCACGCAGCCATAGTTCAGGCAATCGCCTCCCATCTTGTGCGCTTCCACCAGGGTCACCTTGGCTTTGACCGCTGCGCCGATGTAGGCCGTGACCAGTCCCGCTGCGCCACCGCCAATCACGATCAGATTGCGGTCGAATTGTTTGGGGCGGGTCCAGCCCGCATAGCGCCGACGCGCCTGCACCCATCGCGCCAGCGCCTTGCCGATCCACGGCAAGACCCCTAATAGCGCTAAAGACAGCCACAGCGTCGGCGATGCCACATCCGACAGGCTTTTGAGCTGTGCCAGTTGCGTGCCCGCATTCACATAGACCAGTGTGCCTGCCAACATGCCGAGTTGGCTGACCCAGAAAAACCGCCATGCGGGCATCCGCGTCAAACCCATGACAAGGTTGATGACGAAAAACGGAAAGACCGGTACCAGACGCAAGGTAAAAAGATAGAAGGCGCCATCACGCGCCAGACCCGCATCAATGGCGGCCAGACGGGCACTGAATTTCTTCTGTATCGATTCGCGCAGCACATAACGCGATGCCAGCATGGCCAGCGTCGCGCCAACGGTGGAGGCAAATGACACCAGTACGCTCCCCCATGCCAGGCCAAACAAGGCACCCCCAGCCAGGGTCATCACGGCCGCGCCCGGCACGGACAGGGCGGTCAGCCCCACATAGATCAGGAAGAAGAGGGCTGCCGCCAGTATGGGCGTCTGATCGCGCCAGGCCTCCAGATCGCTCAAGCTGGCCTGCAAGGCCGCCAAACTGAAGAAACGCCCAAGATCGAAGTAGCCGTACAGCGCGACGAGAGCAAGCAACGCAATCGCAATCACTAGCCTGGATTTCATGCGTGAACCGCCTGCACCGCGATGACCTGCCTCGCGTTCTCCAGTGCACCACCGCAACTGCTGCCCTGCCCAGCCGTGCATCCATAACAGTGATCGGCCACGCGAATCGGTTTTCCCGACAGATCGGCATCCAGCAGCGCACGCAAATGCGGACGCTCGCCCAAGCCCGGCAACGTCAGCCCAAGTTGTTGGTTGAAATCGCAGTCGTACAAATAGCCTTGCCAGTCCACACTCACCAGCTCGCGGCACATCACACCTTCCAGGTTGCCTGCCGCGTAGTTGTGTTTGAGCAAGCGCATATAGTCATTGAACTGCCCCTTGGAAATCAGCATCGAGCCAAAGCGCTGAATCGGCATATTGGTAATGGTCAGTAGCCGGTTGAACACAATGCCAAAGTGATCCAGCAGTTCGCGCTTGTAGGCCGCCTCTAGGCTTTTTTGAGGCGGAGGAAGCTCGGGCCCTTGCGGGTTGTAGACCAGGCTCAATTGCAGGTCGCTGCCATCAGCGCCATAGCCCAGGGCATTGAGTTTTTGTAACGCCAGGATGCTCTTCTCGAACACGCCATTGCCACGTTGCTTGTCGACGTTGGCCGCTGAATAGCACGGCAGTGAAGCCACGACTTCGACTTGGCTGGCCGCCAGGAACTCGGCCAAGTCATCCTGTCCGGGTTCGAACAGGATGGTCAGATTGCAGCGGTCGATCACATGCACTCCCAGGGCACGCGCCTGCCGCACCAGATCACGAAATCCCTCATGCATCTCCGGTGCGCCGCCGGTCAGATCCAGCGTTGTGATCCCGCGCGCGGTCAATACCTTCGGAATGAGTGCCAGGTTTTCCGCATCCATCATTTCCTTGCGGTTAGGCCCTGCGTTCACATGGCAATGAACGCAGGACTGGTTGCAGCGGTAACCGAGATTGACCTGCAAAGTGGTCAATCGGCGTCGGTTAAGCGCGGGAAAGTCAGTGGCGGCAAGCAGCGGTAAGGTGGCGTGCATGTGAACTCCTCGGCGTGGCATGAACGAATCGTGATGTGCCTTTGGTCGTCGCCAGTGTCCGATTTATTACAGCAACGGGTTTTCGCCGTGGGTGTAAGAACGGGTCGTCATGGCTCGACTAAGTTCTTGAGTCCGATCTGAAGCATCCGATCTCCAGTCCCAACCACCAGCCCTTACAGGAGCCACACCGTGAATCAATACCCGTTCCACACGCCCGAATCCGCCCCTGCATCCGCCGCGCCCATTCTCGAAAAAGCCAAGGCGACGCTCGGGTTCGTGCCGAATTTGTATGCCGGTCTTGCCAATGCCCCGGCGGCACTCGAAGCCTACATCGCGCTATCGGGATTTTTCGAGAAGACCAGCCTGTCGGCCATCGAACGCCAGGTAGTGTTGCTGGCCACCAGTGTGGATAACGGCTGCGAATTCTGCGTGGCGGCGCACTCGATGATTGCGAAGAAGATAGTTGGCGTGCCCGAACCGGTTGTGGCCGCTGTGCGCGAAGGCCGTGAGCCTGACGACGTCAAACTGGCGGCGCTGGTCGCCTTGACACGTGCCATCGTGCAGGAGCGAGGCTGGGTGGCGAATCACCCGGCGCTGCAACGCTTTCTGGCGGCAGGGTTCAGCAAGGAGCAGGCGCTGGAGGTGGTGCTCGGCGTCACGCAGAAGACGCTGAGCAACTATGCCAATCACCTGCTGGGCACGCCCCTGAACCCGGCTTTCGAGAGCGAGCGTTGGTCGCGATAGGGAAAGACAGTCATGTCTACCCGATCTTTTATTGTTCAAACCCTGGCGAGGATCGGGTCGTCCATCCTCGCGGGCACACTGGTTTCTTGTCTGGTTGTTGTCCGACTGGAAACACTGCACCTGGTTCTGATGGGCATCGGGTTGGCTGGCCACGCCTATCGGATTCGGCACTGGCACTCTTTGCGGCAGAGTACAGCCTGCCGCTCATCCCTCCGGAACTTGCCGCTCCGCTGGCGGCCACCGCTGAACACTTGTTGCCGGTCCTGCTGCTCGTTGGGCTCGACACCCGTTTTTCCGCACTGGGGCTGCTGGACATGACGGCGGTCATCCGGATCTATTTTTACCCTGATGCCTATCCCACGCATGGCACGTGGGCAACTGTAGTGTTATTCTTGATTGCACGTGGCCCTGGCGCGATTTCCCTGGATCACTGGATCGCACGTCGTTGCTGGATTCGGACGGATGGTCCGTTGCAATGAACATCGTACTGTCACGCCTTGGCGGTGCGCTTGCACGCTTCCTGAGTCGTGAACATCACGTTCATGGCACAGCCTCCGTCACACCGCCATCGCTTCTGGCCGCTACGCTCCGACCTGGCGATGTCCTGCTGGTTGAAGGAAACAGCCGTATCAGCACCGCCATCAAATACCTGACCCAATCCACCTGGTCGCACGCCGCGCTCTATGTCGGCCCTTTGCTTGCTGAACGCGGGGGACCTCCCGAGCATGTGCTGGTCGAGGCCGATACCGTGGATGGGGTGCGCAGCGTATCGCTCGATACCTTGGCGATGTTGCCCAGCCGGATTTGCCGACCCATCGGGCTCTCCGATGCGGAGTGCCAACGTGTGTGCCGCTATGCGATCGAGCGCATTGGCAACCGCTACGACCTTCGCAACGTGATCGATCTGGCGCGCTACTTGCTGCCGACGCCGCCGGTGCCATTGGGCATGCGCAGACGCATGCTGGCTTTGGGTAGTGGCGACCCGAGCCGCGCCATCTGCTCAACCCTAATTGCTCAGGCGTTTCAATCGGTGCGTTATCCCATCCTGCCAGTGATCGAACAGCGCCGCAGCGAATCGCCCGACTGCCCGGCCTGCATCCAAGAAATCGCACGCATTCGTCATCACAGCCTGTTCGCACCACGCGACTTCGACGTGTCGCCCTATTTTCAGGTCGTCAAGCCCCTGCTGGAGCAGGGCTTTGATT
This sequence comes from Alcaligenes sp. SMD-FA, assembly GCF_025960365.1. Classification (NCBI taxonomy): domain Bacteria; kingdom Pseudomonadati; phylum Pseudomonadota; class Betaproteobacteria; order Burkholderiales; family Alcaligenaceae; genus Alcaligenes; species Alcaligenes sp. SMD-FA. Next base: position 2,929,128 of record NZ_CP110108.1, on the reverse strand, counting down.
TTCATGGCCTGCACTGGACCGACCGGACGACGGCGTGATGTGTCGCAATGTCGTCATTCAGGCTTTGATTGATCGCTCTCAGACCCCAGCGGCAAGTGTTTTGCCGCGCCTTCTCCCTGAGCATAGCTACGCGCGAAAATACGCAACGCCTGCATGTGTTTGCCAAAATTGCGGCAGCCCGTGCACATCAGGGTATGCAATTTGAGATCCATCGTTTCTTTGAGTGTCAGCTTGCGCTCCTGGCTCTCGGAGAACAGTTGGGTGACTTCGTTGCAGTTCAGCATGGCGTCTCTCCCGCTGCGAACCAGTTGTTTTCCAGGCACTCACGCAGGCGCAAACGAGCACGGTGCAACATGACATTGAGATTGCTGACCGTAATGCCAACCGCCTCACAAATTTCCGGCGTTTCCAGTTCGATAAATTCGCGCATCATGAATACCCGCGCCTGCTGATTCGGCAGATGATCAAGGCAGCTCTCGAAGACACGCCAGAATTGCGCACTGTGCACCGCCTGATAGGGGTCCCCCCAGGCCGCTGGACGCTCGTCCGCTCGCCAGAATCCACGCGCATCGAATAACCCCCGAAAATCTTCGCCTTCTTCGTCAGAATGTAGTACCAGATCCACTTCATGCAGGCGCTGTCGCCGCCGTAGCACGTCAGCGATCTTGTTCTTCAAGATCGCAAACACCCAAGTCTTGAGCGCAGCGCGCCCACCAAAGCGATTTGCACTTTTGAGTGCACCGATCAGGGCTTCTTGCACGGCATCTTCAGCCAAGTGTGCGTCTGACAACTGCAAGGTCGCAAACCGCATCATTTGCTGTCGTAAGTCCTGTAAAAACACCGGATCGCCAAGCGACGCGGAAGTTATTTCTGTAGTTGAATTCATCCTCTTTCCTGGTGTTTTTCGTCTTCCAAGCCTCTCTTTCCGGCGCTGTAGCTCGAAACCAGAAACGGTACCAGATAATTTAGCAACCCGTGAAACCAATCGATGTCACCACCGTTCCAGATCGCGCCTCCCTGATTGATGATATTGAGGAGCGCACCTACCACCAGCGCCACGCGAAATGCACTACGGCGAATGCTCGCGCTTCGAAAGGCGTATAGCAGTTCGTTCATGGCTCAGTGTCAATCATCAAGAGCGCTGAGGCCGTTGGATCAAGCGTGCGTCCAATAAGGGCAATGTCCAGCTCGGATTCGAGATCAGCGGGAGCGCCCGATGTTCCTTCTGGCTGCACAAGCAACCCTTCCGGCGCTGCTTCCTGGTGAAACCCTCCGCCGCAATTTCGGCGAAAGAGCGCGTCGCCGACATCGGGATGGATTTTCATCACCGCGTATTCTTCATCGGTGAGCACTCTGGGCTTGCGCAAGATGGCATCTGGCACACAATTTGCCAAGGTGGTGCAAGAAACCTCCAAGACTGACGCGAGCCGCATCTGCCTCTGGCAGCCCGGCGTGATCAGCCAGCAGCCGCGCATAGCGGGACACCCGCCACAGATGCCCGCCCGTGTAGGGGTCGCTGGCCTCAACTAACCATGCCATGGCCAGCAGGTTCTTGCGCAGTTGCCGCGCGGCCCAATGCGATGAGGACGCAGCTCCGCCATGGCGCAGTGTTTTGATGTGCTGAAACAGGCTCATGATCAAACCTCCTCATCTTTGTGTAGGCTACTTTCGATGCTGTAGCGCTGAATGAAGCGACGATCGATATGGTCTTTCCAGCGCCAAACCCAGGCTCCCTCAGCGCTGAAACGCCCCCAGGACATCACGGCGCGGCTATTGCCTAGCGCCAGCAAGTACAAAGAACGGCGTCGCGGCGAGTAGGATATGAGTGCGGCACCCGTCAGCGATGCAATCAGGTTACGCGCCATAACCGGACCACAATGTACGGCATGCACCCCGGAGCGCGCCATGGGCTGATCCAGCCTGGCACACACATCTCCAGCCGCGAACACATCGGGGTGTGACAGACTCCGGTGCATGGCATCAACGGCTACAAACCCGCCCGCATCCAGTTTGATTCCAGCGCGTTGCAGCCAGCACGGTGCACTCGCGCCGTTGGCAGCGATGACAGCGTCCAGTGCGATCAAGCGGCCATCATCAAGCACCACGCCCTCGCTATGACCGGCTGCACGGTGCGGCAGCACGGCCACGCCAACCGCAGTCAAATGCCGCAGCACCCGACGTTGCACACTTGGCGCGTGGTCGGGCAGTACACCGCGCTCCCCGGCGATGAGCATGATCTGCCGTGAAGCAGAGTCCCCGCCTAAGCTTTGACGCACGGCGAGCGCCAGCTCTACGCCCGCCGCACCTCCACCCACGACCCCGAGCCGAAACGACGAGGCACGCATCGCCTTATCGACCAGCGCAGGCCATGCTGCATAAAAGGCTTCGAGCGGTTTGACCGGCAAGAGCCGTTCGCCACACTCGCCGAGCCAACTCACATCAATTTCGCTGCCAACGTCCAGCGACAGCAAGTCGTAATCCAGATGGCGTCCGTCCGATAAGGCAACGCAGCGCCGCTGCGCATCCATGCCCGAGATGTGATCAAGCGCCAAACGCACCCCAGCCATTTGCGCCAGAGGCCGCAGGTCAATGCGGCATTCCGTCTCGTCATACCCTCCGATCATCCAGCCCGGCAACATGCCGGAGTAGTACTGATATGGCGACGGCGTGACCAATACCGCTTCCACGCCACTCAAACGTGCGCGCGCCAAACCAAACAGCACACCAAGTTGTGCATGGCCACCTCCGACAAGCACCAGCCGCTTCATCAATCGCTCTCAACGATAATAACGCTTAAGAAAACGTGCGGCCAGTTCGCGTCGCATAGGATCAGTCAAATCGTCTTTGCTGACATACAGCCAACCCTCGGACGTGCCCAGCGCCTTGCTGCTTTCGGTCCCGGCCGAAACCGCCAATCCTTCTCCTGCGAGTCCAGCCTGCTGTGCCAGGCGCTCAAGCGTTTGCTGGTATTCATCGAACGAAAGCAACCTTGCAACGATCAATGGCAGCTTCGGAGCCGAAGACCGCAAACGTTTGAGAACTTCATCCGCCTCCAGAACAGTCTAAGAAGTTACCGCCAGCGAGATGACGGCACCCGCACAGCCGCGTGCCAACGCATCCAGGGATTGCGGCCCTTCGGGCTTGAGCGCCGAAAATCCGTTTGCCTCCAGAAAAGGTTTCATTTCAGCGACGATGAAGGGATGGGGGCGAGCAGGCAAGATCTGGCAGGACATGGATCAATCATCTCGAACAAGTCGTCATGTTGCGTTGGTCGTTGCAACGCACGCATTTGTTACAGCCCCCCCCTGCACAGAATTTCTTGTAAGAACCACGGGCCATTGCGCGACTAAAGCGCATCACCCCCAATCTTTGGAGACACACCCCATGGCATCAGCATTCATCGGCATTCTCGGCGGCAGTGGCTTGTATCAGATGAACGGGCTGAAAGATGTTCAAGAGCGCGCCATCGACACGCCTTACGGCTCACCGTCTGACCTGATCGTGACGGGCCGATTGGCCGGTGTGCCGGTGGCGTTTTTGGCAAGGCATGGCCGTGGTCACCGTTTACTTCCGTCCGAAGTGCCATTCCGAGCCAATATTCACGCGCTCAAGCAACTGGGCGTGCGCTACCTCGTTTCCGTATCTGCGGTGGGCTCTTTGTGTGAAGCGATGCGACCGCTCGATGTCGTACTGCCAGATCAGTTCATCGACTTCACGCGCCGTCGGGACAGCACGTTTTTCGGGCAGGGGGTCGTGGCCCATGTTTCGATGGCACAACCGGTATGCCCGGCCTTGGCCGATCTACTGGCGAAGGCTGCTCGCGATCTCATTGCGGGAACAGACCGGGCGCTGCATGAACGGGCCACTTATGTCTGCATCGAGGGACCGCAGTTTTCCAGCCAAGCCGAATCCAGGATGTATCAGCAACTGGGCGCCCACCTCATCGGCATGACCAATATGCCTGAAGCCAAACTGGCTCGTGAAGCCGAAATCGCCTATGCCACCATGGCCATGGTCACTGATTACGACTGCTGGCACCCACGCGAGGCGCATGTCAGCGCCGATCAAGCCATCGCCAATCTGATGCAAAACGCCGAACTCGGCCAGCGCATCCTGGCTGAAGTCATCCCGATGATTGCCCGAGAGTCACCGCGCTCCATTGCCCATACGGCGCTCGATAGTGCTCTGGTCACCCGACCCGAGAGCATGGCTGACCCCGTGCGGCAGCGCATGCGTGCCATTTTGGGATCACGCATCTGAAATGCAAACAATACCTCTTCATCGCTCCAGCAGCTCCCGCTTTGCTTGCGACGGGTGTATATCAGAAGATCAGGAATCGAAGCCGCAAGCCCAAAAATGGGAGCGGCATAACGACGGGCGGAATAGAGGCTCACTGATTAACTGATCATTGAGCCGGAACAGGAGATCAGCATGCGTGCCTCTGTTAGCGACCGAAACAATTTAATCATGGCGGCACAGACTGGAGACGCAGCCGCCCTTTCCCGTTTGCTGGCAGTGTGCCAAGCTGATGCGCGCCGCTATGCGTACAAGCACTGCCATGCGAGCGACGTTGATGATGCCGTTCAAGAATCGCTACTCATCATTTCTCGCAAGGTCAGCGGGCTAAAAGCGGCGGCGGCCTTTTCATCGTGGCTGTTCACGATCATCAAGCATGAATGCCGCAAGCTCGCGCGAATGATGTTCAAGCACGAGCCACTGCCTGATGAAGTAGCCGAGGAGCTGTTGCTTCATCGCCCCGACGATGAATTGAGAATCGACCTTGCCCATGCTCTGGAGTCGTTGCCTGCCCACTACCTCGAAGTGGTACTTCTGCGCGACTTCGAGGAGTTGACCATTGCCGAGATTGCCGCCAAGCTGGGTGAGCAACCTGGGGCGGTCAAGAGTCGTCTGCACCGCGCTCGCGAACTGGTGCGCGAATACATGCTTGGTTTAGAGCCATCCTCCGGTCACCGCGCCCCGACGAAGTAAAGGGTTTTAGGCTACTCCCGCGTGGGAAGAGTCCGCATTGATAAGCCGCAGAAGCCCAGAGCACATGCGACATGCGATGCCCTCTGCGTGCGATTCCACTGGCATGGCGGTATGCCTTATCGAATTGGTACTGATCGCCTTCCTCGGGCTGTCTAACCACAACCAGCCTTCGCCTGCGCTTGACGGCGAATCTCGCGCTCGCTTGCCAAGCGTTGGGGGGCGACCAGCGATCGAGGACTTTTTTTCGCTGCCCGCGAACCGTTTTGCGTGACGGGCACCTCCTAGGAAATGAGGCTGGCAGTTGCCGGCCCACTACCCGCAGCTCACCCGGCTGCTTCTTTCCTTTCAGGAGATTGCAATGTCAAACCGTATGTTGTCCGCCGCCGTCGCCACGGCGTTCGTCGCAGCCTTCGCTGCTCCCGCATTTTCTCAGGGCATGAGCCAGGCCGACATGCAGAAAAAGATGCAGGAGAACCAAGCCAAGAGCATGGAGATGATGAAGACCGGCAAGTTCGACAAGTGCTACGGCGTCGCCCTCAAGGGGCAGAACGACTGCTTCGCTGGCGCCGGCACGAGCTGCGCGGGCACCAGCACCACCGACTACCAGGGCAACGCCTGGAAGCTGGTCGCCAAGGGCACCTGCACCACGATCTCGACGCCCAACGGTCACGGCAGCCTCACCGCCAAGTCCTGACGCCAGCGTTCACCTTGGTGGGCGGTGGCCTGTCGCCCCGCCCATCAGCTTGCGATAACGAGGACCAACATGGGCATTCACCAAACCGGGCACGCCGCCGAGCGGGAAATCCCTGCGCGAGCTGGTGTCAGCCTCAAGCCCGATCACTACCGCACGATCATCGAATCGTGGCCGGATATGGGCTTCTTTGAAGTCCATGCGGAAAACTACATGGGCGCCGGTGGTCCGCCCCATCGCTACCTGACCGCCATCCGCGAACACTATCCCCTGTCGTTGCACGGCGTGGGCCTGTCCATCGGGGCCGACAGACCGCTCGACCAGGCGCATTTGCAACGCCTAAAGGCACTGGCCGAGCGGTACGAACCCGGCCTGGTGTCGGAGCACCTTGCATGGTCTTCGCACGGCACCAGCTACCTCGATGATCTGTTGCCGGTGCCCTACACCGACGAGACGCTGAACCGCATCTGCCAGCACATTGACGAGGTGCAAACGGCCCTGAGCCGGCAAATGCTGCTGGAGAACCCCGCGACCTATATCTGGTTCAAGGAGAGCACCTGGCGCGAGACGGATTTCATCCGTGAGATCGCCCGCAGAACCGGATGCGGTCTGCTGCTGGATGTGAACAACGTCCATGTGGCGAGCACGAATCAGCAATGGGACGCGCGCACCTATATCAACGACTTCCCCCTTGACCATGTGCAGCAAGTCCACCTGGCCGGCCACTCCCGCCAGACGGACGAGAAGGGACGCCCCTTGTTGATCGACTCACACGACCAAAGAGTGGATGAGCGGGTGTGGAACCTCTTTAGGCAGGTCATCCAACGCATCGGGTCAGTCCCTACGCTGATCGAGTGGGATTCCAACATTCCCGCATGGCCCGAACTGCAAGCGGAAGCCGTGATGGCCGATGTGCTGATGGGCATGTCCAACGTACAGGAGCGACGTCATGGCACGCTTGGCTGAACGCCTGGAGGAATTTGCCTCGGCGCTGCTCGACCCGGAACGCGCGGTGCCCGAGGGGCTGGTCGGCCCCGACAGCGAGCCGAGCGCACGGCGCTTTGCCGTCTATCGGAACAATGTGTTCGTTGGCCTGACGGACGCGCTGCGCGCAGGCTTTCCCTGTGTCGTCAAGCTGGTGGGCGACGAATTCTTCGCGGCGATGGCCCGCGTCTTCGCGGCCGCCACGCCGCCGGGCTCGCCGGTGCTGCTGCACTATGGAGTCGAGTTCCCGGACTTCATCGCGTCCTTTCCGCCGACGGAATCCTTGCCTTATCTCGCCGACGTGGCCCGCATCGAGCGCGCCGCGACCGAGGCTTACCACGAGCGCGAAGCAGAGCCGTTGGCACCCAGCGCGCTCACCAGCGTATCGCCAGACCAGGCACCCGTGCTGCGGTTTCGGCTTCACCCTTCCGTGCGCCTGGTGCGCTCGCCATTCCCAGCCTTCACGATCTGGCGGATGAACGCCCCCGATGGCACGCCAGCACCCATTGATCTCTCCGAAGCGCAGGACACGATGGTGCTGCGCCCCGACGCCGAGGTGGATGTGCGCCAGGTGCTCCCCGCGAGTCATGACTTCGTGGTCGCGCTCGGCCAGGGCCTGACGCTATCGCAGGCGATGGAAACAGCCCTCGCCACCGACGGCGGTTTCGACCTGTCGGAGAACTTGCGGGAATTAATCCAGATGGGCGCTTTTGTCGGCTTCGAGTTGGAAGCCAGGGAGAACGATCATGAGTAACTTCCAAGTGCCGAAGGGTTGGCCCGGAATACTTGGCGCGGCGAACTGCGCATTGCACTGGCTAACAAAGATCGCCGGCATGGCGGCGCCGCTGTTCCTTCGCGTAGCACTGGCCTTGCCCTTCTTCAAGTCGGGCCTCACCAAATGGGACGGCTTCCTGTCGCTGGCGCCGACGGCGAGCTTTCTTTTTGAAGAGGAATTCAAGCTACACATCCTGGGGAAGGTCTATGACCTGCCTGCGCCTGACGTGCTCGCCTTCGCCAGTGGATCGGCCGAGATCATCTTTCCGATCCTGCTGATTTTCGGACTTGGTACGCGCTTGAGTGCCCTGGGCTTGCTCGGCATGACGGCGGTGATCCAACTCATCGTGCCGGACGGGTGGGCGAACTTTCATCTGCCTTGGGCGACGATGGCGATTGCCTTGATCGCCATCGGGCCGGGACAACTATCGCTCGACCATTGGATTCGCGGATTCTTGAAGCGCCAACAGGCTTCGGCCTGACAAGGAGGTCTGCATGCTTGCATTGCGCGCCACATCCCTCGTGATGGCATGTTGTTTTGCTTCGGCGGCGGGAGCCGCCGATGGGCTGATCGCGGTACAAAGCCCTTACAGCGTCAAGGAGACCATCGAGCGCTTCGAGACTGCCGCCAAGTCTCGGGGCATCAACGTCTTCTTGCGCCTCGATCACGCGCAGGGTGCCAAGAAGGTCGGCAAGGATTTGCGGCCGACCGAACTTCTGGTGTTCGGCAATCCCCAGGGCGGAACCCCCTTGATGGAATGCGCGCAGACTGCCGGTATCGACCTACCCCTGAAGGCGCTGGCCTGGCAGGACGCGGCCGGGCAAGTTTGGCTGGCCTACAACGATCCGAAGTATCTCGCGTCGCGCCACGGCGCCGACAACTGCGGTCCCGTCACCGAAAATATGTCGAAGGCGTTGGGTGGCATGACACAGGAGGCGATTCGGAAATAAGCGCGCTCGTCCGTCTTGGCCTCACCGTCAGGGTAGTGAAGAGCCTGTTTGCTCCGCCTGCGCCATACTGGGGGCAGCATGTTCAGAGACAAGGCCCCAATGTCTACAGGGCCTGCGGATCGGCAATCGAGGGCGGCACTGACGAACGCTGCGATCACGCCGTAGTGTCAGCAGCCGCCTATATGCCAGTTCAATCGCCATGCAGCGCATCAATCAACGGGCAGGACACATGGCCCTCATGCGCACAGCATTCGCTCACCAATTTTGACAGCGCCTGCTCCATCCGCATAAGGTCGTTCAGGCGGGTGCGAACATCGGCCAGCCGCAGTGCCGCCAGTTCGGCTGCTTCATTGCAATGGGTGCCGTCCTCCAGCTTCAGCAACTCCCCGATTTCATCGAGGCTGAATCCCAGCCGCTGCGCCGCCTTCACGAACTTCACCCGCGCCACGTCGGCGCTGCAGTAGCGTCGAATGCTGCCGTAGGGCCGTTCCGGCGTGGGCAGCAGCCCTTTGTGCTGATAGAAGCGGATCGTCTCCACGTTGACCCCGGCTGCCTTGGCGAAGGTGCCGATGGTCAGGCTTTCCAAGGTGTTTTCCATTCCGCTTGACTCCGTAGTTGACTACGGCAGTAACGTTACTCCAACGAGCAAATCCTCGAAAGGAGAATCTGATGTCGGAATCGCAAGACGGGCGCGGCGCTCTCGCCGCCGGCGGACTCGCAGCCATCCTCGCTTCGACCTGCTGCCTGGGGCCACTGGTTTTGGTCGCTCTGGGCTTCAGCGGTGCCTGGATCGGCAACTTGACCGCACTGGAACCGTATCGCCCGATCTTCATCGGCGCGGCGCTGGTGGCGTTGTTCTTCGCCTGGCGGCACATCTACCGGCCGGCAACTGCCTGCAAGCCGGGCGAGGTGTGTGCGATCCCGCAGGTTCGCACCACCTACAAGCTGATTTTCTGGATCGTGGCCGCGCTCGTTCTGATCGCGCTCGGATTTCCCTACGTGTTGCCTTTCTTCTATTGATCAGGAGTACACCATGAAAAAACTGCTTGCATCCCTTGCGCTCGTCGCCGTCACCGTTCCAGTGTTGGCCGCTACCCAGACCGTCACGCTTGCCGTGCCGGGCATGACCTGCGCCGCTTGCCCGATCACCGTCAAGAAGGCGCTCTCCAAGGTCGAGGGCGTCAGCCAAGTCGATGTGACCTTCGAGAAGCGCGAAGCGGTCGTCACCTTCAATGATGCCAAGGCCAACGTCCAGAAGCTGACCCAAGCCACCGAAGACGCGGGCTATCCGTCCAGCGTCAAACGCTAAACCGGGAGCGATGCCATGAAACCGATTGCGCGTATCGCCGACAAAGCGGGGGCATTGGGCACCCTCGTCTCCGCGATGGGCTGCGCAATGTGCTTTCCGGCACTCGCCAGCCTAGGCGCGGCCATCGGGCTGGGTTTTCTCCAGCAATATGAAGGCTTGTTCATTTCCAGGCTGTTGCCGTTGTTTGCTGCATTGGCGCTTGCGGCCAACGCGCTCGGTTGGCTACGCCACCGGCAATGGCACCGGAGTCTGCTGGGTATGGTCGGTCCCGCCATCGTTATCGTGGGCGCGGTCTGGCTGCTTGGCACCGCTTGGATGCGGCCCCTGGTCTATACGGGGATCGCCTTGATGGCCGTCGTTTCGATCTGGGATTTGGTATTCCAGGCCAACCGCCGCTGCGGTACCGACGGCTGCGAACTGCCCGCGAAACACGGCTGACTGGCTTGCGCCACAACGAATTGAAAGGAATGACTTCATGACACAGTTGAAGATCACCGGCATGACTTGCGACTCCTGCGCGGTCCACGTCAAGGAAGCACTGGAAAACGTGCCTGGCGTGCAATCGGCCGAAGTGTCCTACACCAAGGGCAGCGCCCAGCTCGCAATCGCGGCCGGCGCTTCACCCGATGCCCTGATCGCGGCTGTCGCCGGACTCGGCTACCGCGCGGCGCTGGCCGATGCGTCGAACGCGCTTCCCAAAGGCGGACTGCTCGACCGCATGCGCGATTGGGCCGACGGCGGCGACAAGGCCAGCCACGACGGCGGCCTGCATATTGTCGTCATCGGCAGCGGTGGGGCCGCGATGGCGGCGGCGCTGAAGGCCGTCGAACGCGGCGCACGGGTGACTCTAATCGAGCGCGGCACCATCGGCGGCACCTGCGTCAATGTCGGCTGCGTGCCCTCGAAGATCATGATCCGCGCCGCCCACATCGCCCACCTGCGCCGCGAAAGCCCGTTCGATGGGGGCATCCAGGCGACTCCACCAGCGATCCTGCGCGAACGGCTGCTGGCCCAGCAGCAGGCGCGCGTCGATGAGTTGCGCCATGCCAAGTACGAAATCATCCTGGACGGCAACCCAGCCATCATGCGGCTAGCGGGCGAAGCCCGCTTCAAGGACGGCCGCAGCCTCACCGTGCGGCTGAACGAGGGCGGCGAGCGCGTGGTTTCGTTCGACCGCTGCCTGATCGCCACCGGCGCGAGCGCGGAGGTGCCGCCGATCCCAGGCCTCAAGGACACGCCCTACTGGACTTCAACCGAGGCGCTGGTGAGCGACACGATTCCCGCACGCCTAGCTGTGATCGGCTCATCGGCAGTGGCTGTTGAGCTGGCGCAAGCCTTAGCTCGGCTTGGGGCCAAGGTCACGGTCCTGGCGCGCAGGACGCTGTTCTTTCGCGAAGACCCGGCCATCGGCGAAGCCGTAACGGTGGCGTTTCGCTCGGAGGGCATCGAAGTGCTGGAACATACGCAAGCCAGCCAGGTCGCGCACGTGGACGGCGAGTTTGTGTTGACCACCAACCATGGCGAACTGCGTGCCGACCGGCTGCTGGTGGCGACGGGTCGCGCACCTAATACGCGCAGCCTCAACCTCGAAGCCGCCCGGGTGGCGGTGAACAAGCAAGGGGCCATCGAGATCGACTCCGGCATGCGCACCAGCGCCCCGGACATCTACGCCGGCGGCGACTGCACCGTCCAGCCGCAGTTCGTCTACGTCGCGGCGGCGGCCGGTACCCGCGCCGCGATCAACATGACCGGCGGCGATGCGTCACTGGATCTGACTGCCATGCCAGCGGTGGTGTTCACCGACCCACAGGTCTCTACCGTGGGCTTGAGCGAGCAGGAGGCGCACCACGCCGGCATCGAGACCAACAGCCGCACGCTCACCCTCGACAACGTGCCGCGCGCGCTCGCCAACTTCGATACGCGCGGCTTCATCAAGCTGGTGATCGAGGAAGGCAGCCACCGTTTGATCGGCGTGCAGGCGGTGGCCCCAGAAGCGGGCGAGTTGATTCAGGTAGCGGCGCTGGCGATCCGCGCGCGCATGACGGTGCAGGAACTGGCCGACCAGTTGTTCCCGTATCTGACGATGGTCGAGGGCCTGAAGCTCGCCGCGCAGACCTTCAGCAAGGACGTGAAGCAGCTATCGTGCTGCGCTGGATAGCAAAAGCTAAGAAGGTTGCGCCCCCTCAGGACGGTGAAAGGCGCACCCTTCTCAGCCTGCCCCATACAAGGAACAGCATGGTCAGAGTTAAGGTGCCAATGCCCACGGAGGCCGCGAATCGGTAATCGACGGCTGGGATGATAAACGGCAGCAGGCCCACGGCGAGCGCCGGCGGCACGTGCAGATCGAATAATCGCAAGATTAGGATGCCGCATGCCGTGCTGGCGATCACCGCCAGCGGCGCATCCCCGAACGTCGTGACTAGTGCACCCCCGATCAGCACACTCAAAGTACACGCGACCGGCAGCCTGATCGGCTTCTTTGCCCAGGGGCAAACGTCCGCGTGGGCAAACATCTCGAAGGCAATCACGATCAGCGGCGGGAACAGGATCAGCCGCCAGCCTGTGACTTCGGCTAGGGTTGCCGTGCCGACCAGAACCACCAGAAAGAACGGGAGCCACGAATATGGCTGGGGCAATCGGTGACTTCAAGACGCGGATGATGAGCATCGCGGCAGCGGTCGCCAGCAGAATCGGCACCATCCCGCCGCCCATATTTCGCACGAGGATTGTGCCCACCAATCCGGTGAGAAGCGGTGTGAGAACGAGCATCCCCGGCGTTTTGGCCCAGGTGCCGTGCGGTCGCTTGATGACGTCGTGGGTCAGAGCGCCCAGTCCGGGAGAAAGAATGTAGTGAACATGCATGGCCACCGCGATCCACGCGATCACGCCCATGTAGAGCGCGGTCAGCGACTCGCCAAAGAATCCCTACGGCGGCGGCGACCACCGGACGCCGAACAATCTCATGTCTTCTACTCACAACATCCTCCGGCAACCCCTTCCTGATTGGATGGACACCTGCTGGTGCCGTAAGAGCAGAACACGCAGCAGTCGCCCGGCTTCGGTTTTAACAATTCATGGCACACCGGGCACTCGTAGAAGAACTGGCACGAATCAACAGGCATAACTTCCGTTTTTTTGAAACCGCATTTCGGGCAAGTGATGGTTGACTCCAAAGTGGGCACTGCATTCATTTCGTCACCGCCGGCAGAGCGTAGGACGCAAAGGCTGGTTCCATAGGGGTGTCGAACAGGTGGTTGGTGTAGTTCGAGAGCGTCTTGATGGCGATGGCGAGCACCACTTGCAATGCATGCGGCTCGCTGTAGCCTGCGCCGGTGAAACTCTGCAAACTGGCCTGGGACGGATTGCCCCGCGATTCCACCATTTCGTTGACGAAGTCAGCCAGGGCGCGCAGCTTCGGGTCATCAATCGCCGTGCCCTCACGGATCGCCTGGAGCGCCTGCGGCGGCACCTTCGATACCTTCTCGGCGATCATGCTGTGAGCGGCCATGCAGTAGTGGCAGCCGTTTTCCCGGCTGATGACCAGCAGCACGACTTCCTGCTCGGCCGGCGTGAAGCCGGATTCCTTGCGGAACCAGTCATACCCATGGAGGTAGGTCGAGAGCGCGCCAGGGGCGTGGGCCATTTCTCCATACATGTTGGGAACAAATCCCTGCTTCCTGCGCGTGTTGCTCAGGAACTCGCGGCTCCTTTCAGGGGCGGTGTCTTCGGTAAGAAGAGGCAGTGTCAGCTTGGCGTTCATGGAGTGCTCCTAAGTGGAAATATTCCGGCTTCCAGATTGGGTTTGATGATGGCGAAGTTGGGCGAGACGTCGAAGTCGCGCGGGGCGAAAAGGCTGTGGTGCCGCACATGAAGAATCTCGGCCACACAGCCGGGGCACATCGGGTCCTGCGACGGCACGGTCTCGATCAGCGGCAGGATCGGATAGCGAATCGACTGGAAAGCTTGGGCGATCAGCGTCGAGCAGATGGCGCGGGTGGGGTCGCCGCTGCCCAGGCCGAGCATGCGACGGCGCCAACGCACCGGCACCGGCGGCGTGGGCAACAGATATCGGGCCAGGTCGATCACGTTCTTCAAGTCGTACTGATGGCCCAGCCGAGCCACCGCCGTGCCGACCAGGGTGTCAATCTCGGCAGCGGTCAGGCCCACGGGCCGGCACACTCGGGTATGCAGATCGGCGAACTCGGCCACGCTGACCAGACGCACGCCTTCGCGTAGATCGGCTTCAAGAAAGCAACGGGGCCGCCCTTCGGCATCGGTCGGCCTGCCGGCCGTGCCGACAAACAGTGCCGCGTGCGACCAGGTGGATTGGGTCAGGTACTTGATGGCCACGCTGACCCGGCTCTGACCTTCGACCAGCAGCACGTCGCCGGGCTGCAGGCACGCCATGAGAAGGTCTGGATCGGTCGGCGGGGCTACGCTATGCACATGGTGGGGCCGACTGAGGTAGCGGCTCAGTCCTTCTCCACAGCGGCGCGCGATGCTGTCCAAGATGTTTCCCACGGCGTCACCCTGTCGAAACGAAGGTGAAATTCGGGCGCGGCATGGCTCAGAACCTCGTCGTCAGTTGTGTGAGCCAGGCCGGTGAATGTTCCACAAGCCATGCTTCCATCGGCTTGTCGGCGCCTGTCAGGATCAGGGCGGCCAGGGCAAGCATGATCGCGCCCAACAGGACTTTCCCGGCCTTGCCGGCGTGCAGGAGCTTGGATCGCGTGCGGCCGATCGCGCTGCGCGACACATAGGCCAGTGCAACCAGGGGCAATGCCGCGCCGATACCGAACACCGCCATCATCGAGCCTGCTTGCGCCAGGTTCGTACCCTGGCTGGCCAGAACGATGGCCGCGCCAAGCGTCGGCCCCACGCAGGGACTCCAGACCAGCCCCAGCACCAGGCCCACCACGAACTGCCCCGTCAGCCCGTCCAGTTGGACACGCGCAAGCAGGTCGTTCCCGGCATTGCCGATGCCGGCCGTCAGCGACGCAAACAGCTGCTGGAGGGCGCTGGACATGAGCACCACCCCTAGCAGTCCCAGGACGGCCGCGCCCACGCCCCGGAAGATCGTTGTGTCGATGCCGAGCGAGGCGCCTGCCCAGGCCAGCGCCGTGCCGACAATGGCATAGGACAGAGCGAGGCCGCCCGCCAGGGCCAACGGCGCGTGCCGATGGGCGTTGACCGCCGAGCCAATCAGGATCGGTACGATGGGCAGGACGCAAGGCGACAGCGTGGAAAGCACCCCCGCGAGCAGTCCGAGGCCGTAGGAACCGAGGCCGAGCGTCATCAGCGCGTGGTCTTCTGAATCAGGCCCTCGATGCCGGCCTCGGTGGTGTCGCCCACGGAACGAGCCACTTCCTGGGTGCCTTTGAAGCCTACCAGCGTACTTTGCATGCTGACCTTGAAGGCCCGGACGGTGCTCTTTTCGCTGTCGAAGTCCACGGTCAGCAAGGTCACGTCCTTGTAGGCGGGCTGCTTCATTAGGGTTTCCAAGATCGGCTTCTGCGCCTTGCAGGTCGGGCACCACGTCGCGCTGACGTCCACTACCACGGGCTGGCCAGCCTGCGTCAGACGGTCGAACTCGGCTTGGCTGAACGGTTTGATCTCCCCGGCGCTGGCGATGCTGGCGAACGTGGCAAGAGCGAGAAAGGCGGCGGTCATACGTAGTTTCATGGGCGTATTCCTGAATAAGGGGAGAACCGCCCAAGGCGACGGCGCGCAGGGGCGAACTTGGCCGCCAAGAACGGTGGCTGTTCATTTAGAGGCTGGGAGTCGTTAAAGCGGTTCGCAACCGAACGGAAATATCTGCACGGCGGCGCTACTCCACCCGTCCGCGTTTTCATGAAGCCCGACTTTTTGAGCCTGCCGCGAACCGTTTTGGCGGCCGCGCCCCTCTTATTGGCGGGAAGAGGCAGAACGCTCGTCTAGGGCGGGCAACCTCGCCATCCTCCAGTTATTCCCATCGCACCGTTCTCTGGTGACAGGAGCGCATCATGTATTGCAGCACTTCCGTCACAGCGCAGTTGGTTCGCGGCGTTTTGGCCCTGGCATCTATGGCAGGTGGCATCGTGCTAACCCCTCACTTCTGGCCGGCAATGGGGCTGTTCGGCTTGGCCATCTACTTCATGCGGGGTTGTCCAGCCTGCTGGCTTGTGGGGTTGATGGAGGCGATTCGGGTTCGCAACAAGCGCAAACGGCAGCATGGACGGCCATGTTTCTTGCCCGGGGAACGAGTTCGATGAGCATCACTTCACGCTCGCTGATCTTCTAGCTACAACCCTGTAAAATGGCAGTTGGGTGTTAGCTGCATGTCGCAGCGGGACAGGTTCATGCGTCGGTCGGGCCGCCACGCGGAGTTTTGACGACCATGAATCGCCACACCACGCGGCAGGATCTACCGCGCGCCCAACTTCTGGCCGAGCGCGCTTTCGCCACCCTCGAACGTTTCCTGCACATAGAAGCCGCTAGCGGCATCGCGCTCTTGATAGCCGCCGCCGTGGCGCTGATCTGGGCCAATTCTCCGTTTGCCCCCGGCTATCACGCGCTCTGGCATCTGCCGGTGTCACTTGGCATCGGCAGCCTCACTGTCTCCCAGTCGCTGCACTTCGTGATCAACGACGGCCTGATGACCATTTTCTTCCTGGTCGTGGGCATGGAAATCCGCCGCGAAATCCATGAAGGTGCCTTGAGCAATCTGCGTCAGGCCAGCCTGCCCATCATGGCGGCGCTGGGCGGCGTGGCCGTGCCCGCGCTGATCTATGTGGCCTTGAATACCGACCCATCTCGCTTGCAGGGTTGGGCCGTGCCCACGGCCACCGACATCGCCTTCGCCGTGGGCGTGCTCGCCCTGCTGGGCCGGAGCATTCCGGGCAACGTGCGCGTCTTTCTACTGGCGCTGGCGATCATCGACGACATCATCGCGGTGCTCATCATCGCGCTGTTCTATTCGGGCGGCCTGGACCTGTCGGGATTTCTCGTCGCCGCGATGGGCATCCTCGTGGTGCTGGGATTTCAGCGCATGGGCGTAGGCTCGGCCTTCGCCTACGTGCTGCCTGGCGCCATCGTCTGGACCGGCCTGTTGATGACCGGGGCGCATCCAACATTGGCAGGCGTCGTTCTCGGTATGCTCACGCCGGTGCTGTCGCGGCCCACGCGTGAACACCCGCTGGACATGGTGGCGTACGCGGCGCAGAAGCTGCGCAACCACGATGACGCCAACGATACGCACCACCTTGCCATGCCGCTCAAGCAATTGCGGCTGGCCCAGCGCGAGCTGCTGCCCCCTGTGGTGCGCGTACAAACGGCGCTGCACCCTTGGGTGGCGTTCGGAATCATGCCCCTGTTCGCACTGGCCAACGCAGGCGTGAGCATGGACGGCATTGACCTGTCCGCCGCAGGCCCGCAGTGGGTGATGGCCGGCGTCGGCCTGGCACTGGTGCTGGGCAAGCCGTTGGGCGTGGTCGGCGTGAGCTGGCTGATGGTCCGCTTGGGCTGGTGCCGGTTGCCGCCCGGCGTGTCGTGGAGCGGAATTGTCCTGATCGGCCTGCTGGCGGGCGTGGGCTTCACCATGTCGATCTTCATTTCCATGCTCGCGTTCGACAATGAAACCCTGCTGGGCGCGGCCAAGTTGGGCGTGCTGGCGGGGTCGTTGCTGGCAGCCTTGCTGGGGTTGGCTTGGGGCGCGATGTATCGGCGCACCACAAAAGCCGCGTGAGGATCGTGCACGGCACGAAGCAAGGATGGAAGCCAAGCCCGTTTTTGCTTTCATCAGGCGAAATGCTTTAAAATCACCGACTTTGCATTCATCCGCAGTCAATTGGAGTTTTTGCCGGTGTAAGTCTCATTCTCGCTGCGAGCCAGCTTCTCTCCCATTTCTTTCTTGCTCGCACGAGGCTGCGCGTCCGTTTGACTGCGTCTTGCCGCCCTTTTTTGCGTAGGGGCGGCTTTCTATTCCGGGTTCGGAAAGACGCTTTCGCGCCTGTGTCCGTTCCAGCCCGTGGCTGAGTCTTCTCTCGGAATAGAACAATGATCAAATCCTTTCGCCAGGACTGGCTGTCCAACGTCCGCAACGATCTGCTTGCAGGCATCGTCGTCGCGCTGGCATTGATTCCCGAAGCCATCGCTTTTTCCATCATCGCGGGCGTCGATCCCAAGGTCGGCCTCTACGCCTCCTTCAGCATTGCCACGATCATCGCCTTTGCCGGCGGGCGGCCGGGCATGATCTCGGCCGCCACCGGCGCCATGGCACTGCTCATAGTCACGCTGGTCAAGGAGCACGGCCTGCAATACCTGCTGGCCGCCACCGTGCTGACCGGCGTGCTCCAGATCGTCGCGGGCTGGCTCAAGCTCGGTGCGCTGATGCGCTTCGTCTCGCGCTCGGTCATCACCGGCTTCGTCAATGCGCTGGCCATCCTGATCTTCATGGCCCAGTTGCCCGAACTGACCAATGTGACATGGCATGTCTATGCCATGACGGCGGCGGGCTTGGGCATCATCTACCTGTTTCCCTACATCACCAAGGCCGTGCCGTCCCCATTGGTAGCCATCGTGGTGCTGACCGCCGTGGCGATCTTCCTTGGCCTGGACATCCGCACCGTGGGCGACATGGGCCAGTTGCCTGACAGCCTGCCGGTGTTCCTGCTGCCCGATGTGCCGCTGAACCTGGAGACGCTCAAGATCATTTTCCCGGTGTCGGCCACCCTGGCAGTGGTGGGCCTGCTGGAATCCATGATGACGGCCTCCATCGTCGATGACCTGACCGATACGAACAGCAACAAGAACCGCGAATGCGTGGGCCAGGGCGTGGCGAACATCGCGACTGGCTTTCTCGGCGGCATGGCAGGCTGCGCCATGATCGGCCAGTCGGTCATCAACGTGAAATCGGGCGGCCGGGGTCGGTTGTCCACGCTCGCTGCTGGCGTGTTCCTGCTGCTGATGGTGGTGTTCATCGGTGACTGGGTGGCGCGCATCCCGATGGCCGCGCTGGTCGCGGTGATGATCATGGTGTCAATCGGCACTTTCAACTGGGCCTCGATCCGAAATCTGCGAGAGCACCCCAAGAGTTCCAGTGTGGTGATGCTGGCCACTGTCGCCATGACGGTGGGCACCCACGACCTGGCTAAGGGCGTGCTGGTCGGCGTGCTGCTGTCTGGCTTCTTCTTCGCCCACAAGGTGGGGCGGATCTTCCATGCGTCCTCGCGCACGGAGGACGAAGGCCGCATGCGCACCTACACCATCACCGGCCAGGTGTTCTTCGCGTCGGCCGAGCGTTTCGTCAACACGTTCGATTACAAAGAGGTCATCGACAAGGTATGCATCGACGTCAGCCGTGCCCACTTCTGGGACATCACTGCCGTCAGTGCGCTGGACAAGGT
Source organism: Alcaligenes sp. SMD-FA (assembly GCF_025960365.1). Taxonomy (NCBI): domain Bacteria; kingdom Pseudomonadati; phylum Pseudomonadota; class Betaproteobacteria; order Burkholderiales; family Alcaligenaceae; genus Alcaligenes; species Alcaligenes sp. SMD-FA. The sequence goes on along the minus strand of NZ_CP110108.1, from coordinate 2,910,047 downwards.
GGTCATCAAGTTCCGGCGCGAAGGTACTGAAGTGGAGGTGATCGGCCTGAACGAGGCCAGCGCCACGATGGTGGACAAGTTTGCTGTCCACGACAAGGACGGCGCTGCCGACATGCTTGCGGGCCATTGAAAGGAGAACGAATCATGAAGAACGAGAACAAGGTGCTGGCCTGCGTCGATCAATCCAGGTATGCGGACTATGTGGCTGACTGCGCGGCATGGGCGGCACACCGTATGAATGCGCCCCTGGAGTTTTTGCATGTCATCGACAGCCACCCAGAGCGAGGAATGGGCGATGACCGCAGCGGTGCGATCGGTATCGACGCCCAGGAAAGTCTGCTGGCCAAACTGTCAGCAGAGGATGAAACCCGCGCCAAGAGCGCACGGGAACAAGGCCGCTTGTTCCTAAATCGGCTGCGTGAGCGGGCGATGGCCATCGGGGCCACCGATGTCGATGTGCGCCAGCGTCACGGCGATTTGGAAGAAACTGTCGTAGAGCAGGCGAAGGGCGTACGACTACTGGTACTGGGCCGGCGCGGCGCCGACGCGGCCACATCGCAGCGTAGTGAATTGGGGCACCATGTGGAGCACATGGTTCGCGCGCTGAATCGGCCTATCCTGACCGTGACCGAAGATTTCAAGGCACCCCAGCGAGTGATGATCGCTTTTGACGGCGGTGTCGTCACGCGGCGCGGAGTTGAAATGGTGGCGGGCAGTCCATTGTTTCGCGGCTTGCCCATTCTGTTGCTGATGTCAGGCACGCAACGCAAAGATGCATCCAAGTCACTGGAGTGGGCCAGGGGCGCCTTGGAGGTGGCGGGCTTCGAGGTGACGTCTTCTATGACGCCAGGTGAGGCGCAGGAAGTCATTGTTCGGACAATACAAGAGCAGGCCATTGATATGTTGATCATGGGGGCATTCGGGCATTCGCCACTGCGCAGTTTGGTGGTTGGCAGCAAGACAACCGAGCTTTTAAAAGCCTCAACAATTCCCACCTTATTGCTGAGATAGCACGGAACGCCAAATACGATGAATGCTGTGAGTGTGAAAGGCATTAAATCAACCCGCCGTTCCACCATTGGCTTAAAGCCAGCAATTACATAGTGAACGTCGGATGACCACGAGCCAGTAAGTATCCCCCGGCAAAGCCGGGGGCTTTAGTTTTGTGAGCTGCTCAAAGCGGCTTGGGCGGGGTCGCTAACGCGGCCCCTCTGTATGGGCCACCCTGCGGTGGCCTGCCTACCTCAGCAACTGCAACTGCTCCAATCGCCGATCTTCTGCCTCTTGGTTGCGGATGTACGCCCGGATCACCTGTTCGTCCCGGCCTACGGTCGAGACGAAATATCCCCGCGCCCAAAAACTCTGCCCAACAAAGCTGCGCTTGCGCTCTCCATACACTCGCGCCAGGTGGATAGCGCTCTTGCCCTTGATGTAACCCACCACCTGCGACACCGCATACTTCGGCGGAATCCGCAGCATCATGTGCACATGATCCGGCATTAAATGGCCTTCCTCGACCCGGCTCTCCTTCTGTTCCGCCAGCCGACGGAACACTTCTCCCAGGTACTTCCGAAGCTCCACGTACAAGGTGCGGCGTCGACACTTCGGTATGAACACCACGTGGTACAGGCACTCCCATTGCGTGTGGTTTAAGCTCTCGTAGTCGTCCATCGGTGGATTCTCCTCTCGTGTGCTTGGCGGCTCACGAGTTGGAGTTTCCCCCGATGGACCCCTGTAAACGTCAAACTTCTACTGCCTCCCCGGCAGAGCCGGGGGAACTCTCTGGTTGGTTTAGCGGATGTTGGAGTGTGAGTGTTTGACGGGTCGCGGTTGCGACGTTCATTCCAACTGCTGAAATGTTCTTTGGGCTCAAGCAGGATAGGGGAGGATTTTCACTTCTTTCGCCGCGCATTCCGAATGCGATGCGCCATGGAACCTGAATAGGATTGAGGAGAACTGCTCATGGAATTGCGGCACCTTCGCTGTTTTGTTGCATTAGCCGAAGAATTGCACTTCACACGCGCTGCAGAGCGATTACACATTGAACAGCCACCACTGTCCCGCACCATCAAGGAACTTGAAGACGAACTGGGAACATTGCTTTTTGATCGTGATCGGCGAGGAACGCGTCTGACTCCAGCGGGCACTGTGTTCTTGCAGGATGTTCGAAGGCTTTTCACTGTTCTGGATCAGGCCAGAGAAAACGTCAAAGCTGTCGCGGCGGGCCTCAATGGTAGTCTGCGGATTGCTATATCAGACGGCACCGTAGACCAGCGCCTGTCTGCGTTCCTCGCGGACTGCCGAGAGGAAGAGCCAGAGATTGAAATACGGCTTTCTGAGGTTCCATTGGCTGAACAGATACGCGGACTGCGGTCTGGCGATTTCACTATTGGATTTGCACATACAGCTGATGTCGAGAATGATATTGTTGCCGACCCCATCTGGCGAGACCCCTTGGTAATTGCTGTTCCGGCCAGGCACGAGTTGCTTGCCCACAAGGAGGTTCCACTTCAGGAGATCGGGGATCACCCCCTGGTCTTGTGTGACCCTCGGGTGTGTGAAGGTTACTGCCGCGAGCTATCAAGGTTGCTGCGACCACTGGAGAGAGAACCAAATATCGTCGGACACGCATCCTCGTTGGACATGATGCTCACACTGGTCGGGGCTGGATACGGTCTCGGCTTCACCACAGCCGCCAGACTTGCGGTCAGCCGGCGCGCCGATGTCGTTGCTCGTCCTTTGGCCGTAGATTCGGCCGTGATTACCACCTACCTACTCCGGCCTCGAAGAGACACGCCGTGCCCTCCGTTGGAGCGCTTCATTGCTCGCCTGCGTTCGCAGGTGGACGGATAGAAGCCCTTTCCGATGGGGCGTCAGCCTGCATCGGCATGCAGATTGCGTTCCGTTGCAGTCATCAGTTCGGTGCCGCTCATTTTGAGCGCTGCGGCAACTTTCAAGATTACGGCCAGCGAGGGCAAGTGTTCCCCTCGCTCGATCTTGCCCATATGTGAACGCTCAATCCCGGCCCGCGCGGCCAACTCCTCCTGCGCAATACCCTGATCCACACGAAACGTACGCACGGCCTTGCCGAAAGCCAGGGCTGGCTCGGCCTCAAATCTGGTTGCACCCGGAGGACGCCCTCGTTGAACAGTACGCTTCTGCATTAGCAGAAGCGTCGATCAGGCACAAAAATTTAACCACGTTAAATTTAACTCATGAGTATCATGTCGCGTTGTCTTCGCAATCGACACTCTCCGTGGGGACTTTTATGCACGATGCCACCAGTCCGCCCCCCCGTATCAGACTTGCCGTAGCACCGGGCGTACCGTCATCACACCTTTCGGCGCTTCTCGCGCGACAGCGCGCGGAAGAGCCAGACGTCACCCTCTCGTTCTTCGAGGTTGCAGGGGACGTCCTGCTTGATGGGCTTCTTGAAGGCCGCTACGACGTCGGAATGTCGCTTCAGGGGGATCGCGACCCGGCTCTCAAAACGCAGCTCTTGTGGACGGAGACCATGGCCGTCGCCATTCCGCCTCGGTCCCGCTTGGTCGACCAGGCGAAGCTCACCATCGCCGATCTCCAGGACTATCCCGTCTATCGCTGGCAGGCAGAGGCCTGTCCGCTTCTGAATGAGAGGCTGGCCTCCCTCATGCCAGCAGACCAGGAGAGCATCCGGCGGGTGGTTTCTTTCGAGATGCTGGCGCTATGGGTTGCAGCGGGCTACGGCATCGGGGTATCTGCGCGATCGCGCATCGAGCGTGCCCATGGATGGGGAATCACCATGCGACCGCTCGCCGACGGCCCCTATGAAATCGTGACCTACCTGCAGCGGCCCCACGCGCAAGCCGAACCCGTTGCGGAGCGGTTCGAGCGCAGAGCGATGCAAGTCACCGGGACTGGCGCCACGTAGTGGCGCCCCTACGGCCGGGGTCATGGCCCCCGGCTATAGGTCGAAATGGGGTTAGGCCCCCTCAAGCACTACTGCGCTATCTACCAGCCGACGGACGCTCAGCCGCACATCTTCGGGGATGGGCCGCATGGCAATGGCCTCGGGCGCATCCTCATGGCGCTGGTAGCCGCCCATGATGACCCGGATGATCGCGGGCACGTTGGTCGGCGTGACCGCATCGATGGCCGCACGATCCCCCAGGTCGGGGTGTGGCTGGGTCAGCATGCGGTACAGGTCCCACGAATCTGCGTGCGGGCACTGGTTCATGAGCACCTGGGCCAGCTTGTGCTTGAGCGGCACCAGTTGCCAGTCGGGAACCCGCTGCCCCCGGTTGCCCAGGCTGATGGACAGCAGCTTGCCTGCTTTCAGCTCGCGGTTGATCTGGTCCTTGGACTTCCCGGCCAGCTTGCCGAACAACGGGACGGGCAGATTGTTCGGCGACTCGTAGATGGCCAGCATCTCCTCACGCTCGCGCTGGATGGCGGACACTTCCGGCTCCGGGGCATGCACCGGAGCCGGCGGCACCTGCGACAGCCGCTGGAACGTGATTCCGCCGCTGTTCGGGGTCACGACGATGGGCGTGGCCACCACGGGTGGCACGCCGGTGACAGCGGGCTCGGCCGCCGTGGGGGCCGCACCCAGCGCTTCCTCCACTTCCGCCATCGCCGGCACCCCGTCGATGCGGATGGTCAGGTGCGCGCTCGCGGCTTCCACTTCACCCTGTTCGAGCAGGTCGAGACGGTCTGCCCAGTCCTGCATCATGCGGCGCCGCGGCTCCACGTACTTGGCGTGGTTGTAGGCCGAGCTGACCTTGTTCGGGTCGGAGTGCGAAAGCTGCGCGTCCACCCAAATCTTCGGATAGCCGATCTCGTTGAGCGCCGTCGAGATGGTGCCGCGGATGCCGTGGCCGGTCAGGCGCCCCTCGTAGCCCATGAGCTGCAAGGCCTTGTTGAGGGTGTTCTCGCTGATGCGCTTCTTGAGATCGCTGGTATGAGCCAGCAGGTACTTCTGCGCCGGTCGCATCACGCCAAGTAGATAGCGCACGACCTCGATGGCCTGCAAGGACAGCGGCACGATGTAGGGCGGCACGTCTTGCGGACGTTTGCCAGCCTTGCGCATCTCATCTTGAAGCTGCTTGACGATTTGCGGCGGAATAATCCACAAACCCCGGGCGAGGTCGAACTGCTCCGGTTCCGCCAACCGCAACTCGCCGGTGCGCACCCCGGTCAAGAACAGCAGCCGCACGCCAAGCTGGGTCTGCCAGCCGCGGGGAGTGTAGAGCCGGAGCTTCTGAAGGAACTCGGGCATATCGGGCAGGTGCAGGTAGGGGTTGTGGGTCACCGGAGGCTTGGGTTCCGCCACCACGTCCAGGTCGGCAGCCGGGTTGACCTCCAACCCCTCGGCAACGACCAAGGCATAGCGAAACATCTGATTGAACCAGGTGCGGACCTTCTCGGCGGTGGTGAATGCCTTGCGTTTCTCGATCACCGCCAGAACCCCCAGGAGCTGGGGGCGGCGAATGTCGTAGATCGACATTTTCCCCAAGGCGGGCAGCACGTCCTTGTTGAAGATGCGCAGGATCTGCGACAGCGTGCTCTGGCGGCCTTCCTTGAGTTCCTTTCGGCGATGCTCGACCCAAGCATCGAAAACGTTCTTGAAGGTGTATTCGCCTGCCAGTTTGGCCGCGTGCCGGCGCTGGTCACGTTCGATTTGGGGATCGATCCCCTTGGCGAGCAGGGCTTGGGCCTTGTCCCGCTCGGTGCGGGCCTCGCGCAGGCTGAGGGCGGGATAGCCGCCCAGGGACATGCGCTTCTGCTTGCCCAGCCAGTAGTAGCGGAACATCCACGACTTGCCGCCTGCGGCAGAGACCATCAGGCTCAGGCAGTCGTTGTCAGAGAGGGTATAGCGTTTGCCGGTAGTCCTTGCCTGGCGGACGGTCAGATCAGAGAGTGCCATTTCGAGGCTCCTAAGTTATGACTTAGGCCCTATGCTCGTCATGGTTCCCGCTCAGCCCCAGCAACTATCCGGTAGCCGACCCACCCGCATTCTTGTGCCTCAATTGGCGCCTCAAAAATGCTGGCTGTGAGTGGATTTCCGTGGCACTCGCTGGAATGAAAAAAGGAGCCGAAGCTCCTTTTTTCAACGACTTACAGACGCCAGTGGAAGTCTGTAGATCATATATTGGAGCGGGAGACGAGTCTCGAACTCGCGACCTCAACCTTGGCAAGGTTGCGCTCTACCAACTGAGCTACTCCCGCATTTTTTACTGCACTACCGACTTGTGACCAGCATTACTGGAGGCGCAAGCCGGAATCGAACCGACCTAGACGGATTTGCAATCCGCTGCATAACCACTCTGCCATTGCGCCGTGGTCGATTAAAAAGGGAAGCCTAGGCTTCCCTTAGGAATCTGGAGCGGGAGACGAGTCTCGAACTCGCGACCTCAACCTTGGCAAGGTTGCGCTCTACCAACTGAGCTACTCCCGCATTTTGCTGTGCAGATTGAATCTGTTTTCAGCGATTTACTTATTAGCTTTTGCTTATTAAGTAAAGAAAGCTAGTTTAGAGTGGCTATCTTTGTTTGTCAAGAGTTTTTGATATTTTGCTTATGCTTTTTATCGCTTACGCTTTTTATCTGCACTGCCTAACAAACTAGCCTGCCTATAAACTGCTTTTTGCTGCGAAACCAACGCTGCGCTAAGCAAGAACGTAACTATAGACCGCAGGAAATATGCTTGTCAATAGATTCTGTAAATTTTTCCGGAAAATAGGCCGTCCGAGCTATGCTTACTGCTTTCTTTGATTGTGAGACAGGGCCGTGGACAGGCAGCGTAATGTGGATTTGAGCTCTTTTAATACCTTGGGTTTGGATAGCCGCGCGCGCGACCTGGTGGTGTATGACAATGTTACCCAGCTACCTGCCTTGCAAGCGCTGGTGGAGCAGGGCGAGCGTATCTTTGTGCTGGGCGGTGGCAGCAATGTGGTGCTGGCCGAGCACGTGGATGCCCTGGTGATCAAGGTGGAAAGCAAAGGGATCTGTCTGCTGCAAGAGCGGGACGATGTCTATGTTGTGGAGGCGCAGGCGGGCGAGTGCTGGCATGATTTTGTTCAGCATTGCTTGAATCTGGGCTGGCCTGGTTTGGAGAACCTGGCGTTGATTCCTGGTACGGTGGGTGCGGCTCCGGTTCAGAACATTGGTGCTTATGGCCTGGAACTGGAGCAGCGGGTGCACAGCGTGCTGGCCTGGAGCTTTAAAGAAGGCAAAGAGGTGGAACTGTCTGCGACCGAGTGTGGCTTTGCGTATAGAGACAGCCGCTTCAAGCATGATCCGGCTGGTAGCTGGTTGATTCTGGCGGTGCGTTTTGCCTTACCACGTCAATGGACACCGGTGCTGGCGTATCCCGATCTGAATAAACAAGCTCATTTGGCGGGGGAGCCAGACCCTCAACGCATTTTTGATGCGGTCTGCAAGATTCGTCGTCAAAAATTGCCTGATCCCCGCGTCCTGGGTAATGCGGGCAGTTTCTTCAAGAATCCCGTGGTGCAGACCGAGCAGCGTGATGCCTTGAAGCAGCAATGGCCCAATCTGGTCTCTTATGACCTTGGGCAAGGCCAATGCAAGTTAGCGGCAGGCTGGTTGATTGACCAGTGTGGCTGGAAAGGCAAGCGCGATGGCGCGGTGGGTGTACACGACCGTCAGGCTTTGGTGCTGGTAAATCATGGCGGCGGGACCGCGCATGATATTGAACACTTGGCCCAAGCAATTCGTGGCTCTGTTCGGGAACGCTTTGGCGTGGAGCTGGAACAAGAGCCCGTTATGGTGAATTAAGCGTCTACCGCGCCCCACCATCGCAGCGTTTGTGCCAGATGGTGGCGTACCGCTTCCATGGCCGCTTCGGGTTTGCCCGCCTGCAGCGTGTCCAGAATGTGCAAATGTTCCTTCATGGCGGGTACGATGCGCTCGGGCAAAGGCCGTCGCGAGTGCTGCAGCACATTGATGCGATCACAATTTTCTTCGTAAATCGTCATGGCCGAGCGGTTCTGCAACGCTTGTGCCAGATAGCGGTGCAAGGCCCAGTCCACTTCCATGGCCTGAATCTGCAAGGCGGTGGTGACAAGGCCGCTTTGCGCCTGCTCCAGGATGTTCTGGTGTTGTTCCCGCAAGCTCTCCAGTGCGGGCTGCGTGGCACGGCTTGCCAATATCCTGGCCCCTTCCTGATCGAAGACACAGCGCAACTGAAAACATTCCCGTAGGGCTTCCGTGGTTGCCTCCAAAACCAGAACGCCGCGCTTGGGCAAGATAGAGACCAGCCCGGCCGCCGCCGCCCGCTTGACGGCCTCGCGCACCGGAGCCAGTGGAAAGTCGCTCAGTTTCATCAGCTCCGCCATCGACACCATCTGCCCCGCGCGTACCTGCCCGGTCGCCAATAAATGACGAAATGCCTGGAAGGCTTGGGTAGCCAGCAACGTGTCAGCAGAGGAGGAGGGAATACTCATGTAGCGTCTCCGTGGGTGCGTAATGTAGCTTCATGGCTGATTTTGTAGGGGTGGCTCTGATTGTATTCGGTATTTCTTATTGCATATGTACTGATATTCAAGATGAAATCTCTGCTGCAGTCCAAACAATAAAATAAATGGTTGAAGTAGTGGGTCGCCAATAAGCGAAAAAGAAGGCCCAATGGCTTGATGTTGCGCGGCGTAAAAAAACCGGCTCGAAAGCCGGCTTTTTATCAGAGTGTCTGCAAGTCAGGAACTTACAGGCCCAGTACGTCCCGCATGGTGTACAGGCCGGTGCTTTTATCGCCCAGGAAACGGGCGGCACGCAGGCTGCCATTGGCATAACCGGCACGGCTGCTGGAGCGATGCGAAATTTCGATGCGCTCGCCTTCACCGCAGAAAAACACGGTGTGGTCGCCCACAATGTCGCCACCACGGACAACGGAAAAACCAATGCGGCCATCCTGACGCGCCCCGGTATGTCCGTGACGGGCCCAGTCGGCTACATCGTTCAGGGATTCGCCCCAGGTCTGGGCGATGACTTCACCCATGGCCAAGGCGGTGCCCGAGGGTGCATCCACCTTGTTGCGATGGTGGGCTTCAAATACCTCGGCATCGAAGCCCTGGTTCAACAAGGCAGCGGCCATTTCAATCAGTTTCAAGGTTGCATTGACGCCCACGCTCATGTTCGGGGCGAAGACAATGGCAATCTCGCGGCCAGCGGCTTGGATCTGTTGTTTCTCTGCTTCAGAAAAGCCGGTGGTGCCAATCACCAGACGGGTGCCGTGTTGGACGCAGGCATCCAGATGGGCCAGGGTGCCTTCAGGGCGGGTGAAGTCAATCAGGCAGTCGGCTTGGGCCAGGGCGTTCAGATCGTCCGTGATCTTGATTCCCGTGTCTTTACCCAGAAAAGCTCCTGCATCCTGGCCGATGGCTTTGGAGCCGCTGTGGTCCAAGGCGGCGGCCAGTGTCAGGTCGGTACTGTTCAAAACAGCTTCAATCAGCATACGGCCCATACGGCCGTCTGCGCCAGCAATGGCAATGCGCATGTATCCAGTGTCCTTAACGTAAAGCTTAAAGCGTGGGCTGGTTGCCGGTCACGCTGGGCGTGGGGGCCGTATTTTCGGCGTCAGCGGGAGGCGGCGTTTGTTTCTTGCCGGTATCGCTGCGCTCGAATGGTTGGCGATCAGGCTGTTCGTCGCCTTGCCAGCGAACCAGGGTGTCGCCTTCAAACCAGACGGTGAACGTGCGCTGCTCGATCTTGCCGTAGCCAGGTCGGTTCAGGTAAGGATAGTCCCAACGGTCAGCGTGGAAAATGTCTTGCAAGGTCGGTGAGCCCAGCAGATAACGTACCTGTTCGCGAGTCATCCCCGGTTGCAGGCGGGCCACTTGCTCGGCAGTGATCCAGTTCCCCTGCTGAATGTCTGCGCGGTATGGGAAGCCCCATTTGGAGGATCCGCAGGCGCTCAGGGCGGCGGCAGCCAAGCTGGCTGCGAGTATGGCGCGGATGACAGGAGTGAATGAATTGGCCTTCTTCTGCACGAAATGCCCCAGTAGGAATAAAATCGTTATCATATAAGGGTTTAGGAAAAAGCGCATGAATTGCGCGTTGAACCGCCTCAAGACGAGCTGGTTTTCAATCAGAACGGACTTGAGATCCATCCCCATCAAGATGCGATAATTTAGCCATGAACGATCAAAATGAACTGAAGAACATGGGGCTTAAGGCGACGTTTCCACGCCTGAAGATTCTGGATATTTTTCGCCGCTCCGATCAGGACGGCCAACGACACCTGAGCGCTGAAGACGTATACCGTTTGCTCATTGCTGAAGAGGTCGATATTGGTTTGGCCACGGTATACCGTGTGCTGACCCAGTTTGAACAAGCCGGCATTTTGGTGCGTAGCCAGTTTGACGGCGGCAAGGCCGTCTTTGAACTGAATGATGGCGATCACCACGATCACCTGATTTGCACCAATTGTGGCGTTGTCGAAGAGTTTACCGACAGCAATATCGAAGCCCGTCAGCATCAGGTCGCACAGGATCACGGTTTTGTGCTGGAGAGCCATACGATGCTGTTGTATGGTATTTGCCCCAAATGTTCGGAAGCGGGCAAGCAGGCCAAGCCCGGTTTGCGTAGTTAATTCTGTTGTAGCTGGCCCGCAGGCCCAGGATCTGACGATTGGGGGGCAGGATAGCCAGGACGGCATTCTGAAAATTCAAAGAACAGTCAGATTCAGGCCATAGGGCATCACAGCCGGACATGAAAAAACCACCAGTTGCTGCGGCGCTGGTGGTTTGGTTTGCGTTTCAAAAGCGGCTTTACTGTCGCGCCAGCATTTCCCGTGCATGTTCACGCGTGGTTTGCGTAATTTTCAGACCACCCAGCATACGGGCAATCTCATCTACCCGTTCATCTTGCGTCAAGGGGCGGATCGAGGAAAAAGTCTGGCCTTGTTCGGTCGTTTTCTCGACTTTCAGATGATGGTTCCCACAGGCAGCCACCTGGGGCAGGTGGGTCACGCACAGAACCTGATGGCGTGCGCCCAGCTCTTGCAGTAGACGTCCTACCACTTCGGCCACTGCGCCACCCACACCGGTATCGACTTCATCAAAAATCAAGGTAGGTACACGAGCCGCTTGACTGGCGATAACAGACAGCGCCAGGGAGATTCGAGCCAACTCACCACCAGAGGCCACTTTGGCCAGTGGACGCGGTGTGACGCCTTCGTGACCTGCAACCAGGAACTCCACGTGCTCGACACCGTGGACTTGAGGTTCGCAGGCGGTCAGGGCGACCTCGAAACGGCCGCCTTGCATGGCCATGGACTGCATGGCCTGGCTGACTTGTTTGCCAAGCTGCACACTGGTTTTGCGTCTTGCCGCACTGAGCTTGCCGCTAAGCTCCTGATACTGCTTCTGCGCGTGCTGGGCCTTGGCTTGCAAGGCCTCCAAATCAAAAGATTGCTGTAACTGTGCGAGCTGCTCCTGCCAGGAGTCCAGCAGACTGGGTAATTCCTCGGGCTCCACTTTCAGTTTGCGCGCGGCACTGAAAATGGCTGACACCCGCTCCTCTGCTTGAGCCAGGCGCTCGGGGTCCAGCTCCATATCGCTTAAGTAGCTGTTCAGATCCGAAGCCGCTTCGGTGACGGCAATTTGTGCCGACTCCAGCGCATCCACAATCGCTTGCAGGCCAGGGTCATGGCGCAATAGGGCGCTCATTTCGTGGCTGGCCTTGCCCAGCAGTTGCTGTACCGAGGTTTCCTCGCCATCCAGAGCGGTCAGGGCCAGCGCACTGCCATCAATCAGGGCTTGAGCATGAGACAGACGGGTGTGTTCTTGTTGTAGCTGGTCCCATTCCCCAGCGCGCAGATTCAGGCTGGAGAGCTCATTGATCTGCCATTCCAGGCGCTCTTGATCGCGCTTGCCTTGTTCCGCACTTTGGCTGGCTTGTTCGACGGCTTTGCGCGCCTGGCTCAATTGCTGCCAGGATTGTGCCACTTGACGCGCCAGTGGCAAATGGCCGCCTTGGCTATCGAGCAGATCGTACTGACTTTGAGGATTCATCAGGCTTTGATGTGCGTGCTGGCCGTGAATATCCACCAGCAATTCGCCCAGCTCACGCAACTGGGTCAAGGTTGCTGCGCTGCCGTTGATGTAGCTGCGGTTGCGCCCTTGCAGGTCAATCAGACGACGCAAGATCAACTCGTCCGAAACATCGAAGTCACGCTCGCTCAGCCAGCGCTGAATGTCTTGTTCGCAATCGAAGTGTGCGCTGACTTCAGTGCGTGTGCAGCCTTCGCGTATGGCTTTGGCATCGCCGCGTGCTCCCAGAACCAGGGAGAGCGCGTCAATCAGGATGGATTTGCCAGCGCCGGTCTCCCCGGAAAAGACCGTGAAGCCGGTGTCGAAATCAATCGTGGCTTGATCCACGATGACAAAGTCTCGAACGTGCAGGGTACGGAGCATAGAGGTTTATTCGTTTTCGTCGTTAGGCAAAGGGATGTGATTCCAGCCCAGTTTTTGGCGCAGAGTGGAAAAAAAGCTGTAGCCCTTGGGATGGATAAAGCGAATGGTGTCCTGGGAGCGACGCACATCAATGCGGTCTCCCTGCTGACAGTCGGACCAGGTTTGCATGTCAAAGTGCACACTACCACCCGATTCCACCCGGCCCAGTGCCGTAATGGTCAAGTTCAAGGTACCTGTGTCGGGTAGCACGATGGGCCGGTTAGACAGGGTTTGCGGCGCGACAGGCACCAGCAAAAAGGCTTTCAGGGACGGGTGCAGCAAGGGGCCGCTGGCGGCCAGGGCATAGGCGGTCGAGCCGGTGGGAGTGGAGATGATCAGGCCGTCCGAGCGCTGGCGATACATGAATACACCATCCAGTTCTACGCGCAGCTCGATCATGCCGCCACGGCCAGCGCGGTTGATGACCACATCGTTCAGGGCCACGCCTGAATACAGCACTTGTCCGTCGCGCACGACGCGGCCTTCCAGCATGGAGCGCTCTTCAACGTCATACTCGCCTTTGAGAACGCTCAGCAAGGCGTCGTTGGCGTCATTCAAGGGAATATCGGTAATAAAGCCCAGGCGACCATGGTTGATTCCGATCAGGGGGACTTTACTGTGTGCTAATTCGCGAGCCGCGCCTATCATGGTGCCGTCGCCGCCCATCACGATAGCCAGATCGGCGTGCTCGCCAATTTGGGCATAATCGCCGATGGGAAATTCGGTAATACCGGCATTCTGGGCGGTTGTGGCCTCAAGCAATACCGAGCAACCAGTGCTGACCAGGGTATTGGCCAGCGATCGGATGGGCGCATCCAAGCCGGAGTCCTGGTATCTGCCAACAATGGCAACCGTTTTGAAATGCATGGGGCGAAAACCTTAAGATTAATGAAATAATGGCGATCAGTGGATTATAGAGTTGCCACTCTAGGCTTGGCTGTAAGATTCTCCCCTTTATCATGCAGTGCTGGTGTTTTTAAGTGACGTACGCGACATGGATGACAGAGCAAATGCCTTGTTGAAGGTGCTGATCGAGCGTTACATCGCCGATGGTCAGCCGGTAGGGTCTCGTACCTTATCGACCGTTTTTGATTTTTCTCCGGCCACCATTCGAAATGTGATGGCCGAGTTGGAAGGCTTGGGACTGATTCACAGCCCGCACACCTCGGCGGGGCGTATTCCCACGCCCAAGGGTTACCGCTTGTTTGTGGATCGTCTATTAGCGGCAGAGCGTTTCGAGCGGCCTGATGCTCGCAACCTTAGCCAGTATCTGCCTTTTGATGAACCCAACCGGGCGGTCAGTTCCGCCGCTGCCTTGCTGTCGAATCTGTCGCAGTTTGCTGGCGTGGTGCTGGCACCGAAAAAAGCGCAGACCTTCCGGCAAATTGAGTTTATTCGCCTGTCCGACAAGCGAGTGTTGCTGATTATCGTCACACCAGATGGCGATGTGCAAAACCGTATCCTGTTTGTGCCGCGTGATTACCTGGAGCAGGAGCTGGTTGAGGCCAGCAACTTTTTCAATCAGCATTTCTCTGGCCTGTCTTTTGAGTCGGTCAAGCTGGCCTTGTCGCAGGAGCTTAGCTCTTTGCAGGCGGACATTTCGCGCCTGATGCAGCAAGCGGTGGATGTAGGCAGCCATCAGCCTGACAGTGAGGAGGCCGTGGTGATCGCTGGCGAGAGCAAGTTGTTAAATGTCTCGGAAATGGTGGCGGACATGGATCGTTTGCGCCGTCTGTTTTCCCTGTTCGAGAAAAAAACCGATCTGCTGCATCTGCTGGATGTGTCCAGCCAGGCTGAAGGGGTGCAGATTTATATCGGCGGAGACTCCCAGCTCCTGCCGCTGGATGATGTCTCTGTGATTACCGCCCCGTATGGAGTGGACGGCAAAGTCGTGGGTACGCTGGGTGTGATCGGGCCATCGCGGATGGCGTATGATCGTGTGATTCCGATCGTGGACATTACGGCTCGGCTATTGTCCAATGCCCTGAGCCATCACTCGGCCAGTTAATGGATAGATCTTCAACCTGTTGGCAGGCGGAAGGTTTGCTGGCTGTCTAAGGTATTAATCATCATGCCCAAGTTGTTTGCTTCTCCTTATTTGCCCGAAGAGCAGGACGCCGATATGTTCAATGACCAGGCTCCGGTACGCCAGGCTGGGCCGGTCGGTATCTTGCTGGTCAATCTGGGTACGCCGGATCAGCCCGATGCGGCATCCATTCGCCGTTATCTGGGCGAGTTTCTGTCTGATCCTCGGGTAATTGAAATCCCGCAGCCGGTCTGGCAGATTATTTTGCGCCTATTCATTTTGCCCCGCCGTCCCAGCAAGCTGGCGCCGCGTTACAAGGACATCTGGTTGCCGCAGGGCGCCCCCTTGCTGGTCTATAGCCAGGCCCAGGCCGATGGTTTACAAAAGTTGTTGCACTCGCAGGGCCACGATGTAAAGGTGGAACTGGGGATGCGTTATGGCAACCCGTCCATTGCCAGCGGACTGGATAAATTGAAAGCTGCAGGTTGCGAGCGGATTTTGAGTTTGCCCCTCTATCCACAATATGCAGCCAGCACGACCGCGACAGCGGTCGATTGTGTCGCGGCGCATCTGGGCAAACAGCGCAATCAGCCAGAGCTGCGTTTTCTCAAGCGCTATCACACGCACCCGGATTACATTGGTTCCTTGGCAGCGCTGATTCGTCGTTATTGGGATGAACATGGCAAGCCAGAGCGTTTGTTGTTGAGTTTTCACGGTTTGCCACGCCGCTGCGTGGAACTGGGCGACCCTTATTATCGCGATTGCCGTGAAACGGCCAATGCCTTGCGTGCGGCGCTTGATGAGCCTGCTGTAGAGGTCCACATGGCTTTTCAAAGTCGCTTTGGTGCGCAGCGCTGGCTGGAGCCGTACACCGAGCCTACCTTGCGTGAGTGGGGTAAGCAGGGAGTAGGACGTGTCGATGCCGTTTGCCCCGGTTTCTTGGCAGATTGCCTGGAAACCCTGGAGGAGATTCAGGTGGAGTGTCGCGACGCCTTTTTGGAAGAGGGTGGTCGCGAGTTCCATTACATTCCTTGCCTGAATGACGACCCGCAATGGATCGAAGGTCTGGGACGGCTGGCTGTGCAGCATTTGGGAGGCTGGTTGCCCAGCCGTCTGGTGTCAGCCCAGTAGTGGCCAGGGAAGGTTTTAACGGGCCGAGCGAGCAAAATACGAAAGCAGGTCTTGAACTGGGGGCAGATGCCCCCATTTTTATGCGATCAACGAATTCTGTAGTGGAGAAAAATCGAATGGCTACACACGCCGATCCCAATAAGCCTCTGGACGGGGAAGTGACGGAAAACACGCCTGAGCAGGCGCAAACGGGCACCGTCGAGCAAGACCAGCCAGAGATTTTGGCCCAGCAGCCTGAAGAGTGTTCGGCTGATCTGGCGACCGAATTGGCCCATGCCCAGGAGAAAGTGTCGCAGTATTACGACCAGTTGCTGCGTGCCAAAGCTGAAGTGGAAAACATCCGTCGTCGTGCGGATGATGATGTTGCTAAAGCCCGTAAGTTCGGCACCGAGTCCTTTGCCGAAAGCCTGATTCCGGTGCGTGATAGCCTGGAAGCAGCCCTGGCCCAGGGCGAGCAAAGCCCTGAAACCTGGAAAGAAGGGGTGGAGACGACCTTGCGTCAACTGAACAAGGCTTTTGAACGCAATAGCTTGAAAGAAGTGGCTCCACAAGCTGGCGACAAGTTTGATCCGCATCTGCATCAGGCTATCTCGGCCGTGCCTTCGGAGTTTGAAGAGGGCGCAGTCGCCCAACTGCTGCAAAAGGGTTACACCATTTCGGATCGCGTGTTGCGTCCCGCCTTGGTGATGGTGTCAGCTCCCAAGTAATCAGAGCTTGCCTGACTGTGCCAGCAGGCTTTCCGGGCTAAACCCGCTTTCAAGCTTCTTTTCCGGATTTTTGGCAGGCACAGTGAAAAAAATAAGGCTGTTGCTCTTGAAATGCGTACACAGTTCCCCATATGCATTTCATCAAATAATTTGCTTTCGCAATCAATCTTTTAGTCAGGTAAAAAATCATGGGCAAAATCATTGGTATTGACCTTGGAACCACCAATAGCTGTGTATCGGTGTTGGACGGCGACCAGGTTCGTATTATCGAAAATGCCGAAGGTGGTCGTACGACCCCTTCCATCGTGGCTTACATGCAGGATGGTGAAATCCTGGTTGGCGCTCCTGCCAAACGTCAGGCTGTGACCAACCCTGCCAACACCATTTTTGCGGTCAAGCGTTTGATCGGTCGTAAGTTCACTGAAAAGGCTGTTCAGACAGATATTGAACACGTGCCTTACACCATTGTTGCCGCTGATAACGGTGACGCATGGGTAGAAGCACAGGGCAAGAAGATGGCACCTCAGCAAGTGTCTGCCGACATCTTGCGCAAAATGAAGAAAACTGCCGAAGACTATCTGGGCGAAGAAGTAACCGAGGCCGTGATTACCGTGCCTGCTTACTTTAACGACAGCCAGCGTCAGGCAACCAAGGACGCAGGCCGCATTGCCGGTCTGGATGTCAAACGCATCATCAACGAGCCAACCGCAGCGGCTTTGGCTTTCGGCCTGGACAAGGCTGAAAAGGGTGATCGCAAGATTGCGGTGTATGACTTGGGTGGCGGTACGTTTGACGTGTCCATCATCGAAATCGCCGACATCGACGGTGAAAAGCAGTTTGAAGTGCTCTCCACCAACGGCGACACCTTCCTGGGTGGTGAGGACTTTGACAAGCGCATCATCGACTACATCATCGACGAGTTCAAGAAAGAAAGCGGCGTTGATCTGTCCAAAGATGTGTTGGCCTTGCAGCGTCTGAAAGAATCCGCTGAAAAAGCCAAGATCGAGCTGTCTTCTACGCAGCAGACCGAAATCAACCTGCCTTACATCACGGCAGATGCTTCCGGTCCCAAGCACTTGAACCTGAAGATCACTCGCTCCAAGCTGGAAGCGCTGGTTGAAGACCTGATCGAACGCACGATCGAGCCTTGCCGCGTTGCCATCAAGGATGCTGGCGTGAAAGTGTCGGAAATCGACGATGTGATCCTGGTCGGCGGCATGAGCCGTATGCCCAAGGTGCAAGAGCGCGTTAAAGAGTTCTTTGGCCGTGACCCACGTAAAGACATCAACCCGGATGAAGCTGTGGCCGCTGGTGCCGCGATTCAAGGTTCCGTCTTGTCGGGCGACCGTACTGACGTCCTGCTGCTGGACGTGACTCCTCTGTCCCTGGGTATTGAAACCCTGGGTGGCGTCATGACCAAGATGATCCAGAAGAACACCACGATCCCTACGCGTCATTCGCAAGTGTTCTCCACGGCTGACGACAACCAGCCTGCGGTGACCATCAAGGTGTTCCAGGGCGAGCGTGAAATTGCTGCCGGTAACAAGGCTCTGGGTGAATTCAACCTGGAGGGTATTCCACCAGCAGCACGTGGTCTGCCACAGATTGAAGTGACGTTCGACATCGACGCCAACGGTATCTTGCATGTGTCAGCCAAAGACAAGGGCACAGGCAAAGAGAACAAGATCACCATCAAGGCAAACTCCGGTTTGTCCGACGAGGAGATAGAGCGTATGGTCAAGGATGCCGAGGTCAACGCAGCTGAAGACCACCGCATCGCTGAACTGGCCGTTGCTCGCAACCAGGCCGAAGCTTTGATTCACTCGACCCGCAAGTCCTTGACGGACTACGGCGACAAGCTGGAAGCGGCAGAGAAAGAAGCGATCGAAAAGGCAATCGCTGATCTGGAGGAAACTCTGAAAGAAGGCGATAAGGAAGCCATCGACGCCAAGGTGGAAGCTTTGGGTGTGGCCTCGCAGAAACTGGGCGAGAAGATGTACGCTGACATGCAGGCTCAAGCCGCAGCACAAGAAGGTGCTGAAGGTGCAGCCCAGCAGCAGCAGCCCGCCGATGAGAACGTGGTCGACGCTGACTTTAAAGAAGTCAAACGCGATCAGTAATTGAGAGCCTGATTCAGGTTCCCTGGCCCGATCTTTGGCGGCATACGCTGGAGATCGGGCATTATTATTCAAACAGCGGCGTTTGGACGTCGTTAATCAAACATGGCAAAACGCGACTTATACGAAATTCTCGGTGTGGCCAAAAATGCGACGCAGGATGAAATCCGCAAAGCGTATCGCAAGCTGGCCATGAAGTTCCACCCTGACCGTAATCCGGATAGCAAGGACGCCGAGGAAAAGTTCAAGGAAGCCAAGGAAGCGTACGAGATCCTGTCCGACGAACAGAAACGCGAAGCCTATGACCGCTATGGTCATGCCGGAGTCGATCCCAATGCCGGCATGGGCGGTATGGGTGGTGGCATGGGCGGGGCCGGATTTGCAGACGCCTTTGGCGATATTTTTGGTGAAATATTTGGTGGTGGCGGTGGACGTCGCGGCGGTGGCCCTCAGGTTTACCGTGGCGCGGATTTGCGCTATGCGCTCGATATCAGCCTGGAGCAGGCAGCAGCCGGTTTTGATACAGAAATTCGCGTACCAAGCTGGGAAAACTGTGAAACTTGCTCGGGTTCGGGTGCCAAGCCCGGTACCTCTGCACAGACTTGCCGTACCTGCCAAGGCAGTGGCGCAGTCCGCATGCAGCAGGGCATTTTCAGCATGCAGCAAACCTGCCCGACCTGTCACGGTAGTGGCAAGGAGATTCCTGATCCCTGCGTGGTGTGCCACGGCGAAGGCAAGGTTAAAAAGACCAAGACTTTGCAGGTCAAGATTCCTGCCGGTATTGATGATGGCATGCGCATTCGCTCCAGCGGCAATGGCGAGCCTGGCGTTAACGGTGGTCCTGCCGGTGACTTGTATGTGGAAATCCGCATCAAGCCGCACGGTATTTTCCAGCGTGATGGCGAGGACCTGCATTGCGAGCTGACCATCCCGTTTACCACGGCAGCCTTGGGCGGAACGGTGGAAGTGCCTACCCTGACAGGGCGTGGCGAAATCACCATTCCAGAAGGTACTCAAGTGGGCAAGACATTCCGCTTGCGCGGCAAGGGTATCAAGGGCTTGCGCTCTAGTTACCCTGGTGACTTGTACTGCCACATTCAAATCGAGACACCTGTACGTCTGAACGAAGAGCAAAAGAAGTTGCTGCGTCAGTTTGAACAGGCCTTGAACGATGGTGGCGTCAAGCATTCGCCCAAAAGCGAGTCCTGGACGGATAAGGTGAAGGGTTTCTTCTCCTGAATCCTGCAAGGCAAAGCGCAGTAAAAAGCCCGGTACATGTGTACCGGGCTTTTTTATGCCTGCCTGAGCAGGCCCTGGGTTTCAGCTATCAGGGCTGGGCTTCCAGTGCAGCCGGGGCATCAGTTGGAGCTGGGGCGGGTGCCTGTCCTTGCTTTGTTTCCTGGGCTTCAGGAGCGGCAGCACCTTGTTTCTGGCGCTCGTGGTCTGCGGCAATTGCCACGACCATTTCCTTGGGTTTCAGGTATTTGCGCAAAGCCGCATTGACCTGTTCGGCATTGAGTTTTTGCAGCTCCTGGTCCATTTTCTCGGACCATTCAAAGCTACGACCCAGGTCCAGGTAGTTCAACCAGGCGCTGCTGACCACGGTGTCCTGGCTGCGCGACAAGCGACGATAATTCAGCAAAGCATTCACACCTTCTTTGACCTCTTGCTCGCTAAAGCCATCTTTTAGTGTTTGAGTCAGTACTTCGTCGATGGTCTTGCCCAGTTTTTCGCTGTTACTGGGGGCGTGGATGGCATAGACCTTCCACGAGCCATTGGGCTCATAGCTGGACGCCTCCACCTGACTGCGTACGTTGTAGGACAAGCCATCTTCCACTCGCACGCGGTTCCATAGGCGCGAAGTCTCAGACAGGCCCAGCAAGTAGTTGGCCAAGTAGACAGCCGGAAAGTCAGCATCGCTGTCTTGTAACTTCAGACCCAGATCCGCTAGATAAAAGGCGTTGGCCTTGTCTGGGGTGTTGATATCGAAGACCTTGGGGGCCACGGTTTGCAGTGGGTCGTCCGGACGCTGGTAGGTCGGGGCTTTGCGCCAGCCCTTCAGACCCTCCGCCAAAGCCTTGCGAACTTCTTCCTTGTCAAAGTCGCCCACGGCGCTAAAGGCGACATCGCCCGTACCGTAGAATTTTTGATGGAAGTCCCGTACTTGCTTGATGTTTACCGCTTGGACTCGCTCTATGCCTTCCTCAAAGCTGGGCGTGTAGCGAATATCGTCTTTAGGCCAGGGGTTGGTATAGCGTTCAATGGCCTGGCTTGCCAGGGCTGCAGGCTCGGTACTGGCCGATTTCAGGTCGGTTACAACGGCTTGCTGATATTTCTTGAGCTCGTCTTCGGGGAAGTTCGCCTCGCGCAGCACATCCAGCGCCAGAGCAATGGCTTTAGGCAGGTTCTCTCGATTCGAGGATAGGCTCAGGTACAAACGGCCATTGGAGCCGCTGGTGCTGAACTGGGTTTGCATGGCGGTGAACTGGTCGGAAATCTGTTCCCGATTCAGCTTTTTGGTGCCGGTGCTCAGCAGGCTGGCCACGGCAGCGGCGGTAGCTGTCTGGTTCTTGAGTTGATCAGGTGAGCCAAACTTGAAGGACAAGCGGGCCTCCACACGTTCAGCGCGCGTTCCCTTGGGTAGCAGCGCCATTTTCACTTCGCCCAGGTCCTTGCCCAGGGACAGGGGCTGCAGATCAGTGCGGGCCATGATGTTGGCAGGGCTAGGATCAAAGGCCTCTACCGCTTTGCCACTGTCCTTGCCGGTATAGTCTTGCACCAGTTTGGCCACATCTACTGTAGTGGCTTGCGGGGCGCGCAGCGGTTTTTCTGTAGGGATGTATAAACCATTGCTACGGTTGCTGGCTACCAACCAGGTCTCCAACGCCTTTTGAACGTTTGGCAGCTTGGCCGCTTCTACCCGGTCGCGCTGCAGAAAGAACAAACGCCAGTCCCCGCTGGCAGCCGCTTCAGACAGTGCGCTGGCCAGGCTGGAGGGATTGGCATAGGTCTGTGTCCAGCCTGTCATCCATTGGCTGCGGATGCGCTCCAGATCCGTCTCTTTCAGCGGGGACTTGGCTAAACCCTCCAGCGTGTCATTCATGACCTTCAAGGCCTTTTGCTGATCCATATCGGGTTTGAGCTCGGCACCAAACAGGGCGTAGCCCGGATCGTGGCTTTCGGAGTCAAAGCTAAATACGCTGGTAGCCAGGTTCTGGTTGACCAGGTTCTTGTACAACTGTCCGCTGGGGGTATCGCCCAAGGCGCTGATGCCCAGGCTCAAGTCCATATATTCCGGGCTGGCGGCGCTGGGCAGGTGGTACAGCGACATGATCAGGGGGGTACCACCGTGTCGGCGCAAGGTGACTGTGCGCGTGCCGTCTTGCACCGGCTCAACCGTGTATTCGGGGCGCAGTGTACGAGTTGGCTTGGGGATGGAGCCAAAGGCCTTGGCAATGTTTTCCAGGGTTTGATCGGTGTCGAACTGCCCGGTTATAAAAAGCACGGCATTATCGGGCTGATAGTAATCGTGGTAGAACTTGCGAAGCTGTTCAATATCCACATTTTCTACGTCGGAGCGGGCGCCGATCGTGGTCTTGCCGTAGCTATGCCATTGGTAGGCGGCAGCGGTCAGTTTTTGCATCAGAACACGGAAAGGGCTGTTTTCACCGCTTTCCATTTCATTGCGTACCACGGGCATTTCCGCTTCCAGATCCTGCTTGTCGATCAAGGCGTTGACCATGACATCGGCTTGCCAGTCCAGATACCATTTCAGGGTTTCGGGATCTGCAGCGAAGCTGGCAAAGTAATTGGTACGGTCGCTGGAGGTGGTGCCGTTGGCTTCCAGACCGCGCTTGGAAAATTCGCCCAGCGCATTGCGCAAGGTGGGCGTGCCGCGAAACAGCATGTGCTCCAGCAGGTGAGCCATGCCGGTTTGCCCGTAGTTCTCGTGTCGTGAGCCGACCAGATACGTCATATTGACCGTGGTCGTGGGTTTGGAGTCGTCTGGGGCCAGAACCAGGCGCAGGCCATTGTCCAGAGTGTATTGAGTGACGCCTTCGACAGAGGGACCTTGGGCCAGACCTGCGGGTAGGGCATAGGCTGCCAGCGAAGTGGACAGCAGCGCAGCCCCTGCAAGATGGCGCAGGCGCAGGGCGGCAATCAGTACAGAGAGTTTCATGAACACATCCTTACGGTTTTAGCGATGAAAAAGCCAGCCAAGCCGACCAGTGTCTTTTGTAGCATGGGGTCGTTTGGCTGGGTAGGCAGCTTGCCTTACAAATGTCCGGCGTGATCGAAAAAAAACCCATCAGGGACACTGATGGGCAAAACAGCAAGAAAACGATGCCGCGTCTAGCTGGGTTTGTGTTTTAGCCTCTCCAAAGCGTCCTTGCGTAGGTGGCCTAGGCTCTTGAAGAGAAAATCGTAAAGTGCAGCCAATTGCTTGGGGTTGTAGTGTGCCGTGGCATCCATGATGTGATGGGCAGGCAGGTTCATATCAGTAATCAGGCGCTTGCAGCGCTCTTGGTTGGGATACAGGCTGGTCATGCGCCCGTCGCGCGGGTGCGGCTTGCGCAGCAGATATCCGGCGCTTTCCAAGCGTGTAATCAAAGCCTGCGTACCACTGGGACTCAAGTCCAGTAGCTGGGCCAGCTTGCCGGGAGACAGAGGTTTGAACTCCAGTACGAACTCCAGAGCCTTGTATTCATTCAGGCTCAAGCCCGCTGCTTGTGCCAACTGGGTTTTGTTTGCCTCCAGGTAGACATCAAACTGGCGCAGCATCATGCGCACAATGTCGCTTTGCATATGCCCTGATAAAACCTCGTCCCTTGCTTCTGGCTCAGTCCAATCCGTTCTCAGGGGCTGTTTATTAGGCATATGCACACATCCTTAGCGCGGGGGAGCGCCCAGCAAACCGTCAATCAGATCGGTGATGGGGCTTAGTAGACCGACATTGGTGGCGGCGACTGTGTTGCCAGGAGGCGTTTCGGTCGTGGCCGCAGGTGGGCTAAGCAAACCATTGCCCAGCAGACCGGTGATGGGGGCCAACAAGCCTGGGTTATTGGCCATGTCGCCACCAAGACCACTCGTCACGCTGCTGACCAGGTGGGTGATAGGGGCGAGCAGGCCAGCGTTTTGTTCTGTGCCGTCCGCAAGTCCGCCAGTCAGGGAGTGGGCCAGACCAGTAATGGGGGACAGAAGCCCGTCATTGCCGACGTTCCCGCCTGCTAAGCCACCAGTTAACCCATCGACCAGATTGGTGACAGGGGCCAGTAAACCGGCGTTGTTATTGAGTGCTGTGGTTTGAGCACCGAGCAAAGGTTGTAGCTGATTGCTGCCATGCAAGAGCGTATCGCTTGTCGCGGCAAGGCTGCCCGTTAGGTTTTCCAGCGTGGAGCTAATCGGGTTGGGATTGTTGGGGTCGTTATGGAGCAGGCCTCTTGCGCTACCGACCGTATCACTGACTCCATACAACAAGTTGCCCGCCGCTTGTCCTGCGTTGAGTGGGAGATTGGCGTTTTCAATGAGCTTGCCCACAATATCGATGCCATGTTCAGTTTCGTCCAGGGTGACGTTGACGCCCTCGCTGTCGATGATGGTGCCTAGATCAATTGCTTCCATTATTCGAGCTCTCCAGGGCTCTATATCCTGGATGTCTAGTATTTGATCAGCGCTTAATCCAACACGCTGTCCGTAATTGCGCAATCCGACAGGCAGAATGTTATCTACTGCTTGACCTGTATTTGCCAAGCTCGTTTCAAGCGGGCCGGGTTGGACGACCATTGTTTCTGCTGTTCTCAGGTTTTGACTCAGGTTCAGATTTGCTGGAACAGCGAGAGGGCTGGCTCCCAGCAAATCGGCCTGGGCAGTCGTAGAGAACAGACTGGCTGTCAGGCTGAGCAAAACGATCCTGCTGGACGTAAAACGTGTCTTTATAGTCATGACTTACTCCATCTGAAGATCAGGATTGCTCAGGCGTTTCAAATCTGAATGAGTGAGCTCCTGGGGATAAGGGATGGGGCGGTTGAGCGCCCCATCCTTCCGTTTAGCGGGGGCCGCCCAGCAAGCCGCCGAGCAGGCCGGTTACCGGGGCCAGCAAGCCGCCGTTGTTGGTGCCTGCAGTGGTCCCACCACCGGCATTCACGCTGCCAGAGGCACCGCCATCTACCGAAGGGGCTGCTCCGCCCAAAAGCCCGCCGGTCAAACCACCGACCAAGCCAGTTACAGGAGCCAGCAAACCGCCGTTGGCAGCGTCACCACCACCCAGTCCTCCGGTCAGGCCACCCACCAGATTTGTGACGGGAGCCAGCAAACCGCCGTTGGCAGCGTCACCACCACCCAGTCCTCCGGTCAGGCCACCCACCAGATTTGTGACGGGAGCCAGCAAACCGCCGTTGGCAGCGTCACCACCACCCAATCCTCCGGTCAGGCCACCCACCAGATTCGTGACGGGAGCCAGCAAACCGCCGTTGGCGGCGTCACCACCACCCAATCCTCCGGTCAGGCCACCCACCAGATTTGTGACGGGAGCCAGCAAACCGCCGTTGGCGGCGTCACCACCACCCAGTCCTCCGGTCAGGCCACCGACCAGATTTGTGACGGGAGCCAGCAAACCGCCGTTGGCGGCGTCACCACCACCCAGTCCTCCGGTCAGGCCACCGACCAGATTTGTGACGGGAGCCAGCAAACCGCCGTTGGCAGCATCACCACCACCCAGTCCTCCGGTCAGGCCACCGACCAGATTTGTGACGGGAGCCAGCAAACCGCCGTTGGCAGCGTCACCACCGCCCAAGCCTCCTGTCAGGCCGCCGAGCAAGCCGGTAACTGGTGAGAGCAAGCCACCTTCGCCGTTACCTGTCAGGCCACCAGTCAGGGAGGCGACGGCTTGTGTGGCGTGGTTCAAGGTGTTGCCCAGCGGGTTTGTATTGCTGTCAGTTTGGTGAACCAGTCCACCGACCGAGGCAACGGCCTGGCCCAAGTGTCCAACGACACCGCCCAGACCCAGCGGGGCGGCGCCATCGATCTGAGTACCCACATTGCCCAGGGCACTACCTACGCCGCCCAATAGGGCGTTGATGGGCTGGCCAACACCTAGGCCATCGCCCACTTGTTGAGTGATATTGGTCACCGTGGCACCTACAGGAGCGACCACGGTATCCAGGGTTTCACCGACATTGCCCAGGATGGGGTTCAAGCCAACAGGCAAGATGTTGTCGACAGTCTGGCCTACGTTGGCAAGGGAAGGTTCAAGAATGGGGGCGGCATCGGTACCGTCCAGCAAACCGCCCAAACCGAGTTGGCCGGTGATGGGATGCAACAAGCTGCCTTCGCCCAAGAGGGAGTCGGTCAGTGCCGCCACGCCACCTGTGGCGTGGCCCAGCACGGCGGTCAATGGATTAGGGTTGTTGGCGTCAGCATGCAGCAAACCGCCTGCACTGCCCACCGCGTTGCCCAATCCCGTTAAGAGACCGCCTACGCCTTGGCCTAGATTCAGGGGCAGGCCACTATTGCCCAGTTGCTCGCCCAGATTGGTCACAACACCACCTACTTGCTGTGTTAGACCATTGATGGGCTGGCCCAAGCCGGTTGCGCCGCCAATTTGTTGAGTCAGACCCGTGGCTGTGTCCACGACAGGAGCAACCACGGTGTCCAGTGTTTTGCCCAGTTTGCCACCGGTATCTTGTAGACCGACTGGCAGGACATTGTCGACGGCTTCGCCGACATTATTCAGCGTAGTTTCAAGGGGGCCTGGAGTGTGAGGGTTTCCGCCGTTATCACCACCGCCGTTATCACCACCGCCGTTATCACCGCCGCCGTTATCACCGCCGCCGTTGTCGCCGCCGCCGTTGTCGCCGCCGCCGTTATCACCGCCGCCGTTATCACCGCCGCCGTTGTCGCCGCCGCCGTTGTCGCCGCCGCCGTTGTCGCCGCCGCCGTTGTCGCCGCCGCCGTTGTCGCCGCCGCCGTTATCACCACCGCCGTTATCACCGCCGCCGTTATCGCCACCGCCGTTGTCGCCACCGCCGTTGTCGCCACCGCCGTTATCACCGCCGCCGTTATCGCCGCCGTTACCTGGTCCGCCCGTACCTGGGCCAGGGTTGGTGGGGGTTTCTCCACCGCCACCACCACTGCCGCCTCCTAATAAGCTGCCGCAGGCGGTCAAGGTCAATGTGCTGGCCATTAAGGTGGCCAGGAGTGTCAGGCGTAGGCCTGGTTTCTTGCTGTCTGTATTTTTATGCATTGCTTGCTCCAATAAATGATCGGGGTACTTGCTTGCTTCCTGATTCTTGTATAAGCAATTTGCATGCCAATTAATTGGGTTTGCGATAGGCCGCATGTGCTCTTGGTTTGGCGCAAAGTAAGCAAAAAAAAGAGGGCTATTTGTTACGGGTTTTGGGCTTTGGGCGGAACGTGTTACGTAACAAAAAAAGAACCGCTGACAAGCAGCGGTTCGGTAAAGGGAGGGCAGGGTGCTCAGGAGGTTCGTGGCACCAGGGCCTTGGCATCCAGCCAGGCTTTGGTGTTCTGCCTGAAGGTGCTCATGCTATCGACCAGAAAGTCGTACATGGCAATTAGCTGGGCCGGGTTTTGATTCGCTGCGGTGTTGATGGCCTGATTAATGGCACGCTCTTTCACAGCCAGAACCTCGCGACACTTTTCCATCACCGGGTGCAAGGCAATTACGCGCTTGTCCAGGGGGTGACGGCCCCGTGTGATGTAACCCCGATGTTCAAGGCGGTTGATCAGGGCGCTGACACCGCTGGCACTCAAGTCCATCAGGTGTGCTAACTGACCAGTGGGCAAGGCATCGAATTCCATGATGTATTCCAAGGCCTTGAAATCGTTCAGAGGCATGTTTGCCTCTTCGGCCAAGCTGGCTTTCAGAGCTTCTGCGTAGATGGTGAACTGACGACCCAGCATCTTGCCCAGATCCATCAGCATCTTTTCTGAAAGCATGCTGTGTTCATCGTTGTGCGAGGACCAGTTGGAGCGGGCCCCGGCACTTTGTGCGCCAGGGTGACGGCTCACCGGCAAACTGACCGGGTTCATGACTTTATTCATCATTGACGGCCACCTCCCAGCAGGCCACCGAGCAAGCCGGTTACGGGCGCCAGCAAGCCGCCATTGGCTTGCCCACCGCCGCTTGTGTCTGCATTTGCCTGCACGTTGACGCCGCCGGTCAATCCACCCACCAGGCCGCCGACCAAACCGGTAACCGGTGCCAGTAAGCCGCCACCTGCCTGGCCTTCTACGGCGGCGCCACCACCAATCGAAACACTGCCTGTGATACCGCCCAGAAGGCCGGTTACAGGGGCTAGCAAGCCACCGTTGGATGCGTCACCACCAGTCAAGCCACCCGTTAAACCGCCAACCAGGTTAGTGACGGGGGCCAATAGTCCGCCGTTGGCGGCCTCACCACCGCCCAAGCCTCCGGTCAAGCCACCGACCAGGTTGGTAACCGGGGCCAGTAGCCCACCGTTCGCGCCGTCGCCGCCGCCCAAGCCGCCAGTGAGTCCACTGACCAAACCAGTAACCGGGGCCAGCAGCCCACCGTTGGCAGCATCACCGCCGCCCAAACCGCCGGTCAAACCACCGACCAGGTTAGTGACGGGTGCCAGCAAACCGCCGTTCGCTCCATCTCCGCCACCAAGGCCACCTAGCAGCCCGGTTACAGGTGCCAGCAGGCCACCCCCTTCACCGCCTGTGATGCCGCCTAAGCCACCTGTCAGGGAAGCGACGGCTTGGGTGGCGTGATTCAAGGTGTTGCCCAAGGGATTGGTGTTTGCATCTGTCGCGTGCAACAACCCGCCTGCCGAGGCGACAGCCTGTCCCAGATGTCCTACGACACCGCCCAGTCCAAGAGGCGCTGCATTGTCCAACTGGCTACCCACGTTCCCCAAGGCACTACCGACACCCCCGAGCAACGCATTGATGGGTTGGCCTACCCCTAGGCCATCACCCACTTGCTGAGTCACATTGGTGACGGTGGCAACGACCGGTGCCACCGTGTTATCCAAGGCGCCACCCACATCACCCAGAATCGGGTTCAGGCCCAGCGGCAGAATGTTGTCCACGGTTTGCCCGACATTGCCCAGTGCAGGTTGCAGGATGGGTTCGCCGCTGCCCGCCAACAAGATTCCGTCCAGGCCCAGTTGTGAGGTCAATGGGTGCAGCAGGCTGCCTTCACCCAGCAAGGAGCCGGTCAGCACTTCTACGCCTTTGGTGGCGTGGTGCAGGGTGTTGCCCAGCGGGTTGGGGTTGTTGGGATCGTTAACCAGCAAGCCGCCGACCGAACCGACGGCTTGACCCAGATGGGATAGCAGGCCGCCAGCGCCTTCACCCAGATTCAGGGGCAGGCCTGTCTGACCTAATTGCTCGCCCAGATTGGTCACAACGCCACCGACTTGATTTGTCAGACCGTTGACCGGTTGGCCCAGTCCAGTCACGCCGCCGACGGTGCGTGTGGTGTCGGTCACGATGTCGGTGACGGGTTTGAGTGCGCTATCGAGCGTTTTGCCCAGTTGATTGCCCGTTTTGCTCAGGTTCAAGGGCACTACGTTGTCCACTGCCTGGCCCAGATTGCCCAGCGCATTTTGTGTCAGGCTAGTGTCCTTGCCGCCGTTATCGCCGCCACCATTGTCCCCACCGCCGTTATCTCCACCGCCGTTGTCTCCGCCGCCATGGTCGCCATCGCCGGGGTTGGGCAGGTTGGGATCAACAACAGGTGGGCGAACCGATACATCCAGACCATCGCGTACCCCACCGCGCGAGGAGCAACCGGCCAGAACGGCGGCGCTGATGACTAAGGTAGCGACAACGGCGCGTTGCAGCTTGCGTTGGGTCGAGGCGTTTCTTGCTGAATTCCTTGCTTTCATGTCTGACTCCGATCTGAAGTGTGAGCACGCCCTCAAGGGGCTCTTGATAGACATTAAGCAAGTATCGTGCCAGATTTGCTTGGTAATGCTTTGTTTTAATTTTGTTGTTTTTAATCAAATGGTTGGGTTGGTTTTTTGTTTTCTTTTGAAATCATGCTGCCAGGTTTCAAGGCTCATTTAAGCTTGTTGAAGGCTGTTTTTGTGGAGTGTTCCGTTCCTGTTACGTAACGTTTTTCGTAACACCTGAGCTTGAAATTCGTTGGAATGCAAAACAAAAAAGGCCATCTTGTGATGGCCTTGGGGAACTGTGCAACAGGTGCCGTGTTTAAAACCCGTCGTAAAAGAACAGGAAGTTAGTGTTTAAACGTAGCTTGCGTTCATTGGAGTTAACCGGCAAATCTCCCAGTGGTTTGGCGACATTGATGTCAAACAAATAATGCTTGTTGTTCGATAGCCGGACCCCAATCGCAGCAGATCGCAGGTTGCGGTTGTTGTAGCTGTTGAGTCGGTCCAGGTTGTACCAGGCGCGCGCCCAGTCATAGGCGATATACGGCTGAATGTTGTTGAGCCAGGTGGAAGAGTTTGTGAAGCGTCGGTTGATCTCCAGCGTAGCGCCCACGCCTTTGTCGCCCGCCAGTTCGCCTTGTGGGTAACCATAGCCATGCCGCCAGGCGCCAAAAGAAATCTGTTCGGAGTTCGGTAAGACGTTCGAGCTGTACTGGCCGCTGGCTGAAAAACTCATGCCGAACTGGCCTGGCAAAGCCAGGTTCTGTTTGAAAGAGGCTGTCCAGCGGGTGAAGTCCAAATCCAGATCCGATTCGGCATCACGCTGCAAATAGGTGTTCAGGGATTTGCGGGCGCCCATGGCATCCAGGCCTTTATATACCCCGAAATTGACCTCGCGAGATTGGCGTGGCGAGGCATCGGTATAGCGCAATTCGGCCTTCAGAGCGCGTACGTCCGTGGTGTTTTCAATCCAGACATTATCCAGCGTTTTGTGGGTGTAATCGTCCAGGGAGCGGCTGGCATAAAAGCCCGCTGTGCCTTTAAGGCTGCGCTGATTGTTCAAAATAAAGGGATAACTGATCGCCGCCCCGATGCGTTCGTTGATGACCTTACGGTTCCAGCCCTGGCTTTCCAGCACTTCGTCGCGCGGCTCGGAGCGGTAGTGATAACCGTCAATTTCCAGGTTCAAGCCGTTGCCGGTCAGGGGAATGGTCAGGTTACCGCTGACATATTTGACGTCTTCGGAGTGGGTAGGAATGGCGGCGGTCAGTTTTAGCTCTTCGCCCAAGGCAGTCAGGCTATTGGCGCTCAGTTGTACCAGAGCCTGCTTGCTGGAGCCCATTTCCGCGACACTGGCATTGGCTCTGAAGGATTTGTGCTGGGCATTGATGAGCAGTTCAGAGGCGCCATCGGTGCGTACGGGCATGTCCAGCTTGGGATCGATTTTCAGGCCAGGGACGGTACGCAGCAGATTCATGGTGCGCTCCAGCGTGCGCTGGGTCAGCGGCTTTTCATCCACCATGGCCTGGGCAATGCGTTCGATGCGTGCCTGGCTGCGTCCTGGATCGCCCTCAATACGAACACTGCCCACATGGCCCTCCACCACCGTGACCTTGATATGTCCTTGCGAGAAGTCCTGCTGCTGCAAGATGGCAAAGGACAGCGGGTAGCCTTGTTGTTGATACAGGGCGGTGATCTTGTTCACCTCATTGATCAACTGGGCAATGCTCAGTGTTTTGCCGGCCAGGGGTTCCAAAATAGCAGTGATCTGCTCAAAAGGAATACTGCGACTGCCGCTGACATCAAAGCTGCGCACCACCACTTGCAGTTGCAGTTGTTGTTGCAACTGACTTTGGGCTGCTGCGGGCGGGATATGTAAAGAGGGCGTGCGGGTGCTGGGTGTAGGCGCATTAATAGGCGGCAAAGAGTCAACCGGGTTCCCCCGCAAGGGGGCGTCTGCCCAGCTTTCTGAACCTGTTGTGGCCAGACCCATGCATAAACCCAAGCTGATGATGATATCGGGGGTTTTTTTTCTGGGCAGGGCCAGCGACAAGTGGTGCTTGAGATTCATGTTCATTAATGAGTATTCGCTAGAAATCGGGCGCTTTTTTCTACTGTGCCGTAGTTTATCTTCGCTGTCACTTTTTGGTGTTTGAAAGCAGGGAATTCCTTCTTGCCGCTTTAAAAAGCGTTAACTATTACATTCTGAAACGTAAAAAAAATAGGCATGATTTAGCTCGTTAGCGAACAGTCCTTTATCACTGTATTCATGCTTACTTAAGGGGGTTCTGGTTTTCCCTTGTGGGTAGCGACGAATCGAAAAAAAACCGCTTTCTTTCAAGTAATTAAAGCTGTATTCCTGGTGTTCTACAACAATGGGTTTCCGTTTGTTCTGTTTCATTTTGAAATGATAAAAACGGTAACATTAACAAGATTCGACACAAAACAGGTAAGTAAAAGTTTCAAATTAGCTGTTTTTTAGCCTTTTTTCATGGGAATTTGGCTGTTGTAAATACACAATCATGCGTTTTTCGTATCTTTAGGCTAGAATTCGTTTGTGTATTTAACGGTTGTTACACGTAAACCCTAGTAAAAACATAGACATACCTGGGTTTAAGATGATTTCATCTGAAAAATACAAAAATTGATAACAGTTAGCGGTGAAAGTTGCCAAATTTGGCAAAGTGTTGTGCCCCGAGGGGCCTCTAGCCCTCGCCATTGAGGGTGGTTTTTTCTTTTTAAATGGGGACGGTCATGAAGACTCAACTTCAGCAATTCTGGAACGATGAAGACGGTGCAACGGCTATTGAATACGGCCTGATCGCAGGGCTGATCGCTGTGGCGATTATTGCTGCTTTGACAGCACTCGGTGCCGATTTGCGTGCGATGTTTGAGAAGGTTTCCACGTCAGTTAAGGCTGGAACGGAAGGCACAACCAAATCGGGGGGGTAATCTCTAGTTTTAATTACGAGATTGTTGTTCGAGCATCAGCCAATTCAAGAATGGCTGTGCCTTTTAGCTTGAATGGCTGATGCTTATGCCCGTTTTAATTAATCTTTCTTTTATTTTTATTCTGTTTTTCTTTTCCGTTCAGATTATTTATAACGATCTGAGATTACGGAAAATTCCTAATGCCTTATTAGTTTTTTATGGTTTAGCGGTTCTGCTGCATAAGCTTGTTGTTAGCCTGTCTTATGGCCTTCCTTTTGGATGGGTGGCGGGTTGGGGGGACTCCTTGATCGGTTTTGCAGCCGCCCTGATCGTGTTTTATCCAGTCTGGTTATTACGTTTGATGGGGGCAGCCGATGTAAAGCTGATGGCGGTGCTGGGCCTGGCCTTGGGGTGGAAAGAAGCCGGCATGGTGGTGTTGTTTGGCACGGTATTGGCCGGTTTGCATGCCTTGGTACTGGTGCTGATTCCATCGTTGGAACGTAAGTACGGATTTGCTTTGCCGGGCGTCCGGGTCAAGGCACGTAGTGTGCCCTTGGGGGCCTGGTTATGCCTTGCAACAATGGGGTGGGTATGGATTCACAATCAATAAAGCCCCCACGAGAGGGCCAATTCGCAAAACGGCGTGGTGTCGATAAAAAGTACCAACAAGGAGCCTACGCGCTGGAGTTTGCATTGGTTTTTCCCCTGCTGTTTCTCTTTATGTATGGCTTGCTGACGTTCGGTTTGATCATGACCGCCCAGCAGTCTTTGAATTTTGCGGCCGAATCCGGTGCCCGTGCTGCCCTGATTGAGCCAGGTGCTGGGCCGGGCGGCCCTATGCTTAGCCCGGATCGTTTGCAGGCACGCGCGGATCGCGCCAAGGCAGTGGCTGCCGATCAGGTGCAGTGGTTAAGCAGTTGGGTGGGCAGTGAGCATGTACGCATCACCACGGATTTGCATAGTGAAGAGCTGCGTGTTGGCATTGTGTACGACTATCTTCAAGCCCCGCTGATTCCCCGTTTCGCTCCCGATACCTTGTTTGCCTTGGTGGTGCCCGAACAATTAAAGGGCAATGCGCAAATTAATTTGCTGGTCGCTGGCGAAGTGGGCGCAATGGGGGGCACGCCATGACTCGGTTAGCCCAGTCCTTGCCTGCCACGCAGCGCCAGCAAGGCATTGCTGCTATCGAATTCGCCTTGATGGTGGGGGTTCTACTGCTGATCTTCAGCGGCATCATCACGTTTAGCTCTTTGTTTTTGGCCAAGCAGAAAATGAGCCATCTGGTCGGTGACCTTTCCCGGCAAGTGACGATGCACGTCAAAACCGTGGATGAAATTGCCCCCTTTTTGAATGACGTACTGGCGAAAGATTATGGCAAGGGCCAAGCCAAGAGCGATGCGTTTTTGCATTGGTTTGGCGATCTTAGTGCGGATGTTCAGTCCCAGGCCTGTACCTCGGAGTCGCAGTACGACTGCGCCCAGATTTCCCTGACGCTGGATATTGAACCCGGAATCCTTTCTCAAACCCTGGATCTGCTCAGACCTGAAGAAGATCAGGCAGATCCATTGCGCAGCTTAAGCGCCAAGACATTACTCGTACTACGGAGACCACATTAATGAGCGGCATTATGAAGGGGGCAGCAGTCCTTTTATTGCTGATCGCAGCCGTGCTGGTTGCGTTTGCCTTGTACCTGGGTATGAAGCCCAAACCCGAGGTCATCCAGCCAGTAGTTAGCACGCAAAACACAGAGCCTGCGGCCAGCTTGCAGGCGGTGGTTCTGGTCAAACGAGATGTGAAAGCCGGGGAAACCTTGCAGGCCGATGCCCTGGAGCTGGCGCAGTGGCCTGCCGCTCCCGCTCAGTCTTTCAATAACTTGGAGGCCTTGACCGGCAAAACCTTGCGTTTTGATCTGGGCCAGGGCCAGCCAGTGCTGAGCAGTTTCATTGCTAAAAGCTTGGCCACGTATCTGGAAGATGGCGAGCGGGCCGTCACCATTCCCATTGACGTGATTACCGGCGCCAGCCATAGGGTGGAGCCGGGTGATCTGGTTGATATTTTCATCACCTTCAATAGTGGTAACGAGGTCAACGACACGCAAGCCCGTTTGTTGATGCCGCGTGTGCGCGTGCTGGCCTACGGCGGTGCCTCGCTGTCCGGGCCGGATCCGGTGCAAGCCAATACCAACAATCGTGCCGAGACCCAAGCCCGCCATGCCATGTTGGCGGTCCCTGTGGAGTCGGTCAATGAGCTTTTGCTGGCCAGCCGCAGCGGCGGCCTGCAATTGGTCTTGCGTGCGCCCCAGGACGAAAACCTGCCTGATGCTTCTTTATTCCCCGAATTTGCGGGCTTGATTCCAGCGCGTGCGGGGCTGGACGCGGATCAACGCGACGCCTTGAAATTGCCGGAAAACCGTGCGATGGCCGGTTTGGGCTTGCGCGAGTTTGCCATCAGCCAGACTGAAAAAGAGCAGGTTCAGGCACGAGCCAAAGCCAATGGTGAACCGTATGCGGCGCCGCCGCGCCGCACGGAAGTCATCCGCGGGGGCCGTTTAGAGGTCATTCAGTATTAAGCAATACACATCTTGTTGTGGGGACGGGTCAGCCAAGCTGTGGGGGCTGACGGGAAGCGACGCAAGGCAGCATGGATTAAACACATGAGACAGAAAATCAAAAAAGCGGGTCTGGGTTTGGGGTGCTGGTACGCGCTCTGCTTGTTGGGTCTGGCACCGATTCCAGCCATGGCACAAACGACGCAGACCAGCGCCAGCCAGAAGGTGATTCGCCTGGTCGCTAACGATCAGGATGTTTTGCGCTTGTCGCAAGTGCCGCAGCGTGTGGCGATCAGCGATGAAAGTGTGGCGGATGTGCAGATCCTGTCTGCGTCGGCCGGACAGCGGGGCGAGGTTCTGCTGATTGGCAAGCGTGCAGGCACAGCGGATTTGCGTGTCTGGATGCCGGGTCGCACCAACCCGGATCGCTGGACCATTGAAGTGACCAGCCAGGTGCAGCAGCAACTGGCGCAATCGGGCAGCCCTCTGTCGGCACAGATCTCCAGTGCCGGGCAGCAGTCCTTGATTACGGGGAGTAGTCCGTCTTTGCTGGATCATCAAAATGCCATGGCCGCAGCACGTTCTGGCTCCGGCCCGGATGCGGATGTGCTGGACCTGTCCGAGGTCAGCACCAGTGGCATGGTGCAGGTAGAAGTCAAAGTGGTGGAGGTTTCCCGTGAAGTGATGAAGGACATCGGCCTGAGTGCCAATGCCATTGGCGGTAAACCCTGGTCGGGCGGAGTGAACTTGCTGCCTCAGGCTTTAAGCGGCGGTTTGAGTCTGGCGTATAACTCGCGCAACTTTAGTGCGGCCTTGAATCTGCTGGAGCAAAATGGCTTGGCCCGTGTGCTGGCCGAGCCGACTTTGGTCGCCATGTCCGGCCATAGCGCCAGCTTTCTGTCCGGTGGCGAAATCCCTATCCCCAGCTCGGGCGGTTTGGGAACGACCACGGTGGAATACAAGCCTTTCGGGATTGGTTTGACGGTGACGCCAACCGTGCTGTCTCCCGAACGTATTGCCTTGAAGGTTGCCCCGGAAGCCAGTGATCTGGATTACTCACGTGTGGTGGAAATGCCCGGTGGCGGCGTGATGCCTTCACTGCGCACCCGCCGTGCCGATACCACGATCGAGCTGGGTGATGGCCAGAGCTACATCATCAGTGGCCTGGTGTCGCGCCAAACCGCAGCCGCCGTCAAAAAGATCCCCTTCCTGGGTGATCTGCCGATTCTGGGCAGTTTTTTCCGCAACGTGCAGTACAGCCAGAAAGAGCTGGAACTGGTCATTGTCGTCACGCCCCGTCTGATCAAACCTATCCAGAAAGGTGCCACGATTGCCTTGCCGGGTGGTCGTCAGGAAAAGCTGGATGACGCACCCAATGCCTGGGGCTACTTCTTGCTGGGCCGTCATGGTTACGAGCAGATGCCAGGGTTTTCGCGCTAAGCGCGTGGAGTGGTGACGTGCAACGATATCGGGAATATCTCTTGTGTACAGAGCACCCCGAGCTGGCTGTGATGATCAATACGGCAGCCGCCGGCTTGCTGACGGTAAGGGCGATTGAGCCCACGACCGAGAGTTTGCGCCGGGAGTTGGCCAAGCAAGCAGAACCTTTGGTGTTTTTTGACTTTGTGCATGGACAGCATGGGGATAAAAACGGACCGGTCATGACTTTGGTGCGCAGCCTGGCCCGGCTCGATGCCAGTGTGCAGCGTGTGGCGGTGGGACGGGCCTCGGTGCCGCAGGGGCCTGTGAATGCCTTGCGTGCGGGTGCCAATGAGTTCCTGAACCTGGATACGACTGAAGACCTGCATCATCAGTTGCAGGT
This sequence comes from Alcaligenes sp. SMD-FA, assembly GCF_025960365.1. NCBI lineage: Bacteria > Pseudomonadati > Pseudomonadota > Betaproteobacteria > Burkholderiales > Alcaligenaceae > Alcaligenes > Alcaligenes sp. SMD-FA. The sequence continues at coordinate 2,873,428 of NZ_CP110108.1, read as the reverse complement.
GCTGATAGAAAAACTGGGGCAGGCCCAGCATAGCCCTTTGCTGGACAAGCCTTTTCGCAGTGTTTTGTTGATGGGCGCGCGTATTGGCGTCGGTTGCAGCACCGCCGCCAGCAGTCTGGCCTGGCTCTTGCAGCAAGAGATGAATCGCGTGGGCAAGGAAGTTCGCGGTGTGTCTTCAGCCAAGCCTTTACCGATTGAGCTGGTGCCGCTGACCGAGCGGGTAGGTTTGCTGGATTTGGGAGCGCCTACCGGAGACTGTGCGTTGTACATGGGCTTGGGGTCGGATTTTGACTTTATTCAGGCCGCCTCGCAGCGTCATCGCATGGACGACACCATGCTGCACTCGGCGCTGGCGCAGCACAGTAGCGGTTTGAACCTACTGTCTTTGCCCGCCGATGTGAACACCTTGAATCAGATCAGTCTGGAGGATTCGCTGGGCCTGTGCAGTTATTTGCGTGAACGCATGGGCTGTCTGGTCATTGATGCCGGTGGCTTTCCTAATCCGCGTTTTCTGGTGGAACTGGAGTCGCTGGTGGACGAGGTGCTGGTGGTAACCGACCAAAGTATGGGAGCGCTGGTATCCCTGGCGGAATTCATGGCTGTGCGTGCGCAGTTCGATGCGCTGGCCAATGTGCGTCTGGTGGTCAATCAGTTTGATCCGGCTTACGGCTTTTCGGGGCAAGCCATTGCAGAGCGCTTTGGCCTGGAACTGGCAGCCGTGCTACCGGATCGGCGTCTTGGGCATATGCGCAGCGCCGGGTTGGGCAAGATTTTGGTGCAAGTGGATGAGAAGGACCCGTATACCCGTGCCTTGCAAAGTCTGGCATCGGGGCTGACGGGACGCAGGCAGGGGCTGTCACAAAACAAGGTCAGTTCGGTTTTGGGACGGTTGAAATTCAGGTTCGGGGGCTGAACAGGCCCAAGCATGGAAAAGTAAAGCATGAACAATACTTCATTGCTCGGTGGTCGTCCCGACCTGATTCAGGTTCGGGAACAGGCCCATGAACATTTGCTGGCTCGCATCGAGGAGTTGGGAGCCGAGTTTGGCCGCTGGACACGGCAGGCCATTCAGGATTTTGTGGGTATCGAATTAGCCAGCTTTGTGCGTTTGAAGCGGGTGCCTGTCAACGAACAGGAAGTGCGCGAGATCGTGCAGGCGCTTACTCGTGAACTGGCGGGTTTGGGGCCTTTGGAGGATCTGCTGGAAGATCCTGGGGTCGAAGATATTCTGATCAACGGCTACGACAAGCTGTTTGTGTCGCGTGGTGGCGTTCTGGGGCGTGAACCCAGCGGCTTTACCGACGATCAGCATGTGCTGCGCATTGTGCGTCGTATTTTGGCTCCGCTGGGACGCAGGTTGGACGAGTCGGTTCCGATGGTCGATGCCCGTTTGCCCGATGGTGGTCGCCTGAACGTGGTCATTCACCCCTTGGCGGTGGATGGCCCCATGGTCTCCATCCGCAAGTTCCGCAAGGATCCGCTCAAACCGGAAGACTTGCTGCGCCTGGGGGCCTTTGACGAACCGGTTGACCGCTTGCTGCAAGCGGCCGTGGCTTCGCGTTGCAATATTTTGATTTCTGGCGGGACCAGCTCGGGCAAGACCTCTTTGCTAAATGCGCTGGCCTTTTACATCCCCAAGACCGAGCGCGTTGTCACAGTAGAGGATACCGCCGAACTGGCCTTGAACCACCCGCATGTAGTGCGTCTGGAAGCGCGTCAGGCAGGATATGACGGCAGTGGCGAGATTTCGATTCGTGAACTGTTGCGTAACAGCTTGCGTATGCGTCCTGACCGGGTGGTGGTGGGTGAGGTGCGAGGTGCCGAAGTCATCGACATGCTGCAGGCCATGAACACCGGCCATGAAGGTTCCATGGCCACAATCCACGCCAACTCGCCGCGTGAATGTGTGTATCGAGTGGAAATGCTGGCCGGTTTTGCGGGTTTCCAGGGTAGTGAAGACAGCTTGCGCCGGCAGATTGCCAGTGCGCTGGACTTCATTATTCAGATTGGTCGCTTGCCCAACGGCAAGCGCCGGGTGCTGTCTATTACCGAAGTGACCGGCATGGGCGATGGCGTGATTGCCATGCAAGAGCTGTATCGCCACGAATCCTATGTGCTGGACGATGGCACCGAACAGGATCGTTGGGTCAGCCTGGGCATTCATCCGCATACCCGCAAGTTGCTGCAGTATCGCGACCAACTGGCTAACGAGCAAGTTCAGGCCCAGGAAAACACGCCTAAAGAAGGCGGTGGTTTTTGGGATTGGAGACGCTAAATGATGGCGTTGTATATCGCTTTGGCGGCTGTGATTTTAATGCTGGGGGCGTTGCTGCTTTGGGCCAAAGGTGCACAGCACCAGCAGGCACAGCGTTCAGCCCACGTTCTGGAGCAGCAGTTGGCTTTGCGCCCGGCGGTACAGAGCAGCGTACGGGCACAGCCCGGCACCCAGGATGCCTGGTTGGGCGCACCGAAAGGGTGGCGTGAGTTCATGCTGCGCACCGGGATTCGGCCCTCGCAGCGTTTTTATCTGACCCTTTTGCTGTGCATCGTGGTGCCGCCTGCTGTCTTGCTGGTGCTGGTTGGCCCTGTGGCGGGGGGCGCCATGCTGCTTGCGACGGTGCTGGGAGCCTATACCTTTTTGTGGTTTCGCAGCGATAAGCGTCACCGCAAAATCGTTTCGCAGATTCCGGACTTTCTGGATCTGATGGTTCGCTTGATCACCATCGGTAACAGTATGGGCGCGGCCTTTTTAAGTGCGGCTGACAACACGCCGCAACCTTTGGGCCAGGTGTTGCAGGATGCCAACTCCCTGCATCGGTCTGGTCAGGATCTGGATGTGGCCTTGCGTGCGGTGTCGCGCCAACACGGCTTGCATGAGCTGTTTTTGGTGGCTGCCGTTATCAGCGTAGCGATGCGTTTTGGTGGCCGTAGTGACCAGACCATGGAACGTATGGCGGGTTTCATGCGTGACCGGGAAAATGCGCGCAGTGAGCTGGTCGCCTTGTCGGCTGAAGTACGCCTGTCCGCCTGGATTTTGGCTTTATTGCCGATCCTGATCGGGGTCTACATTCTGATTTTCAATAACGAGCTGTTCCTGACGATGTGGAATGACCCGGTGGGTTTTCGCATGCTGTTGTTCGCAGCAGTCCTGCAGTGTGTGGGTTGTTATTGGCTGTATTGGATGGCACGCAATGTCTAGGAGCAAGACATGATGGCCTTGGAAGCACAAACCGTTCTGGTCTGGGGAGCCGTGGCTTGCGCATTGGCAGGCTTGATTCTGTTTGCTTTGTGGTTTCACCACCATTGGCAGCAGCGTCAGCAAGCCACGCGTTTAAGCCAGGTCGTTGATGAACGCCTGAAAGGTGCAGCGCATACGTCGCAGGCGCCTAGCCAGTCTCGTCAAACGGTGGAACAGATCAAGATGCAGGCAGGCAGTTTGGGGGAGCGTTGGCTTAAAGGGCGCTTCGGATCCAGCCTGCTTAGTGAAGAAGATCGTGTGCTCGTCATGAATGCTGGCTTCAAGCATATTGATGTGGCGCGGCAGTATTTCGTCTTGAGTCGAGTCGGCCTGAGCATTTTCCTGATCATCTTGTTCAGCTTGCTGCCCATGACGCGCAGGCTAAATGAGTATGTGCCGTTTGTGTCCGTGTTCATTGGTTTTGCCCTGGGCTGGATGTTACCCAAATGGTGGCTGGTACGCCGCGTCTCGCAGCGTCGTCTGCGTATCGCTGCCGAGCTGCCTTTGTTTGTGGACTTGCTGCGTTTGTTGCAAGGCGTGGGCCTGTCCATGGACCAGACCTTGCACACCATCGAGCGTGAATTTCATGACGTGATTCCCGTTATGGGTTCCGAGCTGACCATTGCGGTCGAGCAATACGCCCGTGGCCGTACTCGTGAGCAGTCTTTGGAGCGGATTGCCAGCGGCTTTACCAACGAGGATCTGGCCGTCATCTGCCGCCTGATTGTGCAGGTGGATCAGCACGGCGGTGCCATGCAAGAACCCTTGCACCGCTTCGGTGTGCGCTTGCGCGAGCAGCGTCGTCTGGAGCTGAAGGCCAAAGTGGGCAAATTGACGGTGAAGATGACGGGCGTCATGGTGCTGACTTTGCTGCCTGCCTTGTTGATTATTACTGCAGGGTCGGGTTTTCTGGCCTTGTTCCGTGGCTTGAGCCAAGTGGCCGGAGGATGATTTTAATGAAAACGTCGACATGGATTCGTCCCGTAATGCGCTGGGCTGCACTGGGTTTGGGCAGTACCTTGCTGGTGGCGTGCTCCACCACGGATTCTGCTTACGAGCTGGTGCGTCAGCAACAGGAGCAGGAAGCCTTTTTGCAGAGCAAAGAGATTGAGCACTGGGAAAAGCGCAAGCCCACCGACAAGCAGATGGCGGTACGCATGCTGCAAGAGACGCAGAAGCAGGGACGTTACTTTGCGTCCCTGGCCTATGCCGAGGCCATGGAAAAAGAATACGGCACCGATCCAGAGGTCATGGTGTTGCGGGCCGAGGCGCAGCGTCAAACCGGGCAGTTGGAACAAGCCGCGCATACGTTTAAGGCTCTGTTGAATACGCCAGTGGCCGGGAGGGCTTATCAAGGCTTGGGTTTGATCGCTGGTTCGCAAGAGCACTTTGATCAGGCCGCCCATTTTCTGAAACAGGCCGCTCAGCAAGACCCTACGAACGCGATTGTCCAAAGCGATCTGGCCTATGCCTACTTGCGTTCCGGCCGCCCCCAGGAAGCACGTCTGGCCTTGGGTAAGGCCGCAGAACTGGCCCCGGACAATCCCAAGATCTTGAGCAATATGGCCTTGTATCTGCTGGTTAGTCAGGAGACGCAGCGGGCCGGTTTTGTGATGCAGCAGGCGGGTATGGACCCGGCAACCCAGCAAGCCATTGTGCAGATGGCCGAGCAAATTGGGCAGGAACTAGAGCAATTGCATGCGCGTCAGCAAATGCAGAAACAACAGGAGCGGCGCATGGCAGCGGCTGCAAAGGATGAGCAGGCCAGAGCTCAGGCGGTGGCATTGAGCTCAGCCCCCTCGGTGGCAGCGGATCAAGTGGTCTTGAATCGATCCGTTCAGCCTCAGCGTCAGGTTGTGGCTCGTCCCGCCTCTGTTGTGGTTTCCTCCACGCAAGCGGGCTTGAACCGACCCTTGCTCGAGAGCCTGGGCCCTGTGTCCTCGTCAATGAATTGATTGCCGTTTTTTCAAGGATATCGCAATGAACCGATCCCGCATTTTGGCCTGCTGCACCTTGTTGATGGCCAGTAGTGCCTGGGCGCAGACACAAGCTCCGCTGACTGGAACCATGGTTTCAGGCACCAGCACCTACCCGGTCAGCACCAGCCCGGCAGCAGCCAGCAATCAGGGTGTGCATACACCGGCCGCTCCGGTGGCGGAAACAGTGCCCGCTGAACGTCAGCCTTACGAGAAGTACCGCTTGAGTGATGAGGAAGTACATCCTTGGCCTGAAGTGGAAGGCCTGCCTGTGCATGTGCAGAACGAGCGTCGCCATATCCCACCACGCATCGAGGTGGGCCCTGATACCCGCAGCCTACTTAGCATGCAGGCCGACCCGGACCGGGAAGGCAAGGCCTTGCCCGTGCACGGAGCCGCAGCCAATCTGGTGTGGGAGCGTTACTTGAACAGCTTCAAGCATCCCATTCCTGAGTACATGAAAGAACGCATCAAAACAAACAGTAGTGATTAAGCCTATAAGGCTGGAGCAGGCCAGGAGAGCGAGATGAAATGGGGAATAACTCGAACCCAAAACGAGCAGGCACACAAGCAGCAAGGTTCCATTATTGTGCCTGCGGCCGCAGCTTTGCTGGTGGGGCTGGTGCTGCTGGGGGCGGCGCACCTGGGGCATAACTTCCATGTGAAGCGGGGGCTGCAAAACGCGGCTGACCTGGCTGCCTTGGCGGGGGCGCAGGCCCTGGGTTCTGGGGATGCACTGGGCTGCCAGCAAGGTGAGAACATGGCCAGGTTCAGCCTGCGTAGCCAACCCGATTCGCCTGCGGCGGGTTTGACGGGCGATGGCGCCAAAGTCCTTTGTGGTCAATGGAACAGCAACCAAAGTGACCCGACCCAGCGCTTCGTGCCGGCCTTGCCCGCTGACTCGGTGCGCGTCCACTTGAGTTATCAACCCCCTTCCTTGTTTCCCTTTTTCACCTCCTCGGTGATCGAAGCGGTTGCCACTGCCAAGAACAGCGAGCCGGTTGCGACCTTTTCCGTGGGCAGTCGATTGCTGTCCTTAAAACGCAATGGCCTGGTCTATAACCTGCTGCGCGGCGTAGGTCTGCGTCCGGATCAATTGACGGTGCTGGACTCAGCCGGTCTGGTCAATGCCAAAATTACGCCTTCCGGTTTGTTGAAAGCCCTGGGATTGCCTGCCACTGTCATTGCCGGTGTCGGAACGCCGCAGGAGTTGGCGCAACTGGAGCAACTGACCTTGGCTGATTTGCTAAGTGCCAGTCTGGATTTGCTGGATCAGCAAAAAACACTGGGTCTGGATGTTGGCGCCTTACAGGACTATATTCGCTTGCTGCTGGGTGTCGGCCCCCTGGATTTGCCGATCAAGCTGCTGGGGGATGGCGGTATCTTGGCCCTGATCAATGGTGTGGATCCTCTGTCGGCCTTGAATGTGAATCTGGATGTGCTGCAATTGGTCAACACCGGTTTGGTGGTGGCCAATGGTCAGAACCTGATCGATCTGAGCCTGACGGCGCTGCCAGCCGGTTTGACCGATATGTTCAATAATGCCCTGGATTTGCGAGTACGGATCGTAGAGCCGCCTAGTATTGCCATGGGCGGGGTAGGCACTAAAGCGAATTCGGCAGGTGTACGTGTTTATCTGAATCTGGATACCTCCAAGATTCCGCTGGCAGGCCCGATTTTGAAAATCCTGGGGACGGAAGTCAGCCTGCCGGTCATTATCGAATTGTCCCAGGCCTCTGGCGAACTGGTGAATATCTGCCGCGCTCCGATTGCCGAGAATCAGGCCACCATTGCGGTCAGTTCCTCCTTGGTGAACGTGTGTCTGGGCAAATTTCCGCATTCGGATTTCTTCTCGACCAGCAACAGTTGCAAGGATGAGTCCTTTGGGGATATTCAGCGTCACCGCATCATTAACGTGCTGGGTATTTTGCCCTTGACGGCCAAAGTGACCTTACCCCTGATTGATACCAAAGATCCGGTTCACGTGACGCTGACGGCACCTCCGGGCGAGCCTTCGGAAGCGACTGTCAATGCCACTCAACTGGACCTGTCCCGTAGTGTGCGTCTGCTCTCTGATGCCGTTCTTTCCGGCATTCTTGGTGATTTGTTGAACACCCCATGGAGCGGTGCATCCGGCAAGCGTCAGATGGCAGAAAGTCTGGTGGGGGATGGGGCAGGTCGATCAGTGTCGGCTGTTGTGAACGAGATGAACTGGTCCAAGGAGCGCATGGAGCAATTGTCTCGAACCATGAGCCAGAACGGCTTGATTGGTGTGCTGGGCGGAACCCTGGGCTTTGTCGATAATTTGCTGACAACCCTGCTGGGTGCGCCCTTGAGTGATCTGGCCTGCGTGATCGGTGGTATTGGTGGTCAGCAAGCGATGCGCGAGTGCCGGACAGGTGCGGTCGAGGTATTGGTCTTTAAAGACTCCAACCTGGTCGGTGCCGTATTAAGTCTGGTCGTCGCTTTGTTGGACCCTGTGTTGCAAGGTTTGAGTGCGCTGCTGGAGGGGTTGCTAAAGCTGCTGGGCCTGAGTCTGGTCGAGGCTGATGTGAAACTTCATGATGTGCAGTGTGGTACTGCCTATCTGGTGCAATAGGGCGGGAGGCGAACACAGCAATGAGTGTCAGCTTTATGGGTAATGAACCTGTTTTATACGTCTGGGAGGGCAGCTCTGATCTGGTGACGCGCGCTGAGCGTGCCATGGAGCCCAGTTCGGTAGCGGTCATGCGCGTAGAGCCTTCCTTGGTGCTGGACGCCGAGCGTCATCCCACGCGTCATGCGGTTGCTCTGGTGTCTGTCAGTGTGATGGCCCAGGGGCGTTTTGAGCAGCACCAATGGCTGGTTGAGCATGCCATTCCGGTGATCTGGGTCGCTTCGGAGAACCGGGGCTATGACCCCCGTTTTTACCCGTCGGCGTACTCCTATACTTTGCCGCTTTCTTTCAGTCAGGCCGAGTTGCGTACCCTGGTTGCCAAGTTGGCCGGCTTGACCGCACAGGTCGAGCGTGAAGGGCAGGGTGGCCCTCAGCCATTAGTTGCCGTCTCGCCTGTGATGCGAGCCTTGATTGCTGAGGCGGATATGTACGCCGATAGCGGGGCCAGTGTGCTGATTCATGGCGAAACAGGCGTGGGTAAAGAGCGTATTGCCCAACTGTTGCACGAGCGCTCCTCACGTGCCCAAGGCCCTTTCGTTCCGGTGAACTGCGGGGCAGTGCCCGAGGGTTTGTTCGAGGCTCATTTCTTCGGCCATGCGAAAGGGGCCTTTACGGGCGCAATTGGCGCTCATAAAGGCTATTTCGAGCAGGCAGATCAAGGCACCCTGTTTCTGGACGAAATCGGGGATTTGCCCTTGCATCAACAGGTCAAACTACTGCGCGTTCTGGAGCAGCGCTGCGTGACGCGCCTGGGGTCGACGCAACAGATCCCGGTCGATTTTCGTATGGTCGCGGCCACCAATAAAAACCTCTTGGGTTTGGTGCAGCAGGGTCAGTTTCGCGCTGATCTGTATTACCGTCTGGCCGTGGTTGAGCTGCTGATTCCGAATCTGGAGCAGCGCGGCTCTCAGGAAAAGATCGCTATTTTCTGCGCCTTGCTGGAACAGGCGCTGGAATGTGACGTTGAAGATATTCCGCAATGGGTGCTGGATGCCGTAGGCAACATGCGCTTTAACGGTAATGTGCGGGAACTGGCTAATCTGGTTGAACGTGTTGCTGTCATGAGTAAACAGTTCGGTGCCTGGGAGTCGGTACAACTGCGGCAAGTGCTGGAACGCTTTAACGCCCCGGTGATGGCTCCGGCCATGGCTTTGCCTGAAGGGGCGCCTATTTTGGAGCGGCCCGAGCCGGTCATCAGCCTGAGTGCGCAGGAGCAGGAGGAGCGCGCTCGCATTATCAATGTTCTGGATACGCAGAACTGGCGACGCCAGGATACGGCTGCTGTATTAGGAATTTCTCGCAAAGTCTTGTGGGAAAAGATGCGCAAATTCAACATAAAGGCACAAGATGCGACAACGCGCGTTTAGAATACGGGCTGATTCTGTGTATCAAGCTAAACACAAAAAAATGGATTATCAAGGGATGGGTATGGTGAACCTTAGTCAGAAGACGGCGGCGTTGCTGTCCTTGGGAGGACTTTTTTTATTGTCAGGGTGCAGCTCGATGTCTTTGGTGCAGGAGCCAGAGCGGCCTGTAGTGGCGCAAACTCAAGAGCAAGATGTCCAGGAAGTGGCGCCTGTCGCTTCGCCGGAAGTGGCCCCTACACCGGCACCGGCTCCTGCCTATCAGAACACCACTGTGGCCCAGTTGCAGCAGTTGATTCAGGCGCGTGCCGTCCAAGAGCTGCGTACTGCCTATAACGGTCGTTTTGGTGCCAGCTTGCTGTTCTCTGCCGAGAGCATGACGTATTACGTGGCCCTGTTTCAGCAGCGTGAATTCTGGCGTGTGTTCAAGACCACCGACGAATCCCTGGCCGAGCGTATGTACACCCAGTACCGTCAGGACACAGTAGACTATGCCGCCGCTGATCTGGAGCGCATCAAGCTGCAGGCCGAAGTGGCTGATGCTGAAAAGAAATTGAATGAAAGCGCGGACCAGTTGACTGTTTTGCAAAACGATCTGGCTTTGCAGCGTCAGCAAGAAGCTTTGGCCATCGCCCAGCGTGAAGAGTCCCGCCGCGAAGCTCAGGCTCTGGCAGAGCAGGAACGTGAAGCCCGTGAGCAGCTGCGTGAATTGCAGCGTCAGATCAATGAGTTGGAGAAGCAGCGCGCTGGGATGTTGCAGCGTCAGAAAGGGCGTTGATGGCTTGAAAAGCGTGATGAAAAACCCGCAGCAGTTTTGTGACTGTGCGGGTTTTTTTTATGTCTGAAGGGAAAGCGCCCTTGGCTGACCTTATGCCCTTGTCTTTGGCGCCTCGGGTGTTGATTTCCTGTCCGTCGTCGAACAGAAGGTGGTTGTTTAGCGCGACAAGTAACGCATCGCCTCTTCCAGCCCTGCGCTGGTAACGGGGTACATATGGTCGGACATCAGGTTCTGAATGATGGCGATGGATTGTCGATACGGCCAATAAGCCTGCGGTTCCGGGTTGAGCCAGGCGATACGTGGCCAGTGATCGTTCAGCCTTTGCAGCCAGGCTGCACCGGTTTCCTTGTTGTAGTGCTCAACAGAACCACCTGGAGCCATGATCTCGTAAGGACTCATGGTGGCATCGCCTACGATAATGATGCGCCAGTCCTCGTTGTACTTGCGCAGCAAATCCCAGGTATCCAGCCTCTCGCTTTGACGGCGAGCATTGTTCCGCCAGACTGATTCATACACGCAGTTATGGAAGTAATACGCTTCCAGGTGCTTGAATTCAGAGCGTGCAGCCGAGAACAGGGATTCTACCTGGGCGATGTGGTCATCCATGCTGCCGCCAATATCCAGTAGCATCAGCACATTGACCCGGTTTTGTCGCTCGGCCTGCATGTGTAGATCCAGCATGCCGGCATTGCGAGCTGTCTCGCGTATGGTGCTGTCCAGATCCAGCTCGGTGGGGGCGCCCTGGCGGGCAAAGCGGCGCAGGCGTCGCAACGCCATTTTGAAGTTGCGTGTGCCCAGCTCTTGCTGGTCGTCGTAATCCACGAACTCGCGCTTTTCCCAGACCTTGATGGCGGTACGGTTTCCTGCAGAGGGGCCGCCGATACGGATCCCTTCGGGGTGATAGCCACCATGTCCAAACGGTGAGGAGCCACCCGTGCCAATCCATTTGCTGCCGCCCGCATGTCGCCCTTGCTGTTCGTTCAGACGTTCCTTGAACATCTCCAGCAGTTTTTCCAGCCCATGCTTTTCCAATGCAGCTTTCTGTTCAGGCGTCAGGTTGCGGGTCAGTGTTTTGCGTAGCCAGTCCTCGGGCAAGGTCTTGTCCTTGGCCAGCGCCTCCAACTGTGGCTGATAGAACTCACCAAAGGCCAAATCAAAGCGGTCGTAAAGGGTTTCGTCCTTGATCAGCACCAGTCTGGACAGATGGTAAAAATCGTCCAGCGTGGGGGGCATGATCCCTTTGCACAATGCGTCCAGCAGCGTCAGGTGTTCCTGAATGGAAACCGGCAGGCCGCGCTCGCGCAGGTGGTAGAAGAAATCAAGCAACATGGCCGTGCTGCCTTAGTTTGTCCAGCAAGTGGGCGCGGACATCCGGCCACTCGCCTGCCATCAGGCTGTAGAACAGGGTGTCGCGTATCGTGCCGTCGCGGCGCATAGCATGGTGGCGAACTCGTCCGTCGAAACGAGCTCCCAGGCGGGTGATGGCTTGCTGGGATTTGAAGTTCAGGTGGTCGGTACGCCAGCCTACGACGCCAGCTCCCAAGGTCTCGAAAGCATGTTGCAGCAAGAGCAGCTTGGTCGCGGTATTGACGTGGCTGCGCTGGGCGCTGCGAGCATACCAGGTGTAGCCGATTTCCAGGCGGCCCACTGGCGCAATAATGTCGTGATAACGCGTGGTGCCGACAGCTCGGTCTGTGCTCAGGTCCCATACCAGAAAGGGCAGCATATGGCCCTGTTCCAGACCGTCCAGAGCTTTATTGACATAGTCCTGGGTCTGGCCGGGGGCGGGGACGCTGGTCACACGCACATTCCAAAGTTCGCCATCGGCCGCAGCCGCTTCCAGCAATTTCACATGCGCCAGTTGCAAAGGCTCCAGACGCACGCCCCATCCTTGCAGCGTCAAGGGAGCCAGTGGCTGGGAAAAAGCGCTTGTTTGCATATCAGCTCCGGCGCTGGCTGCGTTGGCTCATGGCGGCCAGACGCTGCATCAAGGACAAGTCTTGTTCGTTTTTCAGCAAGGCACCGGCCATGGGGGGCAGGCCTTCATCCAGCTCATGCAGGGCATCGGCCGGAATGTCGTTAGCCAGTAGCAGACGCAGCCAGTCCAGAAACTCCGAGGTGGAGGGTTTTTTCTTCAGGCCAGGGACATCACGCAGGGCAAAGAAGGTATCCAGGGCGCTGGACAGGATGTCGCTGCGCAGGTTGGGATAGTGCACGGCCACAATCTGTTCCATGGTCTCGCGCTCCGGGAAGCGGATGTAATGAAAGAAACAGCGGCGCAGGAAGGCGTCAGGCAGATCTTTTTCGTTATTGGACGTGATGATGATCAATGGGCGGTGGCGCGCCTTGACGGTCTGGCGAGTCTCATAGACATGAAACTCCATGCGGTCCAGTTCCTGCAGCAAGTCATTGGGGAACTCGATATCGGCCTTGTCGATTTCGTCGATCAGAACGACAGTAGGCTCCTCGGACTCAAAGGCTTGCCACAAGGTGCCTTGCACAATGTAGTTGCCGATATCGTGGACTTTCTCATCACCCAATTGGGAGTCGCGCAGACGCGAGACCGCGTCATATTCATACAGACCCTGATGCGCTTTGGTGGTGGACTTGATATGCCATTGCAGCAGGGGACGTCCCAGGGCACGGGCCACTTCCAGGGCGAGCAGTGTCTTGCCGGTACCCGGCTCGCCTTTGATCAGCAAAGGACGTTGTAGCGTCAAAGCGGCGTTGACGGCCAGCTTCAAATCATCGGTGGCAACGTACTGGTCGGTGCCTTCAAAACGGGTCGTAGTAGTCATAAATCGGCTCAAACTTGTACTTAAAATGTTGATCTGTCAAGAATAGAAACTCGGGTATAAATACTAGTATCAGTCATCCTTGGCAATTATCATACAATCGTCTCAGTACTCGTCGGTCAGCATCACAGAGCCAGGTGTCGCGTTGATTCACCTTTTGCTGCAATAGACGCAGAGCCTGACCCGGACCGTTTTCAACTCCACGACAAAGCGAATAGCGATGATGAAGTTGCAAATGAAGCGGTGTGTCTCTTTCTTTCTTCTGGCCTCCAGCTCCTGTCTGCCCTGGGCAGCCCAGGCGCAGGATTCCGAGCCGATCAAGGCCAATCCCGAGGCGGCGCGCGACAAGATCTCCATGTGTATAGGCTGTCATGGCTTGCCCGGTTACAAGGCCAGCTTTCCCGAGGTCTATCACGTTCCCATGATTGCCGGGCAGGGTGCTGCGTATATAGAAGCGGCGCTCAAGGAGTATGCCAGCGGCGCTCGAACCTTCCCCACCATGCAAGCCATTGCGCTGAGCTTGTCCGAACAGGACATGGCGGACATTGCCGCGTATTACGCGGGCAACAAACCTTAAGGACGGGGAGGTACGTATGAGAAAAACAGTCTTACTGGTGGCAATGGGGCTGATGGTCGCAGGGGGCGGTCAGGCAATGGCTGCTGACGATTTGGTCAATGCAGGCGGACAAGCCTGGAAGAACCTGAATTGTGCCTCCTGTCATGGCGAGGATGCGAAAACGCCCTTGAATCCGGAGTATCCCATTCTGGCTGGCCAGCATGCGGATTATTTACGTCAGGCCTTGATGGCGTACAAGCGTGGGCAGGCCGGAGCGCCGGCAACGTCCAATATTCGCAAGAACGCGATCATGGGAGCGATGGCCAACACCATGAGCCAAGCGGATATTGACAGTATTTCCGTGTGGCTGTCGCGTCAGCCCGGCCCGTTAAGCCATAGGAAGTAAAGCAGCTTGCGGCGTTAGTCGCGCGTGCTGTGGCGCAAAATCAATTCGATATAGCGCTCATTGTTTAGCGGCGTGCCCAGACGTTGTGCTTCCCAGATCACCTCGCCCAGTGCCTCCATGATGATGTGCGCTGCGGCATGCTGATCGTGCTTGGTCAATAAGCGCTGATATGCTGCCTTGATGCCCGGAGGCTGGTCAATCGACAGTTGCTCATTGATGGCCAGATGCATGGATAGGTGCAAGAAAGGGTTACTGCGTCCTTGCTCCACGGAATAGTCCTGACTGACGGCATCGGCGTTGCGTAAATCGTCGTGGTACTCGGGGTGCTGCTGTACCAGATCCACTGCCATGGTCTCTAGAGCGGTCAGCAGATGACCACTTTGGTGTTTGTCCCAAGCTTCAATGAAAAATTGGCGAACCTGCTCGCGAGAGGGGTTGAACATGGTGGAGTCGAGAAAAAAATGGTCAGAAAATGCGAATCTTTGGCGCGAATTTTACGGGAAACGGTGAGAATGACTGGCTGGTACAAGCCACCATCGGGGCCGTGTAGAATAGATAAGTTGTCAAGAATGCAAGCATTTTTGACAAGCTTTGAGTTTACAGGTGCCTGAATACGCGCGAATTAAGTTAAACTCTTATATAAGACTTCGGAAACGCAAAAGCGTTCCGTGTTTAGCTATCCCTAATATTGGAGCACAACTGGAGCATCCATGTCCTATCAGCATATCAAGATCCCCGCGTCGGGGCAGAAAATTACAGTTAACGCGGATTTTTCCCTGAATGTTCCCGATCAACCCATTATTCCCTACATCGAGGGTGATGGTACGGGCGTGGATATTTCGCCAGTCATGATCAAAGTGGTCGATGCTGCGGTTGCCAAAGCGTATGGCGGCAAGCGCAAGATCGAATGGATGGAAGTGTTCGCCGGTGAAAAATCCACCAAGGTGTACGGTTCCGACGTGTGGCTGCCAGAAGAAACACTGGATGCCGTTAAAGACTACGTCGTGTCCATCAAAGGTCCTCTGACCACTCCCGTTGGCGGTGGCATCCGTTCCCTGAACGTGGCCCTGCGTCAGCAACTGGACCTGTACGTCTGCCTGCGCCCAGTGCGCTACTTCAAGGGTGTTCCTTCGCCTGTGCGTGAGCCAGAAAAGACCGAAATGGTCATTTTCCGCGAGAACTCCGAAGACATTTACGCCGGTATCGAATTTGCTGCTGAGTCCGAAAGCGCCAAGAAGCTGATCGATTTCCTGCAAACCACCCTGGGCGTGAACAAGATCCGCTTCCCCAATACTTCCGGTATTGGTGTCAAGCCTGTTTCCCGCGAAGGTACCGAGCGCCTGGTGCGCAAGGCCATCCAGTACGCTATCGACAACGATCGCTCTTCCGTGACCATCGTTCACAAGGGCAACATCATGAAGTTCACCGAAGGTGGCTTCCGTGATTGGGCTTACGAACTGGCTCAAAAAGAATTCGGCGCTGAATTGATCGACGGCGGCCCATGGTGCAAATTCAAGAATCCCAAGACCGGTCGCGAGATCATCGTCAAGGATTCGATTGCTGACGCCTTCTTGCAACAGATCCTGCTGCGTCCTGCCGAGTACGACGTTATCGCCACACTGAACCTGAACGGCGATTACATCTCCGACGCTCTGGCTGCTCAAGTGGGTGGTATTGGTATCGCTCCCGGCGCCAACCTGTCGGACTCCGTGGCCATGTTCGAAGCTACCCACGGTACTGCTCCCAAGTACGCTGGCAAAGACTACGTGAACCCAGGTTCGCTGATTTTGTCCGCTGAAATGATGCTGCGTCACATGGGCTGGACCGAAGCTGCTGATCTGATCATTTCCAGCATGGAAAAATCCATCACCTCGCGTAAAGTGACTTATGACT
The DNA here is from genome assembly GCF_025960365.1 of Alcaligenes sp. SMD-FA. Taxonomy (NCBI): domain Bacteria; kingdom Pseudomonadati; phylum Pseudomonadota; class Betaproteobacteria; order Burkholderiales; family Alcaligenaceae; genus Alcaligenes; species Alcaligenes sp. SMD-FA. The sequence goes on along the minus strand of NZ_CP110108.1, from coordinate 2,857,766 downwards.
TTGCCCGTCTGATGGAAGGCGCTACTCAAGTGTCCTGCTCCGGTTTTGGCGATGTCATGATCGAAAACATGTAATGAAAACAGGCTGTTAAAGCCAGTTTTCTACATGAAAAACCGTCGACCTTCGGGTCGGCGGTTTTTTTTCGCCTCATGCTTTGGCGGGCCGTTCCGCTCCTGTCTTTTTCTTCTATCATTGCGCTCAAATTATTTTTGATCGTTAGTTTTATGCAATTAAAAATAAAAAGAAGGCGTGATTTTTACTAGGTGAAAACCCGAATAAACCCAATAAAACAAGGGTTTTCGACTGTTTCCATAATTATTGATATTGCGATTAACTGACGATAGATATAAATTTGCTACATCAAATAATTCTAAGGAGCAGTTATGGCTATCACAGGAGCTACGTTGGTCGCCGAGCACGAGCGGATCACCGTTACTCAGGCCCCATCCCGTCAGGAGACAGAGGAGATTCTAGAACGTATCCATGAGATCGGTCCGCTGTTACGCGAGCTGGCCCCACAGGCTGACCGTAATCGCGTGTTGTCGGATGAGGCGGTTCAGGCTTTGGAGTCCACCGGGGCCTGGCGCATTTCGACCTTGAAGCGCTACGGCGGGTACGAGGGTGGCGCGGACATGCTCTTGCAGTGCGCCAGCGCCGTGGGCTATTACGATCCGGCAGCCGCCTGGTGTGTGGTGATCTCGAATGGTTCGGTCATGCTGGCCAACCGTTTTAGCGATGCGATGCTCGATGAGGTGTTTGCAGATGGCCCTATCCGTGCCGCGTCCATTTTTGCCCAACCGCAAGGCACGGCAACGCCGGATGGCGATGGCTGGCGCATTACGGGCAAGTGGCCTTTTGCATCGAACAGCAATCATTCGGACTGGGCGCTGGGAATTCTGTTCATCAAGGAAAGCGAGCTGGTCGAGCCTACCGTGGGCTTTGTGTTGATGCGTCGTGATGAGTTTGACATTCAGGACACCTGGTACACCATCGGTATGCGAGGGTCTGGCTCCAACACCATGGTGGCTGAAAACCTGTGGGTGCCCAAAGAGCGCTTGATCACGTTTCAGCAATTGATGGGGGATGTGCAGGAGCAAGATCCTTCGGCCACGTTTGGCCGTCGTTTGACGCCGCACCTGACCATGTCCACCTGCATTCAAGCGCCATCTTTGGGAGCGGCTCAAGCGGCCGTGGATTTCACCAGTGGCGTCAGTGGCAAGCGTGGCATTACCTATACCCATTACAAGAAACAGTCGGATTCGGGGGCGTTTGTGCAGAACTTGGGCTCGGCCAGTATCCAGATTGATGGCGCCCGTTTATTGTTGGAACGTGCTGCGGCGCAGATTGATGCGGCTGCCTCTGGCATAGTGCCCATGCCCTTGGAACTGCGTGCGCGTCATCGCGCCGGGATCGGCCATGCCGGACACGAACTGGTGGATGCGGTGAACAATCTTTGCTGGTTGCATGGCACCGCTTCGTTTGCGGAAAACAGCCCGCTGGGCCGGATGTGGCGCGATATTAATACCGGTACTCGCCATGCCTCGATTACTGCGCCCATGGGATACGAGCTGCACGGCAACGGCATGACCGGTACGCCTTATATTTCCAACAAGCTCTAAGCCATGACGGCGACATTGCTGATCAATGCGCCCTCGCGCCGTTGTCGTGCCGATGGCGTAGAGGTGCAGGCCTGGTATGGCCTGCGTTACGCCCAAGGCACGCATCGTTTTGAAGCGGCGCAGGCGGCGGTGGGGCGGGTGGCAGCGACATCTCTGGATCAGGTGCCTTTATTTCCGCAGCGCCCCAGCCGCCTTGCTGCAGTCATGGGCGCAGGCAGTGCCAACCCCCAATCTGAAGATGCTTATTTTCTGAATGTGTGGGCGCCAGCTCAAGCGCAAGGTCTGCCTGTCGTCTTTTTTATCCACGGTGGTGCCTGGATGAGTGGTGGTGCTTCTTTGAATTGGTATGACGGCACCCGTTTGGCAGCGCAGGGCATGGTGGTCGTCAATGTGAATTATCGTCTGGGCGCCTTGGGGCACTTGGGTGATGCACAGGCGGATGATTTGCCTTTACCAGCAGCCGATTTGCTCTTGGCGCTGCAATGGGTGAAAGATCGCATCCACGCCTTTGGTGGCGACCCGGACAAGATCACCTTGATGGGGCAGTCGGCGGGTGGCTGGTACGCGCATTTGCTCAGTGTGCTGGAGTCCACGCGAGGCTGGATTGATCGCGTGGCTTTGCTCAGCATGGGGACGCGCACACCGTGGACGCCCGAGCAACAAAGAAAAACCACGGAGCGTGTGCGACAAAGCCTGGGCGATCAGTGGCTGATGGCGGATGTCGATACCTTGATGCAGCACGGCATGCTGGCCCTGGATAAAGAGCCGCCACGCTTGGCTCATGCTCCTTCGGCATTCTTGCCGGTGGCCAGTGCCGGGATGCCGCCGGATTTATTGAATCCTGACTGGGCGGCACAAACCTGCCATGCGCAGGCGGTGTATCTGCGTTGTACTGCCCAAGAGTCCTCGGTGTTCTTTTTTGATGTACCTTTTCACCGGCAGGCGACGCAGGAACAGGTCGATCAGGCTTTGGGTGTATGGCCTGCGGAAGATTTACCCGCCAACCTGCTGCGAAACGGCGTGTATCAGGGAGCAGAGTCGGGCTTGACACCGTATCAGCAAGTTGTGGCGGCGTCTTCCTGGTTGCAGTTTCAGCGCTTTCCTACCCAGTATGCGGCTAGCCTGAAAGCAGCGGGGCGAGCTGTGGTGTGGAGTGACTTTACAGAGCAAAGCCCACTTGACGCGGTGTTCAGTGGGCATTGTTTTGATCTGCCGTTTCAGTTTGGCAACTTTCTGGCTTGGCAGGATGCCCCCATGATGCAGGGGGTAACGCAGGAACGATTTGAGTGTGTTTCCCAGGACTTGAGGGGGGACATTGCCCGTTTTGTAGGGGCATGACTCCAGAAGCTGATCTACTCCGCGCGGTGGGCCTTCCAGTTTGGAATGGCCTGTTGCACGTGTTGCGAACTCAAGGGGCTAAGCAGGCGGTGTAGGTCACCAAATAATTTACGGGCCGTATTGCCGACCCAGTTGTCAGGCAATAGCTCGGGTGCCAGGCCGGGATCCAGAAAGGGCAGTCTGCGCCAGCGGGTCACCATGGGCATATAGAGGCGGAAGGCTTCCAGCGGGTCGCCCGTGCCCTGGCGCAAAGCGGTTTGCCAGACCTCAACCTCGTGCTGATATGAGTTTAAAAAGGACTGGTACTCGTTGGCCAATTTGTCCCAATTCCACCAGCGGGAAATTTTTTCCTGAATATCGCTCAGGCCACTGGGTTCGCAGGTGAACAACTCAATATAGGGCCAGAGCTGGTGCTCGCGTATGTACTCGACAGCCTCTGCCTGCAAGCGCGCCGGACCTATATACAGGCCCGCATTCACCGTGCCAAAACCCATGCGGGCCAAGCCGGTACGAATCTTGTGACGGTTCTGGCGTTCGCTTTCTGGAACAGAGAAGGAGACCAGTAGCCAGGGATCCCGAATATTCATGGAGGGCGAGGAGAAAATCCGCTCGTCACCGGCTTGCATATGCGGTTCCAGCTCGGCGGCCAAGGCATAGCCTTTGCCTGAGGCGGCTTGTTGGCTGACCAGTACGCCTTTTTTCTTGAGTCGGGAAATAGCGGATCGCACACTGGATGGCTCAGCGCCCAGGTCAGCTAGCAGTTGGACCACGCTGGCCACCGGAATGATGACGCCCGTGGGACGGGCGAACAGACCGTAGAGCGTCAGAATGTAGTGGTGCGGGGCAAGTTGCTCGTGCTCGCCATGGTCTCGGCTGGCGATGAACTCATCAATCGCGACGCTTGCTTTCATTCTGTTTTCCGGTGGAGGGGCTGATCGCTACCCATTTTTGATAGTAGGTTTGTAGCGGGCCATTTTACCGTGCGTGCCCCGGCGGCGCTAGCGTGGCCGCATTCGAGGCTTGTTACGTCTTGTGCGACAGGGCTGCGGCATGGCCTTTCAGGGCAGGGTTTCCTCCAGCACGCTGTCCAGCACCACGATGTCCTGAATATGCGCAGCGATGGCATCGAGCATGGCCTGATGAGCGTCACTCTCCCGGTAAGCGTCCAAAGCTTCCTGCGTGCGGAATACGGACAGCAGGGCATGGCTGTAGCGCGCAGAGCTGCGCGACAAATTCGGCACCCACTCAAAGCGCTCTATGCCTGGGCACTCCTGGCGTATGCGGATAAAGGCGTGATCCAGCTTGGGGACCAGCTCCGGGCTGAGCGGGGTGTGGGGCGCCATCAAAACGATATGTAAATACATGCTGTCCTTCTTGTTAGGGATAGGCCCTGTTGCCGTAGTTCAGGGCTTTATTAATTGGTATTTTATTGCAAATAAATAATTACAGATCATTATTCGCAATAAATTACAGGCAAATTGCATAGGCCTATAGTGTTTAAAACGACGATTTTTCATAGGGTTAACACCTAAAATCAACAAAAAAAGACATTGATTGTCTATTTTGTTATTGCAAATAAATGACGATCGAAACAGAATTTAGGCCAAGCGAGCAGGCTGCAGGAGCGCTCGCCTCATTTTGGGTTTTGGGTCTTTAACGCCTGAGCAGAGTCATCGTCATGAAAGAAAACATAAGTGGGTTGGGAGCCAGGGCGGTACGCGAAGCCTTTGGGCACTTTCCGTCGGGGGTTGCCGCTATTGCGGCTGTGCTCGATGGCAAGCCGCACGTCATTGTGGCGTCCAGTTTTTCCGTAGGGGTATCGCTGGATCCGCCTTTGGCCGCCTTTTTTGTACAGAAAAGTTCCTCGACCTGGGCGCTGCTGTCGAGCGCCTCGCGTCTGGGGGTGTCAATTTTGAGTGCTGAACATGCGGCTATTTGCCGTCAGCTGGCTGGGCCGGACAAGGACAGCCGCTTCAGCGATATCGAGGTCGAGCTGACCGAGGAGGGGGCTGTCCATATCCAAGGGGCATCAGTCTGGTTTGACTGCAGTGTTTTTCAAGTGCATCCGGCCGGGGACCACGATGCCGTGCAATTGCTTATCCACGATGTGCAGATCGAACGCGAAATCTCGCCACTGATCTTTCATCGTTCTCGTTTCACGCAGTTGGTGGCCTGAGCCACCGGATCAAAAACAAACAACAAGAAGCATAACTATCACAGTGAAGGGGACATCTCTTGGACGCACCTACATCATCTTTGCGCGAGCAGCCCATGACTGCTGCGCAGCGTCGACGCGTTATTTTGGGGGTTGGGGCGGGTAACGCCCTGGAGTGGTACGACTGGACGGCGTATTCGATTTTTGCCGCCTATTTTGCTAAGCAGTTTTTTCATAGTGAGGACCCGCTGGCGGCCTTGCTGGGCACGCTGGCAGTATTTGCCGTGGGCTTTTTCATGCGCCCTTTGGGAGGCATCTTTTTTGGCTGGCTGGCCGACCGCAAGGGGCGACGTTTCACCATGACCTTGTCCATGCTGGTGACAGCCTTGGGCAGTTTGGTAATTGGTATTGCGCCGACTTATGACATGGTGGGGCCGATTGCCGCCTTGTTCTTGTTGATGGGCCGCCTGTTGCAAGGCATTGGCCATGGTGGGGAGGTGGTGTCCTCTTTCACTTACGTCACTGAAATGGCACCTGCCCATAAACGCGGGCTGTGGTCTTCCTCCGTCTTTGTGTTTGTCACGATCGGGGTTCTGGCGGCTGTCTTGCTCAGTGCCTGCCTGACCAGCCTGCTGGGTGAAGAGGTTGTGCGGGCCTGGGCATGGCGTGTGCCCTTTGTGCTGGGCGGTGCTTTGGGGGTATATGCGCTGTATCTGCGCAGAAAACTGGACGAAACCCCCATGTTCAAAGCCCGTCAGGCTGCAGCGCAAGCGTCAGGCAAAACGGCACGCCCTGGTGCGCGGGTGTTCTGGGCGGAGGTCTGGAAGTACCGCAGCGCCTGCTTGCGCGTTTTTGCCTTGTCGGCAGGCGGCACGGTGCTGTATTACGTCTGGGCCATTATGGCACCCACCTTTGCCATTACCTCTTTGGGCATGCCTGCTGCCAAGGTGATGTGGGTAGGCGTTGGGGCCAATCTGTTCCTGATCCTGTGTTTGATTTTCTGGGGGGCATTCTCGGATCGTTTTGGTCGCAAAGTGAACTGGTACTTTTTCTCCATTGGCTCAATCGTTAGCATCATCCCGCTGACCCTGGTGCTAACGGGTGGTCAGGGCGAAATTTGGCGTCTGATGGTGTTCATGGCAGGCGGCATGCTTTTGATCTCTGCCCCCACTGCGATCATGCCCGCCTTTTTCCCCGAGCAGTTTCCGACTCGTATCCGGGCGGTCGCCATGGGTTTGCCGTATTCGGTCGCTGGTGCCCTGACGGGCGGGACTGCTCCCTATTTGCAAGCCTGGCTGCATTCCATCAATCAAAAGCAGGTGTTTGACTGGTACCTGATTGGTCTGTGCATTCTGGCCTTGTGGGCCACCATTGCCTCGCCTGAGACCAAGGGCAAGGATTTACACGATTGACCTGTATAGGCGTTGCCCGGCTGAAGGAGCCGCGCAGCGCCTTTTTTGAGTTCTCAAGGAGTAAGAAATGTTGCGTGAGCATATTGAAGGCAAGTGGATTGCTGATTTTGTAGAGGTGTTTGGTCTGTGCAAGGTGCAGCCCGGCGAAATGGCCGTTGTGCTGTCCGAGACGCAATCGCGCTCCGTGCTGGCCGAGCTGGCCGAGTTGGCCCTGACGCAAATGGGCGCACGGGTTTGCCATGTGAAACTGGTCTCGCCACGTCTGAAAAGCAATATTGCCTTGCGCTCGACAGGGACTTCTTTGGCTCTGGAAGGTATGGACCCGATTGTTCAGGCTTTGGCAGGCAGCCAGTTCATCGTGGACTGCACGGTAGAAGGGTTGCTGCATTCGCCCGAGCGTGCGGCTCTGCTGGCCAACGGTGCCCGCATCATGATGATCAGCGACGAGCATCCCGAGATTCTGGAGCGGGTCAAACCCAGTCCTTACTTGCAAAGTAAGTGCGATATTGGCGGCAAGCTGATTACCGACGCCAGCGTTATGCACATCAGCTCCGAGGCCGGTACGGACCTGACGGTCAGCCTGGCGGGTGTGATCGGGCGCGGCAGTGCCGGGATAGCCGACAAGCCGGGCAGCTTTGGGTATTGGCCTGCCGGCTTATGTATTTGCTACCCCAGCAATGGCAGTGTGAATGGCACGCTGGTGCTCGATAGCGGGGATGTGAACCTGACCTTCAAGCGTTATCTGGAATCGGCGGTGACCCTGCGTATCGAAAACGATTATGTAGTGGCTATTGAGGGCAAGGGCGTGGATGCCGATTTGATCCGTTCCTACTACGCAAGCTGGAATGACAAGGATGCCTATGCGGTCAGCCATGTGGGCTGGGGCATGGCACCGGCAGCTCGTTGGGATTCCTTGGCCATGTACGACAAGCGCGATACCAACGGAACGGAGTTGCGTGCCTTTGCGGGTAACTTTCTCTTTTCTACTGGCGCCAATCCTGCGGCAGGTCGTTTTTCCGATTGCCACTTCGACTATCCGATGCGTAATTGCACGGTGAGCCTGGATGGCCGTGAAGTGGTCAGCAAGGGGGTGTTGCAAGGCGATCTGGCCTAAAGCGCTAGCCAAGGCGGTACCGGCAGGGGAATGGGCCTACCGAGCCTGGGCTGCTTGGTTGCTCGTTGATATTCCGTGCTACAAAACCAAGCTTAAAGATTGATGGTTATATTGTTCGATAGCCATCAAGCTGTTCAGGCTTATCGCTGTCGCTATTTTGCTTTGTGCAAAGGCAACGCGGCCAAGTCTTGCTGGGTTTTCAGAGGTACGGATTATGCGCGAAGGATTGGAGAAACTACTGGCCGCAGGCAAGGATAATGCCTTGCTGCGCTTTGGCTTGGGCAATGCGTGTATGGGCGAGGGTGATTTGGAAGCCGCTCGTGAACATTTGTCCAAAGCGGTGGAAATGAATCCGCGTTACACCGCAGCCTGGAAGCTATTGGGCCGGGTGCTGGTGAATCTGCAGCAATTCAAACAGGCCAGGGAAATTCTGGAGCAGGGTTTGGTAATTGCCCAGGAACAGGGCGATAAGCAGGCTGAGAAAGAAATGCAGGTGTTTTTGAAACGGGCCGTAAAGGCTTTGGAGCAGGCAGCCGAATAAACATTACGAATGGGCGACGGATCTTTTCTTGCGATGCGGGTATCAGTGCATTCCCTAAGTGTGACAGCGTTATAAATGGGGCACAATACGTTTCATGCAGGTGAGGAGACATAGCCCGCGAAGCTGGGCAACAAAGACCGGAACAAAACGGTCACTATTATAAAAGCAATAGGCAGTACAACATAACAACAACAAAAAAAAGGCCAGCGAAAGCTGGCCTTTTTTACGTCTGTACTCAATAAAGAAAATCAAACACCGGGTTCAGACATGGCTTGCAGCACCAGTTTGACGGCACCTTGCCCACCTTCATTGGGCGCGCATTCCATATAGGCCAGAACGCTGGGCAACTGGGTTAGCCAGCGACGCACGGCATGACGCAAAACGGGTTCGCCATTGCGTGAGCCGTAGCCCGTGCCATGGACAATTCGTACACAGCGCACACCGTGTTCCAGACAGGAACGTAGAAAGTTGTCCAGTCGCTCTCGGGCCTGCTCCAGATCGGAGCCATGCAAGTCCAGGCTGGACTCAATCGGCCAACGGTTGCGCTCCAGGTCGCGCAAGACATCGGGGCCACAGCTGGCACGCAAATGTCGTATATCGTTGCTCTCGCCTTGCACGCTGACATATTGGTCAGAGGCTTGGGGCAGGGCAGGTGTGTTGACGGGCGCACCTACCGCGTGGCGACGACGTTGCTCCAACTGTTCCGGGCTGGCTGTAGGGCGGCTCATAAGCATGCTTTGACCGCGTTTTTTCAAGGGAGCGACGTCACGCAGGGACTGGCGTAGCCAGGCCCTGTCGCTGGGGTCCAATAAAGAAATGGGGTCTTGGGCTGCTGCGGCGCTGCTGGCAGGAGCCGGCTTGGCCGGCTTGCCACCGGGATCCGGTGGACGGGGACGCTTGCGAGCTTGAGGACGAGCGGGGGCCGGGGGCGGGTTGAGATCCTGGCGGACCTGACCTTGCAACTTCTTCAGGTCTGCCAGGCTGCGGCCTACGGCTTTGGGCTTATTTGTTTTCATCCAACCAGCGCTGTGCATCCAAGGCGGCCATGCAACCGCTGGCTGCACTGGTAATGGCCTGACGATAGATATTGTCTTGCACGTCACCTGCGGCAAACACACCGGGAACGGAGGTCATGGTTGCCATGCCTTTCAGGCCGCTACGAGTGGTGATGTAGCCATCGTGCATATCCAGTTTGCCTTCGAAGATCCCGGTGTTGGGTTTATGGCCGATGGCGATAAAAGCGCCGGTCACGGCCAGATCTTCAGTGGCTTGGGTTTGCTTGTTGATAATGCGCACACCGGTCACGCCAGAAGCATCGCCCAGCACTTCTTGCAATTCGCTGTGCAGTTTCAGGCGGATATTGCCGTTCTGGACGCGATCCATCAGTTTGTCGGTGAGGATGGGCTCGGAGCGGAAAGTGTCGCGACGGTGAATCAGTGTCACGGTTTTGCAAATATTGGACAGGTACAGGGCTTCTTCTACGGCGGTATTGCCACCACCGACGACCACCACGTCTTGATTCTTGTAGAAGAAACCGTCACATGTTGCACAACCGGAGACGCCACGGCCCATGAACTCCTGTTCCGATGGCAAGCCCAGGTATTGCGCCGACGCACCTGTTGCAATAATCAGCGAATCGCAGGTGTAGACTGTGCCACTATCCCCATTCAAGGTCAGCGGGCGGGTGGACAGGTCAACCGAGGACACCATGTCAAAGATTAATTCTGTTTCGAATCGTTCCGCATGCGCCTGGAAACGTGCCATAAGATCAGGTCCCTGGACGCCTTGGGCATCGGCTGGCCAGTTATCTACATCCGTGGTGGTCATCAGTTGGCCACCTTGCTCCATGCCGGTGACCAAGACAGGGTTGAGGTTGGCGCGGGCTGCGTAGATCGCTGCGGTATAGCCGGCCGGGCCTGAGCCCAGAATGAGTACTTTTGCGTGCTTAGTAGTCGACATCACAGAAAATCCGAAAAAGACGATCTCCAATTATAATGAGTCCATGGCAAGAATACCTGCAACATCCCCTCGTTCGTCCCGGTCATCCAAAAATGTGCGTAATGGGCCTTCCGCCCTGCAACAGCGCCTGACAGGACTGCTGCGCGAAGCACGGTGGATTATCTTCGCTGCGCTGGCAGCCTGGCTCGGTCTGGTACTGGCGACCTGGGATCCGGGCGACCCTGGCTGGTCGCATTCCGTGCATTCGGGTCTGACTCAAAATGGCGGGGGCATTTTTGGTGCCCATATCGCCGATTTCCTCTTGTACCTATTTGGCCTGACAGCCTGGCTCTGGGTGGTGCTGCTGGTACAGCGCGTGGCTGTGGGCTTTTATCGTCTGACCGCTTTACTCTTGCCCGGCACCAAGAGCGAGGACGTCTTGCCGCGGGTGCATTGGGAAATTGGCATCGGCTTTTTCTTTTTGTTTCTGGGCAGTATGGGCCTGGAGTCGCTGTTCTTTAAAGATCTGGGGCAGCAATGGCAGCTTCCGGCGGGGGCTGGTGGGCAGTTAGGCCAATTGTTTTCGCAACTATTGGTAACGTCGATAGGCTTTGGCGGTGCCACTTTAGTGCTGATGGGCCTGCTCGCCGGTGGGGCCAGCTTGTTCTTCGGTTTTTCCTGGCTGACGCTGGCTGAACGACTGGGCGGATTGATCGAAGGGGCGATTCGTCGTGTGATGATCTTGTGGTCGGCGCGTCAGGATCGCCGGGTAGGCGAGGTCAAACGTGCCGAGCGTACGGAAAGCGTGGTGGCCAAGCAGGAGCAGTTGGTACACGAACAGCCTGTTCGTATCGAACCTGCTTTTGTGGCCGTGCCCAAATCCGAGCGCGTCGAGAAAGAAAAGCAGCAGACCTTGTTCAAGGTGCCTCGTCAGGCTGGCGAAGCGGGCGATTTGCCTCCGCTGTCTTTGCTGGACCCGGCTACAGACAATGTAGAGACCGTGTCGCAGGAAACGATAGAATTCACCTCGCGCCTGATTGAAAAGAAATTGTCCGACTTCGGTGTCGCGGTAACGGTGGTGGCGGCTCAGGCTGGCCCCGTGATTACCCGTTACGAGATCGAGCCTGCCACGGGTGTGAAGGGTAGCCAGATCGTGAATCTGGCTAAAGACCTGGCCCGTGCCTTGAGTCTGGTCAGCATTCGGGTGGTGGAAACCATTCCCGGCAAAAACCTGATGGGTCTGGAGCTACCCAATCCCCGCCGCCAAATGGTGCGTCTGGAGGAAATCGTCGGCTCGCAAACTTATCACAGCAGTGCTTCTTTGCTGACCATGGCTTTGGGCAAGGATATTGCTGGTAAGCCCGTGGTAGCGGATTTGGCCAAGATGCCCCACCTGCTGGTAGCCGGTACCACGGGCTCCGGTAAGTCGGTGGGTATCAACGCCATGATTCTGTCGCTGCTGTACAAGGCAGACCCGGCCGATGTGCGCCTGATCCTGATTGACCCCAAGATGCTGGAGATGAGTGTCTATGAAGGCATTCCTCATTTGCTGGCACCGGTGGTCACGGATATGCGATTGGCGTCCAACGCCTTGAACTGGTGTGTGGCGGAAATGGAAAAACGCTACCGCTTGATGAGCAAGCTGGGCGTGCGCAATCTGGCCGGTTACAACGCCAAAATACGCGAAGCGCAAAAGCGTGAAGAGCCTATCCCTAATCCTTTCTCTTTGACGCCGGATGCTCCCGAGCCGTTGTCCGTGTTGCCCATGATCGTCGTCATTATCGACGAGCTGGCTGACCTGATGATGGTGCAGGGCAAGAAGATCGAAGAGTTGATTGCTCGTTTGGCCCAGAAGGCCCGTGCCGCTGGCATCCACCTGATTCTGGCCACGCAGCGCCCGAGTGTGGATGTGATTACGGGTCTGATCAAAGCGAACATTCCTACCCGTATTGCTTTCCAGGTGTCCTCCAAGATCGACTCGCGCACCATTCTGGATCAGATGGGGGCGGAAACCTTGCTGGGCATGGGTGATATGCTCTACCTCCCCCCTGGTACAGGCTTGCCAAAACGAGTACACGGCGCATTTGTCAGCGATGAGGAAGTTCACCGTGTTGTCGAGCACTTGAAAGAACATGGCGAGCCCGATTACATCGAGGGCCTGCTGGAAGGTGCTGTCGAAGGCGAATCGGGTGAGGGAGTCAACCCGGTGACGGGTATGGCGGATGCAGAAGCCGACCCGCTGTATGACCAGGCCGTTCAAGTCATTATCAAAAATCGCCGCGCTTCGATTTCCTCGGTGCAGCGTCATTTGCGTATCGGTTATAACCGAGCCGCCCGACTGTTGGAACAAATGGAGCAGGCAGGCTTGGTGTCGGCCATGCAGCCCAACGGTAACCGCGAAATTCTGGTCCCCGCAGGAGGTGCCAAAGATGAAGATTAAGACACTGTTGGCCAGCATGCTGCTGGCCGCTACACCTGCCTTGACCATGGCCGCGTCGGCCAGCGAGCAATTGCGCTCTTTTGTGCAAGATGTGCATGCCGCAAAAGGCGAATTTTCCCAGCGCACAGTCGATAGCAATGGCCAGTCCAAAGGTGCGCCGCAGTCCGGGCAATTCGTGTTTCAGCGCCCCGGCCAGTTCAAATGGCATGTGCAACGCCCTTATGAGCAGTTGATCGTGTCTGACGGCAAGCTGCTCTATCAATACGACCCGGATCTGGCCCAAGTTACCGAGCGTGGTGTGGACCAGTCCATTGGCGCCTCGCCTGCCGCAATCTTGTTTGGTACCGGCAATCTGGAAGATTCCTTCCGTCTGGTTGAACAAGATGCGCGGGATGGGCTGGAGTGGATCCGAGCCACGCCTTTGCAAAGCGATGCTGGCTTTTCCTACGTAGACATCGGCTTCAAGGATCGTGAGCCACGTCGTCTGGAATTGCAGGACTCGTTCGGGCAAACCACGTATATCGACTTCACCGGCTTGGAACCGAACCCTCGGATTACCTTGGGTACCTTCACGTTCAAGGCTCCTGCCGGAGTGGATGTCGTCTCCATGCCTTGATGCACATTCTGTTTTTGTGCAGCTATCGTCAGAGGCAGCGCTTAGCTGGCTCTGACAAAACAAGTTTTCAATACAGACCTGGTCCGCTTTGACCAGGTCTTGCCATTTTAGGAAGGGCGATCGCCATGCGTGATTTGTTCGCTCAGGAACCCGCCGCACCCTTAGCCGAAGCGCTGCGCCCCAAAACCCTCGATCAGGTGGTGGGCCAGTCTCACCTGTTGGGCGAGGGCAAGCCACTACGTTTGGCTTTTCAGTCCGGGAAACCACACTCCATGATTTTCTGGGGGCCTCCCGGTGTGGGTAAAACCACGCTGGCGCGTTTGACGGCCAGTGCATTCGAGTGCGAGTTCATCGCCTTGTCCGCCGTCTTTTCAGGCGTAAAAGACATTCGTGCGGCCATGGAGCAGGCCCAGCAGAATCTGGCCATGGGCAAGCACACCATCCTGTTCGTGGACGAGATACATCGCTTCAACAAATCTCAGCAGGACGCGCTTCTCCCTTATGCCGAAAGTGGCTTGGTGACCTTTATTGGCGCCACTACAGAAAATCCATCGTTCGAGGTCAATTCGGCTTTGCTGTCGCGGGCGCAGGTCTATGTGCTCAAGTCTTTGACGGATGATGAACTCAAGCTGCTGCTGCGCCGCGTACAGGAGCAAAATGCGCTGGATGGTCTGGCGTTCGACGATCAAGCCGTTGATACCTTGATCGGCTATGCCGACGGTGATGCCCGGCGTTTCTTGAACCTGCTGGAGCAGACTAATACGGCCGCCAAGACCTCCGGCACCGAGCGGGTCACAACGGACTTTCTGCAAAACGCGCTGACCTTGAACTCTCGGCGTTTTGACAAGGGGGGAGACAATTTCTACGACCAGATTTCTGCTTTGCATAAATCGGTGCGCGGTTCCAACCCGGATGCCGCCTTGTATTGGCTGACCCGGATGCTGGATGGTGGGGCAGATGCCCGTTATTTGTCGCGCCGCATCATCCGCATGGCTTGGGAGGATATCGGTCTGGCCGATCCGCGCGCCATGCAAATTGCCAATGATGCCGCCTTGACCTTTGAGCGCCTAGGCAGCCCTGAAGGAGAACTGGCGCTGGGGCAGGCCGTGATTTATCTGGCTATCGCCGCCAAGAGCAATGCCGGTTATATGGCATACAACCAGGCCCGCGCCTTTGTGAAGCAGGATAAAAGCCGTGAAGTGCCCGTGCATTTGCGCAACGCCCCGACCAAGCTGATGAAAGAGCTGGGCCACGGTCATGCGTATCGCTATGCTCATGACGAGCCCAATGCTTACGCGGCGGGTGAGACTTACTTGCCGGAGGGTATTCCCGATCCGCATTGGTATCAGCCCGTGCCCCGTGGTCTTGAAATCAAGATTGCTGAAAAAATGGAGCGCCTGCGTCAGCTGGACGAGCAGGCCGGTAAAAAAGATACCTAAGACAGGACAGGCGCTTGCTTGACCTGCCACCTCCGTATTTCCCGATATCCCGCTACGGCTTGCGCTGTGCTGCGCTTGTGGTGGCTTGTGGTTAAAATCACCAGATCAATCGGGATTGAACCATCACCTATATGGCTATTAAATGTTAGATCTGAACCAATTACGCAAAGACTTGGAGCCGCTGGTACAGGGCCTGGCGAAACGTGGCGTGCAATTTGACACCGAGCGTTTCCAGCAGCTGGAAGCCCGCCGCAAAGCGGTACAGGTGGAAACTGAAACCCTGCAGGCCGAGCGCAATGCACTGGCCAAACGCATTGGCCAGCTCAAGTCCAAGGGCGAAGACGCCAGCGAGGCATTGGCTCAATCCCAGCAAATCCCGGTGCGCCTGAAGCAGTTGGAGCAGGACCTGTCCCAAGTACAGGCCGAGCTGTCCTCCTGGTTTGCCACGATACCTAACCTGCCGCACGACAGCGTTCCGGTGGGCGAGTCCGAAGAAGACAACGTAGAAGTACGCCGCTGGATTCCCGGTCCTAAAGATGATCAGGGCAAACCTGCACATATCACTTTTGCGCCGCGTGACCACGTGGACCTGGGCGAACAATTTGGCCTGGATTTTGAAGCCGCCCGCAAGTTGGCTGGTGCCCGTTTCATGGTTCTGCGTGGCCCTCTGGCCCGTTTGCACCGTGCTCTGGCTCAGTTCATGTTGGATACTCAAGTGGAAGAGCACGGCTACACCGAGTGCTACACCCCTTACATCGTGAACGCGTCTACCTTGTACGGCACAGGCCAACTGCCCAAGTTCAAGGACGATATGTTCTGGGTTACCAAAGGTGGTCAGGACAACGAGCCAGCCGATCCGGCCGAATCCAAGCCTGAAGACCTGTACCTGATCTCCACCTCCGAAATCAGCTTGACGGGCATGGTGCGCGACGAGATTCTGGCTGGTGATGCGTTGCCTATGCGTCTGACTGCTCACTCGCCTTGTTTCCGTTCGGAAGCCGGTAGCGGTGGTCGTGATACCCGTGGCGTCATTCGTCAGCACCAGTTCGACAAAGTGGAAATGGTGCAGATCGTTCACCCCGAACAATCCTACGAAGCGTTGGAGTCCATGGTCGGCCATGCCGAGCATGTTCTACAAGCTCTGGAACTGCCATACCGTGTGGTGCAGCTGTGTACCGGCGATATGGGTTTTTCTGCCGCCAAAACCTACGATCTGGAAGTGTGGCTGCCAGCACAAGACACGTTCCGCGAGATTTCCTCGGTCTCGAACTGCGAGGCTTTCCAGGCCCGTCGCCTGCAAGCCCGTTTCCGTGCCGACAGCAAGGCTCGACCTGAGTTTGTGCATACATTGAACGGCTCTGGTCTGGCTGTAGGCCGGGCTTTGGTAGCCGTCCTGGAAAATCACCAGCAAGAAGATGGCAGCGTCATTGTGCCCAAGGTTCTGCGTCCTTATATGGGCGGTCTGGAACGCCTGGTGCCTGCGCAGTAAAAGCATCTGCCTGAATCGCAAAAGGGCTGATGACCTTCATGGTCCTCAGCCCTTTTTTATTCCTGGTCCCGTCGTGAAGGATTAGTCATCATCCCAGTCGCGTTCCTGGTGCTTGCGCCAGCGTTTGTGTGCGCGTCGCTGCTCCTTGCGCCATTCCTTGTTGGAGCGGCCATATTCCACGTAGCCGGGACGATAGACATAGCGGGGAGGGTGGTAAACCACCGGCGGTGGAGCGACATAAACCGGGCGTTCCACAACATGAGCGGGCGGGTAGTAGATCGGTCCGTAACCGATACCGGGAATACCGACATTGATGTCCACACTTACACCACCTGCAAAGGCAGTGTGGGTGCCCAAGACCATCAAGCCAGCTAATAGTAGCTTTTTCATATGCTGCACCTCTCGTGACTCTAGCAGCAGCGATTGTTGCTTGAAATCGGTGTCCCAAACGTTAGGCAATCCTGGCAAAGCACTTCCAAACGCAACATGGCTCGTATGAGCTATGCGGGAGGTTTACCTTTCTTAACATATGTTTCCCCTGCCCGACAGGACAGGGGAGGTGCATGAGTGGATTCAGAAGGTGTGGCGTTCAACCTGACGATGGCGGATGGGGCGACGATTGTAATTCGCATGCAACTGTCGACCGTGTACGGAATCCATTTGCTTGTTCAGGTGTGGGGTACGGCGTGGGTTGCGTTGCGCAGGCTCTGTGCGCGGCTTGGAGCTGGCCTCCAGAAACCAGAGACAGAGAGAAGCCCAGAAAAAGAGTGACAGGATATTGACCAGCCCACCTCGCAGCGAAGCGTAACCTGTCGCATCCGAGGCCCGAATATTGAGCAGGTCTGCTAAGGCTGGAATAGAACCCAGGGTTTCGATGATCAGGCTACCCGGTATCCGGAATCCCCAGCGCATAGTCTGAAGGATCTCATTCAGGCTATATATACCGTCGCCATTCGCGTCAATAATCCATTGGAAGGTTTGCATGACAACTCCTTTTATCAAGTCCAGCGCGTGGCACTGGAATTCCAAGGGCTGCCCCCAAAAGGCAGGGCTGTGATGCATCAATGTCTGTTTTCACTATAGGCTCACCCCATGCGCCGGACAAGCCAGGAAGGCCGAAATGCAGGGTAAACCCTTGATTGTTCAGCCTTCTTTTTTTGGGGTCAATAGCCGCTACGCATGAAGCTGCCACCTGATAAATCTTCAGCGAAGTATTCAGTGCGCAGGCCCGTTACGTTGCCGACCGGGTTGATCGTGAAATCCAGATACGAGACTGAGCCCTCGACGGCGTTTTCACCCAGCAGACTGAAAACGAAGCGAGAGCCGTCCCAGTGGCGTAGCTTGTAGGACGATTGGCCTTGTTTGCCCAGACTGAGTGTCAGCGTACCGTTGGCGAGGGTGATGGACGCCTGACCGTAGTAATCGTTGTCGTACGTGCCAGTGTAGCGCTCCAGCGGTAAGGGCTGGACAGGTGTGGCAGGGGGTGTTTGGCCCGCCAATGAGCCGAAAGGTTGGAACATTTCCTGCTGGAATTGATCATGAAGGACGGTGTACCAGTCTTGTGAGGTGGAGCCGTTACGCACCAGCTCGATAAAGGAAATTGCACTGGCCTCGGCGACGCCGCTGGGGGCTGCATTTGTAAGTACTACAATGCCAAGTGCAGAATCGGGCCAGTGCATGAAAACGGTAGAGGCGCCCAGTAGAAAAGCTCCCGAGTGTGAGTTCAGTCGCTGGCCATAGGGATCATTACCGACATTAAAGCCAAAGCCGTATTGGTGGCCGGGCGGAGACTGGCGCACCAGTGCGGGTTCCAGAGCAGCCGGTGCGAATAGTTTGCGACCTTCGGCACTGGTACCCATGCCTTGCAATAGGGCCAGCCAGCGCGCCATATCGCGTGCGCTAGAACTGACGCCACCAGCGGGGGATTGTGCATCGGGCTGGCGTTGATATAAAGCCTGGTAGCGCCCGTCTTGCCAACTATGTCCTATGGCACGGTTATCCTGGGCGATGAAGTCGGCAAAGCGCGAGCTGCTGCGGCTCATTCCTAAAGGTTGGTATAGCTCACGCTCCGAAAGTGTGGCCCATTCGGTGCCTGCGGCGTTGGCAACGGCCTGAGCCGCCGCAGTCAGACCAAAGTTGGTGTAGGCGTAGTGGCTACCCAGTTGTTTGACAGGCACATACCGCAGGTGGTGCAAAATTGTCTCGCGGTCATAGCCCAGATCTTCCAACTGGTCCCCTGCGTGGTCGGGTAGGCCTGATCGATGGGCGTAAAGATCACCGACGCTAGGTTGGGCGCCACCGCCGGCAAGCAGAAAGTCCGGTAGCTGTGTGGCTACGGGAGTGTCCCAGGTGATGACGCCTGCATCCACTTGCGTGGCAACGACGGTGGCGCCCACAGACTTGGAGACTGAGGCAAGCTGGAACACAGTGTCTGGCGTGATAGGCTCGGGTTTGCCTGTTTCGCGCACACCAAAGCCTTGGGCATAACGCAGCTCTCCATTCCAGACAACGGCCACGGCAACGCCAGGCACGCCAGAGCGCTCCATCAATTGTGGCACCAGGGTTTGCAGGCCTTGTATGCCGCGCTCAAGCTGTGCCTCAGTCAGGTCGTTGGAAGGCGCATGATCATAGTTGCCGCTGCAAGCGGCTAGCAGCAGGCTGGTGCTACTGAGCAGTGGAATCAGCAGGCGTTGTGGTGAGAGCAGGGAAATAGGCATGATGAAAGACTCGGTGAGGAGGGCTGGTTTATGTGGCTCCACGCATGTCTGCGTCAGTCAGATGGACAAACATGAAAATGTGCGTTGCAGCGTTTGTTAAGGCTGGGCTGGTCAATGCAGCGGCAGCGCCAGGATGAGGAGCCCAAGTGACGCTGAGGTGTTTGTTCGAGTCGTGCCGCATACTGGCTTGCTGTCAGTGTGTTCAGGTTTTGTGACCGCAAGGCGATATGGCTCAGCTTCTGTGATGCTAGAGAGCTTGATTTCGCTTGTCTATCGCCGATAACACCGGTTGATGCCACTCGTCCTCAGTCCAAGCGGGTCCCTCTCGTTGGTATAGCCGTCAGCGAGTTCTCCAGACCTATCTGGTAGGGCGTTTTCGCCTTTCATTTTTAATGCTTGTCATAGCTGGTTATTTCATCTATATTTATGGGCTTGCTTGTAACCATATAAGCAATCGCGGACAGGTGGCAGAGTGGTCGAATGTACCTGACTCGAAATCAGGCGTACGTGCAAGCGTACCGTGGGTTCGAATCCCACCCTGTCCGCCACCTAAGATTTTAAAAGCCCTTGATTATTCAAGGGCTTTTTTGTTTTCTGCCGGTCTGAATATCCTGTTCTCTGTGCTTGGTTTGTTTGCCGTTTTGTCACATGAGCACGTTAAGGTAAAAGTGTCAGTGGCAGCCGATGTCCGGGAAATTCACCCGTCACATTTTGCATGGCCGACTTTTTTCCAGCGTAGGCAGAAGGTATATAGGGCAATGCGCTAACACCGGGTCCGATGGTGTTTGACTTTGCTCTGGAGGCCTTGAGGATTCCGGACAAAAGGATCCCATTGCATTTCCCGGCAGTGGGGGCGGCGAGTACACTTGAGGTTTCAGTTCTCTGTTGTCAATACTCACGAGGTATCTATGCTGAAAGGTAAAAAAGCAGTTGTAACAGGATCGACCAGCGGTATCGGTCTGGCCATGGCCACCGAATTGGCAAAAGCCGGTGCAGATGTGGTGATCAATGGTTTTGGTCAGCCTGAAGATATCGAGCGCGAGCGCAGCACGCTGGAGTCCACGTTTGGTGTCAAAGCCTATTATCTGAATGCAGATCTGAGCGACGCACAGGCCACGCGTGACTTTATTGCCAAGGCGGCAGAGGCCTTGGGCGGTCTGGATATTCTGGTCAATAACGCTGGTATTCAGTACACCGCGCCTATCGAAGAATTCCCGGTGGATAAATGGAATGCCATCATTGCCTTGAACCTGTCGGCTGTGTTTCACGGTACGGCAGCAGCCTTGCCCATCATGCAAAAGCAGGGTTGGGGGCGCATTATCAATATCGCCTCGGCACACGGTCTGGTGGCATCGGTAAATAAATCGGCTTATGTGGCTGCCAAGCACGGTGTAGTGGGCCTGACCAAGGTGACGGCGCTGGAAAATGCTGGCAAGGGTATTACTTGCAACGCAATCTGCCCGGGCTGGGTACGTACGCCCTTGGTAGAAAAACAGATTGAAGCGATCAGCCAGCAAAAAGGCATTGATATTGAAGCCGCCGCTCGCGAGCTGCTGGCTGAGAAACAACCTTCCCTGCAGTTTGTCACCCCCGAGCAATTGGGCGGTGCCGCTGTGTTCCTGTCGTCTCCCGCTGCGGATCAGATGACGGGTACGACGCTAAGCCTGGATGGTGGCTGGACGGCTCGCTAATTGTTGTCAAAGCGTATTGTGTGGATAACAGATAAAGGGCGTGGCCCTTTATCTGTTTGTATAGAAAGGATATAGGCGCATGTTGTTATTGCTCTCGCCAGCAAAAAAGCTGGATTACGACTCCCCTGTACGCACGGAGCTGGCGACCCAGCCTCTGTTTGTGGAGCAGGCGCAAGGCTTGATTGATATTTTGCGCACTCAGTCCGAAGAGGATGTCGCTGGTTTGATGAAGCTAAGTGACGATCTGGCTCGTTTGAATGTTCAGCGCTACCAGGAGTGGGAGCCCAAATTTGACCGCTCCAACGCCCGTCAGGCCATTCTGGCTTTCAATGGTGATGTGTACGAAGGTATGGCTGCGACAGACTTGTCGGACAAGGAACTGCAGTGGGCGCAGGACCACATTGTGATTCTCAGTGGCTTGTACGGCGTATTGCGTCCCTTGGACTTGATGCGCCCTTATCGTCTGGAAATGGGGACTCGCTTGAAAAACCCCAGTGGTGCGAATCTGTACGCGTACTGGGGCAGCCGCATTGCCAACTATCTGAACGAGCGTCAGGACGGGAAAACCAAGCCCGTCGTTCTGAACCTTGCCTCCGAAGAGTATTTCAAGGCGGTGGATCAGAAAGCCCTGCGTGCTCGTGTGGTGCAGTGTGTATTCCAGGACGAGAAAAACGGTGTCTGGAAGATCATCAGCTTTTACGCCAAGAAAGCCCGTGGTTTGATGGCACGCTTTGTTATCGATAAGCGTGTTCAAACGGTGGAAGGTTTGAAAGCGTTTGATCGTGAAGGCTATATATTTCAGCCCGAGTTGTCCAGCGAGGATAAGCTGGTGTTTCGTCGCTCCGAACAGGACGCCAAGGCTGGATAAGCATTTAGCTTTATTACTTTCCTAGTAGGGGCAGATCTTTAGTTGCTCTGCAGTCTTGCTGGTATGAAGAGGAAAGGCAGGGCCATATATTGCGCCTTGCTTTTTTTTGGCCAGCGGCCTGAGGAAGGCTTGGTGCCCTATGCTCTTGTGCTTTGTGCTTTGTGCTTTTGCGTATTTGGCCCTGACAGCGAGTTCCCCATGTATACGGGATAGGGCCATCACGCCCCTTGCTGTTTCAATTCCTGCTTGCGCTCCGGTGGCAACTGCGGGCCAGTGCTGTATTCCAGACCTCTCATGTCCTGACGTATCAATTGGGCGGCTTTGCTCATTTGGCGGATAGGGTAGGCGAGCATGGCCAGTTCGCCTTCGGTTTCGATAGAGGCGGGCGGCTCTGCATCCTGATCGTTGATCAGTGCGCCAATCGCATCCAAAGAGTTCTGTATGCCCGGCGGGATCTGGCTCAAATTAGCCAGAAGTGGCGTGGCGGCGCTGATTTGCGAGGCCAGTACATGGTTTTGAATCAGCAGATTATTCAGTAGGGATACATTGGCTTGACGGCTGACAGGCTCATCCATCATGCGATAAAAGGCCGAGGCAAAATTGCTGAAGGCAATGTGTACGTTTTTGTTGGCCACTTGCCAAGCGGTATCGGCTTCCATCAAGTCTAGATCCACTTGTTCTTTCTGGGCTTCTGTCATCGTGGGCTGGCCATCCTGCCCGCTCTTGAGGCTCTGGTTGTGCAGACGACTCAAACGAGCGAATTCCAGACCGGCACGCCAGAATTCTTTGTTTGCGGCCAAGGCCGCGCGAGCCAGTCCTGTCATGGCGCTGGACTCCCAGTTGGGCAGCAAGTAGCTGGCTGCCATGGCGATACCGCAACCAATCAGCGTATCCACCAAACGTTCTCCAATAATGAAGGAGCCACCCGTGGACAGGAACTGGAAGGACAGGATCACAAAGATCGTGTTGAACAGAGCCGATAGCAGGAAGTTCAACTGGACCAGACTGTTGCCCAAGAGGTAGGCCAGTAACATGGCAATCAGATACAGCTCGCGGTTGTTGGTCAGTTTCAGAAGCAGGAAAGCGGCCGCACAGCCCAGTACCGTGCCAAAGAGACGCCAGCCATTGCGCTGGCGGGTAATGGCAAAGCCCGGTTTCATGATGACCAGAATCGTCAGGATGATCCAGTAGCTGTGGGCGGTCAGGGCACTGACCAGGCCCAATTCGCTTTGGAAGTGAGTGCTGAGTGCGCCGACACCCAGTGCCACCATGGAAGCAATACTGACCCGTGCCGCATAGCGAAAGTGCGAGGACTTCAGCTTGAAATTGCTGGTCAGCATGCCCAGCCGTAGCTCCTCGCGCGACAGCATTCGGCTTAGCGATTTATTCAGGTACTGATCAACTGGAAGATTCTGGCTGGCCCGGTGAGACAGGCTGGCCATATGCTCGACGATCCGGTTCAGGTTACGCAGGCGGCGTAACACCTGAACTAATAGTGCATACGTTTCCGGGTCTGATTGAGACATGCCCTGGCGCTTGTATTTCTCCAGCTCGTATTCCATGGCGCGGATCTCTGCTTTGACGCTGGAGCGACGAGTTGTGCGAGCACTGCGTGAAACATTCATGGCAATGCGGCCAATATCCAGCGACAGCTTGTGCAAGCCATCACGCGCAAAAATCATGAAATCGCTGTCGGAAAGCTGGCGGCGCAGGACGGTGTAGTCGGTATAGGTCGCGACCAGCGAGTCCAGAATGCTGACCATATTCAAGAAGATTGTCAGCAGTGCCTTGCGGTGGTGATCGCCTCGTCCATAACCGCGTGGCAGTTCACGCAGCACCACATCGCGGGCGGCCTGGTGCTTTTCGGTCATATTGGATTGCAGATTGATCAGCCGTCGATAGCAGGCGTCCAGGTCCGAGGTGGAGTCATAGAACTGTGAGCGCGCTTCCATGTATTCCGCTGTGGCAAACAGGGCTACTGCCAGTGTCTGGCGCTCTTCCCGATACCAGAACAGGCGTCGGAACAGGGTGCTGAACAGGTAGTAGGACAGGCCACCGGCAAAGGAGTACAGCGTATGGGCCAGCACCTCGTGAGGCTGCATGGGAAAGCGCATCGTCAAGGTCATCAGCAGCAGGGCGGCAAAACCAATCAGCCCGCCACGACGGCCAAAGACGGAGAACATACTGTACAGAAAGCACAGAAAGGGGACGCACAGCACCAGGAGCAGGGGGGAGCTGGAGGCCAGACCCGTCAGGCCGACTGTGACCGTGCCCAGTGCAATGCCACCGAGCATTTCATTGTTGCGGTAGCGGCGCGGGCCGCCCGGCTGGTCAATGATGGCCACACAGGTGGCCCCCATGGAGGCAATGACGCCAATATCATAGTGACCGAAGAAACGGCCCAAAATAATGACCGGCAACAACACGCCGATGGACTGGCGCAGCCCACCGAAAAAATAGTGGCTATACAGGAATTGTTTTAATTGTGGGATGGGCGATGCCATAAAATACCCGGACAGCTCGTCATGGGTAGACAGTATATCGTTTTACGTATGTAAGCTTTAAGCCTGTTTTTTTGCACTTTACCAACAATCACAGTTGCTCGCTTTGTGCAGTCAAGGTAAAGTAACCAGGTGTTTTTGCTCCATATCCGAGCAAATTGTAGCGAGGCACTGTTAACCGGGCCATCCGCCCGGTTTTTTGCGCCTAAAAACTTTGTTGCTGGCCGCGTCACAAGCGTGGGATGCCAGGACTTCCGTTTCAAGCTAACGCATACGTTTTTGTGTGCACGCACTGGGTGTCGAAGAGTGCAGGCCGGACGGTAATGTGTCTGGGTGGTGTGGTCCTGTGGGCCATGAAGCGCCAGATCATGTTGCTGACATCGGTTCAAGCTCGGACCGTCGTGGTCGATCGATATTGCAGAGCAAGACTGAAAGGAAAACTCATGTCTGAATTAAATGGCGCAGATATTGTCGTGCGCACGCTCGCGGACGAAGGCGTGGAACACGTTTTCGGTTATCCGGGTGGTGCCGTTCTCTATATCTACGACGCAATCTTCAAGCAGGACCGCTTCCAGCACATTCTTGTGCGCCATGAACAGGCCGCTGTTCATGCTGCGGATGCTTATTCCCGTTCGTCTCAAAAAGTGGGCGTGGCACTGGTAACCAGTGGCCCGGGCGTCACCAATGCTGTCACCGGTATTGCAACCGCTTACCTGGACTCCATTCCGATGGTTATCATCAGTGGACAGGTCAGCACCCAGGCAATTGGTGAAGATGCTTTCCAGGAATGTGATGCCATCGGTATCACCCGCCCTTGCGTCAAGCACAACTTTTTGGTGCGCGATGTTCGTGATTTGGCCGATACCATTCGCAAGGCATTTTTCATTGCCACGACGGGCCGCCCTGGTCCTGTGCTGATTGATATCCCCAAAGATATTACGACCGCAACGTGTAAATACACGCCCAAGCGTGGCGAGGTCAAGATGCGCTCCTACGCGCCTGTGACCAAAGGCCACCAGGGGCAGATCAAGAAAGCCGTCCAGATTCTCAATAGCGCCGAACGCCCACTGATTTACGTCGGTGGTGGCGTGGTGCTGGGTAATGCCGAAAACGAGCTCAATGAGCTGGTCAAGTTAAGCGGTGCTCCGTGCACGACTACCTTGATGGGGCTGGGCGCTTATCCAGGCACGGCCGACCAGTACATCGGCATGCCTGGCATGCACGGTACCTACGAAGCCAATATGACCATGCAGCATTGCGACGTTCTGGTCGCTGTCGGTGCACGGTTTGATGACCGCGTGATCGGCAATACCCGTCACTTTGGTCAGAATCCACGCAAGATCATTCATATTGATATTGATCCCTCCGTGATCTCCAAGCGCGTGAAAGTGGATGTGCCTATCGTAGGCTGTGTTAAAGACGTGCTGACCGAGCTCAACGAGCTGTATGCGCAAAGCCGTCAGGAAGCGCAAAACCCGCCTTCCTTGAACGACTGGTGGAAACAGATCAATGTCTGGCGTGGCAAGAACTCCTTGGCCTACGCCAAGTCGGACGAACTGATCAAGCCGCAATACGTGGTGGAATCCCTGTGGGAAGTGACGGGCGGCAACGCTTTCGTGACCTCCGACGTAGGACAGCATCAGATGTGGGCGGCTCAGTACTACAAATTCAATAAACCCCGTCGCTGGATCAATTCCGGTGGCCTGGGCACGATGGGCGTAGGCTTGCCTTACGCAATGGGTGTGCAAATGGCCAACCCTGGCCAGGATGTTGCGGTCATCACGGGTGAAGGCTCTATCCAGATGAACATCCAGGAACTGTCTACGTGTAAACAGTACCGCTTGAGCCCCAAGGTTCTTTGCCTGAACAATCGTTATTTGGGCATGGTGCGCCAGTGGCAGCAAATCGACTACGGCTCGCGTTATTCCGAGTCCTATGTGGATGCACTGCCTGACTTTGTCAAACTGGTGGAAAGCTATGGTCACGTGGGTCTGGAGATCGACAAGCCAGCCGATGTGGTCCCCGCTATTCGCGAAGCCTTCACCACGCACAAAGACCGCCTGGTATTTCTGAACTTCATCACGGACCAAACCGAAAACGTGTTCCCGATGGTGAAAGCAGGCCGCGGCCTGACAGAAATGCTTTTGGGCCCGGACGATCTGTAAGGAGAGAACCATGAAACACGTCATTTCTATCCTTCTGGAAAACGAGCCCGGCGCACTGTCCCGTGTGGTCGGCCTGTTTTCGGCCCGTGGCTATAACATCGAGACCTTGACGGTTGCTCCAACCGAGGACGACACCCTGTCTCGCATGACGATCGTTACCCGAGGGGCGGACGACGTCATCGAGCAGATCACCAAGCACTTGAATCGTCTGGTTGACGTGGTCAAGGTGGTGGATCTGTCCGAAGGCCCTCACATCGAGCGTGAACTCATGCTGATCAAGGTGCGGGCAGTGGGCAAGGAACGTGAAGAGATGAAGCGTATGGCGGATATTTTCCGTGGTCGCATCATTGATGTTACGGACAAGACATACACCATCGAACTGACCGGTGTTCAAGACAAAATTGCTGCTTTCATCAATGCGCTGGATCGTACGGCCATTCTTGAAACAGTGCGCACCGGGGTCTCTGGTGTCAGCCGTGGCGAACGTGTCTTAAAGCTGTAAGCCAAGGCTTTTTCAGGACATAATTACCGCTTTTATTCAGGGGGCTGCTTTTCAAGGCGGCTCCTTGTAAAGGGTAAACACGGCCTGGTGCTGTGTAGACCGCGGTGGCCTGTTCTGGAAGTAATGAGTCAAGGTCTTTTTTGTGCCGCTGCTGCATGAGCGGCCATTCTCGAATTGCTGTTTAAGCGAAATTATTAAATTTGGAGCACCTGAAATGAAAGTTTTCTACGACAAGGATTGTGATCTTTCCCTGATCAAAGGCAAGACCGTTGCCATCATCGGTTACGGCTCGCAAGGCCACGCCCACGCCCTGAACCTGCACGAATCCGGCGTGAACGTGGTTGTTGGTCTGCGTAAAGGCGGCGCCTCCTGGAGCAAAGCCGAGAACGCTGGCCTGAAAGTTCAGGAAGTGGCTGAGGCCGTCAAGGGTGCTGATGTCGTCATGATCTTGTTGCCTGACGAAAACATTGCTGAGGTTTACCGCAACCAGGTTGCTGAAAACATCAAGCCCGGCGCTGCTCTGGCATTTGCTCACGGCTTTAACGTTCACTACGGCCAAGTTGTGCCACGTGACGATATCGACGTCATCATGATTGCTCCCAAGGCTCCAGGTCACACCGTTCGCGGTACCTACAGCCAAGGCGGCGGTGTTCCTCACCTGATCGCTGTGTACCAGGACAAGACCGGCGCTGCTCGCGACGTGGCTCTGTCTTACGCATCCGCTAACGGTGGTGGCCGTGCCGGTATCATCGAAACCAACTTCCGCGAAGAAACCGAAACCGACTTGTTCGGCGAACAGGCTGTTCTGTGCGGTGGTGCCGTTGAGCTGATCAAGGCTGGCTTCGACACGCTGGTTGACGCGGGTTACGCTCCTGAAATGGCTTACTTCGAGTGCTTGCACGAGCTCAAGCTGATCGTGGACTTGATCTACGAAGGCGGTATCGCCAACATGAACTACTCGATCTCCAACAACGCTGAATACGGCGAATACGAGACCGGTCCGAAGATTGTTACCGACGAAACCCGCAAAGCCATGCGTCAGTGCCTGGAAGACATCCAGACTGGTGTGTACGCCAAGAACTTCATCCTGGAAAACGCCGCTGGCGCTCCTACTCTGATCTCGCGTCGTCGTATCAACGCCGAATCGCAGATCGAGCAAGTGGGTAGCAAGCTGCGCTCCATGATGCCTTGGATTGCCGCTAACAAGCTGGTTGATAAGTCCAAGAACTAAGTTTGATATCGGGGCAGTTCCATAAGCTGTCCTGGTCTTGAACCTGAACCGGCTGACGTCTTGCGGCGTCAGCCGGTTTTTTATTGCTGCAAGAATTTGACCTTCAACGCAGCTTCTGCTTGGGCTAAAAGCAAGCGTGGAAGCGCCTTGTTCTCGTCTTATAGCCGTATTGGTGAGGGCGCGATAAAATGCAGTGCTTGATTGGTCTATCGTGCCCCTGTCGGGGTGGCGCGCAAGCGGGTTCGATAAAATCCATTATTTATCCGCGAACTCCCTGGCCGCAGGCCCCTTGGCCATTTCTGTTCGCTCTGGCTTATATTTGCTGGAATTATTCGCACTCTGTAGCTTTGTGGACAATGCTACATTTGAGTGTTCAGTCCTTAGCAACAACTCTTAAAGCATAAATTATGCCCAATTTGCTCAATGATGAAACACGTCGTCGGCGTAGCATCTATCTTCTGCCCAACGCATTTACGACCGCCAATCTGTTTGCGGGGTTTTATGCCGTTGTGCAGGCCATGAATGGCCGTTTTGAAGCGGCGGCCATCGCCATTTTCCTGGCGCTGGTATTTGATGGCATGGATGGGCGGGTCGCTCGTTTAACCAACACCCAGTCCGCCTTTGGCGAGCAGTACGACTCCATGGCTGACATGATTTCTTTTGGTGCGGCACCCGCGCTGGTCATGTATGTCTGGGCCATGCAGGGTTTGGGGCGCTGGGGATGGTTGGCTGCCTTTATTTACGTGGCCGGTGGAGCATTGCGCCTGGCTCGTTTCAATACCAATATTGAAGTGGTCGACAAGCGCTTTTTCCAGGGTTTGCCAAGCCCGGCCGCTGCTGCGCTGGTGGCCGGCTTTGTTTGGCTGGCCGTGGACAACAAGCTGTCCTTGCAAGTGAACGTCATTCCCTGGGTTGCCTTTGGCTTGACCATTTATGCCGGTCTGGCCATGGTGTCCAATGCGCCTTTCTATAGTGGCAAGTCCTTTGCGGTCAGCCGTAGCGTACCGTTCTGGGCCATGCTGCTTTTTGTGCTGGTCTTTGTGTTTGTCTCTACTGATCCCCCTGTGTTCCTGTTTGGCTTGTTCTGCCTGTATGGTTTGTCGGGTTGGTTCGTTATGGCCTGGCGCTGGCGTCGGGCCCGAGCCTTGGCACGACTTCGGCGTGGAAACAACTAAAATACTCGGCTTGAGCGGGTTTTCAGGTTGAAATGCTTAACGCCTTCTCCAGTTTTTAGCTATAATCGTTTGCTTGCATCGGACCTTGGTCTGGTGCGTTCAATTTCATTTTCAACACGTTAGGGCACCTCGGTCCTAACGCAAGTCTTAGAGGCTAAATAAAATGGCAGTTGCAGATATCAAAAAAGTCGATATCGTTTCCGAGTTTCAGCGTAAACAAGGCGATACAGGCTCCCCAGAAGTGCAAGTGGCTTTGCTGACCGCTCGCATCAACGAATTGACTGGCCACTTCAAGGCTCACAACAAAGATCACCACTCCCGTCGTGGTCTGTTGCGCATGGTTAGCCGTCGTCGCAAATTGCTGGATTACCTGAAAGGTCGTAATCCAGACGCTTACCGTGCTTTGATCGAAAAACTCGGTCTGCGTAAGTGATACCGGGGCTGGCTCCCCGCTAAACAACCGTGCATTCGGCGAACTGGTTTCGCTGTGTGCACGGTTTTTTTATTGTAAGGATTCTCCTAATGTTCAATAAAGTCACCAAGTCTTTCCAGTACGGCGAACATACCGTCGTTCTGGAAACCGGCGAAATCGCACGTCAGGCGTCAGGTGCCGTGCTGGTTTCGATTGAAGACACGGTTGTGTTGGCCACTGTTGTTGGCAAAAGTGAAGCGAAAGCAGGTCAGGATTTTTTCCCTCTGACCGTTGATTACGTCGAAAAAACCTACTCCGCTGGCAAGATCCCTGGTGGTTTCTTCAAGCGTGAAGGCCGTCAGTCCGAGCGCGAAATCCTGATCTCTCGCTTGATCGACCGCCCACTGCGCCCTCTGTTTCCTGAAGGCTTCTACAACGAAGTTCAGGTCATTATTCACACGGTATCGGTCAATCCCGAAATTGATCCTGATATCGCTGCCATGATTGGTGCCTCGGCTGCCCTGGCTATTTCCGGCATTCCTTTCAACGGTCCTGTGGGCGCTGCTCGCGTGGGTTACGTTGATGGCCAGTACGTGCTGAACCCATCCGCCACTCAGCTGAAATCCTCGGCTCTGGATCTGGTTGTGGCCGGTACCGAACAAGCTGTGCTGATGGTTGAGTCCGAAGCCAAGCAATTGTCTGAAGAGATCATGCTGGGTGGTGTGGTGTTTGCTCACGAGCAAATGCAAGCAGCCATCAACTGCATTCACGAACTGGTTGAAGAAGCTGGCAAGCCCGAGTGGGATTGGCAGCCTGCCGCAGTTAACGAAAGCCTGCTGGCTTCGGTAACCGCTGCCGCTGAAGAGGGCCTGACACAAGCCTACCAAACTCGCGAAAAACAGGCTCGTACCGAGCAAGTGCGCGCTGTTTACGCTCAAGTTAAAGAAACGGTCAAGGCTCAAGCTGAAGCCGCCGGTCAGGCCTTGCCTGATATGGTTGCCGTCGAAAACATGATGTTCGACCTGGAAAGCAAGATCGTGCGTTCGCGCATCTTGAGCGGTGAGTCCCGTATTGACGGTCGCGACACCCGTACCGTTCGTCCTATCAGCATCCGTCTGGGCGTTCTGCCTCGTGCTCACGGTAGCGCCTTGTTCACGCGTGGCGAAACTCAGGCTTTGGTGGTGACCACCCTGGGTACCAAGCAAGACGAGCAGATCATTGATTCGATTATGGGCGAGTACCGTGATCGCTTCATGATGCACTACAACATGCCTCCGTTCGCCACCGGCGAAGCTGGCCGTTTCGGCGCTCCCAAGCGTCGTGAAATCGGTCACGGTCGTCTGGCCAAGCGTGCTTTGACTCCCTTGCTGCCAGCCGCTGAAGATTTCCAGTACTCCATCCGCGTGGTGTCCGAGATCACTGAATCTAACGGTTCCTCCTCCATGGCATCCGTGTGTGGTGGCTCTCTGTCCATGATGGATGCTGGTGTGCCTGTGCAGGATCACGTGGCTGGTGTGGCCATGGGTCTGATCAAGGAAGGCAACAAGTTTGCTGTGCTGACCGACATTCTGGGTGACGAAGATCACCTGGGCGATATGGACTTCAAGGTTGCCGGTACCGAGAAAGGTATTACTGCTTTGCAGATGGATATCAAGATCCAGGGCATCACCAAGGAAATCATGCAGGTTGCATTGGCTCAGGCTCACGAAGGCCGTATGCACATCCTGGGCAAGATGAAAGAGTCCATCGACGGTTCCCGTACCGAGATGTCCGAATTCGCGC
The DNA here is from genome assembly GCF_025960365.1 of Alcaligenes sp. SMD-FA. NCBI lineage: Bacteria > Pseudomonadati > Pseudomonadota > Betaproteobacteria > Burkholderiales > Alcaligenaceae > Alcaligenes > Alcaligenes sp. SMD-FA. Next base: position 2,826,621 of record NZ_CP110108.1, on the reverse strand, counting down.
CTCGCATGCTGACCGTGAAGATCAACCCCGAGAAGATTCGTGACGTGATTGGTAAAGGTGGTGCCACCATCCGCGCCCTGACCGAAGAAACCGGTACACAGATCGATATTTCGGATGACGGTACCATCACGATCGCCAGCGCCGATCTGGACAAGGCCCGCGAAGCCGAGCGTCGTATCAAAGAACTGACCGCCGAAGTGGAAGTGGGTCAGGAATACGAAGGCCCAGTGATGCGCTTGCTGGACTTTGGTGCGATTGTTCAAGTGCTGCCAGGCCGTGATGGCTTGCTGCATATCTCCGAGATTGCCAACTACCGTATCGCCAACATCAATGACGTGCTGAAAGTGGGTCAGGTTGTTAAGGTCAAGGTCATCGAAGCTGACGAGAAAGGTCGTCTGCGTCTGTCGATCAAGGCAATCGGCGGTATTGAAGCCCAAGGCGGCCCAGCCGCTCCTGCTGCTTCCTGATAGCGTTTGCAGTCTGCATGAAGAAAAACCCGCCGAAAGGCGGGTTTTTTGCGTTTGGCTGCTTTTTGGGAAAGGGGCTGCGTATTGGGTTGTGTCAGGAGCTGGAGGGTAATCTGTTGGTGCTGTACCTGTACCTGTACCTGTGCTTGTTATGCCAGTGGTTTCAGTCGTAGCCTTAGTTGTCGTTGTAGTTGTAGTTGTGGCTTTGCTTGTTGTTGGTTCGCTATTTCTGAGCTGTTTGCTTCTTGGGACGGTTTCGGTCCAGTAGGGGTTGGAGAGACTTTACGGAGCGGAGGGATAAACAGTCGGTCAGGTTCAGGTGGCGGTTGCGGGGCGATGGCTTGGATTGGTTTTCAGGCAGGACGCAAAAAAGCCCGCTTTGAAGCGAGCTTTTTTGATTGGTACTTATTTGTCACGAGCGAATAAAAACCGAGGTTTTTATGGTGGGCAAAGAGATCTGCCAGCTATCGTGAATATTTGGTGCATCCAGCCGGAATCGAACCGGCACGATCAAAGATCGAGGGATTTTAAGTCCCTTGCGTCTACCAATTCCGCCATGGATGCAGCGGGAGATGATGGCGGAAGCGGTGAGATTCGAACTCACGGATGGGTTACCCCATCGCCGGTTTTCAAGACCGGTCCATTCAACCGCTCTGGCACGCTTCCTATTCCTTGGGCTTTTTCCCGGCACGCTCTTCGTGTGAAAAGCACGGCGGCCAGGAAAGCCTTAAAGTGTAACGTATAAATTTGCCAACGTCATGGAAATAATCTGTTTTCATGGCAGGAATAGGGGTGTTGATACCAGTGCCTGTGATAGATTGCAGCAAGTAAGGTGGCTTTTTGTTGTTTGTCTTTTGGCCGCGCTGGAAAAAATAGTCTAGAGATTAGGGAGTAGGTATGCGAGTTGTGGAGATTACCGAGTTTGGAAAGCCGGAAGTGTTGCGAGTGGGCGAGCGCCCCATGCCACAAACAGGTCCTGGTGAGGTGCTGGTCAAGGTGCTGGCGGCGGGCGTGAACCGTCCGGACGTCTTGCAACGAGCAGGCGCTTACCCGCCACCGGCTGGTGCCTCTGATATTCCTGGTCTGGAACTGGCCGGTGAAATCGTATCGGGCGATGTGCAGGGTAGTGAGTTCAAGATTGGTGATCAGGTCTGTGCGTTGGTTACTGGTGGTGGCTATGCCGAATATTGTGTGGTGCCAGTACAGCAGTGCTTGCCTATTCCTGCGGGTTTCAGCTTGCTTGAAGCGGCGGGCCTGCCAGAAACCTTCTTTACGGTCTGGAGCAATGTGTTTGAGCGTGGCCAATTGAGCAAGGGCGAAACCTTGCTGGTTCATGGTGGTGCCAGTGGCATTGGAACGACAGCCATTCAGTTGGCAGTGGCTTTGGGGCATACGGTGTATGCCACGGCTGGCAGCGACGAGCGCGTAGAGGCCATTCATCGTCTGGGCGGGATTGGTATCAACTACAAAACCGAGGTTTACGAAGACGTCATCAAGAGCAAAACAGGTGGTCGTGGCGTGGATGTGATTCTGGATATGGTTTCTGGTGATTACATCAACCGGGATTTGACGTGCCTGGCCGATGACGGCCGTATCGTCATTATTGCTTTGCTGGGTGGGGTGAAGGCCACGATTAATTGTGGTGAGATTCTGCGTCGTCGTCTGACTATTACCGGCTCAACCTTGCGCTCTCGTTCTGTAGAGTTCAAGGCGCAACTGGCTCAGGCGCTGAAAGCGCGAGTCTGGCCTTTGCTGGAAGCAGGGCAGGTTCGCCCCTTGATTCACGCCACTTTCCCTCTGGAAAAAGCCAGTGAAGCGCACGCCATGATGGAGGCGGGTGAGCAGGTGGGCAAGATCATTCTTATTCCTTAAAAGCTGCGAGGGGTGGCGTGGCCGCCCCTTTTCTTATCGTGTTGAAATGAATTTTCTGCTAAATATGCGCGAAATGGATTCGCTCACGCTACAATAGTCGGTTAGCTGCGCCTTGATTGTGGGCGTTGGTGTAACTTTTTGACTGGCATCAAGGGAGCAATGAGCGTACATTCTTCGCGTAAACGACTGGTTGCGGGTAATTGGAAATTAAATGGCTCGCTTGATGGCAACAGCCGTCTGCTGCAAGAACTGCTCGTTCAGCCTGATGCTCAGGCAGATTGTGATGTGCTTGTATGCGTTCCTTATGTGTATTTGTCCCAGGTGGCAGGTATCTTGAAAGATTCGACCATCGCGGTCGGTGCTCAAGATGTCAGTGTCCACGCCAAGGGGGCGTATACCGGGGAGATCTCGGCGGCAATGCTGGTTGATGTGGGTTGTCGTTGGGTGATTGTCGGGCATTCCGAACGTCGTCAGTATCATCAGGAAAGCAGTGCTCAAGTCGCCGCCAAAGTTATTGCGGCACTGGATGCGGGCTTGACGCCGATTGTCTGTATTGGCGAGCAGTTGGCCGATCGTGAGGCAGGGCAGGAAACCTGTGTGGTGCAAGATCAACTCGAACCTATCAAGGCTCTTGGGGCCGAGGTGGTTTCCAAACTGGTGCTGGCCTATGAGCCGGTCTGGGCGATTGGTACGGGTCTGACCGCAACGCCGGAGCAAGCGCAGCAAATGCATCAGCAGATTCGTGCCTACATGGAATCGGATCAGTTGCGTATTTTGTACGGTGGCAGTGTGAAAGCGGATAATGCCGCAGAGCTGTTTGCCATGCCGGATATTGATGGTGCCTTGGTGGGTGGTGCGTCTTTGGATGCACAGGAATTTTTACGTATTGTGGCCGCTTAAAGGGTCTGGAGTCTTTAAATGCAAGATTGGATGTCTTCCGTTCTGATGGCGGTGCAGGTTATCTCCTCGCTGTTGATTATTGGTCTGGTTCTGCTGCAGCAAGGCAAGGGCGCTGATATGGGCTCGGCCTTTGGTGGTGGCTCGGCGGGTAGTGTGTTCGGCGCAGCAGGTGCGGCCAACTTTTTGTCGCGCATGACCAAATGGGCGGCAATTGTCTTTTTTGTGTCTACTGGCGGTTTGGCTTGGGTAGCTCATCACCCAGCCCAAAAAGCTGATGCGGGTGTGATGCAGGGGTATGAATCCTCTGTGCCTGGTGCAGCTTCATCGGGTGCTGCTTCGGTTCCTGCGCCAGCGGCTTCTGTACCTGCAGCGGTTCCTTCGGCAGCCCCTGAACCAAGCGCGCCAGCAGTTCCTGCTGCTGAGTAAGTCTGGCCTATTTGTGGGGTTCTTGTCGCTCTCTATAAGGGCTCACAAAGGTCACGCGCAGGATCTGAAGGTGCGATATCGAAGCCCGCTTTAAGGCGGGCTTCATTTATTTAGTGACGTTTATGCAAAATATGCCTGAGTACGGGCTTTTTTGGGTGTTTGGGCTTGTTTTGTACTGACAGTCTTACTTTTGTCATGCTAATATCGCTGTCTTGATTGCTTGCCGACGTGGTGGAATTGGTAGACACGCTATCTTGAGGGGGTAGTGGCGAAAGCTGTACGAGTTCGAGTCTCGTCGTCGGCACCAAACTAAAAAGTAAGAAAGCTTTGTGATTGCAGAGCCTGGAAATAAAACCTGATCCTGAAAAGGGCAGGTTTTTTTTTGCCATTTTTTTGGTGCTTAGTGTCTTGCTCAAATTGCAGGGTTTTGGGGTGTGTTGGGGTGTTTGTTCTGGTTTGAAAAGAGCTTCGGCTGGGTCAGTGTGTTCTGAGTTTTGTTAAATCCTTGTTTCTCGTAATATGGGAAATTGTTGTTATCACTGCTTTGGGTGTCCCGAGTTTGGGATGGGCTTTAGGGGCTTACTTCCAGTTAGGCGGCAGGGTTTGTTTTTTTGTTGTGTTTCCATAGAGCCAGTATTGGCGACCGATTGCCAGCAGAAGTTAAAGCAAGTTCTTAAGAGGGTTTTGGCTTTAGCTTGCTAATCGTCGCCTTAGGTTGAGGTGGCTTGGAAAGCCGCTGTAAGTGGGTTTTTGTTGTGTATAGCCAACAAGCTGTGTACAAAGATTCACGTTTCCGAAGGGTTTCGTAGTCAAGCGACGGGAATTTTGATGCAATAGCGTTAACTTCCCATCGCGGAGTTAGAAAGAGCAGCAGCACTGTTGTAGTTGGGCTGCTCTGATTTACTCAAATCTACGGAGATTTCTTACATGAAAAAGACTCTGCTCGCTGCTGCTCTGATGGCCGGCTTCGCTGGCGTCGCACACGCAGAAACGTCTGTCACCCTGTACGGTATTCTGGACGGTGGTATCGGTTACCAAAAATTCAAAGCTACTGAAACCTACGTTAACGGCGCCGGTGGTTCTTACGAACAGAAGAAAACCGGTATGATCAACGGCATCCAGTCGGGCAACCGCTGGGGTCTGAAAGGTTCCGAAGATCTGGGCGATGGCCTGCGCGCTGTATTCCAACTGGAAAGCGGCTTTGACCTGTCCACCGGTAAGTCCGCTCAAGGTGGCCGTCTGTTCGGTCGTCACGCCACTTTGGGTCTGGCTGGTGACAGCTGGGGTCAACTGGACTTCGGTCGTCAAACTAACATCGCCTCCAAGTACCTGCCAGGCGTAGCCGATCCTTTCGGCGGTGGTTTCGACCAAGCTAACATCGGTGGTGCTTTCACAGCCGCTAACACCGCTCGTTACGACAACATGGTCATGTACCAAACCCCTAACTTCTCCGGCTTCCAGTTCGGCGTTGGTTACTCTTTCAACACTGATGGCTCTCAAGTCGCTAAGATTAACGAAGTTAACAACATTAATGATGGTCTGGAGCGCAACCAGCGCGCCGTGACCACCGGTCTGCGTTACGTTAACGGCCCTATCGGTGTTGCTCTGACATACGATCAGTACAAAACTGCTGAAAGCCGTGCTGTTGTGAATGGTCCAGTTAGCGGTGGTGACACTGTTAAGTCCTGGAACATCGGTGGTAGCTACGACTTTGAAGTTGTGAAGGCTTACTTGGCTTTCGGTCAAACCCGTGACGGTTTGTTCGCTGCTCAATCCTACAGCGGTTTTGGTTTGGGTGATGCAATGCTTGCCAATGGCTTGAACAGCCTGGACGGCCTGAAAGTTAACTCCTACTTGGTCGGTTTGTCCGCTCCAGTGGGTGCCGGTACTGTGATGGGTTCCTGGACGATGGCTGATCCTCGTTCGGCTCCAGATGCACTGGCTAACTCCACGCTGTCGTGGGAAATGAAGAAACAGCACACCTTCAGCCTGGGTTACAGCCACCCACTGAGCAAGCGCACGAACGTGTACGCAATTGGTTCCTACGCCAAGAACGTGTACTTCATGCCTGATGCTAAGTCGACTCTGATCGGCGTTGGTCTGCGTCACCAGTTCTAATCGTTTCGCGTAGCATGTCTACGCGTTGCGAAAGGCGAATTTTCGGATTCGCCTGAACTGCAGAAGTATAAAAAGCCATCCTTCGGGATGGCTTTTTTATTGCTGTTTTTTTTGGTGTCTGTTTGAGTCCGTTTGGGCTATAGCGGCTTTATTTGGTTTTGCTGCTCGTGTTGATGAGTGCGTTGGTATGTGCTTGCTGTTGAGTTAAGGTTATGGGTTTCTTGGGGTAGTGCTCTGTTGTTGTGGTGTAGGGTCAGGGGCTGGAGCGCGTGCTAAGTCTGTCTAACGTCCATTGCGACTGCTTGGTCTTGTTTGGCTTGCTTACAAAATAAGCAGGAAAAATCCTTTTCTTCTGCTTGGTGGCTGACATTTACCTTACAAAAACGAGTAAGATGTTTGATTGAGGTCTATAATCGCAACCCTTAATAGAATAAATAATCAATAGTTGAAGGGTTTCCAGTCAGGTAGCTGACAGTTTTTGCGGCGTGGGTGCAACACCCGCGCATAGATGTAATGCTTTGGGGTTATCCCCCAAAACTGTGCTCTCAAAATGCTACAATCCAAGAGTTTATTTACTGCGATTGGATGCTTTGCATGAACCTGCAAGAGTACTTTCCCGTTTTGCTATTTATCATCGTCGCCACTGGGATTGGCCTGGCTCTACTTTTAGTCGGTCGAGTGCTTGGTCCAAACCGGCCCGATGCTGAAAAGCTCTCTCCTTACGAATGCGGTTTTGAAGCATTCGGCGATTCGCGCATGAAGGTGGACATTCGTTACTACCTGATCGCGATTCTGTTCATCATGTTCGATCTGGAAATCGCTTTTCTGTTTCCCTGGGCCATGGCCAATGGAACAGTAGGCCTGGTCGGTTTCTGGACCGTTATGGCGTTCCTGGCCGTTTTGACGGTCGGTTTTATCTACGAATGGAAAAAAGGCGCTCTGGACTGGGAATAACCCATCCATGGAGAACCCTGCTTGGGGTTTTCGCGTCTGCTGCTGGGCATAAGGGGCACGAGGATGCGTCTTGATGACAGCGGGTTTGGTCAGCAACAGGATAGGCCGGGGCTTCCCAGGCTCTGATCCGGCAAAAGGCAACTACTATGGCTATCGACGGCATTCTCAAAGAAGGTTTTGTGACGACCAGTGCAGACAAGTTTCTGAACTGGGCAAAAACAGGGTCCATGTGGCCCATGACATTTGGTCTGGCCTGTTGTGCAGTGGAAATGATGCACGCTGGTGCGGCTCGTTATGACCTGGACCAGTTTGGCATTATTTTCCGTCCCAGCCCTCGTCAATCTGACTTGATGATTGTGGCGGGCACTCTGTGCAACAAGATGGCGCCTGCCTTGCGCAAGGTGTACGACCAGATGGCTGAGCCACGCTGGGTTGTTTCCATGGGCTCCTGTGCCAATGGTGGCGGTTACTACCACTACTCTTACTCGGTTGTGCGCGGCTGTGACCGCATCGTGCCGGTAGACGTGTACGTGCCGGGCTGTCCTCCAACCGCTGAGGCTTTGGTTTACGGCTTGCTCCAAATGCAGAACAAGATCCGTTTGACCAATACCATCGCACGCTGAACGGTTAGAACAGGCTAAACAAGACTATGACACGGCTAGAAACTTTAAAAACCAACTTGCTCTCTATTCTTGGTGAGCAGGCTGCGTTGACGCAAGCGCGCAATGAACTCACTTTGGAAGTGCCGGTTGATGCATGGCTCGATACCTGCACACTGCTGCGTGACCACGCTGACTTGCGCTTTGAGACCTGTATTGATTTGTGCGGGATTGATTATTCCGCCTGGAAAGCACCCACCTATCAGGCTGCATCGGCTCAGTTTCCCCACCGCTTTGCTGTTGTGTTGCACTTGATGTCCTTGAAGCACAACTGGCGTTTGCGTGTGCGCTGCTTTGTGCCAAACGACGATTTTCCCGCTTTGCCAACCCTGTTCGAGGTCTGGCCTTCGGTGAACTGGTTCGAGCGCGAGGCGTTTGACCTGTACGGCATTATTTTCGAGAACCACCCTGATCTGCGTCGCATCCTGACCGACTACGGTTTCATCGGCCATCCGTTCCGCAAAGACTTCCCCATCTCCGGCTACGTCGAAATGCGCTATGACACCGAGCAGAAGCGGGTCATTTACCAGCCCGTCACCATCGAGCCGCGTGAAATCACGCCACGTGTGGTGCGCGAGGATGATTACGGAATTGGGCGATAAGCATCATGGCAGAAATTCAAAACTACACCCTGAACTTTGGTCCTCAGCACCCCGCCGCACACGGTGTATTGCGTTTGGTGCTTGAGCTGGACGGCGAAGTTATTCAGCGTGCTGACCCTCATATTGGTCTGTTGCACCGCGCCACCGAGAAACTGGCCGAAAACCGCACTTTTCTGCAAACCCTGCCTTATATGGACCGCTTGGACTATGTGTCCATGATGGTGAATGAACACGCCTACTGTATGGCTGTGGAGCGTCTGGTCGGTGTGCAGGTGCCTTTGCGTGCCCAGTACATCCGCGTCATGTTTGACGAGATCACTCGCATTCTGAACCACCTGATGTCCGTGGGTTCGCATGCGCTGGACGTGGGTGCCATGGCCGTGTTTCTGTACGCCTTTCGCGAGCGCGAAGACCTGATGGACTGCTACGAAGCGGTCTCCGGTGCTCGTTTGCACGCAGCTTACTACCGTCCAGGTGGCGTGTACCGTGATCTGCCCGGCAGCATGCCCCAGTACAAGGCCAACAAATACCGCTCCGACAAAGAACTGAAAGCCATGAACGAAGCGCGTTCAGGTTCCTTGCTGGATTTCATTGAAGACTTCACCAACCGTTTCCCTGCTTGTGTTGACGAGTACGAGACCTTGCTGACCGATAACCGTATCTGGAAGCAGCGTTTGGTGGGCGTAGGTGTGGTCGACGCTGATCGCGCCAAGGCGCTGGGCTTTACCGGCCCCATGCTGCGTGGTTCGGGCGTGGAGTGGGATCTGCGCAAGATGCAGCCCTACGAAGTCTACGACCGCGTCGAGTTTGATATTCCTGTGGGTCGCAACGGTGACTCTTACGACCGTTACCTGGTTCGTATTGCAGAAATGCGCGAGAGTAACCGCATCATCCGTCAGTGTGTGCAGTGGCTGCGCAACAACCCCGGCCCTGTCATCACGGATAACCACAAAGTGGCGCCGCCGTCGCGCGAACGCATGAAAACCGGGATGGAGGACCTGATCCACCATTTCAAACTGTTCTCCGAAGGGATGCACGTGCCGACTGGCGAAGTGTATGCCGGTGTGGAGCATCCCAAGGGCGAGTTTGGCATTTATCTGGTATCTGACGGCGGCAACAAGCCTTACCGCATGAAGATCCGTGCTCCGGGCTTCGTCCACTTGCAGGCCCTCGATGAAATGAGCCGCGGTCACATGATTGCTGACGCGGTCACGATCATCGGTACGCAGGACATTGTGTTTGGCGAGATCGACCGTTAAGGTCGCGCCTGGAAAAACGGAACCGAATTATGTTGCTTTCCGAAAAAGCCTACCAACAGATAGATAAGGAACTGAGCAAGTTCCCGGCAGATCAACGTCGCTCTGCCATCATGGCCTCCCTGGCCATTGCCCAGCAGGAAAAAGGCTGGGTATCGCCAGAAATTATCGAGGATGTTGCCCAATACATTGGCGTGGAGCCGATCGCGGTGCAGGAGGTTGCGACCTTCTACAACATGTTCCACACCAAACCCGTTGGTCGCGTCACTATTTCCGTTTGCACCAACTTGCCCTGTGCGCTGCGTGATGGCGTCAAGGCTGGCGAATACCTGAAAGAGAAGCTGGGTATCGAATATGGTGAAACCACGGCGGACGGCCAGTTCTCCCTGATCATGGGAGAGTGCATGGGTTCATGTGGTGATTCGCCCGTCATGTTGCTGAACAATCAGCACATGTGCGTGCGCATGGAAGCCGAGCGCATTGATGCCATGCTCGAAGAATTGAAGACACACGGAGAATCGGCATGATTGCACCGGACATTCTGCGCAAGTTCGCTCAGGGATTGGAACCTAACCCTGGTGGCGACCTGTCGCGCAGCATGATTTTTCATGATCGTCATATTCAGCCACAGATTCTGGCTGGTTTGAACGGCGACAACTGGGGCCTGGAAGAGTACGTCAAGCGTGGTGGCTATGAAGCCCTGCGTAAAGTATTGACCACTGGCATGAAACCCGAAGACGTGATTGCTGAAGTCAAGACTTCGGCGTTACGTGGTCGTGGTGGTGCAGGTTTCCCGTCAGGTTTGAAGTGGAGCTTCATGCCTCGCAGCTTGCCCGGTCAAAAGTACCTGGTATGTAACTCTGACGAGGGTGAGCCCGGCACTTTTAAAGACCGCGATATTCTGCGTTTTAACCCGCACATCGTGATCGAAGGCATGGCCATTGCCGCCTACGCCATGGGCATTACCGTCGGCTACAACTACATCCACGGTGAAGTGTTTGAAATCTATCAGCGTTTTGAAGAAGCGCTGGAGCAGGCCCGCGCGGCAGGCTTTCTGGGTGACAAGATCCTGGGGTCGGACTTCAGCTTCCAACTGCATGCGTTCCACGGCTACGGCGCCTACATTTGCGGTGAAGAAACCGCATTGCTGGAGTCCCTGGAGGGCAAGAAGGGCCAGCCTCGCTTCAAGCCACCATTTCCAGCCAGTTTCGGTCTGTACGGCAAGCCAACGACCATCAACAATACCGAAACCTTCGCGGCTGTACCCTGGATTCTGCGCAACAGCGGCCAGGAATACCTGGAAGTAGGTATCCCTAACGCCGGCGGCACCAAGATCTTCTCCATTACTGGCGACGTAGAGCGTCCCGGCAATTACGAAGTGCCTTTGGGTACCCCCTTTGCCACCTTGCTGGAACTGGCCGGTGGCATGCGTGACGGTCGCAAACTGAAAGCGGTGATCCCCGGTGGTTCCAGCTCGCCCGTTTTGCCCGCTGACATCATGATGGCCACCAACCTGGACTATGACTCCATTGCCAAGGCGGGTTCCATGCTGGGTTCGGGCGCTGTCATTGTGATGGACGAGACTCGTTGCATGGTCAAGTCCCTGCTGCGCCTGTCTTATTTTTACTATCACGAAAGCTGCGGCCAGTGTACGCCGTGCCGGGAAGGCACAGGCTGGTTGTGGCGTATGGTGCATCGTATCGAGAACGGTCAAGGTCGTCCGGAAGATCTGGACATGCTCGACGACATCGCACACAACATCATGGGCCGCACCATTTGCGCCCTGGGTGATGCTGCGGCCATGCCGGTGCGCAGTTTCGTTAAGCATTTCCGCGACGAGTTCGCACACCACATCGAGCATAAAGGCTGTGTGGTGCCTCAATATTTGTAGGCCAGGACAACGTAATGGTAGAACTCACCATCGATGGCATTAAAGTTGACGCCCCGGAAGGCAGCATGGTCATTCAGGCTGCCCATGACGCCGGGGTCTACGTGCCGCACTTCTGTTATCACAAAAAACTGAGTATTGCCGCCAACTGCCGCATGTGTTTGGTGGACGTGGAAAAAGCGCCCAAGCCTTTGCCTGCTTGCGCCACTCCCGTCACCAACGGCATGGTTGTGCGTACTCGTTCGGAAAAAGCTGTGGCTGCTCAAAAGAGCGTCATGGAATTTCTGCTGATCAACCACCCTTTGGATTGCCCCGTGTGTGACCAGGGCGGTGAGTGTCAGCTGCAGGATCTGGCCGTGGGTTACGGTGGCTCCGAGTCGCGCTACAAGGAAGAAAAGCGCGTCGTAGCCGCCAAATCCATGGGCCCACTGATCTCGACCGAAGCCATGCAGCGTTGCATTCACTGCACCCGCTGTGTGCGTACCGGTGAAGAAATCGCCGGTGTCCAAGAGGTTGGTATGCTCAACCGTGGCGAACACGCCGAAATCACCACCTTTGTGGGTCGCGCAGTCGAGTCCGAATTGTCGGGCAATATGATTGACGTTTGTCCCGTGGGTGCCTTGTTGTCCAAACCTTTCCGTTTCAATGCCCGTACCTGGGAATTGGCCCGTCGTCGCAGCGTTAGCCCGCACGACAGCGTGGGTGCCAACCTGGTACTGCAAGCCAAGATGGACAAGGTGTTGCGCGTCGTACCTTTCGAGAACGACGAAGTCAACGAGTGCTGGATCAGCGACCGTGACCGTTTCTCCTACGAAGGCCTGTACACCGAAGACCGTCTGACTCGCCCCATGGTGCGTGGTGATGATGGCCAGTGGCGTGAAGCCTCCTGGAACGACGCCATGCAAACCATCGTTGCCGGCATGAATGCCGTACGCGAGAAGTTTGGTGCAGATCAACTGGGCTGTATTGGTTCGGCTACCTCCACAACCGAAGAACTGGCTTTGCTGGCTCGTCTGGGTCGTGCGCTGGGTACCGAAAACGTGGACTTCCGTCTGCGTCAAACCGATGCCCGTCTGGACGGCGCTCTGGCCGGTGTGCCTTGGTTGGGTATGCCTCTGACGGCCTTGAACGAGCTGGATCGCGTTCTGGTCGTAGGTTCCTTCCTGCGCAAAGATCACCCCTTGATGGCTCAGCGTCTGCGTCAGGCAGTCAAACGCGGTGCTCAAGTTTCCTTTATTGATTCGGCTGCCGATAATCCATTGTTCAATGCGATTGCTGGCCGCATGACGGTGGCTCCCAGCCAGTTGGCCAATTCCTTGGCTCAAGTGCTGGTTGCTGTTGCCAAAGCCAAGGACAGCGCTGTTCCTGCTGGTCTGGAAGGCGTACAGGTTTCTGCTGAAGCTCAGCAGATTGCTGACAGCCTGGCCTCCGGCGAACGTGTGGCTATCTTGCTGGGCAATATGGCGGCCAACTCGGATCAGGCCAGCGTGATTGCTGCTAACGCCAATGCCATTGCACAGGCTAGCGGTGCCAAGCTGGGTTTCCTGACTGCCGGTGGTAACACGGTGGGTGGTTACCTGGCCAACGCCGTACCGGGCAAGGGCGGTCTGACCGCCGAGCAAATGCTGGCTCAAACCCTGCGTGCTTACCTGGTTTTAAATGTCGAGCCTGCACTGGACAGCGATCTGGGCGAACGAGCTGTAGAAACATTGAAGTCCGCCACTTTCTCGGTGGCACTGACTTCCTATCGTTCCGCTGCCGAGCAGTGGGCCGATGTCATGCTGCCCGTGTCTCCGTTCACTGAAACCTCCGGTACCTTTGTGAATGCCGAAGGCCGTGTACAAAGCTTCAAGGGCGCTGCTGCTCCTGTGGGTGATACCCGTCCGGCCTGGAAGGTTCTGCGCGTACTGGGCAATCTGTTCCAGCTGGATGGTTTTGACGACGAAACTTCCGAATCGGTGCGTGACTCTGTCATGGCTGCCGGTGTGGAATCGCGTCTGTCCAACCAGATCAATCTGGCTGCCAGCGTGCTGCCTGCTGCTAGCGGTCTGGAGCGTGTGGCTGATGTACCTATCTACCGCAGCGATGCGCTGGTGCGCCGTTCGGCTCCTTTGCAGGAAACACCTGCTTCGGTCGCCCCTACGGCTCGCATGGCCGCCGCCACGCTGACTCAACTGGGTTTGGCCGACGGCGATCTGGTGAAGGTTCGTTCTTCGCAAGGCGAAGTCAGCTTGCCAGCTCAGCTGGATGACACCGTGGCATTGAACTCGGTGCGTGTTGCCACCGCTTTTTCTGAAACTGCCGCTTTGGGTAGCGCATTCGGTCAATTGACAGTGGAGCGTGCATAACATGGAATTTCTCTCTGCCATCAATAGCTACGGTTCGGACCTGCTGGGTCCGGACGCATGGTATGTGGTGTGGACGCTGCTGAAGATTGTTGCTATCGCGGTGCCCGTCATTCTGTGTGTTGCTTACCTGACCTACTGGGAACGCAAGATGATCGGCTTCATGCACGTTCGTCTGGGACCGACCCGTGTTGGTTACCGCGGCTTGCTGCAGCCTTTCGCTGACGTTTTCAAACTGCTGACCAAAGAGCTGATCGTGCCGGCGAAGTCCAACAAGGTTCTGTACCTGTTGGCTCCGGTAGTGACGCTGATGCCTGCTTTGGCCGCCTGGGCGGTGATTCCTTTCAGCCCCGATGTGGTTCTGGCCGACGTTAATGCCGGTTTGTTGTACATTCTGGCGATTACCTCGCTGGGCGTGTACGGTGTGATCGTGGCCGGTTGGGCATCCAACTCCAAGTACGCCTTGCTAGGTGGTCTGCGTGCCGCCGCTCAGGTGCTGTCCTACGAACTGGCCATCGGCTTTGTCCTGATTACCGTGCTGCTGGTGTCCGGCACGCTGAATCTGTCGGGTATCGTGGTCGGTCAGACTCAGGGTTACTTTGCGGACAAGGGCTTGAACTTCCTGTCCTGGAACTGGCTGCCACTGCTGCCACTGTTTGTGATCTACGTGATTTCCGCCGTTGCTGAAACCAACCGTCACCCGTTTGACGTGGTGGAAGGCGAATCGGAAATTGTGGCCGGTCCTATGGTGGAGTACTCCGGTACCGGTTTCGCTCTGTTCTTCTTGGGCGAATATGCCAACATGATTTTCTTGTCGGCTCTGGCGTCCATCATGTTCTTGGGTGGCTGGACTCCAATCGTCGAGTTCGCTCCATTTACCTGGATTCCGGGGTGGCTGTGGCTGGGTCTGAAGACCTTTGTCGTGGTCTCCATGTTCATCTGGTTCCGTGCAACGTTCCCACGTTACCGCTATGACCAGATCATGCGTTTGGGCTGGAAAGTATTTATCCCGCTGACCGGTGTTTGGCTGGTTATTGTGGCGATCTGGATGCAGACGCCCTGGAACATCTGGCAATAAGGCTAAGGGGCAAGATTATGGAAGCAATCAAAGATTTCTTTGGCAGCCTGATGCTGTCCGAGATGCTCAAAGGCATGCGCCTGACGGGGAAGTATTTCTTCAAGCGTAAAGTGACGCTGCGTTATCCCGTTGAAACCACGCCCGCTTCGCCACGTTTTCGCGGTTTGCACGCTTTGCGTCGCTACGAAAACGGCGAAGAGCGTTGCATCGCGTGCAAACTGTGCGAGGCAGTATGTCCCGCCATGGCTATCTCGATCGAATCGGCCGAACGTGAGGACGGCACCCGTCGCACCACGCGTTACGACATCGATCTGGCCAAGTGTATTTTCTGTGGATTCTGTGAAGAAAGCTGCCCGGTCGATTCGATCGTGGAAACACATATTCACGAATACCACGGCGAAAAACGCGGCGATTTGTACTACACCAAGGACATGCTGCTGGCTATCGGTGATCGCTACGAAGACGAGATCGCTCGTCGTCGTGCCGCAGATGCACCTTATCGCTAAGGCCGGAGCTCTACACTCATGTTATTTACTACTGTTCTGTTTTATGTGTTGGCGCTGGTGATGGTGGTGGCCGCGTATCGCGTGATCGCTGCCAAAAACCCGGTTACGGCCGTATTGCACTTGATTCTGGTGTTCTTCACGGCCGCCATGATGTGGATCACCATGGGGGCCGAGTTCCTGGGCCTTTTGCTGGTGGTGGTCTATGTGGGCGCGGTGATGGTGATGTTCCTGTTCGTCATCATGATGCTGGACGTACGTCAGGAATCCGCTGCCAAGAAATTCAAGGCTCATGTGCCGATGGGGCTGTTGATCGGCGCCATCATGGTTCTGGAAATGGGCTTTGTGCTGACCAAGCTGTGGTTCACAACGGCACCTGCTGCCGCAGTGGCTGCGGACTACAACAACACCCGCGTCATTGGCGAGTTGATGTACTCCCAGTATGTACTGGCGGTGTTGCTGGGCGGCATTGTGCTGCTGGTTGGCATGATCTCGGCCATTGCGCTGACTCTGCGTAAACGTGAGGGTGTCAAGCGCACCGTCTCCAGCGAACAGGTCAAGGTTCGCGCCAAAGACCGTCTGCGCATGGTTTCTATTCCTTCTCAAACCGAAAAGCCGTCGGTGTCCAGTTCGGCTGACGCTGTCGTGCCAGGAGACAAATGATGATGACGCTGACGCTTGCGCACTATTTGGTCCTGGGCGCTGTGCTGTTCACGATCGGCCTGTTTGGCTTTTTCCTGAACCGTCGCAACCTGATTATCCTGCTCATGTCTGTTGAGCTGATTCTTTTGTCGGCCAACATGAACTTTGTGGCCTTCTCAACGTGGATGGGCAACGAGGCCGGTCAGGTGTTTGTCTTTTTCGTCCTGACGGTCGCAGCGGCCGAGGCGGCCATTGGTCTTGCAATTCTGGTTCTGTTGTTCCGTAACCTTAATTCGATCAATGTCCAAGATCTCGACCAGCTTAAGGGTTGATGGGATAGCACACTAATGAACTCCATAAATCTTTACTTAACGATTGCGCTTGCCCCCCTGGTGGGCTCGGCGCTAGCCGGTTTGTTCGGTACCGGCTTTCTGGGTCGATTTATCGGCAAGACAGGCGCTCACCTGATCACGATCGCGGGCGTGCTGCTTTCTTTTGTCGGCTCGGTCATGGTCCTGTTTCAGGTTCTGGACGGCCAGACCTTCAATGGTCCGGTCTACACCTGGATCACCATTGGCAGCATTCAGTGGGACATCGGTTTTCTGATCGACAAGCTCACTGCCCTGATGATGGTGGTGGTCACTTCCGTGTCGCTGATGGTGCATATCTACACCATTGGCTACATGAAAGATGACCCCGGTTATCAGCGCTTTTTCTCCTACATCTCGCTGTTTACCTTCTCGATGCTGATGCTGGTCATGTCCAACAACATGCTGCAGCTGTTCTTCGGTTGGGAAGCAGTGGGTCTGGTCTCCTACCTGCTGATCGGTTTCTGGTACGAGCGCAAGACCGCAATTTTCGCCAACATGAAGGCCTTTCTGGTCAACCGTGTAGGTGACTTCGGTTTTGCTCTGGGGATTGGCTTGCTTTATGCCTACACCGGCTCCATGAACTACAGCGACGTGTTCGCCAAGGTTCAGGAACTGAGCACCATGACATTCCCCGGTACCGACTGGCAATTGCTGACCGTTGCGGCTCTGGCCCTGTTTGTAGGTGCCATGGGTAAATCGGCTCAGGTTCCTTTGCACAGCTGGTTGCCTGATTCCATGGAAGGTCCTACTCCTATCTCGGCACTGATTCACGCCGCGACCATGGTGACGGCCGGTATCTTCATGGTGGCGCGTTTCTCGCCTGTGTTTGAACAGTCGACAACCGCGCTGTCCTTCATCATCGTGATCGGTGCAACCGGTGCCTTGTTCCTGGGCTTGCTGGGTATTATCCAGAACGACGTCAAACGCGTTGTGGCGTACTCCACCTTGTCCCAGCTCGGTTACATGACGGTGGCTCTGGGAGCTTCGGCTTACTCGGCCGCTGTGTTCCACCTGATGACGCACGCTTTCTTCAAAGCCTTGCTGTTCCTGGGCGCTGGTTCGGTCATTATCGGCATGCATCATGATCAGGACATCCGCAACATGGGTGGTCTGCGCAAGTACATGCCTATTACCTGGCTGACATTCCTGATCGGTACGTTGGCGCTGGTGGGTACACCGTTCTTCTCGGGTTTCTATTCGAAAGAGCACATCATCGAAGCCGCAGGCGAAGCTGGCATTTGGGGTTCGACCTATGCTTATTACGCCACACTGATCGGTGTGTTCGTTACCTCGCTGTACTCCTTCCGTCTGTATTTCCTGGTCTTCCACGGCAAAGAGCGCTTCCGTGATGTCAAACACGACGAGTCGCATGCTCATGATGATCATCACGCTCACGGTGGTGATCCTCACGAGTCGCCCTGGGTGGTGACGCTGCCTCTGGTTCTGCTGGCCATTCCATCGATTTTCGCTGGTATCTGGTTTGTGGATCCGCTGCTGTTCGGTGGTTACTTTGACGGCATTGTTACGGTTCTGCCCGACCACCCTGCAATGGCAAACCTGGCTGCCCACTGGACTGATTGGATGGCATATGCCTTGCATGGTTTTGTGACGGTGCCATTCTGGCTGGTTGTAGCCGGTGCGGTGGTGGCTTGGTACATGTACCTGGTCAATCCCGCCTTGCCTGCCGCTATCAAAAAGAACTGCTCTTTTATCTACCGTATCCTGGAGAACAAGTACTACGTTGACTGGTTCAACGAGCAAGTGCTGTCTCGTGGCGTTCGCTGCCTGGGTACGGGCCTTTGGAAAGGTGCTGACCGCGGTCTGATTGACGGCCTGGTGGTCAACGGTAGTGCGCGCGTAGTGGGCTGGGTGGCTGCAATCAGCCGTCATATCCAGTCCGGCTATGTCTATCACTACGCCTTTGCCATGATCCTCGGGATCCTGGCGCTCTTATCCTTTTTTGTACTGACGGTTCGGTAATGGCTAGCGATATGGCGTCTTCTACTCTTCCTTGGTTAACGCTGGCGATTTTCGTACCTATCGTCGCTGGCCTGTTGGTGCTGGCTCTGGGACGTGATGATCGTCCCACCTTCACCCGCTGGCTGGCTTTGCTGGGTTCGATTGCCGGTCTTGTTGTCACTATTCCTCTATACACGGGCTTCAATCCCGGTACAGCCGACATGCAGTTTGTCGAGCTGGCTCCCTGGATTGATGCCTTCAAGGTGAATTACCACCTTGGCGTGGATGGTATTTCCATGTGGTTTGTTCTGCTGACCGCTTTCATCACGGTGATCGTGGTGCTGGCGGGCTGGCAGGTGATTACCAGCCGCGTGGCGCAATACATGGGTGCCTTCCTGATCCTGTCGGGTCTGATGGTTGGCGTGTTTGCCGCTCTGGATGGCTTGCTGTTCTACGTGTTCTTTGAAGCCACGCTGATCCCGATGTATCTGATTATCGGTATCTGGGGTGGTCCAAACCGCGTGTATGCATCGGTCAAGTTCTTCCTTTACACCCTGATGGGCTCCCTGCTGACGCTGGTTGCTTTCATCTACCTGTGGAACGTGTCCGGCGGCACCTTCGATATCCTGACTTGGCACAAAGTCCCCCTGGACTACACCACGCAGGTGCTGATCTTTGTGGCGCTGTTCATGGCGTTTGCAGTGAAAGTGCCTATGTGGCCTGTCCACACCTGGTTGCCGGATGCCCACGTGGAAGCACCTACCGGTGGTTCCGTGGTGTTGGCTGCCATCATGTTGAAACTGGGTGCTTACGGTTTCCTGCGCTTTTCCCTGCCCATCGCTCCTGATGCCTCGCAAGGTCTGGCCGGAATCATTATTGCCTTGTCCCTGGTCGCGGTGATCTACATTGGTTTGGTCGCCATCGTTCAGGACGATATGAAAAAGCTGGTGGCTTACTCCTCTGTGGCTCACATGGGTTTTGTCACACTGGGCTTTTTCGTATTCAACACCACGGGTATGGAAGGCGCGATCATGCAAATGATCTCGCACGGTTTCGTGTCTGGCGCCATGTTCCTGTGTATTGGCGTTCTGTACGACCGTCTGCACAGCCGCCAAATTGCCGATTACGGTGGTGTGGTCAAGGTCATGCCTCGTTTCGTCACCTTCTTTGTGCTGTTCTCGATGGCCAACAGCGGTTTGCCAGGCACCAGCGGCTTTATCGGTGAGTTCACCGTCATCATGGGTGCGGTTGAGTACAACTTCTGGATTGGTCTGTTGACTGCAACAGCGCTGATTACAGGTGCGTCTTACTCGCTGTGGATGCTCAAACGTGTGGCTTTTGGCCCTGTCGGTAACGACAAGGTTGCCGGCATGAGCGACCTGAGCGGCCGTGAGTTCTTCGTTCTTGGCGTAATGGCGATTGCGGTGCTGGGCATGGGTGTCTATCCCAAGCCGTTCACCGAGGTCATGCACGTTTCGGTTGAAGCGTTGCTGCAACACGTCTCCATCTCGAAACTGTAGGCCGAATCACTATGGATACTACCTTTAACTTTTCTCTGGCTTTGCCCGAGATCCTGCTCCTGGTTCTGGCTTCGTGTGTGCTGATTTTTGATGCATTCAGTACACACAAACAGCGCCACTCGACGTTTGTTTTCAGCCTGCTGACGCTTGCCGTGGTTGCGGCCAGCGTGGCCTGGCAGTGGTCCAAGGGCGTTAGCGGCGTCTCGTTCGGTGGCCTGTTCGTCGTGGACGAGATGGCTCACTTCCTGAAGCTGCTCTCGTGTGCAGCCGTGGCCGCCACCCTGATTTACGGCCGTGAATACGCTGAGCAGCGTGACATGATGGAACGTGGTGGTGAGTTGTACACCCTGACTCTGATGGCTCTGCTGGGCCAGATGATCATGATTTCGGCCAACAGCATGTTGACCGCTTATCTGGGTGTGGAGCTGATGTCCTTTGCGCTGTACGCATTGGTTGCGCTGCGTCGTGAACATCGCCAGTCCATCGAAGCGGCTCTGAAGTACTTCGTGCTGGGTGCTTTGGCATCGGGTATCTTGCTGTACGGTATGTCCATGATTTTTGGCGCTACCGGCCATCTGGAATTCCCGCTCATCGCTGAAGTCATCTCCAACGGTCAAGCCGAGCGTCTGGCTCTGGTCTTTGGTGTGGTGTTTGTGGTGGCTGGTCTGGCCTTCAAATTGACGGCGGCTCCTTTCCACATGTGGACACCGGACGTCTACCAAGGCGCCCCAACCACCGTCACCCTGATCATCGGTGCTGCTCCCAAACTGGCTGCTTTTGCCGTGACCATGCGCTTCCTGGTTGAAGCCTTGCACGGTATTGCCGTGGACTGGCAGCCTATGTTGCTGATCATGGCTGTGCTGTCGCTGGCTCTGGGTAACCTGACGGCGATCATGCAAAAGAATCTCAAGCGTATGCTTGCGTATTCGACCATCTCGCACATGGGTTTCATTTTCTTGGGCTTGCTGGCTGGCGTGTTCAATGGCGAGACTCACTCTCAAGCCTACGGCGCTTCGTTGTTCTACGTGGTGATCTACGTTCTGACCACACTGAGCACCTTCGGCCTGATTCTGATCTTGAGCCGTCGCGGTTTTGAATGTGAAAACATCAGCGACCTGAAAGGTCTGAACCGTCGAAACCCTGGCTTGGCTCTGGTCTGGCTGCTGTCCATGTTCTCCCTGGCTGGTATTCCTCCGCTGTCCGGCTTTGCCGCCAAGCTGAGTGTTCTGCAAGCCGTGGTGGGTGCGGGCTATGTCTGGCTGGCCGTGTTTGCCGTGATCATGTCCTTGATCGGTGCTTTCTACTACCTGCGTGTCGTGAAGGTCGTTTACTTCGACGAGCCCGAAGGTGAAGCGCATCCTGTGGCAACAGGCTTGATGACCAAGCTGGTCATGATGGTGAATGGTGTTCTGATTATCGGCCTGGGCTTGTTGCCGGGTGGCCTGATGGATACCTGCATCCGCGTGATTCAGTCTTCCTTGCAGTTTTAAGTAGGTAGCACTATGGACCAAAGCCTTTCCATCTGGGTCTTGATTGTTCTTTCCGTGATTACGGCAAACTTGCCGTTTCTTGTGGAAAAGCCCTTGCTGGTTTTGCCTTGGTCCTTGCCGGGCGAGCGCTCTGGTCTCTCGCCCTGGCTGCAACTGATTGTCGGCCTTGTGTACCTGACCGTGCTGGCCGCGTTGGGCTTGGGAATCTACACAATGATTGCCTCCAGCTCTGGCCTGAACTCCTTGCCCGTTCTGTTGGGTAAGCTGCTTCTGGGTCTGGTATTGGTAGGAGCCATGTTTTACTTTCCGGTTTGGCGCTCGCGCCATCAGAAAGTGTCCAAAGGCTTTTTTTCTCGCCTTTTGGAAGTCTGTGCGTTTTACGGGATTGTGGGTGCGTTCGGCTTTGCTTTTGAAGCAAGCATCGGTAATCCGTTCAAACAGACTTGGGTGTTCTACACCATTACCTTTGCATTGTTCTTGGTAATGGCGTATCCCGGTTTTGTGTATCGCTATTTGATGCGACACCCCAAGGGCAAGTTTGAGTAGTGGTGCTATTGAATAAAAAAACCTCGCAAATCAGTTTGCGAGGTTTTTTTTATGTCTGGCCGCTCAAGGTCAAAAAACTGCTTGGTGTTTTTTTCAGTGCGTCAGTTCTAAAGTCTTGTCGTCCGATTATTATCCCGCCTGGATGCTCGATAGCTGTCTATTGAAGGCCTGTGGGGCTAGACTTGCTTTGTTTCGCCAGTCTAGCCACAAGCTGCCCGTACAATCGATCAAGGTTTGTCCAAAGGGGCATGGGTGGCACCAGCCACTCCCAGTCGCTTGCAGACGCCCTGGGCCTCTTGAGCGAGGACCAGCGTCAGTTGCTCAGCAGGCAGGGCACGGCCCAAGGCAGCACTTTGTCCGCTCCACAGGGAGCTGAATTCAGTGCGACCTTGTTTCTCGGCTTCGATACGTAGCGGGCTCAGTGCCGAACCCGCATGGGGGAATACCGGAGCACTGGTGCTTAACGGGCCGATTTCATCCATCAGGCGAGTGCGGATGCTGCGAGCCGGGCGGCCAGAGAACAAATTGGTCAGCGCTGTGCCGTCTGAACGACTATTGGACAGGGCTTGGCGATGCAGCGGGGTGATCTTGGATTCAGGACAGAACAAATAGGCAGTACCAATTTGAGCGGCGCTGGCACCCAAGGCCAGGGCAGCAGCAATACCGCGCCCATCGGCAATACCTCCGGCAGCAATCACGGGGATGCTGACAGCATCAGCAATTTGGGGAACCAAAGACAGGGTGCCTACTTGTGTATGCACCTTATCGTCCAGGAACATGCCACGGTGGCCACCGGCTTCCAGGCCTTGGGCGATGATGATGTCGGCACCGTGCTCTTGCAGCCAGACCGCTTCGGCCGTGGAAGTCGCACTGGACATGACCAGAGTGCCGACCTTTTTCACGCGTTCAAGCAGCTCGGGGGAGGGCAGACCAAAGTGAAAACTGACGACTTCAGGTTTTAATTCCTCAACCAATTCAGCATGTGGGTTGGAGAACGGTGCGCGTGCTGCTTTGGGCAGTTCCTGATTCGGATCCAGGCCGTATTCCTGGTAATAGGGTATTAATCGCAACCGCCACTCTTGCAGGGCCTCTGGCTCCAGGCGCAGGTCGTCGTGACAAAAGAAGTTCAGGTTGATAGGGGCCGAGACAGCTTGCCGGAACAAACCCACTTGTTCCCGAATCTGTTCTGGGCTGAGCATGGCGCAGGCCAGGGAACCCAGGCCGCCGGCACGAGCAACGGCAATAGCCAGTTCGCTGTCTTGGGCACCTGCCATAGGGGCTTGAACGATGGGTTGCTCGATGTGAAGCAGATCCAGCAAAGTATTGTTGGGCCAGATGTACATGAAAGGCGTCCTCGTCATTTCGCGATAGCGTTTATCGTAGCAGGATGGGTTCAGGCTGGAAACTGACATCGTCGTGTACAGCTTGGGGTGTGCAGGGCCCGTGGCAGGCTACAATAATCGTCTTTTGGCACAATGGCTGTGCTGTACTTTTTGCTTTGTGGACGATCTGATGTCTCATCTCATTCTTCAAGGGCCGCGCCTAGATAGCGCCATCATCGAAAAAATTGCCGCAGTGGTGCAGGCCGATGGAGTGCAGGAGCTGGGGCCTACCGCCGTACGCCTGTTGGGTGCTGACGCCACGCAACGTGCTCACGTGCAAACCTTGTGCAAGACCGGCGCGATGGACTTTGCCTTTTTGGAGCAGATTGACCGCCTGAAAGAAATGCGTGTGCTGGCAATGGACATGGATTCCACGCTGATCAATATCGAGTGTATTGATGAGATTGCCGATATGGCTGGCCGTAAAGAGCAGGTTGCCACGATTACCGAAGCAGCCATGCGCGGCGAGATCAAGGATTTCTCCGAAAGCCTGAATCGCCGTGTTGCGTTTCTGGAAGGTGTGCCTGTCAGTGATCTGACCCGTGTCTATGAAGAGCGTTTGCAACCCAATCTGGGCGCAGACCGCTTGATTGCGACGGCTCATGCCCATGGCGTGAAAACCTTGTTGGTCTCGGGTGGCTTCACCTTCTTTACCGAACGTATGAAAGACCGTTTCAGCTTGAGCTACGCCCACTCCAATACCTTGGAAGTGGTGGACGGCACGCTGACTGGCAAGGTGCTGGGCGCAATCGTGGATGGTCAGGCCAAAGCTCGCTTCTTGCAGGAACTGGCTGTGGAACTGGGCGCTGGTCCGGAACAATGTATTGCGATAGGCGACGGGGCCAATGACCTGCCCATGATGTCCAAGGCCAAGTACTCGGTGGCCTACCGTGCCAAACCGGTGGTGCAGGAGCAAGCCAGCTTTGCGTTGAATCACTCTCCGCTGGATGCCGTACTGAACTGGTTCCGCCTGGATGTTTGATGGTGGTGGATCGCCAGCGTAGTCTGGCGATGCAAAGTAAAGCTAAACGCAGCGCAGCAAACTACCTGAGAACCAGGCCAGGCAGAAAGAGGAGCAATAGAACGCTGCGTCGATCCGGCTATTTCTTTATAGTGTTGGGCGCTTCTCTTGAACCCGGAATTCGGTTTGTTGCCAAGCAAACAGTGCAATGGTTCGATCCGTATTCAGAACGCCTCATTGGCTAGAGTAAACACTCAAGCAGTCAGCCTTTACCGTCGAAAAAAGAGCGCTGTCAGTGGCAGCGCTCTTTTTATGTCCAGCCTTGTTGTTAAGGCTTATTTCTCTTTGCGCAAACTGTTCAGCACATTACGTACGGCCTGGATGCGGTTCTTGATTTCCTCGCCCTTGGTAATTTCAATCTTCAGCTTGTCCGGTCCAGCCAGGCGCACCTGCTTGTTCTTTTGCACCAGCTCGATAATGCTGACTGCGTCTACATTGGGTTTGGAAGAAAACTGAATTGTTGCCTGGGCTTCGCTGGCATCGATTTTCACAATCCCTAATGGTTCGGCCTTGATGCGCAAGCGATGCACCGCCAGCAGGTTCTCGCCCGCCTCTGGCAGCAAGCCATAGCGGTCGATCAGTTCCTCATGGATATGGATCAGATCGTCTTCTGTACGAGCGTGTGACAGGGCCTTGTAGTGCCCCAAACGGGCATTCACATCCGGGCAGTAGTTGGCCGGCAGCAGGGCGGACGTGTGCAGGTTCACTTCGCACTGCAAGGCAAAGGGCGAATCCAAGTCAGGCTCTTCACCGGCTTTCAGGGCTTTGACGGCGGTGTTGAGCATATCTGCATACATGGAATAGCCTACTTCCTGAATGTCTCCGGACTGGGACTCGCCCAGTACTTCACCGGCACCCCGAATTTCGAGATCGTGCATGGCCAGGAAAAAGCCTGCGCCCAGCTCTTCCATGGCTTGAATAGCTTCCAGGCGTTTTTTTGCATTGCTGGTGATGGCATCTTCGCCGGGGGTCAGCAGATAGGCGTATGCCTGGTGGTGAGAGCGGCCGACGCGCCCACGTAACTGGTGTAATTGAGCCAGACCTAAGCGATCCGCGCGGTGGATGACGATGGTGTTGGCGGTTGGCACGTCAATGCCGGTTTCAATAATCGTGGTGCACAGCAGCACGTTGTAGCGCTTCTGGTAAAAGCCCTTCATGACGGCTTCCAGCTCGCGCTCGGGCATTTGACCATGAGCCACGGCAATACTGGCCTCAGGCACCAGCTCTTCCAGACGGGCGCGGCGGTTGTGGATGGTTTCAACTTCGTTGTGCAGGAAGTAGACCTGGCCACCGCGTTTTAATTCGCGTAGCAGGGCCTCGCGTATGGTGCTGCCATCTTCACGACGTACAAAGGTTTTGATCGCCAGACGTTTTTGCGGCGCCGTGGCAATCACGGAGAAGTCCCGTATACCCTCCAGAGACATGCCCAAGGTACGGGGGATAGGGGTGGCGGTCAGGGTCAGGATATCGACTTCGGCCCGCAACTGCTTTAGGGCCTCTTTCTGGCGCACACCAAAGCGGTGCTCCTCATCGATGATAACCAGGCCCAGTTGCTTGAAGCGTACGTCCGAGGATAGGATCTTGTGCGTGCCAATCACAATATCGACGCTGCCGTCGCGCAGGCCCGCAATGGCGGCTTGGGTTTCTTTGGTCGAGCGGAAGCGAGACAGCTCAGCAACACGGATAGGCCAGTCGGCGAAACGATCTGAAAATGTTTGTGTGTGTTGCTCGGCCAGCAGGGTGGTTGGGCACAACAAGGCCACTTGTTTGCCATTGGCCACGGCCAGGAAAGCGGCACGCAGGGCGACTTCGGTTTTACCAAAGCCCACATCCCCACAAACGAGGCGGTCCATAGGCTGGCCGGAGGTCATGTCGTTTACGACTGCCTCAATAGCAGCGGCCTGATCCGGTGTTTCCTCAAAGCCGAAACCTTCGGAAAAGGCCTGATAATCATTCAGAGGCAGTTTGAATTGAAAGCCTTCACGAGCAGCGCGCTGGGCGTACAGTGCCAGCAATTCAGCCGCGCTGTCACGCGCTTGCTTGGCCGCGCGACGGCGGGCTTTATCCCATTGACCGGAGCCCAGTTGGTGCAGGGGCGCATGTTCGGGGTCGGCACCGCTGTAGCGGGCAATGACGTGCAACTGCGCCACAGGCACATATAAGGTGCTGCCCTTGGCATATTCCAGATGCAGAAACTCGACCGGGCCTTCGCCCAGGTCCATTTCTTTCAGACCGCAGTAGCGACCAATCCCGTGCTCGGCGTGAACCACGGGGTCGCCCTCGCGCAGTTCCGACAGATCCCGCACCATCGCTTCCACATCGCTGCTGCGCTCGTTGCGGCGGCGGCTGCTTTGTGTGCGTGTCTGGGAGGGGTAAAGGTCATTTTCGGTCAGCAGACTCAGACTGTCGTGCACCAGCGCAAAGCCGCGCGACAGGGGGGCGACGATCAGGGCAAAAGCGGCGTCCGACTCCAGAAAATCGGTCAGACTCTGACAGTCGGCTGCGGGCGACAGATCGTGGTCACGCAGCATTTGTAGCAAGGTTTCCCGACGGCCCGCCGAATCAGCGCACAGCACCGTCCGGTTCTTTGGGTCCAACACCTCTTGCCGCAATTGAGCCAACGGATCCTTGTCGCGCCGGTTGACTGCGACAAGGGGTAAAGCCTCGAAGTCTGGGTGGGCAATGGGCTGATCGTCAGCTTGCGTGTTCAGACTGAGGCGACTAAAAGGTTTGATGCCGTTGAAAAACTGCTCATCAGACAGAAACAGGCTTTCTGGAGGCAAAATCGGGCGCTCACGGTCGTTTTTCAGGAAGGAAAAACGGCTATGGGTATCGCTTTGGAAGCGGCCAATCGCGTTTTGTGCGTCCCCGTGCGTGATGACCAGGCTGCCTGCTGGCACATAGTCCATCAAGGTGGCGGTCTCTTCAAAGAAGAGCGGCAGATAGTATTCGATGCCCGCAAAGGCAATGCCATTGCCTACATCTTTATAGGGCAGGGCGCGTGAAGGATCGCCTTCAAAAAACT
Organism: Alcaligenes sp. SMD-FA; assembly: GCF_025960365.1. Lineage (NCBI taxonomy): Bacteria > Pseudomonadati > Pseudomonadota > Betaproteobacteria > Burkholderiales > Alcaligenaceae > Alcaligenes > Alcaligenes sp. SMD-FA. The sequence continues at coordinate 2,799,597 of NZ_CP110108.1, read as the reverse complement.
CGCGAAAACGCGCCCGGAATTGCGTGCGCGCCTCTTCGTCCATAGGGAATTCACGACCGGGCAAGAGCTGGATTTCCTTGACCGGATACAGGCTGCGCTGGGTATCGATATCAAAGCTGCGTATGCTTTCGATCTCGTTGTCGAACAGGTCCAGACGGTAGGGCAGCACCGAACCCATAGGGAACAGGTCAATCAGGCCACCGCGAATACTGAATTCGCCCGGAGCGCTGACCTGTGTCATGTGGGTGTAATTGGCCAGCATCAACTGGGCGCGCAATTGCGCCTCGTCCAGCTCATCGCCCTGGCGGAAGGAAAAGGTGTAGGCGGCCAGAAAAGAAGGCGGTGCCAGACGATACAGGGCGGTGGTGACGGGAACCGTCAGCACATCAACCTCGTGCATGGTCAGGGCATGCAAGGTGCGCAAACGCTCGGAGATCAGATCCTGGTGGGGAGAGAAGCTGTCATAGGGCAACGTTTCCCAGTCCGGCAACTGGCGCACGCGCAGGGCGGGTCCAAACAACAGGATTTCCTCGGCCAGCCTTTGGGCGGTCAAGGGATCGGCACACAGTACCAGAATAGGCTCTTTATGCTGGCGGGCCAGGTCGGCAATCAGGCAGGCATCGCCCGAGCCAGGAGGCATGGGCTGCGAGTAGCGTTGACCGGGGCGTAAGGCGGCCAGCACATCTTGAGTGCTGGGCAGGGACAGGGAGTGCTGTTTTTCGGTTTCCATCAGGATTGTCATTATAAAATCACCCACCTATGAAGACTACCTTGATTGCAATTGTTCCAGCCGCCGGTATTGGCTCGCGCGCCCTGGATTCTGCCACGAAGACGCAAGGCGTGCCCAAGCAATATCGTTTGCTGGGCGGGCAGCCCATGTTGCGCCGTTCGGTACAGGCTTTGCTGGCTGATGAGCGCATCAGCCAGGTGCGGGTGGCCGTGGCCCCCGGTGATACCTGGGCGACGGCGGCACTGGACGGCTTGCCGCGTACGGTTTGCCTGCCCTGTGGTGGTGACACGCGGGCTGAAACGGTGCTCAATACTGTGCAGAGCCTGGATAAGGACGAACAGGCCTGGGTTCTGGTTCACGATGCCGCTCGCCCCGGTTTGCCCAAGCAGGCCCTGGCACGTTTGATTGATGCCTGCTTGCAGGCGCAACGTGGTGGCTTGTTGGCCTTGCCCGTGCCTGATACTGTCAAGCGCGCAACGCCTGCGGAGCCAGTGGGGGTGTTGGAAACGGTGGACAGAGAAGGACTCTGGCTGGCGCAGACTCCCCAGTTGTTTCCCGCCCGTGCCTTACGTGGGGCCTTACAAGCGGCTAAAGAGCAGGGTTTTGTGGTGACGGATGAGGCTAGCGCCATGGAATTGGCGGGTAGCCAACCCTTATTAATATTGGGGTCGGCGCGGAATTTTAAAGTCACCTGGCCTGAAGATTTTGAATTGATGGAGAAGTGGTTATGAGCATGCCAATTCGCGTAGGACAAGGTTTTGATGTGCATGTGCTGTGCGAAGGCCGGCCTTTGATCTTGGGCGGCGTCACCATCCCGCATACGCATGGCTTGATGGGGCATTCGGATGCCGATGCCTTGCTGCATGCCATTACCGATGCGATTTTGGGGGCGGCAGGCCTGGGCGATATTGGTCGCCACTTTCCCGATACAGACCCTCAATACAAGGGCGCTGATAGCCGTGTCTTGTTGCGTCATGCTTATGAGCAGGTGCGCGCTGCGGGTTGGTTGGTTGGGAATGTAGATGCCACGATTCATGCGCAAAAACCCAAGATCGCACCACATGCCCCGGCGATGGTGGCCAATATCGAGGCCGATCTGAAATTGGAGCCTGGCAGTGTGAACATCAAGGGCAAGACAAACGAGGCGATTGGCTTTGTCGGGCGCCAGGAAGGGATTGCGGTCACTGCCGTGGCTCTGCTGTATCGCGCCTGAGTGGTTTTGGTCTGAGACTAGCCTTGGGCAGGGAAAATCCCTGCCCAAGTTTTATTCGGCTCAGGAAGCTTTGCTGTCCTTATCGCTCTGCGTTCCAGGCGCATTGCGACTGGCACGGATACGTGGCAACTGGATACGGGCGGTCAAGCCTTCGGACGGAGCACTGACCAGTTCAAAGTGCCCTCCGACCTGTCCTAGCAAACGTTCCACTATCGCCAGTCCCAAACCAGCACCACTGACACCTGTGCGGGCAGAGACACCGCGCGAGAAGGGGCGTAGCAGGCGCTGGATGTCGCTTTTTGCAATACCGGCTCCCTGATCCTTGACGGCGATGATCAAAATATTGCCATGTTGATGCGCCGACAGCTCGATGCGTGCCCGATCATCTTCGGGACTGCGTCCATAGCGGCGGGCATTTTCGATCAGGTTGGAGACGATACGCTTCAAATCGTGTGCGCTGATGCGGGCATACAGATTGGGTTCGACGGAGGCCGTCAAAATGCCACCCAAGGATTCGGTATGCGTGCGCTCACGCTCGTAGACATCATTGAGCACGGCGGACACATCAATGCCATGCTCGGGCACAGCCGCAGCAGGACGGGCATATTCCATCAATTGACCAATACTGTGGTCAATCTGAGCCAAGTCCTCGTCAATGGCGGCACGAGTCTCGTCCGATACCTGACTTAATTCAATTTCCAGACGCATGCGGGCCAGTGGTGTGCGCAAATCGTGCGAAATACCGGCCAGCATGATCTCTCGATCCGCCTCTGTTTGGCGGATATCTCGGGCCATGCGGTTAAAGGCGATATTCATGTCACGGATTTCAACCGGGCCTTTTTCAGGCAGGGTGCTGGGTGTTTCACCACGAGCCAACTGCTGGGCCACTTTGGCCAGTTGGGCCAAAGGCCGGTTCACAAAGCGCACACTGACAGCGGCACCGATCAGGGCCAGCAGCAAGGCGGTAGCGCCCCAGCCCAGCCATTCCACTCCGGCGGTCAGACTTAATTGTTCGCGATCAAAGACCAGCCAATACTGATCGTCATTGATATCAAACGAAACCCAGATGCCCGGCACGCTGTTGACCGACCACATGATCAAGGTCTGGCTGCCTAATGCGCCACGCACTTCGGTAGAGACATGCTGCCAGTAGTTGGAGCGCGGCAGGGGTTCAAGCTCGTCCGTGTTCTCGCGTGGTTGCACGCGCAGACTTTCCTTGGTGGCCAGATCCAGCAACAGGGCAGGTCGTACCGCCGGGGGTGCGTACACCAGAGCCGATCGGGTGATGCTGACAATGGACGCCACGCGTTGCGCCATTTGGGCTGCGCGTGGGCCTTCTTCCATACTGAAGAATACTTGCAGCCAGGCACCCAGGCTGACGAGCATTAACGCTGCGAGCAATAAAAAAGACCGGCTGAATAAACCCAGCCGGATACTTGAGTTTTTTGTTGCTCGGCGTTGGGCGGCCACGGCGGGCCGCCCGTCTTGCTGACCGGAAGACAAGGTCAGTTACCGCCGTCTGGAACAAAAACGTAGCCCAGGCCCCAGACCGTTTGAATAAACACGGGCTTGGAAGCATTGGGTTCGATCAGCTTGCGCAGACGCGAAATCTGGACGTCCAAACTACGGTCAAAGGCTTCGTATTCACGGCCACGCGCCAATTCCATCAGTTTGTCGCGCGACAAGGGGATCTTGGGGTGACGGGCAAACACTTTCAGCACGGAGAACTCGCCCGTTGTGATGGGGACAACTTCGTTATTGCGTGTCAGTGTTCGAGTGGACAGGTTCAGCACATAAGGACCGAACTCAATCGATTCATTTTCCTGACTAGGTGCGCCGGGGTGTTCCTCGGTACCACGGCGTCGCAAGATAGCGTTGACACGGGCCAGCAGTTCGCGGGGGTTGAAAGGTTTGATGAGGTAGTCATCGGCACCCATTTCCAGGCCCACGATACGGTCGATTTCTTCGGCCTTGGCGGTAAGCATGATGATGGGGGTATTGTCGTGACCGCCGCGCAGCCGGCGACAGATGGATAGGCCATCCTCGCCTGGCAGCATCAGATCCAGTACCAGCAGATCGAAATGCTCACGTTGCCAGAGTTTGGCCATTTCTTTACCGTCTTCGGCAACGAAGACGTTGAATCCTTGTTCAGACAGGTAGCGGCGCAGCAAATCGCGCAGCCGGGGATCGTCGTCAACGACAAGGATTTTGCGGGTGAGGGGGGGTGTCGGCGTATTCATAGCGAAAATGTAACAGGCATCAGAAAGCGCGTATAGGGGGGTGTAGAAAAATATTACACATTAAGTGTTTTGTACTATTTATGCGCCTTGCAGCAGGTTTAGGGTGATTTAGAAGACGATTGTATGGTGGCAAATAATCTGATTGGTCGGTTTGAGCCAAGTCAAAAAAAAGAGCGGCCAGAGAAGAAATGCGCTCTGAGTTGCGCTGTGGAGTGTTTTGTCCTTGTCCGATCCCAGGGAGCTGCCTATTTTGAGGCTGCTTAAACTAAAATAGCGCGATGGATGCACATATTCTTGCCTTGGAGACTTCCTCCAATCTCTGTGAACTGACCTTGTTATCTCGCACACAGGCGGGTATTTCGCTTGTGGAGCTGAGTCACGAGGGGAGCGGCGACCACGCCGAACGCCTTTTGCCCATGGCCGAGCAACTGCTGGAGCAGGCGGGGGTGGATAGACACGCCTTGACCGCGATTGCGTTCGGGCAAGGTCCAGGTGGATTTACCGGGCTGCGCGTGGCCTGTGGCGTGGCTCAGGGTATGGCTTTTGCCTTGGGATTGCCGGTACTGCCGGTCTCGTCCTTGTTGGCGGCTGCCGCTTGCGGCACGCCCATCGAGGGGACGGCTTATGTGGTGGCACAGGATGCGCGCATGCAAGAGGTGTATGCCGCTGTGTACAGTTGGACGGCCAAGGGTTCCTGGTCCGTGCTGCAAAGTCCGGTCTTGCTCGATGCCGCCCAGGTCACTACCTGGATTGTCCGTTTGCAAGCGGAAGGGTTGATTGCCCAGCAACAGCCCATTTGTGTCCTTGGTGACGCTCTGGAGCAGTTTCCTGATCTAGCCCCAGCCGTTCTGGCTCAGGGCTGGGAAGTGGGCCAGCCGTGGCGTGCAACCGGTGCCAGTGTGGCGCATTTGGCCTTGCATGATCTGGACGAAGGACGCGGTGTCTCCCCAGACCTGGCCATGCCATTGTATGTGCGCGAGAAAGTTGCCTACACCATTCAGGAACGTGAACAGGGCTTGGGTGGAAACCCGGCCGCTCTGGATCAACCTCTGCAAATTGAAGCCATGCAGGCAGGCCATGTATCTGCTGTGCTGGATATTGAACGCTGCGTGGAAACTCACCCTTGGACGGCAGGTAATTTCACGGATGCTTTGGGCAATAGTGCGTATTGCTCCCGAATCATTCACAAGCAAGGGCAGGTTCAAGGCTATGCCATTTGGTTGCAAGCCCCCGATATGATTGAACTTCTGCTGATTGGGGTGTCCCCCGAGCAGCAGCGCCGCGGTCTGGCTTGGCAATTGCTGGACGATGGCCTGGAATGGGCCCGTCAGCAGCAGCTCGAGCGCGTGGTTCTGGAGGTGCGAGCCTCAAATGCGCCGGCTATCGGCTTATATCAGAAGTATGGTTTCAAGGCGGATGGTTTACGTAAAAACTACTATCCGCTTAGCGATGGACAGCGTGAAGACGCGGTCTTGATGAGCCTGAGCTTGGCCAGCAAGGCAGGGGCATGATCGATTTTCAGCCTATCTCCCCTTTGCAGCGCACCTGGCTTTTGGAGTTGGGGCTGGAGCGTGCTTTTTTGGCGCGTCTGCCCCAGGCGCAGCCTGGTGGGCAGTCCGCCCCTGTGGCCGCCCCTGCGCAAGAGGCCGCAGCAGCGATGCAGACGGCTCAGCCGGTAAAGCGGCATCTTAATGATGCGGGCAGTCCGTCCCCCTCAGCCCCCGCAGCGGCTACGGATGCCATGTCGGCCCGAGATCAGGCACTGGCTGTCTTGCGTAAATCCGGTGCCAGACCGGTAGCGGCAGCTCCTGTCGAGGAAGTGGTGCAGCGGCCTGCCGTGCTGATTCAGCCTGAAAAAGCGCAGGATATGGCCAGCTTGCTGGAGCAAGTACAGGCTTGTCAGGAATGTGGTTTGCACACGGGGCGAGCTCAAGTAGTGTTTGGTTCAGAGCTCTTGTCCGAGCCGGACTGGATGATTATTGGCGAAGCACCGGGCACGAGCGATGATCGTAGCGCCAAGCCTTTTGATGGCAAGGCGGGTCTGCTCTTGCAAGCCATGCTCAATAGCGCGATTCCCAATGCCTCGGTTTATAAAACGCATCTGGTGAAGTGCCGCCCCCTGGGTAATCGTCCCCCCACACAGGAAGAGCTGGCTGCATGCCGGGCTTTTCTGGACGCCCAAATTCGCTTGGTACAGCCACGTCGTTTGTTGGCCGTCGGCCATTTGGCGGCGGTGGCACTAAGTGGTCGTGATGAGGATCTGGAAACCTTGCGGGGTCAGGCTTTAACGTATACCGATGCTCAGGGGCGCAGCCTGCCTTTGGTGGTGACATACCATCCGGCCTCGCTCTTGTTGCGCCCGCAGCACAAAGCCAATGCCTGGCGGGATTTGTCTTTGCTGCGCGAATTGCAAAACCAGCCCTGATACAGGTCCTTTGGGTATTTTTTATCGCCGGGCCGCCCCAAGATAAAAAGCGCCCCCTTTGGGGGGGCAGCAAGCCGTAGGCGCAGCGTGGGGGGTATGTTTTATCGCCGGGCCGCCCCAAGATAAAAAGCGCCCCCTTGGGGGGCAGCAAGCCGCAGGCGCAGCGTGGGGGGTATGTTTTATCGCCGGGCCGCCCTAAGGCTCGGCGTCCCTGGTAAAAAGCGCCCCTTTGGGGCGCTTTTGCTTACTTGGCCGTCAATGCCTGCCCATGTCCTTCTTGTCCGATGCAGGCTTCCAACTCGGGATGGGCGCGCAGATTGGCATTTTTCCAGATGATGAATACCGTCATCAAGGATGCCACCATCAGGCCAAAGAACACAATGATGTAGTTGATGGGTAAACGCAGCCACAGCAGTAGGCTGTACAGCGCCAGCATGAACAGAATATTCAGTTGTTCATTGAAGTTCTGGACAGCAATGGAGTGACCGGCCGACAACATGACGTGGCCGCGATGTTGTAGCAGGGCGTTCATGGGGACGACGAAAAAGCCGGATAAGCCCCCAATACCCATCAGCAGGGTATAGACCGCCCATTTTTCGTGGACCAACGGCATGAGCAAAACCACAAAGCCCATGGCCACGCCCACCGGTAGAACGGCCAGGGACTTCTTCAAAGGAACGCGAGCGGCAAAGACAGCGCCAAAAACCGTTCCCAAGGCTGCTACTCCCATCAGCACCGAGGCCTGATCCAAACGGTAGCCCAGATGCTGGGCGCCCCATTCGATCACAATGAATTGCAAGGTGGCACCGGCACCCCAGAACAAGGTAGTGACGGCCAGTGAGATTTGGCCCAGCTTGTCCTGCCACAAAATGCACACGTAGGAACGAAATTCCTTGAGCAGCAAGATGGGATTTTTTTGTTGAGGTGGGTAGTCGATATTGGTGCGGGGAATCAGCAGATTGCACAGTGCTGCAGACAGATAAATAAAGGAAATCAGCAAGATAGCGACTTCGGCACGCGTCTGGGCCAACGGTGCAATCAGAGGGTGTTCGGCCAGCGCGCTAGCGATCGATGGGTTGATCAGGATACCGCCCAACACCGTGCCGCCGATGATGGACAGAACGGTCAGCCCTTCAATCCAGCTATTGCCCTTGACGAGCAGTTCGGGCTTGAGCATTTCCGTGACGATGCCGTATTTGGCGGGGGAGTAGGCGGCAGCACCGATACCAACCAGGGTGTAGGAGATAAAGACCAGAACCAACTGCTGGGAGTCGTTCATGCCAAAGTACTGGTGGCAGAACATCAACATACAGCCAATCAGCTTGATGGCGTTGGTGGCGAACATGACTCGACCCTTGGGATACGAGTCGGCAAAAGCACCTACAAACGCCGCCAACAGGACGTAGGACAGTGCAAACCACCATTTCATCATCGGGACCATCCAGATAGGTCCGTGCAAATCTGCGATCAGGGCGATAGCGGCAATCAGCAAGGCATTGTCAGCAACTGATGACAATGCCTGCGCGGCCATGACCAGATAAAAACCTTTATTCAAAATACATTCCGAATGCGTGTGCTTTTTGAAAACAGTATGGTGGCTGCAAAGCACGAATCTAGGCCAGGTATCAGGCAGGACGAGCTGGCCGGGGGGCTGCTCACCACGGTTCTCCTGAAAAACCTGTGCCGGTGCGAAATTTACGAACAGAGATGGGGAGCAAGAATAACAGGGACTGCGGGGGCAGTGGTATCAGAAATTCATTGCATGTGTTTGTCTGCCTGGATTTTCGGGACGAGCGGGCACTGCCAAAGCATTATTGTAAATGGTCTGCTCGACACTATTGCCCCGCTTGCCACGCAGGGTAAACAGGGCTTGACGGCGGGCGATGGGGGCTGCCTTACTATTTCAGCAGCCGAGCCGTGGTTTTCATTTGTTTTTTAGCTGTCTTTGCGGTGGGTGGCAGGTGCTGCGGTATCATACGACTCGCGGTGCTAGGCAGATCAAAATGGCGCCGTGTGCCTGTTCAAATTGTTCTTTTCTGAGCTGACTTCTACCCTGTGCGTCTAACCCAGATCAAACTCGCTGGTTTCAAATCTTTTGTGGACCCGACCTCCATCCCAACTCCCAGTCAGTTGGTGGGTGTTGTCGGGCCCAATGGCTGTGGGAAATCGAACATCATCGATGCGGTGCGTTGGGTGCTGGGCGAGAGCAAAGCCTCCGAGTTGCGTGGCGAGTCCATGCAGGACGTTATTTTCAACGGTTCATCGCAACGTAAACCGGCTGGCCGTGCGTCGGTTGAACTGGTTTTTGATAATTCCGAAGGGCGGGCCTCAGGCCAGTGGAGCACCTATGCCGAGATCTCGGTACGGCGTGTCCTGAGTCGGGACGGGACAAGCAGCTATTTTCTGAACAATCAGGCCGTTCGTCGGCGTGACATTCACGACATCTTTTTAGGTACGGGCCTGGGGGCGCGTGGTTACGCCATCATCGGGCAGGGCATGATTAACCGCCTGATTGAAGCCAAGCCCGAAGAGCTGCGCGTATTTCTGGAAGAGGCGGCGGGCGTGTCGCGCTACAAGGAACGTCGTCGCGAAACCGAGAGTCGCCTGCGCGACACCCGCGAAAACCTGCTGCGGGTAGAAGACATCCAAAGAGAACTGGATGCGCAACTGGAGAAATTGCAGGCGCAGGCTGAAGTGGCGCGCCAGTATCGTGATTTGCAGCAAGATGGCGAGCTCAAGCAAAATCTGCTGTGGCTGCTCAAAGAGTCCAATGCGCAGGGCGATCAGAAAGCCCGTTTCCTGGCAATTGAGCAAGCCCAGACCAAGCTGGAAGAATCTATTGCAGGTTTGCGGCATACCGAGTCTGCGTTGGAGTCTCAGCGACAGGCGCATTTGCAGGCCGGGGACGCTTTGCATCAAGCGCAAAGCCAGTTGTATGAGGCCGGCTCCCAAGTGTCTAGCCTGGAGGCGGAAATTCGCCACGTGCTCGATTCGCGCAGCCGCATGGCGCAGCGTCGCGAGCAACTGGAGCAACAACAGCACGACTGGGTCGAGCAACAAGAACATTGTCAGCAGGAGCTGGAAAACAGCGAACAGCAGCGTGAAGAGGCGGCGGTAAAGCTGGAGGAGTTACAGATTCAGCTAGAAGAGGCGCAAGGAGCCTTGCCCGATCTGGAGCGGCGTGTACGCGAACAGGCCCAGCGTCGGGACGAAATGCGCATGGCTTTGGCGCGTCTGGAGCAGAATCTGGCCTTGGCGGCACAATCGCAGCGCGATGCTGACCGCCAGATTCAAGGCGTGGAGCAGCGTCAGGAGCGCTTGAAGCAGGAACTGCGCGAACTCAATGCCCCGGACCCGGACAATCTGGAACGTCTGCAAGGCGATCTGAATATGCTGCAAAATCAGTTGCAGCAAGCTCAGGAGCATATGCAGCATCTGGAAGCCCAGCTTCCTCGATTGGAACAAGAGCGCAAAGAAGCGCAGGAACAAGCTGTGCAAGGCGGGCAGGACATGGCCCGCCTGGAAGCGCGTCATCTGGCCTTGAGCCGTTTGCAGGAAGACGTGGCCCGCAAGGGGACTCTGGAACCCTGGCTGGCCAAGCACGGGCTGGAGAGCATGAAACGTCTTTGGCAAAGCCTGGACGTGGAGAAGGGCTGGGAAACCGCGCTGGAAGCCGTGCTGCGTGAGCGCATGACGGCTTTGGAGCTGCGTCGCCTGGATATGGCGGCTGCGTTCGCCAGTGATGCGCCACCTGCTCGTTTAAGTTTTTACCAGTTGCCCGAAGCGGGGGCGCCTGCCAAGCCCGCGCTGGATTTGCCCTTGCTGACCTCGGTGCTGCGACAGCAGGAAGGCGGTTTGCGCAGCTTGCTGGATAACTGGTTGCACCAGGTTTATGTCTGCCAGGATTTGAAGCAGGCCCTGAGCCTGCGCGAGCAACTGACGGATCAAATGGCCATTGTGGTGCGTGGCGGTCATTTGGTGGATAAGCACAGCATTCGCTTTTATGCACCAGACTCCGAGCAAGCCGGGATGTTGGCACGTCAGCAGGAAATTGCGCATCTCGAGCGAGAGCTGCGTGGCGCTCAATTGATTGTGGACGAGCTGGGCCATACCAGCACCCAGGCCGAAATGGCCTTGCAGCAAGTGCGTAATGGTCTGGTTCCGGCCCGAGCCCGCGTGGGCGAGCTGACTGCTCGTATGCACGATGTGCAATTGGAACACTCCAAGCTGGCTCAGCAAGCGCAGCAATCGCAAGAGCGCGGTGGTCGTATCAACGAGGAACTGGAAGAACTGGCGGTGCAGCGCGAAGAGCTGCAAGCGAACCGCGAGGAGTTCGAGGCCCGCTTTGAAACGCTGGACGAAGAGTTGGCCGAGCATCAGGGGGTATTTGCCGAAGCGCAGATGGAAGGCGAGAAGGGCGCCGAGCAGGCTGAGCAGGCTCGGCGCACAGTCCACGAGCGCGAACGTGCTGTGCACGATGCCCAGTTTGCCGAACGTGCCTTAGTGCAACGTATGGCCGAACTGGAGCGCAATCTGGCCTTGGCGCAGGAGCAGGCACAACGCACTGCCGGCCAGTTGGAAGGTTTGCAAGGCGAACTGCTGGATCTGGATGCCTCGGCCGCACAAGCCGGTTTGCAGGATGCGCTGGAATTGCGTGCCGAACGCGAGGAAGCAGTACGCTTGGCAAAAATCCAGCTCGATACACTGGCAGCCCAATTGCGCGAGCATGAACAGGCCCGTGCCGAGCATGAAAAGAATCTGGGACCTTTGCGCGAGCAAGTCACTGAATTGCAGTTGCAGGAACAAGCGTCGCGTCTGGCGGTCGAACAGTTTGCTGAACAGTTGGACAGCAGAAAGGTAAACCGTTCCGAACTGTGGAGCTTGTTACAGGAAAAGACACCGGAATGGCAGCGCGTGGGTTGGTTGCAGTCTGAAGTGCAGCGTATCTCGCGCCAGATTGAAGGCTTGGGTTCGGTGAACCTGGCGGCCCTTGAAGAGCTGACTACAGCACAAGAACGCAAGACTTATCTGGATGCCCAGCATAAGGATTTGAGTGATGCCATCGAGACCCTGGAAGATGCAATTCGCAAGATTGACCGCGAGACGCGCCAGTTGCTCATGGAAACATTCAACATCGTTAATCAGCACTTTGGTGAGCTTTTCCCAAGGCTATTTGGTGGTGGAGAGGCTAAACTGACGATGGTGGGCGATGAAGTGCTGGAAGCCGGGGTGCAAGTCATGGCTCAACCACCAGGTAAACGCAATAGCACGATTCATTTGCTCTCTGGTGGTGAAAAGGCCTTGACCGCGACAGCGTTGGTTTTTGCCTTTTTCAAACTGAATCCTGCCCCCTTTTGTTTGCTGGACGAGGTGGATGCGCCATTGGATGATGCAAATACCGAACGCTATGCCAATCTGGTGGCCAGCATGAGTGAACAAACCCAGTTTTTGTTTATTTCTCACAATAAAATTGCCATGCAGATGGCTAAGCAACTGATCGGTGTCACCATGCAAGAGCAAGGTGTGTCCCGAATTGTGGCAGTGGACGTAGACGCTGCCATGCAAATGAGCAGTGTGTAAGCCTGTTTTTTTTAATCCGCTAGTGTTGATTCGACGGAACTGACAATGAGTGATTTGCAAATCGCACTGATTTTATTGGGCATTTTGCTCATCTTGCTCGTGGTGGTCTTTAACTGGTGGCAAGACCGCCGAGTGCGCCAGCAGATGCAAAGCCAATTCCCGGATGGGGATACGGATCCTTTGATGAGCCAGCTCACCGAGCTGGAACGTCGCGAGCCCAGCATGACGCGTGGCGGGGATGCTGCGGCTGCTGGCAGCGAGCACGATGCCGCTGAGGCCGATTGCACCACCGAGGCCGTCATTGACATCAGTTTCAGCCAGCCAGTGGACGCCCAGGATTTGGCTCAGGCCTTGCAGTCCATCTCGCGTACGGGTGCCAAGCCCGTGCGTTACTTTGCCGAGTGCGAAGGGGGCGGTCATCGTGCTCGTTTGCGTTCGGGCGAGTCCTACGCCAGCATGCAAATTGCCGTTTTGCTGGCCAATCGCAGCGGTCCCTTGTCAGCCATTGAGTGGTCGCAGGTCTGGATGGCCGCGCAAGCGTTGGCGCAACAATTTGATGGCTCGGTAGAAGGTCCTGAACAGGACGATGTGTTGCGTCGTGCAACTGCCCTGGACAATACCTGCGCCGATCTGGACGCGTTGGTGGGGGTGTCGGTGCGTTTGCCCGGCCCTATGCCGGCTTCTTCCGTGATTCAGATGGTCAAGGACGCCGGTTTTTTACCCTTTGGTCAGCAACTGGCCTGGCTGGCCGATTCGGGCCAACCCCGTTTTACCGCCATGTTCGACGGCGCCCAACCCAGGGATATTCAGTCGGCCAGCATTGAGCGTATTGACCTGTTGCTGGACTTGCCCAACAGCCCGGCGGACGATCATGCCTTTAGCCGTATGGCAACGGTGGCCCGTGATCTGGCCAGCCGTCTGGACGGCGTGGTGTTGGATGACCAAGGTCGCCCTTTGCCCGAGAGCACCGATCAAAACATTGATGAGCAACTAAGCAATCTGTACGAACGCCTGGAGCAAGCTGGCTTTACGGCAGGCCAGGAACGTACAGGCAGGATTTTTTCGTGAGTTTGAAGCGAGTACAGCAGTTACATGAAGAACTGGCCCAGCATAACTGGGCCTATTACGTTCAGGATGCACCCAGCATTTCGGACGCGCAATACGACGCATTGATGAACGAGCTGCTGGCGCTGGAAGCCGAGCACCCGGAATGGATTACCCCGGACTCTCCTACGCAACGCGTGGGCGCAGCACCTTTGGACGGCTTTGACACTGTTGAGCATGCCGTTCCCATGTTGTCTTTGGGTAATGCCTTTGATGATGCGGAGGTGCAGGCTTTTGACAAGCGCGTCGCCGATACCTTGGTCGAGGCCGGTGTGGTGGGTTTAGACCGCCGGGTAGATTATCTGGCCGAATACAAGTTTGACGGCTTGGCGATCAGCCTGCGTTATGAACAAGGTCTGTTGGTACAAGCATCGACTCGCGGTGATGGCACCACGGGTGAGGACGTCACCAGCAATATTCGCACCATTAAATCCATTCCTCTGCGCTTGCGCGGCGATGCGGCGCAATTGCCCGCCGTGCTGGAGGTGCGGGGCGAGGTCTTGATGAATCGGGCGGACTTTGAGCGCCTGAACGAGAACCAGACCAAGCGTGGCGAAAAAGTATTTGTGAATCCGCGTAATGCGGCCGCAGGCAGCTTGCGCCAGTTGGATCCGAAAATCACTGCTAAACGGCCTTTGCGCTTTTTTGCCTATGGCTGGGGGGAAGTCAGCCCTATGCCTGCCGTGACTCAGCCGCAACATGCCTTGTTTGCCGAACCCGTAGGCGATGCGCTGCCCCGTGATACCCAATCGGGCATGATGGACTGGCTGGAAAGCCTGGGTATGCCCTTGAGCCGCGACCGAAAAGTCGTCAAGGGCGTGCAGGGCCTGCTGGATTTTTATACCGAGACGCAAGAGCGCCGTACCGGTTTGCCCTTTGAAATTGACGGTGTGGTGTACAAAGTCAATTCTTTGGCCGCGCAGCGTGTCCTGGGCTATGTGGCACGTGCGCCACGCTTTGCTGTCGCTCACAAATTCCCCGCGCAGGAAGAAATAACGCGTGTGGAGAACATCGAGTTTCAAGTGGGTCGCACCGGTGTTGTCACGCCAGTCGCACGTTTGAAACCGGTCTTTGTGGGTGGCGTTACAGTGACCAATGCCACGCTGCATAACGAAGACGAGGTACGTCGCAAAGATGTGCGCGCAGGCGATACCGTGGTTGTTCGTCGTGCCGGGGATGTGATTCCGGAAGTTGTTGCCGTGGTGCTAGAGCAGCGCCCCGAAGGCAGTATGCCCTTCGAGATGGTCAAGGAGTGCCCGGCGTGTCATTCGGCGCTGGAGCGTCTGGACGGTGAGTCCGCCTGGCGCTGTACCGGTGGCTTGATTTGCCCCGCCCAGCGCAAGCAAACGCTGATTCACGCGGCCAGCCGTAAAGCCCTGGATATTGAAGGCCTGGGTGAAAAGCTGGTGGACCAGTTGGTGGAAACCGGACTGGTCCATACCTTAGCCGATATTTTCAAGCTGAAGGTAGAGAAGTTGGTGCTGCTGGAGCGGATGGGACGCAAGTCCGCCGAGAACCTGATCGAGGCGATCAACAAGGTGCGTGAGCCAGCCTTGAATCGTCTGATCTATGCCTTGGGTATCCGCCATGTTGGCGAGACTACGGCACGCGATCTGGCACAGCATTTTGGCTCCTTGCAGGCTTTGGAGCAGGCTGATGAAGAGGCGCTGCTGCAAGTTAACGAAGTGGGCCCGGTTGTCGCGGCTTCCGTACGGCACTTTTTTCAGGAACCTCATAATCGTGAAGCCCTGGATGATTTGCTGGCCGCTGGGGTGACACCTCAACAGGCACAAGCCCGTGCCAATAGCGCTAATCTGCCGCTGGCGGGCAAAACGGTTGTCATCACGGGAACCTTGCCCAGCATGAGCCGTGACGAGGCTACGCGCCGCGTATTAGAGGCGGGCGGCAAGGCCAGTGGCTCAGTCTCCAAAAAGACCGCCTATGTGCTAGCGGGAGCTGAGGCCGGTTCCAAGCTGACCAAGGCACAAGAATTAGGCGTGACTATTTTGGACGAAGCCCAGTTTCTGGCTTTATTGGCGGGTGAGTAAGGCGCTGGTGTATGAAGGTCAGTGTCTGGCGAGCATGAGGAGCGGAGTGCTCTTGTCTGAAGCCAGCGGTCCAGCAGAGTCTTATTCTTGTTATTGTCTGCGGGAGAACAAGCGTAGAGTTGCTGGCGCTTTACCTCTTGTTTCAAGCCCGAGGTGAATTGACCGAGGGGTTATCCTTGGCCTTGGTTCCGAAAGAGGCATGATCCGACTTCATGAGTAATAAATATGGCGCCTCAAGGGCGCCATATTTGTTTTCCTGCCAGCCGTTTTATCGGAAAGACAAAGCGGCCGTCAAAGCCGTTACTTGATGTTGGCTTCTTTCAGGATTTTCTGCTGGTACTCGGCCAGCTTGCGCTGACGCATCATCTCTTCCAGTTGAGGCTTGACTTCAGCCATGGCCGGGAAGGTCACAGGACGAGCATCGTCTACCTGAATGATGTGCCAGCCAAACTGGGACTGCACAGGTGCTGCGCTCAGTTCGCCTTTTTTCATTTTCTCTACCGCCTGAGCGAACTCCGGTACGTAGGTGGAGCTAGGCGCCCAGCCCAGATCGCCGCCTTGCTGGCCGCTACCGGTGTCGATGGAGTCTTTCTTGGCGGCATCCGCAAAGCTGACTTTCTTGGACTTGATCTTTGCCAACAGGTCTTTGGCAGCCGCTTCGTCCTTGACCAGGATGTGGCGCACCTTGTATTCCTGCTGACCTTCTTCCATCGCCTTGATGGTGTTGTATTCCTTGGTCAGATCGGCTTCGGTAACAGGGTTCTTTTTCAGGTAATCGGCCATCAAGGCACGGACCAGAATGCTCTGGCGAGCCAGTTCCAGCTCTTGTTGAACCTGGTTGGTCTTGTCGATACCGGCTTTTTCAGCGGCTTGCACCACGGCCAGACGGTTGACCATTTCCTGTTTGACTTGCTCACGCAGCTCGGGCGAGTCCTTGGCGCCTTGCTCGACCAGAACGGCGACGAACTGATCCAGGTCTTTTTGCGTGAGGTTTTTGCCATTTACGGTGGCAATCGTCTGTGCATAGACCGGAGCAGCCATAGCGCAGGTCAAGGCAAATGCGGCAATACGTTTCATGAGCATCCTTAAGCAGTAGTTTTGGCTTGAATAGCCAATGCGTGAATCGGGAAAGGCATTAGATCGTGGACGCGATCATACACAAGTCTGTGTCGTGCCAGTGTTGAAATTCCATCAAATTGTTTCGAGGCGATGATCACCCGAAAGTGGCTTGCGCCCCCTTGAGCACCGGCGTGGCCGGCATGCAGATGGGATTCATTAATGATGTCCAGTTCAGAGGGTTCCAGAGCCTGGAGCCGTTCGTGAATCAGGGAAGCGAGTGCGTCTGTCATGGTGAAATCAAGATTTTGGGGGAGTGGAGTTGTCGGACGAGTCTTGCAGGTAGCGGCCCAGCCACAAGGATTGGGCAACGACAAACACCAGCATCAAACCCAGCAGGCCAAAGGCTTTGAAGTTGACCCATTGGGACTCGGTAAAGTGGCCCGAGAAGGCAACGTACAAATTCACCAGGCCCATGGCGACAAAGAAGCTGGCCCAGACCAGGTTTAATTTGTCCCAAACATGGCCGGGCAATACCAGATGGGTGCCCATGAATTTTTGCATCAGGTTGCGATGCATCAGATAGCGTCCGCCCAGCAGCACCAGCGCAAAGATCCAATACAGCACGGTCGGTTTCCAGCGGATGAAGACATCGTTGTGGAAAAACAAGGTGGCACCGCCAAAGACCACAATGACGGCCAGATTGATCCAGTGCGAGGTCTCGATTGCCTTGCTGGTGAGTTTTAACCAGAGTATCTGCAATACCGAGGCGGCCATGGCCACGCCGGTTGCGACATAGATGTCGGAGAAACGAAACGCCAGAAAAAACAGAACGAGCGGGAACAGATCAAATAAAAGCTTCTTCATGCGTCAGGTTCAAAGGTCATGGACAGGGAGTTAATGCAATATCGTAGCCCAGTGGGTGGGGGGCCGTCTTCAAAGACGTGGCCCAAATGAGCATCGCAGACATTGCACAGCACTTCGATGCGCCGCATGCCGTGGCTGGTATCCAGTTCCTCGCGCACATTGTCCGGGTTCAGGGGAGTGAAGTAGCTGGGCCAGCCGCAACCGGCATCAAACTTGGTGTCAGAAGCAAACAGGGGCGTGCCGCAGCCAACACAGCGGTAAATGCCGGGCGTGGTGGTGTCCCAGTAACGGCCGGTAAAGGCACGTTCCGTCCCTTTCTGACGCGTGACATAGAATTCTTCGGGGCTGAGTTGGGCGCGCCACTCGGCTTCGGTTTTACGTACTTTTTCCACGTGTGCTGCCTTATGAAAAACAGATCAATGCCTACAAGAGGCGCAGTCCTACATAGTAATCGACAATTAGAGTGCGTTTGGAACAGAGGGTTCCAAAGTGCAGCCTGTCCTGACTGCCCAGTCAAGAAAATAGCGGTACAGGGCACTTACTTAGTGAGCTATCACTTTAGTTAGTGCACTATTTAAACTTTTAATATTTAAGGTAAACACCAATATCTGAAATTCGTGTGACTTGATACGTTTCTGGTATCTGCTGGTGATTATCTGTATTACGATTTTTTGACCGTGAAATCGGTCCACAACAACGAACAAATATTGGGAGAAAAGGATGAACTGCATTACTACTGGTCGTCTGACGACATTGGCTGCAGCCCTGGCTTTGAGTCTGCCCGTCGCCGTGTCTGCGCAGATCAAAGTGGGTGTGACGGTGGCAGCGACAGGACCGGCGGCCTCGCTGGGCATTCCTGAACGCAATACCGTCAGCCTGTTGCCTACTGAGGTGGCCGGCCAGAAAATCGAGTACATCGTTCTGGACGATGCCACCGATACCACGGTGGCCGTACGCAATATGCGCAAGCTGATTACGGACGACAAAGTGGACGTGGTGATCGGTACGTCCGTGACTCCCGGCTCCCTGGCGATGGTGGACGTTGCTGGTGAAACCAAGACTCCCATGATCAGCGTGGCTGCCAACGCCAAGATTGTTGAGCCTGTCGAAGGCGCTCGTACCTGGGTCTTCAAAACTCCCCAGAATGACCAGTTGATGGCCGGTGCCTTGGCAGAGGCCATGGTCAAGCAAAACGTCAAAACTCTGGGCTTTATTGGTTACAACGACGCCTACGGTGATGGCTGGCTGAACGTGATTACTGAAGCGGCTCAAGCCAAGGGCATTAAAGTGCTGGGTGCCGAGCGCTATGGCCGCAACGATACCAGTGTGACCGGTCAGGTTCTCAAGCTGCTGGGCACCAAACCCGATGCCATTTTGATCGCCGGTTCCGGTACTCCGGTTGCCTTGCCTCAGCGTGAACTGAAAGGCCGTGGCTTTGCAGGCATCATTTACCAGACACACGGTGCCGCCAACAGCGACGTGCTGCGTGTATGTGGCAAGGACTGTAACGATATGATCTTGCCAGCCGGTCCTTTGCTGGTCGCCGAACAACTGCCTGACAGCAGCACGGTGAAAAAGACGGCTATGGAGTACAAGGAAAAATACGAAGCCAAATATGGTGCTGGCTCCATCAACACCTTTGGTGGGCATATGTGGGATGCCGGTCTGCTCGTGACCGAAGCCATTCCAGAGGCCCTGAAATCTGGTGCCAAGCCAGGTACCCCCGAGTTCCGCGCAGCCTTGCGTGATGCTCTGGAGCAAACCAAGGAACTGGCCGCTTCCCAGGGCGTGTTCAACATGTCTGCAACAGATCATGCCGGTCTGGATAAGCGGGCCCACGTGATTGTGAAAGTGGTCGACGGTAAATGGACGTATCAGCCTGATCTGTAATATCTGACAGGCAAAAACCGGCTCCCAAGCCGGTTTTTTCCAAGGCGGGTGCCTGAGGATCCTGGCGCCCGTTCCCGCTACAGGCCTGCGTTTGCCGTAAGCCCTTTGCCCTTTTTGTTGTACAGGATGTTGTCCGACATGGATACCACCATCGCTTTGATTTTGTTGCAGGATGGCATATTGAATGGCGCCATCTATGCTTTGCTCGGGCTCGCCCTGGTTCTGGTTTTCCTGGTTACCCGCGTCATCTTTATTCCACAAGGTGAGTTCGTCACCTTTGGCGCCTTGACCTTGGCTTTCGTGGTCAATGGCCGCATGCCGGGAACCGTTATTTTGTTATTGATCGCCGGTGCTCTGGTGTTCTTGCTGGAGTTGCTCTCTGCCTTGCGCAGTCGCAGCCTGACAGGCATGCCACGCAAGTTTCTGGTCAATATCGTGATTCCTGTCGCGGTTTACTTTGCCGCCCCTGCCATTGTCAGCTCGCAGTTGCCCTTGTGGGTGGCCGTATTGTTCTCACTGGCGGTTGTGATCCCGCTGGGTCCCATGGTGTATCGCCTGGTGTACCAGCCAATTGCCGAAGCCAGCGTGCTGGTGCTGCTGATTACTTCGGTAGCCGTGCACTTTGCGCTGACCGGTTTGGGTCTGGTGTTCTTCGGTCCGGAAGGCTGGCGCACGCCTCCTTTCATGGAAGGCGAAGTGTCCCTGGGCGCAGTAAGCTGGTCGGCCCAAACCTTTTTTGTGATGGGCGCTTGCGTGTTGCTGATTCTGGCCTTGTGGGGCTTTTTCGGTAAGACCCTGTATGGTCGCGCTCTGCGTGCAACGGCGGTGAACCGTCGTGGTGCCCGTCTGGTGGGTATCAGCACCAATATGTCCGGCTCTCTGACTTTCACGCTGGCTGCAGCCATTGGTGCCTTGTCCGGCATGCTGATCGCTCCTGTGACGACCATTTACTACGACACCGGCTTTTTGATCGGTCTTAAAGGTTTTGTGGCGGCGATTTTTGGCGGTTTGATCAGTTACCCCGTCACCTTGTTGGGCGCTTTGTTCCTGGGTGTTCTGGAGGCGTTTTCCTCTTTCTGGGCTAGTGCCTACAAAGAAGTTATTGTATTTACCATGGTGATACCGGTGTTGTTGTGGCGCTCCTTCGGTAGCAAGCACGTGGATGATGAGGAGTAAATCACATGAGACACTTGCTGACGCTACTGTTTATTGCGGTTCTGTTGGTTTTGCCGCAGTTGGGCGCAACGCCCGAATTCTGGATTACCCAGCTTAACTATATTGGCTTGACCAGCCTGGTTGTTCTGGGCCTGGTGCTGTTGACCGGCGTGGGTGGTTTGACTTCGTTTGGTCAGGCCGCGTTTGTGGGTCTGGGTGCCTACACCACGGCCTATCTGACGGCTCGTCTGGGTTGGTCGCCCTGGTTCAATCTGCTGATTGGCATGGCTATCACCATGATGGTGGCCTACATTCTGGGGGCGATCACACTGCGCTTGTCCGGCCACTTCCTGCCCCTGTGTACCTTGGCTTGGGGGCTGGCCTTGTACTACCTGTTCGGCAACCTGGAGTTCCTGGGGCAGTACGACGGTATTTCCGGTATTGCTCCTTTGGAGTTCTTCGGTATTTCCCTGTCCTCGGGCCGGGATATTTACTACCTGATCTGGGCGTTCGCCTTGCTGGCGATGTGGGGTACGCGCAACCTGCTGAACTCCCGTCCCGGACGTGCCATTCGTGCTCTGAAGCATGGCAGCGGCATGGCCGAATCCTTTGGCGTGAACATGGCCAATTACAAGGTCATTGTGTTCGTTTACGCTGCCTTGCTGGCTTGCGTATCCGGTTGGCTCTATGCGCACTACCAGCGCGCGGTATCACCCAGTCCTTTCGGCTTGAACTACGGTATTGAATACTTGTTCATGGCTGTGCTGGGCGGGGCAGGCAGTGTTTGGGGTGCTGTTTTGGGTTCGGCTCTCGTGCTGAGCCTGAAAGATCAATTGCAGAACTGGCTGCCCAAGCTGCTCAATACCGACATCAACTTCGAGCTGATCGTTTTCGGTATCTTGATGGTGCTGATTCTGCAATACGCTCGCGACGGTCTGTGGCCCATTTTGCACAAGGCTTGGGAACAGGTTTTCGGTGCGCAGAAGCGCAATCAGGCGGCTCCTCCGCAAGCCGAGGCTCTGCCTCAGCGTGAGCGTCCCCAGGCCGGCTCGCTGGTTCTGGAAGTGAACAAGATCCGCAAGGAGTTCGGTGGTCTGGTCGCCGTGAATGACATCAGCTTCACCTTGAATGCGGGTCAGATCATGGGCCTGATCGGTCCTAACGGCGCGGGCAAGAGCACAACCTTTAACCTGATTACCGGCGTGCTGTCGGCCACCAGCGGCCAGGTCAGCTTCCTGGGGCAGCGGATTGATGGCAAGCCTGCACGCGAGATTTCTCGTCTGGGCGTAGGCCGTACCTTCCAGCACGTGCAACTGCTGCCTACCATGACGGTTCTGGAAAACGTGGCATTGGGCGCTCACTTGCGTCGCAATGTCGGTGTGGTGTCCGCCGTTCTGCATACTGAGCGCCGTAGCGAAGCCGAGCTTTTGCACGAAGCGGCTGTTCAGCTGCAGCGCGTGGGCCTGGGTGATTACCTGTACGAAGAGGCGGGCAATCTGGCCCTGGGCCAACAGCGTATTTTGGAAATTGCCCGTGCCCTGGCTTCCGATCCGCTGCTCTTGCTGCTGGACGAGCCGGCTGCTGGCTTGCGCTACAAGGAAAAGCAGGAACTGGCCAAAGTGCTGGATCAGCTGCGTAGCGAAGGCATGAGCATTTTGCTGGTTGAGCATGACATGGACTTTGTCATGAATTTGACGGACAAGCTGGTTGTCATGGATTTTGGCACCAAGCTGGCCGAAGGTTTGCCCAAGGAGATTCAGGAAAATCCAGCGGTGCTGGAAGCCTACCTGGGTGGTATTGATGACGACCTGGATCTGGATCAGGTCAATGAGCCCGCCTCGGCAGGAGCAGCGCTATGAGTTCGGCACAATCGAAAGACATTATCCTGAAAGTAGACAATCTGGCGGCTCAGTACGGCAAAGTCACAGCCGTGACGGGAGCTAGTCTGGACGTTCGGGCAGGCAGCATTGTGACGGTGATCGGCGCCAATGGTGCAGGTAAGTCCACCTTGCTGAACTCTATGATGGGTTCTTTGCCCAGCGTGGGCCGCAGCACAGGCTCAGTGCAGTACGAAGGGCAGGAGATCAGTCATTGGGAAGTGGAGCGTCGCGTGGCGGCTGGCATTTCCCTGGTGCCGGAACGCCGCGAGCTGTTTGGCAGCATGACGGTGGAAGACAATCTTCTGCTGGGCGGCTTTCGCCTGTATCGCGCCCGTCATCCCGGCTGGCGCGACACCATGGACAAGGTTTACACCTTGTTTCCACGCTTGAAAGAGCGCCGTACTCAGCTGGCAGGGACTTTGTCAGGCGGGGAGCGGCAGATGCTGGCCGTAGGCCGTGCCTTGATGGCGCAACCCAAAGTGCTGATGCTGGATGAACCCAGCCTGGGCCTGGCGCCGCGTGTGGTGCGGGAGATCTTTATGATCATCGCCCGACTGCGCAGTACCGGCGTGGCCATCTTGCTGGTCGAGCAAAATGCGCGTGCCGCTTTGCAAGTGGCTGACTACGGTTATGTACTGGAGACGGGCGATGTGGTGCTGCAAGGGCCCGCGTCTGACCTGGCTCATAATCCCCGAGTGATAGAAAGCTATCTGGGCTTGGGGCAGGGCAAACGCGAGCAGGAAGAAGCCAGCGCTTAGAAGCGGTAGCCGACCCCGATGGTGGCAACCACGGGGTCCAGCTTGGCCTTACCAATGGACTGACCGTTCAGTTTCACGTCTGGACGGATGCTGATGTAGCGTACATCGGCGTTCAGGAACCAGTTCTTGTCCAGCTTGTAATCCACACCGACCTGGGCTGCAAAACCCCAGCTGTTTTTCAGTTTCAGGTCGGAGCCCGCCAGCGCACCGCGCGATTCGGTGTCAAAGAACATGGTGTAGTTCACGCCCACGCCCACATAGGGCTGGAAGTCGCTGTCAGGCAGGAAGTGGTATTGCAGGCTCAGGGTTGGGGGCAAGTGCTTGGTTTTGCCGATACGGCCCAGATTGCTGTCAATATTGTGCTGGAAGGGGAAAGCGCCCAGCAGTTCAATACCAATATTGCGGGTGGCCATATAGGTCAGCGAGAAGCTGGGGCGGGCATTATTGCCTACGTCCAGCTTGACGGTGCCGTCAGCCACAGAGCCGTTATTGGATTTTGGGGATACCCAGGTCACGCCACCTTTGAGCAAGAAATCACCCGCTTCGTGTGTTTGGCCTTGAGGCGCGTACAAAACAGCGGCCAGTCCTACCGCGAGCAAGGACAGGTGCAGACCGGGAAACAAGTGGCGGGCTTTCATAATGACTCCGTAGGGGGGTGTAAAGCCTACAGAGTGAATGAGGGCTGGGTTTGCAGATTTGATCCAAAGCAAGCTTCAGGGGTAGTTGACCGCCTGACCTTGTTGTAGATCAAGTAAGTAGAATTCATACGGGGCCAAATTCACCCCTATGTGTGTTTTTTGCATCACCTGGTAACGAGCTGGAAAAGAGAAAGGCGGGCGTGAGAGAGCTCGGATGATGGGCTCACACCCCCAGGAGTGCGTGCAGGGCGTCGTACTTATGGCTTAATTCGCTGCGGCTGAATCGCTCGATAATTTGCCCTTGTTCCAAGACATGAAACTGATCGCTGAATTCCGCCGAGAACTGTGGGCATTGCTCGGCCAGCACAATGGTGTAGCCTTCGTGGCGTAAGGTGCAGATCAGCTTGCCAAGTGCCTGGGCCTGTACCGGAGCCAGTCCCTCGGACACCTTGTCCAGCAGCAGTAGATTCACACCTGTGCGCAGCAAGCGCGCAATGACCAGTATTTTTTGTTCGCCGGTAGACAGATGGGTGGCCATATGGTGGCGACGTTGCTCCAGGCTGGGTAGCAGCTCATAGATCTGCACCAGTGACATTCCACCACCCAGGGCAGTCCCTATAGCGGGCGGTAGCAAGAGGTTTTCCTCACAGCTCAGACCGGTGAAGATGCTCTGTTCGTAAGGGCTGTAGCCCACTCCCAGATCTGCCAACTGGTGTTGGCTCAGGTGTATGGTTTCGGTGCCTTGAATACGGATGGAGCCTCGACGGCTATCGGTTAATCCCGCGATGGCGCGTAACATGGCGCTGCGGCCGGCCCGACTTCGGCTCAGTACGGTGCAGATCTCCCCCGCAGCAACCTGCAAACTCAATCCGCGCAAGAGCGGAAACTCTCGTTGGCAGGCGTACAGATTCTCAATATCCAGGGCAGCCCGTGTCATGAGAATGCTCCTTGTCGTAAGGCGTCAATATGGGCCTGTACGTTGGCTGGTCGGCTCAGGATTCCGTTACGTGTCCTTCGCCGCTGATTGTGGTGATTCCATCACCAGCGAACTTTAGGCAGGGTTCTTCATGTGTTTCAGTATGGAAGCGCCAACGAAGCAAAACCATGCGGGTTTGTCATAGGAGAGATCGGTTTAATGCACTGTTTGGTAAACAAATGTTGTTAAACCAGGCATGTGTTACTTAAGTGTTAACGGTTTTCGGCTTGAAGTCACACAAGTCCGAGATACCACACTGGGGACACTTGGGTTTGCGGGCCACGCAAATGTAGCGGCCATGCAAAATCAGCCAGTGGTGGGCGTCCAGTAAAAAAGGCTTGGGAATCACTTTTTCCAGCTTCTTTTCTACTTCGACCACGTTTTTTCCTGGCGCAATGCCGGTGCGGTTGGCAACGCGAAAAATATGGGTATCCACGGCAATGGTGGGCAGGCCAAAAGCGGTATTCAAGACCACGTTGGCGGTTTTGCGTCCTACGCCAGGAAGAGCCTCCAGTGCTGCGCGGTCACAGGGAACCTGGCCTTGATGCTGCTCCAGCAAAATCCGACAGGTCTTGATGACGTTGGCGGCTTTGGTCTTGTACAGGCCAATGGTCTTGATGGCTTCACGCAGCCCTTCTTCACCCATAGCCAGAATCCCTTGCGGTGTGCCGTGTTCGGGAAAAAAGCGGGCAGTAGCCAGGTTCACGGAGCGATCAGTAGCCTGGGCCGACAGAATCACCGCAATCAGCAGTTGAAAGGTGTCGGCGTATTCCAGTTCGGTGGTGGGCTTGGGGTTGGCGGCCTGAAAACGGCTGAAAATCTCGTGGCGCTTGGCAGCGTTCATGGCGTAGTTTCGCTTGCAGTCTTGCCGGCGCGTCGCGCACGGGCGCGGGCCAGAGCAGAGGCAATGGAGGCCTCTCGTTTATCGGCCTGATCGGCCGAGTTGGCCAGGACGGGTTTATTAGCCAGCGTACGGGCAGCCAGATCCGAGCTTTCCTGGTGTCGGGCCAGCAGGCGGTCGCGGCGTCGTTCCGTGTCCAGGCGAGCCTGTATGGCCTGTTCGCTGCTCCATTCATCCGTAGGGATCATGCTGATGCAGTCTACTGGACAGGGCGGCACACATAGCTCACAGCCGGTACAGCGGTCAGCCAGTACGGTGTGCATCAATTTGTTGGCACCGATAATGGCGTCCACCGGACAGGCCTGAATACAGAGCGTGCAACCAATGCAGTGCTCTTCAATAATGACTGCGCGGCTGGGGCCGGTGAATTCCCCACAGGAAGGGTCCAGAGGCAGGGCTTCACGACCCAGCAGCTCGGCCAGGGCCTGCACGCCTTCCTGGCCGCCGGGCGGGCAGCGGTTGATCGCCTCGCCTTCAAGCGCAATGGCTTGGGCATAGGGCAAACAGGCATCGTAACCACAGCGGGTGCACTGGGTTTGAGGGAGCAGGGCGTCAATGCGCCGTATTAAGGTGTTGGACATGAATGCAAAAACGGGGCCCTCTGGCCCCGTCAGAAACGGCCTTAGCCAAATATCAGTTGTGCTGACGGATGAAGTCCCTGATTTTAGGACAGATCAGCGTGCGCCAGCGGCTTCCGGAGAAAATCCCGTAATGACCACAGTTGGGCGCGGTGAATTGTTGCTTGAGTTCAGGCGCGATTTTCGAACATAGCCCCTGAGCCGAATGAGTCTGGCCCTGGCCGGAAATATCGTCCAATTCGCCTTCAATAGTAAACAAGGCCACGCCATCGATATCCTGGGGACGGACTTGTTCGCCATGTACGTGCCATTGGCCTTTGGGCAGACGGTGCTCCTGGAACACAATGCGGATCGTGTCCAGGTAGAACTCGGCGGGCATGTCCAGCACGGCATTGTATTCGTCGTAGAAACGGCGGTGGGCTTGTGCATCGTCATCGTCACCTTTGATCAGGTGCTGATAAAAGTCGTAGTGTGAGCTGACGTGACGATCCGGATTCATGGCGACAAAACCGGCATGCTGCAAAAAGCCGGGGTACACACGGCGGTGAGCACCAGGGTATTTGGTGGGCACCCGGTGAATCAGATTGTTTTCGAACCAGGAATAGGACTTGGTGGTGGCCAGACGATTCACCTCGGTGGGTGACTGACGCGTGTCGATAGGCCCACCCATCATGATCATGCTGCGTGGCATCACGGCCGAGCGACGGCTTGCCATTAAGGAGACGGCAGCCAAGACCGGCACCGTGGGCTGACAAACCGACATGACGTGCACTTTCGGGCCCAGTGCCTGGATGAATTCCTGCACATACAGGACGTAATCGTCCAGATGGAAGGGGCCGGCTGAACGAGGCACCATGCGGGCATCAATCCAGTCAGTGACATAAACCGAGTGATCGGGCAGCAGCGCGCGTACGGTTTCGCGCAGCAAGGTGGCGTGGTGGCCGGACAGAGGCGCGACCAGCAGGATCGTGGGGTCCTGATCCGCTTTGGGATGATCGCGCTTGAAGTGGATCAGCCTACAGAACGGTTTGCTCAGGTGCTCGACCTCCTGCACGGCGACGGTTTGGCCGTCGATCTGGGTTTCGTCCAGCCCCCAGGCTGGTTTTTCGTAATCCTTGCCGATACGGTGTACCAGTTCAGAGGCCGCCGCCAGTTGGCGCGACAGGGGCGTATAGGCCAGTGGACTGTAGGGGTTGGAAAACCATTGAGAGCCGGTGCCGGTAAAGGCGGCGAGCGGAGCCAGAAAGGACCGCTGAAGTTCGTGCAGATCGTAAAGCATAGTGTGCGCCTTGGTGTTGCCTAATTTGATACAGAGGAATGTATATGCTTATTTCCTTGTGGGAAACAATACGACGTTTATCGTTCCTCTGGCCTTGGTATTTTCCCTTGCTGCGGTGCGGCAGGTTTTTTTATCAAAAGGCGAGATTGGGCGCAAGAGTGGCTGGATACAAACGCAGCCACCGAGTCGGGTCTATATAGAGCGAGCGACGTGCTTAGCGTTCCAGATACTGTAGTTTGTTCTCCACACCGTTCCAGTCGTCCGCATCTTCCAGCGGTTTTTTGGAGCGGTTGATGCTGCCAAAAACAGGCGTCAATTCAGCGTTCAGTTCGATGAAGTGCACCTGATCTTGGGGCACGTCCTCTTCGGCAAAAATGGCATTGGCCGGGCATTCGGGAATACAGACGGCGCAGTCAATGCACTCGTCCGGGTCAATCACCAGAAAGTTCGGGCCTTCACGAAAACAGTCGACGGGGCACACGTCCACACAATCGGTGAATTTGCACTTGATACAGTTTTCGGTGACGACGTGGGTCATTTCAGTAACACTCCTGCGGTATCGCTAAGGCGGTTGATCACGGCAAAAGGCCGTGGATGGGGTGCGCGACAACGCACAGGGCCTGAACGATAAAAATGGGATTTGAATCGAATCTTTCGATTTTAACGAATATTCAGCTTCTTGCTTATTGAGATGGCGCAATAGCTCATCTGCTAGATAGCGGTACGCAAGAACTGACGCCCGTGCTATGGTTGCGCAATCAAAATCGGTAGGTTTGTGATGATCATTACCTCTTTACTTGATACGGACCTGTACAAGTTTTCCATGATGCAGGTTGTCTTGCATCATTTCCCGGCTGCGCACGTGGAGTATCGCTATAAATGCCGCACTCCCAATATTAATTTAAGCCAGTACCTGGACGAGATCCGGGCGGAAATTCATGCCCTGTGCCAGTTGCGTTTTTCAGACGCCGAGCTGGATTATTTACGCAGCCTGCGCTTTATCAAAAGCGATTTTGTCGATTTTCTGGGTCTGTTCCATCTGCCCGAGCGTTGTATTCAGGTGCAGGCTGGGGCTGTTCCCGGCGAGATCGAAATTTCGGTCCAAGGCCCCTGGCTGCATACGATTCTGTTCGAGATCCCTGTGCTGGCCATCGTGAACGAGGTCTACTTTCGCAACGAATGTCCACAACCACAATGGGCGGAAGGGCGCGAGCGTCTGCAGTCCAAGATGCGTCTGGTGGTCGATGATCCGGCCTTAAGTGACTTTCGTGTGGCTGATTACGGCACGCGCCGCCGCTTTTCCAAGCAGTGGCACGAAGAAGTGGTCACCACCATGATCGAGCAGATGAAACCGCACTTTGCCGGCACCAGCAACGTCTGGCTGGCCATGAAGTATGGGGTAACGCCGCTGGGCACCATGGGACACGAGTACTTGCAGGCTTGTCAGGCTCTGGGCCCTCGCTTGCGTGATTCGCAGATTTTCGCCCTGGAGGTGTGGGCCAAAGAATATCGCGGTGACCTGGGCATTGCCTTGTCGGATGTGTACGGCATGGATGCTTTCCTGCGCGACTTTGACATGTATTTTTGCAAGCTGTTTGACGGTGCCCGTCACGACTCGGGCGATCCTTTCATCTGGGGTGAGCGCTTGCTGGCGCACTATCAGGCTAACCGTACCGATCCGCGTACCAAGACCTTGGTGTTTTCTGATGGTTTGACCATTCCCAAAGCCATTGAGCTGGCGCTGCGTTTTGCAGGTCGCTGCAAGGTGTCTTTTGGGATTGGCACCAACCTGACCAATGACCTTGGCCATGAGCCTTTGCAGATTGTCATGAAGATGGTGCGCTGCAATGGTCAGCCGGTGGCGAAAGTGTCCGATGCTCCGGAAAAGACTATGTGTGATGATCCGGCGTATCTGGCGTATTTGCGGCAGGTTTTTCAGTTGCCGCCAGCGTAAGCCTTTGGCGACCTGAGGCGTTAATGTTGTTTCAAAACCCTTTGCACACGCAAAGGGTTTTTTTCATAGACAAAGCAGGGCCGCCAGGTGCCCTCCGGCTTCACGTGCCTGGGCAATGTGCTCCTCATTCAAGGTCTTGGGCGCCAGAATGGCCTCAGGCGTCTGGGCGTGAAAATTGAAGATCCGGATCGGGGCGGCCAGCTCCAGCCGCCAGCCGGTACAAATCCGCTCCAGTTGTCGCTGGGCTCCTTGTCCATCGCTACCCGCACTGATTAAGGCAGAGTAGGGACGGCCATTTAGCTGATCCAGCACCTCGTAGTAATTCCGGTCCAGACACTCTTTCATGGCCCCGCTCAGACTGGCCAGGTTTTCGGGGGCGCAGAACAGATAAGCGTGGGAGTCGCGCAAATCCTGCGCTTGCACCTGATCGCAATGCAAACGTTTGATACGGATCTGTTCTAGCCCTCCCAACTCCTGGAGCACCTCCAGCGCGCCTTCTTCAGCCTGTTCAGCCAATTGCCGGGCCGCGCCGGTACGGGAGTGCCAAATCAATAGAAGCTGGCGGCATGTGTTCAGACTCATAAGCTCTTACTCGCGGTGATAGACTAGCGTCTACAGTATAGAGAGCCACCTCAGCGCTGAGTGGCCACATCGACGTAATTCACATGAATCACACCGCTTCTCCCCCTATGGCCGAGTCGGCCTTCAACCCTCTATGGTTCGCGCAAGCCAGCCACGGACTGGATGAAGCAGGGCGTACGCTATTGCAGGCGGCTGCCGACTGGGCGGGGCCTATTTTGCTGGATCTGGCCGGAAGTACCGGCGAACCGTTGGACAGCCATTGCGCTCAGGTAGCGCTTATTTTGGCTGGTTTGGGTGTGGATGCCCAAACCCGTGCCAGTGCCTTGTTGGCCGTCACCCCCGCCCCTGGGCCGGAGATCAAACAGGATCCGGTTCAAAAAGCCTTTGGTGCCGAGGTCATGACCCTGGTGCGTGGCTCGCGCGCCTTGTACCGCCTGGGATCGCTGACAGGCCAGGCCAAGGAGCAGACGGGCGGGGGTGATCAAAAAGAAATGAAGCGCAAGATGCTGCTGGCGATGGCCGCCGATTTGCGCATTGTCTTGATGCGCCTGGCCTCGCGCTTGCAGTCCTTGCGCTGGTACCGACAGTCCAGAAATGTCTGCCCGGTAGGGTTCGCGCGCGAAACGCTGGAGCTGTATACGCCGCTGGCTAACCGCCTGGGGATTTGGCAGATCAAGTGGGAAATGGAGGATCTGGCCTTTCGTTTTCTGAACCCCGAGGTTTACAAACATATTGCCAGTCAGCTTGAAGACAAGCGCGTGGAGCGCGAAACCCTGATCAGTCAGGTTCGTGATCAACTTTTGGCGGCCTTGAAACGCGAGCATATCGTGGCCGAGGTCTCGGGCCGACCCAAGCATATCTTCAGCATCTGGAACAAGATGCGTAACAAGCATCTGGACTTTGAACAACTGTTTGATTTGCGCGCCTTGCGCGTCATCGTTGAGGATGAACGCAGCTGCTACCACACGTTGGCTGTGGTGCATTCCTTGTGGACGCCTGTGCCCGAGGAGTTTGACGATTACATCTCCCGCCCCAAGCCCAATGGTTATCGCTCCTTGCATACCGTCATTGCGGATGCGCAGGGGCGTTGCTTTGAAATTCAGATCCGCACGCGCGACATGCATCAGTTCGCGGAATACGGGATGGCTGCCCACTGGCGCTACAAGGAAGCGGGAGCCCAAGGCGGGCAGCAGGTGGCCGATGGTGAGGACGATAGAAAGATCGCCTGGATGCGTCAATTGCTGGCCTGGGACAGGGAGGCGTCCACGTCAAACGCTACCGCGCCTGGTCCGCAAGCAGACAGCAGCAAAGAGTCGGCTTCCGAAAAGACAGTAGAACCCGTCGCCAGTAAGAAACCGGCAGTCGCCCGGCCTTTGAAGGCTCAGGAAGACGAGCATATTTATGTGCTGACGCCGCAGGCTCGCGTTATCGAGCTGCCTGTGGGGGCGACGCCGGTGGACTTTGCCTACTATCTGCATACCGATCTGGGCCACCGTTGTCGCGGTGCGCGGGTTGATGGGCAGATGGTGCCTTTGTCCACGCGCTTGTCGACGGGCCAGACAGTAGAGATTGTGGCGGCCAAATCCGGTGGCCCCTCGCGTGACTGGCTGAACGTACAACTGGGCTTTCTGGCCAGCCCGCGTTCGCGCTCCAAGGTGCGGGCCTGGTTCAACGCGATTGAATTGCAGCAGCGTATCTCCCAAGGCCAGAGCATGGTCGAAAAAGAGCTGCAAAGGCTGGGCCGTACCGCCGTCAATCTGGAACAGATGGCCCAGCAACTGGGTTTTGCCAAGGCGGATGACCTGTATGTGGCGGTGGCCAAGGATGAATTCAGTCTGCGCCAAGTGGACGCCTTGTTCCGTGAGGATGTGCAGGAAGAAGAACCCGTACAGCGCGTGTTTGATGCGGCCCGGGAAAGTGTTTCCAAAACCGGGAAAAGCGGTGTGCTGGTGGTGGGCGTGGACTCCCTCATGACACAGCTGGCCCGCTGTTGCCGTCCCGCACCGCCTGACCTGATTGCCGGTTTTGTGACCCGTGGTCGGGGAGTGTCCATACACCGTGCTGACTGCAAGTCTTATCAGGAACTGGCTGATCGACAACCTGAAAGGGCTATTAGCGTTGATTGGGGCGATACGGGGGATACTCAGTATCCGGTGGATCTGGCGATTGAGGCTCAGGAGCATCCCAGCCTCTTGCGTGATCTGTCTGAAGTATTTGCCCGCCTGCGCTTGAACGTAACGGGTATTAATACCTTGAGCCGTCGTTCGTTGACACGCATGATATTTACCATTGAAGTGCGTGATGGCGAGCAAATTCAAAAGGCTTTAGCGGCCTTGAACGAGTTATCGGGTGTTAGCGCCCGCCGCTACTCGTCCTGAACTGCTAAAATTGGTAAACCTAAACCTCGCGGGTGTTGTGCCCGCGATTGTTCTTGTCAATCAAGAGAGCGAGCTTTGAAAACCTATACCTTGCCCGACCCGGATGGACATTTTGGTCAGTTTGGTGGTTCGTTTGTCGCTGAAACGCTGGTCCACGCCCTGGACGAGTTGAAAGCAGCCTACGAACAGTATCGGAACGATCCTGAGTTTCTGCGCGAGTTTCATTACGAACTCAAGCATTTTGTCGGTCGTCCCAGCCCCGTGTACCATGCCCGTCGATGGTCGGAGCAACTAGGTGGAGCTCAGATCTGGTTCAAGCGCGAAGACCTCAATCACACTGGCGCACACAAGATCAATAACTGTATTGGTCAGATCCTGCTGGCTCGCCGCATGGGCAAGCCACGCATTATTGCTGAAACCGGTGCAGGCCAGCACGGCGTGGCAACGGCTACGGTCGCTGCCCGTTACGGTCTGGAATGTGTGGTCTACATGGGTAGCGAGGACGTGCGTCGTCAGGCTTCCAATGTATACCGCATGAAGCTGCTCGGTGCGACGGTTGTGCCCGTGGAATCCGGTTCGCGCACCCTGAAAGATGCGCTGAACGAGGCCATGCGTGACTGGGTCACCAACATCAGTAATACCTTCTACATCATTGGCACGGTGGCTGGTCCTCATCCTTACCCGATGATGGTGCGCGACTTCCAATGCGTGATCGGTGAAGAGTGCGTGCAGCAAATGCCTGAGGATGCCGGTCGTCAGCCTGATTACGTCTTGGCGTCAGTCGGTGGCGGTTCCAATGCCATGGGCATTTTCTACCCCTATATCGAGCACAAGGACGTGGAGCTGATCGGTGTGGAAGCGGCTGGACGCGGCCTGGATACGCTGGAGCACT
This sequence comes from Alcaligenes sp. SMD-FA, assembly GCF_025960365.1. Classification (NCBI taxonomy): domain Bacteria; kingdom Pseudomonadati; phylum Pseudomonadota; class Betaproteobacteria; order Burkholderiales; family Alcaligenaceae; genus Alcaligenes; species Alcaligenes sp. SMD-FA. The sequence continues at coordinate 2,766,473 of NZ_CP110108.1, read as the reverse complement.
CGGCTTCCCTGAACAAGGGACTGGTGGGTGTGCTGCACGGTAACCGTACCTATGTACTGCAGGATGATGACGGCAACGTCATGCCTACGCACTCGGTGTCGGCTGGTCTGGATTACCCGGGTGTGGGCCCCGAGCACGCCTGGCTGAAAGATTGTGGCCGCGCCCACTACGCCACCTGCACCGATGAAGACGCTCTGAAAGCGTTTCACGATTGCTGCCGCATCGAAGGCATCATGCCTGCGCTGGAGTCCTCGCACGCGCTGGCTCATGCGGCTCGCATTGCTCCGACTTTGTCCAAGGATAAAATCATTCTGGTCAGTTTGTCCGGTCGTGGCGATAAGGACATGCATACGGTCGCCGAGTACGGCGGCTTGACTCTGTAAGCAATCGGGAACTGATATGTCGAGTAATGTGCGTCTGCAAAAGACGTTTGAAGGTTTGAACGGGCGTTGCGCCCTGGTGCCGTATATTACGGCCGGAGACCCTTCGGTGCCCGCTACCGTGGCCTTGATGCATGCCTTGCGTCAGGCCGGGGCAGATGTCATTGAATTGGGTGTGCCTTTTTCTGATCCCACTGCCGATGGCCCGGTGATTCAGCAAGCCGCTGAACGTGCCATCAGCCGTGGTGTCGGCTTGCGTAAAGTGCTGGAGATTGTGCAGCAGTTTCGCCTGATCGACGAGGAAACGCCGGTTGTGCTGATGGGTTACGCCAATCCTATCGAACGTATCGGTCAGGCCGAGTTTGCCGTGATGGCGGGCAAGGCGGGTGTGGACGGCGTGCTGACGGTGGATTACCCGCCTGAAGAGTCCGAGGATTTCACCCGTTTGCTGACCGAGCAGGGCGTGGACACCATTTTCCTGCTATCGCCCACTTCCACGGACGAACGCATTGCCAAGGTGGCCGAGTTGGCTCAAGGCTATGTGTACTATGTTTCCCTGAAAGGGGTGACCGGTTCGGCCCAGATTGATGTGGCTGATGTGGAACACCACTTGCAGCGCATTCGTCAGCACGTCAAAATTCCGGTCGGAGTAGGTTTCGGGATTCGTGATGCGCAAAGTGCCAAAGCCATCTCCCGTTGTGCGGACGCAGTTGTTATTGGTTCCAAGCTGATTCAGACTATGGAGCAGGCCGTGCAAGAAAACGCGGGCAAAGAGCAAAAGGATAAGGACGCAGCGGCGGTTGCCGCGGCCAGTCAATGGCTCGCACAGATACGTCAGGCGCTGGATAATTAGCCTAAATACCTATTCCGCGTATAGAATCATCTGCCTGTTCTTGAGGAACAGGCGCTTTTTTTCAGAATAAAGAGTTTGGTGGGCCGGGTGCCGGCCAAGCGAAAACAGGATCTAACAATGAGCTGGATCGAGAAAATACTCCCGCCGCGAATTAACCGTAACCCCGAAAGCAGCCGTCGCGTTCCCGAGGGGCTGTGGGTGAAATGTCCGTCGTGTGAGTCTGTGCTCTACAAGGAAGATCTCCAGGCAACTTTGAATGTTTGCCCCAAGTGCAGTCATCACATGCGTATTGGTGCGCGTGGCCGGATCAAATCCTTGCTGGACCCCGAAGGCCAGACCGAAATTGGTTCTAACACCCGTCCTATGGACCCCTTGAAGTTCCGCGATTCGCGCAAATACACCGAACGCGTTTCCGAGGCAGCCAAACAAACGGGCGAAACTGAGGCGATGGTGGTCATGAGCGGCACGATTTTGTCTGTGCCAGCCGTGGTGGCTTGCTTCGAGTTTGAATACATGGCCGGTTCCATGGGGTCGGTGGTGGGTGAGCGTTTCACACGTGGTGTTAAGGCGGCTATTGCCGACCGTAGTCCTTTCATCTGTGTGGCCGCTTCGGGTGGCGCGCGTATGCAGGAGAGCTTGTTCTCCCTGATGCAGATGGCCAAGACCACGGCTATTCTGGCCGAACTGTCCGAGGCGGGTTTGCCGTTTATCAGTATTTTGACTGACCCAACCATGGGTGGTGTATCGGCCAGTTTTGCCTTTATGGGCGATGTGGTGATTGCCGAGCCTAATGCCTTGATTGGCTTTGCCGGTCCTCGCGTGATTGAGCAGACTGTGCGTGAGAAGCTGCCTGAAGGCTTCCAGCGTGCCGAGTTCTTGCTGGAGAAGGGCGCGATCGATATGGTGGTGGACCGTCGTGAGTTGCAGCGTGAACTGGCGGAGCTGCTGGCTTTGTTGACTCGTCAACCGGCTGAGGCTGTGTCGCGTCATTCTTGATTGCCACGGCTTGACGCTTAGGGAAAAACGCCATCTGGGTTCAGGTGGCGTTTTTTTTTGCCTACTCCGCTGTAGTTTTTTTTGCATAGGGGGTTGTGCTATTGGAACGTTGGTCTCTTGGTTGAGACTTCAGGGCGAGATTGGCTTGGTTTTCTTGGGGTGGGGGGAGTACGGCCTGGGGGCGGGGCCTTGGCCCGTGCTGCGCACGGGTGCTCTTGGCTATTGAACAACCCAGGCGCCCAGTGAACTCGCCAGGTACTCGGTCCCCTCGGACCAAGTACAAGCGTCTGGCCCGAACAGCGCTGGGTTTGCACCCTGGATTGTTCAATAGTCCGCGGCCAAAGCTCTGACTCGCATTCGGGCTGTACTCCCTACCTCAAGAAAAAGGGAATATCGCAGAGGGCTCAAATAGAGGGCTGTATCTGCTGTCTGCACCTGCAACTGTCCTGTGTCTGAGCCTGTGTTTTGGCCTATGCCTCGTTCGGTTGTGTATGCGCGTACGTTTTCTGCGCTGTTGGCTTCAGCTTTGTTTTTTCTCTTTATTCCTATCTTCGGCTTTGTATGCAACTGGAGTTGAAAGAGTGGTGGGTTTGCGCTTAGGGCTAAGGCTAGGGCGGGTTTAATGCTGAGCTAGATGCCGAGGCGGGTGGGGCTAGGCTGGAGTTTGGGTGAAAGAGGATAGGGGCTTGTTGGGGGAGTGGCTTGGATTAGCGGGAAGGGAGAAGGGGAAGGGGAAGGGGAAGGGGAAGGAGAAGGAGAAGGAGAAGGAGAAGGAGAAGGAGAAGGGGCTCAGGTGATTGCTCTTTGTGGATACGACAGGCATAAAAAACGCCGCCCTGGAGGGCGGCGTTTTTAGTCTTGCTGTTTACTGCGTTTCGACCTGTTGCAGCGGTTCGCTGTTCTCGGTTTCTGCAGTACGTTGCTTGCGTGGGCGACCCAGGCGCACTGGTGCAGGCTGGTAGTTGTCCTGTGTTGCCGAGCGAGCGGTTTCCACCAGTTCGATGCCTGCGGCGTTCAGTACGGCTTCCAGAGGAGCGGCAGCGGGCTTCTGTGCTTGTTCGGCGGCAGGAGTCTCTGCGGCAGCGGTTTGAGTCTCTACGCGAGTCTCTGCGGCTGCAGTTTCCACTGGAGTGGCTTGAACGGCTGGGGCTTCAGTTGTGGACTGAGCTTGTGCAGGAGTCGCGGCTGTTTCTACGGCTTCAGCTGGAGCTTCGGTGACTTCTGCTTTGGCTGGTTCGGCAGCAGCTTCTGCTTGTACAGGAGCAATGGCCTCTTCAGCTGCAGGAGCTTCTGGAGCGACTTCGGCGGCGGGAACAGTTGTCTCTTTCTGAGCAGCAGCGGTTTCGACGGCTACAGTTTCCACTGGAGCAGCTTCAACGGCTGGGGTTTCTGCCACGGCTTGGGCTTCTGCTGGAGTTGCAGCTTTTTCTACGGCTTCGGCTTGAGCTTCAACGATTTCTGCTTTTGCAGGTTCGGCAGCAGCTTCTGCTTGCACAGGAGCAACAGTTTCTTCAGCAGCAGGAGCTTCTGGAGCAACTTCGGCCTGAACGGCTGGAGCGGCTACTTCTTCCTGAGCTGAGGCGGTTTCAACTGCGGCTGCTTGAGTCGTGACGACTTCTTGAGCAGGTTGTGCAGCTTCGGCAGCGGCTGGAGCTTCCTGAGCGGCGACAGCCGTCGCTTCTTGGGCTGCTGGTGCCTCTACGGCTGCTTGGGGCTGCTCAGGCTCGGCTGCTGCGGTTTGGGCAGCGGCTTGTTCCTGGGCATCCAGGGCAGCGGGGTTAAAGCTGGGTGTTGCGTGAGCAACGTAGGCGCTGGTATTGCCTTCTTCGCTGTTCTCTTCGTTTTCGGCCACTGCGTTGGCGTCTGTGTTGCGACGACCACGACGGCTACGACGACGGCGACGTTTGCGCTCTGGATCCAGGGCGCCGTTCTCGCTGTTTTCGTCCGTTTCAGTATCCGAGTTGTCGCCGGTATCAGTGTTGTCGGCCTCAGCCAGCTGTTCAGCACGTTTTTGTGCTTCTTGCTTGGTGGCGGCAACAGCAGAGGCTGCGGCAATGCTGGCAACAGCCTGTTCGGGCTGGGCGGCCGTGCTGTTGAGGTCTTTGTTCAGCTCGACGTTTTCTGTGCTGCCTTCTTCGCGGCGTTGACGGCCACGGCCTCGACGGTTACGTGGGTTGCGGCTGTTGCTGCTGCCTTCGTCGGCGGTGGCAGGCGTCGTAGTCGTGCTGGTGCTTTGCGGGGCTTCCGAGGCGGCTTCGTTATTGGCCGAGGCATTGCGGCGGCGACCACGGGTATTCGCGCTGGTGCTTTCCGTGCTGGCTTTTTCTTCCTGAGCTGCTTCCGGGCGGTTGGACTGGCGACGACCACGTCCACCTTGACCACGGCCACCGTGGGATTGGCCTGGACGGCCTTGGCGGCGACCGGAAGGAGATTTGCTCTCTTCGGATTTGCTGGCTTCGGTCACGGGCTCCGTGGGTGTGCCGGACAACCAGCTCAGCAAACGTTTGAGCAGGCCGGGTTTGTTGTCGCTGGCAGCGGCGCTGGCGGCTGCGGCAGCAGCAGCTGGCTTGCTCATGGGAGCAGGCTGGGCCGGCGTGGTGCTTTTGACCAGGGCTTCTGGACGAGGCTTGATTTCGTGGCTGCGGTGCGGCACCAGGCTGTCTTGCTGTTCGGGCTGCTGAACCAGCTCGTAGCTGCTGCGCAGTTCGTCCAGGCGTGGGTCATCGTGGCGCAGGCGCTCGATGATGTGGTGCGGGGTTTCCAGATTCTTGTTGGGAATCAGGATCAGGGCGATGTTCAGACGCGATTCGATTTTGGTGATGTCAGCGCGCTTTTCGTTCAGCAAGAAAGTAGCCACGTCCACCGGCACTTGAGCGTGCAGGGCGGCAGTGCCTTCTTTCATGGCTTCTTCTTGCAGCAGGCGCAGAACATGCAGGGCGCTGGATTCAGCATCGCGAATCACGCCGGTACCGGTGCATCGTGGGCACGTGATGTGAGAGCCTTCGTTCAGGGCAGGGCGCAGGCGCTGACGAGACAGTTCCATCAGGCCAAAGCGCGAGATCTTACCCATCTGAACACGAGCACGATCCAGGTGCAGGGCGTCACGCAGGCGTTGTTCGACAGCACGCTGGTTCTTGCTGTCTTCCATATCGATGAAATCGATAACAATCAGGCCACCCAAGTCACGCAAACGCAACTGGCGGGCCACTTCGTCGGCGGCTTCCTGGTTGGTGCGCAGGGCGGTTTCTTCAATATCGGCACCACGCGTGGAGCGGGCCGAGTTCACGTCAATGGCAACCAGCGCTTCGGTATGGTCGATAACGACAGCACCACCCGACGGCAATTGCACGGTACGTGAGTAAGCAGTTTCGATCTGGTGTTCGATCTGAAAGCGCGAGAACAGGGGGATATCATCGCGGTACATTTTCACGCGATGCAAGTTGTCGGGCATGACCACGCTCATGAAGGCGGCGGCCTGCTCGTGAATTTCATCCGTGTCGATCAGGATCTCGCCAATATCGGGCGAGAAGTAATCGCGTATCGCCCGGATAACCAGACTGGATTCCAGATAAATCAGGATAGGGGCAGCATTGTCGCGGGCCGCGCCGTCAATGGCGGTCCACAGCTGCATCAGGTAGTTCAGGTCCCACTGCAGTTCTTCGACGCTGCGGCCGATACCTGCGGTGCGGGCGATGATGCTCATGCCCTGCGGGATATCCAGCTGGTCCATGGCTTCGCGCAGTTCCTGGCGGTCTTCGCCTTCCACGCGGCGCGATACGCCACCCCCACGAGGGTTGTTGGGCATCAGAACCAGATAGCGACCTGCCAGGGAAATAAAGGTGGTCAGGGCAGCGCCCTTGTTGCCACGCTCTTCTTTTTCAACCTGGATGATCAGTTCCTGGCCTTCGACCAGGGCGTCCTGGATGCGGGCGCTGCGTACATCAACCCCTTCTTTGAAGTAGCTGCGAGCCACTTCTTTGAAGGGCAGAAAGCCGTGACGCTCTTCACCGTAACTGACGAAGCAGGCTTCCAGGCCGGGTTCGATACGGGTGATGACCCCTTTGTAAATATTGCCTTTGCGCTGTTCGCGCCCGGCTGTTTCGATGTCGAGGTCAATGAGTTTTTGACCGTCAACAATGGCGACGCGTAGTTCTTCTTGATGCGTCGCATTGAACAACATGCGTTTCATGAGTGTGGATCTCCGTTGTCATGGAGCACCGAAATATCGGCGCACGACCGCGGGTCACAGGTGTGTAGCGCTATAGCTGCATCAGTTTGGGGCAGGCAGGCAAAATCGGCCTACCGGCTTATAGTCTGGGAGGCACGAGTCGCGCCAAAGCGCGAAGTTCAATCAGCAGGAGGGTCAGAGTCACAGTGTGTGTTTGACGAATATAAAATTGCTGGGGGAACGGCAGTCGCATAAATCATGCGGCTGGTGCAAAAGAACGGGACAATCTGTGCAGGAATTCAGCGCCGCACGCGGGAGGAAAGCATCTCTTGGAAAGCGGGCCTTCTTGCCACACGACTTTCGTTATTTCGGACTCACCCCGGCGACCTTATGACCCGGAAGCTGGAACTCAAGGATACAATTATCAGTCCTTGGTTATCCAACGGAGACGCACCCTTTGCATCTCTACGCTGGACCCAGTCTCAGCTTCTATAGGCTGAAGCGATTATATGCCCCTTTTTGTTATGTGCAAACCTCATGAATCACAAAGATCAGCCCCTCAAGTGCGAATATTACGCATTGATGAAACGCGGGCGGGTCAGCGTATAGATAATTTTTTGTTACGCGAATGTAAAGGGGTGCCAAAAAGCCACATTTACAAAGCCATTCGCGGCGGTCAGGTTCGCGTGAACAAAGGCCGCATCAGCAGCGACTATCGCTTGCAAGATGGCGATATGGTGCGGATTCCGCCTCTGCGCCTGCCTGAACCCGAGCAGGCCCGTCCCGTCCCCGCTGCCGTTTTCCCAGTGGTGTTCGAGGACGAGCACATGATGGTGATCGACAAACCTGCCGGTGTGGCTGTGCATGGTGGCAGTGGCGTGTCTTTTGGTGTCATCGAGCAGTTGCGTGCGGCGCGCCCTCAGGCACCCTTTCTGGAACTGGCCCACCGTCTGGATCGTGACACCTCCGGTTTGCTGATTATTGCCAAGCGTCGCGCGGCTTTGGTCGGCTTGCATGATATGTTTCGTGAAATCCGTGCCCGCAAGTTTTACTGGGCGCTGGTGCAGGGCGATTGGGTGAACGATCGTCAACATATTCGTTTCCCCTTGCTGCGCTGGCTGACTGAAAGTGGCGAGCGACGCGTCAAGGTTGACCCGGCTGGCAAGCCTGCGCATACCATCATCACCATGCAGCGCCGCTTTGGCCGCTTTACCTTGGTGCAGGCCGAGCTGAAAACCGGCCGTACTCACCAGATTCGTGTTCATTTGGCCCATTCGGGTTTTCCGATTGTGGGTGATGATAAATATGGCGACGATGCCATCCGCGATCAATTTGCCCGTCAAGGTTTCAAGCGCATGTTCCTGCATTCGGGACGCTTGGAGTTCAATCATCCTGTCACCGGACAGCCCCTGGTTCTGGAGGCGGCTTTGCCAGCGGCCTGTCAGGCCGCTCTTGAGCGTTTGGAGAAGTTGTTATGACGCGTTACGCCGCCGTTCTGTTTGATTGGGACGGCACAGTTATGGATTCGACGTACTCAATTGCCAGTTCTATTCAGTTGGCCAGTGCGGACCTGCAATTGCCTGTGCCTTCGATTCAGCAAGCCAGTTGGGTTATTGGTTTGTCGCTGGAAAGCGCCTTGTACCGCGCTGTACCGGATTTGACTGCCGAGCAGATGCCGCTGTTTCTGGAGCGTTACCGCTATCATTTCATGCAGCGTGACCCTCATATCAAGCTTTTTGACGGAATTTTACCTTTCATGGGTGAACTTCGTGGCCGTCAGATTGCCTTAGGAGTGGCAACAGGTAAAAGTCGTCAAGGTCTGGACAGGGTGTTGCAGCAGGTCAAACTCAGCACTTTTTTTGATGCGACCCGTTGTGCGGACGAAACCCGTAGCAAGCCGGATCCGGAAATGCTGCATCAATTGCTGGCTGAATTGATGCTGGAGCCCGAACAGGTCTTGATGGTGGGTGATACCGTGCATGATATTCACATGGCGGCCAATGCGGGCATGGATAGTGTGGCTGTCACATATGGCGCACACGATCCTCAAACTCTGGCCAAGGCAGAGCCTACGGTCATGGTTGATAATGTGGCGCAAATGCGCGATTGGGTATTGGCACGGATTTAAGACAAGGCAAGCGGGTTTGATAGCCGCCTTGCCGGCAGGTTCAAGGAGATGGAGATGTTCAAATCACGCTCGCAGCCCATACGTCCCTCTGAAATTACTGATGAGTCGGTCTGGCGGGCTCGCCGCCGTCTGCTGTTGCAGGCTCCGGGGGCCTTGGCCTTGGCGGCCAGCTTGCCGGGTCAGGCTCAGGCCGTCCCTGTGGGGCAGGCCTTGACGTTCACGCCTTCCCAGCGTTGGAAGCTGGACGAGACGCCCACCCGTGAGTCCGATGTCACCACCTACAATAATTTCTATGAATTTGGAACGGGCAAGGAAGACCCTGCGCGTCACTCGGGGAAATTCAAGACGGAACCCTGGACCTTGCAGATCGACGGTTTGGTGAACAAGCCGCTGACCCTGGATATGGATCAGATCTTGAAGCTCGCCCCCTTGGAAGAGCGTATCTACCGCCTGCGGTGTGTGGAAGCCTGGTCCATGGTAGTGCCTTGGGTAGGGTATTCCTTGTCGGCCCTGTTGAAACAGGCGTCGCCCCAAGGCTCAGCCCGCTTTGTTCGCTTTGAAACGGCAGCAGACCCGGAAACTATGCCGGGCTTGCGCTCACGTATCTTGGACTGGCCTTACGTGGAAGCATTGCGGCTGGATGAGGCCATGCACCCGTTGACCTTGCTGGCTACCGGTCTTTACGGAAAAAGTCTGCCTGTTCAGAACGGAGCGCCTGTGCGGTTGATCGTGCCCTGGAAGTATGGCTTCAAGTCGGCCAAGTCCCTGGTGCGAATTACCCTGACGGACACCATGCCCGAGTCCAGCTGGATGAAGGTGGCTCCTCATGAATATGGTTTTTACGCCAATGTAAACCCCGAGGTGCCGCATCCGCGCTGGAGTCAGGCGACTGAGCGAGTCATTGGTTCGGGATTTTTTGCCACTAAAAAGCCGACCTTGCCTTTCAATGGCTATGCACAAGACGTGGCTGGCATGTATGCCGATATGGATTTGAGGCGGTTTTACTAATGGCTACCTGGAAGGCCGCCCAGTTAGACAGGCTCAAGCCCCTGGTGTTTTTGCTGGGCTTGTTTCCCTTGGGGCGCTGGGTATGGCTGGGTTTTAATAATGGTCTGAGTGCGAATCCCGCCGAGTTTTTGACGCGCTCCAGCGGGGTCTGGGCCTTGGTGCTGTTATTGCTGACCCTGGCCTTGAGCCCCGTACGGCGTTTGCTGGCGCAACCCGCTTTGGTGCGTTGGCGTCGTATGTTGGGTTTGTTCAGTTTCTTTTATGCTGCTTTGCATACGCTGGCCTGGGCCTGGTGGGATCGTTCGGGGGATTGGCTGTCCATGTGGCAGGACGTGGTACAGCGGCCCTTGATCGCTATTGGTGTGGTGGCTGTGCTGATTTTATTGGCCTTGACCCTGACCTCCACGAATGGCTGGCAAAAGCGTTTGGGGCGTGGCTGGAGTCGTTTGCATCAGACGGTGTATCTGGCGGCGGTCCTATCCATTCTGCATTTTTATCTGATTCGTATCGGTAAAAATGATGTGGTGGAGGTCTATGTTTATGGTTTGGTGCTGGCGGGCTTGTTGATTTTGCGCCGCTGGCCCACCCTGAATAAGACAGGGCATTAAAAAGAACAGGTAATGAGCACTAGCCCATTACCTGTTTTTTTTCTTAATCCAAACTTTGCAAAATGGCGGCTGTTTCGGCGTCCAGAATACCGTCATAGCGGGCCGGACGGTAGTGCATCTGAAAAGCGGCAATCACGTTTTGTGTGGCCTTGTCGAAAACACCACTGTCCGGAGTCTCATAGCCTGCTTTTCGCAGCAGAGCCTGAGTTTGAGCAGCAGAGGGCAGGGGGCGCGTAGCGTACTGTGCTTGCAGCGCGTGAGCCTGTGATTCCTTGTACCAACGGCCTATGCCCGCTTGGGCCAGTTCCTTCCAGGGGAAATGGGGGCCGGGATCCAGCTTGCGCTGTGGGGCCACATCGCTGTGACCAATAATATTGCGAGCAGACACGCCATGGCGCTGAGCCAGATCTTTTAACAATACTTTGATTGCCTCAATTTGCCCGGATGTATACGGGGCCCAGCGGCCATCTGCCAGGCGTCCCATGTTCACGATTTCGATGCCGATAGAGCCGGTGTTCAGGTCCGTGAAGCCGTACCAGGAGCCTATGCCAGCGTGCCAGGCGCGGCGCTCTTCCGGAACCAGGCGGTAGACAGTAGGACGACGCTCGTCGCTGACCAGGTAATGGGCGCTGACATCGCGTTGTGTCAGCACTTTTAGAGACGTGGCGTGGTCGCCGGCGGTGTAGTGCATGACCAGATATCGCACTCGGCTGTTTTGGCCCTGAGCGCTATAGCTGTCATCAAGTTTGAAGGGGCCACTACCGCCACAAGCCGCCAATAAGGCCGTCAGGCTGAGCGCGCCAATCCGAAGGCTGCGTTTCAAGGCGGGGGTAAGGCAAGACAGGGGTTTCATCTTAACGACCCGCCAGAAACAAGAAAATGCAGGGGGTTTTGTCCAGGGCGGGCGCTGGGCGTTCGCGCCACTGTTCCACCGTGGCGGTCTGGATCAATTCACGCGAACCCGTCAGATCACGTGCCAGACACAAGCGTGTTGTGGGCTTCAGTGCCTGCAGCAGGGTGCTGTACATGGCCTGGTTGCGGTAAGGCGTTTCGATCAGGATCTGAGTTTGTTCCAAGGTCTGGGACTGGCTTTCCCATTGTCTAAGCTGCTTGGCGCGTGCGGCGCCATCGACAGGCGCATAGCCGTGAAATACAAACTGTTGTCCGTCCAGGCCGCTGGCCATCAGGCTCAACAAAATGGAGGAGGGGCCAACGTGTGGACGCACAGGGATTTTCATTTCGTGGGCCATGGCCACCACTAGCGCGCCGGGGTCGGCCACCGCAGGGCAGCCAGCTTCTGACACCAGGCCAATCGCCTGGCCTTGCAGGGCGACTTTCAACCACTCGCGCATTTCACCGGGTTTGTTGCCGCGCTTGTCCAAGGTATGAATGGTGATTTCCTGCAAAGGCACCACTGGCTCGACCAGTTTCAGAAAAGCACGGGCGGTTTTGGCGTTCTCGGCAATAAAGACGGTCAGTTCGCGCGTCAAGGCTTTGACGTCGGCGGGTAGCCAGCCGCTGATCGGGCTCTCGCTTAAGCCTACGGGGATCAGATGCAAGGGGGCGGCTTGGGGCATGGCGAATCAGTCCTAAACGGAAGGGGTAAGAAGGTTGGGGCGCAAGGGGTTTAATCCAAAGTGACGCAGCATGGAGCACAGCTCGATCAGGGGCAGGCCGATGATCGCGGTCGGATCGTCCGAGCGCATGGATTCCATCAGGGCAATCCCCAGACTTTCGGCTTTGGCGCTGCCAGCGGTGTCATAAGGCCTTTCTTGTAGCAAATAGTGCTCAATTTCCTCATCGCTTAATGCACGAAAACGACAATTGGTAACAATATCGCTGCACAGCAGTTCCTGGCCGTCAGTCACGCATAAGGCGCTATGGAAATCAATGTGTTGACCGCTTAGGCGACGCAGTTGTTTCTGTGCACCAGCGTGGTCGCCGGGCTTGCCGATGGCGTCCTGGCCCGACGTGGCAACTTGATCGGAGCCAATCACCAGTGCGCCTGGGTTTAGCTGGCTGATACGGGTGGCTTTTTCACGCGCCAGACGCAGACTGAGCTGTGCAGGAGCCTCCCCAGGAAGTGGGGTTTCGTCAATGTCAGGAGACTGACAGGTGAAAGGCAGGCCCAAACGCGCTAACATAGCGCGGCGATAGACTGAGCTTGATGCAAGGATGAGACGCATGGTGTGTTTTAGCTGTGCTTTGGTTTGACTGCCTTGTGCTTAGCACGGTATTATCTAATGTTTTCTTCGTTATTGAAATGGTTGTGGGCTAGCTTGGCAGTTTGCCAGCGAGGTTTTACATGCTTCAATACCGAAGGGCAGGGAAAAGAAGCAGTACAAGAAAAATGGTAGAGCGCACCCAAGCGATACCAAGGCAGTAAAACAAACAAGCAGCAAACAAGCGACAAGCAAAACAAACAAGCGGTATCCAAATCCTGGCAAGACCGCGGTTTGATGCCCTAAGCATACTTATGACGACACAGTATATCGACACCTTGAATCTCGCCCGTGCCCCTCAGGAAATGTCGGGCCAGGTGCTGGTGGAGGATTTGTCTCGTCTGGTATCCGATTTGCCCGATCAAGGCGATTTGCGCATTGACTGGAGCGTTTCGGGTCGGGAGGATTCTGCCCGACGTCGGTTTGTGCATGTGCAGGCCAAAGGTAGTGTCATTTTGGAATGCCAGCGCTGTGTGAAGCCTTTTGCGTGGCCCATCGATATTTCTAACGAAGTGCAGATTGTGGCAACCGAGGAAGAACTGGAGCTGGACGATGACGATACGGAAGGTCCTGATCGTATCTTGTGTGAAGGCCAGTTGGATGTCCTGGGGCTGGTCGAGGATGAACTGATTCTCAGCGTGCCTTATGTGCCGCGCCATGAGGTTTGTCCCGACGCTCAGTCGCTGTCCATGGAAGCTAAGTCAGACGACCTGGATGAATCCGCTTTTGAGCGGCCATCCCCGTTTGCTGTGCTGGGTTCGCTCAAGAAGTCTTGATTGTTTGTTACTAATTCGTTAATTTTTCGGGCTGCACCCATTTATTCGGGGTTGTCCATCTACAGGAGTCATCATGGCTGTTCAGCAGAATAAAAAGAGCCCGTCCCGGCGTAACATGCGTCGTTCGCACGACGCGCTTACTGGTCCTTCGACGGCTATCGAGCCTACGACTGGCGAATTGCACCTGCGTCACCACATCAGCCCCAACGGCATCTATCGTGGCCGTAAAGTGCTGAAGACAAAGAACGACGAGTAATAGTCTCTTTGTCGTTGCAAGCAACATAGGTTGCATGCTTGATGTCTAACAAAAAAATACGTATTGCCATCGATTGCATGGGCGGCGATATCGGTTTATCCGTCACTGTCCCTGCAGCGCTGCTTTTTGCCAAGCGCTATCCGGATGTGCACTGCTTATTGGTTGGCGAGCCTCAGGCCATCGAGCAAACATTGCGTGCGCAAGGTAATGTCGATACCTCCTGGTACGACATTCTTCCCGCATCCGAAGTTGTCACCATGGCCGATTCGGTCGAGGTGGCCCTGCGCCGCAAAAAAGATTCCTCCATGCGAGTGGCTGCCCAGTCTGTCAAGGACGGGATAGCTGATGCCTGCATTTCTGCGGGTAATACCGGCGCCTGGATGGCAATTTCGCGCTACGTACTCAAAACTTTGGATGGGATTGATCGCCCAGCCATTGCTACGTCCATCCCGAACCAAAAGGGCGGGGCCACGATCATGCTGGACCTGGGTGCCAATGTGGATTGCTCTGCAGAACACCTCTTGCAGTTCGCCATTATGGGATCTGCTCTGGCCAGTATCGTGGATCGCCATGAGCGTCCCACTGTGGGCTTGCTCAACATTGGGGAAGAGGTCATCAAAGGCAACGAGGTCGTCAAAAAGGCGGCTGAATTGTTACGCTCTAGCGGACTGAATTTTTACGGCAACGTAGAAGGTGACGATATCTGTAAAGGTACTGTCAACGTGGTCGTGTGTGACGGTTTCGTGGGCAATGTGGTCCTCAAGTCCATTGAAGGTCTGGCCAAGATGGTCGGCAGTATGCTGCGCGACGAATTTACCCGTGACCCTTTAAGCAAAGTGTCCGCTTTGCTGGCTCGTCCTGTCTTGAATCGTTTCCGCGACAGGGTGGATAATCGCCGTCATAACGGTGCAGCCCTTTTGGGTTTACGCGGTATTGTTATCAAGAGTCATGGTTCTGCCGATGCCTACGCTTTCGGTTATGCTTTGCAACGAGCCCGCGGTGCGGTGCTCAATGGTCTGCTCAGCGGTACCAGCCAGGCAGTCGAACGCATCATGCAAAGTGTGAGCTTGCATGAACAGCAAAGCGGCGAACCAGATACACGCCATACTTCAGAGCCCTCGTCCTCATAAGAACGGGCTTGATCGGGAACATAAAATGACGATATTTGCCAAGATTATCGGTACAGGTGGCTATCTGCCTCCTCGGATTGTGTCTAACGATGATCTAGCGCTTGAGCTGGCTCAAAAGGGTATCGAAACCTCCGATCAATGGATTGTCGAGCGTACCGGTATTCACCAGCGTCATCTTGCTGATCCCGGTGTTCGTACCAGTCATTTGGCAACACACGCCGCGCGTCAGGCGCTGGAAGATGCGGGCATTGCTGCCCAGGATCTGGACCTGATTGTGGTGGCTACTTCCACTCCCGATTACGTTTTCCCCAGCACGGCGTGCCTGGTGCAAGCCGAGTTGGGCAACAAGGGCGCGGCCGCGTACGACGTACAAGCGGTGTGCAGCGGCTTTGTCTATGCACTGACGACCGCCGACGCCATGATCAAGGCAGGCCGTGCGCGCAATGCGCTGGTTATCGGTGCTGAAGTGTTCTCCAGCATCCTGGATTGGAACGACCGCTCTACCTGCGTCCTGTTCGGCGACGGTGCGGGCGCTGTGGTTCTGCAAGCCAGTGATGAACCCGGTATTTTGGCCGCCCAGCTCAATGCGGATGGCAGCCAAATGGGTATTTTGTGCGCGGCAGGCAATGTCTCGCACGGTCAGGTTGTGGGTGATCCCTTCCTGCGTATGGACGGTCAGGCTGTGTTCAAACTGGCTGTCACTTCACTGGCCGCTTCGGCCAAT
Source organism: Alcaligenes sp. SMD-FA (assembly GCF_025960365.1). Lineage (NCBI taxonomy): Bacteria > Pseudomonadati > Pseudomonadota > Betaproteobacteria > Burkholderiales > Alcaligenaceae > Alcaligenes > Alcaligenes sp. SMD-FA. Next base: position 2,751,224 of record NZ_CP110108.1, on the reverse strand, counting down.
CAAGTCTGCGAACAGGCTGGTGTTTCCTTGTCTGACATCAATTGGCTGGTTCCGCACCAGGCCAACGTTCGCATCATCAATTTTCTAGGTCGTAAGCTGGGTATCCCCTCCGAGAAGGTGGTTATCACGGTTGATCAACATGCCAATACCTCGGCAGCCAGTGTACCTTTGGCCCTGAATGCTGCTCGCCGGGATGGTCGTATCCGTACCGGTGATCTGGCGCTGTTGCAAGGCGTGGGTGGCGGCTTTACCTGGGGTTCGGTGCTGGTCCGCTGCTAAGTAGCGCGATTCGGATTACCGCCTCATCTCTTTGAGTTTTTCTACCATGAAAATTGCGTTTGTCTTTCCAGGACAAGGCTCGCAGTCCGTGGGCATGCTCGATGCCTGGGCCGAGTCCGCTGTCGTACAGCAAGCCATTGCACAAGCCAGCCAGGCGCTGGGTCAGGACCTGGCCCAGTTGATGGCACAAGGGCCTGCTGAGGCTTTGAATCTGACTACCAATACTCAACCTGTCATGCTGGCGAGCGCCGTGGCCATGTACCAGGCCTGGATTCAGGCCGGAGGCCCCGTTCCTGCCGTGATGGCCGGCCATAGCCTGGGTGAATACTCGGCCCTGACTGCTGCCGGTGCGTTGAGCCTGGAACAGGCTGTCCCGCTGGTTCGCATTCGTGCCGATGCCATGCAGGCTGCTGTGCCCGTCGGTGCGGGTACCATGGCTGCCGTGTTGGGTCTGGATGATGATCAGGTGCGCGATGTATGTGCGCGAGCCTCCGAGGGGCAGCAGATTGTTCAGGCTGTTAACTACAATGCGCCTGCTCAGGTTGTGATTGCCGGGAATGTAGAAGCGGTAGATCGTGCATGTGCTCTGGCCAAAGAGGCCGGTGCCAAGCGTGCCTTGGTGCTGCCCGTGTCGGCCCCGTTCCACTCCAGCCTGCTGGAACCGGCTGCCACCGTGCTGGCTCAGGCGCTGGCGTCGGTGGATGTGAAGGCTCCCACGGTCTCTGTTATCAATAACGTGGACGTAGCTGCACCTACCGACCCTGAGCAGATTAAAGACGCGCTGGTTCGTCAGGCTTGGCATCCTGTACGCTGGGTGGAAACCATCCAGGCCATGAAGGCCCAAGGTGTTACCCATGTAGTCGAGTGTGGTCCAGGCAAAGTGCTGACCGGTCTGGTCAAGCGTATTGACCGTGATCTGATTGCCTTGTCGATCAGCGACCCTGCATCCTTGCAGGCCACTTTGGAAGCCCTGGAGGGAGCATAAATGCAAGAATTGGATCTAAGCGGCAAGACTGCCCTGGTAACTGGCGCATCGCGCGGTATCGGTCAGGCGATTGCTAAAGAATTGATGGCACGTGGCGCCAAGGTTATTGGTACTGCCACGTCTGAGTCCGGCGCGCAGGCGATTTCTGCTGTACTGGACCAGAATGGCAGCTACGGCCATGTATTGAATGTGGACGACCCGGCTGCTTGCGAAGCGCTGATTTCTGCCTTGAGCAAAGAAGATGGCGGTCCGCATATCCTGGTCAATAATGCCGGTATTACGCGTGACAACCTGGCCATGCGCTTGAAAGATGAAGATTGGGATGCAGTTATCCAGACTAATCTGAGTGCCGTATTCCGCCTGTCGCGTGCCGTTATTCGCCCCATGATGAAAGCCCGCTGGGGCCGCATCATTAGCATCACCTCGGTGGTGGGCGAGAGTGGTAACCCTGGCCAAGCCAACTACGCCGCTGCCAAAGCCGGTGTGGCCGGCATGAGCCGCGCCTTGGCGCGCGAGCTCGGTAGCCGTAACATTACAGTTAATTGTGTCGCTCCGGGTTTTATCGATACGGACATGACACGCTCTTTGACCCCTGAGCAGTCGGCGGCAATCTTGTCGCAAATCCCTCTGGGACGACTGGGTGCTGCTGAGGATATCGCCAACGCGGTAGCCTTTCTGGCCGGGTCGCAAGCGCAATATATTACGGGCAGCACCATCCATGTGAATGGTGGTATGCATATGTAAGGCTTGGCATCGCGCCCGGCTGAGGTAAAATTGCGGGATTATTTGGGGCCTATTGCTTGAGCCGGCGTTGTACGAATAACGTTAGGCCTCATACAAGAACGCCGTTTTTTGTCATAGCTTATCCCTCTTAGTAGTATGGATTGGCTATAATTTGCGGGAATTTTTCCCAACTTGGAGAATCTGCATGGAAAGCATCGAACAGCGCGTCAAGAAGATCGTCGCTGAACAACTTGGCGTTAACGAAGCCGAGATCAAAAACGAATCTTCTTTTCTCGACGACCTCGGTGCCGACTCGCTCGACATGGTCGAGCTCGTGATGGCGCTCGAAGACGAATTCGAAACCGAAATACCAGACGAAGAAGCTGAGAAAATCACGACGGTCCAGCAAGCTGTGGACTACATCAATTCTCACAGCAAGCAGTAAGTTCAATTAAGAGGGTGGGCGGCATGTGCACGCCCTCGCTCCAGAGCGGTTTCCAGAGAGTAGCTTGTGCCCGGCGGCTTTAGCTTGCAAGACGCAGTTATTCCCTTTAAACCGCTTTTTTTGTGTTTAGGAGTCATCCGTGAAACGACGTGTCGTGATTACCGGGCTGGGTATTGTTTCCCCGGTCGGCAACGATATTCCTACCGCGTGGGATAACATCGTCAATGGGCGTTCGGGCATCGGGCGTATTACCCGTTTCGATCCTTCGGCCCTAACAGCCCAGATAGCGGGTGAGGTCAAAGGTTTTGAATTAGCACCCTACATTTCAGTCAAAGAAGCCAAGCAGATGGATACCTTTATCCATTACGGCGTGGTAGCAGGTATGCAAGCCTGGAAGGATTGCGGCTTGGACATCAACAGCATCAATGCTGAGCGTGTTGGCGTTATTGTAGGTTCGGGGATTGGTGGTTTGCCCCGTATTGAAGAAACCCAAAAAGAATATCTGGAACGGGGGCCACGTCGGATTTCCCCGTTCTTTGTGCCTGGTTCTCTGGTCAACCTGGTGTCCGGCCAGTTGTCCATCGGTCTGGGCCTGAAAGGTCCTAGCTACGCGGTTGTGTCGGCATGTACAACCGGTCTGCACTCCATTGGTGATGCTGCTCGTCTGATCGAGTATGGCGACGCTGATGTGATGATTGCGGGTGGCGCCGAATCCACTGTGTCCCCGCTGGGCATTGGCGGTTTTGCGGCCATGCGTGCACTGTCCACCCGTAACGACGACCCGGAAACGGCATCGCGTCCCTGGGATATGGACCGCGACGGCTTTGTGCTGGGCGAGGGTGCTGGTGTGCTGGTGCTGGAAGAGTACGAACACGCCAAGAAACGTGGCGCCCGCATTTACGGCGAGTTCGCCGGCTACGGCATGAGCTCGGATGCTCACCACATCACCTCGCCAGACCGTGACGGTCCGCGTCGTGGCGTGATGAATGCCTTGCGCAATGGTGGTATCAACGCCGACGAGGTTCAGTACGTCAACGCACACGGTACTTCCACGCCGCTGGGCGATGTGAACGAGTCCGAAGCATTGAAACTGGCTTTTGGCGATCACGCTTACAAGCTGGTGGTCAATTCCACCAAGTCCATGACGGGTCACCTGCTGGGTGCTGCCGGTGGTATTGAAGCGGTGTTCACCACCTTGGCGGTGTATAACCAGATCTCGCCTCCAACGATCAATATTTTCAATCAGGATCCTGCTTGTGACCTGGATTACTGCGCTAACCAAGCGCGTGATATGAAGATTGACGTGGCCTTGTCCAACTCTTTTGGGTTTGGCGGCACTAACGGTTCGATGGTGGTTCGTCGTCTTCGCTAAGTTAGACCGTCCCACTCTTGACGCCCAGTCCTGGTCGATCGGAGCTCCGGCCCCGGTGCGCCGACTGGGCGTTGTTGTTTATGTATTGCTTGCGTCAGGCTTGGCCTGGGCGATGTACAGCTGGCAATGGCCCTGGGCTGTTTGTCTGTTCGTAGGTGCTTTGTGGGCTAATTTTTTGTATGCTCGCAGTCGTCGGGTGTGGGGTGGGCGCGCTACACTAGCGCATCGGGCAGGGCTATACTTCTTGCAGTACGAGGGCACAGCAAAGGCGTCCGTGCAAATAGAGCAGATCTGGCGGTGTGCTTGGTTCATGACTTTGCGCTTGCGTTTTGATTGCGCCGGTAGGGCCTGCCGTACGATTACTGTATGGCGCCGTACTCAGCCGTCGCAGGCCTGGTGGGCCTTGTGTCTATGTGCTAACCGGCTGTCCCATCAGGTCCGTGCTCAGAATAAGGATTCTTAATGAGTGAACGCGATACCGATGCCGAACTAGTTGCACGTGTTCAGCGTGGGGATAAGCGAGCCTTTGACCTGCTGGTACTGAAGTACCAGCGCAAAATCATGCGTCTGCTCAGCCGTATGGTACGTGACCCGTCTGAAGTTGAAGACGTGGCTCAGGAAACCTTCATCAAAGCGTACCGAGCTCTACCTCAGTTTCGGGGTGAGAGTGCTTTTTACACTTGGCTGTACCGTATTGCGATCAACACGGCCCGTAATTGGCAGGCCTCGGCCGCACGACGTCCCAACACTTTGCAGAACGTCGAAACCGAAGAAGGTGAAACTTTTGACCGAATCGACAACCTAAGCGATATAAGCACGCCAGAATCCATGATGGTCAGCCGCCAGATTGCTGAAACAGTGAATACAGCAATCCAGGCGCTGCCCGAAGAGTTGCGGACAGCTATCGTGCTACGTGAAATAGAAGGTATGAGCTACGAAGATATTGCTCAGACCATGGACTGCCCTATAGGAACTGTACGCTCACGCATCTTTCGAGCCCGCGACGCCATTGCTGCGCAGTTGCGTCCCATACTTGATGGTGAAGATAGTGAACGACGGTGGTAAGGATTGATGATGCAAGCCCTGAAATCCCATTCCGATGAAGATCAACTGAATGCCTGGGAGGCCGCCGTGTCTTCCTGGGTGGATGGTGAGGCTGAAATACGGCCCGAGGAACTGGACTCCCCTTATGGGCGTCAAGTCTGGGATACCTATCATTTGATTGGTGACGTCATGCGTACCGACGCACTGGCTATCCGTACTTCGGACCGTTTTTACGCACGTCTGTCCAAAGCGATCGACGAAGAGCCTACTGTGCTTGCTCCAAGCGCCATGAAACGTCCTTTGGTGCAGCGCTACGGTGTCAGCGGCTTGGCTGTGGTGGCAGCGGTGGCGGCAGCCTTGTGGGTGGGATTACCTTACATGGGCGTGACTTCAGTGCCTGGCACTTTGGTGGCCAGCGCCCAGGACGATCAGCTCTGGAATGATTACGCGGATTTGCATCGCGATTTTGTTGGTACCGGCCCAGTACGCCATGTGTCCTTTGAAAGTGGAGCCCTGGGTCAATGAGGTCTGTACGTATGCCATCGCAGATGGGTTTGGCGCGTCTCTATAAGGGTTTGCTTGCCTTTTCGCTGGTGGTGTTGTGTACACCGGTGCTGGCTCAGGGGGCTGACGGGCTGGAGCCTCTGGATCTGCCTTGGTTACAGAAAGTTCACAAAGCGGCGCGCGATCTGGATTACTCCGGGGTCATTATTTACACGCAGGATCAGGCCAGCCAGTCCATGAAGTTGGTTCACATTATTGATGGTACTGGCGAGCGCGAGCGTCTGGAAATTCTGGATGGTGAACCGCGTGAGTTTCTGCGTCAGAACGAAGTGACCCAATGCCTGATTCCCGAAAAGAAAATGGTGGTGATCGAGCGGCGTGAAAACGAGCGCTTTCCCAGTTTTCTGGTCGGTGATGTCAGTCAATTGCCAAAATTCTACGATATGCGCCGTTTGCCTTCGCGCGAGCGCGTGGCGGGCCGTCCTTGCGATCTGATCGAGTTGGTCCCCAAGGATGATCAGCGTTATGGCTACCGTGTGTGTGCCGATACCGATCACCATTTGCTGTTGAAAATGCAGACTTTGGACCCACAACAAGCGGTAGTGGATCAGATCGCTTTTGCCTCGGTCGCTTTTGGAGAGCAGGTGGATTTGCAGCAATTGCGCACCAACTGGAACCCCAGCAAGTGGGACGTGGTTGAGCCCGAAGTGCAGAAAATTGATATAAGCGAATTGGGGTGGCATTTGGCTATGCCGGCCGGTTTTACCTTGCGCTCCGAAATGCTTCGGCCCATGCGGGCTGGTCGTCAGGTAACCCATCTGATGATGTCTGACGGTCTGGCCGCTATTTCCGTGTTTCTGGAAAAGGTAGGGACTCCCGAAGCAGAAGAAAATAGCTTGGGTGCCTTTCACCGTGGCTCCATGAATATGTACCGCAGTCGCATCAACGATTATGTTTTAACCAGTACGGGGGCTGTCCCTGTACAGACTCTGCGCGCTTTGCTTGAAGGCACACAGTTCACCCCACCATCCCGGACACATTGACTATCGTCCACCAGGAGTATTTGAATGGAAAAATCGAGTCATAAAATGCGTATTCCTGTTCTCTCGGCCTTGACGGCTGCCGTGGTACTGGCAACGGGTGCGCCTATGGTCTACGCGCAGGCCCAGCCTGTCACGACAAGCGAGCAGGTCCAAAGCACGACATTGGGCCTGCCTGATTTTACGGGAGTTGTTGCCAAGACCGAAGATGGGGTGGTCAATATTCGCACCACAGAGGCGGTGCGGGTACGCTCACCTGCCATGGGCCCCGGTTCGGACCCCTACGACATGTTCCGCTGGTTTTTTGGGCCTGATTTCATGCCGCCAGGCATGGCTCCCCAACGGCCCCATGGGGGCAATAATGGGCAGCAGCCCCAGGAGCGCACCGTGCCGCGTGGCGTGGGCTCGGGCTTTATCATCTCGGCCGATGGCTACATCCTGACTAATAATCATGTGGTGGCGGACTCCAACGGCATTTTCGTCACGCTGAGCAATGGTAAGGAATATCCAGCCAAGATCATCGGTACGGACGAACGCACCGATGTGGCTTTGATCAAGATCGAAGCCAAAGACCTCAAGCCTATGGTTATTGGGGACTCCAAGCAGCTCAAGAAAGGGCAGTGGGTTCTGGCGATTGGTTCGCCGTTCGGTCTGGAGTCCACGGTGACCTCCGGGATTGTCAGCGCCATCAACCGCGAAACGGGCGATTACCTGCCTTTCATTCAGACTGACGTGGCTGTAAACCCCGGTAACTCCGGCGGCCCCTTGATCAACTTGAATGGTGAAGTGGTGGGCGTGAACTCCCAGATCATTTCGCGCAGTGGTGGTTTTATGGGTATTTCCCTGGCCATTCCCATCGATGAAGCCATGAATGTGGTTGAGCAGCTCAAATCCGACGGCAAGGTGACTCGTGGTCGTATCGGCGTGCAGATCACCCCGGTGGCCGATGATGTGGCAACAGCGCTGGGCCTGAAAGACAGCAAGGGTGCCTTGGTCAGCAGCGTGGAAGAGGGTGGTCCTGCTGCCAGAGCCGGTATTCAGTCCGGTGACGTGATCTTGAAGTTCAATGGTCGCACCATTGATCAAATGACGGATCTGCCCCGTATTGTGGGTGGTACCAAACCAGGTCAAAGCTCCACGTTGGAAATATGGCGTAAGGGCAAGGTGCAGACAGTCAAGATCGATGTCGAGGAAATGCCTTCCAGCAGCCCGGTTGTCGCCGGCAAGGATCAGAAAGACGCACCAACCGCCAGCAGTACGGACGCCTTTGGTCTGAAAGTGACTGCTGTCTCTGATGCTGATTTGAAGCGTTTAGGTGTCGAGAGTGCTGTTCAGGTCGTGGATGCGACCGCTCCTGCCAGCGAGGCCGGTTTGCAGCCCGGTGATCTTATTTTGCGCGTCAACGATAAAGACGTAGGGACACCGGATCAATACGCTAAAATGGTTGCATCTTTGGATAAATCCAAACCTGCGGCCTTGCTGGTTTTGCGTGCAGGCCAGTCGCAATGGGTTTTGATTACGCCATCGAAATAAAAATTCTGTAAAACGGCTAAAATGATAGCCATTGATGAACTCCGGCCAGGGGCCGGAGTTTTTTCGCCACTATTTGCGGGGGCATTTTGCCCCGAATAGATTATGGTTCCACGTGCGCCCGTCTGACAGGACGGGTCTTGCGTTTTCGGCGCGTGGACTGAAAAGGGGCGTCATGGGCGCCCCTTTCTTGTGCCGTTTCTCTGGCATTGCGCCTCAACATTTTCTTTGTTTATTAACGGGTTTATGGACCACATCCGCAATTTCTCTATTATTGCCCACATCGATCATGGCAAATCGACCTTGGCTGACCGCCTGATCCAACGCTGTGGTGGCCTGGCCGACCGCGAGATGTCGACCCAGGTTCTGGATTCGATGGACATCGAGAAAGAGCGTGGCATTACGATTAAGGCCCAGACCGCCGCTTTGCACTACAAGGCTCAGGATGGCAAGGTATACAACCTGAACTTGATCGACACTCCCGGCCACGTTGACTTCTCCTACGAGGTCAGCCGTTCTTTGTCGGCCTGTGAAGGTGCCTTGCTGGTCGTGGATGCTTCCCAAGGTGTGGAAGCGCAGACGGTGGCTAACTGCTACACCGCGTTGGACCAGGGCGTCGAAGTGATTCCCGTGCTCAATAAAATGGATTTGCCTTCGGCTGATCCGGATTCGGCACGCCAGGAAGTGGAAGACGTTATCGGTATTGATGCCAGCGATGCGATTGCGGCCAGTGCAAAAACGGGTCAGGGGATCGACGAAATCCTTGAGACCATCGTCGCCCGTGTGCCTGCACCTGTGGGCGATCCGGCAGCGCCCTTGCAGGCCTTGATCATTGACTCCTGGTTTGACAACTACGTGGGCGTGGTCATGTTGGTGCGCATCGTTAACGGTATGCTCAAGCCCAAGGAAAAAATCCTGTTGATGGCCACCCGCGCCACGCACCTGGTCGAGCACATCGGTGTGTTCACTCCTAAATCGGAAAACCGTCCTCATTTGTCTGCTGGCGAGGTGGGTTTCATCATTGCCGGTATTAAAGAGCTGGAACACGCCAAGGTGGGCGATACCATCACCCTGGCTGGCAAACCTGCGGACAAGGCGCTGCCTGGCTTTAAAGAAGTGAAACCTCAGGTGTTTGCCGGCTTGTACCCGGTGGAAAGCAGTGAGTACGACCAGCTGCGCGATTCCCTGGAAAAGCTCAAGCTGAACGATTCCTCCCTGATGTTTGAGCCCGAAGTGTCTCAGGCGCTGGGTTTTGGTTTCCGTTGCGGCTTTCTGGGCCTGCTTCACATGGAAATCGTCCAGGAGCGTCTGGAGCGTGAATTTGATATGGATATCATCACTACCGCGCCGTCGGTGGTGTACGAGGTCGAGCGCCGTGATGGCGAAGTCCTGATGATTGAGAGCCCCTCCCGCATGCCGGAGGTGTCCCATATCGAAGACGTGCGCGAGCCTATTGTTGTGGTTTCGCTGCTAATGCCACAGGAATACGTGGGCCCGGTCATGACCCTGTGTACAGCCAAGCGCGGTTTGCAGTTAAATATGACCTATCATGGCCGTCAGGTGAATCTAGTCTATGAAATGCCCCTGGCTGAGATCGTGCTGGACTTCTTTGACCGACTCAAGTCCGTATCGCGTGGCTACGCTTCCATGGACTACGAGTTCAAGGAATACCGTTCGGCCGATGTGGTCAAGGTGGATATCCTGATTAACGGCGACCGCGTCGATGCCTTGTCCATGATTGTGCACCGTAGCAATGCCCGTTACCGTGGACGCGAAGTGGTCGCCAAGATGCGCTCCTTGATCCCGCGCCAGATGTTTGATATTGCTATTCAGGCCGCCATTGGTGCCGAAGTTATTTCTCGCGAGAACGTCAAGGCATTGCGTAAAAACGTGCTGGCCAAGTGTTACGGCGGTGATATCTCTCGCAAGAAGAAACTGCTTGAGAAGCAAAAAGCGGGTAAGAAGCGGATGAAGCAAGTTGGGAACGTCGAAATTCCGCAGGAAGCCTTTTTGGCAATTTTGCAGGTCGAAGATAAGTAATGCTGTAGTCGGCACCCCAAGCCGACCACAGCCAGGACTGCCTTAATTTCTTTAAAGGAAACCGATGAGCTGGGATTTCGCTCTGATTTTGTTTGTACTGCTAATACTGACCGGCGTAATCTGGTGTTTGGATCGATTCTTCCTGCGTTCCCGCCGTCTGGCGCGTGCGCGGGCCGCGATGCAAGCAATACCGGAAACGGCAGCTCAAGACCCTGAGCATTTGCAGCAGCTGCGCCAGGATGCGTATGACCAGGCCAACCGTATGCCCTGGTGGATTGAATATGGCGTCAGCTTTTTCCCAGTCATTTTGTTTGTATTCGTCTTGCGCTCGTTCATTATCGAGCCATTTCGCATTCCGTCGGGCTCGATGTTGCCGACGCTGAAAAATGGCGACCTGATTTTGGTGAACAAATACGAGTACGGTATTCGTCTGCCTGTTAGTGGCACCAAGGTTGTTCCTTTGGGGCATCCCGAGCGTGGCGATGTGATTGTGTTTCGTTACCCCGTGGATACGTCCGTGGACTACATCAAGCGCGTGGTCGGCGTGCCCGGTGACCGTGTGGAGTATCGCGACAAGGTGTTGTCCGTAAACGGTCAGGTCATTACCCAAGTGCGCAGTGGTGATTACTACGAACCGGATCGCTCCGCTTACATTGGGCGTTATCTGGAAGAGCTGGGCAAGGTGCAGCACAACATCTTGCTGAACAAAACTGCGCCTCAGGGTTTGATGCCCATCGTGGCCTTCCCCCATCGTGATTCTTGTGAATATTTTTCCAATGGCATTTCGTGTGTGGTGCCTGATGGCAACTACTTTGTCATGGGAGACAATCGCGACAATAGTCTGGACAGTCGTTATTGGGGCTTTGTGCCCGATGAGAATATTGTGGGACGCGCCTTCTTTATCTGGATGAATTTCCGCGAACTTAGCCGTATAGGTCGCTTCCATTAATGAAACGTCTTGCTTTGCTTGAAGCCGCTATCGGCTACTCCTTTAAAGACATCGGCCTGCTGGAGCAGGCCTTGACCCATCGTAGCCACAGCGCTCGTCATAACGAGCGGCTGGAGTTCCTGGGCGATTCGATTCTGAACTTCACGGTTGCGGCCTTGTTGTTTGACCGCTTTCAGCGCATTGATGAGGGCGATTTGTCGCGCCTGCGAGCGAATCTGGTCAAACAGGCTGCGCTGGCTGAAATTGCAACCCGTCTGGGTTTGTCGGATTATTTGCGTCTGGGAGAAGGGGAGCTGAAAAGCGGTGGTTTCCGCCGTCCTTCCATTTTGGCGGATGCGCTGGAAGCGATTTTTGGCGCTGTTTTTCTAGACGCGGGTTTCACACAGGCCCAAACCGTCATCACTCAGCTGTATGAACCCATGCTGGTTGATGTGGACCCCAAAACCTTGGGGAAAGATCCCAAAACCTTGCTGCAGGAGCTGCTGCAAGGTCGCAAGCTGGATTTGCCGCTGTATACCGTGGTGGCCACGCATGGCGCAGCCCACGATCAGCTTTTCGATATCGAATGCACGATCGCCAAGCTCAACATCCATGTCCGTGCCAGTGGCAGCAGCCGTCGTGCGGCTGAACAAGCCGCCGCAACGCAGGCCATTGCTATTTTACAAGCTGAATTTCCAGCCAAGACGACGCGCGCCAGTCGCCATCGTCGCCCCTCACAATTGACACTGCCTGTGGCAGTGTCGCAGGAAGCAGAATGACACAGACCCCTTTTCGCTGCGGCTTCGTGGCTATTGTCGGACGACCGAACGTCGGCAAGTCCACGCTGGCCAATGCTTTGATCGGCAGCAAGATTTCGATTGTGTCGCGCAAGGCGCAGACTACACGCCACCGCATCAACAGCGTGTTGACGCGTGACCACGATCAAATGGTATTTGTGGACACCCCCGGCTTTCAGACCAAGCACGGCGGGGCCATGAACCGCATGATGAATCGTGTTGTTACCCAGGCGCTGGCCGATGTGGACGTGGTGGTGCACGTGGTCGAGGCTGGCAAGTGGTCCGCTTCGGATGCCGAGCTGCTGCCCATGCTGCCTAAAGGCGGCAAGACCATTCTGGTCATCAACAAGGTTGATGCGCTCAAGAGCAAGAATGACTTGCTGCCCTATATCGCCCGCCTGTCGCAGGAATTCGAATACGGTGCCGTGATTCCGGTCAGCGCGGCCAAGCGCCTGCAACTGGACCCCTTGCTGGACGAGATCGCCTCCCGTTTGCCTGAAGGCGAGGCCATGTTCGACGCGGATACCATTACCGACCGCTCGGTGCGCTTCATTACCTCGGAGCTGCTGCGCGAGAAGATCTTCCGTCTGGTAGGTGATGAACTGCCTTACGGTTGTACCGTGGTCATCGAGCAGTGGGACGAAAACGAGCAGGGTGCCCGTATTTCCGCCTGCGTGGTGGTGGAACGCGAAAGCCATCGTCCGATTCTGTTGGGTACTGGTGGCATGCACATGAAGCGCATTGCGACTGAGGCTCGCCAAGATATTGCCAAGCTGATCGACAAGCCTGTGTTCCTGGATGTGTACATCAAGGTGCGTAAGGGCTGGTCTGATCGTGAAGCGGTCCTGCGCGACCTGGGGTATGAGTAATCCCCGTCATCGCTATCAGGACGAAGCGGGCTACATACTGCACACCAGTGCCTGGCGTGAAACGTCTCTGATCTGTCATGCCTTTACGCGTAACCACGGGCTGGTGCCGATGGTCGCTAAAGGCGCCAAAAGGCCGCATTCTATTTTGCGGCCTGCTTTGTCTGTGTTTCAGCCTTTATTGCTGGCCTGGTCGGGCAAGAATGAAGTCAAGACACTGACGCGGGCGGATTGCGCCGGGATTCGCCCTTTGAAAGGCCGCGCCCTGATGTCGGCCTGGTACATGAATGAATTATTGATTCGTTTGTTGCCGCGTGAGGACCCGCACCCCGTTTTGTTCGATGCTTACGAAGAAGCCCTGGTGCATTTGGCACAGATTCCTCGTCCGCCTGTGGCGGGGGCCTTGCGGCGTTTTGAGTGGGTGCTGCTGACCGAAACAGGTTATGGCTTTGATGAGGCCACCCCTGATTTCAACGATCCAGTCGGTGAGCCGGAGTTGCGCATACGCTTGCGTGAACGCTTGAACAGTCTGCTGGGCCGCCCCTTGCATACCCGATCCGTTCTTATGCAGTTGCAACGCTATTGATATGGCCGTCTCCCTTCCTTCCGTGCTGGTTCTGGATACCTGCGTCCTGATCTCCAACGTTCTGCGTCGCTTGCTCCTGGCCCTGGCCGATGAGCAACTGTTCAAACCTGTCTGGAGTCCCGTCATTGGTGATGAGTGGCGTCGTAATGCGGGCCGCCTGTGGAAAGTTATGCCCCTCTCCATCGAGGAGCAGTGGGAAGAGCTGCAACAGCGTTACCCTGAAGCCGATTTAGGCGACAGTAGCGAGTTCAAGAAGAATTTGCGCTATTCCGATGTCAAGGACTGGCATGTGATCGCCACTGCCCGTCTGGCGCAGCAGCGTTATCCTGATCAGCCAGTCGGTATCCTGACCCGGAATCTGAAAGACTTTAATCGCTCCGAGCTGCGACGCCTGGGGATCAGCCTGTGGGAGCCGGATCAGTTGTTAGCTTTGCATATGGCCGCGCATCCGGACTTGATGCAGCGTTTGCTGGATGGTTTGCCCGCTTTGATGCTGACGCCCGAAGCGCAGGCACTGGATACGCATACTTTGTTAAAGCGTGATCGTTTGTTCAGTGTGGGACAGGCTTATTTGCGGCGTCAGAAAATGGACGAGGCACACTCATGAAGCAAGGTGTTTTGCTGTCGGTTCTAGCCTCAGCATTGTTCGCTTGCTTGTACTATTACGCCACCGTGCTGCATCCGCTCAGTGGTGAGCAGATTTTTGCCTGGCGTATTGTGCTGGGTCTGCCTGCGTTGGCGTTGGTGATTACCCGTGCACGGCGCTGGCGGGAAGTGCGTTGGGTTCTACGGCATTGGCCCGGTAATTGGCGCTATTTTGCGCTGCTCTTGCTGGCGGCTGTATTGGTCGGGGTGCAGCTTTGGATTTTTGTCTGGGCACCTTTGCACCAGATGGCGCTGGATGTGTCCTTGGGCTACTTCCTGCTGCCGTTGGTGATGGTGCTGGTAGGACGGGTGATCTACAAAGATAGATTGAGTACTATCCAGTGGATTGCAGTTGTGCTGGCGGGCTTAGGCGTGCTGCATGAGCTGTTCCGCGTAGGGAGTGTGTCCTGGGCAACAGCAGTGGTGGTCCTGGGCTATCCGCCTTATTTCATGTTGCGCCGTTACCTGCGCCTGGGTTCGCTGGCTTCGCTGTGGTTTGACCTCAGTTTCTTGTTTTTGCCCGCCTGCTGGTTGCTTTTTGTCCAAGACACGCAGATGTGGGGCCTGTTTGGCAATGAGCCGCGCTTGCTTTGGCAGGTCCCGGTTCTGGGCCTGATCAGCTCGGTTGCGCTGGTCAGCTATCTGTCTGCCAGCCGTCAACTGCCTTTGGCTTTGTTTGGCATCCTGGGCTATGTGGAGCCGGTGCTCTTGTTCTGGGTGGCGTATTTGCTGCTGGACGAACCCATGAGCGTGAATCAGTGGTGGACTTATATTCCGATCTGGATTGCCATCGCCTTGATGGCTTTGGAAGGGCTTATCAAGATGTGGCGGCCCGGACCGCCTGTACCGCCTCTCAAGGCGTGAATCCTGTCTGCCTAGTACCCCAAGGTTGTCTGCGTCGAACAAGACGTTTTGAGGGTTTCTCTTGAGTGTGGCGGACTCTTAAAAAAAACGACTCCTGTCATAACCCCCGAAAAACTCGGATTGTTATCCGGTTTTCAAAGGGGGGGCATATCGGGAGTCGTTTTTTTGACTATGAAAATCTTCTTGGAGAGATCGTCCGGGAGGCACCGGAGCTTGTCCTGCGTGGCCCAAATATGCCGCTTAGCGCAGTGTCTCGGGACAGTCAGGTTGATTGCGCAACAGATTTGCCTGGGTGACCGAACAACCAGCCGGCACGTCTTCCGTAATCCAGACATTCCCGCCAATCGTGGAGCCTGCTCCCAGTGTGACGCGACCCAGTATCGTGGCGCCAGCGTAAATGACGACATCGTCTTCCACAATCGGGTGACGGGCCTGGCCCTTGAGCAGCAAACCTTTCTCGTCCTTGCTAAAGCGTTTGGCACCCAGGGTGACGGCTTGATAAATCCGAACCCGTTTGCCGATAATGGCCGTCTCGCCAATGACAACGCCAGTGCCGTGGTCGATGAAGCAGGAGTGATCAATTTGTGCGCCGGGGTGAATATCAATACCGGTCTGGCTATGGGCCAGTTCGGCAATAATGCGGGCGGTCAGCGGTAGACCCAAATTGGTCAGGGTATGGGCGATGCGGTGGTGAATCATGGCCAGCAGGCCGGGATAGCACAAAAGCACTTCATCGACGTTGCGGGCAGCCGGGTCGCCTTGATAGGCAGCGACTACATCCAGGTCCAGGGTGCGGCGCAAGTCTGGCAGTTTGTCAGCAAAGGCCTGAATGGCTTTGTGAGCCTGTTCCTCAATGGTCTGACGGTCATGTTGGTCGCCGCGCAGCAGAGCAGCGCGTTGTAGTTCGATCCGAGCTTGTTGCAGCAGGGTGTTGAGAGCTTGGCCCAAGTGGTGGCCGACAAAGTGGTCTTCATACTCACGGCGCAGTTCCGGGCTACCCAGACGCATTGGGAACAAAATGCCTTTGAGCTGCTCGGTGACTTGAATCAATGCCTGGACGGATGGAAATTCCTGGCCTTCAAGCTCGTTCAAGCGTTGATGCGCCTGTCGCCATTCTTCGCGGGCCCCGCGCAGATTGTCGACGATGTGTTGAGTTTCAAAGACTGCCACCAGTGTTCTCCAGAGGGGAAATTTTTTACAAGGTTTACTATACCCGCGCGTCTGATCCAGGACACGAAAAACAGGGCGCTTCATCAGGATGATTCGTCGGAACGTTAATCAGGTCTGAGGGTATCACTTCACGCTTAGGGCAAGATCACGCAGATGAGGGGGGATACGTGGGTTTTCAAGCTAAGGCGTTTGAATCAGCCGGCAATAAAAAAGCCCCCTTCGGAAAGGGGGCTTGGGGGAGGCGGGTTCGCGATCTTATTCGCGGTTACCGCCCAGTATGCCCAAGAGCATCAGCAAGTTGCTGAAAATATTGTAGACGTCCAGGTAGATTGCCAGGGTGGCCGATACGTAATTGGTTTCGCCACCGTTGATGACGCGCTGCAGATCAACCAGCAAGAAAGCCGAGAAGATACCGATAGCCATCACGGAGATGGTCAGCATCAGCGCAGGCAGTTGCAGGAAGATATTGGCCAGAGCCGCAACCAGCAAAATGACGGCACCGACAAACAGGAACTTCTGCATACCGGAGAAATCACGTTTGGTGGTGCTGGCAATGGTTGCCATGGTGCCAAAGACTGCGGCGGTACCGCCAAAGGCCAGCATGATCAGTTGTGCGCCATTACCCATGCCCAGGACAAAGCCCAGCAGACGCGACAGCATGATGCCCATGAAGAAGGTGAAGGCCATCAGCAGGACAACACCCATTGAGTTGTTCTTGTTCTTTTCGACCAAGAACATCAGGCCAAAGGCACCGACCAGGAAAACAATAGCGCTCAGGCCTGGGCTGGCGCCCATTACCCGGTTAATACCCGACGACAGACCCAGCAAGGCTCCCAACACGGTGGGAATCATGGACAAGGCCAGCAGCCAGTAGGTGTTGCGCAGGACGCGATTGCGAGCAATCAGCGACTGGGTGCCCAGGGTGCCGTTATGCTCAGGCAAGCTTGATTGACGAAATTCGCTCATGATGAGTCCTTAGAATACAGAGAGATCAGTGGTCAAGGATAACTGACAATTACCTGAATAATCAAGAATCTTCTTTATTATTCAAGCCCTCAGTTTGTGGGCATGTACCTGGCATCCCTGTGTCTGGTATACACGCCAGCGTTCGCGGGCCTGGGTACGGTCAGCTTCCCGTTCGGACACGATTTCCAAAATACGCGCAAATTGTTCAAAACCGGGCGGGCATTGGGCATCCAGATTCAAGAGCCAGCTTTGTTCATCAGTGGGCACGGGGGCGGCGCTGGTCAACAAAACCGGGGTGGTGGCTGCCAAAGGGTCTTCTACACCCACATGTGGCACAAAGGCCGTGGATTCAAACCCCCAGAGCAGCCGATCGAAGCGAGCAAGTTGGCGGGCATCGGACAGATACACCACCACCTGACGGCCCGCTTCGTAATGCTTGCGTACGACCTCGCAGGCCGTACGCAAGCGATCTGGTGCGCCGAAAGCAAAATCGACGCGACTCATGCTTAGCGACACTGATTAAGCAAGTACTGAACCAGCAAAGGTACGGGACGGCCGGTGGCGCCCTTGTCCTTGCCACTGCGCCAGGCGGTGCCAGCGATGTCCAGGTGAGCCCAGCGGTACGCTTTGGTGAAGCGGGACAGGAAGCAGGCGGCGGTGACCGAACCGGCGGGTGGGCCACCGATATTGGCCATGTCGGCGAAGTTCGAGCGCAGTTGCTCCTGGTAGGCATCGTCCATGGGCATGCGCCATGCCGTGTCGCCCGTTTGCTTGCCCGCTTGCATCAGCTCGTCGGCCAGGTCGTCGTCGGTGGAGAACAGGCCCGTGTTGACGTGGCCCAGCGCGACGACGCACGCGCCGGTCAGAGTAGCCATGTCGATGACGGCGGCGGGTTTGAATCGTTCGACGTAGGTCAGGGCATCGCACAGGACCAGACGGCCTTCGGCGTCCGTGTTCAGGATTTCGATGGTCTGGCCTGACATGCTGGTCACGACGTCGCCTGGTTTGTTGGCGCGGCCGCTAGGCATGTTCTCGCACGAAGCCACCACGGCAATCACTTCGCGGTCGATGTTCAGCTCGGCAATGGCACGCATGGTGCCCAGAACGCTGGCAGCACCGCCCATGTCGTACTTCATCTCGTCCATATTGCCGGCTGGCTTGATGGAGATACCGCCCGAGTCGAATGTCAGACCCTTACCCACCAGAACGATAGGGCCGTCTTCGTGTTTGGTCTTGGTGTTGGGGGTGTGGCGCAACACGATGAATGCAGGGGGTTCATCCGAGCCTTTGGCAACGGACAGGAACGAGCCCATTTTCAAGGCTTCAATCTGCTTGCGCTCCAGCACTTCGGCTTTCAGCGTCTTGAACTCCTTGGCCAACTGTTTGGCCGTTTTGCCCAGATAAGTGGGGGTGCAGATATTGCCGGGCAGGTCAGCCAGCAGTCGGGTCAGGTTCACACCGTTACCAATAGCCTGACCTTGTTCCAGACCGGCCTTGGCTTCGCTGGCTTGGGTACGGGCCGTCCACAGCAGGAACTGGCTTAGCTGGGGGGCGGGTTCCGGTTTGCTCAGTGTTGCCGTGTAGCGGTAGCTGGCGCGGCATACTGCGACGGCTGCATCCTGGGCACGGCTGCGCAAGGTGGTGCCTTTGCAATCGATGCTGGCCAGGGCCGAAACGGCTTCTTTCAGGTCTGCTTTCAGGCAGTAAGAAGCCAGGCAGGCCTGGGCTTGCGTATGAGTTGCTGCTTTGTATTCCTCTTGAGCGCCTAAGCCGACTAAAATAACGCGTTCGGCTTTAACGCCAGGCAGATTGCGCAGCACCAGGTGGGTATTGGGCTTGCCTTTAAACTCGGCTTTGACAGCAGCGCTCACCGCTCCGTTGCTGGCGCGGTCGATAAGTTCCGCTGCAGGGCTTAGAATGCCCTCGGCAAAGACGCCAACGCCTAGTGCGGCCGTCTTAATTTGGTGCAAAGAAGCGGATGTCTGTGTGCTAAATTCCATTCAACTATCCTCAGTGTGTCGCAAATCGTACCTGCGATTATCTCGCAAATTCTCATATGTCTCTATTTAAACGCTCTGCGGTATCCGAAATCTTAAGTCACAGTGGCGTTGTACTGTCCACTTTGCTGATTGTGTGGCTTAGTGTACTTCTGGTGCGTTTGTTAGGCGAAGCGGCCAATGGCACGATTGGCCCTGACGTGGTGCTGGGTCTGGCCGCCTTTTCCAGTATTACCGCCTTGCCGATTATTCTGGCTGTTTCCCTGTTCATTGCCGTGCTCACGACGGTGACACGCAGTTTCAGAGAGTCCGAAATGGTGGTCTGGTTCGCTAGCGGCCTGTCCTTGAAAAACTGGATCACCCCCGTTTTGCAATGCGCGGTGCCGGTTGCGATCTTGATTGCCGTACTGACCTTGCAGGCTTCGCCCTGGGCTTATCGTCAGATTGCCGAATACCGCCAGCGTTTTGAGCAGCGTTCGGACCTGAGCAAAGTCACTGCCGGGCAGTTTATTGAGTCCGATGACGGCGCCCGTGTGTTTTACGCGGATTCCCCGGAAAAAGAAGGAGACGAGCTGGGCAATGTGATTGCCCGTGTGATCGACCCGCAGTGGCTCAGCATTGTGACAGCGCAAAGCGCCCGCATGGAAGAGCAGCCCAATGGCGATCGTTTTCTGGTCTTGAGCGAAGGCCATCGCTATGACTTGAAGCCCGGTCAGGCCGAGTTCCGCATGGTGGACTTTGAAAGCTATGGCATGCGTCTGGAAAGCCGTGACGCGGGCAACACTGCAGAAACCATCCGTGCCCGTGCCGAGCAGCAGATCAAGGCTCGTCAAACCACGTTGTTATTCAGTGATGACAATCCCGAGTCACGCTCGCAGATCATGTGGCGTTTGGCCTTGCCGTTGGCGGCATTGAATTTAGCTTTGCTGGCAATCCCCTTGGGGGCGGTGAACCCGCGTATGGGTCGGTCGGGCAATATTCTGGTGGCGGGTCTGGTCGGACTGTTGTATATGAACCTGATCAACCTGTCGCGTGGCTGGATACGCAATGAGCAGTTGGGCTTTGAGGTTGGTCTGTGGTTGGTCCATGCAATCTTCTTGCTGATCATGGTCTTTATGATGTGGCGTAAATTGCGCATCAAGGCTCCTAAACCGCCAGCCAGTTAAACTACTCAGAAACAAAAGGGGCGAGCAGCCCCTTTTTTACGTCGTTGAGAATCCAAACCATGACCTTGAAGACTGCCGATACGAAGCCCCCCCGCACCAAACCGGCGCAGGTGCGTCTTGACGAGTTGATGAATGCGGCCCAGACACTGTTTCTTGAGCAGGGTTTTGAGGCCACCACCATCAATGACATCGTGGCGCGGGCCCAGGTTGGCAAAGGCACTTTCTACCACTACTTTGCATCCAAGAATGAAATGCTGGATGCCTTGGCCAAACGCTATACCGACTACTTTCTGGAGCGTCTGGAACAAGCAGTAGACGCTTGCCCGGCGGATGATTGGGCCCAGAAGCTGCGTGCCTGGATTTGTACCAGCATCACAGTCTATGTGGAGACCTATAAGGTTCACGACGTGGTCTATATCAACCATCACCATCATGACCGCAGTAACCAGGCCAAAAACGCGATTCTGGATCAGCTGCTGGCCATTATTGAAAGTGGTATGGACGCAGGCCTGTGGGCACCTGCAAACCCCAGAATTGTGGGTTTGCTGATCTATTCGGGCGTTCATGGGGCTACGGATGAGATCATTGCGGCGCAAGCCACGGATAGCTTGCCCTTTGCACGGGCGGTGGCCGATGCCTGTATGCGCCTGTTGCCTAGCCCCGGCTGCTCAGACTCAGGGCTGACCCTATAAGGCTTAGCGGCGCGAGTAACCTGGAGCCGGTTTTAGCAAACCCAGGTTTTCTCGAAAGTTGCGGCCTGCATAGCGAGTTCGTAGTAAAGCCCGTCTTTGAAGCTCCGGCACGACCTGCTCGGCAAACTCGCAGACGCCCCCAGGCAGATGGGAAAACATGATGTTGAAGCCATCTGCCGCCGATTGCTCCAGCCAATGTTGCATCTGGTCAACCACCATGCTGGCGGTCCCCACCATCTCTAAACCTTGATAGCCACAAATCCGCCTGGCCAGTTCCAGAATGCTCATATTTTCGGTTTTTGCCAGTTGCACCACACGCTCACGGCCGCTTTTACTGGCATTGCTGTCCGGTATTTCTGGCAGAGGGCCGTTACGGTCATAGCCGGAAATATCGTGTCCTAGAGCAATGGACAAGGTAGCCAGACAACTGGCTTGGTCAACCAGCTCATCTAATTGGCGTCGTTTGGCCTGGGCCTGCTCCAGGCTGTCTCCCAAGACTACAAAAACAGCCGGGATGATTTTCAAAGCCTGTTCCCGGCCAGCCGCCTGGGCACGGGCTTGCATATCGGCATAAAACGCCTGGGCCGAAGGTAGGTCTGTTTGATAGGTAAAGATCACTTCGGCGGTTTCGGCAGCAATCTGGCGTCCTGCCTCTGATGCTCCTGCTTGCACGATGACGGGACGGGTTTGGACAGGTCTTTCGACGTTCAAGGGGCCACGTACCGAGAAATGTTCGCCCTGATGATTCAGAACCTGCATCTTGGAGGGCTGGAAATACTGGCCGGTCTGGGTGTCCCGACAAAAGGCATCTTCTTCCCAGCTTTCCCACAAGCCATCCATGACCGTGCAGAACTCACGGGCGCGATGATAGCGGGCGCTGTGCTCCATATGCTCTTCCAGGTCAAAGTTGGCGGCCTCATTGGGATTGCTGGAGGTCACCAGGTTCCATCCTGCGCGGCCTGCGCTGATGCGGTCCAACGAGGCCAGACGGCGGGCCAGCATGTAGGGCTCGTTGTAGGTCGTGCTGGCCGTGGCGATCAGGCCCAGATGCTCGGTAACGGCGGCCAGGGCCGGCAGCAGGGTTAACGGGTCCAGCGTCACCGTGCTGTGTCCCCGCATCAGTGCTTCCATGGGGGCGGCCCGGATGGCCAGTGTATCGGGCAGGAACAGGCCATCAAAGCAGGCCCGCTCCAGGGTTTGGGCGAACCATTTCATTTGTTCAAAATCGGTCTGGAAACCCGGATGCGCTCCAGGATACCGCCAGGCGCCTGAATGAATGCTGGGCATGGCTAAAAGAATCAAGGGGGGAGTGATCATGAAGCTACCTGTGTTTGAAAGCGCAGTTGTTTACGTACAGATTGATCCACCAGCAAGAAGGGATGGCCTTGCGAGCACATCTCCACGCGGGCCTGTACGCCATAGACTTTTTCCAGCAGATCCGGGGTCAGGACGTCTAAAGGAGGTCCCATGGCCTCAACCTGACCCTGATGCAGGACCACTACCCAGTCGCTAAAGCGCAGGGCGTGGTTCAAGTCATGGATGGCCATGACAATGCACATGGCTTGTTCTTGAGCGACACGGCGCAGTAAGTCAAAAACTTCATACTGGTTTTGCAGATCCAGCGCGCTGCTTGGTTCATCCAGCAAAAGCAAGCGGGGTTGGCGAATCAGGGCTTGTGCTATTGACACCAGTTGGCGTTGTCCGCCGCTCAGCGCAGCCAGCTCACGGTCTGCCAAAGCCTGAATTTGCAGGGTTTTCAGCATCTGGCTGACCTTATCCAGCTCTTGATCCTCTACGCCCCAGCCACCGCCTTGCTTGCTGGCCAACAGGATGGCCTCAAAGACACGCAGGGACGAGTTCATGGATATGTCTTGTGGAACATGAGCCGGGCGATGGGGGTGAAAAGGGGGCCAGGATTCCAGCGGCTGACCCAGCACTTCTACCTGCCCCGTTCCACCCAGCTCTCCGGCAAGGCACTTGAGCAGTGTCGATTTTCCGGCGGCATTGGAGCCCAGCAGGGCGGTGAGGGAGCCTGCCTTCAATGGACCAAAGCTGAGCTTGTGCAGAATCTGGCGCGAGGCAAAGGATACGGACAGATTGGTGACGTTGAGCAGGTCCATTAGACTTTCCTTGTACGCAGAATCAAGATGAAGAATAAAGGCACCCCAACCAATGAGGTCACAATGCCAATGGGCAGGGCTTGTCCTTGCACCAGTGTCTTGCTCAATACCGAGGCAGCCGACAGCATGCAGGCACCGCAAAGTGCAGAGGCGGGCAGCAGAAAGCGTTGATCTTCACCCACGAGCAGACGGGCAATATGAGGGCCGACCAAACCCACAAAACCTATCGTGCCCACAAAGGAGACGCAGACAGAGGCCAGCAGGCTTGCGAGCAAAATACCTTTTAGGCGCAAGCGAGCCACCGGAACTCCCAGGCTGCTGGCGCGGGCCTCGCCCAGCCGCAGAGCCGTCAAGGCCCAGGCGTGGCGGGCAAAGGCCAGGGAGACCGTCAGCAAGATGCCGCTCATGATGGCCAGTTTTAGCCAATTGCTGCGCGACAAACTGCCCATGGTCCAGAACACCACGGCAGACAGGGCCTGATCGGGGGCCACGTATTGCAAAGCTTCCAGCAAGGCGGTGAAAGTAAAGACCAGCGTGGTGCCCAGCAGCACAATCATCTCGGTGGTGATACCCCGTTTTTGGCTTAGCCGGTAAATGAACAAGGCCGCCAGCATGGAGACCAGAAAGGCATTGACGGGAATGGCAAATGAGACGGCGGATGCTGGCAAGATACTGACACCCAGAATCAAGCCTAGTGCCGCCCCAAAGCTGGCTGCTGCAGACAGGCCCAGGGTAAACGGACTGGCCAAGGGGTTGCCCAGTACGGTCTGCATTTGTACACCTGCTACGGACAGGCTGGCGCCAACGACTAAAGCCGTCAACGCGACTGGCAGGCGTATATCCCACAGAATCACCTGGACGGAGAGGGGCGCTTGGCTATCCCATAAGGCCGCCAGCACTTGGGTTGGGCTGTAATGCGCTTGCCCCAAGGACAAGTCGGCTAGAAAACAGAGCAGGGTCAGAACGCTGATAGTCAGTAGCAACAGCCGCCGGCGATGAATCAGGCGGGTGTAAAACTGCCGACCTGACGGGGCTGACCCCGAAACAAGGAGAGGATTCATGGGGAAACTCCGCTCAGGCTAAGCCAATAGCCGGGCTGATAAGAAACGGGAAGAAAGCGCTGATGCAGCTCGTCAAACGTAGCGTCCGGGTCCAGTGTGCGGAACCGTTCGGGATGCAGCCACTTGGCGATACGTTGTAGGGCAATAAAGTAGTAGGGGTTGTCGTAGAAGGGGTGCCAGATGGCGTGAACCCGGCCTTCCTGTACGGCTGACAGGGAGCGGTAGGCGGGGCGCTTCATCAAGCGTCGCAGGCGTGCCTGGCCTTGCTCGGGATCGGCCCCTGGCCCCAGATTGACCCAATCTCCGGTTGGCGAATACAAAGCCCAGTTTGCGCCAGTGACCAACACGATATCCGGGTCGGACTCAATGACTTGTTCGGGATGTAGCGTGCCAAACGTGCCATGCAGAAAGCGGGTGCCCAGATTGTCGCCCCCGGCTGCGGCAACCAGCTCGCCAAAGTTGCCATCGCCATAGCTCAGGCAGCAGTCATCATATAGTCCGGCGGCGCGTTCAATCATGACCGTGGGCCGGTGCTGAAGGGACTGCAGGGCCGTGCTGACCCGATCAATTTGCGTTTGTCGAAAGTCCAGAAAGCTCTGTGCCTGTGCCTGGCGTCCCAGTAGCTCGCCCAGAATCAGGATGCTGCGGGCGGTGTTGCCAAACATGCGTGTGCGAAAGTCCACAAACACCACGGGCACACCGGCCTGGGTCAGGCGCGTCATCAAACCCGAGGATTCGGCGGCAGGCTTGGAGCTCAGGTTCATGATGAGAACATCGGGCTCTAATGAAATGGCCAATTCGGTGCCGATAGAGTCCACTGTTCGGCTGGAGAAGGTGGGAATGCGGTCTATGCTCGGAAAGCGGTCCAAATACGCTTGATAGCCATCTAGATCCGCCGCCCGAAAGTTATCTCCCCAGCCCACAATGCCACCAAAGGGATCTTCGGGTTTGAGCAGGGCCATCACATAGGCCAAGGGCCCATCGCCCAGCAAAAGCCGTTTGATGGGTTGGCCAAGCGTGACGCGGCGTCCCGCAATATCTTCAATGACGTTGGCAGTGCCAGCCCGCAGACTTGGGCTGGCGAGCAAGGCCCCACCCGCCAGGAGGCGAGTCAGGACATCGCGTCGGGTATAGCGTTGTGCAGACAAAGGGATCACCAGCGATAGTTCAGGCTGGCCGTAATGGTTCGATCCTGACCAACAAAACAATATAGGCGAGAGGTGCAACTGGCGATGTACTGCTTGTTCGTCAGATTGTTCACATTCAGGCTGAGGGTCGCGCCGCTCAAGTCTGGGGAGAGCATGCCTAGGTTGTAGTTCAGGCCCAGGTCCACCAGCGTTGCCGAGGGAACTTCCAGCTTGTTGGTGGGATCACCATAGGTTTTGCCTAGATAGCGAACGCCTGCTCCCATTTGCAGACCATTGAGTAGACCTTGCTTGAAGGCGTAGTCCATCCACAGGGAGGCACTGTGTTTGGGCGTTTGTGTCAGGCTCTTGCCTTGATAGCTCGCGTCTTGCACCAGCTCGTTGTCTAGATAGGTGTAGCTGGCAATCAGGTTCAGGTCACGGGCCAGCTCGGTTGTAGCTTGCAGATCCAGGCCACGGGTACGCACTTTTCCGGCTTGCGTGTTGAAACCCAGATGGCTGGCATCCGCTGTTTTGACATTGGTTTGCTCAAGCTGAAAGACGGCAGCACTCAGCAAGGTTTTCGATCCAGCAGGGTGATACTTGATACCCAGTTCAGTTTGCTTGGTCTCGATAGGGACAAAGGCTTCACCTTTGTAATTGGTACCCAGGATCGGATCGAAGGAAGTGGCGTAGCTGATGTAGGGAGCCAGGCCCATATCGAACTGATAGCTCAAACCGGCGCGGCCACTCCATTTCTTGTCGTTTTGATGGGTGTCGCGCGGAGTGGGGGAGTAGCTGTGGGTCTGATCGTCGGTTTTGGACCAGTCGTGGCGGCCACTCAAGGTCAGACGCCAGCGCCCGTAAGCAATCTGGTCTTGCAGATACACACCAACGCGGGTGAAGTCCTGCTGGACTTTCCAGGGTGCAGCGTAGCTGGCGGTGAAGTCCGGGTAGATATTCGGGTGGTGAATGTCGCCATACGGGTCAAACAGGATGGGGCCAACGCTGTACAGCTCGTTTCTGAGGGTACCCTTGGAGTAATCTATGCCAGCCAGAACCGTGTGCGTGGTGGCACCCAACTTCAGTTCGCCGCGCAGATAGTTGTCCATCGAAAAGGTGTTGACCTTGGCGGGCGTCAGTTCATACGAGCCTTTCAACTGCGGCATGCCATTGACGTCCTGATAGCCATACACTACGCCGCGCTGAATATTGGACTGCACATACATATAGCGAGCGTTGCTGACAAAATTCCAGCCATTGTCGAACTCGTGCTCGAACAAGGAGCTGATGGAGTTCTGCCTGCGGGAGGACTGGGCGAAGTTGCTGTCCGTGAAGTTGCGATGACGGTCCACTTCAGGATAAGCCCCGCCCTCCAGACCCAGAACGGCAGCGGGCAGGCTGTTGTAGTTGGGCAGCTCGGGCTCACGCGAGTGGGTAGCCAGAATTGTCCATGATGTTTGCGTGTTGGGACGCCAGGTAATGGCGGGGGCGAGGTAGAGCCGTTTGTGGCGTGTGTCCTCAATTTGGCCTTCGCTATCCAGCCCGCTGGCTGTAACTCGGTACAGTAAGGTGCCGTCCTGATTCATGGGGCCGGTGCTGTCAAAGCCCAGTTGCTTGCGGTTGAAGCGGCCATATTGAATATTCAGTTCATGGGCGGCGATGTCCTGCGGCTTGCGGCTGACTTGATTCACGATCCCGCCGCCGGTTCCCTGACCATAAATGGCGGCGGCAGGCCCGCGCAGCACTTCAATTCGTTCCAGAGAATAGGCATCTACTTGGGGCAGCCAGCTACCGGGGTTGCCGATAACACGCAGTCCATCCAGGTAGTAGTCCGCGTCCACACCGCGAATACGGGTCATATCCAGATAGCTGCCAAAGCCACCATAGCGTTCGCTGGTCGCACCGGCAGCGTAACGCAAGGCAGCACTGCTGCTGGTGGGTTGTTGCAAATCCATTTGTTCGCGAGTCACAACGGAAACCGATTGGGGTGTTTCCAGAATGGAGGTGCTGGTCTTGGTACCGATGCGGGATTTTTCTGCCACATAACCTTGTACCGGGCCGTTTTCCGTGTCTGAGCCACTCTGGGATGTGACAGTGATTGAAGGCAGGGTAGCCACATCGTCGGACTGCTGCTGGGCGTTGGATGTAGTGGTTTTTTGAGAGGACGGCGCGGTGGTTTGTGCCTGCGCGTACTGTGCGCTGATCAACATTAAAGTGGTGGCAAGTGCGGTGTAGCGCAAACGAGGTGAAGCCGACCAGCCCATTTCTGCCGAATGGGTTCTGGAAAACCAATGGGAGTTCATAACAACGTTTCCTGAGGTGTGGGAGAGATCAGAAGGCCAAGCGGAGGTGATTGTAATTACCGACCGACCGTCGGTCAATGTAAATAATTCGCATTACTTAAAAATTAAGCAGAATGCGGAAGGAGGGAATTAAGCGTTCAGGAGTGAGGCTACGGCTGGGAATCGGCGCCTGAGGCGGGGTCTGCATGAGTTAGGGAGGTAAATGTAAAAAGACCGAGGCAGGCTCGGTCTTTCTCTATGCTTTGAGGTGTATAGAAGGAAGCTGATCTTTACGCCCCATCCAGCAAATCTTGTCGCTCTTCCACCGACTGCTTCAGAAAGTGCCACAACCGGGTCAGGCTGGGATTTTGACGTTGCTCTTCATGGCAGAACATCCAGAAGCGGCGACGCAACTCCACCTGATCGGGCAGAACACAGCGCAAGCGTGGATCGGTTTTCGCCAAAAAGCAGGGCAGCACGGCAATCCCTTGCCCTTGCAAGGTAGCCTGATACTGTGCAATCACGCTGGTGCTACGAAAGCGTACGGCGGCAGATCGGACAATTTCCTCCAGGTAGCGCAGGCTGTCACTGAACACCAGATCATCTACATAGGCAATAAAGCGATGCCGAGACAGATCCTGCACGCTTTCTATGGGTGGGTGGCTATTCAAATAATCTTGATGGGCATAGAGCCGCAAGCTGTAGTCAGCCAAACGCGTGCACCAGTACGGCCCACGCTGGGGGCGCTCCAGTGCAATGGCCAAGTCCGCATCCCGACGTGACAGGCTGATAGGCCGGGGCACGGGCAGCAGCTCCAGAGTCAGCTCCGGATACTGAGTCTGAAAAATGCTGAGTAAGGGTGTCAGTACATAGCTGCCGAAGGCTTCGGTGCAGCCCAGGCGCAGCTTACCTGTCAAAGGTCTGGCCTTGCCGGTAATCGCATCTCGTGCCGCCAGCAAGCGGTTTTCTACTGGCTCCATGCGTTGCTGCAGATTCAGCCCTTCACTGGTCAGGCTATAGCCGCTGACGGTGGACTTGTGAAACAGGCGCAAGCCCAATTCCTGCTCCAAGGCTTGGATACGGCGGGCTACGGTGCTGTGTTGCACGCCCAGCCGCTGGGCCGCGACGCTGATTCGTTGGCAGCGAGCCACTTCCAGAAAATAACGCAGATTATCCCAGTCCATCGTGATGAGCCCGCCTTGAAAAAGACTTGTGCATAAATGCCCAGCTCCTGTGCATTTTTCATCATGGTAAACGGGTCTTGAGGCTTCTACACTCGATGAGAACCCTCATACAAGTGGGATAACAAATAAGGCTTAGCCGCCTGAGCAATTCATTGGAGACATGCTATGACGGAAGTGGTTCGTGTACCTTTGCTGATCGATGGACAACATGTTCAATCCAAGAGCACCCGTTGGGACGATGTGCTCAATCCAGCCACCCAGGAAGTGGTGGCCCAAGTGCCTTACGCCACAATGGAAGAGCTGGAGACCATTATTGCCAGCTCGGCCAAAGCCTATGAAAGCTGGCGCCATTCCAGCCAGGGCGCTCGCATGCGCGTCATGCTGAATCTGCAGCGTCTGGTGCGTGAAAACAGTACCAAGCTGGCTGAGGCCATCTCGCGTGAGCACGGCAAAACCATGCCCGATGCTGAAGGTGAAGTAGGCCGTGGCCTGGAGGTGATCGAATACGCGTGTTCCATTGCTTCGATGCAGTTGGGCGAGTATGCAGAAAACGCCGCAGGTGGTATTGATGTCTACACCCTGATCCAACCCTTGGGCGTGTGTGCAGGCGTGACCGCATTCAACTTCCCGGTGATGCTGCCGTGCTTCATGTTCCCGCTGGCCGTGGCTTGCGGTAATACCTTCGTGCTCAAACCTTCCGAGCAGGATCCTAGCGCCAGTCTGATGCTGGCCGAGCTGGCTCTGGAGGCCGGTCTGCCGCCAGGCGTGCTGAACGTGGTTCACGGCGGTGCAGAGATTGCCAATGCCTTGGTCACTCACCCCGAAGTCAAAGCCGTGTCCTTTATTGGTTCGACTGCTGTCGGCACCGAGATCCACCGTCGTGCGACGGAGGCAGGCAAGCGCTCGCAAGCCATGATGGGTGCTAAAAACCATTGCATCGTGATGCCAGATGCCGATCGTGATGTAGCGATCAACCAGTTGCTGGGTGCTGCTTTTGGTGCGGCAGGCCAGCGCTGCATGGCGATTTCGGTGGCCGTCATGGTTGGTGAAACCGGCGAGTGGATCGATGAGCTGGTCAAGCGTGCCGCAACCATGAAGGTCAATGTCGGTACTGATCGTCAGGCCGATCTGGGCCCACTGGTCTCGCCACGTGCTCGTCAGCGTGTGGAGTCCTTGATTGAAGCTGGGGTACAGGAAGGTGCCAGCCTCTTGCTCGATGGGCGTGGCGTGAAGGTGCCTGGTTATGAAAGCGGCAACTTTGTAGGCCCAACCATCTTCAATGATGTGAAAGCCGACATGCGCATTTATGAAGAAGAAATCTTCGGGCCTGTGCTGTGCATTGTGCGTGTCAACACCCTGGAAGAAGCGGTGCAGTTCATCAACCGCAACCCCAATGGTAATGGCGTGTCCATCTTCACCCAGGATGGCGGCCATGCGCGCTACTTCCAGAACCGTATCGACGTAGGCCAGATTGGTATCAATATCCCTATCCCTGTGCCTGTAGCCTGGTTCAGCTTCACGGGTTCGCGTGCGTCCAAGTTGGGCGACCTGGGCCCGAACGGCAAACAGGCTGTTCAGTTCTGGACACAGACCAAAACCGTCACGGCTCGTTGGCAGGCTCACGCCAATACAATGAATACAACCATCAGCATGACGTAATGGTTGCATCTATATATATAACTTAATGCAATAAGCGGGCTGCTTCTTATTACATATAATAGTCCTGTACCTGGGGCTATTAACATATGAATATTCAACAATTCCGCTTTGTCCGAGAGACCATCCGACGTAACTTCAATCTGACTGAAGCCGCTCGTTCGCTTTATACCTCCCAGCCGGGGGTGTCCAAGGCGATCATCGAGTTTGAAGATGAGCTGGGCATCAAGATTTTTGAACGTCATGGAAAACGCATTAAGGGCCTGACCCGACCGGGCGAAGCCGTCGCTGAGGTGATTGACCGCATCATGCGCGAGATCGACAACCTCAAGCGTGTCAGCGACGACTTCGCCCGCCGCGATGAGGGCACTTTGGTCATTGCTTGTACCCATGCCCAGGCACGATATTTGCTGCCCAAGGTGATCCCTGAATTCCGTCGTCGCTTTCCCAAGGTCCATATGTCCTTGGCGGAAGGTAGCCCACCCGTGCTGGCCCAGATGGTGCTACACGAGCAGGCCGACGTTGCGATTGCAACTGAAACCCTGGCCTTGACGCCGGGCCTGGTCGCGTTGCCGGTCTACACCTGGGAGCACACGGTGGTGGTGACGCCGGATCATCCGTTGGCTGATCTGCCTGCCAACAAGCAACTGTCCATCGAAACCCTGGCGCAATATCCCATCGTGACTTACGACCATGCCTTCTCGGGTCGGGGTTCGATTGATGAGGCCTTTGCCAAGCACGGCATCACTCCGGACATTGTGCTGGAGGCGATTGACGCTGACGTGATTAAGACCTACGTTGATGTCGGTCTGGGTATCGGTATCATCGCTGGCATCGCGTTCGATCCGCGTCGTGACAAGGGTTTGGTGGGCCTGCCAGCAGGGCATTTGTTCGGCGCGCACCATACCAAGGTAGCGGTGAAAGCCGGGGCCTTCTTACGTGACTACATTTTCGAGTTGCTGGAGATGTTGGCACCGGAATTGACCCGCGATGTGGTGCTTAGCGCTCTGGATGAAAAGCAGACTGGTAGCCCGTTGTAAAGCAGCGGCTGTTGGGCTGGTAACAGAGCCATCGTGATCACACGGTGGCTCTTCTTGTTTGTGCTGCCAGCGGATGATTGCAAAGTTGGTAAGGACTTATGGTCGAAGGTAATAAGTAAAAATTGAAACAAGCTATCGACTCAATTGACTATGATAATAAGAATGATTATCATTATCCAACTTTCTTAGCCAATGGAGCTTTCTGTGTCTCAATACGTCAGTGCAGTCGTGGTTGGAGCAGACCGTCTGGGGAATATTCCCGACCTGCTCAAGATCCACAATATTTCGATCAAACACCATATTAGCGGGCGTGATCCCGCGCATCAGAAAAAAACCCTGCAGTTGCCTTCGGGCACCGATTTGTTGATTCTCCTGACCGATTTCCTGGGTCACAACGTCATGAAAACCTTCCGGGCCGCTGCCTTGAAGTCCGGTATTCGAGTGGTCGCCTGCCGACGCTCGGTTTGCAGTATGAAGCAAGCCTTAACCCAATGCGGCTATTGTGAGTCTTGTCCGCTCGGTAAGTCCAAGAGCCACTAGATTGGCGGCATGACTTACTGGGGCAAAGAAGGAATCTGTAAGAAAAAAAGCCACTGTTTCATCACAGTGGCTTTTTTGTGTATTGCCTGAAATGGCAGCAGGGCGGTCTTTACTTGACGCTACGCAGACGGGCTTCGGATTGCTGGGTATCGGCAGCGGCCAAACGCCGTGCACCGTTATAGCGTTTTTTCCAGTAACCCACTTGCATGCTCTCAACGCGTACTACGGCGCCAGTGCGAGGCGCATGAACAAATTTGTCATCGCCCAAGTAAATGCCTACGTGAGAGAAACGAGCGCCACGGGTATTGAAGAACACCAGGTCGCCTTTGCGCAGCTCGCTACGGTTAACTGAGATGCCTTCTTTAGCAATGTCTTTGGATTGGCGGGGCAGTTTCAGTCCCAGGGATTTTTCAGCGACGTAAGACACCAGGCCACTGCAATCAAAGCCAGTGCTGGGAGCGTCGCCACCAAAGCTGTACTTCACGCCCAGAAAATTAAGGGCAGTGGTGGCCAAGCCATGGTTAGAGGAAGCGTTTCGGCTGCTGCGGCTTTCGGTGCGCCCTTGGCGACGATCGCTGCTATACGCAATATTAATGTCGTTGCGAGCGCGATTGGCCAGATACGTACCTAACGGGTCGGACTCGGTCTGGAATTCGTAATCGGCGTAGTAAGCGTGATCCAGCTCTGCACGATCTTTGTTCTGGCTGGACTGTTGAGTTCCAGTGGTGGCGCACCCGGTTAAGGCTAGCGCACCGGCTAACAAAAGATACTTGGCGCTGCGATAAGTAATATGCAAAAGTGCGGGTGGATTCAGGTAATGTGGCGGCATGACCAGGGCTTTTTTAAGGACTTGGTGGGCAGCAGCACAACCTTGATGCCTATTTTTGCTGAAATTAGCAGCAATTGATGGGTATCAGGGCTGTAAGTATGGCTAAAAGCACCATACTTTGCCGAACGTTGCTGTGCGTTGAGTGCTAAGCAGTGTACCGGATGATAATTGCACCGTAAAGCATTGTAGGAGTGTATTTTGCGATTGAATCATACAGTTGCAAAGTGTGGCTGGCAGCGGTTTTCAGGCCCTGTTCATGGGTCCAGTGCTCTTTTGGGTGGCTTGCAGGAAATTAACCGAAATAGAGCGAAGTTTTACTGTTTATAGAGATTGAATGATGCGATTTATAGGACAAGCCCTAGGGAAAGCACTAAATGAAGGAGTACGGCTGCGTGAGTTGTGGGCTTGGGCCATGTACGATTTTGCAAACTCTGGCTACACCACCGTGATTTTGACCAGTGTTTACAGTGCCTATTTTGTAGGTGTGATCGCTGAAGGCCGCAGTTGGGCTACCTTGGCATGGACCTTGGCCTTGTCTGCTTCGTATTTAAGCATCATGTTGACCATGCCCGGACTCGGTGCAAAAGCCGATGCCCGTCAAGGCAAAAGACGGCTTTTGTTTAGCAGCACCATAGGTTGCGTGTTGGCAACCGTGATGTTGTATTGGGCCGGCCCCAATGACATTGTCTGGGCTCTGGTTTTCATTGCGTTATCCAATTATTGCTACTGCATAGGCGAGTCCGTTATCGGCGCTTTCTTACCGGAAATCGCTCGGCCTGACGCCTTGGGGCGAGTCTCTGGTTGGGGCTGGGGTTTTGGCTATTTTGGGGGCATGTTGGCTTTGGGGCTGTCTCTCGGTTTCTTGACCTGGGCAACGTCGCAGGGCTGGACGGCTCAGGAGTATGTACCGGGCATTGCTTTGATTACGGCTACCTTGTTTGCTCTGTCGGCCTTGCCTTCTTTTTTGTTTCTGCGCGAACGCAGTGCACCTAGTGGCGCAGAGCAGCAAGGCATGCTGTCGCGTCTGATTGCATCGGCGCGCGATGTGCATCAGCATTTTCCCGATTTCCGCACCTTGTTGTTGTGTGGTGCTGCCTATCAGGCCGGGATTGCCGTCATTATTACCTTGTCAGCGGTGTACGCCACTGAGGCCATGGGCTTTACGATGGCGCAAACCATGGCCTTGATTTTTACCGTCAATATCGCGGCAGCGGTGGGGGCGTTGCTGTTTGGCCATGTACAAGATCGCATTGGCCATCGGCGTGCGTTGGCACTGACGCTGTGCGCTTGGCTAGTCATGGTGGGGATTGCGGTCAGTACGCGTTCTTTGGCCGGATTTTGGACCGCAGCAGCCGTTGCCGGGCTATGTATAGGAAGTAGTCAAAGTGCGGGTCGGGCCATGGTGGGCTTGTTGGCACCCAAGAGCCGTTTGGCCGAGTTTTTCGCCTTGTGGACCTTTGCCATTCAGTTGGCTGCCGTATGTGGTCCGCTGTCTTATGGTCTGGTGACTTGGCTAAGTGGTGGAAACCACCGTTTGGCTCTGGCCTGCACGGGATTGTTTTTTCTGGCGGGCCTGCTGATCCTGTCGCGTTTGAATTTTCCGCGTGGCATTTTGGCCAAGAATCAAGCCGATCTCAGTTGTCAGGATTGAGTAAGTAAGGCACGTTACGTTTATATAAAATTAAGCTGGGCTGCCCTTGCGCATCCCAAAAAAAACACCAAATCTGGAAAATAAAGGAGCCAAACTATGAGCGGTCCAACGTCTATTGAATCCGTCCTGTCGGAAAGTCGGGTATTTCCCGTGTTCCCGGATCTGGAACGCGATGCTCGCATCGCTGGCATGGCAGCCTACCAAGAGCTTTGCCAGAAGGCCGAGCAGGATTATCCCGGCTACTGGGCGGAGTTGGCCCGTGATCGTCTGGTCTGGACCAAGCCTTTCACCCAGGTTCTGGACGATAGCAAGCCCCCGTTTTACAAGTGGTTCCATGATGGTGAGCTGAACGTCTCGGCTAACTGTCTGGACAAGCACCTGGGCACACCCACCGAAAACAAAACCGCGCTGATCTTTGAAGCTGACGGTGGCGAAGTCACTAAAGTGACCTTCCGCGAGCTGTACGAACAAGTTTGCCAGTTTGCCAATGGTTTGAAAGCCCTGGGCTACAAAACCGGCGAACGCGCCCTGATCTATATGCCCATGTCGGTGCAAGCCATTGTGGCCATGCAGGCATGTGCCCGTTTGGGTATTACCCACTCTGTGGTGTTTGGTGGTTTCTCGGCCAAGAGTCTGCACGAACGTGCGGTGGACGTGGGCGCTACCTTGGTCATTACCGCTGACGAGCAACGTCGCGGTGGCCGTGCCATCCCTTTGAAAAATGCAGTTGACGAAGCCCTGAGCGGAGGCGACTGCGAAGCCGTGCGTCACGTTATCGTGTACAAGCGTACAGGCGGGCCTGTTGCCTGGCACGAAGGCCGTGACCTGTGGTGGGAAGATGCCGTCAAGGGCCAAAGCAGCGATTGCCCAGCCGTGTCCGTGAATGCAGAACACCCTCTGTTTGTTCTGTACACCTCTGGCTCCACTGGCAAGCCTAAAGGCGTGCAGCACTCTTCGGCTGGCTACCTGCTAGGTGCCATGCTGAGCGTACAGTGGACCTTCGATGCCAAAGACAGCGATGTGTTCTGGTGTACCGCCGACATTGGTTGGGTAACAGGCCACACCTTCATCACCTACGGCCCTCTGGCCGCTGGCGTGACACAAGTCGTGTTTGAAGGCGTGCCTACCTATCCGGATGCTGGCCGTTTCTGGAACATGATTGAGCGCCACGGCGTGACGGTGTTCTACACGGCACCTACCGCTATTCGCTCCCTGACCAAGGCAGCCGAAGCGGACGAGGCCATTCACCCCAAACAATACAATCTGGACAGCCTGCGCATTATTGGTTCGGTGGGTGAGCCCATCAACCCCGAAGCCTGGATGTGGTATTTCAAGAATGTGGGCCGCGAGCGTTGCCCCATTGTGGATACCTGGTGGCAAACTGAAACGGGCGGTCACGTCATTACTCCCTTGCCAGGCGCCACTCCATTGAAACCCGGCTCCTGCGGTTTGCCATTTCCCGGCATGGACGTGGCGATTGTGGATGAGGTAGGTGAGGAGGTCGAGCGCGGCAACGGCGGTTTCCTGGTCATTCGCAAGCCTTGGCCCAATATGATACGCACCATCTGGGGTGACCCGGATCGCTTCGTGAAAAGCTACTTTCCGCCTGAGCTCAAAGGCTATTACCTGGCCGGTGATGGTGCGCAGCGTGATACCGACGGCTATTTCTGGGTCATGGGCCGTATTGACGATGTGTTGAACGTCTCGGGCCACCGTTTGGGCACGATGGAAGTGGAGTCGGCTTTGGTTGCCCACCCACTGGTGGCTGAAGCGGCTGTTGTGGGCAAGCCTGACCCAACGACGGGTGAAGCCATTGTGGCGTTTGTGGTGCTCAATGGCGATCTGCCATCGGGCGAAGAGGCTGACAAGGTTGCCGCCGATCTGCGCAACTGGGTAGGCAAGGAAATTGGTCCTATCGCCAAGCCGCGTGAGATCCGCTTCGGCGAGAACCTGCCCAAGACACGTTCGGGCAAGATCATGCGTCGTTTGCTGCGTTTTGTTGCCAATAACGAGCCGATCACGCAAGACGTATCCACGCTGGAAAACCCAGCAATTTTGGATCAGTTGTCCGAAGCACACTAAGTTTTTTGGTAGTTCCTGTTTGACCCTGGTTTCTTTCCGGAGCCAGGGTTTTTTTATTGCTTCTGATTATTGTGTCTTTGAGACCTGCTCAATACGGAATTAGCCTAGCATTGAGTCCGTGGTCAAAACATCGGTCCATGAATTCAAAGAAAAGGGGAAAGGTTTGAGTGGGGAACAGCAGGCAGACAGGGGTGCTTTGGCGCTGATGGGTTTGGTGGTGCTGACCTGGGGCATGAGCTGGGTCGTGATGAAGGCGATGACCGTCTACATTGGGCCAGTTGATCTGATTGCAGCACGCTATGCAGTGGCATTCGTTTTCTTATGGTTGGTGCTGCGTCTTAAAGGCGGACATTTGCGGCCCACACCCTGGAAGCTGAGTCTGGGTGTGGCCATTTTCCAGACCACTGGATTTCAGCTGCTTAGCCAGTTTTCCTTGCAGGTGGGTGGGGCGGGCAAGATGGTTGCCCTGGCTTACACCATGCCCATCTGGATCTTGTTGTTGTCCTGGCCCATGTTGGGACAGCGTCCCCAAAAGCGCCACGTAATGGGTATGGTGCCTGCGATTTTGGGTTTGATGCTCCTGATCGCGCCTTGGAAGGGAATGGGCGGCATACTGGGTTCTGTTTTGGCAACGCTCAGCGGTGTGAGTTGGGCCTTGGGGGCAATTTACTCCAAGCAGCTATTTGAACGTCATCGTGTTGAGCTGCTTAACGCCACAGTCTGGCAATGCCTTTTGGGAGTGGTCATTGTCCTGCCCTTGAGTTTCTTGATCCCCCAGCGCTCTTTGGTGATGGAGTGGCAAATGTTTAGCGGTGTGCTGTATCTGGGTGTGATCGCCACTGGCGTGGGTTGGTTGCTTTGGATGGCGGTGGTCAGCCGCGTCAGCGCGACCTTGGCTGGTATGTCCAGCTTGGGTGTGCCTGCACTGACCGTTCTGCTGGCCTGGTTGCTGTTGGACGAATGGCCCACTCAATTGGAGTTGATGGGAACTGGCCTGATTCTACTGGGGCTGTTTGTCGTTAACTGGCCCAGCCGATCGCGCAAGTCAAAAAGAACTTAAAAAAACCACCCGCGTGTGAACTGACTATTGTATTTCGCCATGAAAAACACCCTAAAGGTCGGATCAATGTCCAACTTTTGGGGTGCAGTTCAGTGGGTGGTTTTTTTCAGCATCAAACTGTCTGGCCTTGGTGTTATCGCCAAGGCCAGAGTTATTTTTACATGCCGTTGTACACCGGACCTTCACCACCTTGTGGAGGCACCCAGACGATATTTTGGGTAGGGTCTTTAATATCACAGGTTTTGCAGTGCACACAGTTCTGTGCATTGATCTGCAGCTTGTCGTCGCCGGTTTCGGTCTTGATGAACTCGTACACGCCGGCCGGACAGAAGCGGGCTTCAGGGCCACCGTAACGAGCCAGGTTTACGGCTACAGGCACGGATGGATCCTTCAGCGTCAGGTGAACAGGTTCATCTTCTTCGTGGTTGGTGTTTGAAATAAACACGGAACTGAGACGATCGAAGGTGATCTTGCCATCAGGCTTGGGGTAGTCGATGCGGGCGCATTCGGCTGCCGGCTGCAAACAGGCGTGGTCAGGCTTGTTGTTACGTAGCGTCCAGGGCATTTTGCCTTTGAGCAGACCTTGCTCCACAAAGGTCATGACGGACGCAATCGAGCGACCTTTCTTGAACCATTGCTTGAAGTTACGGGCCTTGTTCAGTTCCTCATGCAGCCAGGACTGTTTGAAATTCTCGGCATATTGCGACAGTTCGTCCTGCTTGCGACCCGCTTGCAAGGCTTCGAAAGCGGCTTCAGCGGCCAGTGAACCGGATTTGATGGCTGCGTGGCTACCCTTGATGCGTGAGGCATTCAGGAAGCCCGCATCACAACCGACCAGTGCGCCACCGGGGAAGCTGAGTTTGGGTAGTGCCAGCAAACCACCGGCCGTCAGGGAACGAGCCCCGTAAGCAATGCGCTTGCCGCCTTCAAATGTGGCGCGCAGGGCAGGGTGAGTTTTGTAACGCTGGAACTCTTCAAAGGGAGACAGCCAGGGATTGGCATAATCCAGACCCACCACCATCCCGACCATGACCAGATTGTTATCCAGGTGGTACAGGAAGGAGCCACCGTAGGTGTCTGAATCCAGAGGCCAGCCAGCGGTGTGAATCACCAGACCGGGCTGGGACTGGGATGGATCGACTTCCCACAGCTCTTTAATGCCAATGCCGTAGCTTTGTGCATTGCGGGATTCGTCCAGCTTGAAGCGTTCGGTCAGCTCACGGCCCAGGTGGCCACGCGAGCCTTCGGCAAAAATCGTGTAGGACGCCAGCAATTCCATGCCAGGCTGGTAGTGGGAGGTGTGGGTGCCGTCACGGGCCACGCCCATGTCACCGGTCAAAACACCGCGTACCGCGCCTTGCTCGTCGTACAGAATGTGGGCAGCGGCAAAGCCGGGGAATATATCCACGCCCAGGGCCTCGGCCTGTTCACCCATCCATTGCACGACATTGCCCAGGCGGACGATGTAATTGCCATGGTTCTTGAAGCAGTCGGGCAGCAACCACATGGGAGTGCTGCGTGCGCCTTTTTCGGTCAGGAACAGGAATTTGTCTTCGGTCACTTCTACCGAAATGGGGGCGCCTTGCGCTTTCCAGTCCGGCAGCAGTTCGTCCAGCGCGCGCGTATCCATGACGGCGCCGGACAGGATATGGGCCCCCACTTCAGCGCCTTTTTCCAGGATACAGACGCTGATTTCTTGTTCTTTTTCTTGGGCGAGCTGTTTAAGACGTATCGCGGTGGCCAGACCAGCAGGGCCAGCGCCGACGATAATAACGTCATATTCCATCGATTCACGTTCAGACATTGCTGCTGATCTCCTATTACGGCTTAGCGCTTTGTTCTTGATTGTTGGCGGGTGAAATTCGTGTACTGTGCGTACGGTCGATTGTATTGTAGTCTGAGCAATCCCGTTTTGAGTTCAGAGGCTAGGGGGGGTGTCCGTCCGCTTCCGGGTTCATCAGTAAATATCAGTAAGGAGAGCATGTAATGACACAAGTAGTAGATTCTGGTGCAGGAGCCACTTTTGATATTGCCGTGCGCTGGGGCGATCTGGATGCCATGAATCATGTTAACAATACGGTTTACTTTCGCTACATCGAGGAAGCGCGTGTTCAGTTAATGATGAGGCTGGGCATGGTGCCACCTTCTCCACGTACCGGGGTGCTGGCTCATGCCAGCCTGGATTTCCTGCGTTCGATCCTGTATCCGGCGACTGTTCGGATTGTGCATAAATTATTGAAAGTCGGCGGCAGCAGCATTGAGCTGGAAGTCTTTGTAGGTGACGCAAATCAAGCTGATGTCATTTATGCACGTGGTCGCTGTGTGCTAGTGTCCATTAACCCCCAAGGTGGCTCTCAACCTTGGACCGAAGATGAGCGTAAACAGATACACTCGGTTTTTCAGGGTTAAGCTTTACGTATACGGAAAGCGTAGTCAAGTCGTAGAATGCCTGATAGCACCTTATGGTGCATAGCGGCATTATTGGACAAAGTTTGCTGTTTAGGCCAATTAAAGAGTTATTGGAGAGTCAATTGAATAAAGTCTATCCAAGCGCCAAGGAGGCGTTGCAGGGAGTCGTTGCCGACGGACAGACAGTCGCGGTAGGTGGATTCGGCTTGTGCGGAATTCCCGAAGCGCTGATTGCTGCGCTGCGCGATAGCGGAGTCAAAAACCTGACCTGCATTAGCAATAATGCCGGGGTGGATGGCTTTGGTCTGGGTCAGTTGTTGGAAACTCGTCAGATCCGCAAGATGATTTCCTCCTACGTGGGCGAGAACAAAGAGTTTGAACGTCAGTATTTGGCCGGCGAGCTGGAGCTGGACTTCACCCCTCAGGGCACATTGGCTGAAAAGTTGCGTGCCGGTGGTGCAGGCATTCCTGCTTTCTTTACCGCAACAGGCGTGGGCACCATCGTGGCTGAGGGTAAGGAAATTCGCGAGTTCAACGGTCAGCAATACGTGATGGAAGAGGCCCTGGTGCCCGATGTGTCACTGGTCAAGGCTTACAAGGCCGACCGCAGCGGCAATCTGGTGTTTCGCAAGACCGCGCGCAACTTCAACCCGAACGTGGCCATGGCTGGCAAGATCACCATTGTCGAGGTCGAGGAAATTGTCGAGACCGGCAGCCTGGACCCGGATGATGTGCATTTGCCCGGTATTTATGTGCACCGTATCGTGCTCAATGCACAGCCTGAAAAGCGCATTGAACAGCGTACCGTTCGTTCTTCCTGATTAGCGAGGCAAGATAATAATGGCTTGGAATAGAGATCAAATGGCGGCACGCGCCGCCCTGGAGCTTCAGGACGGCTTTTACGTCAACCTGGGTATTGGTTTGCCTACGCTGGTTGCCAACCACGTGCCCGAGGGCATTGAAGTCTGGTTGCAATCGGAAAACGGTTTGCTGGGCATTGGCCCCTTTCCGACCGAAGACAAGATTGATGCGGACCTTATCAACGCTGGCAAGCAAACCATCACCACCTTGCCCGGTTCGTCCATTTTTTCCTCGGCAGACTCGTTTGCCATGATTCGTGGCGGCAAGATCAATATCGCGATTCTGGGCGCCATGCAGGTGTCGGAAAAGGGTGATCTGGCCAACTGGATGATCCCTGGCAAGATGATCAAGGGCATGGGCGGTGCCATGGATCTGGTCGCTGGCGTTGGCCGTGTCGTGGTCCTGATGGAGCACGTGGCCACCAAGAAAGATGGCACGGAAGACCTGAAAATTCTGCCTGCTTGCACCTTGCCCCTGACAGGCGTGGGGGTGGTTGACCTCATCATTACCGATCTGGGAGTGATGGAAGTGACGGAAAATGGTTTAAAGTTGCTTGAGTTGGCACCAGAAGTCAGCCTTGAGTACATTCAGTCCAAGACAGGCGTCCCGCTGGACGTCAGTGCGGTGGCCTGATCGGTCTCTCTGGCTTAAAAAGCTTCGGCGCGAGTCGGAGCTTTTTTTATGTTTGATCGGTGCGTGAACGCTGTTTATGTAAAGGAAGTTGGCATGGCCCATCCCCCCGTTGCCGCACGCTTGCAGGCGCTGCGCGAACAAATGCAATTTCAGTCCGTGCAGGCAAGCATCTGGCCTACATCCGACCCTCATCTGTCTGAATACCTGCCTGATCGCTGGAAAAGCCGTCAGTGGCTCAGCGGATTTGTCGGATCGGCCG
This sequence comes from Alcaligenes sp. SMD-FA, assembly GCF_025960365.1. Lineage (NCBI taxonomy): Bacteria > Pseudomonadati > Pseudomonadota > Betaproteobacteria > Burkholderiales > Alcaligenaceae > Alcaligenes > Alcaligenes sp. SMD-FA. The sequence goes on along the minus strand of NZ_CP110108.1, from coordinate 2,709,791 downwards.
GGCTCCTGGTGGTGACGGCCGATTGGGCCGGCTTGTGGACCGATAGCCGTTATTGGGAGCAGGCAGCCAAGGAGCTGGACGGTAGCGGCATTCAATTGCAACGTGCCGGCGAGGCCGGCGTGCCGGAGCCAGCCAATTGGCTGGCGGAGCATTTGCCTGCCCATTCGCGAGTCGCGCTCGATAGCCAGTCGGTGTCGGCACAAAGTCTGCTGGCCTGGCAAAAGGCCACGCCGGAGCTGGAGTGGGTGCTGGAAGCCGATTTGCTCAGCCCGATCTGGACGGACCGGCCTGCTGCGCCTGTTGGCCAGGTGGTGGAGCATCTGCCCCCTTTTGCCTGCCGTACTCGTCAGGAAAACTTGAGCAGCACCCGGGCCGCCATGCAGGAGCAGGGCGCCCATTGGCATTTGCTGAGCGCACTGGATGATATTGCCTGGACCCTGAATCTGCGCGGCAGTGATGTGTCCTATAACCCGGTGTTCCTGTCGTACTTGTTGATTGGCCCGGATCAGGCATTTCTGTTTGTGGATAGCAACAAGCTGTCGGCAGGCATACAGGAGGCGCTGGCTTTGGACGGCGTGCAAGTTCAAGGCTATACCGAGTTGTCCTCCTTCATGCGTGCTTTACCCGCGTCCATGCCTATCCTGCTGGATATGGCGCGGACCACGGCTTGGGCGGCGCAACTGGCGGCACATTTGAATGTAGTGGAGTACATCAATCCCGCTCAATTGCTCAAGTCCTGCAAGACCGATGCCGAGCTGGATCATGTGCGTGAAACCATGGAAAAAGACGGCGCTGCCTTATGCGAGTTCTTTGCCTGGTTTGAGCAGCAAAGCGACGTGAATGAGCTGGATGTGGATGAACATATCTGCGCTGCCCGTGCTCGTCAGGAAGGCTTTGTCAGCCCTAGTTTTGGCACGATTGCTGCTTATAACGCCAATGGCGCCATGCCGCACTATCAGGCTACCCAGCAGTCCCATGCCCGTATTGATGGCAATGGCTTGCTGCTGATCGATTCGGGCGGGCAGTATCAGGGGGGGACGACGGACATCACCCGAGTGGTGCCGGTGGGGCAGGTATCTGCCGAGCAGATTCGTGACTTCACGCTGGTGCTCAAAGGCATGGTGTCCTTGTCCATGCTGGTGTTCCCGGAAGGCATTGCCGGTCAGCAAATTGATGTGCTGGCGCGTCAGCCTTTGTGGGAACAGGGGCTGGACTTCGGTCATGGCACCGGACATGGCGTGGGGTACTTCATGAATGTGCATGAAGGTCCGCAGTCTATCTCCTGGCGAGGCCGTATCGGACCTCATTCGGCCATGCGTGCCGGTATGATTACGTCCAACGAGCCTGGCTTGTATCGTCCCGGCCAGTGGGGCATTCGTATCGAGAATCTGGTGGCGGCGGTACCAGCCATGCGCAGCGAGTACGGGCAATTTCTGCGTTTTGAAACCCTGACCTTGTGCCCCATTGATACGCGTTGTATAGATGCCGCACTACTGACCGCTGCCGAGCGTCAGTGGCTCAATGAATATCATCAGCAAGTGCGCGAACGTCTCTTGCCCCGTGTTCATGGTGAGGCACGTACATGGCTTGAGCAAAGGACGCAGGCGATCTGATCGCACCGTCTGCTGTTGTCAATAGTTGCAAGGACAAGTGGTATTTCCGCTGTGAAATGCCACTTGTCGGGTCGCCAAGCATGGGCGCTTGCCGTTATAATCCAAATTTCCCGCTATCGCCTGATTTGACCTCAGGCGCCTTTTATAATGACCACCAAATATGTATTCGTAACGGGAGGCGTTGTGTCCTCCCTGGGCAAAGGTATTGCGGCTGCATCCCTGGCTGCCATCCTGGAGTCCCGCGGTTTGCGCGTGACTATGCTCAAGCTGGATCCCTACATTAACGTAGACCCGGGCACCATGAGCCCCTTCCAGCACGGTGAAGTGTTTGTTACTGAGGATGGTGCGGAAACTGACCTGGACCTGGGCCACTACGAGCGCTTTATTTCCGCTCGCATGCGCAAGGTCAACAACTTCACCACGGGCCAGATTTACGAATCCGTGCTGCGCAAAGAGCGTCGCGGGGATTATCTGGGCAAGACCGTGCAGGTTATCCCGCACATCACCAACGAAATCCAGGACTTCATCATTCGTGGCGCCAAGGCTGCCTACAATGGCGAGGCTGATGTTGCCATCGTCGAGATTGGCGGCACAGTGGGTGACATCGAATCCCAGCCTTTCCTGGAAGCTGCCCGCCAGATGAACCTACGCCTGGGCCGTAACAACACCGCTTTTGTTCACCTGACACTGGTGCCTTTCATTGCATCGGCTGGCGAACTCAAGACCAAACCTACCCAGCACTCGGTGCAAAAGCTGCGTGAAATCGGTATTCACCCCCATGCTTTGCTGTGCCGAGCCGATCGTGTCATTCCTGATGACGAGCTAGCCAAGATTTCGCTGTTCTCCAACGTGCCCATGGACGCCGTGATTTCGGTGTGGGATGCGGATTCCATTTACAAGATTCCAGCCATGCTGCACAAGCAAGGTCTGGACAGCTTGGTGTGCGATGCCTTGGCCTTGTCGCCTCCACCGGCAGATCTTTCCATGTGGGATCGTTTGGTCCAGGCACAGGAGAATCCAGAGCACGAAGTACGCATTGGTATGGTTGGCAAGTACGTAGACCTGACCGAATCCTACAAGTCGCTAAGCGAAGCGCTGGTTCATGCCGGTATCCATACTCGCACCCGTATCAATATCGAGTACCTGGATTCCGAAGTGATCGAGAATGAAGGTACGGATTGCTTGAAAGGTCTGGATGCCATTCTGGTCCCAGGTGGCTTTGGCAAACGTGGTACTGAAGGCAAGATTCGCGCCATTCAATACGCTCGTGAAAACGGCGTGCCATTCCTGGGCATTTGCCTGGGCATGCAATTGGCCGTGGTCGAGTTTGCTCGCAATGTGGGCAATCTGGTGGGCGCGAACTCTACCGAGTTCGATCCATCCGCCGTGCACCCGGTAGTGGCTCTGATTACCGAATGGGCTGATCGTGAAGGTAAGATCGAGCACCGTGATGGCACCTCCGATCTGGGCGGCACCATGCGCAAGGGCGCACAGCGTTGCCCCGTGAAACCTGGTTCGCGCGCTGAAGCCATTTATGGCCCAGAAGTCAACGAGCGCCACCGTCACCGCTTCGAGGTCAACACTTTGTACGTGCCGCGCCTGGAAGAAGTGGGTATGGTAATCTCGGCTCGTACTCCTACCGAGAACCTGCCAGAAATCATGGAACTGCCTGATCATCCTTGGTTCATGGGTGTGCAATTCCATCCGGAATTCACCTCGACCCCGCGTGATGGCCACCCGCTGTTTACCAGCTATATCAAAGCTGCTCTGGAGCGCCAGAAAAAAACGGCTTGATAACTTGGTATGACTGAAAAGGCCCGCGCTATGCGGGCTTTTTCATTTAGGCAGACAAGTATGCTGCACGGTGATGCAGCATCGCTGTCTGGAATGTGGGAGAATGCAGCAATACTGAAACGAGGTCTATTATGGATTTATGCGGTTACGATGTTGGCCTGGATCGCCCCTTTTTTCTGATCGCTGGCCCTTGTGTGATTGAGTCGCGTCAAATGGCGTTTGATACAGCGGGTCAACTCGCCGAGATTACCTCGGCTCTGGGTATCCCCTTTATCTACAAAAGCTCGTTTGACAAGGCCAACCGGAGCTCGGATAAGTCCTATCGTGGTCCCGGCATGGCGGAAGGTCTGCAGATTCTGGCGGATGTGCGCTCACACTATAAAGTGCCGGTCCTGACCGATGTGCACGACAAAGATCAGGTCGATGATGTGGCAGCCGTGGTGGACGTATTGCAAACCCCCGCTTTTCTATGCCGTCAGACCGACTTTATTCAGGCTTGCGCCGCTACTCTGAAACCCGTGAATATCAAGAAGGGCCAGTTCCTGGCCCCTCAGGATATGGTGCAGGTGGTGGCAAAAGCACGTGCAGCGGCAATGGAAATGGGCGGTGATGGCTCCACCATCATGGTCTGTGAGCGTGGCGCTTCGTTTGGCTACAACAATCTGGTATCCGATATGCGCTCTTTGGCGATCATGCGCGCCACGGATTGCCCGGTCGTGTTCGATGCCACTCACTCGGTGCAGTTGCCGGGTGGGCAGGGCACCTCGTCGGGTGGTCAGCGTGAGTTTGTTCCCGTACTGGCGCGTGCCGCAGTTGCAGCAGGTGTGGCTGGCGTGTTCATGGAGACTCATCCTAATCCGGACAAGGCCTTGTCTGATGGCCCCAATGCCGTTCCCCTGTCACAGATGTCAGATTTGCTGCGGACGCTGCAACAGATCGATTCGATTGTTAAAAACAGCGGTGCCCTGCAGCACGGCTATTAAAAATAGTTTTGGAGACAGTATGCCTGCATATTTGATTGCGAATGTCGAAGTAAGCAACCCCGAACAGTACAAGCAGTACCAGGAGTTTTCCAGCCTTGCCCTGAAAGCTCACAATGTGAAAGTGTTGGTGCGTGGTGGCGAAACGGTCGCTCTGGAAGGCAATGCGCCTTTGCGTACCGTGGTCATGGAGTTCGACACGCTGGAACAGGCCCAGGCTTTCCATGATTCCGAGGAATACCGTCGTGCCCGTAAAGCGCGTGAAGGTGCGGCCAAAATGACCATGTACGTGGTGCAAGGTCTGTAAAAACAGGCTATTCCATCTAGACAGGCAGAAAAAGGGAGTGCGAAAACACTCCCTTTTTCTATGCTTGCAGGCATAGATCCGACCTGCTCGACCACTATTGCCTGAAGGCGTTGCTCTTGTTTTAATGCTCTCGAATGCCGAATGCCGAATGCCGAATGCCGAATGCCGAATGCCGAATGTCTTTGTGCCTGAAGGCAGGTGCGAGCGGGCGGATTTTTCAGCGTCACCAGGTGCTCTATCAGCCGCAGAGAGTGCTTTTTCCTTTCCTTATCGTCCCATGCCCCTTGTGAATACGTGGCGACGCTTGCGGTTTAAAAACGTGGATCACGCAGGGCAGGCAGAGTAAGCTCGCGGACAAAACTGGCGGGAGACAGTTGCAGCAGGCTGCGCACAATGGTGAGGACGTCATGGACTGGAATTGTCTGGCCTTGGTCCCGTTCAGCGGCGGCCCGCAGCGGAACATCCAGGCCATCTTCCGTATTCAGATAGCCCAGTTGCAGACACGTGACGGCCAGGCCTTGATCCCTATAACCTTCGCGCAGGCTGTCAGCTAAACCACTCAAGGCAAATTTCGTTGCCCCGAAAGCAACTTCCGGTCGACCGCTTTGGCGAAGGCCCGAAGTGGAGCCTGTCAGAATCAAGCGGGGCTGGCTGCTGCGCAGCATATTGGGCAGCAAGTGGCGTATAGCCAATAACGCGCCGGTCAGGTTTACATCAACCAGGCGGCGCAAAGCTTGATCGGACTGCGATAGAAAATCGTATTCCGGGCTGAATGCCGTGTCTTCCCAGATTCCCAGGTTATAGATCAGGACATCCAGCAAGTCCGGGCAGGCGGTTGCCAATTGGCTGGCGGCGTCAGGCTCGGACAAGTCGGCGCTGATCCAATGTTGATGGGCGCTGGGGTCTGGGTGCAGGGAGCTGGCCAAGGTGCTGGGTGGCCGTCTGGCCACACCATACAGCGTGTTGCCATCTTGGGCCAAGCCGTCCATCAAGGCGCGACCCAGACCCATGCTGGCACCAATAATCATGATATTCATACTGTTTTCCTGTGGAACAGATGTGCGTGGAGAGCATGGCTCTGCAGGTGATCGTTATTGTGTATCGGGATAGTGGGACAGGGGTTGATTCAGGCCGTACTTGTCAGGTTTTTCAGTCCCCCGTAGAATCATTGACTAGGCAATAATTGTGTGGTCAATAGAAATGGTAAACGCAACAGAATCGACGCAGAAGACGCCGGGGCGTGTCTTGTCAGTCACAGAATCTATATTAGCGATGATGGGTTTGTGCTTTGTGGTGATGTTGGTAGCCATTGATCAGACCGTGGTAGGGACAGCCTTACCCACCATCGTGTCCGAGCTGCATGGCTTTGAGCTGTATGCCTGGGTGGCAACCGCGTATTTGCTGACTTCGGTGATTACCGTACCTATCTTTGGTCGCTTGGGGGATTTTTATGGACGCCGCCGCTTCGTGCTGGTGTCCATTGTCCTTTTTACCTTGGCCTCTGTATTCTGTGGCATGGCGCAAAGCATGCTGCAGTTGGTGCTTGCGCGGGCCTTGCAGGGTATAGCCGGGGGCATGTTGGTAGGGACGGCATTTGCCTGTGTGCCTGATCTGTTTCCCGATCCTCGTGTGCGTTTGCGCTGGCAAGTGATGCTTAGCGCGTCCTTTGGGATTGCGAACGGGATAGGGCCTTTTCTGGGTGGGATTTTGACCGAGCACTACGGCTGGCGCTCTGTGTTTTATGTCAACCTGCCTGTTGGCTTACTCAGCCTGTATTTTGTCTATCGCTACCTGCCGCAGATTCGTCACTTTCGTCAAACCCAAGTTCGCCTGGATTATCTGGGCGCTTTTTTGCTGATGGTCGGTTTGGCCTGTGTTCAACTATTGGTAGAGCTGCTGCCTCACTATGGTGGCAGCTATTTGATGGTCTTGTTGGGGCTGTGTAGTGTGGCCGCTTTTGTCTTATTGGTCAGTTGGGAGCGGCGGGTTGCGGAACCTTTGTTGCCCTTGGTTCTGTTCAGTAGTCCTGCTCAATTCTCCTTGCTGGTTCTGTCTGCCGGTTTGGGCTTTATCCTGTTTGGTCTCTTGTTCTACGCGCCTTTGTTGTTGCAAGGGGGGTATGGTCTACGCCCTCAAACAGCCGGTTTATTGGTCACCCCCTTGGTCGTGTTCATTACGGTGGGCAGTATCATTAATGGCCGTATGATTACGCGGCTGCGTCGTCCCACCCTGATGTTGTACCTGGGCTTGACGTTGTTGACGATTGCCTGTCTGGGCATGGTGTTCATCCAGAAAACCGATCCGCACTGGCATTTTGTCCTGTACGCCACGATTGCCGGAACCGGGGTTGGTTTCATCATGCCGAATTTGACGGTGTTTGCGCAGGAAATTGTAGAGCGTTCCATGCTGGGGATTGCCACGGCCATGCTACAGTCCATGCGCATGGTGGGCGGCATGTTGGGAACTGCTGTTGTCGGAGCCTTGATCAATTACCAATATGGCGAATCCATCCGCACGCAATTGACGGCTTTGCCTGCAAATGTCGTTAACGCGCTGCAAGACCCGCAAGTCTTGATGAGTGCAAGCCAGCAGTCACAGTTTCTGGAGCAGGCCGGGCTGGACGGGCAGATGTATCTGGGCTTGGCCCGCGATGCTCTGGCGCATGCCGTCAATATGGGTATGGCCGTGACCTTGCTGCTGATAGTCTGGTGTTTCTATTGGGTACGTAAAGTGCCGCCAATACGGTTTAATCGTCAAGAACAGTCTTGAACATGATGAATGAATTTCCGCAACTTCAAGCGGCTCAGCAATTGGGGCGCACCTATCGCAGTCTGATGGCGGCGTTTGACCAGCAGTTGGGCATGCCCTTGCCGCGCTGGCGTGTCCTGATTGGCTTGTACCAAGAGAACGGCTGCCTGTCTCAAAAGCAGTTGGTTCGCTTGCTGCGCATTGATCCGGCTGCGGTGACACGGCAGCTTAAAAGCATTGAGTCCTTGGGGCTGGTTGAGCGCTTCACCGATGAGCAGGATAATCGGCTGACCAATGTGCGCCTAAGTCCTGCTGGCCGTGAGCTGGTTGAGGCCACCTTGCCGCGTCGCCGCCGCCTAGTGGAGGCCATGCTGCAAGATTTCTCCGACCAGGACTTGAACCAGTTGATCACCTTGTTGGGCAACTGGGAAAGCGCCTTGTTGAAAGCGGCCGACAAAGATTTACTTTGAGACGTATCGGTACTTTTTGTATTTACAGAGACGCCGCCTAGTCTCGGAATTTCTGGTGATAATAAACATGTGCCGGTTTCGATCAGGACGAAGGCAGGGGCTGGAGTCCCGGCTTTTTTCCAGCTTTCGAGACCAGACATGGCACGGCTGTGTCATGGGCAGGTACAATCCTGTTTTAGCAGGAGGGCAGGGGCGCTGATTGCACTATAGCTGTCGCGCTTGCTGATCTTTTCAACTTCCAGGCTAGGCGCCTTTTCAAGCTGATCTTCATATCGGTTTACGGCGATACGCCCGGCAGCAGGATTGTTTAACTTATCTAGCTTAATGCTACTTCAGGCAGGACTGTCAAAATCATGAGTGCAATCGTAGATATTATTGGCCGCGAGATTCTGGACTCCCGTGGTAATCCAACGGTGGAGTGTGATGTATTGCTCGAATCGGGCGCTATGGGGCGTGCCTCCGTTCCTTCTGGTGCATCCACTGGCGCTCGCGAAGCGTTGGAGCTGCGTGATGGTGACAAGAGCCGTTACCTGGGCAAAGGTGTTTTGCGCGCTGTCGAGAACCTGAACACAGAGATCTCCGAAGCCTTGATGGGTTTGGATGCTCAAGAACAAACCTTTATCGATCGCACCCTGATCGAGCTGGACGGCACCGAAGACAAGAGCCGCCTGGGCGCGAACGCCATGCTGGCTGCCAGTATGGCGGTGGCCCGTGCCGCTGCTGATGATTCGGGTCTGTCCCTGTACCGTTACTTTGGTGGCAGCGGTGCCATGGCCATGCCTGTGCCGATGATGAACGTCATCAACGGTGGCGCACACGCCAACAACACCCTGGACTTGCAAGAGTTCATGATCATGCCCGTGGGTGCCAAGAGCTTCCGCGAATCGCTGCGTATGGGTGCAGAAGTTTTCCACACCTTGAAAGGCCTGATCCACGATCAGGGCATGTCCACTGCGGTGGGCGATGAGGGTGGTTTTGCTCCGAACGTGGCCAACCACGAAGCCGCGATCGAGCTGATTCTGCGTGCTATCGAGCAAGCTGGCTACGAGCCTGGCACCCAGATTGCTCTGGCCCTGGACTGCGCGGCTTCCGAGTTCTACCGCGATGGTAAATACCACCTGGCTGGCGAAGGTGGCGTGTCCCTGAGCTCGCAAGACTTTGCCAACCTGTTGGCCAACTGGTGCGACAAGTACCCCATCATCTCCATCGAAGACGGCATGGCCGAAGACGATTGGGACGGTTGGCGCATTCTGAGCCAGCAATTGGGCGACAAGATCCAGTTGGTTGGTGACGATTTGTTTGTGACCAACACCAAGATTCTGAAGAAAGGGATCGAGTTGGGTATCGGTAACTCGATCCTGATCAAGATCAACCAGATCGGCACCCTGACCGAAACCTTTGCCGCTATTGAGATGGCCAAGCGCGCTGGTTACACCGCCGTGATTTCGCACCGCTCGGGTGAAACCGAAGATTCCACCATTGCGGACATCGCGGTGGCGACGAACGCCATGCAGATCAAAACAGGGTCCTTGTCCCGTTCTGATCGCATGTCCAAGTACAACCAGTTGTTGCGTATTGAGGAAGAATTGGCAGAAGTTGCTACCTTCCCAGGTCGCGAAGCGTTCTATAATCTGCGCTAATTCTGTTTGATGGACCGGGTCGTAAGACCCGGTTCTTATATCGCCATGCGCCTGATCGTTCTGCTCCTGCTGTGTTTGACCCTGGTAACCCATTACGCTTTATGGTGGGGCAAAGGCGGTTGGCTGGACGTACGGCAAATGCAGACCAAGCTGGTCGCGCAAAAAGAAACCAATGAAGCCCTGACAGCGCGTAATAACGCTTTGCTGGCTGAGGTTCAGGATTTACGTTCGGGTACTCATGCCGTTGAAGAGCGGGCCCGTAGCGAGTTTGGCATGATGCGTGAAGGCGAGATCTTTGTGCAGATCGTGCCTCCCGGTGGTTCGGCTGCCACGACAGCCAGCCCACGCTAAGAAGTAGCGCGCAAGGCGCTGCTGGAATGGCTGATCAGCCAGTTCAGTTCTGATTATTCTTCTACCTTATGTTTGGGTCGTTGATCCGGGCTTTGTTGCGCCCCTTGGATGTGGGCCTGAATGGGACTTGGTTTTAAGTGCCAGTCATCTCAGGATAAGAGTTAGTGGCGTAGTGGCTATGAAGTCCCTTTGGCTTTGTGGGTTTTGTGATCGCCTTATCTGCACTTTCTTTCTCCTTGGTCTTCTTTACTGCCCTGACTACGGCCACAACGGGTTGTAATTCTGTATCCCGCTTGGGCAGGAATGCGTTTATAGCGTCCTATGCCGCCGACACCTGACGCCCGCCTTGGGTCGCGCTGCAGTTAGTAGCAGGCGGGGTTTGGGGGCAGGGAGTCAGCTCCTCCTGAGTCTGGGGTGGGGGCGGCAGGTCCTGGAGAGTGGGTGCCATCACCTGGTCCTTGAACAGAGTCATTCCATGAGGGAAGACGACCACTCCCATCCGTCGATGGTATTCCCGCTGGCTCTCTATCTGCTGACCAGCCTGTTTGGGAAACTGGCAAGGCAAGCGCGTTTTCAGTTTGCTGGGTATAGATAACTCGACCGTCAGCTAAGTCATCCCACTGCACTGCATCGGACTGCATAGGGTGTCTGATTTCCAGGCGTAGCCAGACTGCTGCCGAACCTGAAGGACTGGGCATACTGGCGGCAAACTTGGGTAGCAGGCGAAGCAAGGAAAGAGGCCCTGGCTTATGGGCATAGAGCAGGTACAAGTGTAGTGTGTTGGCCTGGTAGATGCTGGGGCCGCCGTGGCTGGCTTGCCCGTCTTGCAGCGCCTGCCAGCCTTGGGTAATACTTGCACGCCCCTTATGCTGCCCGGAGGGCTTGCCGTACTGCATAAAAGCCTGCACTGAGGGAGACAGAATCTGGATTTGCCACTGATCGTGTAGGGGCACGTTGGCAGCGGCCAGTGTTTGGCCGAATGCCAAGGCAATGGTTTCAGGCTGGGCATGATGCACGCTGGCCTGGCGTGCGGCCTGTAACAGACCGTGCTGTAGGCGTACGCGCAAGGAGTACAGCGTCAGCACGTCCAGCACCAGCCAGCTAAGCAGGATGATGGCCAGCAGGGCTCCCATGATGTGAGAGCCTGCCAAGCCGGATTGGCGATGGAGTGAAGAAAAAAAATCAGCCATGATGGTTGTCATCATGGCTGACTGTCTTCTAGCCCGATAGAGGGACTTGTGCGAGCGTAGTGTCTCGTAGAGACATCGGCCTAGTGCAGGGTGTCATCACCCGGCTGCGTGTCGCCCTTGTCGACAAACAGGGATGCACAATCGATTGCATCGTACTGATAGGGTTTACCGCAGAAGTTGCAGGACACATTGATGGTGTCTTGTTCTGCCAGCATTTGCTCGATCTCTGCCTGGCCCAGCATACGCAGCATATTGCTGACGCGTTGACGGGAACAAGGGCAATGCCAGCGTACGGACTGGGGTTCGAAGACTTGCAGATCTTCTTCCCAAAACAGGCGATGAATCAAGGTGTCGCTATCTAGTTGCAATAACTCCTGGGTCTGGACCGTGGAGCCCAGCGCCAGAGCGCGTTCCCAGGTGTCCAGGTTCTGAGCCAGACTGTGGCCGCCTTGGGGTGGGATGCGTTGTAGCAAAAGACCCCCACAGCGGTTCTCATCGGCGGCCAGCCACAAGTGTGTATCCAGTTGCTCGGAGGTGCGCATATAGGTTTGCAGCACCTCGGCGACTGTTTCACCTTCCAGCGGAACTACGCCTTGGTAGGGACGGAAGTCCTTGCTGCTTTGGCGAGGGGCCAAGACGACAGTAAAGCGGCCCTGGCCTTGCGGATTCAGCAGGGTTTGCAAGGTGCCGGTTTGGGGCACGGGATGGTTCTCACGCAGCGAAACCGTTGCGCGTATGTCCATGTCCGAGGTGCACTCCACTACCAGCAGGGCAATGGGACCATCACCCTGGATTTGTAGAATCAGGGAGCCGTCAAACTTGAGATTGCCCGCCAGGAGCACCGACGCGGCTACCAACTCGCCCAGCAAGTCGCGGATGCAGGCAGGGTAGTGTTGGTGTTCCAGCCCCATTTGCCAGGCTTGTTCAAGATGGACAATCTGGGCGCGTGTGCTTTGGTCGGCGAACAGGTATTTTTTTAAAATGTCAGTCATGACTTTGCGGTACTACTAAAAAATGAAGAGGCAGCCTGCCTGCTCAGGTGGCCGCCGAAGTAACACGGGTGGGGCGCGCATCGATCAGACGAGTCTTGCTAAGACGGTCGTGCAGGAACTGCTGGTCTTTGTCGAACCAGGTCCAGATAAAGTTCAGAAAAGGCGTAAACACAATAAGAAGGTCCGTGGACGCATAGCCTGTGTAGCCAGACAGAAGCTGAATCAGCAAAGCCCCCAGCAAGGGCAGGGGCCATAGCAGAATATAACGCAGCAGCAGGGTACCGAGGGCAGGAATCTGGCCCTGCTCGTTCACCAGACGCATATGCCAGGTCTTCATGGGCAGGGTTTGGCCTGCTTTGCGCCAGCACAGTACGAAATAAATCCCCAATGCAATAAACAGAATGACCTGACGCACATGACGCAGATCCAGGCCGCTACGGCTTTGGGTCAAAGTATCAAACAGATAGCCGGCAGTAAAAATAACGCCAAACAGCAGGATGGATTCATACATCATGCAGGCAAAGCGTCGCCAGCGGCCAGGAGTAGTGAAGGTGGGTGTCATGGTGCGTTTTGAAGCAGGCAAGACTGTCATTATCGCGTATATCGGAGGCGAACGGAACGTCGCCCCTATAAACAAGGGCCAAGCCATTGATTGATATGGACTTGGCCCTTGGGGCATGTGCAAGACTGTTTAACGCTTAATCGTCGTTGACCGAATCTTCGCTGGTGCCCGAGGCCGTTTCGTTATTGCGATAGCTGGCCGGAACCATGTCAAAGCAGAACAGACGGCAATCCAGAGCGCCGTTATACAGTGGGTAACGACGCTTGGGCTTGAGGCGCATATGACGCGGCAGCTCCAGGTCGCTGCTGATCATGTTGACGCTCCAGTTGGCGAAGTTTTGCTTGAGGTTGCTGGCCCAGTTTGGCCAGAAGTCCTCGTCCTGATGTTCCAGACGCTCGCCGTAAGGAGGATTGGTGACAATCCAGCCGGCTTCTGTCTCGGGGCGAATCTTCAGGGCATCGCCTTGCTCGAAGCGAATCGTCTCCAGCGTCAGGTGCGAGCGTTCCAGATTGGAACGAGCAGCATCCAGAACGGTAGGGTTGATGTCGTAGCCAATGAGCGGGGTATCCAGACGAGGGGCGATCATGGAACGCGCTTCGTCCTTGATGTCACGCCACAAACGCTGGTCGTGGCAGCGCAGACGTTCGAAATGGAAGGGGCGCCAGATTCCGGGAGGTGCTCCCAGAGCCATCCAGGCGGCTTCGATCAGAATTGTGCCACTACCGCAGAAGGGGTCGATCAAGGGTTTGCTAGGGTCCCAGCCAGATAGGACCAATAGGCCCGCTGCCAGGTTTTCACGCAAAGGCGCATCGCCCTTGTCGTGACGCCAGCCACGCTTGAACAGGGACTCGCCACTGGTGTCCAGATAGAAGGTGGCGCTGGTCTCATCCAGGAACAAATGTACCTTGGCGTCCGGGCGTACCGTGTCGATGTAAGGACGTGCGCCTTCCAGATCTCGCAGGCGGTCACAAATCCCGTCTTTGGCGCGCAGATTGCAGTACTGCAGGCTTTGCATGGGGCTGCGTACCGCCGAGGTGTCAACGCGCAGTGTTTGCTCGGGGCCGAACCAGCGCTCCCAAGGCGTTACGCGGGCCAGGGCCAGAATGTCTTCCTCGTTGGTGACAGGAGCGTGCGAGACTTCCAGCAAAATGCGTGTCGCCAGTCTTGAGGACAGGTTGGCGCGCATGACGCCAATCCAGTCTGCGTCAAAATGGCAGCCGGCACGGCCGGTTTGAACGTTCTCGTAACCCAGTGCTTGCAGTTCCAGCGACAGCGCCTCTTCCAGCCCTTGGGGGCAGGGTGCAAATAGACGGTAGCGTTCGCCTTGCAGGGCTTTGACCTGGACGCGCTCATTTTGCTCGATATTGCTATCGGGCAGGCGTTGGCCGGGCTTGGGGGCCTGAGGGCTATCTACACGCTGGATGGGAGACACGTACTGCGGAAAGGCATCCGAGTCACCGGCGGGCTTGAATAAGCCACTGGGCATTTTTCCAGCAGGGGTACGGTCCGAAGTTTCCTTGTCACCTTGGAACGCAGGGCGTTCGCGGCGCTCGCCAGAGAAATTACGGCGTTCACCGGTTTGCGGGCGGCTGTCGCGGTCACGGTTGAATGCCGGGCGTTCGCGGCGTTCACCTGAGAATTCACGACGTTCGCCCGATTGTGGACGGCCACCTTCGCGGTTGCGGTCAAATGCGGGACGTTCGCGGCGTTCACCGGAGAACTCACGACGTTCGCCCGATTGCGGACGGCCACCTTCGCGGTTGCGGTCGAATGCGGGACGCTCACGACGCTCACCAGAGAATTCACGACGTTCGCCCGATTGCGGACGGCCACCTTCGCGGTTGCGGTCGAAAGCGGGACGCTCACGACGCTCACCAGAGAATTCGCGACGTTCGCCCGATTGTGGACGGCCACCTTCGCGGTCACGGTTGAATGCGGGACGCTCACGACGCTCACCAGAGAATTCGCGACGTTCGCCCGATTGTGGACGGCCACCTTCGCGGTCACGGTTGAATGCGGGACGCTCACGACGCTCACCAGAGAATTCGCGACGTTCGCCCGATTGCGGACGGCCACCTTCGCGGTTGCGGTCGAATGCGGGACGCTCACGACGCTCACCAGAGAATTCGCGACGTTCGCCCGATTGTGGACGGCCACCTTCGCGGTTGCGGTCGAATGCGGGACGCTCACGACGCTCACCAGAGAATTCACGACGTTCGCCCGATTGCGGACGGCCACCTTCGCGGTTGCGGTCGAAAGCGGGACGCTCACGACGCTCACCAGAGAATTCGCGACGTTCGCCCGATTGTGGACGGCCACCTTCGCGGTTGCGGTCAAATGCGGGACGCTCACGGCGTTCGCCGGAGAATTCACGACGTTCGCCCGATTGTGGACGGCCGCCTTCGCGGTTGCGGTCGAAAGCGGGACGCTCACGACGCTCACCAGAGAATTCACGACGTTCGCCCGATTGCGGACGGCTACCTTCGCGGTTGCGGTCGAAAGCGGGACGTTCACGGCGCTCGCCAGAGAACTCACGACGTTCGCCCGATTGCGGACGGCCACCTTCGCGGTCACGGTTGAATGCGGGACGCTCACGGCGTTCACCGGAGAATTCACGACGTTCGCCCGATTGCGGACGGCCACCTTCGCGGTTGCGGTCGAATGCGGGACGCTCACGACGCTCACCAGAGAATTCACGACGTTCACCCGATTGCGGACGGCTACCTTCGCGGTTGCGGTCGAATGCGGGACGCTCACGACGCTCACCAGAGAATTCACGACGTTCGCCCGATTGCGGACGGCCACCTTCGCGGTCACGGTTGAATGCGGGACGCTCACGGCGTTCCTGGTCACGTTTTTCTACGTAGGGGCGTGCCTCGCGTTTGGGGCCGCCTTGGCGGTCTTGCTGCTGGCTGGCCGCACGTGCGCGCGCACCCGAGCGCACGCGGGGTTCCGCATTGCTGGCTTTCTTTTTAGTGCCTGGGCTCAGGCTAAGTGTCTTGCGTTCAGATTGGTCTGACATGAATAAGGTATTAGAAGGGTTTTATAACCACCAGGATGAGGACCAGCAGCAGAACGATGACCGGAATTTCATTGAACCAGCGGAAGAATACGTGTGAGCGGCTTTGTTTCCCTTGTTGGAACTGCCGCAGATAGCGCCCGCACACACCGTGAAAGGCAAACAGGATCAAAACCAGGGTTAGTTTGGCATGCATCCAACCCTGTCCTTTGCCTATGCCGTAATACAAAAATAGTCCCAGGCCTGTCAGCAAGGTCAAAATGGCCAAAGGGGCCATAAAACGATACAGGCGTCGGGCCATACCCAAGAGCGTTTCATAGGTCTTGGTATCTTGCTCCTGGGCAAGATTGACATAGATGCGGGGCAGATAAAATAGCCCCGCAAACCAGGAGGTTACAAACAAGATGTGAAATGTTTTTAACCAAAGCATGATTTAACCACGTATTTGGCCATTGCCATGCAAGACCCATTTGTAGGTCGTCAGGCCTTCCAGGCCAACAGGGCCACGGGCATGAAGACGGTTGGTGGAAATACCGATTTCTGCACCCAGGCCGTATTCGAAGCCATCGGCAAAACAGGTAGGCAGGTTCACCATGACGGAACTGGAGTCTACCTCGCGCTGGAAGCGCTCGGCCTGGCTCAGGTTTTCTGTCACGATGGATTCTGTGTGCTCAGAGCTGTACTGGGCAATATGGTCCATGGCCTGGTCCATGGAATCGACAATGCGGATCGCCAGAATGGCCGCGGCAAATTCGGTTTCCCAGTCTTGCTCGGTAGCGGGGGCCACGTTGGCGACCAGGGCACGGGTTTGTTCACAGCCTCGCAACTCCACCCCTTTGTCCTGTAATTGGCGGGCCATTTCTGGCAGGAAAGCCGGTGCAATGCTGCGGTGAACCAGCAAGGTTTCCATGGTGCCGCAAATACCGTAGCGGTAGGTTTTGGCATTGAACACGATGCGAGAGGCTTTTTCCAGATCGGCAAATTCATCCACGTAGACGTGGCAGTTTCCGTCCAGGTGTTTGATCAGGGGAACCGTGGCTTCGGCGCTGAGCCGCTGGATCAGGCTCTTGCCACCACGCGGGACAATGACGTCCACGTAGTCGTTCATGGTGACGAGCAAGCCAACGGCGTCGCGATCGGTGGTGGGAACGACTTGCACGGCATCTTTAGGCAAGCCGGCACGCTCCAGACTGCTGGAAATAATGTGTGCCAGGGCCTGGTTAGAGTGAAAAGCTTCACTGCCGCCGCGCAGAATGGTGGCGTTGCCAGATTTCAGGCACAAGGCGGCGGCGTCAATGGTCACATTGGGGCGCGATTCGTAAATGATACCGATCACCCCTAAAGGTACACGCATCTGAGCCACGCGCATGCCATTGGGACGGGTGCGCGAGGCGCTGATCTGGCCAACGGGATCGTCCATGTCCGCAATTTGACGCAGGCCTGTGGTCATGATCTCCAGTGCCCGGTCTGACAGAGCCAGGCGCTCGATCATGGCCGGGGGAATCTGACGTTCACGTGCTGCCTGCAAGTCCAGTTCGTTGGCCGCTTGCAACTGGGCTTTTTGCTCAATCAGGGCATCCGCCATATAGCGCAGGGCATCGGCCTTGGCTTTGCCTGTGGCGGCGCGCATGCGACGGGCTGCAAGCTGGGCGCGCTTGCCCAAATCTTGCATCATGGCGGACAGATCGCCGACCTGGGTGGTGGTAGAGGACTGGGTGATATCGTTCATAGCCGTGTAACTCTCCGGTTCAAGAGAGCATTATCGCAACAATTAAGAAGTTAAGGGGTGTCGGACGCTTAGCGGCGGGGCGCTTGTGTCGCAACCGCGATACGCATGGTCAGGCGGCGCATTTCTTCCCACGGGTCTTGTTGACGTCCGCTGGGGTGCAGGCCTTTGATCAATCGGTCTATATCGTGAGCATGTAGCACCGAGGCAGGCCAGCTTTGAGGCGGGATGCGGTCCAATGCCTGACGGACGAGTTTTTCGCGTGGGCCAAAAATGCGGTATTGGCGAAACAGGTTGGACAGATCCTGCCCTTGTTGACGGGCTTGCGATAAACGTGCCAGGGTGCGGATTTCCTCGCCTACCGCCCACAAGACCAGAGGCAGGGCCTCGCCCTCTGCCTGCAAGCCATCGAGTACAGTCAGGGCGCGTTGACTATGGCCAGCCAGCATGGAGTCGCGCAAATCAAACACGCTGTAGCGAGCCACGTTCAGGACGGCGTTTTCCAGTTCCTCTTGGCTTAACTGACCGGGAGGGTAAATCAGGGCCAGTTTCTGGATTTCCTGGTGAGCCGCCAAGAGGTTGCCTTCGACCTTGTCAGCCATCCATTCCAGGCTGTTGCGCTCCAGGCTTTGATCCTGTGCTTTGAGGCGTTGGGCAATCCAGCCTGCCAGGGAGTTGCGGTTGACGGGCTGGATGTCAATCCAACTGGCCACTTGCTCCAGGGCCTGGCACCATTTGCTGTTGCGTGTGGCTTTATCCAGGCGGGGGAGTTGGATCAGAAAGCTGGTGCCATCCATCTGCCCGCCACTGATCAGTCCGCACAGTTTTTGCAAAGCATCGCCGCCTGGTTTGCCCGGTTTGCCACTGGGAATGCTGACATCCACCAGTTTTTGATCGCCAAACAGAGAGATGTTCTGGGCGACAGCAAACAGCTGTGACCAATCTGCGCGTGCATCCAGGGTAAAGCTGCTGCGTTCCGTAAAACCATCCTGGCGGGCGCGAGCGCGCACGGCATCGGCGGCTTCAACCAGCAAAAGGGGCTCGTCGCCAGACACCACATAAAGCGGTTGGAAGGCTGCAGATGGCGTGGCCAGCTCGCGCAGCAAGGTGTCGTGGTCGACCCTGCGCCCCATCTTTACAACGGTGCCTGTTGTCGGTTGGGCAGCAGCTCCATCTCTTCCATGGAACTGAGCTCGGGCTGACTGCTGATGAAGAGGTAGGCGCTGGTGACATCGGGCGAGCTTAGGCGACGCACAATGCGGTTGATCAAGGATTGTTCCATATCACGGAAAATCATCTCGATTTCGCTGTCTTTGGCTTGGACGGCTTCCGCGTCATAAGGCACTTCACGTATGACGTCCAGCGTGGTGGGCGGCAGCACTACGCGGCCTTTGGCGTCCAGCAGCTCAAATGTGAAGGTCAGTTGCAGTTCGTATTCTTCCACCTGGCCTTTGGCATTGATGGAAATTTCACGCTGATTACGGTTGAGCGAGAGCTGTCGCAAAATGGCCTGGGCCTCTTGCGGGCTCTCCACAAAGCGACTTTGAGGCGAGCTGGCCAATAGGGTTCGACGCAGGTTCGCGCCAAAAGCGCTGTTGTCTGTAATGTTGGTGTAAATCGCGTTGAACGGCAGTGGGGCTATTCCTTTGAGGTGGAAACCACACGCTGTCAGAAAAAAACTGAGCAGGATGATCAAGCCCGCCAGTCCCCAGAACCTGGGTGCAGGAACAGACAAGGCGCTGGAAGGAAGCAGGCGGGCTAAGTGCATGATTAACCTACGACGTTAACAAGTTTGCCAGGCACCACGATGATGCGCTTGGCGGGACGGCCTTCCAGATACTTGAGCACCGCTGCGTGTTCGGCTGCGGCTTGTTCAATGGCGGCCTTTTCTGCTCCCTGGGGTACGACCAGAGAGCCGCGCAGCTTGCCGTTGACTTGCAGCATCAACTCGACTTCGTCGGCAATCAAGGCTTGTTCATCCACGACAGGCCATTGGGCATCCAGCATATCGCCTTGACCGTCAGCCCAACCCAGCTCACGCCACAACTGCCAGGTGATGTGGGGGACAACTGGATACAGAACGCGCAACAGGATGGAGGTAGTTTCAGCTAGCGCACGTTGTGCGGCCGGCGTGTCTTCCCATTGCGTCTGCTCCAGGGTGTTGAGCATTTTCATGCAAGCCGACACGACGGTGTTGTACTGAATGCGCTCGTAGTCGTAATTGGCTTGTTTGAGCAAGGAGTGGATTTCCAGACGGGCACGTTTGGCAGCAGCGTCCAGATCGCTCCAGTCGGTCGTTTGTGCATTGCCAGCGCGCAGAGCATCGGCGCGGTTGTAGCAGAAGGCCCACAAGCGACGCAGAAAGCGGTTGGCGCCGTCCACGCCCGAGTCCGACCACTCCAGTGTCTGCTCAGGCGGGCTGGCGAACATGATGAACAGGCGGGCGGTATCTGCTCCCATGGTATCGATCAGGGACTGGGGATCCACGCCGTTGTTCTTGGACTTGGACATGGTGCCAATACCGTTGTATTGAACGGGCTGACCATCACTCTTTAAGCGGGCACCGATAATCGCGCCTTTCTCGTCGTAAATGTTTTCGACAGTTTCAGGCCAGAAGTATTCGATACCCCCTTGTGGGGTGCGACGGGTGTAGCTGTGATTGAGCACCATACCCTGGCACAGCAGGCGAGTGAAGGGCTCGTCGATCTTGACCAGCCCCATGTCGCGCATGACTTTGGTCCAGAAACGGGCGTACAGCAAGTGCAGCACAGCGTGTTCGATACCGCCGATGTACTGATCCATGGGCATCCAGTAATCGCTACGTGGATCAGTCATGGAATCGTGCAGATTGGGGGTGGTGTAGCGCAGGAAGTACCAGGACGAGTCCACAAAGGTGTCCATGGTGTCCGTTTCGCGACGAGCCGGTTTGCCGCAAGAAGGGCAAGCGCACTTCAGGAAGGCTTCGTGCTTGTTCAGCGGGTTGCCGCTGCCATCGGGAATCAGCTCTTCGGGCAGAACCACGGGCAGGTCTTTTTCTGGAACAGGCACCGGACCGCAATCGTCGCAATGGATGATCGGGATTGGGGTGCCCCAGTAACGCTGACGGGAAATGCCCCAGTCGCGCAGACGGTAGGTGGTTTGTTTCTCGCCCAGTTCTTTGGCGTTCAGATCGGCAGCAATGGCATCGACGGCAGCGACGTGCGCCAGGCCGTCGTATTTGCCGGAGTTGATGGTTTGACCTTGCTGCTTGTCACCGTACCAGTCTTGCCATTGGGTGGCGTCGTATTCTTTGCCTTCAACGCCAATGACTTGCTGAATAGGCAATTGGTACTTCAGCGCAAAGGCGAAGTCGCGCTCGTCGTGAGCGGGCACGCCCATCACGGCACCGTCGCCGTAGCTCATCAAGACGTAGTTACCGACCCAGACAGGAACGTCCGCACCCGTCAGGGGGTGCTTGACGCTCAGGCCGGTAGGCAGGCCTTCTTTCTCGCGGGTCGCCATATCGGCTTCCGTGGTGCCGCCTTTCTTGCATTCCTCGATAAAGGCAGCCAGCTCAGGGTTGTGACGAGCAGCCAAAGCAGCCAGTGGGTGTTCAGGGGCAACGGCACAGAAAGTGACGCCCATGATGGTGTCCACGCGGGTCGTGAACACGTACAGTCGCCCATCCTGAATCAGTTGGCCTTGCTCGTCACGAATTTCGTGAGGGAAGGCAAAGCGCACGCCCTGACTCTTGCCGATCCAGTTTTCCTGCATCAGGCGAACACGTTCGGGCCAGCCGGGTAGGCCGGTTTTGACGGTCTCCAGCAGCTCTTCGGCGTAGTCGGTAATGCGCAGGTAGTAGCCAGGGATTTCACGCTTTTCAACCAGCGCGCCCGAGCGCCAGCCACGGCCTTCAATAACTTGTTCGTTGGCCAGAACGGTTTGGTCTACCGGGTCCCAGTTCACGGTCTGGGTCTTGCGGTAGGCAATGCCTTTTTCCAGCATCTTCAGGAACAGCCACTGGTTCCATTTGTAGTATTCAGGGTCGCAGGCGCACATTTCGCGCGACCAGTCGATAGCCAGCCCCATCGCCTGCATCTGCTTTTTCATGTAGGCAATATTGTCGTAAGTCCACTTGGCGGGTGGCACTTGCGATTTGATGGCGGCGTTTTCAGCAGGCATGCCAAAAGCATCCCAGCCCATAGGCATGAGAACGTTAAAACCGCGCATGCGTAGCTGGCGCGCCATCATGTCGTTGATGGTGTAGTTGCGCACGTGGCCCATGTGTAGCTTGCCGCTGGGATAGGGCAGCATGGAGCATGCGTAAAACTTGGGTTTGAGCGAGCCATCGGGAGCGGTGGCGTTTTCGACGGCGCGATAGGCGTCCCGATCGGTCCAGTTTTGCTGAGCGAGTTGTTCAACCTCGCTGGGGTTGTAACGTTCCTGCATGAGTGGCAATACCGTTTTAGACAAAAGTAAAGGAGTATCCGCCATTATACGGGGCAAATCTCGCTGTGGACGGCTGCATGGTGGGCAGTGTGCATGAGCGTAATGGCAGATAGGAGGCAGGCCTGTCACAGCAGCCTGTGAAGCGCAAAAAAAACCCCTGCAGGGCAGGGGCTTTTTTTGAAAACCAATCCGCTGCAGTAGCGGCGGGCGCGAATTAACGCAGCTTGGTTTCTTTGTACTCGACGTGCTTGCGAACGACGGGGTCAAATTTCTTGATCACCATTTTTTCAGGCATGTTGCGCTTGTTTTTTGTGGTGGTGTAGAAGTGACCGGTGCCGGCGGACGATTCGAGTTTGATTTTTTCGCGTATACCTTTAGCCATGATGAGCTCCTGGTTAAATGTTTAAGAAGCGCAGCTTAGTATTTTTCGCCGCGGGAGCGCATTTCGGCCAGAACGGAGTCGATACCGTTCTTGTCGATGGTGCGGATAGCATTAGCGGAAACGCGCAGGCGAACCCAGCGGTTTTCACTTTCAACCCAGAAACGACGGGACTGCAGGTTTGGCAGGAAGCGACGCTTGGTTTTATTGTTGGCGTGCGAAACATTGTTGCCCGACATTGGGCCTTTTCCGGTCACTTGGCATACGCGTGCCATGGTCATACCCCTTGAGATCTAAATCAGCCTCCGCTAAACGAAAAAAGCCGCGGGCGATTGTAAAATTAGGATCGTGTTAACCCCAGTGCTGGGGTACAAAGAAGATTATTCTAATATGGAAAAATCACTTAGATCAAGTTTTACCGTGCTTTCCTCGCGGCATTGCGGCCAAACAGCCACGATAAGATGGCACAGATCGCCAATACGGCGGTCAATGGCAAAGCATTGGGAGCAGCCCAACTGCTGACGGCGAAACCGGCTAACGCTCCACACATCATTTGCAAAGCGCCCATCAAGGCCGAAGCAGTTCCCAGGCGAAGACCTTGTTCAGACAGGGCCAGGGCGGCGGAGTTGGGGTTTACAAAGCCCTGACAAGCCATAAAACCCATCAGTGTCACCATCAACCAGGTCAGATCCAGCACGCCCAGCAGGGTCAGAATCGCGCCCAGCACAGTAAAGATCACCTGCAGTCCCTGCGCCACGCGCAACAATGTGGGTGGGCTGTAAGTATTGAGCAAGCGGGCACTGACTTGAGAGAAAACAATCAGACAGGCCGCATTGGCACCAAAATAAAAACCGAAATGACGCGGCTCGACAGAAAACAAGTCGATAAAAACGCGCGGCGATCCGGCGATATAGGCAAACATGCCCGCAGAGCTGAAACCGGCGGCCAGGGAATAAAACATGAACGGCCGGTCACGCAGCAAGGCGCTGTAATTATGTGCGATCAGTTTGGGCTGCAGCGGCAGTACGCGCTCCGGGGCCAGAGACTCTTTCATGGTGAAAAAAGTCAGCAGCCACAGGAGCACACCACAGCCTGCCATGAAGTAAAAGATGCCGCGCCAGTCGCTAAACAGCAGGATCTGGCCGCCAATCAGCGGAGCCAGAATGGGCATAACCCCCATGATCAGCATCAGCATGGACAGGGCGCGGGCGGCTTCACGGGTCTCGAAACGGTCCCGGATCACGGCACGGGGAATGGCCATGCCAGCCGCCCCTCCGAAGGCCTGGACGATACGCCAGACAGTTAGTTCATCAATATCGCTGGCGCGTGCACAGAAAAAAGAAGCGGTGGTGAAAATCAGCACGCCCATCAGCAAGGGCAGCTTGCGGCCGAAGCGGTCCGCCATTGGGCCATAGACCAGTTGGGCCACACCGACGCCCAAGAGGAAACCCGCTAGCGTGCGCTCTACCATGCCTGCCGAGGTGTTCAGGCTCTGGGCCATCGCCGGGAAGGCGGGCAGGTACATATCAATGGCCAAAGGGCCCAGGGCCGTGAGTAGCCCCATCAGAATCAGCCAGGGTGGAAATGCAGGGGAGTGGTTGCGTGTCATCGGGCCAAGTATTAAGGTGGGGCAGATCCTGGCCGAGAGCCTGAACCCACTACCCTGTGCCGCGCATCAATGCAAGCCGATGCAATGGGCCAAAGGCAGGCAGTTTAGCATGGGGCAACGTCAATATTGGGGTGAGTGCTTTAGGTTTGAAGTATGTGATCCGTGACTTTGACGCAACGGATCCAGGGGCGGATTGTATTAGGCTACAGGATTGACAGCTTACGGGCGGTGTGTCGCGGTAGGCGGCACATTGTCATCTTTGTTTGTTTACATGCAAGGAGGCGAAGTTGAGTTCAATTTCATCCATGGTCCAAGCCAAATTAGATCAACTCAGCGTTCCGGTTCGACTGACCTTGCCCAATGGTGAGCAGGTCGGGACAACCAACGCATCGGTTCATCTGACGATCAAAGACAATGCCACCTTGGCGCAACTGGCTGCCGGCCAGTCCGGACAGTTGGGCGAGGCCTACGTGGAGGGGCGTATGGACTTTGACGGGTCCATGCGCGATTTGATGCAATTGGCCGCTGATATCTTGCCGGGCTCGCCAGTCGATGCCGCCCAGGCGGGCTGGCTGACCTCCATCATCAAGCACCTGACTTCTGTCTGGCGTCACTCCCAGGAAAAGGACGCCAAGCAGATCCAGTTTCACTACGACTTGTCGGATGATTTCTACGCCTTGTGGCTGGACCCGCGTCGGGTCTATTCCTGCGCCTATTACCGCGAGCCGGACATGACGCTGGCTCAGGCTCAGGAAGCCAAGCTGGAGCACATTTGTCGCAAGCTACGTCTGCAATCCGGCGAGCGTTTTCTGGATGTCGGGGCCGGGTGGGGGGGGCTGTTGATGTGGGCTGCTGAACACTACGATGTGGACGTGACAGGTATTACCTTGTCCCGTAACCAGCATGCCTATGTGAACGGGCTGATCGAGCAAAAGGGTCTGTCGGGCCGCGCCCGTATGATGCTGCTTGATTACCGTGAGCTCGATGAACTCAAGCCTTATGACAAGCTGGCCTCGGTGGGCATGTTCGAGCATGTGGGGCGAGCACAGTTGACGGCCTATTTTGACAAGCTGCGTCGTTTGGTCAAACCCGGTGGTTTGATTCTGAATCACGGTATTACGGCCGGTGGTGTGGACAATAGCCAACTGGGCGCCGGGATGGGCGACTTTATCGAGAAATACATTTTCCCCGGTGGAGAGCTGACTCATATCAGCCATGTATTGCGTCATTTGGCGGAAGGTGGTCTGGAAGGGCTGGATATTGAAAATCTTCGTCCCCACTATGCGCGTACCTTGTGGGCCTGGAGCGATGCACTGGAAAGTCAGTTGGACAAGGCCAAGGCGACGCTGGATTCGGAGCAGGGCCAAAAATCCCTGCGTGCTTATCGGGTGTATCTGGCCGGTTGTGCCATGGGCTTTGAGCATGGCTGGATCGCCTTGCATCAGGTTCTGGCTCAGGCCCAAAGTGTAGGGCGGACCCAGGAGCTGGAGTATGCGCCTGGCATCGTGTATCCATGGCGACGGGATTACATGTACCAGCCTTAAGTGAGTCATCCAAAGAGCAAATGACAAGGTGTTAGGCCTTGTCATTTGCCTTTTTGGGCCCGGTTTCTACATCCCTCGATTCGCCCTGAATCATTAAGTAACAAAAAAAAATTTAGAAAATCGCTGAAACCACGTCAAACAAGGGTTTTGTTGTGTTTTAACCATTGACATATTTTTGGATTTTACTGGTTTTTCGTGGTAATAATTTGTTTTTGATTGCAAAGACCCGTAGAATGGCTTCCTTGTCTTATTCATCAATTCGATCCAGAACCGCTCGTGCAGCGTGTTCTATTCGCACCAAATCATCGCCCCGCGCGGTGTGACCCGGCCCCAGCCGTTTTGTTTCGGTCAGGGCGCAGAACGATATAAAAAAGGGTGTTTACCCATACGCATCGTTCCGGGTTTTTCGTGAGTGCCTGGCACTCGTCTATACGTAGGTATGTATTGGCGATAAAAGCATCGTCTTCCGCACACCCCTTTAGCCTTGGCGCCGACTGATCATGCAGGACGCGTCCACAGTAACTCAAGGAGGAGCATCATGTCTTCATACTTCCCTCACGCCGGTGCCAAGTCGCGCTTGCACCGCTTTCCCCTGATTCAAGCCTCTGTGCTGACCAGCGTTTTGCTGGGTTTGTCGTCCGCCGCACAAGCCGCTACCCCGGTTTCCTGCGAACTGGATCGTGCTGTCCGCTTTGGCGGTATGAATTGGGAATCCAACCTGGTCCTGACTGAAGTCGAGCGTTTTATTGCTGACAAGGGCTATGGCTGCAAGACTGAGGTCATCTCGGTCGAGACGCTTCCGGCTTTGGCTGCATTGGAGCGAGGCGACCTGGATGTCAACACGGAAATCTGGCTCAACAGTGTGGCAGACCCCTGGAAACAGGCGCAAGCTACAGGGAAAGTAAAACGTATTGGTGATATCTACATGGGTGGCGAAGCCTGGTTCATTCCACGCTACACGGCCGAGCGTTTGCCAGAGCTGAAGTCCGCCGCGGACTTGCCCAAGTTCAAAGATAAATTCAAAGACCCTGAAGAGCCCGGTAAAGGCCGTTTCTATGGCTGCCCGGCAGGTTGGGGGTGTGAAGTGGTCAGTGGCAATCTGTTCAATGCCCTGAAGCTGGGTGATACCTACACCTTGTTCTCGCCCGGTACCGGTGCCACGCAGAAGGCTGCCTTGACCTCCGCTTACCAGCGCAAGGAAAACATCGTTTTCTACTACTGGTACCCGACACCGCTGGTGGGCTCCATGGATCTGGTCAAGCTGGAGTTGCCAGCCTATGACGCGAAAAAGCATGGTTGTTTGACGGACCCCAATTGTGCCAATCCGGAGCCTAGCGACTACCCCGAAAATCCGGTGTTCACCGCTGTTAATACGGAGTTCTCCAAGCAGGCTCCCGAGTTGACGGCCTTCCTGGCCAATGTCAGCGTGCCTTTGGAGTTGATGAACGACACCATGGCTCATATGGAAAAAACCGAGGGTGAGCCCGAAGATGTGGCGCACTGGTTCCTGAAAGAGCACCAGGATACCTGGTCCAAGTGGGTGCCTATGGAAGTGGCTCAGCGCGTAAAAGCCGCTCTTTAGTATTCGTGTTGTTGTGTAAGCGAGGCCGGCCTCGGTATCGGCATCCTTCGGGGTGTGGGCACTGAGCCGTACCTCGCTTTTGTGCCTGGTCAGTTTGTGGCCGGCAGGCTCATGGCCGGGCGGCACGCCCGCGCCACATGCACGAGTTTTACGGAGTGTTTTTTATGTTTCCTGAGTTGATTGATCCGCGCGCCTTACGTTTGCCCATCGATCAGTTTGTGGGTGATCTGGTTGACAATTATTCCAGTGCCTTGCGCGCCATGACCCAGCCTTTGCTGGATATGCTGGTTTTTATGGAGTCCGTCTTACGCAGCAGCCCTTGGTGGGCGGTTGTGTTGGTGGTGGTGGTGCTGGGTTGGGCTGCCAGTCGTCGGGTTCTGTTCTCCGTCGCCATGGGGGCGATGTTGTTCGCCATCGGTTTGATTGGCTTGTGGGATGCTGCCATGCAGACCCTGGCGCTGATGATCGTGGCCGTTTTCCTGTCTGTCCTGATAGGCATACCACTAGGTTTGTTGATGGCCAGCTTTAACTGGCTGCGCCGCATCATGATGCCGATCCTGGATGTGATGCAAACCATGCCCAGCTTTGTCTATCTGATTCCGGTGGTGATGCTGTTCAATCTGGGCAAGATCGCCGCCCTGATTGCCACCATCATTTATGCCATTGCGCCTGTCATTCGTTTGACGGATCTGGGAATACGTCTGGTCGACAGTGAAGTGCTGGAAGCCTCGCGTTCTTTTGGGTCCAATCGTTGGCAGCAGCTCTACGGGGTGCAACTGCCCCTGGCCATGCCTAACATCATGGCCGGTATTAACCAGACAACCATGATGGCCCTGGCCATGGTGGTGATCGCTTCCATGATCGGTGTGCGAGGGCTGGGCTACGAAGTGCTGCAAGGCATTAACCGCCTGCAAGTGGGCCGTGGCCTGATGGCCGGTTTGGGTATTGTGCTGTTGGCAATCTTGTTTGACCGTATTACGCAAGAGTTCGGTCGCCGCTTTCAGACGCGGGAGGCCTCATGAGCAAGATTGAAGTTCGCAATATTTATAAGATCTTTGGCTCGCAACCCGAGCGCTGGCTGCAAGAGGCTTGTGACGGTGTTCGCAAAGATGAGCTGCTGGCCAAAAGCGGTCATACGCTGGGTCTGCGCGATATCAGCCTGTCTATCGAGCCTGGCAGTATTTACGTCATCATGGGCTTGTCCGGTTCAGGCAAGTCCACCTTGATTCGCCACTTCAACCGTTTGATTGAACCGACGGCAGGGCAAATTCTGGTGGATGATGTGGACGTGATGAGTCTGGATGGCAAGGCTCTGATGCAGTTCCGTCAGCAAAAGATCAGCATGGTCTTTCAGCGCTTTGGCCTGTTTCCGCATCGTACCGTGCTGGAAAATGCCGCTTATGGCCTGCAGGTGCAGGGCATGGGCCGCGCCGCTCGGGAAGAGAAGGCCACTTATTGGCTGGAGCAGGTGGGTCTGCAGGGTTTTGAAAAACAGTATCCCCATCAGTTATCTGGCGGTATGCAGCAACGTGTGGGCCTGGCACGCGCTTTGGCCACCGATGCGGACATCCTCTTGATGGACGAAGCGTTTTCGGCGTTGGATCCACTGATTCGACGTGAAATGCAGGATCAGTTGCTGGAGCTTCAGGCCCGTCTGAACAAGACCATTGTGTTTATTACGCATGATCTGGATGAGGCCCTGCGCCTGGGTAACCGGATCGCCATTCTGAAAGATGGTGAGCTGGTCCAGGAAGGTTCGCCCGAAGATATTTTGCTCTCGCCCGCCAGCGATTATGTACAGGCTTTCTTGCAAGACGTGAACCGCAGCAAGGTGCTGAATGCGGCCCATGCGGTGCGCGATTCCAGCAAGACATTGACCTTCACCATGCGTACCCGTGCTGTTCATGCGCTGGAGCGCTTGAGCGAACGGGGCGTGCGTTATGCACCTGTGCTAGATGGCAAGCGCCTGGCCGGTGTCTTGATGCGTTCCAGTGCCCAGGAAGCGGTGCAGCAAGGCGCACGGGACATCTCCGGCTTTGTGGATGAAATGAGTTCAGTGCCCGCGACCATGGGGCTGGATGAAATTTTGGGGCAATTGCTGCGTAGCAGCGAACCTTTGGCGGTGACTGGGGAGAATGATGAGTTCCTGGGCCTGCTATCGCGTAGCAAGGTCGTGGACCTGGTCAGCCCATTGATTGATGCGGTTGAGGAGTCGGCGCAGGCAGAGGCGGATGCGTCCTCGGATTCAACTACAGACGATACCGTCAAGCTTGCGGAAGCTATTGAAGGCAGTAAGCCTGCTGCCTGAGTTTCCTTGTCTTGGTAAGGCAACAGAAAAAACGGGACCAGTTATTCAACTGGTCCCGTTTTTTTTATATGTTTGCGCGTTGAAGATTTACCGTATTTCGGCCTTGGGCTTTTGAGGCTGAGCAAAGAGTAAAAAAGCACAGGGTAGTCAGTATCGGAGCGTCTGAGTTTGCCGTGGACTGAGTGAGTGTCAGTGCCCCAGGTCTGGCTTATTGGGACGCCTGCGTCTTGCGCCTTGTCGGATTGTAGATGCGCAAAATATGAACGTACCAGAACAGCAGCAACAAGGCCGAAGCCCCCAGGCCCAGGCTGGACATGGTCCATAAGCTGGCCGCCCCCACAGGTGCTCCCGGTGCCAGCCGTTGAATGACGCCTTCCAGCGATCCGGCTGCAGGTCCAAAACCCAGCCACCACCCCCCACCCAAACCCAGTACGCTCAAGGCAAAGAATTGCAGCAGCATGGGGACAAAAGCCACTTTATACGCGCGCAGCAGATAGGAAATCAGGCACTGGAACGCATCGAAAAAGTGGAAAAAGGGCAGTAGTTGCAGCAACAGCAAAGCCCGGAGTGCGACATCGGCATCATCGGTGTAGGCATGGGCCAAGGTCGGACGCAGCAGCACCAATAGGGTAATCGTTAAGGTTACCCCCGCCAGCACGATTGCCAGACTCAGCATTCCCACTTGGCGGGCGCGATGATATTGCCTCGCACCAATCGCTTGAGCGCTGACTGAGGCAGCGGCAACGCCCACGGCCATCGGCACCATAAAGCAGACGGCGGCCAGATTGGCCATGATCTGGTGCGCACCCGATGCAAAGACTCCCTCGCGGGCGACCAGCAGTGCCATGAAGCTGAAGGCGCAGATCTCGATCAGGTAGGAGCCGCCCATAGGCAGACCCAGACGCAGCAGTTCTTTTTGGGCCGCCCAGTTGGGTAGCCCCAGTCGCAGCGTAAACGGCTTGTAGTAGCGGTCGGTACGCAGCAACCACAGGCCTGCCGCCAGCATCAGCCAGGACACTACCGTAGTGGCCAAACCTGAGCCGACGGCGCCCATGGCCGGTAGTCCAAATTTCCCGAAAATCAGCACCCAGTTGAACAGGGCCTTGAAGGCCACGCTGAACAGATTGATCAGCATGACGGCCTTGGGGCGCGATGTGGCGGTACCCAGGCAATAAATGGTTCGGAATACCAGGGCGGCGGGTAGAGCCAAGATCAGACTGCGTAAATACCAGGTCACCCGGTCGTGAACCTCAGGGCTTAAGTCGCCCGACCAGCGTAACCATATATTGGGAAAGGCCAGCGCCAGGGTGCCGATCAAGGTCAGCAAAAGGGCCAGCCACACGCCTTGCCCCCACCAGCGGCCCACTTCTGTCAGGCGGCGCGCGCCAAATTGCTGCGCAATGATAGGAATCAGAGCGTGGATGACGCCCATCAAGCCAATAAAAACGGTGATGTAAATGGATACGCCCAGGCCCATGGCCTGTAGGTCGATCGGGCTGCTGTGGCCGACCATAACGGTATCTAGGACACCAAAGGCGATACCTGCCCAGGAGCCAACGAGCACAGGCCAGGCCTGACGCAGGATCTGACCTGCCTGGCCTTTCCAGTTGCGATGAAACACGGAGGACATGATTGAAACTTACTGAGCTTGCACTCGCAGCAGACGGAAAGCCTCGTGGCGATCTGGCCCGCGTTTACCTTGCCAGAGCTGGACCGCATTATCGGGAATGGGGGCCTTGCCATCTTTCAGGTCGCGCAGGGAAAACTGTTCCAGTACCAAGGAGCAGCGGTTATCAAAATTGATATTGATGTTGTTGAATACCAGGAAGGAGGCTCGTTGCCCCGAACCCAGCCCCCAGGAGCGCAGGCATTCACCGGGTTGCTTGTGCGCCTGCAGGGCGGCAGACAGTTCGCCGGATACATCGCGGTAGCTACGTACGTAGTCCAGTGAGGGCATCCATAAAGTCACCAGCAAGAGCCAGGTGGTAATGAGGCCACCTGCAGACAAGACTGTGCCACGCAACAGCCCTGGCGGGTTGGAGGACAAGCGCCAGCGCACCAGTGCGATCCAGGCGACGGTGCCGAGCACGGCAATAATCATGACCGGCCAGGAGATAAAGGTGTCATAGCCTTGTGTCTGGCGGGCAATATTTTGCGAAATCTGCCGTGGCCATCCGGTTTGCTGAGCAAACCAGCCCAGCCAGACGGTTGCCGCTGTCAGCGAGAAACACATGATGGCAAACCAGTCCAGCGTGTTGATGACGCCACGACGCAGGGTGGGCAGCGAGAAAGCAGCCAGGATGGCGCAAGGCACGACCAGCAAGGCGTATTCGGGCTCGAAGGCATCGCGCATGAATAATAGGCTGATGAGCGGAACCAGAAAACTGATGGCAGGTACGTAAATATGCGGGGCTTTGAGCCAGCTGCGCCATTGCCACAGCGCCAGCAATGCCAACGGCCAGATAGGCCAGAGGAACCAGAGCAAGTCGCGCAGATTATTCAACTGCTCCTTGAATCCGGCCCAGCCCCAGGCTGCCAGATGCCACAGACGCCACTGTTCAGTCCAGTACACGCTGACACGCTTGGCCGGGATCCACCAGGCCATGATGATGGCCAGGGTCAGCACGGCACTCAGGGCCAGCCATTGGCTGTGCTGGCGCAAGGGGCCGCGTGGAATAAAGCACAGCGCAGTGGCCAGCATAATGGGGCCAGCGCCCAGCCAGCCACGGGTCAGAAAGCAGGCACCCAAAGACAGGCCCAGCATGATTGCACCTGAGGCTGGGCGGTCGAACATGCGTACCAGGCTGTACAAGGCCAGGGCTTGGAAAGCAATGATGGCCGGCACTTCCGACGTTTCATGCATGCGCCAGATGATGCCCACTGTGGCCACTGTCAGCAGCAAAGTGGCGTCGGCAATCATGCGCCCATAGGCGGTGGGCGAGGGCTCCCCCCCAAAGGGCAGGCGTAACGGTTGGGCTTCGGGACGACGGGCCAGCCAGTAGGCACTGTGCCAGACCGAGGCTGCCAGCATGCCGAACCACAGTAAATTGGGCAGGCGGGACGCCACAATATTGGCGTTCAGTTCGGAGGTGAACAGCTTGAGCAGCGGCGCAAACAGCGTAATGAACAGCGCCCCCAGCCAGGTCGTCAGCGGCCCGTCCTGGGCATGCGCCAGGTCCCCTACCTGCGGCAACAGCAAAGCCTGACCGCTGGGATCAGACAAGGCGGTCAGCATGGTTGCAAGCCCGATGACATCGTCTGCCTTCCAGGGGTCACGGAAAAACAGACCCGCAAGAATGTAAATTGTCCCCACAACAAGCAGGACCAGTCGGGGAAGTTTGACGGCAGCGGTAGCAGTCAGGCGGGCAGGGGTGGAGGTGGGTATGAGGCTAGATGACACGTCTAGGGTAAAACAGTCTGTTGATTCGCCCTATCTTAATGCAAAGGGGGCGCCTTGGCCGGGAAATGTACGCTAAAAAAGGACCCCCACGCTGCGCCTTCGGCTTGCGCTCCACCTCGCGGCTTGCATGCCGCTCGGATTCGCCAGGCACACAACAGTCCGCAATGGACTGCTGTGTGTCCGGGCTCATCCCCGAGGGGGGCTTTTTACCGGGGGCGCCGAGCCTTGGGGCGGCCTGGCGGTAAAAAAGGCAGCCGAAGCTGCCTTTTTTGCGCTGAACGCGGTATGTCGAGAAAGAGAGCTTATTCGCCTTTCTTGACGGTACCAGCCGTACGGGCAAAACGGGCGCGGAATTTTTCAACGCGGCCAGTTTCCACGATACGGGTTTGAGCGCCCGTG
The DNA here is from genome assembly GCF_025960365.1 of Alcaligenes sp. SMD-FA. NCBI lineage: Bacteria > Pseudomonadati > Pseudomonadota > Betaproteobacteria > Burkholderiales > Alcaligenaceae > Alcaligenes > Alcaligenes sp. SMD-FA. Next base: position 2,676,750 of record NZ_CP110108.1, on the reverse strand, counting down.
TAGAAGGGGTGCGACTCGGACGTCACGTCACACTTGAACAGCGGGTAAGTCTGACCGTCTTTTTCGGTGGTTTCGCGAGTCTGGACAGTGGAACGGGTGATAAAGGAGTTGCCCGTTTGCAGATCCAGAAACACCACGTCACGGTATTCTGGGTGAATGCCTTCTTTCATGATGATTCCTGTTTTGACAAATAAGGACCGCCAGCAAGGCACGTATTTACAAAAACAAAGCTGCACAGGGCAGATTTTCAATCTTTCTTGTAACTACCGGCACTAAAAAGCTAGAGGGCTGTTTTTTTAACCGGGTTTGGGTTTTACATCCCGCCCGATTGAATAATGCCTAAAGACTTTTTGCCACGTATCCGATGAAGCCTGAGATTTTAGCATCGAGCCGCCGCTTTTCAAAGAAAACTCCGTCAAAGCGCGGCACAAGTGCAACAGGGTCTCGCTCGCTGGCGGGTGGACAGGCCCCGAAAACGGCCAGTTTGCCAGCCTTTTCGCGGTCCTGATCCTTGCTTTTCAAGGAGTTCAGGTGGTTTGCCTGCGCTTGCGGAAAGACAGAATCCAGATACCGACGGCCAGTTCCAGCGCCGCAATAATCCACAAACCACTTTGGAAGTTACCGCTGGAATCTTTCAGCGCACCCAACATGAAGGGGGCGCCGAAGCCGGCCAGATTAGCTACGGAGTTGATGAAGGCCACACCGATAGCGGCTGCCGAGCCAGCCAGTACGGCATTAGGCAATTGCCAATACACCGGAATGCAGCCCATGGTGCCGGATACGGCCACAATCAGGCTGATAAAAGCCATCGTCGTATTGTTGCCCAGGAACAGACCCACACCAGCCAGACCGATCGCGCCGATGATGACGGGAATGCCCGTGTGCAGTCGGGCTTCGCGGCGACGGTCGGCACTAAAGCCCAGCGTCAACTGGAAAATAGCTCCAAAAACATAGACCAGGCCTACCAGTAAACCAACTTGTAGCGGATCGGTCGGGCCTAGCGAGCGTACCAGGGTGGGGGCAAAAAAGGCCAACGTGGAGTTCGCGGCCACGATGCCAAAGAACATCAGGGTCAGGGTCCACAGATCGGCATTGCCCAAGGCTTTCTTGAAGCTGTGCTCGCGCGGGCCTGCGGCCTTGGCGTCCAGCACTAACTCCTGTTTGATCAGGTCTTTCTCTCGCAGGCTTAACCAACTGGCTTTTTCCGGGCTGTCCACAATGAACATCACTGCCAGAATGCCTGCGAAAATCGTCGGCAGGCCTTCTAGCAGGAATAACCATTGCCAACCGGACCAATCATTGACGCCATCCAGACGCGTCATGATGAAACCGGCCAGTGGTGCGCCCACAACCGAAGCCACCGCCGAGGCGGAAATAAAGACCGCAAACGCTTTGGCGCGACGATGGGCCGGGAACCAGAAGGTCAGGAACAGCAATACACCGGGCTGGAAACCCGCCTCAAAAGCGCCCAGCAAAAAGCGCATCACATAAAAGTAGGCGGCCGTTTTGGTAAACATCATCAGCACGCAGATCAGGCCCCAGCCAAAAGCGATACGGGCCAGGGTCTTGCGCGCGCCAATACGCAGCAGCAACCAGTTGCTGGGCACTTCAAAAAAGAAGTAGCCCAAAAAGAAAATGCCGGCGCCTATGCCGTAAACGGTTTCGGAGAACCCCAGTTCGGGCTGCATTTGCAGCTTGGCAAAACCAATGTTGAGCCTGTCTATCCAGGCCAGCATCCAAAGCAAAAAGATGAAGGGCAAAATGCGCCACATCACTTTTTTGTAAATCTGATCCAGTTCCTGTTTGCTGGCGGATGGGGCCTGGGCTCCGTCCGCAAGGGTGCTGCTCGTCATGAGGGTGTCTCCTTGTGTGGTACAGCGTGTTATGGCTGATCTGGGGGCAGGCGCTCGGCCATAAGCTCGCAGGCAGCAATGATGGGGTTGATCACCGGCACAGCCAGCCTGCTTTGCAGCGCTTGGGCGCTTTGAGCCAGCGGGCCGCCGCCGATGATGACGGCGCGAGCACCGTCCTGTTCGATACATGCCACGACACTGTCGGCCAGCTCCTGATCCTGACGTTCAGGGGCCTGGGCCAGATCCAGCGGGGCGGTAGGGGTCAGGCGCAGGCCGGAGAACTGGTTGCTCCAGCCATAGCGCTGTACTTGGTCCAGAATGGATTGCTCCAGGCCGGGCGTCGTGGTGGCAATGCCAAAAGGGGTGCCTGCTCGGGTGGCCTGCAGCATGGAAGCCTGGCCTATGCCGATGACTGGCACCTTTACGTGCTCAGTCAGGGCCTGCAGGCCGGGATCACCAAAAGCACCGATGATGATGCCGTCCGAGCCTTGCGCCTGGGCCAGTATCAGCGGGTGCCTGGCGATGGCGGCGGCTTGCTCCAGTTCCTCCATTTCGGTCAACATGCCCGGTCCCTCGGGGGCGGTCAGCCCCCGGACCAGGATGTCGCTGCGCTGCAGGCTCTGAAAGCAAGCCTGGGCAAGCGCAACCATCATGTCGGTGGTGGGGCGGGAAGTATTGGGGTTGATGAGCAGTACGGTATGAGACATAAATACAGGAGCCGCTGTAATGCGGCTTATCAAGTGAATCAGGTATCCAGGGGGCAGCCAAAGGTTTCGGGCGCCAACTGCAGGACGGCGGCAAAGGTGACATACATGCCCGCCATTAAGGTGAACATGCCGGCGACACCGTAGCCTTCCAGCACCCAGCCGCTAAGCGTGGGGATAAATGCGCCCGCCAAGGTGCCCAGCGCCAGAATGAAGGCGGTACCAAAGGCGCGGACGCGGGTGGGATACAGCTCGGGAGAGAAAATCCAGATCGTGGTGTTCAGCAACAGTACGCAGAACTGGAAGGCCGCACCGAACAGCAACACCAGGTAGATATTGAAGCTTAGAAAGCCAAAGGCCAGACCACTGGCGCAGGCCAGTAAAGCTCCGTAGGTGAAGACGCGTTTGCGAGGCACGCGGGAGCCCAGGTAAGAGGCGGTCAAGGCACCCAGCAAGCTGCCCGACTGCATCAGGATGGTGAAGGTATAGCTTTTCACCAGGGAGTAGCCTTGCTCTACCAGCAGAGTCGGCATCAGGGTCAGAACCGTCAGTTGCGCGCCGTAGGTCATGCACACGGCAATACCGGTGACCAGCGTGCGCATGGCCAGCGGGCCTTCGAAAATCTCGCTCAAGCGTACGCGCTCTGCTTTTTGCGCTTGTGGGCCGCTGTGCAGATAAGGGTAGGGGTTGGCAACGTGTCGGCCCAGCTTGCCCGAGGCCAGAATATTCAAAACCTGATTGGCCTCGTCGATACGGCCTTGCGACACCAGAAAGCGAGGTGTTTCAGGAATATAACGACGGTAGAACAGCACCATGAAGGCGGGCATGACCAGCAGGCCAAACACCCAGCGCCAGCTCTCGGGGCCGGGAAAGAGGGTAAAGACCAGCAAGCCGAAGGCCGGAGCCAGCATATTGCCCAGACCGCCACCCGCGACGTTGATCGTACCGACGGCGGTGCCGCGAAAGCGCGAGGAGCAGAACTCGGCCAGCATAGTGACGGCAATCGAGATCTCGCCACCCAGACCAAAGCCCACAATCATGCGACCCAGGCCCAGTACCCAGTAGCTGGGGGCCAGGGCGCAGATCAGCGCGCCCAGCGTGAACAGGGCCAGATTGATGGTCAGCATGACGCGGCGACCATAGTGGTCGGCGATATAACCAGATAGCAAGCGCCCCAGGGCCGCAGCGGCAAAGGTCAAGGTGTTCAGAAACCCGACATCACGAGGCGTCAGCCCCCAGTGTTGCTGTAGAAGCGGGCCTACAAGGCCCACGGCATTTTGCTCGAGCACGTCAAACAGCACGCCCAGCAAAATCAGGGCCAGCACTTTGCGGTGTGAGTTGGTGACGCCTATGGTTTCCAGCGAGTTTTCCAGTTGCTGCTGAACCGTGTGATTGTTGGCCGTAGAACTGGCCTGTGCCTGCTCGGTGTCGGCCGGCAAGGTTTGCTGCTTGCTAGACATGGTTTCTCCTCGTTTCAGGACATGCTTGGCACGTCCGCCCATAACATTATTTTTTCAGCCATTATTAATATGAAAAAATATTTTCAAAACTAGGGTTAACGAGAAAGATTTTGCAGTTTTTTTATTCTGTTCTTTAATTCATTGATAAAAAAGGGGTTTTAATAAAAAAAGGATCATCGCATTTTGCATATGATCCTTATTCGATTCTTGGGATAGCCTCTGGCAGCCTGACTTGTGCTGGACTGACTTACCTTCTTGGCTGCATGAGCAGTGGATGGGTTTGTGATGCCAGTTTCAGCGGTCTACAGCTCCAGAAAACTGTCGTGGAAAGCTTCCACCATGCCCAAATGGCGACGCCCGACCGGGCCGGCCTGATCCATTATCTGACTCAGAATCAAATGGCATAAGCCGATCACCGCCACGTGGTTGTCCAGCACACCGGGCGACTGGACATCGCATCGCAACGTCCAGCGACTGGCACTTTTCTGGGCGCTGAGTTGATCGGTGATATGCAGCACATTCGGGTTCAGCTGAGCTATTTGCCTAATCAGCTGATCCATATTGCGCACCCGGCGACGCAGGGCAAAGATCACCACCACATCGTCGGCGTGTATGCCGGCCAGATGCTCCCCCATGGTTTCGCCAGGGCCGGGAATCAGATGGGCTTCAGGGACGATTTGCAGCAACTGCCAGCGAAAGTAATTGGCCAGAGCATGGCTGGATCGAAACCCCAGTACCCACACTTTGCGTGCGCCCAGAATGGCCTGGGCAATCTCTAGCAGTAGTGAGTCGGGAATGCGTCGGTAGGTGGAGGCCAGATTGTTCTGGCTCTGTTGCAGGTGTGTGGCCAGCGAGCGTTCGGCTTCTGTCTCGGTCGCGGCCAGCAGCAGGGGGGAGCCCGCTTTCTTTTCGGAGCGCACTTGCTTGCGAGCCGCTTCGTAATTGCTATAACCCAGGCGCCGAATAAAGCGGGTAACCGTGGCGTTAGATACATTGGCCAGAGATGCCAGCTCAGACGCGCTGTAGCCGGCCAGATCGCCTGGGAAATCCAGGGCAAATTCTGCCAGACGTCGCTCTGATGGGGATAGATCGTGAAGAATGTCACGTACGCGTCCAACAAAGGACTTCACGGCGGGATCAGACATGGCGCTCCGTACTCTTGTAGTGTGTTCAGGATTTTACGGGGAAGCTCATGGAACTGTATCAAAAATCCGGCAGTTTCCGCCGGACCCGGTCGGCTACAGATCCCCGCGTTCGGCCATGGAGACAGTCTGGCTGGGCGTGACAATAATATGGTCCAACAAACGTATATCTACCAATGCCAGTGCCTGACGTATGTGCCGGGTCAGCCTGATGTCGGACGAGCTGGGATAGGCAGCGCCAGAAGGGTGATTGTGCGCCAGAATAATGGCGCAGCTATGGTGGCGCAGGGCAGCGCGCAAGATCTCCCGTGGGTAGACCGAGGCCTGATTGACGGTGCCCCGGCTGATTTCCTCGGCGCAGATCAGGCGCAGTTGATTGTCCAGAAACAGGGCCAGGCAGTGCTCCACGGGCAAATGTCCAATATGGGCCAGGCAATAGTCGCGTACCTTGTCCGCCTGATTCAGTACTGGCAATCCGGTCAGGGATTCCAGGGCACAGCGGCGTTGCAGTTCCCGGATAACCAACAGTTCCGCGCATTTGGCTGGCCCGATTCCGTCCAGCTGACGCAGGGCAGACGCATCGGCCGATAATAATCCTTTGAGTCCGTTAAAATGTTCCAGCAACATCTGACCGAGCTCGACAGCATTGCGCCCGCGTGTACCGGTGCGCAGGACAATACCCAGCAGTTCCGGGGTGCTCAGGCATGCAGGGCCGTGCGACAGCATGCGCTCGCGGGGCCCTTGGCGGCGTAAAGTGGATGTGGCCATAAGAAACGTTAAAATGCGGTAATTGAATGATTTTCTATAGTGAGCGATCGTGAGTAACTCTGCTAGTTCCGAGCTTGGAATTGTCCGTCAGGATTCCTACCTGACTTTGCACTATCGTATAGAGCTGGCCAGTGGCCCGGCGGCAGGCTCTGTGTTCGCGGATACCTTTACGGGTCGTCCGGCGACCTTGCAACTGGGCAATGGTCAGTGGGCCCCCGGTATGGAAGAAAAATTGCTGGGTCACCGTGAGGACGAGCGCTTTCAGCTCGACATCACCCCCGAGGATGCCTACGGTGCCCGTAACCCGGACCTCTTGCAGCGCATCACTCGTGAAATGCTGGCCAGCAATGCCGCCGAAGGGGTGGAGTTCGTACCCGGTGACATGGTGGAGTTTGCCGCCCCGAATGGCAGCCGCTATTCGGGCGTGCTCAAGGAAATCGACGACAAGACGGCCTTGTTCGATTTCAACCATCCTTTGGCCGGTGTGGCCTTGCGTCTGGATGTTCATATTTTGGGGATTCTGTAATGAGTCAAGTTACTCCCGTTCAGAACGCTGAGGTTGTTCTGGCCCAGCCCCGTGGATTCTGTGCTGGGGTCGACCGCGCGATTGATATTGTCGAACGCGCCTTGGAATTGCACGGCGCACCAATCTATGTGCGTCATGAAATCGTCCATAACCGTTACGTGGTCGAAGACCTGCGCAACAAAGGGGCGATCTTTATTAAAGAGCTGGACGAAGCTCCCTCGGGCGCGATCGTGATTTTCTCGGCCCACGGCGTCTCGCGTCAGGTGCGTGACGATGCCGAAAAACGTGGCCTGAAAGTCTTTGACGCCACCTGCCCGCTGGTGACCAAAGTGCATATCGAGGTCTCTCGCATGCGCGCCGAAGGCCGGGAAATCATCATGATTGGTCACGTCGGTCACCCTGAAGTTGAGGGCACCTTGGGGCAGGCCGATGGCGGCATGTACCTGGTGGAAACGCCCGAGGACGTCGCCAATCTGAAAGTGGCTGATCCCGACAAGTTGGCCTTTGTGACGCAAACCACCTTGTCCGTGGACGATGCGGCGGTTGTGGCCCAGGCCTTGCGTGAACGCTTCCCCAATATCGTGGAACCCAAGAAAAGCGATATCTGTTACGCCACCCAGAACCGTCAGGATGCGGTCAAGATCATGGCCCCTCAGTGCGACCTGGTTCTGGTGGTGGGCAGTACCAATAGCTCGAACTCGAATCGTTTGCGCGAAGTGGCTGAACGCAAAGGCGCTGAAGCCTATCTGTTGGATAAACCGGAAATGATTGATCCGGCCTGGCTGGTGGGTAAAAAGCGCGTGGGTGTGACGGCCGGCGCATCGGCACCGGAGGTTCTGGTCAATCAGGTGATTCAGCGCTTGCAGGAACTAGGCGTGGGTCGTGTACGAGCCCTGGATGGGGTGGAGGAAAACATTGCCTTCCCGCTGCCCCGAGAGCTGTCGCGCAAGATTGAAAACCTGAACAAATAAAAAAACGAATTTTGCAGGGTGGACAGGAGACAAGATGATTCTATATAGCTACTTTCGCAGTTCCGCCGCTTACCGGGTGCGGATTGGTCTGAACCTCAAGGGACTGGATTACCAGATCAAGCCTGTGCATCTGCTTAAAGATGGCGGTCAGCAGCATCAGCCAGATTATGTGCAAATCAACCCTGTCCAGTTGTTGCCTGCCTTGGACGATGATGGTTTGATCATCACGCAATCCCTGGCTATTTTGGAATATTTGGACGAGCGCTATCCTGAACTGCCGTTCTTGCCTAAAACCTCAGCAGAGCGGGCCTGGGCGCGGTCCATGGCTCAAACCGTGGCCTGTGATATTCATCCATTGAATAATCTGCGTGTGCTGCAGTACTTGAAGAACGAGTTGCATGCCCAAGAAGATGCGCGCAATCAGTGGTATCGCCATTGGGTCAGCGTAGGACTGGAGGGTCTGGAGGCCTTGGTGCAACGCCATGGCAAAAAAGGTCACGCCTTCATCTTTGGTGATATGCCCGGTATGGCTGAAATTTGCCTGATTCCCCAGATGTTCAATGCGCGTCGCTTTGAGATTGACCTGACTGCTTTTCCTCGCCTGTTGGCGGTGGAAGAAAAATGTCTGGAACTATCCGCGTTTCAAGAAGCCGCTCCTGACCGTCAGCCTGATGCGGCCTGACGCCAAGCGTGAAGGCCGCCCGAAGCTGGGCTGGCCGGAATCCACCCGCCTGATAGGCGGGTTTTTCTTGCCTCATTGCCGTTGATGTGGCGGCCTGGGGGCGTAAAGGACAAAACATGAAGATTGGTTTTTGTGGATTGGGTCGTATGGGTCAACCGATGGTGCGCCGCCTGTTGGGGGCGGGTTATCAGGTCAGTATCTGGAATCGCTCCAAAGACAAGGCACTTGCACTATTGGAAGCAGGAGCAAGCTGGTGTGATACTCCAGCGCAAATGGCCCAGCAGTGTGAAGCCGTATTCCTGTGCGTGTTCGATGCCCAAGCAGTGCACGATACCGTCCTGGGTGAGCAGGGCCTGGCCACTGTGCAGGGAACCTTGCAGATTGTGGTAGACCACTCCTCGATTTCACCTCGGGCGACGCGCGAGATGGCTGCCCAATTGCAGCAGCGTTGCGGGGCTGACTGGCTGGATGCCCCTGTATCGGGTGGTGTCGGTGGGGCTGAACAAGGCACCTTGGCCATCATGGTGGGTGGACAAGCGGCACAGCTAGAGCGCGTGCGCCCCGCACTGGCGGCGTATTCGCAGCGCATCACCTTGATGGGGGCGGTCGGGGCTGGCCAAGTAACAAAATTATGCAATCAGACCATTGTGGCCACCACCTTGACCGCCATCGCCGAGGCCTTGAGCCTGGCCAATGATAATGGTGTGGATGCTTCTAAAATCAGTGAGGCTCTGGGGGGTGGTTGGGCCGATTCGGTGCTGCTGCAATTGTTCGTGCCGCGCATGACGCAGCGCGACAATCAAGTAAAAGCGTCGGTCGACACCATGTTGAAGGACTTGAACACGGTGGCAGAGTTGGCCAGTGCCAGTCATACCAGTATGCCCGTGGCCCATGCAGCCCAGCAAAGTTACCGTGTGGCTCATCGTTTGGGACTGGGCGAACAAGATGTCGCTCGCATTACGCACGTGAATAGTTACAATTACGGGGAATAAACCATCTTCAGTCAAACTTAGTTTCGGTATTATGTCGGCTGTTTAAAGTTGGGACTGTAGATCAACAAAAGGGAAGTCATGAAAAAAAGTACAGGGCTAGTCACACTGGTTGTCGTGTTAGCGGCTGCATACGGCGGTTCGACTTGGTATACCGGTAAGAAAACTGAAGCGCTGGTCAGTGAGAAAGTGGCCCAGTTCAATACCCTGGCTGCCGAGCAGATGCAGCAAATGGGCTTGAGCGAGTCAGTCGTCATGAATGTGCTGGATTACCAGCGTGGCGTATTTTCCTCTACCGCTCGTTACACCATCACTATCAAGCCTTCTGATGCTGAAGATGCGCCTCTGGAGCTGACTTTTGATGACAAGATCAGCCATGGTCCGCTTCCTATGTCGGCAATGGCTCTGGGTAACTTCACTCCTGTTGCCGCCTTGTCGCGCAGCACCCTGGTCAAGACCAAGGACACGGAAGGCTGGTACAAGCTGACTGGTGACAAGACCCCTTTGTGGGCAGACAGCCTGGTTGGTTTTGACGGTGCCGTGGACACCAACGTGCACTTTGAAGCCATCAAGCACCAAGGCAATGAAATCAGTGTGGATTTCAGTGGTGGCCAGTTGCGCACCAAAGCCGGTGGCAAGAGCAAAGATATTGTTGTGACTGGCAGCTTCCCCAAGCTGTTCGTCGATGACATCAGCGAAGATCCATTGAAGCTGGAAGCCTCCAACTTTGTGGTGGATTTCAAGCAAGATGGCGACATCAATGTAAACGGCACCCAGGTTGGCAAGCTAAGCGTGGATAACGTGAAGATGCAAACCGCCGAGACCGATGGCATCACTTTCAAGCAAATCGCTGTCAACTCGGACGCTGTCACCAAAGACTCCATCAGCGATACCAAGGTCATCTACACGGTCAGTGATCTGGTGTTTGAGGACAAGGTCAATCTGGGTTCGATTGAGTTGTCCATGAACTTTGATCGCGTCTATGCACCTGCTATTTCTGCGCTCTCCAAGCTGATTTCCGACTCCAATTTGCAAAACGATATGGATTCGGTGGATGGCCCAACTGCTCAGAAGATAATGGAACTGGTTCTGCAAGCGCTGGAGCAAAAACCTGTGCTGCGTATTGAGCCGCTGCGTTGGTACACTGCCGCTGGCGAGTCCAAAGCCACTTTGCGCGTGGACTTCCAAAAGCCTGATGCAACGCTGCAACAGTTGAAAGAAAGCCCAGAGCTGTGGGTTGAAGCGATTCCTGCTGCTCAGTTGGATGTCTCGATCTCCAAGCCCATGCTGCGTGGTCTGGCTACCGATATGGACAAGGCCGAAGGCCTGACGCCTGAGGAAGGTAACGCTGCCATGCTGGACATGATGCTGGATGCTGCTGTGGCGCCTTACGCCAAGTCCAATATGATCAAGAATGACGAAAACGATATCTCTACCGTTATCAAGTACGATGGTCAGGATCGCGTGTTCGATATCAACGGCCAGCGCTTTACCTCCGAGCAATTGCTGGGTCTGGTCCTGATGGGCATGATGTAATTTATCTGGGCTTTGTCCAGCGTAAAGCCCACCGAATTTCGGTGGGCTTTTTTTTACCGCCGGGCCGCCCCAAGGTTGGGCGCCCCTGGTCAGAAATCTCCCTTGGGGATGAGCCGGGACACACAGCAGTCCATTGCGGAGTGTTGTGTGCCAGGCGAATCCGAGCGGCATACAGGCCGCGAAGTGGAGCGCAAGCCGAAGGCTTGTCTTGATTCAGTAATTGGAAGGAAGCCAGCTCATGGCCAGTTTATCGGACCAGCTATCCAGGCTGGTATACAGCACAGAACAAGGACGCGTGTGTCCGGATTGCGGACAGCCTCAGAACCAGTGTCGTTGCGAAGAAAACAAGCGCGAACAAGCCTTGTCTCAGGTTCAGGGGCCAGTGCGCTTGAGTCTGGAAACCAAGGGACGCAAAGGAAAGGGAGTGACCGTGGTAACAGGTCTGGTGATGCCTGAAGAGCAGCTCAAGGCGTTGGTCAAAGAACTGAAGAGTGCGTGTGGGGCGGGTGGGACGTTAAAAGAGGGAACGCTGGAGATTCAGGGTGATCATCGAGCCGTTGTGCAGGCACGCCTGGAACACAACGGCTTGACGGTCAAGCGGGTTGGCAGACCCTGATAGGGAATTAGAAGCTGTAGCCCAAGCCTACGCCACCAAAGACACTGCTTTTCTTTTCGACTAACGGACTGTCCTTGGCTTCTTCACCCAAAGTGTTCACACCGAGCAGACCTTGCAGGGACCAGCTTTCGCTGATCTTGTGGGTGTACTGGCCGTACAAGGCATAAGAGCGCAAACCAGCGTCAGGGCGGTACGTGCGCAGTTGGCCATTGCTGCCAGCAGCTTCATGCGATTTCACGCCAAAGTAGGTGCGCATGGCTTTTTCGTTGGACCATTTCAATTCCGCACCCAGCGAGAAGCTGCTGTCCTGATCGTTCCAGAGACGGTAACTCAGATCTAGAACGGCAGTGGCGCCGTAGCCGCTTTTCAGTGCCTGGTAGTAACTGCCTTCGATCTTGGCATTGCCTAGTCGGTAAGCAGTAAATACACCCAGATTGCCGTGACGATCAATATCGTCCGTACCGTACAGGCGGTCGGCATCACCGGATTTACGTGCGCGGGCCAGGGCGGCGTAGGTGCCGATAGTCCAGTTGTCTGTCAGATTGGTTTGCAGGCCGATGGCAGGCATGCCTGCTTTTGGGGCCAGGAAAAAGTGGCCGTTACGGTGCGACAGCAGAGGGTAGAAACGGCCACTGTAACTGTCGGCCCCTTCGTATTTTGGGGCGAAACCCACACCGACACCCACCGTGGTTTGCTGCGCCAGTGCCTGACTGGTTCCTAAAGCACATAAAGCAGCCAGTAGCAGGAAGGGGCGCAGAGCAGAACGGGCGAGGGTGGGCATAACAGATTTCCTTGTGATACGGGGTAAAAACAGGCCCGCTTGTCGCGAGCCTAGCTATCGTATCAAGGTTTGAACAGGCTTAGGTAAAATAATGACCGGCCTGTATGGTCTGTTGTCCCAGGCCTACATCTGCTCAGGCCCGAATGTAAATCCAGTTGTCTGCCTGCAGTTTCACCAGCGCGGTGATAGCCCCGTGCTCCAGCGTCTGGAAGCGTTCTGGTGCATTGAGGCCCTGATTGCGCAGTGTATTGGGACACAGGTAGGTGTAGGTGTCGCAATCGTGTTCAGCGCCTTCTACGCAGGCTTTAACGGCCTGGGCATTGGCGATGATACGAATCTGAGCATCCGCGATGTCCTTGAGCAAGTTGCGCGCATTGCTGCGGGCACGCTCCAGGGCATCGACAGTAGGAGCATGCAAAAGAACACGAGTACTCATGAATAAACGTCCTGCTTGATATTAGCGTGGGCCAAAAACGCGTTCGGCAATGTCGGGCGAAGCGCCGGTCTGCATTTGAATGCGGCCCTGCTCATCTTGCCAGACCATGGCGGGGGTGGCACGCAAGTCCCAGCCCATCATCAGATCTTCATTGCGGGTCAGGTCGGCCTCGATGTCGCTGGGTATGCTGTCTAGTCCTTTCACACCGGCGCTGCGGTCTTTCAGCATGGCCAGGGAGTGCTCGTTCAAGGCCTTGGTTGGGTCTTTGGCGGCCAGGATGGCGGCCGATTTCAGACTGCTGCTGGGAGCCAGTATGCCCACCATGATGTGACGCAGTTGCACCTTGCCGGACTCAACCCAGGGGCGGGCCATTTGCCAGAACTGCATGCAGTAAGGGCAGTTGGGGTCGGTAAAGACGTAGACCACGCGTGAGGCCTTATCGTCGCCATCTTTGATCCAGCGGGACTTTTCCAGCTTGCCCAGCATGTCTTTGGCGATAGCCGGTTGCACCAGCTCGTCCAGGCCTGCAGGACGTACCTCTTCGCCTTTGGCATCGATCATGGTGCCGACCATGATATGCTGCCCATCGGGCAAGTTGTAGATAGCCAGAGCCCGATTTCCGCTATAGGCACCCCAGGCTTTCAGGCCACCGGGGGCATCAAACTCGCCCACAATAGACAGCCCTTGTTCTTCCAGGGCTTTCAGTGCAGCGGGACGGTCGGCGGCTTGCGCGGCCGTGCTTGCACATAGCAAACCGGCCAGGGCAAAACGAATCGAAAAAGAAGAAAGCGACATGGTAGTTATTCCTGCAAAACAGTCGGTGAGTGTATATACCAAGAAAATATATACTAAGATCAAAATGGAATAAAAGGATGGGACTGGGCCTTGCCTGGATAGTTCCCCATGCCTGTTCTGATTCGGTCGTTTCTCTGGTTCAACCGGGGGCGCGGATTTTCAGGTTAGCCAATTCCAGTAAGCGATAGGTTTCGTGTACAGGCAAACCCATCACGCCGGTATAGCTGCCACTCAAATGGCTGATGAATGCGCCACCCAGACCTTGAATGCCATAGGCTCCGGCTTTGCCCATAGGTTCACCGCTGGCACAGTATTCTGCAATTTCTTGTTCGTTCAGGGTTTTGAAGCTGACTTCGCTAATGCTGATGCTTTCAAATTCCACTCCACCTACGCCCAGGGACAAGGCTGTCATCACTTTGTGACGGCGGCCCGAGAGCTCGCGCAAGATACGTGCGGCGTCGTCCAGATCCGCAGGTTTGCCAAAAATGTCTTCGCCCATGCAGACCGTGGTGTCGGCACTTAAAATAGCGCGTTCCTGATCCAGGCTGCTGTTCTGTACACGCCATTCCAGCGCGCGCAGCAGTTTGTCGCGGGCGGTACGCCGAACATAGTCCAGCACGGCCTCTTGTTCCAGACGGGGTTCATCCTCGCCTGGAGGGCTGGGTACATTCAGGACTTCATGAGTAATCTGGATGCTGTTGAGCAGGTCGTGGCGGCGCGGGCTGGCAGAGGCCAAGTAGATGGGCTGAAAAGGCATAGAAAATCAGAGCTCAAGAAGATTCAGGCGCGGTGATAAGGATGCCCGGTCATGACGGACCAGGCGCGATACAGTTGTTCGGCCAGAAAAATGCGTACCAGAGGGTGGGGCAGCGTCAGGGAGGACAGGCGCAGCATGCCGTGGCAACTTTGCTTCAAGGTTGCGTCCAGCCCGTCCGGGCCTCCGACCAGAATCGCAATATCCTGACCACTGCTGCGCCAACGTTCCAGTTCCTGGGCTAGCTTGACGGTGGTCAGGTCCTTGCCGCGTTCGTCCAGAGCAATACGCATTGCCTGGGCGGGGATGGCTGCTTCAATACGTTTGGCTTCAGCCTGCATCATCTGGGCAGGTGTTTTGCCGCTGGTACGGGGCTCAGCCTTGATTTCACGCAGTTCTATGGCGCAGTCCTGGGGCAGTCGGCGAGCATATTCCTGCCAGCCTTGTTCTACCCAGTCGGGCATACGCTGACCGACGGCAATGACAATGAGTTTCATGAAATGTCGTACAAGAAAAAAAGCCCCCACGTTGCGCCTTCGGCTTGCGCTCCCCCTCGCGGCCTGTATGCCGCTCGGATTTGCCTGATACACAGCCGTTCCCAATGGGCTTCTGTGTGTCCGGGCTCATCCTCGAGGGGGCGTTTTTTACCGGGGGTGCCGAGCCTTGGGGTGGCCCGGCGGTAAAAAAAAGGCCGCATCATAAGCTGCGGCCTGGGTGTTGCCGACGGGCAGGAGAAAGAGCTTAGTCTTCGTCTTCGTCGGCGCTGGCGAAAAAGCCAGTGGGTGGAACCTGGCGCGATTGCGGCAGCAGTTCCACTTCGACAGGGCGCTCGCCCCAAAGTTCTTCCAGGTTGTAATACTGGCGGATGGCGGGCTGCATGCAATGCACCACAATGTCACCCAAATCCAGCAATACCCATTCGCCGGTGTCCTCGCCTTCATGGGCCAGAACGTCGACTTTGTTTTGACGTGCTTTATCAAACACGTTCTGGGCCAGAGCGCGGGTTTGCCGGTTGGACGTACCACTGGCGATGACCACACGATCGAACAGGCCGGTCATGTGGGTAGTGCTAAAGACCTTGATGTCTTGAGCTTTGACGTCTTCGAGGGCATCGATGACGAGTCGTTGAAGTGTTTCTATATTCATAAAAAGAACTATACAGGGCGCACCTGTGGGTGGGAAAGATAGAGCCGTTTTTTGTCAATGTATTGAGCGACTTCTTCCGGGACCAGGGCGGTGATGTTGTCACCGCGCTGCACTCGCTCCCGAATTTGGGTGGCCGAGATGTCCATGGGCAGAAAGTCGATCTGATGTAAACGGCGCTGAAGTCGACTCAGCTCCTGTTGCAAGGCTGCGGGCGTTTCCACAGGACTGCCGGGGCGCTGGGCCACCGCCAGCTCGACGTATTCAAGAATTTCCTGCCAGTCGTTCCAGCTGCAGAAATTATGCAGTTGGTCGCTGCCTAAAATCCAGTAGTACCGCGACCCGGCAGGCAAGCTGCGCACCGTGTCTATGGTGTAGGTGGGGCCGCCGCGTTCGATCTCTACGGGGTTCACTTGCAGCCCGTGGTGGCTTTGGGTGGCCAGCTCGGCCATGGCCAGACGGTCCTGGGTGCTGGCACCCAGGGCGTCGCGTTGCCAGGGCTGGGCAGCGGGCAGCAGTTGAACCTGATCCAGCTGCAATTGCTCGAATGCAGCAAGAGCCAGTGCTATATGGGCTTTATGGATGGGGTCGAAACTGCCACCCAAGAGCCCGACTCGCTTTAAATCCATTCGCGAGGCACCAGGTATTGCGCCAACGCCGCTTCCGGTGTGCCAGGTTCGGGCGACCAGTTGTAGCGCCAGTTTGCCTGGGGAGGCATGGACAGCAGGATGGATTCCGTACGCCCCCCCGATTGCAGACCAAACAGGGTGCCGCGGTCAAAGACCAGATTGAATTCGACATAGCGGCCACGACGAATGGCCTGGAAGTCCCGATTTTCCTGGGTGTACTCCTGATCCATGCGGGCACGCACGATGGGCACGTAGGCATCGGTAAAGGAGTTGCCCACGGAGCGGGTCAGGGCAAAGCTGGCTTCAAAGCCGGACTCGTTCAAATCGTCGTAGAAAATGCCGCCAATACCACGGGTTTCGTTGCGGTGCTTGAGATAAAAATATTCGTCGCACCAGCGCTTGTAGCGCGGGTAGTAATCCGTACCGTGCGGTGCCAGGGCATCGTGGCACACCTGATGGAAATGGCGGGCATCGTCTTCGTGCAGGTAGTAGGGCGTCAAGTCCAGACCGCCGCCAAACCAGAATACATCGTCTTGATCCGCTGTCTGGGCCTGGGCCACAAACATGCGCACGTTCATGTGCGTGGTGGGCACAAAGGGATTACGCGGGTGTATCACCAGCGAAACACCCATGGCCTCCCAGGGGCGTCCGGCCAATTCAGGGCGGTGGGCGCTGGCCGAAGGAGGCAGGGTGTGGCCTTTGACATGGCTGAACAAAACGGCAGCCCGCTCGAACACGGGGCCGTTCTCCAGCAGGCGGGACAGACCGCCACCGCCTTCTGGACGATCCCACTGGTCCGACTCGAAAGGCGTACCATCCAGTTGCTCCAGAGTGTCCACGATGTGGCTTTGCAACTGACGGAAATAAGCCTGGACGGTATCAATGGGTAAAGACATGAAAAGACCTTGCTGCGACAATCAGGATTCGTTGCTGGGCAGGGCGCGCCAGCCAATATCGGTGCGAAATTGCTTGCCGTCGAAATGCGTTTGGGAAATGGCCTCGTAAGCGGCTTCCTGAGCGCGACGGATGGAGTCGGCCATGGCGGTCACGCACAGTACGCGACCACCAGAGGTGACGACGGTACCGTCTTTCATTTGAGTGCCCGCATGGAAGGTGATGCACTCGTCGGTGTCTTTCGCAAACTGGGTGATGGCATCACCGGTACGAGGCTCTTCGGGGTAGTTGGCCGCAGCCAGTACTACGCCAATCGCGGTACGACGATCCCATTCGATAGTGGCCTCGTCCAGCTTGCCAGCCAGAGCCAGCTCGAAGGTTTCGGTCAGATCGCTTTTGATGCGCATCATGATGGGCTGGGTTTCAGGGTCGCCCATGCGGCAGTTGAATTCCAGCACTTTGATCGGACGGGTTGCGTCCGGACCATCGTCAATCATCACGCCAGCGTACAGAAAACCGGAGTAGGGCAAGCCTTCCTTGGCCATGCCTTGCATGGTGGGGTGAATGACTTCGCGCATGATGCGGTTGTGCAGCGTAGGACTGACGATAGGGGCAGGGGAGTAAGCGCCCATGCCACCCGTGTTCGGGCCTTGATCGCCGTCTTTCAGACGTTTGTGATCCTGACTGGTGGCCATCGGCAGTACATGCTTGCCGTCGCACATCACGATGAAGCTGGCTTCCTCGCCGGTCAGGCACTCTTCCACGACCACGCGGGCACCGGCAGCACCAAAGCGGCCATCGCCCAGAATATCGTCAATGGCGCTCAGTGCTTCTTCCAGCGTGGTAGCCACGATCACACCCTTGCCAGCGGCCAGGCCGTCGGCCTTGACCACAATGGGTGCGCCTTGCTGGCGGATGTAATCCTTGGCGGCGTCCGGGTCGGTAAAGGTTGCGTAGGCGGCTGTTGGAATGTTGTGGCGCACCATGAAAGCCTTGGCGTAGTCCTTGGAGCTTTCGAGCTGCGCAGCAGCCTGGGTGGGACCAAAGATTTTCAGGCCGGCCGCACGGAAGGCGTCCACAATGCCAGCGGCCAGAGGCGCTTCCGGGCCAACGACGGTGAAGGCAATTTTTTCTTGCTTCACAAAGGCAATCAGTTCCTGGATATCGGTGATCGCCAGGTTTTCAATACGTTCGGCACGTGCGGTACCGCCATTGCCCGGGGCAACGTAGACAGTCTGTACGCGTGCAGATTGGGCCAGGCGCCATGCCAAGGCGTGTTCACGGCCGCCGCTGCCGACAACAAGTAGCTTCATAGTGATGAGTCGGGCAGGGCCCGCAAAGAGGAGTTTTCAGGAATCAGGTTATTCGGCTTCGTCCATGACAGCGGTGGTGTAGACCTCTTGGACATCGTCCAGGCCTTCCAGTGCGTCCAGAAGTTTTTGCATTTTGACGGCATCATCGCCGCTCAGTTCGGTCTCGTTCAGGGCTTTCATGACGACACCCTCTACTTCGGGGGTCAGACCGGCTGCCTGGAACGCTGCTTGCACAGCCGGGTAGTCCGTGGGAGCGCATAGCACTTCGATCAGGCCTTCTTCATCCGTCACGATGTCGTCGGCACCGGCCTCCAGGCCGATCTCCATAATCGTGTCTTCCGAGGTGCCTGGGGCGAACAGAAACTGACCGCAGTGGCGAAATTGAAACACGACCGAGCCGTCCAGACCCAGATTGCCGCCATTTTTGGTAAAGGCGTGACGCACATCCGAGACCGTGCGCTGACGGTTGTCAGTCATGCAGTCCACAATCACGGCAGCACCGTTAATGCCATAGCCTTCGTAGCGAATTTCTTCGTAGTTGGCGTCGTCTGCCCCGCCTGCGCCGCGCTGGATGGCGCGCAGAATGTTGTCTTTGGGCATATTGGCCGCAGTTGCCTTGTCCCAGGCCATGCGCAAACGTGGGTTGGACTCGGGGTCAGGGCCGCCGGCACGCGCGGCCACGGTGACCTCACGAATGATCTTGGTCCAAAGTTTGCCCCGTTTTGCGTCCTGACGACCTTTACGGTGCTGAATATTCGCCCATTTACTATGTCCGGCCATAAAGTATTACCAATTCAGTAGACTACGTTCAAAGAAAAACAGATCTATTTTAACCTGTCTGTGCGACAAGGCCCGAGCTTGGGCGAAAGTCGCTAGAATCTAGGCACTTGGCATTCTATCCGGAAGAGAACAAACAATCATGGCCGATCCAATTTTGCTTGCTCAAAACAGCAATACTCCCATTTACCTGTTGCCTGCTCTGGCCAACCGGCATGGTTGTATTACGGGGGCGACAGGGACAGGCAAAACTGTCACCTTGCAAGTACTGGCCGAGGCTTTTTCCCGGCAGGGAACCCCGGTTTTTCTGGCCGATGCCAAGGGAGACTTGAGCGGAATTTCTCAGGCTGCCCAGCCCAATCCCAAATTGCAGGAGCGTCTGCAAAAGCTGGGGCTGCCTGAACCGGCCTGGGGCGCCAATCCGGTTGCTTTCTGGGACATTTTTGGCGAGCAGGGCCATCCAGTGCGGGCCACCATCTCCGACATGGGGCCTTTGCTGTTGGCCCAGATTCTGGAGCTCAATGACACCCAGGAAGGAATATTGAACATTCTGTTCCGGGTGGCTGATGATGAGGGACAACTGATTCTGGACTTGAAGGATTTGCGTGCCTTGCTGCAAGACATATCGGATCGTGCTGCCGAGCTGCGTAATCAGTACGGCAATATTGCTGCCGCGAGTGTAGGGGCCATTCAACGCGCCTTGCTGCGCCTGGAAACCCAAGGGGCGGATCGCTTCTTTGGGGAACCCGCCCTGGATGTGATGGATTGGATTCGTACCGACTCTGCCGGGCGCGGCATGATCAATGTGCTGGCCGCTGACAAGCTGATGCAATCGCCTCGTTTGTACGCGGTATTTCTGTTGTGGATGCTGGCTGATCTGTACGAGCGCCTGCCGGAAGTGGGCGATCTGGACAAACCGCGTCTGGTTTTCTTTTTTGACGAAGCCCACTTATTGTTTACAGGTGCCCCCAAGGCTTTGCTGGAAAAAGTCGAGCAGGTCGTGCGTCTGATCCGCTCCAAAGGCGTGGGTATTTATTTCGTGACACAAAACCCGCTGGATATTCCTGATACCGTTCTGGGCCAGTTGGGTAATCGGGTTCAGCACGCTTTGCGCGCCTTTACGCCGCGTGATCAGAAGGCTGTCAAGACAGCAGCGCAAACGATGCGCCCTAATCCCGGTTTGGATATTGAAGCGGCGATTACCGAGCTGGGGGTGGGGGAGGCTTTGGTGTCCATGCTGGATGCCAAGGGCATTCCCACGCCTACCGAGCGTGCCTGGCTAGTGGCTCCAGGTAGCCGGATTGGCCCGGCCACTGATGCCGAGCGACAGGCGGTTCGACAAGCCTCCTTGTTCGGCTTGAAATATGACCAGGCTATTGACCGCGAATCCGCCTACGAGGTGCTGGCCAAGAAAACAGCGGACGCCGCCGCCAATGGTGCAGCAGGCGCCACACAGGTCGGCGCGCCAGCAAACAAGGACGATGGCTTGATGGGCGTGGTCAATGACTTTCTATTTGGATCAACAGGGCCGCGCGGTGGCAAGAAAGACGGTTTGGTGCAAAGCATGATTAGAACCGAGACCAAACGGGCTGCCACTAAAGTGCTGCGTGGGGTATTGGGCTCTTTATTTGGAGGAAAACGTTAATGCCCTTGCAACTGCCGCATTTAATTATTGCCACCGCACGGCCATCAGAAACCACACGTTGGGCGGACGAATTCCGCAAGGCCTACCCTGATTGGAAAGTTGACGAGTTCGTAGCGGGTCAGCCCAGCACCGGGGCGACCTACGCCGTGGTGTGGCAACCGGATACGGCCTTGTTCAAGCAGGAACCTACGCTGCGCGCCACTTTCAATCTGGGGGCGGGCGTGGATGCGGTGGCAGGCCGTATCCCAGCCGAGATGCCTTTGTACCGTCTGGAGGACGCGGGCATGGCCGAGCAAATGGCCGAATATGCCTTGTATGGTGTACTGCGTGCCGTGGGTCGTTTTCAGCCCTACGAAGAGCAGGCGCGCGAGGGCAAGTGGAAAGCCTATCGCCCGATTGATCGTCGGCAGTGGCCGGTAGCCGTCTTGGGGCTGGGCGCAATTGGCAGCAAGATTGCCAAGGTCATCGCCAGCCTGGGCTATCCCGTGCGTGGCTGGTCGCGTCGTCTGCATGAAGCGGACTTCCCTTGCTATGCGGGTGAAGAGGGCCTGAAAGTGTGCGTCTCTGCCAGCCGTATCCTGGTCAACGCTTTGCCACTGACGCCGCAAACGGAAGGGCTGATCAACCGCGACCTG
Source organism: Alcaligenes sp. SMD-FA (assembly GCF_025960365.1). Lineage (NCBI taxonomy): Bacteria > Pseudomonadati > Pseudomonadota > Betaproteobacteria > Burkholderiales > Alcaligenaceae > Alcaligenes > Alcaligenes sp. SMD-FA. The sequence goes on along the minus strand of NZ_CP110108.1, from coordinate 2,655,701 downwards.
TTGTCCAATTTGCAGCCCGGTGGTTTTTTGATCAACGTGGCTCGTGGTGGACATTTGGTCGATGCGGATGTGCTGGACGCGCTCAAAAGCGGTCATCTGTCAGGCGCTTTGCTGGATGCCTTCACCCAGGAGCCGCTGCCTGCGGATCATCCGTATTGGGGCATTCCTTCTGTGATGGTTACGCCGCATATTTCGGGCATCACCGTGCGAGAGCTGGCGCTGGAGCAAATTGGCTCACGTATCGAGCTTTTGCAGCAAGGTAAACCAGCGGCCGGACGAGTGGATCATAGTCAGGGTTATTAAGCGTTTTCAAATTGAGGGCCAGTCTGCCAGCACGGTGGAAGCTGACAGGCTGCCTGCTGTTTCGTGAACGAAGCAGTGCTTTTTCAAAATAAGGCCATTGCGGCCAGCTAAAACCACAAGGATAGAGGAATGAGTAAAGTTCATCGCATTGCCGTGATCGCGGGAGACGGGATCGGCAAGGAAGTCATGCCTGAAGGGCTGCGTATTTTGGAAGTGGCTGCTCGTCGTCACGCCATCCATTTTGATTGGAAAGTGCTGGACTGGAGCTCGGACTACTACCAGAAGCACGGCACCATGATGCCGTCAGATTGGAAAGTCCAGTTGATGGATACCGAGGCCATTTTCTTTGGTGCCATGGGCTGGCCTGATCTGGTGCCTGACCATGTTTCTCTGTGGGAGTCCTTGTTTAAATTCCGTCGTGAATTTGATCAGTACATCAACTTGCGTCCCGTGCGTTTGATGCCTGGTGTGCGTTCGCCGCTGGCAGGTCGTGAACCTGGTGATATTGATTTCTTTATCGTGCGCGAGAATACCGAGGGCGAGTACTCCAATAGCGGCGGCATCTTGTTTGAAGGCACGCAGCGTGAAGTGGTCATTCAGGAAAGCGTCTTTACCCGCACCGGTACAGACCGTGTCTTGAAGTTCGCTTTTGAACTGGCTAAAAAACGAGGCAAGCACGTCACCGCCGCGACCAAATCCAACGGTATTTCGATTTCCATGCCTTGGTGGGATTCCCGCGTGGCCGCCATGGGCGAGCAATACCCGGATGTGAAGTGGGACAAGTATCACATCGACATTCTATGTGCTCACTTTGTGCAGCACCCGGACTGGTTCGATGTGGTGGTGGCTTCCAACCTGTTTGGCGATATCTTGTCCGATCTGGGGCCGGCATGTACCGGCACCATCGGTATTGCGCCGTCGGCCAACCTGAACCCTGAACGTGTGTTTCCATCCTTGTTCGAGCCCGTGCATGGCTCGGCACCGGATATCTACGGCAAGGGTATTGCCAACCCAGTCGGTCAAATCTGGAGTGGTGCCTTGATGATGGATTTTCTGGGCTACCCACAGGCAGCGGCCGAAGTAGTGCAAGCCATTGAGCAGGTGTTGGCTAATGGTCCGCGTACGCCCGATCTGGGCGGCCAGGCGAGCACCTCAGAAGTCGGTGCTGCCATCGCCCAGACTTTGGAAGCGATGGCCTAAACCCTTAGCTGGACTTGGGTGGGCGCAGGCCTGCCCAAGTTGGTTTGTACTTGTAGTGATTGCATGAAGTAGTGCTCAAAGCTAGCGACCACGGAACATCACAAGGCCGCTGTGGCGATGACGTGCGCTACGGTGTGTTGGTTTTGGATATCGGGTGCCCACCATCAATGTTGGGTAGGACGTCGTTTTTGATATCAGTGTGATTGAGTGCTTTTTCCAGCTCTGTCAGCACCTGACGAGTCGTAACTAAGTCAGCGCTTGCGGATTGAAATTGTGGAAGTAGGGATTGGAGCCAGACATCATAGCGGCTCATGATCTGTTGATAGGCTTCCTGCCCGGTATCAGTGAGTTCCCAAATTGGCGAGCGATCGTGGCGAGGATTGGAATGTGGTTTCACCAATCCGTCTTCAGCGAGCTTGTTCAAGCGCTTTTGTGCTCCCTGGCGCGTCATCCCCATACTTTCAGCCACCATGGGAGCGGTCATGGCGTGGTTGGCGAGTGCGAGAGCGCCCAAGACTTGCCAGTTGGTGCTATCTGTCACGATAGTCCGCACCAGCTCATTCCCATTTTCAAGTAGTGCAGTTTTCAAGCGGAAAATGGCGAGAATGATTTCCGTCAATGATTGCTTTTGACTGCTATCAGAGTAGTTGCTAATCGTTAAGCTCCTTTCGTGGATACCGGTTGCCGCCGTAAGTTGAGTGGCATCCCATAGTACCGGTTTCAAATGTTGTGGCGTTTGATATTTCCTGCTGAGCAGTCTCAGTACCCCGGCTTTGACAGAGCGGCACCATCTTTAGCATTCAAGATGATGAGGCTTAGGTTTGTGACGCCAGCCAAAATTTCTATGGTTTGGATGAGGGTGAACATTGGCCCGAAGGAGCCTGATGCTGCTAGCTTGGATAGCGCCAATGCACTGGGTATCAAAATCACGATACCGAACGCGGCAATGATTTTCATACGCTTGATTTTGATTGCCAGTGTGGGATGCGAGGCGGAGCCTGCCATCGCTTTCCCTAGCCCGCCTGTGAGGGCAAGCAGCGGAACCAATATGAATAGCCCTGGAAAAACGATCATACGTTTTACGAAAGCGATTTCTTGCTGGCTGCCAAGAATCTCGACCAGCGTCGTGGAAAGCAGAAAACTGAAGATTACGATCCCGGCAAGGCCGCCAGCAATCGCATGAATTTTAGGTTTTATCCCAGGTGATTTTTTTACCATGGTTACCTTCCGAGGTGCTTGTGCGTTGAGAAAGATAGAGCGTCAGTCATTGCTGTACAGTTCATTATAATGGTAACTGATTTCCAGTGTGGAAATTGGTTGTCATTTTGAGGTGGCTCAATTGAGTCATAGCGCTTTTGAGTATCGACAGAAAAGGGCGCTCTTTGGGGGGGGGGCTCTTTCTCAGTGAGGGTGCTGGATGAAGGCTTAGGTGAGCCCAGCTATTTGATGTTCTGGCCCGATTGGTATTGCGCCATCGGGCCAATAAGTAGGGAAAAGGCAAGAATGGCCATCGCCCAGACTTTGGAAGCGATGGCCTAAATCCTTAGTTGGACTTGGGTGGGCGCAGGCCTGCCCAAGTGATGGCGCCAATCATGATCGCACCGCCCAGCAGCGCACGGCTGCTGGGGTACTGAGCGAAGAGCAGTGCCGCAAAGGCAATGGCGTAGACGGGCTCCAGGGCGATCACAATCCCGGCGCTGCGCGCATTCAGAACGCTGAGTGCAGAGACCAGCAGGTAGTGCGACAGCGCTGTGCAAAACACTCCCAGCAGGGCAATCCAGAACCAGTCTAATAATGTGCTATCGCCCAGCAGCGGTATGGCAAAAGGCCAGCACATCAGGGCGACAAACAGGTTCTCCCACCAGGCCACTTGCTGTGCCGACAAATGTTTGGCAGCGCGGCGGTTGATCAGGGTGAACATGGCAAAGGTAAAGCCGGAGGCAATGGCCCAGGCCAAGCCGATAGTCGATTGATCCTGAAAGTCGAAAGAGGGGGTAACCAGCAACAAACCGACGGTGACCAAAGCCAGAATGATCCATTCCGATACCGTGACGCGCTCTCGCAATACGGCCCATTCGCACAGGGTAATGAAGGCCGGGAAGCTGGCAAACCCCAAGGTGGCAATGGCCACGCCGCCTACTTTGACGGCCACAAAAAAAGTGGCCCAGTGAATGGCCAGCATGATGGAAGCCATAAGAAGGGTACGAAAGTCCGCGGCTTTCATGCCTTGCCCCAAACCGCGTCCTTGAGAGCGGATACTGATAAACAAGGCCAGGACCGCAAAGCTGGCCCGGCCAGCGGTGATCAGCATGGCGCCGACCTGGATGAGTTCACCAAAAATACCGGTCAGTCCGAACAGAACGGCGGCCACATGAATGGCTGCCAGAGCACGTCCATGCGTCATGGAAAGCGATCCGAGAAAAAAGAGTGAAATTTACGCTATTCTGGTGCTTTAGATCAGCCAGCGATAGGGCAGCGGGGTCGGGCAGGCAATACGTGTAAGGCATTATTCTAAGACATTGCAACGGGCCCCCTCATCAAAGGAGTAAAACAATGACGCAGATGGTTAAGGCGATACGGATTGAACGTAATGGAGGCCCGGAGGTATTGCAGTGGGCTTCGGTAGAGTTACCTGCTCCGCAGGAACAAGAAGTCACCATACGGCAAAAGGCGGTGGGTTTGAACTTTATCGATATTTATTTCCGTAATGGCCTCTACAGCCATCCCTTGCCCCATGGTTTGGGGTTTGAGGCGTCTGGCATTGTGGAAGCAGTCGGTTCGGGTGTCACGCACCTGAAAGTGGGTGATCGCGTCGCTTACGGTCAAAGTCCCCTGGGGGCGTATGCCCAAGCACGTAATGTACCTGCCGACCGTGTCGTGCGTATTCCCGATGCCGTCTCTTTTGAACAGGCCGCAGCCATGATGCTGAAAGGTCTGACTTGCTGGTACTTGCTGCGCCAGACTTATCGTGTGCATGAAGGCCAGACGATTCTGTTCCATGCCGCTGCCGGTGGCGTGGGTTTGTATGCCTGCCAATGGGCGCGTGCCTTGGGTGTGAAATTGATTGGTACGGTTTCCGGCCCCGAAAAAGCAGCACTGGCGAAAGCGAATGGTGCTTGGGAAGTGATTGATTACTCCTATGAAGATGTGGTGCAGCGTGTACTGGAACTGACCAATGGCCAAAAAGTGCCGGTCGTTTATGACGGTGTGGGTAAAGACACCTGGGAGCGTTCGCTGGATTGCTTGCAACCGCGTGGCTTGATGGTCAGCTTTGGCAATGCCTCCGGCCCGGTAACCGGTGTGAATCTGGCGACTCTGGCCGCCAAGGGTTCCTTGTATGTGACTCGTCCTGTGCTGGGGGCTTATGTGCCGACGCAGGAAACCATGCAGGCCGCGGCAGATGAGATGTTCGAGCTGGTTTTGCAAGGCAAGATCAAGCCGCTGATTGGCCAACGCTTTGCACTGGATCAGGTTGCCCAGGCGCATGAGGCTTTGGCGGGTCGTCGCACGACGGGGTCTACCGTTTTGACACTGGATTAAAGCGGATTATCGGGTGTAGAGAGTGATGAGCAGATAGTCTTTGTTCAGCGCTGTGCTTGAGACCAGAGGTGTGCTTATGAACCACTCATCTGCCCTTGTTGGCTTTACGTCATTTTCCAATTTACCTATCTGGTAGTTGAAAAGACGTGCTCAGCAGTCAGCCTGAATAGTTTGCCTTCTAAAAAAATGGCCTCCAATCTGGAGGCCATTTTCATTTCAGCAAAGCAACGGTGTCCGCTGGCGAGCAGCGGATAGAAGTCACCCTTGCTCGTGGTATTGGCGCACGCGCTCGACCTCGTTGCGCGAACCCAGAATCACGCCAATGCGCTGATGCAGTTCTGTAGGCTGCACGTCCAGAATGCGCTGTGTGCCGTCAATCGACAGGCCACCGGCCTGCTCGACCAGGAAGCTCATGGGGTTGGCTTCGTACATCAAACGCAGCTTGCCTTTGCGACCGGAGGCGCGGGCATCACGGGGATACATGAAGATACCGCCACGGGTCAGGATGCGGTGTACATCGGCCACCATGGAGGCGATCCAGCGCATATTGTAGCTTTTACCCAGTGGGCCTTCTGGGCCTGCCAGACAGTCGTCGATATAGCGTTTTACCGGAGCTTCCCAGTGACGCATATTAGACATGTTGATGGCAAATTCAGCGGTGTCCTCAGGGATGGTGACGCGCTCAGTGGTCAATACCCAGGAGCCCATTTCCTTGTCCAGCGTGAACGCGGCAACGCCGTCACCCACAGTCAGTACCAGCATGGTTTGTGGGCCGTAAATGGCATAACCGGCCGCAACCTGGCGCACGCCGGGCTGCAGGAAGTCTTGCTCTTCGATGACGCGGTCACGCGCTTCAGGCGGTACGCTCAGCACCGAGAAGATCGTGCCAATGGACACGTTCACGTCAATATTGGACGAGCCATCCAGCGGATCGAACAAGAGCAGGTTTTCGCCCTTGGGGTAGTAGTCGGGGATACGGTGCAGGGTGTCCATTTCCTCGGAGGCCATGGCAGCCAGATTGCCGCCCCATTCGTTGGCTTCCAGCAGAATTTCATTGGACAGGACGTCCAGTTTTTTCTGAACTTCACCCTGGACGTTCTCGGAGTCCAGAGAACCCAGAACGCCGCCCAGCGCCCCTTTGCTGACGGCATGGCCAATGGCCTTGCACGCGCGAGCCACGGTCTCCAGCAGTAGGCGCACGTCGGCGGTGACCGTTTTTTTCTGGCGCTGTTGCTCCACCAGATACTGAGTAAGGTTTTTCTTCAAGACAGACTCCGAGGTCAAAGAGTTAATGCTTTATGTACGATTTCGGCCACATTGCCCGACAGGCCGGGTTCGGCCTGAATACGCTCCAGCGCTGCCTTGAGCAGGTCGCGGGCTTCGGGTTCAAAGCGGGCCCAGTTATCAAACACACGGGCCAGACGGGCAGAGATTTCCGGGTTGAGCTTGTCCAGGGCAATGACTTGCTCAGCCCAGAAGGTATAGCCTTCGGGCGTGTGTACCGCCTGCATATTATTCATGCAAAACTGGAAAATCAGAGAGCGAGCGCGGTTGGGATTGCGCATCGAGAAAGCCGGATGCAGCATCAAGGCGCGCACTTGGGCAACTTGTGTGCTGGGGGCGGTGGCCTGCAAGCTGAACCAGCGGTCCAGCACCAGGGGATTGTCTTGCCAGCGCTGGAAAAAGTCATCCAGGCCGTCTTGGCGATCTTCTTGGTCGCCGTAGTTCACCAGCGCACTTAAGGCACCCATGCGATCAGTCATATTGGTGGCCTGATCGTATTGATTGCGTGCCAACCGTGGGCCGGTACTCACACCGGCAACCAGCAGATAATTCAGAGCCAGATTGCGCAAGGAGCGCTGGCCTGCCTGCAAGGCGTCTGGGCTGTAAGGAGCCTGTTCCAGGCTCAGGTACTGGTACAGCTCTTGCCAGTAGGGAGTCAGGGCCAGACCCAGTTCACGTTGGAGTTGACGGCGGGCTTGAACAACGGCACGCGGGGTCATGGGCTGGGTCTGTTCCAGCAATTCACGCTCGCTGGGAAGGGACAGGATACGGGCCTTGTAAGCAGGGCTTAAGGCGGGGTCTTGTACCAGCGCATGCCAGGTTTGCACCACGGTCGCCAATTGTGTGGCCGAAGGAGTGCGTCCCGAGGCCGAGGACAAAATCAGACGGGTAGCCAGCAACTGCGCCGCTTCCCAGCGTGCAAATGGATCCGTGTCGTGGCGGGCTAGCAAAGCCAGCTCGGAATCCGGACGGTAGTAGTCCACCCGCACGGGGGCAGAGAAATTGCGCAGCAGGGACAGAACCGGAGCGTCGGGAATCTGCGTGAAGGTCCAGCTTTGTTCCGCTTCAGTGAAATCCAGCACCAGCGTATCGCCTTGCTGATCATCCAGGTGCAGGGTTAAGGGAGCGCCTTGTTGATCCAGCATGCCCAGGGCAAAGGGGATATGCAAAGGGGGTTTGGGCGTGGATTTGTTTTCAATCCCAGCGGGGGCATTGCTTTGGCGCAGGGTCAGCGTAGCGGTCTGGGTGGCGGGGTCGTGTTGCAGGCTGACCTGAACGCGGGGAGTGCCGGCCTGCTGATACCAGCGTCGGAACTGTTCCAGGCTGCGGCCAGGCTTGACTTGGCGATACACGCTGTCCATGCTGTCCACGAAATCATCGCACGTGACCGCTTGGCCGTCATGGCGCTTGAAGTATTCACGAATGCCAGCCTGAAAGTTTTCTTCGCCCAGCAAGGTGTGCTGCATGCGAATGACTTCAGCTCCTTTCTCGTAAATCGTGGCGGTATAAAAGTTGCTGATTTCCTGATAGCTCTCGGGACGGATAGGGTGAGCCATCGGGCCGGCATCTTCAGGAAATTGGGCCGCGCGCAAGACGCTGACATCATCAATGCGTTTGACGGCACGAGCGCTGGCAGCTTGAGGGCCGTCCAGTCCTTGCGCCAACATGTCTGCCGAGAACTCCTGGTCGCGGAACACCGTCAGGCCTTCTTTCAAGGAGAGCTGGAACCAGTCGCGGCACGTCACGCGGTTGCCCGTCCAGTTGTGGAAATATTCGTGACCAATAACGGCTTCGACGGCGTTGAAGGACGCATCGGTGGTGCTTTGTGCATCGGCCAGCACATAGGCGGAATTAAAAATGTTCAGGCCCTTGTTTTCCATCGCGCCCATATTGAAGTCGCGAGCGGCCACAATCATGAAGCGGTCCAGATCCAGTTCCAGGCCGAAGCGTTGCTCATCCCAGCGTACTGAATGCTCCAGGCATTGCATGGCCCATTCTGTTTTATCGCCGTCACCACGATCGCAATAAACCTGCAATAGGGCAGGCTGGCCATTGGCCTTTTTGATTTCACGCTCGCGTACATCAAAATCGCCGGCCACCAGCGCAAATAAATAAGAAGGTTTTGGAAAGGGGTCTTCCCAGATAGCTTGAGTACGGCCATCGTCCAGTGTGGTGCTTTCCAGCAAATTGCCATTGGAGAGCAGATACGGGTAGCGCTTGGCATCGCCACGCAGCACCACTTCATAGCGGGACATCACATCGGGGCGGTCCGGAAAGAAAGTGATACGGCGAAAGCCCTGGGCTTCGCATTGAGTAAATAGGTTCTGGCCCGAGATATACAGGCCCATCAGCATGGTGTTCTCTTGGGGGCGGCAGCGGCTCACCAGTACCACGTCAAACTCTGTGGCCGCCGGCGAGAGCGTCAGGCCCTGCTCATCAAGCTGGTAATCCTGGGCGTTCAGGGCGACGCCATTCAGACTGATTTCAATGAGTTCAATGTCTTCGCCATCCAGCACCAGGGGGCGGATCTGGCCATCCCGGCTGCTGGCTCGAAAAGCCAGACGAACCAAGGTTTGCTCGGCCGCCAAATCAAATTCCAACCGTACCTTTTCTATTTGATAGGGGTAAGGTTGGTAATCGTGGCGGGAGATCGTGGGTAAGGTGTCTGTGCGCATGTGATCCTGGTCCGACAATCGAAAAAGATGGTCTATTGTAATGTTGTTTGAACGCCCACACTGAGCGCCAGAAACAGGCAGTACACTAATTGTTCGCCAGCGCTGTGGCGCTGCCATTAATCGGGCTTGAACGTGCAAGCGAAAAACAAGCAAAGGTGAAACGATGAGCTTATTTTCTGAAGGGGCTTCCTGGCGCGCCCTACGCCTGATGGGCCTGGCATTCGCGTTGTTGACTACGGCTTGCGCTGCGCCTAGCTGGTCTGCCAAATTGACGCGTTATCAGCAATGGCCCACCACCACCAGTGGCGATACGTATTACATCAAGTCCTCGCCAGACAAAAGCGGCAGTTTGCAATACCAGTCTTTTGCTGATTCTGTGCGGGCTTCTATTGGGGTGACAGGACTGGTGCAAGCCCCTGATCTGAAATCGGCGCGTTTCGTGGTGCAAATGGATTATGGCAATCCGCAGGAGCAAAGCTGGGTGCCGCAATTTGCAGATAGCTTTTATGGCCCATCCGCATGGGGAATTGGTCGCGGCTATTATGCGCCAAATGATGGCTGGGGCGGCGGTTTCTTTTATTCTCCGAATGTAGTGAATGTTCCTGTCACTATGTATAAAAATTATCTAAATGTAATTATTACGGATAATCAAAACTCGGGCGCGGAAGTGTATCGCGCCACCGCTGTGTCGTATAGCCATTCTGACAATCTGGACCAGCAGATGCCTTTTTTGTCCCAGGCCATATTTGATGGTTTTCCCGGTAATAATGGACAAGTGATTGATATCCGATATCCATTACCTCGAGATTGAGTCGCTAGAACCCCGATATTATGTAGGGGTTTTAGATCAATAAGAAAGGGACCGCTTGAAAAGCGGTCCCTTTCTTTTGTTTGGTTTCCAAGCTTATTTGATAAGAAACTCTTCACGGCTGCGGCCATTGGCTTCTGCATCAATGATCCAGCGTGGTGGACGACCACGGCCCGTCCAGGTGTCTTGGGTGCCGGGGTGGCGGTATTTGGGAGGCAGGCTGGTTTTGGGACCATTGGAGCTAGCGCCAGCGCCGCGACGGGCAGAGTTTTCCAGAGCTTCAGCAACTTCTTCAATCGTGATCTCGTTGTCTTGCATGGACTTGACGATAGACGCAATGACAGGACGACGCTGTTTAACTCTAAGGGATTTCATCTGCTTTTGCAGACGCAGAATCTCTTTTTCGATCTTCTGCTTTGCGGAGCTGTAAGTTTCGACTGACATATAGGATTCCTGTTTCATGTTTGTAGTTATCTGATAAACCCTGCCTGCACAAGCTCATGTTTATCATGTGAAAGCAGTGTACTTTGATTTTCTTGAAAAGATAAGTGGTTTGGATAAAAAATAAACCCTTAATCAAAAAGGTGTTTGGTTTTTGTAATTATTTAAGGGTATTAGACGATTCTATGGCTCTTGATTAATTAATCTAATCAGGGGTTATCATAAAACCGAATGGGTTTATACCAAAACCATATGGGTTCATTTCTAATTAGACGGGTTTTTAAATAGTTTTAATTCCGTATCAGAAAATGTCGTAAGTAGAATATTTGAACCGATTGCTTCAATCGGCTGATTTGGGGGGGGGAGGGGCGTAAATGGCCTGATCCGTACGTGGGCATCGCATACGGTGGCACATTCTGTTTTAATGCTCAGATGGACGGAAGCCAAGTTGATGTCAGCACGTCTATTGGTACCCATTTTCGTCCCTTGCAGCCATGGGCTTGCCGGGGATCTGTCAGTAGGAATAAACGATGAAGTTAGTTGATCCGGCTATCAATGCTCTGGAATGTGCCCGTGGACTGTTGCTTGACCCCTGGGGTCTGGACGAAAGTCATTTGTCTGGCGCGCTCGGTGAGATCTTCACCCATCAGGCCGACTACGCCGATTTGTATTTTCAGTACACCCGTAGCGAAGGCTGGGCGCTGGATGAGGGGATCGTCAAAAGCGGCAGCTTTTCAATCGAGCAGGGCGTGGGTGTGCGTGCATTAAGCGGCGAGAAAACCGCGTTTGCCTATTCGGACTCCCTCAGTCCCGAGGCGTTGCTGTCCTCGGCCCGTGTGGTGCGTTCGATTGCACGCCAGGGCGGTTCGGGTAAAAGCGGCATTTTGGTGCCGACCGATTCACCGCGCCCCCCCTTGTATACCGGCACGGACCCTATCGCCAGTTTGCCTGCCCCTGAGAAGGTGGCTTTGCTGGGAAGGCTGGATGCTTTGGCGCGTGCGGCAGATTCGCGCGTGGTGCAGGTCATGGCCAGTCTGGGGGCGGAATACGATGTGGTGCTGGTCGCTGGTAGCGATGGCCGGTTGGCAGCCGATGTACGTCCCTTGGTGCATTTGTCCTTGTCGGTCATTGTTGAACAAAATGGCCGTCGTGAACGCGGCTCGGCAGCCGGTGGCGGGCGGGTTGACCTGTCCTATTTCTCTGACGATATGCTGCGCAGTTACGTGGACAAGGCTGTGCGTTCTGCCATGACCAATCTACAAGCCAAACCGGCACCCGCTGGGCAGATGACGGTGGTTCTGGGGCCGGGCTGGCCAGGCGTCATGCTGCACGAAGCGGTAGGCCACGGTTTGGAGGGCGATTTCAACCGGCGAGGCAGCAGCTTGTTCTCGGGCCGTATTGGCCAGCGCGTGGCCTCTAAAGGCGTGACCGTCATTGATGATGGCACCTTGGAAAACCGCCGTGGTTCCTTAAATATGGATGACGAGGGCAATACCACGCAACGTACGGTTTTGATTGAAGACGGTATTTTGAAAGGCTACTTGCAAGATACCCATAATGCGCGCCTGATGGGGACGGCCATTACGGGTAATGGCCGCCGTGAATCCTACGCCAGCCTGCCCATGCCGCGTATGACCAACACCTTTATGTTGGGCGGCGATAAGGATCCTCAGGAAATTATTGCCTCGGTTAAAAAAGGTTTATATGCCGTAGACTTCGGTGGCGGCCAGGTTGATATTACTAGCGGTAAGTTTGTTTTCTCCGCCTCGGAAGCCTGGGTGATTGAAAATGGGAAACTGATGTACCCCGTTAAAGGGGCCACCCTGATTGGTAGCGGACCCGATGCCATGAATCAAATCAGTATGATCGGTAATGACATGCAGTTGGATTCAGGAGTGGGTACTTGCGGTAAAGAAGGTCAAAGTGTTCCGGTTGGGGTAGGGATTCCTACCGTGCGGATGGAAAACCTGACTGTGGGTGGAACCGCCTGATTTAATTTGCTGGCTAATCAAAACCAATAAAAAGACCGCCCGAAGTTGAATTAACGGGGACGGTCTTTTTTGATGCCGCTTTTATTGCAGCGCAGCACATTGCTTTTAGTTTTGATTTTTGCGCGGCAGGCACAACGGTGTTGGGATTAATGAGTATGGTTTTTCAGACAGTGCGTGTCACCGGCCTGGGTTTGCGCACGCGAATGGCCCACCAACACAACAGGGCCCCCGAACACACCATGGCCGAGCCTTGCCAGAAAGTCAGCGTCAAGGGGGCTTGCAGCAAAAAGGTGGACAGGGCGGCTGAAATGACCGGAATAAAGTAAGAAGCGCCGGCCAGTATGGTGACATTGCCATGCAAAATGCCCACGTTCCAGGCGGCATAACCAAAGCCCATCGCAATGGCAGCCAGCAGCAAATACAGTAAAGCGGGCACTGTGAACGTGATGGCAGGCGCGCCTTGGATCAGGTATTTCATCCACAGGGCCGCTGCTGTCAGCATGAAAAACAAGGTGATGCCATTTTTGCCCTGGGCGATGCGGGCGGTCATGGTGCTGTAGCCGGCCCAGATCAGTGCACCGCTAAAGGCCAGGCCGTAGCTCAAGGGATTGTCCTGCACATTCAGCCAGATGTTGTGCAGACCCAAGCCTTGTTCACCGCCCAGAATCCAACTGATACCCATCATGGACAAGAATAGGCCAGGCGCAATCAGCCAGTTGGCTTTTTGCTTATTGAACAAAATAGCGGCCACGATGGTGAAGGTGGGCCACAGATAATTGACCATCCCCACTTCAATAGCCTGCTGGCTGTTATGAGCATAGCCAATCGACAGGGCAAGGCACAGCTCATAACAGACAAACAGGATGCTGCCCCAAAGCAGGTAGCGGCGCGGGAAGTCTCGCAGGCGCACCCAGCCCACCGATAACAGCAGAAAGACGGTAGCCAGGGTGTAAATCAGGGCAGCGCCACCGGTGACGCCAAGATAGTCGCTGACGCTGCGTATCAGACCGACAATCGTGCTCCAAAGGACAATGGCGATCAGTCCGGTCAGGGTGGCCTTATCAGATTGCTTCATGCTGGTTTTACTGTCTGCCAGGCGCACCGTGGGCAGGTCGTGGCTTTACTTGGCCGAGACGGTGATGGGTTAATGGGCTGGGTCTGTATCAGGCTGTGGCAGTTTGCAAGCAGGATTCTGATGCAGCACCCCTGCCTTGCTTAAAGACAGACCGATCCGCCTCGGTAAAGGCGCATGACAGTGTACTGTAAGCTGTGTATCGTCTTGGCGCGATCAGGGCGAATAAAGGGATAGGGCAGGGTATTTTCCACATTTTGCTGGCCCGCTCAATAGGGGGCGGGTGCTTACTTTTTGGGGTTTTAAGTCGGCTCTGCGTGTTTACGCTCCGTATGATTTTGAGTGTAAATCGGTTTGACTTAGATCTTTTCTAGGCATATCATTTCAACACGAATTAATCGTGCTGAATTATTTTGTTTGGCTAATTAAATGACCACAGATCAACACTACGATTTACGAATTTTGCGGGCTTTGCGCCAGATTACGCGCTCGATTGCCCTGCATTCCAGGCAGTTGTCGGCGTACAGCAATATCACCGCGCCTCAGTTGATCTGCCTGCGCACCATTATTGAAAAAGGCCCGCTGACGGCTACAGCCATCAGTCGCGAAATGCACGTCAGCCCCAGCACCGTGGTCGGTATTCTGGATCGTCTGGAAGACAAGAAACTGGTGCTGCGTGAGCGCGGTCGTGAAGATCGGCGCATTGTTTTTGTCAGTGCGACACCAGAGGGTAAGACCTTGGCACACGATACGCCATCCCCTTTGCAAAAGAAGCTGTCGGACGCCTTGAAAGAGTTGCCCGAGCTGGAACAGGCCACCATGACCTTGTCCCTGGAGCGCATTGTGCGCTTGCTCGACGCTGACCCGGATGTTGTGCTGGAGGCCGATGAGACGGCCTCGCCTATTCTTGAGGTCCCGGAAGGGGATGTTCCCCCTGAATCCGGGTTGGTGGTTTGACGGACCGACCCAGTCCGGGCAGCTCGGCCGGCAGTGTGACTGCCGCCGATCCTGCCCCCAGTGACCCGGCGCTGATCCTGCGAGCGCCTCAATTGCGCGATGCTGCTGCAATCCATCAACTGATTGCCGACAGTCCGCCCTTGGATCTGAATTCTGAATATCTCTATTTGCTGCTCAGCGAGCACTTTTCCCAGACCTGCGTTATCGCGCAGCGTGGGGAACAAATAGACGGTTTCATCTCTGCCTACTTTCTCCCCGACCGTCCCGATGTGCTCTTTGTGTGGCAAGTTGCCGTGCATGAGCGCGCCCGCGGGCGTCGTCTGGGGCAGGCCATGCTGGAGCACTTACGAGAGCGTTTGCGTGGTCGTTCCCTGCGCTATCTGGAAACGACGGTCAGCCCCGGGAACCGGGCTTCGCGCGGCTTGTTTGCGGCCATGGCACGGCGTTGGGGTGTGCCCATGCAGGAACAGGAATTTTTTGATACCGCCTTGTTTGCCGATCAGGCTCACGAGGCAGAACCTCTATTACGAATCGGCCCCTTGGACTCTGGATAAGGGGACTTTACGCAAAAGAACGGTAGAGCCGGTCTGGTTCGCTGATTGTTGTTTGTCGGCTCAAAAGACACGCCGTTCTATAACCAGGAGAGGAAATATGACTGATTTAAAAATATTCGACCGGATGGAGTCTGAAGTACGGGGCTACGTCCGGTCCTTCCCGGTCATTTTCAACAAAGCCCGAGGCTCGGTTTTGGAGGACGAGTCAGGTCGGCAATACATCGATTTTTTCAGTGGGGCCGGTACGCTCAACTACGGGCACAACAACCCCCATCTGAAAGAAAAGCTGATTGAATACCTGAACACCGACGGCTTGGTACATGGTTTGGACATGGCCACCAGCGCCAAGAAGTATTTTCTTGAAACGGTGGATAAAATTCTGCTCAAACCACGCGGGTGGAACTACCGCTTGCAGTTTACCGGGCCGACGGGCACCAATGCCGTGGAGGCGGCGTTAAAACTGGCACGCCAGGTCAAGGGTCGCCAGAATGTGATTTCCTTTACGCACGGTTTCCACGGCGTCAGCACGGGTTCCCTGGCAGTGACGGCGAATTCCAAGTTTCGTAGTGCAGCAGGTGTCGCTCTTGGCAATACCTCGTTCATGCCCTACGACGGGTACTTGGGCCCGGACGTCAATACGATGGCTTATCTGGAACGTTTGCTGGAAGATCCCAGCAGTGGTTTGGACCATCCTGCCGCGGTCATCGTGGAAACCGTGCAAGGTGAAGGGGGCGTGAACGTTGCCACACAGCGTTGGTTGCGTGAGCTGCAACGTCTGTGCCGCGAGCACGATATGTTGCTGATTGTCGATGACATTCAGGTCGGCTGCGGGCGTACTGGCCGTTTCTTCAGTTTCGAGCAAGCCGGTATCAGCCCTGACATTATTACCTTGTCCAAATCCTTGTCCGGCTTTGGCTTGCCCATGTCCCTGGTCTTGCTGCGTCCTGAGCTGGATGTGTGGAAGCCCAGCGCCCATAACGGTACCTTCCGTGGCAATAACCTGGCGTTCGTGACCGCCGCTCAAGCCCTGGAAAGTTACTGGGCCAACGAGGACTTTGAAGCCGAGATCCAGGGTAAAGAGCGCCAAGTGCGCGATTGGCTGGAAAATCTGGTGCACAGCTACCCCGATCGTGGCTTGAGTGTACGTGGTCGCGGCCTGATCCAAGGTCTGGTAACCCCACCCGGTGCCGGTCTGGCCAATGAAATTGCCGCACAGGCTTTCAAGCAGGGTTTGGTGGTTGAAACGTCGGGCGCCCATGACGAAGTTCTGAAGCTGCTGCCTGCGCTGACGATCAGCAATGAAGAGCTGACTCAAGGGCTGGACATTATTGAACGCAGCGTGGCGCAGTGCCTGTCCAAGCGTGGCAGCCAAGCCAAGATTCTGAAGATTGGAGGAGCACGCTAATGTTGGTGAAGAACGTACAGGATGTGATTGGAACCCGCGACGAGGTGCGTACAGACACCTGGGTCAGCCGCCGTGTTTTGCTCAAGAAAGACGGCATGGGTTTTTCCTTTCATGAAACCGTTATTTTTCCTGGCACCGAGACGCACATCCACTACCAGAATCACCTGGAAGCGGTATGGTGCATCGAGGGCGATGGTGAAATCGAAACCGTTGCCGACGGCAAGAAATACGAGTTGGGCCCAGGCGTGGTCTACGCTTTGGACCAGCACGACGAACACTATCTGCGTGGTGGTAAAGAGCCGCTGCGAGTGATCTGCGTATTCAATCCGCCCTTGACCGGTCAGGAAGTTCACGATGAGAAAGGGGTTTACCCAGCCATCGTGGAAGACTGAAGACCTAAGGAGAGCATGATGACAGTGACCATGAGCGATCTGTACACATCCCGTACAGAACGAACGGCGGCCATCGTCAGCCGCCAGGAGCCGGTGGTGTATCCGGACCCGGTAGGTAGCCAGCCTTTGAACAAGTCCCAACTGCGGGAGTATGAGGACAACGGCTTTTTGCTTCTGCCCGATTTGTTCAATGCGCAGGAAGTGCAAGCCTTGCTGGGCAATGTGGAGGCGATGAGTGCGGATCCCGGCATCTTGTCCCGTGAAGAGGCCGTGGTGGAAAAAGGCAGTCAGGCCGTGCGCTCGATCTTCCGGGTGCATGAACTTAGCGAGTTGATTGCCCGCCTGGTGCGGGATCCACGTGTGCTGGATGTGGCTCGCCAGATTCTGGGCTCGGAGGTGTATGTGCATCAGTCCCGTGCCAACCTGAAACCGGGCTTTACCGGCAAGGAGTTTTACTGGCACTCGGACTTCGAGACTTGGCATATCGAAGATGGCATGCCGCAGATGCGCGCATTAAGTTGTTCGGTGCTGCTGACGGACAATAATGTGTGCAATGGCCCCTTGATGCTGGTGCCGGGCTCGCACCGCCAGTTCATCTCGTGCACGGGGCAGACACCGGACAACCATTACAAGGAATCCTTGCGCAAGCAGGAGTATGGCGTGCCCGATCCGATCAGCCTGCGTTTGCTGGTGGATCAAGGCGGCATTGAGGCCATTACGGCTAAGGCCGGTTCGGTGATCTTTTTTGACTGCAATACCTTGCATGGCTCGGCCAGCAATATCTCGCCTTGGCCACGAGCCAATGTGTTTACGGTCTATAACAGCATGGAGAACTGCGTGGGCGATCCCAAGCAGGGGCTGACACCCCGTCCTGCTCATGTGGCGACTCGCGGACAGTTCCCTGTCCTGACGCCATTGAGTGGGCCGTTGCTGGAGTCCTAAGCACGAAGAAGGTCTGTACCTTGCGTGCAGATTTGGCCGGATAAAACGCTCCCTGGATTTGTTTCCAGGGGGCGTTTTTTGTGTATTCAAGACTTTGCATAAGGGGATGAGGCGGCCAGTCTCTAGGACCGAGTTGTGGGCGGACTATTGGTCTTGATCGCATT
The DNA here is from genome assembly GCF_025960365.1 of Alcaligenes sp. SMD-FA. Lineage (NCBI taxonomy): Bacteria > Pseudomonadati > Pseudomonadota > Betaproteobacteria > Burkholderiales > Alcaligenaceae > Alcaligenes > Alcaligenes sp. SMD-FA. Next base: position 2,637,973 of record NZ_CP110108.1, on the reverse strand, counting down.
GACGGGTCTGGGCCCAGGAAAGCAGTGAGCGCAGACAATTCTTTGGTCATGGCTTAGGTCGGAATCATTTGAGATGCTTGCTGGCCAGGATCAGTGGCTTCAATGGACCTAATTGGCCCATTTTTTTATTTATACCCGGGTAATATTGACTGATTAATAATACCCGGGTAAAAATAGAGCCTTCTTACTTGACGCATTGGTTTTGCTATGAAAACGACTTATCCCCATACTTACACCAGCTTTATGGGCCACCGCCGTATCGTGCACGGTTCCATGCTGGTCAATGTGCTGGCCGTGAAAAAAATGCTGGAAAGCCGGGTTAACGATCCCGTGTTGATCTTTGACGATGAGACGGGCCGCTTCGTGGATGTGAATACGCACGGGACGGACGAAGAGCTGGCGCAACGCTATGCGTCTGTGGACGTCCCTGAACCTGAGTTTGAGCAGATAAAAGGAGAGGCCCCACGAGGCCGTGGTCGCCCCAAGCTGGGCGTCGTTCCCCGCGAGGTGACCTTGTTGCCACGACATTGGGATTGGCTGGCAACCCAGCCTGGAGGTGCATCGGTTGCCCTACGCAAACTGGTGGAACAAGCCCGCCGAGCCAGTGCCGCCAAAGATCAGCGTCGTCAGGCGCAAGAGCGGGTCTATAACTTCATGACGGCAATCGGTGGCGATTTGCCCGGCTTTGAAGAAGCCATGCGAGCCTTGTTTGCCGATGAGTGGGAGCGATTCAAACAACTGCTGGCAGCCTGGCCGGAAGATGTGCGTGAGCATGCTATCAAACTGGCTGAAGCTCCGGCGACATCCTTGCTTGAATAAGACTTGGGGACAGAGAGCATGAGCACCAAGCCTCAGCCACATGTGTATCTGGAGCCGACTCAGGCATCAGGTCGTGCCTTTGTCATGCGCGACGCACGCAAGCGGCGGCCAGTTTTTGGGTTCAGGCGGCCCATTCTTGATTGGTCCGAAACAGGGGCGACGGGATCTGGCTATGCTGGTTTAGCGACAAAGCACAGATTCGTTTTTGGCTTTTGCTAATAAGGCGGATTACCTGGGAGGGCTGGCCCGTCGCCGTGCAGGTTTGGAGAGCTCCCTCTACGGAGCCTTTGCAGGAGATTGACTATTTTTTTGGAAAAAGCCGTTTGAGCGCGGTTCAGGGGAGAGCCACGCTCAAGTGACGCAGTGTTAGCGTTCACGCCGCCTGGATAAAGTTGCTCAAGAACGCTTGAGTTCGTGCTTCCTGCGGGTTGCAGAAGACTTGTTCGGGCGGGCCGGATTCCACGATCACGCCTTTATCAAAGAAGCAGACGCGGTCTGAGACTTCCTTGGCAAATTGCATTTCGTGGGTCACCAGCAAAATTGTCAGATCCTGTTCCTGACTCAGCTTTTGGATCACGCCCAGCACTTCGCCCACCAGTTCCGGGTCCAGGGCCGAGGTTGGCTCGTCAAATAGCAGAATGTTCGGTTCCATGGCCAGGGCTCGAGCAATGCCGACGCGCTGTTGCTGCCCGCCAGAGAGCTGGCTGGGGAATTTGTCCGCATGGTCGATCAGACCCACCAGATCCAGATATTTGGTGGCCCGCTCGCGCGCCTGTTCTTTGGACAGGCCCAGCACATGGGTGGGCGCTTCGGTGACGTTGCGCATCACCGTCATGTGCGGGAACAGGTTGAACTGCTGGAACACCATGCCCATTTCCTTGCGCATTTCGCGCAAATGGTTTTGGCTGGCGGGCACCAGCTTGTCATCAACTCGTTCGTGCCAGAGAGGTTTGCCTGCTACCGTGATGACGCCTTCGTCGATGGTTTCCAGCGTCATCAGGATACGCAGCACTGTGGATTTACCAGAACCGGAAGGGCCGATGATGGTGACTTTCTCACCAGGCTCTACTTGGAAGTTCAAGGCATCCAGGACAGTGACATCACCGAATTTCTTGGTGACATTGTCAAATTGAATGATGGGGTTTGTAGTGTCAGTCATCGCAGGGGAATTCCTTGCTTGGGCAAGCGCTGGTCCAGCGCTCGTACCCCAGCCGAAGCCAGGAGGGTCAGCAGCAGGTACAGGCCGCCCACCATGGACAGGGGAATGATGTAGTTAAAAGTGCGGTCACCAATAATCTTGGCCACGTTCAGGACTTCCAGCACCGATACGACAGAGAGCACGGGCACGTCCTTCATGATGGACACCAGGTAATTACCCATAGCCGGGATGATGCGTGGGATAGCCTGGGGCAGGGTGATGACCATGAAGGTGCGCAGCGGAGAAATATCCAGCGCGCGGGCGGCTTCAGTCTGGCCGTGAGTAACAGACTCCAGACCGGCTCGATAGACTTCAGACAGATACGCGCTGTATTGCACCCCCAGCGCCAGCGCGCCGGTCAGAAAGGCGGGTAGCACGATGCCGTAGTCCGGCAGCACGTAGTACAGGAAAAACAGTTGCACCAGCAAAGGCGTGTCGCGCAGGAATTCGGTCAGTACATAGGCGGGCCAGGAAATCAGGCGCAAACGTACGCTTTTCAGGCCGGCCAGAATCAGTCCTAACACCGCGGCCACACCGAAGCCCAGCACAGCGGCCTGGATGGTGACCCATAAGCCTTTGAGTAAGATAGGCAGGATAGACAGCGCAAATGCTCCGTTGCTGCTGGTGTCCCATTCAATACCAAACAGCATGTTCAGCTCCTTTGCGCGCGCCAGCGGCCGGTTGCGCGTTCCAGCAATTTCATCAGGACGGTCAGTACCAGTGCCATGCCAAAGTACATCAGCAAGAGCAAGGTGTAGATGGTGGTGCTGTCCTGGGTGAAGTTGCGTATTTGTTCAGCTCTAAAGCTCAAGTCCCCCAAGCTGATCAAAGAGACCAGGGCCGTATCTTTCAGATTCTGCACGGCCAGATTCCCGAAGCTGGGCATCATCTCGGGGATGGCCTGGGGCAGGCTGATGCGCCACAGGGTTTGGCGCTCCGTAAAGTCCAGGGCCTTGGCGGCTTCCAGTTGGGAGTGTGGCACGGCCTGAATAGCCCCACGTACCACTTCGGCACCATAGGCGCCAATGTTCAGGCCCAAGGCCAGGGTGCCAGCCACGACCGGGTCCAGACGCCAGTCCAGACCCATGGACTCGCCCAGAATCGGCAGGGCAAAGTACAGCCAGAACAGTTGTACCAATAAAGAGGTGCCGCGAAAAACTTCAATAATCGTGATGGACAAAGAGCGCAGGGCGACCGAGTGGGACAGCCGGCCTATGCCCAGAGCAAAGGCGGCGATAGCTCCCACCACGGTTGAATACAGGGTGAGTTGTATGGTGACCCAGGCCCCTTCCATCAGGGGCAAGCTGTAACTTAACCAATCCATATCAGGTTCCAGACAAGGGCAGGCGACGCACGTTGAATGCTCTGTTGGCCCTTGCAAGGAGCCGCGCAGGCCCGTGCGGCCGCCTTACCCGCAGGTGAAGGATCAGGCTTTACACAGCTGTTCCGTGGATTTCTCAAACGAATGCTTGACGTCTTCTTCGGTAAAGCCATGCTTGCTCAGGATGGCTTTCCATTCATCGGTTTTTTTGAACTCAGCCAGTTCCTTGTTGACGGCATCACGCAGGTCCTCGGACTCCTTGGCAAAGGTGAAACCGCCCCAGCTACGGACCGGCTTGCCATTGATGATGGGATCCTTGAATTCGGCAGCCAGTTCCACCTTGCCATCTCCTTTGGAGGCCAGGTCGCTGGCAGTCTGGCCGGTAGCCGCATAGGCATCGGCACGACCTGTGGCTACGGTCGAGATGGCATCGGCGTTGTTGGAAATGGTGACCATGCGCGTGTCGGGCACACCCAGGGCCTGCATCATCTCTAGCTGATCGGCTCCCGCCATGATGGCAATCTTGTGATCGGTCTTGGCGAAGTCTTCGTAAGAGTGGATGTTCTTGGGATTGCCCTTGGCCACCAGCAGGCCTTCGCCGTAAGAGCTGTTGGGCTCGGAGAACAGCACGGTATTGCAGCGTTGCGGCAGGATGGCCATTTCAGCAGCCACCATATCAAAGCGTTTGGCTTGCAGGCCGGGAATCAGGGAGCCGAAATTGGCGGTTTCCCATTTGATTTCTTTGACACCCAGGCGCTCCATGATGGCCTGGGCCACTTCAGGGCCGGCACCTTGGGCTTTGCCGGACATGTCCATATATCCGTACGGAATTTCATTAGCAACGGCGACGCGAATCACGCCGCGCTCTTTGACTTGTTCCAGCGTGACAGCTTGGGCGCTGGAAGCGGCGGCCATGGTGCCCATCAGGGCAAAGGCCAGCGCGCAGAGGGGCTTGGATTGTAGTTTCATCATGAGTCCTTTTTTCGCCTATACCATTTCGTTATAAATGATTTGTTTTACGAAAGATTTGCAGGGAAATCATAGCGCATAAAATCATTCGTACTCAAATTAAATGGATAGAAACTATCGATCAAAAGAACTGATTAGAATTTCTATATAAGCAAAGTAGTTGATCTTAGGGAAAATGCGCGGTGTCTTGAGTGCGCGTTTTCACTATGCTCCCAAGGATTCAAGAGCGCTTGCCCTCTCAAAAGCGCCTGACTTGTGACTACCTCAGGTTGATTCATGAATAAGTTCGGCGCGCCTTCGGGCGCGCCGACACCTTTTTGGAAAGTGCGCTTTGGCGCGCTTTCAACACTGCTGGTGCGGGAAATGCACGGTATCAAGCAACTGTGCTGACCCAGCAAGAACGCTAAGCCCGCGCGGTGTAGCGTCTCTTGTACCGGCAGCTGGCAACTTCTTCAGATCAGAAGTGCAGCCAGAAGAAAAAGTGGGTGACAGACTTACTTAATGCAAATCATGGAGCTTGTATGCGCACAGAAGAGGGCGGTTTTATGAAACAGCATCTGATTTGGGTGCTGGTTGCGATGCTGGGGGCCTTTTCCCTGGGGACGGTGGCACTGAGCCGGGGGGAGAGCATCAATGCTCTATGGATCGTCGTCGCGGCAGTCTGCGTCTATTTAATTGCCTACCGTTACTACAGTCGTTTTATTGCTCGTAAGGTCTTTGAGCTGGACGCTACCCGCATGACGCCAGCCTGGCGTCATAACGATGGTCTGGACTACGTACCGACCAATAAACATGTGCTCTTTGGGCACCATTTTGCTGCAATTGCAGGTGCTGGTCCATTGGTGGGGCCGGTGCTGGCAGCGCAAATGGGGTATTTGCCCGGCATGCTCTGGATTCTGGCCGGCGTGGTGTTTGCGGGGGCGGTGCAGGACTTCACGGTTCTGTTCATCTCCATGCGCCGTGACGGGCGCTCGCTGGGGGATTTGATCAAGTCCGAACTGGGCACGGTGCCGGGTGTGATCGCGCTGTTTGGCGCTTTTCTGATTATGGTCATCATCCTGGCGGTGCTGGCGCTGATTGTGGTCAAGGCCTTGATCAACTCGCCGTGGGGCACCTTCACGGTGGCAGCAACGATTCCGCTGGCTATCTTCATGGGGATTTATCTGCGTTTCCTAAGGCCAGGCCGCATTGGCGAGGTCTCGGTGATTGGGCTGATCTTCCTGCTGGCCACCATTGTGTATGGTCAGGACGTAGCTGCACATCCAACTTGGGGGCCATTTTTTACCCTGAATGGCGAAGAGCTGACCTGGGCGTTGATTATCTACGGCTTTATCGCTGCCGTGCTGCCCGTGTGGCTGTTGCTGGCGCCGCGTGACTATCTGTCCACTTTCCTGAAAATTGGCACCATTGTGGGGCTGGCCATTGGGATTGTGATCGTTGCACCCGAGCTGAAAATGCCCGCCACCACCCAGTTTATTGATGGCACCGGTCCAGTCTGGTCCGGCAGCTTGTTCCCCTTCTTGTTCATTACCATTGCTTGCGGTGCCGTGTCCGGTTTCCATGCCTTGATTTCCTCGGGCACCACGCCCAAGATGATCGAGAACGAAACCCAGGCGCGCTACATCGGTTACGGTGGCATGCTGATGGAGTCCTTTGTGGCCATCATGGCGTTGGTGGCCGCTTGCGTTATCGAGCCTGGCATTTACTACGCCATGAATAGCCCGGCTGCCTTGATTGGCACCACGCCCGAACAGGCCGCGCAAGTGGTGTCCAGCTGGGGCTTTTTGATTACACCGGCTGACCTGACCCAAATGGCCAGTGACGTAGGTGAAAACAGCATCATTTCTCGTGCCGGTGGTGCTCCTACTCTGGCCGTAGGTATGGCCTTCATCTTGCATAACGTCATCGGCGGGCCTGCGATGATGAGCTTCTGGTACCACTTCGCCATTTTGTTTGAAGCCTTGTTCATTCTGACGGCCGTAGACGCCGGTACGCGTGCAGGTCGTTTTATGCTGCAAGATTTGATGGGCACCTTTGTTCCGGGCTTGCGGCGTACGGAGTCTCTGGTTGCCAACTTGATTGCCACTTCCTTGTGCGTGGCGGCGTGGGGCTACTTCCTGTATCAGGGCGTGGTCGATCCGTTAGGCGGCATCAATACCTTGTGGCCCTTGTTCGGTATTGCCAACCAAATGCTGGCGGCAGTGGCACTGGTCTTGGGTACGGTGGTGCTCTTTAAGATGAAGAAAGACCGCTACGCATGGGTGACCGTGGTTCCCACTCTCTGGCTACTGATTTGCACACTGGTGGCTGGCTTTCAGAAAATGTTCCACCCCGATCCCAAGATCGGCTTTTTGGCCCACGCCAAGGTGTACCAGCAAGGTCTGGCCGAACAAACCGTCATGGCACCGGCCAAATCACTGGAGCAGATGCAGCAGGTCATTTTCAACGATTACGTGAACTCCACCTTGTGTGGTCTGTTCATTTTCGTGGTCTTGAGCATGGTGTTCTTTGGCATACGTTGCGTGTTGAAAGCGCGCCGCAGCACAGAGCCGCATTCTGCCCAGACCCCCTACCAGCCATTGCCGGCTCAAGCGGCAGCAGGAGCTTGATATGAAAGGCTTATTGACCGGAGCGATCTCGCGCAGTGCCCAGGCAGGGCGGGGTACCGGGCGCTATCTGGCCACAACCTTGCGCCTGATGGTGGGCGTGCCTGATTACGAAACCTATTTGAATCATATGCGGGTGAATCACCCCGATCAGAAACCGATGGAATACGCCGAATTTTTCCGCGAGCGACAGCAAGCGCGTTATGGCGGAAAAGGACGGATAGCGTGTTGCTAAATTAGGCAGCTAAGGGCCAGAACCTTGTGTTTTGGCCCTTTCGCATCTGAGCAGGACAGATAGCGATCAGTTTTGTATACAGATGTAAAAATAAGACAAACAAGCCAGCTAAAAGATTTATCGTGATTTTTTGCGATAACACGAAACAAAAGGGCCAATAAAAAATGCTAAACGAAATGATCGTTTCGTTTGGTGGTGTTTTTTAGCGGCTTGTTGGTATAAATATTTTGTTATTCTGCGTTTTTGTGGGTGAATCTTGCCGGTTTTGTTGGCGGCACGTCCGGAACTGTGTTAGGATTTTTCCCATGACTTTCGCAACCCCCGTTTTCTTCTTTTATTTTTATGCTTTTCCGATGCCGCTGGTGGAGGAAAGGACGGGTTGCACCAAACACAAGTAAGACCCAAATCCTGAAATAAGCCGCCAGCATTGTCCGGGCGGCTTTTTTTTCGTTTGCCCCCGGACCTGGCAAACCAACTGGAGTTCAATCGTGTCGCACAATACTGATGATTTACGGATTCGTGAAATTAAGGAGCTGTCTCCCCCATCCCATGTGATGCGCGAGTTCCCGTGTACCTCTGCTGTCTCGACCACGGTTCACAAGGCACGTCGCAGCATTCACAAGATTCTTCACGAACGCGATGATCGTCTGGTGGTCGTGGTGGGCCCTTGTTCCATTCACGATACTGAAGCTGCAATGGACTACGCCCGCCGTTTGACGGTGGAGCGCAAGCGTTTTGCGCCCGAGCTGGAAATTGTGATGCGTGTGTACTTCGAAAAACCACGTACCACAGTAGGCTGGAAAGGGCTGATCAACGACCCCTTCATGGATGGCAGTTTCAACATCAATCAGGGTTTGCGTACGGCGCGTGAATTGCTGCTGGCCGTCAACCAGTTGGATTTGCCTGCAGGCTGCGAGTTCCTGGACATGATTACCCCCCAGTACATTGCCGATCTGGTGTCCTGGGGCGCCATTGGTGCTCGTACGACGGAAAGCCAGGTTCACCGCGAGCTGTCCTCCGGATTGTCCTGCCCCGTGGGCTTCAAAAATGGCACGGATGGCAATATTCGTATTGCTCTGGACGCGATCAAGGCCGCTTCGCAGCCGCACCATTTCCTGTCGGTCACCAAGGGTGGTCACTCCGCCATTGTGTCCACCGTGGGCAATAACGATTGCCACGTGATTCTGCGCGGTGGCAAGACGCCGAACTACGATGCTGAAAACGTCGAGGCAACCAGCCAGGCCATGATCAAGGCCGGTATGGTGCCACGTGTCATGGTTGATGCCAGCCACGCCAACAGCAATAAAGACTACCGCCGTCAGCCCGAAGTGCTGGCCGATGTGGCTGGTCAGATTTCAGGCGGCGATATGCGTATTTGCGGCGTGATGATCGAAAGCCATCTGGTCGGTGGTCGTCAGGACGTGGTGGAAGGCAAGCCCTTGACCTACGGCCAAAGCATTACCGATGGTTGCATCGATTGGGATGACACTGTGGTGGTTCTGGAAAAACTGGCCCAAGCGGTACGTCAGCGTCGCCAGGCGCGAGTCGCTCTTGAAGAGGGGGCACTTAGCCACTCATAATAGGGTTTTGCCTTTTTGGAATGCTCATGAATGCTCCCGGTCATGCCGATCTAGCGCGGCGCCCTTTACCTGAAGGTTTTGTAGAAGCCTTGCAGGCTCAGTTCCAAGAGCGGTGCTCGCTTTCTCACGCTGTGCGTGAACACCATGGACGGGATGAATCGCCGTATCCACCCATGCTGCCTGATGTGGTTGTTTTTGCTCGCAGCACAGAAGAAGTCGCCTGGGTGGCGCGGCATTGCCATGAGCACCATGTGCCCCTGATTCCTTACGGGGCTGGTTCCTCGCTGGAAGGGCATTTTCTGGCGATTCAAGGTGGCGTCAGTCTGGACTTGTCCGGCATGGACGAGATCGTGGCGATCAATGCCGAGGACTTCACCGCGACAGTGCAGGCTGGCGTGACACGCATGGCCCTGAATGAGCATATCCGTGACACAGGTTTGTTCTTCCCCATCGATCCCGGTGCGGATGCCAGCCTGGGTGGGATGGCTGCAACCCGCGCTTCAGGTACTAATGCCGTACGCTACGGCACCATGCGTGAAAACGTCCTGACTCTGAAGGTCGTGACGGCAGACGGCCGCATTATCGATACGGCTAATCGCGCCAAGAAATCCTCGGCCGGTTACGACCTGACTCGCTTGTTCATTGGTAGCGAAGGCACGCTGGGCATCATTACCGAAGTGACGGTCCGCCTGTACCCGCAGCCCGAAGCCATTTCCGCCGCCATCTGTAATTTCCCCGATCTGCGCTCTGCCGTGCAAAGCGTGATCGAGGTCATTCAAATGGGTATCCCAATTGCGCGTGTCGAGTTCATGGATGCCGCAGCAGTGCGAGCCACCAATGCCTACAGCAAGCTAACGCTGAAAGAGTCGCCCCTGCTGCTGTTTGAATTTCACGGCAGCCCCAGCGGTGTGCAGGAGCAGGCTCAGGTGGTTCAGGAAATTACCCGCGAGAACGGCGGGATGGACTTTGAATGGGCCGATAAGGCCGAGGACCGTTCGCGTTTGTGGACGGCTCGACACAATGCCTACTTTGCCGGTTTGCAACTGCGCCCTGGCTGCCGCTCCAGCACCACAGATGTTTGTGTGCCTATTTCCGCCCTGGCAGAATGTGTGGCGCAAACCGCGGCCGATATGGATCAGGCTCCGTTCCCGTACACCATCGTGGGCCACGTGGGCGATGGCAACTTCCACGTCCTGATGCTGCTCGATGCCGATAGCCAGGAAGAGTGGGACGAGTCCGAGCGCCTGAATCATCGTCTGGTAGAGCGTGCCATTGCCATGCAAGGCACCTGCACGGGTGAGCACGGCGTAGGTCTGCACAAGATGGAGTTCATGCTGGCCGAGCACGGTCAGGATGCCCTGGATGTGATGAGCAGCATCAAGCATGCGCTGGATCCTCATAACATCATGAACCCTGGCAAGATGTTGCCTGCGCGTCCTCTGGGCTGATCGCGCTTGAGTCACACTTGAGTTGGCCTGAAAGCCCGGACCTTGTGTCTGGGCTTTCGTGTCTTGGGCAGTACCGTTTTCCAGAAACCCCAGGCACTGGCAGCGTCGGCCTGTACATGCGTCAGGGCAGGCGTACAATGCCTTTTTTAGTTAGTCAGGTGTGCGCCGGACCATCGGTCTGCCTGCTGCGACACCTTTCATCATCACTGCAATGACTATTTCCACCAAAAAAGGTCGCGTCGTTATCGGAATGTCCGGCGGCGTGGACTCCTCTGTCTCGGCCTGGTTGCTTAAAGAGCAAGGCTATGAAGTCGTGGGCCTGTTCATGAAGAACTGGGAAGACGACGACGATTCCGAATTCTGCTCCTCGCGCCAGGATTGGCTGGATGCGGCCAGCGTGGCCGATCTGGTCGGGGTCGAGATTGAGGCGGTCAACTTCGCAGCAGAATATAAAGACCGCGTGTTTGCGGAGTTCTTGCGGGAATACTCGGCGGGCCGTACCCCGAATCCCGATGTTCTGTGTAATGCGGAAATTAAATTCAAGGCCTTTCTGGACCATGCCATGACCTTGGGCGCTGATTGGATTGCGACTGGCCATTACGCTCGCGTGCGTGGTGTGCCCATGACCGGGGGCGGTACAGACTACCAGTTGCTCAAAGGCTTGGATGCGTCTAAAGACCAAAGCTATTTTTTGCACCGCCTGAATCAGGCGCAGTTGTCGCGCACCTTGTTTCCTTTGGGCGAGATCAACAAGCAGGAAGTGCGCCGTATTGCCGAAGAACTGAAGCTGCCCAATGCGGCTAAAAAAGACTCAACCGGCATTTGCTTTATTGGCGAGCGTCCTTTCCGCGAATTTTTGAATCGCTATCTGCCTACTCAACCCGGTCCGATCAAGACACCGGAAGGGCAGGTGCTGGGTCAGCACGTGGGCCTGGCTTTCCACACCTATGGTCAGCGCAAGGGTTTGGGCATTGGTGGCGTCAAGGGCAAGCAGCGCGAAGACGGTACCGCCGACGCCTGGTATGCCGCCCGTAAAGACTTGGCTACAAACACCTTGTATGTTGTGCAAGGGCACGATCACCCCTGGCTGTTGCAGTCCGAATTGAAGGCTGAGCAGACTAGCTGGGTAGCAGGCCATCCGCCGGCGCTGGGTCCGATTCATGCCAAGACCCGCTATCGCCAGGCTGATGCCGCCTGCACGGTGCTGGCGGCTGAAGGTGATAGCCTGTCTCTGCATTTTGATCAGCCTCAGTGGGCTGTAACCCCCGGTCAGTCCGTGGTCTTGTACGACGGTGACCGCTGCCTGGGCGGCGGCATTATTCAATAAGAGGCGGGCATGGATCCCATTCTTGTCATCAGTTTGCTGGTGCTGGGTGCCGGTATAGGGTTGGCCGCGGGTCTGTTGGGGATTGGCGGGGGCATGATTCTGGTGCCATTCCTGACCTTCCTGCTGCCCTTGTTTGGCGTGCCGCAAGAGTTGGCCGTGCACGCCTCCATTGCCACGGCCATGGCTACGATTCTGTTTACTTCCTTGTCCAGCGTGCGGGCGCACCATAAACATGGCGCTATCCGTTGGGACGTGGTCAAGGTGATGGTGCCCGGTTTGATCGTGGGCGGGCTGCTGTCGGGCGGCGCGATTTTTGCCATGATCAACAGCACGGCGCTGGCGATTGTGTTCGGTGTGTTCGTCTTGTATTCGGCCTCTAAAATGGCGCGCAAGTCGGCCCCGGTGCAAGGCCGCTCCTTGCCTGCCCCATTTTGGATCGCTGCCATGGGCGCCTTGATCGGTTTCGTCTCCGGTCTGTTGGGTGCGGGCGGGGCCTTCTTGTCCGTCCCTTTCATGCTGCGTGGCAATGTGCCTGTGCGACAGGCCGTCGCCACTTCGGCTGCACTGGGCTTTTTCATCGCGCTGGCCAATAGCGTGGGCTATATCTGGTCCGGTCAGGCCACTTTCGGCAGCCATCCCGGCATGATTGGCTTTATCTACTGGCCTGCCTTGTTGATTGTTTCGGCCACCAGTATTTGTACCGCGCCCTTGGGCGCCAGCCTGGCCCACAAAATTGACCAGGTGACGCTTAAGCGTATTTTTGCCAGCATGCTGACTGTGCTGGCGATCTATATGATTACGCAGGCCATTACACAGCTTTGATGTCTTTACGCTGGGCTTTGCCAAAGGCAGAGTCCAGTCCATTCAATTCGGTTTCTTCTGCCGGCTCAAACACGCCCCCTTTAGTCCATTGAATCGCTGTCCGTAGCGCGGCAATCGCCTGCTCGCTTTGCGGCAGTGTGCGGCCATAGGCATGGAACTCGTGCGTCATGTCCGGCCAGACATCCAGCCGAATGCCGGCTCCTTGCTTATGCGCCTCTTGGGCAAAATCGCGAATCATGTCCACCAGAATCTCCTTGCCGCCTGCCTGAATGTAGATGGGGGCTAGATGGCGAAGATCCTGGGCAATGGGAGAGAGTTGATCGTCACTCCAGAGGCCGTTGCCCTTCAGCCATTGACCGTATTGCAGTGTTTGATAGCCCTGCACCATATCGTAGCGATCATAGCCAAACTGGCTGGCGCCGCGTCGTCCTATATCCGTCCAGGGGCTTAGTGCCAAGGCCAGAGAAGGTTGGGGCAGTCCGGCCTGGCGCAGGCTGACTAGGGTCATCAGCACCAGGTGTCCGCCTGCCGAGTCGCCTGCCAGGACAATATCCTGCGCGGGGATGCCACGTTTGAGCAGATAGCGGTAGGCCTCTAGCGCATCTTCCTGTTGGGCTGGGTGAGGATGTTCCGGGGTCAGGCGATAGTCCACGGCGAAGATGGGTATTTGCAGCTTGTGGGCCAGCAGACGAGTGAAGTGGCGCGACACGATTGGGTAGAACGCATAGCCGCCGCCATGAAAGTACAAGATGGTTTTGCTGCTGTTCGGGCGATCTGGAATGAACCAGTCTCCCCGTGGTTCTGGGGACGTGCTGGCCTGCATCTGGACGGGCAAGTCTGGTTCGGCAATCGTGTACAGGCTGTCGAAATAGGCGCGGCCTTCAGCTAGGGTTGGCAAGCGGAAGGCGTGGTTGAACTGCTTGCGATAGAACAGGGTGGCGATTTCAAAAGGCACAGACCAGCCGGACACCAGCGGCTTGGCGATGATACGTCGGGCCAGTACGTCTATGGTGGTGGCCCAGAGGGTGAGGGCGCTTCGGCAACGATGAGACCAGGATCCTTGCAAAATAGTTTTAGGCATAAGAGGGCGGGGCTGAAGTAGGATAAAGGGACTTTCAGTGTGGCCCGTCTTGCCTGGGCCGGATAGAACGGAAACGACTTGCCATGTCTGCTTTGCCTTGTGCCCGTTTGCATCGCCCCAGCCGAAAAACCGCGGCCAGCATCCATCTGGGGGTGGAGCGTGATACCCGTGGTTTGGCTCTGCCGTCGGAGCAGCGTTTGAATTTTTATCCAGCCTCGCCCCTGGTGGTTTTGTCGTGGGTTTTTCATGGCCAACTGCACATGGTTCAGACGCCAGCGAATGGGGGGGCTCCGGTACTGTCAGAGGCCCTTCCCAGCATGTTGTTTGCCGGGCCGTCGCGTACACCGTCCATTAGCTGGTCTCCGGGATCTGTCCATGCGATTTCGATTGGACTTTACCCCGATGCCTTCAAGCGTGTGTTTGGTATAGAGGCCAGCGACTTGATGGATCTGGTACTGCCTATGGAGCAGGTTTTGCCTGCTTCTAGTTGTCAGGCCCTTGGACAGGTAGGCACTGAAGATGGCCCTTTATTTCAGCAGCTGGAGTCAGCAATCCAACGTTGCGCCCATGGCGGTCTGGCAACAGGCGGTGCTGCTACCTTGAACCATTGGTTGACGGCTTTGGGGATGAAAATAGCAGCAACTTGCACGGGAACGGGCTTGCGTCAGATGCAACGGCAATTCAAGCGTTGGGCTGGGCAGAGTCAGCGTGAGCTACAGCTTTATGTGCGTGCAGAGCGTGCTTTTGCCCTGGTGCAGCAGCAGGAAAATCCGGTCTGGTCCGATGTGGCGCTGCAGGCCGGGTATAGCGACCAGTCTCATTTTGGCAGAGAGGTCAAACGAATTTCCGGCTTTTCGCCGGCCCAGTTTGCCCAGCGCATGAAGACCGATGAGGCCTTCTGGATGTATCGTTTGCTGGGTAAGTCCTGAGGTGGCAGACATAAAAAAACCCATTCAAAAGAATGGGCCCTTGCTTGCTGGCGCAACGCTCACTGCGTAGGCGGTAAGGTGCTGGCAAACGAGGGACGCGCTTGGAGTTTTTCATCCAGGCGTTGCAGATTGCCGTACTGCGAGCGCCAGTCCAGCTCAGGAAAGCGCAGGTCCAGATAACCCAGTGCGCAGCCTACGGCAATGTCGGCCAGGCTAAAGCTGGTGCCCATGCAAAAGGACTGGTCACCCAGGGTGTTGTTCATCGATTGCAGGGCAGCGGTGATTTTGCTGTTTTGGCGGTCAATCCAGGCGGGCAGACGTAGCTCTTGGGGGCGGCGATTTTCCACCACGATGGCAACGCAGGCGTCAAGCAAGCCATCGGCAATGGCTTCCCAGCATTTGACTGCAGCGCGATCACGTCCGGCTTGGGGGATCAGGCGGCCGACGGGCGAGAGGGTATCCAGATATTCGACGATCACGCGGGAGTCAAACAAGCTTGCCTGATCATCCATAATCAGACAGGGAACTTTGCCCAGTGGATTGTGTTTCAGAATATCGCTGTCATCGGCCCACACATCCTCCAGAATCAGCTCGTAATCGAGCTTTTTTTCCGCCATGACAACACGCACTTTGCGCGCGTATGGGCTGGTGAGGGAAGCTATAAGTTTCATAAAAAGCTATCAAAAGTTGCAGGCTCAAAAAGTATAGCAGGAACCTATGGGCGAACGCCCCGCAGGCCGGGCCTGACCCTGTCGCTGGAAACAATGTTGGAAAACTGTGGTTTATTCGTCAAAGCCTGGGACTGCCGTCGCTTTCTACCCCCGTGCTGAACGCGTGGCATACGGGTGTCGGCCTGCAATGTTAGAATGCGGGCTGACTTTATTCCCCCTTCTTTTCTGTAGAACGATGCACATAGCCGATACCCTGAGCACTCTGAATGCCTTGTCGCCATTGGACGGGCGTTATGGCAGCCGTACCGCCCCCTTGCGTGGCCTGTTGTCCGAAGCCGCATTCATGTGGCATCGCGTGGAGGTCGAAGTGGCCTGGCTGATCGGCCTGTCCGACGCGGGTCTGCCTGAACTGCCTACTTTCTCTGCCGAAGCCCGCGAGGTACTCAAGAGCCTGGTGCAGAACTTCTCGGAAGACGATGCTGCCCGCATCAAAGCCATTGAACGCACCACTAACCACGACGTGAAAGCCGTGGAATACTGGTTGAAAGAAAAAGTGGCCGACCACGCCGAACTGTCCGCCGCGGCCGAGTTCATTCACTTCTCCTGCACCTCCGAGGACATCAACAACACCTCGCACGCCCTGATGTTGACGCGTGCTCGTGAGCAGGTCATCCTGCCTCAGTTGCAGGAAGTGTGCGATGCCATCAAGGCCCAGGCCCGTCTGCATGCCGAGCAGCCCTTGCTGTCGCGCACCCACGGCCAGCCTGCCAGCCCCAGCACCATGGGCAAAGAGTTCGCCAACGTGGCCGCGCGTTTGCAAAACGCCATTACCGCTATCGCCGCTGTTCAGCCTCTGGCTAAATTGAACGGCGCAACCGGTAACTACAATGCGCACTTCTCGGCTTACCCCGAAATTGACTGGCCAGCATTCAGCAAGAAAGTGCTGGGTGGTTTGGGTCTGACGCAAAACGTCTACACCATTCAGATCGAACCGCATGATTGGATGGCTGCCCTGTTTGACGCGATCGCCCGTGCCAACACCATCCTGCTGGACTTCAACCGTGACGTTTGGGGCTACATTTCCCTGGGCTACTTCAAGCAGCGCCTGAAAGAAGGCGAGATCGGTTCGTCCACCATGCCGCACAAGGTGAACCCGATTGACTTTGAAAACTCGGAAGGCAATCTGGGCCTGGCCAATGCCATGCTGCGTCACCTGTCCGAGAAGCTCCCTATCTCTCGTTGGCAGCGAGACCTGACGGATTCGACCGTGCTGCGTAATCTGGGCGTGGCCCTGGGCTACAGCGTGGTGGCCTACGACGCCTGCCTGCGTGGTATCGGCAAACTGGAACTGAATGCTGCCGCTGTGGATGCGGACATTGATGCTTGCTGGGAAATCCTGGCCGAACCAGTTCAAACCGTGATGCGTCGCTACGGTTTGCCTCAGCCTTACGAACAACTCAAAGCTCTGACACGTGGCCGTGGTATTACCGAGGAAGCGTTGCGCGAGTTTATTGGCGGCCTGGAGCTGCCCGCAGACGCTAAAAACTATTTGCTTGAGTTAACTCCACGCAGCTATCTGGGTGTGGCGGTACAGTTGGCCCAGGCCATCTAAATCCAAACGGCTGTGCTCTTGCACAAGGGCACAGCCAGGTCGGGTTTTTTGAGCCAGTGCTTTATGAAGTGTTTTATGTTTCATCACACAGGAGTTCCCATGAAAAAACTTGCGTTTTTGACTGCCGCTGCCGCTTTGTGCGCCGCGTTTGTCACGCCAGCTACAGCCCAATTCGCCAAGCCTGAG
Organism: Alcaligenes sp. SMD-FA; assembly: GCF_025960365.1. Classification (NCBI taxonomy): domain Bacteria; kingdom Pseudomonadati; phylum Pseudomonadota; class Betaproteobacteria; order Burkholderiales; family Alcaligenaceae; genus Alcaligenes; species Alcaligenes sp. SMD-FA. The sequence continues at coordinate 2,621,169 of NZ_CP110108.1, read as the reverse complement.
CAAGCGGTGGACTACCGTCAAGCCAGCATGGCCTTGATCGGTTCGCATTTTGGTCGTATGGCTCCCGTCGCTAAAAAGGAAGCTCCTTATGACGCGGCTGCGATCGCCAAGAACGTGGAAGTGCTGACTGTTTTGGCTGCTTTGCCTTGGAGCGCGTTTGGTGCCGGTACTGAAGGCGGCGAGACCAAAGCAGAAGCCTGGAGCGATGCTCAGGGTTTCAAGCAAGCCACAGACGATTTCACCACGGCAATCGACAAGCTGAAAGTGGCTTCCGATTCAGGCGACTTTGATGCCTTCCGTGTGGCTTTTGGTAATGTGGGCAAGTCCTGTAAGACTTGTCACGACGCTTACCGCAAAGAAAAATAAGCAGCCGTTTTGCTTATAAAAAAAGCCCTCGAGAGAGGGCTTTTTCTTTTAGGTTTGTACCTGTGTTTGAAGGGGGCTGTTTGCCTGTGGGCAAGATAGTCAAGAATCATGATGGGATCTCAGTGTTGATAGCCCGTTTCACCGTGGGTGCGGATATCCAGACCTTCGCGTTCATGGTCAGCATCGACACGTAAACCACCGCAGACGACTTTGGCAATCTTGAAGGCAATCCAGGCGGCCACACCGGACCAGACCAGAGTCAGCAAGACGCCTTCGAGCTGAATCCACAACTGCATCCAGATACTGTTGCCAGCAGCGGTGCCGGGACCACCTAGAACAGGTGCGTTGAACAGACCCGTGAGCAACGCGCCCACAATTCCGCCCAAACCGTGAATGCCAAACACGTCCAATGTATCGTCGGCACGCAGCCAGCGCTTCAGAACATTAACGCCCCACAAGCAAGCCAGGGAAGTAATCAAGCCAATGGCCAGTGCACCGGAGGGAGCCACAAAACCGGCTGCTGGGGTAATGCCGACCAAACCTGCAATGGCACCCGAGCAAGCACCCAGCAAGGAAGGATGACCTTTGCTGATCCATTCGCCCAATGTCCAGGCCACAACGCCAATGGCAGCGGCCAACATGGTGTTGAAGAAGGCGAGCGTGGCATTTTCATTGGCAGACAAAGCCGAGCCAGCGTTGAAACCGAACCAGCCTACCCACAGCAGAGCCGCACCAATAAAGGTCAAGGGCAGGTTATGAGGTGGCATGGCTTCACGACGGTAGTTCAAGCGTGGGCCAATCATCCAGGCACCGACCAGACCCGCAATACCGGCATTGATGTGTACGACCGTTCCTCCTGCAAAGTCCAACGCGCCACGGGTGTTGAGCAAACCGCCGTTCTGTCCATCGGCAAACCAGACCATATGGCAGATAGGCAGATAGGCCAGGGTGAACCAGATCACAGTAAAGACCAAAATGGCGGACAGACGGGTACGTTCTGCCAGACTGCCGACAACCAGGGCGCATGTCAGACCGGCAAACGTGGCCTGGAAAGACGCAAACAGCAGTTCAGGCAGGGTGCCCGACATGGAGAACTGTTGGTCAGCGGCAGTAAACATGCCATTGAACAAGACCTTGTCGAAACCACCAATCAAGGGATTGCCAGCGGTAAAAGCCAGCGAGTAGCCATAGATAAACCACAGCACCACCCCCAAACTGAACACCAGCAAGGTTTGGGACAACATGGACAAGGCATTTTTTTGACGCACCATCCCTGAGTAAAACAGGGCCAGGCCCGGCGCGGCCATCATTAGTACCAGAAGCGTGGAGACCAGCATCCACGAGAGATCAGCGTTGTTCATGATGGAGTCTCCGATTACAGGGCTTGTTCATCGCATTCGCCGGTGCGGATGCGGATGACGTGGTCCAGCGGCTGGACAAAGATCTTGCCGTCACCAATACGACCGGTGCGGGCGCTGCTTTGAATGGCTTCCAGAACGCTTTGCAACTGCTCGTCGGGAATAGCCAGTTCAATGCGGATCTTGGGCAGGAAGTCGACTGCATATTCTGCACCGCGGTACAGCTCAGTGTGGCCTTTCTGGCGACCAAATCCTTTGACCTCGGTCAGTGTCATCCCCTGTATGCCCAGATCGGAAAGGGCCTCGCGTATCTCGTCAACCTTGAAGGGTTTGACGATGGCGGTAATTAATTTCATAGGTGTTCCTGAAGTAAACACAGGCAAGCTGGCCTTGCGGATGCAATGGAACACCGAGGGGGGTAGGAGACGGTTGAGAGGGGGCCGACCGGGATGGGTAATCCTGGTGGATGGCTTGAGTGCAACCGGCAGCGCCGGTTTGAGCGACTCTCCGGCTGTCAGCAGGATGTGCGACAGCGCGAACGCAAGTGGTAGGCAAGCGGACCTGTGTTGTAGGTTGAAGAGCAACACAATTCCGGCAAGGCGAGTAAGCTAGCTAGGCACGTGACCCCGGTCTTGCCTAGTCGGTGGGCAGCAAGATAACAGCAGCGCTCTGTGACGCCTGTCTCCGCTCATCTCACCACCGCAGGAACAACGACTATGGAAAAATAATATATGTTGCAACGCAACAAGTGCGCATTGTGTGCATTTTTTTTTTAAATAGTCTTAACTTTGCAACATTTTCCTGCTGCCAAAGCATGATTCAAATGTGGGGCAAGGCGCTGGCAGGGCAGCGACATTTTCCGCGCTGCCCTGGATTGCGCCTACATGGCAGGGGTGCAGGATGCTTGAGTGGGCGGGGTCTGTTAGTTCCTGGCTTTGCTAGGCGGCTCATTGCCCGGGATTTTCTTCGGGTCGGGTTCGGGGTTCGGCGTTTTGCCCGGAGGTGTGGTGTCGGGGGCCTTGGTCGGATCAATGGCAATCAGCATGACAATCTCCTGATGTGATGATCTGTTAGCCTAGCGGGTTTTTGTAGTGGGCGAAGTAAACAACTATGACCAGAAGATGGCTGCGCAAAATTGGGGTAGCGATGTGCTGGATCGATGCGTCCAGACGCAAAAAAACCCGCTGTAGCAGCGGGCTAATTTACGGTGTTGCGGCATGGTGTACCGCAAACAGCAGGATATCTGGTGGGTCGTGACAGACTCGAACTGTCGACCAATGGATTAAGAGTCCAGTGCTCTACCAACTGAGCTAACGACCCCCGTTTCCTGCGAAGAAAATGATTATAGAACGGAAATTATGTAGCGCAAGGACGAGTTACATAATTTTACGTTTATCAGGAAGCGGGATCAGGTCGAGTGAAGGTATCGCACATGTTCAGTTGCCCGGTTTGATAGCCTTGCATGAACCAGGCCATGCGTTGTTGCGCGCTGCCATGGGTAAAAGAGTCTGGAACCACATAGCCTTGAGACTGCTTTTGCAAGGTGTCATCACCTACCGCTTGAGCCGCGTCTAGCGCAGAACGGATATCGCCCGGTTCCAGAATCTGGCGTTGTGCATCGGCGTGATTGGCCCAGATGCCGGCGTAGCAGTCTGCCTGCAGTTCCAGACGTACGGACGCCTGACGGGCTTGCGAGGCCGAGCCGCTGCGACGGGCTTCATCCACACGGCGCATCATGCCCAATTGGTTCTGAACGTGGTGGCCCACTTCATGCGCAATCACGTAGGCAGGGGCAAAGTTTCCCTTGACGCCCATCTTTTGCTCCATCTCGGTGAAAAAGCCCAGGTCTATATAGAGCTTTTGATCGGCCGGGCAGTAAAACGGGCCCATGGCCGATTGGCCTGCGCCACAAGCCGTGGGAGTCGCGCCGCGATACAGAACCAGTACGGGATCGCGGTAGCTGCCATTGGTTTGCTTGGCAAAAATATCGCGCCAGACATCCTCGGTTTCACCCAGGATTTTGGCGATGGTTTGGCCCTGTGTATCCGAGGCGGCAATCGGTTGAGATTGCGGGGCGCTGGTGGGGCCACCGGCCAGGTTCAGCACCACATTGGGGTCGACCCCAAAGTACAGGGCTACCAAGGCCAGCACGATTGTCCCCAAACCGATCTTGCCGCCGCTCAGGCGTGGCCCATTGGCACGGCGGTCCTCGACATTACGGCTGGAGCGAGATTTATCCAGACGCATCACGCTCTCCTTGAATTTGAAAACGTCAATGTACTCTGATTTGCGGGCCAAAGCAGGGGCATTTTCGATTCTTGTCATCTTCTAAAGGGAGGGGGGGCTTTAATTACCCCATCATGACAAGTCTTTGAATTACTTGGGGTAATGCGACTTGTCCAAAGGCTATCCCCGCGCTTGCCCACTGAAAATGTGGATAAGTGGATAAGTAAGTCACCCGGACGCTGCGGTATGCTACTTTTCTCAGGGCGTAGCCTACTGGAGAGCGAGTATGTTGGGAGGAACCTTGTTGGCCTTGCGCGACCATGCGCGCGTGCGTGCCATCGGATCGGTCATTGCTCGATACGGAATCGGGGATGTGATGCATCGTCTGGGTCTGTCGGAGCTGCTGCCCGGTAACAAAACCCCGGTGGCGACAGAAATGCCCGAACGCTCGGCGCCTGAACGTTTGCGACGTGCCCTGGAGGAGCTGGGGCCTACCTTTATCAAACTCGGTCAGATTCTGGCCACACGCAATGACCTGCTGCCTCTGGAGTGGACCCAGGAACTGGAAAAGCTGCAAGGTCATGCCGCGCCGGTGCCTTGGGAGACTATTCGACCCGAATTGGAACTGGCTTTAGGGCAAACCGTAGACCAAGCCTTTGCGCGTTTTGATATCCAGGTGCTGGCCTCGGCTTCTATGGCGCAGGTGTATCGTGCCTGTTTGCGGGACGGTACTGAAGTGGTGGTGAAGGTGCAGCGCCCCGGTCTTGAGTCTTTGATCCAGGCTGATCTGCGTTTGCTGAAACAGATTGCCCGCTTGGTGCAGCAGCAGGGTTTGTTGCCTGAGTATCGCCCCTACGATATTGTGCGCGCCTTGGCCGAAGCCATTGCCGATGAGCTGGACTTTACGCGCGAAGCAGCCAATACCGTGGCTGTGCGCGAGAATATGCAGCCCTTTAAAGACATTGTGGTGCCGCGCGTTTATATGGAGTGGACCAGTGCCACCGTCATGGTGCAGGAGTTTGTGCCCGGAGTCTCACCAATTCAAGAGGCGCAGTTGCAAGCCATTGAAGTGGATCGCCCCTTGCTGGCGCGCCGGGGAGCCTTGGCGTTCTTGCATATGGTTCTGGAGGATGGGCTATTTCATGCCGACCCGCACCCCGGCAATATGATGGCGTTGCCGGGCAATCAGGTCGCCTTTATTGATTTCGGTCTGGTCGGTCATTTGACGGAACGTCGTCGTCAGCAATTGCTGGTTCTATTGCGCGCAATTGTGGACGGGCAGGCCGATGGGGTGGCTACCACCTTGCTGGATTGGTCGGGTGCGGAAGATTTTGATTGGAGCCGGCTGGAAGAAAGTGCCCAGCGCTATGTTGCCCGACAAAGTAGTGGGCTTTTGTCCATTTCGGTTGCTTTGCTGGATTTTATGGCGCTGGCGCGTGAGAACCATTTGATTTTGCCGCCGGATCTGGCTTTGCTGTTCAAGGCTTTTATCACCGCGGATGGCGTATTGAAACGTCTGGACCCGCAATTTGATGTGGTTGAGGTTGCACAACCGGTCATTCTGGCTTTGATGCGTAAGCAGTATTCCCCTCGTCGTGTTTATGCAGACTTGCAACGCAGCTTGCTGGAGTCCCGTCAATTGGCGATGGATGCGCCTCAATTGCTGCGTTTGCTGATGCATCGCGTCCGGCAAGGCAAGATCTCTGCCCGTATTCAAGTCGAGGGTATGCCGCGTCTGGCCTCATCGCTGGAAAAGGCGGCTACCCGTTTGGCCATTGCGATTGTGACGGCGGCCTTTGTATTGATTTTGGGGCCGGTGCTGGTTACACGCGGCCCCGCTTGGCTGGGCCTGACTATCTTTAGCTGGGCCGGTTTATTGGCCGCCGTTCTGGGGCTGGTTCTGGTCTTGTGGGGATTTTGGCGACGGCGCTGAAAATATCGTGAGGCCGTCGCTCTTTGTGCAGAGAGTGTTCAAGCGGCTAGTCACCATCCAGTTTAAAAGACGGCTAGTAAAAATGCGGCTCAGCCCAAACAATCCCCGCATTATCCCCAGGTTTATTCACAGCTTCTGGGGATAAGTCAGGCTTACATAAAGTCGTCCATGCCGCCGCCTACCGGTGCCAGGCCGGTGATCCAGTACACGCCCCAGGCAATCAGTACGGCAATGAGCAGAGCGAGTAAACGGGTTTTCCAGTTGTCTTTGCTGGCAGGTAGCGCAGGTTCACTGGGTACGGGCATGCTGCCCTTGACCATGACGCTGGTTAATTTCTGACCACCCAGGACGCGATATAGGAAAATAGCCAGGATATGCAAGCCGATAATGGCCAGCATGATCCATTCGTTGGCTTTGTGCAGACCGGTCAGGGTTTTGGACCAATCGCTGCTGAGATAGGCCAGAGGGCCTGAGGTAAAGATATCGTCGTTGGCAAACAAACCAGAGATGGCCTGAAAACCAAACACAATCAGCATGACCCAGACCGACCAGGCGCCGACAGGATTGTGGCCTGGGTAGACGGCAGGTTTATCACGCAAATAACGCAGGCTGCGTATCGGATTGGGGAAGAAGTGGCTAAAGCGCGAGTAGTAGCCACCGATCAAACCCCAGACCAGACGAAAGGCCAACAGTCCCAAGGCCAGCAGACCAAAGCGTACGTGCCAGTCCATCCATAGCCCGCCAACTTTGATTGTCACAAAACAGCCCACAATGCTAATGACAAACAGCCAGTGGAACAAACGGGTGGGTAAATCCCAGACGAGTAAAGGGCGGGTTGTGGAGGTTTGCATAGGGAAAATCCGGAGAGACGTAAACACCTGATTATAGTCAGTGTTCCGTTTGAGTCCGCTGCTCCTTGCAGGTTCCCCTTACTGCATAAGTGGACGGCGCTTGCGTAAACTGATTTTGCGCCCATCGTATCGGTATTCGTCGATCATGGTCGGATTGTCCTGGCTGGGTGTTTCCATAATCAGGGTTCGGCCGTGATGACGGACCCGGATTTTGGCGCTGCATGAGCCAAAGGCTGGCGAGACGGTATAGCCCTGGGACGATACGGTGACCCAATGGTAATTGATCGAGCAAGCACCCAGGCCCTTGTCGACTGAAATCAGGGCGGTTTGATTGTTGGCTTGCTTGAAAGCGTAGGGGATATTGATCATCCCTTTTAGCTCTGGCTCTATGGTCTTTGCGTCCAGTTGCAGCCGCGCTTCGTAGACATAATCGCTTTGGCTTACCTGCAGTGTGCCGTAGGGGCTATCCAGACTGAGCTGCGAGGGCGGTTGAGGCCAGGCCTGGCTTGCCGCGCCGTGGGCGACAAACGGTTGCAGGGCTAAAGCAAGCCCAATGACAACGTAGCGGATAAAGACCTTAAGGGCGGGCATGATCAATTAGGGCTGAGGACGATCAGGACTCAGTGAAAAACACAAAGTGCCATAGATCGTCTGTATTTGTAAGTTTCATAACATTTTATGTATTTTCTTGTTGCGTAGAATACCGGATAGCAGAATTTTTCGCTATAAGGATAAGAACATAAGGTGACTATTCCACTCCTGTGTCGTGGGCAAAGAGCGGTAATTAGCCCTGAAAAGCATCATGTCCCAGACTGAAAGAAACCGGCTGAATTGGGCTATCATTGCCAAGTCGCCCCGGATGGGGCCAAGCCGCATTTCTTCGCCGCAGCAGAGACTCATTATGCAATCCACCCCAGATGCCGCACTGGCGTCAGAATCGGGCTCCGCGCTTGCAGCCCAGCAGGCCAAACCCGGTGTTTTACTGGACTATGTCAGCTCCAGCCGTTTGCCCACGCCTTGGGCTGTCTTTCAAATTCATGTGTTTGTAGAGCGCAGCAATCAAAAAGAACACGTCCTATTGACCCTGGGGGACGTGGCCGATGGCCATCCCGTCCTGGCCCGTGTGCACTCCGAGTGTTTGACAGGCGATGCTTTATTTAGCCTGCGCTGTGATTGCGGCCCTCAACTGCAACTGGCGCTGGAACGTATTGCGACGGCTGGCCGTGGCGCCCTGATGTATTTGCGCCAGGAAGGGCGAGGCATTGGTCTGGTGAACAAGATTCGTGCATACAAGCTGCAAGATCAGGGAGCCGACACCGTAGAGGCCAACGAGAAGCTCGGTTTTCCGGCCGATATGCGTCGCTACGATATTTGCAAGGATATGCTCGAGCACGTTGGTATCCAGAAACTACGTCTGATGACCAATAACCCGCGCAAGGTAAAAACCTTGCAGGACATCGGTATTGATGTGGTGGAACGTGTACCGCATCAAATTGAAGGTAATCCCTTTAACGAGGCCTACCTCAATACCAAGCGTTTGCGTTTGGGGCATTGGCTGGAGACAGACGAATAAGCGCGGGGCCAGCCTGACGCCCTGTGAGCGCCTGTACGGGTTCAAGGATCATTGGGCTAAGACTGGACTTGCACGCTTAGGATAAAGGGCCATGCATAGGCCCTTTTTTTGTCGTCGGACCGTCCCAAGACAAAAAGCTCCCCCACGGGGGGCAGCAAGCCGAAGGCGTAGCGAGGGGGCTCTTTTCGTCGTCGGGCCGTCCCAAGACAAAAAGCACCCCCACGGGGGGCAGCAAGCCGAAGGCTGAACTGACCCCATAAAGTTGGACAGTTAAATTAGATGAGCAAGGCCTGATTTCGGTATTGCACCGGGCTCAGGCCTTTTAGCTTTGTTCTGATGCGTTCGTGATTGTAATAGTGGATATATTGACGGATGCCCGTCTGCAGTTGCTCAATGCTCTCGAAGTGGTTCAGGTAGAAGAACTCAGACTTTAGCGTGCCGAAGAAGCTTTCCATCGCAGCATTGTCCAGGCAGTTGCCTTTCCTGGACATGCTTTGTACAACCGCATGCTCATGTAGCAGTTTTCGATACATGGCCTGTTGATACAGCCAGCCCTGGTCGGAGTGCAGTAGCGGTTTTTCCGACAGCTTGAGCCGCGAGAAGGCTTTTTGGAGCATGCTGCCCACCAGGCGGAACACAGGACGCCGTTCCGTGTGCCAGGCGATGATTTCACCGCTATATAAGTCCATGACCGGCGAGAGGTACAGCTTTTGGCCGTTGACATGGAACTCTGTCACATCAGTCACCCATTTTTGGTTAGGCCGCTCGGCTTGGAACTGGCGTTCAAGTAAATTAGGCGCAATTCGACCCACCGCCCCTCGATAGGATCGATATTTCTTGGGCCGCACCAGCGACTGTAAACCGAGCTGCTGCATCAAACGCTGAACCGACTTGTGATTGATCATTTCCCCCGCTTGACGTAACGCGGCTGTTATACGCCGATAACCGTAGCGGCCTTGATGGCGCTCATAGAGCATACGAATCTTCGATTTGATGGCAGCGTACTTGTCCTGTGTACTCATCGCTTTGACATGGTAGTAGAACGTGCTGCGAGATAGCCCCGCCGCTCGTAGCAGTAACCCCAGCGGATAATCTGACCTTAACCCTTGGAGCACTTGCGCTTTTTCACCAGCGCTGCGTTCCGTTCCGCCTCGGATAAGGCCTTCAGTTTTTTTAGATAGGCGTTCTCCGCACGCAAGTACGCCAGCTCTTCAAGTAGCGCTTTTTGCATGCGCGCTTCATCGGGCGCTTCAAGCTTGGATGGGGAAGTTGGGGGCTTCATGGGTCTACCTTTACGACGGGGCGTTAACGCTATTAATCCGCCCTTATCATACTCGCGGCGCCATTTCCCTATAGAACCTGTGCTGCGAATGTCATAGAGCGCTGCAGCATGCCGATCGGATAAGCCCTCGCGCGCGATGTGTTGGAGAACCTTCAGCTTAAATTCCGCGTTGTAAAAGCGGTGCTTTTTCTCTAATCCGGATAGGCCGTGTAGCTGATAGCTCGCAACCCAACGGCGTAGCTGGGAGTGTTCTATCCCATAGGCTGAGACCAGCTCTCGATAACCATTGCTTCCCGACAGATACTGCTCGACCAAGTTGACTTTGAACCGTACATCGTATTTCGTCATGAAAAACACCCCAAAGGTTGGATGAGTGTCCAACTTTTGGGGTGCAGTTCAGGCGTAGCGAGGGGGCTCTTTTCGTCGTCGGGCCGTCCCAAGACGAAAAGCACCCCCTTGGGGGGCAGCAAGCCGAAGGCGTAGCGAGGGGGCCTTTTCCGTCGCCGGGCAGGAATAAGAAGCCGGATGCGACAAAAAACAAAGCCAGACTGGACCGAGGTCGCAGTCTGGCAAGAGCGTAGCGTGCTCAGCCTTGGGAGTTGAAACAACACCAGATTCTGAGCGAGGCCGCGTGACGGCGCGAGTGTTGCGGCCTGATTGACTCGGACCGCGTCTGTTTTAGGCGGTGCTCTTTTCCAGCAAGGCGCTGACACTGGCTTTGGCATTTTCTACAATCTGGTTGCGCAGCTCAGGTGCTTTGCCCAGGCCTTCAGCGTACACAATACGTAGGTCTGTTATGCCCATGAAGCCGAACATCACGCGCAGATAGCTTTCCTGGTGCTCCATGGCCTGGCCTTGCTCCGATTCGGAGTAGATGCCACCACGGCTCAGAACCAGATATACCGTTTTGTCGCCGGCCAGACCTTCTGGTCCATTGCTGGTGTAACGGAAGGTGCGACCAGCTTGAGCCAGACGGTCCATCCAGGCTTTGAGCTGGCTAGGGATGGTGAAGTTGTAGAAGGGGGCGCCAATCACAATGACGTCCGAGGCCAGAAACTGGTTCAGGTATTGTTCGGTGATCGCATTCTCGGCGCGCTGACGTTCGGTCAGGGTGGCAGGGTCCAGGCCCAGGCGTATGCCCAGGGAGTCAGCCGAGAAGTGAGGGGGCGGGTTCAGGGCCAGATCGATATGCTCCACTTGGACTTGATCGTTTTGCTGGCGCAGTTGATCAACCACAAATTGTGAAAGTTCGCGGGAGACGGAGTTGGCGCCGGTGATGCTGGAGTCTACGTGTAGCAGTTTCATGATGTCTGTTGTCCAAAGCGATGAAGGAATGGTGTCATTATGTTTGATGCTCATACCTTTGATAAGCCGGCTTTTCTGAGAAAGATTATTCTAATTTTGTTTGTAATTCTGGAAAGCATCCCTGTATGTATGACTTAAATGACATGGTGTTGTTTACCGAAGTGGTGCAGCGCGGCGGGTTCAGCGCAGCCGCTCGGCACCTGGGTATGCCGCCATCGCGCGTGTCGCGGCGTCTTAGCCGCCTTGAAGCCGAAGTGGGTGTGCGCCTGTTGCAACGCACCACGCGTAGCCTGTCTCTGACCCCGGCCGGGGAGGTGTTCCTGCGTCATTGCCAGGCCATGCGCGACGAGGCTGAAGCGGCTTATGCCGCTGTTGCACAAGTGCAGCAAGAGCCGCGTGGTCTTTTGCGTATCAGTTGTCCGGTCACCTTGGCACATACCGTCTTGTCGACCGTGTTCGCCCAATTTCTGATCCGCTATCCCCAGGTTGAGCTGGAGGTGGAGGTCAGCAACCGTGTGGTCGATCCGGTGGCCGATGGAATTGATGTGGCCTTGCGAGTACGCAGCACCCTCAGCGATAGCGCCAGCTATATCGTGAAACGCCTGGGCGAAACCGGAGCGATTCTGGTCGCCCAGCCTAGCTTGCTGGCGCGGTTTGATCCGGTGCGAGGCCCGGCAGATTTGGTTAAATTGCCCACGGTGGCCATGTCGGCTCGGCAAGGTCAAAACGAATGGGAGTTGTACGGTCCCGAGGGAGCCAGCGTGACGGTAACGCACAGGCCACGCTATATGGCCTCGGATTTATTGACCTTGCGTGAGGGGGTAGAGCAGGGCATAGGCGTGGGTATCTTGCCCGACTATATGTGCTGCGATGCCTTGAAAGCTGGACGTTTGGTGCAGGTCCTGCCGCAGTGGGCCCCCTTGCCGGGGATCATTCACGCTGTATTTGCCTCCCGCCGAGGCATGGCCCCGGCGGTGCGGCATTTTCTGGATTACCTGGGTGAGCAACTGCCAGTGCATCACCCGCAGATTTAACCGTCGTGGCCTGCAGTGGCTGTAAAGGGACAACTGCGTTGCGCGGGCAAAATCGCCCAGTTCAGATCAATCATGGGGCTGCGTTCAGAGGACCAGCGCTGTTCGGCCAGCCCCTTGATGGGGGCTTGTTCATACAGTTCGAGCAAGGACTGTGGCGGCTTGCCTCGGGTCTGGATGCTGTAAACAATCAGGGCCCCGCATTGCAAATCCTGCGGCAGTTTCAGCCAGGGCGAAGCGGCAGGATCGGCATCGATAAAGACCATGACGTCCTGGCCTGCATGAACGGCGATATTTCCACCCAGCCAGGTATCCGCTACCACGACCTTTAGGGGGATGCCGGGCATGTGCTCTTTCCAGATGGCCTGCATCTGGGCAGACACCTCGGGGCCGGGGAAGGTGGAGCGAGAATCCCGGCCTGTATACCAGGCCAGTGGACCACGGGCCAAGGCATAGCCCGATGCCAGCAGAATCTGCAGCACGATCACAATAATGGCGATACGGCGCAACTGAATCTTGTCCTGGCCATGCAGGATCCACAAGGCAAAAAAGCCATACAGCACAAAGAACGTCGTGGCCCAAGAGGCCACCAGACGGGTGCCCATAATGGCTGAAATCAAGACTGTGCTGATCATGGGGGTCAGGCCTACCCATAGCACAAACTGCTTATCGCTGCGGGAAATCGCATCGGCATAGCGCTGCTTGTCTTGCAGGGCGGTATCCGACTGAGCCCGCTTTTTCTTGTCCCGATGGTTCCAGATGCCCAGCGCGATCATGGCCACTATCATGGGGCTCAGTCGCCCTAGTTGGTCCAGGCTAAAAGCCAGTAGCTCTTTGTAGGCCTGCCAACGAGTATGCGTTTCCAGCGAGCCATCCATATATCGGAAGGGGGCGAAGTCATGCTTTACCAGCCAGTACAGGTGGGGGGACAAAACCAGTACATAGGCAAGCAGGGCCAGACCCACGCCTACCCAGGTTTGTCGTTGACGCCACATGCCGCTGCGCAGGAAATACAAAAAGAAGGCGGTGAACAGAATAACGGCACTGTATTTGGTGACGGTAGACAGCGCCGCGACTGCGCCCAGCCATAACCAGTCTGCCGGTTTCTGGTCCCGGCTGGCACGATAGAAAAACCAGGTCGCGGCGGTTACGGACCACAGCTGGGCCGTGTTGTGATTAAAAATGGTGCCGCGCAAGGAAAAGTAAATACTGACAGAGCTGATCAGCAAGACCATCAAGGCGCGCTCAGGATTCAGGAACTCGCAGGCCAATTTCCAGATAAACCATAGTCCCAGCACCGAGGCTGTCATGCCTGCTGCAAAGGTCAGCCAGGCCGGGCGTCCGAGCATACTGGTCAAGGCGGCCATCACCCACGAGGGGAAGGGGGGATGTTTCAGATAGCCCAACTCAAAACTGGCCGACCAGACCAGCTCTTCCATGCCGTCCAGGTCAGGCGCTTTGTGGCTAATAGCCATCAAAACGGACCACAACAAAACCATGAATAACAGATACAGCAGCACATAGCGCTGGTAGGTGTCGGATGGGGGAGACGCTGGGGTTTGGGCAATCATGCGTAGGACGAAAGCGTAAAAATAATTAAGTGTACTTCCAGTGCGTTGAAAATCACCGATTGGACAGGCGCACTAATCTGGGCTACGATGCGCTTCGTCATTAGGGAGTAGCCGCTTCGAATGAGCGAAGATCAGCGTCAACATACTTGACCTATACAGGGTCATGGCGCTGGTAGCAACTTAGCCTGGCAAGACTTTTGACCATAGACCTTCGCGTTTGGCCGGGAGGGTTTGTGGTCATTCGTCTCGTATCCGGCCAGGAGTTGTTATGGAAGCGTTGTTTATCTCCACGGGTGTGGTTGCTCTAGCAGAAATTGGGGACAAAACCCAGTTGCTCGCCTTTATTCTCGCAGCCCGCTACAAACGCCCTTGGCCCATTATTCTCGCTATTTTCATAGCAACCTTAGTCAATCACGGTCTGGCTGGTGCCATTGGTGCCTGGGTTCCGGCATTGCTGGATCCTGAAGTGCTGCGTTGGGTGCTGGGTATTTCCTTTCTGGCCATGGCCATCTGGATTCTGATTCCCGACAAGATCGACGATGCCGAGACCACACGTACTCGCTTTGGTGTGTTCGGGACCACCCTGGTCACCTTTTTCCTGGCTGAAATGGGCGATAAAACCCAAATCGCCACGGTCGCTTTAGCCGCTCAATATCAAGAATTCGGTTTTGTGGTGCTAGGTACGACTTTGGGCATGATGCTGGCCAACGCTCCGGCCGTTTTGTTCGGTGAGCGCATCGCCCGCCGTTTGCCTATTCAGTTGGTCCACCGGATTGCAGCCGGTATCTTTGCTGTGCTGGGTGTGCTGGCCCTGTTGGGCGGCACCCAAAGCCTGGGGTTCTAGCATAGCTAGGGGTTGGATACCACTTGCCGTAGTCGGCCTGGATGGGTGGACCTGCGACGAGCGGTATCCATATTCACAATGGGTGCCAGAGTCAAAGGCACAGGCGAGTGGGTAGGCGCGCTTTTTCCATGATTCAGGACACTGATCGCCTCTTGCAACTGTGCACCGTTCTGATTCAACTCTTGAGCGGTTTCGCTCAAATCATGAACCAGAGCGGCATTGTCGGTGGTAATTTGATCCACTTGTTTCAGGGCTTGGGTCAGTTGGCTCAAACCAATGCTTTGTTCACTGGTCGCGGTAGAAATTTCACCCATCAAACCCGCTACTTCAGAGACCGACGTCAGAATTTCCTGCATGGTTTGGCCCGCATGCGCTGCATGATTCGCCCCTTCGGCACTGAGTGTTTGGGTTTGAGTGACCAGTTGCTTGATTTCATCGGCCGCTTGGGCTGCTTGCTGGGCCAACGAACGCACGGCAGACGCGACCACCGCAAAACCTTTACCGGCTTCTCCAGCCCGTGCTGATTCAATCGACGCGTTGATTGACAGGATATTGGTTTGAAAGGCGATGTTGTTGATCATCGAGACGATATTGCCAATATGCTGCGAGCTTTCCAGAATCTGTTGCATGGACGAACTGACCTTCTGAACCGCCTCATTGCCACGACTGGCAATATCAGCACTGCGGCTGGCCAGTTCATGGCTGGCCTTGGCATTGTCTGCCGTTTGCAAGACGGTTTGTCCAAATGAGCTCATGCTGGCGGTAGTCTCTTGCATGGAGGACGCTTGTTCTTGAGTGCGTGCTTCCAGCAAGGCACTATTGTCAGAGAGCTTGCCTGATACCCGCTGATTGTTTCTGCAGCTCTGGTCCACGTCCGTGCTGATGCTCATCAGGCTTTTGCGCATCAGGTCCAGGTTTTGACCCAGTGTCTCCAGGTTTTTGACAGCAGGCCCACGTGTATTGACTGTCAGATTGCCCGCTGCAATTTGTTGAGCGATGTGCGTGGCTGTTTTAAACGATCCCAAAACACGCCGCATCAAGATCGCTTGATAGCCCAAAATTATCAGCGTGCCCACGCCCAGGGAGCTGGCCAGCAGAGTCATGCTTTGCTGTGGCATTTCCGTATTCAGGATCATGGCAATAATCCCGCCGGTAATACCCAGATTCAATATGCCTTTGCGCAGAAAAGCCGCCAGTAAACTGGGGCCAAATAAAAAGCGTAGTCCTGCAAAAGGGCGCTGCCAGCTGCGGACCGTAATATGGCCAGCGCGTATGGCCCGTGAACGATTTCGGCCCTCGCGCAGTTCCTGATAGAACTGTTCAGCGGCTTGAATAGCTTGAGGTTTTGCCCGTACCCGTACCGAGGCAAAGCCGGTTAGTTCACCTTGTTCAATAATTGGGCTGGCATGGGCTAGAACCCAATAAAAACCGCCGTCTTTACGGCGGTTTTTAACGACTCCAACCCACGAACGCCCCTGCTTTAGGGTATGCCACAAATCTGCAAAAACCTCGGGGGGCATATCGGGGTGGCGCACGATATTGTGTGGCTCGCCAATCAACTCCGCCCGACTAAAGCCGCTTACCTCGACAAAGGCCGGGTTTGCATAGATGATGCGCCCGGCCAGGTCAGTTTTGGAGATGAGATATTGTTCGTCCAGCAGCTCGGTTTCGATGCCGGTAATTGGTAGGTTCTTGCGCATAACCTTCCCCTTTATATTTTTGTATCAGCAAAAGACGCGCGATAAACGGATCAATTTCTTGTTGTGAATTTTCGTGAATAGTATCATTTGATCCATTTTTTATGTCTAAAAATAAAAAATTGATAATCAAATGAAAATAATTGTCACAAATGGGTTGAAACTGAAAAAATTGATCCGTGCTGATACAGGGGGAAAGAGGCGCTCAGGAGGGCAGGTACTGGGCGTGGAAGGCTTCGCTGAGCAGTTGCAAAAGCAAGGCGATAGGAATGGGCTTGGCCAGGGCTGTGGCGTTGCCGGGCAGGCCACCGCGTGCGTGAATGTCGGTGGCACTCAGAGCGGAAATGACGTAGATCTGGGTATGTCCAGTTTCGGGGGCGTCCGCCAGGGCTTTGAGCATGGCAAAGCCATCGAGCTTGGGCAAGTTCAGGTCCACAATCAGGACATCGGGGTAGAAATTGCCTGCAGCAATCAGACCTTTGAGCCCATCCTGCTCACAACGCAGTTCAATCGGGAAGGGCAGATGTTCCATGGCCATACGGTAAATAGCCAGCAGATCCAGATCGTCTTCAACGACCAGCACGCGCAGACAAGGCTCATCGTTGCCAACGGGCAGGCTTGAGGGGGTGGGGGCATCGGGTAGTTGCGCATTACCTCGCCCTTGGCGCTCTTGCAAAATGGTTTGCACGGAGTCGCGGTCAATGCGTCGGTGGCCGCCTTGGGTTTTCCAGGCCTTCAAGGTCCCGGCTTCTACCCAAAGTTGTACGGTGCGTACGGACACACCTAGTAAATCAGCAGCCTGCCGAGTGGAGTAAACGGCGTCGTTCATGGAGTCAAAAAAATGAAAGCAGGCCAGACCGGGGTAGTGAAAGAAAGGGCCCCGATGTAGCAGTGCAGAGTGTAGAGACGATATTAGTAAGTACTGAAATACTAATACTGGCAATGGGAAGTGGCCTGTTCATGCCCAGTGATAGGCAGAGTATTTGACACACATGCTTCTAATATCTCCGATTTTCAGATGTTCATGTTTCTTCAGGGAATCACTTTAATCTGGCGGGCCTGTGAACCTGGACTCGCCTTGTTGATTTTACGCGTATCCCTTGTGCTGTCGTGTTACCGGACCTTCCAGTGTAGGCCCTTGAACACACTTGTCCTCTAGCGCAACAAATAGGTGTCTGGGATCGTGGCGGGGCTGCCAAACCAGGAAATCAGGGTGTTTGCACCCTAGTGTTTTTTGTTGGTATTGACCTTGATCCCAGCCTGCCTTTATGAAATAAATAGGAATCTATTTTATGCAAGTCTCCTCGTTTTCTAAAATCAGCGTTGTGCGTCTTATGATACGGCTGTTTGTGATTTTAAGCAGTATGGCGCGTCATTTTGGAGCCAGGTTTTTTAAAATTAATGATACCTTTCCCGCCATTTTTCTTATTGGTAATGAAATAAAGTTATTAGGCAATTGATCGTTTGTTTCACCCAGGCCGATGCAGGATATCGGCGTGTCGATAATCTCATCCCCAAAAAAAGCAGGCGTAGTTTCGGAGCCTGATCTTTGGCGGCATGGCGATTGAGAACGCACTGAGGCAGGCACAGTGCTTGTTTTAGGGCAGAAATAGGGGATTGGCTTGTTGCTCACATTATTTACCAGTTTTTTAATGGGGCAACGCTTGTTTAATCAAGCGAGTGTTCCTAAATGGCCCAGGCTAACTTATGAAAGATCGCATTGTGCGGAGCAAATGCTCGATGCCTTGCCGGATGCGATTGCTATGTTTGATTCCAGCGGGATGCTGCAGGGCTGTAATCGGGCCATGTGCAACCTGTTGGGTATGCCGGAGTTAGTCAATCACACAAATGACTTTCTGGATTTTTTTCAACGTCTTGAAAATGGACTGCAGGCCGATTTAGCGTATTTGCTGCCTGGAATTAGCCAGGCTATTTACCGCGTCCATCATCCCTTTTATTGCATGCACCGGGATGGCGAAGGTGAGCGCCGGCGTGCGCTGGAGTTTCACTCCTATGCTGCGCCAGCTCCCGCTACGGCCACTTTATTGATGATTCGTGATGTCAGCGCACAAATGCAAAAAGAACGGGACCGGGCAGACTGTTTTGCAGTGGCCGCTCATGAAATACGCTCTCCGCTGGCGGCCATCAGCGGCTACATTGAATTGCTGCAGTTAGAGTCCACCCCGTCAGCCTGGGCTGGCAAAATTTACATGAAGTTACGAGAAAAAGTTCGAGGGGTGGATGTGCTGCTCGACGATTTGACGCGTCTAAATCGCATCGAGTATGAAGGGGTTGGCAGCCGGGAGTGGCGCACGTCAGATTTGCGTGCGGTATTGCGCCTGAGCCTGCGCTCTTTCAATGAACAGCGCCACCGTATTTGCCTGGATTTACCTTCGCACAACATGTGGGCCAGAGTGGATGTGGTTCCTTTGCTAGTGGCGCTGCGCAATGCCTTGGAAAATGCCTTGAAGTACTCTGCTGCGGATACGGTGGTGACCTTGCGTTTGCGGCCTGGCCAAACGGGTTGGGCCTGTATCGACGTCCTGGATCAAGGCCCGGGTATTGATCCTCTTTATAAAGATAAGGTGTTTGACAAGTTCTATCGCCTGCCTGGCCAACAGGTGCAAGGCAGTGGTTTGGGTTTGTCCATTTTGCGCTCGATTGTCCAGCATCACGGGGGCAGGGTGTACTTCAAGGATCACCCAGGGGCAGGCGCACATTTGGTCATGGAATTGGTTTTGCTGCCTTCCGCGTCGTATATACCTTAATCTTCCCTAAAATAGGGTTATTTTCATATATTTAAGTTTGATATAAGGTACAATTTGCCCTCTTTTCGATGAAGCGAGGTGATCGCCTTTTCAGGTGCACCTCGCTTTGAAGTTTTTATGTTGCGGTCATCTCGTTGGTAGGGAGCGCAAAATCCGTTAAAGGAGCACACGATTATGCAAGGCTTGCACTTGACCGCAGACCTTTACCAATGTGCATGCAGCCCGGAGCTGCTGATCGATGCCCAGAAACTGGCTGATTTTTGCCGCCAGCAGACGATCGATGCTGGGCTGACGATTGTTGGTGAAGAGTGGCAGGCATTTCCCGAGTTTGAAGGGCAGCCCGGTGGTGTCACCGGTGTCCTGCTGCTGGCGGAGTCTCATTTAGCCATTCATACCTGGCCAGAGCGCGACGGCGTGACGCTGGACGTGTATGTTTGCAACTTCATGCAAGACAACTCAGGCAAGGCGACCCGCCTGATTAACGGTATTGAGCAGGCTTTCAAGCCCGGCCAGGCCCAGCGTAATCGCTTGTGGCGTGGCGAGGCCGATGGCCCGGCTCATGCAGGCGAACTGCTGACGGAAAACCTGAACCAGGATGCCTTGTACGGCTTTCGCTTTACCGAGCGTTTGCTGGAGCGTCAGACTGCTTTCCAGCGTCTGGAGTTGTTGCGGTCTGAAACTCTGGGTACGACCCTGCGCTTGGACGGCTGCATGATGACGTCCGAGGCCGAAGAGTTCTTTTACCACGAGGGTCTGATTCACCCGGCCGCCATGGCACACCCCAATCCACGTCGCGCCTTGATTGTGGGCGGTGGTGATGGTGGTGCCCTGGAAGAACTGTTGAAGTACCCCAGCCTGGAACGAGTCTCCTTGGTTGAGCTGGATGGCGAAGTGATCGAGGTGGCTCGCGAGCACTTGCAGTCTATTCATAAGGGGGCCTTTGATAACCCGCGTGTGCAGATTCAGATTGAAGACGGCGCGAAATTTCTGGCCAATACACAGGAGCGGTTTGATCTGATTTACCTGGATCTGACCGACCCCGAAACGCCGGCTGGTCCTTTGTACACCGCCGCGTTCTTTGAGTCCTGCAAACGCGCGCTGGCAAGCGGTGGTGCTTTGGTCTTGCACCTGGGTTCGCCTTTCCACGAAAGCCAGCAGGTCAAGAACCTGAGCGCATCCCTGGCCAGCGTGTTTGCGCAGGTGCATGGTTACGGTCTGCATATTCCGCTGTACGGTTCTTACTGGGGGCTGGCGATTGCTTCCGACGAGTTGAACCCGCGTGCGTTCTGCGCCGAGCAAATCCAGGAACGTCTGGAACAGCGCATGAGCAGCGAGAATCAGGATTCTCTGCAGTTCTACAACGCTGATCTTCATGGCGCCTTGTTTGCTCTGCCTACTTTCTACCGCCGCCTGATGCCGGTGAACGAGGCCAATCTGGAAGAGGTCTGTTAGGCCGCCCGCGATAAACGGCCAAAGCTTGGCGATCCGCTGACTTTGCTAGAAATGGAGCCCCTGATCTCAAGTAGATCAGGGGCTTTTTTTGTCCGCGATGCTGTCAGTGCGCCATGTGTCGCACTGAGTCGAAGCTCTATACAGCAGGTTTAGCAATGGCTGAGACAAGGTCAATATACGCTCAGGCGCGCGTCAAAAGTCCGCCCTAGGGCAGGGGTGGGGCATCGCAACGGTGTGCAGCAGTGCAGGCGTGGGAAGTGGAGCGGATTGAGGGTGGGCATTTATTGGCCGCTCACGCGGCGGGCTTGGGTTTGAGACGTGTCCAGAGCAGCCGGAAACACACGGGCGCACAGGAAATCGACGAAGGCTCTGACTTTGGGCGAAGGATGTTTGCTGGCAGGCCAGAGGATGTAGAAAACGCCAGTGCGTTCTGCATAGTCGTCCAGAACGGTTTGTAGCCGCCCATCTGCCAGAGGCTCGCTGATCGAGAATTCTGGCAGATAGGCGATGCCCAAACCCTGCACGGCAAAGCACACGCGTGTCTCGATGTTGTTGCAAATCATCGAAGTTGGTAGCGTCAGTTCGGGCTCATCGGTCGCGCGGTGCAAGGCCCACGGCTCCAGCTTGCCGCTGTTGGGAAAGCGGTAGTGCAGGCAGGTGTGATTCAGCAGATCAGCAGGTACTTGGGGTATTCCTTGCCGCGCCAGATAGTCGGGTGAGGCGACCAACATCGAACGAAAAGAGCCAAGCCGACGAGCGGAAAGGCGCGAGTCAGTGGGGTTGCCCGTTCTGACTACGGCGTCGAAACCTTCCTCGATCACATCAACGAGCCGGTCGCTGAAATCCAGGTCCAGCTCGATCTCCGGGTACTCGCGCATGAACTCTCCGAGCACGGGCAGTAACAGCGAGCTGACTAAAGGCAGGCTGACTCGCAACCGGCCATGCGGCATAGTCGTCGCCTGCGACAGTTCCTGTTCTGCCGCCTCGATTTCGGCAAGGATGCGGCGGCTGCGCTCTAGGAACAGCGAGCCCTCGGCTGTCAGCGAGACACTGCGAGTGCTACGGTGGAACAGGCGCACACCCAGCTTTTCCTCCAGCCGCGCCACACTCTTACCAACCGCAGAGGCCGACACGCCCAGCAGCCGACCAGCTGCAACGAAGCTGCGCACTTCAGCCACTTGGACGAACACCACGAAGCTGTTGAGACTGTCCATCATCACCCCTCAATTACGGACATAAAGTTCCGCTTAACACGGAACTCTACCTGACTTTTTCTTTAATTTCAGGCTTTCTATCATGACGTTTGGGTCCACTGATGAAAGGAATTACCTGTAATGACTTCCGTAATTACGCGATGCGCCGACGCCCCGCCTGCGCATCTTTCCCCCCGTGTACAGACCATAGCTCAACAGGCACTGGACCAAGGCCGCCTGGTCGGTGCGGTCGTGCTGGTGGCCCGCGATGGCAAGCTGAACCATCACCAGGCTTACGGCTGGGCCGACCATGAAAGTCGTCGTGCGATGACGGTGGATACGGTCTTTCGCCTGGCCTCCGTGAGCAAGCTCATTGTCTCCACCGCCGCACTGGTATTGGTGGCGCAAGGACGCATGGGGCTTGATGACAGTATTCACCCGTGGCTGCCTGAATTCCGGCCGAGTTTAGCTGACGGTCGTCCTACGCAGATCACGGTTCGGCAACTGCTCAGCCATACGGCCGGATTGGGCTATCGCTTTCTTGAGGCCGGTGCGCAGGGGCCTTATGCACGGGCGGGTGTGTCGGATGGCATGGATGCGACTGGTATCAGTCTGGAGGAGAACCTGCGTCGCATCGCCACTGTGCCGCTCCTGTACGAGCCAGGAACAGCCTGGGGCTACTCCTTGGCAATCGACGTGCTGGGTGCCTTGATCGAGCAGGTATATGGCGCGCCTTTGGATGTGGCGGTGAGCCAGCTTGTGACGGGTCCGCTGGGCATGGAGGATACCGCTTTTATCGTGCGGGATGTGCAACGCGTGGCGACCCCCTATGTGAATGGCACGCCTCAAGCGCATCCACTGAGAGAAGGCGAAACGGTCTCGCCTTTTGAGGGGGCGGTGGGTATTCCTTATAGTCCTGCGCGCATCTTCGATCCGCAGGCATTTGCTTCCGGTGGAGCGGGCATGGCGGGTACGGCAGGCGACTTTTTGCGTTTGCTGGAAGCCTTGCGTCAAGGAGGCGGCGGCCTGCTGCCCAGCGACATGGTCGCGGAAATGGGGCGGGACCAGACGAATGGCTATGAACTGCCGGATATGCCGGGGTTTGGCTTTGGACTGGGCTTTTCGGTCCTGCGCGACCGGACGCAGGCAGCGTCGCCCGAGTCCAATGGAACCTGGCGATGGGGCGGAGCCTACGGTCACTCATGGTTCGTCGATCGGGCGCAAAGGCTCGCTGTGGTTGCCTTCACCAATACCTTGTACGAGGGGATGTCCGGCCGCTTCGTCACCGATTTGCGTGATGCGGTCTATGGTGCCTTGGAGGCTGGACGATGAGTTCTACCTCTATGAACCGCTCGGCCTGCTTGCAGGAGTGCAATCAGGTTCCTGTGAGTAATCAGGACCGTCTGCCGCTGCCTGCCTTGCTGGCTTTGGCGATGGCAGCCTTCATCACGATCCTGACCGAAGCTCTGCCTGCGGGCTTGTTGCCTCTGATGGCGCAAAGCCTGACGGTATCCGAGGCCTTGGTTGGCCAACTCGTCACTATTTACGCGATTGGCTCACTGCTTGCCGCGATTCCATTGACGGCGGTTACGCAGAGTTGGCGGCGTCGGCCATTGTTGCTGATCGCCATCAGCGGCTTCGCTGTTGTCAATGCGGTGACGGCTGTTTCTGACAGCTATACCATCACACTTGTCGCCCGTTTCTTTGCTGGTGTATTTGCAGGACTGTTGTGGGCCTTGGTGGCCGGCTATGCGGCCCGCATGGTGCCCGAGCACCTGAAGGGCCGCGCCATCGCGATCGCCATGGCAGGTACGCCGATTGCACTTTCCCTGGGCATTCCGGCCGGCACTTTTCTGGGTGCGGCTTGGGGTTGGCGCGTGACTTTTGGTCTTATGAGCATTCTGACGGTGATTCTCGTGGTCTGGGTGACTGCCAAGGTGCCGGACTTTCCAGGACAAGCACGCGGAAAGGGGTTTGCACTCAGGACGGTTTTTACTTTACCGGGCATTCGGCCGATTCTGTTTGTCACGCTAGTTTATGTGCTGGCCCATAACATCCTCTACACCTACATAGCCCCCTTTCTCGTCCCGGTTGGCATCGCGGATCGGATCGATCTCGTCCTGCTGGTTTTTGGCGTCGCCGCGTTACTGGGCATCTGGATTGTGGGTGTGTTGATCGACCGCCGCTTGCGTGAACTGGTACTGATCAGCACGACCTTGTTCGCGCTTGCCGCATTGGCACTTGGCCTTGTCCGCAACGTACCGGCTGCTGTCTACACGTCTGTCGCCGTCTGGGGGCTAGCCTTTGGTGGTTCGGCGACGCTCTTTCAAACGGCTTTGGCCAAGACGGCAGGGGAAGCCACCGACGTAGCGCAGTCCATGATGGTGACGGTCTGGAACATCGCTATTGCTGGTGGCGGAATTGTCGGCGGCATTTTGCTCGAAACCTTCAGCGTGTCTGCCTTTCCGTGGAGTGTGCTGGTGCTGCTTGTCGCGGCATTAGTGGTCACTGGAGTTGCTCGCTCACATGGTTTTCCATCATCGAGATAGGCATCTGCCACGGGCCGTCCTGCCCGATCTGAATCCAAGCAGGACGGTGTAGCAAGATACCGCCTTATTCCTTATCCGCCCCACGATAGCGCTGGTAGGGCAGGACGTTCCAGGTACGTGTGGTCAATTGCTTGGCAGAGATCACCGCCGGAATATCGTCCAGTAAGCTGCGGGCTGAATGCAGTTCCCGCACGACCTCTTGCTTGTCCTGATACATGAACTCGTCCGAGGCCTCTTCCGGTGCTTGCTGCTGTTTTTCTTCCAGATCGCTGATCAGACGCTCTTGCTGAAAGCGCAAGGCAGCACGGGCATCTTCAATCCAGGCCGCTTGCATGCTGCGGTTGTGGTCCACCACGGCGCTGTACTCGGTGTAGACACCGTTATAAATATCCCCCGCATGGTGTCGGACGTCGTGACTGGCGATTTCTAGATCACGCACCGTCAGTTGAGATGGATCCAGCGGTTCGCTGCGCTTGGCCCCGCCCAGGCGGGTGTACTGGGTGTAGTAGGGGAACATGCTCTGGATCACCTTGCTGACGGGCTGAATCGCCTCGCCTTCCTCGCAAAGACCTTTGGGTTGCACGCCTTGCATGGCGGGCAGGATGGATTCGGGGCGGCAAATCTCCTTGGGTGGCATGATGCCGTGACGCAGCATCTCACGAATGCCCGTGCCGGAGATGGTCAGCCTGAAGCGATCATCGTGCGGGCAAGTCTCGGAAGTGGCATGGCAGGCACAGCGTGTGCAGTAAAACACCTCGTGGAACAGGCGCACATCAATGCCCATTTCCTTGGGGCTGAACTGATCAAAAATGCTGTGGCTGGCGTACTTGTCGTAGTAGCTGCCAATCCCGGCGTGATCCCGCCCAATCAGGGCGTGAGTACACCCGTAGTTCTTCATGATCAGGGCATGCAAAATGGTTTCGCGCGGACCCGCAAAAATATAGGTGACACGCAACGGTGACAGGATGGCGCGGTCCTTGGGGTAGTAGGTATCGAGCACGTTCCGGTAGGCCATCATGCGGAACTCATGGCGCACGTATTCACGCTTGGCCATCTCTACCAGTGGCTGCAGGAACAGGCCATCAATCCCCTCCAGCGCATTGCGGTGAATGTACTCGTGGCCCCGGTGCAGTGGGTTTGCGCCGGTGATAAAGCCCGCCACGGAATTGAATTTCTTTTCTTCGTAGAACAGATGCCAGGTGTCCTTGGGTTCGCGCCGCAGTTTCTCGAATGGGCCCCAGTCCACACGCTGCAGCAGGTGCAAGGTGCCGCCCAGGGACACATCGCCCATGCGTCGGTAAATGGAATCCACACCGGGGTGGTTTCTGTCTGTCGTGCCAAACAATTGCTGGGCGCGCTGCTCCTTGTCGTAGGAGAAGATGTCCTCGATGCTAAGGATGGCAACTGGTTCGTTGTCGCTATTGGTCAGCGCCACTTCAGAGCCAACCGAAAGGTCTTTGATAATGTCGCGGTTGCGATCGCCAATGGGAGCAAAGCTCAAGGGCACAGGCCACACCACACCATTACTCAAACGACCCTCTTTGAGCACGGAGTTGTAGTCGGCCTCGTTCATGAAGCCCTTGTTGGGAGAGAGCACCCCGGTCGCAATCATCTCGATGGTGATGACCGCCTCCAGATCCACGCGGATGCTGGGCAGGGAGCGCGCACGTTCGATCTCGTCCTTGACGCGATCTTCCGGGACGACCTGGTTGACCAGCGTCCCACCATGCGGCTGCTGGGGGTAGCGGTCAAAGTTCAATGTTGAGTGCTTCATATTGCCTCCTTTAATGTGCCCCGCGTGATGATGAAAGATAGTTGTTTGTCGGGGCGTTTTTCTGGTGTTGGGTGATAGATGTGCTCTGGGCCGGAGCAGATGCTCTTTGCTTTCAAACGCTCTATTTCTTCTTGTGATGTCGGACGAAAAATCCTTGTCCGAACAGGTGATGCAGCGCTGGCTTGAGTACCGCTTGCGCATCGTTTTGCTGCGGTCGTTTGATACGGCATGACGACAGGGATACAGGCACCGTGTCGGGCTGTTTGGCAGGTGAGGTGATCTTCACCGTGGCCCATGATGCTGCGGCGGTTGCTTGCCCCAGGAGATCTGCCTTGAAATTCAAATTGGGTATAGGTGATAAGCCCTAGATTTTCATGGCCAGATCCCGCAGGAACTGTCCTAGTATTACTTACAATCACGAGAAAAATCATCGCGTTATACCAAAGTAGGAGACAGTGCAGATGACGCCAGCTTGGGTCGTGTTGGCTTCCTTGATTTACGCCGCCATCTTGTTTGCCATTGCCTGGTTCGGAGACAGGAATCCTTTGTATACCCAGCGCCCTTGGCTGCGACCCACGGTCTACAGCCTGGCCTTGGCTGTGTACTGTTCTTCCTGGACCTTTTATGGTGCGGTCGGCTCGGCCGTGCGCTATGGCATTGGTTTTTTGCCTATTTATTTAGGCCCCATGCTGATGCTGCTGTTTGGCTGGCGGATTATTGAACGCCTGGCGCTGGTGGCTCAATCCCAGAATACGGTGTCCATTGCGGACTTCATGGCCAGTCGTTATGGGCGTTCGCAGCGTTTGGCGGCGATGGTGGCGGGGATTGCTGTGGTGGCTGCCGTTCCGTATCTAGCCCTGCAATACAAGGCGGTCGCCTTGAGTTTGAGTGTGCTGGCAGGGACGGAATTTCATGTGGGTCTATTAGGTGATCCGGCCTTGTATGTTGCCGTTTTGATGGCCTTGTTTGCCATCCTGTTTGGAACACGGCAAGTGGATGCCACTGAGCATCGACCGGGCTTGATGCTGGCAGTGGCGTTTGAGTCGGTGGTGAAACTGGTGGCGTTGGTTGCCGTTGGTGTGTTCGCGTTTCGCTGGTTTGGGGAGGCTGAACTCAATATGGTGGGAGCGGTCACCACCTTGTTCGAGAACAGTCCCCCCGTGGGCTTTGTCGGGCAGACCTTGCTGGCTTTTGCCGCCATTATTTGCTTGCCCCGTCAATTCCATGTGGCCATTGTGGAATGTGGGGATGTGGTGGATATACGGCGGGCGCGCTGGTTGTTCGGCGCGTATCTGGTGCTGGTCAGCGTGATGGTTGTGCCCATTGCTGCGGCAGGTGTCAGCTTGTTTGGTGTCGGGGGCGAGGGGGTGGCACCCGATAGCTTTGTGCTGGCCTTGCCCTTGTCGCAAAACCAGGTGGGCCTGGCCTTGATGGTTTATATAGGCGGTTTTTCGGCAGCAACCGGCATGGTGATTGTGACCAGCGTAGCGCTCTCGACCATGGTCAGTAATGACTTGGTGATGCCCTTGTTGCTGCGCCGAGGTTGGGCGCAATACCAGCAAAGCACAGTCGCTTCCACGGTGTTATGGATACGTCGTGTTGCCATCATGGCGCTGGCCGGTGTGGCTTACGGCTATTACATGCTCAGCGGCAGCGATACGACCTTGGCTGCCTACGGCTTGATGGCTTTTGTGGCGGTCGCGCAGTTTGGGCCGGGCTTGATCGGTGGCTTGTATTGGCGCGGTGCTAGTCGGCAAGGGGTGGAGGCCGGTCTTTTATTGGGCTTTGCCATCTGGGTTTATACCTTGCTCCTGCCAACGCTGACCGAGGTTGGTTTGTTGGCAGATGACTGGTTGCATCAAGGGCCTTTGGGACTGTCCTGGCTGCGCCCTTATCAGTTGTTTGGCGTAGAAGGCTGGGACCCGCTGACGCATGGCACTTTCTGGTCCTTGCTGTGCAATATCAGCGCCTTCTTGTGGGTTTCGTGGCGCAGACGTCCGGGCTTGGGAGAACGTTTGCGTGCCGAGCCTTTTCTGGATCCTTATGCAGAGCGACAGACGCTGGCGGCCCGGCATTCTTATGGGGATCTGTCGGTACACGATTTACTGGCATTAGCGGAACGGATTGTCGGCAAAAAAATGGCGCGTCGTGCTTTTGAGACGCAGGCCAGGCAGGTCAAGCAAGTGCTGGAACCTGGTCTGCGGGCTGATAGTGCCTGGGTGCATTTCACCGAATTGCTATTGGCGGCAGCGGTGGGAGCGGCGTCTGCTCGTTTGGTGCTGACCAGTGCCTTGCGTGGATCGGGCATGGAAGTGGCCGCCATCATGGCCGTACTGGACGAGGCGGGGCAGGAGCTGCGCTTCAATCGGGATATTTTGCTGGCTACGCTGGAAAATATTGATCAGGGCGTCAGCGTGGTGGATGCGGACATGCGTCTGGTTGCCTGGAATCAGCGCTACCAGCAGTTGTTCGATTATCCATCCAGCATGCTGTATGTGGGCCGCTCTGTGGCGGACCTGATTCGCTTTAATGCCGAGCGGGGCAAGGTCGATGGCGTGGAAAGCATAGGGGTGGAACAAGCCATAGAACGTCGTATTCAGTTCATGCGCGAAGGCTCTTCCTATGTGACTCAACGCATGTTGAATGACAAGCAGGTGATCGAGCTGCGGGGGCGACCTTTGCCGGGGGGCGGTTACGTCACCAGCTATAGCGATATCACGCAGTACAAGCGCGTGGAGCGCGAATTGCGCGAAATGAATGATAGCCTGGAGCAGCGCGTTGCGGTGCGTACACAAGAGGCGGAAAAAGCCCAGGAGTCCCGTACCCGTTTCCTGACGGCGGTCAGCCATGATGTGCTGCAACCGATTAATGCGGCGCGTCTGTTTGCCTCGGCATTGCGCGATACTCACGACCTTGCAGAGATGCCTAATCTGGCCGAGCGGGTCGACACTTCTTTGCGTACGGCGGAAGAATTGCTGGAGGGTCTGCTGGATATTTCCCGTCTGGATGCTGGGGCCTTGAAGCCGGATTTGGGCGTGATCGATGTTCAGCACTTGCTGCAGCATTTGGCGGATCAATATGCGGCCATGGCGGCTCGGCGTGGTATCCAACTGCGGGTTCATGCACGACCTTTGCAGGTGTATAGCGACCATCGCTTGCTGCGTCGGGTGCTGCAAAATTTCCTGGCCAATGCCTTGCGATATACGCAGGAGGGGAGGGTGGTGTTTGGTGTGCGGGTTCGGGGTAAGGAACTGGAGTTTCAGGTTTGGGATTCAGGACAGGGCATTCCGTCTCATCATATTCAGCAGATTTATGCAGAGTTTCATCGCTATGAGCAAGCCTTCGATTGGGATGGTCGTGGCCTTGGGTTGGGCTTGTCTATCTGCCAACGTATTGCCGTCCTGTTGGGACACACGCTGGATGTGCGATCCCAAGTGGGGCGCGGCAGCATGTTTTCCATCCGTGTTCCCTTGAGCCAGGCTACCGAACCTGGCAGCTATCCAAATAACGAGTCCAGCAAGCCTGCAGACGGCCTGCCCTTGACGGGCTTGCGGGTACTTTGCCTGGATAATGATCTGGATATTATGGTGGGTATGGAAGTGCTGTTGGGTCGGTGGGGAGCGCAAATCATTACCGCCAATACGGTCGATAGTGCTTTGGAAAAAATCGACTTGCATCCCGATGT
Organism: Alcaligenes sp. SMD-FA; assembly: GCF_025960365.1. Taxonomy (NCBI): domain Bacteria; kingdom Pseudomonadati; phylum Pseudomonadota; class Betaproteobacteria; order Burkholderiales; family Alcaligenaceae; genus Alcaligenes; species Alcaligenes sp. SMD-FA. The sequence continues at coordinate 2,591,711 of NZ_CP110108.1, read as the reverse complement.
CTTGCTGGTGGATTACCACTTGCATGATCGATTGGACGGCTTGCAGGCACTGCAATTATTGCGCTTGCATTTGCCCCATGCGCAAGGTGCTTTGTTGACGGCCGATGGTAGTGATGAGTTGAAAGCGGCAGCTCGGCAATATGGTTACCTGGTGCTGACCAAACCGGTCAAGCCCGCTTCGTTGCGCGCTTTTTTGGCCGCCCAAATTAAAACGTATTAGCGTCTTGGGGCTCGTCCTGGTTCAGGCCAAGGTGACTGGCCATCAAGACGGCCTGGGTACGATTGGAGGCACCCAATTTGCGCAAAATAGCCGTCATGTGAGCCTTGATGGTGGCCTCCGAGACGTTAAGCTCGTAGGCAATCTGCTTGTTCAGTTGGCCTGTGCTGAGCATTTGCAGCACGCGGAATTGTTGTGGGGTCAGTTCGCGCAATTTCGCGGCCACTTCGCGTTCGTCCAGGCTGATGCCAGGGGCACAAGAGCCGATTTCTGGCAGCCAGGTGCCGCCGTCCAGAACTACCTGCAAGGCCACGCCCAGGGTGTGAGAGTCAATAGATTTGGGGATGAAACCCATGGCGCCGTGATCCATGGCGCGGCGCATGAAGCGGGCCTGTTCATGGGCGGTAACCAGAATGATGGGCAGGCAGGGATAGGTCGCTCGTAAATGAACCAGGGCGCTAAAGCCAATTGCCCCTGGAATATCCAGATCCAGCAAGAGCAGATCGGCGTCCGGATGGTCGTCGACCAGGGGGTATAAATTGGAGATGCGATCCGCTTCGTAAATGGTGGTGCCGGGAAACAGGCTGGCTACGACGCCTCGTAATGCTTCACGAAACAGCGGGTGATCGTCAGCAATGAGCAGTTCATTCATGTGAGGATTATGCCATGTTCACGTTTCTGTCATAGTGCTTGTCAGGATGAGCTGCACATTCGTAAAAACAGGGCACCGAAATGCCCTGTCTTCTGTTCCTGCATGCTGATCAAATCAGCGTAAAAGCCTTAGTGAGCGCTGGCGCTGGCAGCACCAATGCCGGTTTGACTGCGTACGGTCAGAGCCTCGAAGGCTTCTCGTTCCTGGGTAGCGCGGGCGCTGTTATCCAGGGTCGAGAACAGCCAGATCGAGAAGAAAGCCAGCGGGATGGACAGGATGCCAGGGTTAGGGAAAGGCGTGATGGGCTCGGCAAAACCGAATACATCCACCCACACCGTGCTGCTCAAGACCACCCACACTGTGGCGGTGACCAGACCCAGGAAGCCGCCAATCGTGGCGCCTCGTGTGGTGCAGCCACGCCAGGCAATTGACAGCACCAGAACCGGGAAGTTGGCACTGGCGGCAATGGCAAAGGCCAGGCCCACCATGAAGGCGACGTTCTGGTTCTCAAAAATAATGCCCAGCAAAATCGCCAGCACACCCAGCACCACCGTGGAGATACGCGAAATGCGCATCTGGTCTTTTTCGGTCGCGCGTCCTTTGGCGATGACGTTGGCGTACAAGTCATGCGAAATAGCTGCGGCACCAGCCAGAGCCAAGCCTGCGACCACAGCCACAATGGTTGCGAAGGTTACTGCTGCCAGAAAGCCCAGCAATAGGTTGCCGCCTACGGCATTGGCCAGATGAACCGCCACCATATTGGTGCCACCAATCAGATTGGTCAGCATGTTGAAAGAGCCATCCGGGCCAGTCTGGAAGTACTCGGGGTGCTTGACCAGCAAGGCGATGGCACCGAAACCGATGATGAAGGTCAGCAGGTAGAAGTAGCCAATAAAGCTGCTGGCGTAGATCACGGATTTGCGGGCTTCCTTGGCATCGGCCACGGTGAAGAAACGCATCAGGATATGGGGTAGGCCAGCGGTACCGAAGGCCAGCGCAATCCCCAGGGACAGCACGTTCAGCGGGTTGCTGCTGACGGCAGCGCCGGGCTCAAGAATGGCGTGCCCGGTGGGGTGCGTTTCCACGGCTGCGGCCAGCATGGCATCGACATCCCAGTAGAAAGCGGCCAGAACCAGAATCGTCATCAGCGTCGCACCGAACAGCATCAGGACAGCTTTGATGATTTGTACCCAGGTGGTGGCCGTCATGCCGCCAAAGGTGACGTAAATCATCATCAGCGAGCCTACGATCACAACGGCCACGTTGTAGTCCAGACCAAACAACAGCACGATCAGTTTGCCGGCGCCTACCATTTGCGCGATCAGGTATAGGGCAATGATCAGCAGCGAGGCGCTGGCCGCCAGAATCCGCATGGGGTTCTGGGACAGGCGAAACGAGGTCACGTCAGCAAAGTTGTAGCGGCCCAGATTGCGCAGGCGCTCGGCAATCAGAAACATCACAACCGGCCAGCCGAACATGAAACCGATGGCGTAAATCATGCCGTCAAAACCGCTGACGTACACCATGCCTGCAATCCCCAGGAAGGAGGCGGCGGACAGATAGTCCCCGGCAATGGCCAGGCCGTTTTGAAAGCCGGTCAAACCGCCACCGGCGGTATAAAAGTCCGACGTGGTGCGTGTGCGGCGGGCCGCCCACCAGGTAATGCCCATAGTCCCGGCAATAAAGATCAGGAACATGACAATGGCAGAGGTATTGGCCTGGCCGGGCGAGGCGGCCATCGCATTGTTGCTGGCCAGACTGAACAGGCCCAGGCTCAGAAGGAATGTCTTCATGTCACGTCCTTCATGATTTGAGCCAGCAAGGGGTCATACACCTTGTTGGAAATGTAGACGAAGGCGGACACCAGCACGACGGCGCTCAGCAGCACAATGACAGCGCTCAGTACGCCGATGGTCATGGTCATGGAGCCAACGGAGCGGCTGAACAGTTCGGGATCAAAGGCCAGGGTCAGGATAAAACCGGCGTACACAATCACGGTCAAGCCGAAAAAGATCAGACTCATGCGGTTGCGTTTTCTAAGCAGCTCTTGATAGGCAGGGTGCTTGGTGACTGCCGTCACGACAGTATTGGCTGAGCTCATTCTTATGTCTCCTTATGGGGTTTGATGATTCTTGGCATCGAGGCTCTCTAAACACGGCGTGTACAGAGAGTTGGCGCTTGCGGGCGCTCTGTGTACAGCATGTATAGAACGAATCAACGTTTCCCAATAGGCGACTTTGGTCGTAGATGGGGGGCGAAGGCTCTGGTTTCGGAGCCTTGATTTGGCTAGATGACGGCACGGCATTGCGCCGTAATCGACAAGCGATGCTGGTTTTTTTGGGGAGGAAGGTGGTCTTATATCGTGTGACGAAAAGAATGCGATATTTCAATCGGCGAGGGGAAGTAAATGACGCAGGATCCTTGCAGGTACAAGATTTGTCTATTCTGCTCTGAGTCGGCCGCAGAGATTCAAAAGAACGCGCTTTGTTTGCTCAAAACAGCGCTTCAGCGGCGGCAAGCTCTTGTGCCGATTCATCGCGGCGGTCGGCACCACGCACTTTCAGTACTTCGGACAGGAGAAGATGGGACAGGCTGGCAACGGCCACCGAATTATCAGGTAACTGTTCACGTCCGGGCTGGCAGGGCAGGGACCAGCGGGTCTTGGGCCGCTGTTTGTAATCCTGGTCGGTGATCAGCACGATGTCCGCACAGCGTGCTTCCAGGTGCTGGATCAGCTCCGGCATTGGGCTGGCGCGTGGATGCAAATCAAAAATAATGAGCACATCCTGGTGCTGGATGTCAGTCAGGTATTCGGAGACTGTCTGACCTGCTCCGGGGATGAGTCTGACCCCCGGCATGAATTTGGACAAATGCCAGTGGAAATGCCCGGCCAGAAAGTAGTTTGCCTGCAAACCTATCAGCCAAACCTGCCGCGCACGACTGATAGCCTGGCTGGCTTCCAGTAGTGCCGACTGGGACAGATGCCGGTAGGTGTTGCCCAGCTTGCTATAGCTTTCCTGCAGGTGCGAGTGCAAGGTTGTCTCACCCGGAGACAGAGGCGAGTTGACGGGGGTGAAAGAATCATCTGTTCTTTCCGAGCGAATCTGTTTGCGTGCCGCTTCGTAGTTGGCGTATTCCAGGCGGCGGATCAGGCGTGTGACCGTGGCATTGGACACTTGGGCCAGGCTGGCCAGCTCCGAGGCGTTGTAGCTGGACAGATCCCCCGAAAAATCCAGTGTGAATTGGGCCAGACGTCGCTCGGAAGCGGGGAGGTCACTAAGGATGGCGCGTACGCGGTCAAGAAAAGAGAGGTTGCTGGTGTCTGGCATGGTACTGGGCGTGGCCCTGTTTTTTTTTGATTCAAGAAAAGCGGGTGATGCGGGGGGGCTTATTATGCAGCTTGTAGGTATTGTTTGAAGATCTCAAGGCCCCATCCTACCAGAGAATCTACGGCGTTTAATTTCGATGGGGTTCGTTTAATTTCAAACCTGTTTGAGAGTTTGTCCTTGATTGCTAAGCAGAACTTTCTCTGCGTGTGAATCAGCCGATGGCTTTGAAATAGTCCTGCGCAGCGATCAAGGCATCGGTAAACGTGCCATGTACAAACTCCGTGCTGATTGCCACCATCAAGTTCGAGGGCAGGCCAAAATCCTCAATAAGTGCGCCATTACGATCGCGCCATATCTGGGTGGCCGGGTCCAGTACGACCGGGCTGTAGTGTTCGCGCACGGTATCCAGAACCGTATCGGCGGTAGAACGGTAGGTGAAAACAGGCAAACCCTGAGCCACGGCATAGCCAATTTCAAAGGCGGTGCCAGTATCAATTTCCGCACCTCGAAAGGGCGTGATATTGGCCAGTACTGCATCGGCCTGATCCAGCAGGCGGATATTGTGATGATAGATGGAGGAGGCTTCGATTTCTTCCTGATCAACGGGATGCAAGGGTTGGAAGCCAAAGTCTCGTACCAATTGCTTGTGCAGTGTGGCACGCTCGGCGGCATCGCTGAAAAACACGTCAGGACCCGCTAAATAGATACGCTTCATCTTGACTCCTTGTTGCATCGGGCTAAGTGGAAAACTATGCCGGTCCAGGCGCTAAGCCTTGGTATACCGGAGTTCGTGAGGATATGGCGATATTGAACCGTAGCAGGGCATTCGGGGTGGCCACCTGAATGATGATATACGATCCCATCGGCCTGAACATGGTGCTGGGTGCAGGTATCTGGTCCGGTTTTGTGCTTTGTCGTTTTGCCTGTTGCTGCGGCGTCACGGATGGTGATGGGCCGCTTCGTAGCTGGCAAGGCCGGGTTGCCACACAAGAAAAAGGGACCAGTTCAGGTCCCTTGTTGCCTTGCAAAGCGTTGTGAGCCTTAGTTGGAGTTGCTGCGTCGATACAAGCTCAAAGCAATCCCCAGACCTGCCAGCATGCCTGCGCAGCCCCGGTTTAACCAACGCATGGCCTGGCCAGAAAGCAGCCGCATGGCGTGATGACCGCCTACGGCGTATACCGTCATCAGGGCAATATCAATGAGGGCCGTGACCAGTGCCAGTGTGATGTACTGGGCTGCAATGGCCTCTTCTAAGCGGATGAATTGTGGCAGAAAAGCCGAGAAGAACAGTAATCCTTTAGGGTTGGATAAAGCCACCAGCAAGGAGCGTAGGAAGGCGGTGCGACCTGACAGGGTATTGCTCAAGGGAGCTCCTGTCTGGATGGTTCGGACAGGGGCGTGCCACAGTCCATAGGCCAGGTACAGCAGGTAGGCCGCACCGATCCATTTTACGACCGAGAAGAGTTGTTCAGAGGCAAGCAGCAGTGCTCCCAGTCCACCGCCTACGGCGGCGATCAGAATCAGGTCCGAGAGCGCTGCACCCGCAATACCGCAGGCCGCGATTCGTTTTCCCCCATGAGCGCCATTATTCAGGGCCAGCAGCATCGTTGGTCCCGGAATGATGGTGACAGCCGCGACGGCAACGATATACAGAGAAAGACTGGCTACATCCACGAAGACTCCTTGATAAGCGCCTGACTGCGCAAGCATCTGGCAGATGCCCACACCCCAAAGTACGGTGACTGGTGTCTGGGCTGAGGCAATCGGGTTCGGATTACATACAAAAAAGGCCAGCCTGACTGGCTGGCCCCTTGTGCGTCAAGGTGTCAAATCAGGCACGGCCAGGTTCAAGTGTGGCTGCGGCAGTAAACAGCACATCCGTCGAGGAGTTCAACGCCGTTTCGACTGAGTCTTGCACCACCCCAATCACAAAACCGACACCCACAACTTGCATGGCGATATCGTCGGTAATGCCGAACATATTGCATGCTAATGGAATTAGCAGCAACGAGCCACCGGCCACGCCAGAAGCACCGCAAGCCGCAACCGTGGCCACCAGACTGAGCAGTAGGGCAGTGGGCAAGTCAGCCTGAATGTTCAGTGTGTGTACAGCGGCCAGTGTCAGCACCGTAATTGTGACAGCAGCGCCAGCCATATTGATGGTGGCACCCAATGGAATTGAAACGGAGTACGTGTCTTTATTTAGCCCCAGACGTTCGCACAATGCCATGTTCACGGGGATGTTGGCGGCAGAACTGCGGGTGAAGAAAGCCGTGATGCCGCTTTCACGCAGGCAGGTAAAGACCAGCGGGTAGGGGTTGCGACGCAACTTGGCAAATACGATCAGGGGGTTGACGATCAGGGCCACCGCCAACATACAGCCTACCAGCACGATCAGCAGCAGGCCGTATTGGCGCAGGGCATCAAAGCCAGACTCTGCAACGGTTACAGCCACTAAACCAAAGATCCCCAACGGCGCAAAGCGAATCACCAGTCGTACCAGGGAAGAGACCGAGTTGGCCATATCAGTGAGCAGGTCACGAGAGCTTTGTGAACCATGTTTCAAGGCCAGGCCCAAGGCAATGGCCCACGCTAAAATGCCCATGTAATTGGCGGTAAGCAAGGCATCAATCGGGTTCACCACAATATTGGTCAACAGATCCAGCAGCACCTCGGTGATATCGCTGGGCGGATTCAGTGTGGTGTCGGCCAGATCCAGTTTGAGTTTGACGGGGAAGGCGAAACTGGCGATCACGGCAACCAGTGCGGCCAGAAAGGTGCCCATCACGTACAAGAGCAAAATAGGGCCCATGCGGCTGGAGGACTGGGCTTTTTGATTGGCGATAGAGGACATCACCAGCACAAACACCAGAATCGGTGCTACCGACTTCAAGGCAGAGACAAACAATTGGCCCAGCAAGGCGATCGACTGCGCAGCTGCCGGTGCAAAGTGCCCCAACAAAATACCGGCGATCAAACCGATCACAATTTGAGTAACAAGACTGCCGTGCAGGATAAAGCCTAACGGGCCTCTGGCTTGACTGGCGGGATGGGTCATGGAAAGCGACTCCAGACAAAAGGGTAGGTGTGACGTACGTGAAAAACGCCCTGGCGAGGACTCAGCCAGAGCGCGGAAGACGGTTATTCTAGCACCAGGCGCTATACATTTTGTAGCCGATGTGGTATGGTTACTAATCCACATGGGGTCGACATGGCTTCGACGTGGGTCAAGAAGCAGCACAGGGCGTGTCGAGCACCAGTACGCTCGTAAATCCACTGGAAAACTACAAACGCCAACGACGAGCGTTTCGCTCTAGCCGCTTAAGGCTGGGCCACTGCACTAATTTGTCTTTGGGTTAGGTAGGGCAACCTACAGCAGTGTTATTTACAAAGAATCGAATCGGCCTGTGCCACGTAGTCCGGTTCTAAAACTTAGTGGATCGCCAAGGAAAGGCCTGTCAATTGGCATAGTCCAAGGTTAAAACTTAAAATTAATTGACTACACATGTAGAACTGTCTGTGGACGGCTTGCGGACGGGGGTTCAATTCCCCCCGACTCCACCAAGAAATCCCAAGAAACCCAACAGCGTAACGGCTGTTGGGTTTTTTGTTTTCTGCTTGCTCAACAACGCTTTAGGGTCATAATAATCCCTTCATTTACAACACAAGAGGGGATCAATATGTCTCGTTGGGTGTTCTATTGCGCGCCAGGGACCTGCGCGCTCGCAACCCATATTGCACTGCATGAAGCAGGGGCAGACTTTGATGTGGTCAAGCTGGATTTTGGTGCCAATCAACAGCAAAGCCCGGAGTTTCTGCGTGTCAATCCCAAGGGGCGTGTTCCGGCACTGGTGACAGAGCAGGGAACATTGACAGAAACCCCGGCTTTGCTGGCTTTTGTGGCACAGAGCTTTCCGGCTGCCAAGCTGGCACCGTTGAATGATCCTTTTGCATTCGCCCGTATGCAGGAGCTGCACAGCTACCTGGCATCTACGGTGCACGTGGCCCACGCGCACAAGCGTCGTGGCTCTCGTTGGGTCGATGATCCTGCTGTGGAAGAAGCCATGCGCGCTAAGGTTCCGCAAAACATGACGGCGTGTGCGGCTTATCTGGAATCCTTGATTGTTGGTCCCTGGGCGTTGGGCGAGCAATTCAGTGTGGCCGATGCGTATCTGTACACCGTGGGTGGCTGGCTGGAGGGGGATGCCGTTGATATGAGCCAATTCCCTAAACTAAGTGCCTATCTGGAGCGGGTTGGCGCGCGCGAGGCTGTGCGTAAGGCCGTGGCCGAGGCCGCTGCCTGAGCACGTTGCTACCTTGGGGAGTCTCACAGGCTCATTCAGGGCTCAAACAATAAACCTAAGCTTATTCGTTGCAGGGGAGCGGTTTTTCTAGGCCTTGCTCTCCTGCACCTGTTTTTCTGCTGCCACCGCCTGCATCGCGCTGCCAATGAAATCGTCCCCTTGGCGGATTAAGGCTGCTGATGCCGCCTCCACATCCCGAGCCTCTTTATTCTGACTCAGCTTGGTTTTGCCGATCAGGCTAGTGATCTCAATTTCAATCCCGACGATGGCTTTGAGCATGGCGTCGATATAGTCCTTGGGCCCATCCGTCATCTTCCAGGGCACGGGCTGGCTGGCTTCGTGGATGCGGGTCAAGCGCGCCACGGCACCGCGAACATAGCGTTCCTCATCGCGTATCGTCACCTGCCCATAGGCATGGGCCACGATGTAGTTCCAGGACGGGACTTGCTTATGTGTTTCCAGCTTGCTGGGAAACCATTGCGGAGAGATATAGGCGTCCCCTGCTCGGAATATCACCATCACTTCGTCGCCGTTCTCCAGGTCTTGCCATACGGGGTTGTTTCTGGCGACGTGACAGTGCAATACCCCTTGTGCGCCTTCTTTAGGATGCAGCATGAAGGGCAGGTGATTCGCACTTAAACCACTTTTGCCATTGGCGACCAGAATGCCCAACGGATGCTGGGCGATCAGCTCGTGCAGTGGTTCAGGTCGGGATTCATTGAAGTGTGCGGGGATATACATCGTCGTCTGTCTGGGCTTGGGATTGAGGATCAATGTGTCTATTATTGGTCTATTCTGGCTCATTGAACTGTGCCAGTTTGGTGCTATTTTCATGGACCACAAACAATGTCTCGTACCGCCCATAATCCGAAGATTCCTTCCCTTGGTGAGCTGGATCGAAACGCAGGCACCCTGGGGCGTCAGCTAGCGCAGAAGCTGCGCGAAGCAGTAAAAAACGGTGCGCTCAAACCGGGTGAATCCTTACCGTCCACGCGAGCCTTGGCGGCATCCTTGGGTGTGGCCCGTGGCACGGTCGTGGAAGCTTTCGAGCAATTGATTGCCGAAGGTTTTTTGGAGTCCTTGCCGGGCGTAGGCACTTATATCGCCCCGTCGCTGGGCCATCCCAAGGATGCCGCCAAGAAGCGCAGGGCGGCATCGCTGCCTGCCCAGCCTGCGCCACCCGCTGCCCAGCCATTCAATACGGTTGCGGCTCAATTCCAGCCTTTGCCGTCAGCCCCGTTTGCTGTGTCGATTCCCTTGGGTGCTGCTGCACCCGGACCTATCTGGCGACGCTTGGGAAATCGTTTGCGGGCACATGGTCAGGGCGCGCCAGGTGGCTATGGTGATCCTCAGGGTGCCTTGCCTTTACGGGAAGCCATCACGGAATGCGTGCGCCGTTCCCGCTCGGTACGCTGTGAGGCCGAGCAGGTAATTGTGACAACGGGCACTCAGCAAGGTTTGTTTCTGGCTTGTCTGGTCTTGATGAGCAGGCAGGATTTTGCCTGGGTAGAGAACCCGGCTTATCCCGGTATTACCGCGATTTTGAATACGGTAGGTTCGCCGGAACGTATGGTTCGTGTGCCTGTGGATGAAGAGGGGCTGAATGTGGCTGCGGGTATACGGTTGCAAGCCGATGCGCGGGTCGCCTTTGTGACTCCTTCGCATCAATACCCTTTGGGCATGCCCATGAGCATGGCGCGACGCAATGCCTTGCTGGCCTGGGCACGCGATAAATCCGCCTGGATTGTCGAGGATGATTACGACAGCGAGTTCCGCTATTCCGGCCATCCTTTTCCTGCCATGCAGGGCCTGGACCCGGAGCGGGTGATCTATCTGGGAACCTTCAGCAAGGTGCTGTTTCCCTCGCTACGTCTGGGCTATGCGATTGTGCCGCCACCGTTGGTACAGGCTTTTTGCGGAGCGCGAGTCTTGCTGGATCGGCATCCGCCCAGTGCAGACCAGCATGTCCTGGCCAGCTTTATTGCAGAGGGGCATCTGGAGCGGCATATTCGGCGTATGCGTGGGGTCTACACGCAATGCCGCAACCATCTTTTTGAGATTGTGCGTGATGTCTTGCCTGGTGATTTGACGCGTCTGCAACCCAGCGATCAAGGGATGCACTCGGTCTTGTGGTTGACCGCACAGATTGACGATGTGGCGGTGGCGCAGCGGGCCATGAAAGAGGGCGTGGCCGTGCGTCCTGTCTCTGCCATGTATCACGCCGGTGAGGGGCCCCCAGGGCTGATTTTGGGCCTGAGTGCGTTCAGTCCAGAGCAAATGAAGGAAGCGGCGCAGAAACTGGCGCGCATTATTTCTGAGCAGGCTCGACCTTCCAAGACCAAAAGAACGCCTTGAGTTCGATTCTCTTGATAAGTCTGTTGCAAAAGCTGGCGTGAGCCCGCTTTTTTACCATCTACTGCGATTGGCAAACCCTGGCCATTGCTTTCCTGCGAAGGACGCCAAAGAGCTCATTACGCTGGAACTGGCAGTAATGAGGTGCTGGCTGCCTGCTCAAGGGCCCTGCCCATATTGTGCAAGGTGTCGGAGCGGATAGCGGCATGTTGCCAGTACAAAGGTACATCCAGCCAAAGGCCGGGGGCGATCAAGGACAGTTCCTGGCAGGCTAAGGCATTGCTGACCATGGAGTCCGGTGCCAGACACCAGCCTAGGCCCAAAGCCGCCGCTTTCACAAAGCCGGTAGAGGTGGGCAGATAGTGGATGGGAGGGGTTACAGATTCAGTGGTGATCTGACGTATAAAACGCCACTGCAATTCGTCCTTGCGGTTAAAGACAATCATGGGGGCTTGGGCCAACGAGCCTGCGTCTACTTCTGAACTGAAGTACTGGGCTACAAATTCTGGAGAGGCAATGGCTTGGTAGCGCATGATGCCCAGTGCTTGAACTTTGCAACCTTGCAGGGGTGTCGGTTCGGCGGTGACGGCACCTAGTACGGAGCCATTGCGTATCAGTTCCAGCGTGTGGTCCTGGTCATCCACGCGCACATCAAACAGGTAGCCATGTTCCTGGCTTAGTTGGGAGAGGGCTTGCAGAAACCAGGTGTCCAGCGAGTCACTGTTGACCGCAATGGCGATGGGTCTACGTGAGCCAGTTCGCTCTGGCAGAAAATCGGCGACAGCCTCTGCTTCCAGGGTTTGCATGGGACGTACACGACGCAGCAGCAACTCGCCTGCTGGTGTAGGACGGCAAGGTGGTTGGCGCAGGACCAGAACCTGTCCCAGTCTGTCCTCCAGCGCTTTGATACGTTGCGAGACAGCCGACGTGGTGATGTATAGCTTGCGTCCGGCCGCTTCAAAGCTGCCTTCCTCCAGAACTGCCGTAAACGCTCTTAATTGCGGGTGCAACAGATCCATGATTCGCCTATATATTTAGAAATTCTTAATTAAGTAAAGAATAATTAGCTTTTCTTAAATCGTAAATGACAGCATCCTATCGCAATTGTTGAATTTCGTGGGTGGATGGCATGTTCTTCTCTGTGCTTGCGACTGGTTTTTTGACGGGTGCTGGCCTGATCATGGCCATAGGCACACAAAATGCCTTTGTCTTGCGGCAAGGGCTGGAGCGTAGGCATGTGGGCTTGGTGGTCGCTATCTGTGCCTTGGCCGATATCGTCTTGATTCTAGGGGGCGTGGCTGGCATTGGTACCTTGGTAGAGGAATGGCCAGGCTTGCTGCAAGTTCTGCGCTTTGGCGGCGCGGCTTTTCTTGCTTGGTATGGGCTGTTGGCCGCACAACGGGCTTGGACGGGCAAGGGCAGCTTGATGGCTGGGCAGGGTAGCGAGCGCAACCGTCGTCGTATCTTGCTCACTTGTCTGGCATTTACTTTTTTGAATCCTCACGTGTATCTGGATACGATGGTGCTGCTAGGTAGCCTGTCTACGCCGTATCCTGGCCACTTGCAGTGGGCCTTTGCCTTGGGGGCCTGTGCAGCCAGTGCTAGCTGGTTTCTGGCCTTGGGCTATGGGGCGCGATTGTTGCAACCTGTGTTTCGTCAGCCTTTGGCATGGCGTGTGCTGGATGCCAGCATCGCTGTTTTCATGCTGGCTTTGTGCGCTGTATTGCTGTTGCGGCCCTTGCATTAAGCGTTGTGGTCCCTGATCGGAACCTGACTCTCTTTATAAAGGATGTGTTGTGATCTCTATTCGTCCGGTTCAGGCGCATGAATGGCGCACGTATCAAGCATTGCGCCTCAGTGCCTTGCGTGATTCTCCCGATGCTTTCGGGAGTACCTATGCCGTGGAGTCCGCACATTCTGAGCATTTCTGGCAGGAGCGGATCCAAACCGCTTGTGCATCCGAGGCAGACCATGTCTTGTTAGCTGACAAGGAGGGGCAAGCGTGTGGTCTGGTCTGGTGCAAGCTGTCTGCCTCGGAACCTGCCGTGGCTGATATCTATCAGATGTGGGTGGCACCCTCCGCGCGTGGCTTACAGGCAGGCTATGGCCTGCTGGATGCGTCAGTGAAATGGGCAAACAGTAAGCAGGCGGCTTGTATACGTTTGAGTGTGACTCTGACGAATGCGGCAGCCGTCCAGTTGTATAAGAAGTATGGTTTTTCGCCTAGCGGTGAACCTGAGCCTTTGCGTGAAGGCTCGTCTTTGATGTCGCAGACCTTGGTACTGGATTTAGCAGGCTAAAGCCCAGCAGATGAAGGCAGCCCCTTGAGCAGTCTGCTAGCAAAGGGTGGCTTTCCTTTATGTCTTGCTGGTCTGTGGGGCGATATGCCCTATTCAAGGCGCATTTTCTCAAACGCTCTACTGAATGGCTTTCAGGTAACAAAGCAGAGTAATCACCATTTTCAAAATAGAGTATGACTGTAATCTATTGTTGATTTTCAGAAAAGCTTGTGCAAGGATAGCTGCTATTCATAATCTATTTATGTAGGCAGCAATACGCACTCGCACACTTTCTGGAGAATAGTCGGATGAGTCTTACCGCAGTTGTTTATCTTGACGATCTGGCCCTGGGGATGGAGTTTCGCAGCGCAGAGCATGCTCTGGATGAGGCGCAAATTATCAGCTTTGCCCGCCAGTTTGATCCGCAGCCTTTCCATCTGGATGCGGAAGCGGCCAAGGACACGTTCTTTCAAGGTTTGGCTGCAAGCGGTTGGCACACTGCTGCCATCACCATGAAGCTGTTGGTGGACAGCTTGGAATTCAGTCAGGGAATTATTGGTGCCGGCGGGCAGATAGACTGGCCGCGGCCCACGCGTGCTGGTGATGTCTTGCATGTGCTCAGTAAAATCATCGACATTCAGCCCTCTCGCTCTAAAGCGGACAGGGGGATGGTGACGGTGGAGTCTCACACCATGAATCAAAATAATGAAGTGTGTCAGCGCTTGATTGCCAAGCTGATTGCTTTTCGTCGTCCGGAGGTTTGAATGGGGCGTGTCTCGCGCGAGCAGGCCGAACGCAACCGCGAACGGGTGCTGGAAACGGCATGCCGGCTGTTTCGCAAACATGGGGTGGAAGGGGTCTCGATCGGGGACATCATGAACGATGCGGGTCTGACGGCTGGCGCCTTCTACAAACAGTTTGCCTCCAAAGAGGCCTTGATTGAGGAGGCTTCCCGTTTTGCCTTTACGCAGTCTTCGGCATCCTGGCAGCGTATCAACCAACGCTATGAAGAAGATGCCGTACAAGGTTTTCAAGCCTTGATGCGACGTTACTTCAAGCATCGTCCTCAAACTCAAAGCTGCCCGATTTTGGCCTTTTCTTCCCTGGCTAGCGGCCTGTCTGCCGATGCGCAGACCACGGCAATTTACAGTGAAGGGGTAGAGCACTTGTTTGAGCAGTTTCGCCGCCTTGCCTTGCAAGCCTGTGCCGAGCAGTCCGAAGAGCAAGTCATGCTCTTGTTTGCCGCCATGTTGGGGACAGGGATGATCAGCCGGGCCATGGGTGATACCGCGTTGACGCAAAGTATGCAGGCGGCTGTTCTGGCCGCATTGCCTGGTAGTGAGTCCAGTTAGAAAGATTGGCCTATCGAGAAAGGCGATACAAGGCGTTCATGGAATGGTTCGACATATTCAAAGCGTTTTCTAAACACATGCGTTTTGAGACTGTGAAAGGCTTGAAATGTCCGGCCGAATACTCCCCTGTGCAGAGGGCAGGGGAGGTGAATGAACTCGGAGTTCGCGTAATCAGTATTCAAGTAGCTATCTGAATAGTTCGCGTGTCAGGCTTGTTCCGGCAGTTGTGCCACCACCTTGATCTCAAACTGAAAGTCTGACAACCAAGGCACTCCTACGCCTGTCAGTGCCGGGTAGGGAGCGTCGCCCCAATAGTCCGGCAGAACTTTCCATAGGGTTTCCAGATTTGCCTCCGGATTCACCAGAAACAGCGTTACATCCAGCACATGCGCAAAGCTACAACCTGCTGCGGCCAGCACAGTATTGAGGTTCTCAAAGGCCAGGCGTATTTGTTGTTCCAGCTCCGGCTCCGGTGAGCCATCTTCGCGGCTGCCGACTTGACCGGAAACAAATAAGAAGCCGTTGGAGCGAATCGCTGGTGAGTAATGCCCGCGCTCATACAAAGCTTGGCGTTCGGTGGGGAATACCGCAAGGCGTAGGGGTGTCATCATGCTTTCCTGTGCCTGCTGGGCAGGCGAAGTTCATTGAACTATTCACTGTAGGCTCTGGGCATGAGCAGATAAACGCTGGATGGCAGACAACACTATTTCTATAATCAAAACAATCCCTGCTACCGATTGGAGACAATACGTGGACCGTTTTGAAGCGATGCGTACCTTTGCCAAAGTGGTGGAAACGGGCAGCTTTACCAGGGCGGCTCAGGCTTTGCATATCAATCGAACTAGGGCTACGCATCTGATACAGCAGTTGGAGGCACGCCTGCAGGTGAGCTTGCTGAATCGCACGACACGCAAGGTCAGCGTGACCAGTGCTGGAGCACTTTACTTCGAGCGTGTCTTGCAATTGCTGGCTGATCTGGAGGACAGTGAGCGGGATCTGGCCCAGGCCCTGGCTTCGCCCAGTGGCCGCTTGCGGGTGGATGTGCCCAGCCCTTTAGCCAGCCGTGTGCTGGTGCCTGCCCTGCCTTCGTTCTATGCACGCTACCCGGATATTCAGCTGGATATGGGGGTGGGCGACAAGACGGTAGATTTGCTGGATGAAAGCATGGACTGTGTAGTGCGGGGTGGCCAGATTCAGGATCAGTCCTTGATCGCCAAGAGAGTGGGGGAATTGCATCTGGCCATCTATGCTGCGCCGTCGTATCTGGAGCAGTTTGGTACCGTTGAGCATCCCAAAGAGTTGGAAGGATCTGCGCATCGAATGGTGGGATACCTGTGGGAGCATCAGAACAAACCGTTTCCTTATGCCTTGCGTCGCCAGAAAGAGCGGGTTTGTTTGCCAGGCCGTTATGGCTTGGCCGTAAATGATGGCAATGCCTATCTGGCAGCGGGCGAAGCAGGTTTGGGGCTGGTTTGCTTGCCGGAGTATCTGGCCAAGGAAGCGGTGCAAGCAGTGAGCTTGATTGCGCTATTTCCCGACTGGACTATGGACCCTATGCCCTTGTATGTGGCGTTTCATCGCAGCAAGCATACGAATGTTCGGCTGCGTGTTTTTATTGATTGGGTGACGGAACAATTATCTCAAGTATCTTGAGTGCTGTATTAAAAAGCCAAGGAGAGTGAATCCTTGGCTTTTTTCATTGAGTCCGATTTTTTATTCAGCTTCGGCGCTGTGGACGGCTGGAGTGGCTGCTTGCACAAACTCAGGCCGTTCCGTACCGTGCTTGATACGGTAGTCTTTCAGGAACTTGGCCATGCGGCCGATGGCCTCGCGCAGGTCGGGCTCGTGAGGCAGGAACACCATGCGGAAGTGGTCCGGATGAGGCCAGTTAAAGCCCGTACCTTGCACCAGCATCACGCGGGTGGCTTCCAGCAGTTGCAGGAAGAACTGACGGTCGTCCTTGATGGGGTAAATTTCGGGATCCAGACGCGGGAACATGTACAGAGCAGCGTGGGGCATGACGCAACTGACCCCGGGAATGGCGGTGATCAGTTCGTATGCCAGATCGCGTTGACGACGCAGGCGTCCGCCTTCGCAAACCAGGTCGTTAATGCTCTGATAACCACCCAAGGCCGTTTGAATAGCCCATTGGCCGGGCACGTTCGCGCATAGCTTCATATTGGCCAACATGCTCAGCCCTTCGATATAGTCAGCGCCAGCCTGCTTGTCGCCCGAAATCACCAGCCAGCCTGCGCGGTAACCACAGGCGCGGTAGCTTTTGGACAAGGAGTTGAAGGTCAAGGTCAGCACGTCGGTGGACAAGCTGGCCATCGCGGTGTGCTTCATGTCGTCAAACAAGACCTTGTCGTAGACCTCGTCGGCCAGCAGCACCAAATTGAATTCGCGGGCAATATCGATCAGTGCTTGCAGCACCGAGTCGGGGTAGAGCACGCCGGTGGGGTTGTTCGGGTTGATGACCACCAGACCTTTGGTGCGTGGGGTGATCTTGGAGCGGATATCGTCCAGATCAGGGATCCAGCCATTGGCTTCATCACAGAGGTAGTGGACGGGCGTACCGCCGGACAGGCTGGTAACAGCCGTCCACAGCGGGTAGTCGGGCATGGGCAAGAGTAACTCGTCGCCGTCATCCAACAGGGCATTGGTCGCCATGGCAATCAGTTCAGAAGCACCATTGCCCAGGTAAATGTCTTCCAGCGTCACGCCCTTGATGCCTTGTTCCTGGGTGTAGTGCATGACGGCTTTGCGCGCGGCAAAAATACCTTTGCTGTCCGAGTAGCCCGAGGAATTGGGCAGGTTGCGGATCATATCAAGCTGGATCTCTTCCGGGGCATCAAAACCGAATACCGCCAAATTGCCGATGTTCAGCTTGATCAGTTGCTGACCCTCGTCTTCCATTTGCTTGGCCCTGTCCATGATGGGGCCGCGAATATCGTACAAAACATTCGCCAATTTGTTCGATTTCTTGATGCTATTCATGATGCTGGTACTCGGATTCCATGTGTGCTGCAGAGGATAGTTGGCAGGGCTGATGCCTGACCAGCCTTCTACCTTACCGCATGCGAGGGGCTCGCTTGGTAAGCATCAAGCTTAAAATGTGGCATTGTCGAGTTTTGGCGACACTCTTTTTGTCAGAAGATCGGCTGTATTTATGGATAGGTTCCTTACCATTGAGCATATTTCGCTTTGTGGTTTGGATTGGCATGATATGAAATCCGTGTACCTTCATTTCGGATGAGTACGTCTCTTTTATTTTTCTTGTTTTTGATGGAATCCACTATTAAGATTTGATATCAAATAATTTGATCTCAAACTATGAAACTGGAAGCGAAATATCAGGCCTTGCTCTCGCATGCACAGCAGCACCAGGACGTTAACGTACAGGGAATGTCTCTTTGTTTTCAGCTCTTGTCCTTGTCCGCTCGTATTGATCGAGACTGCGCCGCCTTGTTGGCACCCTATGGCTTGAGCGAAGCCCGTTTTGTGCTTTTGTTTTTGCTCAAAGAGGCACCCGAGGGCATGCCCTCGCATATCCTGGCTGAGCGGGCAGGTGTTACGCGTGCAACGGTCACCACCTTGGTGGATGGACTGCTTAAAGCGGGTTGGGTGCAACGCTTTGCGGCCGAGGCGGATCGGCGTTCCGTCATGGTGAAACTCAGTCCTCAGGGGGAGGAGCTGGCCAAGACCCTGGTAGGGACCCATGCCCAGTGGATAGGCAATCTGTTCGGGCATTTGTCCGAGGCGGAATGCGCGCAGCTAAGCGCCTTGTTGAACAAAGCGGCCGCAGGAGAACAAGCATCATGAGTACAGAAAACCGCAAGGGTTATGCCAGGGTCGCGGACATACCCGCTGATATTTTGTTGGCCCTGTCCAAGGGGGAAATCCAGGGCGCTACCCTGACGGAGTCGCTGGCGATTGATCAGCGTGTGCTGGTGGCCACTGTTTTTCCGGAACTGGATGAGCAGGGCGCGCAGCACATCGACGCCCTGGCCGAATTGGGCATTCTCAAGCGCATGAAAGCCATAGGGGAATATTTGCTGCAAACCTATGGTGAGATGGCCTGGATGCGTTGCCTGAATCATCCGGCCGATGTGGTGCGTGGCTGGGCTTGCTTTATGGTGGGAGCGCGCGAGCCGCTAAGTGTCTCCCAGCGTCTGGACGCACTGCGTCCCTTGGCGGATGATCCGCATTTTGGTGTGCGCGAATGGGCCTGGATGGCGGTACGGCCTCAACTGGTGGCCGAGCTGGAGGTATCGATTCAGACCTTGCAGCAGTGGGCGCGTTCAGACTCGGAGTATCTGCGCCGGTTTGCGTGTGAAGCCCTGCGCCCTCGGGGAGTGTGGTGCGCGCATATCGCTATTCTGAAAAAGAAACCGGAGCGCATGTTGCCGATTCTGGAAACCTTGTATCGGGATGACAGTGTGTATGTGCAAGACTCGGTGGCCAACTTCTTGAATGATGCAGCCAAGGATCAGCCACAGTGGGTGCGCGATTTATGTGCTCAATGGCAGGTGCAATCACCGGATAATGCGGCTGTGCAGCGCCTGTGTCGACGGGCACTGCGCAGCGTATCTTGATGCTCCGGTTTGCGTTTCAGGTTCAGGAGGCGCGCAAGGTAATCAAGGTGATTTCCGAGGCGCGCCCCAGACGCAGGGGGAAACCTGGCCACAGCCCGGCGCCGTAGCTGACATAGAGCTGCATATCATCGACTTGATACAGTCCGCCTACATAGCCGTCATTGGCCATTTGCACGATCTTGTGCATGCCTAAGATATGGCCGCCGTGTGTATGGCCGGACAGTTGCAAAGCCACGCCGGCCGCTGCGCTTTCTTTGGCGGTATCGGGGCGATGGGCCAGCATGATGATGGGCATGCCGACCGGGATGCCGGCGACCGCCGCAGCCACGTCGGGCGTGGGCTGCCCATGCACGGCCGCTGACTTGTCCGTGATGCCGGCCAAGGCAAAAGCGGCATCGCCTTGCTCAATAATGCTGTGCTCATTTAGGAGCAAACGTAGCCCCAGGCTGTTGAAGTGTTCTATCCAGGGCTGATACTGGGTGTAGTACTCGTGGTTGCCTGCAATGACCCAAACCCCTTTGGGGGCAGACAGGGCTTGCAAGGGGGCGACATCTTCGCGACGAGCTTTCACCGTGCCATCGACCAAGTCGCCCGTAATTGCAATCAAGTCCGGTTTTAAGGCCTGTGTTTTGTCCACGATGGCCTGTACCCACGGCCCTTGCAGCAGACGGCTGGCGTGCAGGTCGGTCAGTTGCATCAGCTTGAAACCATCCAGGCTAGGGGGTAAGCCATTGACCTTTACGTCGATGAATTTTACTTCCGGGACTTGCACCGCCTGCCACACGCCCAATGCGGAAAGACTGACAGCGGCGATACCTAGCACACCGCGCAAGGTGGGGGAGCGCAGCAGCACTTGTCCGGCAGGTTTGTACAGGACGCGCATTAGCAAACCTGCCAGATCGGTGATCAAGGTCAAGCAGGTGGCCAGCAAGACAGCTCCAAAAGCCCATCCCAAGACCATGATGACTGGGGCGGGAATTTCTGGAGAAGCGCGGGTGCCCCAAAACAGGGCGACGGTGTAATGGTGCAGGGTGGCGGCAATGGCCAAGGCACTTAACAGCCACTTGATCCAGGGTTTGATCGGTAAAGGTTTGATTAGTCGCCAAGCGACATATAGAGCGAAGACGAGGGCAGTGGCTTGAAACACAAAATCATTCCAAAAAGAAACGGAGCACATGCTTGGGCATGCGCTAAAGCGTGCTCAGTATAGAGCGAGAAAATGCGCATGATGCCAGAGCGGGCCTGACAGTTACCGGCTTGTCACGAAAAAAATGTGGACATGCTTGTTTACGTTTCGAGAGATTGGTTCGCACATCAAGTCATTAAAACTCCTAGGCTTTTTCCAAGGGCACCCCAACAGAGCGGGGTGCCTGCCCCTTGTTTCAAGTTGCACGATTTGCAGGATCAATAGGGTGCATCCCGAAGGAATGGGTGAGCTTGAAACAGGACACGTCTGGGTTTGACGTGTGTAGTTTATTGGGAGCGCGCGGTGATGGCAGGCTCACGCTCATCGTTCAGACAAACCCTGCTTGCGAGGTTCTGGTGCCGAGTGCCGGCACACCCTGGCAGTCTGGTTTGGTTTTTTTCGCCTGAACACCACATCGTTGCGTATCACTACTGAATTCAAACCTGCAGAGCGGGGTTTGTTAGGTGACTCGACTGGAGGACATATGGTGACGAAAAAATCCTCAACCAGGACCAATCAGGATGCCGTGGGTCAAGGCGGGGAGTTGCATCAGTTTGGCCAAACTGGCTTGACGACCAATCATGGCGTGCCCCTATCGGACAATCAGAACTCCTTGCGATTTGGCGCGCGCGGCCCGACTTTGTTGGAAGATTTTGTCCTGCGCGAGAAAATATTCCATTTCGACCACGAGCGCATCCCGGAGCGGATTGTTCATGCTCGCGGCACGGGCGCACATGGCTATTTTGAATGTACGCAGGCCATTCCGGAGTTGACTCAGGCCTGTGTGTTTCAAAAGGAAGGACACCGGGTGCCGGTGTTCTGCCGTTTTTCAACAGTGGCCGGTTCCAAAGGCTCCAAAGACACGCCGCGTGATGTGCGTGGCTTTGCCGTCAAGTTCTATACCGAGCAGGGGAACTGGGATCTGGTGGGCAATAATATGCCCGTTTTTTTTATCCAGGACGCCATCAAGTTTCCGGACCTGATCCATGCCGTCAAGCCGGAGGCAGACCGGGGCTTTCCACAGGCAGCGTCAGCTCATGACACTTTCTGGGATTTTGTCTCCCTGATGCCTGAGTCTTTGCATACCGTCATGTGGTTGATGTCGGACCGAGCCTTGCCGCGCTCGTTTCGCATGATGCAGGGCTTTGGTGTGCATACCTTCCGTTTTGTGAATGCCAAGGGCAAGTCGCATTTTGTGAAGTTTCACTGGAAGCCCAAACAGGGTTTGCAGTCGACCTTGTGGGACGAAGCGGTCAAGATTTCCGGCGCGGATTCGGATTACCTGCGCCGCGATTTGTACGAGGCCATTCAAAGCGAAGCCTTCCCGGAGTGGGAGCTTGGCGTGCAGGTTTTCGACCAGGAGTGGGCCGACAAGCAGGACTACGACGTGCTGGATGCGACCAAGCTCATTCCCGAAGAAAGCGTGCCGGTCAAAATTGTGGGTCGCATGGTGCTGGATCGTTATCCCGATAATTTTTTTGCAGAGACAGAACAAGTCGCCTTCTTGCCGTCCAACCTTATTCCGGGCATCGACTTTACGGACGATCCTTTGCTGCAAGGCCGTTTGTTCTCCTACCTGGATACACAGAAGTCTCGTCTGGGAACAGTCAATTTTCATCAGATTCCCATTAATGCGCCACGTTGTCCGTTCAGTAATATGCAGCGCGACGGCATGATGCAAACTCAGGTTCCCAAAGGCCGCGCGACCTATGAGCCTAACAGCCTGGATGAGGCGGGCGAGTCTGCTGGCCCCCGTGCCCAGGCCCATGGTTTTCGCAGCTTGCCCAGCACGGTAGACGATGGGGCGAAACTACGGGTAAGGGCGGAGTCTTTTGCTGACCATTACAGTCAGGCCCGTTTGTTTTACCGTTCGCAGACGGAAGTCGAGCAAGAGCATCTGATTGCCGGTTTGGTCTTTGAGCTATCCAAGGTTCAACTCAATCATGTTCGTGTGCGGGTGCTCTCTCATCTGCGTGTGATTGATGAGGATCTGGCCAAGCGAGCGGCCCAGGGCTTGGGCCTGGATTTGCCGCCGCCTGCCAAACCTGCCCGCAAACCAGTAGATATGCCGCCCTCTAAAGCCTTGTCCATATTGGCTCAGAAAGCACCTGTTGCAGGCCGGATGCTGGGCATACTGGTGACGGATGGGGCGGATAAAGGCTTGCTGGAGATGTTGCTGACGGGCGCTCAAGAGGCCGGTGTGGCCGTCAAGCTGATTGCTCCGCAAGTTGGGGGCGTAACCTTGTCGGACGGCACCCAGTTGGCCGCTGATGAAAAGATCGCTGGTGCTCCGTCGGTGCTGTTTGATGCGGTCGCCTTGTTGTTGACACAGGAGCAGGCTTCAAAGTTGTGTAATAACAAGGCCGCAGTTGATTTTGTGGCAGACGCCTATGGGCACTTGAAGGCCATTGGCCACAACGGTGCGGCCCAGCCTCTGTTGGATCGGGCGGGCGTGTCCGTAGACAAAGAGGTGTTTGTTATCAAAACCGGGGACGACCTGCTTGGCAAGGTGGCCTCGCGTTTCTGGGAACGTCGTCATCAAGTAGATGGTATGGCTTGATCTGATGGGAAAAGGGGCGGTCCAGGCCGCCCCTTTCCGTTCAATCAGTACCGCCAGCTAAGCCCCAGTACGGGGCCGGACATACGAGTATCAAAGACATGACCGGCGCGACGGTAATTCACATCCAGCACTTTGTATCCGGCGGCAAGCGAGAAGTGCTTTGACAGGTCGTAGTTCAGCGTCAGCGTGGCCTGATAGCTCAGACGCGAGCCCACGTCAAAGCCGCCTAAATGGATCTGGGCATGAGTGGACAGCTCGGGTGTGAAGCGGTAGAACGCACGCAGTCCGATCATGGGGTCCACCCAGCTAAAGCTTTCTTCGTGGTGTTTGGTCCGGCCCGCTGTGCTCAGATGGGCACGAGTGCGAATATCCCAATACGAAAAGCCGGCCAGTGCATCCAGGCTGGCTTGTTCGGAATCGTAGACACGATACCCGCCTTGCAAGGTCGCCATGAACAGGCGCGTGTCTACCGTTCCCTGGGCGGCGCCGACCAAGGGCAAGCCTCCCACTACCTCGCTTTCACGCGTGTTCACGTAGAGCAGGTCGCTATTGAGTACATAGCGGTCGCGCCGCGCCCAGGTGTTTAGAAAGGCGGCGGCACGCAGATTGTGCAGCACATCGGAAAAGGACTTTTCGATATCCAGCGAGGGTGCGCGCTTGAATGGAGAAGATTCACCGGACAAGCCCGTAATCCAGGCGTAGGGGGTGATCTGTAATGCGTAAGGTGTGGAGCCCCAGGTGTTGGTTTCGGGCAGTGCTACCGAATTGAGATCCGTCGTTTGGGCTTGTGCCAGGGTGGTCAGTGGCAACAGCCCCAACAGTAGCCAGCGGGAGTGAGTGAATTTACGCATTACTGTCATGGGCCCCCTTTTTTAATTCTGTAAATGATGGCGTACTAGCGCCGGCCTTGTTTCTTTCGGTATGCTGGACCAGCCGATCACCAATCCGTGGAGAACGTGTCATGCATGTGTTTTACCTTAGCAAGCAAGATATTGATAAGTTGTTGCCCCTAGTGCAAGCGGCGTTACACGCTGGCCAAGGCGGGCAAGTCGGTTTTACTGATCAAGAGTTGGCCTTGCGCGCTGCTCTGGAGG
The DNA here is from genome assembly GCF_025960365.1 of Alcaligenes sp. SMD-FA. Classification (NCBI taxonomy): domain Bacteria; kingdom Pseudomonadati; phylum Pseudomonadota; class Betaproteobacteria; order Burkholderiales; family Alcaligenaceae; genus Alcaligenes; species Alcaligenes sp. SMD-FA. Next base: position 2,567,791 of record NZ_CP110108.1, on the reverse strand, counting down.
GTTTACAAGACCCTAAGCTGTCCGAGCTTCTGGCCGGTGCCCGAGTTGATCCGGGCCGCAGTGCGGTTGGTTTGGCTGATGAGGACTACCGGGAAAATCTGTTGGCTCTGGAAACCCGAGACAGCGCGTATCTGATTGATCAGCTCATGGACAGCTATGCAAGATTGCCAGGGTTTTTTGACTGCCTGGAGTTTTGAATGGCTGGTTTGAACTGAGCTGTAAAAACGGCCCGTGAAGGGCCGTTTTTGATTCTGCATGAAGCGGTGTTTTTAGAAACCGACAGTGAGTTGAGCCCAGTAACGGCGCCCATCATACACAGCATCAAAGGTTTCATCCGTGACGCGCTTGTCAAAGATGTTGTAGATACCAAAGCCAAGCGTGGTGGTCTTGTTGACCTTGTAGTTCAGGCCGGCATCCAGGAAGGTGAAGGATGGGGTGCCTTGCGCCATGCTGGTGCGGCTCAGGTAGTCTGAAGTCTTGCCACGGTAGTTGACACGTGTCCACAAGCCCAGTTGTTCATTGGCATCCCAATCCAGGGTGGCGTTAAACATATGCTTGGGCATCTTGTTCAAAGGCTGGCCGGAGAACTCACCGCTCTTTTGCTTGGAGTAGGTGTAGGTGTAATTGGCGGCCAGACGCAGGTCATCGGTAATCGACCAGGTTGTGGAGGCCTCCACACCACGCATGATGGCCTTGTCTACGTTGACGCGGTCACTTACGAATTTGTAGCCTTGATCGCCTGGGAAAACGTGGCAGTTAGGCAGGCCATCAGGATCTGTACAACGGCGAGTTTCAGAGATCTTGTCTTTGAAATTGGTATTGAAGAAGGTCAGGCTGTTGACCATACCGTTCTGGTTGTCCCACACAATGCCCAGTTCCTGGCTCAGGCTCTTTTCTGGCTTCAGATTCGGGTTGCCAACGATCACAGCAGGAACGCCGCCGCCACCGGTGATCTGCCCCCAGTCAGCCACGGCCGAACGCAGGGAAGGGGCCTTGAAACCAGAGGAGACGCCGCCCTTCAAGGTCAGTTGCTCGGTGGCATGCCAGACACCATAAAGGCGTGGAGTCCAGTGATTGCCATAGTTCTCGTCGTGAGTCATGCGCAAGCCGCCGGTCAGGGCAAAGTTGTCGGTCATGCTCCATTCGTCCTCCGCGAATACCGACCATTGTTCACGGCTTAGGCGATTGACATCGGGCTTGTACTGGTTGCCGTTGTCGCGCAGTTGCTCATGCAGATACTGAAAGCCCGAGGTCAGCATGTGGTCGCCTAAAGGCAGGCTCCATTGCGTATTGAACTCGGTGTTTTTCAGGAACATGCTACGGCCGGGGTTATCAATCTCTTCACGTTGTACGTAGGTGTTGGAAACAGCCCGTCCCCAGCGACCGTTGTGGCCCACGGAGAACACATTGCGAGAGTACTTGCTGGAGGAGATGCTGTTGGGGGAGCATTTGCCGTTTCTGCCGCAGGTTTCGGCGGGCATGCTTTTGCCGGGTGTAGAGGTTCGCTCTTGCAAAGTCCGGGAGAACTCGGCGGTAAAGTCGTGATTGGCCGAAGGTGTCAAGGTCAGCTTGACGGTGCCCGAGGATGTATTTTGCTTGTTGAAACCGTCAAGAATTTCGTCTTCATTGCGACGGGATTCCTGGCCATAAATCTGCAGCCCCAGCATGTCTTTCTTGATGGGGCCTGCCAGATAGAAATTGCCTTGATAAATATTGCCGGACTTGGAGTCCTCTTGGATGGTGCCTTCGGTGCGCAGCGAGCCGGTCCATTCCTGGTGGACTTTGCGGGTAATAATGTTGATCACTCCCCCCATGGCTTCTGAGCCATACAAGGAGGACATGGGACCACGAATCACTTCAATACGTTCGATTGCCTGCATGGGAGGCAACCAGCCCTGCTCAATACCGGCACCATCGCTGTTGGGACGTGTCTCACGCGAGTTTTGTCGCTTGCCGTCAACCAGGATCAGGGTATAGGCCGAAGCCATACCACGAATGCTGATATCGCTACCACTTGCACCACCTGTGATCACCACGCCAGGTACATCTCGCAAGGCGTCGGTGACGTCACGGTAGGCTCTCTTTTCCAGTTCGGCACGTGGTACGACGCTGATGGAGGCGGGGGCATCTTGAACCGCTTGCTCAAAGCCGGAAGCAGTAACCACGATATTGTCGAGCTGGTTGACGCTTTGTTGAGCCAAGGCACAGGAGAAGGGGGCGATGGAGCCAGCAAGAATGGCTACGGCACGGGCAGCCGGAGAAAGAGGAAACAAGAGAGACATAAAAATCAGAATAAGGAACAATAATGAGAACAGTTATTATTATCTAAACGCTGTGTTTCTCAAATCAAGAGAGCTCTTTTTCATGTATCTGTAGGTCTTCTGCCACAACTTGTCACTTGGCTTGACGCGCTGTCCTAATCCTGTTTTTGTTACACCCGTGTCCAATGTATCGGCTGTCTAAACAGTCGGTTTTTTGTTTGATTGATTGGGCGGCTAGCCGTCTCTGGAGAGAAAGATGTTGCTAAAAAAATGTCGTCGTACTTTGCTGGCTTGCGCAGTTGGGCTGGCTTTGGTGCCTGCGGCCTCTCAGGCGTGTACTCGAGCTGTTTTTCTGGGTGATAACGGTCAGGTGATTACCGGTCGTTCCATGGACTGGAAGCTGGACGTTGGAACCAACCTCTGGATTTTTCCTCGTGGCGCCAAGCGCAACGGTGAAGCAGGTCCATCGTCGATTGAATGGACATCCAAATATGGCAGCGTGATTGCTTCGGGTTACGACCTGGCCTCGACAGACGGAGCAAATGAAAAGGGACTGAACGTCAATTTGCTGTGGTTGGTGGAGTCGGAGTACCCCACCCCTCAAAAAGGTGACAAAACCTTGAGTATGTCCTTGTGGGGGCAATATGTTCTGGATAACTTCGCAACGGTGGCTGAAGCGGTGGCTGCCTTGGAAAAGACCCCCTTCGTGGTGATCAGCGACAAGGTTCCCAATGAAGAGCGTTTGGCGACCTTGCATTTGTCCATGTCGGACTCCTCTGGTGACAGTGCCATTATTGAGTACATCGATGGCAAGCAGCATATCCATCACAGCCGCAAGTATCAGGTGATGACGAACTCGCCGACTTTTGACCAGCAATTGGCTATTCGTGATTACTGGCAGTCGGTAGGTGGCATGAATATGTTGCCGGGCACCAGCCGTGCCGCCGACCGCTTTGCTCGCGCTTCTTTCTACATTGATGCCGTGCCACGCAATCTGAGCGATGACAAGGCCGTGGCCAGCGTGCTGAGCGTGATGCGCAATGCGTCCACCTCCTACGGCATGACCGTGCCCGATCAGCCTAATAACTCGTCGACACGCTGGCGCACGGTGTTCGACCACCAGCGCAGCCTGTATTACTTTGATTCGGTGCTGTCGCCCGGTGCGTTCTGGGTTGACATGAAGAAGGTCGATTTTTCGGCCGAGACGGGCAAGGTCATGAAGCTGGATCTGGGACCTGAGCAAAGCACGGTCTATATGGGTGAAGCGCTGGAGCACTTCAAGCCAGCCAAACCCTTTCAGTTCTTGCCAGCGAAGGGGCCTGCTGTTTAAGGCCATGAGCAGTTAGGGCCGTTTCAGGACGGTCTGAAATCAGGCCGAATAGGCGGGGCATGGCCGACAGCGAACACATGATATTCATGTTCAGCTGTTATGCTATGCCCCGTCTTTATTTGTTGAAGTAGCCGTGTCATGACCTATGTAGTGACGGAAGCCTGTATCCAGTGCAAGTACACCGATTGCGTGACGGTGTGTCCCATGGATTGCTTTTTTGAAGGCCCGAATTTCCTGGTCATTCATCCTGATGAATGTATTGACTGCTCCATTTGTGTGGCCGAATGCCCCGTGGGGGCGATTGTCAGTGATCAGGACGTGACGTCCGAACAGCAGGTCTATGTCGAGCTGAATCGAACTTTGAGCGAGAACCCGGCCTGGACACGCATCAGTCAACAAAAAGCGCCCTTGCCGGACCATGAGTACTGGGCCACTCAGACCGACAAGTTGGCGCTGCTGCAAAAAGACTAATAGGCAGAACTCGCGTGGCTGCTTTTGTTGCGCTGGAAGTACCAGACAGCCAAGGTCGCCATCACCAGTAAGGCCGTGCAACTGGCCAGCACGGCAACATAGCCTTTATCAAAAGAATCGCGAGCCAACTCACTTAAGGTGAGGGCCAGATTCTGCGGCATGGTTTCTGCCACCAGCAAGGCTTGGTCCAGACTGTCGTAGGCCAATGGGCGATCACTTAACTCCTGCGGCAAGATCAGGCTGGTGCTGTATACGAAGGACAGCAAACTGCCCATAATGGTCACGCCCAGTGCCCCACCCAGCTCGTAAGACATTTCTTCAACTGAAGCTACCATCCCGGCGCGCGAAGGCGGCACGCTTTGCATGATGGTGCTGGAAGCGGCGGTCATGGCCGCACCAACGCCCAGACCAAGCATCACAAGGCTGGTCACTTGTAGATACTGCGCGCTGTTATGCCACAGCAAATAGGCGGCCATGCCCGTTCCCGCCAGGCTCAGAGAGCCGATCAACAGATGTTTGCTGCCAATGACAACCAACAGGCGGCCAGCCAGGGGCCCTGATACAAAAGCGGCCAGGGGCAAGGGCAGAATCGCCAGACCTGCCTCTAAAGGCGAGAAACCCAGTACCAATTGCAAACGTTGGCTAAAAACCAGTTCCATGCCAATCAGGGCGGCCGAGGCCGTCAAGGCAGAGAGCACGGCGGTGCTTAGTGTGGCGTCCTTGAACAGGGAAAAATCCAGCAAAGGAAAAGGGCTGCGGTTTTGTTGACGGACAAACCAGCTTAGAAAGGCAATGCCAATAAGCAGGGCGAGAGCGACTAGCCCCCAGTTGATGTGCAACTTGCCCATTTCTTTGATTGCCAAGGTACTGGCAACCAGGCCCACCATGATCAGCAACGAGCCTTTGATGTCCCAGGGGCGGGATGTATTGGGCGCGGATCTGGGGACCAGCAGCCAGCCCATAGGCAAGGCGATCAGCACAATCGGGACATTGATCAGAAAGACCGATCCCCACCAGAAGTGTTCCAGCAAGAAGCCGCCCAGGACTGGGCCAAAAGCGGCCCCGCCCGACGCAATTGACGACCAGACACCAAAGGCCACGGCACGTTCGCGCTCATCGTGAAAAGTGATGCGGATCAGCGACAAGGTGGCCGGCATCATCATGGCTGCCGCCACCCCCAGAAACGCGCGTGCGGCAATCAGGGCGGTCGGGTTGGTGGAATAGGCTGCCGCGATCGAGGCCAGTCCAAAAGTGGCCAGGCCGCACAGAAACAGGCGTTTGTGACCCAGACGGTCGCCCAGGGTGCCCATGCCCAGGAGCAGGCCGGACACGACCAAGGCGTAGCTGTTGACGATCCAGAGCTTGTCCGAGGCAGAGGCATGCAGATCATGTGTCAAGCGTGGCAGGGCGGTGTAGAGCACCGTCATGTCCACCACAATCAATAAAAGGGCTGCCGACACAATCGCCAGGATCAACCAGCGACGGCTTGGAGACAGGGGGGCAGTTTGGGCTTGATGGGTAATCGAGCTGTGCAGCATAGAACGCCAGAAGGGTAGGAAAGCCACTATGATCTATCAATATTATCAACAGACAAAGTTAATTAGCATCTATAAAATAGATGAATGGATTGGACTTTAGAACGTATTCGACACTTTGTGGCCGTGGCTGAAACTGGCTCCATGACGCAAGCGGCCAAAGAGCTGGGCAAGGTGCAGTCTGCCGTCAGCACCTCAATTTCCCTGCTAGAGGCCGACTTGAACCTGGAGCTGTTCGATCGCTCGCGCCGAACCCTGAGCCTGACAGTGCCAGGTGAAATCATGTTGCTCGAAGCCAAGGCTTTGTTGCGCCAGGCAGACGGGTTGAATCGCCGTGCCCTGGACTTGTCTCAGGGGCAGTCGGCCCGATTGGAAATCGGTCTGGATGAGGCTTTGCCGCAAGGACCACTGCGTTTATTGCTGAAAGAGCTGGCGGTGCGTTGGCCTGCTCTGGAATTGACGATCTGGAACGGGACGGCGGCCGAGGTTATGGATTATCTCGGTGAAGGGCGCTCCGATATAGCCATTCAGTTTGATCGTGGGGCCGATGTCAGCTCTTTTGCGCAGAGCTATATCGGGGCGGTGCCTCAGGCGATTTGTGTTGCGCGTACGCACCAGCTAGCCAGCCAACAGCAGGTCAGCCGTAAGGAACTGACAGCGCATAGACAGTTGCTGATTCATATCGAAGGGGTGGAACAAACGGTGGTCAGCCCCAGCGTATGGCGCTCGGACAGTTTTTATGTGATTGCCGATATGGTGGCTGACGGCTTGGGCTGGGCGATTTTGCCCTTGAATATTGCGGAGTACGAGAGCTTGCGCAATAAATTGGCGCAGCTACATTGCAAGGAGCTAGCCTTGCCGCCTTTGTCAGTGCAGATGTTGTGGCGACAGGGGCAATCGTTGGCGCCGGTGGCTGTGTGGATGCAGCAGCGCCTGTCGGAGCTGCTGCCTTAAGTCTGATTAGCAGGCCAGCGGGGTGGGGGTCGGCAATTGGCCGTTCGCCCAGCGTTCTACGCCTTCCCAGATATCGCTGGCGTGGTGCACGGTCAGATCAGCCTGCCAGGTGCTGATACTGTCGTCGCCAGCACAATAGCCGTAGGCGGCAACCATGGTTGCCATGCCAGCCGCCTGACCTGCTTGAATGTCACGCAGGTCATCGCCCACGTACAGGCAGTCTGCCGGCGCAAAGCCGACTTGTTTTGCCGCGTACAGCAGGGGCTCGGGATGCGGCTTGGTATGTTGGGTGGTGTCCCCGCCTACCGTAACGGCACACGACTGAGTCAGGCCAAGGTGATGAATCAGCGGCAAGGCCAGGTATTCCAGCTTGTTGGTGACAATGCCCCAGGTGTAACCTGCTTGCTCCAGCTGTGTGAGCATGGGGGCCACGCCTTCAAACAGATGGGTCAACTCTGTCATGTGATCGTGATAGTCCTGCAAAAACTGTGCTCGCAACTGAGCATAGTTTGGATGATCAGTGTTGATATTCAGTGCTACCTTGAGCAGACCGCGGGCTCCGTGTGAGGCATACGGACGCAACGCGTCGTAAGGCAGCTCAGGCAGGCCATGCTCTTTGCGCATACGATTGGCTGTAGCTGCCAGATCCGGCGCGGAATCGGCCAAGGTGCCGTCAAAATCGAATAGAACCAGTTTATTCATTAGTGCTTAACGTTGGCGGCGGCTGGCCAGCAGGTAGTTGACGGAGGTGTCACCGGACAGGCGGTAGTGCTCGGTAATCGGGTTGTATTCCAGACCTTTGAGGGCCAGGGCATCCAGACCGCTGCGACGGGCCGAGGAAATCAGCTCACTGGGTTTGATGAAACCTTCATAGCTATGCGTGCCCTTGGGGATCAGGCGCAGCAGATACTCGGCGCCCACAATGGCAAACAAAAAGGACTTGGGGTTGCGGTTCAGTGTTGAGAAAAAGACCCAGCCACCAGGTTTGACCAGCTTGGCGCAGGCCGCGATGATAGAGCCCGGATCAGGGACGTGCTCCAGCATTTCCATGCAGGTGACGACGTCAAAACGCTCCGGGTGCTGATCGGCCATGTCTTCGGCGCTGATCATTTCGTATTTGACCGGCACACCCGATTCCAGGCTGTGCAAGCGCGCAATCTTCAAGGAGCGCTCGGCCAGGTCAATGCCGGTGACGTCGGCACCGGACTGAGCCAGGCTTTCTGACAGAATCCCGCCCCCACAACCGACGTCCAATACCTGCTTGCCCGCCAGGGAGCCGGTGTAGGACAGAATCCAGTCCAGACGCAAAGGGTTGATGGCGTGCAGCGGTTTGAACTCGCTGTCTGGGTCCCACCAGCGGGATGCCAGTGCACTGAATTTATCGATCTCTGCGGGATCGACATTGAGGTTAGTGGCAGTGGAAGCGGTCATGGCTTATCCAAAAAAATTAAGGCCCCGCAAAAGCGGAGCCTTAATTGTAGCCTTAGCTACAGAAATACGTGATGCAGCAAGAATTACTTGCGGTTGCCCACGATTTCGATTTCTACGCGACGGTTTTGAGCACGGCCTTCGCGGGTCTTGTTGGACGCCACGGGGTTGGCTTCGCCTTTGCCTTCGGTGTAGATACGGTCAGCAGGTACGCCTTTGTTGACCAAGTATGCTTTAACAGCATTGGCGCGACGCTCGGACAGCTTCTGGTTGTAAGCTTCAGCGCCGATCGAGTCAGTGTGACCGGTAGCGATCAGAGTTTCCAGATCGATGGCTTGAACAGTGTCAGCCACTTGATCCAGAACCTGGCGGCCTTCTGGCTTGATGGTGGATTTGTCGAAGTCGAAGAAAGTGTCAGCGTTCAGGGTCACTTTAGTGACGGTAGGAGCGACGACAGGAGCTTCGGGGGCTTGGGCAACGGGCACACCGTCACAACCTGGAATACCTGTAGCAGGTGTCCAGAAGTTGTTGCGCCAGCACAGTTCGTTGGTGCCGTTTTTCCAAACGTCGCCGAACGGATTGCGCCAGTTGTTAACTTCGCCGGACTCTTGTGCGGAAACTGCACTAGTAGCCGATGCGGCGGCAATGGCGAGTACAAGTGCGATTTTGGAGGGTTTGTTCATATTTCTCCTCGTTGAGCTGATGCTGTTAAGTGACCGCAGCGAACCCCTGCCGCTGATTAACGGAACCAGTATAGCAATCCTTTGAACGGAACAAAGACTTGCTTGCGCTGGGTTTCATGCGTGTTAGGTCGAATCTTAAGACATTTCGGCCTTATGCGTGAGGGGGACAAGGAACGATTCGCGAAGATGCGTGGAATTAGCCTTGTTCTTTCCTGTTATTGTTGGTTTTAGGCAACAGGAGGTGGGTGGCGTCGCTTCCCCAATTCCTGATCGATACGTTTAGTGGATGGCAGATTTTTGATGGATCGACCCTTTCAATCACCTATCACCTGCCTTGTCGCCGCGCGACGCTGCGTCCCTCTATGTGAAAGTGCTAGAATTTCCCCTTGTCCGTTTACGGCTGGCTTACTGCTTAACCCATATCTATAAAGAATTGACCTATGGATTCCTTTGCCAAGGAGACGCTTCCCGTTTCGCTTGAAGAGGAGATGCGCCGCAGCTACCTCGATTACGCCATGAGCGTGATTGTGGGCCGTGCTCTTCCCGACGTGCGAGATGGTTTGAAGCCCGTGCATCGCCGTGTTCTGTTCGCCATGCATGAACTCAATAACGACTGGAATCGTGCCTATAAGAAGTCGGCTCGTATCGTCGGTGATGTTATCGGTAAGTACCACCCTCATGGTGACTCTGCCGTCTATGACACGATCGTGCGTCTGGCGCAGGACTTTTCCATGCGCTACACCCTGGTCGACGGGCAAGGTAACTTTGGTTCCATCGACGGGGATAACGCCGCAGCCATGCGTTACACCGAAATCCGTCTGGCCAAGATCGCCCACGAACTGCTGGCCGATATTGACCAGGAAACCGTGGATTTCGTGCCCAACTATGATGGCAGCGAAAAAGAACCGGCCCTGTTGCCCTCGCGTCTGCCCAACCTGCTGGTAAATGGCAGCTCGGGTATTGCCGTGGGTATGGCTACCAATATTCCACCGCATAACCTGGCTGAAGTGGTCAATGGCTGTCTGTATTGCCTGAGCCACCCCGAATGCACGGTCGATGAACTGATCGAATACATTGCGGCTCCCGACTTTCCGACTGGCGCCATTATTTATGGCATGTCCGGTGTGCGTGAAGGCTATCGCACCGGTCGTGGCCGCGTCATCATGCGCGCCAGTACGCACTTTGAAGACATGGAAAAGGGCAACCGTCAGGCCATTGTGGTCGACGCCATCCCCTACCAGGTCAACAAGAAATCGCTGCAAGAACGCATTGCCGAGCTGGTCAACGAAAAGCGTATCGAGGGTATTTCCGATATTCGCGACGAGTCCGACAAGGACGGTATGCGTTTGGTCATTGAGCTCAAGCGTGGCGAAGTGCCGGAAGTGGTGCTGAATAACCTCTACAAGAACACGCAGTTGCAAGAGACCTTCGGGATGAACATGGTGGCACTGGTCGATGGCCAGCCCCGTTTGCTTAACCTGAAACAGTTGGTCGATTACTTCCTTAGCCACCGACGTGAAGTGGTCACCCGTCGCACTGTGTTTCAACTGCGCAAGGCGCGTGAGCGCGGTCATGTGCTGGAAGGTCTGGCTGTCGCCCTGGCTAATATTGATGAATTCATCGAAATCATCAAGGCCGCTCCTACGCCGCCGGTTGCCCGCGTCGAGCTGATGGCTCGTTCCTGGGATTCCGGTCTGGTGCGCGAGATGTTGGCCCGTGCTGATACCAGCGCCATTGTGGGTGGCCGTCAGGCTTATCGTCCGGATAATCTGGGTGCCGAATTCGGCATGGGCTCGGAAGGTCTGTACCGTCTGAGCGACGTTCAGGCCCAGGAAATTCTGAACATGCGCTTGCAGCGCTTGACCGGCCTGGAGCAGGACAAGATTGTTAACGAGTACCGCGAGGTTATGGACAAGATTGCCGACTTGCTGGACATCCTGGCCAGTCCCGCCCGTGTGTCCGCCATTATTGGCGACGAGCTGATCGCCGTGCGCGACGAGTTCTCGGCGACCGGCAAGGATGTTCGTCGCTCGCAAATCGAGCACAACGCGACCGAACTGGATACCGAAGACTTGATCACCCCGATGGATATGGTGGTGACTCTCTCGCATACCGGCTACATCAAGAGCCAGCCGCTGTCTGAATACCGAGCTCAGCGTCGTGGTGGCCGTGGCAAACAGGCCACCACCATGAAAGAGGACGACTGGATCGACAAGCTGTTCATCGCCAACACGCACGATTACCTGTTGTGCTTCTCCAACCGTGGCCGTGTGTACTGGCTCAAGGTCTGGGAAGTGCCACAAGGTTCACGCAACTCGCGTGGCCGGCCTATCGTCAATATGTTCCCTCTGGAAGAGGGCGAGAAGATCAACGTGGTGTTGTCCGTCAAGGAATTCAGCGAAGATCAGTTCGTGTTCATGGCAACCTCGCGCGGCACGGTCAAAAAGACCCCGCTGTCCGACTTCTCCAACCCTCGCAAGGCCGGCATTATCGCTGTGGGTCTGGACGAGGGCGACTACCTGATCGGGGCTCAGCTAACCGACGGTGTTCACGACGTCATGTTGTTCTCTGACGCCGGCAAGGCGGTGCGCTTTGATGAAGGCGATGTACGTCCAATGGGCCGTGCCGCCCGTGGCGTACGCGGCATGACTCTGGAAGAGGGGCAGTCCGTGATCGCCTTGCTGGTGGCAGAGGACGAAACGCAATCCGTGCTGACCGCGACCGAGAACGGTTTTGGCAAACGCACTCCGATTGGCGAATACACGCGTCACGGTCGTGGCACCAAGGGCATGATTGCCATCCAGACTTCGGCCCGTAACGGCAAGGTCGTAGGTGCCGTCCTGGTTCGTGAAACCGACGAAATCATGCTGATTACCAACGCGGGTGTGCTGGTTCGGACGCGTGTGGCCGAGATCCGTGAAATGGGTCGTGCAACGCAAGGTGTGACCTTGATCAGCGTCGATGACGACAGCGAACTGTCTGGTGTGTACCGCGTGGTAGAGACCGATGACGAGGTCGACGCCGAGCTGGGCGAAGACGGTCAGGCGCCAGAAGGTCTTGAGCAGGACAATCAAACTGATTCCGCCCAAGATCAGGCGGACCCTTCTGGCGAGGAAAACGAGTAATGCGTGTATGGAATTTTTCGGCAGGCCCGTCGATGCTGCCGTTGGAGGTGCTGGAACAAGCTGCCGCTGAAATGACCGATTGGCACGGCACAGGCATGTCCATCATGGAAATGAGTCACCGTAGCAAGGACTATATGGGGGTGCGTGACGAGGCAGAAGCCGATTTGCGCGCTTTGCTGTCCGTGCCGGATGATTTCGCCGTGTTGTTTGTGCAGGGTGGGGCACAGGGCCAGAATGGCCTGCTGCCTTTGAACCTGATCCAGCGCAATGGCAGTGGCAAGGCCGACTACGTGCTTTCGGGCAGCTGGTCGGTCAAGTCCTGCGAAGAGGCTCAGCGCTACGGTGACATTCGTGTTGCCGGCACCAGCGGACAGACTTGGCAGGACCAGGGCAAGGAGTGGGCGCCCTGGACCTGGTTCCCCGAGCCTTCCCAATGGGATGTGCGCCCGGACGCAGCTTACTTGCACGTCTGCACCAATGAAACCATTGGTGGCGTAGAGTTCAACGATATTCCCAAGCTGGATGTCCCCGTCGTTGCCGACGTGTCGTCCAATATTTTGTCCTGCCCGATTGATTTCTCGCGCGTGTCGGTTGCTTACGCGGGTGCCCAGAAAAATGCCGGCATGTCCGGTATTGCTTTGATGATGATACGCAGGGACTTGTTGGGCCATGCCATGGATCTGTGCCCGTCGGCGTTCAATTACGCCAACATCGAAAAGCAACAGTCCATGTTCAACACGCCGCCTACGTACTCAATCTACATGGCTGGCCTGATGTTCAAGTGGCTGGAACGCCAGGGTGGTGTGGCGGCCATGCAGGCCCGCAATGCGGCCAAGTCCGAGGCCTTGTATGGCTTTCTGGATGCCTCCGAGTTCTATACCAATACCGTGCATCCGGCTTACCGTTCGCGCATGAACGTACCGTTCCTGTTGCGTGATCAGTCGTTGGACGCCTTGTTCCTGGAGCAGGCCACGGCAGCGGGTTTGACCTCCCTGAAAGGGCACAAGAGCGTGGGTGGTATGCGCGCTTCTATTTATAACGCCATGCCGCTGGAGGGTGTGCAGGCACTTATCGATTTCATGACTGATTTTGAACGACGGAATGGCTAATACCTTAACTGAGCGCCTGCTCCCTTGGCGCAATCGTATTGATGAGCTGGATCGCCAGATCCTGGAGTTGCTTAACGAGCGTGCTCGTGCGGCTTTGGAAGTGGGCAAGATCAAGCAGGACTTCAATACAGAGGAAGTCATCCTCAAGCCCGAGCGCGAGGCACGTATTGTGCGTCGCTTGCAGTCTGAAAATGATGGCCCGTTTACTCCTGCCGCAGTGGAAGCCGTGTGGGGGCAGATTATTTCTGCCTGCCGCGGTCTGGAAAGCGTATTGCGCGTGGCTTACCTGGGTCCACAAGGCTCTTTTTCCGAGCAAGCCGCTTACGAACATTTTGGTCATGCTCTGGATGGCCTGCAGTGTGACTCCTTCGATGAGGTTTTTCGCAGCGTCGAGGTGGGGCAAGCAGAAGTGGGTATGGTGCCCGTCGAGAACTCGACCGAAGGTGCGGTTAACCGCACCTTGGATCTTTTGCTGAACTCGCCCTTGCGTGTCCTGGGCGAGCGCTCGATTCGTGTACACCACAATCTGCTGACCCAGACCGGCACCATGGAAGGCGTCACTCGGGTGATGGCTCATCCGCAGGCCTTGGCGCAGTGTCAGAACTGGCTGCAAAAGCACTACCCCCAGCTTTTGCGTGAAGCCGCTTCCAGCAATGCGGAGGCCGCTCGCATTGCGGCTTCCGACCCCACCGTGGCGGCGATTGCCGGTAATACCGCTGTCACTGCCTGGAATCTGGGCGTGGTGGAAGCCGGTATCCAGGACGATCCGCATAACCGCACACGTTTCCTGGCGATCGGTAACATCGAGTCCTTGCCTAGCGGCAACGACAAGACCAGCATCATTCTGGCCGTGCCCAACCGGGCTGGCGCTGTCTATGACATGCTGTCTCCGTTGGCGGTACATGGCGTTTCCATGACTCGTCTGGAGTCGCGTCCTGCACGGACAGGGCAGTGGGAATATTATTTCTACGTAGACCTGATCGGCCATCGTGACGAGCCTGCCATGGCAGCGGCTTTGGCTGAATTGAAGAAACAAGTCGCCTTTTTCAAGATTCTGGGTTCTTACCCCGTAAACGACTTTTAAGCATCGGAAACAAGAAAGGCCTGAGTGGGGAAATTTTCCCTCTCAAGGCCTGATTGCCTGCTGGGACGGGCTGCGACAGGTGGTTTGTGCAAAATCGGCTTGTTTTGGCATGTGTTAAGCAGCCGTTTGATGCTCTGTTTCATCAAGACGTGGCTAGGCAGAATAGAGGCTTTGCGCATTGCTTTAACCCCTTGATGGCGTTCACGCAGCAGTCAGGCAAAGTCTGCATCAATATCCCGGTTTTGCTGGTGCTATTTCACGCAATACGCGCAGCATGGACGGCCTGAGAGGGAACGGAATTAATCATGATAGCGTCATCAGAAACTATGGCGTCGCCGCCCTTGGTTCCAGTGCTGGCGGTCGTTGGAGTCGGTTTGATTGGCGGCTCTTTGACTCTGGCGCTCAAGCGCTCCGGGGCTGTTGGAAAAGTGCTGGGTGTAGGTCGGCAACTGAAGAGCTTGCGACGAGCTCAGGAGCTGGGCTTGATCGACGAGGTCGCCACGCTGGAACAAGCCGCGCAGCAAGCAGACTTGATTGTGCTGGCTACGCCTATTGGTGCCATGGCTTCGACATTGAAAAGCCTGCGTCCCCATTTGCGCGACCATACATTGATTAGCGACGCAGGCAGCACCAAGGTCGATGTGGTCAGTGTGGCGCGTGAGGCGCTGGGGGATCGTATCGGCCAGTTTGTTCCCGGCCACCCTATTGCGGGCGCGGAAACCGTAGGCCCGGAAGCCGCACGTGCTGATCTTTACGACGGCCGTAATGTCATTTTGACCCCTCTGGAAGAAAACAGTGTCAGTGCACGCGAACGTTTGATTGCGGTTTGGGAGGCCTGCGGGGCGCGGGTCATGTTGATGGACCCGGCTACGCACGACGAAGTGCTGGCCTCGGTCAGCCATGTGCCGCATTTTCTATCCTCGGTCTTTATGTGGCAGGTAGCCTCCAGTGCGAACTCGGATCAACGCTTCGCCTTGGCGGGGACGGGCTTTCGGGATTTCACCCGTATTGCCGCCGGTTCGCCGGAGGTGTGGCGCGATATTTTCCTGAGCAATCGCGAGGCTGTCCTGGGGCAGTTACAGGAAGTGCGCCAAGCCCTGGATCAGGCTGAACAGGCCTTGCAGGATCAGGATGGTCAGGCTTTATACGAATTTTTAGAGCGCGCTGCTTTAGCGCGCCGTTTTTGGGCAAGTAGGAGTGGTTTGCAATGAGTCAGAGCGACAGTCTTGTTTTGAACCCGGTCAGCCGTGCCAGTGGGCAACTGCAATTGCCAGGGTCCAAGAGCATTTCCAATCGAGCCCTTTTGCTGGCCGCTTTGGCCCAAGGGCAAACCCGCCTGGAAGGTTTGCTGCACTCGGATGATACCCGCGTCATGATGGCTGCTTTGCAGCAAATGGGCGTGGCGGTGCAGGATCTTGGACAGGGCGTGGTGGTGATTGACGGTGGCGCTCCTTTTGCACATCGCGATGCCGATCTGTTTTTGGGGAATGCCGGCACGGCTTTCCGTTCCTTGACCGCTGCCTTGGGTTTGATGGGAGGGCGCTTCAATCTTAGCGGTATTGCTCGCATGCATGAGCGTCCCATTGGTGATCTGGTAGACGCGCTGCGTAGCCTGGGGGCCGAGGTGCACTACCTGGGTGCGGAAGGCTATCCTCCCCTGGCGATTGGTGAGTTGGCCCAAGCAGATCAGCGTTACGTGTCGGTGAAAGGCTCGGTATCCAGCCAGTTTCTGACAGCCTTGTTGATGGCCGCACCCTTGTTGACCGCTCGTACGGGTCAGCCTTTACGTATTGAAGTGCAAGGGGAGTTGATCTCCCAGCCCTATATTGAAATCACCCTGGCCATGATGGCGCGTTTCGGTGTGCAGGTAGAGCGCGACGGTTGGAGCAGCTTTACGGTCCCTGCCGATGCTACTTATGTCAGCCCCGGTTTGTATGCCGTGGAGGGCGATGCCTCGTCCGCTTCGTATTTCATTGCATTGGGAACGATTGGGGGTGGTCCGCTGCGCATTCAGGGTGTGGGTACAGAAAGTCTGCAAGGTGATATTCAGTTTGCGGATGTGGCCCAGGCTATGGGTGCCCGTATCGAACGCCATGCCAACGAGCTGATTGTCTCTGGCTTGTCCGTGGCCAAGGGCGACAAGCTCAAGGCCTTTGATCTGGACTTTAACCACATTCCCGACGCGGCCATGACGGCGGCGGCCATGGCCATGTTTGCTGATGGTCCTTGCACCTTGCGTAATATCGCCAGCTGGCGCGTGAAGGAAACGGATCGTATTGATGCCATGCAGGCCGAATTGCGCAAACTGGGCGCGACAGTGGAATCCGGGCCGGATTGGCTGACTGTGCATCCTATTGCGGCCGATCAATGGCGTTCAGCCAGCATTGAAACCTATGATGATCACCGCATTGCCATGTGTTTTTCGCTGGCCAGCTTTGGCCCGGTGCCGGTCACTATTCTGGATCCTGCCTGCGTCAGCAAGACGTTCCCCGAGTATTTTTCTGTTTTTGAACAATTGGTGCAGGCATGACAGAACAGAGCATTCCCGTCATTACCATTGATGGTCCTACGGCTTCCGGTAAAGGAACGATTGCCTCTCTGGTTGCGCAGCGGCTGGGCTGGCATACGCTCGATAGCGGTGCCTTGTATCGCCTGACAGCCTTGTCCTGCCTGCGTCGTGGTGTGGATGTGCAGGACGAGGCTCAGGTCCAGCACGCCGCCCAGAACCTGAACGTGCGTTTTGACTACCCCCATATCTACATGGACGGCGACGATGTCAGTGATGCTATCCGTCAGGAAGAAGTAGGTAATCTGGCTTCGCAAGTGGCAGCTCTGCCACTGGTGCGTGAGGCGCTTTTGCAACGGCAGCGGGATTTTCGCGTTGCGCCCGGTTTGGTGGGCGATGGGCGCGATATGGGCACCGTTGTGTTCCCGGACGCGCCTTTAAAGATATTTTTGCTGGCAGATGCAGAAGTGCGAGCCCAAAGACGCTGTAAACAGTTGAGCGAAAAGGGTATTTCTGCTAATCTTACGAGTCTTTTGGCGGATTTGCGTGCGCGCGATGAACGTGATCGTTCTCGAACCCATGCCCCGCTCGTGCCTGCGCAGGGTGCCCACATTGTGGATTCTTCCCAGCTCAGCATCCAGGAAGTTGTAAATAAGGTGCTCGACCTTTGGTCGGGTATTGCGGTCCCGACAGCCTAATCCCGTGCTGATCGGGCTTTGTTCACTCCACCGGGTTCTGCCTGGTGTGTTTTTTATGGCCATTTTGGCTAACGGATTGATTTAATGTCCACTAACCTTCACACAGACGCAACGGGCGGCGAAAGCTTTGCCGATTTGTTTGCAGAAAGCATTAAAAACCAAGACCTGAAAAGCGGCGAAGTTATCTCCGCCGAGGTTCTGCGTATTGACCACAACTACGTTCTGGTCAATGCTGGCCTGAAGTCCGAGGCACTGATCCCTCTGGAAGAGTTCCTGAACGATCAGGGCGAACTGGAAGTTCAAGCAGGTGACTTCGTTTCCGTGGCTATCGATGCCTTTGAAAACGGCTACGGCGACACCATCCTGTCCCGCGACCGCGCCAAGCGTCTGTCGGCCTGGTTGTCCCTCGAGCAAGCGCTTGAGTCCGGCGAGCTGGTCAACGGTACCATCACCGGTAAGGTCAAGGGCGGTCTGACTGTCATGACCAACGGCATCCGTGCCTTCTTGCCTGGTTCGCTGGTTGACCTGCGTCCTGTCAAGGACACCACGCCATACGAAGGCAAGACCCTGGAATTCAAGGTTATCAAGCTCGATCGCAAGCGTAACAACGTTGTGTTGTCGCGTCGCGCTGTGCTGGAAGCCTCCATGGGCGAAGAGCGTCAGAAATTGCTGGAAACCCTGTCCGAAGGCGCTATCGTCAAAGGTATCGTCAAGAACATCACCGATTACGGTGCGTTCGTGGATCTGGGCGGCATCGACGGTCTGCTGCACATCACCGACATGGCATGGCGCCGTGTTCGTCACCCATCCGAAGTTCTGCAGGTGGGTCAGGAAATCGAAGCCAAGGTTCTCAAGTTCGATCAGGAAAAGAGCCGCGTCTCCCTGGGCGTCAAGCAGCTGGGCGAAGATCCATGGATCGGTCTGGCACGTCGCTACCCACAAAACACCCGTTTGTTCGGCAAGGTTACCAACCTGACCGATTACGGTGCATTTGTTGAAGTGGAAGACGGTATCGAAGGTCTGGTTCACGTATCCGAAATGGATTGGACCAACAAGAACGTTGACCCACGCAAGGTTGTGACCTTGGGTGAAGAAGTCGAAGTCATGGTTCTGGAAATCGACGAAGATCGTCGTCGTATCTCCTTGGGCATGAAGCAGTGCCGTGCCAACCCATGGGAAGATTTCGCCATCAACTTCAAGCGCGGTGACAAGGTTCGCGGTGGCATCAAGTCCATCACCGACTTTGGCGTGTTTGTTGGTCTGCCAGGCGGCATCGACGGTCTGGTTCACCTGTCCGACCTGTCCTGGTCCGAGACGGGTGAAGAAGCCGTTCGCAACTTCAAGAAGGGCGACGAAGTTGACGCCGTGGTTCTGGGTATCGACACCGACAAAGAGCGCATTTCCCTGGGTATCAAACAGCTGGAAGGCGATCCATTCAACAACTTCGTAGCGACTTACGACAAGGGTGCTGTGGTTAGCGGCGTTGTCAAGTCGGTCGAAGCCAAGGGTGCGGTTGTTACTCTGTCGCTGGACGTTGAAGGCTACCTGCGCGCCTCCGAGATCTCCTCGGGTCGTGTTGAAGATGCCACGACGGCTCTGAAAGAAGGTCAGGAAATCGAAACCATGATCTTGAGCGTGGATCGCAAGACCCGTTCGATTCAGTTGTCCATCAAGGCTCGTGATACTGCCGAAACCGCTCAATCCATGGCCCGCCTGACCGAAGCCAGCGCTTCGTCCGGTACGACCAATCTGGGTGCTCTGCTGCGTGCCAAGCTGGACCAGCAGCAACGTGACGACGGTTAATCAGCGTGACAAAGTCTGAGCTGATCGCGTTGTTGGCCAGTCGCTATCCGCAGCTGGCTCTGCGCGATATGGATTTCGCCGTGAAAACGGTTTTGGATTCGATGACCCAGGCTCTGGCCAGTGGTCAGCGGATCGAAATCCGAGGGTTTGGCAGTTTTTCGCTCTCTACCCGCTCGCCGCGGGTAGGGCGCAATCCCAAATCCGGTGAAAAAGTGATGGTGCCTGGTAAACAGGTGCCTCACTTCAAAGCGGGTAAGGAGTTGCGCGAGCGAGTCGATTCTGTCTTTCTTGAGCAAGAGCAAATCGAGGCGGACGACCAGTCCTCAGCCTTCGAGCAGCTCAATGCGAGAGTCCGTCACGGTTAAGACCTACTTGCACACTGATTACACAGGCCCTTTACAGGGCCTGTTTTGCGTGTGCGCTAAATTCCGCTTGCACGTACAATCAGACATTATAAAAACACTGTTGGAGCCCTAAAAATGCGCTATCTAGTCTGGGTACTGCGTCTGCTCGTTTTTGTGATCGTGCTGCTGTTCGCACTGAAAAACACCGAACCCGTGCAGGTCAGCTTCTTTGCCGAGCATATTATTCAAGACGTCCCGCTGATCGTCGTGATGCTGGCCGCGTTTATTTTAGGCTTGGTGTTGGGGCTGCTTTTGATGGTGGGTGCAGTCATGCGTCGCCGTCGCGAGGTCAACCGCTTGCGCCGCGAAATGGACCGTTTGCAAGACAGGCTCGAGCAAGTGCAGCAAGCGCCTGTGAACACGGCTGCTGTTGCGCCCGAGACCGTCGCCCCCTTGGCGCCTTTGTAAGCCGTTGGAGTAAACAGTGGATTTTGAAACCTGGTGGTTGGTTTTTGTACCCATTCTTTTTGCTTTGGGTTGGGTCGCAGCACGGGTGGATTTTCGGCAAATGATGTCCGAAACCCGCACGTTGCCGGACTCCTATTTCAAGGGGTTGAACTTCCTGCTTAATGAAGAGCCGGATCGTGCCATTGATGCGTTTGTGGAAGTGGCCAAACTGGACCCTGAAACCACCGAGCTGCACTTTGCACTGGGCAGCCTGTTTCGCCGTCGAGGCGAAATGGAGCGCGCTATCCGTGTGCATCAAAGTTTGCTGTCGCGTGCCGATCTGCCTGTTGCAGATCGTGAAAATGCCCAGTTTCAGATTGCCCAGGATTTCCTCAAAGCTGGCATGCTGGATCGGGCTGAAGCCGCTTTTGAGGCGGTGCGTGAAACGCGGTTTGCGATACCGGCCATGCGCGCTTTGATTCGTATTTATGAGTCCGAGCATGATTGGCCACGTGCGATCGAAGCGGTGCGCCGCCTGCGAGCCCTGGTCGATGAGCCCGTGCCGCAGTTGGTGCATTACCAGTGTGAGCAGGCCGAAGGGGCCTTGCAGGGCAAGCAGCCTGATTTCGAACGTGCTGCCAAAGCCTTGGACGAGGCTGATAATGCCATTCGCAAACTGGGTACTGGTCAGGGCATGTATGCCTCCCAGGCTCGGGTTGCTGGTTTGCGTGCTCGTGTTGCGCGTATGCAAGGGCAGAACGAGCAGGAGCGTGCCTATCTGGTGTCCATCCTGAGCAGTGCCCCCGAATATGTGGGTCTGTACGCTACCGAGTTGCTGGACAGTTATCGCAAGCTGGGTCGTGGTGAAGAAGGTGTTGCCATGCTGCGTAGTCATTATCAGCAGCACCCCAGCCTGGATATTTTCAATGTGCTGTTCCGCGTTCTGCGTGAGCAGGAAGGCCATTTGCAGGCCTGGGCCTTTGCGCGCGATGCCTTGCGCGCCCATCCTTCTTTATTGGGTCTGGACAAGATGCTGGAAGTCGAACTCCAGGATCAAGGGCAGAGCAAAGAAGGTGCCGAAGGCGCAGAAGCGGTCGGTGTCGATCAAATTATTGCGGGCGCGGATTTAAGTCTGCTGCGTTCTTTGATTCACAGGCATACACAGCGCCTGGATCGATATTCTTGCAGTTCTTGCGGCTTTGAGGCTCGCCATTTTTACTGGCAATGTCCTGGTTGCAACTCCTGGGAGACGTATGCCCCTCGGCGCCTTGAGGAGTTGAAATGATGACGTTTCCAGGTGAAGCCGTCGCCGCCAGTCGTGTACTGGTAGTAGGCGATGTCATGCTGGACCGTTACTGGTTTGGTGATGTGGATCGTATTTCCCCCGAGGCCCCTGTCCCCGTGGTCAAGATGGGCCGGGTGGAGGATCGTTTGGGTGGTGCTGCCAACGTGGCGCGCAATATTGCTGCTTTAGGTGCTCAAGCCAGCTTGCTTGGCGTGATTGGGCAGGATGAAGCGGGCAAGACAGTGCAAGACTTGGCGAGAGCCGACCATGTTCAGGCCCACTGGGTGCAAGACCCTCTGATGCCCACTTCCTTGAAGTTGAGAGTACTGGGTCGTCAGCAGCAGTTGTTGCGGGTGGACTTTGAAGAAAGCCCTGCTGACGGCGCTCTGGAGCAGCTACAGCAAAATATGAGCGATCTGTTGGATCAGCATCAGGTGCTGGTTTTGTCTGATTACGCCAAAGGCGCTTTGGCGCAGGTGGAAAGCCTGATTGCCTTGGCACGCTCCAAGAATATTCCCGTTTTGGTCGACCCCAAAGGCAAGACCTACGAGCGCTACCAGGGCGCCACTATTCTGACCCCGAATCGTTCGGAAATGCAGGAAGCCGTGGGTGCTTGGAAAGATGAAGATGATCTCATGCGACGCGCCCAGGATTTGCGTCGTAAGCTGAATTTGGAATGCTTGCTGATTACCCGTTCCGAGCAAGGCATGACCTTGTTCACCGAGCAGGGGCGTGAGCATGTGGATGCCCAGGCACAAGAGGTGTTTGATGTCTCGGGTGCCGGGGACACGGTATTGGCAACGCTGGCGGTGATGCGAGCGGCTGGCCTGGATTGGTTGCAGGCTATGCGCTGGGCAAATCGTGCGGGTGGTATCGTGGTCGGAAAATTGGGTACGTCCATTGTGACGGCAAAGGAATTGGCATGATCGTAGTGACCGGTGGCGCTGGCTTTATTGGCAGCAATTTGGTGAAAGGCCTGAACCAGCAGGGTGTGACCGACATTCTGGTGGTGGACGACCTGAGCGATGGCGACAAGTTCGTCAATCTGGTGCATGGTCAAATTGCCGACTATATGGACAAGGATGATTTCCGTGCCCGTTTGGCGCGGGACGAGTTCTCCAATATTGAAGCTGTACTGCATCAGGGCGCATGTTCGGACACCACCGAGCGCAATGGCCAGTTCATGATGGACAATAACTATCGCGTGACACTGGAAATCTTTGAGTATTGCCAGGCCAAGCGCATCCCTCTCCTGTACGCTTCGTCCGCCGCTGTTTACGGTGCGGGCCCGCTGTACGCCGAAGACCTTAGTAACGAAGCCCCTTTGAATGTTTACGGTTATTCCAAGTTCCTGTTCGACCAAGTGCTGCGTCGTCATCTGGATAGACTGAGCGCACCCGTGGTGGGTTTGCGCTACTTTAATGTCTACGGTCCACAAGAGCAGCACAAAGGGCGCATGGCATCGGTGGCTTATCACAATATGCTGCAATACCGCCGTGACGGTCATGTGCTGCTGTTCGGTGGTTGGGATGGTTATGTGGATGGTGGGCAGCAGCGCGACTTCGTCTTTATTGATGACGTGGTGTCGGTGAATCTGCATTTCCTGGGTCAAGACAAGCAGTCCGGTGTTTTCAATTGCGGTTCGGGTCGTGCTCAGCCATTCAATGATGTGGCCCAAACGGTCGTCAACACCTTGCGGGAACACGATGGTTTGCCTGCCTTGGAATTGGAAGATTTGGTGACGCAACAGTTCCTGCAATACATCCCATTCCCGGATGATTTGAAAGGCCGTTATCAAAGCCACACGCAGGCTGACTTGACTCAATTGCGTGCCGCTGGCTACGACAAGCCTTTCCATGACGTGCAGACCGGCGTGGCCGAGTACGTACGTCGTCTGCTTCAGTCAGGCGCTCTGCGTTAAGAGCCAGGACAAGAAAGTCCATGCGGGCTGCCACGCATGGCTAAACGCGCGCTTCTGGCCGCTTTTTCAATCATCTAGGCGGCACCATAAAGGCTTCTTTTCAAGGAGCCTTTATCATGTGTACCTCTGCCCAGTCGTCCCCTGTTTCCAATCGCCAGTTGCGTTCGATGCAACGCTGGCGTGGTGCTGTTTTGCGCGTCCTGCTTGCCCTATGTTTGTTTGGGCCTTGGGGGTTGGCGACGGCAATCGACCTGAATACCGCGGATGCCCAGCAGCTCCAGCAAATCAAGGGCATTGGCCCCCGGACGGCCGAGCTGATCCTTGAGGAACGTCAGCGTGGTGGCCCCTTTGATTCTCTACAGGATTTGGCAGACCGGGTTAAAGGGATAGGTGCCAAAAAGATTATTACGATGGAGCAGTCGGGTTTGAAAGTGGAGCCCGCCAAGGCGGCCAGCAAGGCCGTTTCCAATACGGCCGGCGCGGATATAAGAAGAAAGCCGTAGCTCTGGGCGTAGACTCGCTTTAAGCTAGTGGTTTGTTGAGTCTGCATGGGCAGTCAGTGCGAGCTGGCTGCCTTCTTGTTCAAGGTAAGAGATTGATCGATGAAAAACTATCCCACCATTGAAGATACCGTTGGCCAAACCCCTTTGGTGCGCTTGCAGCGTATTCCGGGCGAGTTTGGGCAGGCACGCGGTAATGTCTTGTTGGCCAAGCTGGAAGGCAATAACCCTGCCGGTTCGGTCAAAGACCGGGCGGCCAGTTCCATGATTCAAGAGGCTGAACGTCGCGGCGACATCAAGCCGGGAGACACCTTGATCGAGGCTACCAGCGGCAATACGGGTATTGCGCTGGCCATGATTGCGGCCGTACGTGGCTACAAAATGATTTTGATCATGCCCGATAACTTGTCGCTGGAGCGTCGTGCGTCCATGACAGCGTATGGTGCGAAGTTGATTCTGACGCCCGCCGATCAGGGTGGCATGGAGTACGCTCGTGATCTGGCGCTGAAGATGCAGGCCGAAGGGCAGGGCAAGGTGCTGGACCAGTTTGCCAACAAGGACAATCCAGCAGCTCACGTGCACAGCACTGGTCCGGAAATCTGGAAGCAAACCGACGGGCAGGTCACGCACTTTGTCAGCGCTATGGGTACGACCGGCACCATCATGGGTGTGGGTAATTACTTGCGCAGCCAGAACAGTGGCATTGTGGTGGTGGGTGCTCAACCTGCACCAGGGGCGCAAATTGCCGGCATTCGTAAATGGCCAGAAGAGTACTTACCCAAGATTTACGATCCATCCAAAGTGGATCTGTTCGAGGAAATCGGCCAGCAAGAGGCCGAGATCATGACGCGCCGTCTGGCCGCTGAAGAAGGAATCTGCGCTGGCATTTCGTCTGGCGGTGCCTTGGTGGCCGCTATGCGCGTTGCTCAGCGCGTAGAAAACGCCACGATCGTTTTTATTGTGTGCGACCGTGGCGACCGTTACCTGTCTACCGGCATCTTTAATTAATTAGGGTTGCCATAACCCATTTGTTTAGCCAGTTCGGAAGCCAGGTCGGCGACCGAGCTGGCATAAAAATAACTGCGGTTGTAATGGGTAATGGCAAAGAAGTTGGGCGTACCCAGGCGATACTCCGTGGTATTGCGTGGCTCATCCACCAGGTTCACCACACCTAATTGAGCCTGCTGCCAAGGGCCTGCATTGTGGCTCTGGCCCTTCATTTTGGCACCGGCATTAGTCAATTGCGTCCAGCTCAGCTTGGGGTAGATGCCGCCGTCCACCATGCCTTTGTTCGCGTTACTCAACTCAACCGGCGCAAAAACGGGTAAGCCAGGTTCCCAGCCATGTGCCCGCAAAAAATTGGCAATCGAAGCCATGGCATCGGCGGGATTGTTGCGCAGATCAATGCGGCCATCTCCGTTACCGTCCACGGCATAGCGTATCAGGCTGCCAGGCATGAATTGGGACATACCCATGGCACCGGCGAACGAACCTTGAGCAATCCGGGCATCCAGCTCCCCTTGATAGTGAAGTTCGATCAGATCAGCCAATTGATCGCGGAATAGTTGACCGCGCTCGGGCCGACTGTCGTCCGGATAGGCAAAGCCCAGCGTAAATAGGGCGTCCAGCACCTTGAAATCACCCATGATTTTTCCGTAGACGGTTTCCACGCCCAGGATGGCCACAATAATTGAGGGTGGCACGCCATAGTCTTTGGAGGTCTGCTCCAGCGCCAATCGATGCTTTTGCCAGAATTGGACGCCACCTTGAATGCGGGCTGGGTCTACATTGCGTTTTTTATACGTTACCCAGCTGCGTTTGATGCGCCCTTTGGTGGGACGCATTAATCTGGCAGCGGTCTCGTTATATTGGGCTTGCTGCAAAATATCAGTGACCAGATCCAATGGGATGTCGCGTGCTGTTGCCACTTCCTGGGCGTAGGCCGCAATATCATCGTTTAATTCACCGTTTAATTTAAAAAACTGTGTCCGGCCAGAACGGGACTGGCCAGCCTGAATGGATTGGGGTTCGGCTAAGGCCTTGATTGTGATGGCCTCAGTATTTTTTGTTGGGGTCAGGAAAACCGCGCCGTTATTGGGTTTGGTGTCCGAAGACGGAGCTTGTGAAGTGGTGGAAGCGCAGCCGGCAGTGCTCAGCGCGATCAGTACTGCTTGCAAAATTCGAGTGGGTCTGAACATAATCCATCCTCATGGAGACACTATATTTTATCCATCCATCGTGCCATTTGCATGAGATGGGTCGATGGCATCCGGAAAGTCCGCAGCGGCTCGATGCCATAAATGATCAACTGCTATCCAGCGGTCTGGCATCCTATCTGGCTCAGCGACAAGCTCGGCTGGCCACGGATGAGGATATTTTGCGGGTGCATGATGCTGCTTATGTGCAAAAGCTAAAAGAGCAATTGCCCAAGCAGGGGTATTTCAATATCGATCCTGACACCCTGATGAATCCCCATACCCTGGAAGCTGCCTATGCCGCTGCCGGGGCGGGTCTGGATGCCGTCGATGGCGTCATGAATGAAGGGGCGGCCGGTGCATTTTGTGCTGTACGACCTCCTGGGCATCATGCCGAGCGGGCGCGGGCGATGGGGTTTTGTTTTTTCAACAATATCGCTGTCGCTGTAGCCTATGCCTTGGAAAAATATGGCCTCAAGCGGGTGCTGATCGTCGATTTTGATGTGCACCACGGCAATGGAACCGAACAGATTTTTGCCGGCGACGATCGAGTTCTGATGTGCAGTTTTTTTCAGTCCCCGTTTTTTCCTGATTCCTTTCAGGACCCGGCAGCGCAAAACATGGTAAATATACCGGTTGAGGCCTACACCAAGTCTGCTCAGATTATCGATCTGTTCAAGCAGGTTTGTTTGCCCCGCATAGAGGCTTTTGCCCCTGAAATGGTCTTTTTCTCGGCAGGCTTTGATGCTCACCGTGAAGACGAGATGGGACAGCTAAGCCTGGTTGAAGCCGATTATGCGGAATTGACTGCCATGGTGGTCCAAGCCTGTGCGCCCAGTGCCGGACATCGTCTGGTCAGTATGCTGGAAGGGGGGTACGATCCCTCGTCCCTGGGACGTAGCGTGGTGGCCCATATCAAGGCCTTCGCCGGGCTTTAGGCGATTGGCTCCGGGCTTTGGAATTCTTCCAAAGCCTTATTTCAACAGAACAATTTTTATTTAAGACTGCACTGGAGAACATTACATGAAGGTGTTAGTACCCGTGAAACGCGTAGTTGACTATAACGTCAAGGTACGCGTGAAATCTGACCAAACCGGGGTGGACATTGCCAATGTGAAAATGTCCATGAACCCCTTTGACGAAATCGCTGTCGAAGAGGCCACCCGCCTCAAAGAAAGCGGTGCAGCCACTGAAGTGATTGCTGTTTCTTGCGGTGTGGCGCAAAGCCAGGAAACCTTGCGCACGGCGCTGGCCATTGGGGCTGATCGGGCCACTTTGGTACAAACCGACGTCGAGTTGCAGCCTTTGGCCGTGGCCAAGCTGATCAAGGCCGTGGTGGACAAAGAACAGCCTCAGTTGGTGATCCTGGGCAAACAGGCGATCGACGACGACGCCAACCAGACCGGCCAGATGCTGGCTGCCTTGCTGGACTGGCCACAAGCCACATTTGCCAGCAAAGTTGAAGTGTCGGGCGATAGCGTATCGGTCACTCGTGAAGTGGACGGTGGCCTGGAAACACTGAAACTGAGCCTGCCTGCCGTGATCACTACTGACCTGCGCTTGAACGAGCCTCGTTACGTGACACTGCCCAACATCATGAAGGCCAAGAAAAAGCCGTTGGAAACCCTGACTCCTGAAGAACTGGGCATTGATGTGGCTCCTCGTATCAAAACCTTGAAAGTGACCGAGCCCCCAGCTCGTGCTGCTGGCATCATGGTGCCCGATGTTGCCACACTGGTCGAGAAACTGAAGAACGAAGCGAAGGTGATTTAAATGGCTATCCTTGTTATTGCCGAGCACGACAATCAGCAGCTGAAGGCTGCAACACTCAATGCCCTGGCTGCCGCTCAGAAGATCGGCGGTGATGTGCATGTTCTGGTCGCGGGTAATCAGGCCGCTGGCGTGGCCCAGGCGGCTGCCAAAGCCCAGGGTGTCAGCAAAGTGCTGCTGGCCGATGGGCCTGCATTGGCTGAGGGTCTGGCCGAGAACGTGGCAGCCCAAGTGCTGGCCATTGCTTCGAACTACAGCCACATCCTGTTCCCTGCCACCGCTTCGGGCAAGAACATTGCTCCTCGCGTGGCCGCTAAGCTGGATGTCGCCCAATTGTCGGACATCTTGTCCGTCGAGTCGGCAGACACCTTCACCCGTCCGATTTATGCCGGTAACGCTGTGGCCACCGTTCAGTCCAGCGATGCCGTGAAAGTGATCACCGTGCGTACCACCGCGTTTGACGCTGTGGCCGCTGAAGGTGGTAGTGCCGCTGTTGAGGAGCTGAGCGCTGTGGCAGATTCGGGCCGTTCGACGTTCGTCAGCCGTGAAGTAGCCAAGAGCGACCGTCCTGAACTGGCAGGTGCCGGTGTGGTCGTGTCCGGTGGCCGTGGTATGGGCAGCGCCGAAAACTTCAAATTGCTGGACGGTCTGGCTGACAAGCTGGGTGCTGCCCTGGGTGCCTCGCGCGCTGCAGTGGACGCCGGCTATGCACCGAACGACTGGCAGGTGGGGCAGACCGGTAAGATCGTCGCTCCTCAGTTGTACGTGGCTGTGGGTATCTCTGGTGCCATCCAGCACTTGGCTGGCATGAAGGACTCCAAGGTCATTGTGGCCATCAATAAAGATCCCGAAGCGCCTATTTTTGGCGTGGCTGACTACGGTTTGGTCGCGGACCTGTTTGAGGCTGTGCCTGAGTTAGAAAAAGCGCTCTAAGCGCCAAACGGCCTGCTGGATACTTTTCCAGCAGGCTTTTTTTCAGTGCGTATACCCCAGGGGCCTGGTTGTGGCTTCGGTCCTTTTTGTTTCTGTGTAGGAGTGTTCATGACGTATCGTGTACCCACCCAAGACATCCGCTTTGCACTTAAAGAGCTGGCTGATCTACCTGGTGTGCTGGAATTGCCTGGCTTTGAGGATTTCTCGGCCGAGTTGATCGATGCCATTATTGATGAGAACGCCCGCTTCGTTGAGCAGGAAGTCGCACCTTTGAACCGCGCCGGTGATCAGAATGGTGCCAAATGGAATGACGGTGTGGTCACCACCACACCCGGCTTTAAAAAAGCCTTTGAAGAATTTGCCAAAGCCGGCTGGCAAGGTTTGCAGCACGAAGCTGAACTGGGCGGCCAAGGCCTGCCCAAGCTGATCGGTGCCGTGGCGTGTGAAAACATCAATGCCGCCAACCTGGCTTTTTCCCTGTGTCCTTTGCTGACCGATGGCGTGATCGAAGCCGTGTCTATGGTGGGTTCAGACGAACAGAAAGAACGCTTCCTGCCGCCTTTGCTGGAAGGCCGCTGGACCGGCACCATGAACCTGACTGAGCCTCAGGCCGGTTCGGATCTGGCCCAGGTTGCCAGCCGCGCAGTTCCTCAAGATGACGGCAGCTATCGCATCAGCGGGCAAAAGATTTTCATCACTTACGGTGAGCACGATATGGCCGAGAACATCGTCCATCTGGTGCTGGCCCGCACGCCCGACGCACCTGCCGGCGTGAAAGGGATTTCGCTATTTATCGTGCCCAAGTTCATGGTGAACGACGATGGCTCTTTGGGCGCTCGTAACGACGTCTGGTGTGCATCGCTGGAGCACAAGCTAGGCATTCATGGCAGCCCAACCGCTGTACTGTTGTATGGCTCAGGCAAAGGCGATGTGGGCGAGGGCGCTGTCGGCTATCTGGTCGGCAAGGAAAACGAAGGCCTGAAGTACATGTTCATCATGATGAACGCGGCTCGTTACGCGGTGGGCGTGCAGGGTATCGCCGTGGCCGAACGTGCATTCCAGCAGGCCCTTGACTACGCCAACGATCGTGTGCAGGGTGCGCCTCTGACTGGCGGCAAGGCCGTGTCGATTGCCCATCACCCCGACGTACAGCGCATGCTGGTGCAAATGCGTGCCCTGACGGAAGGCTCCCGCGCGTTGGCTTACTTCGCCGCTGGTGTGAACGACAAGGCGCGTCACAGTGCAGATGAAAATGCCCGCAAGCGTTATCAGGCTCTGTACGAATTCCTGGTGCCTGTGGTCAAGGGTTTCAGCACTGAAATGTCTCTGGAAGTCACTTCCCTGGGTGTGCAGGTGCATGGCGGTATGGGCTTTATCGAAGAAACCGGTGCGGCCCAGCACTACCGCGATTCGCGCATTTTGCCTATCTATGAAGGCACCACTGCCATTCAGGCCAACGACTTTATCGGTCGCAAGGTGCTGCGTGATGCCGGCGCTGTGATCCAGGGCCTGGCTCCGGAGCTGGGCGCGACTGTTGCCAAGCTGCGTGAACGTGCGGCTCAAGGTGGTGAGCACAAAGCTGCACTGACCCTGATCGCTGATCGTTTGGAGGCAGGTGTCAAGAGTGTGGAACGTGCTGCCATGTTCACCTTGATGAACGCTCAGAAAGACCTGCCTGCCGTGTTCCTGGGCAGCGTACCTTTCCTGATGCTGTCCGGCTATGTGTTGACCGGCTGGCAGATGGCTCGTGCCGCCTTGGCAGCAGAAAAAGCACTGAGCGAAGGTGATCAGGATCCATTCCTGCGCCGCAAGCTGTCGACCAGCGTGTTCTTTGCCAGCCACTTGTTGCCACGTGCTAATGCTTTGGCTCAATCCGTGGCTGATGGTGCGGAGCTGATGCCTTACCTGACGACCGAACTGCTGTAAGCCGACCTGGCTCAAGCCATCAAGGCCCGTGCAGTTGTTTGGCTGCCGGGCCTTTTTTCGGTATATTGATATAGCTTTAAATTATTTGAAACGCGCTCTTTATACTGACAAAATCATCTGACTAGTCCTGATCATTTAAGTTGACGATCTCCTGATCGCGGCTGCATTTCAAAAAGAGGAACGCAATGGCTACACTTCGTCTGGGTGACCTGGCCCCTGATTTTGAACAAAAATCCTCCGCCGGCACCATCAAGTTTCACGAGTTTCTGGGTAATAGCTGGGGCGTCTTGTTCTCCCACCCAGCCGACTTTACGCCTGTGTGCACCACCGAACTGGGTTATACCGCCAAGCTGGCGGACGAGTTCGCCAAGCGCGACGTAAAAGTAATTGCTGTTTCCGTTGATGATGTTGATTCCCACGGCAAGTGGATTGACGATATCAACGAAACTCAAAAAACCACCGTTAATTTCCCCATCCTGGCTGACGCGGATCGCAAGGTGTCGGATCTGTACGATATGATCCACCCCAACGCCAGCACCACCGTGACAGTGCGTTCGGTGTTTATCATCGACCCTGCCAAGAAAGTGCGTCTGATCATTACGTACCCTGCCAGCACGGGCCGCAACTTCAACGAAATTCTGCGCGTGATCGATTCCCTGCAACTGACCGACAGCCACAGCGTGGCTACGCCAGTGAACTGGGAAGACGGCGACGATGTGATTATCGTTCCTAGCCTGAAAGATCCTGAAGTTCTGAAGCAGAAGTTCCCTAAAGGCTACACCGAGATTCGTCCCTACCTGCGTGTGACGCCTCAGCCTAACAAGTAATTGCTACTTGGCCTTTAGGCTCAGACAGAAAGCCCTCCTGCTTATGGCACGAGGGCTTTTTTGTGGGCATCGTTACGGTATGGAACTACTGTGCAAAGCACTGGATGCAAGTGGCTTTTCAGTCGCGAAGACGGTTAGGGCAGGGATGGTACGCTTTATGGTCAATTGGCTGTAAGTGGCGTCAGGACTGGGTTTGCAGTGTGTCAGTGGGGCAAGCGCAACATCATGACAGGTACTGATTGCACTGGTTGCTAGTTTTAAGTACAGTACTGTATAAGAAAACAGTAAATGGAGTTAGCCATGTCTAGTCCAAGCCGTCATTACCGTCCGCAAGCCACTCCACGTTTCCGTGGCCCGGTTCGCTCTGCAGCTTCTTCCAGTCCATTTAACAAGCCCTTGTCTTTCAAAGCCAAGGTCATGGATGTGTGTTTGGTTGCTGTGTGGGGTGCCAGTATTCCTGGCTTGTTATGGTTGGGCAGCATGGGCGGGTTTTGAAGCCACGTCCTTGTGCTGCTCCAGAGGGGGCGATCAGGGCACCAGTTGTGTCCAGTCGTTTGACAGGAAGCGGTCGCGTGCCAGTTTTTCGGCCTGTTCCAATGTTGAAGTGGGTAGTGTGCCGGGGTTAAGAACCGTCTTTTTGCGGAATATATCCAGCATGGCTTCTATAACCGCTTCACGGCTCATACCTGTTTGGCTGCGGATAGGGTCCACGCGTTTCTTGGCACTGGTGGTGCCTTTGTCTGAGAGCTTTTCTTTGCCGATGCGTAGAACTTCCAACATCTTGTCAGCATCAATGTCGTAGGCCATGGTGACATGATGCAAGACGGCATTGCCACGTCGTGCTTGTGCGGCACCCCCAATTTTTCCACCGGCGCTGGTAATGTCGTTCAGCGGTTGGTACCAGGCATCAATACCAATGTCGCGCAGGGCTTCAATGACCCATGAGTCCAGAAACTCGTAGGACTCCTGAAAGGTCATGCCGGCTACAAATTGTTTGGGTACGCTAAGCGAATAGGTAATGGTATTGCCAGGTTCGATAAACATGGCGCCACCGCCACTGATGCGACGCACCACACGAATACCGTGATGGGCGGCGACCTCGGCTTCAATTTCATTTCGCAGGGACTGGAAACGTCCAATCACTACAGCAGCTTCTTGCCACTCCCAGATACGCAGGGTAGGGGCGCGGGTGCCTTCACTGACTTCCTGGGTAATGATTTCATCCAGCGCCATATGCAGGGCAGCGGGCTGCGGCTCCATATGGATCAGCTCCCAAGGCAACTCGTTCCAGCTCATCATGCCAAGGCCCTCCGCACGACCACGCCGATCGCCTGCGAGTCCAGGCCGAACATATCGATGTTGGTAGGTAGGGCGCGGCTAACGTGAGCCGCAATTTCTTCGGCGCTGCTATTGACGGACAAGCCCTGTAGGGCTTGATTGATCAGGCCCAGTGCTTCGGGAGGTTCCAGAAAGAAGTCGCCGCTCAGTCGTGCTTGTTCGATCATATGGTCTTTGACATCCAGATCGATCACGACCAGCTTGCCGCCAGGAACTTTGTATTCAGCATGCATAGACTGTGTCCTTTAATAAGGTCGGCCCTTTTTGCCAAGGGAGAGGCGAAGCGAGTAAATCTGCGCTTTTACTGCGTTTAATACAGGGGCATGATGCCCAAAGTGTCGTATTTTAACGTAGTTAAACGCCTGGAAACGCAGCCGTAATCACTCAAAAGGCTTGGTGATTTAAGCCTTTTACTGATAGAATTATTGGCTAATCATTTTTTCATCCTCTGTCAGCGCGATTTTTATAATGTGTGCGGCTGATACGATGGTTTTGGAGTCAATCGTGGATTTGATCGCTATTCTTGAGCAAGAAGAAATCCAGCGCCTGACCGGTGGCAAGCTGCCTCCCGAGTTCGGTCCTGGTGACACTGTTGTTGTGAACGTAAACGTGGTTGAAGGTACACGCAAGCGCGTGCAGGCTTACGAAGGCGTGGTTATTGGCCGTCGCAACCGTGGTCTGAATTCTGCTTTCACCGTTCGCAAGATTTCTTCTGGCGAAGCCGTTGAGCGTACATTCCAACTGTACTCCCCGCAGATCGCCAGCATCGAAGTCAAGCGCCGTGGCGCTGTGCGTCGTGCTAAACTGTACTATCTGCGCGAACGCTCGGGTAAAGCCGCTCGCATCAAAGAAAAACTCGTTCGTCGTTCGGGTAACTAATCCCCTAGCGAACAGCGATGCAAAGGCACCCAGGCGGGTGCCTTTGTCTTTATGTGGGATCACTACCCGTTCTTATGGATAAGCCTCGTATCAGGCCCGTTATCGTTCCTGGGTTCGACCCTCGCAGCCAGCCCCTGGTTGCATTAGACGCTTTGCCTGAATTGCCTGCTCAGGCCCAGCAACTGGATTTTCTGCGTAGTGCCTTTGCCCAGCCCATCCAGTGGCAGGTCGAGCCGTTGTTTCGCGGCTCCTTTTATCCAGAGTTTTTGCCCGGTTCCATGAATGTGCGCTCCGCCGTGTGTATTGGCGTGATGCAGCGCCCGGAGGGGCCCACCGTCATTTTTACACGTCGGGCCATGCATTTGCATAACCATGCTGGGCAGATCAGTTTTCCTGGTGGGCGTATCGAGGCGTCGGATCTGGGGCCCGTAGAAGCGGCCCTGCGTGAAACCCAGGAAGAGATCGGCATCGAGCCGCGCTTTGTGCGTTACCTGGGTCAGCATCCTATTTTTGTCACCAGTACCCAGTTTGCAATGCGCCCCATTATTGGCGAGTTGCAAGAGGGCTTTCAGGTCTTGCCCGATAGTTCCGAAGTGGCCGAGGTTTTTGAAGTGCCCTTGTCGGTCTTGTTAGACCCGCAGCGCCATCAGTTGCACCACGCGGATTTGCCGGATGGGGCGGGACGCTATTACTTTTCGATTCCTTGGGGCTCATATTTTATCTGGGGTGCCACAGCGGTCTTGATCCGCAATCTCTACCACCATTTGTCGGCTGCCTGGGTGCAGTTGTCCGCTGGCGGGGATACTCGGTCCAACGGCCTGTAATCAGGCCTGTCAAGCGGGCACTCTGGCAGCGGATCCTGCCTTCAAAAAAAAAGGGCGTTGTGTTTCGCCCCTCATTCCCTTAATAACGTGGCTTGTTTTCGTGCTCGGCCAGTAGTCGTTGGTATAGCGCGTGCCGCTCAGGGTGGATGCTGCCTGCTTCGATAGCGGCCAGTACGCCACAGCCCGGCTCATGCCTGTGGGTGCAGTTATAAAAGCGGCAGGACTCCACGGCTTTGCGAAAGTCGGGGAAACCGTGCGCAATATCTTCCTGTGTCATATGCGACAGGCCAAAGGCCTGGAAACCGGGGCTGTCGATCAGGTCGCCGCTATTGGGCAGGTGATACAGGCGGGTACTGGTGGTGGTGTGTCGGCCTGCGCCCAGGGCTTGCGAGTATTCCTGGGTCAGCGCGCCTGCATCCGGGACCAGGGCATTGAGCAAGGTGGATTTGCCCATGCCGCTTTGTCCCAGCAGCAAGGTGCGTTTGTTCGCCAGCCAAGGGGCCAAGGCTGCGCGTGTCTGTTCCGGCTCCAGTGCGACCATTTCCAGAATAGGCACGCCCAAAGCGGCGATGGGGGCCAGCTTGGCGCGCGCACGTTCCAGGTGAGTGCTCAGATCAGCCTTGTTCAGAATAATTACCGGCTCAATATCTACACTCCAGGCCGCGACCAGGGCGCGCCCCAGCAAGTCTTCGGCATAAGCGGGTTCGGGCGCGACCACAATGAGAAGCTGATCGATATTGGCCGCAAACTGCTTGGTGCGGAAATCGTCAGAGCGATACAGCAGATTGCGTCGCTCCTGCACCGCTTCAATAGAGCCTTCTCCTTTGGCCTGCATCAGTACATTGACCTGATCGCCAACCGCAATTCCGGCTTTTTTTCCGCGTGGAAAGCACTTGATGGTTTCGCCATCAGGCAGCTCGACAAAGTAGTGGCGACCGTGGGCGGCAGTCACAAGACCGCTAATGTATTTGGATGTCATGCCAGGCTTTTCAGGTGTCGGATGCGATCAATCGCGTTGGGGTGGCTATCGTAAAAGGTAGAGTGCACAGGGTCGGGTGTCAGGGTTGCGGCATTGTCGTTATAAAGCTTGAGCAGGGCGCTGATCAAGTCCTGGGCCTGGCTGTGCTGGGCGGCAAAGCTGTCGGCCTGATACTCATCCCGGCGCGAGAGCAGGGCGCTCAAGGGGCCCATCCAGAAGGTGAAGGTGGGTACCACCATGAAGAACAGGATCAGAGCCAGGGCATCGTTGGGGCGGCCCAGTTGGGGAATGACGCCCAGCCCGGTATAAAAACCCACCTTGCCCCAGGCCCAGCCAGCCAGCAGGAAAAAGATCAGGGATGTGAGCACGCTGATCAGCAGGCGACGTTGTATATGGCGATGTTTGAAGTGACCCAGCTCATGCGCCAGCACGGCTTCCACTTCTTGGGGTTGCAGCTTGTTTAGCAAGGTATCAAAAAATACGATGCGCTTTTGGCGACCCAGGCCGGTGAAGTACGCATTGCCATGGGCGGAGCGGCGCGAGCCATCCATTACGTACAAGCCATTGGTCTGAAAGCCGCAACGCTGCGCCAGGGCATTGATGCGCTCACGCAGGCTGGTATCTTCCAGCGGTTTGAAGGTATTGAAAATGGGGGCGATAACGCGCGGGTACAGCCACAGCACTAGCAGGTTGAAAACCAGCCACAGTCCCCAGCCGTACCAGGGCCAGGATGGGCCAGCCCAATCCATCAGACTGAGCAGGGCGGCACACAAGGGGGTACCCAGAATCAGGATGATAAGCAGCGTTTTGGCGATATCGGCAAAGAACAGCGCGGGCTTCATGCGGTTAAAACCAAAGCGTGCTTCCAGTACAAATTTGCGATACCAGGCAAAAGGTAGGCCCACGACACCCATAATCGCTAATACCGCGCCAATCAGGGCGAGCTGACGCAGCAGCTCATGGCTGATCCAGTTGCCCAGCGTGACATCCAGCCATTGCAAGCCTCCCAGCAGCGTAAAGCCTAGCAGCACCAGGGCTTCGACCAGACGCTCGCTCAAGCCCAGTCGGGTGCGTGCGATGGTGTAGCGCGCTGCACGTTGATGGCTATGCAGGCCAATGCGTTCGGAAAACTCGGCAGGCACCTCGTTTTGATGACGATAAACGTGCCGGATCTGCCGCAGGCCTAGATAAAAGCGCAGCAAAACGTCTGCAAGCAGAAAGATAATGAACAACAAGGTCAGCATGTAGGTGGCTATATGTAAAATGGGCGTTTTGAGGAATGATTATATGGCGGTTCATACACAGCGTCTGGTCTGGCTCGATATGGAGATGACAGGACTGGATCCGGACAAAGAGCGCATCATTGAAGTTGCGGTCGTGGTAACAGAAGCAGACTTGACTCTGGTGGCCGAAGGCCCGGTTCTGGTGGTTCATCAAAGCAATGCATTGCTCGATGGCATGGACGCCTGGAACAAGGGTACGCATGGCCGCAGTGGCCTGATCGACAAGGTCAAAGCTTCTACCCTGACCGAGGCGCAGGCCGAGGACCAGTTGCTGGACTTCCTGAAAGAGCACGTACCGGCTGGCAAATCGCCTTTGTGCGGCAATACCATCAGTCAGGACCGCCGTTTCATGTACCGCTACATGCCCCGCCTGGAAGCCTTCTTTCACTACCGTAATCTGGATGTCAGTACGCTCAAAGAGCTGGCCTTGCGTTGGAAGCCTGAAGTGGTTAAAAGTTTCGTCAAGCAAAGCCGTCACGAGGCCTTGGCCGATATTTATGAGTCCATTGACGAGCTGAAACACTACCGCGAGCACTTCATCCGTCTGTAAGCAGCAAGAACAGGCAAGGTCGATGTTGCGCGGGTCCGAGCCAGATAGGTAATCGGGCAGCCTGTTCTAGGTGGGGGCGCTTTGGCTGGATTAAAACCGAGGATAGCGATTTGTCGCTCCTCGGTTTTTTTACGTCTAAGTATTTACCCTTAAAGTATCTGTTCTGGGCTCATATGATACGGTTTTGCGATTGACATCACATTTTTCGTATTAAATAATGAAGTGTATATGGTTTGCGTCGAAACAAAATTTGTTTGGGCGCTTTCAGCACTCTTACCGGGGATGGTCATGTATGCACAACTTGTAGAGACAGGCGTCAAGCAGGTCCAGGATGTCGAGCAGATGTCCGACGAAGAACGTCGGTTCCAAGAGCGCATCGATGAGGGTGTCCGCATCGAAGCCAGGGACTGGATGCCCGAAGCCTATCGCAAAACCTTGGTGCGCCAGATCTCTCAGCACGCGCACTCCGAGGTCGTCGGGATGCTGCCTGAAGGCAACTGGATTACCCGCGCCCCTTCGCTCAAACGCAAAGCCATCTTGATGGCCAAGGTGCAGGATGAGGCCGGTCACGGTCTGTACCTGTACAGCGCTGCCGAAACACTGGGCGTAGGCCGTGACAAGCTGGTCGATGACTTGCTGTCGGGCAAAGCCAAGTATTCCAGCATTTTTAATTACCCCACACTGAACTGGGCCGATATCGGCATGATCGGCTGGCTGGTTGACGGCTCGGCCATCATTAACCAGATTCCGCTGTGCCGTTGCTCCTATGGTCCTTACGCCCGTGCCATGGTACGTGTGTGCAAGGAAGAATCCTTCCACCAGCGCCAGGGTTACGACTTGCTGCTCCAGATGTGCTTGCATGGCACGCCCGAGCAAAAGGCGATGGTTCAGGATTCCATCAACCGCTGGTGGTGGCCTGCCTTGATGATGTTCGGTCCTTCCGATGCGGACTCCACCAACAGCGCTCAGTCCATGCAGTGGAAAATCAAGCTGTTCTCCAACGACGAACTTCGTCAGAAGATGGTGGATCAGACCGTACCTCAGGCCGAGTACCTGGGCCTGACCATTCCCGACCCTGATCTGCGCTGGAACGAAGAGCGCGGTCACTACGACTTTGGCGAGATTGACTGGGAAGAATTCTGGGCAGTGATCAAGGGCAATGGTCCCTGTAATCGTGAGCGACTCCAAGCCCGAGTCCAGGCCCACGAAAATGGCGCCTGGTTCCGTGATGCACTGGATGCCCATGCCCAAAAGCAGGAAGGCGTCCGCAAGGTAGCCTGATCATCAAGGCTAAGAAGCCGGTACGGTTTCTGATTCGATCCGATTCGCAGCAGGCGCTTTGACAGCACCGCTGCACAGCAAGGAATTTTCAGTTATGAGCAAGAACGATTGGCCCCTGTGGGAAGTTTTCATTCGCAGCCAGCACGGCCTGGCCCACAAACATGTGGGCAGCCTGCACGCTCCGGACGCCGAAATGGCGATTAACAATGCCCGCGATGTGTACACCCGCCGTAATGAAGGCGTGAGCATCTGGGTCGTGCGTGCCGCCGATATCGCGGCCTCCAGCCCTGGCGACAAAGGCCCGCTGTTCGAGCCTTCCAACAGCAAGGTCTACCGCCACCCTACTTTTTTTCCAATGCCTGACGGCATCAATATGTAGGAACCGGCATGGACAAAGCCCTGTTTTCTTACGCCCTGCGCATGGGCGATTCCACCTTGGTGCTGGCACAGCGTCTGGGTGAGTGGACTGGCCACGGCCCGGCTCTGGAAGAAGAGTTGGCCTGTGCCAATACCGCACTGGACCTGTTGGGTCAGGCTCGCATGTGGCTGACTCTGGCTGGCGAAACCGAAGGCCAGGGCCGTGACGAAGATCGTCTGGCCTATCACCGTGATGTTCACGAGTACACCAACTACCTGCTGGTCGAGCGCGAGAATGGTCACTATGGCGACACGCTGGCACGTCAGTTTCTGTTTGATGCCTGGCATTGCTTCCTGCTGGAGCAGTTGATCGAATCCAGCGACGAGCAGATTCGTGAAATTGCCCAGAAGGCGCA
This sequence comes from Alcaligenes sp. SMD-FA, assembly GCF_025960365.1. Lineage (NCBI taxonomy): Bacteria > Pseudomonadati > Pseudomonadota > Betaproteobacteria > Burkholderiales > Alcaligenaceae > Alcaligenes > Alcaligenes sp. SMD-FA. The sequence goes on along the minus strand of NZ_CP110108.1, from coordinate 2,528,749 downwards.
TAAGGAAGTGCTGTATCACCTGCGGCGCTCGACCGACCTGATTGTGCGCCTGGGCGACGGTACGCCAGAGAGCCACAAACGCATGCAGCAAGCCATTGATGATGCCTGGTTCTACCTGGGTGAGTTGTTTCTGGATGACGAGATCACCGAGGAACTGGCTCAGCGCCAAGCCGTGCCTTTGATGGCCAGTCTGTGGCAGCCTTGCCTGGAATACATCCAAAATGCGCTCGAGCGTGCCACCTTGCGTTGCCCGGCCGAGCAGGATGCTCAGCACAAGGCTTATCGCGGTGGTCCACAAGGCCGCCACACGGAAGCGTTAGGGTATCTGCTGGCGGAAATGCAGCATCTGCCACGTATGTACCCCGACGCCACTTGGTGATCGTCATGACACAGACCTGGAGCACCGAGCAGGTCATGCAAGTATTGGCCACGGTTCCAGATCCGGAGATCCCCGTGATCTCCTTGCTGGACCTGGGTATTGTGCGTGACGTGAATTGGGAGCAGGGCGTGTGTGTGGTCACCATCACACCGACTTACTCCGGTTGTCCGGCGATGTACGAGATGAGCCACTCGATTGAACAGGCCTTGCAACAGGCCGGTATCGAGCAGGTTCGGGTAGAGACCAAGTTGTCACCGGCCTGGACGACCGATTGGATGAGCGAGCAGGGCAAAGTGGCCTTGCGCGACTACGGTATCGCTCCTCCGGCCCAAAGTGCAGTTGATATTTCTGGTTTGCTGCGTCAGCCCGAGGCGCCCGTGGTGGCCTGTCCTCAATGCGGCTCCACGCATACACGGGTAATCAGCCAGTTTGGCTCTACACCCTGTAAGGCGCTGTATCGCTGCATCAGCTGCGGTGAACCATTCGATTACTTTAAGGCGCATTAGTCCTATGAGTCAGTTTTATTCCCTTCCTGTGGCCTCGGTCTCCCGCAGCACCCGCGATGCCGTGGTGGTGGCTTTTACCGTGCCCGACGATTTGCAGGATGTGTTTCAGTTCCGCCCCGGTCAGTACCTGACCTTGCGCACCCATCTGGACGGCCAGGAACTGCGCCGCTCCTATTCGATCTGTGCGGCACCGCACGACCGTTTGCTGCGCGTGGCGATCAAGCGTGTCAATGATGGGGCGTTCTCCACGTGGGCCAACAGCCATCTGGAAGCGGGTGCCACCCTGGAAGTCATGCCACCTGATGGCAACTTTACCGTGGACTTTGATCCCAGCCAGGCCCATCGTTACGCCGCCTTTGCGGTCGGTAGTGGTATTACCCCGATTCTGTCGCTGGTGAAAACCGCGCTGGATACCGAGCCAAAATCGACCTTCACGCTGTTTTTCGGTAACCGCGCTTCCTCGGCCATCATGTTCCGCGAAGAGATCGAGGACCTGAAAAACACCTATATGGAACGTTTCTCCATCGTGTATATCATGAGCCGGGAAACGCAGGATATTGACTTGTTCAACGGTCGTCTGGACGGCGAAAAAGTACGTCAGCTAATGCAGCAATGGTTCGATCCCGCCAGTGTGGATGTGGCCTTTGTCTGCGGTCCCCAGGACATGAGCGAGCAGGTGGTTGCCGCCTTGCAGGAAAATGGCTTGGAAAAATCCCAGATCAAGTTCGAGCTGTTCGGTGCCCCTAAAGGCCCGCGTGCCTTGCGTACGGGCGAGGAGTCGCGCAAGGCTCCGGGTAAGGAAGAGTGTGAACTGACCGTGATTCAGGATGGCATTACTCGCAACCTGACCATCAGCAAGAGCAACAGCAGTATTTTGGATGCGGCACTGGAGCAAGGGCTGGAGTTGCCTTATTCCTGTAAGGGTGGGGTTTGTTCTACCTGCCGTTGCAAAGTGGTAGAGGGCGAAGTGGACATGGACGCCAACTTTGCACTGGAAGATTACGAAGTAGCCCGCGGTTTCGTGCTCAGTTGTCAAAGCTTTCCGGTGACCGACCGGGTGGTCATTGACTTCGATCAGGAAACCTAAGACCGCAGCGAACAAGCGGTTTTCCAAGAATTTGGACGCCAGCTTCCCGGCTTGGCGTCCTACTAGTTTCAGGAGCACATTGTATGGCAGCAGATTTTTTCAAAACGCATCAGGCGACGCTGGATCACGCGTTGAGCAGCATTCTGGAGCGCAACTTCTGGAGCGCTTATCCTGAAAATCCCAGCCCGCGCGCCTACGGCGAAACCGCGGCTCAGGATGGTCAGGCTGCTTTTGAAGCCTACCGCGGCAAAGCTTTTCCTTTGACGCTGGAAGGCGCCCAAGGAGAAGTGGGCAATGAGCAATCGCCTTTTGGTTTTGATCTGGGCATTCGTTACCCCAAAGTTCCCGTGGATCAATTGTTGGCCCAGTCGCAACTGGCGCTGGACAGCTGGCGTGATGCTGGCCCGCAAGCCTGGGTTGGTATCTGCCTGGAAATCCTGCATCGCTTGAACCAGCGCAGCTTCGAGATTGCTCACGCTGTGCAGCACACCACGGGCCAGGGCTTCATGATGGCCTTCCAGGCCGGTGGCCCTCACGCTCAGGAGCGTGCGCTGGAAGCTGTGGCCTATGCCTGGCAGGAAATGTCCCGTATCCCTGGTCTGGTTGACTGGATCAAGCCCCAGGGCAAGCACGATCCCATCCAGATGAAGAAGCAGTTCAAGGTGGTGCCCCGTGGCGTAGGTCTGGTGATTGGTTGCTCCACCTTCCCGACCTGGAACGGTTATCCAGGCCTGTTTGCTTCCCTGGCTACCGGCAACACCGTGATTGTGAAGCCGCATCCTGGCGCAATCCTGCCTTTGGCCATTACCGTTGCCGTCGCCCGCGACGTGCTGGCCGAAGCCGGTTTCAATCCTAATGTGGTCTTGCTGGCCGCTCACGAGCCTCAAGAAGACACCGCCCAGCAACTGGCCATGAACAAGGCCGTCAAGCTGATCGACTTTACCGGCAGCAGCCAGAACGGTAACTGGCTGGAAGAAAATGCTCGCCACGCTTTGGTCTACACCGAAAAAGCCGGTGTGAACCAGGTCATTATTGATTCGGTTGATGATTTCAAGGCTGTTGCCCGCAATCTGGCTTTCTCCTTTGCGCTGTATTCCGGCCAGATGTGTACCGCTCCTCAAAACATCTATGTGCCTCGCGACGGTATCCGTACTGCCGATGGCGTGATGAGCTTTGATGAAGTCGCTCAAGGCTTGGCACAAGCCGTGCAAAAGCTGGTGTCCGATCCGGCCCGTGCCGTTGAAATTACCGGCGCCGTGCAAAACGAAGCCTGCGCACAGCGTATTGATCAGGCTCGCCAACTGGGCATGCCTATCCTGGCTGACAGCCAGACGCTGGAACACCCCGCATTTCCCGGTGCCCGCGTACGTACACCGCTGGTCTTGCAGGCCCGTGTGGACCAGCCCGAGATCCAGCAAGAGTGGTTTGGCCCCATCGTGTTTGTGGTGCAAACCGATTCGACCGAGCAAAGCATTGAAGTGGCCGGTCGCAACGTGATTGAGCACGGTGCTCTGACCTTGTCGGCTTACAGCACCGATGATGCGGTGACCGCCAAGATCCAGCGCATGGCCGAGCGTTCCGGCGTGTCTCTGTCCCTGAACCTGACCGGCGCTGTGTTCATCAACCAGACCGCCGCTTACAGCGACTTCCACGGCACGGGCGCCAACCCGGCCGCTAACGCATCCCTGTCGGATTCGGCCTATGTTGCTAATCGTTTCCGTGTCGTTCAGACTCGCTGGCATTTCTAAAGGAGGGTGGCCAGGTGACTGACCAAAGTATTCAATTTAAGCTGGAAAATGGCGTAGCACGCATTACCTTGAATCGTCCCGACAAGCTCAACAGCTTTACGGCCGATATGCACGGTGAGCTGGCTCAGGCCCTGGACAAAGTCGAACAGTGCACCGATTTGCGTGTACTGATTCTGACGGGTAATGGTCGTGGCTTTTGCGCTGGCCAGGACTTGTCCGAGCGCCAGATGAGTGCAGGCGATGCCCCCGTGGATTTGGGTGCCACCATTGAAAAATTCTATGCACCGCTGGTGCGTCGTCTGCGCGCGCTGGCGGCCCCTGTGGTGGTCGGCGTCAATGGTGTGGCAGCCGGTGCCGGAGCCAACCTGGCCTTGGCCGGTGACATCGTGATCGCCACCCGCTCGGCGAGCTTCATCCAGCCTTTCTGCCGCTTGGGCCTCTTGCCCGATACCGGCGGTACCTTCTTCTTGCCGCGTCTGGTGGGTACAGCGCGTGCCATGGGGCTGTCTTTGCTGGGCGATAAGCTCTCGGCCGAGCAGGCAGCTCAGTGGGGCCTGATCTGGGAATGTGTGGATGACGACGCGTTTCAGGCTCGCCTGAATGAGCTGGCAGCTCATTTTGCACAGGCGCCGACCAAAGGTCTGGCCTATGCCAAGAAAGCAATTTATGCCAGTGATGCCCATTCGCTTGATCAACAGCTGGATCTGGAGCGCGACTTGATGCGTGAACTGGGTGCATCCGAGGATTATCGCGAGGGTGTTAATGCATTCCTGGGCAAACGTGCCCCCCAATTCAAAGGAAAGTAATGCAAAGCAACGCACTTGCTGTTGAAGACCCACAAACGCTGGCCCAACAGGTCAGCGAGCATATGTATGGCAATGACCAGGCCTCTCAGGGCCTGGGCCTGAGCCTGGACAGCGTGGCACCGGGTGCAGCCAATATGAGCATGACGGTGCGCGCCGACATGCTCAACGGCCACAAGACCTGTCACGGTGGTTTCATCTTTGCCTTGGCTGACAGCACCTTTGCGTTTGCCTGCAATTCTCGCAATGCACCGACGGTTGCGTCCGGTTGCACTATCGATTACTTGGCACCTGCTTTTGAAGGGGATGTCCTGACAGCTCGCGCTGTCGAGGCGTCCCTGGCAGGCCGCACCGGTGTCTACGACATCGAGGTGGTCAACCAGAACGACAAGCGCATTGCCTTGTTCCGTGGGCGCTCGTACCGGCTAAATGGCACGGTATTGGGCGGGATTGAAAAAAAATAATTTTTGACGATACATACCCTGTGGACCCCGGGGGGGTCGGTAGTACCACACCAGCGGCAGGGCAGGAGTACACCATGACAGCAATTAAAGAACAGGTTGGCCGCGATGCCATCGAGCATGCCAGTGTTGACGAAATCCGTAACGTGCAACTGGAACGTCTGAAATGGACGCTAAAGCATGCTTACGACAATGTGCCGCATTACCGGCAGAAATTTGATGAAGCGGGCGTACACCCCGACGATTTGAAGCAGTTGTCGGATATTTCCAAGTTCCCCTTCACGACCAAGCAAGATTTGCGTGACAACTACCCCTTCAAGATGTTTGCGGTTCCCCGTGAGCAGGTAGCACGTGTTCACGCTTCCAGCGGCACCACGGGCAAGCCTACCGTGGTTGGCTATACCGCGAAGGACATTTCCACCTGGGCAGACTTGTTTGCCCGTTCCATGTGGGCGGCCGGTGCCCGTCCCGGTGACATTGCTCACGTGGCTTACGGCTACGGCCTGTTCACCGGCGGTCTGGGTGCGCATTACGGTGCCGAGCGTCTGGGGTGTACCGTGGTCCCCATGTCCGGTGGCCAGACTGAAAAACAAGTTCAGCTGATTCAGGATTTCCGTCCCGACGTGATTCTGGTGACCCCCTCGTACTTCTGCAATATCGTCGAAGAGATTGAGCGTCAGGGTATGGACCCACGCGATACCTCCCTGCGTATCGGTATTTTTGGTGCCGAGCCCTGGACAGGCCAGATGCGCCTGGACATTGAGCAGCGTGCCGGTATTGATGCCGTGGACATCTACGGTCTGTCCGAAGTGATGGGCCCAGGCGTGGCCATGGAGTGTGTGGAAAGCAAGGACGGCCCAGTGGTGTGGGAAGACCATTTCTACCCGGAAATCATCAACCCTGAAACCGGCGAACCGGTGGCCGAGGGCGAAAGCGGTGAGTTGGTCTTTACCTCCTTGAGCAAGGAAGCCATGCCCGTCATTCGCTACCGCACTCGCGATTTGACACAGTTGTTGCCTCCTACTTCGCGTAGCATGCGCCGCATCGGCAAGATCACGGGCCGCAGCGACGATATGTTGATTGTGCGTGGCGTGAACCTGTTCCCGACCCAGGTCGAAGAACTGGTTCTGAAAATGCCTGAGCTGGCTGCCCAATATCAACTGGTTCTGAGCCGTAATGGCAATATGGACGAGCTGGAAATTCTGGTGGAAGTGCGTGCCGAGTTCAATCATTTGAATGAAGCCCAGCGCGAGCAACTGGCCCGTCGTTTGACTCACTCTATTAAGACCTTTATCGGTGTCAGCGCACGTATCCGGGTGCAGTCCTCCGGCATGGTCGAGCGTACCGTAACCGGTAAAGCCAAACGCGTGATCGACAAGCGCGCGTTCTGAACGTGCCTGGCCTGAAGTAAAAAAACGGCTCTGCCCAGGCAGGGCCGTTTTTGTATTCGGCGCTCTCACGGTATCATTGCAAGCTGGTAGGCGGCGCAGGCCGTTTTTGCGTTTTTTTTCCGATGACATCATGCCCCCAATACAGCCCGGTTTGATTGCCGGCATCGGCACCGACCTGATCCGTATTGACCGGATCGAGCGCGCCTTGGCTCGTCATGGTGATCGCTTTGTAAAGCGCATCCTGGGCGAGCAAGAGCGCGAAGTCTACGCCCGCCGTCAGGCACGTGATCCGGTGCGTGGCCTGCGCTATCTGGCCACCCGTTTCGCGGCCAAGGAAGCCTTTTCCAAGGCGGTGGGGCTGGGCATGCGCATGCCGATGGCCTGGTCGCGCATGCAAACCCTGAATGCACCCGGAGGCCGTCCTGCGGTGCACCTGTCCGCAGATCTGCGCCGCTGGTTTGATGCCCGGTTCGGGGCCGTCCATATTTCCCTGACGGATGAATCCGATATGGCCATGGCCTTTGTGGTGCTGGAAGCCAAAGCGCCGGAAGTATCCCCTTTACCCTTAGCTGAGTCTGACACTAAATGAGTTTTTCCTCGCAAGCAGTATTGCCTCCGGGCCCGGTCATGGTGGACGTACAAGACATGGTTCTGACGGATCAGGAGCGCGAGCGCCTGCGTCATCCATTGGTCGGCGGCGTGATCCTGTTCAGTCGCAACTTTGAAAGCCGTGCCCAACTGACCGCTCTGTGCCAGTCCATTCACGAAGTACGCAATGAGCCTTTGTTGATTGCCGTGGACCACGAAGGTGGCCGCGTCCAGCGTTTCCGCGAAGACGGTTTTACGACTTTGCCCGCCATGAGCCAGCTTGGGCAACTCTGGACGCGCGATGCCGTCAAGGCGGCTGCCGTCGCTGCCGACACAGGCTATGTGCTGGCTGCCGAGTTGCGCGCCTGCGGCGTGGACATGAGCTTTACACCCGTGCTGGATCTGGACTGGGGGGTTAGCAAAGTGATCGGTGACCGTTCTTTCCACCGCAGCCCGCGTGCTGTGTCCATGTTGGCCGCCGGCTTGATTCGTGGCCTGAACAAAGCTGGCATGGCCGCTTGTGGCAAACATTTTCCAGGGCATGGCGGGGTAGAGGCGGATTCGCATCACGAGATCCCCGTCGATGACCGTAGCCTGGAAGAAATTCTGGATGAGGATGCGGCCCCTTACGGTTGGCTGGGCACTTTGCAATTACCCTCGGTGATGCCCGCTCATGTGATTTACTCCAAGGTTGACCCACTGCCAGCCGGTTTTTCACCCTATTGGATTCAACGCGTGCTGCGCAAAGCCCTTGCTTATGATGGTGTGATTTTCTCTGACGACCTGACCATGGAAGGCGCCACTGTTGTGGGCGATATCCTGGCACGTGCTCAGGCCGCCTTGGGGGCCGGTTGCGACATGGTGCTTGTATGCAATCGTCCTGATCTGGCCGACGACTTGCTCTCGCGCCTGGACTTCACGATGTCCGAGGAATCGCAAAACCGCATTCGTCGTCTGATGCCCACCACGCCAGCCTTGGATTGGGACGCTTTGCAAGCGGATGAACACTATCAATATGCCCGCGGACTTCAATCTAAAATCCTATCTGTCTGATTTGCCGAATCTGCCGGGCGTGTACCGGCATATCGACGAACAGGGCGAGGTACTGTATGTGGGCAAGGCGCGTGATCTCAAGCGCCGTGTCAGCTCGTACTTCCAGAAAACGCTGAGCAGTCCCCGTATTGCCCATATGGTGGCGCGCGTCGCGCGCATCGAGGTCACCGTGACCCGCAGCGAGGCTGAAGCCTTGCTGCTGGAAAACAACCTTATCAAGCGTCTGCGGCCGCGCTACAACATTCTTTTCCGGGACGACAAGTCCTACCCCTACTTGATGATCAGCGCCCACCAGGCGCCGCGTATTGCTTATTACCGGGGCAGTACCAGCGGGAAGGGGCATTTCTTCGGCCCTTATCCCAACTCCTGGGCGGTGCGTGAAACCATTCAGATCCTGCAACGGGTATTTCGTTTGCGCACCTGTGAGGACAGCGTCTACGCCAACCGTAGTCGCCCCTGTTTGCTGCACCAGATCGGGCGCTGTTCGGCACCCTGTGTCAACCTGATCTCGCCCGAGCAGTATCAGCTTGATGTACAGCGCGCCATCAGTTTTCTGGATGGTAATACGGCGGAAATTCTGGGCGAGCTGCAAGAGCGCATGATGCAGGCCTCAGATTCGCTGGATTTCGAACAGGCAGCGATGTTGCGCGACCAGATGAAAGCCTTGTCTGCTGTCTTGCAGCAGCAAAGCATGGAGCAGGTGGGCAAGGAAGACGTCGACATTATCGTGGTGCTGAACGCCGGTGGTAAGTTCTGTGTGAACCTGGCCATGGTGCGTGGTGGCCGTCACCTGGGCGACCGCGCTTTCTTTCCCACACAAATCAACGATGACACTCCCAGTGATGTGCTGGCGGCATTTATCGCCCAGCACTATCTGGAGCGTCGCATGCCGCCGGTTCTGGTGTGCTCACACGCCTTACCCGATGCAGACCTGATGCCTTTGCTGGCCGAGCAGACGGGGGTGAAGGCGCGTGTCGTGGTGCGCCCCCAAGGTGTGCGCAAGATCTGGCTGGAGCAGGCTACCAAGAACGCTGGCCTGGCATTGGCCCGGGTCTTAAGTGAATCGACCGCCCGTGCCGATCGCACCCGGGCACTGGCCGAAGCCTTGCAATTGGATCTGGATGAGGCACAGCTCGATGCCTTGCACATCGAGTGCTTTGACATCAGTCACACAGCAGGGGAGGCCACACAGGCCTCGTGTGTGGTTTATAAACACCATGAAATGCAGAATTCGCTTTATCGCCGCTACAACATTGCAGGCATCACGCCCGGTGACGATTACGCGGCCATGCGCCAGGTGCTGAACCGACGGTTCTCGCGGGTTGCAGAGGGTTTGGCGCCCTTGCCCGACATTGTTTTGATTGATGGAGGCAAGGGTCAGATCGAGATCGCCCGTCAGGTTTTTGTGGAACTGGGCCTGGATATTCATGTTCTGGTCGGTGTTGCCAAGGGTGAAAAGCGTAAAGTAGGTCTGGAAACCCTGGTATTTGCCGATGATCGCCCGCCTGTGGCTTTGGGGGTGGAGTCTGCAGCACTGATGCTGGTTGCTCAGGTACGTGACGAAGCGCACCGTTTTGCCATTACGGGCATGCGCGCTCAACGTGCCAAAACGCGTAATGTGTCACGCCTGGAAGATATTGACGGGATTGGCGCCAAACGGCGTCAGCGTCTGTTAGCCCGCTTTGGTGGTTTTAGCGGGGTTGCCGATGCCAGTATTGATGAGCTCAGTGCGGTTGATGGAATATCCGTTGAACTGGCCGAACGCATTTATCATGCTTTACGATAGGCGAGAGCCTTTGTTTTAAATTAGGTTGGTATCCAAGCTATGCCTTTTAATCTGCCCATAGCCCTGACGTGGCTTCGCATCGTCCTGATTCCGCTGATCGTTGCCTTGTTTTATCTGCCAGCCAGTTGGCTGAGCATGGAGACACGCGATCTGTGGGCCGCCTCCGTATTTATCGTGGCCGCCGCGACGGATTGGTTTGATGGTTGGCTGGCTCGTCGCTGGAACCAGACCTCCTCGTTCGGGGCCTTCCTGGATCCGGTTGCGGACAAACTCATGGTCAGCGCCGCGTTATTGGTTTTGCTCGATCTTGGCCGTGTGGATGCGTTTATCGCCCTGATCATCATTGGGCGTGAAATTACCATTTCGGCACTGAGGGAATGGATGGCCAAGATTGGCGCCAGTGGTAGTGTGGCTGTTCATCGCTTGGGTAAATTCAAAACCGCCGCGCAAATGGTTGCCATCCCTTGTCTGCTGTACTGGTCGCCCGTCATGGGCTTGCCGACACGGATCATTGGGCAAGCCCTGATTATTGTTGCTGCGGTCCTGACGGTCTGGTCCATGTGCTATTACTTGCAGAAGGCCTGGCCGGAGATCAAGAAAAAGCAACGTTAAGACCAATGGCTAATTCATCAACAAGAACGCTGGACGGGGCGGGGCCTGACGGTTCACAGGACTGGCAGGTGATCGGTGTTATCGGTATTGCGCACGCCAGTTCGCATTTTTTCCAACTGATTTTGCCTACGCTTTACATCGCTTTGGGGCAGGAGTTCGGGTACGACTTCCTGAAGCTGGGTGGGCTGGTCACCACCTTTTATCTGGTCTCCTGCTTTGGACAGGCCTCCTCGGGCTTTCTGGTTGATCGTATCGGCGCTTTGCCGGTTCTGAAAGTGGGCTTGTCCTGTTTTGTTGTCGCTGCTTTGCTGATTGGCATGGCCAATGGCTACGGCATGTTGCTGGCGGCTGCATTGATTGGCGGGGTAGGTAATGCGGTGTTTCATCCCGTGGACTACTCCATTCTTAACCATCGTGTCAGCTCGGCTCGTCTGGGGCACGCGTTTAGCGCCCACGGCTTGACGGGAAATCTGGGCTGGGCTTTGACGCCTGTCTTTATTACGACGCTGACCATTTATTTCAACTGGCGTGTTGCCGTATTGTCGGCGGCGGCCTTGATTGCGGCTGTGTTGGTGTTGGTACTGATAAACCGGGATGCCTTGGCGGGGCGTACAGCCTCGGGTGCGGCGCCGGCTCGTCCACAAAGCAAGGAATCGGTCTGGACGACACTGTCTACCTTGCTGTCGCGTCCCTCCTTATGGGGCGCCTTCCTTTTCTTTGCCTTTGCCACAGCGGCGATGGCGGTCGTGCAAAACTACACTATTCCCATGCTGCATAACACGTACGGCATTGATAAGGTGGTGGCAGGCACGGCCTTGTCCGGTTTTATGCTGGCCTCGGCGGCGGGCATGTTTGTCGGTGGCTTCATTGCTTCCACCACACCGCGCTCTGAAGTGATTGTGTTTGTGTCTCTATGCGTATCCGGGGCTTTGCTGTTGGTGCTGGGCGCAGGTTGGATCATGCCTTCCCTGGCCTTGTTCGTGGTGGGGGCGGCTGGTTTCTGCTCGGGCATCGCTTCACCATCGCGCGACATGCTGATACGTCGTGTCACCCCCAAAGGTTCTACTGGCGCTGTCTATGGCCTGGTGTACTCCGGCATGGACGTCGGTTCTTCTCTGGCGCCCGTGGGATTTGGCTTGCTCTTGGATGTGGGTTTGACTCAGGCTCCCTGGTACGGGGCGGCCATCGGGTATTGGACGGCGGCTGGCTTGGCTATGTATGTGGCCTCGACAGTAAGTCGCGCGACTAAATCCTGATGCACTTTGCAATGATGACCGTCTGATGCGGTCATAAAAGAAAGCCCCAAAAACTTGATCGGTTTTTGGGGCTTTTTCTTGCCTTGCTTGGCCTTGTCGTGTCTTAGTGTGGAGCTTGGCACTGTGAAACCAGAAAAGCACATTGGCCTTTCTGGTTTGAGCGCATCGTTATAGTGATCACTGGCGCGCCAGTCGTGGCTCTTGCACGCTATCCGCATGGCTGCTGCGCCAGGGGTTGATATCCAGGCCTCCACGGCGGGTATAACGCGCATACACCAGCAAACGCTCGGGCTGGCAGCTTTGCTGAATATCGCTATACAGGCGCTCTACGCAATGTTCATGGAACTCGGTGTGACGGCGCAGCGAAACGATATAGCGCAATAAGGAAGCAGGATCAATCTGCGGGCCTGTGTAACGCACTTGCACGCTGCCCCAGTCGGGCTGGCCGGTGACAGGGCAATTGGACTTGAGCAAATCAGAGACCAGAGACTCGGTCACGATGGGGGCGTCTGGTAGGCATTGAAGCAAGCCACTTTGTGGCGTGTAGTCCTGAATACTGATATTCAGCTCATCAATACAGTGGCCTTCCAACTGGGCAATAGGCTGACCATTCAAGGCGCTGAGCGGAATCAGCGTCACGTTGACGGCGGCACCGGCAACCGCGCTTAAGTCTTGCTCCATACGCTGCACAAGACTGGCTATGTCTTCCACAACCTCATCATTAAACGAGTTCAGGTAAAGCTTGAACGACTTGGACTCGATGATGCGTGGGCTGTTCCAGGGAATGACAAACCGCGCCAGAGCGACGACGGGCTTGCCTTTTGTGTTGAGCCAGGAAATTTCGTAGCCATTCCAGATATCGGCACCATGCCATTGTTCCGGAACGCGAAGTGTCTGCCGGTTCAGGGAGCGCTCAATGCCAAACAGGACGCTGGGATCGTACCGTGTGGGATAAACCACATCGTGTCCAAGAGGCGAGTCTTTAAGTGGGGAGGTGTTGCTCATTGGCGGGTATTGCAGAAATAGATAAGAAAACCGGTGCAGCGAACAGGCGCCCGCCGGGTGGTATAAGGGCGATTATCCCACATTGTGAAATCCTTGTCTCAGTATGCAAAAACCGGCTGTCGCGCTGCACCGTTTTTCATTTCATAAACAGATAAGTCATTTCATATCTCGAAATAAATTATCTATATATTTGATATAAAAGGAAAAAATATTTACTCTTATATAAGATAGAAAACATGGTTGCGATGCAGCATTTGGGTAGACTGTAGTCATCTTGTTCACTGTTAAATCCATCTTAGGAGTCCATCATGAATGCTCGAGAAACTGAGATCCGCAACTTGCAAAAACGCTGGGCAGAAGATCCACGCTGGCAAGGTATCAAGCGTGGTTACACCGCTGAGGAAGTCATTCGTTTGCGTGGTTCTCTGGTCGAGGAGCACACTCTGGCTCGCCGTGGCGCAGAACGTCTGTGGCAGTCCATCAATCAGGAACCCTTTGTCAATGCGCTGGGCGCCCTGACGGGTAACCAGGCCATGCAACAGGTCAAGGCCGGTTTGAAAGCGATTTACTTGTCGGGCTGGCAAGTGGCTGGCGATGCCAACAGCGCCGGCGAAATGTACCCTGACCAATCGCTGTACCCCGTTAACTCGGTGCCCTCCGTGGTGCGCCGCATCAACAACTCGCTGGCCCGCTGTGATCAGATCCAGTGGATGGAAGGGGTGAACCCAGGCGATGAAGGCTACGTGGATTACTTTGCTCCTATCGTGGCTGATGCGGAAGCCGGTTTCGGTGGCGTGCTGAACGCATTTGAACTGATGAAAGCCATGATTGTGGCTGGCGCTGCTGGCGTTCACTTCGAGGACCAGCTGGCTTCGGCCAAGAAGTGTGGTCACTTGGGTGGCAAGGTGCTGGTGCCAACTCGTGAGGCCATCTCCAAGCTGGTGGCTGCTCGTCTGGCCGCTGATGTTCTGGACGTTCCCACGATTCTGGTTGCCCGTACCGATGCAGACGCAGCCGACCTGATCACCAGCGATGTGGACGAGTACGATCGCCCCTTCATTCTGGATGAGCGTACGGTTGAAGGTTTCTACCGCACCCGTGCAGGTCTGGACCAAGCCATTGCCCGTGGTCTGGCCTACGCTCCTTACGCCGACCTGGTCTGGTGCGAAACCTCCACGCCGGATCTGGAATACGCTCGCCGCTTTGCCGAAGCTATTCACCGTCAGTTCCCTGGCAAGCTGCTGTCCTACAACTGCTCGCCATCGTTCAACTGGAAGAAGAACCTGGATGACGCCACCATTGCCAAGTTCCAGCGCGAACTGGGTGCCATGGGCTACAAGTTCCAGTTCATCACTCTGGCTGGCTTCCACGCACTGAATTACGGCATGTTTGAACTGGCTCACGGCTACGCCCGCAACCAGATGAGCGCCTTCGTTCAATTGCAGGAAAAGGAGTTCGCCGCTGCACCGCTGGGCTTTACCGCTGTGAAACACCAGCGCGAAGTGGGTACAGGCTACTTTGACGCTGTCACTCAGACAGTTGAAGCCGGTAAGTCCTCGACGACCGCGCTGGCCGGCTCTACAGAAGCCGAGCAGTTCGCGCCCTCCGAGGCATAAGCAGGACAGGGAAGGGTAGATAGCCCCTTTTCTGGTTGCAGGCAGCCCACCGTACGCTCCAGTCGGTGGGCTGCTTTTTGTTTGGGTGCCACTTTTTTGCTTAAAAGCTACATATTTCAAATATCAAATTTGAAGGCTTGATATTTATTGGAAGGGGTTTTGAACAGACTTTGAAAGTATCGAAAAGGAAGCAGAAAACAGGCCTGAAAAGGCTTGCGACGTGGCTGGCAAAGCCTGCGTATTGTTAAATTCAGGATTCAAGCTTTCATGAATTGATTTGCATTCGCGCTGCAGCATCATTTCGTGATAAAAATCCTTGAAAATCAAGCCGTTTGCATAGAGAAAAGGCGTGCTAGACTTTGGCCGCACAAGGCGTAATTAGCTAATGCAAAATCGTTGTTCCACCTTGCGCTTGGGAATAAAAAAAAGGCTGCTAATAAGCAGCCTTGAAAGCATTGAACAGTTAGCGCCGTGTTGGGGGGGGAACGGCCTGAACAAGATGCATATGGACAACGATATAGGATCCAAACAAAGTCGTATTGATTTAAATCAAGAATGAAGAAATATCAGTGGCTTATAGTCCTTTCATGCGCGCATATTCGATTTTTTCCCTCCCAAAGCCTCTCACTGATGAGCAACGGTCACGCCGGCGGCACACATTAGCCCGTTTGGGTCTGTCCTGGCTGGCCGCCATGCAGGTGATGATGTTTGCTTTTCCCGGCTATATGCGCTCCTTCAGCACTCGTGCTGAAGATATTGAATCTCTTTCGCAAGTCATTGTGCTCATGAACTGGGCCGGTCTGTGCTTGACCATGCCCGTTGTTCTGTACTGTGCCTGGCCCATCTTGAAGGGGGCTGTCAAAAGCTTGTCCGAAGGTCGCGTAGGCATGGATGTGCCCGTGGCCTTGGGTATTGTTGGCGCCTTCCTACCTAGCGTCTATAACACCTGGACGCAGCAGGGCGAGGTGTATTACGACTCGGTCACGATGTTCGTGGCCTTTTTGTTGACGGCCCGTTATCTGGAGCTGTGCGCGCGCCAGTCGGTGACGCAGTCCGCCTCCCATGACCTGATTGAACGCTTTCGTCAGTCCGTCACAGGCCATGCCAATACCTTGGCTTTCTGGTTTGTCAGTATTCAGTTGGTGTTGGCCGCCGCCTTTGGTTTGGTTTGGTACTGGATGGACCCCTCGCATGTCGTTCCGGTGGTGGTCGCCATGCTGGTCATGAGCTGTCCCTGTGCTATGTCTATGTCGGTTCCTTCAGCCGTTGCCTCGGCGCATGCTGGATTGCTGGCTCGACCCGCCAAGAGCGAGTTTGAAGTTGTACAGCTGACCCAGCAAACGGGCCGCATCGCCCGTCAAAACCTGTACGGTTCTATAGTCTGGCATCTGCTGATGACACCCCTGGCGGCCTTGGGTATTGTGGCCCCTTGGTTGGCTGCCGTCTCTATGCTGGTGTCCTCTTTGGCTGTTGCGGCCAACTCTTGGCGTATCTATCGCAGCCGCAGCCGCGAGGTATCGGCCCAGTGGACCGCTCCAGCAGCAAGGCAGGGCTGAGATGTTTGGCTCGTTGCTGGTCCTGATCCCCATCTCCATTTTTCTAGTCATTGTTATCGGCGTGTCTTTCTGGTGGGCAATTTTTGCCGGCCAGTTCGAGGATACGGGCAACGCAGCTGATTCCATCTTGCTGGACGACGACTCCACTGCGGGTCTGTCGGGCGCAGAGCGTCCACCTGATACCTGATTCTTACTGTTTTGTTTTTTTAGCCCTGCAAATGGTCGGCGACACACAGTCTGCAGGGCGGAAACACGCGTGAACGCGTGCTTTCCGATGTTTTTTGATAAGCATCAAGTAGCAGTTTATCGACTTGCGGGATGATGTAGCTTGTTGTCGCTTGTATTAACAATGTTTGTTTAGGGGAAGCAAATGGGCACTTCCGATGCAGTCGGAAATAACGCCGAAGTCTTCAATTACGGGATTGTGAGGCAGTTCACCATCATGACCGTATTTTGGGGCGTCATCGGCATGGCAATAGGCCTTTTTATTGCCTTGCAGTTGATTTGGCCAGAACTCAATTTCGACACACCGTGGCTTAGTTTTGGACGTTTACGTCCACTGCATACGAACGCTGTGATTTTTGCCTTTGGTGGAACTGGCTTGTTTGCCACTTCCTACTATGTGGTACAGCGTACCTGTCAGGCCCGTTTGTTCTGCGATAAGCTGGCTGCCTTTACCTTTTGGGGTTGGCAGGCCGTGCTGGTGGCAGCGGTCATTACCTTGCCTATGGGTTACACCAGCTCCAAAGAGTATGCTGAGCTGGAATGGCCCATCGACATCCTGATTACGCTGGTCTGGGTGGCCTACGCTATTGTGTTCTTTGGCACGATCGTCAAGCGCCGCGTGCGTCATATTTATGTGGCCAACTGGTTTTTTGGCTCTTACATTGTCACGATCGCTGTCCTGCATATTTTCAATAACCTGGAATTGCCTGTCAGCTTCATGAAGTCCTACTCGGCTTACGCCGGTGTGCAGGACGCCATGGTTCAGTGGTGGTATGGTCATAACGCCGTGGGCTTTTTCCTGACCACGTCTTTCCTGGGCATGATGTACTACTTCATCCCCAAACAGGCCAACCGTCCTATCTATTCCTACCGCTTGTCCATTGTCCACTTCTGGGCCCTGGGCTTTACATACATGTGGGCCGGTCCTCACCACCTGCTGTACACCTCCTTGCCAGACTGGACGCAATCGCTGGGCATGGCGTTTTCCTTGATTCTGCTGGCTCCTTCTTGGGGCGGTATGATCAACGGCATCATGACCTTGTCGGGTGCTTGGCATAAGCTGCGTACTGATGCGATTCTGAAGTTCATGGTTGTGGCCCTGTCCTTCTACGGCATGTCCACCTTTGAAGGTTCCATGATGGCTATCCGTACGGTCAACGCGCTGTCGCACTACACCGACTGGACAGTGGGCCACGTACACTCTGGTGCGCTGGGCTGGGTTGCCATGATTACCTTCGGTTCCTTGTACTACCTGATCCCACGTTTGTACGGCCGCACGGAAATGGCTCGTCCTCGTCTGATCGACCTGCACTTCTGGCTGGCGACTCTGGGCGTCGTGCTGTATATCGCCGCGATGTGGATTGCCGGTGTCATGCAAGGTTTGATGTGGCGTGCAACCGGTGTGGATGGCACCTTGACGTACAGCTTTGTGGAAGTCGTGAAGGCTACTTACCCCTTCTACGCAATCCGTGCTTTGGGCGGCGCCTTCTTTGTGGCCGGTATCTTGCTCATGTCCTGGAACGTGTTCCTGACCATTCGTGCAGGTCAAAAAGATATCAACCCCGTTGTGCCTCTGAAAAACCCGGATGCCCGCGACCCAGCGCTGGTGGGCCAAACCACCTTGCTGGCCTAAGGAGTAAATCATGGCTAATGACACTAATAAGCGCTTTTCTCACGCCACGATCGAGAGAAATACCGGGCTGCTGATCATTCTGAGTATCTTGGTGATTTCCTTCGCGGGCCTGGTGCAAATCGTTCCTTTGTTTTTCCAACACTCGACCACCCAGCCCACTGAAGGGGTCGAGCCCTACGAACCCTTGCGTCTGATGGGGCGTGACATCTACATCCGTGAAGGTTGTGTTGGCTGTCACTCCCAGCAGATCCGTATGTTGCAGTCCGAAGTGCAACGCTATGGTCCTTACTCGCTGGCCGGTGAGTCTGTGTACGACTACCCCTTCCTGTGGGGTTCCAAGCGTACCGGTCCGGATCTGGCCCGTGTGGGTCAGCGTTACAGCGATGAGTGGCACCGCATCCACCTGCGCAATCCACGTAATGTGGTCAAAGAGTCCAATATGCCTGCCTATCCATGGCTGCAGAAGAACTCGGTGGAAGGTGCAAACATTCAGGATCGCATGAATGTGCTGCGTACATTGGGTGTGCCTTACACGCAGGAACAAATTGATGCCGCTCCCGAGCAATTGGTAGGCAAGACCGAGGAAGATGCGGTCGTCGCTTATCTGCAGGGTTTGGGTGTGGCCAGTCGCGACGCAGCTGCCAAAGCTGTGGAGCAGGGGAGCTTCTAAATGGTAGCCATCATCAACGGTGTTATGACTGCTTTGGCGATGGCGACCTTCCTTGGCATTTGCTGGTGGGCGTTCTCTCGGGGACGCCGCCAGGCCAACGAAGAAGCAGCGCTTCTGCCTTTCGCCTTGCCCGACGAGGGAAGCAACGATAAAAACCCTGGGGGTTCCGAATGAGTGACTTTTTTAATAATGGCTGGAGCCTTTGGATCTCCGGCATCGCCTTGCTTGGCATCATATTTTGTTTGTGGCTGCTCTTTACCCAGCGCGCATTTCTGGGCAAAACAGTGGACGTGGAAGATACTGGCCACGTCTGGGACGGTGACCTGACCGAACTGAATACACCTGTGCCTCGCTGGTGGACGGTGATGTACATCGGCCTGTGTGTGTTTGCATTGGGTTATCTGGTGCTGTATCCCGGTTTGGGTAGCTTCAAGGGGACTTTGGGCTTTACCGCTGGTCAGCAGGTCAAGCAGCAACAGGCCGAAATTAATGAGCGTCTGGAGCCTGTGTACGCTCGTTACCGCGAAATGCCCATTGAAGAGATTGCTCATGATCCGCAAGCGCGTGAAATTGGCCAGCGTTTGTTCCTGAACAATTGCGCCCAGTGTCACGGTTCGGATGCCCAAGGCTCTCCAAGCTTCCCTAACCTGGCCAACAAAGCCTGGTTGTGGGGTGGCGAGCCCGATGCGATTCTGTACACCATTACCGAAGGCCGTACCGGCATTATGCCGCCACAGTCCCAGTTCAGCCCGGCTGAAGCATCGGACGTCGCTCAGTATGTGCGTTCTTTGTCTGGTCTGGCGGCAGATCCTTTGCGCCTGGTTGCGGGCAAACGTGTGTACGACAGCGCATGTTTTGCCTGCCACGGCGCGGATGCCAAAGGTAATACGCTGATGGGGGCGCCTGACCTGACGGACGATTACTGGTTGTATGGCAGTTCCGAGGCCACTATTGTTCAGACGGTGCTGCAGGGCCGCACGAACCAGATGCCGGCACAAAAAGGAGCATTGACGCCAGAGCAGATCCGGTTGCTGGCGGGCTGGGTTTGGGGCTTGTCCAATCCCGCGCCGACCCAGGCTAACTAATGTCTTTTAAATTGATCTGACGCCTTCAGGACATGCAATGAGTAGTGATTCTTCCCAACCCAGCGCTGATAATGCGCAGGGAACTGTGCCCAAGTGGCAACCTCCACGTAACACCAAGGGAGCGGGTGGAACCTCTCCGCAAGTCGAGAAGGCGCTGGTCGATGTTCGTAGCAAAATCTATCCACGATCCGTCAAGGGCGTGTTCGCCCGTTGGCGGATCTGGATGGTGTATTTCACGCAGATCATTTTCTATGGTCTGCCCTGGTTGGAATGGCATGGCCGTCAGGCCGTGCTGTTTGACCTGCTGGAACGCAAGTTCTATATCTTTGGCATGATTCTGTGGCCCCAGGACGTTATTTACCTGACGGTGCTGCTTCTGATATCTGCTTTCTCTTTATTCCTTTTCACCGCTATGGCGGGCCGCTTGTTTTGTGGCTACGCCTGTCCGCAGACGGTCTACACAGAGATTTTCATGTGGGTCGAGCGCAAGGTGGAAGGGGATCGTCTGGCGCGTATCCGTCTGGATGAACAGGCCTGGAACGCTCGTAAATTACGTCTCAAAGCCACCAAGCACTTTTTGTGGGTCGTGATCGCTTTGTGGACCGGCTTTACCTTTATTGGCTACTTCGCTCCTATCCGCGAACTGGGCGGCGAGCTGATCGCTCTGTCCCTGGGCCCTTGGCAGTGGTTCTGGCTCTTGTTCTACGCCTTTGCCACCTGGGGTAATGCCGGTTTCATGCGCGAGGCCGTCTGTAAGTACATGTGCCCCTACGCACGTTTCCAAAGTGCCATGGTGGACAGCGATACCTTTGTGGTGACCTACGACTTTGTGCGGGGTGAAACCCGTGGTGGCCGATCTCGCAAGATTGACCACAAAGAAGCCGGCATGGGCGACTGTGTGGACTGCAGCCTCTGCGTTCAGGTCTGTCCGACCGGTATCGATATTCGTGATGGCTTGCAGTACATGTGTATCGGCTGTGGTGCCTGTGTGGACGTCTGTGACCAGGTCATGGATAAGATGGGCTACGAAAAAGGCCTGATCCGCTACACCTCAGAGCGTGCCATCAAGGAACGCATGACGCAGTCTCAGGTGCGACGTCGCATGCTGCGACCGCGCGTGTTGTCTTACATCCTGATTCTGGCCGTCATTTGTGGTGCTTTCGTCTACACCTTGGCGACCCGTACGCCCATGCGCGTGGACGTGATTCGTGATCGTGGCGCGCTGGGGCGCGAAGTGCCCGGCGGCATGATTGAAAACGTGTTCCGTCTACAAGTGATCAATACCTCGGAAGAGGCTATGGAGCTGCAGTTGTCCGTCACAGGTCTGGAAGGCGCGCGCATTCATTTGACCGAGAACGGCCAGGATCACATTCATGTGGCGCCTGCAGGCAATAGACTGTTGCCGGTCGTGGTGCAAGTCCCAATTAGTAGTGCCAAGCCGGGCCTGTATGATATTTCTATCCAGGCGGTAGGCGAGCACGACGGGGGCCGCAAGACCTACGTGAACGAACGCAGTAGTTTTTACATTCCTCAGTAATTTTATAAAGAGCAAAACATGGACGAATCAAAGGACAGTGGACCCTGGTGGCGCGAGCCGTGGCCATGGTTGTTGATGGCAGGGCCAGCTCTGGCTATTGTGGGCTGCGTCATTACGATTGTCTTGGCCTTTCAGAATTTCAGTAATCAAGGGATTACGGACGGAGGGGTCAAGCAGGGTCTGGTTGTCAGCAAGGTAGAGCCTGCCCCTGAGCAGCGCTAAACGTAATCGATTCACCGTTACGCTAGGGTTGAGAGAAGTATGTTTCCGTTCAAGAAGGGGGTACGAATGACCATCCGATCGTTGATGTGGATACTGTGGCCTTCATTCCTGGTCGCCGGGGTGCTCAGTGCAATTGTGTTTGCTTTGGTAGACCCGTTGGACATCGTTGTGCTTGGACATATGCAAGTAGATCGACTGACCTTTTATACGGTGGCGTTTTTTCTGTTTTGGTTGGCCGTTGCAGTTGCGTGCGCGCTTAGCTTGTATATGTCGGCCGGTTCGCCAGCGGTATTGGCTGAACCGGCAGATAGTCTGGACTGATTCGGACAAGCACCAAACGATAAAAAAGCACATGCAAATTGCATGTGCTTTTTTTGTGTGGGCTTGGGTGCTGGGGAGCGGTATAGTGGGCTGTAAAGACGTTCAGCAGCCTGTTTGAGGCCTAGGCAGCAGCCATGAGGCTCAATCGCACTCCGTGCCTGCCAGAGAGCGCAGGGCGGCCAGATCCAGCAAGTGGACTTCGCGCTGAGAGATTTTCAGCAGACCTTCGCGTGCAAAGCGTGAGAACAGGCGGCTGACGGTTTCCAGCGTCAGGCCCAGGAAGTTGCCGATTTCTTCGCGGCTCATACGCAGAATGAACTCGTAAGGGGAGTAGCCCAGTAGTGATAGACGCTGGGACAGGTTCAGCAAGAAGGCAGCCAGGCGCTGTTCGGAACGCAGTCCAGCCAAGGTCATCATCAACTGATGGGCGCGGTTGATTTCCTTGCTCATCAGGCGACGGAACTGTTGTTGCAATATAGGCAACTGGGCCGACAGGCGGTCCAGATCATCAAGGCGAATCACACAGACTTCGCTGTCTTCCAAGGCGATGGCATGGGAAACATGGCGATTTTCAACCAGGCTGTCCATGCCCAGGATTTCTCCTGGTAATAAAAAACCCGTAATCTGAATGTGGCCAGTGGAATCTTCCAGCTGCATCTTGATCGAACCAGAGCGCAGACCATAGATTCCTTCGACTGAGTCGGCCAGTCGAAACAGCACGCCGCCCTTAGGGATGCGGATGCGCTCCTTGACTAATTCGTCCAACCGCTCCATTTCGTGCTTAGGCATCCCAAGAGGTAGACACACCTCATTGAGCATACAGCTGGAGCAGCGTATGGAGTCAGCGGTAACCGAGATACGTTTTTGCATAAGGAATAATGTCAGATGGCGAAACGCTAAATCTTTGAGTCAAATCAAGTGTAATTGTAGCTTTTTATTGGTTGGTATTCCCGCTAATCCTTAATATGTTTAGTTCTTAAGGCTCTTGTCACACGTGAAACGGCTGTCCATGCCGGGTACAGCGCGGTAATACTGCTCTTGGCATGCTGTTGTTTAAAAGCGATCTAAACACTTGAATACTTGGTTTTTGTCCTCATCTTCAATTCATCCTGTTATTTGTTGCGAAATCTGGGCAAGCAGTATTTAGTAACTGTTTGCTTTAGCTTCTCGCATATTTTCTCAAGTGAAAATTCTATGCGAATCGATAAATTGACAACGAAGTTTCAACAGGCTCTAGCCGATGCGCAGAGCCTGGCTGTTCGCGAAGACAATCCCTATTTGGAACCCGCCCACGTACTGGTCGCCTTGCTGGCTGATGCCGATTCAGGCACAGGCAGTTTGCTGGCTCGTGCGGGCGTTGCCATTCCCCGCCTGGAAAACGAGCTTAACCGCCTGATCTCCAATCTGCCCAAGGTGCAAGGGGCGGAAGGTCAGCAGCAGCTCAGTTCGGCCTTGCAAGCCGCTTTGGCTAAAACCGACAAGGAAGCCGCTCAACGCGGTGATACTTATATTGCCAGTGAATTGTTCTTGCTGGCCCTGGCCGATGATAAAGGCGAAACCGGTCGTGCTTTGCGCGATGCGGGTTTGCAGCGCCGTGCGCTGGAGGCGGCCATTGAAGCCGTACGCGGTGGTGCCAATGTGAGTGACGCTGAAGGTGACAGCAATCGTGAGGCCTTGGACAAATACACCACTGACTTGACCGAGCGTGCTCGTCTGGGCAAGTTGGACCCGGTTATTGGCCGTGATGACGAAATTCGCCGCACGATCCAGATTCTGCAGCGCCGTACCAAGAACAACCCTGTTCTCATTGGTGAACCTGGGGTGGGTAAGACCGCCATCGTGGAAGGTTTGGCGCAGCGTATCGTGAACAACGAAGTGCCTGAAACCCTGAAGGGCAAGCGCGTTCTGGTGTTGGACCTGGCTGCTTTGCTGGCCGGTGCCAAGTACCGTGGCGAATTTGAAGAGCGTCTGAAAGCTGTCTTGAAAGAGCTGTCCAAGGACGATGGCAAAACCATTGTCTTTATTGACGAGCTGCACACCATGGTGGGCGCCGGCAAGGCCGAAGGTGCGATGGATGCCGGCAACATGCTCAAACCGGCCTTGTCGCGCGGTGAACTGCATTGTATTGGTGCCACCACGCTGAACGAGTACCGCCAGTACATCGAGAAGGATGCCGCTTTGGAGCGTCGTTTCCAGAAGGTGCTGGTTAACGAGCCGGACATGGAGTCCACTATTGCGATCCTGCGTGGTTTGCAGGAGCGCTACGAGCTGCACCATGGTGTGGCGATTACCGACCCGGCCATTGTGGCTGCGGCCGAGCTGTCGCAGCGTTACATTACGGACCGCTTCCTGCCCGATAAGGCCATTGACCTGATCGATGAGGCCGCTGCCCGTATCCGTATGGAGATTGACTCCAAGCCCGAGGTCATGGATAAGCTGGATCGCCGCATCATTCAGTTGAAGATCGAGCGTGAAGCCGTCATCAAGGACACGGATGAAGCCTCTCAGCGTCGTTTGCAGGCCATCAATGATGAGATGGAAAAGCTGCAGCGCGAGTACAACGACTATGAAGAGATCTGGAAAGCCGAAAAAGCGGCGGTTCAGGGCTCGCAAGTTGTTAAAGAGGAAATCGAGAAAGTTCGTGCCGAAATGGCTGAGCTGCAACGTAAGGGCCAGTTCGATAAATTGGCTGAGCTGCAGTACGGCAAGCTGCCCGAGCTGGAAGAGCGCCTGAAAGCGGCCGAAGCCAATATGGACAAGGCCGATCAGGACAAACCTCGCTTGCTGCGCACGCAGGTCGGTGCCGAGGAAATCGCGGAAGTGGTCTCACGTGCAACCGGTATTCCTGTGTCCAAGATGATGCAGGGCGAGCGTGAAAAGCTCTTGCAAATGGAAGACTACCTGCACAAGCGTGTGGTCGGCCAAGGTGAAGCGGTACGTTTGGTGTCGGATGCTATCCGTCGCTCGCGTGCGGGTCTGTCTGACCCTTCCCGCCCGTATGGTTCCTTCTTGTTCCTGGGGCCAACCGGTGTGGGTAAGACCGAGCTGACCAAAGCATTGGCCAACTTCCTCTTTGACTCCGAGGATCACATGATTCGCATCGACATGAGCGAATTCATGGAGAAACACTCGGTGGCTCGTTTGATCGGGGCGCCTCCCGGCTACGTGGGCTACGAAGAGGGAGGTTACCTGACTGAAGCCGTGCGTCGCAAACCGTATTCGGTGATTCTGCTGGATGAGGTGGAGAAGGCTCACCCGGATGTCTTTAACGTGCTCTTGCAGGTGTTGGACGATGGTCGTTTGACGGATGGCCAGGGCCGTACGGTGGACTTTCGCAACACGGTGATCATCATGACTTCCAACCTGGGTTCGCAGCATATCCAGCGTTTGTCGGGCGAGCCTTACGATGTGATCAAGGAAGTGGTGTGGGAAGAAGTGAAACAGCATTTCCGCCCCGAGTTCCTGAACCGTATCGACGAGGTGGTGGTGTTCCACAGTCTGGAAGCAGAACACATCGAGTCCATTGCTCGTATCCAGCTTGAACGTCTGGATCAGCGCCTGGCTCAGCGTGACATGCATCTGGAAGTGAGCGACGCTGCTTTGGCGCAGTTGGCCAAGGCCGGGTTCGATCCTGTGTTCGGTGCCCGTCCTTTGAAACGTGCTATTCAGCAGTATATTGAGAACCCGGTGGCACGCCTGATCCTGGAAGGCCGCTTTGGTCCTAAAGACGTGGTGCCTGTGGACTGGAAGGACGGCGAGTTTACGTTCACCCGCAGTATCCAGTAATCAGCAGGGCTTTGATGGCGACGGTGCTACCGGATTGCTTAATGCGTCACTCAAGTTGAGGTTTTAAAGTAGGCTGCCGTGTTGCACCTCGTCATCGACGTTGTAAAGAAAAACCGCCTTGGAAATCCAAGGCGGTTTTTTTGTGCTCATTGCTATTTGGAACACGTGACTTTGAGACTAGGCGATGGTGTTTTGGATTGAAGTGGTTTGATCGCTTGGCCGTCAGCATCTAGATGAATGCTGATATTCCGTGTCGTAGACGGAGGTTAATCGGCTAAGTGCCTATCGGCTGGCCTCTAAATCATTCCTGCCTAGGGTCTCAAGAGGAATAGGCCCCCAGTGAGATGATCAATCCAGCCACCAGCCTATTCCCATTTTTAAGCGTTCTCTTGAACCGGAGCTGGAGGCGGTGTCAGGTCCAGTTCGTCCTTGCCGTAGAACTTCACACCGATCTCGACACGAGGGCGGCCTTGCGAGCGGCGGTGGCGGTTGGTGTCCCGCAGCGAGTACACGCAACCGCAGTACTCCTGCTGATAGAAGTTCTCGCGTTTGCTGATTTCCAGCATGCGTTGCGAGCCGCCCCCTTTGCGCCAGTTGTAGGTCCAGTACTTCATCTCCGGATAACGGGCTGCGGCGCGTTCGCCGCAGTCGTTGATCTGGTTCATGTCTTTCCAGCGCGAGATACCCAGCACGCTGGAGATGATGTCGTAGCCATTTTCATGGGCGTAGAGGGCCGTGCGCTCAAAGCGCATGTCAAAGCAGACCGTGCAGCGCTCGCCACGCTCGGGAGCGTGTTCCAGGCCGCGTACACGTTCAAACCAGTTATCTACGTCGTAGTCGGCGTCAATGAACTCGATGCCGTGCTGTTCGGCAAAACGGATGTTTTCCTGCTTGCGCAGTTCGTACTCGCGTACAGGATGGATATTGGGGTTGTAGAAAAAAACGGTGTATTCAATCCCCGAGGCGTGCAAGGCCTCCATCACCTCGCCCGAACAGGGGGCGCAGCAGGAGTGCAGCAGCAATTTCTCGCGCTTCTCCGGCATGGTTAAAACTGGACGATTGAGCTGAGTGGACATGAATCTGAATCCGAGTAAAAAGGCGTCCCGAGTCGGTCGCACAATAAATCAATGCGACTATTGTAGATTCTTGGCAAAGTTTAGTGAAATCAATCTGTTGCCTTAGTACCCCAGGACCTCGTCCCAAAGGCGTGTCACGGCCTGCCGTTCCTGGGTCAGCTCAGATTGCGGCACACGGGCTTTTTCTGCTCCTTCCAGACGCAAAGCGTGCTGACGGCGGCGCAGGGCTCGGTAGGCATCGGCCACTTCTTGAGCATGGTCGACCGCGATCAGGCCCGCCTGCGCGGCAATACCCAGCAAGGCGATATTGCCCAGGTTTTCCAGCAGTTTGGGATGCTCGCGGCTATGGCACAGCACCAGATACTGGGTGATGAACTCCACATCCACCATGCCGCCCCGGTCGTGCTTCAAGTCAAAAAGTTCGCTGCGGTTGGGGTGTCCGGCACTGATCTTGTCACGCATGTCCAGAATATCTGCACGTAATTTGCGTTGGTCCCGTTCCATCAATAAGATGGATCGGCGGATGTCATCGAAGCGGTTTTTGATCTGGGCATCCCCGGTCACGAAACGGGCACGGGTAATGGCTTGATGCTCCCAGGACCAGGCACTCCGCGTCTGATACTGCTCGAAGGCATCCACGCTGACAGCCAGCAAACCGGCATCGCCATCGGGGCGTAAACGCAGGTCAATATCGTAGAGACGTCCCGAGGAGGTCATGGCCGACAACCAACTGGTCATGCGGCGCGCCAGCTTGATGTAGCGCTCTACATTGTCTTGGCTGGGATCGTCGTACAGAAATACCAGATCCAGGTCGGACGCATAGCCAATTTCCTTGCCCCCCAGTTTGCCGTAGGCAATGACGGCAAAGTGCGGTGAGGAGTCGTGTTCTGGGCCCAGGCTGCGGGGGCGTGTCAGAGGCCAGGTGCGCTCCAGTGTCTCGGCCAGCATCATATCGGCCAGAGCCGAGAGTTGGTCGGCCAGAGCCTCGACGGTCAGTACACCTTCCAGGTCCTGGGCCAGCAATTGGAACGTGATCTGGTGCTGCCAGTCGCGCATCATGTTCATCTGCTGTTCGACATCGGCTTGGCCATCGGGCAAGCGGCAGGCATCAAGATCGCGGCGCATTTGCTCGGACAGGGCGGCAAAGTCCGGAATCTCCATCAGCGAATGCCATTCGATCAGGCTGTCCAGTAAGAGCGGGTATTGAGCCAGATACTGTGCGGCCCACGGACTGGCCGAGACAATTCGGGCAACGCGGGCCAGCGTATCTGGGTACTCGGCCAGCAAAGCCAGATACGCGCTACGCTGGGCGATCAGCTCGATCAGGTTGAACAGGCGGGTTGCGGTGACTTCCGGGTTCTCGGAGCGGCAGGCGTAGTCCTCGGCCAAGGGGATCAGGCGCTGTACGCGATCCAGGCTGGCATTGGGCAGGCTGCGCAGACGATGGCTATTTAGCAGAGCCTGACGCAATTGTTCGATGCGTTCCTGCAAAGCCTGATCGTGCTCTGCCTTGCTTTCTTCGGGGGCGGGTGCAGCCGCCGCAGGAGGTTCGGTACTGGCTTCTTCGCCCATGCCTGCCAGACGGAAGGCATTGCGGAAGGTGTGCGAGACAAATTTTCTGTGCTGGCCTAACTGTTCGTCGAAATCAGCCAGGCTCAGGCCTAAGGTGGCCGCCAGCTCGGTGCGTAGCTCCTCGTCCTGGGGCAGCAAATGGGTTTGTTCGTCCTCGCGATACTGCAGGCGGTGTTCGACACGTCGCAAGAAGGTATAAGCGGCCAGCAGCTTGTCGCAGACCTCCTGGTCCAGCAGACCGGCCGCACATTGACCTTGCAGTGCTTTGTGCAGGCTGGGTGTTTGCAGGGAAGGCTGTCGTCCCCCGCGAATCAGCTGATTGAGCTGGACGACGAACTCAATTTCCCGGATCCCACCGTCTCCCAGCTTGATGTTGTGCCAGGTTTCCACGCCATTGCGGTTCAGGGCGCGGCGCGTCCAGTCCTGGCGAATGCGCTCGCGCAGGCCGCGCAAGGCAGACAGGGCATCAAAGTCAAAATATTTGCGGTACACAAAAGGGGTACGCAGTGCCTCGAAGTGATGCACATCACCGGCGCTGCGGCTGCCCTTAAAAGCCTGGGCCTTGATAGGGCGGGCCTTGATCCACGCATAGCGTTCCCATTCCCGGCCTTGGTTGACCAGATAGTTTTCCAGCGCCTGCATGCTCCAGGCCAGCGGCCCGGAATCCCCGTCCGGACGCAGGCGCAGGTCCGTGCGAAATACCTGCCCGAAGGCGTCGGTATCGGACAGCACGGGCATCATGCGCTGGGTTACTTTGCCGTAAAACTCGTGATAGCTCAGGGGGCGGCGGCCATCGGTCTCACCGTCCTCGTCATAGAGCATGATCAGATCAATGTCTGAGGAAACGTTTAATTCCCCTCCACCCAGCTTACCCATACCTAAAATAATCATCTCCTGGGGTAAGCCAGTTTCCGAGTTTTTAGGAATACCGTGTACTTCAGCCAGTTGTCGGGCGACGGTTTCATACGCTTGTGCCACGGCCAGATCAGCTAGGCTACTCATGGCCAGCATCACCTCTTCAAGAGGGGCCAGACCATTGATATCACGGATCATCAGTACCAGAAAGACCCGTTCACGCAGTTGGCGCAAGGCCTGACGCACTTGTGCCAAGCGATCATTATCGGGTTCGGGCAGTAAAGTCCTATACCATTGCGTAATCAGTGTGGCGGTGACAGGGTGCTGGGCTTGCTCTTGCAACCACGCCCCAAATTGTGGCTGAGCGTTTACTTTTCGACGCAAGGGGCCGGACCATTGCATCACGGGCTTCAATATAATGGACTGGCTCATACGATAAGAGGCTTTTCGGATAAGGGGGGACGACAAGTGAGATGACTTGTCTGACAAGGCCGGAAATGACCGTATCTAACTATACTCGGGAATTGATTGCATGGTAGTTCGAGGGCTTGTGCGACTGGCGCTAGTGCTCTATTTTGCGCTGATGCTAAGCCTTGTCGGGCTACGTTATCTGCTCGTGCCCCAACTGGATAATTTGCGCCCCTATCTGGTGGAGAAAATCAGTGAGCAAACCGGCCTGCAAGTTCAGATTCAAGAATTAAAAGGCGACTGGCAGGGCTGGAATCCCCATCTTTCTGTGACGAACCTGTCGCTGTCAGAGCCAGGGCAAGAGCCCATGTTGCAGTTGCCCAAGCTGCAAGCCGATATCAGCTGGAAGTCCTTGTTCAGCGGTTCGCTGCAATTGCGCCAGCTGGATGTGCAAGGTTTGACGATCCCGGTGCGGCGCGATCTTCAGGGCCAAATTCTGGTGATGGGCCAGGTACTGGATCTTAACAATGACCGTGCCCCAGCAGAACCCGAAGTCTGGCAAGGGCCGGTTCGTTGGTTGCTGGAGCAGCGCGGCATTCATATTCAGGGTACGTCCTTGCAATGGCAGGATGATCTGCGTGGTGCCCCCGCCTTGGATCTGCCATCGATTGAATTGCAGATTGGCTACAGGCAGGGTTGGCACGAGGTCAATCTGGCTACGGCCTTGCCCGCCGATCTGGGCGAATCCCTGGCTTTGGCCTTGCGCGTGCAGGGCAAGCGTCGTCTGCCCGAAAACGTGGATGTGATGGACTTGCCCTGGGAGATGACGGTGCAGGCCAATGGGGTCGATACTCCCGCGCTGCGCCCTTGGCTGGACGTACCTGTGATTCTGGACAGAGGCTGGATCGATGTGCGTGCCCAGGCCCGCCAGCCTCAAGCCGCCCAGGCCGTACAGATGCAACTGGCAGCCCAATTGCAGGATGTGGCCGTGCTGACGGATAGCGAAGATCGCCTGCAGTTGGAGCAAGCCCATCTGGAGCTCAATGGCAGTTTACGTGATGTGCAGGCATTGGCCCAAGGCAAGCAAAGTGGCGATGTGCAGTGGACGCTGTCGATGAATGGCTTTGGTCTGCGCCTGCCCGATTTGTTTGCCCACTATTTGGCATTGGATCAGCTCAATGCCCAAGGCATGGTTCATCGCGATGAGCAGGCCAGACTGAGCCTTGGCAACATGAATCTGGCTCTGCGTAATCCTGATTTAGATGCGCAATTAACAGGTAGTTGGCGTGAGGATGCCAAGTTTGAGGCGGGTGTGGCTGACTGGCAGGGGCAATTCACGCACCTGAATCTGGCGGCTTTGGTGAATTACCTGCCTTTGACGGTCAACCCTTTGGCGCGTGAATGGATGCAGGCTGGACTGGTACAGGGGGCGGTACGAGACGGGACAATCCGCTTGCAAGGTGGCCTGGACACCTTCCCGTATGGCCTGAGCCCGGCGGATGGCAGCTTTGAAGTGGTCGGGATTTTGGGTGAAGGGATTGTGGATTATCAGCCTGCCCAGCCCCAACGTTTGGCCTGGCCACGTCTGGAAGGCATACAAGGCAGCATACGCATGCATAACGATAATCTGGATATTGTGGCTCAGCAGGCGCGCATGCCTATCGCCAAGCAGCCGGATATTGTGCTGCGGGATATTCAGACCCACATCACGTCCTTGGAGCAAAACAGCTTTCTGAAGCTGGAGGGCGTGTCTCAGGCTCCAGCGACCAGCTATCTGGCCCTGGTGCACCAGTCCCCCCTGAACGCCTTGCTGGATGGCTTGCTGGCCGACAGTCGCGTTAAAGGGGATTGGACTGTACCCATCAAATTGCAGGTTCCCTTGGATAATGCGGATGACACCCAGGTACAGGGGCAAATCCAGATGAACAATAGCGAGTTTCAGTACATGCCTGAAGCTCCGTCATTGACGGCGTTAAAGGGCGAGCTCGCCTTCAGTGAAAAGGGCGTCAGTGCCCAAACCTTGACGGGCAAGGTGCTGGGGGGCGACACCCAAATCAGTGGTGTGCTCGAGCCCGGCAAGCCCGGTTTGCGCCTGAATGGTGTGATCACTGCGCAAGGTCTGGAGCAATACCTGGAATTGAAGGGCGTACAGCGTCTGCAAGGGCAGACTCCCTATCAGGTATTAATGAAGCTCGATGCCAAGGGTTCTTTTTCCTTTGGCGCGGAGTCCGATCTGACGGGGCTGGCGCTGAACTTGCCCGAGCCTTTCTACAAACCTGCCGAGCGTGCAGCCAAATTGAAGGCAGATTGGAGCAGCGACTCTGCCGCCAAGATGGACCGCTTGCAGATCAGCCTGCAAGACAGACAGACCTTTTTGTTGAACCTGTTGCATGCTCAAGGTTCCCGTCAAGGCAGCTATTTTCAAAGTGGCAGCATGGGAACGCCGGGGCTAGTGAGTTGGCCCAAACGTGGCCTGGAATTGCATAGCCGCTATGACCGTATGGATCTGGATGCCTGGGAGAGAGTCGTCGAGGAGTTCGGTCAAAATCTGGACGGCAGTCCTTTGATTCCGTCGGGCCGTCCCCTGTTGCCTTTGCTGGAACGGGTGCGCCTGAAAGCGGATCAGGCATTTTTTAGAGGGCAAGTGCTGGATCAGTTGGAGATGGAAAGCACGGAAGATGCCGCTGGCAGCTTGTTTCTGAGCCTGAAGGCCAAGCAAGCCGAAGGGCGTTTGCAGGCGCAGCATCAAGGTGGCCGCTATACCGGCATGTTCAACGCCAATTTTTCCCATTTGTACCTGAATGGTGGCAGGCCGGATTGGGCTTGGCCCGACGCCGACCTGCCCATGAGCGATGATCTGGTTTTGCCTGCGATCTCGTTCAAAGTGGATGATTTGCAGATACAGGGCGTGCGCTTTGGTGCTTTGGAAGCCAAAGGCAAGCCCGCAGGAAAGGGCCACAAATGGACCCTTGAAAACGTTTCCTTGAACGCGCAGGGCATGCAACTGCACGGTTACGGTTCTTTGGCATTGAGTGGGCCACAGCGAGGGCTGGAATTGCTCGCCAATAGCCAGGTAAGCAATTTGGGGCAGTTTGTGGATGTCAGCGGCTTGTTGACAGAGTCCATTAAAGATGGCGAGGGAACGGTGCAGGCCGCCTTGTTCTGGAGTAATTTCCCCTGGTCTTTTGATAAGCGCAACATTCGTGGCCAGTTCAATGTAGATCTACGTAAAGGACGCTTTATCAGCCTGAAATCACGCTCGGCAAAATTGCTGGAGTTGCTCAGCCTGCAGTCCATTTCACGCTTGAGCAGACTGGATATGGACTTGTTCGGCGCCGTGAAGCAAGGCTTTGCATTCGATAGCCTGACCGGGCGCATGAACCTGTCGCAGGGCAAGCTGGAGCTGGATAATTATCAGATCAAGGGCCCGGCGGGAGCGGTCAACCTGGAAGGCTGGATTGATATCAAGGATGAGACGTTGGATTTGATTGCGGTGGTTAATCCGAATCTGGATATGAGCGGCGCGGCGATTGCGGCCTATTTCACGGTTAACCCGATGGTAGGGGTAGGGGCTTTGTTGACGCAGTGGTTGATGCAGATCCCAATGAGCAGTCACCTGTCTGTCTCTTATGCAGTGACAGGCAAGATTGATGATCCGCAGCTCAAAGAGCTGGAGGTGCCTGCGGCCAGCACTGCGAAAAAAGAGAAGCAACTGCGGATTGAGCCTTGAGACCAAGTGTTTTGCCCAAAACGCTTTTGCGTAGGTCTTCGTCAGGGTAGCAGCAAGGTTTTTTCGTGATTTAACTCTTATACCAAGGATGGGCCGATGAGCGCACATAGACTGAAACGACTGGCAGCGACATTGGTTGTGGCGGGCCTGTCTTTCCATGCTGTTGGGGCGCAAACCCATCCGGTGGTTCGGGCCGTACAAGAGGTCGAACAGTCCTTGCAGGCCCGTGTTGGTCTGGCCGTACTGGACACGGCAGACGGGCAGTGGTGGCAATACCGTGCCGATGAGCGCTTTCCTATGGCCAGTACCAGCAAGGCCTTGATCTGTGCGGCTTTGTTGGCCCGAGGGCCAGGTGCGATGAAAACTGCCTGGCTGATCAAGGAGGAGGCCATTCAGTCTTACGCACCCACCACAAAGGAGCTGATCGGCCAGCAGGTATCAGCAGCTCAATTGTGTGCGATCACGATGCGCAACAGCGACAATAGTGCCGCTAATGGGGTTTTGGAGATTCTGGGCGGGCCTGAGGCTATCACGTCCTTTCTTCGTGGCGTGGGTGACACGGTGACGCGCCTGGATCGCAACGAGCCCAGCTTGAATGAAGCCACGCCCGGCGACCTGCGCGACACAACGACCCCGCAAGCCATGGTGCAAACTTTGCGGAATCTGGTTTTGGGCGACGCGCTTAAAGCCTCAGACCGTGATCGGCTGATTGACTGGTTGCGCCATAACGAAGTGGGCGGGCCCTTGTTGCGAGCTGGCGTTCCTGAAAGCTGGACCGTAGCAGACCGAACCGGGGCAGCCGCTTACGGCACACGCGGTGTCGTGGCGGTGATGTGGCCCCCTGAGCGTGGGCCGCTGGTGGCGGCTGTCTACATCACGGAAACCAAGGCCTCGATGCAAGCGCGCAATGCGGCCATAGCCACGATTGGCAAGGCCATGGCAGCGGCGGTGGATCAAAAAGCTCGGTTTTGATTTTTTGTGGAGTGCTGACGAGCTTTTTTCAGGGAGCTTATCTGGCTGCCGTTATATGAATGTCGGATTCTGTGGACAAAAAAAACCGCCTTGTGGGCGGTTTTTTGACTACTGAGCAAGGCGCAAAACTTAATAAACACCTTGATGACGCATGGCATTGGCGACTTTGACAAAGCCGGCAATATTGGCGCCGTTAACGTAGTGGATGAAGTCGCTTTCTTGACCATAGTTCACACAATTTTCGTGGATGTCACGCATGATGGAGTGCAGCTTTGCGTCAACTTGTTCACGTGTCCAGTTCAAACGCTGGGCGTTTTGGCTCATTTCCAGACCAGAGACGGCGACACCACCAGCATTGCTGGCTTTACCTGGGGCATACAGAATCTTGGCGTGGATAAAGGCATCGACTGCGTCCAGCGTGCTGGGCATATTGGCACCTTCGGCGACGCAACGCACACCATTCTTGATCAGAATTTCGGCGTCTTTGCCATCGAGCTCGTTCTGGGTTGCGCAAGGCAGGGCGACATCGACGGGGATGTGCCAAGGACGTTTTCCGTGCTCGTACAGCAGGCGGTGTTGTTGGGCATAATCGACCAAGCTGCCGCGCTGTACATTTTTAATGTGCATCAGAGCCGCCAGTTTTTCACGCGTAAAGCCATCCATATCCACCACGCAACCTTGCGAGTCGGAAACGGTCACCACTTTGGCACCCAGGTCCAGGCATTTTTCAATGGCGTACTGAGCGACATTGCCCGAGCCAGAAACGGACACTGTCATGCCGTCTAAAGACAGCCCTTTACGTGCCAACATTTCCTGTACGAAATATACGGTGCCATAACCCGTGGCCTCAGGGCGAATCAAACTGCCGCCAAAGCACAAATCCTTGCCGGTAAAGACACTGGCCGCGCTGTTGGAGAGTTTTTTCATCATGCCGGCCATAAAGCCCACTTCACGCGCGCCTACGCCGATATCACCTGCAGGAACGTCGGTGTCTGGACCCAGATGACGGTAAAGCTCAACAATCAGGGCCTGGCAAAAGCGCATGACTTCGCCATCTGATTTGCCTTTGGGATCAAAATCCGCGCCGCCTTTGCCGCCGCCCATGGGCAGGGTGGTCAAGGCATTTTTGAAGGTCTGCTCAAAAGCCAGGAACTTCAGGATAGACAGATTGACCGAGGGGTGAAAGCGCATGCCGCCCTTGAAAGGACCAATGGCATTATTGTGCTGAATACGGAAGCCGCGATTGACCTGAACCTGACCACGATCATCTACCCAGGAAATGCGAAACTGGATAACACGTTCGGGTTCAACCAGACGCTCGAGCAGACCGTGGTCGGCGTACTGGGGGTTTTTCTCGATGAAGGGCCACAAGCTGGTCATCACTTCCCGTACGGCCTGCATAAATTCAGGCTGACTTGGGTCGCGGGACTGCACTCTGGCTAGGAACTGTTCTAGAGAGATAGATTTCATTGCAAGCGAACTCTGTTTGCAATACTGAGATTTCGAGTAGAACTCAGCAGATTGAAAGAATGGATGCATGGGATTGCACCCGATCAATACGCCCATCGCAAGCAAGCCTCTCGTATAGAGAGGCTTGCGCAGGATGTTCGATTTACTTCTTCATCATGTCGAAGAATTCGGAGTTGGTCTTTGTTGCCCGGATTTTGTCCAGGATAAACTCCATGGCTTCAATTTCATCCATTCCGTGGATGAATTTGCGCAAAACCCAGACCTTTTGTAGAAGGTCGGGTTTGATCAGTAATTCTTCGCGACGTGTACCTGACTTGTTCAGGTTGATGGCAGGGTAAATGCGTTTTTCGGCCAGGCGGCGCTCCAGATGGATCTCGCAGTTGCCGGTACCTTTAAATTCTTCATAGATGACTTCGTCCATGCGGCTGCCGGTCTCGATCAGGGCAGTACCGATGATGGTCAAGGAGCCACCTTCTTCCAGATTACGGGCAGCACCAAAAAAGCGTTTGGGGCGCTGCAGGGCGTTGGCGTCTACACCACCGGTCAATACCTTGCCCGAAGCAGGGACCACGGTGTTGTAGGCGCGAGCCAGACGGGTAATGGAGTCCAGCAGGATCACCACGTCTTTTTTCAATTCAACCAGGCGTTTGGCCTTTTCGATCACCATTTCGGCCACTTGTACGTGACGCGTCGCGGGTTCATCAAAGGTGGAGGCCACCACTTCGCCGCGTACGGTACGCTGCATTTCGGTCACTTCCTCGGGGCGTTCGTCCACTAGCAGGACGATCATGACGGCCTCGGGGTAATTGGTCGTGATGGCGTGAGCCATGTGCTGCATCATCACGGTTTTACCGGATTTGGGGCTGGCTACGATCAGGGCGCGCTGGCCCTTGCCGATAGGCGAGAAGATATCCAGGATACGGCCTGTGATGTTCTCTTCGCTTTTGATGTCACGCTCCAGGCGCATGGGCTGATCAGGATGCAGCGGGGTCAAGTTCTCAAACATGATGCGATGTTTGATGGCCTCGGGCTGCATGC
The DNA here is from genome assembly GCF_025960365.1 of Alcaligenes sp. SMD-FA. Classification (NCBI taxonomy): domain Bacteria; kingdom Pseudomonadati; phylum Pseudomonadota; class Betaproteobacteria; order Burkholderiales; family Alcaligenaceae; genus Alcaligenes; species Alcaligenes sp. SMD-FA. The sequence goes on along the minus strand of NZ_CP110108.1, from coordinate 2,492,302 downwards.
CGTTGACCTTGTCGACCTTGACCAGGGCAAAGTAGCGTTCACCGTCTTTAGGGGTGCGCACTTCGCCTTCAATGGAGTCGCCTGTGTGCAGATTGAAACGGCGTATCTGCGAGGGAGAGATATAAATATCGTCTGTGCTGGCCAGGTAGGAGGTTTCTGGCGAACGCAGGAAGCCAAAACCATCCGGCAGGACTTCAAGCACCCCGTCACCGAAAATCTGCTCGCCTTTTTTGGCGTGCTTTTTCATGATCGCGAACATCAGCTCTTGCTTGCGCAAGCGGTTCGCGTTGTCGATTTCCAAAGTGGCAGCCATTTCTAGCAGCTGCGAGACGTGCAGAGCTTTTAATTCGTTCAGGTGCATGAGTGTGGGGAAGGGCTTTCAGCAGCAGACCGCAGGCCAGCGATGGGCCTGCGTGCGGTTAATCAGAGATTACAGGGAGCTGTCGAGAAACGCGCTAAGTTGAGACTTGGAAAGTGCACCGACTTTAGTCTGGGCGACTTTACCGTCTTTAAACAGCATGAGCGTTGGAATACCGCGAACACCGAATTGAGCAGGAGTGTCGGGATTTTCATCGACATTGAGCTTAGCGATGATAACACGACCTTGATACAGTTCGGCCGCCTCATCAAGCAAAGGTGCAATCATTTTACAGGGGCCGCACCAGGCAGCCCAATAATCGACCAAAACAGGAAGGTCGGCTTTGAGGACGTCGCTCTCGAAGGAGGCGTCTGTAACGTGAATGATGGAGTCGCTCATGGCAAAATGCAAAAAAATAAAAGATAACGAAAAACTATACGTGTGGCGTGACCTGAGCACAATGTATTCTACGGCCAATTGCGACGGTCTTGTTGCCAATTTTTGACAGGATACCATTGCGTCTGGTTGATAATGTGCATTCACTGCGCAACGCGCGCCAATAAAGCGTTTCCCCACTGGCGCCTAACCACTCGTAAAATAGCGTTTTTCTGTACGATCTACCGGGAATCAAGTTGTCTACTACACGTTACGACGAATCTTCTATACGGGTGCTTAAAGGGCTGGAACCGGTCCGGCAGCGCCCGGCCATGTATACCCGCACGGATAATCCCCTGCATATTGTGCAGGAGGTCATCGATAACGCCGCCGACGAAGCCCTGGCTGGTTTTGCCCGCACCCTGACCGTTACCTTGCTGGAGGACGGCGGTATCCAGGTCGAAGACGACGGGCGCGGTATTCCCGTTGGCTTGCATCCTGAAGAGAATGCGCCCGTGGTTGAGCTGGTGTTCACTCGACTGCATGCCGGGGGCAAGTTCGACAAGCTCAATGGCGGAGCCTATGCCTTTTCCGGCGGTTTGCATGGGGTGGGTGTGTCGGTGACCAACGCCTTGTCGCGTCGCCTGGAAGTGCTGGTCTGGCGCGACGGGCAAGCCAATGAAATTGTGTTTGCCGACGGCGAGCTGGAGCAGCCCCTGACCCAGACGGGCACCGTGGGCAAGCGCAAGACCGGGACCCGTGTGCGGGTCTGGCCTGACCCCAAGTACTTTGACTCCGCCCAGATTCCCCTGGCTCAACTGACGCACATCCTGCATAGCAAAGCGGTCTTGCTGGAAGGGGTGACCGTGGAGCTGGTGCAGCAGAAAACCGGCCAGCGCCAGCAATGGTGCTATGAGGACGGTTTGCGCGGTTATTTGCAAGAAGAGATGGACGGCGTGGAGTTGTTGGTGCCTCTATTCGAGGGCCGCCAGTACGCCCCGAAGGATGACGATAATTTCTCCCCTGGTGAAGGGGCTCATTGGGTCGTGGCCTGGACCCTGGACTCTCAGATTGTGCGCGAGTCTTATGTCAATCTGATTCCGACCAGTGCCGGGGGGACGCACGAATCGGGCTTGCGTGATGGTCTGTATCAGGCCGTGCGCAGCTTTGCCGAGCTGCACAGTTTGATTCCCAAGGGCGTCAAGCTGCAGGCTGAGGACGTTTTTGCCCGTGCCAGTTTTGTGCTGTCGGCCAAAGTGCTGGATCCGCAATTCCAGGGGCAAATCAAGGAAAAACTCAATAGCCGCGATGCCGTGCGTCTGGTCAGTGGCTATGTACGCAACGCACTGGAACTGCATCTGCATGCGAATGTGGATCAGGGTCGAAAATTGGCTGAAGTGGCGGTGCGTCAGGCTCAGGCCCGTACCCGTTCGGCCCAGAAAGTGGAAAAACGTAAAAGCTCCGGGGTAGCCGTGTTGCCCGGCAAGCTCACGGACTGCGAATCGCACGATCTGGAGAGCTCCGAACTATTTCTGGTCGAAGGCGACTCGGCCGGTGGCTCTGCAAAAATGGGCCGCGACAAGGAATTTCAGGCCATCTTGCCCCTGCGCGGCAAGGTGCTGAACGCCTGGGAAGTGGACCGGGATCGCCTGTTCGCCAACCAGGAAATTCATGATATTTCCGTAGCCATTGGCGTGGACCCGCATGATGCCCAGTCCGAGCCGGATTTGTCCGGTTTGCGCTATGGCCGCATTTGTATCCTGTCCGATGCGGACGTGGACGGCTCGCACATTCAGGTGCTCTTGCTGACTTTGTTTTTCCGCCATTTCCCCAAGCTGATCGAAGCCGGGCACGTGTATGTGGCGCGCCCACCCTTGTTCCGCGTCGATGTGCCTGCCGCTGGCAAACGCCCGGCTCGCAAGATCTATTGTCTGGATCAGGGCGAGCTGGATGCCACTTTGGAGAAGTTGCGCAATGAAGGTATACGCAACGAGTCCTGGAGCATCAGCCGTTTTAAAGGTTTGGGTGAAATGAGTGCGGAGCAGTTGTGGGATACCACCATGAATCCGGATACCCGTCGTTTATTGCCAGTGCATTGGGGCGAAGATGGCTTAAGCGGCACGCAGGCTATGTTCACCATGCTGATGGGCAAGGGCGAGGCCTCTGCCCGCCGTGCCTGGTTGGAAGAAAAAGGCAATTTGGCCGATCTGGACGTCTAAGCCCGATTTAAGAGTTATTTATGGACAGCAATCAATTGGATTTTGAGCCGGCGGGATCGGACGATAGCATCACGCTGGGGACTTACGCGGAACAGGCTTATCTGGATTACGCCGTCTCGGTCGTACGCGGACGGGCTTTGCCCGACCTGACCGATGGTCAGAAGCCGGTACAGCGCCGCATTCTGTATGCGATGGATGCCATGGGCCTGGGCCCAACGGCCAAGCCTGTGAAATCGGCGCGCGTGGTGGGGGATGTGCTGGGTAAATATCACCCCCACAGTGACCAGGCCGCCTATGACGCCATGGTGCGTATGGCGCAGGATTTTGTGCTGCGCTATCCGCTGGTGGACGGGCAGGGCAATTTTGGCTCGCGCGATGGCGACAATGCCGCCGCTATGCGTTATACGGAAGCGCGCCTGACTCCGTTCTCGCGGTTGCTGCTGGACGAGCTGGACGAAGGCACGGTGGACTTTATCCCCAACTACGATGGCAGCCAGAAAGAGCCGGTGACCTTGCCAGCCCGCTTGCCCATCATGTTGCTTAACGGCGCATCGGGGATTGCTGTCGGGATGGCCACCGAGATTCCGTCGCACAACCTGCGTGAGGTAGCCCAAGCCTGTGTCAGCCTGCTGCGCAACCCGAATTTAAGCGACCAGGACATCCACGAGATCATTCCTGGCCCGGATTTTGCAGGGGGTGGCCAGATCATTTCCGCTGCCGATGATATTGCGGCGGTGTACGCTCAGGGCCGGGGCTCCATCAAGGCACGTGCCCGTTGGGTATTTGAGGAAATGGCACGTGGTCAATGGCAATTGGTGGTCACTGAATTGCCGCCCGGCAGCTCCTCTCAGCAGATTCTGGAAGAGATTGAAGAGCGCACCAATCCCAAGGTCAAGGCGGGCAAGAAATCCCTGAGCACCGAGCAACAGCAAACCAAAGCCTTGATGCTGAACATGCTCGACGCCGTGCGCGATGAGTCCGGCAAGCAGGCTGCGGTGCGATTGGTGTTTGAACCCAAATCCCGCGCCATTGATCGGGACGAGTTCGTGACCACCTTGCTGGCACAGACCAGCCTGGAGCGCAACGTCTCCATCAACCTGGTATGTATCGATACGGACGGTCGTCCTGGCCAGCGCTCCCTGCGTCAGGTCTTGCTGAGCTGGCTGGAATTTCGTCGTCACACGATGGAGCGTCGTACTCGTTACCGTCTGGACAAGGTCACCGATCGTATTCATGTGCTGCAAGGGCGCATGGTGGTGTACCTGAATGTGGACGAGGTCATTCAAACCATTCGTGAGTCCGACGAGCCGCGTGCTGCCTTGATGGAGCGCTTTGATTTAAGCGAGCGCCAGGCTGACGATATTCTGGAAATGCGCTTGCGTCAGTTGGCCCGTCTGGAAGGTTTCAAGATCGAGAAAGAGCTGAAAGAGCGCCTGGAGGAACAGGAGTCTTTGCAAAAGCTGTTGGACGATCCCAAATCCTTGAAACGCTTGATGATTCGAGAAATCGAAGCAGACGTTAAAACCTATGGCGATGAGCGTCGCACCTTGATTGAAGCGGCCGAGCGTGCTGTGTTGGAAACCAAGGTGGTGGATGAGCCGGTCACCGTGATTGTGTCGCGCAAAGGCTGGCTGCGTTCGCGCCAGGGCCACGGTCATGACGCTTCACAGTTCAGTTTCAAGACGGGCGATGGCTTGCGCGATGCGCTGGAGTGCCGTAGTACCACAGACCTGGTCGCCATCGGTACCGATGGCCGGGTCTATACTGTTCCGGTCTCCAGCTTGCCTTCGGCGCGTGGAGACGGTCAGCCCATTACCTCCATGATTGAAGTCAGCCCCAGTGCGCCTATCGAGCACATCCTGGGCGCTCCTTTGGATCAGAACTATTTGCTGGCTGCCTGCGACGGCTACGGTTTTGTGGCCTCTCAAGGCGACATGAATACACGCCAGAAAGCGGGCAAGCAGTTTGTCACTATTGAGGACGGCAAAAAGCTGCTCAAACCTTTGGCCTTGCGTCCGGATGACCAGTACGTAGGCCTGCTCAGCGAACAGGGGCGTTTCCTGGTGGTGGATATCAAGGAACTGAAGGTGCTGTCCAAAGGCGGCCGTGGCACGGTGCTGATCAAGCTGAACGATGGCGATACGCTCAGTCAATGGGTGGCCTTTGGGGAGGCGGGTCTGGCCGTTAGCGGGGTGAATCGCAAACGTCCGTCTACCATCGTGATGGATCTGGATATGCTGGCCAATTATCTGGGCAAGCGCGCAGGCAAGGGCAAGACCCTGTCGCTCAAATTGAACGACCCTGTGTTGCATCGACCTGAACAGGCCTGAATTTGTATAGCCGCCGGAGGCTGGCCCTCCGCCTGATAGATTTCTTTTTTGAGTGTTGGATATGAGTTTCAAAGTCACGGTTCAGCCCAGCGGGCACAGTTTTGACGTTCAGCCCGGACAGTCTGTGCTGGATGGCGCACTGAATGCCGGTATCGTCTTGCCCTATAGCTGCCGCAACGGCACCTGTTCGTCTTGCCGTGGCAAGGTCATTGAAGGTGAGTACGAGGCAGGCCGTGCGCCCGAGCAATTGTTGAGCGAAGAGGATCGCGCTGCAGGCTACACCCTGTTTTGTCAGGCCAAGCCCAGCAGCGACATGTTGATCGAGTCCCACGAAATTCGTATGGCGACCGATATCCAGATTCGCAAAATGCCCTCGCGCGTGGTGGGCCTGGAAAAAGTACGTGATGATGTGATGGTGGTGCGTCTGCAAATGCCGTCATCCGAGCCATTTCGTTACTACCCGGGTCAGTATCTGGAGTTCATCCTGAAGGACGGCAGCCGTCGCAGCTACTCCATGGCCACACCGCCACGGGAAGACAATCAGGTGGAATTGCATATTCGTCACATGCCCGGCGGCGTGTTTACCGATCACGTGTTCGGTGCCGGTGCCACCGCCATGAAAGAGCGCGAAATTCTGCGTGTGGAAGCGCCTCTGGGTTCTTTCTTTCTGCGTGAAGACAGCGCGGCTCCTATGGTGTTTCTGGCCAGCGGTACGGGCTTTGCTCCGATCAAGGCCTTGATCGAACGCCTGATTCAAACCGGCAGCCAGCGCGAAGTGGCGCTGTACTGGGGCGGGCGTCGACCCAAGGATTTGTACCAGCGCGAACTGGCCGAGAAATGGGCCAGCGAATTGCCTAATTTGCGTTTCATTCCGGTGGTCTCCGACGCTCAGCCTGAAGATGGCTGGACAGGCCGCACCGGTTTTGTGCATCAAGCTGTGCTGGCTGATTTGCCGGACCTGTCAGCCTGGCAGGTATACGCCTGTGGCGCGCCGGGCATGGTTGAAGCGGCGCGCAAGGATTTTGTGGAGCAGGCCCAACTGAATCCGGACAATTATTTTGCAGATGCCTTTACGTCCCTGGCAGATGTAAAGTAAGCGTCTTGGTCAATAGCTCAACAAGCGGACAGTACACATGAAAGTAGCAGTTCTGGGCAGCGGCATTATTGGGGTATCAACTGCCTGGTGGCTTAGCCAGCAAGGTTGTGAGGTGGTGGTCGTGGAGCGGGGAACCGGCCCTGCGCAGGAAACCTCGCGTGCCAATGGCGGCCAGATTTCGGTGTCGTATGCCGAGCCCTGGGCCAACCCGAAAATGCCGTTCAAACTGCTGAAGTGGTTGTTGCAGGACGATGCTCCCTTGTTATTCCGTCCGCGTCTGGATCTGCGCCAGTGGCGCTGGTGCCTGTCGTTCTTGCGTGAATGCCTGCCTGGACGGGTTACGCCCAATGTGCGCGCCCTGGTGGCCATGGCGGAATACAGCCGCAGCACACTCAAGCAATTGCGTCCTAGCCTGGATTTTGATTACCGCCATCAGGAAAAAGGCATCATCACTTTTTACCGTGATGCTCAAAGCCTGGATGATTCTCAGCAGATGGCCGATATCATGCGCGATATGGGGGTGGATCGCCGCATCATGAGCGTGGACGAGCTGGTGCAGTTAGAGCCTGCTCTGGCGTCGGCCCGTGGCCAGATTGTGGGTGGCGACTATACCAAGGATGATGAATCCGGTGATGCCAACCAATTTACCTGCGGTTTGGCGGCCATGGCCAAGCGAGCCGGGGTGGAGTTTCGCTTTTCTACACAAATCACCCGTTTGCTGACGGCCAAGGGGCGTGTGGTAGGTGTCGAGGTCATTGGCCCGGACGGTACGTACGAGTCCATACAGGCAGACGCCTTTGTGGTGGCCATGGGTAGCTTCAGTCCCACCGTCTTACAGCCGCTGGGGATTTCCTGCCCCGTTTACCCGGCTAAAGGCTATTCGGCTACTTTTCCGGTACTGGTTCCCGAGGGGGCGCCCACGGTCAGCCTGACCGATAAAGATCACAAACTTGTTTTTTCCCGCTTAGGTGATAGCCTGCGGGTCGCTGGAACTGCAGAATTGTCGGGCTATTCGCGCAATTTGAACCCCGCCCGCTGTCAGGCTTTGTTAACGCATGTAGCGGATCTGTTCCCAAGCGCATTGGATTTTGATAATGTTCATTTCTGGTCAGGACTGCGTCCTGCCACAGCATCAAATATCCCACTGATAGGCCGCTCTTCCATACCTAACCTGTACCTGAATACCGGGCATGGCACCCTGGGGTGGACGATGGGTGTAGGCTCTGGCCGAGCCCTGGCAGACCTGCTCATGGGACACAAACCCGAACCTGAATTTCCTTTTTTATCATGAAGGATGTATGAAAAATCTACGCGGATTACTGTTGAAACGGGGTGTTATGGCTTTGGCGATGGCAGCGGGTGGCTCAGCCGCTTTGCTGTTCGGGTCGACTGCCCTGGCAGCCGTTGATATTCAGGTCTGGACCGCTTTGAACTCGCACAATCAGGACGAGTTTGAACGCTTGGTTCGGGATTTCAATCGTAGCCAGAGCGATGTCAAGGTGTCGGTCAAGGCTCATGATACGGAAGCTTCTTTAGAACAGGTTTTGCAAGCGGGCAAGGATTTGCCCAATCTGGTGCAATTAGGCGAGATGTCCGGCCTGGACGAGGTCGCTGATCGCCCCTACATCATGCCTATGCACACCTTGCTGGCTCGGGAAAAAATGGATAATGTGTCCTGGTTCCTGGCCTCGAACTCCTTTGTGCGCAATGGCCGCGGTCAATTGCAAGGCTTCCCTTATATGGCCGAAATTCCGGTCATGTACTACAACCTGGACGCGTTTGATAAAGCCAAGATCGAGCCTGCGGTGCCCAGCCGTGTCTGGCTGGATTTGCAGGCCCAGCTCGTCGATCTGGCCAATAAAGGCTCGCGCCGTTGTCCCTTGACTTCGGATCAGTCTGTCTCCATCAACCTGGAGAACCTGGCAGCGGTGAATAACCAGATTTACGGTCTGGCACCGGGTCCCAAGGTGAAAGGCAAAGTGGGCTTTGACTTTGATGTGATGTACATCCGTCACCTGTCCATGATGATCAGTTGGGTGAAATCCGAGCTGATGGTCAAGCCCGGCACATTGCCAGAATCGCCCCAGCGCTTTGCCAAGGGCGAATGTGCCGTCATGTTCTCGAACTCCGGCCATATTGGTGAATACAGCGACACGCGTGGCTTGAAGTACGCAGTGACTGGTCTGCCTTACTATCCTGAAGTGACCCAAACTCCTGGTAAACCGTTTGTGACCGGATCGGCGCTGTGGGCGGTAAAAGGCCATAATGCCGAACAGAATCAGGCTTCGGCCCGTTTCATCAGCTGGTTGGCTCAGCCTGAGAACGCCGCACGTTGGTACCAGAAGACAGGTTTTTTACCGGTGAGCCGCGAAGCCTTTAATGCCACAGGCAACGACTACTACAAGGACAAGGGCGACTGGATGCACCTGGTGGGAGCCTACAGCAGCGGTACGTCGGGCACAGCCAAGGGCAATTTCCGTAACTATCGTCAGATTCGTGCCGTGTTCAATCAGAGCCTGGAAAGTGCGCTGGATGGGCAGCAACCTGCCATGACGGCATTGCGTACTGCCGCCACGCAAGCTAATCGTTTGGTGGCACAGAGAGGACGCTGATTTATCTGTGCGTACAAGCCGATCTAGCGGCTTGAGCAAGCATCCTTGAAGATAGACCCCATGCCCTTGACGGGACATGGGGTTTTTTCTTTGGGTGTTTGTAATGCGTTTTCTTGTCCGTTTCTGCATCGTGCTGATCTGTGCGCTTGGGCTGTCTGCCTGTCAGTCCAGTCAGGGGCCGGATGGTCTGTTGGCCGATCCGGGTGCGCGCGTCTTCAATTTTGATTGGCGCTTATCCGGCGACCCCAAAGTGGGGCCTATGCAGGTCTTTGATAACGGGACGCGCATTTGGCTGCATTTTGCACCAGATCAGATTTTGCCAGCGGTGTTTGGCCGCAGGGACGGCCAGGAAGTGCTGCTGTCGCTACGACCTTCGGGGCAGTTTCAGTTAGTCGATGGCTTGTGGGCGGAGCTGGTGTTTCGTGCAGGCAAGGCGCAGGCACAGGCCAGTCTGCGGCGCAAGAGTAGCCAGAGTGAAGGCTCTGCCTTGTCAGGGGCAGAGGAATCGGATGTTTCAGCCCGGCCTTTGCCTGTAGGAGATCCCTTGAAACCGAGCTCTGTGGGGGCGGTACAAGTGCTGGAGCTGGAACCAGAGCCCGCGCCCGCACAGTTGGTGCAACGGGTTGCCTTTCAAGCCAGCTCGGATACGTGGGCGGTCAATCTCCCGAACCCTGATTCCACTGTTTTTGAACTGCGTTTGAAAGATCGGACGCTAAGGCAGGCGCTAATGCGTTGGGCCAAACAAGCGAAATGGGTTTTTGCGCCGGAACATTGGACTTTGGAGGTGGATTTTCCTGTCAAGGCTGCCGCCAGCTTCAAGGGGAACTTTGAGTCTGCGGTGGTCCAATTGCTGACGGCGGCACAACTGAACGCCCATTCTTTGCAGGCCTGTTTTTATTCCAATCAGGTGCTGCGTGTTCTGGCCAGTCCGCAACCCTGCGACCCGAGTGTGCAGCAGCAGGAGCGGTCATGAATCACCTCTTTTTGCTGCTTTTGGTTTTGTTGTCGGGCTGTGCTTTGCAAACAGCGGAGCATCACCTTGACCCGCCGTGGCTGGACGATGCTGTTTTTTTTGGCAAGTTAGACCTGCCTACAGATGCACTGGCCCAGTCTGTTGATAGACCTTGGCTGTTGGGCGCTGCTGTGCCCATCCAGCAAGCCGCTGACTCACCAGACCTGATGAGTTCCAGACAGACATTCAGCTTTTCCTTGGAAACGCCTTTACCTGGTCTGGATGAACTGGCGCGCCGCTTGTCTTTTTTGTCGGATCTGACGGTATCCATCAGCCCGGAGGCGCGACTGCCTTTGGCGCTTTTCTTGCCGCGACTCAGTGTGGGGGATCAGTTGGAAGTGCTGCCCCAATATGGCAGCCTGGTTTTTGAGCAATTACGCTTGCCGGAGTTGCTCAATCAAGTCAGCGCGGTATACAGCATTCGGTGGCGCTATCGGGCAGGACGTATCGAGTTATATCGCACGGAAACGCGTCACTTTGCCTTACCGCTGATCAAAGCTGTGAATGCTGCTTATTTGGATAAACCTGCAGCTAGTGCCTTCGAGTCCGCTGTGACGTCTGTGCAGACTGAAACGCCAAGTCTGGAAAACGCCGCCCATGTTTATCTGCAAGACACGGCACAAGCTTTTCTATCTCGCGCTGGAAGGGTCCAGGTGCTTGGGGTGCCGCCCCATGCTTTGTTGGTGACTGATACACCGGAACGCTTGGAGGCATTGGGTTCAGCGTTGAAGCACCAGCCTGAATTGTGGTACTTCGATAGTGCGCGAGCTAGCCGCTCTGTGGGTAGCGGCGGGAGAGAGAAATGAGTGCTTCTACAGCCAAGCGTGAGTATTGGTTTGGTTTGCAATGGGCACGTCACGGACAGGACGCGCGCTGGACTCACACTCGGAATTCGACACAATCGCATTGGGCTTGTTTCTTGGAAGGGCAGGCAGCAGGACAAGCAATAGGCTGGGTACAAAACCGGTGGCTCTATTCCAAACGGACACACTCGATATTGCGATTGGTTCAAGAGGGGCCAACACGGGTAAAACGCAGGCATATGCGGGCTTATTCGGCGGCTGCGTGTCTGGCTGTGCATCACCCTGATGAAGCGGTTTTTCTTTTATGGGCCGTGGCTCCCGGCCTGTTGTGGTTCCTGGCATTGGAGCAGGGTTTGGTTGTGGAAGGCAGCGATTGTGTGCTGACACAGGTCGGGCAGGTGCAGGCCTTGCGACAGGCAATGCAGGAACGCTATCCCGTCATACGTGAACTGCGGCAACCCGATGATGTATGGGTGTGCCTGGAGCAGGGTAGACGAGCGCAGGCTTGTATGCAGCGTCAAGGCGGCAGAGAGCTTTGGCGTCCCAGTAAGGTCCCTCTTCGCTTGCTTGTTGCGCCGTTGCTGGTGGTGCTGGCTCTGGCAGGCGTTTTTTCTGCCGACTCTCGTGGGGTGGGGGCTGAACGACAGCCTGCTGGCAAAGGGGTTCTTGAGCAGGGTAATACATTGCCGCTATCTAGCGCGCAGACTGTTCTGGATCTGATTGAGGAGCTGCCGGCACAAGGAGTGGGCTGGCGCTTGCAGGAGGTGGACTGCCGTCGTCGCGTGGCTTCTTGGGACTGTCATGCACGCTATGGGTTTGAAGATGTACAAAGCTTTAGTTTGGCCATGCAGCGTCAAACTCGCGCTCCGAACATGCTGGCGCTGACAGGGGCAGGGCAGGCTGAATTGCATGTGCAACGCACTTATCTGCCTAAGGAGCAACAGCGCCCATCGCCACAAGGTCAGCGAACGCTGCCTGTTGAGTCATCAGCCAACCTGATTGCCGAATTGAAGGCTTTGCAGCCCGCATTTATGCGTTTTTCGCTTGCCCGGGCACAGGCGCACCACCAATCTCAGTATTCAGGGCAAGTTCAAACCGGTAATCAGGTGAACACACAGCTGCAAGCAAAGGCTGGGGAGCAGACACAGGCTCTGATCCAAGCCAAGGAGTCTCGGCGCACCAGAGATCAATCAGAACCAGATGCCTGGCGTCGTACTTGGAGCAGTCAGTCTCCTTTGCGTTCAGCCTACCTGCTCGCCGCACACTTGCCTCAGTTGCAGTGGGACAGGTTGAGCTTGTCAGTGAGTCCGCAGTCTTATCCCTCGCTGCTGGGCAGCGTTTTTATCGTGGAGCTGGAAGGCTATGTTGATGAGTGGGCAGGTTCGGGCAAGGAGGAACGCGCGCAGGTATTTGAGCATTCTGTTTGGCGGAGCGCTGATACTTAGCTTGCCAGCTCAAGCGACTGAAGCCATGGTTTCGGTCGTGCGCGATATGTTGCTGCTGGAGGCCGAGCAGGCGCGACAGAACATGGTCTCATGTTCCAGGCCATTAGAGGGGCAGGAGGGGGCGGGTTTGGCTCAACCGGACGTGGACAAGAGCAGATCGAGCAAAGCTATTCCTGGATTAAAACTGAAAGCTGTCTATGGGCGGGATACGCGCTTGCTGGCTGAGGTGCAGCATGGGCAGCGCCTGCTCCTGTTTCAGCAAGGACAGTTATGGCCGATAGGGCGCGAGCGAGATAGGCAAATGCGCCTCTTGTCTTTAGATAGTCGCTGTATTGAGCTTGAAATAGGGCTGCCCCGGGAACATGCTGAAAGCCAAAGCCAAAGCCAAAGCCAAAGCCAAAGCCAAAGCCAAAGCCAAAGCCAAAGCCAAAGCCAAAGCCACAGTCGGGGACAGGCTCAGGTTTTGAATCTGTCAACCGCCTCGGATCAGGCTCAGCAGTCGCAGCCGGAAGTTCAATCCATAAAACTCTGTTTGCCTTCCTGAGGCCGGGGGGATGCGTCTAGCCAAACTCGGGCTTTCAAAGTCACCATGATTCAGTTTTCCAGCCCGTATATCCTTGAGCCTGTATGTCATTGACTCCTCAAGGCCAGGAGCCCGTCAAGTCGCAGATCTGGCGCGTCTCCCCACAGTCCTTGAGAAAGAAAAAACCCCGACGTGATTTTCATCAGATCGGGGTTGAAAGTGACCACGGAGCTTGTCGCTCGGTCAGGCTTGAGCCTTGTTCTGCATTAGTCGCGGGTACCGCTCCAAGCGGCAATGGCAGCACGCTCTTCGTCGGTCATTTGCGTCATGTTGCCCAGGGGCATGTACTTGGAGTGCACCACGGTTTTCACCTGTTCGGCGTGCAGCACCGTGTTGTCGATGGTATCGAGCAACATGCCGGCAGGGGCAGCCGTAAAGCCGAAGTCGGCATTGGGTTTGGCCGCGTGGCACTGAACACATCGGGCATCCATGATTTCCTGGATGCGTGCAACGTTGACGGTTTCTGCGCCGTTAGCGGCTGCGGGAGCACTGGCAACGTCACCTTTCAGGCTGGCAGGTGCCGCGAGGTAACCCACGATCAGCAGCAGCACAACACCGGCAGCCGGGTAGGCAGGCTTTTTGATGCCAGCGTGCATCAGCACGAAGTATTGACGGATCAGGGCGCCGGCAAAGATGAACAGCACCATGATGATCCACGCATTGGGGTTGTTATACGTGAACGAGTAGTGGTTGCTCAGCATCAGCAGCAGAACGGGCAGCGTGAAGTAGGTATTGTGTACCGAACGCTGTTTGCCGCGCTTGCCATCCAGAGGGTTGGGGGCTTGACCGGCTTTCAGTGCCTTGACCATGCGGCGTTGGCCGGGAATGATCCAGAAGAACACGTTGGCCGACATGCTGGTGGCCATGACAGCGCCAGTCAGCAAGAAAGCAGCACGACCCGAGAAGATGTGCGCGCTCAGGTAAGCCACGACCACCATCATGATGGCCACGGCCACGCTCAGCAGACCGTCGCGGTTCATGTTGGGGCTGATCAAGCGGCACAGGCCGTTATAGACCACCCAGCCCAGTACCAGGAAGGCAATAGCCATGACGTTGGCTTGGGTGCCGGTCATTTGAGCCGCCCATTCCCAGGGGCTGTTGGGGTTGACCAGATAGAACTCGGGCTTGGTCAGGTAGAGCAGGGCGAACAGGAAGAAACCGGACAACCAGGTGGTGTAGGACTTCCAGAAAGACCAGTGCAGGTCATCGGGCAGCTCAGCCGGGTTGGTCAGGTATTTCTGGTTGTGATAGAAGCCGCCGCCGTGGACAGCCCACATCTCGCCAAACACGCCGCGTTTCTTGCTTTCTTCGCCTTTAGGCGGTTTCAGGCCGTTGTCCAGCATCACAAAGTAGATGGACTCGCCGATCCAGGCGACGGCCGCAATTACGTGCAACCAGCGCAGCAGCAGGTTGCCGTACTCAAGTAGGTAAGCGTACATAAAGATCTCGTATCAGAGTGGTTTCGTATAGAAGCGAAAAGTCGACTTGGATACGCGATCAGCTGCCGCGATAGGTGGACCAGGACCAGGGGGTCACGACCAGAGGTACGTGGTAATTGGCATTGGCATCAGCGATACCAAAGCGAATGCCGACCTGATTCACAAAGCGTGGCTCGGGCAGAGTCACACCGCTGGCGGCAAAGTAGTCACCTGCATGAAACACCAGTTCAAAAACGCCCGTGTGCATGGCCTGGCCTTGCAGCAGGGGCTCATCACAGCGACCGTCGCTATTGGTGTGAGTGGTTTTGATCAGAGTACGTTGATCGTTTTCGATGGAATAAAGATCGACGCGCACGCCGCTGGCTGGGCGTCCTTGAGTCGTGTCAAGGACATGGGTTGATAGCTTTCCCATAAATGTCTCCGGTTTATGGTGATCAAAAAAGGTCCAGCGAGCCCAGTTTTGAGAACCGGCCGGGGGCCAACGGTGCAAGGATCAGTGCGCTGGGTTGAGGCCCCGAAACTGTCGCTCTGTTTGAGGAATCAGATTGTCGACAATTTATGTTGACGATTTTGTCGGGGTACCGAATAATTGTCAATAGTCAATAACGAGAAATTCTATGCTTCAGATACGGCGGCAAGAGGGGATGAGCAGTGAATCCCAAGCGCCCAGCGCCTCCTCGCTGCTAGAGGGAGGCATGGCAGATAGCGAGGTCGGGCGTGTTTATAGCCAGATCTTTGATGCGGTCGTTGACCGCCGTCTTTTGCCTGGAACCAAACTGACGGAAGCCACGCTATGCACGATTTTCGAGTGTTCGCGGGCGACCGTTCGTGCGGCGCTGGCTGCCCTCGAACACGACAAGATTGTGGTCATTGAACCCAATCGGGGTGCTTTTGTCTGGAAGCCGACGGCCAAGCAAACACGGGACGTGTTTGAACTGCGGCGTGATCTGGAAGCCTTGATTCTGCAAAAACTGATCAGCTACCCGGATCTGCCGGAGCGTTTGGCTGGCCTGTATGAAATGGTGGAACGTGAACAGCACGCTTTTGAAAATGGCGACCGCATCAGCTGGTTGCGCCTGTCCAATGCGTTTCATGTGATGCTGGCGCGCTGCGCTGGCAATGATGAACTGACCGAGTTGATGCACACCTTGTGCGCCCGCACCACGCTCATCATTGCGTATCACGATACACCGGGCGAACAGGCGTGTTCGTTTTACGAGCACAAAGAGATTTTGGACAAGCTTAGTCAGGGCGATGCCGAAGGCGCGCATCTGGCTATGCATCATCACTTAAGTGATTGTGAACATCGCATGAGCGAAGCGGGTGATGGCAATGCTGCCGATCCTTGGCTGGCCCTCAGCGTAAAACGCTAAACGGAGACGGTATGTCCTTGAGCAAGTACCCTCGTGACCTGGTCGGTTACGGTAAAAACGTGCCCCATGCACAATGGCCTGATCGGGCGCGCATTGCGGTGCAGTTTGTCTTGAACTATGAAGAAGGCGGCGAGAATTGCGTCCTGCACGGTGACCCGGGCTCTGAGCAGTTTTTGTCTGAAATTATTGGTGCAGCCGCTTACCCGGACCGTCACTTATCCATGGAGTCCATTTACGAATACGGCTCGCGTGCTGGTGTCTGGCGGATTCTGAACGAGTTTGAAAAGCGTGGCCTGCCCATGACCGTGTTTGGGGTGGGCATGGCGCTGGAGCGTCATCCCGAGCTGGCTCAGGAATTCGTGCGCCTGGGTCATGAGATCGCTTGCCATGGCTACCGCTGGATTCACTACCAGAACGTGTCCGAAGAAGTCGAGCGCGAGCATATGCGCCAGTGCGTGAACGTGCTGACGGACTTGCTGGGCCACCATCCCGAAGGCTGGTACACCGGCCGCGATAGCCCAAATACATTGCGCCTGGTGGCTGAAGAGGGCCAGTTCCTGTATAGCTCCGACTACTACGGTGACGATTTGCCTTTCTGGGCCGAGGTTCAGCTCAGCGACAATACTGTCAAGCCTCAGTTGATCGTGCCTTACACCCTGGACAGCAATGATATGCGCTTTGCGGCTCCTCAGGGCTTTAACACTGGCGATCATTTCTTCTCCTACCTGAAAGACGCGTTTGATGTGCTTTACGAGGAAGGCGAAGAGGCTCCCAAGATGCTGTCCATCGGTTTGCATTGCCGTCTGATCGGCCGTCCTGGCCGTTTCCGCGCCTTGCAGCGTTTCCTGGATTACGTGCAATCGCATGAGCGTGTCTGGGTGTGCCGTCGTGTGGACATTGCTCGCCACTGGGCCGAGCATCATCCCTATCAGCCCAAGGCCTGATCGGGGCAGGGCCAGGGTTCATGCCTCCTGGCCCATCAAGACAACATCCTGAATCTGAGCAGGGTGCATTCACATTCCGACTCGCCAGGGTCGGAATTGTTGTTTCTGCCCGCTGAAAACAGTACTATCTGACGCTTACGCAGCCGCTCGTAAAGGGAGTGTGGCGTCCGGGCTTCTCACTGCTATGCCGGGGCGGCAGGTGTTGTGCCAGCGCAGCGCGCGCATGGGCTGCAAGGCTGATCGTCTTATAATAGGCAGTTAAATTTTCCATCGCGTTGCATGTAATGAAAACCTCAGAAATTCGTCAGAAGTTTCTTTCTTTTTTTGAATCCAAGGGACACCACATCGTTTCCTCGGCTTCCTTGGTTCCAGGGAATGACCCTACCTTGCTGTTCACGAACGCAGGGATGGTGCAGTTCAAAGACGTGTTCACGGGTAAAGAGACCCGCCCCTACAAGCGTGCGACCAGTTCTCAGCGCTGTGTTCGTGCTGGTGGTAAACACAATGATCTGGAAAACGTGGGCTACACCGCCCGCCACCACACCTTTTTTGAAATGCTGGGCAACTTCAGCTTTGGCGATTACTTCAAGCAAGACGCTATTCGCTATGCCTGGGAACTACTGACGACGGTTTACCAACTGCCTGCAGAAAAACTCTGGGTCACCGTCTACCAGGAAGACGATGAGGCCTACGATATCTGGGCCTCGGAAATTGGTGTGCCCAAAGAGCGCATCATCCGCATCGGCGACAAGGGCGGCGTGCGTTACAACTCGGACAACTTCTGGCAGATGGCCGATACCGGCCCCTGTGGTCCTTGCTCGGAAATTTTTTACGACCACGGCGCCGATGTCTGGGGTGGTCCTCCCGGATCGCCTGAAGAGGACGGCGACCGCTACATCGAAGTATGGAACCTGGTGTTCATGCAGTTCGAGCGTTCCGCCGACGGCACCATGACACCGCTGCCCAAGCCTTGTGTGGATACAGGGATGGGTCTGGAGCGTATTTCGGCTGTGCTGCAGCACGTGCACTCCAACTACGAAATTGATCTGTTCCAATCCTTGATTCAAGCCGCCGCGCGCGAAACCAAGACCAGCGACTTGAGCAATAACTCGCTCAAGGTAATTGCGGACCACATCCGTGCTTGTAGCTTCTTGATCATTGATGGGGTCATCCCCAGCAATGAAGGCCGTGGCTATGTGCTGCGCCGTATTATTCGCCGTGCCCTGCGTCACGGCCACAAGCTGGGTCAGAAGGGCTTGTTCTTTTACCGTTTGGTGCAGGACTTGGGCCAGACCATGGGCGAAGCCTACCCCGAGCTGATTAGCCAGCGCGAGCGTATCGAACAAGTGCTGCGCCAGGAAGAAGAGCGTTTCAGCGAAACGCTGGAAAACGGCATGCGTATTCTGGAAGGCGCTTTGGCCAACCTGCCAGAGAATGCCAAGCTGGACGGCCAGACGCTGTTCACCTTGTACGACACCTACGGTTTCCCTGTGGACCTGACCGCCGACATCTGCCGCGAGCGTGGCATCGAGGTCGATCTGGACGGTTTTGAAGTCGCCATGGAAAACCAGCGTCAGATGGCACGCGCTTCGGGCAAGTTCAAAACAGCCGAAGGCCTGAGCTATTCCGGTGTGCAAACCCGCTTTGATGGTTACACCACTCTGGAAGGTAGCGGCACGGTTACCGCCTTGTATGTGGATGGCACCTCTGTGCAATCCGTGACCCAAGGTCAGCAAGCGGTAGTGGTTCTGGATGCCACACCTTTCTACGCCGAGTCCGGTGGTCAGGTAGGGGATGCCGGTATCTTGAGCGACGCCAAAGGGCTGTCCTTTGACGTTCAAGATACACAAAAGATCTCCAATCAGGTTTTCGGACACCAGGGTGTGCTGAACGCTGGCACGCTGACTGTGGGCCAGACTGTTCAAGCCCAGGTGGATACCGAGCGTCGTGAGCGTGTGATCCGTAACCACTCGGCCACGCACTTGATGCACAAGGCCTTGCGTCAGGTGCTGGGCGGTCACGTTCAACAACGTGGCTCCCTGGTGGACGCTGACAAGACCCGTTTTGACTTTGCTCACGATGCCGCCATGACGGCCGAGCAAATCGCTCAAGTTGAAGCCATTGTGAACGATCAGGTTCTGGCTAACCAGGCCGTGCAAGCCCAGCTGATGTCGTTTGACGACGCCGTCAGCGGCGGTGCCATGGCTTTGTTTGGTGAAAAGTACGGCGACGAAGTGCGTGTACTGGATATTGGTTTCTCTCGCGAGCTGTGCGGTGGTACGCACGTTCAGCGTACGGGCGATATCGGCTTGTTCAAGATTGTCTCGGAAGGTGGCGTAGCCGCTGGTGTGCGCCGTGTTGAGGCCATCACCGGCACCAACAGCCTGCACTGGGTGCAAGCCCAGGAACGTCTGCTGAACGATGCCTCTGCCAGCCTGCGTACCCAACCAGAAGGTTTGGTTGCCCGTATCAGTGCCTTGCAAGCTCAGATCAAGGATCTGGAGCGCGAGCGCGAACAAATGCAATCCAAGCTGGCGGCTTCGGCCGGCCAGGACTTGTTGGCCCAAGCCGTACCCTTGAATGACAGCAGCCGTCTGCTGGTGGCCACGCTGCAAGGCGTGGAAGCCAAAGCCCTGCGCGAAATGGCCGATCAGTTGAAGAACAAGCTGCAGTCTGCCGTGATTTTGCTGTCCATCGTGGCCGACGGCAAGGTCAGTCTGGTGGCGGGCGTGACACCTGACCTGACCGCCAAGGTCAAGGCCGGTGATCTGGTGGGTTTTGTGGCCTCGCAAATGGGCGGCAAGGGTGGTGGACGTCCTGATATGGCCATGGGCGGCGGTACCGATGCCAGCGTCCTGCCTCAGGCCAATGCCTCGGTGCAGGCCTGGGTACAAAGCAAGTTAGGTGCGTAATGACGATGTCCGAGACCGGCGCTTTGCCCAATAGCGATCTGCAGGTGGATGCAAGCGGGCTGAAATGCCCCTTGCCTATCTTGCGTGCCAAGAAAGCCTTGGCGCAGTTGGAGTCCGGGCAAGTGTTGCAGGTCATTACAACCGATCAGCACGCTATTCAAGATTTTCAGGCTTTTTGTCGCCAAACTGGCAATGAACTGTTGGCTCAAGACCAGCAAGCTGAAAAAACTCTGCATTTTTTACGCCGTCGGTAAGCTGACGGCGGTAGAATACTGTTTTGTCTGTTGCGTATCTAGCACTGAATCTGCTATCTTAGCGTGTTACTTTTGGCATACGTGCCAGAATAGTGCTAGAATTTTTTGTTTACCTTACACAATAAAGGGATTATCAATGGTGGTAATTCGCTTGGCCCGTGGTGGCTCCAAAAAGCGTCCTTTTTACAACGTAGTAGCCGCCGAGGCGAGCCAACGCCGTGATGGTCGCTTCATCGAACGTCTGGGTTTTTACAACCCCGTTGCTGGCGAAGGTCATGAAAACCTGCGTCTGCAAATGGACCGCGTTAAGCACTTCACCGACAACGGTGCTCAGGTTTCGCCTGCTGTGGCTCGCCTGTTGAAAGAATACTCGGCTAAGGTTGCTTCGGCTGCCTAAGTTGATTCACCTGTTTTTTTAGTGGTGTTAGTGTGAAGCAACCAGCGATTCCTGCTGACCTTGTTGAGCTTGGACGCATTGTTTCCGCTTATGGCGTACGTGGTTGGGTCAAAATCCAGCCGCACTCCATGCAAACCAAAGCGCTGCTGAATGTAAAAACGTGGTGGTTAAAAACGCCCCGGCCTGAATCTCAGGCGGGCGTTTTTGCGTCTGCGTCACCCAGACAAGTACAAACCGCAAAGCAGCATGGGGCAACCATCGTGGCGCAGTTTGAAGGTCTGGATAATCGAGAGCTGGCTCAAGCTCTTAAGGGGCATACCGTTTGGGTATCCCGTGCCGCTTTTCCCAAAGCGGACGAAGACGAATTTTATTGGGTCGATCTGATCGGCTGCCGCTTTTTTGGCGAGCAGGACGGCCAAGCTGAAAGCTTAGGCGAAGTGGTAGAGGTGCTGGATAACGGCGCGCATTCCATTTTGGTCGTGCATCGTGGCTCCTGGGATGCCGAGGGTGTCTTTACACCTGAAAAGGACGAACAGGGTAGGCCACAAGAAGAGCTGGTTCCCTTTGTGCAAGCCATTGTGCATACGGTGGATATGTCCGCCCGCGAGTTGCACAGCCACTGGGCGATCTGATCGTTTCAATCCTGTGCGCGTGTGGTGCTTTGGCTTGACTGGCCGGGTTTATAACGCGTATCTGCTTTTTCTCTTGCCGAGTCCTCATGCGATTTGATGCCCTGACCCTGTTCCCGGACATGTTTGATGTGGTCAGCCAGGCTGGTGTCACCGGCCGTGCGCACAAGCAGGGCATCTGGCAGATGCGGACCTGGAATCCGCGCGACTATACCACCGATGTGCACCGCACAGTGGATGACCGCCCTTACGGAGGTGGTCCTGGTATGGTCATGCTGGCTGATCCCTTGAACGACGCTTTGGATCAGGCTCTGGCTGACCGTGGCGATAAGCCGGAAGTGATTTTACTTAGCCCTACAGGGCGACGCTTTAATCAGGCTGTGGCTCAGGAGCTGGCTCAAGGCCCCGGCGCGGTTCTGGTTTGTGGTCGCTACGAAGGGATAGATCAACGCTTTATTGATGCACGCGTCACCCAGGAGCTTTCTTTGGGTGATTTTGTGCTGTCTGGCGGTGAAATCGCGTCGCTGGCGATTATCGACAGCGTGGTCCGCCTCTTGCCCGGCGTGTTGAATGATGCCGATTCGGCTCGTCAGGATTCTTTCCATGCCGACAATAGTGGCTTGTTGGACAGCCCTCATTACACGCGTCCTGAGGTTTATCGCGATCAGGCTGTGCCTGAGGTCTTGATGTCCGGTCATCATGGTCGCATCCAGGCATGGAGGCGTGAGCAGTCTTTGCGTTTGACCGCCTTGCGGCGCCCGGAGTTGATCGAACAGGCCCGTCAGCGTGGTGAGCTTAACAAGGCAGATGAGCGTTTCCTGGCCTCGCTTGATGACGGGGGAGTGTCATAAGCGGCTTGGGGTGGGTATGACATTGGGCAAGTAATCTGATGGTGTGCTGCTTAGGGTGGCCCATGAGGGGGTTATGAGTAAAGTTGAGCAACAAAATCGCCAGTCCTGGAATGCGGCAACACTTGCCCATAATAGTCATAAAGGGGATCAGGCTCAGTTCTTTCGCCGTGGTGGTTCTACTTTGTTTCCAGAGGAGCTGGAGCTGCTAGGTGAACTCAAGGGGCGCTCACTGCTGCATTTGCAATGCAATTGCGGGCAGGATAGTTTGAGTTTGGCCACGCTTGGGGCACTAGTGACTGGGGTTGATATCGCCGATGAAGCGATTTCCTTTGCGACGGCTCTGTCTCGAGATACGGGTATTCCGGCTGCGTTTCATCGCGAAGACGTGGTGCAGTGGTTAAGGCAGGCTGCCAGTCAGGGGCTGCAATACGATATTGTATTCAGTAGCTATGGTGTCTTGTGTTGGTTGCCGGATTTAAGGGCGTGGGCGCAGGGCGTCGCTTCTGTTTTGAAGCCTGGAGGGCGTTTGGTGCTGGTGGAGTTCCACCCCTTTGCGCTTTGCTTTGATGAGCACTGGGCGCTGAAATACGATTATTTCAATACCCAGCCCATGGTGTTCCCGGAAGGGGTGGGTGATTACGTAGCGGAATCAGGCGAAGGGTTGCTGCTTTCAGACAAAACTGAAGGTATGCAGGAGTTTGAGAACCCGCATCCCAGTGTGGAGTTTAGTTGGGGCTTGGCTAAACTGGTTGGTGTCTTGCTGGAGGCCGGTTTGCGTTTGCGAAAATTGGAAGAGTATCCGTATTCAAATGGCTGGAAGGGTTTTAAGCAGATGCATGAGGGCCCGGGGCGGCGAATGTATGCACCCGTAGGCCAGGCTGGCGTCCCTTTGATGTATGGTCTTGAGGCAAGTCGGGACTGAGCACGCCATTGTTGGGCACGGTTGTGCCATGATGCAGCCAATCTGGGCTATCTATCCTGCTTCGTCATAAAAGCACCCCAAAGGTTGGATAGGCATCCAATCTTTGGGGTGTCGTTTATTGCAGCCAGTTTTTTGTGCTGGGAGGCCGTTAGTTCAGGCGAGCAAATTGCTGCTGGACTTTAGCCAGGGTTTCGCCAAACTGAATGACGCGCTGTCGTTCCTGTTCCACTACGGCTGCTGGGGCACGCTCCACAAAACTGGCGTTGCCCAGTTTGGCTTCGGCCTTGCTGATTTCGCCTTGCAGGCGTTCAATTTCCTTGGACAGGCGGATACGCTCCGCTTCCACGTCAATCTCTACGTGCAGCATCAGTTGCGTGGTGCCGATCACTTGTACCGGTGCGCCTGCATCGGTAGGCAGTTGATCGACAATTTCCACGCTTTCCAGCTTGCCCAGCGCAGCCAGATACGGGCTGTTGGCTTTTAGGGTTTCGGCGTTGCCTTGGGCAATCAGCGGTACGCGCTGAGCGGGCGAAATGTTCATTTCGCCACGCAGGGCACGGATGGCGTCCACTTGGGCTTTCAGTTCGGCAACCTGGGCCACTGCCTGCTCATCAACCGCGGCGGGGTTGGCAATTGGGTAGGGCTGGACCGAAATGCTGGTGGTTTCGTCAGCGGCACGTTTACCAGCCACCACCGAGACCTTCTGCCACAGTTCTTCCGTGATGAAGGGGATGATAGGGTGCGCTACGCGCAGCACCACTTCCAGTACGCGGATCAGGGTGCGGCGGGTGCCCAGTTGCTGCTCGGGCGTGCCGTTCTGGATCTGGGTCTTGGCCAGCTCCAGGTACCAGTCGCAGTACTCGTCCCATACAAAGTGGTAGATGGCATTGGCGACGTTGTCGAAACGGTAGTCGGCAAAACCGCGCTCGGCGTCCTGTTCCAGGCCTTGCAACAGGCTGATGATCCAGCGATCAGCAAAGCTCAGTTCGGCGGGTGCGTCGGTGTGCAGCTCATGACCTTCGGTGTTCATCAACACAAAGCGGGTGGCATTCCACAGCTTGTTGCAGAAGTTGCGGTAGCCTTCGCAACGCTTCATGTCGAAGTTGATATTGCGGCCCAGAGTGGCGTAGGCGGCCATGGTAAAGCGCAGTGCGTCCGTGCCGAAGGCGGGGATGCCGTCGGGGTAGTCTTTCTTGGTGCGTTTGGTAATGCTTTGTGCCTGCTTGGGGTTCATCAGGCCAAACGTGCGTTTGTGGATCAGGCTTTCCAGATCGATGCCGTCGATCAAATCCACAGGGTCAATGGTATTACCCTTGGATTTGCTCATCTTCTTGCCTTCCATATCGCACACCAGTCCGTGAACGTAGACGGTGTTGAATGGAACGCGGCCGGTCAGGTGCATGCTCATCATGACCATGCGGGCAACCCAGAAGAAAATAATGTCGAAACCAGTGACCAGCACGCTGGAGGGCAGGTAACGGGCCAGATCTGGAGTTTCTTCAGGCCAGCCCAGATCGGTAAAGGGCACCAGGGCGGAGGAGAACCAGGTATCCAGCACGTCTTCGTCGCGGCGCAGTGGGCCGGTCACGCCAGCGGCGCGGGCTTGTTCCAGAGCTTCTTCTTCGGAACGGGCGACAAACAGGCTACCGTCTTCGGCGTACCAGGCGGGAATTTGGTGACCCCACCACAACTGACGGGAAATGCACCAATCCTGAATATTGTTCAGCCACTGGTTGTAGGTGTTGGACCAGTTGTCGGGGTAGAAGCGCACACGGCCATCGGCCACCACATCCAGGGCAACCTGGGTGATGCTCTTGCCGGGGTGCAGTGAATCTTCCGGAGCGGGCTTGCTCATGGCTACAAACCACTGGTCAGTCAGCATGGGTTCAATGACTGTATTGGTGCGGTCGCCACGTGGCACCATCAGCTTGTGTGGCTTGACGGCCTGTAGCAGGCCCTGGGCTTCTAGGTCGGCCACGATTTGCTTGCGCGCGGCAAAGCGCTCCAGGCCTTGATAGGCTTCGGGAGCGGTGTCGGCAATGTGGGCATCCAGTGTCAGGATGCTGATCATTTCCAGGCCGTGGCGTTGGCCAACAGCATAGTCATTGAAGTCGTGAGCAGGGGTCACCTTCACGACACCGGTGCCGAAGGCTGGGTCTACATAATCGTCCGCAATGATCGGGATGGAGCGGCCGACCAGGGGCAGGGTAACGGTCTGGCCGATCAGGCCGATATAGCGCTCGTCTTCAGGGTGCACCATCAGGGCAACGTCGCCCAGCATGGTTTCCGGACGGGTGGTGGCCACCGTCAGGTGGGTCAGATCACCCTGGGGTGTAGTCAGCGGGTAGCGGATTTCCCACAGATGACCGTCCTCTTCCTCGCTGACCACTTCCAGGTCGGACACGGCGGTGCCCAGTACGGGGTCCCAGTTCACCAGGCGCTTGCCACGGTAAATCAGACCTTGTTCGTACAGGCGGACAAAGGTTTCCAGCACGCCACGGGACAGATTATCGTCCATGGTGAAGTATTCGCGGCTCCAGTCACAGGACGCGCCCAGGCGGCGAAACTGGCTGGTAATGGTGTTGCCGGATTTCTCTTTCCACTCCCAGACTTTTTCCAGGAATTTCTCGCGACCCAGGTCGTGGCGGCTGATGTTCTGGGCATCGAGCTGGCGCTCCACAATGATCTGGGTGGCAATCCCGGCGTGGTCGGTGCCAGGAATGTAGACCGTATCGTCGCCTTTCATGCGGTGGTAGCGCGTCAGGCCATCCATGATGGTCTGGTTAAAGGCGTGGCCCATATGCAAAGTCCCGGTGACGTTCGGTGGTGGGGACTGAATGACAAAGGGTTCGGACTGATGATCACCCAAGGGCAGGACGTGCTGGCCTCCCTTGAAAAGGTCGGCTTGCTCCCAGCGCGCGTACCAGCGCGTTTCGATTTCCTGGGGTTCAAAGCTCTTGGATAATTGCTCGTCGGAGGTCGTTGCGGATGAGTTGGTCATGGTGATGCGGTCTGCCTGCCCCTTTTGGCACGTTCGGTGCCAGATAGGGCGGGACTAATCCTGGGTAAAAAACGAATGTAAGATGCACTATTTTAAGATGTGGCCGTGCGTCTTTGGCGTGGTAAAATGCCGGGTTGCCGTAAATCTGATGAAAGTGCTTGTTTTCATTAAAAAATTTAGCGCGAACCGTCGGATCTGCATTTTGCTTTACGCAGCAAAGACTACACTATATTGTTCTTATTTGGATTTTCACATGGCTATTGAACGCACTCTGTCCATTATCAAGCCCGACGCTGTTGCTAAAAACGTGATCGGTCAGATTATTTCCCGCTTTGAAGGCGCTGGCCTGAAAGTGATCGCTGGTCGCCTGGTTCACCTGTCCCGTGGCGAAGCCGAGCGCTTCTACGGCGTGCACGCCGAGCGTCCTTTCTTCAAGGATCTGGTCGACTTCATGGTTTCCGGTCCTGTATTCGTACAAGTTCTGGAAGGTGAAGGCGCCATTGCCAAGAACCGCGAATTGATGGGCGCTACCGACCCCAAGAAAGCTGACGCTGGCACCATCCGCGCTGACTTCGCTGAGAGCATCGACGCCAACGCTGTTCACGGTTCCGACGCTCCTGAAACTGCTGCTGTCGAAATCGCTTTCTTCTTCCCAGAGTGCAACGTTTACAGCCGTTAATTGGCTAAACCGCGCAGTACCGGCGGCACTCTGATCAAGACTTGCCCGGCCCACTGGAACTCTGGTGTGCCGGGTAAGTCCTACAAGAAGAGGCTTTTTTGCATTTCTGCAAAAAATGAGTCGCCAGACCGCGTGAAGGTATTATTTTTATGTCATCGCTCGAACCTACCAATATTCTGGGCCTGGGCCCGGAGCAACTTGTTGAACTGGTTGCCCAATGGGGCGGCAAGCCTTTCCGTGCGCGCCAATTGCAGCGCTGGATACACCAGCGTCAACAGGACGATTTTGGGCAGATGACAGATCTGGCGCGCGAGTTCCGCGAGCAGCTGAGCGCCAATTGCGTTGTCACTGCGCCCAGCATGTCGCACGAACACATTTCTACCGACGGCACTCGTAAATGGCTGTTTGATGTAGGCAGCAATAACGCCGTCGAAGCGGTTTTCATTCCCGAGGATGATCGGGGCACCCTGTGCATTTCCAGTCAGGCTGGTTGTACCGTGGCCTGTCCATTCTGTTCCACGGGTTACCAGGGTTTCAACCGCAACCTGACAAGCTCTGAAATCATTGGTCAGCTTTGGTTTGCCCGCCGTGCTTTGCTGGGTGCGCCTGAAACGGCCCGTATCGGGGAAGCTGAACAAACCAGTACGCGCGTCATCAGCAATGTGGTCATGATGGGCATGGGCGAGCCCTTGCTTAATTATGATCAGGTGCTCGGTGCCTTGCGCCTGATGCTGGACGATAATGCCTACGGTCTGTCGCGCCGTCGCGTGACGGTATCCACCTCCGGTGTGGTACCCATGATGGATCGTTTGGCCAAAGATTGCCCGGTGGCTCTGGCTGTGTCGCTGCATGCGCCCAATGATGCGTTGCGCGACCGTCTGGTGCCGCTGAACAAGAAGTATCCGCTGGCCGAGCTTCTGGATGCCTGTAATCGCTATCTGGAGCATGCCCCGCGTGACTTCATTACCTTTGAATACATCATGTTGGACGGCATCAACGATACCGACCAACATGCGCAGGAATTGCTGGATATCGCGCGCATTGTGCGCTGCAAATTTAATCTGATCCCTTTTAATCCTTTTCCGCAGTCCGGTCTGAAGCGCTCCTCTGCCGCACGGGTCAAACAGTTTGCCCAAAGGCTGATGGATGGCGGAGTGGTCACTACCGTACGAAAGACGCGTGGCGACGATATTGCGGCTGCTTGCGGGCAGTTGGCGGGTGATATTCGTGATCGCACCCGTATCGAGCAGCGTTTGCCTGATCGGGCCGTCATTCAAATCAAACAGGAACGTGCATGAGCGAGACTCTGGACCCTACCAAGCAATCGGCGCCGGAAGCGGGCTCAGGTGTGGGTCCCACACTCCGTGAGTTGCGTCTGGCGCAATCGTGTACGCTGAACGAAGCCTCCACCCGCCTGAAGTTTTCGGTTCGGCAACTGGAGGCTCTGGAGGCTCAGGAGTGGAGTCAGTTGCCCGGGGGGCAGCCCTTGCGTGGCATGGTGCGCAATTATGCGCGCTTTCTCGAGACCGATGTCTCGGCAGTGCTGGTCATGCTGGAATCTCAGGTCAGTGATACTGCAGCCCCCAAGCCCGTACCGCGTGATCATTCCGGTTCGGGGCTGGCCAGTACGGATTTGGGCCTATATGCCGAATCACGCGGTGGTTCAGGCTGGATCTGGATTCTAATCATTATTGTTTTGTTGTTGGTAGCCGGTTTTTACGCCATTGATCGGGGCTGGGTTCCTGATCAATGGTTGGTGTTTGATTGGCTTAAGGATTTGAAGAAATGACGCAGGGTCCCGGAACTCCCTCTGCTTGCCAGCCCTTGCCGGTTGGTGCTCAACCCAAACGGGTGACGCGCACGGTGGATGTGCGCTGGGGCGATCATGTCGTGAAACTGGGGGGCTCGGCTCCTGTCGTGGTGCAGTCCATGACCAATACGGATACGGTCGATGCCATTGCAACGGCCATCCAGGTCAAGGAGTTGGCGCGTGCGGGTTCCGAGCTGGTGCGTATTACCGTCAATACCCCGGAAGCTGCGCGAGAAGTGCCGGCGATCCGTGAGCAATTGGACCGCATGGGTGTCAATGTTCCCTTGGTGGGGGACTTTCATTACAACGGGCACAAGCTGCTGGCCGACTTTCCGGAATGCGCACAAGCCTTGTCCAAGTACCGGATCAATCCGGGCAATATGGGCGGGGGCAAGCGTCGGGACGATAACTTTGCCAAGATGATTGAAATCGCCTGCCGTTACGACAAGGCCGTGCGTATCGGTGTGAACTGGGGCAGCCTGGATCACGAGCTGATGGCCCGCATGATGGACGAGAACAATCAACGCGCACACCCCTGGACGGCGCAAGCTGTCATGCGTGATGCCTTGGTGTTTTCGGCCATCAGCAATGCCCAGCGTGCCGAAGAGCTGGGTCTGGACGGCAAGCGTATCGTGCTGTCTTGCAAGGTCAGCCATGTGCAGGATTTGATTACGGTTTATCAGGATTTGTCCGCGCGTTGCGATTACGCCCTGCATCTGGGTTTGACCGAAGCGGGGATGGGCAGCAAGGGTATTGTGGCTTCCACCGCCGCCTTGTCCGTCTTGTTGCAGCAAGGCATTGGTGACACCATTCGTATTTCCCTGACGCCCGAACCCGGTGGCGATCGCGCCCGTGAAGTGGTGGTGGCTCAGGAAATTTTGCAGACCATGGGTTTGCGTGCCTTCACCCCTATGGTGGTGGCGTGTCCGGGTTGTGGTCGCACCAGCAGTACGGTGTTCCAGGAGCTGGCCAACGATATTCAAGGCTATTTGCGTGACCAGATGCCCGTCTGGAAAGATCTGTATCCCGGCGTGGAAACCATGAACGTCGCGGTGATGGGCTGTGTGGTCAATGGTCCAGGGGAAAGCCGCCACGCCGATATCGGCATCAGCTTGCCGGGAACCGGGGAAGTACCCTCGGCACCCGTCTATGTGGATGGCGAGCGGGTGGTGACCCTGAAGGGTGATACTATCGCTCAAGAATTTCAGACCATTGTCCAGAATTACGTTGAGCGCCGTTATGGCAAGGCTCCAACGGTTTGATCAACACGCTTGTCAGTCTATGGCGAGCAAACCATTAGAATTATGACGCAGCAGTTTCAAAAGCTCCGCGCCCTGACGGGCATGAAAGACACCTTACCGGGTGAAAGCGCACAGTGGGAAGCCCTGGAGGCTCTGGTGCGGGACTGGTTGGCCAGCTATGGCTATCGCAATATGCGTACCCCCGTGCTGGAACATACCCAGTTGTTTGCCCGTGGTATTGGCGAGGTCACCGACATTGTCGAGAAGGAAATGTATTCCTTCACCGACTCGCTCAATGGCGACAAGCTCACCATGCGCCCCGAATTTACGGCGGGCATGGTGCGCGCCACTATCGAACATAATCTCTTGTACGATCGCCCTCATCGTGTTTATGCAATGGGGCCGGTGTTCCGTCATGAGCGCCCGCAGCGTGGCCGCTACCGTCAGTTCCATCAGATTGATGTGGAGGCCTTGGGTCTGCCCGGGCCGGATGTGGATGCCGAGCTGATCGTCATGCTGGCTCGTTTGTGGAAGAAGCTGGGTTTGACGGATATTCGTCTGGAGCTGAACTCCCTGGGGCAGGCGCAAGAGCGTGCCGCCCACCGTGCGGCCTTGATCGAACACCTGGAAGCCCACAAGGATGTGCTGGACGAAGAGGCCCAGCGCCGCATGTATACCAATCCCTTGCGCGTGCTGGATACCAAAAATCCGGCCATGCAGGAAATGGCCAATGCAGCTCCACGCCTGTTCGACTTCCTGGGTGAAGAGTCCCGTGCGCATTTTCAGGGCGTGTGCGAGCGTCTGGATGATGCCGGTATTGCCTACACACTGAACCCGCGCCTGGTGCGTGGTCTGGACTACTACAACTTGACTGTGTTCGAGTGGGTAACGGATCGCCTGGGTGCACAAGGTACGGTGTGCGGTGGTGGCCGTTATGATGGCCTGATCGAATTGATGGGTGGCAAACCTTCGCCTGCCGTGGGTTTCGCCATTGGCATGGAGCGTTTGCTGGATCTGTGCTCGCAAGATGGCGAGCAGCCAGCCATTCCTGAATGTCAGGTTTATATGGTTCACCAAGGCGAGGCTGCCCAGCGCAAGGCCTCACTGTTGGCCGAGCAATTGCGTGATGCCGGTTTGCAGGTGATCGTCCATGCAGGCTCCAGTGGCTTCAAGTCCCAGTTCAAACGGGCTGATGCCAGTGGCGCGCAGGCCGCCGTTATTTTGGGTGACGATGAACTCCAAAAAGAACAGGCCAGTGTGAAATGGTTGCGTGCTGCGGATGGCGCCGAGCAGCAACAGTCTGTTGATTTTTCTGAACTCGCCAGTGTTTTGTCAGCAAGGATTTGAGCATGGCCTACGATCTTGAAGAACAGGAAAAACTAGATGCCATGCGAGCATGGTGGGACCGCTGGGGCACCTTGTGCATTGTGCTGGCGTTTGCCGCGTTGGCTGCGGTAGCGGGCTGGCGCGGTTGGCAGTGGTACCAGGGCCATCAGGCAGGTCAGGCCATGGGTTACTTTGAGGCGCTGGAAAGTGCTGCTGCCCAGACCGGCGAAGAGGCTGATGCCCGCGTGCTGGCTGCCAGCACGACCTTGCGTAACGATTTTCCCAAGTCTGGCTACACCTCTCGCGGTGTTCTGCTGGCTGCCCAGGCCTTGCAGCAACGCGGCAATCTGACGCCTGCTCGAGAGCAACTGGAGTGGATGGTCAAAACCAACCACGACCCCGCGCTGACCCCGCTGGCACGTCTGCGTCTGGCCGGTATCTTGCTGGAACAAAAGAATTATGACGAAGCGCTGGCTCAACTGGCAAATCCTCCTGCCAGCTTTGCCGGTCTGTTTGCGGATCGCAAAGGCGATATTCTGGCCGCTCAAGGACAGAACGATGCAGCGCGCGACGCCTGGAAACAGGCCGTGGAGTTGCTCAAGCAAGACCCTATTTCGCAGTTGGTCCAGATCAAACTTGATGCCCTGGCAGGAGCTTAACGCATGTCTCTTTCTACTATTCGCCCATCCTCATCCTCTGCCATGCGTGCCTTGCGTCTGAGTGCTCTGGCTTTGAGTCTGACCGCTTTGGCTGGTTGCTCCATGTTCTCCAGCAAGGACCCACGTTTCGAGCCCACTCCCTTGACGGAATACACGCCCGGTGTGGCCGCCAAAATTAGCTGGAGCACCTCTATTGGCAGCGGGGCAGATTCGGGCTTTGCACCGCAAGTGACTGGCTCTTCGGTCTACGCTGCATCGGTCTCGGGTCAGGTCAGCAAGGTGGATCTGGATACGGGTCGTGTGCAGTGGTCGACCAATGCCGGCAAGAAGTTGACGGCTGGTGCAGGTTCGGATGGCGTAGTGACGGCCGTGGCTTCAGTGGATGGCAACGTGATTGCGTTTGACGACTCGGGCAAGGAATTGTGGCGCAGCCGTAGCAGCAGTGCCGTGAATGTGCCTCCTGCCGTTGGTGCTGGTGTGGTTGTCGTGCGCACTAGTGACTACCGCTTGCAAGCCTTTGATGCCAGTACGGGTGATTTGCGTTGGAGCTTACAGCGTCCTGGTCCGGCCTTGTCATTGAAAACCAGCATGCAGATGCGCATTATCGACGGTTTGTTGCTGGCAGGTATGCCCAATGGTCGCCTGATGGCGATTGACGCCGCTCAGGGAAATCTGGTGTGGGAAGGTAGTATCTCTGTTTCTCGCGGTGCAACCGACCTGGAGCGCATTAATGACGTTGTGGGTGCTCCCCAGGTCGTCGATCCTTTGTTGTGCGGCGCCACCTATCAGGGGCGCGTAGCCTGCTTTGACGTTTCCCAAGGTGGGCGCTTGGTGTGGGATAGGGAATTTTCGGCCGGTACCGGTATCGCAGCGGACAACCATATGTTGTATGCCGCCAATAGCCGCAGCCAGATTGAAGCGTTTGCCATGACTGACGGGCAAACGATCTGGACGCAGAATGCGTTGCGTAACCGTAGTCTGGCTCCTTTGGCCGTCATGCCCCAGGCGCTTGCCGCCGGTGACATGGAAGGCTATGTTCACTTTCTATCGCGACTGGACGGCACCTTGTTGGGCCGGGTCAGTGTCGGCGGTGGTGCCATTGTGTCGCCTTTGGTCGGAACCCCACGCGGGGTTCTGGTCCAGACCGGCAATGGTAATTTGGTCTTGGTTGGAATCAATTGAAAAGCGTTTCTTTTAAGCCCGTAGTGGCTTTGGTCGGTCGGGCCAACGTTGGCAAGTCCACTTTGTTCAACCGCTTGACGCGCTCGCGCGCGGCTCTGGTGGCGAACTTCCCGGGCCTGACCCGCGACCGTCATTACGGCGAAGGCCGGGTGGGTGAACGTCCCTACATTGTGGTCGATACGGGCGGTTTTGAACCTGTCGCTAAAACCGGCATGTTGCTGGAGATGGCTCGCCAGACTCAGCAAGCAATTGCCGAGGCCGATGTCGTTGTCTTTTTGGTCGATGCCCGTGAAGGTGTCAATGCCCTGGATCTGGAAATTGCGCAGTTGCTGCGCAAGCTGGGTCAAAAAGTGCTGTTGGCCGTGAATAAAGCCGAAGGCATGCGTTATGAGGCCGGTGGGGCAGAGTTTCACGAACTGGGTCTGGGCCAGCCTTACCTGATTTCCGCTTCGCACGGCGATGGCGTGGAAGAGCTGATCAATCTGGCTCTGGAGCAGGTGCCCAGCCCCGATTCTGATAGCGAGGGCCAGGACGATGAGGAGTTTCAGCATCGTATCAAGTTGGCGATTGTGGGCCGCCCCAATGTGGGCAAGTCCACCCTGATCAACACCTTGGTAGGTGAGGATCGCGTGATTGCATTCGATCAGCCTGGTACCACGCGTGATGCCATTGAAATCGAGTTCGAGCGCAACGGGGTGGAATACACCCTGATCGACACGGCCGGTTTGCGCAAACGCGGCAAGGTGTTCGAGGCGGTGGAAAAGTTCTCTGTTATCAAGACCTTGCAGGCGATTGAGGCATGTAATGTGGTCTTGCTGATGATTGATGCCCACACGGAAATTTCCGACCAGGACGCCAGCATTGCCGGCTTCGTGGTAGAGACCGGCCGTGCGCTGGTTGTCGGCATCAATAAGTGGGATGGGCTGGACGAGTACCAGCGCGAGTGGATCAAGCGTGAGTTCGATCGCAAACTGCGTTTTTTGAGCTTTGCCAAGATGCATACTTTGTCGGCTCTGAAAGGGCAGGGCATCAATCCCTTGCTCAAGTCGGTCAATGCCGCACACGCCGCCGCGTTCGCCAAGCTGTCGACTCCCAAACTTACGCGTGTCATGCAAGAAGCGGTGGAACAGCAACAGCCGCCACGCAAAGGTATTTTCCGTCCCAAGTTGCGGTATGCTCACCAAGGTGGCATGAACCCGCCGATTGTGGTGATTCACGGCAACGCCCTGGATGCCATTTCGGACAGTTATCGCCGTTATCTGGAGACGCGTTTTCGCGAGGCCTTCAAGTTGGAAGGCACGCCTTTGCGCATCGAGTTCAAATCATCTAAAAACCCTTATCTGAAGGACGCGTAATGAGCCGTTTGTGGAGTGATCATGTAGCAGGGCTTTCTCCCTATGTACCGGGTGAGCAGGTCAAGCTGGATAACCTCTTGAAGCTGAACACAAACGAGCATCCTTTCGGTCCGTCGCCTAAGGCATTGGAAGCGATCCGCCAGGCGGCGACCGACGATTTGCGTCTTTACCCCTCTTACAGCGCGCAGGAGCTGCGTGACGCCGTGGCGCACAACCATGGCGTCAAAGCCAATAATGTCTTTTTGGGCAATGGCTCGGACGAAGTGCTGGCCCATGTGTTCAGCGCCCTGTTCCTGCGTGGTGTGCGTCCGGTCCTGCTGCCCGATATCACGTACAGCTTCTACACCACTTACTGTTCGTACTTTGGTGTGCCCGCTGATATCGTGCCCCTGCGTGAGGACTTCACGCTGAACGTGCAGGACTATGTGCGCAAGCGCAGCCTGCCGCCCGCCGGCATTATCTTTGCCAACCCCAATGCACCTACCGGTATTCCGCTGTCTCTGGAAGATATCGAAACCATTCTGGCTGCCAACCCGGATACCACGGTTGTTGTGGATGAGGCTTACGTGGATTTCGGCGGTACCTCTTCGGTCAGCCTGCTGGAAAAGTATGACAATCTGGTTGTGATCCAGACTATGTCCAAGTCACGTGCCTTGGCAGGCCTGCGTGTTGGTTATGCCCTGGCCAGTGCCGACATCATCCAGGCTCTGGAGCGGGTGAAAGACAGTTTCAACTCCTACCCCATGGACACCATCGCCCAGGTGGGCGCCGTGGCTTCCTTGAAGGATACGGAGTATTTTGACCGTCAATGCCAGGCGGTGATTGATGCTCGCGAACAGTTGCGTGCCGATCTGGAGCAGTTGGGTTTTGAGGTTTTACCCTCGAAAGCGAACTTTTTGTTGGCAACGCACCCTAAGCATTCGGCAGCGGGTATTCAGCAAGCCCTGCGCGAGCAGGGGATTTTGGTTCGTCACTTCCGTCAGCCACGCATTGAGCAATATTTACGTATTACGGTAGGATCGCCCGAGCAGTGTGCCCGACTGTGTAACAGTTTGCGGCAGATTTTAGGGCAAGGCGCCTGATATACACTTATTAGATAAAAATCTCCAGTTTGGAACGTGCGAATTCAGGGAAAACCCGGTAAAGTAGTGGGATTCGCTTCCATTTCTGGAAAAACAACATAACCGGAGCATCACCAATGAGCAATAAAGGGCAAATTCTACAAGACCCGTTTTTGAACGCGCTGCGCAAGGAGCATATCCCTGTGTCGATCTACCTGGTCAACGGCATCAAGCTGCAAGGTCAGATCGAGTCCTTCGATCAGTATGTCGTACTGCTGCGCAATACCGTCACTCAAATGGTGTATAAGCACGCGATCTCTACCGTCGTTCCTGCACGCCCTGTTACTTTGGCTGCGGATGAGCAGGCTGAATAAATCCTCACCCAGTTCTTTGTACTCTGAAAGACCCGTCTCGCGGAGCCCGCGGGCGGGTCTTTATTTCTGGAGCAAGCGTTGAAGGCACTGGTCATTAGTGTGGATATGGGCGAGCTGGACTATAAAGCCCATGCGGAAGAGTTCGTCATGCTGGCCGAAGGTGCTGGCGCCCAGATTGTGGAACAGTTGGTCGTGCGTCGTTCCCGCCCAGATTCTGCTTACTACATTGGTACAGGCAAGCTGGAAGAGGCCGTCGCGCTGGCCAAGGCGACAGAGGCCGAAGTGGTGCTCTTTGACCATGCCTTGAGCCCGGCACAGCAGCGTAACCTGGAGCGTAAGCTGGAATTGCGCGTTGTCGACCGGGTTGCTCTGATTCTGGATATTTTTGCCCTGCGGGCGCAAAGCCATGAAGGTAAGTTGCAGGTCGAACTGGCGCAGTTGCAGCACCTGACTTCCCGATTGACCCGGATGTGGACTCACCTGGAACGCCAAAAGGGCGGGATCGGGATGCGTGGTCCAGGTGAATCACAGTTGGAAATGGACCGCCGCATGATTGGCGACAAAGTCCGTACCTTGCGAGAACGTCTGGCCAAGGTGCAGCGTCAACGCAGTACCCAGCGCCGTGCCCGCACTCGCAGCGGGACGTTGTCGGTGTCACTGGTGGGCTATACCAACACGGGTAAATCCACCTTGTTCAATGCCTTGACTCGGGCGGATGCCTACGCGGCCGACCAGTTATTTGCTACCTTGGACACCACGACGCGCCGTATCTGGATTGAAGGGGCTGGGCAGGTCGTGATTTCGGATACGGTGGGCTTCATTCGGGAATTGCCGCCGACCTTGATCGCGGCTTTCCGGGCCACTTTGGAAGAGACCGTCCATGCGGATTTATTGCTGCATGTGGTCGATGCCGCCAACCCTCAACGCGATGAGCAAATCGCTGAAGTTCATAAGGTTCTGGAGGACATCGGGGCCCATGAGATACCTCGTATTCTGGTCTACAACAAAATTGACCAGGCTGGCTATGAGCCACGGGTAGAGCGGGACGAACATGGTACTATTGCCCGAGTCTTTGTTAGCGCTTTAGAGCGCATCGGATTGGACGGGTTGCGTGCAGCAATCGTCGAATCAGGTCATTTCGCGGAAAACAATGCGTCTGAACAATAAAATATTCAATCTCAATGATCCCGGTTGGGGACGAGACAGTGGCAAAAACGGTTCCGAGCCACCTCGCCGCCCCGAGAAACAAGATGGCCCGCCTGACCTCGACGAGGTGTGGCGTGACTTCAATAGTCGCTTGGGATCTCTATTTGGCAAAAAGGGACGTCGTTCCCCTCCGGGTGGCATGCCTCCGGGGAGTGGTAATGGCCCCTCCATGCCTAAAGGCTCCCCCAAGCTGCTGATTATCGGCGGCGTGGTGGCGGTAGGTCTTTGGATGGCCAGTGGCTTTACCATCGTGCAAGAAGGTCAGGTTGCCGTGGTGACTCGTTTTGGCGAGTACACCAAAACCTTGAATCCCGGTCTGCAATGGCGCTGGCCTGCTCCGATCGAAGATTACCAAACTGTCAATATTTCCCAGTTGCGTACCTTCGAGGTGGGTTACCGAGGAAGTGCGCGCAACAAAGTCCTGCCTGAGTCCCTGATGCTGACGACCGACGAGAATATCGTTGATATGCAGTACGTGGTTCAGTACCGCCTGTTGCCTACCGGTGCACCGGACTATTTGTTCAACACCAATAATCCGGACGAATCGGTACGTCAGGCGGCAGAAACCGCCATGCGTGAAGTCGTGGGCAAACAGCCTATGGATACCGTTCTGTATTCCGGCCGTACGCAGATTGCGTCGGACGTGCAGCAACTGGCTCAGTCCATTCTGGACCGTTACCGTACCGGTATTCAGATCAGCACCGTGGCTATCCAGAACGTGCAGCCGCCCGAGCAGGTTCAAGCGGCCTTTGATGATGCCGTCAAGGCCGGTCAGGACCGCGAGCGTCAGATCAATGAGGGTCAGGCATACGCCAACAAGGTATTGCCCGAAGCTGCTGGTCAAGTGGCTCGCATGATGCAGGAGTCCGAGGGTTACAAGGCTCGTGTGATTGGTGATGCCAAGGGTGACACCGCACGTTTTGGCAGCGTTGAGGCCGAGTACGTGAAGGCTCCGGGTGTAACGCGGGATCGTCTGTACCTGTCCACGATTCAGGAAATCCTGGAAAGCACCAGCAAGGTACTGGTTGATACCCGTAGCGATAACAACATGCTCTATTTGCCTTTGGACAAGATCGTGCGTCAGGTAGGTAGCCGTACCGATATGGAGCCGTCAGCCCCGGTCGTTTCTGCGTCGGTTCAAGGGCAGGTAAGCCGTTCGCCCGCACCAGCTTCGGTACCCAAAGCGCCGGCACCTGCTAACTCAGCCGGCCTGGATACTTCGCTGGGTTCGCTGGTCAGCCCTTATTCCCCATACGCACGCTAGGAGAGCTTGATGCAACGTTTATTTCCTGCTCTGGTGGCCCTGGCGGTAATTGTCGGTCTGCTGCTGTCTTCCGTATTTATCGTGCGTGAGCGCGATGCGGCGCTGGTTTTTGCCCTGGGTGAAGTGCGCGATACCATTACAACGCCCGGTTTGCACTTCAAGTTGCCGCCGCCATTTGAAAACGTGGTGTTCCTTGACAAGCGTCTGCAGACAATTGAAACCAAGGACCCCGAGCGTATTCAGACCGCTGAAAAGAAGAACCTGTTGATCGACTCTTACGTCAAATGGCGTATTTCCGATCCACGCCTGTTTTACGTGACTTTTGGCGCAACGGATCGTGGTGCGGTCGAGCGTTTGCAGGCTCAGATTCGTGACGCTTTGAACGCTTCGGTGAACGTCCGTACCGTGAAAGAAGTGGTGTCTACCGAACGTGATGCCATTATGCGCGAGGTGCTGACTGCCGTTGAAGCGCGTGCTCGTCCTTTGGGGGTGGAAGTGGTTGATGTGCGTTTGCGCCGCATTGACTTCGCTCCCGAGATTTCGGAATCGGTGTACCGCCGTATGGAAGCCGAGCGTACACAAGAAGCAAACCGCTTGCGTGCAACCGGTGCCGCTGAAAGCGAGCGTATCCGTGCCGAAGCCGAACGTCAGCGTGAAGAGTTGCTGGCAGATGCCTACGCACAAGCTCAGGCCATTCGTGGTCAGGGTGATGGTGAAGCCGCTGCTATTTACTCCGATAGTTATGGCAAGAACCCCGAGTTCTACCGTTTCTACCGCAGCCTGGAAGCCTATCGTAGTGCTTTCAGCAAGCAGACCGATACGCTGGTCATCAGTCCTGACTCTGATTTCTTCAAGTATTGGGGCGAGCAAGGATCACCCGCAGCACCTGCGAACTGATCCCCGCTAGAGAACTTAGGGCCGTTGGGTGTTCCACCCGCGGCCCTGATCGTTTATACTAGCGTGTAAGTTACTAACACCACTTCGCATGCGACTTAGGCGGCTTACAAGCCCTAAGTCGCTTTTTGTTTGGCTGGAACTTTCGTTTATAAGTAGTCCGAGGCACGAGTATGTCCAATTGGTTGTTGCCAGAGAGCCTGGCTGATATCTTGCCTGCAGAGGCGCGTCGCATCGAAGAGCTGCGCCGCGATTTGCTAGACTTGTATCGTACTTACGGGTTCGAACTGGTCGCTCCGCCGCTGGTGGAGTATCTGGAATCCCTGCAGGCGGTTTCTGGCACAGATTTGAATCTGCGGACCAGCAAAGTCGTCGATCAAATCTCGGGTCGTACGATGGGCGTACGTGCCGACATGACCCCCCAGGTAGCTCGTATTGATGCTCACTTGCTTAACCGCGAAGGCGTGACTCGGCTTTGCTACTGTGGTTCGGTCTTGCATGCTCGTCCGGCTGGTTTGCTGTCGGACCGTGAGCTATTGCAGATCGGCGCGGAAATCTTCGGCCATGCCGGTATCGAATCCGATCTGGAAGTGGTGCAACTGGCGCTGGAAAGCGTGGGTCGGGCAGGGGTGCATCATCCTCGTCTGGACTTGAACTACCCCGATCTGGGGCGCTTCCTGATCGAGCGCGATCCTATTTTGAAAACCCGCGTGGCAGAAGTATGTGAACTTCTGAACGCCAAAGATGTGTCGGGCCTGCGCGCCCTGGGTCGTGAGTCGGGGTGTCTGCCCGAAACTACTCGCTATCTGTTGGCTCTGACTTCCTTGTATGGCGATGGCAGCGTGCTGGAGCGCGCTCGTAGCGTTTTGCCCGAT
Organism: Alcaligenes sp. SMD-FA; assembly: GCF_025960365.1. Classification (NCBI taxonomy): domain Bacteria; kingdom Pseudomonadati; phylum Pseudomonadota; class Betaproteobacteria; order Burkholderiales; family Alcaligenaceae; genus Alcaligenes; species Alcaligenes sp. SMD-FA. The sequence continues at coordinate 2,452,821 of NZ_CP110108.1, read as the reverse complement.
GAGCCCGAGGTGCGTGAAGCCTTGGGTAGCCTGCGCAGCTTTATTGATGCCTTGCCTGGCCACGAAATTACAGTGGACCTGGCCGATATCGGCAGCGGTTATGCCTACCATTCGGGCCTGATCTTTTCGGTCTACGCCGAAGGCTGGCACGATGCCCTGGTCAAGGGCGGACGTTTTGATGGCATTGGCCGCATGTATGGCCGTGCCCGTCCTGCAACCGGTTTCAGCCTGGATTTGCGCAAGCTCTCGGCTGGCCTGCCGCCGGCTCAGGCGGCCCGCGCGGTACGTGCCCCCTGGGGCAATGATGCGGCCCTGAGTGCAGCGGTCAAGCAGTTGCGTCAGAACGGTGAAATTGTGATTCAGATGCTGCCCGGTCAGGAGCTGAATCTGGATGAATTCGTGATCGACCGCGAGCTGGTCTTGTCGGACGGTCAGTGGCAAGTTAGGGCGCTGTAAACCAGACGGTTTATGGCGCTGGTGATTGTTATCGGTCCGGCACCGTGCCGGCCTCCTTTATTCTGATACTAGACATGAGCAAAAACCTTGTGGTGATTGGCACCCAGTGGGGTGACGAAGGCAAAGGCAAGATCGTCGACTGGCTGGCCGAGTCCGCGCATGGCGTGGTTCGTTTCCAGGGTGGGCATAACGCTGGCCATACATTGTGGATTAATGGCAAGAAGACAATTCTGCGCCTGATTCCTTCGGGCATCATGCACGAGCACGTCACTTGCTACATTGGCAATGGCGTGGTGCTCTCGCCCGAAGCCCTGCTGACCGAAATTGCCGAGCTGGAAGCGGCCGGTCTGGACGTGCGTTCGCGCCTGCAGATCTCGCCCGCCTGCCCACTGATTCTGCCCTACCACATCGCTGTGGACCAGGCTCGTGAAAAGCGTAAAGGCGATGGCAAGATCGGTACTACTGGTCGCGGTATTGGCCCTGCCTACGAAGATAAGGTGGCACGCCGTGCCCTGCGTGTTCAGGACCTGTACGATCCCGAAATCTTCGACGAAAAACTCTCCGAAGCGCTGGATTACCACAACTTCGTGCTGACCCAGTACCTGGGCGCCGAAGCCGTTTGCGCCGAGCAAGTGCGTGATCTGGCCATGAAGCACGCTGAACAACTGGCTCCTATGGTCGCTGACGTGTCCAATAACCTGTACCAGGCCAAAAAAGCAGGGCAAAAGCTTCTGTTTGAAGGTGCCCAAGGTGCGCTGTTGGATATTGACCACGGTACCTACCCCTTCGTTACCAGCAGCAACTGTCTGTCCGGTGCCGCTTCTGCGGGTTCGGGTGTCGGTCCTCAGGAACTGAGCTACGTGCTGGGCATTGCCAAGTCCTACACGACACGTGTGGGTTCGGGGCCATTCCCAACCGAATTGCTGGATGACACCGGCATGCGTCTGGCTACCGTGGGTAAGGAGTTCGGTTCCGTAACCGGTCGCCCACGTCGTTGCGGTTGGTTTGATGCTGCCGCCATGAAGCGCTCGGTCATGATCAACGGTATTTCCGGACTGTGCATCACCAAGCTGGACGTGCTGGACGGCGTTGAGCAAATCAAGATTGGTGTGGGTTACCGCTACAAGGGCGAGTTCCTGGACGTTTTGCCTTACGGTGCACACGCGGTTGCTGAAGCCGAACCTGTTCTGGAAGAAATGCCCGGCTGGACCGAGTCCACAGTGGGCGTGACCGACTACGACAAGCTGCCTATCAACGCTCGTCGTTATCTGGAACGTATTGCTGAACTGTGCGATGTGCCTATCGACATGGTTTCCACAGGGCCAGATCGCAACGAAACTATTGTATTGCGCGATCCGTTTACCAAATAAGCGATTTATCGCGGTATAATGCCTTGCACCGTTGTACGGTGCGTACGGAGCGGCCTGAAGGGCCGCTTTGTCGTTCTGGACGCTGCGTTGGCCTACCAGACTCTTGTTTTGCAGGTACCAAAGCGCAGCTAGTGCATTTATATCTGGAATACATATGAGTCTGCCCCCAAATAGCGATACTGATGAATGGGTTTCCTGGGAACAATACAATCGCCTGATTGAGCAATTGGCCCTGAGCATTCACGAATCAGGCTGGAAATTCGACAAAATTGTTTGCCTGGCTCGAGGCGGCATGAGAGTGGGAGACGTTATTTCGCGCATCTATGATGTGCCCTTGGGTATTTTGGCCACCAGCAGTTATCGTGAGGCCGCCGGTACCGAACAGGGCGATCTGGATATTGCGCAATACATCACCATTACCCGTGGCACCTTGGATGGCAATGTGCTGCTAGTCGATGATATGGTCGATACCGGCAAGACTTTTATGCGTGTACGCGATCACTTGCGTGCACAGTTTCCTGCGATCACCGAGCTGAAAACCGCTGTTTTGTGGTGGAAAGGCCACGCACAAGTCGACCCAGACTACTACGTGTCCAAGTTGCCCACAAATCCCTGGATTCATCAGCCTTTTGAGGACTACGATAGCATTCGCCCTCATCAGCTGGACGCCTGGATCCGTAAGGGTACAGGTCAGGCTTGATCGTTGGTATTCAGATACTTGGTGGATAGCCTAATTGCGCCTTGCTTGGTGTATGCCTGCAATCGTGCTACCATGTTGGGCTATCTGTTACGCTAACTCTTTTTACAAAGGTCAGGGATTACATGTCCATTGTTCGCCTGAAAGAAAACGAACCTTTTGAAGTTGCTTTGCGCCGCTTCAAACGCACTATTGAAAAAACCGGTCTGTTGACCGAGCTGCGCTCGCGCGAATTCTACGAAAAGCCAACGGCTGAGCGCAAGCGTAAGCACGCAGCCGCCGTGAAGCGCCATTACAAACGCATCCGCAGCCAGCAACTGCCCCCACGCTTGTATTGATCCCTGAATCTTTTGTTCAGGAACTGCTCGCCCGTGTCGATGTCGTAGATGTCGTCGGGCGATATGTGCAGTTGCGTAAAGGCGGGGCCAACTTGCTTGGCCTGTGCCCTTTTCACAACGAAAAATCCCCTTCATTTACAGTCAGTCCGACCAAGCAGTTTTACCATTGCTTCGGTTGCGGCGCTCACGGATCGGCTATCTCGTTCCTGATGGAACACACCGGGGCTTCATTCCCCGAGGCGGTACGCAGCTTGGCTGGGTCCGTCGGAATGACTGTGCCCGAAGCAGATCGCACCCCACGCCAACGTGCTGCCGATGCGCGTCGTAAAGACGAGCTATCGCGCCAGCATCATATTCTTGAGACGGCACAGGGGCATTACCTGCGTCAGCTAAAACAATCTCCCATTGCGATCGATTATTTAAAACGTCGTGGCCTGGATGGGGAGACGGCTGCCCGTTTCGGCCTAGGCTGGACAGGTACCGAGCGACGCGGGCTATCGGCTGTTTTTCCGCAATACGAAGACAAGCAACTGGTTGAGTCCGGCTTGGTGATTGAGTCCGAGGATGGTCGTCGCTACGATCGTTTTCGTTCGCGTGTCATGTTTCCGATCCGCAGTACCAAAGGCCATATCATTGGCTTTGGTGGCCGTCTGATCGAAAAAGGCGAACCCAAGTACCTGAACTCACCAGAAACGACGCTGTTTTCCAAAGGGCATGAGCTTTACGGCTTGTGGGAAGGGCGTCAGGGCATACGCCAAGAAGGCTTTGTCCTGATTGTTGAAGGTTATATGGACGTGGTGGCGCTGTCGCAACATGGCTTGCACAACGCTGTGGCGACATTGGGCACCGCGACCACCGAACACCACATCACCAAATTAATGCGCGCCAGCGACAGGCTGGTGTTCTGCTTTGATGGTGACAGGGCTGGGCGCAAAGCTGCCTGGCGTGCCTTGAATACCTGCTTACCCTTGGTTCGTGATGATGTCTCCATCCGCTTCATGTTTTTGGCGGATAACCACGACCCGGATTCGTTTGTTCGTGAGTACGGCGCGCAAGCGTTTCGCGAGCAAGCCCAGCAAGCAGCGGCGTTATCACGCTTTTTCCTGGATGAACTGGCTGCCCATCATCGTATGGACGAGGCAGAAGGTCGCGCGGCCTGTGTACACGAAGCGTTGCCTTTGTTGCTGGAGCTGGCCGACAGCACTTTGAAGGTGCAGATTCAACATGAATTTGCCCGCATGGTGCTGCTCACCCCGGAAGAGCTGGCGCAGCGTTTGAGCACGGTAGAGCCGTTGCGTCGAGCTGTTGTCGATACGCCACCGGCACAGGACGGCCTGGTCGCCAGGCCTGCTGTACCGATACAAGCTGCGCCCGCAACGGATGAGATGGCCCCGTTTGAGGACGGCTTTGATGGTTCCTTTGCCGACAGTTTGCCGATGGATGGCTGGCAAGATGAGCCCGGTTGGCAGCCTCAGGAACAATACCAGGAGCGGCCGCTATCAGGGCGAGGCAAGGGGGGCAAGAATAATCGCCAACGGCAAGAGCGTGCTGTCCTCGGTGGCAGCCGTACCGTGACCCCGATGGCCAAGCGATTGCTGCGCTTGCTTATTGGGCATCCCACTTTGGTGGGAGGGCTAGGCGATCAACAGCTTGAAATTTTGGCACAAAGCCCCCACTTACGGTTGGTGCAAGAGCTGATCGCCTTAAGTAATATCAGTTCGGCGCGTCACGCCGGCGCGTTGCTGGAGGCCGTGGACCCCGAGTCTGACTTGGCCCCTGTGCTTGAGGCGCTGGCCACGGAGCTTTTGGGCGAGGAAGAATTGCCCGATCCCCAAGGCGAATGGCGTGATGCGCTGCATCGCATCGAACTGGATGCGATCAAGGCAGAGCAGTCGGCATTGATCACTACGGGCTTGAAAGAGCCCGAGCAGCGTCAGCGTTATCAAGAATTGACACGCCGTATTGCTTTGTTGAATGCTGCTTATACTCGGCAAGTGAAGTAAAATAATGGGTTATGTGTGGTGTTTGTGGCCGGCCAGGGGGTTAAAACTGGTACGCAAGCAAATGCGGCGGGTTAGCGGATTGTGAACCACCTTATGCCTTGAGCCCATGAGCCAGGGATTAAATGACTTAGGGTTCGCTCGCGCAACACGCCCAGGCGCAAGCCGGTTGTGAACACGCTCATCATCAGGCTCTTTTGCCTGTACGACTCGGTGGCTACACATTTAGTGCCACAGGGGTAAATGGCGTCTATGGAAGAAAATATGACTCAAACGACTGGTAAAACCTCGACGACGGTCTCTCGGTCTGCTAAGAAAACCTTGGCCGCGACAGCAAAATCAGGGGCATCAAGCTCGGTAGAGCTCGATGAGCTTCACGAAAGTGGAGAGCCAGGCGCAGCGCCTGCCAAAAAGGCAGCTAAAAAGGCGGCTGCTAAAAAAACGGTAGCTAAAAAAGCGGCTGCCAAGAAAACAGCGGCTAAAGCCGCTACCGGCGGTCGCCGTGGACGTCCTGCAAAAAATGCCAATAACGACGGTATCGATTTTGTCGATGACGACGAAATGGGCGAAGAAGAGGTCATTCCTGATCTCAAGCCGGTGGCCAAGCGTGGTGCCAAGCGCGCCAAAGCCGAAAAAGACGTTTTTGGGGTACGTGGCCAACTGAGCCCTGAAGAACAGGAAGCCCGTCGCAACCGCCTCAAAGCCCTGATCAAGCTGGGTAAGGATCGCGGTTACCTGACCTACAGTGAAATCAATGACCACCTGCCCGATGATCTGGTGGATGTCGAAGCCATTGATGGCATTATCGGCACCTTCAGTGACATGGGTATTTCGGTTTACGACCAGGCTCCCGACGCTGATACCTTGCTCATGAGCGATAACGCGCCCATGGCATCCAGCGACGACGATGTTGAGGACGAAGCTGAGGCTGCGTTGACCACGGTGGATTCCGACTTCGGTCGCACGACTGACCCTGTGCGTATGTACATGCGCGAAATGGGCTCGGTGGAACTGCTGACTCGCGAAGGTGAAATTGAAATCGCCAAGCGTATCGAAGATGGTCTGAAGCACATGGTGATGGCGATTGCCGCCTGCCCAACCACGGTTAACGAAATTCTGGCCTATGTTCAGCGTGTGCGTGAAGGCGTCATGCAGATCGACGAAGTGGTTGACGGCCTAGTGGACGATGATGGCGAGGAATACGCCGGTTCCGGCGTGAGCGCTGACGATGAGGACGAAGGTCCAGCTGGCGGCATGAGCAGCAAGCAGATTGAATACCTGCGCAATAAGTCGCTCAAGAAATTCGACATCATTGGCGAATGGTTTGACAAGATGCGCGTGTCTTTCGAGACCGATGGCTACAAGAGCCCCGGTTACGTGCAGGCACAGGAAACCATCCTGAACGAATTCATGGGCATTCGCTTTACCGCCAAGATGGTGGAAAAGCTGGCCGACACCATGCGTGAGCAGGTTGCGATTGTGCGTCAGCACGAACGCGAAATCCTGAACATCTGTGTGGATCGTGCTGATATGCCACGTGCGCACTTCATCAAGGCTTTCCCAGGCAACGAAACCAATCTGGATTGGGTGGTGCAAGAGGTTGCTGGCAACCACGCTTACAGCGCCATTCTGGAACGCCATATCCCTGCCATTCAGGAAGTTCAGCAAAAGCTGATCGACCTGCAAACCAGCGTTGTTCTGCCTTTGAAGGATCTCAAAGAAGTCAACAAACGCATGACCACCGGTGAAGCCAAGGCTCGTAAAGCCAAGCGCGAAATGACCGAGGCCAACTTGCGTCTGGTGATCTCGATTGCCAAGAAGTACACCAACCGTGGTTTGCAGTTCCTGGATCTGATTCAGGAAGGCAATATCGGTTTGATGAAGGCGGTGGACAAGTTTGAATACCGTCGTGGCTACAAATTCTCCACCTATGCAACGTGGTGGATTCGTCAGGCCATTACGCGTTCGATTGCTGACCAGGCCCGCACGATTCGTATTCCGGTTCACATGATCGAAACGATCAACAAGATGAATCGTATCAATCGTCAGATCTTGCAGGAAACCGGCGTTGAACCCGATCCCGCAACCCTGGCCCAGAAGATGGACATGCCCGAGGACAAGGTTCGCAAGATCCTGAAAATCGCCAAAGAGCCTATCTCCATGGAAACGCCTATCGGTGACGATGACGATTCCCACTTGGGCGATTTCATCGAGGACAACAACACTGTTTCGCCATCGGATTCGGCTTTGCACGGTTCCATGCGCGACGTGGTGAAAGATGTCCTGGATTCCTTGACGCCACGCGAAGCCAAAGTGCTGCGCATGCGTTTCGGTATCGAGATGAGCACCGACCAGACTCTGGAAGAGGTGGGCAAGCAGTTTGATGTCACGCGTGAGCGTATTCGTCAAATAGAGGCCAAGGCTTTGCGCAAGTTGCGTCATCCTAGCCGTGCTGATAAGTTGAAGAGCTTTCTGGAAAGCCAGTAAGTCTTTAGCTTGTTTGCTTAGGCAAAATAAAAAACCCGGCCTTTTCAGGCCGGGTTTTTTTTGTGCTCAGAGACCTGCCTTTTGAAATGTCTTTTCAAGGAGTGGACGCTGCTGTCGATACAAGCTGACTTGTTCTTTGGGTTTGCCTGTTGCAATGGGTTTTTGTTGCTCTTGGCGACGCTGTTAGCGCAAATAAGATCGCGGTTTCAGGGCATCAAGATATCAGGACGGATCCAGATCCAGCTTGAATATGCAGCCCTTGCCATCCGGCCCACTTTGCACGCTCAAGCTCCAGCCTTGAGCCAGCGCCAGTTGGCGGGCCAGTGCCAGTCCGATGCCTCTGTGGCCCTCTGTACGCAGTCCTGTGGGCAGTTGCTTGCCTTGGCTGAAATGGCGCTCAAAAATCAGAATTTGATCTTGCGTGGCGATGCCGGGGCCGTCATCTTGCAAAGCCAGGATGGAGGGCGCAATCCAGCTCAGTTGTAGTTTGCAGGGTGCGGCATGGTCGATGGCGTTGCGCATCAGGATGCGCAGCAGCATGGACAGGGCATAGGGGTCCAGGGTGTAGAGCAAGGTGTCGGGCACCAAGTTGCTCCAGCATACTTGGTGGCTATTCGCATCCAGCAGGGCGACGGCCTGCCAGGTTTGTTGAGCCAGTTCGTGAACGTCCACCTCGCGCACATGGCGCTCTGCGGTATAGGCCAGGCTTTCGGCGGCATCCAGACTGGCGGTGACCGCATCGGCTTGCGCCATCATGCGCTGTAGACGCTGTTGTTGTGGGCCTTCGGGCAGTTGCAGCAACAAAAGCTCGCAATCGCTGCGTATGGCGGTGAGCCCTGTACGGAGTTCATGGCCCAGATTAGCGGCGAACTCGCGTTCATGAGTCAGCAGTTCTTCAACCTGCTCCTGCATGCGATTAAAGGCCCGGATCAGACGTCCAGCCTCATCGTCCTGGTGCTCGGGCAGGCCGGAGCGCCCAGGTGCCCAGTTTTCCAGGTGACGGGACAGGGTCAGCATGGGAGCCACGGCGTGGCGAGCGACCCGGCGTCCGAGCAAAAACACCAGCAAAATCGTGGCAGAACCGATCAGGAGCAGAATCAGACCAAACTCGCGCACCCGGTCTTCGTGAGGGGTGGCGCGATACACCAGATACAGTTGCCCTTGCTCTTTATCCTGGCGCAGTACGTGCCAGGTATCGCTGCCTATATGGAACTCGTAAATCCCAGGTCTGGGGACGCGGGCAAATTCAGGTAGGTTGTCCAGGGTTTGGCCTGGCAGGAACCAGTAGCTGTCCAGTTCTGCCCCCAAGGCTTCGCTACGGTTGTAGGCGCTGTCGGGCAAGAGGCTAGGGTTGCGGGCGTAGGAGATCAGCATGGCATTGACCATCTCGTCTTCCATGCGTGCAAAGGCCACATAGGCCAGCCCACCCATGATGATGACCAACAAGGCGGCAATCAGGGTCAGGGCCCAGGACACGCGCTGGGTGAGGGTGCTCATGAAGCGGCTTCGGCGTGGCGCTTTGGCCATCTCTTAACTCTCCTGTTGCAAGCGCCAGCCCATGCCGGGCAAGGTTTCGACGGTACCTGCACCTGCTTCGGAAAGAGCACGGCGCAAGAGATGGATTTGGCTGCGCAAGGCTTCAGGCGACGGCGCTCCCTGAGGCCACAGTGTTTTTTCCAGAGAGCGGCGAGTCAGAATGGCTTGCGGGTCGCGTAACAAGGCTTCCAGCAACTGGCGGGCTTTGAAGCTCAGGTGCAGCTCTTGTCCGTCCACACTGACCAGCGCCGTATCCAGGTTGTATTCCAGACTGCCCCAATGTAGCGAACCGTGCTGTACTTGTGGTGGGCCACGACGCATCAGGGCGCGTAGCCGCGCCTCGACTTCGGCCAGAGCAAAGGGTTTGATCAGATAGTCGTCGGCTCCCAGGTCAAAGGCGGTGAGTTTGCTTTCGAGCTGGCTGCGAGCCGTCAGGACTAACGTGGGGATGGGCGTTTGTTTGGATTGGCGCAGGGCCTGGAGGACACCGAAGCCATCCAGACCGGGCAGGCCCAGATCCAGCACCAGCGCATCAAAATCCTGTTCTTGCAGCAGTGTCAGCGCACCATTGCCGTCGTAGGCGGCATCGACCGCAAAGCCTTTCAGCTCCAGATAGGTATAAAGATTTTCGGCAATGGTGGTATCGTTTTCAACAATCAGGACACGCATGACAGCTTGTTCCACAGGGTTGGGACAGTTCTTGTTCAGCTTACTGCACTTGGGAGCGATCAGGGTAGACGCAGAAGTACGGGTACCCAGCCATTTATCTGCAAGCACTGAGCCAGGGCAAAGACGGGCCAGATCAGGAAGTAGGGCAAGGCGTCGCGCAGGGTACGGGCCAAACCTGTCAGGGACACACGCAGCTCATCTGGGCTGTTCCACAGGCTCAGGCGTGGGGCCAGACGAGGGACGCGCTGGCAGTAGTCCTGATAATCCTGGCCAAAAACCTTTTGCAGCAAAACCTGCTCTTCGTCGATCACATTATTGAAGACGGCGTAGACAAATAGTGCCAACACGGGACCAAGCAGCAGGCTGCCAGATAGTGCGCCCATGCCGGTGACAGCACAAAGTGAGAACAGATACAGCGGGTTGCGGCTGATGGAGTAGGGGCCTTGGCTGATCAGACTGGAGCCTTTGTGCCCACCCAGGTACAACATACACCAGCAACGGCCCAGGACGGCAATCAGCACCAGACCTAGACCGGCCATGCGGGTGAATTGAAAGACCAGCGAATCGCTGGCCCAGGTGGGGGCAAAGAAAGGCAGAATCACGACCATCAGGCCACCAAACACCCCCAAGGTTCGACGACGCTGTACCTGAATGCTGGCCAGATGTTCCCAGGCCTGTGCGATGGTGGCGCGCTTGCTATGGGAAGCAGACCAGCGTTTGGGGTTCACAATCAGCGGATAGAAGGCCAAGCTGCCTAACAACCAGACAATGGCCAGCGAGGCAAAGACCTGCGGCAGATCGAGACGTTCTTGGTCGGTTTCCAGCAAGCCCAGCAAGAACGCGCACAGCAGGCCTGCCAACAGGCCACCCCAGCGCAGGCGGGACTGGTTCAAGGCCCAGCCTGCAAAGTACAAATGCAGTAGACCGGCTCCCACCGCTACGACTGCCCCCACACCCAGCAAGGGTTTGATTTCGGGTATCGACAGGTACATGGACGGCAGTCCGTAGGAGGAGGCAGAGCGCTGCAACATCAGCATCAGCAAGGGAACGGCCAGGAACAGGGCGGTGCCGAGCAGCATGATGCGCTTGCCTGCCACGGCATCCTGTCCACGCAAACGCAACAGTTTCCAAGCGGCAAATGACAGTCCGGCGGCGGCAATCAGGCCGGTCAACAAGCCTTGCGCCTCTTTCATTTCATGGGCCATATGGCCGGGCTGATGGCTGATAGCCAGCAAGGGGTTAAGCGGTGACCAGTCCTGAGTCAGGCTGGCCAACCAGAGAAACAAGAAAGTGACCCCCAGAACCTGGGTTAACAGGTAGAACAAAGCGTTGCGCTGCACCTGAATAGATGTGCCGGACATAAAGAAATCTCGCCAAGAATTCGAGGGAACCGGAACTGGTTCTCTGCTGACGGGCTCAATGTATCGTTGGCAGCGTAAAATCCGCGTGAAATCGTAATGTGCTTTGGCGGGCCGATAAGGAAGAAAACTCGTTCCCGGCTTCAGTCATGGGGGAGGATAGAAGCCGGGCATGCGTTTTTTGGTCTGTTTTAGTGATCGCGCTGATGCACACAGCGGCCTGCGCTGTAGCTGGCTTGAATGCAACGATCGTCACCCAGCAGGGCCAGTACGAACAGTTGCTCTTCCAGCGAGTTCAGCATGGTGCTGCGGCGCGCCATCAAGGGCGTTGCCTTGGGATCCATCACAATAAAATCGGCCTCGGCACCCGGAGCCAGCGTACCGATTTGGCCTTGCATGTCCAGCGCGTGGGCAGCGCCTTCGGTGGCCATATAGAACATGGATGCGGCGGTCAGGTGGTAATTGTTCAGACGGGCTACCTTGTGTGCTTCGTTCATGGTGCGCAGCATGGAGAAGGACGTACCGCCGCCCACGTCGGTGGCCAGGGTGTGCAGCACCTTGCTGTGGCGAATGGACTGGAAGTCGAACAGGCCGGAGGCCAGGAACAGATTGGACGTGGGGCAGTGGGCCGCGATACTGCCGGTATCGTGCATGCGGGCGCGGTCTTGCTCATCCAGCCAGATGCTGTGGCCGTAAATAGCACGGGGGCGCAGCAGGCCAAAGCTGTCATATACGTCCAGATAGCTGCGGTTCTTGGGGAACAGCTCGCTCACCCATTTGATTTCGTCCTTGTTCTCCGCCACGTGGGTTTGCAGAAAGACATCGGGATAGGCGCGGGCCAGTTCACCACAAGCGGCCAATTGTTCCGGGGTGGAGGTAGGGGCAAAACGGGGGGTCAATGCGTACAATTGGCGGCCCTTGCCGTGCCAGCGCTTGATCAGGTCTTCCGAGTCGCGTGCGCCCGACTCGGCGGTATCTTGCAGATAGTCCGGGCAGTTGCGGTCCATCATGACTTTGCCCGCAATCATGCGCAGATTGCGCTCGTGGCTTTCTTCAAAGAAGGCATCCACGGATTGACGGTGCACACTGCCGTAGACCAGGGCGGTGGTCGTGCCGTTGCGCAGCAATTCGTCCAGAAACACGCCAGCTACTTCGCGGGCATGGTCGCTATCGCCAAAACGGCCCTCAGTCGGGAAGGTATATGTTTCCAGCCAAGGCAGCAGGCCGCTGGCAGGGGAGGCAATAATGTCGGTTTGCGGGAAGTGCAGGTGGGTATCGATCATGCCCGGCATGATGATTTTCCCGCTCAGATCCACGGTTTTTGTACCGGCAGGCAGGCTGCGCGACAGTTCGGCCCAGTCGCCACAGGCCTGAATCTGGCCTTGCTCGTTGACCAGCAACAGACCATCACTGTGGTAGCTCACGGCTTCGGAAGGATCTTCCAGTGTGGCGGGGTCTGCAACAAAGTACAGCAGTTGGGCACGGTAGGCGCAGGCGGAGTGTAAAGAGGTAGTCATAGTGTCCTAGAAGTCGAGGTCGCATCAGCGACTGAGCTGGCCCATTTCATAGGCGTGGGCCAGCAATTCGGCGGCGACAGCCACGGCAATAATCGAAGGGGCCTTGCCCTTGATATCTGGCACGCCAATGGGGCAGATCAGTTCCTGAATACGGGATTCGGGCATACCGCGCTGTTGCAGGCGGCGCTCGAATTGACGGCGTTTGGTCATGGAACCGATCAGGCCCACATAGGCGGTATCGGGGCGGCGCAAGATCTTTTGGCACAGCGCCAAATCAAGGCCGTGATTATGCGTCATTACCAGAAAATAGCTATTGCTTGGTGCTTGTTCAATCAGGGCATCGGGGATGTCGGTAATTTCCAGGCTGACATTGCTGGGTACCTGGGCGGGAAATAGCTCGGGGCGCTCGTCAATCCATAGAACCTGGCATGGCAGGGTGCCCAGAATCTGCACCAAGGCCTCGCCCACGTGACCAGCCCCAAACAGCAGAATGGTCAGGGGTGGGGGCGGCAGGTCTTCCATCCAGACGCCTTGCGAGCCGTCGTAGTCCAGTCGGGACTCGTCCACAATCGAAGGGCTTTGAATATCAACCTGCTTGTTACCGTCCGAGAGCAATTGCGAACGGCGGCTGGTCGCCTGACCGGCCCGCACGGTGTTGTCCAGTTCTTCCAGCCAGCCCAAGTCTGACGCATCCAGAGTTTCGTACAGCAAGGTAACCACCCCGCCGCAACATTGGCCCAGACTGGGGCCGAGTGGCAGGCGGCTCATGCTCCAGCCGGGGCCGCCGGGCTGGCTGAGCATGGCACGTGCCTGTTCTGCTGCCACCCATTCCAGGTGTCCGCCACCAATGGTCAGCCACTGCTCAGTTTGGCTGAACAGCATGGCCGTACCCGTGGTGCGCGGGGTGGAGCCTTTTGCCAAGGCCACCGAGCACAAAACCAGCCGCTCACCCGCTTTTACACGGGCGAGGGCAAGAGAGGGCCAGCTACTCATTTCGCTTTTCGAATCGCCGCAACCGCCCGCATGACGGCTTCGGCAGTGGCGGGAGCGTTCAGCTCGGGCTCGATCTGGTAGTTTCCTACGCTGGCGACCGCATCGCGGATTGCGTTGAACACGCAAAAGGGCAGCAGCAAGGGCGGCTCGCCCACGGCTTTGGAGCGGTGAATCGAATCCATGGCGTTGTGGCCATCGAACAGATTGACGCGAAAGTCTATGGGGCAGTCGCTGATGGCCGGGATCTTGTAGGTTGACGGCGCATGCGTGGTGAGCTTGCCTTGGGCGTTCCATACTAGCTCTTCCGTCGTCAGCCAGCCCATGCCTTGAATAAAGGCGCCCTCAACCTGGCCAATATCCAGGGCCGGATTGATGGATTTGCCGACATCGTGCAGCACGTCGGCACGCAAAAGACGGGATTCTCCGGTCAGGGTGTCGATCAGCACTTCAGCGACGGCAGCACCATAGGAAAAATAGTAGAAGGGGTTACCCTTCATGACTTTAGAGTCCCAGTGCAGGCCAGGGGTGGCATAAAAACCATCGGACCATAGCTGGACACGGGCCTGATAGGCGTGCTCAACCAGTTGGAAGAAGGGCATGGTCTGGTCACCGATCTGGACCTGACCGCGCTCGAACTTCACGTTGGATTCTTCAACCGAGAACAGCTGGGCCGCCACTGTCGTCAGGCGCTGGCGAATCTGGTAGGCCGCATCCTGAGCGGCTTTACCGTTCAAGTCGGTCCCGGTAGAGGCGGCGGTGGCCGATGTATTGGCTACTTTGGTGGTATCGGTGGCCGTGACCCGGATATGCTCCAGATTCAGGCCCAGCTCATGGGCAACCACCTGGGCTACCTTGGTGTTCAGGCCCTGGCCCATTTCCGTGCCACCGTGGTTTACCAGGACGGTGCCGTCACGATAGACGTGAACCAGAGCACCGGCCTGGTTAAAGGCGGGCACGTTAAAGGAAATACCGAATTTCACCGGCGTCAGTGCCAGCCCCTTTTTCAGAACTGGGCTGCTGGCATTGAATTGACGAATGTGTTCACGGCGCTGCCGGTATTCACTGCTCTCTTCCAGCTCGGCCACCAGTTCGTGAATGACGTTATCGACCACGGTTTGATCGTACGGCGTCACATTGCGGTCTTCTTTGCCGTAGAAGTTAATGCGGCGCACATCCAGTGGATCTTTGCCCAGACGGCGGGCAATGGTGTCCAGTGCCACTTCCATCACCAAAGCCCCTTGCGGGCCCCCAAAGCCTCGGAAGGCCGTGTTGGATTGGGTATTGGTGCGACCGCACAGCGCGCTCATGTCTACATCAGACAGGTAGTAGGCATTGTCAAAGTGACAGATGGCCCGGGTTGCCACCGGGCCGGACAAGTCGGCAGAAAAACCCGAGTTGGCGGTCATGTCCAGACGGGCGCCCAGCAGGCGGCCTTCGTCGTCGTAGCCAATATCGTATTCGTAGTAGAAACCGTGACGCTTGCCGGTAATCATGAAGTCGTCGTCGCGATCCAGACGCAGCTTGATGGGGCGTTGTAACTTGACGGCGGCCACACTGGCCACGCAGGCGTACAGGGCCGATTGGGATTCCTTGCCGCCGAAACCGCCGCCCATGCGACGGCATTCCACGTGAACCTTGTGTGCGCCAACGCCCAGGCAGTGGGCAACCAACTGCTGCATTTCCGAAGGGTGCTGCGTGGAGCACCAGATATGCACGGCACCGTATTCCTTGGGCACAGCGTAGGAAATCTGACCTTCCAGATAAAACTGTTCCTGACCATTGCACTGGAATGTGCCTTGCAGACGG
The DNA here is from genome assembly GCF_025960365.1 of Alcaligenes sp. SMD-FA. Lineage (NCBI taxonomy): Bacteria > Pseudomonadati > Pseudomonadota > Betaproteobacteria > Burkholderiales > Alcaligenaceae > Alcaligenes > Alcaligenes sp. SMD-FA. The sequence continues at coordinate 2,437,594 of NZ_CP110108.1, read as the reverse complement.
TGCGGTGCCGATTCCAGCGCTTTCTTGGCGTCGCCTTGTTTCAGGCTCATCAAGGGCAGAACCCCGGCGTTGGCGGCCTTGGCTTCTTGTGGTGTCAGGATGGCAGGCAGCTCTTCATAGCTGATCTTGCCCAGGCGCGCGGCACGGCGTGCCTGGTCGTGGGATTTGGCGATCACCGCGAAAATGGGCTGGCCAACGTAATGCACCACACCATCGGCCAGAATCGGGTCGTCATGCAGAATCGGGCCACAATTATTCGCGGCGGGAATGTCCGCAACGGTTAGCACGGCAATGACGCCGGGTGCCTGGCGCACGGCGTCCAGATCCACTTCCAGCAAACGGGCATGGGCTTTCTCCGACAGGCCCAGCGCAATGTGGGCTGTGCCCTGCAATTCGGGTAAATCGTCGGTATACGTGGCGGTGCCGCTCACGTGCAAGTCTGCCGATTCGTGCAAAAAGGACACGCCGACGCGTTGCGCCGTGGCAGTGTTCAGGTGGTCGATACTGTCAATTTTCATCACAAAGTCTCCAGGCTGGCTTGAGCTCGGTGAAAGACATTCAACTGGGCGGGACTCAAAGCGTGTTCAGGGTGGGTTTCCAGGAAGAAGCGGTACAGCAAATTGGCCGCACTTTGGTTGCGGTATTCACTGCTGGCACGCATGTCGCTCAGGGCCTGGTAGTCCTGCTGGAGTGCCTGCATGGCAGCCTGTACGTTTTCCTCGTTCCATTCCTGGCCTTGTAGCACCTGCTCGGCGTGGCTGGCACGTTTTGGAGTGGCGGCCATGCCACCAAAGGCGATGCGGGCCTGTTTGACGATTTTGCCATCCAGCTCCACCGCAAAGGCGGCACACACGGCAGAAATGTCCTGGTCGAACCGCTTGGACAGCTTGTAGGTGCGAAATTGCCATTGGCCCTTGTGGCGTGGGACCAGCAGGCCTTGTACAAACTCGCCCGGTTCCATGGCGGTTTTCTGATAGGCCAGATACAGGTCTTCCAAAGGCATGACGCGCTCAAGCCCACCTTTGCGCAGCACGACACGAGTGCGCATGGCAATCAGGGCCGGCATGGAGTCACCAATGGGCGAACCGTTGGCCACGTTGCCGCCCAAAGTACCGGCGTTGCGAATAGGGAAGGAGGCAAAACGCTGGCGCAGCTCCGTCAATTCGGGGTGGTCTTTGATCAGGGCATCAAAAGCGTCGTTCAGCAACACGCCTGCACCAATGTAAAGATCGTCCTCGGTGGTTTTCAGCTCGCGCAGTTCAACGACTTGGCCAATATAAATAAGATGCGGTAGATCGCGGAATTGCTTGGTCACCCACAGGCCTATATCGGTACTGCCAGCCAGAATGCGGGCTTGCGGATATTGCTCGCGCAATTGGGTCAACTGATCCAGGGTGCGGGGGGCGTGGAAGGTCTGACCCTGATATTCATAGGCCAGCATGCCGTCCTGACGAATGGCGCGCAGCTTGTCTTCAATGGATTGGCGATCCATGCTGACTGCCGGGTAGCTGTGCATGGCCTTGGCCGCATCAATAATGGGGCGGTAGCCGGTACAGCGGCACAGATTGCCCGAGAGCACATCGTCGATCTGTTCTCGGGAAACCGGGCCGTTTTCAGGTGAGTGCGTCATGTACAGACCCCACAGCGACATGATGAAGCCGGGCGTACAAAAGCCGCATTGGGCGCCGTGCCAGTCCACCATGGCTTGCTGTACAGGGTGCAAGGTGCCATCGTCCTGGCGTAGATCTTCAATGGTGTAGAGCACCTTGCCATCCAGCGTAGGCAGTAGCTGGATACAGGCATTGACGGCACGTAATTGCAGTTGATTGTTCTGGTCCAGTTCGCCAATCATGACCGTGCAGGCGCCGCAATCACCTTCGGCACAGCCTTCTTTGGTGCCGGTGCAGTGCAGATCCTCACGGATATACTGTAAAACGGTTCGCGTGGTCGGGGCTTGGGCCACTTCCTGTACTTCGCCGCGATAAATAAAACGAATTGGTCTTGTCTCCATGATCTCACTCGACTGGTTTTTTACGGATCGAAGATAGCATTTGCTTAGGACGCGAACATTTGCTTGGAATGATGTTCACTATATAGGCGTATGAGTGTCTACACGGATCAACGGCGCGGGCCAGCGCTTGTATTATTGAGACCATGCCAAAATTACGAGAACAACTAGATCTGCATTTGCTGCGGGTATTGCAGTCGCTGCTCAAAGAGCACAGCGTCTCGCGTACGGCTATCCGCTTGGGCATGTCCCAGCCAGCCGTCAGTAATGCCTTGCGGCGCTTGCGCGAAATCACGGGCGATCCGATTTTGTTGCGCGGTAAAAAGGGAATGGTGCCTACCGAGCGCGGTCCCTTTTTGCTGGCTCATGCTACGGAAGCCTTGCAAGCGATCGAGCGAATTTCTGCTAGCGCGGAACCCATGGATCCCAGTCAGTCTACTCGGGTTTTCAACCTGGGGGCACCGGACTATCTGGACGGTGCTTTTATCCCGGATATTGCGGAGCGGGTGCGTCGTCAGGCACCGCAGGCCCGCTTGGTGGTCCATACCATCAACCCGGATCTGGACTACGTGCAGGCCCTGGAGGAGGGCGAACTGGACGTGGTGATCGGCAACTGGCTGGAGCCTCCGGAAAAGCTGCATCTGGCGCGCCTGTTTGATGACGAGGTGGTCTGTATGCTGGGCCGTCATCATCCGCTGGCGCAGCGTGGCCTGTCCTTGCAGCATTATCTGGAAATGCCGCATCTGGCCCCTTCAGCTCATGTGACGGACAAGCGCGGCTTTATTGATGGCTGCTTGGCCGAGCAGGGCATCAGCCGTCATGTACAGATGGTAGTGCCGTATTTCGGTCTGGTGCCTGGCATTTTGAGCCGCACGGATATGGTATTTACCACTAACCGCCAGTTTGCCGAGTACTATGCCCGCATTCTGCCGATTACGGTTCTGCCTTGCCCGGTTCACTTTCCACTGATGCGTTTTTATCAGTTGTGGCATCCGCGCACGCATAATGCGGCAGAGCTGCTGTGGTTCAGGCGTTGCATTGCCCAGGCCGCTGGCAGGTTGGATGGATTATCAGAGGGAACTCCATGAGCTTGAGTATTGATTTGAACTGCGACATGGGCGAGAGCTTTGGCCCCTGGGTTATGGGCCATGATGAGCAGGTGATTCCGTGGGTGACGTCGGTCAATATCGCCTGCGGCTTTCATGCCGGCGATCCTGGCACGATGCGTCAGACGGTGGCTTTGGCGCTAAGCCATGGCGTGAAGCTGGGTGCCCACCCCGGTCTGCCAGATCTGGCAGGCTTTGGTCGGCGGGTAATGGCGGTTACCCCCGAGCAGGTCTATGACATGGTGGTGGTGCAGGTGGGGGCCTTGGCTGCCGTTGCCCGCACACAGGGTGCCGCCCTGCATCACGTCAAGGCGCATGGCGCACTCTACAATATGGCCGCCCGCGATGCGGCATTGGCAAAAGCCATTGCCCAGGCGGTAGCCGATATTGATCGCAGCCTGATTCTGTATGCGTTGGCAGGCAGTGTGCAGGTGCAGGCCGGCCGTGATGCGGGTTTGACGGTGGCTCAAGAGGTGTTTGCCGACCGCAGCTATCAGGACGATGGCAGTCTGACACCCCGTCAGCAAGCTGGCGCCATGATTACCGACGCCGATCAGTCCGTGCAGCAAGTCATGCAAATGATAGAGCAAGGCACCGTTACCAGCTTGTCAGGTAAAACGGTGCCTTTGTCGGCCGATACCCTGTGTCTGCATGGGGATCAGGCCGGTGCGGCCGAGTTTGCGCAGCGTTTGCATCAGGCCTTCGAGCAAAGCGGCGTGCGCGTTCTGGCGGTCTGATTACTCTTTGTGCTCAGGCAGATTGCGGCGCGCGGTATCGGTGCTGGCCAGTTCTTCCAACTCACCTTCACTGAGCGTTTTATACATTTCTATCGACGCCCCTTTCAGGCTGGATACGGGAGTCTCTCCTCGTTTGGCGGACAAAGCAGCGCCGGCGGCTTTTTGTTGAGCTTGAGATAAAGCGGGCATGAAGCACCTCCGTTAGAGAAAAGTGGTCACGCCTGTAGTGTGCCAAATGAACAGGACGGCCAAGCAAGCAAATGTGAAGCTTGTTTGCCGTCTTGAACAAAGATCGGGGAAATCGCCAGTTCAGGACACTTTTCGTTTCTGAATCAGATACATAGCCATACCAAAAACCAGGCCCCAGAAAGCGCTGCCGATATTGAGCAGGCTCATGCCTGAGGCGGTAGTCAAAAAGGTGACCAGCGCCGCGTCACGAGTATCCGGAGCCTCCAATGCCATGTGAATGCTGTTGCCTATCGTGCCCAGCAAGGCCAGACCCGCGATGGCGGCAATCAATTCTGTGGGGAAGGCTGCAAACAGGCTGACGACAGTGGCACCAAAAATACCGGCGGCAAAATAGAAAATACCGGCCCAGACACTGGCACGATAGCGCTGACGCGGGTCTGCATCCACTTCCGGCGTCATGCACAGGGCGGCGCTAATGGCGGCCAGATTGTAGGCATAGCCACCGAAGGGGCCAAAGATCAGGCCGATAATCCCGGTCCAACTGATGACGGTGGAGTTAGGGGCATCGTAATTATGGGCTTTCAACACGGCCACGCCTGGAATGTTCTGCGAGCTCATGGTCACGATGAAAAACGGAATGCCGACACCGATCAGGGCAGTCCAGGAAAACTCGGGCCAGACCAGTACCGGCGTTGCAGGCGTCCAGCTCAAAATATCCATTTTCAGCAAACCTTGCAGGGCGGCAATCGTGACACCGGCTACCAGTGCCAGAGGCACGGCATAGCGGGGCGACCACTGGCGCACCACCAGGAACACGATGAACATGCTCAGGCACAGCAACCACTGAGTCTGCATGGCACCAAACAGGTCCAAGCCAAAGCGCAGCAAGATGCCGCCTAGCATGGCGCCGGCAATACTGCGCGGCATGTACTGCATCAGCTTTTGAAAGCTGCCGCTAAGACCGCAAATTGTGGTCAGCAGAGACGAAAACAGGAAAATACCCACTGCCTGAGACATGGGCAGGCCAAGCAGGCCGGTGGCCAGCAGTGCGGCGCCGGGGGTGGACCAGGCGGTCAGAATCGGAATCTTGTAGCGTAGTGAAAGACCTGCCGACAGCAGGCCCAAACCAATACCCAAAGACCACATCCAAGAACCCAGCTCGGCAGTGCTGGCTCCGGCCGCCTGCGCTGCCTGAAAAACAATGGCAGCGGAGCTGGTATAGCCTACCAGCACGGCAATCAGCCCCGCCGACATATGAGAGATCTGGAACCAACTTAATAAGCGCTGCAGAGACCCGGGGCGGGACAGGTGTGTGGAGGACATGGATGCGTGTGGTGAGGGTCGTAGAGGCTCAAGAAGAATAGGTTTGGCTTATATAACGGCTGGGGGTTTCGCCCAAAATAGATTTGAAAACACTAATAAAGGCACTGATAGAGGTGTAACCCAATTCCCTGGCCGTGCTCTTTACGGACATTCCCGAACCCAGTTTTTGCAGGGCCAGCATAATCATGAATTGTTGACGCCAGCGCCCAAAGCTCATCCCTGTGTGTTTTAGCATATGTCGGGCCAGGGTGCGCTCACTCATGGCCAGCGCTTTGGCCCAGTCGGCCATCGTGGGACGTGCGTCAGGCTGTTGCTGCATATGCTGTGCAATCGTTTGCAAGACCTTGTCCTCGGGCACAGGCACATGCAATTGGCGGCTAGGCATCTGATTCAGCGTTTCCAAAAGGACCAAGGCCAGTCTGTGCGTTTGGCTACCCGGTTCGTAGTCAGCATTCAGATCGCTTAAATGAATAATCATTTCGCGCACCATGGGGCTCAAATCCAGGGTGCAGCAGTGATCCGGCAATTGATCCAGGCCGGGCTGTATGTACAGGAAATGAATCAGCGCCTGATCGTCGGCGCGGGCGCGATGACGAATCCCGACAGGTACCCAGACGGCACACAGCGGTGGCACCATCCAGTAGCCCTGGTCAGTTTGCAGAGTGACGGAGCCATATTGCGTCATGATCAACTGCCCATTGGGATGGGTGTGCAGTGGATTTTCGGTCGTACTGCCCATCTCCATTTTGATGCTGAAGACAGGTCCGCCCTGAGGATTGGTGCTAAAACTCATGGTTTGTCTGGTTTGAGGTATAAGTTGTCATAATATCCTGTTCGCGCCGAGTATGAAACAAGATAGACTAGGGTTTTCACCTACTAGCTGCCTGTCATGTCCCTTGCTCGACCTTCCTGGCTCTCCCATCCCTTGCTGGTGCTGATCGGTGTTTTGCTGATCGCCGGCAGTCTGCGGGCTCCGATTACGGGGTTAGCCCCCTTGCTGGAGCTGATCCAGGCCGACCTGTCCTTGTCCTCGACACAGGCTGGGTTGTTGACCGCCATGCCTTTGTTCATCTTTGCCGTGGTCTCATTGCTGGCTGCCTCCATCGCCCGTAAGGTGGGGCTGTCCCGTTCCCTGTTTATTGCTTCCGTGCTGATCGCCATTGGCGTGGTGGTACGCGTCCTGGGGGGCACGACGGAACTGTTCGCCGGTATCGGCTTGCTGGCCATCGGGATTGCACTGGGTAATGTGCTTTTGCCGTCCCTGGTCAAACGCCATTTCCCCCTGCGTATTGGCTTCATGACCTCTTTGTATGTGCTGTTTATGGGCCTGGTGGCGGCTTTCAACTCTGCGATGGCCGTGCCAATGGCAGAGTGGACAGGCCAAAGCTGGCGCTGGTCGTCCCTGATTGTGGTGGGTGTCATGGCACTGGCCAGTGTCGCGGTGTGGGCCACCCAACTGGGAGCGGATCGCCGTGCGGCTCAACGTGCACCAGCCGCGGCTGCCAGCAGCGTGTCAGTGTGGCGCTTGCCCCTGGCTTGGCACATCACCTTGTATATGGGTTTGAACTCGGTGGCTTACTACATGATTGCTAGCTGGTTGCCTGTGATGTTGGTCAATTATGGTTTTGAAGCGGATCATGCCGGCCAGATTCACGGTTTGATGCAGCTGGCGACGGCCATTCCCGCCTTGCTGCTCATGCCTGTGCTTAGTCGTTTGCATGATCAGCGTGCCGTTGCCTTGGCCGGCGCCTTGTTGCAGACCCTGACCTTTGTGGGTTTTTTGGTCTTGCCGTCTTGGTCTCTGCTGTGGGCGGTCCTGTTTGGCATCGGTAGCGGTAGCGTGTTCTTGATTGCCCTGGCCTTGATCGGCGTGCGGTCGACCTCCACTTCGCAGGCGGCGTCCCTGTCAGGAATGGCGCAATGCATGGGCTATTTGCTGGCTGCCTTTGGTCCGCCCGCCATGGGCGGCTTGCATGATCTGTTCGATAGCTGGGGCTGGGCTCTGGGCTTGTGTCTTTTGGTCAGTTTCGCAATGAGCTATGCCGGTTGGCTGGCGGCCCGCCCTGCATTGACTGGTAAGGCTTGAGCCGAATTTGTAAGCCGTAAAGAGCTGGATCGTCGAGAGAGGGTCGAAAAAGCGGCCTGTGATTGCGAGATTCTTGCAATCACAGGCCTTTTTTTGGGGACGACTGGCGGATTGCTTGTTCTGCCACGGCTATTGGGAAGTAGCAAGTTTGCCTGTCTTGACGTTGTTGTAGCTATATAGCGACGCCCATTGCTTTGGGGGCAATTTCTGTCCTTATTCTTTGATGCGCAGTGAAAGGGTGTGCAGGCCCAAGCCGCCCAACGCCAGCAGGGCGCCGACCCAGGCGGTGGAGGTCCAGCCCCAACCAGCCGCAATCGTCAGGCCACCTAACCAGGCTCCCAAGGCATTGGCCATATTGAAGGCGGAATGATTCAAGGCAGCAGCCAGTGTTTGGGCATCTCCGGCCACGTCCATCAAACGAATTTGCAAGGCCGGACCCAAAGCCACCAAGGTGCCGATCAGCATGATATTCAAAGGGCCAAGAATAGGGTGGTGGGCCGTAATCATGAACAAGAGCAGCACACCGGTTGCCCAGATCAGCACCAGACGGATACTGCGATCCAGATAGCGGTCAGCATAGCGTGCGCCCAGCAGATTACCCAAGATCATACCGACCCCAAACAGAGCCAGTACAACGGGAATGGCGCTTGCTGACAGCCCGGCCAGCTCCATCAGCGTGGATTTCACATAGCTGAATACCGAGAACATGCCGCCAAAGCCAATCGCGCCTATACCTAGAGTCAACCAGACTTGCTTGCGTTTCAGGGCGCCTAGCTCGCGCAAGGGACTGGCCAAGGTATTGGGAGGGACAAAAGGCACAAACCGCAGCACCAGTGCCATGGTGATCAGGGCAATGATGCTGACAAAAGTAAAGGCCGCCTGCCAGCTCAGCCATTGGCCCAAAGCGGTCGCAATGGGTACACCTAATAAGGTGGCGACGGTCAATCCCAGCATGACATAGGCCACCGCCTGTGCGCGGCGATGGGGCGGCACCAAACGGGCGGCCACCAGAGCCGCAACACCAAAGTAAGTGCCATGTGGAAAGCCTGCCAAAAAGCGGGTGACTAACACGGTTTCATAGCTGGGGGCGATGACGGTCAGAAAATTGCCTATGGCGTAGGCGCCCATCAAGGCAATCAAGAGGCGTCGCCAAGGCCAGCGCGCCCCGAGCACAGCTAACACTGGCGCGCCGATAACCACGCCCAGCGCATAAGCGCTGATTAAATGGCCCGCAGTGGGAATATCGATACCGAGATCCTGGGCGACATCAGGCAGCAAACCCATGATGACAAATTCGCCCGTACCGATGGAAAAACCACCCACTGCCAAGGCCAGAATCGCCAGCAGAACCTGGCGTGGGGATAAAGAGTCGTGTGATGAAGACAAGATAAAAGCCTGAGAAACAAGAGGGGTGGCACGTCCACCCGTAAGAGGCCTTATTGTCACGCAGTCCTGGTGTCTGGCTCAAGATTTCTAGAGCTTGAATAAGGTTATGTAACTGCAGGGTATTGAAGTTCTTTTTAAATTTTTAGTTTTTATTACGTCCTAGCACAAATTAATTTAATGATCTACAGCGTTAGTCCGAAGCAACGTATAGAGATTTTTTTATATTTTTTATATAGAATCACGGTATTGGGTGTTTTGTATCCAATCATTTTCCTGTGGTAGCTTTCCCCTGATTTTGCAAGAAATCGGGGGTTTTTTTGTTTTACTTATTTTGAGTTTCAATCATTGGTACATTGAAGGTCTAATGTCGAAGCGGCATTCAGCCCTGGCTCAATGCCTTTTTTCAGGCGATTGGGTGGTGTTAGGAATTAAAGAGTGGGCCTGTGCATGTTTGCAGCAGGCCCATTTTTTTTAAGCTGATTTTCTCTTTCTTTGATTTATTGGCTTATCCAGGATAAGTTGATTTTTTGATTATGTCCGGTCATAAATTGTCAAAGTTAAGCGATCCTTTGAGGGGAGTAAAGCAGATAATTTCCAGACTGTATCAAGACTAACCCTAATTTCTGCCATTTTTGTCCGGCTTAATGAAAGAGTAATTTTGCCTGTTTGTATATCTTTTATGACATTGTAAATATGATTATTTTTTATATCTCATTATCATATATTTGATGGTTTTTAAGGATTTGCTTGGCAGGAAGTATTGTGTTCCGAGCTTCTTGCTTGAATCCAATTCAAGTTCATGAGGGAAGAATGCAAGTTGTGTAGATAAGCTCCCAGAGCGCAGCTTGCAGGTCGGCAAGCTATTGTATTGTTTGCTTGTTCAGTCGCTTAATTAAGCGGAAAGTCTTACTGGAATGTTCTTGAATTCGTCTAACCTGTTTAGTGTGGTTAAACGCATTTGGGGTATTGACGAAAATATGAGCTGTTTTTTAATTTCAATTCATGTCTTTTTTTTTACATGCTGGGAAGGGAGCGATAGGCAAACATATCAGTGATACAGAAGGGCAAAGTGTTGTTTTACGTTTGATCACCAGGTGAACCCTTTGTATGCTCGGACTGCTGGCTGGCCAAGCCGGGGTGCTGCGTTAGAATCATTTAGGCAGCATACTCAAGGAGGTGGTCATGAAAGTTGCATTGGGCCAGATGGCCGTATCCAGAGATTCGCAGGAAAACCTGAGCGCATGCTTGGGGTTGATCGAGCAGGCCTTACGGTCTGATGCGCAGTTATTGGTGTTGCCTGAGGGTGTGCTGGCCAGAAATGTGGCCGACCCCGAAGTGGTCCTGAAATCCGCGCAGGCCCTGGACGGGGAATTTGTCAGCCGCCTGAGCGTTGCGACCCGCGATACCGATTTGACCGTGGTGTTTTGCATTCATACGCCGGCAGGGGAAGGTAAAGTCTGGAATACCTTGGTGGTGCTGCGTGATGGTCAGGTGCTGGCGCATTACAACAAGCTCCATTTGTATGATGCCTTTTCGGTGCAGGAGTCGCGCTATGTCCAGCCGGGCACTGAAATCCCTGCCTTGATTGATGTGGCCGGTTTCAAGGTCGGTTTGATGACTTGCTACGATCTGCGTTTTCCTGAACTGGCCAGACGCTTGTGCGTGGATGGGGCTCAAGTCTTGCTGGCGCCTTCGGCCTGGCTGAAAGGACCGTTGAAAGAGCACCATTGGCGTGTGCTGACGACGGCGCGTGCTTTGGAGAACACGGCCTATATGGTAGCCGTGGGGGAATGTGGCGAACGCAATATCGGCCAAAGTCTGGTGGTGGATCCTTTGGGCGTGATCGTGGCCCAGGCGGCAGAGGCACCGGCCCTGCTGTTGGTGGATCTGGATCGGGAGCGTCTGGCGTATGCTCGCCGGATTTTGCCCGTGCTGGAAAACCGTCGTTTTGCACCGCCCGAACTGGGTTGATTACACCCGCTTAGCCTGCTTTTCTGAAGGTCAGATTGACCCGGCCCGAGCCCCAGTGTGGATGGGCCGGGCCTTCCAGTCTGCGCACCCCATGGAAATTCAGTCTGGATGGCCCCCACCAGACCAGCACATCGCCATCGCGTAGACGCAGGGTACGCACCGGGTCGCTGCGTTTTGCGCCACCCCATAAAAACAAGGCTTCACGTCCCAGGGACACCGAGATAATCGGGTGCTGCAAGTCGCGCTCGTTTTTGTCCTGATGCAAGGACATATGCGCCTGCTCATCGTAGTAATTGATCAGGCAGGTATCGGCCTGAAAAGGGCCTTGGCCCGACTCCTGGGCAATGTGCGTTAGCAAGTCCTTGAATACAGCAGGCATAGCTGGCCAGGCCAAACCTGTTTGCGGGTCTGTAGGACTGTAGCGGTAGCCGTGCTCGTCCGATGTCCAACCCAAAACGCCACAACTGCTTTGTGCAGCCGACATGCGATGTCCTGATGGAACCTGCATATGTCGCCAGGGGGCGCTGTGCAGCAGTTCTTGAATGGCCTGTGCCAAGGCGCAGGCGTAGGGCAAGGCCAAACCAGGCAGGGCTATCAGGCCGGTATCCAGCGTCAGCACATGGCCGGGAACGGGATCGAAGAGTGAGAGTGTGGACATGCGAGAGTGGGCGAACCAATCAGGGACCAGAGTATAGTAATCGGGATTGTATGTGTGTGACTTTCCAGTAGAGGTGTCTATGGTCGAGCTACTTATTCCACAACGTCAGCACAGCATTGGAGCATTTGAGGTGGGGCGCGTTTTGCCTTTTCGCCAACGGCGTATGGTGGGGCCTTTTATCTTCTTTGATCGCATGGGGCCGCAAGCGCTGAGGGCACCGGTAGGAACGGAAAACGATGTGCTGCCACATCCGCATATCGGCCTGTCTACCGTCACCTATTTGTTTGAAGGGGCCATGACGCATCGTGACAGTCTGGGCGTGGAACAGGACATTACGCCGGGCGCGCTGAATTGGATGAGCGCCGGTTCAGGTATTAGTCACTCCGAGCGTTTTGAACCCATGCGCACGCAAGGCGGCCGCATGGATGGGATCCAGGCTTGGGTGGCCTTGCCGGAACACAAAGAAGAACAGAACCCGGACTTTGTGCATTACGAAGCCGAGCAATTGCCCCTGATTCAGGACATAGGCCTGGAAGGCCGCCTGATTGCCGGTTCGGCGCTGGGTTTGTCTAGTCCTGTTAGTGTGGACTCGCCCCTGTTCTATATGGAGTTGCGCGTTCAAGGCGGCCAGTCCGTACCCTTGCCAACCGGCCATGAAGAGCGCGCAATTTATATCTGTGCGGGCGAGCTGGAAGTGGGGGGACAACGCTATCGAGCCGGTCAGATGCTGGTCTTTGCCAAAGGCGACAGCCCCCGTATCCTTGCTGAGCAAAACAGCCACTTGATGCTGCTGGGCGGTGAGCCTTTGGGGCCACGCCATATCTGGTGGAACTTCGTGTCCTCGAGCAAGGACCGTATCGAGCAAGCCAAGGACGATTGGCTCCATGGCCGAATCAAGCTGCCACCGCTGGATGATGAGCAGTTCATTCCTTTGCCGGCAGTGTAATGTTTATGTCTGCTGCGGGGCCCTCGGGGCGTGTATCTGAACCGTGACGTCATGGTCAATCGGGGTTTTGACCGAGCGGGCAATAAAACAGTATTCGCCCACGCGATCATGAAGCGATTTGGCCAAGGCAGCGTCACTGTCTGGTGTGATTGTGAGACATGGGTGCAAGGTAACACTCTCGAATTGACCGGCCCCGTTGGCCTGTTCGATCATGCTGCCAACAGGGCGGTCTTCATAGGCCGTGACCACAATGCCGGCTTCTGCCGCCAGTCCCAGATACCACAGCATATGGCACTGAGCGATCGATGCCAGGAAAAGCTGCTCGGGGTTCCAACGGTCCGGATCACCTCGAAAGGCGGAGTCTGAAGAGGCGGCAATAGTGTCAAGGCCGACCGCGCTTAGCTCATGATTGCGTGAGTAGGAACGGAGTGTACGGGTGCCGTTTCCAGTGTTGCCGGTCCAGTTGATCAACAATTCATAGTGGTGTGTTTTCATGGCGGTGTTCTGGCAAGGTCGCAAGGAGCCAAAAGCGTAGCAGCGAAGGCGCCAAACCGTACACAAAAAAAAGCCCTGGAAAGAATCCAGGGCTTTGAAGGCTTGCTCATCAGGCTGGTGGATTTGCCTGTATCCGCTCTATGAGCAGACTGGTTTTTTGATTGATGGGCAAGCCTGGCAAACGGAATAGTACCGCTTGCGCAGAATGTTTAGGAGGCCAATTGTACGGATTGGCGCCAAGCGAAACAAAAAAGACCAGTTTGATAGCAGGGCTATTGCATATTGGCTTATAAGCATTGATTGGCGCTGCTTATCCATTAATCGCGAACAGGGATATTCAGGCCGCGTTGTACTGCTGGGCGGGCCTGGAATTGTTGCAGAACGCGAGCCACATTCTTGAATTGCTCGTACTCCACCAGCTCGCCTGCGCCGTAAAAACCAATCAGGTTGGCAATCCAGGGGAACAGGGCAATATCGGCGATGGAGTAGTGGTTGCCCACCATCCAGTCCTTGCCGTCCAAGTGCTTGTCGATCACACCCAGCAGACGCTTGGATTCGTTGACATAGCGGTCACGAGGGCGCTTGTCTTCAAAGTCCTTACCGGCAAATTTGTGAAAGAAGCCTAGCTGACCAAACATGGGACCGACACCCCCCATCTGGAACATCAGCCATTGCAGGGCTTCATAGCGCTGGGCTGGGTCAGCCGACAGGAGCTGACCGGATTTTTCGGCCAGATAGATCAGGATGGCACCGGACTCGAACAGGGCCAGCGGTTTATTGCCGGGGCCATTGGGGTCCAGAATGGCCGGGATCTTGTTGTTGCTGCTGAGCGAAATAAACTCCGGGCTGAGCTGGTCGTTGCGCTCAAAGCTGACCAGATGCGGCTCGTAAGGCAGGCCAATTTCTTCCAGCATGATGGAAACCTTGACGCCGTTGGGGGTGGGCAAGGAATACAGTTGCAGATGCTCGGGGTGCTGAGCGGGCCATTTGCGGGTGATGGGAAAGGCAGAGAGATCGATGGTCATGACGTCCTTCACAATGGGGCGTAGAGGAAGTGTTGATAGTAGCAAGCGGGCTGTCGATAGACTGCCGCAGCCTGCTTTTCAGTAAGGTATTAGTCTGCTTACCGGCCACGCGGGCGCAAGGGATCCAACAGGGATTTCAGACCGTTATGATCCAGTTCTTGCATCAGGGCCAGTAGTTGACCCAGCCGCCCGGAAGGAAAGCCTTCGCGGGCAAACCAGTTCAGATAATGCCCCGGTAGGTCCGCCAGCAAGCGACCTTTGTATTTCCCATAAGGCATGGTGGTGTTCAACAGGGCAAGCAGGTCGTCGCTGGATTCAAGCATGGATGGTTAACGCAGATGTTCGGCAAAGAAGGCTAGTGTACGTTCCTGAGCCAGTTTGTAGGACGCCTCGTGAAAGTCAGGGCGGTGGTCGCAGCCAAAACCATGACCGGCAGGCTCATACACGTAAATGGCCACCTCCTTCTGAGCGTCTTTGATCGTCTGAATGGCGCTGGCGGGAATGGAGTGGTCCTGGGCACCAAAGTGCATTTGCACCGGAATCTTGGGCTGTTCCTGGGCGTTCTGGGCAATCTGCGAACCATACCAGCAACTGGCCGCTTTCAGACCCTGCACGCGGCAGGCGGCCAGCCAGCTCAAGTAGCCCCCCCAGCAATACCCCACAATGCCAATCTTGCGCGAACCCAAGGCGTCCACGCAGGCCTGGATATCCAGCAGGGTTTTATCCTGGGCAATGCCGTTGCGCAGGGCCAGACCGGCTTGCACGTCCTGGGCGGTGTAGCCCAGTTCTACATTCTTTTGCTGCCGATCAAACAGGGCGGGGGACAAGACCCGGTAGCCCTGCTCGGCAAAACGATCGCAGGTGTTGCGTATGTGTTGATTCACACCAAAGATTTCCTGCAACACGATTAAGCCGCGTTCGGCCTTTTCGTCGCCTGCGGCATAGGCCTGGAAACGGTGCTGGTCTGCGCTGGTCAAGCTAAGCGTACTCATGGCGTGTCCTTTAGCTGTAAAACAATAATTCTCTTTTATAACAGTCGCCCATACTGGGAGGCCAGCCTCAGGACGTTTACAATCCACCCAGAACGGCGGGGGTGTCTAGCTCTCGCCCAAGCCCCTCCTACTTCAATGGAATAATGATGCGTGACGTGCTAATGGACAGTCTGTTCTGGACGATTGTGATGCCCTGGTTCTTGTTTTTAGGGCTATTTCTTGTTCCCAAGAAGCCTTCCTGGTTGCGAAACTACGCCTTTCCCGGCGTGTTTATTGCAATTGGTCTGGGCCTGGTGGCTGCCGTGGCAGTGGGTGTGGGGATGTTCAGTCTTGTGCTGGGCGTGATTGCCTTTGCCGTGTGCTACGAAAAGCCGAAAGCCAGCGCCTGAGTCAGGGACAAACCGTTTGAGAAAAACCATCGCGGCGTGCCGCCAGCGATGGTTTTTTTGTCGCCGTGCCGCCCCAAGGCTCGGCGCCCCCGGCGAAACCTCTCCCTCGGGGATGAGCCTGGACACACAGCAGTCCATTGCGGACTGCTGTGTGCCTAGCGAATCCGAGCGGCATACAAGCCGCGAGGTGGAGCGCAAGCCGAAGGCGCAGCGTGGGGGCTTTTTTGCCGCCGGGCCGCCCCAAGGCAAAAGCTCCCCCTTGGGGGGCAGCAAGCCGAAGGCGCAGCGTGGGGGCTTTTTTGCCGCCGGGCCGCCCCAAGGCAAAAGCTCCCCCTTGGGGGGCAGCAAGCCGAAGGCGCAGCGTGGGGGCTTTTTTGATACTCTTCAGCCGTCTACCGGCTCGGCAGGCGTATCCAGGGTCAGCAGGTAGAAAGCCACATCCAGCCAGCGGCCAAATTTGAAGCCCACTTCCTTGAAGGTGCCGGCATGCGTAAAGCCCAGGCTTTGGTGCAGGTGGATACTGCCGGCATTACTGGCATCAATGCAACCGACCAGCGTATGGACATTGGCCTGACGAGCACGACGTATCAACTCTTGCATCAGGATTTTGCCCAAACCTTTGCCACGGTGTTCCGGGTGCACATACACACTGTGCTCCATGGTGTATTTGTAGGCGGGAAAAGCGCGAAAGCTGCCCCAACTGGCAAAGCCCATCAGTGTGCCGGTTTTATCGATCACTCCGACCACCGGAAAGTCATTGGCGCGTTTGGTGGCAAACCAGCTCACCATGGCCTCGGGCGGGCGCGGCACATAGTCGTAGAGTGCGGTGGAGTTCACGATGGCGTCGTTCAGAATTGCCAAAATGGCGGTTGCATGCTGCGCTTCATTGCAGTCTATAAAGTGCAACCCGCTCTCACTGTCTTTCATTGATCCGTTCCTGTCATGGGGTAGGCCGGGATTTCATCGCCAATCGCGACGAGGTACTTGGCGGCATGGCTATGTGGATTGCTAAAGCTCATGAGCGCCCGCTCTGGCCTATTGTGTGGCGTATTTTATTCCACTCTATTGGGTTTCTCATGGGAAATTCCCAGTAAGAAAATGCATGGATTTGCCCTGTTTTTGGGGCTTGGATTCCGCCATCCAGACACACGCTTTAGGAAAAGAAAAACGCGCAGCGTGGGCTGCGCGTTTTTTGGGCCAGTATACAGATCAGTTATCTCTGGCACTTGCCTTGCCGGAGCGGCAGGGCGGGGGTACTGATCAATCGTAGCGCGCCGCAATATTGCGTTCGCCAATGGCCAGGCCGGTAGTCATTCCCAAGCCCGTGTGCATGACCGTCACTTGCGTGCTGCCATCGGCTTGCAGAACCGAAAACGGTCCAGGGCCTTTGGCGCCATACACGCCTTGCCAGCGTTGCAAAACCTGTACCGGGCAACCCAGCACCGTTTCTGCCAGAGCCAGCAAGTACTGATCGGTGTCCTCCTGATTGAAGGGACTGGCTTGCAGGCCGTAGTCGTGCGAGTCGCCAATGATCAGGTCACCTTCTGGTGTGGGGCTGATCAGCAGATGGATGCCTTGATCCAGCAAGACACCATGGCGTTGTTGTACTTGTTCACGCAGCGTGTCTGCCAGAGGCAGATCGCTGAAGGCACCGTAGTGCAGGCAGGACAAACCCGTCAGCAAAGGGCGGTCCAAAGCCCAGCCGGTATCTTGCGCACGTACTTTCAACATTTGTAGACGTGTCACCGACGGTTTGACAGTGTCGAGCAGGTCGCGATGCAGGCTGCTGTAGTCGTGGCCGGGGCACACAAAAATGCTGTTGGCTGTGAAGTTGCCCGCGCTGCTGTGTACCTGGCCTTCTTGCGCATAATGCACATGCGCCTGGGTGTATACATCCACGCCCATGGCTTGCAAGCTGCTGGTGATGGCGGGCAGGGCGTCGCGCGAGTAGATCTGCAAATCATCAAAGCCTTGCAGCGCACCGTGGTGATGCCCCAAACGGCCATCAAATAGGGAGGCCAGTTCTTTGCCGTTGAGCATTTTGCAGGCGACGTTTTCTTCTTGGGCACGGCCCTGGGCAAAATCCTCCAGCAGTTCCAGTTCCAGATGATTGCGTGCCAGCACCAGCGAGCCATTGCTGCGTACATGGAAACCGGCTTGCTCAGCCAGTTCCAACCACAGACCGCGGCTTTGGCGAGCCAGATCCATCATGATGCCTGGTGCCTGGCCAGTGACCAGAACCTGACCGAAATTACGTATGGTGGCGCCTTGGGCCTGGTGACTGCGCTCCAGCACAGCGACGCTCAGCTTGCGGCGGGCAGCCGCCCAGGCATGTGCCATGCCCAGGATGCCGCCCCCCACCACGATTACATCGTAGTGTTGTGTGTTCATTACTTCTTGGCTTCCGATTTACCGTCGTAACGTTTGGTCCACTCTTCGATGATGCGCTCGCGGTTCTCAGCGGCCCAGACGAAGTTGTTGTCGATCAGACGTTGGTTCAGGTCTGTAGGCAGATGTGGGTTAGCCGTGGCGATGGAAGGAATGGCCAGCACGGCAAAGTTGGTCTTGTACAAGTGGTTGGCTTCTTCACTGGCGGAGAAGTCAGCCAGTTTCTGTGCGGCTTCCAGGTTCTTGGTGCCTTTCATGATGGCAGCGGCTTCGATTTCCCAGCCCAGGCCTTCTTTGGGGAACACCAGTTCCAGGGGAGCGCCTTCTTCTTTCAGGCGAGCGCCACGGTAGTCAAAGGACACGCCAATCGTGTATTCACCAGCAGCGGCCATATTGCAAGGCTTGGAGCCGGAGTGGGTGTAGGCACCGATGTTCTTGTGCAGACCGTCCATGAAGGCCCAGCCCTTGTCTTCACCAAACAGTTGCAGCCAAGCGCTCACGTCCAGAAAGCCGGTACCCGAGGAGGCGGGGTTAGGCATAACAATCTTGCCGGCGTATTCGGGTTTGGTCAGATCTTCCCAGGAGGTGGGCATAGGGAGCTTGTTTTTTTCCAGCTCAATGGTGTTGACACACAGGGCAGCGGCAAAGCCGTCCATACCAACCCAGCTAGGCGGGTTGTTCTGGTCGCGCATTTTGGCGTCGATCTTGTCCAGGCCTTGGGGAGCGTAGGGTTGCAGCATGTCCTGGCTGGCCATCAAACCCAGTGAGGAGCCGGCCAGACCCCAGACGGCGTCAGCCTTTGGGTTGTTCTTTTCAGCCAGCAATTTGGCGGTAATGATGCCGGTGGAGTCGCGTACCCACTGGATCTTGATATCGGGATTTTTTTTCTCGAAAGCAGCCTGATAAGCCTTGAGCTGATCGGCTTCCAGCGCCGTGTAGACGGTCAGGGTTGTAGCGGCTTGAGCCAGGGAAGCGGCGCCCATCAAAGCGGCAGCCAAGGAGCTCAGAACAATGGTTTTCATGGAGAAGTGTCCTTGTGACAGCAAAAGGGGGGTGGGGGTTAGAGGGAGTCGGCAGGGCATTCGCCCTGGGCCATGCGCTCGGTGATTTGCTCAATCACGGCGGGTAGTTGGGCAACGGTATCAATCAGGTAGTGGGGCTGGGCATGGGCAAAGGTGGCCGCTGCGCGATCGCGCAGGGTTTGGCGGCTTTGCTCGTCCAGAGCCAGAAATTCCAGCTCGGTCAGACCAGCGGCGTTGCCCGACAGCAGCAAGCCCACGGTCCACATGCCGGCATTGCGACCTTCTTCGATACCGACCGGGGTATCGTCAATCTTCACGCAGGCACCGACATTCGTGATCTCCAGGCGAATGACGTTTTCCAACGCCATGGCAGGCCAGGGACGCGCTTGGGGGACTTCGTCAAAAGCCACGTGGTAGTCCACCAGCACTTGCTGGCGGTGCGCGTGTTGCAGCAGGTTGTCCAGCACCAGGCGCGGATAGCCGGAGCAGGAACCAATTTTCAGCCCTTGGCGGCGTGCCCAGGACAGCGTTTCGCGCGCACCGGGAATGGCGGTGGAAAACTCACCCACGCGCTCGTTTTGCATGGGCAAGAAGGTGTTGTAGATACGGTCCACATCACTGTCATCGGGCTCACGATTGTGCAGGGCCATGAACTGGGCATGCACCTCAGGCAGTGCCAGCATGGCTTTGATGTGGTCCCATTTACCGATGCCCATGGCGCTGCGGGCCTGGTCCAGGTTCAGGGTCAAGTCAAAGCATTTGAAGGCTTCCACCAGAATTTGGGTCGGGGCAAAGGAGCCAAAATCCACCAGCGTACCGGCCCAGTCAAAGATCAGGGCTTCAAGGCGCGGGGCCTGGGAGCGTGGCGTGGCTAATGGCGTATTCGCGCAAGTAGGGGATGGCATTGCGGTCCTATCGGGTTGGGGAAAGGGAAGAGGTGGAACGCCAGGCTTGGCTGCGGCGCAAGGCGGCACGGCTCAGAACATGAACCAGCAGACAGACAAAGCCGGAGCTGAGCATGATGACCGTACACATGGCAGCCGCCGGGCCAATAAAGCCCGCGTCGTCCATATTCATGACCGCGACCGAGGCCAGTACGGTTTGCGGGCTGTACAGAAAGACCACGGCAGACACGGTTGTCATGGCCGATACAAACAGGTAGCGCGAAACCGATAGCAGGGCGGGCAGGCACAGTGGCACGGTCACGCCCATCAAGGTGGAAAGGCGTGGCGCTTTCAGGGACGCAGCCGCCGCTTCCAGCTCGCCGGGAATGGCTTTCAGAGCAGTGACAAAGTTCAGGTGAGCACTGGTGTACAGGTGGATGACGGTACACAGCACCAGCAAGGTCATGGAGCCGTACAGTCCCGCCAAGGGGTTCTCGGGGTGATTGAAAAAGAAGATGTAGCCCAGGCCCAGCACCAGACCGGGAATGGCCATAGGGGCCAGTGCCAGCATGTGCAGCATGCCGTACAGTCCTTTTTCGGCCTTGCCTCGGGCTGGCAGTTTCTCCAGTACCCAGGCACCCAGAAAGATCAGGGCCGAGCCCAGAACGGCGGTAAACAAGGCCATGGTCAGACTGTTACGCCAGGCCAACCAGCCGCCACCGTCCATATTGTTGAAGTCGTAGGACTTCAGGGACAGGCTCAGGTTGTAAGGCCAGAACTTGATCAGCGAGGCCCAGACCGCCATGCCCACAATCGTCAGAATGGCCAGGGAAACCAGTATCAGGACAGCGGTGAAATAACGGTCGCGCTGACGGTGTGGCAGGGGCGAATAGGCGCTCAGCGATCCTTGAGCCTGGCCACGGGCACGAGCCCGCAGGTGGCGATCCAGAAAGAAAGTCAGCACAGCGGGAATCAGCAGCAGCACGCCAATGGCGGCGCCTTTGGAGAACTGCAACTGACCGACCACGGCTTTATAGGCTTCCATGGCCAGTACGTTGTAGGAGCCACCCACGACTTTAGGTACACCGAAGTCGGTGACGGTCAGCGTAAAGACCAGGCAAGCAGCAGAAAAGATGGCATAGCGGCTGGCGGGCAGTGTCACCGTCAGGAAACGGCGCCAGGAGTTCGCACCCATGGCGCGGGCGGCGTCATACAGGCGAGCGTCGGCCAGGGCCAGACCCGTGCTCAGAATCATCAGAGCATGCGGGAAGGTGTAGAAGGCTTCACCCAGCACAATGCCCCAGAAACCATAAATTGTCTCGCCGCCCAACCAGTGGCGCAGCACACCTTGATTGCCGAACAAGTAAATCAACGATAAACCTGGCATCAAGGAGGGAGCCAGCAAGGGCAACAGGCCCAGGGCACGGAACATGCCTGCGCCCCGTATGCAACAGCGTTGCAGGGCAAAGGCAAAGGCGTAGGCGGCGGGGATGACAATAATCAGCGTGGTTACGCCGACCAGCACACTGCGGCCCACCATGGACATAAAGCCGGGTGCGCTGATAATCGACCAGAACTGCCCCACGCCCACTAACTGCCCGTCACCGTCCTGGATGGCGCGCAGCAAGATAAACAGCATGGGCAAGGCCAGAAATAGGATCAGCAGGGCAAACAGGGCAATCAATAAGATGCGTCGTACTGCCGAGCCTATCCAGGCCGGCAGCACGGGGCGAATCAAGGGGTGGTTCTTCACGCTGGTTTTAGCTACAGGCAGGCTATACAGGCTGGTGGATGTCAGGGGCGCAGTGCCAGGCTGTGGCATGGAATCAGTGGTGGGCATGCAGCGCCTCGCTGGGAAGCTGGATTCGGCAGCGACGCGCGGCCAAGGGATCAAGCAAGCGGTCGCCCTGCTCGGGGTTGACGATGGCCTGCACGGTCAGTCCATCCATACCTTCGGGGCGCAGCGTCAGCTTGTAGTGACGACCCAGAAAGATGCCATCCACAATGTCGGCCAAAAAGGTATTGGTGACAGGAGCGGGGCTGTTGTTGTCCAACACACGAATGTTCTCAGGACGAATGAAGAGGCGTCCGGCGCGGGTGGGGGCTTCCTGGCTCAAGTCCAGACGGACACGTTCCACCAGCACTGAACAATCGTGCAAGGGGGTGAAGGGCAGCCAGTTTGCATCACCGATAAAGCCGGCTACAAACGGATCCGCAGGAGCGCGGTACAAGGCCTGGGGGCGATCAAACTGCACCAGGCGGCCTTTGTCCATGACGGCGATACGGTCGGCCATGACCATGGCCTCTTCCTGATCATGCGTGACCATCAGGGTCGTAATGGACAGTTGTTTTTGCAGATCGCGCAGCTCGCTGCGCAGGCGTTCGCGCACCTGGGCATCCAGAGCCGACATGGGCTCATCGAGCAGGAGCAGCGAGGGCGAGGGAGCCAGTGCACGGGCCAGGGCCACGCGCTGTTGCTGGCCACCGGACAGTTGTGCCGGGTATTTGTTTTCCGATCCGGACAAACCTACCAGGTCCAGCATTTCAGACACGCGCTGACGTACTTGGGTAGCCAGGTTCTTGCGTGGAGACAGGCCGTAGGCAATGTTCTGGGCCACGGTCAGGTTGGGAAACAGGGCGTAGGACTGGAACAGAATGCCGTAGTCACGCTGTTGGGGCGGCAGGTGGGTAATGTCTCGGCCTGCCATCACGATGATGCCTTTATCGGCTTGTTGCAGCCCGGCAATGCAGCGCAGCAAAGTGGTTTTGCCACAGCCCGAGGGGCCCAGCAAACACACCAGTTCACCGGCTTGTATGTCCAGGCTGACCTGGTCTAATGCGGTAAAGGAGCCGAACTGCTTGTGCAGTCCTTGTATGGTTAAAAAAGCTGGCTTGGCGCTCATCCCGGGGTTCCGACTTGTCATGAATGTCATGAACGTCAGTATGGGAGGCGTATATGGCGGCCCTATGACAGTACAACTAATTTCTGTAATACGAGCATCGGATAATTTGGGCTTTCCCTCTTCCCAAGGAGAGCAGCAGCATGCTGGCTCTGGAACTCAAGTCCTTTCATGCCACGGCGCATTGTGGCTCTATTACCAAGGCGGCCCAACAATTGGGCATCAGCCAGCCTACTGTCACATCCCATCTGCGGCAGTTGGAAACCCGCTATGGGGTCGAGCTGTTTTACAGGCAGGGCAAGGGTGTGTACCTGAGTCAGCAAGGGGAACGTCTCTTGCCGCAGGTCGAGCAATTGATGCAGCAGGCCGCACAGATTGATTTCAGTTTGCGTGATCTGCGCGATCTTAAAAGCGGCATGCTGCGGGTAGGCGCGACTGGGCCGTATTACATCATGGCGGTATTACGGAATTTCCATCAGGCCTACCCCGGCGTGAAGATGCGCTTGAGCATTGATAACTCGCAACGGGTTCTGGGGGCCTTGCATGACTATCAGTTGGATGTGATCGCGTCGTCGGCACTGGTTGATGATTCGCGCCTGGTACGTCTGCTGCTGGCCTCGGATCCATTGGTGGCTGTGCTGCGGGTAGACCATCCTTTGGCAAATCGCCAACGTGTGCGCATTATGGATTTGTGCCGCTATCCCATTTTGATGCGTGAGCAAGGGTCCATGACGCGCGAACTGTGCCATCAAGTGTTTCGTCAGGCCGGACAGGAACCAAGCCAGATTCTGGAAATCGGTAGTCGGGAGGCGATCGGGTGGGGGGTGGTGTGTGGCATGGGGGCCAGCTTGCTGCCCTTGCGTGAAGTGCCTGCGCATCCGGACATTATCAGCTTGCCGCTGAGTGATGTCTCGGCTCATTTGAGCGAGTTCGTGTATTGCCTGAAAGAACGCGCGCAGGGCCATGCCATACGCGCGTTTCTGGAGCAGGTGCAGGCCGAGTTGCCTGTGCCTGTATAGCGAGCAGGATCAAGCCAGTTCAGCCAGACCCTTCTCAAAAGCCTGACGGGCTTGTTGCAGGGCGTCGCGCCGTTCCTGAACGGCTTTGCGCTGGCTGGCAATCTGGTCTTCCTGTTGGGCCAGTTGCTCGCTAAAACGCTGGCCCAAGGTGCTTTGAGCACTGACCGCAGCCAGGTTGGCGCGGATGCGCTCCTGTTCGGCCACGGTTTCGTTCAGGCGCTCGACGGCCTGGTTTTGAGCCTGCTGGGCCTGGCTCAGTTGACGACGCAGCTCGATCAGCTTGTCCATCTTGGCTTGTTGTGTGCTGTCCTGGCCGCTGCCACGCCATTGCAGCAGCATGTTCTCGTCAATCTCCTCCAGGCGCAATTCCATATGGTCTTGCAAACTCAGTTGCGCGGTGACGGTAACGGTTTTGCCTTTGGCCACGTTTACCTTCAGGCGGTGTTCCTGTGCGGTATCACTGTCGTGAGCATCTGACTTGAAGGTCCAGCCGTCCTGACGGGGCAACTGGATCAGCACCGTACGGTCCTCATCCGCGGGGGCCTTGATCTCGTAGCGAAAGTTCTGCACGCGTGTCCATTCCGAACGGGCTACGCCGTCGGTCACACGGGTTTTGCTCAGGCGGTACTCATCCGTCTGTTCTTCGCGGACCTGCACTTTGTTGTCCTGGGCAAAGTAGATCAGGCGCTGCTCGCCAGCAGGCAGACCGGCCAGTTCTGCATCACCGATATGACCATCCGCCTGGTTAAAGACCGTGATGATGCCGGGCGGCAGGCTGTTGGCCTGTTCATTGTTGACCCAGATCGCGGCTGTAGGGTGATCACCGGCCTGGCCGCTGCGGTACACCGACAGGGATTCGGCTTGCAAAGAGGTATCGATAAACGGCACTGAGACCGTCTGGCCGGTGGGCACGCTCAGCTTTTGCGGCAGGCTAAAGCGCACTTGAGTCTGGCCTTCTTGTGCCTGGGTGCTGGCACCCGCGCCGCCCGAAGCCCACTGTTTGGCCATGCTGCTATCGGCGGCGTAGGCCGCGTTTTCCATCATGATGGGAGCGGGAGCGGCTGGCGCCATGCGCGCACGCATGGCCTCGCTGGCTGCTTTGCGGGCGCGATTCGCGCTCAAGGTGGCCTGGGTGTCTGCTTGCGGCGCGATGGAGCTGCCTACCGCCACCGGCAGTTCAGGGCGCTCGTTCCAGTAACGCTCCAGCAGACGTTGGCGCAGCATCACAGGCGAACCGGAGCTGAGGGTGACTTTCACATCCTTCCAGTCCTCGCCGCTGGTGTTTTCGAAAATGGCCCAGGCCTGCAGACGGGCCTTGCCGTCCTGCATCATCAGGCGATAGGCGCTTTTCCAGACCGGTGCGGGAATCAGGTAAGACAGGCGCGCTGTTTGGGTATCGGTCTTGTTCAGGACCAGTTGAATATCACGCGATTGTTGATTGCTCTGGCCCGCCAACACGTCGGTGGCCTGCTGCAATTGCTGCTGCAAAGTCTTGTCCAGCACTTCCAGGCTGGTATCCGGGCCCAGCTCCAGAGTCTGGATCTGGCCTTGCTCTGTCAGTATGCTCAAGATGGCCTGGGCGGGACGCTCATTAGTGGCTGCCGTTGCTTGCACCCCCAAGATGGCACCACGTACCAGACGGCCTTGCGAACTGGCGCTGACTTGCTGGCCGCGCAGGGCCTGCGCCAGGGTAGCGGGCGAGCGCAGGTCTTTGGCCGAGAAGGGCAGGCTGTCGAAGCTTTCTTTTAGCGGGGCCAGACCCGACAAAGTCAGGGAGTCAATGCGGTTCTTGCCATCGACGGCCATGAGGGTTTTCAGAATGTCATCGACCTGAGTCAGCGGTACACGCAACTGGGTGGTGCCTGCGTCGGAAATGGGGACTTGTCGCTCGATCTCGGCCATACCAGCGCTGGATAAGGTAATGGACTCGATCTGCTGAGCCCAGGCGTTACTGGCTGCCGAGCCCATCCAGACCAGGAGCAGGGCGCCGGTCAAAGAGCGCAGGCGAGGCGTACGCGCAGCGTGGGGCACAAAGTGGTTCATAGCGCTTCCTTATT
This sequence comes from Alcaligenes sp. SMD-FA, assembly GCF_025960365.1. Lineage (NCBI taxonomy): Bacteria > Pseudomonadati > Pseudomonadota > Betaproteobacteria > Burkholderiales > Alcaligenaceae > Alcaligenes > Alcaligenes sp. SMD-FA. The sequence continues at coordinate 2,412,013 of NZ_CP110108.1, read as the reverse complement.
CATCCGTAAGCGAAACAAAGGTGTGAAGCGCATTATGCCTAGCCTTGTGGGGCTCTGTCTGTCATTCGGGTAACAAAAAAATGCCACCGTCCGGCTTTTTCCCCCCGGAGCAAAAAATGCTTACGTCATCAAAAGCACGCAAGGCTCTGCTAGGATTTGGGCTGCGCGGCCTGTGCCAGCGCGTGTTTATTCACCCAGTGAAGGATCATTATGATGTGGACGTCGTGGGGCAATGCCTGGGCGGGAATGGGGCTTGCTCTGGTCTTGGCAATCTGTTTCGTCTGGCCTGCCCGACGCTTGTCCTGGAGCCTGCCCATCGAGCTGGAGCCTGAACTGACCAGGCGTTCGCCGCGTACCCATCGCCAATGGGGGTGGGTATGCCAGAGCCTGGCCTTGGTCTTGATGCTATGGGCCGGTTGGCGCTGGCAACTGACGCCAGCGGCAGTGGCGGCTTGCGTGTTGATCGCCGGGACGGCCTTACTGGCCTGGATTGATGCGGAAACCGGCTATCTGCCCGATCGCCTGACTTTACCCTTGCTGTGGCTGGGTTTGCTGGTCAACCTGGATCACACTTTTAGTAGCCTGCCCTTGGCAGTGATGGGGGCGGCGCTGGGTTACGGATTGCTGTGGCTGTTGAACCATGTGTTCTTGTTGCTGACCGGACGCGCGGGCATGGGGTATGGCGACTTCAAGTTACTGGCTGCCTTGGGGGCCTGGTTGGGAGCAACTGCGTTGCCGGGGGTGTTGTTATCGGCATCGATACTGGGCCTGTTGGCGGCTCTGGTCCTGCGCCTTGGTGGGCGTTTGCAAGCAGGGCAGGCGATTCACTTTGGCCCCTATCTGGTGTTGGGAGGCTGGGTCATGTTGTTTTCGTTGCCTCGCATTTTGTAAAGAAAAGTCTCGTGATTTTTATAACTATAAAAAAATGACCGCCGGTTTTCCCTTTGTTGGATTTTATGTGTGTTGATGCGTGCTAATTCGTGGCCTTTTTCGGGAGGGGGGATCGACGCGGGGTTTCGTGGATTTTTCTGTTTAAGGTGGCTGCAATAGGCTTGAGTGTGCCTATTGGGTTTAAATCGTTTTCCTCACCGGGCTGTCGTGGTAAAACGTCCGGGGCCAGTCGGGCAGGCGGGAGTTCCGCCCGGGCTGTATGGGTAAGTACAACGCGGTTCTATGGACATTGTCCCGCTGATAAAGCAGGCGGGAACCTGAGGATGAAGGCATGATTATTGTTGTTGGCGCCGGTGTGGCGGGTTTAGCGGCGGCGCGTCGCCTGAGTATGCAAGGTCAGGAAGTGACGCTGGTGTCTCCTCAGGAGCCCCAGCCCTCGTTTGGCGAGACCTTGTCCGAACGCGGGGCCGTGGTCTTGACCAGTCTGGGCTGGGCAAGCTGCCTGGACGAGGCGGTTGCCTTGCGCTCTCAAGGGCGTTTTTCAGTATGGGGTGGCGCAGGATTGCGTACCGTGCAGGATGAGGACGGGCAGGGCTATTTGCTGGACAAGGCCCGTCTGGAGCAGGTGCTGTTTGAGCGCGTGCAAAAAGAAATGAAGGTCAGTATTCGCCAGACTCGCGTCTTGAGTCTGGAGCATCAAGCGGAAGGAGTCATTGCCAGGCTGGCAGACGGTAGCAGCCTGGAGGCAACGGCCTTGATCGATTGCACCGGCCGTGCGGCCGTGTCCGCCGGTGCGGCAGCCGAGCGCCATCGTCTGGACAGACTGGTCGCTGCCTGGCATGTCTTTGACTTGCCCGAAGGAGCCGAGCCATTAGCCGCTTCTCTGGTGGAGGCGGTAGAGCTGGGCTGGTGGTATTTGTCCCCCATGCCAGGTCATCGCTTGATGGTGGCCTTGTTCTCGGACTCGGATCTTTTGCCTGATGGCTTGAGCCGTGATGGTGCGGTATGGGCCGGTTTGCTGGGCTGTGCTGATGCGGCACGGGTGCGTATGGAAAGCCTGGGTCTGGATAGCAAGATGGCCGACTACACGCCTAAAGTCAGCGCCGCTGCCAGCTGCACAGTGTCTTACTTCGTGGAAGGTCGTATCTTGCGAGCAGGCGATGCAGGCGCGGCCATGGACCCCTTGGCCGCCAACGGTTTGGCAACGGCCTTGTGGAGCGGATCACAAGCGGCGCAAGCTGCTGTGGCCCTGACACAAGGCAATTCGGAACCGGCTCGAGCTTACGAGAAAGACTATCTGCTGGGCTTGGTGCGCCATTTGAATTCGCAGCACGCTTTGTATGGGATGGAGCAACGCTACGCGGCACAGCCTTTCTGGCAACGTCGTCATCGCCCATTGGAATGATGGTGAAGAGGGTGGGATAGCTGAATAACTTGCGATAACACCGCCAGAGTAAAAAAGCCGAAGCAACATGGGCACTGTTTCGGCTTTTTTGTGCTTGGTTATTCTTCAGTGCAGCTGGAGTTTGTTCTGGGCGCTTTGAGTTGCATCCTGAAAGAAGTTCTACTGGTCGGCGGTTGTAGTGCCAGCAGAGAGCTTGGGCGCATCGAGATGATCCCCGCAGAATTTGCATGGCAACTATTCTCGCCCTCAAACACGATTTTCAAACCTTTTGTGTGCTGAATGTACAAAACAAAAAGCCGACCATCTTGCGATGATCGGTTTTTTTTTGAGGAATTTGTGGTGCTCAGCAGAGGACTCGGTCACACAGGCGCGTCCCCGGTCGGGCTTGCATGCCTGACCTTTCTCGTCCCCACGTCAGGTGCTCAAGCACCTGTCTTTCTGGGCTGGAATGAAAAAAGCCGACCATCTTGCGATGATCGGCTTTTCGGAATTTTGGTGCCCAGGAGAGGACTCGAACCTCCACACCCGAAGGCACATGGACCTGAACCATGCGCGTCTACCAATTCCGCCACCTGGGCTTTGATTAAGGCTGCTGCCCGTCTCAAGCATTAAATTATAGGATGAGATCCCAAAGTAAAGCAAGCGTTTTTCACTCGATAAATTCAATTTCAGTTTTTAGTTGATTAGCATTCTCATTATCATTATAGTGTGTCATGTGATATAGCATAAGAGTATGGACATGAAATTCAATACAGTGGATGTCGAGCGCATGCTGCTGGATATGGGCCAGGGCCGAAAGTACTCCGCTCGGGCCATGCAGCTCATGCTGATGGTTCTGCTCAAAGAGGGCAGTACTCACGGTTATCAGTTGATTCGCCGCTTTGCGCAGCTTAGCCAGAACAGCTATGTGCCCAGCGCGGGCGCGGTGTATCCCGCCCTTGCGTATTGCGCCACGCAAGGCTGGGTGCTGATCGAAGAAGAAGGTCGTCGCAAGATGTACAGCCTGACCAAGGAAGGTCAAGCGTATTTGCAAGAGCAAAAGGAAAAGTGCGATTACCTGATGCAGTCCCTGACCTATCGCGGGCGCAAGCTGGTGTGGATACGGCAGATGCTGGCCGAACACAATAGCGACGAGGATTTGAAGGCCGCGCAGGAGCAAACGGGCTGGTTGCCGGAATTTGTCCAGGTACGCCACAGCCTGAAGCAGGCCATGTTTGAACAATCGACCGCCAGTCTGGCGCGACAGGCGGAGGTGGTGGCCATTCTGGAAAAAGCCATCGCCGAAATACGGAACTTGCCCAAGGAGTCTGAAAAATGCAGTCCGAACAATTAACGCAGAAAGTGGCTCATACCCTGAAGTTGCGTTTGCTGACCGTGAAAAAGCGGCGCGAATTGGGTCCTGATATGGTGCGCATCACCCTGGAAGGCTCGGATCTGGAAGGTTTTTATACCCCCGGCTTTGATGATCACGTCAAGCTGATTTTCCCGGACCCGGCCACCAAAGAGTTGCGTCTGCCCCAAATGGGCGATCGTGGCATGGTCTTTGCTGCCGGACAGGAAAAGCCCCCCATCCGTGATTACACGCCTCGCCTGTTCCGTGAACAGGAACTTGAGATGGATATTGATTTTGTGGTCCATGGTGAAGGTCCTGCATGCCAATGGGCCATGCAAGCCAAAGAGGGTGACAAGCTGGGCGTGGCCGGTCCGCGCGGCTCCTTTCTGGTCAGCAAGGATCTGGATTGGCAAATCCTGATTGGCGACGAAACCGCTGTGCCTGCCATGGCGCGACGAGTGAATGAACTACCGTCCAACGTGAAGGTGCAGGTTTACGTGCTGGCACGTAATCTGCTGACCGTGGGTGCGATGGAAGCGCCGGACCATGTCACGGTGAACTGGATTCCTTCGCTGGCCGGTCTGAATGGCATTTTGGATGCCCTGCGTGCTGCGCCCGAGCTGAGCGGCATCGGCCATGTATGGGTCGCCGCAGAATATGCCATCGCTCAAAGCCTGCGCGAATACTGGGTGCAAGAACGCGGTCTGGACAAAGGTGCGATTCGGGCCAGTAGCTACTGGCGTCAAGGTGACCAGGGCGAGGATGCCCCACGTCTGGACTAAGCGGCTTTTTGCTGAGGGTAGGGCTGGGCGCGCAAGCGCCCGCCTACGTTCAGGACGGGCTGTAAATCCGTATCCAGCACGGCATTGGGATGAGCCAGACGGTGCTCGTCAATCAAACGGGCAATGGCATCCATGTTCAGCAGCAAGGTGCTGTCGATATCATGCTGGAAGCGAGCCCAATAGCCACCGCGACAACTGGAACCCAGCCAGCGCGGCTCGTAATCCCCGACCGTATCAGCATGCAGTTCACATACCACGGCCAGCCGGGAACATCCGGGGCGCAGGACAATGCGGTAGCTGTGCTGCTCTAAAGTCAGGTGATAGTAAAACGGTGCAGACGACATGAAATACTCCTGTTTAGCTCTTGGAAGGCGCTTCCGGGTGAGCAAGTTGGATTAAAAGACCCTTTGCCCGGCAGGGGCCAAGCATAAAAAAACCCGCTGGCAGCGGGTTCTTGTCTTGATGATCCCATTGATTGCCAGATGGCCATATCTTGAATCCACCTTGTGCGGGTACACAGGTTGGCATGGGTTGCCCCAACTCTTGATATAGCAATAAGCATAAAAGCGATTCTTATGAAGTGCAAGGGCCGCGTTTATTTCCGTCGGATATGAAAAAATACAGAAATAGTTTGCATCATTTAAAAATCGTGCTATAGTTACCTTCTGTCTTGCAGGGGTTGGTTGAAAAACAAATTCCGCAGTCAGAGCCCAGGTGGCGGAATTGGTAGACGCGCATGGTTCAGGTCCATGTGCCTTCGGGTGTGGAGGTTCGAGTCCTCTCCTGGGCACCAAAATTCCTAAAAAGCCGATCATCGCAAGATGGTCGGCTTTTTTCATTCCAGCCCAGAAAGTCAGGTGCTTGAGCACCTGACGTGAGGACGAGAAAGGTCGGGCATGCAAGCCCGACCGGGGTTGCGCCTGTGTGACCGAGTCCTCTCCTGGATATCACCAATTCCTCAAAAAAAGTCGATCATCACAAGATGGTCGGCTTTTTGTTGTGTGTGTTCAGAGTGATGATTGGCCTTTTCTATTGATTGCAGCCTGCGTCTGGCTAGTCTTGTGCTCTTGGCTTTCTCGCAGCTCCATGACCCAGCAGTTGCATGAGCTCCTGCCTGTAGTAGGGCAAAACACCTGTATGTCCTTGAGTCACAACATTGGGGTGGCTGTACTCTGCGGTTTTGTCCCGGTGATCGTCACGGGATTGCCCTTCTGGGCGAGTTCGCCTGTGGCGCCCCGCTATCCCCTGCTTATGGCGGCGTTACTCAGTATCGTGGCTTTGCTGTCAGTCAGCCGCAAGCTGGGCTTTTTTCTCTATGGTGGCTTCTTGTCTCTTGCTGTATTTATAAGATTTATTTAATATATATCTTTATGGGCGGTGGCGATTTCATCAACTGCCTCACCTCATGTTAAAGGGATAGAAAATGCAAGTTGGAATGCTGAAACTGGCGGGTCTGCGACATCCTGAATGTGCCGATAAAGTAGCCATTGCCTTGGCGGCTATCGATGGCGTGCAAGCGGCAGATGCCTCGTTCGAAAATGCAAAGGCATCGGTCCGTTTTGATGAAACCCAGGTCTCGCTGGAAGACCTCCATGCGGCCGTTGAGCAGGCAGGCTATCAAATCGCTAAACCTGTGCATGGTGAAGATGGTGCTTGTTGCGGTGGTTGTGGCGGTTAAACTCACTACATCCTGGAGCAGAAAACCGATTGTAGAAACACAGTCGGTTTTTTTATGGCTGTACGAAGCAGGGGCAGGCACGGGTGTGATGGTGTGGCGCCCTGAGAGTTTCAGCTTGGTCCCGCCAGTGCTTGTTTGCCTATGCATTCACAAGCTTGTAAAGAAAGCAGCCGATTATGTGGTGATGATTCGTTATGTGGAAATGGCTGTGTTCAAACAAGAAAGGAGTCGCATTGCTGCTCGTTTTCTGACGCAGTCAGGCTTTGTCGCACTGATACTGAAGGATATTGAATTGGTGAAGCAGCAAACTACAAAAGGCCGATCATTGAGAAATGATCGGCCTTTCGGAATTTTGGTGCCCAGGAGAGGACTCGGTCTCACAGGCGCGACCCCGGTCGGGCTTGCATGCCCGACCTTTCTCGTCCTCACGTCAGGTGCTCAAGCACCTGACTTTCTGGGCGAGAATGAAAAAAGCCGACCATCTTGCGATGATCGGCTTTTTAGGAATTTGTGGTGCCCAGGAGAGGACTCGAACCTCCACACCCGAAGGCACATGGACCTGAACCATGCGCGTCTACCAATTCCGCCACCTGGGCATATCGTTGTATGCTTATGGTTGTGCCAAAAGCTTTTTAACGACTTCGCTGCGTGAGCAGCAAAGAAAAAAGATTATAGGCATACTTTATTAATAATGGAAGTGTCCTTTTGAATAAAAAACATCAAGACAGTACTGAGGACCGTATTCAATCAACGGGCCGTTATGAGTTGCCGCCTGACTTTGACCCGGATACCCCGACGCGGGAAGTGATCTTGGCGGGGCTGCGCGAGGATGCAGACGGCCTGACCATGCAGGCTCTGGCGAAAAAGCTGGGCCTGGGTAAAGAAATTACGGTGGGTTTTGAGCGGCGTGTACGCGCAATGGAGCGCGATGGGCAACTGCTTATCTCCCCCGAAGGCAAAATTCGCAAAAACAGCCAAACTGGCTTTATCGCAGGCAAAGTGTTGGGCCATCGCGACGGTTTTGGTTTCTTGCAGCGCGACGATGGGCAGCCTGATCTGTTTTTGTCGCCACGAGAGATGGCCAAAGTGTTGCACGGCGACCACGTTATGGTGCGTATCGTCGGTGAATACCGTGGCAAACCAGATGCCTCGATTGTCGAAGTTACTGCGCGTCATACCAGTAAGCTGGTGGGCCGGTTCTTGCGCGAGCGTGGCACGTTTATCGTGGTGCCCGAAGATCAGCGTATCAAGCACGACATCCTGATCCCAAGTGGAGATCAGGGCGAGGCCGAGCCCGGTCAGGTCGTCACGGTAGAGATCACCCAGCAGCCCGAGCGCCATCGCCAGCCTTTGGGGCGTGTCATTGAAGTGCTGGGGGAAATTGATGATCCCGGCATGGAAATCGAAATAGCGGTGCGCAAGTTTGAAGTGCCGGTCGATTTCTCCGAGAAGGCTCTCAAGCAGGCAGCCCGTATTCCTGCCAAGGTAAAGCCATCGGAATATAAAGGTCGCGTTGATCTGCGCGATGTCCCTTTCATCACCATTGATGGTGAAGACGCACGGGACTTTGATGATGCGGTGTATTGCGAACGCGTTGATATTGGCACGGGCAAACGCTCGCGCTGGGCGTGGCGATTGCTGGTGGCGATTGCCGATGTCAGCCATTACGTACGCTCCGGCGATGCCTTGGATGAAGACGCTCTGGAGCGGGGTACCAGCGTGTATTTCCCGCGCCGTGTGATCCCCATGTTGCCAGAAAGCCTGTCCAACGGGATCTGTTCTCTGAACCCGTCGGTAGACCGTCTGGTCATGGTGTGCGATATGGTCGTCTTGGCTGATGGTCCCAAGTCCGGCACCGTATCGGCCTATCAGTTTTATGAAGCGGTCATTCACTCACATGCGCGCACCACGTATTCCGATATCTGGAGCGCCCTGCAGCAGCCTACAGGTCCGGCCGCCGCACAGATTCAGCATGTGCTTGAACCTGTGCAGAACCTGTACTCCTTGTACCGTTTGTTGGCCGAGCAGCGCACTGCACGAGGTGCCATTGATTTTGATACGGTTGAAACCAAAATCGTGTGTAACCCCTTGGGTCGCATCGAGCGTATTGAACCTCTGGTTCGTAACGATGCCCACAAGCTGATCGAAGAGTGCATGTTGGCAGCCAACACCTGCGCAGCCGATTTCATTGCTCGTAGCCGTCGCAATGGTTTGTACCGTGTGCATGAGGGCCCAACGCCACCCAAGCTGGAAGCCTTGCGCGAATATTTACGTAGCTTGGGTCTGACCCTGGAAGGGGGCGACGAACCGACTTCTGCCGATTACGCCAAAGTGGTGGCCGCCGCTCGTGGTCGTTCCGACTTCGCCATTATTCAGACCATGTGCTTGCGTTCCATGCAGCAGGCTATTTACAGCCCGGAGAAAACGGGTCACTTTGGTCTGGCTTATTCACAATACGCTCACTTCACTTCGCCCATTCGCCGTTACCCGGACTTGCTGGTACACCGCGTCATCAAGGGTATTTTGAAAGGCCAGCGCTACATTCCGGCGATTGCCGAAGAACCGGGCGATGCCGCCTTGCCAGCCAGCAAGCGTGATTTTGCACGCTGGGAAAAACTGGGTGCCTTGTTGTCGGCGCGCGAACGTCGTGCTGATGAGGCCTCTAAAGATGTGGAAGCCTGGCTCAAGTGCTGGTTTGTCAAAGAGCACGTGGGCGAGGAATACTCTGGCAAGATCAGTGGCGTAACCAGCTTTGGTTTGTTTGTAACGTTGGATACCTTGTATGTGGAGGGCCTGGTTCACGTCTCGGAGCTGGGCGCAGATTACTTCCAGTACAACGAAACCTCGAACGAGTTGCGTGGTGAGCGCACTGGTCTGCGCTATCGTCTGACCGATGCGGTACAAGTGCAGGTCGCCCGTGTTGATCTGGAGGCGCGCCGTATTGAGTTCCGTCTGGTTAAAGGCGTGGGCTACAAAGCGGTGAAGGCGGCGGCCGAAGGGTCTGATCCGTCCGAGCGGCCCATCAAGAAAGCGGCTTCAACCAAGCCGCTGGCCTTGAAGGGCACCACGGCCTCCCAGCGACGAGCTTCTCAAAAGCAGGCCGAGCGGGATGAAGAACGCAGTACGGAGAAGGCGGCCAAGTCCGCCAAATCCACGCGCAGCCCTAGAGGGCGACGCCGATAGGCGTACAATGCCAAGCCGGGCTTTTTGCCCGGCTTTCTTTATTTGCTCTTATTTCCCCCAAGGATTGTTATGCCTCAGCAGGTTTTGGCCGGTTTCCATGCCGTTATTGCCCGAGTTCGTTTCAGCGCCGCTTCGGTGCGCGAGGTCTATGTGGATCAGACCCGGCGCGACAAACGGATGCTGGCCTTTATCGAACAGGTAGAGCAGGCAGGCTTGAAAGTCATGGCCGTGCCGGTCGAGCGTCTGGATGGTCTGGCCAAAGGCACACGTCACCAGGGTGTGGTGGCATTGGCTCTGGAGCAAGAGCTGGCCGTTGATGTCAACGAATTGCTGGATGATCTGGAAGAGGCCGGTCAGGTTCCTTTTTTGCTGATTCTGGACGGGGTCACAGACCCTCATAACCTGGGTGCCTGCCTGCGTAGTGCCAACGCAGCCGGCGCGCATGCCGTGATTGCGCCTCGTGATCGTGCCGTGGGTCTGAACGCGACGGTCTCGCGCGTGGCTTGCGGTGCAGCCGAATCGACCCCTTACATTACGGTGACGAACTTGGCCCGTACCATGCGCATGCTGCGTGAGCGCGATGTCTGGCTAGTCGGTACCAGTGATCAAGCCACCCACACATTCCACCAGGTGGATGCCCGCCGCCCCATGGCCTGGGTGATGGGGGCCGAGGGCGAGGGCATGCGCCGTCTCACCCGTGAAACCTGCGACGAGCTGGTTTCCATTCCCATGATGGGCGCGGTAGAAAGCTTGAACGTCAGTGTCGCCAGTGCGGTTTGTCTGTACGAAACCTTGCGTCAACGTAGCCAGGCCTAATTTCTTTTAAGTCTTGTTACTTACTTAATTACTTATTTGTATAAAAAACGGCGGGCTTCATTCGCCGCTTCACCAGATAATAAGTAATTGGCCGTCAGCCGGGCAAAACCCAATCGGTGCTGACGGTGTGTACACGCATTATGGGCTTTGAAACGATCATGGAAGAAAACGGCTTTATTACCTCTACCTTGCACTCTGACCGTCGTTTGGGTACGCAGTATGGCGCTATTCATCAGCCATTGCACCCATCGACCGAGTTCGGTTTTCAGGATGCGCGTGAGCTGGCCGCAGTCTTTCAGGGCAAATCCGGCTTTACCTATTCTCGTCAGGGCACACCCACCACGGCGGCGCTGGAAGCCAAGATTACGCGTATGGAAAAAGGGGTGGGCAGCGTCAGCTTTGCAACCGGTATGGCAGCATTGACCGCGACCCTGTTTACCTTGCTGCGCCAGGGTGATCACCTGATTGCCAGCAAATATCTGTTCGGTAACACCAACAGTCTGTTGGGCACCTTGCGCGACCTGGGTGTTCAAACCACGCTGGTAGACGCAACCGATGTGGCCCAGGTGCAAGCCGCGCGTCAGCCCAATACTCGCATGGTGTTTCTTGAAACCATTGCCAATCCGGGCACACAGGTGGCTGATTTGAAAGGGGTGGGGCAATGGTGTCAGGACGAGGGCTTGTTGTATGTGGTTGATGCCACTTTGTCCTCGCCTTACCTGTCGCCCGGCCGCGAGTTCAAAGCCTCTTTGGTGGTCAACTCGCTGTCCAAGCACATTGGTGGCCACGGTAATGCTCTGGGTGGCATGGTGACAGATACAGGTCTGTTTGATTGGACGACCTATCCTAATATTGCCCAGGTATACCGCAATGGCAATACGCAGAACTGGGGCCTGGTACAGATTCGTAAGAAGGGCTTGCGCGATATGGGCGGCACCTTGTCGTCCGATGTGGCCCACCGTTTGGCTGTAGGCTCGGAAACCTTGCCGTTGCGTATGGAGCGCATCTGTTCCAATGCGCTGGCTTTGGCGCGCCATTTGAAGGCTCACCCCAAGGTGAAGCACGTGCAGTATCCGGGTCTGGAGGATCATCCTCAACACGAGCGTACGGCTCAGTTGTTCGGCAATCGCTTCGGCGGCCTGATGAGTGTCGTGCTGGAAGAGGGCATCGAAATTTTCGACTTCCTGAATCGTCTGAAAGTCTTTGTTCTGGCTACGCACCTGGGTGACAACCGCAGTCTGGTGCTGCCCGTTGCCCATACCATCTACTACGAGATGGGGCCCGAGCAGCGTGCCCTGATGGGTATTTCCGACAATCAGTTGCGTATCTCTGTGGGTATCGAAGAGATCATTGATCTGACGTCCGACTTTGATCAGGCACTGGCCCAGTCTTAAGTTCTTTGCACAGCTAGCCATGGTTCAGCCTGGCTTGTATCAGGGCTAGATGCTGCATCGCTTGTTGTAACTCGCTGCACTCCAGATTCGCGTAGCCAAATAGCAGATGGCGTGGGTCGCTGCCGTCCGCTTCCTGGCTGGCGGCCTGTGCCAAAGGGTATAGGCGTATGCCATAGCGAAGCGCTGCCGCAGCAACGTGATGGGCATCCGGGCCTTGTGAAGGCAGTCGGAAAGCCAGATGCATGCCAGCATTGTGTCCGCTGACCACTCCGGTATTTCCCCATGCTTTTTTCAGTCCCTGCAGCAGGGTATTGCGTTGCTCCAGGTAACGGCGACGCAAATACTGCAGGTGCCGAGGATAGTCATACTCATCAAAAAAACGTGCCAGAATAGCTTGTGTTAACCAGGGCGATCCATTGTTGAGCAAGGCCTTGCGAGCAATAAAGTCCTGGCTCAAATGGGGTGGACAAACCATATAGCCCAAGCGCAAACCAGGCCCCAATGTTTTCGAGAACGAACCCAGGTAAATTACCTGTCCGGGGCTCATGGCCTTGAGCGGCGCAGGTAGGGCCGGGCCATAACAGAAGTCTCCGTCGTAGTCGTCCTCAATAATCAAAGCACCGCTGGAGCTGGCCCAAGCCAGCAGCTCCTGCCTGCGCGGCACTGTCAGCGTGTGCCCCAAGGGGTATTGATGGGAGGGCGTGACAAAGGCTAGTTGGACCGCCCTGTTGGGCAATTGATCGGTGCATAAGCCGTGTTGATCTACAGGCACGGGAATGCCCTGAGTACGATGGCGTGCCAGTAGATGCCTGAAGCCGTTATAGCCAGGCGATTCGTGCACCGCACAGCTGTTTTCGTCCAGAAAGTGGGCCGCAATCAGGCTCAAGGACTCCTGCGTCCCTGCCGTAATGAGGATGTGGTCCGGGTCAGCCAAAATGCCTTTGCTGGCGGCCAGATAATCTGCAATTTGCAGCCGCAAACCCCATAAACCTTCAGGCGGTGGATAGTCCGTCATACCAGTGCCTGCATAACGCAATAGTTGATTGGATAGATAAATGAACTGGCGCAGCGGAAAGGCATGAAGCGAGGGGCGCCCAATCTTGAAATCAAAACGAACCGGCACACTGGCGGCGGGCACATGAACACCGCTGGCCAGGGCCGTGCTGGTACGCAGGTTGCGTGAACAGTGGGCCGTCTCCATGACAAAATCCGGCACCAGTCGACTGCGCCCGTTGCGGGTGGGCGTGGCGACAAAAAAGCCCCGGCTGGGTTCGCTATGAATCAGGTTGGAGTCGATTAGCAAATCATAGGCACCCATGATCGTGTTTTTAGAAACCTGCAGCAAAGAAGCCATACGGTTGATTGAGGGCAGGCGATTGCCTTCCTGCAAACGTCCCGAACAGATCAGGGTTTCAATTTGACGTGCAATTTGTCGCTTATACGGTGGGCTATGGGTATGAGAGAGCGTAATCGGTAAAGAAAACATGGCGGGACTGGAAAAATAATCAAAACCATCAAGGGCGAGCCAAGCCGGGCCACTATAGGCAGCAGCCTCTAGTTTTAACTTGAGTTAGCTCAAAGTGACGATTCGTTCGTGATAAATTTATCCGACTTCTTGATCTGCCAACTGGCCTCTTGTCATGGATATTTTTATCTCAGTAAGAGTGTTTAATTTATTGTAATTACGATATAAAAAAACCATTCCCATTATGTAATCTGTATCCATACCTTCTCAGTAAAAAATAACAATCGTTATAGTTGTTATGGTCTTGCCCTTTAGCAAGGCAATTGTTGGAGGTAATGGAATGTATAGAAAAATGATGACCCTGGCCTTCCTGTCTACCAGCGTCAGTGCGGCTCTGGCGGCACCGACGCAAGAGCAAGTGCGGGTAGACAACTTGTTTCAGCAAAACTGTGCGGTGTGTCACGCAGCCGACCGGGGAGGGTATATTGCTCCGGGCTTGCACAGTGATCGCCTGGTTCAAAGCGAGATTGCCTTGCGCGGCACCATCATGACTGGAATCCCGGATACCTTGATGCCGCCTTTTGTCGGACGTTTACCCGACGAGGATATTCGTGCCCTGGCCAAGATGATCAAGAACGAGCCCGTGGTGGAACGCAGTTGGGACATGGATCAAATTCGTGCCAGCGTGAAAGTACTGGTGGACGAATCCACCTTGCCCAGCAAGCCCAATTACGAGATCGACTCCGTCTACGACTTGATGGTCATCATGGCCCGGGGACGCTACGGTCGGGGGGATGGTTCTAATCAGGCACGCGCCGTTTTCATCAATGGCAAGAACAATCAGAAGGTAGGAGAAATCGCCACGGTTGGTGCGCCACATATCATGGAGTTCAGTCCCAGCCATGAGCGTTGGGGTTACCTGAAAAGCGATGATGGTCACGTCTACAAAATTGACCTGTACACCTTGCAGATTGTGCGGCAGGCCAAAGTGGGCCTGACGGGGACCGGTATTGCATTGTCCAAAGATGGTAAGTGGTTGGCACTGAGTTCTTTTGTGCCCAATAGCATGGTCATCCTGAAAGCCGACACACTGGAGCCGGTGAAGTATCTTGCTCTGGAGGGCGAGGACCCGGATGGCAATTTCATCAAATCCGCCGGCGGTCCCATCATTGGCAGCCGCATCAATAACAAGTTTGCACTGACGCTGCGCCAAGCCGGGCAGATCTGGATTATTGATCCGGACAAGCCAGACATGCCGGTCACCAAACTGGCCAAGGTGGGCCGCATGTTGCATGACACTTTCCTGACGCCTGATGGTCGCTACTCCATGGTGGCTTCCTACGATGACAACAAATATGTGGCGATCGACTTGAAGGACGACAAGGTGGTGCGTGATATTCCAGCTGGCTGCCAACCGCATGCAGGCTCGGGGGCGGTTACCGAAGTGAATGGTCGCATGCTGGCTTTCGGTACCAATATGGGCAGCTGCAAGCTGGGTTCGGTTGTTACGGCCTGGGATACCAAGGACTTTTCCGTGGTGAAACAAATCCCGGTAGCCGGGGCCACCGAATCGCCTGCCGCACATCCCAATGCACCGTATGTGGCGGTGGACATTATTGACAAGGACAAGCGCGCTTCCTGGATTCAGTTAATCGACAAAAACACCTTGTCGGTGGCGAAAACCCTGGATGTGGGCGGCCATGCCTTCTTCCCTAACTACAACCGCACAGGAGATTACTTGTACGTCAGCTCGGGTTACTGGGGGGACCGTCTGAAAATCTACGACAGCCGTAGCCTGGAGCTGGTAGCCGAGCACAAGATGGAAAGCCCATCGGGTATTTTCTCTCGCGCTCGCACTCGCTGGCTCACCATCGGTCAGCCTGAAACCCAAAAATTCTAAGCAAAGGAATGTCATGAAACAGCTTTTTATGGGTGTGGCTCTGGTTGGTCTTTTAGGCTCAGGTGCAGCGTTGGCGGCGGATAAACCCGCCGGTTTACAAGGTTCGCATGGGCAGTCACAACTGTCGGCCCAGGCGTCATCCATGTTGCCTTTATGTGCCTCTTGTCATGGTCTGGAAGGTGTCAGTACGGAAGGCATGTACCCCAACTTGGCGGGGCAGAAGGTGGAGTATCTGGTCAAGCAGCTGCAGCAGTTCAAATCCCGAGAGCGTAACGATCCCATCATGAGCCCGATGGCTGAACCGCTCAGCCCGGAAATGGTGAATGAACTGGCTGCCTACTTTGCCAGCTTGAAGTAAGTGTGAACTGGGCGCCAGTTTTTACTGGCGCCTTAAGGATGTCCTGCAATGAATGTGTTTCCCTTGTTCTTCAATCTGACTGGCAAAGCCGTTGTTGTTGTAGGTGGCGGCTCGGTTGCCGAACGTAAAGTTCGGCTCTTGTTACGTGCAGGAGCGCGGGTGACGGTGGTTGCACCGGAACAGACTCCCTGGTTACGGGCCAGCGCGCAAGCAGGGGCGCTAAGCAGCTTGTTCACTGCTTTTGTCGCCGAGCATATTCGCGAGGCCTGGCTGGTTATCGCGGCCACCGGACGACGAGAAATAAATCGTATCGTGGCTCAGGCGGCCGATGCCTTGCATCTGCCCTGTAATGTGGTTGATGACGGGCAACTGTCCACCGTGCAGGTTCCTGCCATGATCGACCGTTCGCCTTTAATGATTGCGGTTTCCTCGGCAGGGTCTGCACCTGTGCTGGCGCGGCGGGTTCGGGAGTGGATAGAAAGCGAGTTGCCTGAATCCGTAGGGGACTTGGCCGGTCTGCTGGCTCGTCGTCGAGCTGATATCAAGCAAGCTTTTCCCGAGGTGCATACTCGCCGTCATTTTTTTGACTACGTGCTTGATGGCCATATTCCTGACCTCCTGGCACAAGGAAAGTCCACCGAAGCATTGGCAGCTTTTGATGACGCCTTGCAGAAGCAGACTCCCCAGCAGCATGTTCAGGTCACCATTTTGCCTATCGCGGATTTGGAGGCCGTGGACTTGTTGACGCTGCGCGCTCTGCGAAAATTGAATCAGGCGGACTGGGTCTTGTACCTGCCTCTGATCCTGCCCGCGATTCTGGAAAAAGCACGCCGTGATGCCCGTTTGATGGCCTTGGATCAGGCCGGTGTGGTCTTGCAAGATACCCTGTTGAATCAGGCATTCTGGACACCGCTATGCCGTTCATGGGCGCCAGGAGAGCGCATCGTCATTGCCTGGAAGTCTTCGTGGGATGTGCAACCTTTGCTTGAGCTGTTAAAGCAGCAAGGCTTGAGCTGTGAACTGGCTTAGAAGTGTTGGAGTGATGAAGAGTTAGGTGGCGTGTGCTTGCTACGTTATATGGAGCTGCTTGAGTGAGGCAAGAATTCTTGCCTCACTTTTTTTGTCTCTTGTTTGTGCAGGCTTATGGGCCTGGAAATGATGAACTTTGCCAGCATCCACATCCACATCCACATCCACATCCGCTTCAGCACCAGCATTGGCGTCTGCACCAGCACTGGCACCGGCAGCATCATCATCATCGGTGTTTGTATTTGTACCGGTACAGAGTATGCAGGAAATCCGGGGTTCGGGTCTGTCTCTGTCCAGACTTTTATCCGAACTTGGCTATGTCTGGAGACTGTATTCGCCTCTCAGTGCTGCTTTACTGTTCTGGACAGTTGCTTTGCATGGTTTCGTGGCCGGGCAGGGAAGGGGATTGGGGTACAGCGAAAAGGGCTTTGACTGGCTTCTTGATTGGGCAGGCTCAGGCAGTAATTTCCCGGTTATTGAGATAGCAACCCGGATCTTCTGCCCATACATTGCCCGTACTTTTTTCTGCCCTGGTGCGCGTATTACCATTGCAAATATCCAGGTAGGCGCATCCCGCACAGCGTCCCTGTACAGGCCTTGGCCGTTGGCGCAGTCTCGCTAACAAAGGATCTTGATTGTTGGACCAAATCTCTGAGAAAGGCTGTTTCAGCACATTGCCTAAGCTGTAGTGCCACCACATGGTGTCCGGGTGTACATTGCCACGGTTATCAATGTTCGCAATTCCTTGGCCGGAGGAGTTTCCACCCCATTGACGCAACATGGTCAGAATTTTTTTAGCCTGATCTGGGTAGTGGCGTCGTACCCAGTGCAGGAAGAAAACGCCATCGGCATCATTGTTCCCTGAGGTAAATTCCTTGGGTTTTCCGGCTTTCTGATACGTCATGCAGGTCGTGAAAAGTTGTTCCATGGCCCGCCGGGTGACGGCGTGATGGCTGGCCAAAGCGCGATTGCTAAGACCTCGGCCCGCGTAATTTAGATGAGAGAGATAAAAGCGGTCGATTTGCTCCTGGTCCATCACTGCCAGCAGGCCATTGAGGTCAGCCGCATTTTCCTGGGTCAGAGTAAAGCGCAGGCCCACTTTCAAGTGTTTTTCGCGACACAGCCGTAAACCATGCAAGGAAGCAGCGTAGGCTCCGTTTTCACCACGAATACGGTCATGCCTGGCCTGCAAACCATCCAGGGATATGCCGACATAGTCAAAGCCGCAGTCGGCAATCTGGTCGATATTCTGTTCAGTAATCAGGGTGCCGTTGGACGATAGCCCTACGTACATACCCAGTGTTTTTGCGCGTCGACCCAAGTCGTAAATGTCTCTGCGCAGCAAGGGTTCACCGCCGGACAGAATCAGGGCGCGCACACCGAACTGATGTAGATCGTCCATGACAGAGCAGGCCTGCTCGTAGCTCAGTTCGCCGGGAAAATCCTTGTTGGTGGAGGCAGAGTAACAGTGGCTGCAATGGAGATTGCAACGACGTATCAGATTCCAGATCACCACAGGGGCTTTGCTGGCACGCGTGGCGGCAACAGGGGAGTGCAGGGCAGCGATAAAACGGGATATCCGGAACATGCTCAAGGCCTCCGCAGACGCAGGCCGGTCTTTTTAAGAATGGCCGTGGAAAACAAAATGTCGTGATCATGCAAGACACCCGGAAAGTGCTGCGTGATGTGCATGCTGATGTTCTTTGCTTGGGCACGGACCGTGTCATGGTCCTTGCCATGCAGCATGGCAAACAGGTTGTATGGCCACGCAGGCAGACGACGCGGGCGACGATAACAATGGCTGACTCCAGCTTGTGAACCTAACCATGTACCCACGGTGTCCAGGCGCTCGTCTGCAATGTTCCAGACGCACATGCCATTGGCTACATAGCCCAGGGCGTAGTGATTCGGGATGGCTGCAATCCGTCTTATCAAACCTTGGTCCAACATGGTTTGAAACTGCTTCATGACATAGGCTTCGGAGACGCCTAGCGCCTGCGCCAGCCTTAGGTAAGGCTGCGGCTCTATAGCCAGCCCTTGCTGCGAAGCATGTATCAGTGCGGTATAGGCAGGGTTCAAATGCTCCATGTCAAAGCTCCAGTTTCAGGCTAAGTGCGTATTCCTGTTCTTTTGGAAAAGCGAAGACAGGTAAGCCGGTTTCGGTTTCGATTGTGGTCAGGCAAGCCTCAAGGTCTTGTGCGCTTGCCGTGGCCAGTACAAACCACATATTTAAGGCGTGAGCGCGTCGGTAGTTGTGGGCGACTTCGGGATGGCGGTTCACGGCTTTGACAACGCTGTCCCACCGTTTTTCCGGTACAGACATGGCGACCAGACAGTAAGCGCCGCCTAAGGCTTCAATTTGGAAGAGGGGGCCAAAGCGGGTCAGGACTCCGGATTGACGCAGGCACTGGACACGCGCAATCAGGTCGGATTCGCTTAAAGAAAGATCAGGAGCCAGTCGTGCAAAGGGGCGGGAGCAGATGGGGAAACCCTCTTGCAAGCGATTGAGAATGTGGCGGTCGGTGTCGTCTAACTCGACCGGCGCATGCAGTGGCGTCGTGTGAGTGTCAGTCATGATAGGCCGGGCCAAGCAGGGCTCCGCGTTGTTTGAAACAGCGAGTGGAAAACAGCACGTCCTGTGGGAACTGTCCCAAGCCTAAACGGCTATTCAGTTCCGCATGGTGAGCCAGTACGTGCTGGCGATCTTTGCCGTGAATCATGCAAAACAGATTGTGATTCCAATGTGGCGGGTGGGGCTGTCGTTGGTAACAAAGCGTGATGCCGTTTTGTCTGGCCAGTTCCTCACCCAAGGCGTCGATACGATGGTTGTCTACCGTCCAGACACACATGGCATTGGCGCTATAGCCTAGCGTGCGATGGCGTAAAACCAGACCAAACCGTCTGAAAACACCTTGTTCCAGAAAGCTGCGCAGGTGTTGCAGGACTTGTTTCTCACTCATTTGGGCATGCTCTGCCCAAGGTTTGAAAGGTTCGGCTTGTATCTCCAAGCCTTGCAAGGAGCGCTCCAGGAGTTTGCGTTCAGCGCTGCCTAATGCAGGCAGACTATGGCTTGGTGCCAAGGGGCTGGCAATTTTGACATGAGTAGTCAGGCTAAACCCCAGGTCAATGTGATAGGCCCGGAGCATGGGCAAGGATAAGGGCAACAAACCGGTGTATTGGGCGATGTGGTCCAGGGTTGCCTGCCGTTCTTGCTCATTCGCACAGGTCAGCACAAACCATAGATTGACCGCGTGTTCGCGTGCGTAGTTGTGGTTCACAGCGGGCAGGGTGCTGATCCAGTTCGCAATCCTGTCCAGATCCTTGGCTGGGATAGGCATGCCCACCAAGGTGCTGCTCATGCAGGCGGGGTTCAGTACCGGCCCGATACGGCTGATGATGCCATCGCTGCGCCAGCCTTGGAGATAGTCCATCACGGCTTGCTCGCTTAGTCCCAATAGCAGCCCCAGCTTACGGAACGGACGGGACTCCAGGGGGAAGCCGTGTTGCCAGGCATTCAATAGTTGAAAGGCAGAAGGGGAAAGATCAGAAACCAATGCGACCACTCCGATGCGTAAAAAACACCCCGCTGGGTTGCTGAATCTCCAGGCTGTCCAATCGCTTGAAACTGCGGGTGTCGTATACGCTGACTCGATTATCGTCTCGTGCTGAAATCCAGACAGCCTCGCCGCGTGGGGTGAACTCCATGTGGAGAACCGCTTTGCCTGCGTCCAAGGTCCGAATCACTTCTAAAGTGGCGACATCAATGACCTGTACCTTGTCGTTGTCTGGGAAAGCAAAGTTCACCCAGACTTGCCGGCCATCGGGCTGAGCCATGACGAAAACGGGTTGGCCCTGAACAGGGATGCGAGTTTTTTCTTGCCAATCCAAGGTGCTGGCCACTAGTACTTCATGGCGTCCAATGGCAGGCAAAAACAAGTCCTGACCCGCTTGGGACCAGCCACGCAGATGCGGCATCTTGTAGACGGGCAGGGCGGTTTCGCCTTTGCCATAGCCTGGCAAGATTTTTCGGACTCCATTTTCAGGCTTCCATAAATCCAGCATGGCCAAAGCGTCTTCGCCAAACAGGCCGGCAATGTAGTAGCGTCCGTCTGGGGTGACCATGGCATCGTAAGGTTGGCTGCCTGCCGCAAAACGCCGTGTTGTGGGGCGCAGCGGGTCGGATAAGTCGGTGAGCCAGATTTCACCGGCCTCGAACAAGGAATAGGCGAATTGCTGATTCGGTAGGTCAGCCAGTCCAACCACCTTGGCGCGTTTGTCGGGGGCGTAGTAGGACGGAACTTCACTGACCAATTCCAGGGTCTTTGCGTCAAAAACCTTGATACCGCCGGGTTCGTAGTTCTGTACCACAATCAGCTTGCCGTCCTGGGAGATCGCCCCACCTATGGCATTGCCGGACTGAATAATGCGGCGGACTACAACTTGTTTGATCAGGTCCACTTTGCTCAGCCCGCCATCACGTCCGAATATATAGCCATACCGTCCGTCGCGCGAATAAGTGATATGAGCGTGGGAGAGGTCACCCAAGCCCTCAATACGCGCCAAGCGACTGCGGTGACTGGTCTCAACAAGGGCTACGCTGCCTGTGGCGCGCTCGACGATCAGCCCCAGGTCGTTAGTGCCGCGTAGTGAGTTGGCACAGCCGCTTAACACGACAAGCAGGCTAAGAGTCATGAGTGCTTTCATGGTGCTGTATCCGAGTTCTGGAGAAGGAAGTTCGCCAGCCATAAACTTTCCGCTGGCTGCAAAAAGCGGTTCCAGGCAGGCATGGCGGTGCCGGGGCGACCTTGCATGATGGTCAAGGCGATTTGTTCTGGGCTTTGGCCTTGCAAGGCATCTGCCGTCAAGGCTGGGCCTAGACCTCCTTTCAAGAACAAGCCATGACAGGAACCGCACTCTTGATGAAGTAGTGTTTGTAAAGAGAGGCGCTGCTCTGAAGTCAACGTGACGTCATTTGCAGTGGCTTGTTGCGGGTCAACAAGGATGAGCAATACAGGCAACCCAATCCGGGCCAGAGTCCGTCTGCCGCAGCGTTTTAAAGAGAAGTGCAAACCACTCACATCAGTGCCCAGGATGATTCGGGTGTGAGTGTGTCTTGCGTGTTCGATGTGGGCTGCGGGTAGTCTGGGTGTAGCTGTACAACTTGCCCAATGATCAGCAAGGCAGGAGGGCTAAATGTCTGTGCTAGCTGTGGAAGTGTCTGCAACGTACCCAAGCCCCATCGCTGGCTTTTAAGTGTGGCGTCCTGTGCCAGGGCGATGGGCGTATGTGGGCTGCGTCCATGTTGGATCAAGGCCTGGGCGATATGACGGCAATTGGCCATGGCCATGTAAAACACCAGCGTACAGGTGGGGTCGGATAGGGAGGCCCAGTTCAGCTCCAGCCCTTGGTTGTCCCGCAAATGTCCGGTGATAAAGCGCACACTGCTGGCCAGCCCGCGATGAGTCAAGGGAATGCCTAAAGAAGCCGCACAGCCCGTCGCGGCAGTAATTCCAGGCACAACCTCGGCCCGGACGCCGTGTTGTTGCAGATAAAGCTGCTCCTCGCCGCCGCGCCCAAAAATAAAGGGATCACCGCCTTTTAGGCGGATAACGCGCTGATGCGTTCTGCTCAGTGATAAGAGGATGTCGTTGATGTCGTCCTGCATGCTGGGTTTGCAGGCGGCCACCTTGCCAACATCGTGCAGGGTGGCTTCAGGGTTGATGCAGCTCATGATGGCGCGGCTGACCAAGCGGTCATAGACCACAGCATCTGCATGTTGCAGCAGGTATAAAGCGCGTAGTGTGAGAAGTTCAGGGTCGCCAGGCCCCGCCCCAACCAAATAAACCTTGCCGTGCATCGTTGCGCTCCTTGACGGTAGCAAGTACCGAAATACAGTCAAACAATGCAGAAAATTGTAGGAGAGCAGACCGCTCTGATATGGGCACGGTTGGTGCTCAAGAGAAGGGTGCAGAGCCTTGCTCCTGTCACTCAGATAAGGTGTTATCTGTTGTTAAGTCCGGCTCTCGTAAGGGAAATTAGGCTGAGAGTGGTTTTTGCGGCTGCAAAGAGGGGCGCATAAGCGGTTGAAAAACATTCAAAATCACAGTATCAGTTGGCTAATTTTGAAGTTTTAAAAGTTCAAATAACATATTTGCGACGGCCTGTTAAGTTTCGCGGCACAAATTAGGGAAAGTCCTGCAACTTGTATCAACAGTGAGCAATGATGCGGGTTACAGAGGTTTTTTGCTTGACACGGGTATTAAACGAAGGCTTAATACGCGGTAGCCAACCGGGGTGCTTATGCGCCCGGTAGCAATGGCAGACGGCAGTGCTTAGCTGCCCTTTCGTTTGTCACTATTAAGTCTGACCGCCACACACTGGTTCCCGCTGGGGGCCCGTAAAATAATTTTCAGGGGTATTTTCTCAATGAATAAAACCGAGCTTATCGAATTCATTTCCACCAAAGCCGATCTGTCCAAAGCTGACGCTGGTCGTGCGCTGGATGCGTTTATCGATGCCGTGACCACCACGCTGAAAGAAAAAGATACGGTTACTCTGGTTGGTTTTGGCACCTTCGCTGTGTCGGAACGCGCTGCCCGTTCGGGTCGTAACCCACGTACCGGCGAAACCATCGAGATCGAAGGCGCAAACGTGCCTAAGTTCCGTCCCGGTAAGGCTCTGAAAGACGCCGTGAATTAATTTTTAAATTAATTGACGCAAAAGACTTGCAAAAAGAAATCTTTGATCCTATAATTCTTTTTCTTCACAAGAAGAACGGCATCGCAGAAATGGGTGCTTAGCTCAGCTGGTAGAGCGGCGCCCTTACAAGGCGTAGGTCGGGGGTTCGAACCCCTCAGCACCCACCATTTCTTTTGCTAGTCGAATCAAGCACTTAGGTAAAACTAAGTGCTTTTTTTGTGCCTGTTTAGCCCGCTTTTTGGATAGCCTCAACCAACCAGGATTGGCTTGCTACCCACTCAACTACGCCCTGCATTGAAGCCTGTTTAAGCTTGGATGGCGTGCTGGGAAAATGTAATGGCTTGTAAACAGGTCCGCACAAACGGCACCTGGGAATACGTATTCAAAAAAGCCGGGTTACTGGAAAAACCTGTCCATATGACCTTCGTCTCTGAGCAAGGGGCGATGAGTATGCCCAGCGGTTTGATGTCCTTTGCGGGATTGGGACATCATTTCTTCAGCGCATCAGCCAGACGGTCGCATCCTGACGATTAGCGCCTTGGACAGAGAGTGCCAACCGGAAGCCCATCCATTCCCGAAGAATGTCGCAGCACAGCGCACGATTGTGCGCATGCATGAGGATTGGCCGTTGGCCAGGATTACTGTCGGCTGGGTAGATAATTGGATCATCAGAAATGAAAAAGGTGGGGCTGCTGCGCCAGTTATCATTCGTGCCCGCGTAGGGGGCACGTTGCACCGACTGGGGAGTGAGAAAAGGTTACGTCCAGTTTCCTGATCATTCACAGCGTCTCGTTACCGGATGGGTACGCACATCAAGTTGGATGCTGCGCTGTCGGGTGGCGGACGTGTTGATATGGGGCGGGACCGTAGGCTTAGCGCGGTGAGTACGAAAGGAAATTGGCGATCATTCAAGAGGGCCGACTTCCGCGAACAAGGACTGATCTGCCGTATCCGCCAGCTTTGGAGTGCATTGTCATGCGACGGTGAAGTGGTTGGCATGCTAAATTACGCAACTCCCCTCCAGTTGGCGGAGGCCCGCAATAAGTCAGGATGAAATGGCAAACGAACATAACTTAATGCTTGTGATCGGCGCTGGGCTCAGTCTTATAGCTGCCCTGCTGCATGTTGGGGTGATCATTGTTGGGCCTTCCTGGTATCAACTGTTTGGCGCAGGCGATCGCTTTGTGCGTGCGGCTCAGGCTGGCCGCTGGTTTCCTGCGGTGTTTACAGCAGGGATCGCCTTAGTGCTTGCGGTATGGGCGGCCTACGCGCTGTCCGCTGCTGGCGTGATCGAGCGCCTTCCCTTGGTGCGACCGGCTTTGATCGGCATTACCTCGATCTACTTGTTGCGCGGTTTGCTTGGGCCGTTGGCCCTTGCGGGTACCGGTCGAAGCCGCCGGTTTATCATGATCAGCTCAGCGATCTGTTTGGTTTATGGGCTGGTGCATCTTTTTGGGCTGGTGCAAGTATGGGGCTCTCTAGTCTAAATGGTTGTGTGCCGGGTTAAGCATCAGGCGGCTATTTAACCGACCCGCGACATTAAGCACGTAGACTCCGCCAGCTTAAACACTCTGGCACTCCACATCGATAAAAAAAATCCCGTCATTGATGGTGGGAGACATATTGTTGCGGCTATCAGTCAGTCCCCTGATGCAGTACGGGTTCACACTACCCACTTTTCACGCACCCACTGCTCAAGCACATTTACGTGTTGAATGAGTTGCACGGGGACGCCGGCTTCCTGGCCACGGCCCTTAGAGGTGGTGGGGGAGAGGTGTTCCGGCCATAGGTATGCTGGGGGCGGTGCGCAACTGATTGCAGTTGTCAGCTCCCCAGATTCAGCGGCAAACCAGCCAGGGAAGGCGGCATTCAGTCGTTCGACACGCTCCTCACCAATGCGCTTTTGACCTGTTTTTCTTCCAGGGGAGAGCATGCGAGAGACGTAGCTGGGGCCAACGTCAATTCCTGCATTACCTGCGAGTAAGTGACCTATAGGTATTCAGATATGGGCACAGTGCTCTGGGATATCGACGTATAGCGGGGCGCAAAGTCATGAGGCCGAGCACCCTTCATATGCTTCGTTGATGATTCGCGCAGGTGTGGCGTCGGTTTAATTTGTAACGGCGCTATCTATATCTGCAAATAGCGTCCATAGTGTGTCCAGGGACATTTTTCCCCTGATTAATTAGGACATACATTGAAAACAGAAATTGGTATCGTGAAGTGGTTCAATAACGAAAAAGGCTTCGGCTTTATCATGCCCGAAAGTGGCGGTAAAGACCTCTTCGCACACCACAGTGAAATTCAGGGTGCTGGGTTTAAATCTCTTGAAGAGAACCAACGAGTTTCTTTCGTTGCAGGCGTAGGCCAGAAAGGCCCTTGCGCTACCCAGATCCAGATCATTTGATCCTCTGCTTGCCTGATTAGGCAAGCGTTGCGTTGATCAATAAAGCCGGGCCCTTTGAAACATTGGGTTCGGCTTTTTCAATTCTACTTATCCGGTCCAAGGCAAGGTAGGGCCGAGATGATTTCGCAGTCTTGCCAAACTTGTCGCTGCTTTTTGCCTGCTCTTGAGCGCAGCGACTATTTCAGGTGACACTAGGCTGGTCGATATGCGCTCCTTGGGTCTTCATGAGCAAACTCCTCTCTTGTCTGTCTCCACTTGCCACTCTGATTCTGGCTTGGCTGGCCTTCATGTTTCTTCTGTTTTTCCCACCGCTGTGGATCCTGTGGCCGGTGTTGGTCGTGAGCCTGGGCTGGATCAATTACAGAGGAATTCGCTACGCGCTGAGTATGAATGACAAGTCCAAGCCGTGGCACCTTTGGTTCAATGTCGGTGAGTGTCTGTTGGCGGCGATTGTTCTAACTTTGCTGATCCGTGACCTTAGCGTTTCTGCCGCCTGATTTTTTCCTTGTCGTACAAGAAACGCGCTTATGTGTTCGGGCCCTTGGCTTGATCGCTGGTTGCCTTTAATCGCTCAACGTGAAATCGCCTCGCCGGTGCTGGAGACAGGCTGTGGTTTTGGTGACGACACGCTGACTTTGATCCGGGCAGGCGTGAAGGTGACGGCTTTTGATCTCTCGCCTGAGTGCGTGGCGATCGCGCAGCAGCGTGCGCCCGAGGCGCAGATTGAGTGCAGGGATAGGCGCGGCCCTTGGCCGGAAGCGGCGAATAATCTTGAGCTGGTTCTGGCCAGCCTGTCCTTGCACTACTTCCCATGGGATGAAACCCGGAACATTGTGCACAGAATATGGAGCAGTTTGTGGCCCGGTGCCTTGTTTCTATGTCGTCTGAACTCGATCGAAGATGTGAATTTTGGTGCCGGGCAGGGCGAGTTGATTGAAGCCAACTTCTAGCGCGATCAGGGCAATTGCAAGCGTTTCTTTGATCGGGCTAGCGTAGACCAGTCTTGATCCGGCAGCCCTTTCCGCCCCCTCCATCTCCCCGCTATATCTAACCAAAGAATCGGTATTTAGCCGGGTGTAACACCCTTGCTAGACTCGTTCTCATTGCTTGGAAATGGTTTCTAGGGGATGGGACATGAAGCGGATTCAACAGAAGTGGAAGGGCGTTCGGGCGGGGGCTTTGCTCGCTTTGGTGCTGGCGGCGGCAACGGCTGTTGCGGCCGAGGTCAGTATTCTGAATGTTTCGTACGACCCAACGCGTGAGCTGTACGCTGAATTCAACAAGGCTTTCCAGGCACATTACAAAGAACAAACAGGTGACAGTGTGGTCATCCGTAGTTCCCACGGTGGCTCCAGCAAGCAAGCGCGTACCGTTATTGATGGTGTGCCCGCTGATGTGGTGACACTGGGTATTGCTTCCGATATCGATCAGATCGCCCAGTCCGGTTTACTGGACAAAGGCTGGCAAGCTCGCCTGCCGGACAACAGTACGCCTTACACCTCTACGATTGTTCTGCTGGTGCGCAAGGGCAATCCCAAGGGGATTGACGACTGGAACGATTTGATTCGCTCTGATGTGAAGGTGGTGACGCCTAATCCTAAAACCTCGGCAGGGGCACGCTGGAATTATCTGGCTGCCTGGTTGTATGCCTTAAAGCAAGGTAATGGGGACGAGGCGCAGGCCCGAGATTTTGTGGCCAAACTGTATCGCAACGTCAGCGTGCTGGATTCCGGTGCGCGTGGATCGACCACAACTTTTGTGGAGCGAGGCATTGGCGATGTATTGATTGCCTGGGAAAACGAGGCTCTCTTGTCGGTGAAGGATCTGGGGCCTGATCGCTTCGATATTGTGGTGCCTTCCAGCAGCATTCTGGCCGAGCCGCCTGTGGCATTGCTTGACACTAATGTCGCCAAGCATGGCACAGAAAAAGTGGCCCAAGCCTATCTGGAATATCTGTATAGCCCGCAAGGGCAGGAAATCGCCGCACGTCATTTTTACCGTCCTCGCCTGGAGTCGGTGGCCGCTAAGTACCGCGATCAGTTTCCGGCGTTGAAGTTGTATAAGGTGGATGATGAGCTGGGTGGCTGGACACAGGTGCAAGCCAAGCACTTTGCGGATGGCGGCGTGTTCGACAGCATCTACTTGAGCAGATAACCCTACTATCACCGAGGACCGTCCGATGTTACAGGCTCGTCTGTGGGGATTTTTGCCCGCTGTGCGCAAGCAGCGGGCTTTACCAGGCTTTGGTCTGACGATGGGTTTATCCATCAGTTATTTAAGCCTGATTGTGCTGATTCCCTTGTCTGCTGTTGTGCTCAAGACCACCTCTATGGGCTGGTCGGCGTTTTGGGAAACCATTAGTGCCGCGCGTGTCTTGGCTTCTTTGAAATTGACCTTTGGCATGGCCGCGTTGGCGGCGTTGATCAATGGTGTGTTCGGCTTGATTCTGGCTTGGGTTCTGGTGCGATACCGTTTTCCTGGACGCCGCATCGTGGATGCTTTGATTGATCTTCCCTTTGCCCTGCCCACGTCGGTAGCCGGTATTTCACTGGCCGCTATTTATGCGCCTACCGGCTGGATCGGTTCCTGGGCTGAACCTTATGTAGGGCAGATTGCGTTTACCCCTTGGGGGGTGCTGATCGCGCTGGTGTTTATTGGCCTGCCTTTTGTTGTGCGTACCGTGCAGCCGGTTCTTGAAGAACTGGAGCAGGAACAGGAAGAGGTTAGTGCGTGTTTGGGGGCGGATCGCTTCCAGACGGTCACCAAGGTCATTTTGCCCGCCATTTTGCCTGCCTGCTTGACGGGCGTGGCCCTGGCTTTTGCTCGTGCGGTGGGTGAGTACGGTTCGGTGATTTTCATTGCTGGTAACGTCCCTATGGTCTCGGAAATTACGCCTTTGCTTATCGTGATCAAGCTGGAGCAGTTTGACTATGCGGGAGCTTCGGCCTTGGCTGTCCTGATGATGGTGTTGTCCTTCATCATTCTGTTGGCGATCAACCGTTTGCAGTGGTATTTGCAGTTGCGTCACTCAGGGCAGGCCAGTGCTAAAGCGGCAAAGGTAGCAGCGCCTTTATCTTTGGAGGGCGCACGATGAGCAGCCTGACAATAGACACCGCTGTGCAGGCGGTGCCGGTACAGACGGCACGTTTGCGGGCGGCGCAGGATGAAGGCCCGGCCGTCAAAGCCATACTGATTGGCATTGCCTTGCTCTTCTTTGTGCTGTTCTTGCTGCTGCCCTTGATCCTGGTGTTCATGACGGCCTTTAGCCGGGGCATCATGCCGTATCTGTCCGCCTTGAGCCAGAGCGATACCTGGCATGCGGCCAGCCTGACGGTTCTGGTTGCCGTGATTGCGGTGCCGTTGAATATTGCATTTGGCTTGGCGGCGTCTTGGGCCATTGCTCGTTTTGAGTTTCGTGGCAAAAGCCTGTTGACCACCTTGATCGACTTGCCATTTTCGGTATCGCCCGTGATTGCCGGTTTGATGTTCTTGCTGATTTTTGGTCGACAGGGCCCGTTTTGGGACTGGCTGGATGCCAACAACATTCGTATCGTCTTTGCTTTGCCCGGTTTGGTCCTGGCGACTTTGTTTGTCACTTTTCCCTTCGTGGCGCGCGAGTTGATTCCACTGATGCAAATGCAGGGCAGTGAGGAAGAACAGGCTGCGCGGGTGCTGGGGGCCAATGGCAGACAGATGTTCTGGCGGGTAACTCTGCCCAAAATCAAGTGGGGCCTGCTGTATGGCGTGATTCTATGTAATGCCCGTGCCATGGGCGAATTTGGGGCGGTGTCGGTGCTGTCGGGCCATATACGGGGCCAGACCAACACGCTGCCTTTGCATGTAGAGATTGAGTACAACGACTATCACACGGTGGGCGCGTTTGCGGCGGCTTCGGTGTTGGCAGTCTTGGCTTTACTGACGTTGGCGCTTAAATTGTGGGCCGAGCGCAAAATGGTTCAAGACGGTCATCACGGATGATCGCATTCGGAGTTCATTATGAGTATCGAAGTTCGTCATCTATCTAAACAGTTTGGTGCGTTTACCGCACTGGGTGATGTGACATTGGATTTTCCAGCGGGCGAGCTGGTGGCCTTGCTGGGGCCTTCTGGCTGCGGCAAGACAACCTTGCTGCGTATCGTGGCTGGCCTGGAATATGCGGATGCGGGTCAGGTGCTGATCAACGGCAAGGATGTAGCCGCCGTGGGCACGCGTGATCGCCAGGTGGGTTTTGTGTTCCAGCACTATGCCTTGTTCCGTCATATGACGGTGTTTGAAAATGTTGCCTTCGGTCTGCGTATCAAACCGCGTAAGCAGCGTTTGCCCGAAGCCCAGATTCGTCAGCGTGTGCATGAACTATTGGAACTGGTGCAACTGGACTGGCTGGCCGATCGCTATCCAGCGGCCTTGTCAGGTGGTCAACGACAGCGTATTGCTCTGGCACGTGCCTTGGCCGTAGAGCCGGGTGTCCTGCTGCTGGACGAGCCCTTTGGTGCTTTGGATGCCAAGGTGCGCAAAGAGTTGCGCTCCTGGTTGCGCCGTTTGCATGACGATCTGCATATCAGCACCTTGTTTGTGACGCACGATCAGGAAGAGGCCATTGAAGTGGCGGACCGTATCGTGGTGTTGAACAAAGGTCGGGTTGAGCAGGAAGGTGCTCCGCAGGATGTCTATAACCATCCGGCCAGTCCCTTTGTGTATGAGTTTCTGGGGGCAGCGAATCGCTTGCCGGGTCAGTTCGAGCACGGACGCTTTGTCGCTGATCCTCAGTTGGGGCAATTCGAGTCCAATCAGGCTTTGAATGGTCAGGGTACAGGGCAGGGCGAGGCTGTCGGATATGTACGTCCGCACGATCTGGATTTGCAGCGTCAATTGGATGGTCAGGGTATCGTCGTAGCCGTGCAGCGCATTATTCCTCTGGGCGCGACGGTGCGGGTCGAGTTGGCCTTGAACGAGGGGGAGCGAGCCTGGGAAGCTGAGTTTGATCATCAGCGCTGGTCGCAGCTGGGCTTGCGACCTGGTGAACGGGCCTTGGCCTTGCCGCGCAAGTTCAGCGCTTTTCCTATTGGGCCTGAGGCTGAAGTGCGTTTGTCCTGATTTTTTGCAAATTATTCACAAACAGGCTGCCCTTAGGGCAGCCTGTCTGCGTTAGTATCTGGAAGGTTTTTGTGAGGCGGGTTGTCAGCAGAAAATATTATAGAGATTCAGTATTGAGAATCATTCCTGTTTCTGTTAAGATTCGATACTTCACTGGGCATCCTGTCCGGTCCCGTCATGGTCCATGCGGGTTGCAGAATGTGTAGAACGGATTATGACCGGAATTGCTTCTCAAAAGAATAATCGCTCGATGCTGGCCTTGAAGGCAACTGGCTTGGCATTAGCACTGGGATTGCACGTGGGTGTCGTGGCTACCATCTTGTGGACGGAAACCCCCAAGATTGTGGGCGAGCCCGCCCCGATGGATGTTGTCGGTGTGACCCTGGTGGAAGTGTCGGAGTCCCCGGTTCAGCAAGAGCAGGTCAGCGCCCCCCCTGAGGAGGTGGTGGCTGAGCCTGAGCCTGAACCTGAACCCGAGGTGGAACCCGATCCCGAGCCTGAGCCCGAACCCGTTGTTGAGCCGGAGCCTGAGCCAGAGCCTATCGTGGAAAAACCACCCATTCCCGAGCCGCCCAAGCCCAAACCAAAACCCAAGCCGAAACCCAAGCCCAAGCCACAGCCCAAGCCTGAGGTCCCACCGGCAGAAACACCGCAGCCTGCTCAGCCAGCAGCGCCGGCCGCTCAAGCAGGCCCGGCAACGGACAACACCTCCCAAACCGCTGCCCGCTCTACCGATGGGGACCGACCCAAGCTGATCGGTCGTGTGGATTATTTGGGGCGCCGTCCTGTGCCTGTGTATCCAAGGGCGTCGG
Source organism: Alcaligenes sp. SMD-FA (assembly GCF_025960365.1). Classification (NCBI taxonomy): domain Bacteria; kingdom Pseudomonadati; phylum Pseudomonadota; class Betaproteobacteria; order Burkholderiales; family Alcaligenaceae; genus Alcaligenes; species Alcaligenes sp. SMD-FA. The sequence goes on along the minus strand of NZ_CP110108.1, from coordinate 2,380,767 downwards.
AACGCCGTCGTGAACAGGGCCGCGTGGTGGTTCGTGTAGTGATTTCAACCCAAGGAACCGTGCTGGAGGCCAAGGTGCAAAGCTCTTCAGGCTATGAGCGTCTGGATGAGTCAGCATTGAAGGCGGTACGCACAGCGCGTTTCAAACCGTATACGGAAAATGGTGTGGCCTATCGTGCCATGGCCGATATTCCTTTCGACTTTGTTTACTAGGATATATCAATGATGCAGGAACTATTTCAAAGCGTATGGGTAAGCCTGGCACAAGTTGCAGGGCCTGTTGCCGATCAGGCTGCCGCCAGTGTTGCTGCTGCTGAGGAAGCGACCGGGGTGCTGCACTTTATCCAGCAAAGTGATGTGGTTGGCAAGACCTTGTTCGTGATCTTGGCCTTGATGTCGGTTGCCAGTTGGTACCTGATCATCGTCAAGGGCGTACTGTCCTTCCGTCTGAAGCGTCGCTCGCAAGGTTTCATGCGCGAGTTCTGGTCCGCCAGCTCCCTGGAGCAGGTTGAAAACGAAATCGCCACTCACGGTGCCCGCGATCCGTTCAGCCATTTGGCCAGTCACGCCATCCACGCTCAAAAACATCATGTGAAATATGGCGCTATGCGTCTGGAAGAGAAGGGTTCTACCGATGCCTTTGTCTCGCGCATCATGCGCAAAGTCATGGACGAAGAAACGGCCAAGTTGGAAAACGGCCTGACGCTGCTGGCTTCGGTCGGTTCCACCGCCCCGTTTGTGGGTTTGTTCGGTACGGTTTGGGGGGTGTACCACGCACTGATCAATATTGGTCTGTCCGATGGCGTGACCCTGAACAAGATTGCTGGTCCTGTGGGTGAAGCGCTGGTGATGACGGGTCTGGGTCTGGCCGTGGCGATTCCCGCCGTGTTGGCCTACAACGCCTTTGTGCGTACCAACCGCGTTTACTTGTCCCAACTGGACGCCTTTGCCCACGATTTGTTTACATTCCTGACCACAGGCCAACCCGTGCAGGACAACCAACCTGTTTTGCGCCGCGTCCCTAGCTCGGGTGGCGGTGCGACATCAAGCGCGGCAGCGGCTGCCAAGCGGGAGCACTAATCATGGCTTTTGGCAGCTTTGACAATCGCAATTCGGGCTCTGCGCTGTCCGAAATCAATATGGTGCCCCTGATCGACGTCATGCTGGTTCTGCTGGTGATTTTTCTGATCACCGCTCCGCTGCTGTCGCACTCGATCAAGATTCAGCTGCCCCAGGCCACATCCGAGCCGGTTCAGCAAGATCCCAAGACGATTGATCTGGCCATTGACGCTGAAGGGCAGATCTTCGTGAATGAGCAGCCCGTGGCGATGGAGGACTTGACTGCCACGCTGGCTCCCTACTCCAAGGATGAGCCTCAGCCTGAACTGCGTATCCGTGCTGATACCGATACGCGCTATGAAACACTGGCTCAGGTGATGAGCCGCTCCAAGGCGTCCGGTCTGACCCGTCTGGGTTTCATCACTCGTCCAGGCCCCACGACCAAGGCTGCCGGTCAAGACGGTCAAGCCAAGGATGGCGCCGCTACCCAGCAGGAAGCCGAGCCTGCGCCTGCTCCGTAATCCTGGGTTCTGGTTCGTGTTGTTTTTTCTGGCCCCTCGCTTTGCATCTGCAACGCGAGGGGTCAGTTTCGTAATAAAATCTCCCGAATGCGTGTACTAGTTATCGAAGACGACGCCATACTGGGCGCCGCACTGCAGGAATTTCTCAACGACCAGGGCTACGCTGTTGACTGGCTCCAGGAAGGCGAAAGTGCCTTGAAGGAGCTGACTGCCCAGGTCTATGACCTTCTGCTTCTGGACTTGAACTTGCCCGGTATCAGTGGCCTGGAGGTGCTGCGCCAATTGCGTCGGCAAGGCAATGCCATTCCCGTTCTGATTCTGACTGCGCGTGATGGCGTGGATGATCGCGTCGGTGGTCTGGACGCTGGTGCGGACGACTACCTGATCAAGCCCTTTGACCTGTCTGAGCTGGCCGCCCGAGTACGTGTGTTTGGTCGTCGGCGTAGTGGCCAGGTACAGCCTATTATCGATGTCGGTCCCTTGAGCTTTGATACCATTGGCCGCGAGTTGCGCTGTGCGGGTCAACGCGTCACTTTGTCGGTGCGGGAGTTATCCGTACTGGAAATGTTGATGATGCGCGCGGGCCGTGTGGTCACCAAGCAGCAAATTATCAACTCACTGTCTGCCTGGGACGCCGATTTCAGCGACAATGCGGTCGAGGTCTACGTGTATCGCTTGCGCAAGCGCCTGGAGGGCACCGGGGCGGTTATACAGACTGTGCGCGGCTTTGGTTATTTGCTCGATGTGGAGAGCGTGGCCGGAGCATAACGGCAGCCCGTGCCTGCTGTCTGAAAATCTAGGTCAACCATGCCCGATCAGCATCTTTCTCCAGCGGTAAAAACCTCCTTGTTGCGAGGCTGGCTGGAGCGCTTTCTTGCCCCCGGTTCTTTGGCCCGTAAATTGATGGGCCGTCTGTTTCCCCCGATCTCCATTCTGGTGGTGCTCGACTTGAGTGTTACCTGGATACTGACGCGACGCATGAGCCTGGAAGATTGGCTGCTGCGCGATATCTTCTGGACCATGGCGCTTAGCCAGGTATTGCTGGTCAGTCTGATTGCCTGGGTGTTGTTGTCGGGGATTCGCTCGCAACTGGCTTCTATTGATGATTTATCACAACAGATCCGCAATCGGTCCGATGATGACTTCGAGCGCCTGGATGCCAGTGCTTTGCCCGCCGAAGTGGTGCCGTTGGTGGAGCACTTTAACGAGTTGCTGGAACGCCAGCGTGATACCCTGCAGGCGCAAAAACGCTTTATTGGTCATGCGGCGCATCAGTTGCGTACCCCTCTGACCGGTTTGCAACTGGAGTCTGAGCTGATGTTGGCACGACCGTTGCCAGAGGACATTCGCCAACGAGCCGAGCGCATCAAAAGCGTGTCGGACCGCATGATTCGCCTAGGTCAGCAGTTGCTGGTGCTGGCGCGCACCGATGCAGATAGCAATATCAAGGACAGTTTTGTGCGTCTGGATTTGTGCGAATGGGTGCGTGAAGAAGGCGGTGACTGGTTCTTGCAGGCTCGCCAGCATGGTGTGGAAATCCATTTGCTGGCGCCTGAAAAGCCGGTCTGGATTGATGCTGCCCCCATATTATTGCGTGAGCTGTTGTCGAATTTGATGGATAACGCCTTGCGCTATGGGCTAGGTACAGACCGCATTGTTTTGCGGGTGGCCAGTAATCCGCCTTCTTTGTCGGTGGAGGATCATGGGCCGGGTATCGAGGCCAGCGAGCAGCAGCGCGTATTTGAGGCTTTTTACCGTTCCCCTGGCACGCAGGCGGGGGGCTCTGGTTTGGGCTTGGCTATTGTGCAGGAAATTGCCCGTGCACATGGCGCCTGGTGGAGCTTGATGAGTCGTCCTGATTTTCCGGGTACTCGCATCACCATTGTTTTTCCTGGTCCGCGTATTGGTGCGCGTCTGACCCGGCACGATACTTTGATTGGAAATTAAGCCTTGAACACAGCAACAGAAAACCCCAAGAAAGCGGCGCAAGCCGCCTTGTTAATGGGCGCGTTAGGCGTAGTGTATGGCGATATTGGAACCAGCCCGCTCTACACCATGAAAGTGGCCCTGAGTCCTTATGGACAGCCCGGCGCCGAACAGGTCTATGGAGTGTTGTCTTTGTTGTTCTGGCTGTTGACGGTGGTGGTCTCCATCAAGTACGTCACGGTAGTGTTGCGCCTGGATAATAAAGGGGAGGGCGGTACGCTGGCACTGATGGAGTTGGCTGCACGTGGCATTCAAGGGCCGCGTCGTCAGATCATTGTGGTGCTGGGGCTGATCGGCGCGGCTTTGTTTTACGGGGACAGTATTATTACGCCAGCCATTTCTGTGATGTCTGCGCTGGAGGGCATAGGTATGGTGTCCCATGTGCTGGATCCCTGGATAGTGCCTCTGGCGCTGGGGGTCTTGCTGGCCTTGTTCTTGATTCAGTCGCGCGGTACGGGAACCATGGGCAAGCTGTTCGGCCCCATTATGTTGACCTGGTTTCTGGTGTTGGGTGGGCTGGGGCTGTGGCGTGTTATTGAGCACCCGCAAGTGTTGCTGGCTTTGGATCCGCGTTGGGCCGTGGCCTTTGTTGCTGAGGCACCCTGGCAAACCTTTTTGCTGCTGGGGGCGCTGGTACTGGCCTTGACCGGTGCCGAGGCCTTGTATGCCGATATGGGACACTTTGGTCGTCCATTGATACGCAAAGCATGGTTCATGATCGTGATGCCTTGCCTGGTCCTGTGCTATTTCGGTCAAGGTGCTTTGCTGATTTCTGACCCGACGGCGATTCGTAATCCCTTCTTTTTTCTGGCTCCCAACTGGGCTTTGGTACCGATGGTCATGCTGGCCACGGTCGCAACGGTGATTGCGTCCCAATCCGTGATTTCCGGCGCGTTCTCTGTTACCCGTCAGGCAGTTCAGCTTGGATTCTGGCCACGCATGGTGATTCAACACACGTCGGCTAAAGAAGAGGGGCAGATTTATCTGCCGCGTGTGAACTTACTGCTGTGTGTGGCAGTGATGATTCTGGTTCTGAGCTTTGGCTCCTCGGATCGTCTGGCCCATGCGTACGGTTTTGCGGTAACAGGGACGATGTTGATGACCAGCTTGCTGGCCTTGCTTTTGCTGCCGCGCCGCGCCAGCGGAATCAAGCGTTGGGCCTGGTTGGGGTTGTTGGGTATTTTCCTGATTCTGGACGTGCTCCTGTTTTCGGCCAATGCGCTCAAGATTTTGGAGGGTGGCTGGCTACCCTTGTTAGTGGGCTCTGTGTTGTTGGGCCTGATGTTGACCTGGCGTCAGGGGCGGGCTGCTTTGCACGAGCGCCTGCTGGAAAACAAACAGCCGCTGAAAGAGTTTTTGCTGAGTCTGGAGGAGTACGCGCCTACCCGCGTACCGGGTACGGCCGTATTCATGAGTACGATTCCCGACTCTGTTCCTCCGGCGCTATTGCATAACCTGAAACACAATAAGGTTCTGCACGAGCAGGTCTTGTTCTTGACTGTGACGAGTGCCGGTGTCCCTTATGTTCCATTTGGAGAGCGTTATACCCTGCAACGTCTCAGTCGTGGCAGTTGGCAGGCGGTCGCTTCCTGGGGTTTCAAGCAGGAACCTAATGTGCCGCAATTACTGGAGCAGATCACCCTGGAGCACCCAGAGCTGAATCTGGAGCCGATGCAAACGTCCTATTTCCTGTCGCGCCAGACGGTGATGATTCAATCGCGTCAGCCTTGGTATTTGGGCTGGCGTCGGCGCTTGTTTGCGTTCATGGCTCGCAATGCCAGCCGCAGTACCCGCTTTTTCAAGATTCCGCCTAATCGTGTGGTGGAGATGGGGATACAGGTGGAGTTGTAAATTGGAGATGGGCTAAAGAAACAGCCCGCAGAAATGAAGAATGGGCCTTGCAAGGCCCATTCTTTTTGTTTGACTACCTGCCAGGATAGCCGTGTGCATCGTGCACTTACGGGGCAGGCATCACCGTCGTGGTCTCGCGCAAAATACCGCCGCCTTCCACGCTACCGCGCACCGTTGTGTCCTGGCCGGTCATGGCTTTCAGGCAGTCTTGCTGGCGATCCGCAGGCAGGCGATGGCAACGCGCCTGGCGATTGGCATCCATATTGTGGTCGCGTTTGTCCAGCTTGTGGTGACGCGCGGCTTGCAAAGCGGCACCAGCTTCGCGACGGCAAGTGGTGCGCTGCTCCCCGGTGAATTGTTCACAGCGCTGGATATCGCGTTGGTAGTCTTGGGACGGGGTTTGAGCCCAGGCAGCGGGTGAGAGCAAACCTAAGCTGAGCAAGCTTGCTTTCAGAATTCGGGATGGGCGTGTAAGTAGACTCATCGATCTCACTCCTTGACTTGCTAAGGGAATCACCGGCTTGGCGAGCGCTGTTACGAGCAGGTATGAGTAGCAGGCCGCAAAGCCCCAAAAACGACTGCGTATGGGGCAATTCCCGATACGCAGTAAACACTTACTAGTATAGGTGGAGCAGGTGCAAGTGAGGGTAATAAAACTTTTCTAAACCCCCATGGCTTGATTCAAGTCCTGTCGCTGGTTGGCGGTTCAGCCAATTCTTTCGGTAGAGGCGCTTTATGTGGCATGTCCAGGTAGCCCGGTTCATCCGGGCCATATTTGGCTAGACGCTGGCGATGCTCTCGCTTGATGGCGGCGCGCATCAAAAAAATGGCTGTCACTGGCGAGGTAATGATCAAGAGCACACTCAGGATGAGCGGGTGCAGGATAGGACGGCTCATCAAGTGGCTGGCGCTGATGGCTACGGCCAGCACCATAAAGAATGTACCTAATGTATTGCCCATAGTGGGGGCGTGGATGCGAGAGTAAAAATGCTTAAAACGCAGCAGGCCAGCGGACCCCACCAGAGCCACGATGCCGCTCAGTACTAGTAAAAGGGCGACCGGGACGGCCAGCCACCAGGGCAACAAAGGTGTAGTCATGGTTCGATTACCTCGGCGCGTAGCAGGAATTTCGCCATCGCTGCCGAACCTACAAAACCAAACAGGGCAATGAGCAAGGCGATATCAAAATACAGGGTGGAGTCAAAGCGGATGCCAAGGGCCAACAAGGCCAGCATGCCGTTGATGTACATGGTGTCCAGCGCCAGTACGCGGTCGGCGGCCGACGGACCCTTAAGTAGACGGATGACGGCGCAGCCCATGCCCAGGACAAAGCAGCCCAGGGCAAACTGACAGGCCCAGTAAACAATGTCTATCATTGGAAAATCTCCAGTAGCGGTTCTTGATAGCGCTTCTGAATAGTGTCTAACCAGACCTGCTCGTCTTGTAGATCCAGAATATGCAAGGTCAGGACGCGGGTTTCATAGTCAAAGCCGGACCAGACGGTACCTGGTGTATAGGTAATGATGCAGGCCAGCGCTGCCAGACCGTGCGGGTCGGTCATGCGCAGGGGAATGGCTAAAAAACCGGGTCGTGGCGCATCGCCGCCTTTCAACACCAGATGGCCCACGGCAATATTGGACAGTGCAATGTCCCACGTGACTTGGCAGATGAGTTTCAGGGCCAGAAAGGGATGACGGATACTGGCTTTAACTGGACGAAAGGGAATGGCAGCCAAACTCAGGGCGATGGCCAGGAACAGGCCCAGCACCACGTAACCGGCCGAGAGTGAGTCGTTCAGCAGCAGCCATAGACTCAGTAGCAGCAAAGGCAGGAAAAGATGTTTGGTATAGCGTCGCATTAGAATCCCTCCGCCTGGACAGAGCGCACGGGGTTTTGCCGCAAGACCGAGCCGATGTAAATACGGGGTTCATCCAGTTGTTGCGCCGTCTGTTCCAGGTAAGTCGTGATGGGGCCGGCATACCAACTCAAGATCGCGCAAGCCATAATAATGCTGGCGATGGGGGCGGCTTCGATCAGTTTCAGGCGGGGAATCGTCAAGGAGCTATTGCTCCAGAACAGACGAATTCCCACACGCACCATGGCGATCAAACCGGCCACACCCGAGATCAGCACAGCGGCTGTCAGAATCCAGGCGTTAAGCGGCTCTGGCGACTGACCCGAGGCTTTCAGGGCGGCCGTCAGCAAGGACAGCTTGGCCACAAAGCCCGATAGCGGCGGCAGGCCCACAATCAGCAAGGCGCAGGCAATAAAGGACATGCCCAGAAATACCATGACACCGGGGATGGCCACGCCGACCACATCATCGCTATGGTCTTCGGATTCCGGGTCGTCCAGATCAAAGACCTCCTGACTGACTGCCAACAGGTCGGCTCCAAAGGGCTTGGTGCGGCTGACCAGCTCCAGCAGCAGAAAAAACGCACCCAGAGCCAGTACGCTGCTCAGCATGTAATACAGGGCAGGGCCTGTCAGAATGACTCCTGGCATACCCAGGGCGGCCAGCAGGGTGCCTGAGGACACGATGATGCAATAACTGGCCAGCCGTTCGGGTTGTTGTGCGGCCATCACGCCGATAGCGCCAAAGGTGAGAGTGGCAATGCCCGCCGGGAACATCCAGGCCACGCCAAAGGCGGCCGGGGCTCCGGTGGGAAGTAGCAAGGAGCCGATGCGCAGCAGTGCGTAAATACCAACCTTGGTCATGATGGCGAACATGGCAGCGACTGGAGCGCTGGCATTGCCGTAGGCATTGGGTAGCCACAAGTTCAAAGGCCAGGCGGCGGCTTTGATCAGAAAGGCGATACCCAGGATGGCCAAAGCTGACTCGAACACCAGGCGGTCCGCGTCGGGCAGGGAGCCGGCGCGCAGGGCTAAATCGGCCATGTTCAAGGTGCCAGTGACACCGTAAATCAGGGCAATGGCGATCAGCAGCAGGAAGGAGGAGATCAGGTTGACGGCAATGTAGTGCAGTCCGGCACTGACGCGGGCGGCGCCCGAACCGTGCAGCATCAGCCCATAGGATGCTGCCAGCAAAACCTCGAAAAATACAAATAGGTTGAACAGGTCACCCGTCAGGAAAGCGCCGTTCAGACCCATCAATAGCAACTGGAACAGGGAATGGAAATGTACCCCTACGCGGTCCCAACGGGCCAGTGAATAGAACCAGCAGCAAAAAGCGAGCACATTGGTCAGAACCAGCAAAAAGGCGGCCAAACGGTCCACGACCAGAACGATTCCGAAGGGGGCCGGCCAATCCCCCAGCAGGTACACTCCGACGGATTGTGGCCAGATCGGGGCCAGCGTGCCATCGGCCAGTAACAATAGATAAACGGCACAAAACAATTGGGCCAATAAGGAGCCAAAGGCGATCAGCAGCTTGTAGTGACGGCGCTTGTCGCGCAGCATCACCATCAGGGCCGCAGCCACCATAGGGATGGCGACCGGCAATACGGGCAAGTGTTGGTTGAGTAGACTCACAGATCGTCTTCCTCGCGGCCATCAACGTGGTCAGTGCCGCTCAGGCCGCGATTGGCCAGAATGACGACCAGAAACAGGGCGGTGGTGGCAAAACCAATCACAATCGCGGTCAACACCAAAGCTTGGGGCAGGGGGTCCGCATAGTCCACCCCCTGTTTGCTGGCGTTGATAACGGGAGCGGCGCTGATTTTGAGCCTACCCATACTGAAGATGAACAGGTTCACGGCGTAGGACACTAAAGCCAGTCCCATGATGACCTGAAAAGTACGTGGGCGCAGCAGGAGCCAAACGCCTGAGCCGGCCAGTACACCAATCGCAATTGAAAGCACGATTTCCATTATTTGTTCTCCATCCCGGATGAAGCGTTCGAGGCGGATTGCAGCGACGGTAGTTTGCGATAAAAACGTAGGGACTGGTGAGCCAACGCGATCAAAATCAGGATGGTGGAGCCAATCACCAGCATGAACACGCCGATGTCAAAAATCAGTGCGCTGGAAGTATGCACATTGCCAACCAGGGGCAGGTGCAGATCCCAGCTTTGGGCCGATAGAAAGGGCTTGTTAAAGGCCCAGACCAGCATGGCGGCCACACCGGCGGTCAACAGACCCAAGCCAATCCAGGTTTGAGGTTGAATCAGTGGGCGGGATTCCATCCACACCACGCCGCTGACCATGTACTGCAAGATAATGCCGGTTGCCATGATCAGGCCTCCCACGAAACCACCACCAGGCAGGTTGTGCCCGCGCAGCAGGAAGTACAAGGCGATCAGCGTAGAGATAGGCAGTAGCAAGCGCAGCAAGACGGCAGGGATCTGCATGATGCCTTCGGGCAGGGCAGTCTTGGGGTCGGGCTCCACAAAGACAGCTTCGCGGCTGTCCTTGACGTTCTGGCGACGGGCCAGCGGCTGGGCAATGGCTTCAATGGGGGGGCGGAAACGACGCAGCAAGGCGAAGACCGTCAAGGCAACAATAGCCAGCACCACGATTTCACCAAAGGTATCAAAGCCACGGAAGTCGACCAGAATCACGTTCACTACGTTGGCCCCGCCGCCCAGAGGCAGCGCTTTCTCGACAAAGAAGGGGGAGATACCGCTGGGGTGAGGGCGCGTCATCATGGCGTAGGCCAGCACAGCAATACCGCAACCGGCCAGAATGGCAATGATCAAATCGCGGCTACGGCGTAGCAGGGCGCGAGCACTCTTGTCCTGATTGCCGGGTATATCACTGACCCGTTGTGGCAACCAGCGCAGGCCCAGCAAAATCAGCACCACGGTGACTACTTCTACGGCCAATTGAGTCAGTGCCAGGTCAGGGGCCGACAGCCAGGCAAAGGTCAGGCTGGTAACCAGACCGGCACCTCCGGATAGCAACAAGGAGGCCGGACGGTGGAATTTGGCTTGACGGGCAGCACCAATCGCGCAGGCAATTCCCACTGCCCACATCAGGACAAAGAATGGGTCAATGGGTGTAGAAATGGTGGATTTGAACCAGTTTCCACGGGCCAGAGGCAGGGAGGCAACGCAGAGTGTTGCCACAATGATCAGCAGCATCTGACGTTGCAGGCGTGGCGAGTACAGTTTGCCTACCGCCCAGTTTGCGGCCACTTCCAGATATTCCATGGCCAGCTCAAAGAAGCGCCTGCCATCGGCACGGGTCAGCAAAGGCGTGCGGCCTTGGCGGTTTTTGTAGAAACGGTTGATGATCAGAACGAAGATCACGCCCATGCCGGTGGCAAGCAGGCTCATGATCAAGGGCAGGTTGAAACCATGCCAGACGGCCAGGTTGTATTGGGGCATTTCAGCGCCCAGAATGGCGTTGGCCGCAGTATGCAGGAAGGGGCCAAACGTCAGGCTAGGAATAATACCGACCAACAAACAGGTCAGCACCAAAATGGCACTGGGGATCAACATGCGGCGAGGCGGCTCATGCGGCTGTCGTGGCAAGTCGGTGGCGACAGGACCAAAGAAGACCTGGGCGATAAAGCGTAGGGAATAGGCCACGCTAAAGGCCCCGGCGATGACCGCCACAACGGGCAGGGCGTACTCCCAGATATTGCCGTTACCGGCCAGAATGGTCTCGGCAAAGAACATTTCTTTGGAGATAAAGCCGTTCAATAGGGGCACGCCGGCCATGGCGGCTGCCGCGACAGTTGCCAGAGTGGCTGTCAAGGGCATGGCGTGGCGCAGACCGGATAGCCGATTCAGGTTACGGGTTCCCGTTTCGTGGTCCACGATACCGGCTGCCATGAACAAGGAAGCCTTGAAGGTGGCATGGTTCATCATGTGAAACAGCGCCGCGACCAGAGCAAGCGGGCTGTTCAGCCCCAGCAGCAAGGTAATCAGACCCAGATGACTAATGGTGGAGTAGGCCAGCACGCCTTTCATATCGCGCTGGAACATGGCTACGTAGGCTCCCAGTGTCAGAGAGCACAGACCGGCGCCACCAATAATGACAGCCCATTCTGTCGTGCCCGACAGTGCAGGCCACAGGCGTGCCAACAGGAATACGCCCGCCTTGACCATGGTGGCCGAGTGTAAATACGCCGACACGGGAGTGGGGGCGGCCATGGCATGGGGTAGCCAGATATGAAAGGGGAACTGGGCACTTTTAGTGAGCGCGCCCAAGGCAATCAGGATCAGCATCCCGGTATACCAAGGGTGGTTGCGAATCTGCTCGCCCGACTCCAATACCACGCTCAGGTCATAGCTGCCAGCGGCCTGGCCCAGCATGAGCACACCTGCCAGTAAACAGAACCCCCCAGTGCCGGTGATGATCAGCGACATACGCGCACCCCGGCGCGCATCCATGCGGTGATACCAGTAGGCGATCAGCATGAAGGAGGAGATGCTCGTCAGCTCCCAGAACACCACCAACTGGATCAGGTTGCCCGACAGCACCACGCCGAGCATCGAACCCATAAAGGCTTGTAGAAAGGAGAAGAAACGTCGGACTGGATCTTGGGCTGACAGGTAATAATGCGCGTAAAGGGCAATCAAGGCCCCCATGGCAGTAATGATGACACTGAACAGCCAGGCATAGCCGTCCATGCGCAGCTTGAAGGTCAAGCCATGAGCGGGAATCCAGGAACGGGATGACTCCAACACCTCTCCGCGAGCAATGTCTGGATAGGCGTAGAGAGTCAGTAGGGTGCAGGTAATGGCAACAGCGCCTGCAAGAGATGCTTGGAGTTTGCGAGAGTTCGCGGGCATCAGGGAAGATAGCAAACTACCGATGAACGGCAGTGCTAGGATCACGAGCAAATACATCTGACTCCAACAGGCGGTGATTTAGGCGGCTAGCGCTTAATAATACGATATATGCGGCTAATTTCAGTCCAACTGCGAGAAAAAAAGCGTTTTTTTAGTTCTTGCGGGCTTGATGCAGGTCAAGCGCATACGTGAGGTTTTCTCTCACAATAAATGCTTGACTAGAAGAAACCGGTCTTTTTCAGGAGGCCCCTGTATGCCGCAAACTTTGGAAGCATCGGATACCAGTGCTCCGACCGCGCAAGATATTGAAATCTCAGAAGCCCTGATCCGGCGCTTTGATCGTTCTGGACCACGTTATACCTCCTATCCCACCGCAGACCGTTTTTTTCAGGACTTCCCCGCCCAGCCCTATATTCACGAGCTATCGCGACGGGCCTTGAGCAGCAGTAATCCCCCTTTGTCGGTGTACCTGCATATTCCGTTTTGCCAGTCGCTTTGCTACTTTTGTGCCTGCAATAAAATTATTACGCAGGACCGTAGCAAGAGTGAGCAGTACCTGGATTACCTGCTGCGCGAAATTGACATGGTTACCCAATACATGGATGCGGGCAGGCGCACCGAACAATTGCATTTGGGCGGCGGCTCGCCCACGTTCCTGGATAACGAGCAACTGGCTCGTCTGATGGCCAAGCTTAACGAGCAGTTTGCGTTTACGGACGATGCGGAGTTGGGCATCGAAATCGACCCACGTACCTTGGCGCAAGGCACTCTCCAGAACCTGGCGGCTCTGGGCTTTAACCGTACCAGTTTTGGGGTGCAAGACTTTGACCCCAACGTGCAAAAGGCGATTAATCGTATTCAGCCCTTCGAGATGGTCAAACGCGCCATCGAAGAAAGCCGGGCGGCCGGTTTTCAATCCATCAATACGGATCTGATCTACGGTTTGCCTTTGCAGACTTTAGAAAGCTTTGCCATCACGATTGACTCGCTGGTGCAATTGCGTCCAGATCGCATCGCTCTTTATAACTACGCGCACTTGCCCACGCGCTTTAAGGCTCAGCGCTTGATTAACGAAGAAGAATTGCCTGACGCCGACCAGCGTCTGCAACTGTTCCTGATGTCTTCGCAGCGTCTGTTGGACGCCGGCTATGTTTACATTGGTCTGGATCACTTTGCCCTGCCTACCGATGAACTGAATCTGGCCCGTCTGGACGGGAGCTTGCACCGCAACTTTCAGGGTTACACCACCCGTGCCGCCTGTGATCTGGTCTCTTTCGGTGTGTCGTCTATCGGTCAAGTGGGGACTATGCATGTGCAAAATGCCCGCAGCCTGCGCAATTACTACGCCGATATAGATCAGGGGCGTCTACCGATCGAGCGCGGCATTGTGATGCAGCAAGACGATCGCCTACGGGCGGAAGTGATCATGCATTTGATGTGCAGCATGCCTGTGCCTATTGCGCGTCTGGAAGCGCGTTATGGTATTGATTTTGCTAGCTATTTTTCTTCTGAGCTGCAAGAGCTCCACAGCTATGCCCAAGCCGGCTTGCTGACGGTCGATTCCCAGTCTATCCAGGTGTTGCCCAAAGGTCGCCTGTTTGTGCGCGCCTACAGCATGGTGTTCGACAAGTATTTGAGCCAGGAAAGCGGTGCACGCTATTCCCGCCTGATTTAACACAGTGGCCGTCTTTGCAGACGGCCACGATTCTATTGCCCTGTTTCGGGTCCCGACGTGGCCGGCAGGTTCTTGCATCAACCTAAGGTATTAACATCGTGCTAAAGACGGATTTACGTCTCATGTCCCTGAAGGGAAAACTGCTTTTGCCTATTGTTCAAGGCGGCATGGGAGTCGGTATTTCGGCGTCCCGGCTGGCGGGTACAGTGGCCGCATTGGGAGGGCTGGGGACGATCTCCAGCGTGGATTTACGACGCCATCACGAAGATCTCATGGACAGCACCGGGGGAGGTGTCGAAAAAGGCGTAGTCGATGCGGCTAATTTGCAGGCGCTGGACCGTGAAATTCATCGGGCTCGAGAGCGATCAGGGGGAAAGGGCGGGATTGCAGTTAATATCATGAAGGCTGTTTCGCAGTATCCCGAATATGTGCGTCAGTCCTGCGAGAGCGGCGCAGACGCGGTGGTGGTAGGCGCTGGCCTGCCCCTGGATTTGCCTGAACTGGTTCAGGATCACCCCAAAGTTGCCCTGATTCCTATCTTGTCGGATGTACGTGGCGTCACCCTGCTGGTCAAGAAATGGCTGCGTCGCAAGCGTCTGCCGGACGCCGTCGTTCTGGAAAACCCCCGTTATGCCGCAGGTCACCTGGGCGCCGCCGACGATCAGTCCTTGAACAAACCTGAATATGCGTTCCAGCGTGTGCTGGAGGGCTGCCGAGCCTTGTTCCGCGAGCTGGGCCTGGAGGCCGAGCGTATTCCCTTGATCGCCGCAGGCGGGATTCACCGCCCTGAACAACTACGTCAATTAATGGATTGGGGTGCAGACGGTGTGCAAATGGGGACAGCGTTTGCGGTCACTGAAGAAGGTGATGCGCATGAGAACTTCAAGCGCGTTTTGTTGGATGCGGAGCCCAAGGACATCGTGACATTCATGAGTGTGGCCGGCTTGCCCGCTCGCGCTGTTCGTACGCCTTGGCTGGATGCCTATTTGCACAAAGAGCAAAAACTGCAATCGGTGGCGCGTGAGCGTGCTTGCACGGAAGGCTTTGATTGCCTGGCCCATTGTGGTTTGCGCGATGGTGTGCAGCGTCATGGTCAGTTTTGTATTGACCGTCAGCTAGCCTACGCCTTGAAAGGGGATGTGGAGCGTGGTCTGTTCTTTCGCAGTTCCGAAGCCCTGCCTTTTGGCAAGGCGATGAAGTCGGTGCGCGAGCTGATGGACTATATGTTGAATGGCCGTAGTAAAACGCCTGGGGTGGTTCCTGCTGGCTAAAATGAGCAGTATGACGAGGGGGCGGGTTAATGACCCGTCGCTTTGTCACACTTTGTCAGCTTGCTCACTGTGTCCAGCTTATCTGAGCTATTCAAAGAGCGATCTTGATAAGAGCTAAAGCATCGACAGGGTTTTAGTCCTTGATTTCACGTATCAGGCCTTGCTCACTGCCATCGATCGTATGTACCGCTTCATGTCGTTGCGTTTCCAACGCCAGGCGTCGCGCAATTTCATAGCATTCTTCAATATGCTGGTTGCCCACTTTACGCAGCACGACAAAGCTGATGGATGCCGAGATGGCACTACCAATCAAGGGGACATATTTGGCGCCGTATTTGCCGGCCAGTTTTTTGGCTCCCAGGCGCACCAGAATATTGATAACACGGTCCGTTGTCAGAACCCGTCCCACCATGCCCAGCCCCATGCTGGTTCCACCGACGACTACCAGTTTTTTAAGCTCCGGGCTTAGGGCGTCCACATCGTTGGCGGTCAGCCCAAAGCGGGCATTGATGATGGGAATGACCTTCATCAAAATAGCCACATCTGCGCCCACATCCACACCGGGGATGGGGACCACGGCAGCGGCCGCCGATAGCAGGGCGCGTCGACTGATTAATTGGCGACATTCTTCGCGGGTTTTATCCAGTTCCTGCAGTGTCATCGAGCTCATGTGTCTGTCCTGAAATCAAGGCGGAGGGATCTGTGCAAGCCTTAACACATATGGGGCGGGTAGGCCGGGTTTCCAGTAAGGGGTGGCGAAATTGTGCTTCTAATCGTAGTTGATATCGCCTGTTTTAGGAAAAAAGCGGGGTATTGGTCGCATATGAAATTTTTACTTTCAAATGCCATCAGAGTTTGCCTTAAGTGAGATTGCAGGCTTTTAAATCAGCGTGTCTTTTTTTGTTGCACTTGGTGGTGTTCTTTATGTCCTTTTGAGGTCTCTCATTCATGCTCAGAGGCGCTGATTTCCATTAAACTGGCGCCGAAAATAGCATATTCCATAGGGGAAGAACGATGCATCGCCAGTCTTTGCTGGGTTTGGTGTTCTTGCTGAGCGTCAGTAGCGCTCAAGCCATTACGATAAGCAGTTTTTCGCCTCAGGGGGCGACATCGGATTTACGGGACGTCAAAGTTACTTTTGCCAAACCCGCTGTCCATTTTGGGGATTCGCAATTACCTGCGCCCGTGCTGGTGCAGTGTGATGATCCCGCTGTGGTTGGCCAGGGCCGCTGGCTCGATTCCCGTCGTTGGATTTATGAGTTTGACGAGCGCCCAGGGCCAGGGTTGAGTTGTACGGCGGTCGTGTCCAAAAGCTTTCGCAGCATTAACAATGAGGCGATCAGCGGGCCGGCTCAGTATCGTTTTAATTCTGGCGGTGCCATTTTGGAAAGCAACCGCCCGTATTACAACATTATTGATGAGGACCAGGTTTTTCTATTCAGTTTCAATGCGCCTGTTAATACCGGCTCTTTAATCAAGAACGGTTATTGCCGGGTAGAGGGTATTGGCGAGCGCATTGGCCTGAAAGCGGTTGAAGGTGCCCAGCGAGATGCGATGGTTCGCTCTGAGTTCTATGTGGATGAGGTAGACGAGCGTTACCAAGCCGTGCAGTGTGCGCGGCCCTTGCCAGCCGATGCCGCCGTGTCGGTGGTGCTGGAGCCGGGCATCATGACCCAGATCGAAAATCGCAAGGGTGTCCCTAATACGGATCGTTACACCTACGATTTCAATGTGCGTCCTGAATTTACGGCCTCGCTCTCTTGCATGCGAGAGCGCGCCGAAGCACCTTGCACGCCAGTTGGCAGCTTCGGTGTTCAGTTCTCCGCGCCCGTCGCGTACGAGTACTTGAGCCAGATCCGTTTGGAAGCGGGCCAACAAGTTTGGGAGCCTGTGTCTGATAGTGATGAGGCATGGCAGGATCGTGGCCCCAGCCAATACCTGCGTTTCCAGGGACCTTTCCCTGAAAACGCTAAGCTGACGGTCAAAATTCCGGACGGCCTGACTGACGACGCTGGCCGCAGTCTTAAGAACCCGCAGGTTCTGAGTAATGGGATGAGCACCACAACGTATCCGCCGCTGGTGAAGTTTGCCGTGGAGCCTTTTGGGATTGTGGAGCGTTTCGGCCATGCCGATCGCGAGGGTTCGGATGATTCTGATCCCCCGGCCATTGGTTTGAGCCTGCGTAATGTCGAGCCGGATCTCACGACTGAGCAAATGCTGGTGTCGGCCGGTCAGGTGGGGGCCTTGGCCGTAAAGGATGATAGAGAGGTCCTGGCCTGGTATTCCCGTCTGCGCCAGCTGGATTATTCCTGGAGGGTCAGTGCGGAACGACTGCGTGACATGATGGGCGGCGATTTCAACATTACCGCTCCGATTGATCAGTACGGTCAATTGGACCTACGTGCTCAGCCTTTGCTGGTCGGCAAAGAGGTCAAGAAGCTGGACCTGCCTGGCATGGATCAAAAAGATGAACGTCCTTTTGAGCTGATCGGCGTACCGCTGAAAGAGCCTGGTTTCCATGTGCTGGAAGTTGCTTCCCCACGTTTGGGCGCGTCTTTGCTGGAATCGGCAGGCACCATGTACGTGCGCAGCTCCGTGCTGGTGACTAATCTGGGTGTACACATCAAAAAAGGGGGGGACGACTTGCTGGTTTGGGTGACCACCTTGGATGATGCCAAGGTGGTGCCGGGCGCCAAGATCCGTGTCATGAACTGCCGTGGCGAGGAACTGGTGCAGGGCGAGACGGACAAAGACGGGATGTTCCACCATCCGCAGTCAGTGGACAGCGCCGACTACTGCCAGGAAACAGGTCTTTCCGGCTTGTTTGTGACAGCGCGCATCGACAAAAGCAACCCCATGGCGCGCGGTAAAGCTGATTTCAGCTTCGCCTTGAGCGAGTGGAATTCGGGTATCGAGCCCTGGCGCTTTAATGTGCCCTACAACTGGGGCGGTCGCGACGACCCTGTGGCCCACACTGTCATGGATCGCAGCCTGTTTCGTGCTGGTGAAGTGGTGCACATGAAGCACTACGTGCGCGAACGCGTACGTGACGGTTTCAAGGCTCCCGATCGTTATCCCGAGGCGATGATTGTCGAGCACGATGGCAGCGGCAAGCGAATTGAGTTGCCTTTGAAGTGGCAAAAGACCGCCGCTGGCAGTGTATTTGCTTTGAATGACTGGAAGATCCCCAAGGATGCCGAGCTGGGTGTTTACCGTTTGCGTACCGAAGGTGAAAACCAGTACTTCAATTTTGGCGAGTTCCGCGTTGAACAGTTTAAGTTGCCTGTTTTGGGCGGCAGCATCAAGTTGGGTGATGGCCAGGATCGTCCTTATCTGGTTAGCCCCAAACAGATGCAGGCGGATTTGCAACTGCACTATCTGTCAGGTGGTCCTGCGGACTTCTTACCAGTGCAGTTGTCGGCGGTGGTTCGTACCCAGTCGCCTTCATTTAGCGCGTATGACGACTATAGCTTTGCTCCTCCCCAGACGGTTGAGCAATCTGACGCCTCGAACGCGCGCGTTTTTCTGAACAAGCAGCGCTTCCAGTTGGATGCTCAAGGAGGTTTGCGTGCCAAGCTGGATGATCTGCCTGTGGTGGATCGACCTTCCGAATTTCTGGTGGAAGCGACCTTTGCCGATCCTAACGGTGAAATTCAGACCCTGACCCAAACGGTGTCTGTATGGCCTGCCGATGTAGTGGCTGGTCTGCGTGCGGGTAGCTGGTTGGCCGCCGGTTCGTCCACCAAGCTCTCGGCCATTGCGGTGAGCCCTGACGGCAAGCCTCTGAAAAACGTGCCCGTGCGGATTGAAGCTGCCAATGTGCAGCGCTTCTCGATTCGCAAGCGTATGGTGGGTGGCTTCTACAGCTACGACAATCAGGAGCAGCGCGAAGACCTGGGCACGATCTGCGAGGGCCGCAGTGACGATCAAGGCCTGGTGCAGTGTGATGTCAAACTGGACAAGGGCGGTCAGGTCGAGCTGCGTGCGATTGCGCGTGATGGCGAAGGCCGTGAGTCGGTCTCCGCCAGCAGTGTTTGGGTCAGCGGTTCGGGCGATATGTGGTTTGGTGGTCAGAACGATGACCGTATCGACGTGATTCCTGCGAAAAAGACCTGGGCTCCTGGCGAGACAGCCGAGTTTCAGGTGCGCATGCCTTTTCGCGAAGCCACGGCCCTGGTGTCAGTGGAGCGTGAAGGAGTCTTGCAGGCTCAAGTGGTTCAGTTGGAGGGCGATAGCCCGAACGTCAGTGTAGAGATCAAGCCTGAGTGGGGGCCGAACGTCTATGTGTCTGTGCTGGTGCTGCGTGGCCGACTGCGTGAAGTGCCTTGGTACTCCTTCTTTAGCTGGGGCTGGAGTCAGCCTTTGAACTGGTACAAGGCCTACTCGGAAGGCGGTGGCGAATTTGTGGCCCCGACGACCACCGTGGACTTGTCCAAGCCTAGCTATCGTTTTGGTTTGGCCAGCATTGAAGTCAGCAGCCAGCAAGATGCGCTGGATGTGAAAGTGACGACAGACCGCAGTCAGTACGCGATTCGCGAACAGGCCAAAGTTGATATTCAGGTTCTGAAGTCCGATGGCACACCGGCAGCCGGTGCCTCCGTGGCCTTGGCCGCGGTGGATCAGGCCCTGCTGGAGCTGAGCCCGAACAATAGCTGGAACTTGCTTAACGCCATGCGCGCCTTGCGTGGCTACAACGTGCAGACCGCCACGGCGCAGTCTGAAATCGTGGGGCGTCGTCACTATGGTCGCAAGGCCGTAGCGGCCGGTGGTGGCGGTGGCAAAAGCCCCACTCGCGAGCTGCTGGATACCTTGCTGCTGTGGAATGGTAATGTGGAGCTGGACGCACAGGGTCGCGCAACGGTGACTGTCCCGCTGAAAGACTCCCTGACCCAGTACCGCATCGTGGCTGTGGCTGATCTGGCGGGTGATCGCTTTGGTAGCGGTTCGGCCCAGATCGTCACCACGCAAGACCTGCAAATCATTTCCGGTTTGCCTGCCATTGCCCGTGAAGGCGATGACTATCAGGCCCAGGTGACGCTGCGTAATAGCAGCCCACGTGCCATGACCGTGAAAGTGCAGGCGAAGTACCGTGGTAAAGGCTTGCCATCGGCAGAGTTGCCTGAGCAAACCGTTGAGCTGGCTTCCGGCTCGGCCAAAGTGCTTGTTTGGCCTATGTCGGTTCCACTGTCCAGTGGATCGGCCGATTCGCACCAAATGGAGTGGACGGTTGATGCACAGGAAGTTCAGCAGTCCGGTGTCACGGGCAAAGCAGCCAAAGACAGCCTGACGATTAAGCAGGAGGTCTTGACTGCCACCCCCATCACCGTTCAGCAGGGAACACTGGTTGCTGTGGGTATTGATGCCCCCCTGAACATGTCGGTGCAGGCACCGGCTGGTGCCTTGAAGAACGAGCAAGGGGTGGTTCAAGGAGGGCTGCAGATGCTGTTTCGCTCTTCTTTGGGCGGCGGTATGGAAGGGGTGCGTGCCTGGTTTGAACGCTATCCTTACAGTTGCTTTGAGCAGCAAGCCTCGCGCTTCATGGGCCTGCGTTCCGAACAGGCTTGGGCTGGTCTGATGCAGCGCATGCCTTCGTATATGGACCAGAATGGTTTGCTGCGTTACTTCCCAAGCAACTACGGTTGGGGCAGTCGTGTGCTGACCAGCTACATCCTGGATATCAGCTATATTGCTGAATCCATTGGCTTGAACTTCTCCATTCCGGATGGCTTGCGCAACGAGATGCTGCAGGGCCTGGAGAACGTGGTCAATGGTCGAATCCCGACTATGCAAACGGTGTCTCGTCAAGAGCGTGATATCGAGGTAATTCGTGCTGCGGCTGTGTTGGCCAAGTACGACCGCGCTCGCGTCAATATGCTGGATTCGGTGGAGCTGAACCTGCAAAGCTGGCCAACCGAAATTCTGCTGGCCTGGGTTGATCTGACTCAGCGTTTGCCAGGCATCAAAAAAGCCGAGCAGACGCGTAAAGAAGCCATGGGTCTGATTCAGGCACGCCTGATCAGTCGTGGTACCCGTCTGGTCTTTGGTGAGGATGCGCTTAACGGCAGCCCATGGGCCATGACCAGCCGTGTGACCAACCAGGCTCGCCTGATGTTGTTGGTCAATCAGATGCCGGACTGGACCGAGGATATGCCTCGCCTGGCCCAGGGCCTGTTGGCAGAACAGCAACGGGGTGCATGGCGCATGACCACTGAAAACCTTCTGGGTAGCTTGGCCATTGAGCAGTTCAGCCGTCATCATGAACAGCAACCTAGCGGCCAGTCCATGGTGATTCTGGGCTCGGAAACGGCCCAAGTGGTGGACTGGGACATGCTCAAACCTGACGGCCAGGGTGTGCGTTCCGCCAAGATTGACGTGCCTTGGCGGGGTGATCAGGTCGAGAACCTGAGCGTTGAGCAAATGGGCGAAGGCAAGGCCTGGATCGACGTCCGTTCCCTGGCGGCGGTGCCTGTGACCAAACCTATCTCTGCTGGCTTGAGCCTGGAGCGTCATATTGAGGCTGTGGAGCAGGCCAAGCCTGGCGTGTGGAGTCGTGGCGACATCATGCGCGTGAAGATCAAGGTCAAGGCCCAAGGTCAGGCAAGCTGGGTCGTTGTGTCTGATCCAGTTCCTGCCGGAGCCACGATCTTGGGCAGTGGCCTGGGTCGCGACTCTGCCATGGCAACAGCCGGTGAAGAACAATCCGGCCAGTGGCCCAGCTTCGTCGAGCGTCGCTTTGATGGTTACCGTGCTTACTACGAGCGCTTTGAAGAAGGCACGACCGAGGTCAGCTATACGGTGCGTTTGAACACTGTGGGCCAGTTTGTGTTGCCAGCCAGTCGTGCTGAGGCCCTGTACGAGCCTGATGTATTTGCCGTCTGGCCTAACGAGCAAGTTCTGGAAGTTGTGGATGCACCCGTCAAGTAAAGCAGGACTGCTGGTGCTGGGACTGGCCCTGTGGGCCAGTCCTGGGCAGGCTACCCCCAGCTACGAGGACGTTCGGCAAGCGTACCGCTCTTCCGATGTACAGGTTCTGGATCGCCAGGGCCAGCTTATCCAACGAGTCCGTCTGGACTTTCATCAACGACGCGGCGACTGGGTCGCGCTGGAGCAAATTTCTCCGGCTTTGCAAATGGCGGTCCTGATGTCTGAGGACCGCCGTTTTGAGTCTCATGGTGGGGTGGATTGGTTATCCGTCGGCTCTGCGGCCTGGGATGGTCTGTTTGCCGGACGGAGTCGCGGTGCCTCGACCATTACCATGCAGCTAGCCGGTCTGATGGACCAGGATCTGCTTGGTGGTCGTGGTGGGCGCTCGGTCTGGCAAAAGCTGGATCAGGTGGTGGCGGCCCAATCGTTGGAAGATACCTGGAGCAAACCCGAAATTTTGGAAACCTATCTGAATCAGGTGGCTTTCCGGGGTGAGCTGATCGGGGTGGATGCGATGGCGCGCACCCTGTTTCAAAAGCAGGCCGCAGCATTGGACGCGCGTGAGTCGGCCATTGCCGCTGTGTTGTTGCGCGGCCCGAATGCCTCGGCCTTGACGGTTGAACGCCGGGCGTGTTTGACCTTGCAGGAAATGGGGCGCGCCGAGCAATGTCGAGCGTTGAGTAATCTGGTGCCGGTGGCTTTGCGCCGGGCCGGACAAGCCCCCTTGGGGCAGGCTCAACGGGCGCCGCATTTTGCCCGTTGGGTCTTGGATCAGAATCCGCAAATCAAAGCGGGTGACAGTGTCCACACAAGCTTGGACACGCGATTGCAAATGCAGGTGCAGGCCAGTATGCGGCGACACTTGCTCGATCTCAGGACCGCGCGTGTGCAGGATGCTGCCGTTGTGGTGCTGGACAATCACAGCGGGCAGGTTCTGGCCTACGTCGGTTCCAGTGGTGACCTGTCCGAGGCGGCCGAGGTGGATCATGCTCGCGCTTTGCGGCAGGCCGGCTCTACGCTCAAGCCTTTTCTGTATGAGATGGCGATTGAAAAGCGACTGTTGACAGCGGCGTCTTTGCTGGAGGATTCCCCGCTGAATTTGTCCACCGGTAATGGCCTGTATATCCCGCAAAACTATGACAAGCAGTTTGTGGGTTGGGTCAGTGCGCGTAATGCCCTGGCCTCTTCGTTGAATATCCCCGCTGTGCGGGTGTTGACCATGCTGGGGCCTGCCAATCTGGTGGATCGCTTGCGTGCGTTAGGCATGAATCTGCGCCAGGATGGTAATTTCTATGGGTATAGCTTGGCCTTGGGCAGTGCGGATGTCAGCTTGTTGGAGTTGACCAATGCCTACCGTGCTCTGGCCAATTTAGGCCAGACTCAAGCCGTGCAAACACGTATGGACCAGCAAAGCGCTGCCTTTCATCCTGTGATGGATGCAGGCGCTAGCTGGATTGTGGGCGACATATTGTCTGACCGTCAGGCGCGGGTACTGACCTTTGGTTTGGACAGTGCCTTGAGTACACCGTTTTGGAGTGCGGTTAAAACCGGAACCAGTAAAGATATGCGTGATAACTGGGCCCTGGGGTGGACAGAGCACTTTACCGTCGGTGTTTGGGTGGGAAATAGTGCCGGTCAAAGTATGCAAGATGTATCAGGCGTTAGCGGTGCGGCACCGATCTGGCACGAGGTGATTTCGATCCTGCAGCAGCGTCGCCCCGGCCGTCAAACGGCTATGCCTGCTCAGGTGCAGAGGCGTCAGATTGAGTTTTTGCCTGCCATGGAACCTAGCCGTGAGGAATTTTTTGTCGAAGGCACGCAGACTGATCGCGTGGTGTTAAGTGATGTGGAACAGGCCTATGCTGGCCCGGCCCGTATTCGCGAGCCAGTCAATGGCACTATTTTCGCGCTGGATCCGGATATTCCACCACAAAACCAGCAACTGCGATTGTTGGCCCAAGGACAGATTACCGAGCCCTTGGTGTGGTGGGTGCAGGGAGTAGAAGCGGGGAAGGGGGCACAGTTGCGAATTCCGCTGGTGCCGGGAACGCTGCGAATTGAATTGAAAACGGAACACGGTCGCTTAATGGATGAAGTCAGCGTACAAATTAGAGGTGCACAAATGACAAGCTTTAACAAAGATTAACCGCTTGCACTTTTACATGGCTGATACACTGCTATCCTTATTGATTCTTCGTAAAGAGAGAGGGAAACTTCATTATGATGACTTTACGCGCGCTCGCTCGAATTTTGGCTCCTGTTGGCTTGGTCGCACTGGCCGCTTGTCAGACCGTTCAAGAAAAACCGAGCGATACCGCTGGTGCTTCCAGCACCGCAACGCAAACAACTCCCTCCACGCCAGCAACTGGCGCTCAGCAGCCTCAAGCACAGGCAGGTGTCCAGCAGCAAGCCGCACCGGTACAGATTTTCCTGGCTGACACGCAGGAGCAAGCGGGTTGGGCTCGCGTCGATGTCCAGCCCAATGGTGTTCTATTTGTGAATCCGCGTGCCGTGGTGGTGCGTCAGGATCTGGTTGGCGTACAGGCCGGTACTAACGACAGCAAGGAAGGCTTGTTGGCGTTGGATTTAACGCCAGAGGCGGCTCAACGTTTGCTGCAAGTGACCACTCAGTTCCCCAAAAAGCGCTTGGCGTTGGTCGTGGGTGACACGATGTTGGCTGCTCCCGCTTACGGTTCGCCCGTTAAAGATGGCCGCCTGATTTTCATGGTGGGTACTGAAGCTAACGCCTTGGCTGCTGCGCGTGCCATTGCCGGTCAAGAAGCGACACAAACCAACGGCAAGAAGTAAGCCCTGCTTACGACCTTAATGCCACCCTGGTCTTGGGTTCATCCATGCCTGGCTTGTTGAAAAATGCGGTGGGTGTCCACACCCACCCCTCTTGTTAAAAACAGGAAAGTCGGTATGGTGACCCCGCCCAGCAGTTTTACTTTTTATATCCTTTCTTTTCGGGTTCTGATCGGCCTTCATGGGGCCGCGCTCTTATTCATCATGTTGATGGGCACTGGAGCGATCGGATCCGTTTTTGTCCCCGCTTTTTTACGTCTGCCCCTGTTCGTCTTTCTGATGGGGCTGGTCTCGGCGTTTCTGGCCTTGTGCTGGAGCCATTGGACCCTGGCGTGGCACAGCTCCAAATCAGGGCGTCGCTGGGCCTGGATTCCCGGTTTCTGTTCGGCCTTCTTTCTGGCCTTGAGCCTGGCGCTTTTTGTGATCGGTGTCTGGGGCACCTTGGGCCTGGCTGATTTTGCCTACCAGCATAGCGAGTGGCTTACCTCCGGTCAGTAAGATTACGAGGGCCTCATGGCGCCCAATGATGATCAGGCCGCACCTTCTACCACGCCGTATCGGCAGCATCCCTAATTGTTGTCTTGCTTTGCTCCGTGCGCGTAGCGAGTAGCGGCTCTGAGCGGCTGCGTAGATTGTCGTTGTATTTTCTGCAGTGGGTTCAATTCTTTCTCGCTTTTTGATCAATTGCGGTCTTAAAATATACGCATTGCGTATGTTTTAGAAGCGAGAGCTGATATGGCCGTCTCCCAACAAGTTTTTTTGCGTGATGCAATGCGTCGCCTGAACCTGACTCGTGACGTTTTTGCGGCACGTATTGGGGTCAAGCGCCGTGCATTGGATACCTGGCTGCTGCCTGAAGGCTCTTTGGAGTCGCGGGCCATGCCTGAAGTGGTGCAGCGTTTTGTCACGGAAATCGTGGAAAACGAAGCATTGCTGAGCAAATATGCGCAAAGCGCACAGTCCGGTCCCTTGCGTGATCGCATTGCCACCGGCGGCAAACATCAGCTCTTGTCCGTAGATCAGTTCACCCGTGAAACCGTGGAAGAGCTGTGCAGCCTGGCCGACATCATGCAGCCTATCGCCCGCCGTCAAAAAGTATCGCGCGTGCTGGAAGGTGCTGTGCTGGGTAACCTGTTTTTTGAAGCCTCCACCCGTACTCGCGTCAGCTTCGGCTCGGCCTTTTGCCGCCTGGGTGGTTCGGTATGTGACACCACCGGCTTTACCTTTTCCTCCATGGCCAAAGGCGAGTCCATTTACGACACCAGCCGCGTCATGAGCGGCTATGTGGATGCCATGGTGATCCGTCACCCTGAGCAAGGCTCGGTCGCGGAATTTGCACGTGCCACCAATATTCCTGTGGTGAACGGTGGTGATGGTGCGGGCGAACACCCCAGCCAGGCCTTGCTGGATCTGTACACCATCAGCACGGAGTTTTCGCGTCTGGGCAAGTTGCTGGATGGCGCACATATCGCTCTGGTAGGGGATCTGAAATATGGCCGTACCGTGCACTCCCTGATCAAGCTGCTGGGCATGTACCGTGGCCTGAAATTCACCCTGATTTCGCCCCCCGGCCTGGAAATGCCTGAACACATTGTGGAGCAGGTTGCCAAGCAAGGTAAGCATGTCATTGAACAGACCAGTTCCTTGGAAAAAGGTCTGCCCGGCGTGGATGTGATTTACGCCACGCGAGTGCAAAAAGAGCGTTTTGAAGAAGGGCAGGATGGCAGCTTTACGGCTGACTTCCAGGTTAACAAAGCCATTATCGACCGCTGCTGCGGCCCTGATGTGATTGTGATGCATCCATTGCCACGTGATAGCCGTGAAGGTGCCCATGATCTAAGTGTGGACCTGAACCACGACCCGCGCCTGGCTATCTTCCGTCAGGCTGACAACGGTATTCCCGTACGTATGGCGATCTTTGCTGTGCTGCTGGGTGTGGAGACGCTGGTGCAGCATTCCATGCGTGATGTGACCTGGGACCCGCCATCGCACGTCGGTCCTGATGATGCGGTTTTCCATGGCATGTACTAAGTTGAGTAGATGCTAGCGCTAATCCTGCGCCAGCATTAAAAAAACCGGGGCTCTGAATCAGAGCCCCGGTTTTTTGTCTTTTATCACAGCGCTTTTAAAATCGGCTGGGTGAGCAGATTGATAGCGGTGACATGCCACGCTGAATCGTCGCTTGCAGGCGAAAATTCAGCCCAGAAAATCCATGTTTATTTGGATGTAGGCATGGCAAATTCTGCACCCTTGGAGATGCTCTCAGGCCAGCGTTGCATGATGGATTTCTGGCGTGTGTAAAAGCGCACGCCTTCTTCACCGTAGGCGTGCATGTCGCCAAACAGGCTCTTTTTCCAGCCACCAAAACCGTGCCAGGCCATAGGGACAGGAATAGGGACGTTGATACCGACCATACCCACGTGGATACGGCGGCCAAATTCACGGGCCACGTTCCCGTCACTGGTAAAGCAAGCGACACCGTTGCCGAACTGGTGCTTGTTGATCAGCTCAATGGCACTGGCCAGGTCCGGTACGCGTACGCAGCACAGCACAGGGCCAAAGATTTCATCCTGATAGACGCTCATGTCGGGAGTGACGTGATCGAATAATGTGCCGCCCATCCAGAAGCCGTCCTTGCAACCTTCACCGGCTTTGGCACCGTCAAAGTTACGACCGTCTACCAGCAGTTTGGCGCCTTCTTGTACACCTTTGTCGATGCAGCTGCTGATACGCTCGCGTGCTTGCTGCGTCACGATGGGGCCCATTTCTGCCGCTGCATTGGTGCCGTTCAGAATCTTCAGGCTGCGAGTGCGTTCTTCCAGCTTGGGCAGGATGCGCTCGGCAGAGTCACCCACCAGTACAGCGACTGAGATGGCCATGCAACGCTCGCCTGCCGAACCGTAGGCGGCACCGATCAGGGCGTCCACGGTCAGGTCGATGTCGGCGTCAGGCATGACGACCAGGTGGTTCTTGGCGCCACCCAGTGCCTGGACGCGCTTGCCGCCAATGGCGCCCATTTCATAAATACGGTTGGCAATCGGGGTGGAGCCCACAAAGGACACGGCTTGCACGTCCTGATGATTGACCAAGGCCTCAACCGCGTCTTTATCGCCTTGCACCACGTTGAACACACCATCGGGCAGGCCAGCCTGCTTCAGCAGCTCGGCAATAAACAGGCTGGGGCTGGGGTCGATAGGGCTGGGTTTGAGCACAAAGGTGTTGCCCGCAGCAATCGCTACAGGGAACATCCACATGGGCACCATGACCGGAAAGTTGAAAGGGGTGATACCCGCGACCACCCCCAGGGGCTGGCGCATGGTCCAGTTGTCGATATTGGTGCTGACCTGTTCGGTGAAATCGCCTTTGAGCAGTTGAGGAATGCCGCAAGCAAACTCCACAATTTCAATGCCGCGAGTGACTTCGCCCATTGCATCGGACAGAACTTTGCCATGCTCGGCCGTAATCATGGCGGCCAGCTTTTCCTTGTTCTCGTTGAGCAAGGCCAAAAAATTGAACAGGACACGGGCGCGGCGAAGTGGTGGGGTGTCGGCCCAGGCGGGGAAAGCGGCCTGGGCACTGGCCACCGCAGCGTCAATATCTTGCTGGCTACCCAGTCTGACTTTGGCGCTAACCTGGCCGGTGGCCGGGTTGTATACCGGTTGAGTACGGGTACCGGCGCCAGCCTGCTGGCCACCTCCGATGTAGTGAGCAATTTCGGGGGTGTTTAACTCTGTCATGGTGATGCTCCTGCTGGGATGAATTAAAACAAGGGGCGGTAACCTGATTGGGCTGGGCTACCGCCAGCGTACCAGGTACCTAGTGAGACACAGCGGCAATACCAACTGCGGTTTCAGCGCGGACTTGCTGGGCGTCAAACCCATCACGGTCTTGGCTGGCGCGACGGCTGTTGTCCAGTTTTGATACAAAGTAGATCATGAAAAATGCCAAAGGCATGGAAATCAGGGTGGGGAAGTCATACGGGAATACTGCCTCGGAAAAGCCCAGAATGCGTACCCACACGGCTGGAGACAGAATCACCAGGCCCAGCGCCACGAGCAGGCCGCTCAAACCGCCATAGATAACGCCTCGGGTAGTGACACCGCGCCAGTACATGGACATCAGCAAGACCGGGAAGTTAGCCGAGGCGGCAATACTGAAGGCCAGGGCAACCAGGAAAGCCACGTTTTGGCCACGGAACAACAGGCCCAGAAAAATGGCCACGAACCCAATACCGATTGATGCCAGGCGGTTGACGCGCATGGCTTGCGATGGCGTGACGTCGTCACGGCGGATGACTTTGGCGTACAGATCGTGAGCGACCGCTGATGCTCCTGCCAAGGTCAGGCCACTGACCACGGCCAGAATCGTGGCAAAGGACACGGCGGCCAGCAAACCAAACAGCAGATTGCCGCCCAAGGCCGTTGCCAGATGCATGATAGGCATGTTCGAGCCGCCCAACACCATGCCCCCAACCTTGCCATCCACATAGAACTCGGGGTGGTTGGGCAAGATGGCCATGGCAGCCAGACCCAGAAAGCAGATCACCACAAAGAACACGCCCATCAGCCCGGTTGCCACGAATACCGATTTACGGGCTGCGCGTGCATCAGGTACGGTGAAAAAACGCATCATGATGTGGGGCAGACCTGCAATGCCAAACACCAGGGAAACGGCCAGGGACAGACCCGAGAACGGATCGGCCATCAGCTTCCAGGGGCCCTTCATGGCTTGGCCTGCCTGATGATGATCGGCAGCAGCGCTGACCATGGCAGAAAAGTCAAAGTTGAAATACCACATGGCCAGGGCAGCCATCAAAAAGCCATTACCCATCATCAAAATCGCCTTGATGATCTGTACCCAGGTGGTTGCCACCATGCCGCCCACCACGACGTACACCATCATGAGCAAGCCCACGGCCACCACGGCATAGGTGTAGTCGATGCCAAACAGCAGTTGCACCAGTTGCCCTGCGCCGACCATTTGCACGATCAGGTAAAACAGCACTACCGTCAGCGAGCTGATCGCAGTAAAGATGCGCGTGCTGCGTTCATCCAGCCGGTATGAGACGATGTCGCTCAAGGTGTAGCGGCCCAGGTTGCGCAGGCGCTCGGCAATCAGAAACATGATGATCGGCCAGCCCATGAAGGCGCAAACCGCATACAGCAGCGAGTCAAAGCCGTTGGTAAAGGCCAGGGACGAAATGCCCAGCAAGGTTGCAGCGGACATGTAGTCGCCCACAATGGCCAGGCCATTTTGCGTGCCGGTAATGCCGCCTCCTGCCGTGTAAAAGTCCGAGCTGGAACGTGTGCGCGACGAGGCCCAGTAGGTAATGCCCAGGGTAACCAGGACAAAAGCCGCAAAGATCAGAATGGCTTGTGTATTCATGGGCGTACCTTTGCCAGTACTCGCTCGCACAGCGGGTCAAAGCGGGTGTTGGCGATATGGATATACACGCCGGTTAATAACCAGGACACAAAAATCAGTCCTATTCCGTACACCATGCCACTGTTGACAGCTCCTCCACTGCCCAGCTCATGGGTTAGAACGCCGGGCCAAAAAATGGCCGTTACGATGAGCAGGCCCGTCAGCCCCAGGCAGAGGCCGGCGCAGGCAAATGCCAGACGCCGCCGCTGCGACTTGAGTTGCTCATATTCCTGTAGTCCGGCTAGTTTCCGGCTTAACTCTTGATGCGACAGCATGGTTTTGTCTCCGTATTGTTGTGATTACTGCCCATGTTCGCCTGGCCGATGTTATTTGGTCGGCTTCACTTTATGAGCTTTCTTATTAACAAACTCCCCCAAGCGGTCCTGCACATCTCGCCCGGTTTGTACTACGGCTGCCATCAAGCCCTCGGCAAAGAGGCCATCGGTGGCAGACATATCGGCAATGCGGCTGATCGAGCTGACAATGGCGTAGTTCGACAAGATGGCATTGCCTGCAATGCGCTGGGCCAGTTCCAGGCTCAGCTCATAAGCAGTTTTAGGGTTGGCTTCGTTATTGCATACGTAATGCGCCAAGCCCAATCGTTCTCCCTCCACGGCATCAAGTACGCGGCCTGTCAGCATCAGTTCGATCATGCGGTTGGGGGAGATGATTTTGGCGGTACGCACGGTAGCGCCACCACCGGTAAAGATGCCGCGTGTGCCTTCAGGCAGGGCAAAAAAGGTGCTGCTGTCTGCGACACGAATGTGCGCCGCACTGGCCAGTTCCAGACCACCGCCCACGACGGCGCCCTGCAAGCAGGCGATGACGGGGATGCCACCATGTTCGATCTTGTCGAACGCACGGTGCCAGCTTTGGCAAACGCGCAAAAAATCCACCGCGCCGCGTTCTTTGTCGTGGTGTTCTTTCAGGTCCAGGCCCGCGCAGAAATGGTCGCCTTCTGCCTTCATCAGAATGACCCGGATGTGCTCGGGAATATTGGAGAAGTACGCATCAATTTCAGCAATGGCATCTTCATCCAGGGCGTTGCGCTTGTGCGCCTTGTTCAGCGTGACAATTCCGATGTTGTCCAACTCGGTGGTCAGCAGGAAAGGGGCGGCCATAAAAAACTCCTTGTGTTACGTAATCGCGAGGGCGGCAGTGCAAGTCAGCTGGGATTGGTTTGATCGGCCAGCATTTTTCGCAGCGCCATTTTTTGGATCTTGCCAGTTGCCGTCATGGGCATCTGGTCGATGAAAATTACTTTGTCGGGTACCGACCAGCGGGTGACACGATCCTGATAGCGTCGCAGCATCTGGGTCTCGTCCAGATCAGCCCCTTCGCGTGGCACCACGAACAGCACAGGGCGTTCCCCCCACTTGTCGTCCGCTTGGGCGATGCAGGCTGCCAGCTCGACCAAAGGTTCCTCCATGGCGATGTTCTCGATCTCGATCGAGGAAATCCATTCGCCACCGGACTTGATCACATCTTTACTGCGGTCGGTAATGTAGACGTAGCCATCGGCGTCGATGGCGCCTACGTCACCGGTGCGAAACCAGCCGTTTTCACTGGCCAGATCAGGTTTGCCGTAATAGCGGTCCATGATCCAGTTGCCCTGGATCAGCAGGTGGCCGCTGCTCTTGCCATCGCGTGGCAAGGTATTGCCTTGGTCGTCGACGGTTTTCAGGCGCACGCCGAACAGGGCTCGGCCTTGCGAGGCCAGCACGTGTTGTTTCTGCGCTTCGGGCAGATTGCTGTGCTTGGGGAGCAATTGGCATACCGTGCCCAGCGGCGAGGTTTCCGTCATCCCCCAGGCGTGGCGAACGGTAATGCCGTAGCTGGCCCAGGTGGCAATCATATTGGGGGGACAAGCCGAGCCGCCAATCAGAATGCGGCTCAAGGTGCTGAACGGTTTGTCAGTCGCTTTGGCGTAGTCCAGCACGGTTTTCCAGATGGTGGGTACACCCGCAGACAGAGTGACACCCGCCTGTTCACATAAGGAATAAATACGTTCGCCTTGCAGGTTCGCACCGGGAAGCACCAGCTTGGCGCCGGACAGCAAGCCTGAATACGGCAGGCCCCAGGCGTTGACATGAAACATGGGCACCAAAGGCATGATGGTATCGCTGCTGGCAATGCTCAGGGCATTGGGGTGGGACGAGGCGTAGGCATGCAAGAGCGTGGAGCGGTGGGTATACAGCACGCCTTTGGGCTCGCCCGTGGTCCCGGAGGTGTAGCACAGGCCGCTGGCTGTGTTCTCGTCAAACACGGGCCATGTAAAGCCGGTGGTGTCATTGCCCAGCCAGCTTTCGTATTCGTCAGCCAACGGGCCGTGGGCCTGGCTGCCCATGCGCACCCACTGCGTGACGGTGGGGCATTGGCCGCGCAGATAGTTGACCATTTCTTCGAAATGTTCGTCGTAGAACATCACCGTGTCTTGGGCATCATTGATGATGAAGGCAATTTGCTCGTACGTCAGACGGGGATTGACGGTGTGACAGATCAGACCGATGCCCGAGGTGGCGTAGTAAATTTCCAGGTGGCGGTAGGTATTCCATGCCAAAGTCGCCACGCGCTCGCCGGGCTGCAGACCTGCACGGTGCAGTCCCAGGGCTAGATCCTGAACTCGGTGGGCAAATTCAAGATAGCGGTAGCGATGTAGCTCGCCATTATCCAAAGCGGTAACAATTTCCTGCTCAGGGTTATTCTCTAGGGCGTGGGTGAGAATTGAACTGATGAGCAAGGGCATGTGCATCATATTTCCAGTGCCTAACATGGTGATGTCTCCTTGTATTATGTGTGTCAGCATAGGATGGTTTAGCACCTTACCCAATAGCGAATACTGACGCCGAGTATGCAAAAAGTGACAATCTTAGAGGGGATGACAAAATGAATGGTGCACCCGGCGCGCTTCCCGTGCCTGTCGATGCCGCACGTACCGCCACGGTGGCGCTGGATCTGGTGCAAGACTGGTTTCACAGCCTGCGCACCAGTTATTCGGAGGAGGTTCTGGATCAGTGCTTGAAGCAGGCGGGCATTGTGAAGGGCTTTATTGATCGGCCCGGTGCCCGGCTGACGCGGGATCAGTTAGTGCGCTTGTATCAGGAAAGCGCCAAGAAAACAGGTGATGAAATGATGGGTTTTTGGACACGTCCGATTCGTTCAGGGGCCTTGAAGTACATTGTGCGCACCGTGCGAGATGCGCCTTCCATCAATGTGGCCTTGTATCGTTTTACCCAGTTTTGGAATCTGCTGCTGGACGATTTCAGCTTGAACCTGATCCGCACTGACAAGGAGTTAGGCATCGAATTGGTGCCGCGTTATTCCACGGCCGTTGTACATCGCTTCGGTCATGCGCTCATGTTGAAATTCACGCACGGCATTGTCTCCTGGCTGGTGGGACGTGAAGTGCCGGTGCAACAGGTTGCGTTTGCATTTGCTCGACCGGCCTTTGCGGCGGACTATTCTGTATTGTTTCCCGCTTCAGTCTGTTTTGATGTGCCCTGTTCGCATATTTTGTTTCAGGTGGAGTTGGGGCAGGTGCGCCCGCAACGAACGCAGGTCGAGGCACGGGCCTTTTTGGAACGCGCCCCGCGTGACTGGATTTTTACCTCCTATCGCGAACACGCCTTACGCCTGAAGGTACGGGAAATTCTGCATGCCGACTTGGGTCATACCCTAGAGGATGTGTCGGGAAAACTGCATATGTCCGCACGCACCTTGATCCGCAGGCTGCAAGAAGAAGGCCTGTCGTTTCAGGGGATCAAGGATGAATTGCGCCGAGACTTGGCAATTTTCAAATTGCTGCGCAAAGATATGTCGCTGGCTGAAATTGCTTATGCATTGAAATTCAGTTCGCCAGCGACTTTTCACCGGGCCTTTCGCCATTGGACGGGAATGACGCCTGGTGTGTATCGCGCCGCCCAACAGGAACTGGCCTGAAGGGCGGTTCAGCTAGGCTATGTGGACGGGCTTTACTTGCGTTCGCCGCCCAGCACTTCGACCAGATCGCTGATCATCTTGGCCAGCTCGGAGGTCATCAAGGTCATGTCGGCATCAAAAATTTCGTCATCGTTGACGGCCGTCACGTCTTGTTTTTCAGTCAGGATATCCAGCGGGGCCACGCGTTTGACGTCCAGCGCGTCGGTCAGCACAAAGCTGATGCGATCCGCCCAGGTCATGGCCAAACGGGTGCACTGCTTGCCAGCCTCCACGTGCTTGCGCACTTCGGCTATATCCGCGCTTTGCTTGACGTAGCGCACGGCAGCACCGCTGTCGCCAGTAGAGCGCAACTCGGTGTCCTGGTCCACGGTGAAGTTGGCCAGTTGTTCTTCATCCACCAACCAGGAGGTCATGGCTGCAGCGGGCGATTGCTCGGTGTACAGGGGCTGCACGGGGAAGGGCTCTATGCTTTTGGCCAGCAGGCCCAGCACTTCGTCGCTCTTGGCGGTGGCAGCGGCATCGATAGCCAGCCAGTGGTTGCGGGTGTCGATCCACACACGGGTGTCGCGTGAGACGGCGAAGGCGCGAGGCATCAAGTCCACAATGACTTGCTCCTTGATTTCCTTCATTTGCTTTCGGCCGGGTTTGTAGCCTTGTTGCTCTTCGATATCACGAGCCTTTTCACGAGCGACTTGATTGATCACGGTGGTGGGCAGCAGCTTCTTTTCGGCACGCAAAGCGATCAGGTACTGGCCGTTGACTTCATGTACCAGGGCATTGTTCTCGCGGGGGCTGAC
This sequence comes from Alcaligenes sp. SMD-FA, assembly GCF_025960365.1. Lineage (NCBI taxonomy): Bacteria > Pseudomonadati > Pseudomonadota > Betaproteobacteria > Burkholderiales > Alcaligenaceae > Alcaligenes > Alcaligenes sp. SMD-FA. The sequence continues at coordinate 2,345,816 of NZ_CP110108.1, read as the reverse complement.
CCAGCCCAGGCTCAACGGTTCCTGGCTGGAGCCAGGGGTGAAGCTGTGTTTGGACAGAGCTTCTTCCAGCTCTTGGGCGGAACATACCCAGTCGGGGGAGAGACGATAGATGCGTAGATTCTTAAACCACATGGATACGAAGATAATTAAACAGATAAAGGAAGCGGGCACCATGCCCGAGGCAATGTTCGATTGTACGCGCAGATCTTCTTGTGTCGCCCGGCCATTTACGGACCCTTGCATTTGCCAGAGAGGGGGCGCGCAATGGCAGGCGAAAAGCGTTCGGATGCAAGGCGTTGCTAACGATTGATGTCGTTGTGGCGGGTTTCCCGCACAAAGGGAGCGCCAATTGCAACGGTGACCAGACAGATCAAGATCGGATACCACAAACCATCATATATATTGCCGGTGACGGCAATGATGGCAAAGGACAGGGTGGGTAAAAATCCCCCGAACCAGCCGTTGCCGATGTGATAGGGCAGGCTCATGGACGTGTAGCGGATGCGAATCGGGAACATTTCCACCAGCATGGCCGCGATAGGGCCATAGACCGCCGTGACCAAACCCACCAGGTACGTCAGCAGGAGCACCAGCATGACTTTATTGGTCTGGGCCGGATCAGCACCGTTCGGGTAGCCATACTGGCGCATGGTCTGGGTCAGTTCATTTTTTAGTTCTTGCGAGTGGCGAGCAAAATCGGCTCGGCTCAGATCCCCGCCTTCAAAGCCGTCAATAACATGGTCGCCAATACGCACCTGGGCCACCTGGCCGGGTGAGCCTGTGACGTTGTTGTAGCTGACAGCGTGGCTGGCCATATAGGACTTCACGATATCGCAAGAGCTGGTGAAGGTATGGCTGCCCACCGGATTGAATTGGAAAGAACAACTGGCCGGGTCGGTGATGACAGTCACGGGGGCGTTGCGTTGCGCCTGGACCAAAGCGGGATTGGCAAAATAGGCCAGGCCCTGGAAGGCCGGGTAATAGGTCAGGGCAGCGAGCAAGCAGCCCGTCAGGATGATGGGTTTGCGCCCGATTTGATCTGAGAGCCAGCCAAAAAAGATAAACAGCGGAGTGGCCAGTAACAGAGAAATCACCATCAAGGTTTGCGCCAGGGTGGGGTGCAAACCCAGCATGTGGGTGATGAAAAACAAGGCGTAAAACTGCCCCGTGTACCACACCACGCCTTGGCCTGCGGTCAGCCCAAACAAGGCCAGCAAGGCAATACGCAGATTCGCCCAACGGCCAAAAGACTCGGTAATAGGCGAGGTCGAGAGCGTGCCTTCTTCCTTGATGTGCTGAAAGGCCGGGGACTCTTTTAGATTCATCCGTATCCACACGGAGATGGCCAGCAACAGAACGGAAATCAGAAATGGAATGCGCCAGCCCCACACGACAAAGGCGTCTTCGCCGACCAGGCTGCGTATGCCCATGATGACCAGCAGGGACAGCAGCAAACCGACTGACGCGGTGGTCTGAATCCAGCTAGTGTAAAAGCCGCGTCGGTGCTGGGGTGCGTATTCAGCCACATAGGTGGCGGCACCGCCATATTCGCCGCCCATGGCCAGTCCCTGCAACAGGCGCAGAACGATCAGCATGATGGGGGCGGCAATTCCGATGGCCTCATAGCTGGGCAGCACACCCACCAGAAAGGTGGACAGACCCATGAGCAAGATGGTGATCAGAAAGGTGTACTTACGGCCCACACGGTCGCCGATTCGACCAAAGAGCAGGGCGCCAAAAGGGCGCACTGCAAAACCGGCGGCAAAGGCCAGTAAGGCGAAGATGAAGCCGGCCGTCGGGTTCACGGCGGAAAAGAAGTGTTGCGCCAGAATGGCGGCCATGGAGCCGTAGAGGTAAAAGTCGTACCACTCGAACATGGTGCCCAGGGCGGAGGCAAAAATAACTTTGCGGCCTTGGCTATCCAGTTTGTTCTTGGTTTTCGGAAGGGCAGCACTGGTGATTGTCTGGGGCATGGGTTCAGGCTCTCCAAGGCAAAGACAGTGGGAAACTGACTCGCAAGCGCAGGCCACTTTCCTGGCCCCCAGTCAGTGGCATAAAGTCGATAGAGGCGCCGTGAATCTCGGCGATTTCCCGCACAATGGCCAGCCCCAGACCACTACCGTCCGCCTGGTTGCCCATGATGCGATAAAAACGATCAAAAATCCGTGCTTGATGTTCAGTGGGAATGCCGGGTCCGTTGTCCTCAATTTCCAGCCACGCTTTGCCTGGGGCCTGGCCGGTACGCATGGTGACCCACCCGCCCTTCGGGGTGTAGATCAGGGCGTTGTCCAGCAGATTGTTGATCAGTTCATCGAGCAGGACCGGATCGGCTTGCAAAAGGATGGCTTTGGTATGGTTTTCCAGGCCCAGGTCCAGTCCAAGCTCTAGGGCATCGGGTACACGTTGGCCTACGTGCAATTCGGTTAGCGTATTCAGGTCCAGGGTTTGCTGGGTGGAGGCGTACAGGGTGTCGCTGCTCTCGGCGCGCGCCAAGGCCAGCATTTGGGTAACCAGACGCGTGGCGCGGTCGGTGCCGCGTACCAGTTGTTGCAGGCTGGCTTCGGTCTGCTTTGGGTCACGTTCGCGCAAGGCCAGTTCGGCCTGGGTGCGTATCCCGGCAAGCGGAGTTTTCAGTTGATGAGCAGCATTGGCGACAAACTGGCGTTGAGTTGCTGAAAACTGTGCTTGCTGGGCCAGTAGCCCATTCATGGCATCAATCAGTGGCACGATTTCGGCAGGCGCTTGTTCCTGATCCACGGGTGACAAATCGCCCGGCGCACGGGCGCGCAAGCGCGCTTGCAGCAGGTTCAGCGGCTCCAGGCCATGAGTGAGTCCCAGGCCCGCCAGCATGGCTGCCAGCGGCACCAGAATAAATTGCGGTGTCAGCATCCCGATCAGAATTTCTCTGTGTAGAACCGCTCTATGTTCATTGGTTTCGGCGGCAACCGCCAGAAAGGGCGTGTTGTTCTTGTCCTTGCCGCCCCAGACATAGGCCAGTCGCAGACTTTGATCGTTCAGAGTGACGTCTCGGTAGCGCAGCAAGTCGGTGTCATAGCTCCAGCTATCGGGAACCGGCAAACTGGCATTCCCAGCGAGCGGCTGGCCATTGGCATCGCGGATTTGCCATAACGTGGGTGTCGGGCTTTCCTGCCGCAAAATCGTCTGCGCGCCATGTGACAAATGAATGGCTTGGCTCAGGTCCTGACGGCTGATTTCTACTCGCAGCAAGTCCAGGTGATCGCGCAAGGTGCGGTCATAGGGTGAGTTGGCAATGTGCTGGGCGATGAAATAAGTAATGACAATGCCCACTGTCCACAGCAAGAACAAAGGCCCGAAAATCCAGATCATGATCTTGTGGATGAGCGGGCGCGGAGCCACGCGCTTGTCTTTTGCGCGTGCGTCGGTATTTTTTTGGGGCGGGCTGGCGTGCTGCATGGACGATCCCTTAGGCTGGAGCGTCTTCTCGCAGTTTTTCTGGTTCCAGACAGTATCCCAAACCCCGCACAGTCAGGATGCGTACACCACTAGGCTCCAACTTTTTGCGCAGGCGGTGGATGTAGACCTCGATGGCATTCGGGGTGACTTCCTCGCCCCACTCGCAGAGCAGGTCCACAAACTGGTTCTTGCTGATCATGCGACCGCTGCGTGACAGGAAAATCTCCAGCAAACTGGTTTCGCGTGCCGACAGCTCCAAAGGCTGATTATCTATATAAGCCATACGCCCTTTCAGATCGAAGCTCAGCCGCTTGTGATGCAGCAAAGCGCTGCTGGTGCCCGTGCTGCGACGCGTCAAGGCACGTACACGGGCTTCGAGCTCGGTCAGGGCAAAGGGTTTGGACATATAGTCGTCCGCGCCCAGGTCCAGGCCGCGTACGCGCTGTTCTACGGTGTCGCTGGCGGTCAGAATCAGAACGGGCAAGGTGTCCTGGCGCTGGCGGATTGACTGCAGCACCGACAGGCCGTTTTTTTTGGGCAGATCCAGATCCAGGATCAGAAGGTCGAAGCTTTGCAACTGCAAGGCGGAGTCTGCGCTATCGCCATCGTGCACGACATCGACCGCATAGCCTTCGTAGCGTAAGGAACGAGAAAGTCCATCCGCGAGAATACTGTCGTCTTCGGCTATGAGTATGCGCATGACCCTACACAAACAAATGATTGAATGGCTGTTCGGCATTGTTGCATAAGCTCGACAGGCCGGTCAGTAGGGGATAACGATGGCGCTTGGTGAATATATTTGAATATCTGTGTATATATACAGTATAATTTGATGCAATAATTAGGTTTGATTTTTAATTGCCGTGCCCGTCCGTTGGGGCGCCATTCCACAGTCAAGGATTTTTCATGGACGATAAAAACAGTAAAGCAGTGGCCTCGGAACGTTCCAAAGCGCTGGCCGCCGCTCTGTCGCAAATCGAAAAGCAGTTCGGCAAGGGCTCGATCATGCGTTATGGCGACGACAACGTCGAGCATGACATCCAGGTGGTCTCTACGGGTTCGCTGGGTCTGGACATTGCTTTGGGCGTCGGTGGCCTGCCACGCGGTCGAGTTATTGAGATTTACGGCCCGGAATCCTCGGGTAAAACCACGTTGACTCTGCAAGTCATTGCAGAAATGCAAAAACTTAAAGGCACGTGTGCCTTTATTGATGCCGAGCACGCACTGGATGTGCAGTACGCGCAAAAGCTGGGCGTGAACCTGGGCGATCTGCTGATCTCTCAGCCCGATACCGGCGAACAGGCCCTGGAGATTACTGAAGCCCTGGTGCGTTCGGGTTCGGTTGATCTGATCGTTATCGACTCAGTGGCGGCCCTGACTCCCAAGGCTGAAATCGAAGGCGATATGGGCGATTCCCTGCCCGGTCTGCAAGCCCGCCTGATGAGCCAGGCCTTGCGTAAATTGACGGCAACCATCAAGCGCGCCAATTGTATGGTGATCTTCATTAACCAGATTCGTATGAAGATTGGTGTCATGTTCGGCAACCCTGAAACCACCACGGGTGGTAACGCACTGAAGTTTTATTCTTCCGTGCGTCTGGACATTCGCCGTATCGGTTCCATTAAACGTGGCGACGAAATGGTGGGTAACGAAACCCGAGTTAAAGTGGTCAAGAACAAAGTTGCACCGCCTTTCAAGCAAACCGAATTTGACATCATGTACGGCAGCGGTATTTCTCGTGAAGGCGAGATTATCGATCTGGGTGTGCAAACGGGCGTGGTCGATAAGGCGGGCGCTTGGTACAGCTACGACGGCAACCGCATTGGCCAAGGTAAGGACAATGTGCGTGAATTCCTGAAAGAGCGCCCCGAACTGGCCCGTGAAATCGAAAATAAAGTGCGTGAAAAATTGGGCGTTGTCTTGATGGGCGCCGCAACCAGCCGCCCAGTTACGGCCCCTGTGGTTGATCCGGCCCAGGGAGAAGTCTGATTTTCCCCCCAGAGTTCGATGATGAACCCTTTGAGACAGACCCGGAAGAAATCCGGGAACGTAAACAAGCTCAAAGGGAGCGCATTGCTGCGCTTTCTGCCCGACCCACACGGGCGGGCAGAAATGTAGAAAATCGTTCGGGTGATACTGCGCCGGCTTCGGAAAATAAAGCCTCGTCCAAACGGCCGGGGTTGTCTCTTAAAGCCAGAGCCTTGAATTTTTTATCCCGACGCGAATACTCGCGCCTGGAATTGGGCCGCCGACTGGCCCCTCATGCAGAAAGTGCTGAAGAAGTGGAAGCCTTGCTCGACGCCTTGGTCGAGCAGAAATGGCTGTCCAACGAGCGCTTTGCGCATAGTGTCGTGAACCGCCGTGCTTCGCGTGTGGGCACCCGGGTCATTCTGCAAGAACTGCGCCAGCATGGCGTGGATGTAGAACAGACCGAGATCATCAAAGAAGAATTGATGGCGACCGAGCTGGAACGGGCCAAGCAAGTGTGGGGCAAGAAATTCAGTGCGCCGCCAGATGATCCTCGCAGTTACGCCAAACAATATCGCTTCATGGCCAGCCGCGGCTTCTCGGGTCGTATCTTGCAGCAAATATTGGGTGATTGGGAAGACGATCCGGCTTGAGTGCGCCCCTTCATCGGCAATGCTTTGCGGCACCTCTAGGCTGTATGCTGCGGCCATAAAAAACGTACGTGTGCCCAAGTGTGGAGTACGCTCGTTAATACGTCCCCTTTATCTATATAGCGGTTCAGGTGTTTTGCTATGCCACCGTTAAATAGTTCAAGGTTGCGCGGCCACAATGCCTTGTAGGCTTTTGAAGCAGGTCTCGCGTGCTTGCGCCAAAAAGGCCTGTACATAATCCGCCTGTAAGTCCTCGCTGCGCACTGCGGCGTAAAGCGTACGCCAGATACCGTGCTCGCCCAAACGGCAGGTACGAATCGAAGCCGGGTTCAGAAACTCCGTCAAAGCCCAGTTCGGCAAAGCCGTCACGCCGCGTTGGCTAGCGACCAGTTGCACGATCATGGGCGTCAGTTCGGCCTGTCGAACAGCGGCAGGCTCCACATCGGCTGGTGTCAGGAACTGCGTGAAAATATCCAGACGATTGCGTTCTACCGGGTAGGTAATCAGGACTTGATCCGTCAGTTGGAAAGGCTCTACATAGCGGTACTGTGACAAAGGATGTTGGTTGGATACGGCCAGCACCAATTCGTAGCGAAACAGGGGCTCGTAATGGACGGCCGGATTGTCTTGCGGGTCTGAGGTAATCACTACATCCAGATCCCCCCGCATCAAGGCGGGCAAGGGCGCAAAAGAAAACGCCGCACTCAAGTCCAGCGTGACATCAGGCCATTGCTGCCTGAATGCGTCCAGCGCGGGCATCAACCATTGAAAGCAGGAATGGCAATCAATCGCCACATGCAGGCGCCCCGTACGTCCGGCGGCAAGCCGTTGCAGATCACGTTCGGTAGCACGTACACGCGGCAAGATGTCATCGGCCAGAACCAGGATGCGTAAGGCAGCCGTGGTCAGGCGGGCAGGGCGGGTACGCCGGTTCAGTAATTGCACTTGAAGTCGCACCTCCAGATCTCGCAGTTGGTGCGAGAGGGCGGACTGTGTGACATGTAGACGCTCGGCGGCTTCCTGCAAGCTGCCGCTGTCACGAATGGCGGTTAGGGTCTCGAGATGACGAATTTCAAGCATGTTGAGAGAAACTCATAATTAGCATGGTTTATTTGATTTTTTTTCAAGTAAGTATACAGGCACAATAGTTTTCGAGCGCCTGATGCGGGCCTCTTATTTCTAATTTATGGGTTTACTATGACTGTTATTCATAATCTGGGTTTTCCCCGTATGGGGATACAACGCGAATTAAAGCGCGCTTTGGAAGCCTATTGGGCCAGCCAGGTAAGCCAGCAAGAGCTCTTGGATACAGGCAAGGCCTTGCGTGCTCGGCATTGGGATTTGCAAAGCAAGGCAGGCCTGGACACCGTGCCTGTGGGTGATTTTGCCTGGTATGACCAGATTTTGGAGTGGAGCACCTTGCTGGGGGCAGTTCCCGCCCGTTTCGGCCAGGCTGAAAATGCCCCCGTGTCTTTGGATATTTTGTTTCGCATGGCGCGTGGCCGTGCGCCTAGCGGTAGGGCTGTCGCCGCTTGTGAAATAACCAAATGGTTCAATACGAATTACCACTACATCGTCCCCGAGCTCGCACCAGGTCAAGGTTTTCGGATAGCCCGTGAGTTCTTGTTTGAGCAGATTGAGGAGGCCAAGGCTCTGGGGTACAAGGTCAAGCCCGTGATTCCTGGTCCCTTGACATGGTTGTGGCTGGGTAAGGGAGATGCGTATGAGGGCTTGGCCGATGTGGGCAAGCTCGCTTTGCTGGACGCCTTGTTACCAGTTTATGAGCAAGTGCTGGCTCGTTTCAAAGCCCAGGGTGTGGAATGGGTACAGATTGATGAACCTGTTCTGGTTCTGGATTTGCCTCAAGAGTGGCAGGACGCCTTCCGTTGTGTCTATCAAAGCCTGAACCAATCCGGTTTGAAGCTGCTGCTGGCGACCTATTTTGATGATCTGCACGAAAATGTCACGGTCTTGAAAGACTTGCCCATTGCGGGCGTGCATGTGGACGCTGTGTGCGCACCGGCTGCTTTACAGGCGGTGCAAGCGGTATTGGGGCAAGACCAGGTGCTGTCTGCCGGCGTCATCTCGGGGCGCGATATTTGGCGTACTGATCTGGAAAAAACACTTCAAACTCTGGAACCCTTGAAAGCGGCCTTGGGTGAGCGACTGTGGATAGCACCCTCCTGCTCGCTTTTGCATGTGCCCGTGGACGTACAGAGTGAAACAGGCCTGGATGCTGAACTAAAGAGCTGGCTATCCTTTGCGGTGCAGAAACTTGATGAACTCAAGCTGTTGCAAGGGTTGCTGGATGGTACCTTGGATGAAGCGGGGCAGCAGGCGGTTCAAGCTCAACAAGCTGCTTTGAAAACGCGCCGTGAGTCCAAGCGTACGCACAATCCTGCGGTACAAGCCCAGATGGCCAAAATTAACCAGTTCAAGCGTCAACGAACTCCATTTGCTCAACGTATTGAAGCTCAGCGCAACAAGCTGAATTTGCCCGCCTATCCCACCACCACTATTGGTTCCTTCCCTCAGACCACTGAAATTCGTACGGCTCGACGCGATTGGCGTGGCGGTGCGCTCAGTGATGCGGCTTATGAAAAAGCCATGCAGGCTGAAATCGAGCAAGTCATCCGTTTTCAGGAACGCGTTGGGCTGGATGTTTTGGTGCATGGCGAGGCCGAGCGCAACGATATGGTGGAGTATTTTGGGGAGTTGTTGGGTGGTTTTGCTTTTACGCAAAATGGTTGGGTGCAAAGCTACGGTTCGCGTTGCGTCAAGCCGCCAATTATCTTTGGTGATGTGTTGCGTTTGGCACCGATGAGCGTGGCTTGGTCCTCTTATGCCCAGTCTTTGACCGAGCGTCCCGTCAAAGGCATGCTGACCGGCCCGGTGACGATGTTGCAGTGGTCCTTTGTTCGTGACGATCAGCCGCGCGCCGATACCTGCCGTCAATTGGCGTTAGCCCTGCGCGATGAGGTCTTGGATCTGGAGCAGGCGGGTATTCGTGTCATCCAGCTCGATGAGCCGGCCTTTCGTGAAGGTTTGCCGCTACGTCATGGGGATTGGCAGGCGTATCTGGACTGGGCAGTGGATTGCTTTCGCCTGTCCACCAGCGCCGTGTCCGACGAAACCCAGATCCATACCCATATGTGCTATTCGGAGTTCAACGACATTATGCCGTCCATTGCCGATATGGACGCAGATGTGATTACGATCGAAACCTCACGCTCCAACATGCTCTTGTTGGATGCCTTCGAGAGCTTTGAGTATCCCAACCACATCGGCCCGGGTGTTTACGACATTCACTCGCCTAATGTGCCTGACAAGGGCTGGATGGTCCGATTGCTGGGGGAGGCCGCCAAGCGCCTGCCTGCCGACCGTTTGTGGGTGAATCCGGATTGCGGTTTGAAGACGCGGGGCTGGGCTGAAACGGCAGCTTCCTTGCAGGCCATGGTGGATGCGGCCAAAGCATTGCGGGCTGCTGCCTGATTTAGTGCAGGCATGAAATAAACCGCCTGAATGGAATGTCAGGCCATCGCACGTCCCACCTTGTTGCCGGATTTTCCTAGCATGAAAAAGCGACCTCCCGCCGGGTGGTCGTTTTTTTCATGCAAATTTGGTATACCGTAGTATCGATGCCGCGTAGACCCTGTGTTTGGCCCGCTTTGGATGTGCTTGCTGATTATGTAAGTGGCTGATACGGAACATACGAGGTGCGTTATACTTGATCGGTTTCAATCTTGCCGCCTCGTCCATATCAATGCCTTTGCCCCCGCCGTCCATTGCCCGTGAACCAATGCATACCCGTACCATCACGGTACAGTCGTTTGCACGGGAAGATGGCCTCTGGGATCTGGAGGCCTCGCTGCTGGATGTGAAGTCCTACGACTTTCCCATACGCAATGGCCAAACCCACAAGGCAGGCGATCCCGTGCATTTAATGCATCTGCGTATCACCATCGATAGCAGCTTCGAGATTGTGGATGCGGTGGCGGTCTACGATGCGGCCCCTTATCAGGACAACTGCTCGTCCATTTCGCACGCCTACCGGAAATTGGTAGGCCTGAATTTGCTCAAGCAGTTTCGTCAGGGTGTCAAAGAGCGCTTTGGGCGCTCGGCTGGCTGTACGCACATGAGCGAGTTGGCGCAGGTTTTGCCAACTACTGCGGTACAGACCATGGCCGGGCGACGTCGCAGCAGTGGAGAATCAGAAATCTATCGCACCGATAAGCAGCCTTTCCACCTGGATGGCTGTCATGCCTTGCGTTTGAGCGGTCCCGTGGTTGAGGAGTTTTATCCCATCTGGTATCGACCCAAAGTCACCGACGGGATGGACTAGTTTTTTGTTTTAGTCAGGTCTCGGGCTCTGGCCTGGAGTTCCTGCCTTCTTTTTTTATTGTGTTTTTAGACTGACAGGTATCACATGAAAATTCACGAATATCAGGGCAAAGCACTGCTTAAGCAGTTTGGCGTTGCCGTGCCACGCGGAATTCCTGCCTTCTCCGTCGATGAAGCGGTTGCAGCTGCGCAGGAGCTGGGTGGCTCTGTGTGGGTTGTTAAAGCCCAGATTCACGCCGGTGGCCGTGGCAAGGGCGGTGGCGTCAAGCTGGCTCGCTCGATAGACGAAGTGCGTCAACTGGCCTCGGAAATCCTGGGCATGCAGTTGATCACTCACCAAACTGGTCCTGAAGGCCAGAAAGTGGGTCGCCTGCTGATCGAGGAAGGCGCGGACATCAAGAAGGAATACTACGTCGGTATCGTTACCGACCGTGCTACCCAGCGCGTGGCCGTGATGGCTTCCAGCGAAGGCGGCATGGAAATTGAAGAAGTGGCCGAGCGTGACCCCGACGCCATTCTGAAAGAATTCGTGGACCCTGCCGTTGGCCTGACCGACGAGCAAGCTACCAAGCTGGCTCGCGGTATCGGCGTTCCTGACGCTTCCATCGAGAAAGCCGTTGCTGAATTCCAGAAGCTGTACAAGTGCTACACCGAAACCGACGCTGAACTGGCCGAGATCAACCCTCTGATCCTGACCGGCTCGGGCGACATCATCGCTTTGGACGCCAAGTTCAACTTTGATGGTAACGCCTTGTTCCGTCACCCCGATATCGTGGCTTTCCGTGACCTGGCTGAAGAAGATCCTGCTGAAGTTGAAGCCAGCAAATACGATCTGGCCTACATCCAGTTGGACGGCAATATCGGCTGCCTGGTGAACGGCGCTGGTTTGGCTATGGCAACCATGGACACCATCAAGCTGTTTGGCGGCGAGCCTGCCAACTTCCTGGACGTGGGCGGTGGCGCTACGGCCGAAAAAGTGACCGAAGCCTTCAAGATCATGTTGGCCAACAAGGGCGTCAAAGCCATTCTGGTTAACATTTTCGGCGGCATCATGCGCTGCGACGTGATCGCTGAAGGCGTGATCGCTGCGTGCAAGGCCGTCAACCTGAACGTGCCTCTGGTGGTACGCATGAAGGGTACCAACGAAGAGCTGGGCAAGAAAATGCTGGCCGATTCCGGTCTGCCCATCATCAGTGCTGACACCATGGCCGAAGCGGCGACTGCTGTTGTCGCTGCCGCCAAGTAAGAAAAGGTTGAGGATTAGCAAATGTCGATTCTGATCAATAAAGACACCAAAGTCATCACGCAAGGGATCACCGGCAAGACCGGCCAGTTCCACACCCGCATGTGCCGTGAATACGGTAACGGCATGGAAGCCTTTGTGGCTGGCGTGAACCCCAAGCGTGCTGGTGAGGATTTCGAAGGTGTACCTATCTACGCCTCCGTGTCCGACGCCAAGGCTGAAACTGGCGCGACCGTGTCGGTTATTTACGTTCCACCCGCAGGCGCTGCTGCTGCCATCTGGGAAGCTGTCGAAGCGGACCTGGACCTGGTTATCTGCATTACCGAAGGCATCCCTGTTCGCGACATGCTGGAAGTTCGCAACCGCATGCGCGCTGAAAACCGCAAAACCTTGCTGCTGGGCCCGAACTGCCCCGGTCTGATCACTCCTGACGAGCTGAAGATCGGTATCATGCCCGGCCACATTCACCGCAAGGGCCGCATCGGTGTGGTCAGCCGCTCCGGCACGCTGACATACGAAGCCGTTGCACAAGTAACCGAACTGGGCCTGGGTCAATCCTCGGCTGTGGGTATCGGTGGCGACCCAATCAACGGTCTGAAGCACATCGACGTACTGAAGATGTTCAACGACGATCCTGATACCGATGCCGTTATCATGATTGGCGAGATCGGCGGTCCAGACGAAGTCAACGCGGCTTTGTGGGCTAAAGACAATATGACCAAGCCCGTTGTTGGCTTTATCGCTGGTGTGACAGCGCCTCCCGGAAAACGTATGGGTCACGCTGGTGCCCTGATCTCCGGCGGTGCCGACACGGCCGATGCCAAGCTGGAAGTGATGGAAGCCTGCGGTATTCGTACCACTCGTAACCCATCCGAAATGGGTAAGCTGCTCAAGGCAGTGCTGTAAATAGTCGTACCAGGGCCCGCTTCGGCGGGCTCGTTGTCTGGCTGCTTTAGGCAGCCGGGCAAGATTGGCCAGCCGGTTTCGTCAAGAAAAACACCACAACCGGGCGCATTCCTTCCCGAATCTGGCCAGCCTGATCATGCTCAAACGAATCAAGTAAGAAAAAGCCCCCATCTTGCATAGGCTAGGATTAGCTTGCTGCGTTAAGGGGCGTTGTTGTCTTGGAACGGCCTGGCTACAAAAAAAGAAAAGTTGTCCAGCGTCTGGGAAGAGGGCTCACGTTTAGCGACACGGGAACGAAATGATTGAATTTCTCCAAACCCTGCATTGGGGTTCACTGTTTCAAATTGTACTGATTGATATTCTGCTCGGTGGTGACAATGCGGTTGTGATTGCGCTTGCCTGCCGCAACCTGCCTCAGCAGCAGCGCATGCAAGGCATTTTGTGGGGCACTGTAGGCGCGATTATTCTGCGTGTCATCCTGATCTTCTTTGCGCTGACCTTGCTGGACCTGCCCTTGTTGAAAGTGGTGGGCGGTCTTTTGCTCATGTGGATCGGCATTAAGCTGTTGATGCCCGACGATGATGCGCACGGCAATATCCAAGGGGGCGGCACGATCTGGGCCGCCGTTAAAACCATTATCATCGCCGACTTTGTGATGAGCCTGGATAACGTGATTGCCATTGCCGGTGCAGCGCAAAACGCGCATCTGGACCACCAGTTGGGCTATGTGATCTTTGGTTTATTGCTCAGTGTCCCCATTATTGTCTGGGGCAGCACTCTGGTCCTGAAATTGATCGACCGTTTCCCTATCGTGGTGACCCTGGGTGGTGCTTTGTTAGGCTGGATTGCAGGCGGCATGCTGGTCACAGACAAGATTGTGGAAAATCAATTTGGCGTGCAGCCCCAGCCTGTTAAACTCGGAGTCGAGATTGTTTGTGCCTTATTAGTGGTGGCGCTGGGCAAGTGGCTGGCGCACCGTAAAGGTTCTACCAAGGAAGCATAATTCTATGGCAATTTTTAAATCCTCTGACGCCAAAGGTCAGGAAAGCGGTCTGTCGCTGCTACAAGGCTTAGGTATCCTGGCCATTATCGGTATTGTTGCTGCCGCTATCGTGCGCTACTTCGCTGCGTGATTGTTGTGGCTTCTACTCCTCAGGAATTGGTGATTGCCACTCGTGCCAGTCAACTGGCCTTGTGGCAAGCCAAGCATGTACGCGACCGTTTGCAGCAGCTGTACCCGCAATGCAAGGTGTCCTTGCTCGAAATGACGACCCGTGGCGATCAGATTCTGGACCGTACGTTGTCCAAGGTGGGCGGCAAGGGTTTGTTTGTCAAAGAGCTGGAAACCGCCTTGCTGGATGGCCGTGCCCATCTGGCGGTGCACTCTTTGAAAGATGTGCCAGTGGTATTGCCCGAGTCCTTTGATCTGCCCATCATCATGGAACGGGACGACCCACGCGATGCTTTTGTTTCCAATACTTATGCCAATCTTGCGGCTTTACCTGCTGGTGCCATCGTAGGGACTTCCAGCTTGCGCCGTGAGTCTCAGATTCGTGAACGCTACCCGCACCTGGACATCCGTCCGTTGCGTGGCAATGTCCAGACACGTTTGTCCAAGCTGGATCGTGGCGATTACGACGCCATCATTCTGGCTTCGGTTGGTTTGCGCCGTCTGGAGTTAGCCGAACGTATCCGCGATTACATTTCGATTGAAGACAGCTTGCCGGCGGCCGGACAGGGGGCTTTGGGCATCGAGATCCTGAAAACCCGTACCGATGTGGCCCACTGGCTGGCGCCTTTGGCTCATTCCACCAGCCATGTGTGTGCGCTGGCCGAACGGGCTGTATCGCGCGCCTTGGGCGGTTCCTGTCAGGTGCCTTTGGCCGCTTATGCCACGCTGGATGGTGACGAACTGAATCTAAGCGGCCTGGTGGCCGAGCCTGATGGTTCCACGGTTTACCGTGCCCAGATCAGTGGTGCAGCTAAAGATGCGGAAGAGCTGGGTCTGTCTCTGGCGGACGACCTGAAGCAGCAAGGTGCCCAAGCCATTCTGGATCGCTTGCTTACGGAACTACCCGTAGAAGGTGAGTAAAGCGGCATGAACCTGCCCTGTGTCTTGCTGACCCGCCCTGCGGGACGGAATGAAACCCTGTCGGCCGCCCTGGCTGTGCAGGGTTTTTCTTCCTTGGTCTTACCTGCCTTGAGCCTGCAGGCTCAAAACCTGTCTGAGGAACAATGGCAAGACCCCAACGATTTTGATCTGGTGCTCTTTGTGAGCAGCAGTGCCGTTAATTTCTATTTTGCGGCCTTGCAGGCGCGTGGCCGGAGCTGGCCTAACAACGTATTGCTGGCCGCTGTTGGTTTGGCCACCGCCACCCGCCTACGCACCCAGCCGGGCGTGTGTTCAGAAGCTGTACTACACCCTGAAAGTGCTGACTCCTTGCAGGATTCAGAGGCCCTGTGGACGGTGCTGGAGCCCCGGCTCGCGCAACTTGAGCGGGTGCTGATTGTGCGTGGCCATAATGGCCGTGAGTGGTTGGGGCAACAACTGGAGAAACGCGGTATTCAGGTTCAGCGTCTGGCCATTTACCAGCGTAGTCCTGCTCAGTGGAGCGTGGAGCAGGGCCGTCAAATTCGTGCCAGTTTGCAGGCAGGCCGTCTGGCCGTGTTGCTTAGCAGCTCTCAAAGTGCCGATGCGGTATTTGCGAATGTCCAAAGCCTGGGTTTGATGGACGTTTGGGCGCGATGCGCCTATGTGGTCATTCATCCGCGTATTGAGGAACATTTACAGTCCTTATTGCGGCAGGCTGGAATCACAGCGCCACCAATGGTAAAAAGGTGTACGCCAGACGATGATGACATTGTCGCTGCCTTGATGGCGGTGCTCTCGCGCGATTAGCCTTACACGGATTACAATCTTGCCATGAACGATAAAACAGAGAACGCATCCGCAAGCGAACCGGAGACTCCGATTTCCAGCCCAGCCAGTACACCGGCTTCTCGTCCGTACTCCGATCCTAAAGAAAGCACCACCACGCCTGAACAGCGTAAAAGTGGTGCAGGTCCGGCTTATGCCTTGACGGCTGTTGTTGTGGTGCTGGCTGCTGCCGGTCTTTGGTACCAGAATTCATTGCTGGAAAAGCACAAGGCCGAGCTGCAGGCCCAACTGGCAACCAATATCAACACCACGGAGCAGGCGCGCCAAACCGCGCAGCAGGCGCTGGCATTGGCACAGCGTCAATCTGACAAGCTCGCCCAGTTGGAGAAATCCTTTAACGATTCCACCGAACAGTTTCATGATCTGAGTCAAGCCTTCCAGACCATGACAGACAGCGGCTCGGAATTGGTTCTGCTAAATGATGTCGATCACTTGGCCACGATTGCGCAGCAACAACTGATGCTCGGTGGCAATGTAGCCAACGCCATCGTTTCTCTGGAAGCCGCCCAGGCGCAGTTGGCGCGTGCTAATCGTGTCGGTCTGGCCTCCTTGCAACAAACCCTGAATGGCGATCTGGAACGCCTTCGAGCGGCAGCCACAGTGGATGTGGCCTCTTTGTCCCGCCAACTGGACACCTTGTCGCGCTACGTATCGGAAGCTCCTTTGCTGGTGCCCGATGATGTTGCCGGCGGTGCGAACACCGAAGCCCTGGACTTGTCGTCCGAGTCGGTTGCGTCTGCCGAGTTGCCTGCGGATGCCCCTTGGTGGGAACGCAGCTGGAATACGGTGCAGCAGTGGGGAAGTAGTGCGTGGCGCTCTGTCAGCCACGATCTGGGGCAGTTTGTCTCCATTCGTCGTGTAGACGATGCCGCTGCTTTGTTGATGTCGCCCGATCAGGCCGCCCGTCTACGTGAAAATCTGCGTCTGCGCATTATGGCCGCACAGTTGGCCATGATGATGAACCAGTCTGCTGTCTGGCAGACCGAGCTCAATGCGGTGGCGACGGCCCTGGAAAAACGCTTTGATACCCAGTCGAATCAGGTTCAACAAGCCTTGCGCCTGACCCGTCAATTGCAAGACACTCGCATCGGTGCGCGTTTGCCTACCGTGAATAACACCTTGGCAGCCATTGAAAGCCTGCGTCAAGCCCAGGCTGGTCGTAGTCAGAACAACACCGACGACACCACGACGGAGCAGGGCGACACCGGCCCCGTCCCGTCCGACTCTTCTCAATCCACAGAACCAGCCAAGCAGGAGGAGCCTGCTGCTTCTGCTGCTGAGCAGGCTGAGTCTGGCGCTCCTGCTCAAGCCGAGACGGAACAGCCCGCGCAGGCGCAGGGGTAAGGTATGCGTACTTGGTTTTGGACTCTCATCTTATTTGTCGCCGCAGTTGCCTTGGCCTTGGTCTTGCGTGAACATGCTGGTAACGTCTACTTGGTGACACCGCATTATCTGGCGCGTGCGTCGCTGACCTACGTGGTTCTGTGTACGCTCGGTCTATTCATCGTCCTGTATGTGCTGTTGCGCTTGTTGGCGTGGTTCAGTGATGGCCCAGAGCGTTTTCGCCTGTGGCGCGGCCGCCGTGCTCAACGCCGCGATCAAACCTTGCTGGAAACAGGCTGGATCAGCATTCTCGAAGGCCGTTACGAACAGGCCGAGAAAGACATGATGAAGCTGATGAGCAAAACCCGCTCGCAGACCAGCAAAGTCGTGGCAGGTTTGGCAGCGGCACGTGCGGCACATTATCAAGGTCAGATTGCCCAACGTGATGAAGCTTTGGCGGCCGCTCGTGCCGCTGCGGGCGATGATGTGCGTTTGAAAGAAGCCAGTGCCGTCGCCTCGGCCGAGCTGTACCTGGATCAGAACCGTACAGAAGAAGCCATCGAGCTATTGCAGGGTTTGCAGGACGCCAGTTCGCGCCATCTGCATGCCACTCGCTTGCTATTGCGCGCCTATCGTCAACAAGGCAATGCCGAACGCGTGTATGAATTGACCCGTTTGCTGGTGCGTCGCAGTGGCATCGAGCGTCAAGAGGCGCTCAATTGCATTGAATTTGCTGCTGCCGCTCGTTTGCGCGCGGGCGGTGTTGAACAGTTCAAGGCCTTGTGGTCGGACCTGAAATCCGAAGAGAAAGTCTTGCCCGGCATAGCGCTGGAAGCCGCCCTGATTCAAGAGCGTGAAGGTAATTACGAAGAGGCCGGCCGTATTTTGGAACCGGCCATTGCGGCTAGTTTCGACAGCCGTCTTCTGGAAGCCTACGCCCAGTGCCCACCTGAATATGTGGGCCGTCGTTTGGCCAAGGCCGAAGAGTGGTTGCGTAGCCAGCCCAACAATCCGGTCTTGCTATCCACCTTGGGCCACCTTTGCCTGACCAGCCAACTGTGGGGGCAGGGCGAGCACTACCTGCTGCGCAGCCTGAAAATCCAGGGTGATCTACGCAATCACGCCTTGCTGGGGAACTTGTACGACAGCCTGGGTCGCCACGATGAAGCCGTTTCTTACTGGCGTAAGGCGGCTTCCATGGCCGGTACTTTGCCGATTCTGGCGGTCAGCACGGCCTTGCCAGCGGCTGATACGCGTCATGACCCCAGTCATACTGATGCGGATAGTTTGCCATCGCAAAATGACGATGATCTGCCGCGTTACACCTATGCCGCCAGCGTCGTGGCCGAGGACCTGCCTGATCAAGGTCGTCCCTTGCCTGTCGTGGCCGAACCCGTGCCTCCTGCAGCTTCGCCTTCGCAAGATAGCGTGAGTTCCTCTTCGGATCTGGATGATTACTTTGATACGGCTCCCATTCCTGGGGTCGATCTCTCTCAAACTTCGGACCGTCCTCGACGCTCCAATGATTAATCTCTTTTATTTTTAAAGGTTTGCACGAATGAGCCTCGCCCAAGTACCTGCTGGCAAAAAACTGCCTGACGAGATCAACGTAGTCATCGAAATCCCCATGAACTCGGACCCCGTCAAATATGAAGTTGACGAGAACGGCGTGGTTTTTGTGGATCGCTTCATGCTGACCGCCATGCACTACCCTTGCAACTACGGCTACGTTCCGCAAACCATTTCGGACGATGGCGACCCGGTTGACGTGCTGGTGATCGCTCCTTTCCCCATCCAGATCGGTGCCGTGATCCCTTGCCGTCCTATTGGCGTGCTGCACATGGACGACGAGGCAGGTGGCGATGCCAAACTGCTGGCTGTGCCTACCGACAAGCTGTATCCCCTGTACCGCAACGTGAAATCGCCTGAAGACCTGCAGCCTGAAGAGCTGGAGCGCATCAAGCACTTTTTCGAGCACTACAAAGACATCGAAAAAGGCAAATGGGTCAAGGTCAAGGGCTGGGAAGGTATCGAAGCTGCCAAGAAAGAACTGGTAGACGGTGCCAAGCGTTTTGCTGACGGCCAGGCAAAATGAGCACGGTTATCCCCGCGCCGGCAATGGCGGCATTGAACGTACAGGGCAGTGAGCAGGTTTTTCCTGTGCGCCGCATTTATTGCGTCGGCCGCAATTACGTCGAGCACGCACAGGAAATGGGTTTTACCGGTCGAGAAGATCCTTTCTTCTTTTGCAAACCGGCGGACTCCATTTTGAATGTGCTGCCCGGCCAAGTTTGCGACATGCCGTACCCCTCTCGCACCCAGGATCTGCACCACGAGATCGAACTCGTCGTTGCCTTGTCCCAGGGCGGGCGTGATCTTACGGTCGAGCAGGCTGCTGAATGTGTGTGGGGATACGCGGTGGGTCTGGACATGACCCGCCGAGATTTGCAGACGCAAGCCAAAAAAGCCGGTCGTCCTTGGGAAGTGGGCAAAGCTTTTGACCATTCCGCACCGACCGGCCCTCTGGTGCCACGCAGCCGTATTGGTGAGCTATCCCAAGGTGCGATCACCCTGGACGTCAACGGCGAGCGTCGTCAGACCGGCGATTTGAACCAGCTGATTTGGAATGTGGCTGAGTCCATCGCTTATCTGTCGGGTCTGTTCGAGCTGGTCCCTGGTGACATTATCTTCACTGGAACCCCAGCCGGTGTCGGCTCGGTGGAACGAGGCGATGTGATGCACGGGGCGATCGACGGTCTGGGCAGCATAGACGTGCGTCTGGTCTGACCCAAGTCTGACTAGCTAGTCATAAACCCGTCTGGAGAGCAGTCTCCAGACGGGTTTTTTTATGGGTCTCTGATACGGGCCAACTGCATACAGACTTGCTATCAAGACAGGGTCAATGAGGGCATCTCTTGCGAGCCTCCCACCATTTCTGATTTTAGGGTTGGCCACGTTGCAAGCTAAGTAATAGCGGCGGCGATGGGTCTTTCTTCTATGATGTATCTGCTTATTTGGGCGTTACTTCGCGGGGACAAGATTTTTATGGTGGGCATCGTGATTGCCTATCACTTAATTTTGATTTTGATTCACGCTTTGGTGAGGGCATTGATCTATGGAAAAGGTAAAGCCGGAATTTTCGGTATGGAGGACGCTGAAATCTGTAAATGGATTGGCGTTGCTCTGGAATCTTGTTTTGATTTTGGGGGGACTCGTACTGTTAGCCTTTGTCTTGAGTAATGGTTTCTTGCCTGAGCTGGATTTGTCGGGAGCGGTGTCGCTGTTAGCCAGCGTGTCACTTGTGAGTCTGTTTTTCATTTTCGTGATCTTTATGTTGACCACAGCTGGTGGGTGGGCCATGTATAGCTGGTTTGGGAAGTGGGATGCAAAGCTACGTGGTCAGACATCAATGCTAGTTGCGCTTTTTGCTGCTAGCGCTGTCTATGCAGCTTTGAGTATCCCCGGGGAGGCCCCGAGGCTAATTCGGATTGTCTCTGTTGTCGTCTTTATTGCTATGACGGTTTCTTGCTTGCTATTTGGGGCTTGGCGTTTCAAGGTGGCCAGATCAAATCAGGGATTTGGGAAAGAGTTAGGTTTGTCGGCTGGTGCATTATTCATTGGCGTTGTGCTTATGACTTATAACGCGATGGTGTTTTTACAGCTTTATCGAGCCCAGCCAGGCAGTGAGGATGTAGCGCAGTGGGCAGGGTTCGGAGTGTGGCTAATTGCTCAGGCAGTATGTATGGGACTAGTGGCGTCGTGCAATACGCTTACAGCACGTCTTCAGGTTTCAGGTGCGCTGGGTACGGTCGGATTCTTTTTCTTGCTTATTTTTTCGAATAATCCGAATTTTGTGATGGATCGGGTGGCTAAGGCTTTAGGAATTGGGGCCTTACAAGATATAAGTCTGGCGGTTACCGGGGAGGGCTGCCAAGTTCTGAGTGTCTTCAGTGAGGGGTTTCTATGCACACCCGAACTAGATGTGTCAGTGTATGTAATTGAGCCTGTTACGCTGCGCTCTCGTTTTGGGAAGCAAGTGTTAATCGAGTACGCCAGACCTTTAGATGGCTCAGGTGACTCTAACGAGACAATAGTGTTCAAGGTTGTGATGCAGGCTGCCGATGTCCTGGGATGGCAAGTTCGGGGAGTCGCGGGCAAGATGACTGCTGAGGAAAGAAGAGAGAGGTGATGTAGAACTACTTAAGTTTGTGATAGGAGTTAGACATCCAATCCAGTCTTTCCGTAAAGTTTTGCTAGTTTTAGTTATTGGATTGAGGAATCGTGATGGCGGAACTCTCGATATGTCTGTCGTTATAAATCAGTGCTTTAAATAGGAATTCGTAGTATTTATATGAACGTTTGATTACAGGGACCGAGAGGACAAGCCCATCCGGCTCGGCTTTTGCGAATATTCTGGCTCGCTGACAAGGGGCAGACTGTGAACTGACTTTTGGGAGATTCCAATGAGACAGTTCATCAGGCGGCAGCGCGGCCAGGGTATGGTCGAGTATTTAATTATTGTGGCTTTGGTCGCTGTGGCGGCCATTGCGGTGTACCAGTCCTTTGGTCAGGTGATTCGCAACCAGACTGCGGCCATGGCCAAGGAATTGGCGGGCGAGGATGGCTCCGAGCAGACACAACAAGCGCAATCAGCCGCTTCTGCTGCGGCCGCTCAAGGCAGCGCCAAGAGCCTGAAATCTTTTACGGGCAATGCGCAATGAGGCAGCCCGACTATCCACAGGAGGGGGCGGCGCTGGCCTGGGGGCTGATCGCGCTGGCGCTCCTGTCTATCGCCTGGGGCGGCTACTTTCATGTGAACCAGATTGCCGAGCAGCAAGGGCGCTTGTCCTTGGTGCTGGATGCGGCGGCCTATGGTGCCGCCACCGAGCAGGCGCGTACCTTGAATCTGCTGTCTTATATCAACCGGGCGCAGTTGGGGCATCAACTGGCTTTGGGGCATTTATTGACCTTGGCAACCTGGGACAGGGCGGCGCAGACCCAGTCCGGGCAAGCGCGTCGGGCGAATCCACCTGCGCATTTAGTCGCCATGATGTTTGGCCCTGCTCATGGCCTGGCGTATACCCAGGCGCGTTCTGCCGGGGACAATCAGCAGGCCTTGGAACAGGCTTTTCAAGCCCATCAGCGTTTGATTCATCAAGTTCTGGCGCAGGCCCAACAGCAGTTGGTAGCGGGTTTGCCGCAGCGCCGACAGGCCATTATTCAGGCGACCTTGGATGGCAGCTTGCCAGACTGGCCCGCCCAAGCAATTCGCTGGCAGCTTGAGAAGGACGATTGGCCGCAGTTCCTGTCACCACAATCCGGGCAAACACAGTGGCAGCCGGGTTTGACGCATTTGGTGTCCTTGTATGGCTTTCTGGCCCCTCGGGATTACGAGGCTCGCTCTTATCCCGGTGTGGATCGGCGTTGTCCCTTGTGGCGGCATCGTTTGCGTCGCGCAGGTCGTACCGAATTTGATCGTTCGGGTCGCTGGCATTCCAACGATACGCAATCCATGCATATGGTGCGTTCCAACCGTTGGATAGGCTGTTACTTCCGGGAATATGCCATGGCGTGGGCCTTGCAAACACCTGCGCATGCGTCCGGGATTGATGCACCGGATGACTTTTCTGGGCAGAGCTTCTGGAAGTGGGCGCTGGAGCAGGGCAATGGCTCTTTGCTATCTGCTCAAGGCAATACGGTGGCGCAATCCTGGGCACGACGCGATGCCAGGCCCTGGAGTCAAAGGCCGTGGGTAGATGGGTACGCTTTGTCAGATTCAGAGCACAGCGCTGGCCCCGATCTGGTGCTGACCTTGCAGGCCCAAGGCCATTTGGGTCAGATCGTTCATACACGGGCGGCGGCTCAATCGTTTTTCTCCTGGCCACCGGATAGCGCAGATTCTGGGGTGAGCCCCAATCCCAGTCTGTTCCTGCCTTTCTGGCAGGCACGGTTGATGGATCCAGGGGGGCGCCAATCATGAGTAAGCGACAAAAAGGGATGGCGCTGATCGAGGCTTGTTTGCTGGGTGTGGTGTTGGGCTTGATGGTGATGGCGGGGCGTTGGCTGATGCAGCAGCAGTATCGCTTGCAGCAAATGCAGCAAAGCACGCATTTGAGCCTGTTTATGCATGACGCTCATGGCAAGCCGGTTTCAGTTGGAAGCAGTCCTGCTCACGAGACGGCACCTGCCCGATTTTTGGCATCCCCGATAGCGACAGCCCAGTCCCTGCAATGGGAGCTTTTGAGTCTGCGTAGCGGATTTTGGACGGCACAGTCGCGCGTTTCCATTCCGTGGCCGCGCTGGCTGGAGGCGTCGATGACCAAGACGCAATTGCAGCGCCAATCTCACTTGTGGGCGGCTGCGGGGCAGGCGGCCAGTACACAGCAGACTCGTCAGCGTTTGGAAAACAGTACGACTGCTTGGGGTGAGGCAGTGGGATCGAGCAGACCCGCTGCCAGAGAAACGATACGACATGCAGGGCCTATGGACGCGGCTTGGGGACGAGCGCAAGCTGATGTGGACTGGTTGAGTCGGTGGCAGGACTACGTGCCGGAGCATGGCCCCAAGGAGCAGCCATGAGACAACTGCTTGCCTTGCTCTTGCTGTTTTTGTTGATGTTCAGCCCTGTGCCGGCCAAAACGCAGGCTTTGACGGGGCCTATACAGGATCCCCGAATTCAGTGGGATCAAATGCAGGCGGCACAGACTGCTGTTGGGCCCGTGTATAGCTGGGGGCTGAAAACTAGCCTGGATGCGCAGACCTTGGCTTCTCATCTAGAGCCATTCTGTGGTGTGCATTACGGAGCAATCAGAACGGAGGGGCAATGGGTGTTCCTGCGTGCCAAACAGGGCAAGAACTGCGTTTTGTGGCTGGAGGATATACAAACCCCCGTCTTGTCGGGTTTGTTAAGTGTTTCTGAAAACGCTCAGGCGTTTGCCCCGCCACCTCTTTTGTCTGCAGCACCACCCATTGGCGGTGCTGTCTTGTGGCAGCACGAACAGCCAGGGCAAGTGCAAAGCTGGCTGCTGGTGGCCGAACCTGGATGGCAAGCCGACTTGCGTCGCAAAGATTGGGGAGCGCAGGCGGGTGAGCGTTACTGGCGCAAAGGTCCAGCCGAGCTGGATGTGATGGAACTGGAGCATGAGCAGCAAGATTACTTGCTCTTGATCTGCCGTGCCTGTGAAAAGGAGGTCTCATGATGCGAGCAAAGTTCTTGTGGCTATGTCGTCATCCCAGCGCAGGGTTTGGCCTCTTGGCCTTGTTGGCTGGTTTGATGGCAGCCGGGACCAGTAGTCGTTATCTGGACCGGCAGGAAAAAGCGTTGCGACAGGCGGCGCATCGTGTCCAGTTGGATCGGGTGGTGGCCGCGTCCGGCCTGGCGGCGGGGACCGTGCTGCAAGCGGAGCATCTGGCCGCCCGTGCCTTTCCTGCAGAACTGGTGCCTAGTGATAGTTGGGATGTGGCGCAGTTTGAGAATCTAGTAGGGCAAGTGCTGAGCCAGCCTTTGCGAGCAGGTGACTTGATCAGTAAGGCGCACGTGCAGGAAGTCAGTAGCCCGTTTTCACAGCAACTGTTATCTGGCAGGCGTGCATTGACTGTACCGGTGGATGCGATCAGTTCGGTGTCGGGTTTGATTCGACCGGGAGACTTGATTGATATCTATGTCAGCTTTGATGACAGGCAACGGCGGGTTACGGCGCCGTTGTTGCAGTCTGTTCTTGTTTTGGCAACAGGACAAAAGTCGGGTGAAGGTTCGGCCACGGCCCGATTGGATAAGGATGCCTACAACACCTTGACCTTGGATGTGGGTCCGGACGATGCCTTGAAGTTGCTGGCGGCCAGACAACATGGACGTATCAGTGCCTTGCTGCGCAATCCGGATGATCACACGCCCCATCAGGCTGCCGTGCGCGGTGAGCTGGCCGATATTCTGGGGCTGGGGCCGGGTGCAAGGCCCAAACAGCCTGTGCAGGTTTTGTACGGCAACAAACCGGCAGGGCAACTTGGGCAGCAGGCTGAGGTGGAGCGCCTGGGTTGGCTGGATATGCCGGACAGTTTTTCTGTGGGGCAGCACCATGAATAGAAATCGCTATGGGCCCAGGTGGGCAGTTGTGAGCTTGTTGTTCGGAGCCCTGTTTGGCGCAAGCCTGCAAAGTCAGGCTCAGGGCTTGGGGCTGCAAGTGGGTGAGTTGATGGTGCTGCCCGACACACAGGTTGAGCGGGTAGCGGTGGGGGACGGTGACATTGTTCACGCCGTCACTACAGAATCGGGCGAGCTTATTTTGTTTGCGCGCAAGACCGGGAGCACTGTGGTGCAAGTGTGGTCCCATTCCGGGCAAAGTCAGTCCTACCACGTTGAGGTGTCACCCGAAAACCAGAGACAAACCTTGGCGGAGCTACGAAGTTTGCTAGAGCGCATCCCCGAGCTACGTGTCAGCGAATTGGGCGGAAAGCTGGTGCTGGAAGGAGAGGGCTTAAGCGATCAGGACAAGCAACGCATTCAGGCGTTAAGCCAGGAGCACCCTCAATTACTGGATTTTACGCAGCAGGACGGTTGGGAGCCAATGGTCTTGTTGGACGTTCAGGTGGTCGAGGTGCCGCGCAACAGCCTGCGGGAGCTGGGCGTGCGCTGGGATGGCAGCTCACAGGGTGGTTTGAGTATGGGAGGTGCCTGGGATGCGGCCACCCATCAGTTTCTGGATAGGCCGGGTGAAGCGGTCCTGCCTTTGGCATTCCCTGCCAAGCAGGGGGCGGCGTTCTTTGGCATTGGCGCCTTGATGTCTGCTCGCGTTCAAGCCATGGCGCAGGAAGGGCATGCGGTGGTTCTGGCGCAGCCGCAGCTTCTGGCGCGTAGTGGTTCGCAAGCCGAGTTTCTGGCTGGGGGCGAGCTGCCTTACACCACCACGGATGACAAGGGAAACAGCAAGACCAGCTTCAAGCCTTATGGTGTATCTCTGCGTATCGTGCCGAGGGTCGAGCGTGGTGGCTTGGTGCGCTCGCAGATTGAGGTCGAAGTCAGCTCTGTGGATGCCAGCTTGTCCCAACCTGCCGGGCCGTCGTTGAAAACCCGACGAGCTTCAACCGAGTTCAACGTGCGTTCCGGGCAGACCTTGGTGCTGGCAGGATTTATTTCACGTGAAGAGTCCCGGCATGTGGATCGCTTGCCGGGGCTGGCCAGTTTGCCAGTGCTGGGTGCCTTGTTTCGTTCCGAACGCTTTGCCCGGCAGGAGACGGAACTGGCGGTCTTTGTGACCCCGACATTGGTGGCGGCAGAACATCCGGATTTGTTGGCTCGGCAGGCGAATGCTGCCCAGTGGCTGGACCAGACTTTTCCTGACGCTCCACGCTTGAACACGCCTGTGCGCGCCACTCCAAAGGGGGCAGGACAAGGAGCCTGGTCGCAATGGGCAGAACCCGATAGTGAGGTGTTTCGTGTTGAACCTTGAACTTGAGTCAGAGTTGGGGGCGACACGTCTTTGTGCGGTCAGTTTGCCGGCCTTGATAGGGCGTGACCCTGCCTGTGATGTTGTTCTGCCATCCTGGCGTATCGCACGGCAGCATGCCAGTTTGTTGCAGCGGGCAGGGGCAGTGTACATCCAGGATCATGGCTCTTTGACAGGGGTGCAGCTAAACGGCAAACGGGTTTATGACGACGGGCCCTTGCGCCTGGGCGATGTGCTGGTGTTGGGTGGGTTCAAGCTGCGGATTACGGGCTTTGGGCAGGAGGTTCCATCACGAAGTGATGGGGCTGTTTCGAGCTTGAAGAGTCCATTGGTAGCCCCGGAACAACCGTCTTTTGTATTGGAGGAGCCGCGACTGACCGCACAAGGCGAGCAAGGCTTTTTCACTTCCGGGCAAGCAGATCTCCCAGTATCCGACAGTGAGCTATTCAGGCAAGAGCAGCAACGCTTGCATCAAGCTTTGTTGAGTGCTTTGGAGCTGGAGCGTCGGGACTTGTCTCGCGTAAGCGACAAGCAGCTGGAGCAGGAAGCCTTTGATTGTCTAGGTCGCTTGATCCAGGCCCAATGTGCTGTCCCCAAGCATGAACAGGCCAGACTGCAGGCCAGCGTCTGCGCTGAGGCGGTGGGTTTGGGACCTTTGGAGCCCTTGCTGGCAGATACCTCGGTCTCGGAGATCATGGTCAACCATTACGACCGAGTTTTTGTCGAGCAGGCGGGGCGGCTCCAAGCCCATCCTCTGGTGTTCAGCAGTGAGTCGGCCTTGCGGGCGATTATTGACCGCATCCTGGCCCCCTTGGGTAGACGGCTGGATATCAGCTCGCCCGCAGTGGATGGACGATTGGCCGATGGCTCGCGTTTCCATGCGGTACTGTCGCCCATTGCGGTCAAGGGTACCTGCGTGACCATACGCAAATTTCCCAAACGACGCCTGGGGCTGGAGGATCTGTTGCAGACGGGTAGTTTGTCTCCGGAGATGGCCTATTTTCTACAACAGGCGGTGCAGCGGCGCTGCAATATTCTGGTCTCAGGCGGAACGGGTACAGGTAAAACCACCTTGCTGAATGTGCTCAGCACCTGCATCGATTCGGGAGAGCGAATCGTGACCTTGGAAGATGCAGCCGAGTTGCAGTTACAGCACAGTAATTGGGTGGCTTTGGAGTCACGGCCTGCGAATGCAGAAGGTCAGGGGCAGGTGGATATACGGAGCCTGTTGCGACAAGCCTTACGCATGCGGCCAGACCGGATTGTGGTCGGAGAGTGTCGGGGGGCGGAGGCCTTTGATATGTTGTCCGCCATGAATACAGGCCACGAAGGATCGATGGGGACCTTGCATGCGAACACCCCACGTGATGCCTTGTCGCGCCTGGAGGGTATGGTCTTGATGGCGGGCCTGGATTTGCCTTTGCTGGTCGTGCGGGAGCATATCGCGCGGGCGCTGCACATTATTGTGCAACTGAGCCGTTTGCCCGATGGCAAGCGTTTAGTTCACGAGATTGTGGAAGTAACCGGTATAGAAGCGCAGCGTATTCAATTGCAGACTCTGTACAGTTACCGCCCGGAGTTTGGTTTTACGGCCAGCGGCTTGAGGTCTGAATATGTCTCCCCATCAGAGGGGCAAGCATGAAATTGCTCAGTATTTTGTTGATTGTCTTGGCTACCACCGCTTTGGCTTATGTGTTGCTGCGTTCAGGGCAGCGTCTTGCTACGCGCTATAGACAGCAACTTCTTAAACAGTCCGAGCAGAGCTTGCAGTCGCATTTTGTGTTCGTACGCAGCCAGTATCTTGCTTTTGTGGCCTGGGCTGGTTTGCCTCTGATCTTTCTGGCCGCATGGTGGCTGATACCGTCG
Organism: Alcaligenes sp. SMD-FA; assembly: GCF_025960365.1. Lineage (NCBI taxonomy): Bacteria > Pseudomonadati > Pseudomonadota > Betaproteobacteria > Burkholderiales > Alcaligenaceae > Alcaligenes > Alcaligenes sp. SMD-FA. The sequence goes on along the minus strand of NZ_CP110108.1, from coordinate 2,317,703 downwards.
TTTTGGCTGGCAGCGATGGTGACCTTGTTGGCTGCGGTAACGCCTTTAGTGGTTCTGCGCTGGATGGGACGGCGTCGCCTGGAGACGCTACGACGACAACTGCCGGACTTTGTGCTGTCTTTGGCCTTGAGTCTGCAAGCAGGCTTGGCTTTGCAAGCGGCCTTGCAGCAGTTGGCTCAATCTTTGCCTGCGCCCTTAGGGCAAGAGTTGCGTTTGCTCTTGCGTCAGCAGCGCCTGGGTGCGAGTGCCAAGGACTCGTATCAGGAGCTCGTGGAGCGAGTGCCGGTGTCAGAACTGGCCATGCTGGTCAGTGCCTTGCAGATGGGCCAGAGTACGGGGGCGGGGTTAGGGGAACGCTTGAAGATACTGGCGCAAACCATTCGGGCACGTTTGACTATCGAGGACAAGATTGTTGCCTTGACCGCTCAGGCCCGTTTGCAGGCGCGAATCATGTTCTGCTTGCCGGGTTTTGTGGCGGGAGCTTTATACCTTCTGGATGCCACAGCATTTGAGCAAGCCTGGTTCAACACATTGGGCGTTTGGGTGGCGGGAGCGCTAGTAGCCATGCTGCTGATGGGGTTGTGGTGGATGCAAGTGATTCTGCGAGGGGAGGGGTGAGTATGCTCGCAATGATCTGGATACTCTCTGCCCTGAGTGCGGCCTTGTTCCTGATCGCATTGTTGTGGGCGTGGCGCGGTCGTTATCTGCTTTTGCTGCAAGGTGGCAGCAGTTTGGGGCAGGCGGCTTGGCAGGCGTGGGAGGCACCGTTTTCCAGAGTTCTGAGTCTCTGCCTATCCCTGCCTTTTGTACATGAGTGGCCGGAGCGATTGTGGGGTTCGTATGCCCAGGAGGTACGGGGCTTTTTAAGCAAACGTGTGGCTTTGACTGGACTGCTCACAAGCCTTGTTAGTGCTTTCTTGTTGACTCAGGGGGCTTCATTGATGGAGCTTGCAGGGCTGACTGTGATTGGTTTTTTCCTGAGCGTATTACAAGCTATCTCACGGGGAAGAAAACTACAGCGTCAGCATCATTCCCGTTGCCGCCGGGATTTGCCCTTCTTTCTGGATCTGCTGGTGCTGGCTGTCGAGTCTGGGCTGGGCTTGCAGCAGGCCTGGGCGCGTGCAACGCAGGCCCTACCACAAGGCAGTTTGCTGATCAGCTTGAACAAGGTACAGGGCGAGGTTCGGGCAGGACGACGCTTGCCACAAGCGATGCGCAATGTCGCTTTGAGCTTCAGGCAGGCAGAGCTGGAAGAGTTGGCCTTGTCTTTGGAGCTGGCGCAGGACACGGGATTGTCCTTGGCCTTGTTGCTACGCTCTCAAGCAGAAAAGCTGCGTAGTCATTTGCACCTGGAAGCCGAGCAAAGAGCCCTCAAGCTGCCCGTTTATTTGCTGGCCCCTTTGGTGGTGTGTATTTTCCCCTGCACATTCTTGGTGATTGCGATGAGCCTGCTCGGCCCGTGGCTGGCAGGGGGAGGCTAGGGGATGTCCATATCAGTATTGATCAAACAGCCGCTGCAACAGACGCAGCGACAAGCCCTGTATTTATTTGATGCCAGTACGTTCTGGGCCCGTTGGCGCGGCTGGAAGGCACTGCCACAGCATAAGGGTTTCGCAACCGCCGTGTGGCTGCGACCGTGCAGAGCGGTTCATTTATGGGGAATGCGTCAGGCTCTGGATATCTGCTTTCTGGATGAAAGTGATCAGCCTTTGAGGTTTTGTCCGGCAGTATCGCCAGGAGCAGTACGGTGGCATAGAAAGGCCAGATCGGTCCTGGAAGCGCCGCTTGGTTATCTGTCCGGGCCGGAGCAGTTTGCACCTTGGGCCGCCGCCCTGCAGAAAATACGTCAAACAGGGGGCGGGGTATGGTTGGACTGGGCTTAGCCTTGCTCAGTATCGCGCATCGGATCACCAAATACGCTGCGGTAAGCCGGGTAGAAGCTGGCGTACAGGATAGCGGCCATGGTCAGGTTGATAGGTGTCAGCACCATGGTGGCTGTGCCTGGGCTCAAACCGGCCCCCAGCAACAGCCCGCCCAGGGTTTGGATGGCGAAGAAGGCCGCCGCCCAGCACAGGCCGTACAGCAGGAAGGCGGCTTTGTTGCGCCAGCAAGCCACCATGGAAAAGAACAAGGCTTGCTTGACCGGGATGGCATGCCAGCCTACCAGAGCCGGAGCGTGCCAGAACAGGGCGGACAGGCCCAGGTACAGCACGAAGAACAAAATAATAGGCTTGCGAAAGGCCGCCATGACTTCCTGTGGAGTGGCATCGCTATTGTCCATCAATTGCGATAGCTCATTCACAAAGGGGAAGGTCGCCACAAAGCCCACGACCAGGCAGGCCAGCAGATAAATGAGGCCCAGCTTGATCAGGCGGTTGCGTACAGGAGCGGGTTTCAAGGGCTCGGTCCACATGCCTAGGCGGATGACCTCCCCCTGATGAATGCGGCGACAGGCATTCTGAATAATGAAGGTCATGGTCGGGACCAGCACGATCAGCACCATTTGGCCTACGATGGGAAAGATATTGCTTAGGTTGATCAGGATAGAGGTGATCAGGCTCCAGAAAAACAGAGCGGCTGGTTGCAGCTTGAACAAGCGCATTCCTTCCTGAATCCAGTACCACCCGTAAAGAAAGGGGAGCTTGGCTGCTTGCATATCAGTATCCGTATTTATCGAGGGAGCGCCGGTACAGCATGGTCGCGACGCTGACGCAACACACGCTCAAAGTGCCGTGGGTCGTGCGGCTTGAGGGTTTGAGCGGGGCGAGGTAGATAAAAGTCGTACAGGCGCGAGATCCAGAAGCGCAGCGCGGCAGCTTGAATCAATATCGGCCAGGCGCTGTGCTCTGCTTCAGTAAAGGGGCGTACCTGGGCGTAGGACTCCAGCCAGGCCTGGGCTTTTTCCTGGTTCAAGGCACCGCTCAGACGGTCAATGCACCAGTCGTTAACAGCCACAGCCACGTCAAACAGCCAGGTGTCGCAACCGGCAAAGTAAAAGTCGATGATGCCGCCCATCTGGGGCGCGTCCGAGGTGCCGGCAAACAGCACGTTGTCGCGGAACAGGTCGCAGTGGGCCGGGCCTTGCGGCAAGGAGCGATAGGTATCGCTATCGGCAAAGTTGCTTTGTTCTTGTAGAACGGTCTGTATCAGTTCGGACTGGCTGGCATCCAGGAAGGGAAGGACTTGGGGTACGGTGCTTTTCCACCAGCTCAAGCCACGCAGATTGGGCTGTTCCAGGGGGAAGTCCTGAGCGGCCAAGTGGGCCTGGGCCTGGGTGCGGGCGATCTGCCGGCAGTGTTCCACCGTAGGCTCGGGCTCGTAGCCGCCACGCAAGCGTGTCACAATCGAGCAAGGTTTGCCGTGCATGACACAGATGCGTTTACCATCGCGGCGTGTCATCGGTTCTGGCACCGGAACGCCCTTGGCCGCCAGATGGTGCATCAGCTCGATGTAAAAAGGCAACTGTTCCAGCGTCAGGACTTCAAATAAAGTCAGAACGTACTCGCCCTGGGTCGTGCTCAGAAAGTAATTGGTGTTTTCAATGCCGGCGGTAATGCCTCGTAAGGACACAAACTCACCAAGTGTGTAGTGTTCCAGTAGTTCACGGGCATCAAGTTCGCTGACGGAAGTAAAAACAGCCATGCTTTCAGTAAGGGTCCGGTTGTTGGCGCACTATTAGGCGCGCGAGTAGGTCAAACGGCCGATTTTAGACTAGTGCGCCGGTTTTTTGGGGCCTTGCGACGATTTACCGCGCTTTATCTTCATCCTGTGGTCGGCTGAAACCATTAAAATGGGTGTTTTCCCTTTTTACCAAGCCTGCTATCAGGCTCTTTGCTCCCTGTTTATGACTAATTTTGTGATGCCGGACAGCCAGATGTGGCGTTTGAGTGTGGCGCCCATGATTGACGTGACTGACCGCCACAGCCGCTTTTTTCATCGACTGCTGGCGCCGCGCGCCTTGCTGTTTACGGAAATGATCACCACCGGCGCGTTGACGCACGGCGATCAGGCGCGCCATCTGGATTTTGATCAGGCCGAGCATCCGGTGGCCTTGCAACTGGGTGGCAGCGATCGGGACGCCTTGGTCACCAGTGCCCTGGCCGGTGAAAAGTGGGGCTATGACGAAATTAATCTGAACTGCGGCTGTCCCTCGGAGCGAGTACAAAAAGGCGCTTTTGGTGCCTGTTTGATGAACGAGCCGCAATTGGTGGCTGACTGTGTGAAAGCCATGCAGGACGCGGTGTCTGTACCTGTTACCGTCAAGCACAGGCTGGGGCTGGATTACAACGAGTCCTATGATTTTGTGCGAGATTTTGTGGGGACGCTGTTCGAGGCCGGTTGTCGTGTCTTTACGGTGCATGCCCGCAATGCGGTTTTGAAAGGCTTGTCGCCCAAGGACAACCGGGAGATTCCACCTTTGCGTTATGACATGGCCATGCAACTGAAAAAGGACTTTTCTGATGCACGGTTCATCTTGAATGGCGGCATTCAGGAGCCTGATCAAGCGGTCGCGTTGGAAGAACAGTTCGATGGTGTGATGCTGGGCCGGGCCGCCTGGCATACGCCTGCGATATTAAGTGAGATTCATCGTCGCCTGTGGCCCGAGGATGTACTGCTGGATGAAGATTCGGTCGTCGAACAGATGATTGCGTATGCGCGGCATCATGTTCAGGCCGGTGTTCCGTTGCGCATTGTGATCAAGAGCATGCTGGGCTGGCCGCACGGCAAGAAGGGCGCACGCCAGTGGCGTCGTACCTTGTCGGATCACACCTGGCTGGCCAAAAACGACCCAGGCCTGCTTGCGCAGGCCTGGGAGCAATTGCAGCGCCGACAGTAAAGGCGGCTGGACTCGGTGGATCAGGGCGCGCTGGCCTGCTCGGAATCGGTAGGCCAGTCGCGTATATAGGCTTTGAGCATATTGTTCTCGAACTGTTGGGCGTGAACAATGGCGCGTGCCATATCAAAGAAGGAAATAACCCCCATCAGCACCGGGCCATCCATTACGGGCATGTAGCGTGCATGGTTGTTCAGCATCAGACGCTGCACTTCGTCGGCGCTGGTGTTGGGGGTCACACTGACGGGGGCGTCATCCATGATGCTGCGCACGGTAAACCCCTGGGCTTTATTACCCTGGGCGTGCCAGTGGCGAATGATCTCGCGAAAGGTCAACATACCCACCAACTGACCATGTTCCATGATCACCAGCGAACCAATATCCAGCTCGCTCATGCTCTGTACCGCTTTTTCGACGGTCATTTCGGGGGTGCCTGTATAAAGCGTGTCTCCCTTGACACGCAGGATTTCACTGACTTTTAGCATACTGGGTCTCCTGACCGGGATCGGCGTTTAGTATGGCTGGTTGTCCTGTCAGAATGCCTTGCGGCGACTCAAACAGTTCTTCCAGATTGGATAGTCGCTGATCGAAAAACTGAGAAAGATAATTGAATACATATTCTAGCGGACCCTCGTGAGTATGGGCGCGGTCCAGCAAAAATGCGTTGGTCAGTTGTTTCAGGCTGACTTGACGCAAATCACAACTGAGCACCCATTGCTCGTCACTGTCTTGCTGGGTGTCAGCAATCAGCCCCATGGATTTGAGCTTGCACAATATGACGTACAGCTCGTCCGGGTCGCGTTCCAGCTTGTGGCTAAGTTCACGTACGCTAAGCCCTTGCTGGTTCTGGCGGGTCAGCCACAACTGATAGAGCAGGTTGACGGCATCGGTAAAAGCGATGCCGGGCACATTGGTCTTGACCCAGTTACGTCCACGCCAATCGGGCAAAATTGCCACCATGGAAGCGCCTAGCAAGACGATCAGCCAGGAGATATAAATCCACAGCAGGAAGATCGGCAGGATGGCAAAGGCACCGTAAATAATCGTGTAGGTGGGAAAGCGAGTCAGGTAAAAGGCAAAGCCGGCTTTCATCAACTCCAGCAAGGCGGCAGTGACCACCCCGCCGATCAGGGCATCACGCCACCACACGCGGCGGTTGGGCACATACATGAACAGCGCCGTCAGACCCAGGGTCGTAAACAGGAAAGGCACATAGGCCAGAGCAAAGGAGACAATGCCAGACAGGTTGCCGATATAGCCCATGGACTCCCGCGCCAGAATGGTGGTGGCCCACAGGCTGGCACCGGTCAGAATCGGACCTAGCGAGATAATGGCCCAGTACACCAGCAGGCGCTGGCCCAGGGGGCGCTGCGTATGAACTTGGAAAATATTGTTGAAGGTCTCGTCAATGGTCATGATCAGCATGATGGACGTGACAATCAGGAACAAGCTACCCACTGCGGTCAGGCCGGAGGCTTTGGCCGCAAATTGGTTCAGATACAGCATGATGTTCTCTGATACCACCTCGGGCATCAGATTGCGGGTCAAGAACCCTTCCAGAGCACTTTCAAATTCCTGAAACAGGGGGAAAGCGGTGAACAGGGCCAGCACCACCGTCAACATGGGCACAATGGCCAAAATGGTGGTGTAGGTCAGGCTGGAGGCCACCTTCATCAGATCTTTTTCGGCCACCCGTTTGATGGCAAAGCGCGCCACACTTAAAAAATGGTGCTTGGCAGTGGGGGCGGGCGCGGGCTCCTGCCGCAAAGCAGGGTCGATGTTTTCTGGATTCAAGTCTGTTTGTTCAGCTTGCTCAGAGGACATAGGAAAGTTCTCGTCGTTTTTCATAGCGGTTTGATGCGGCGGACGCTGCTTTTCGACAGGGTTCAGGTGATAATAACAGCATGCATGAACCTTTAAACCCCATACTTCATCGAGTGGCGGCCCTGGCTTTGGTCGCCTTGATTGCTTTGTGCCTGGCCTGGGAGCTTCATTTTGCGCCCTTGAAACCCGGCGGCTCCTGGCTGGTGCTGAAAGTGATTCCTTTGGTGCTGCCGCTGCGCAGCGTGCTCAAGGGCAATTTGTATACCCTGCAATGGACGTCCATGATGATTCTGCTGTATTTCGCAGAAGGGGTCATGCGTGCCTGGTCTGACCCGGTGGCGGATGTGTTGCCCTGGGCGATGGCAGAAATTGTCTTATCGCTGATTTATTATTTCTGCGCCATTTTCTATCTTTGGCCAGCCAAGAAAGCGGCCAAGCAGCGTAGCAAGGCCGAAAAAGCCGAGGCTGCCAAAGCCGCCAAATCGGCCTAAGGGGGTCTGTATGTCCAGCTTGTTCGATGGCCTGGCCATCAGTCACCATTTTGCCGATCTGCCATCGGCTTTCCATACGGCGGTTCCGCCGCAACCCTTGGCCAATGCCCGCTTGCTGCATGTCAATAAAGAATTGGCGGCGCAACTGGGCCTGGATGTTTCCCGTTTGGGTGAGCAGGAGTTCCTGGATGTGGTCAGTGGCCAGGCTCCCTTGCCCGGTGGCCTGACGGTGTCGGCTGTATACAGTGGTCATCAGTTCGGTGTCTGGGCTGGGCAATTGGGCGATGGCCGCGCACATTTGCTGGGGCAAATCGACACGCCCACGGGCCCGCAGGAATTGCAGTTGAAGGGTGCCGGTAAAACCCCGTACTCCCGTATGGGCGATGGCCGTGCCGTGCTGCGTTCCAGTGTGCGCGAATATCTGGCCAGTGAAGCCATGGCCGGTTTGGGTATTGCCACCAGCCGGGCCTTGGCCCTGGTGACCTCGGATACGCCTGTGTACCGGGAGACCGTGGAAACGGGCGCGATTGTGACCCGTGTTGCCCCCAGCTTTGTACGGTTTGGCTCGTTCGAGCATTGGGCTAATGACGCCACGCGTGTGCGTGAGTTGCTGGACTACGTGCTGCGAGAGTTTTATCCGGAACTGCTGCTCGAAGGCGATTCGGAGCAAGAGCGCGTCTGCCGTTTCTTGCAGGCAGTCACGCACCGCAGCGCCCAGATGGTGGCCGACTGGCAAACCGTCGGTTTTTGTCACGGCGTCATGAATACCGACAATATGTCCATTCTGGGCCTGACCATTGACTACGGCCCGTACGGATTCATGGATCAATTCCGCGTGAATCACGTCTGCAATCATAGCGACAACCAAGGCCGTTATGCCTGGAACGCGCAGCCTGCGGTTGTGCATTGGAACTTGTACCGCCTGGCCAGCGCCTTGATGGTGCTGGAGCCAGATGTTGAAACGGTCAAAGCGCATCTGCAAACCTTTGAAGCCAGTTTTCTGAATCGCTATCACGCCAACTTGCAGGCCAAGTTCGGCCTGCGTACCTGGCAGGCTGATGATGCCCAACTGGTCGATGATTGGTGGCGCTTACTGCATAACAGCGGGGCGGATTTCACCTTGTCCTTCCGTGCTCTGGCACAGGCCAGCAAGGCGCCCGAGGCTTTCCTGAGCCTGTTTGAAGGTTCTGAAGATCAGGCTCAGGCTTGGTGGCAAGCCTATAGCCAACGTCTGACACTGGACGGCTCTGACACGCCAGAGCAGCGCGAGGCTATGAATCGCGTCAATCCTTTGTATGTGCTGCGTAATCACTTGGCCGAGCAGGCCATTCAGGCCGCTGCTAAGGACGATGCCAGCGAAATCGATACCTTGCTGATGTTGCTGCGCGATCCCTACACCGAGCGGGCCGGCTTTGAGGCTTATGCCATGCCGCCACCTGAGGGCAGTGCGGAGCTGGCAGTCAGCTGCTCTTCCTAAAATAACCCGGTGCGATGCAGAACATGTCCGGATTCGGGAACAATGCCATAATCGTGCCTGTCTTTTATTTCCCCCCCTTTCTTTGCGTTCACTCTCTCTATGTCCGGCAATACTCTAGGTAAAAGTTTCCGCGTCACGAATTACGGCGAATCTCATGGTCCAGCGATTGGCGCAGTGATTGATGGCTGCCCTCCGGGCCTGGAGCTGTCTGAACAGGATATTCAGTTTGAACTGGATCGCCGCCGTCCTGGCACCTCGCGCCACGTGACTCAGCGCCGCGAGCCTGATCAGGTGGAAATCCTGTCCGGCATTTACGAAGGCCGTACAACGGGCACGCCCATTAGCCTGCTGATTCGTAATTCCGATGCACGCAGTAAGGATTACGGCAATTTGCTGGACACCTTTCGCCCCGGACACGCCGATTACACCTACTGGAAGAAGTTCGAGAACCGTGACCCGCGCGGCGGTGGTCGTTCCTCGGCCCGTCTGACTGCACCTACCGTCGCAGCCGGTGCGATTGCCAAGAAATGGCTAGCCGAGCACGTTGGCGTAAAGATTCGCGGCTATATGAGCCAACTGGGTCCCATCGCGATTCCTTTTAAAAGCTGGGATGTGGTCGAGCAAAACCCTTTTTACGCGCCGGATCTGGACGTGGTGCCGCAGCTGGAAGCCTATATGGATGAGCTGCGCAAAGAAGGTGAATCCATTGGCGCCCGTATTGAAGTGGTGGCCGAAGGCGTACCTGCCGGTTGGGGCGAGCCTATTTACGACCGTCTGGATGCCGATATCGCCCACGCCATGATGGGGTTGAATGCCGTCAAAGGTGTGTCGATTGGCGCTGGCTTTGATTGCATCACGCAAAAAGGCTCGGAGCACGGTGACGCGCTGTATCCGGACGGTTTCAAGACCAATCAGGCCGGTGGTGTGCTGGGCGGTATTTCGTCCGGGCAAGCCGTGACGGTTTCCCTGGCGATCAAGCCGACCGCCAGCATTCGCACCCTGCGTCCTTCCGTGAACCGTGCGGGCGAAGCGGTCGAGGTGCAGACACTGGGTCGCCACGATCCTTGTGTGGGCATTCGTGCTACACCGATTGCCGAAGCCCTGTTGGCGATTGTGCTGATGGATCATTGCCTGCGTCATCGCTCGCAGTGCGGTGTCTGAGCCTGAGGGTTTGCGCAGGGGCCTAGCACTTCATCTTCTTGTCAGATTTGTTTTTTGGAGCTGAGCATGAAAGGTATGGCGACAGGAAAACGCTTTTTGGCAGCCGGTTTGATACTGGCCATGACGGGCTGCGCCTCGGTGCAGACCACGCAAAGCGGGGCGGTGGGGGTCGAGCGTAAACAGTTCATTTCCAATCTGGTGTCCGAAGCCGAGCTGAATCAGGTGGCCGCCCAGAATTATGCTCAGGTGCTGTCTCAGGCGCGGCAGAAAAAGGCGTTGGATACGAACGCGTCCCAGACTCGTCGGGTCAAAACCATTGCCCAACGTCTGATTGGCCAAGTCGGTGTTTTCCGGGCGGACGCCCGCTCCTGGAACTGGGAAGTTCACGTCATCAATGAGGACGAGGTTAATGCCTGGTGCATGCCGGGTGGCAAGATGGCGGTTTTCAGTGGTTTGATCAAACGGATTCAACCCACGGACGCGGAACTGGCAGCCGTCATTGGCCATGAAATGGCCCACGCCTTGCGCGAGCATTCGCGTGAGCAGGTTTCCCAGAAAATGGCGACCTCCTTTGGCTTGACTGTCCTGTCCGCCCTGACCGGCGTGCAAGCGGTGAATGATCTGGGCGGTACGCTTAGCGAAGTGATGTTTGAGTTGCCCAATAGTCGCACCCATGAGTCCGAAGCGGATTTGATTGGTGTTGAGCTGGCTGCGCGAGCAGGCTACGACCCGCGTGCGGCAGTGACTTTGTGGCAGAAAATGGGAGCCTTGGAGCAGGGTAGAAGTCAGCCGGAATTTTTGTCTACCCATCCGGCTTCTTCAACCCGGATTGCAGATTTACAGGCAATCTCGGAGCGGGTCATGCCTTTGTATCAGCAGGCGGCTAAGCCGTGAAAGGCTGATTTTTTGAAGTCGAATTTGAAATGAAGAATGCCCTTGATGAGGCTTTTTTGAGGATTGCCAAGCGTCGCTCTCATCATGGAGCGGGAACAGATGTCCCCTTATAGACTCCGGATAGATTTAAGCAGGCTTACTTTATTCCGTATCGATTATCTTGCAAAAATTGGGCTGACCTTAGGTTTTTGCAGTGCAGGCCTGCCCTTGGCCGTCGGTCCTTGACACGTGCGTTCGCAGAAGCTGCCGCCGGCCTTGCGGATCCAGAGCTCACCGCTCGCAACGGTGCGGGACAGGGGCATTGTTTAATATAGGAAACCCTGGTTTTATCAACCAGTTGGCCTATTTACCTAATTGCTTCCCATCCTCAAAATGCATCCATGAGATCGCGCCATCGTACCTTTCTGTATGGTTTTTTGATCTGGCTCGGCCTGTCCTTGGCCGGTGCCACCGTGTTGACGCGCGCTGAACTGTCGCGGCAACAGGAGGCATTCACGGTGCAAAGCAATATTGCCTACCGGCTGCTGGGTCAGCGTCTTGCCCAGCATGACGCCATTTTGCAGATGCTGGCTCTGTTGCAGCCGCCTGTGCAGCGCATTGAACGTCTGGGAGCGCTGGAAGCCATGTTTCCCCAGGTCATGGCGATCTATCGCGAAGAGAGCGATATCGCGTGGGCCAATCCTCAGTGGCAGCAGGCGCAGTTGCAGTCCTTGAAGACCGAGCGCGCCGTATTAACGGACGTGCGACTGGCACAGGGGCGGTATGTCCTGCTGGCGGCGGCGCACCCGGCCAGCTTTGCCGTGCTACTGGACTTGAATGCCGCCATCGCCTGGGACGAATGGCCTTTCCGGCGTAATGGCAGCCCGGTGCGCGTGGTGCTGGAGTGGCAGGATCAACAATGGGTGATCAGTCCGGGGTTGGACCATGCCGGGCCTGTGGTGTTTCAGTCTGGCAAGACCTTGGCCTCCCCCAGCCAGCGTTTTCAATTGCACACGCGTCGTGTCGTGAGCTATGCCGACCTGCCTTGGGGGCAAGTGGCGCTGTTCGCGCTGGCCAGCGCCTTGCTGGTGGCGCTGATCATCTATGTGCGCAAGCAACGTGAGCAGACCTTGCGCGCGCAGGAGCTGCTGCGTATCGGGCAGGTGGGCCGCTTGAATTCGCTCGGCGAAATGGCCGCGGGTCTGGCGCATGAATTGAACCAGCCTTTGACCTCCGTATTGGCTAATACCCAAGCCAGTCTGCGCCTGCTGCAGGAAGACCCCCCCGACCTGGAGCCTGCGCGTGAGGCCATGGCACATTCGGTGGAGCAGATCAGGCGGGCGGCCAGCGTGCTGACGCGTCTGCGGCACAGCCTGCGTGAAAGCGGGCTGGCTGATCAGTGCTACCCGTTGTCCTTGACCCAGGTGCTGGAGGAGTCTGTGCACTTGCTGATGCCGGAGTTGGAACGGCATGGCATTACCCTGGAGAAACGTCTTCCTCCACATGATGTCGATGTGGTCGGCGAGCCCGTGGCGCTGGGACAGATAATTCATAATCTGCTCAATAATGCCGTATCCGCCTTGGGCGCCGCCCAGATCAGTCATCCGCGTATCTGGATCGAGGTGCTGCCGCGACAAGGGCACGTGGTCTTGACCGTGCGTGACAACGGCCCGGGAATCGACCCGCAGCATCTGGATCGCGTGTTCGAGCCCTTTTTTACGACGCGCTCCGACGGCCTGGGCCTGGGCTTGAGCCTGAGTGAGTCCCTGGCTCAGGCCATGGGCGGTGGTTTGACAGCGTTCAACGATCCCATGGGAGGGGCCGTGTTTGCGCTGGAACTGCAACGAGTGGACGAAGAATCATCATGAACCCGACCGAAAATGGCCCCAGCTTATCGCCCTTGATCCATCTGCTGGACGATGACGCCGCCGTGCGTCAAAGTCTGGCCTTGCTGATCGGCACGGTAGGGCTGCGGGTGCAGACCTGGGCGGATCCGCAGCAGTTTCTGGAGTCTTTCGATCGGCAGTCTATCGGGGCCTTGATTCTTGATGTGCGCATGCCTGGCATCAGCGGACTGACCTTGCTCGATACTTTGGTCGAACAAGGCGTGGACCAGCCCATCATTCTGTTGACCGGGCACGGCACGGTAGACATGTGCAGGCGCGCCTTCAAGGTGGGCGCCGTCGAGTTCCTGGAAAAACCGGTCGGTGACGATGTTCTGCTGGACGCGGTACAGCAAGCTGTGCGCCAGCACGTGCGCCGCCGTGAGCGCCTTGCGGCCGATCAATGGGCGCGTGAGCGCTACACCAGCTTGTCCGAACGCGAACGCGAGGTGCTGGCGCTGATTGTCGAGGGCCTGACCAATAAGGAGATAGGTCGGGCGCTGTCGCTGTCGCCCCGTACGGTTGAAACGCATCGCGCCAACCTGTTTGCCAAACTGCAGGTCGATAACCTGGCCCACCTGATTCGGTATTACGCCAGCTTGGTGAGTGCCTCTCCGTAAAACTACGTAGAGGCGAGGGTAAGCGTCCGAATAGTCCCGTGCGGGCGGCGCAAGTATAGTTTTTCCATGCCGACAATGTTGTCGGAACTGATAAATGGAGATTACTGCTATGTTGCGCTCTTCCCTTTTGATGGCTTTGTTGTTCGCCGCTGGTGCCGCCCAGGCCCAGGGTGTGCTGACCGAAAAAAACATCTCCCTGGATCTGGCTAATCGTCTGGCTGCCGAAACCGTCAAGCAATGTTCGGCCAAAGGCTACAACGTGGCGGCGGCGGTGGTTGACCGTGCCGGCGTGCTGCGTGCGTTCCAACGCGCTGATCAGGCCGGTTCGCATACGGTCAATGCCAGTATCGACAAGGCCTATACGTCCGCTTCGGCCCGTAGCTTGACCAGTGCCATGCTGGAGGGTTCGCAGAAAAATGCTGGCGCCGCCAATCTGGGTGATATCCAGGGTTTTTTGCTGCTGGGCGGCGGCGTGCCGGTCAAGGTCGGCAATGACACGATAGGCGCCGTCGGCGTGGGCGGTGCGCCTGGCGGCCACCTGGACGAAGCGTGCGCTGTAGCGGCCCTGGAAACCCTGAAGGCCGATTTGAAGTAAACGCATTCCTGCAGACTGGGGAGCCGCCCCTGAATTGACCCCCGAAGCTTGGACATTACTCCAACTTTCGGGGGTTATGACATGGCGAAGTACGACGAGCGGTTCAAGTTCGATGTAGTGCAGCGATATTTATCGGGCACCGATGGACTGAAGCGGGTTGTGGCGTAGGTATCTTGCTTCTTGCCGTTGCAGAATCATTCCTCGCGTTTACCTGCGCATGCTGATGGCGAGACGATTGAAGGCGCTCATCAAGGCAATCGCAAAAGTCAGGTCTGAGATCTCTGCCTCACTGAAATGGGCTTTTAATGGCTCGAAGTGCTCGTCCGCGGCATGGGTGTGGGCGATATCCACCACCGATTCCGTCCATTCCAGGGCCGCACGTTCGCGTTCGTTAAAGTGCGTGCTAACGCGCCAGCCTGCCAGGCTGTCTATCTTGGCATTGGCCACGCCCGAGCTGCGTAGGGATGAGGCGTGCATCTCCAGGCAGAAGGAGCAGCCATTGATTTGTGAAATTCGCAGGTTCACCAGCTCAATCAGCTCTTTACCTAGGCTGCTTTTGTCCAATGCCAGCTTTGTTTGCAGCAGACCTTGATAGGCTTTGGGAGACAGGGTGTCGTAGGGAAGGCGAAGTGTACTCATGGCGTATCCAATCGAAAGTAAGACAAGGGGGGGAGCAAGCTACCGTTCTTTAGCGATGCTTGATTCTTCCGGTTTTTAGCAGCCTGTTTATTCCTCCAGGCCACGTGCTTTACTGACCGATTATGCATGAGTAATGCCCTAGTCATTGATGACTGGAAATCAGTAAAGACCAGTTGTGCCCCGGCGACCGGATGCCGGCCGTGCGCTGTCGGGCCAGTAGGGCCTTCGATCATGTTGAGATTGCTAGGCTTTTTCTTTATTTGGCTATCCTGGTAGTTCTAATACTAGGATAGTGAATGTCCTTGTCCCAGTTACTGCGCCTGTCATAATAAGAAAAAATTTATATGCAGCCTGCTCTGTGCGGGTTGTCGTCTTAACTGAATCGCGAGAGCGCAATGGCAAAAACTTTATACGATAAGTTGTTCGACGAACACGTCGTGCATCAGGACGCGGATGGCACCTGTTTGATCTACATTGATCGCCACTTGCTGCATGAAGTGACCAGCCCCCAAGCCTTTGAAGGTCTGACACTGGCTGGCCGCAAGCCGTGGCGCATCAGTGCCAACCTGGCTGTGGCGGACCACAACGTTCCCACCACTTCCCGCCAGAACGGCATTACAGATCCGATCTCGCGCCTGCAGGTTGATACTCTGGACGCCAACTGTGAAGAGTTCGGTATTACCGAGTTCCGCATGAACGACGTGCGTCAGGGCATTGTGCACATTGTTGGCCCCGAGCAGGGCGCCACCTTGCCCGGCATGACGGTGGTTTGTGGTGACTCCCACACCAGCACGCACGGAGCCGTGGGCGCTTTGGCTTTTGGTATCGGCACATCGGAAGTGGAGCACACGCTGGCCACCCAGACTCTGCTGATGAAGAAAAGCAAAAGCATGCTGATCCAGGTGGACGGCACGCTGCCTTTTGGCTGTACCGCCAAAGACCTGATCTTGTATGTGATCGGTCAGATCGGGACGGCCGGTGGTACAGGCTATGCCATTGAGTTCGGCGGCTCGGCGATTCGCGCCTTGTCCATGGAGGGCCGCATGACCGTGTGCAATATGGCGATTGAAGCCGGTGCGCGTTCGGGCATGGTGGCGGTGGACGAACAGACCATTCAGTACCTGCGTGGCCGTCCTTACTCGCCCAAAGGCGTGTTGTGGGATCAAGCCGTGGCCTACTGGAACACCTTGCATACCGATGAAGGCGCCGAATTTGACCGCGTGATCCGTATCGACGCCAGTCAGATCACCCCTCAGTTGACCTGGGGCACGTCACCGGAAATGGTGTTGCCTATCGACAGCCGCGTACCGGATCCAGACAAGGAAAAGGACGACGTTGCCCGCAACGGCATGGAACGCGCCCTGGAATACATGGGCCTGACGCCCAATATGCCTTTGACCGATATTCGCATTGATCGCGTATTCATTGGCTCCTGTACCAATGCCCGAATTGAAGACTTGCGTGCGGCCGCCAGCGTAGCCAAGGGTCGTAAAGTGGCTTCCAACGTCAAGCAAGCCATGATTGTTCCTGGCTCCGGTCTGGTGAAACGTCAGGCCGAGCAAGAAGGTCTGGACAAGATTTTCCTGAATGCCGGTTTTGAATGGCGTGAGCCCGGCTGCTCCATGTGCCTGGCCATGAACGCCGACCGTCTGGAACCTGGCGAGCGTTGCGCTTCGACCTCCAACCGTAACTTTGAAGGACGTCAGGGGCAGGGTGGTCGTACCCACCTGGTCAGCCCAGCCATGGCGGCTGCCGCCGCTATTGCTGGCCATTTTGTCGACGTGCGTTCGTTCAGCTGAGGAAATCCATACCATGCAAGCATTTACTACTCATGAAGGTCTGGTCGCTCCCTTGGATCGGGAGAATGTGGATACGGACTTGATCATCCCCAAGCAGTTCCTCAAATCCATCAAACGCACCGGCTTTGGCCCCAACTTGTTTGACGAACTGCGCTATCTGGACCACGGTGAACCCGGCATGGATAATTCCCGCCGTCCGCTGAACCCGGATTTTGTGCTGAACCAGGACCGCTACCAGGGCGCTTCTGTGCTGTTGGCGCGTAAGAACTTTGGCTGTGGCTCCAGCCGCGAGCACGCGCCCTGGGCGCTGATGCAATATGGTTTTCGCGCCATCATTGCGCCGTCTTTCGCCGATATTTTCTTTAACAACAGCTTCAAGAACGGCTTGCTGCCTATTGTCCTGAACGAGCTGGATATTGCCCGCCTGTTCGATGAAGTCAAAGCCTTCCCCGGTTACAAGCTGCGTATTGATCTGGCCGAGCAGCGCGTCATCACACCTGAAGGTCGGGAGTTGCCATTCACCATTGATGCCTCGCGCAAGCACAGCCTCTTGAATGGCCTGGATGAAATTGGTCTGACCTTGCAGAAAGCGGACATGATCCGTCAGTACGAGGCCGAGCGTCTGGCCCGCCACCCTTGGTTGGTCGGCCAACCTTGAACATGGGTGCCGGCCTTGTAGAAGCCTCGCTGTTGCGGCCTGCCTATGGCGGCCAAGATGCTTCGGTCGTCGGGCCGGCGCTCTTCACTCTTACTCTCTAATTTTTACGTCCTACTCATCATGACTCATAAAATCGCAGTATTGCCCGGTGACGGCATCGGTCCCGAGATTACCGAACAAGCTCAGCGCGTACTGGGCGCTCTGGGCATGGATCTGGAAATGACCGTGGCTCCGGTGGGCGGCGCCGCTTACGACCTGCACGGCCATCCTCTGCCACCTGAAACACTGAGCCTGGCCCAACGCTCCGACGCCGTGTTGTTCGGGGCTGTGGGTGATTGGAAATACGATTCGCTGGAGCGCCACCTGCGTCCCGAGCAAGCTATTTTGGGCCTGCGTCGTGCCATGGGCCTGTTCGCCAATCTGCGTCCCGCCATTCTGTACCCGCAACTGGCTAACGCCTCCACCCTGAAACCAGAAGTCGTGTCCGGTCTGGATATCCTGATCGTGCGTGAACTGACGGGCGATATCTACTTCGGTCAGCCGCGCGGTGTGCGTACCGTGGAAGAGGGCAACTTTGCTGGCGAGCGTCAGGGTTTTGACACCATGCACTATGCCGAAAGCGAAGTGCGCCGTATTGCCCACGTGGGTTTCCAGGCCGCACAAAAACGTCAAAAGCGTTTGTGCAGCGTGGACAAGTCCAATGTGCTGGAAACATCCCAGTTCTGGCGCGACATCATGATTGATGTGGCCCGTGAGTATCCGGACGTGGAATTGAGCCACATGTACGTGGACAATGCCGCCATGCAATTGGTGCGCGCACCAAAAGAATTCGACGTGATTGTCACAGGCAACCTGTTTGGCGATATCCTATCGGATGAAGCGGCCATGTTGACAGGCTCCATTGGCATGTTGCCCTCGGCATCTCTGAACGCATCCCAGCAAGGTTTGTACGAACCTAGCCATGGCTCGGCACCCGATATCGCCGGTCAGGACAAAGCCAATCCTTTGGCCACCATTTTGTCCGCTGCCATGTTGCTGCGCTACTCGCTCAATGCAGAAGACCAGGCCAAACGTATCGAAGCAGCGGTTGCCAGCGTGCTCGAACAAGGTTTGCGTACCGGCGACATCTACGAAGACGGTTGTCAATTGCTGAGCACCAGTGCTATGGGGGATGCAGTGCTCAAGGCTTTGCGATAGTATCTTCTATCGTTTTATTTTTTTATATATCCAGGTGGTACTACTATGACTCAAGCGGTAGGTTTGGTCGGCTGGCGTGGGATGGTGGGCTCCGTGCTCATGCAGCGCATGCGCGACGAAGGCGATTTTTCCCTTTTTCAGCCGGTGTTTTTCTCGACTAGCAATGCTGGCGGCGCAGCTCCCTCGTGGGCTGACGGCGCTGGCCCTTTGCAGGACGCCCACGATATTGACGCTTTGAAAAAGCTGCCCATTATTGTGACCGCCCAGGGTGGAGATTACACAAGCCAGATCTACCCCAAGCTGCGTGCCGCCGGCTGGAATGGTTTGTGGATCGACGCGGCCAGCACGCTGCGTATGGATGAAAACTCCGTGATTGTGCTGGACCCGATCAATCGTCCTGTGATTGATGCGGCGCTGGCCAACGGTGGCAAGCAATTCATCGGTGGTAACTGTACGGTCAGCTGCATGCTGATGGGTCTGGGCGGTCTGTTTAACCAGAATCTGGTTGAGTGGATGACCAGCATGACGTATCAGGCGGCGTCGGGCGGTGGTGCACAGCACATGCGCGAACTGCTGACTCAGTTCGGTCTGATCAATCAGTCCGTCTCCAGCCTGCTGGACGATCCTGCATCGGCCATTCTGGATATCGACCGTGGTGTCTTGCAGACACAGCGCGATCCCAATCTGCCGCAGAAAAATTTCGGCGTTCCGCTGGGCGGCAGTCTGATCCCCTGGATCGACTCTGACCTGGGCAATGGCATGACGCGTGAAGAGTGGAAAGGCGGCGTGGAAACGAACAAGATCCTGGGCCGTGGTGCGCAGGACAAGCATATTCCTATCGACGGTCTGTGCGTGCGTATCGGTGCCATGCGTTGCCACAGCCAGGCTCTGACCATCAAGCTGACTCGTGATGTACCGCTGGACGAGATCACCGATATCCTGGCTGAAGGTTCCAAGTGGGCCAAAGTCATTCCTAACGAGCGTCAAGCCACGGTAGATTCGCTGACTCCGGTTGCCGTGACTGGCACGCTGGATATCCCTGTGGGGCGTCTGCGCAAGCTGAACATGGGTCCCGAGTACCTGAGCGCCTTCACGGTTGGCGACCAGTTGCTGTGGGGCGCAGCTGAACCGCTGCGCCGCATGTTGCGTATTGCTTTGGGCGAGCTCTAATCATGGTTGGCTGCCTTCATCCCGTACGTACGCTGGGTTCGGCCCTGCTAGTGGCCGGGATGCTGGCGGCCGCACCGGTTTGCGCTTTGGAGATTGGCCATAGTCGTTTGGTGTCAGCTCCCAATCAGGTTTTCAAGCTGGATGTGGGTATTCGACAGATCAGTCCGGAAGAAAGCCTGTCTCTGAAAGTGGCACCTGCTCCCTTGTCGGTCTGGCAGCAGGCTGGCTTGACCCCTCCGGTTGATCTGAATTCCCTGAAGACCGTGATCGAGCGTGACGAGCAAGGGCAAGTACGACGCATTCGGCTCTCTTCCGAGCAGATGTTCTCCGGTTCTGTGGCCGATGTGCTCTTGCAGATTCAAAGTGATAGCGGACAGTTCCTGCATCAGGTCAGCGTGCTGGCCCCGGCTCCGGTGGCTGTCAAAGCGGTGACTCAAACACAGGCAGGCCATCAGGCGCCAGTGTCTGTGCAGGTTTCCGGTTCGACCACTCCATCCAATGTGAAGGCACAAAGCGCGGTACGCGTGAAATCCGGCGATACCTTGCATGCCTTGGCGCGTCGCCATGCCGTGGATGGTGTCAGTGCCTATCAGTGGATGATGGCGGTTCATAAGCAGAATCCGAATGCGTTCATCAAGCAGAATATGCACCGCCTAAAGGCGGGCCAAACCTTACAGATTCCCGATGTGGCGGCGATGTTGTCCATAGACGATGCTCAAGCTCGTCGCCTCTATGTCGATCAGGCCCAAGCGTTGCGCTCTGCTGCGCAGGAGGGGCAGGATCAGGCTGATGCCTCCCAGGGTGTGGCGCAAACGGGTTCAGGCGAGCCGGGAGCTCAGGCGCAAGGCCAGGATCGTTTGCTCTTGTCGGCAGGGACGCAAGCCCGTGACGCCAAGCAGCAATTGCAGCATCAACTGCGCGAGACGGGCGACCGTGTCTCGCAATTGGAAGAGAATGTCTCCACCCTGGGCCGTGCCTTGCAGTCTCAAGGCGAGGCCGCTAAAGATTTAATCCTGGATTCGGCGCAAGAGCTGGGTCTGGGGGATGCCGGTAGCGATGCTGCTACGGGCAACACGCATTCTGGCGCTTCGGGCGCCGCTTCTTCTGCCGCCGTGGCAGGAGCGATTTCCGCACCATCTGAGCCCGAGCAGGGCAAGATGGCCGGTGCAGTTAACAAGGCAAAAAAGACCGTGTCCTGGATTCAAGAACATATGTTGGCCGTGATGGCCGTAGTACTGGCGTTAATTGTGGTCCTGGTGACCTGGGTGTTGCGCCGTGCCAATACCGAAAATCGCCATGGCGATGACTCGCCCGCACCCGTTAGCGAAGCGATGGTTCGGGAAAAACTGGAAAAAATCAATCTGGACCTGGATCAGCCGCCTTCGGACGAGCCTCCCGTTCGTCAGTAAGGCAAACCCACCATGAGACGTATTGCATTGGGTGTCTGCTATGAAGGGACGCCCTGGCTGGGTTGGCAAAGTCAGGCCGGTGGCAACACCGTTCAAGATGTTCTGGAGCAGGCACTGCGCCGTTTTACGGCCCAGCCTGTCTCTACGATCTGCGCCGGTCGCACCGACACCGGCGTTCATGCCCTCAATCAAGTAGTTCATCTGGATACGGCTGCCGAGCGCAGCCTGGAGTCGTGGGTGCGCGGCTTGAATGCTTTGCTGCCGGACTCCGTTGCCGTGCAATGGGCGCGCGAAGTGCCGGATGATTTTCATGCGCGCTTTTCCGCCCAAGGCCGCCATTACGTTTACCTGTTGCGCCAGCATCGGGTGCGTTCCCCTTTATTGCATGGTCGTGTTGCCTGGGTGTATCGCCCCTTGGATCTGGCCTTGATGCGCGAGGCGGCTCACCATTTGGTGGGCGAGCACGACTTCAGTGCATTTCGTTCCTCGCAATGTCAGGCGGCCAGCCCGGTGCGTACCATGTCGCACATTCATATCGAGCAGCAGGGCGATTTTTTCCTGTTCCGTTTCAGCGCCAATGCTTTTTTGCATCACATGATTCGCAACCTGATGGGTATGCTGATTTATATCGGCCAAGGCCGACAGCCGCCAGATTGGGTTTTGCATTTATTGGCGCAGCGCGATCGCCGCTTATCGGCTCCGACGTTCGATGCCAGTGGTCTGTATCTGGCCGGGGTAGATTACCCCCAGCAGTTTGATATTCCTACCCGCAATCCCTACGATTTGCTCTATGAATTAAGTGGCTTGCGATTTGCTGAAACGGTCTCAGAAAAATCATGATTTAGCCCGGGTCTAAAGGGTTTATCCCCGGTATTCGAACCGGCTTCACATGCTTGAATCGTATAAAATGTGAAGCCATTTTGTTTCTTACATTCTTATCTGTATAAGGCCGACCACCTTCGAGCATGAGCCACAAGCGAATCCAGAAGGCGACCATATCCTGAGCAAGGCCATGAAATTTTTCTTACGATTGTCTAGTTTGATCGACCGTCTGAATACGGTCGTTGGTAAGTCCGTGACCTGGCTAACCCTGATCGTGGTGTTGGTCAGTGCTATTAACGCCATCGTTCGCAAGGTGTATGGCATCAGCTCCAATCAGTGGCTGGAATTGCAGTGGTATTTGTTCGGTGCCATTTTCTTGCTGGCGGCCGGTTATACCTTCTTTGTGAATGAACATGTACGGGTGGATGCGTTAGCGGAACGTTTTCCGCCGCGTGTTCAGGTCTGGATCGATATTATTGGCGTGATTTTTTTCCTTCTGCCCGCAACCTTGCTGATTTTTTGGCTCTCTATTCCGTTTTTTGAGCAGTCCTATGTGCTGAACGAGCAGTCCTCCAATACGGGTGGGCTGGTGCGTTGGCCTGTCAAGTTACTGATCCCCATTGGTTTTGCCTTATTGGCTTTGGCCGGTGTGTCCCACCTGATCAAATGCATAGGCTTTTTGCGCGGTGTCTGTCCCAACCCCTTATTAAGGAATGGTGGGCTGAGCGCAGAAGAAGAACTTGCCCAGGAAATTCGTCAGATTGCCCAGGCAAACGAAGCAACAACCTCTGTTTCTAAGGGCCAGTAACAATGGAATTTCTGGTTGATAATCTGGCTCCGATCATGTTCTTTAACCTGATCGTGTTTTTGCTATTGGGTTTTCCCGTTACCTTCACCTTGTCGGCAATCGGGATTTTATATGGTCTGGTCGCCATTGAACTGGACATGATGCAGCCGGCCTTATTCCAGGCCTTGCCTCAACGGGTATTTGGTATTGTCGAGAACGATACCTTGCTGGCGGTTCCCTTCTTTACCTTAATGGGGCTGATCTTAGAGCGCTCAGGGATGGCGGAGGATCTGCTCGATACCATTGGTCAGCTATTTGGTCCTTTGCGTGGTGGTCTGGCCATTGCCGTGGTGCTGGTCGGTGCCATGTTGGCTGCTACGACGGGTGTGGTGTCGGCCTCCGTGATCTCCATGGGCTTGATCTCTTTGCCCATCATGTTGCGCTATGGCTATGACCGCAAGTTAGCCACAGGGGTGATTGCAGCCTCGGGCACGCTGTCGCAAATCATCCCGCCTTCCATCGTACTGATTATTCTGGCTGACCAACTGGGGCGCTCCATCGGTGATATGTACCGAGGTGCCATGCTGCCCGGTCTGCTGTTGGTGGCGACCTATGTTCTGTACATTGTGGTGATGTCCTACATCAAGCCCAAGTCGGCTCCTGCCTT
Organism: Alcaligenes sp. SMD-FA; assembly: GCF_025960365.1. Taxonomy (NCBI): domain Bacteria; kingdom Pseudomonadati; phylum Pseudomonadota; class Betaproteobacteria; order Burkholderiales; family Alcaligenaceae; genus Alcaligenes; species Alcaligenes sp. SMD-FA. The sequence goes on along the minus strand of NZ_CP110108.1, from coordinate 2,294,797 downwards.
GCCGCCAGAGGCCCGTGTGTATGTGGAGCCTAATGGCAGCCGTGGTTTGACCTCGCTGATCGTCTTAAGCATTGTGGCATCGGCCGTGGCCTACTTTGGTTCGCAGCACTATTTTGCCACTCACCCCAATATCCCCATGGACGAGCACATCGTCGTGCTGATGCTGTTGTGGGGGGTAACGGCCTGGGTGATCGCGCTGATCAACAAGTTGCTCAAGCTGAACATGCTGTCCAAAATCGCCGAGCGCGTGATTTTCGTGATGGTGCCACCGCTGTTCCTGATCTTCCTGGTGTTGGGCACCATCTTTATTGGTGTGGCTACCCCCACCGAGGGCGGGGCGATGGGGGCGGTGGGGGCCATCATCATGGCCGTAACGCGTGGCCGCTTATCCTGGAAGCTGCTGCGTCAGGCCATGGAATCGACGACCCGCCTATCGTGCTTTGTGGTCTTCATTCTGGTGGGTTCGACCGTCTTTAGTCTGAGCTTTCGCGGCATCAATGGTGACCTGTGGGTCGAGCACCTCTTGATCGACATGCCCGGCGGGGAATGGGGCTTCCTGATCATTGTCAGTATTCTGACCTTCCTGCTGGCTTTCTTTCTCGACTTTTTCGAGCTGGCCTTTATTATTGTGCCGCTGCTCGGGCCAATTGCTGACAAGATGGGCATTGACCTGATCTGGTTCGGTGTTTTGTTGGCGGTCAATATGCAGACCTCCTTCATGCACCCGCCTTTTGGCTTCGCGTTGTTTTTCCTGCGCTCGGTGGCCCCCAAAGATGACTATACCGACAAGGTGACGGGCGAGCGTATCAAGCGTGTGTCGACGACTGATATTTATTGGGGCTCAGTGCCGTTTATTATCATTCAATTGTTGATGGTGGCTGCTGTTTTGACCTTCCCCGGCTTAGTCACACATTACAAGCACGGCGAAGTTTTGCTGGATGATTCACAAATTCAGTTCGGTACAGAATCGACCTATGGTTCTGACAGCTATGGATTTGGAATGGATGATGCCGCCAGCAGTTTCCAGTAAGGACGCGTTATGATTCACACGGGGGCATCTGGCCCCCGTTTTTTATTCGAGGATGTGCGATGTTCAGCCGTACCCGAGTCAAGATTTGTGGCTTTACCCGAGCGCAGGATATCGATGCTGCCGTGCAGTTGGGCGCAGATGCAGTGGGCTTTGTTTTCTACCCGAAAAGTGCTCGCATGTTAAGCACGGAGCACGCTGTCGCCTTGCGCGCCCGTGTGCCGGCGTTTGTGCAGGCAGTCAGCCTGTTCGTGAATGCCTCCGAGAACGTTGTGCGGGAAATTCTGGAACAGGTGCAACCCGATTTGCTGCAATTTCACGGTGAAGAAAGCCCGCAAGAGTGCCGGCGCTACGCACATCCCTATATCAAGGCTTTTCGGGTGGGCGCGCCCGGTCTGGATACAGTGGACGGTTTGCTGGAACAGTGCCTGAATTATCGCGATGCACGCGCCTGGTTGATGGATGGTTATCACGATGCCTACGGTGGTACCGGCACGGCCTTTGATCCCGAACTGATTCAAGGTTTGCAAGCACGTCTGCAAGACCAGGATGGCCTTCCTCCCTTGGTTCTGGCCGGAGGGATGCGTATTGACAATGTGGCTGAGCGAGTGGCCTTGCACCGCCCGTATGCCATCGATGTCAGCAGTGGGGTAGAGTTGGAACCCGGTATCAAGTGCCACACGAAAATGGGTCAATTCATGCAGATCTTGGGCAAGGCCTCCTGACTTAGGGAATCTTTTAGCCGCGCCGCTGTCTGTCTTTATTGCCCCGACCCGCTTATGGCGGGTCTCTTTTTACTTGGTCTTGTCAGGATTGATGTTTATGCAAAGCATACAGCTCGGCCCCTTTACCTTTGCCACCTCTTTGTTTGCTTTTATGGTCGCGGCATTACTGGGGTTGTTTCTGGCCGCCTGGCTGGATAGACGCAGGCAGACCCGGGCCGAATCGGTCTTGTGGCGGGCGATTATTTTGGGCGTGCTGGTTGGACGTTTGGGCTTTCTGATTCAGCAGTGGGAGTTCTACCAAAGCGAGCCATTGCACTGGCTGGATCTGCGTGACGGTGGCCTGATGATCCCTGCCGCTGTGACGGCAGGCTGGTTTTATGTGCTGTGGCGTGTGCTGCGTGACAAGGCGATGCTGCCAGCCGTGTCCGGCGGCCTGGCCGTGGGTGTGGCCGCTTTTTCTTTGATCATGGTGGCAGTCGGCCGAGGCGGTGTAGAGCCGACCATGCCATTACCCGAAATAGACCTGATCCCCATGCAGGCTGATTTCAGCGCGCCGCAGAGCCTGGATCAATATCAGGGGAAGGTGACTGTCGTCAATTTGTGGGCCAGTTGGTGTCCTCCTTGTCGTCGAGAAATGCCGGCTTTCAAGCAGGTGCAGTCCAGCCGTTCGGATGTCAATATTGTGTTTGCGAATCAGGGCGAGGAACTGGGTGAAATCCAGAAGTACCTGATGGACGAGAACCTGGAGCTGGGCAATATGTGGCGTGACCCACAAATGAAACTGGGCCAGGCCGTACGTAGCCGAGGCTTGCCAACCACCTTGTTCCTGGACGAGCAGGGCCGTTTGGTGGATGTGCGGGCAGGGGAGTTATCGGCAGCAACCTTGAACGACAAGATCAACAAGCTGAAGTGAGCAGTTTGGATGTAGCGTTGTTTGGCGCGTGTTGAGCAGGGCGTTGGAGCAGTAGCGTGCTTCAGCGCTCTTTTTGTTTGGATGGAAAATACAAGTTTATGGAGACGCTTGTTAGGAATGATTTACTTGTTAATTGTTTGCTAGTTTGGTTTTTAATTATTTTTATAAAATTATCTAACTTTTTTAATTAATCTATTAGTTAGGCGCAGTGCTGGATGTTGATTGTTTAATTCAATCGGTAAATAGTACTTCCTTAAGAATGTAAATTAGTATTTGCTGCTACTATGTGCCGAGGTTTTTCATCTGTTTATAAGGGTTTAGCCATGAATTTGACAGATAAAGGCACGAAAACCGCCAAACTCTCAGCGCCCGATAGAATCATTTATGCAGACAGATATCTTATTCATGGTCCGGATGATATTACGGCATATATGAAAGGCGTTTGCTATGACGCCGCAGCGTATATGCGTTATTTGTATAACGCCAAAATTAGTTATGAACAATTAACGTCCATATCTGCCCAGAACTGGCTACCTTTATTTAATTTTTCAAAAGGCAGGAAGTGGGATGGGCAAAGCTCTTTGCCCGGAGGCAAGGCTATTGGATTTTGTCGAGTCGCAGGCATGCAGTTCTTCCATGCCGCCATTGCGGTGGGTGGAACGGAGATCAGAGCGATTAATGGCGGTCTGCTGGGGGCAGGGTGGCTGCATCCTGTTGATTTGCGCAAGGTGCTGAATCAAAAGAATCCTGATGGCTCATTCAGGTACGATGGCACCACTATTTTTGTGTACATTTCGGATCTATAAATAAGCTCAAACCAGCCCTTGAAAAGGCGTTCGTAAACTGCCTATCAAGCTGCCTTGATGAACTATTCAACGTACCGGTTGGGGTTTTGCTTCCAGTCAGTAAAATGGCCCGGTTTCCAAGAAACCAGGCCATTTTCATTTGTCCTTCCGATCAAGCACGTTGCAGTTGTGCTTTTTCATTTGGTGTTTCTGGACGCTGCGCATATTTATTCGCAATGAATGCACAAGCCATCAATTGAATCTGGTGGAAGATCATGATGGGCAGCAGAGCTGGGCCAATCGCAGCACCGGTAAACAGGACCTGGGCCATGGGCACGCCGGTTGCCAGACTTTTCTTGGAGCCACCGAAGACAATCGCAATTTCGTCTTCTTTATTAAAACCCAGTTTACGAGCCAGCCAAGTGGTCAGGAACAGGATGATGGCCAGCAAGACCAGGCAGACCACAGCCAGAATAGCCAGAGACTTGGGCGGTACGGTCTGCCACAGTCCACCAATGACCGAGGCGCTGAAAGCGGTGTAGACCACGAGCAAGATCGAGGATTGATCGACGCTGCGCAGCCATTTGCGGTTGCGATCCATCCATTTGCCAATCAGGGGGCGCATCAGGTGGCCGACGACAAAGGGCAGCAACAACTGCAGGCTGATCTTTTTGATGGCATCCAAGGTCGAGGCGGCCGAGCCACCATCAGCATCCAGCAAGAGCTTGAGCAACACTGGCGTGAGCACAATACCGATCAGGCTGGAGGCTGATGCGCTACAAATGGCAGCAGGTACGTTGCCACGAGCAATGGAGGTAAAGGCAATGGCCGATTGCACGGTGCCGGGCAGGGCACACATGTACAGAATGCCCACAAACAAAGGCATGCCCAGCAATGGCAGCAAGATGGGCTTGGACAGCAGACCCAGCAGCGGAAATATGACAAACGTGCAGCCAAAGACCAGCAAGTGCAAACGCCAGTGGGTTGCTCCGGCAATGATGGCTTCGCGGGACAGTTTGGCTCCGTGCATGAAGAACAGTAGGGCAATGGCCAGACCAGTGATCACATCGAAGATCACCGCACCTTGGCCGTAGGCGGGAAAGAAACTTGCCAGTGCCACCACGCTGATCAGAATCAGGGTGAAGTTGTCAAAAAGCAGTCGTAGTTGAGAGAGCATGGATTTGTTAGAGGCTTGAAAGGCTTGTGTTATGAAAGGCCTCACTGTACCGTAGACTTTTTTGGGGGTTTATCGCTAAACGGATATGGATTATCGACAAACGGACATTCTGATGCCGGCGGAGCCAATTCCAGCGAGTTTGCAGCAGTTGCGCTACCTGCCCAGGCCTTTGTATGGCCAGGAGCGTACCTTGCCCAATCAAGCTATTGCTCGTCCTCATCGACATCCCTGGGTGCAGTTTTCCTATGCCCTGACTGGGGTGATCGAGGTGCGCACGGCCAGCGGTCGTTTCATGGCACCGCCTCAGCAGGCGGTATGGGTGCCCGCAGGCGTTGAGCATGGGGTGCGTAGCTCACCCGATGCCCAGATTCGTAGTCTTTATATTGATGTCAGTGCCTTGCCTGAAGCACCAACGGTGTGTCGCGTGGTGATCGTAGACCGTTTGTTGCGCGAGCTGATTCGCGAGTTCAGCCTTTTGCCTGTGTTGTATGAGCGAGAGGGGGCACAGGGGCGCCTGGTGCAGGTCTTGCTGGATCGTTTGCTGGCTGCACCTGAAAGCGGCCTGATTCTGCCCTGGCCTTCGGACCCGCGCCTCTTGCAAGTGTGTGAGCAATTGCAGGCCCACCCATCGGGTGACTGGAGTTTGCAGGATCTGGCAGAGCAACAGGGTTTGTCCGAAAAAACCTTGAGCCGTTTGTTTCGCCAGCAAACGGGGTTGACGTTTCGGGTCTGGCGTCAGCGCTTGCGTGTCATGAGTGCCTTGCCTCTTTTGGAGCGACATGAAAGGGTGACTGATGTCGCCCTGGCATGCGGCTACGACAGCATGTCGGCCTTTGTAGCGGCTTTTCGGGATTTGATGGGTCAAACCCCTGGCGAATTTTTCCGTCGTCCACTGGGGCCGCTGGACGAGTAAATCTGCACAAAGCGGCACAGCAGACGACGGGCGTCAGGCGTGTCCTGAATGGGGTCTGCCAGGGTTTTCGGGTCTATGCCCTGGGTTCGCCAGGACTCAGCCTTTCGCAGCACGCAGTATCGCAGCAGGCCGGCAAAAAACTCAGGATGAAACTGGATTGACCACTGCGCGGGGCCGTACCGCAGGATTTGATAGGGGTCGTGGGCGGAACTGCCCAGCACTTGCACATGGTCCGGCAAACTCAGCACACTTTGCTGGTGCGTGAGCAGGGCAGGGAACTGCATGGGTAGATGGGTCAGCAACTCATGCTCGTGCGCCTGCTCGGACAGGTGAATGGGTAGATAGCCCACCTCGGCTCCCAGAGGATGGTAATCCACACGTCCGCCCAAGGCGTGAGCCATTAATTGATGACCGTAGCAAATACCCAGCAAAGGCATGGGGGTCTGATAGCGCTCCCGAATCCAGGCGGCCAGATTTTCGCTCCAGTCCGGCTCGTCAGTGACCATGCTCCAGGAACCGCTGATCACGACAGGGTCCGGGCAGTCTGCTGCGGGCAGGGCCTTGTCCTGATGGACTCGCCAAGTGTGGACATTCACCTCCAGAGCTTGCAAGGCACGTTTGAACCAGGCGTTCTGATTCCCGAAACGTTGCTCCACATCCGGTGGAGGGGAGCCGGCTTGCAGAAAATGCACGTCTATCATGTCTGTCCCCGCAGCAGGCCCCAGGTGGCCATGCCCAGACCCAGCATCACCAAGGAGCCGACGACATGGATGGCGATGCCGCCCAAGGCCCAGATATAACGCTGTTGCATCATCAGGGTCATGATTTCGGCAGAGAAGGTAGAGAAGGTCGTCAGGCCGCCCAGGAAACCTGTCATGATGAACATGCGCCAGCCTTCGTGGCCCAGCCCCAATCCGCTGAAATAGGCCATCGCAATGCCCATCAAATAGCTGCCAAGCAAGTTAGCCAGCAAAGTACCGGGGGGCAGCGTAGGGAACAGGACATTGAGACCTTGGCTCAGGAGCCACCGCAGCAGTGCGCCCAGTGCACCTCCGGCGGCAATATACAGCATGGCTACGGGCATGAAGCACCTTCGGGTAGGGGGCAAACTGTCAGCGAGCAGTCAGCCGGTCGCGATATATACCTTAGATAGCGTGTCATTATGCGCCTCTATAGCTGAAAAGGCGACCTTGCCCAAAGCGCTGTAGCCAGCTAATGTATGAGCGCAATTATCAGACGGACCGCCGTGGATTTCGGTTAGCCCGCCCTTTTTTTGGAGACTTTGTGGTGAGTATTTACGATCAGGATTTGCCCCAGACAGACGCCAATTATCGTGTTTTGTCGCCGCTGGATTTCATCGAGCGCAGTGCTTTTGTCTACCCTGACTACCCGGCTCTGGTTTACGGGCCCGCCCAAAACGGCATCAAGATGAACTGGTCGCAGCTTTATGCTCGCACCCGTCAGCTAGGTAGTGCCTTGTCCAAGGCAGGGATAGGCAAGGGCGACACCGTGGCTGTGATGTTGCCCAATACTCCGCCCATGGTTCAGGCTCACTTTGGCGTGCCGATGTGCGGCGCCGTGTTAAACACCTTGAATACCCGTCTGGATGCCAGCACCATCGCTTATATGCTCGATCACGGCGAAGCGCGTGCGGTTCTGGTGGATAGCGAATTTGCCGCCGTCATGAAAGAAGCCCTGAGCCTGCGCGAAAGCAAAGAGCCCATTCTGGTTATTGACGTCGTGGACACTTATTTTGACACTGGCGCAGAGCGCATCGGCTCGCAAACCTATGAAGAGTTTGTTGACGGAGGTGACCCGGATTACGAATGGCAATTGCCCGCCAACGAGTGGGATGCAATTGCCCTGAACTACACCAGCGGTACTACCGGCAAGCCCAAAGGCGTGGTCTATCACCACCGTGGCGCGTATCTGGGGGCCTTGTCCAACGTCTTGGAATGGGACATGCCCAAGCATGCGGTCTATCTGTGGACCCTGCCCATGTTCCATTGCAATGGTTGGACTTTCCCTTGGGTGATCGCGGCTCGTGCTGGCGTGAACGTCTGTTTGCGCAAGGTGGAAGCCCAGGCCATGGTGGACAATATGGTCGATTATGGCGTTACCCACTACTGTGGTGCGCCCATTGTGCATTCCTTGCTGGTCAACTCCGACGAAGCCTTGAAGTCCCGCCTGCCCAAGGGTGTGTCGGCCATGGTGGCAGGCGCTGCACCTCCAGCCACCATGATCGAAGGCATGGAGCGTATGGGTTTTGTACTGACCCACGTTTATGGCCTGACTGAAACCTATGGTCCAGCCTCGGTCTGTGCACAACATGCTCCCTGGAATGAACTGGGCATTCAGGAACGTGCGCAGCGCAATGCCCGCCAAGGCGTGCGCTATCACCTGCAAGGGGCAGTGCAGGTTCTGGATCCACAGACCATGCAGCCTGTACCTGCAGATGGTCAGACCATGGGCGAGATCATGTTCCGTGGCAACATCACCATGAAGGGCTACCTGAAAAATCCCGAAGCCACTCAGGAGTCCTTGGGAGCAGGCTGGTTTCATACTGGCGATCTGGCAGTGTGCGAACCCGACGGCTATGTGCGCATCAAGGATCGCAGCAAGGACATCATCATTTCCGGGGGCGAGAATATTTCCTCCATCGAGATTGAAGACGTCATGTATCGGCATCCGGCCGTGCAGGCGGCCGCTGTCGTCGCTCAGCCTGATGAACGGTGGGGCGAAGCGCCTCATGTCTACGTGGAACTGCGTCCCGGTGCGGAAGTCACCGTGGAAGAACTGCGCGCGCATTGCCGTCAGTACTTGGCTGGCTTTAAAATACCGCGACATTTCAGTTTTATAGAGTTGCCCAAAACGGCAACAGGTAAAATACAGAAATTCGCGCTGCGTCAGCAGGCCAAGCAAGCCGCTTCGGACTAAGACCAGCGTTTTCTAAAAAGCACACAGGTCGCTTTATGCGGCCTGTCTGCACTTAAGGAACAGGACGGTTAGGAATGCCATCTTTTGACGTTGTATCCGAGGTCAATACCCACGAATTGCGTAACGCAGTCGAACAAGCCAGCCGCGAGTTGGCTACCCGTTTTGACTTCAAAGGTACGGATGCCAAATTTGAACTTGAAGACGAGAACACCATTTTGCAGTCGGCTCCCAGCGTGTTTCAACTGGAGCAAATGATGCAGATTTTGCGTGGTCGTATTGCAGCCCGTGGTATTGATGTGCGTTGCCTGGATACGGAAAAAGTGCTGGAAAACGTGGCCGGTGCCCGTCAGAAAGTGAAAGTGCGCCAGGGGCTGGATCAGCCTACGTCCAAGAAGCTGATTGCCGCCATCAAGAACGCCAAGCTGAAAGTGGATACGCAGATTCAAGGTGAGAAACTGCGTGTGACTGGCAAAAAACGGGACGACTTGCAGGCTGCCATCGCGTTGCTTAAACAGACCGAGGTGGAATTGCCTTTGCAGTACGATAACTTCCGCGATTAACAAAGTGAAATGGCTCGGTGGCAGTAGTGGGCCGCTGTGTAGTAGGTATGACTTTACAGATTGAATTAATGCGTTTGCACGATCTGGACCAGGTGCTGGAGGTTCAGGCTGATGTGTATGACGCGGATATTCTGGAAGACCGCAGCTTTTATCAGAACCGCCTGGAACTGGCGCCGGAGAGCTGCTGGGTGGCACGCGATGCCGACGATCAATTGCAAGGGTATCTGGTGTCCTATCCCTGGGCGGGGCTGTTGCCGCCGTCCCTGGGGGATGCCTTGAACAGCTTGCCTGCGCCTGCAGACCAATGGTTTATTCACGATTGCGCCGTGATGCGCCGAGCACAAGGCCGTGGTGTGGCCGGGGCCTTGTTGCAGGCCGGTCGTCGCTACGCCTGGCAGCGTGGTCTGCGTCGTTGCAGTCTCGTGTCTTTAGGACCGGCAGTAGGGTATTGGCAGCGTCTTGGCTATAAGCCCATTGAAGGTGTTCCTGCTCCCGTGCTGGAAGCAAAGTTGCGTCAGTATGGCGATCAGGCCAGTTTCATGGATTGCGTGGTGCGTCCTGTTTGAGTGGCTCTTACGGGTCGTTTAGCGCTCAGCATTTAGTTAAGACGGGTCTTGTTTGAATTGCCAAAAAATGGCCGGGATCGTCCCGGCCATTTTTATTCAAGGCCGCAACCGGTATCCCGTCTTGAAAATCCAGGCAGCCACGCCCAGAAACACGCTTAAAAACAGCAGTGTCATCCCCAGGCTCAGCCACACATTCACATCGGCCAGATCAAAAAAGCTCCAGCGAAAGCCGCTGATCAGGTACAGCACTGGATTCAGCAAGGTCAGCTTTTGCCAGAATTCGGGCAGCATGTCGATAGAGTAGAAAGTGCCGCCCAGAAAGGTAAGGGGGGTCAGAATCAGCATGGGCACAAACTGTAGTTTTTCAAAATTGTCGGCCCAGATGCCAATAATGAAACCCAGCAGGCTGAAGGTCAGGGCGGTCAGTGCCAGAAAGCACAGCATCCAGACGGGGTGGGCAATCTCGTAAGGGACAAACAAGCGCGCCGTAATCAGGATGATGGCCGCCAGAAACAACGACTTGGTGGCTGCTGCACCCACAAAGGCCAGGGTCACTTCAAAGTGGGAAATGGGCGCTGACAGAATCTCGTAAATATTGCGGGTAAAGCGTGGAAAGTAAATTCCGAAGGCGGCGTTGGAGACGCTATGCGTCAGCACTGACAGCATGGTCAGCCCAGGCACAATAAATGCGCCGTAGGGCACACCGCCAATTTCATTGAAGCGATGGCCGATGGCAGCGCCGAACACCACAAAATACAAGGCGGTAGAAATCACGGGTGCCACAATGCTTTGCAGTAGTGTGCGACGGGTGCGCGACATTTCGTAGCGGTAAATAGCCAGAATGGCGTACCAATTCATGATTGTGCCCCTACAAACTCAACGTAAATATCTTCCAGACTGCGTTCACGGGTATGGATGTCGGTAATGTTCAGCCCTGCTTGGCCGATAGCCGCCAGCAAGCTGCTCAAATCGTGTTCCTGGTCGCGGTTGTTCAAGGGGTAGAGCAGACTCATGCCGTCCGCGGAGGTCTGTAGGCCCAGTGAACCCAGCGAGGCGGGTAGGGCGCTGAGCGGCTCAGCCAAAGTCAAACTTAGGGTTTTGCCGCCCAGGCGGCGCATCAGATTATGTTTGGTCTCGACCAGTTGCAGTGAGCCTTTATTGATAAAGCCAATGCGGTCCGCCATTTCCTGGGCTTCTTCGATGTAGTGGGTGGTCAAAATAATGGTGACCCCTTGATCGCGCAATCGCTTGACCAAGGCCCACATGCCTTGGCGCAAGGCCACGTCCACACCGGCGGTCGGTTCATCGAGAAACAGGATTTCAGGTTCGTGAGAAAGCGCTTTGGCAATCAGTACGCGGCGCTTCATGCCGCCCGAGAGCGTAATCAAGGGGCTGTCTTTTTTATCCCACAAGGACAAGTCTTTCAGAATCTGTTCAATCAGGGCCGGATTGGCGGCTTTGCCAAACAGGCCACGACTGAAACTGACGGTATTCCAGACGGTCTCGAAGGAGTCGGCGCTCAGCTCTTGTGGCACTAAGCCAATTTTCTGGCGGGCGCGCTTGTAGTCGGTGACATTGTCTGCCCCATCTACCAGGACGGTGCCGCTGCTGCGATTGACCAGCCCGCAGATAATGCTGATCAAGGTGGTTTTGCCTGCGCCGTTGGCACCGAGCAAGGCAAAGATTTCGCCTCGCCAGATATCCAGGTCTAAAGCGTGCAGGGCTTGATGCCCGTTTGCGTATTGTTTGCTCAGGCCTCGAACACACAAAATAGCGTGAGAATCAGGAGTGTTCTGCATAGACAGTAAAATGACCCTTTTGCTGTGCCGACAGGGTTTGAATAACGCAATGGATGTGACAATGCCAACTAGCTTACCACCGCAAACAGACAGTGACGTTTTGAGTGATGCTCAGGCGATGGCTTTAGCCCTGGAACAGGCTCAACTGGCAGCCAGCATCGGCGAAGTGCCGGTCGGTGCCGTACTATTGGATGCGGATGGCAGGCTGTTGTCTGTGGGCTCCAATCGCACGGTCTGTGATCACGATCCCACTCAGCATGCCGAGATCGTGGCCCTGCGTGCCGCAACCCGTAAGGTCGGTAATTACCGCCTACCTGGAGCCAGTTTGTTTGTGACTCTGGAGCCTTGCATGATGTGTCTGGGAGCCTTGCTGCATGCGCGTCTGTCACGCGTGGTGTGGGCGGCAGCCGATCCGAAGACCGGGGTGTGTGGTAGCGTGGAGTCCTTGCACTTGCATCCCACTCTGAATCACCACACCCGTGTTTCGGGCGGTTTGATGTCCGAGGAGGCGGCCCAGGCCTTACGGGATTTTTTCCGCGAACGACGGGAACAAAAGAAGTTGCAAAAGCAGGCTCAAACAGTCCAATCGCCGCTGGATGGCACCCCGTAGTCTCGCTAAAATATCAGCACTTTATTATCAAGGTTCATCATGAGCAGCCCCGAGCACGACCACCATCACCATCACCACGAACATGGCCAATGCCATTGTGGGCAGCAGGACAGTTCGGGCATTTACCTGTTTTCGCCCTCTGGCCAGATCCTTGAACCCAAGCGTTTGGAGCTGGCAAGCCAGCGTCTGAATCAGTTGGGCTTTGCCGTGGACATAGACCCGGACGCTCTGGAAGTGCACGAACGCTTTGCCGGTACGGACGCCCAGCGCCTGGCCGCTGTACAGCGGGCCTTGCAGCAGCCCCAGCCCATTGTGATGGCGACACGCGGCGGCTATGGTTTGAGCCGCATTCTGGGCCAGATCGACTGGCGCGCGGTGGCCGATAGCGGCAAGCGTTTTGTGGGCATGTCGGATTTCACGGCCTTCAATCTGGCCTTGCTGGCGCAAACAGGGGCCATCAGCTACACCGGCCCCACGGCGATTGCCGATTTCGGCGGCGATGAAACCGATGAGCTGACCACCGAGCTGTTTGGCGAGTTGATGCGTGGCGAGTTGGAGTTGTTCAGCTTTGAGTCCGAGGATTCGGATGCTGTCGATGGCCATGGCATTTTGTGGGGCGGCAATCTGGCCGTGGTCTGCTCTTTGCTGGGCACACCTTATTTTCCCAATATTGACGGTGGCATCTTGTTTCTGGAAGACGTGGGCGAAGCCCCGTATCGGGTCGAGCGCATGTTGACGCAACTTTGGCATGCTGGCGTTCTGAATCGCCAAATGGCGGTGGTGTTGGGCCGTTTCACGGCCTACAAAACGGGCGCTTCGGATAATGGTTTCGATATGGATTCGGTGGTGCGCTGGTTGCGTGAAACCGTCAAGGTTCCAGTCGTAACGGGCCTGCCGTATGGCCATGTGGAGGTCAAAGTCAGCCTGCCTGTTGGCAAGGAAGTGGGCCTGGCCACCGAGGATGGCATGGCTTATCTGGTCCTAGATGAGCACGAACACTAACGGATTTCGCGCCTGCTTGATACACTACTGGGTTGAACTCAACCTTTTTCAAAGTACGTTTACGTGATCTCCACCGCTAATTTAACGATCCAGTTTGGTGCCAAGCCTTTATTTGAAAACGTCAGTGTCAAACTGGGCGGAGGCAACCGCTATGGCCTGATTGGTGCCAACGGGTCGGGCAAGTCTACCTTCATGAAAATCATTGGCGGCGACCTGGAGCCAAGCGGGGGTAATGTATCGCTGGACCCGGGCGTGCGCCTGGGCAAGCTGCGTCAGGACCAGTTTGCTTACGAAGACAAACGTGTGCTGGATGTGGTGTTGATGGGCCACACCGAAATGTGGAGCACCATGCAAGAGCGTGATGCCATCTACGATAATCCAGAGGCCACGGAAGAAGACTACATGAAGGCCGCCGAGCTGGAGGCCCGTTTTGCCGAGTACGACGGCTACACCGCCGAGAGCCGTGCCGGTGAACTGCTGATGGGTCTGGAAATCCCGGTCGAACAGCACCAGTTGCCCATGAGCGAAATTGCTCCGGGCTGGAAGCTGCGTGTGCTGCTGGCACAGGCCCTGTTCTCCAATCCTGATGTCCTGCTGCTGGACGAGCCGACCAACAACCTGGATATCAATACCATTCGTTGGTTGGAAGATGTGCTCAACAGTTACCAGAGCACCATGATCATCATCAGTCACGATCGTCACTTCCTGAACCAGGTTTGCACCCACATGGCCGATTTGGACTACGGCGAGCTGCGTGTCTACCCCGGCAATTACGACGATTACATGCTGGCTTCCGTGCAGTCGCGCGAACGCGTGTTGGCGGCCAACTCCAAGGCCAAAGAGCGCATTGGCGAGCTGCAGGACTTTGTGCGCCGTTTTGCCGCCAACAAGTCCAAGTCCCGTCAGGCGACGTCGCGTCTGAAGCAGATTGGTCGCTTGAAAGCAGACACTATCGAAGTCAAACCTTCTTCGCGTCAGAATCCGTTTATTCGCTTTGAACAGAAAAAAGTCCTGCATCGTCTGGCCGTCACCATCGAAGGGCTGAGCAAATCCTACGATCATCCCGTTATCAAGAACTTCTCGGCCATGATTGATGCGGGCGAGAAAATTGCGATTGTGGGGGCGAACGGTGTGGGTAAGACGACCTTGCTGCGTTTGCTGGCTGGTGATCTGGCTCCCGACAGCGGTTCGGTCGTCTGGTCCGAAAACGCCGATATCGGCTACATGGCTCAGGACGTATCGGACGAATTCGACACCGAAGACAATGTGTTTGACTGGATCAGCCAGTTCCGTCAGGCGGGCGACGACGATCAGTCTCTGCGTTCTGTGCTGGGTCGCATGCTGTTCTCGGCCGATGACATCATCAAGCCTGTAAAGGTGTTGTCCGGTGGCGAGAAAAACCGCATGACCTTCTCGCGTCTGATGCTGGGCCGGCATAACGTCATGTTGCTGGACGAGCCCACCAACCACCTGGACATGGAGTCCATCGAGTCCTTGCAGATGGCCCTGGAAAAGTTTGAAGGCACCCTGATTTTCGTGTCCCATGACCGTGAGTTCGTATCCGGTGTGGCAACCCGCATTATCGAAGTGATGCCTGAAGGCCGTCTGGTTGATTACCGTGGTGGCTACGAAGACTACCTGGCCAGCCGCGAACAGGACTGAGGCTAGCGGTGGCCGTCTTTACCCTGCGTGAGCCCACCAGCTTTGAGCAGGACATCAAAAAAAGCCGTTTTCTGGCACTGGCTGCACCAGTAGACAGTGCCAGCCAGGCCTTGGCCTTCTTCCAGGCCAAGGCTGTGCCCGATGCTACGCATAACTGCTGGGCTTACAAGATCGGGGCTGAATACCGCTTTAACGACGACGGCGAGCCTGGCGGTACGGCCGGGCGCCCCATTTTGCAAGCCATAGAAGGGCAAGATTGCGACCGTGTCGCGGTGCTGGTCATTCGCTGGTTTGGGGGCGTCAAGCTGGGAACGGGCGGCCTGGTGCGTGCCTACGGCGGCGTGGCCGCTCAATGTTTGCGTCTTGCTGACAAGCAGGAACTGATTCCCATGGCCGCCTTGCGCTGCCGCTGCTCCTTCGCCGACCTGGCTTTGATTCAATCCCGTTTCGACAGTTTTGGCGTTCAGGTTCAGGACGAGCAATTCGACGCTGAAGGCGTGCAGTGGGTATTGAATCTGCCAGTCGAGCATAAGACGGAGTTCCAGCAGTCCTTTATCAATATGACGCGTGGCCAGGGCGAATGTGAGCCCCTGGAGCAAACGTAGGCTATCTTCCGTTCAGCAAGCCGGGTCGCAATGAGCTTGTTCTTGCCATCTGTATTGATGGAGCCTTTTTGGACGAAAAGGTATCTTTTCCAGACGATTGTCCCTTCGCGCTGTCCGGGCCGTGGCCATACTAAACACTTCTGATTCCTTCTAAGTCTGCATCCAGCCTGCGGGTATGATCGGGTTTAGTCAGCATTGTGGGTATATGTCATGTCCTACGAGATCCATGCCAGCCAGTGGCTCAATACGAGCGCGCCATTAAGCCTGTCATCCTTGCGTGGCCGCGTTGTGGTGGTCACTGCCTTTCAGATGCTTTGTCCGGGCTGTGTCATCAACAGCCTGCCGCAAGCCAAGAAACTCGATACCTTGTTCTCGCGCGATGATTTGCGCATTATTGGCCTGCATAGCGTGTTCGAGCATCATGCGGTGATGGGCCCGGCAGCCTTGCAAGCCTTCGCCCATGAGTATCGCTTGAATTTTCCTATTGCCATTGATCAGCCCTCAGACAGCGGCCCCTTGCCGCGCACCATGAAGGAGTGGGGACTGGGCGGCACGCCATCCACCATTATTTTTGATCGTGATGGCAAGCTGGCTTTGAAGGAATTGGGCCATCTGGATGATTTGCGTCTGGGTGCGTTTGTCGGGCAGTTGATTGCTCGTCGCCCGGCCCAGGAAAACAAGAAAGAGGGGATGATGGAAAAGGAAGGCTCGCCCTCTTGCGGGCCTACGTGTACCTATTAGGTGTTTTGCTGAAAAGGGTTTGTCATGAAGATTGCCGTGTTTGATACCTACGTCGTGCGTCCTGACGGGCGGCGTATGCACTTTGATATTTTGGTCAGCGATGAGGCCAAGGATATGGACAAGGTCCTGAGTTATGGTCGGCGTTATCTCGAGGCCAAAGGGGTGAGTGTGGAAAGTTTCACCTCGCGAGAGTGTCGTTTTTGCCATACGGAAATGGCTTCCGCGCCGGTCGAGAATGAAATCAAACGTAGCGGTTTTGCGATTCTTGAGTTGGAAAACTGCGAATAAAGCAGACTCAGGCATAAAAAAACGCCAGACAAGTTGTCTGGCGTTTTTTGTGGAACTGGGCCGATTAAGCCTGGTCAGGCTGCTGATTTTGCTGAGCAGCAATTTCAGCATGGACTTTTTCCATGTCCACAGCCTGGACTTGCTCGATCAGGTCGTCCAGTTGGGCAGCGGATAGGGCACCGGCTTGCGAGAACAGCAGAACGCGTTCACGGAATACCATCAAGGTTGGAATGGAGCGGATACGCAGGCCAGCAGCCAGTTCTTGCTCTTCTTCGGTGTTGACCTTGGCAAAGGTCACGTCGGGGTGCTTGGCCGCTGCCGCGTCAAAGACAGGGGCGAATTGGCGGCATGGACCGCACCAGGGAGCCCAGAAGTCGATGATCAGGGGTTTGCCGTCTTCTACTGCTGCCTGGAATGTTTCTTCGTTCAGTTCGACGATGCTCATGGGGGAGCCTCCGCAATAAAAAAGCGGCTGATGGTGTTCAGCCGCTTCGTTAAACATGTGATCAGTGTACTCGTTTTCCAGACAGCCCTAAAGCGCCAAACGAGTTTAAAGCATGCTTTTTCATTCCGTAGCGATGGCGTATTTGATCACGAACAAGATGGCCACAATCAGCGTGGCCAGGTGAATACTGCGCCAGCGGCCGGTTGTCAGTTTCAGGATGACGTAGCTGATAAATCCAAAGGCCAGACCGTTGGCAATCGAGTAAGTGAAGGGCATGGAAAAGGCAGCCAGAGCAGCAGGGACAGCCTCGGTCATGTCCTCCCACTCCACTTCAGTAATTTCACGCATCATCAAGCACGCCACGTACAGCAAGGCGGGGGCGGTGGCGTAGTTGGGCACGGTAGCCGCCAGGGGCGAGAAGAACAGGGCCAGCAGAAACAGCACGCCGATAGTCAGGGCAGTCAGACCGGTACGGCCGCCGGCTTGCACGCCCGAGGCGCTTTCCACGTAGGCGGTGGTACTGCTGGTGCCTAACATCGAGCCAGCTACAATGGCGGTGCTGTCGGCTAAAAGGGCGCGACCCAAGCGATTGGGTTTGCCTTCCTCGATCAGACGGGCACGTTTGGCAACGCCGATCATGGTGCCAGTGGCGTCAAACACTTCAACCAGTACCAGAACCAGAATTACGTGGACAAAGCCGGTGTGCAGAGCACCCATGATGTCCAGTTGCATAAACGTGGGCATCAGAGAGGGCGGGGCGGAGACTACGCCACCGAACTCGCTATGACCGGTCAGCATAGATAAAACGGTCACGGCCAGAATGCCGATCAGAATCGCACCACGTATTTTCAGCGCATCCAGGGCGGCAATAATGAAGAAACCTAAAATGGCATACAGTGCGGCTGGTTGGGTCAGGTCACCCAATGTAATTTTGGTGTCGGGGTGAGCGACCACAATGCCCGAGTTCATCAAGGCAATCAGGCCCAGGAACATACCAATACCGGCGGCAATCGCGCTTTGCAAGGATTTGGGAATGCCCCGAATCAGCCAGGATCGGATGCCAGTCACCGTCAGGATCAGGAAGATTACGCCGGAAATAAAGACCGCGCCCAGTGCTTGTTGCCAGGTATAGCCCAGGGAGGCGACCACAGTGAAGGCAAAAAAAGCGTTCAGACCCATACCCGGCGCCATGCCGATAGGCCAGTTGGCCACAAAGGCCATGATGAAGGTGCCCAAAGCGGCGGCCAAGCAGGTAGCGACAAAAATAGCGTTGCGATCCATGCCTGTGGAGGACAGGATGTCTGGATTCACAAAAATAATATAGGACATGGTCAGGAAGGTGGTAATACCTGCCAGGACCTCGGTACGAACGTTGGTGCCATGCTCAGAGAGTTTGAAGAGACGTTCAAACATGGGCAGCCTCCTTGTGATTATTAGGCGATCGGAGCTTGAGATTATCGATGCGGGATTTTAACCACGAGTGTGCCACGGCGTCGCCCCCCTTTGTCGCGATGTATCGGCACAACCCCGACACTATCCGCTGATTGTCTTGAGGGGATAAATTCCTATTTTCCCCAATACAGCAGGCTAAAATAAGTCCTATGAATATTCTTGGATTTGAAAGTTCCTGCGATGAAACCGGCGTGGCGCTGGTCAGCACGGAACAGGGCTTGTTGGCCCATGCCTTGCACAGCCAGATTGCCATGCACCGTGAATACGGTGGGGTGGTGCCTGAACTGGCCTCTCGCGATCATATCCGCCGTGTCCTGCCCTTGACACGTCAGGTGCTGGCTTCTTGCCATATGCAGCTCGATCAGGTCGATGCCATTGCCTATACCGCCGGTCCTGGCCTGGCCGGGGCCTTGCTGGTGGGAGCCAGCGTGGCGCAGTCGATTGCCTGGTCGCTGAAGAAACCGACCATTGCCATCCATCACCTGGAAGGCCATTTGCTCTCGCCTTTGTTGGCCGAGCCGCGTCCGGACTTTCCTTTTGTGGCTTTGCTGGTCTCGGGTGGTCATACCCAACTGATGCGCGTGGATGGCGTGGGTCAGTACGAATTGCTGGGTGAAACGCTGGACGATGCGGCGGGCGAAGCCTTTGATAAAAGCGCCAAGCTGATGGGCCTGGGCTATCCCGGCGGCCCGGCCCTGTCGCGTCTGGCTGAACAGGGAGACCCCAGCGTCTACGAGTTGCCGCGTCCCATGATGCATAGCAAGGATCTGGATTTCAGCTTTAGTGGTTTGAAAACTGCCGTGCTGACGCGCCTGCGCAAGCTGGAAGCGCAAGAGGGCGGGATGACTGAACAGCAACGCGCTGATCTGGCCGCCGCGACCGAGGCCGCGATTGTGGATGTGTTGGCCGCCAAGGCCGTCAAAGCCTTGAAGCAAACCGGCTTGAAACGTTTGGTGGTTGCCGGTGGTGTGGGTGCCAACCGCCACTTGCGGGCGTATCTACAAAAAGCCGTGGCGCGTTTGAAGGGCGAGGTGTTTTTTCCACCGCTGGAGTTCTGTACCGATAACGGTGCCATGATTGCTTTTGCGGCGGCCATGCGGGTCAAACACGGTTTGGCGACGTTAGATGATAGTCAGCATGGCTTTGCCATTCGGCCTCGCTGGGATCTGGCCTGTGTAAATCAGCCCGTCTCCCCGCCAGAGCGTTAGTATTTATTTTTTCTTGGAACCGATCTTGCTTTCTTTGCCTGTCAGCAGACGGCGAATGTTCTCTTGGTGACGCCACAGCAAGAAAGCACTGATCAGGACCAGGGCGGTGGCAATGGACGCATTCATGGGCCAGACCACCTTGGCACCGAGTAGGTAAAACAAGGGAGCGAACACGGCACTGATAATGGCGGCCAGTGAGGAGTAACGGCTGACATAGGCAATAATCAGCCAGGTGGCTGCGGTAGCCAGAGCCAGCCAGGGCAGCAGGGCCAGGATGACACCCAGCGCGGTTGCCACGCCTTTGCCGCCTTTGAAGCCCAGAAAGACCGGGTATAAGTGACCTAAAAAGGCAAAAAAGGCGCTGACGCCCAGTAACGTGGGTGCCCAGCCCCAGTTGCTGATGGCCTGTTGGGTCAGAAAGACAGCCAGCCAGCCTTTGAAGGCATCGCCCAACAAGGTCAGAATGGCTGCTTTTTTATTGCCGCTACGTAGTACATTAGTGGCTCCCGGATTTTTCGAACCAAAGGTGCGAGGGTCTTGCAAGCCCATGATCTTGCTGACGATTACGGCAAACGGCAAAGACCCCAGCAAGTAGGATAAAAGGGCGACAAGCGGTACAGCCACAGCAAAAGAAACGGCGTTCATGAGGATTGAGCTCCACAATTATTGTTGCGCGGATTCTACCGGCCTTGCAGCAAAATACCAAAGGCAGCGGGTACAATTTGCTGCCCCTGTTAGATTTTTAACGGAAAAGTAAGCATGCGTATTCTGGTCTCCAACGATGATGGCTATACAGCAGCCGGTATCGAGGCGTTGTATGAAGCTTTGCAAGGGCTGGGCGAGCTAACTGTCATTGCACCTGAGACCAATTGCAGTGGTGCCAGCAATTCCCTGACCTTGAATCGTCCCTTGTCGCTGCGCCAGGCCAGCAATGGTTTTTATTTTGTGAATGGTACACCGTCTGATTGTGTCCACGTGGCGCTGACCGGTTTGCTGGACTTCCGTCCCGATCTGATAGTGTCCGGTATCAATAATGGCGCCAATATGGGTGATGACACTTTGTATTCGGGCACGGTCGCTGCTGCGATGGAAGGCCATTTATTCGGCATTCCCGCGATTGCCTTTTCCCTGATCGAACGGGGCTGGAAAAACCTGGACAGCGCGGCGCGCGTGGCACGGGACTTGGTGCAGCGGTGTCAGAAGCAGCCACTGGCGGCCAATACCTTATTGAACGTGAACATTCCGTGCCTGCCGTATGAAGCCCTGACAGGTATGCAGGTGACGCGCTTGGGCAAGCGCCACCCCTCGGAGCCGGTGGTGAAAAGCCAGACTCCTTATGGCGAACCCGTCTACTGGATTGGTCGTGTAGGTGGCGTGTCCGATAGCGAGCAGGGAACGGATTTCGGAGCGATTGAAAGCGGTGCGGTGTCGATTACTCCCTTGCGGGCAGATCTGACGAATCACGATCAACTGGCTGGTTTGCGGGACTGGGTGCAATGACAAGCAAACCCGGCAAACGCTATCCCTTCGCGGATGGGACACGGAACCGGTTTGGCAAGTCCAGCCTGGGCAGTGGCTTGTCTGCCAGCAACAGCAATACGCGCATCGTGCAACGGGGTCAGTTACAACCGACACCGTCGGTCAATTTGTCACCGCAAGTGTCAACAAGTGTCAATCTGGGTTTGAACTCGGAACGCTCGCGTGGCATGATGATTGAGCGCTTACGCCGACAGGGAATTACCGATGAACGGGTGTTGGCCGCCATGCAGGTAGTGCCTCGCCATCAGTTTGTTGATCAAGGTTTGGCCAGTCGGGCCTATGAAGATGATGCCTTGCCCATTGGCTTTGCGCAGACCATCTCCCAGCCTTGGGTCGTGGCTCATATGATCAGTTTGGTGTGTGACCAGAAAATACCGAATAAAGTATTGGAAGTCGGCGCCGGGTGTGGTTATCAGGCCGCTGTTTTGGCACAATTGGTCAAAGAAGTGTACGCCGTGGAACGCATCAAAGGTTTGTGCGATATGGCCCGCGATCACATGCGTCAATTAGGTCTGTCGCAACGTGCTCGAATACTGTTTGGTGACGGAATGCAAGGTTATCCTGCGGCAGCCCCGTATGATGCTATTGTTGTGGCGGCAGCCGGTCCGGTCATTCCCAGAACCTTATTGGAACAATTAACATTGGGGGGGAGGCTGATCGCCCCTGAAGGTACGACACAACAGCGCCTGGTTTTGGTGGAACGCACCGGACAGGCTTCGTGGCGTCGTGAAGAACTTGATGCGGTTCGCTTCGTGCCGATGCGAGCCGGAACCCAGATTTAGTCAGATATTCTCAGGAGATTTTTATGCAGCATGCAGTCAGGTTACCGTTAACCGCTGCTTCCACCGGTACACAGTGGTTCTTGACGCCCCGTCAGTGCCTGGTGGCGGCTGTGGTCACCAGTACCCTGCTGGCTGGTTGTGCAAGCCGTAACGAGCGTGCCCCAGTCACCGACCTGAGTTCTTCTTCGGCGGCGGGCAGCGTCAGCAGTGCCACAGGTACCTATGTGGTACGTCCTGGCGATACGCTTTACAAAATCGCCCAGGCACACGGCATGGACGTGAACTCGCTGATCCAGTTGAACCAGATTACCGATCCTTCCATGCTGCGCGTGGGCCAAACCTTGCGTCTGGATGGCAATACCTCGATGGCGGCAGTCAACACTCGCCCAGCCGGTAGCGGTAGCACACAGACCTCGCCCGTCAGCCCGGCCACTCCGGTCAAGACTGAAACACCTGTGTCTGCGCCTCGCGCTAGCGACGCTGCCCTGATCGCCTGGGGTTGGCCTGCCAGTGGCAAGATCATCCAGGGCTTCAATGCCTCGACCAAGGGCATTGATATTGAAGGCAAGGTGGGTGATCCCGTGGTTGCCGCTGCGGATGGCAAGATCATGTATGCCGGTAATGGTGTACGTGGTTTAGGTTCGATGGTGTTGGTCGGTCATAGCAATGGTTTTATTACCGCTTATGCCCATAACAGTGTCTTGCACGTTAAAACGGGCCAGCAGGTGAAGAAGGGACAGCGTATTGCCGATCTGGGTCAATCTGACACCACCTCGCCACGGCTGCACTTCGAGATTCGTCGTTCCGGTACGCCGGTCAATCCGATCTCGTACCTGCCTACGCGATAAGCTCGGTATCTGGACTGACAAGAAAGCGGCTTTTGGCCGCTTTTTTTGTGTACTGTGTCTGGCGCCTGGGTGCTCTGAGGCTTTTAACGGAGATGGGCCCTGACGCTTGCCCGCGCTGTTTGCTGACCCTCCTGGGCATGGTGGGTTCACCCGCTGTGCTCAACCGCTCTTGCCGCATTCTGCTTGTTTTTACCCGCTGTGCGGAAGGCTCATTGTAAAATCAGCGATTCGCCATCATTTGCTGCAATGCAACTGCGCCATTTTGCTTGGCAGGACGCTTATTTAGGTTTTTATCGAATGTCTGACGTATTGTTAATTGAATCGCTGGATCTGGAAGGACGCGGCGTCGCCCATAAAGAGGGCAAAGTGGTGTTTGTGGAAGGTGCTTTGCCTGGCGAGGAAGTGCTGGCCGAGACGGTACGCTCCAAAGATTCATACGATAAAGCCCGTATGACGGCTTTGTTGAAAGCCTCGTCCCAGCGTGCCGAGCCTCCCTGTCCCAACTTTGGTGTCTGTGGTGGCTGTGCCATGCAGCACCTGGAGCCTTCGGCCCAGGTGGCGGTCAAACAGCGTGTGTTGGAAGACTCCCTGGGTCATATTGGCAAGGTCAAACCTGGCCGCGTCTTGGCGCCATTGCACGGTCCCTACTGGGGTTATCGTTATCGCGCCCGTTTCTCCATGCGCTATGTGCCTAAAAAAGGCGGAGTGCTGGTGGGTTTCCGTGAAAAGAATGGCCGCTACGTGGTGGACATGACGGAATGTCGTGTTTTACCTGCCAAGGTGTCCGCCTTGCTGGCGCCTTTGCGCACCTGTCTGGCAGGCCTGTCCCGACCGGATCGTTTGCCTCAGATCGAGCTGGCCATGGGCGACAAGATCACGACCTTGACCTTGCGTCATATGGAGCCATTGACGGGCGAAGATATTCAACGCCTGCAAGACTTCGGCCAGGAGCACGATATTAGCTGGTGGTTGCAGCCTAAAGGCCCTGAAACAGCGCACCCTTTGTTGCGTGAGGATGCGGACAAACTGGCGTACGCACTGCCTGAGTTTGATCTGCGCATGCCGTATCGCCCTACGGATTTTACGCAGGTGAACCACGACATTAACCGCAGCCTGATCTCGCGTGCCTTGACCTTGCTGGACGTCAAACCCGAGCACCGTGTGGCCGACTTGTTCTGTGGTCTGGGTAACTTCAGCCTGCCGTTGGCACGCCGCGCCGCCGAAGTGGTCGGGATTGAAGGCAGCAGCACCTTGACCGAACGTGCCGGTGAAGCGGCCTTGGCCCATGACCTGCAGGACAAGGCGAAATTTACTACCCTGAACCTGTTTGAAGTGGACGTGCAATGGCTACGTGACCTGGGGCATTTCGACCGCATGTTGATCGACCCGCCGCGCGATGGTGCCTTCGCTGTGGCCACCGCTTTGGCACAGTTGGAAAAGCACGAACGCCCCGAGCGTCTGGTTTACGTTTCCTGTAGTCCAGGTACGTTGGCGCGCGATGCCGGTGTACTGGTGCATCAAGGTGGCTATACGCTGGAATCAGCCGGTGTGGTGAATATGTTTCCGCACACGGCGCACGTGGAATCGATTGCGGTTTTTACGCGTTAAGCATACCTAAGCGGGCTGGATATAAAACGCCCCAAAGGTTGGATGAGTGTCCAACTTTTGGGGTGCAGTTCAGTTTGCGGGGCGTTTTGTTTTTCCTGGGTGGCTTTGTCAGCTCGTTAGGTCAAGGCGCCGTTGTTTTCAATGCCGATTACTTCGGCGGCATGACGTGCTAAAGGCCGGTTGGAATGTTGGTAAGGACCTGTGCTTGGCTTAATCTGATGGCCTGAACCGGCTCATGCTGTTGCCAATGCGATCTGCTCTTTGCCGCGATGCTTTAGATCTAGGCAGACCAGTCTGTTTTGTCTGCTGGACTCCGTCTGTTTCTGGCTTCACTGTCCTTGGGTAGGCGTCGCCGCTTTACCGGCATGGGCAATCAAGCCATCGTGTATCAGCTCCATCATCATTTTGAACACGTGATCGGGCTGCAGGTTGACAAAACGCGGCAGAATCTGGCGCAGCATAGGCACATCCTCAGCAGGCCATTGCTCCAGTTCGTTCAGTTCTTCTTCTGTGACCGGGCGGATAAGTCCACCGAGTTCGCCCTGAATCAGTCCATATAAAGCGGCGTACCAGCCCACACAGGCGGCGGGGATTTCGGCATCGCTCAAACCTGCGTCGCGCAAGGCCCGGTACACCTGTTCAAGCACCCGATAGTCAGCCTTGCCGGTATTCAGAAATCGCTGCATCTGCCTGAACGTCTGCGGGTGGTTTAAGGCCAATTCGCGGTATTGTCGGGCTAGCTCATAGAGGCGTTCCGCCCACGCGAGCTCTGTATCCACAGCTTGAATGCGACTTGTCAAATAATCAGCCATCGCGCGCAGCAAACCTTCTTTGGACTTGAAGTGGTAGAGCACGGCCATTGGATCGCAGCCGACGCGCTCGCCCAGTTTGCGTAAAGAAAAGCCGCTGTCTCCGGCTTCTTCCATCAAGGTGACGGCAGCGATGGCCAGCTCGTCCTTATTCAATTTGCGGGTACGCGTGGAGGGTGCTTGTGCCAATAGAGTTCCTTTGTCGAAGCGGAGATAAAAAGGGTTGATTTGCCAAGTTTAACTCTACAGAGTAGAATAAATTAATTCTACAGCGTAGAAGAAGATCGTTCCATTCCGTTTTTGCAACGGGGTGTTGATAACGAGACAGAACGGAACGCCGCGTTGACGGGGCGTCACCGGAGCATTCCGCTCTGTGATCCAGGCGGCCAAAGGGCCGTAACAGACACAGGACATTTATGCTGATTTCTAAACCCACACTTTTAAACGATGTCTCTAGCGCAGAGAGCTTGCTGGTCAGTAATCCCCGATTGTGGAACTGGCGCAAAGATCATCTGAACGACGCCGTCGCGCCCGCGACGTATTACGAAGCATCGCTTGCCCCCTGGACCCGCTTTGATCCTCTGCAAGCCGACACGCAATGTGATGTGCTGGTGGTAGGCGGTGGCCTGTTAGGTGCCTCGACCGCCTTGCATTTGGCCCGCTCCGGCCTGGATGTGGTGCTGGTGGAAAAAGACAGTATTGGCTCTGCCGCCTCAGGTCGAAATGGTGGCCAGTTAACTCCCGGTTTGGCCCGTTGGGAAGCGGCAGATATGATTGCCCATCTGCCTTTGGATGAAGCCCGCCGCTTGTGGCGCTTTGCCTCGCATGAAGCGATGGATTTGCTCGATCAGATTGCTCAGGATTACGAACTGGATTTTGATCGTCGTCGTGGCCATTTGACGGCTGCGGTTCATGCAGGCCATATGGGCGCTCTGGTGGAGGGGGCGGATGCCCGCCGCTACCTGGGCGATACCAGTGTGGAGATTGTGGGTAGCTACGAACTGGAACAGGAAATCCGTTCACCGCTGTATCACGGTGCCGTGGTGGATACTCTGGGCGGACAACTGCATCCCTTGGCGCTGTTGCGGGGGCTGGTGTATGGCCTGGTTCAGCATGGTGGTCGGGTTTATGAAGGCAGTCCGGTCGAGGAGATCGAGCAGACAGAAAAGGGTGCCTTGGCGGTCACTGCCGGTGGCACGATTCTGGCGCGTCAGGCCTTGGTGCTGGCCGTCCATGACACGACCTCGCAGTTCTTGCCTACGCAGTCCAATACCACCGTCCCGTTCTATACCTACGTGGGCGTGACTGAACCCCTTGAGTGCCCGGTCAGCGAGCTGCTGCCAACGGACCGTGCGGTGTACGACACCCAATTCCAGATCGACTATTACCGTGCCGTGCGTCAAAACCGCTTGCTGTTTGGCGGGCAGGGTACGGGCACCAGTTGGTCCCCTGAACGTATCAATGATTATTTGCTGGATCGTATCCAAACGGTATTCCCACAGCTGGAGCAGGTGCAGCTGGAGTTTTCCTGGAGCGGGATCAGTGACTTCACCCTGAACGGGGCGACCGACTCGCGCAAAACCGAGGATGCGGTGCCCGTCTACATGGTGCATGGCTGGAGTGGCCACGGCGTGGCGCAAACCGTGCGTATTGGTAAAGCCATTAGTGACGACGTCATGGGTCGCAACGAGGACTTTGCCATGTTGACGGATATTACCCACCGCAGCATTCCGTTGGGCCATCAGTTATCGGGTCTGGCGATCCCTGTGGTCAAAGCCGCCATTGGCATGATGAGTGCGGTGAACCCCGGCCGCCTGGTGTCTTTCTAAGTACGTTTTCAAGTCCTTGTTTAGCGGCGCTGACTAGGGCAAGCCCTCACTTGTTTTCGATCCTGATTGCTTTACATTGTGATTTCCTATTTGTATTGGCTTCAATATTTTAGGTTCATAAGAATTATCAGTATCATAAAAATGAGGGACAGATATGCAGAAAGGGCTTGTTCGTACAGGGGTTGCGGCCGCTGGTTTGATTTTGGGTTTGGCGTGGGCACCGGCTCATGCGCAAGTGCAGTTGGTAGAGGTGATGCGCGACAGCTATGGTGTGCCGCATGTCTTTGCCGACAGCCACTATGGCTTGTATTACGGCTATGGTTATGCGGTCGCCCAAGACCGTCTGTTCCAGATGGACATGGCGCGTCGCTCCTTTGTAGGTACAACCGCTGCCGTCCTAGGCCCTGGCGAGCAGGATGTTTACGTCAAGTACGACATGCAGGTCAGGCAGAATTTCACACCCGCTTCCATACAGCGGCAAATCGCTGCCTTGTCCAAAGATGAGCGCGACATTTTCCGTGGCTATGCTGATGGCTATAACGCCTATCTGGAGCAGGTGCGACGACGTCCCGAGCTGCTGCCCAAAGAATATGTAGACTTTGATTTCCAGCCCGAGCCGCTGACGGATTTTGACGTGGTCATGATTTGGGTCGGGTCTATGGCTAATCGCTTCTCCGACACGAATCTGGAAGTGACGGCGCTGGCCATGCGTCAGTCTTTGGAAAAAGAGCACGGCCCGGAACGTGGCCGTGCTTTATTTGATGAGCTGCTGTGGATCAATGACACAACAGCTCCTACCACGGTTCCGGCTCCCGCTGCCGAGCACAAGCCACAGGCGCAAGCAGGGACGCGGAATCTGGCTCATGTTTCCTCGCAAGTGCTGGCTGCCGAGCTGGAACGTCAGGACAAGCACTGGGGTGGTCGTGGCCCGGACTTTGCGCCCAAGGCCAGCAATTTGTGGAGCACTCGCCCCGAGCGCGTTCAGGATGGGTCTACCGTGCTGATCAATGGCCCGCAGTTTGGCTGGTACAACCCGGCTTATACCTACGGCATCGGCTTGCACGGCGCGGGCTTTGATGTGGTGGGCAACACGCCTTTTGCTTATCCAATTGTTCTGTTTGGCACCAATAGCGAGATTGCCTGGGGGGCGACTGCCGGTCCTCAGGACGTGGTGGATATGTACCAGGAGAGGCTGAATCCGGCGCGTGCCGATCAGTACTGGTTCAACAATGCCTGGCGCACGATGGAGCAGCGCAAGGAGCGCATCCAGGTGCGTGGTCAGGCTGATCGTGAAATGACGATCTGGCGCACCGTACACGGCCCAGTGATGCAGTTTGATTACGATCAGGGCACGGCTTACAGCAAGAAACGCAGTTGGGATGGTTATGAGGTGCAGTCCTTGCTGGCCTGGTTGAACGTGGCCAAGGCCCGCAACTGGACGGAGTTTCTTGATCAAGCCAGTAAGATGGCGATTTCCATTAACTGGTACTACGCCGACAAGCACGGCAATATTGGCTATGTCTCGCCGGCCTTCCTGCCCCAGCGTCCTGCCGATCAGGACATCCGCGTGCCTGCTAAAGGGGACGGCAGCATGGAGTGGCTGGGCATCAAGAGTTTTGACGCGATTCCCAAAGCCTACAATCCACCCCAGGGCTATCTGGTCAACTGGAACAACAAACCTGCGCCGGACAAGACCAACACGGATACGTACTACTGGACTTACGGCGATCGCATGAACGAGCTGGTCAGCCAATATCAGCAGAAAGACGTATTCAGCGTGCAGGAGATCTGGACGTTCAACAAGAAGGCGTCCTATAGCGATGTGAACTGGCGCTACTTCCGTCCACATCTGGAAAAATTGGCGCAAAGTCTACCTGCCAATGATGGTAGTCAGGCGGCGTTGACGACCTTGTTGGCCTGGGATGGCATGGAACACGATCAAGCCGGGCAAAATACCGGACCGGCACGGGTGTTGTTCAAAACCTGGCTGGAAGAAATGTACAAGCAGGTTCTGATGCCGGTGGTGCCCGAGTCCCATCGCACCATGTACAGCCAGGCAGGTTTTGCCACACAGCAAGGTCCCAATCCTGGTTCCATCAACTTGAGCATGGGCACCAAGGTACTGTTGCGTGCCTTGGCCCTGGAAGCCAATCCTGATCCCAAGCGTGTGAATGTTTTTGGTGAGCGCTCGTCTCCAGAAATCATGCACACGGCTTTGCAAAATGCGCAGGCCCGCTTGAGCCAGGAGCAGGGCGCTCAGATGGAGCGCTGGACCATGCCGACCTCGGTGCACCGCTTCAGTGACAAGAATTTCACAGGCACCCCGCAGACAACGTTGGGCAATACCTTTGCCTTTACCGGCTATCAGAACCGTGGCACGGAAAACAACCGTGTGGTGTTTGATACCCAGGGCGTGGAGTTCTGCGATGCCATGCCACCCGGCCAAAGCGGTTTCACCGACCGTAATGGTGTGCGTAGCCCGCATTACGAGGATCAGTTGAAGTTGTACGAGAACTTCGAGTGCAAGACCATGGATGTGACGCATGCGGACATTCGTCGTAATGCGCAAAGCAGCACGATGCTGTTGATTCAGCCTCAGCCTTAACGTTGAGTGCGGCACCTGCACTTTGAGGCGGTGCCGCTTCTTCGATCCTTGCTGGAGGATTTGGCAGGCCAGGAGGTGTAGCTAGTAAAGGTAGCTTGCCAGTATCAGCAGCGAAGCTGAGTACGAAGTCTACGCTGCAAATCCGGGCAGGCAGGATTGGAAGTAAGTCGAAGCGGTATAAATATGTTGACTCAGGGTGATCTAACAGAAGCTGGCAGATCTATCGGGCAGAAAACGACCCTTTGAGGTCGTTCGTTACCACGAGTTGAGTGGCCTGAAAGCAGTTCTTCACCCTTGAAAACCGCTATGTCTGCTTGCACAATGACGGTCAATCCCAACGCAGGTAGAATCGAATCCAGCAGCAAAGGCATCACGAAGAATATTTCTATCTAAGGGAGACTTAAATGCTGAGAAGCATAGAGCGGATCAAAAAGCTTGGCGTCTATCAGACATACACCAAGCCGGCAGGCACTAAAGAGTTTGCCTCAAAGAACCTGATCTATGGTTGGAACTATTCTGGAAAGACCACTCTCTCTAGGCTCTTTGCCAAGCTCGAAGCAAAGTCACCTCACCCGGATTTCAAAGACTGCGAGTTCACTTTTAATGGCGGCACAGATGCCATCACAGAAAGGAATTTCCATGAGTCCGTCATACCCGTTCGCGTCTTTAATTCAGATTTCGTAAGAAACAACCTGTCCTTTGACTCTGGGAACTGCAATGCAATTCTCCTGCTAGGCAAGGAATCTGAAGAGGCTCAAAGAAGGATCAACCAGTGCAACGAAAGGGTTAAGGCAGCGAAGGAATGCAGCCGAGGGCTCAAAAAAAAATGTGATGAGCACACCGAGGCTATCAGAGAAGCAAAACGAGTGTTTGCTCAAAATATCCGGCTAAGCCTCAAGGTCGATCCCTACAATGCGGGACATCTTGACAATGACATCCTAGCCATTGGTCTCCTAGATGAATCTCAACTGTTGTCAGAGAAGGATTTGGTGGATGCCATTGATTTGGCTCTCACGCCAGATTCAAAAAAGCCTTTGGAAGTCTCTCAGGTTCACAGCGCCCCATCTATTAAGAAGCTTCACGAAGAAGCAAATAGCCTGCTCTCAACCACACCAACGTTCTCAAACACGCTAAAGCACCTAGAAGAAAATCCAGCTATTGAGCGATGGATTGAGGACGGCCTTGGGCTGCATGCTGAGCCAGGTACTTGCGAGTTCTGCGGTAACACAGTTACGCAGGATCGGCTCGATGCTTTTCGATCCCACTTCTCTAAAGATCTAGCTGAGCACAAGAACAAGGTGCAAGATCTTCAACGACGTGTTGAGGCTGCGGCAATCAATATTGAACTCCCCAAACCTGCTGAGCTGAATCCACAGTTCAAGGATGCCTATATCGAAGCCTGCAAACCGCTCGAAGAAAAGGTCAGGGCATTCAATTCAGCTCTGAGCACACTAGTCGAAGAGGTGAAAAGCAAGGTGGAGTTCCCAAGGAAATCTATTCAGCCTGCCCCGATCTCTGAGGATATTGAATCAGGCATCAGCAATACCCTCGCTGCTATCAATGTGGTGATCATGGCGAATAACGCTCTTGCTGCCAACTTTGTCCACGCTCGAAAGGATGCACTGAAGAAGGCGAAAAATCACTTTGTTCAAGAGGCGTCCGACAAACTGGAGGCAGAAGGCCGCGAAAGAAAAAAGAAGATCATCATAGCAAGAATGGACCGCCTTCAAACCTTCGTGCAAAGGCTTCAATCGGAGTCTGAGAAGCTGCAAGCAGAAATAAGCCATGCACAACGGGGCCGAGAGCAGATAAATGAACGGCTTGCTTCGATGCTTGGAAGTCAGGCCATTCAGATCGAGGTCACCAAAGATGCGAGTAACCAAGAGCGCTTCCAGCTTGTCAGAAAAAATGGAGGAGTCGCCAAGAATCTTAGTGATGGTGAGAGGACGGCCGTTGCCTTCTCTTATTTCCTAACCAAGCTCAAGGAGCTTAAGGAAGATGAGTTCAAAGAAACTATTGTTTACATTGACGACCCGATCTCAAGCCTCGATAGCAATCACATTTTTCAGGTGACCGCAGCCATAAACGATCTGTTCTTCACGAAGGTAAGGCAAACGAATGGAAGTGAGGCGTGGAAGACGGCGTGCAAGCAGCTCTTCATTTCTACTCACAATTTTGAGTTCTTCAATTTGATGCGAGAGCTAAAGCCAGATAGCAACAGCGAGGCCAGACTATACATCGTAAAACGCATCAGCGAGAACTTATCAGAGTTGCGAGACATGCCTGCATCTTTGGCACGCTATGGCTCAGAGTATCAATTCCTGTTCGATCAGATTTACAAGTTCCACACATCTGCCGACAAGATCGGACATGAGCATCTGCTTATTCTTCCGAATGCATTAAGGCGATTTGTTGAACTCTACACATTCGCACGAATCCCAAGTACGCAGAGAGAGACTGTAGATCAGCGAGCAGCTGAGCTATTCGGCAAAGAGCGGGCTAAATCCATTCTCAAGTTCTTGCACACGTTTAGCCATGGAAACACGATTGAGCGAATTGTGGGGAATAATGAATTAATTTTTCTTCTGGAGGAAACCGTCAAAGCAGTTTTTGAGGAAATCCAGCAGGAAGACAAACGACACTGGAACGCCCTAATTGCCTCAACGACGAACTAGCCGCCCATGCGGCAGGTGCTGATTCAGCATCTAATCTCGAGTCTGGTTCATCTGGTGAGCTGCAGCGTTCCTACCTAAAGCACACTTGAATTTTGAATCACTCCGAAGCGGCTGCTCCCGAAGGGCCATTCTTGGCCAAAAGCAGCAGTTCCAGTCCCAACCCTAACGCAACTGACAGAACACGTCAGATCAAATCTGAGTCAATGCCAAAAAAAAAGCCGCTCCTGTTTCAGGAGCGGCTTTTTCTACTTCCAGCCGAAGCTCTTATCAGCCTGGAATACGATCCAGAATACGCTGTGCCTCGATACGCACACGCTCGGGGGCGGTGCCGCCGATGTGTTTGCGCGAAGCAACCGAGCCTTCCAAGGTCAACACGCCAAAAATATCCGATTCAATACGGCTATCGAATTTCTGCAGTTGCTCCAGGTTCAGATCAGCCAGATCGCAACCCAGTTGCTCGCACTCGCGCACGGCCAAGGCCACAGTTTCGTGGGCATCACGGAAAGGCAGGCCTTTCTTGACCAGGTAATCAGCCAGATCAGTAGCGGTAGCAAAGCCTTGCAAGGCAGCAGCACGCATGGCTTCAGGCTTGACCTTGATGCCGGAGATCAGGTCGACAAAAATGGTCAGGGTGTCGCGAATGGTATCAGCCGAATCAAACAGACCTTCCTTGTCTTCCTGGTTGTCCTTGTTGTAGGCCAGGGGTTGGCCTTTCATCAAAGTCAGCAGGGCAATTAGGTGACCATTGACGCGACCGGTCTTGCCACGGGCTAGTTCGGGAACGTCGGGGTTTTTCTTTTGCGGCATGATGGAACTGCCGGTGCAAAAGCGGTCAGCCAGATCAATAAAGCCCACGCGGGGGCTCATCCACAGCACCAGCTCCTCGGAGAAGCGGGAGATGTGCGTCATGATCAGGGCGGCAGCGGCGCAGAATTCGATGGCGAAGTCGCGATCCGACACGGCATCCAGCGAGTTGCGGCACACATCGTCAAAGTTCAGCAGCTTGGCAACCATTTCGCGGTCGATGGGGTAGCTGGTACCGGCCAGAGCGGCAGCGCCCAAAGGCAGGCGGTTCACGCGTTTGCGGCAGTCTTGCAGACGCTCGGCGTCGCGCTGGAACATTTCAGCGTAAGCCAGCAAATGGTGGCCAAAAGTAACGGGCTGTGCCACTTGCAGGTGAGTAAAGCCAGGCAAAATAGTGTCTGCCTGAGCCAGCGCCAATTCAGCCAGCTTGCGCTGCATCTGGGCCAGCAGGTCCAGGGCAATGTCGATTTCATTGCGCAGCCACAGGCGGATATCGGTGGCGACCTGGTCATTGCGCGAACGGCCAGTGTGCAGGCGCTTGCCCGCATCGCCAATCAGCTCGACCAGACGTTTTTCAATGTTTAGGTGTACGTCTTCCAGGTCCAGCAACCACTGGAACTGGCCTTGGGCGATTTCGTCCAGAATCTGGCTCATGCCGCGCTCAATGTCGGCCTTGTCCTGCTCGGTGATCACACCGACGGCAGCCAGCATGCTGGCGTGGGCCAAGGAACCCTGAATATCAAAGCGGGCCATGCGCTTGTCAAAGTCCACCGACGCTGTGTAGCGTTTGACGAGGTCAGAGACGGGCTCGGAAAAACGAGCCGACCAGGCCATGGCCTTATTGGCGAACTGGTCTTGGGAAGAGGGGGGGGTGTTTGTTGACATAGAGGGTGATTATAGTGGATTGGACGGGCTGACGCAGGTCATCCAGTCCCGCAGAAAACAGACGCTGTGCAGTATATTAGATAGTTTTGAGACTCTAGGAAACCATGCAGGCCCTTTTTGGGGCTGGTGGGATAAGGAAGAATACATGGAGCAAGACAGTACCTTTGCCGATTTGTTGGGATGGCAATGGATCGAAGCGTATTTACCGCAGGATCGCTGGGTACAGATATTGGCCGGTTTGGCGATGCTGACTGTGCTGGTCTGGGTTGTCAGTTGGTTGACCAGTTCCGTTCTCTCGCGCCTGGTACGGCGTTTGCTGAAAGTGGCGGGCAAAGATGACTGGGCACGAGCCTTGGTGAAAAAACGCTTTGTGCGCAATGTGGGCTATGCCGTGCCTTTGTTGGTGGTCAGCTCAAATCTGACCCTGTTGCCCTTGGCCAAGACTTTGCTGGAGGTGGTCGAACGGGTGGCCTTACTGGGCTTTCTGGTCTTTCTCATCATGGCGATTGTCAGCCTCTTGGGAGCGTGGCAAGAGGTCTACGCCAACTCCAGCAAGGGGCGCACCAAGTCGATCAAGGGCTATGTGGAGGTGGCCAAGATAGCGGTGTGGGCGATTGGCATTATCGTCATGATCTCTATCATTCTGGATCAATCGCCTGTCTTGCTGCTCTCCGGTCTGGGTGCCTTGTCGGCCGTGCTGTTGCTGGTCTTTAAAGACACCTTGCTGTCGCTGGTGGCCAGCACGCAAATGAGCACCAATGACATGTTGCGCATCGGCGACTGGATCGAGATGAAGCAGGCCGGGGCAGACGGTTTTGTTATTGATATCGCTCTACATACGGTCAAAGTTCAGAACTGGGACAAGACCGTCACGACTATCCCCACCTACAAGCTGTTTTCCGAGAGCTATCGCAACTGGCGTCAGATGTTCGAGTCGGGGGGGCGACGCATCAAACGTACCTTGAGCATTGATGCTTCTAGCGTTCGTTTTCTGACTCCGGCCGAAGTTGATAGCTTGTCGCGTTTTGCGTTGCTGCGTGATTATTTGGCTGAGAAAAAAGAAGATTTGGAGCGCTCCAATCAGGAGCTGAGCCGTGCGGGTATGGATGCGGTCAACTATCGCCGTCTGACCAATCTGGGCACCTTCCGTGCCTATTGCACGGCCTATATCAAACGCCACGCTGAAATTCACCAGGACATGATCCAGATGGTGCGCATGATGGACCCTACGACAGAGGGTATCCCGATCGAGGTGTATTGCTTTACTAATAAAACCGCCTGGGTGGACTATGAGCGCATCCAGGGTGACATTTTTGACCATATTCTGGCGGTGCTGCCTGAGATTGGCTTGCGTCTGTTCCAGTCGCCCACCGGTCGGGATTTGAGCCTTGGCTTGAGTCTGGCAGCCGAAAGCCACCGCCCGTCTTTGTCGGGCAGTGCGAAAGATCCTCTTTAAATTTGACGTGCGAGTAACCATGAAACAAATTACGGCCATCATCAAACCCTTCAAGCTCGATGAAGTTCGCGAAGCCCTGGCAGAGCTGGACGTTAACGGCTTGACCGTAACTGAAGTGAAAGGCTTTGGTCGCCAAAAAGGTCATACCGAGCTCTATCGCGGTGCCGAGTATGTGGTGGATTTTCTGCCCAAGATCCGTGTGGACATCGTGGTGGCAGCCGATCGCTGTGATTCGATTATCGAAGCCATTATTAAAGCCGCCCACACTGGCAAGATCGGTGATGGCAAGATATTTGTGACACCGGTTGAGCAGGCTATCCGCATTCGAACCTCGGAGAGCGGTCGCGACGCACTGTAAGGTGGCCGCAACTTGGCTGGTGTGGGTAGTCGTTCTGGAAGGACAAGCTGATGCGATATGAAAAACTAGGTTCAGCACCGCGTGTTTCGTGTGTGGGCCAAGGCAGTTGGTATGTCGAGCAGGCCGATTGGTCGCAAAGCATGACGGCTTTTCAGGCCGGGCTGGACGCGGGCATGAACCATATCGACACCGCCGAGATGTATGGCGACGGGCAGGCAGAGACCTTGATCGGTCAGGCTCTGCAAGGTCGTCGTCACGAGGCTTTTCTGGTGTCCAAGGTCTTGCCCTTTAACGCCAGCCGTCAGGGCGTGATCCGTGCTTGCGAGGCCAGCCTGAAGCGTTTGGGTACGGACTATCTGGACCTGTATTTATTGCACTGGCCCGGCCAGGTTCCTTTGGAGGAAACCTGCGCGGCCTTTGACCGGCTCGTTCAGCAAGGCAAGATCAGGCAGTGGGGCGTCAGCAATTTTGACGTGCCAGATCTGGAAGAGCTGTATGACATCGTGGGGCCGGGCGAGATTGCTTGCAATCAGGTTCTGTATCACCTGAATGAGCGCGCCATTGAACACGCAGTCATGCCCTGGTGTCAGGAGCATAAGATCAGCGTGGTGGCGTACAGCCCCTTCGGTCACGACGATTTCCCGGAGCCGGATTCTGAAGGCGGGGCCTTGTTGGCCGAGATTGCCAGCCACTATCAGGCCACCGCGCGGCAAGTGGCTTTGGCCTTTTTGCTGCGTGACCCCAATGTGTTTGTGATTCCCAAGGCATCGCGCGCGGTTCATGCCCAGCAAAATGCAGCCGCTGCAGATTTGGTGTTGCAGCCCGAGCACATTCAAGCATTGGATGCTCAGTTTCCACGCGGCCCCAGGCCCGCTTATTTACCAATGATTTGAATGCAGGAAGCACGGCCCCCAAGCCTGGGATGACATCCAGGCTTGGGGGCCGTTTTTCATGAGTGGTCGCTTTGATTAAGTGGCGAAGTAGGGCTGACGCTTGTTCTTGACGTACAGCCAGGCCAGGGCCAGCATGACCACTGCCGAAATTGGCAGCGTCCAGGTATTGACGCCGTACCAGCCATAGACGGCCAGCACACGACCCGAGGTAAAGGAGGACAAGGCCACACAGGTAAAGATGATGAAGTCATTCAATGCCTGCACACGACCACGCTCTTCGGGACGGTAGCAGTCCACCACCATATTGGTGGCACCGATGAAACCAAAGTTCCAGCCCAGGCCCAGCAAAATCAGGCTGACCCAGAAGTGCGGCACCGTCATGCCCAGCAACGCCACAATGCTGGCCAGCCCCAACAAGAGCACGCCCGCAAAGGTGACGGGGATCTTGCCAAAGCGCTTGATCAGGTTGCCGGTAAAGAAGCTCGGGCCAAACATGGCCAGAATATGCCACTGAATGCCCAGGGTGGATTCTTTCAGGCTATGACCGTGCATGACCATGGCCAAGGGTGAGGCCGTCATCAGAAAATTCATTAGGACGTAGGAAGCGACCCCAGCGATGACCGCAATAATGAAGTAGCTGTTGGAGGCAATCACGCGCAAGGGGCGTCCGGTGTAGGGTATCTTCTCTTGCTGATTTCGTGTGCCTGGTGCCAAGCGTAGGCAAAAGGCAAAAGGCAAGACCAGAGCTGCCAAGGCCGCCTGCGCCAGGAAGGCGGCGGCAAAGGGGTGATCCGGCCAGATGTCCTGAGTATGGATAATCGTCTGGGTAGCGATAATTGCTCCCAACAGCCCTCCGGCCATAACCCAGGAAATGGCTTTGGGTCGGAACGTATCGCTGGCGTCATCCGCAGCGGCAAAGCGATAGCTTTGTACATAAGAGGCATACAGCCCGGCCAACAGGGTGCCCACACAGAACAGGACAAAGGACAGGCTGTAAATCCCGGCAGCAGCCAACAGGCCCGCTCCTATGCCCAGCAAGGCACCAATGATGTAGCCACCCTGGCGTCCTAAACGGCGCATCAGAAAAGCGGCAGGCAAAATGCCGATGGCCAACCCCAGGTTGAAAATACCCACCGGCAAGGTTGCCAGGTCCGGGCTGCTGGCCATTTTTTGCCCGACCAGACTGCTAAGCGCCACCACCAATGCCGGATTGGCCCCGCCAAGTGCTTGCATTCCAGAAAGAATAAAGGCGTTGCGACGGCTTGGATCGACTTGCGTGGACATGGCGGGTCTCGGTATATAACTTTGTTTTATTAGTTAATGCTGAATTTTAGCTAAGCCAGTGTAGCACCACGTGCCCAGAAGGCTGGCATAAAGGATTCAGCCACCAGGAGGGGTTGACCGTGCCGCCAGAAGACGGAGCAGCGAGACAGAATCTGCTGAGCCGGCGGAACTGGTTCGTCACTACTGGCCAGGGCGCGCTCAATTGTGCGGAAAACGCTCATGCCCCGATTCAATCGACAGCTTAAAAAAGCCGAGCGTTGTATCTGGGCATCGTTATAAAGCATGTCGGCCAGCGGTCGGCTGCGTAGCCGGCGCATACCCTGCCAGACGCTGTGCGAGGCGGGCAGGGGAGTGAAACTGCGGGCAATCACACAACGGATTCCGTCCACGGACATGGATACTTCTCGTATCCAGGCCAGCGTGCCCAGTGGCTTTTGAATCAAAGCGGCTTCTTGAGGACTCAAGCGGCATGTGTATTCGCTGACGACTTCCAGATGGACGTTGCCCAAGCGGCGTAAACCGGCGGTCAGTGCGCCGGGACGGTGTAGCCAGTACTTTTGGGCAGGGGTGGCAGAGGGATGAATTCGCTCGTGCCAGGGTTTTTTTGTGCTGGAGGAAAATTTCATGTCCTGTATTATCGCCAAAGCCATAAAATAGCGCTCATGGAAAAAGAACGTATCTCAAAATTAATGGCCCAGCGCGGCATGTGTTCACGCCGTGAGGCGGATGCCTTCATCGAACGCGGCTGGGTTCGTGTGGACGGTCAAATCGTCTCTGAATTGGGGAGTAAAGCCTACCCCAATCAGAAAATCACACTGGAAAAACAGGCGCGTCAGCGCCAGACCCAACGTGCCACCATCCTGTTGCACAAGCCCGTGGGCTATGTGTCGGGGCAAGCTGAAGCCGGTTATCGCAATGCGGTTTCCCTGATCGGTGCGGCCACGCAGTACAAGGGTGGCCGCGGTGGCCAACGCTTTGACCCAGCACATTTGCGCGGTCTGGCCCCGGCTGGTCGTCTGGATATTGACTCCACCGGCTTGCTGATCCTGACTCAGGATGGTCGTATTGCGCGGCAGATTATTGGCGAAGACTCGGTCATCGACAAGGAATATCTGGTGCGTGTGACCGGCAAGCTGAGCGAGCGCGGCCTGGAACTGCTGAACTTTGGTTTGAGCCTGGATGGCAAGCCTTTGCTGCCTGCCCAAGTGTCCTGGCAGAACGATGACCAGCTGCGTTTCATTTTGCGCGAAGGCAAGAAACGCCAGATTCGCCGCATGTGCGAGCTGGTCGGTCTGAAGGTTGTGGGTTTGAAGCGTGTGCGTATTGGCGAACTGGTACTGGGCGACCTGCCTATGGGCCAGTGGCGCTACATGAAAGAGTCCGAGCGCCTGGCCTAAAGGCAAAGGGGCGGCTTACAGCCCCGAATGACGAAGTTGAAAGCTGGCCTTGTC
Organism: Alcaligenes sp. SMD-FA; assembly: GCF_025960365.1. NCBI lineage: Bacteria > Pseudomonadati > Pseudomonadota > Betaproteobacteria > Burkholderiales > Alcaligenaceae > Alcaligenes > Alcaligenes sp. SMD-FA. The sequence goes on along the minus strand of NZ_CP110108.1, from coordinate 2,255,556 downwards.
ATCCTGGGCCAGCGTTTTTGTTAACCACGGCATGCTTTGTTCCAGAGCCTTGAGCAGCGTCCAGGGAGGATTGCTGATGAACAGGCCGCTGCCATGCAAACCCAACCCATTTTTGGCCGGAGCACGAACCGACAGGCTGACATGCAGCCAGGGCGTATCCAGTTGCTCCAGCTTGCGTTGCAAGGCCTGCACTTCGGGCCGCTGCACAATGGGATACCACACGACAATACAGGCTTGAGCAAATCGCTTGAGGGCATTTTTGACGCTGTTCAAGACCTGTTGATAGTCGGATTTGGCCTCGTAAGAGGGGTCCATCACCACGATGGCGCGTCGCGATGGCGGCGGTAGCAGGCGCCCCAACTGTTCAAACCCATTGTCTGGATACAGACGTACTCGACGATTGCCTTGAGGGAACAATTGCGCCACGTTGTCGCTCAAGACTTCAAATTCGGACGGATGTAGCTCAAAGCCATGAAAGCTGTCTTGGGGGCGCAAGCGCTCCAGTGCCAACCAGGGGGAACCGGGGTAGTAGCGCGCCGTGCCGTCTGGGTTCAGGTCGGCAATGGCATCAATATAGTGTTCCACCAGCTCCGGGTAGTCGTCTTGCTGCAAGACCCGGTCCAGGCCGTCGTAGAACTCGCCCTTGGTTTGCGCCCAATCGTGTTCCAGATCATAGATACCGGCACCGCAGTGAGTATCGATGATGCTGAAAGCACTGTCTTTTTGAGTGTAGTAATTAAAGATATGCAGCAAGGTGGCGTGCTTGAGCACGTCCGCGTGATTGCCAGCATGAAAGGCGTGACGGTAACTGAACAAGAGAAATCCTGATGTTGCGGTTTAATTAAAGCGTATCGGGGCGAATGGTAGTGACTTTATCAGTGAAGATGCCATTGCATCCCCAATCCAGCAGTTCGCGTACCCGTTCAGCCTCGTTGACGGTCCATACGGCTACGGTATAGCCTTTTTGCCGAATCGCCTGAACCAAGGCCTGGCTGACAAAACGATCATTCAAATTCAGACCCATGCAGCCTAGGCGTTCCAGGCGTTCAGGCCAGTCTGCCGGAACGTCTTCTTCAATCAGCAGGGCGCGAGGCAGGGTGGGGGCGGCTTGCTGGGCCGCTTCCAAAGCCGCTTCGGAAAAAGAGGACAGCAAAGGCGGCAAGCTGGCCTGTGCCCACAGAGCCTGCGCAGCCAGGGCAACCCGTCGACCCGTTTCCGCCTCGTCCCCAGTGGTGGGCTTGATTTCGATATTGCTGTGCACCTGATTGGCTAGGGTAAAGGCGGCTATCGAACTTAATGTGGGTATGGGCTCTCCGGCGTAGGCCGAGGAATGCCAGGCCCCAAAGTCCAGGGCTGACAGTTCGGCCAGTGTCAGCCGGGAGGCAATACCCTGACCATTGGAGGTGCGGTCCAACTGGTCATCGTGCAGTAGTACGGGAACCGCATCGCGGCTCAGTTTGACGTCGTACTCCATCATGCGAAAACCATTCTGGGTACCGACCCGAATGGCAGCCAGGGTGTTTTCCGGGGCAATCTTGCCGGCGCCACGGTGGGCGATCAAAGCGGGGTAGGGCCAGTGATGGTTCAGTGAAGGCATGGCGGACTCGCAAGAGGCGTGATAAAAAGCCAATGTACTATTTTAACCGGGGCTGTACACTGTACGGTTTTCATATACGGTATATTTTCAGGCCGAGCCGGCTTGCCGGTCTGATGCGCCACCCGCAGCGCCCTGCTGCAAGCGAAAGTAGGTGATGATTAATGTTCGAGATTATCCGTAAGAACCAACGCGTCATGCAGCTGGTCCTGTTAGTGCTGATTTTGCCATCTTTTGTATTGATTGGTGTCAGCGGCTACTCCAGCTACGTTTCTGGCGATAGCGATATTGTCAAAGTTGGCGATAGCGCCATTACATCCCAGGAATTTGATCGTGCGCGCCGCATGCAGCTGGATGATATGCAGCGCAACAATCCTTCCGGTTTTGATCTGGCCCAGGCCGACAGCCTGGAAAGCCGTCGTGCATTGCTGGAGTCCTTGATTGATCAACGTGTACAAATCGAAGTGGCCACTGCTGATCGCTTTAACGTGTCCGACATTGCGTTGCGCGACTATATCGCTACCATGCCGGAGTTTCAGGAAAACGGCGTCTTTTCACCTGCCCTTTACAGCCAGGTTTTGGCCTCGGCCGGCATCGATACCCGTGATTTCGAGCAAAGTCAGCGTGGTCAGTTGGCCCTGCAACGTGTGCTTGGCCCGGTCGCTGCCAGCACTTCGATGCTGCCTAGCGTCATGAACAAACTGGAAATCGCCCTGACCGAAGAGCGCGGTGTGCGCACTCGCACTTTCTTGACTCGTGATTTTGAACCCGAGGTGCAGATCAGCGATGCAGACCTGCAGGCTTGGTACGATGCCAACAAGCAATCGCTGGAATTGCCACAGCAAGTCAAGGTGGAATACCTGTTGCTGAATGAGGCCGCAGCCTTCAAGGATCTGCCTACGCCCACAGACGAACAGCTCAAGCAGTATTACGAGCAGAACAAGGCACGTTATGTGCAGCCTGGCCGCGTAAATATCAGCCATATTTTGGTGAACGTACCGGCGGGCGCTTCCGACAGCGAACGCGAAGCGGCCCAGACCAAGGCTCGTGAGCTGGCTGAAAAAGCGCAAGCTAATAAAGACGATTTTGCCGATCTGGCGCGTGCCAATTCCCAAGATGAAGGTAGTGCCCGCGAAGGTGGCGAGCTAGGTTGGATTAGCAAAGGTTCCTGGCCCAGCGTGTTGGAAAATGCGGTATTTGCTCTGAAAAAGGGTGATGTGTCCGGCGTGATCGAAGGCCCCAACGGTTTCCATATTTTCAAAAGCAATGAGGTTCAGCCCGAGCAAGGCGAGTCTTTCGAGCAGGCCCGCAGCAAGGTTCAGGAAGAAGTGCGCAAGCAACTGGCCTCTGAGCGCTTTGCCGATATGGCCAGCAAGCTGACCAACCTGGTCTACGACAATGAGGACAGTCTGGAAGCGGCGGCCAATGCCTTGGGTTTGACTTTGAAGCAAGCTGAAGGTATCAGCCGTCAAGGTTTGATTCCTGCTTCGCAAGTAGAGGGTGATCTGGCTGCCGCCAATGGCCCCGATGCGGCCGTGCTGGATGATAGCCGTGTGCGTCAGGCGCTGTTCAATGCCGAGGCTTTGGCTTCGCGCAAGAATGCGGGCGTTGTCGAAGTGTCCCCTGACACCTTGATTGCCTTGCGGGTGATCGACGTAACCGACGCTCATGTGCCTGCACTGGATAAAGTACGTACGATTGCTGAGGAAAACCTGCGCCGTGAAAAGGCGGCTGCCCTGGCGGTACAAGCGGGTGAAGACTACTTGAAACAGTTGCAAGCCGGTAGCGAACCCGAGAATTTCTCTGCCCAGTTTGCTGTGAGCCGTGCTGAATTCCCGGAAATGGATGAAGCCTTGCTGAACAAGGTTCTGGCCAATCCCGTGGACAAGTTGCCTGCGTATGTGGGTGATCGTCAGCCCCAGGGCTATACCGTCGTGCAGATTCTGAGCCACCAACCCGGCAAGGCGGGCAATCCCGGTCTGGACATGTTGACGGCACAGTTGACGCAAGCCATGGCTCGTACTGAGACCCAAGCTGTTTTGCAGGCGATGCGTGTACAAGAGAAGGTACAGATTCTGCCCGAAGCAGAAAAAGAGTTGACCTCCAGTGGTGAGGATGAATAAGGCGGCTTGAATCAGGGCCGGTAACCCTGGAGCTCTCAGGCTCCAGGGTGTTTTTCAAAGAGCATTCTGATGAATCACACTGATATTTCTCTGGTACGGCGGCGCCTTTTAGGCGCCGCAACTGTTTGGGGTCTGACCGCTCCGTGGCTGGCACAGGCCGCGCCTGGGCAGGGCACGTTCATCGAACGTACTCTGCATCGTCCTGTGCCGGGCGGGGTAGCCGTGCTGGACCTGGGATCAGGTGGCTCAGCCCCGGTGGTGCACTTTAATGGCAACCGTGTTCTGGTAATTCAGGATGCTGACCAGCGCTGGAAAGCGATTGTCGGGCTGGACCTGAAAATCCAAGCTGGCCAGCATAGCATCTCGGTACAAGGGCAGTCGGGTGTGGCGTTCCAGGTGGGCAGCAAGCGGTATCGGGAGCAGCGCATTACCTTGAAAAACAAGTCTCATGTGAATCCGGACCCGCAGCAGCAGGCCCGTTTTGAGCGCGAGTATGAAGAGCAGATGCAGGCCTATGCCAGCTTTCGCAACGAAGGCCCCAGCAATGTGGTCTTTGAAAAGCCCGTTCCGGGTCGCCTGACCAGTCCGTTTGGTCTGCGCCGTTTCTTCAATGGCCAAGAGCGTAACCCACATTCGGGTCTGGACTTTGCCGCGCCTACCGGCACGGCAGTCAAAGTGCCTGCCGATGGGGTTGTCACCATCGTGGCGGACTACTTCTTTAACGGTAAAACCGTATTTGTGGATCACGGCCAGGGCCTGATCACCATGTTCTGTCACTTGTCGGCCTTTGATGTGCGTGTGGGCGATCGTGTTAGCAAGGGCGATGTCGTAGCGCGCTCCGGTGCGACGGGGCGTGCGACCGGCCCTCATTTGCACTGGAACGTCAGTCTGAATAACGCACGGGTGGACCCCGCTATCTTTATTGGTGCATTCCAGGCCTAGTCAGGCGCTGCAAGGTTTTTCATGATCATCGGTTCGGCATATCGACGAGGCTTGCGAGACAGCGCCTCTATCGCCTTGGGCTATGTCCCCGTAGCGATTTCCTTTGGGCTGACGGCGGTACATGCAGGCCTGTCGCCCTGGCTGGCGGTTCTAGTGTCCCTGATTGTGTACGCCGGGGCCAGCCAGTTCATTTTGATCAGCCTGTTGGTCGCAGGGGCGGCCTATCCCAGTATTTTGGGTATTGTGCTGCTTATGAACCTGCGTCATGTGTTCTACGGTCCGACCTTAATGGGTTTTTTTGCCGGGCCCAGAACCGTGTCCAGCCTGTTCATGGCTCCAGGTTTGACTGACGAGGTCTTTGCCGCTTCTGCGGCCGGGGTGGCCCGCCAGCCGGCCCAAGAGCAAGAGTCCTGGTACTGTGGCTTGCAGTTAGGCTCTTACCTCTCCTGGGTCTTGGGCACCGCTTTGGGGGCATTCTTTGCCAGCGACCTGCTGGGCCAGTCTCCTGTGCTGGAGAAGACCTTGGGTTTTGTCTTGCCTGCCTTGTTTTTTGCTTTGCTGCTGGAAATCCGCCGTTCCGCACCTTTGCCGGTGCTGGTGGCAGCCGCTGTCGGGGCAGTGCTGGCCATGGCTTTCTTGCCCTCGTATCTGGCCATTATTGTCGGTATGCTGGCCGGCGGCCTAATGGCCTTGCGCCGCGCTTAAGGAGTAGAGATGGATTGGAGTTTTCTGCTCATGATTATGCTGGCAGGCGTTGGCACATTTTTGATTCGTTACCTGCCTTTGCGCCTGGGTGGACGCCAAAGCAAGGCGGACCCCAGTCGCGTTTCGATCTGGCCGCGCCTGTTTGGCGCTATCGGTCCGGCAGGTGTGGTGTCTTTGCTCGTCGTGTCCCTGATTTCCTTGCTGCGCCCCGAGCAGATGTCCCTGGACTTGCCGCCTTTGCTGGCAGGTCTGGCAGGGGTGCTGCTGGGCCGCCGCTGGCCGGGTGGTATCGCGGGCTCAACACTGACCGGCGTGCTGGCCTACGGCCTGTGCGTGGCTTATGTGGGTGTGTAGATGATCTGGTCGAAGCTCTCTTGCTGATCGATCACGGCAATTTATGTTGGGTAGGCAAGAAGGGGGAGTCGCCTGTTTTTTATTGAGTGTCTGCTGTCAGGTCTCAGACCAAAAAAAACGCCTGCTAGTGAGCGGGCGTTTTTTGTACGGCTGAAAACTGGTTTGCAAGCGGGTTTAACCCTTCACACGCACAATTTTCTGAACTTGGGGTACATGGCGAATTGCCCGAATCACGCGGGCCAGATGGGTGCGACTATCCACCTGAACGGTTAGGTGCAGTACGGAGGTTGCAGCCGATTCATCAGGCATGGATATATGCAGGATGTTGGAGTCGGCATCGGTAATTTCAGCAGCCAGACGGCCCAGTACACCGCGCTCGTTGATCGCAGTTACATCTAGACGGGTCGAGAGGTGGCGGGCGGTATTGCTGTCCCACATCACCGGCACCCAACGCTCGGGTTCTTTGGCCTGGGCGCGTTGTGCCACAGCACATTCCGCCATGTGAACGACCAGACCGTGACCTAAGCGGATACCACCAATAATAGCGTCACCAGGCAGCGGACCGCAGCACGGTGCTAACTGTACGGCCTGCCCCTCGTTACCGTGAATCAGAATCGGTGCCGAGGTGTTGGCACTGATTTCGTCAAATTCTGCGGCAGTAGTTTCCAGCAGGGGATTTTCTGGGGCAAAGCGGCGAGCCACAACGGCTGCCAAGCGTTTGCCCAAGCCAATATCAGCCAGAATTTCTTCGCGGGACGCTGCGCCTGAACCCTTGGCCAGCTTGTCCCAGTTTGGATCGTCGTCCGTAGCATGAGGCAGGCTTAGCTGGTCAAAGGCCTGATCGAGTAGGCGGCGACCAAAAGCTACGGATTCCTCGTATTTAACTGTACGCAGGTAGTGGCGAATTTCCGAACGGGCACGGCCGGAACGGACGTAGTTCAGCCACTGCGCGCTTGGGCGGGCGGCGGGGGAGGTAATGATCTCCACCGAGTCACCGCTTTTCAGCTCGGTGCGCAGCGGGGCAAACTCGCCATTGATCTTGGAGGCAACAGCGTGATTGCCGATGTCGGTATGGATGCTGTAGGCAAAGTCCACTGGCGTAGCACCGCGTGGCAGGGAAATAATCTTGCCTTTGGGTGTATGGACGTAAACCGCATCGGGGAACAGGTCAACTTTGACGTGCTCCAGGAATTCTGTGGAGTCACCCGTCTGGCTTTGGATGTCCAGCAAGGATTGCAACCAGCGGTGTGTACGCTTTTGCAAATCGTTCAGCGTGACGTCTTCTTCTTTGTACAGCCAGTGAGAGGCCACGCCTTCTTCAGCCACGTGGTCCATTTCGCGGGTACGGAACTGGAACTCGACGGGGGTGCCGTAAGGGCCAATCAAGGTGGTGTGCAGGGATTGATAGCCATTCACTTTAGGGATGGCAATGTAGTCCTTGAACTTGCCCGGTACGGGGCGGTAGAGCTGATGCAGCGTACCCAGGGACAGATAGCACTCGGGCAAGGTATGAACAATGATGCGAAAGCCGTAAATATCCAGCACGTCCGAGAAGGATTTTTTCTGCTCGACCATCTTGCAGAAAATGCTGTAGAGCGACTTTTCACGACCGGATATCTCAGCATCAATGCCGGCTGCAGGCAGGGCAATCTTGACCGCTTCGGTGATTTTGCCCAGCACTTCACGGCGGTTGCCACGAGCGGCGAGCAGGGCCTTGTGCAGCACCTTGTAGCGATTGGGGTAGATGGCCTTGAAGCAGCGGTCCTGAAGCTCGCGAAACAGGGCGTTCAGGCCCAGGCGATGCGCAATCGGAGCGTAGATATCCAGGGTTTCCTGGGCTACGCGGCGGCGTTTTTCAGGTTTGACGGCGTCCAGCGTGCGCATATTGTGCAAGCGGTCGGCCAGCTTGATCAGGATGACGCGCACATCACGCGACATGGCCAGCAGCATCTTGCGAAAGCTGTCGGCTTGTTGTTGCGTCTTGGTGGCAAACTCCAGGCGTTCCAGCTTGGACAAACCGTCCACAATCTCGGCTACATCAGTACCGAATTTTTCAGCCAGTTCCTGCTTGGTGACGTCCTGATCTTCGATCACGTCATGCAGCAGGGCCGACATCAAGGCGTCGGTATCCAGCTTCCAGCCTGCACAGATTTCTGTGACGGCAATGGGGTGCGAGATATAGGGTTCGCCACTGGCGCGAAATTGCCCCAGGTGGGCCTGATCGGAAAAGCGATACGCTTCCCGTACCCGTTCTACATCTTTCGGGTCCAGGTACTGCGAGATGATCTTGGTTAGCGGAGCCAGTGAGGCAATAGGCGGGTTGGCACTTTCCTGCGCGGATTGTGCCAGTGCCGGGGTGTTCTTTTCTTTAGGCTTGCGACGACCTAGCCGTGAACCCTTTTTAAGGACGGCCAACAGCCCAGACGATGCGCCCCGTAAACCTGAAAATGCCATACCGTGCTCCGCTTGTGCCTATCAGGTAGGAACTTTGCGCAGCATTTCCAGACCGGTCGCGCCGGAGGCGATTTCTCGCAAGGCGGTAACCGTAGGCTTGTTCTTGCTTTCCAGGCGTGGTTCGTGGCCTTGGGCCAGTTCGCGCGCACGGTAGGCGGCTGCCAAGGTGAGCTTAAAGCGATTGGGGACTTGCTCCAGGCAGTCCTCGATAGTGATGCGAGCCATAGTAGACCTGTTATCAAAAAGAAATAAGAAGGAGATCAGCCCTGATTCAGCAGGGCATCTGCGCCTAATTGTTGAAAGAGTTGGCGATGCCGTACTGACTGAGTGGCGGTGCGCAACCGACTGGCCTGCACAATACTCAATAGCTGCTGTAATGCCGTATCAAAATCCTCATTGATAATAGCATATTGACAGTCACGAACATGGGCGATTTCGTGCTCGGCAGCCTCGACGCGGCGGGCAATGATCTCTTCGCTGTCCTGTCCGCGTTTGCGCAAACGCGCCTGCAAGGTGGGCAAGGAGGGCGGCAAAATGAAAATGCCTACGGCTTCGGGGAAATGTTCGCGGGCCAGACGGGCGCCTTGCCAGTCGATTTCCAGCAGCACATCGCGGCCTGCATTCAGGGCTTTCTGAATGGGGTCGCGGGGTGTGCCGTAGTAGTTGTCATGCACCTTGGCCCATTCCAGCATGGCGTTGTCGGCACACATCTGCTCGAAGCGCGCCTTGTCCACAAAGAAGTAGTGTTCGCCGTCGGTCTCACCAGGGCGTGGTGCTCGGGTCGTGGCCGAGATGGACAGCATGATGTTGGAATCGTTGGCCAGCAGGGCGTTGACCAGACTGGATTTGCCCGCCCCGCTGGGGGCGACAACCATAAAAACAGTGCCAGGATAGCTCGTGGACATGGAGAGCAGACTCTAGAAGTAGATTTTTATAAAAGAATTAATTGCTGCTTAGGTCGGTTTGCCCAAACTCAGTCAGGACAGCCACCACACTGGCCTTGTCCGAGCACAAAAAGACGACCGTGTCGTTGGGGTTCATGGAAAACAAAACCTCTTGTACTTCCTGGGCGGCATCGTCGGCCTGGGCGATGGCCATGACGTGCACATCGCCACCTGCCTCGAATTGTTCGGGGGGGACGATATTGGCAACGGCGTCCAGGTCAGGCTCGCTGATGGCCAGATACGCCCAGATCTTGTGCTCTTGCTCCAGGATGATCTCAAGCACGTAGCCCGAGTCAGTCTGCTCAATGATTTGGCTTTGTAGTTGCATAATTCAGTGGCTATGTCAGGTAAAGGACAGAGTAGCGGTAACAGGCGCATGATCCGAGGGCTGTTCATTGGCACGCGGTTCGCGGTCAATGTCGCAGGCTGAGCAACGGGTTTTCAAGGCATCGGACAACAAGGCATGGTCAATGCGTAAACCGGCGTCGCGGCGGAATGCAAAACGACGATAGTCCCACCAGGTAAAGGGGCTGCCGCTCTGCTCAAACAGGCGATAGGCGTCATGCAAGCCCAGTGCCAGCAAGCGCTCGAAGGCGGCCCGCTCGGGCGGGGAGACCAGAACATCATCGGCCCACTTGGCAGGGTCGTGAACGTCCTGGTCAGCTGGGGCAATATTATAGTCGCCCAGGATGGCCAGACGGGGATACTGCTGCAATTCTTTTTCCAACCAGTCGTGCAGGGCGGCGAACCATTCCAGCTTGTAGCTGTACTTTTCGCTCTCGAGCGACTGCCCGTTGGGGCAGTAGGCACAAATCACGCGTACCGGGCCGTCAGGCGATGGGTAGGTGGCGGCCAGCAGACGTTGCTGCGGGTCTTCGTAATTGGGCAGATTGCGCTGCACATCCGTGCCCGGCTCGCGGGAAATCAGGGCGACGCCGTTATAGGTTTTTTGACCCGCCCAGTGAGCGTGATATCCCATTTCCTGAAAAGCCTCCAAAGGAAAACGCTCGTCGGGCAGTTTGAGCTCTTGCAGACAAAGCACGTCTACGGGGTTGGCGGCCAGCCAGTCCAGAACTTGAGGAAGACGGACGTTCAGGGAGTTCACGTTCCAGGTGGTGAGTTTCATGGTGTCAGACAATCTAAATAAAGCAGAGGAAGCCGTTGGAGCGGAGCTTTGTCGGTAGAGGTGGTGCAGAGGCGGCCATCAGCGTGTCGGAAACGGGCAAGAGGGCGTTTAGCGTGCGCGAATGCCGCCATCATATCAGCGCTAGCCAGGGACTGGTTTTAAAGCCAGCGAGGCGATGGGGATGAAATTGACCGCTCGACTTGATCTTTGTTCTAGGTCGTAGTGAAAAACAGACACTCTCGGACAAGAAATTTACCCTCAAACCGTCTGCATGTAACAGCTACAAAGTCAGGGTTCAAGACCTGAATGCCGTTGTGGGCAGATTGATGTTTTTAGGGCACTAAAAAGAGGGTTTTTTGCGTAGATCACGCGCCTGCTTGTGTTAAATTGCAGGCCAAGTTGGAACGGTGGGCCAAAAACGATGGAAGTGCTTGGCCGCAGCGCGTGATGCAAGGATTTGCCGTGCAGGAAAAGGGAATAAAAAAATCGCCGTAATGGCGACTTTTTCTGTGTGATCAAAACCGGAAAGAAGGCCAGTTTTGTCTGTCTTGAATGCAAGCAAGATGGAGGCGTGTGCTGGAATCGAACCAACCTGAACGGATTTGCAGTCCGTCACATAGCCAATCTGTCACCACGCCTTTTGTTTTGTCCTGGGACATGTAGAATTATGCCCAAGGACGTAGGGAAAAGCAAGTGTCAAATGACGGGACGTGAAAATCGGTACGATCTGCTGCACGAAAGCGACTGGCGTCCCTCCCTTTTTTTGCCGCCCCTGCGGCGCTCCCTTGTATTAAGGACATGGCATGCAATATCAATTCCCCATTGTGATTATCGATGAGGATTTTCGTTCTGAAAATGCGTCTGGTCTGAGCATTCGTGTATTAGCAGATGCGATCGAGGCTGAAGGCTTCGAGGTGTTGGGAACCACCAGTTATGGCGATTTGAGTCAATTTGCCCAGCAGCAAAGTCGTGCCAGCGCGTTTATTTTGTCCATCGATGATGAGGAGTTCACGCAAGATGGAGACAGCGCCCCGGCGCTGGTCAATTTGCGTGCCTTTATTCGGGCTGTGCGTCGTCGCAATACCGATGTGCCCATTTATGTCTATGGCGAGACCAAAACAGCTCGTCATATGCCAAACGATATCTTGCGCGAGCTGCAAGGCGTCATTCACATGTTCGAGGACACGCCCGAGTTTGTGGCGCGCCACATCGTGCGTGAAGCGCGCAGCTATGTGGAAGGCGTCAAGCCCCCGTTTCTGAAAGCCTTGCTCGACTACGCCGAAGATGGTTCCTATTCCTGGCACTGTCCCGGTCACTCCGGCGGTGTGGCCTTTCTGAAAAGCCCGGTCGGGCAGATTTTCCACCAGTTCTTTGGTGAGAACATGCTGCGTGCCGACGTGTGTAATGCCGTCGAAGAGCTGGGTCAATTGCTGGACCACAACGGGGCCATTGGTGCCAGTGAACGCAATGCCGCGCGTATTTTCAACGCGGATCACTGCTTTTTCGTCACCAATGGCACCAGCACCAGCAACAAGATTGTCTGGCATCACGCTGTGGCTCCCGGCGATGTGGTGGTCGTGGATCGCAATTGCCACAAATCCATCCTGCACAGCATCGTGATGACCGGTGCCATTCCCGTGTTCCTGCGTCCTACGCGCAACCACTTCGGGATTATTGGCCCGATTGCACGCAGTGAATTTGATATCGAGACCATTCGCGAGAAGATCCGCAAGCACCCCTTGCTCTCGCACCTGGATGCCGACACGGTTAAACCCCGCGTGTTGACGCTGACCCAGTCCACTTACGACGGCATTATTTACGACACTCAGGAGATCAAGAATGCCGTGGACGGTTACGTGGAAGTTTTGCACTTTGACGAGGCCTGGATTCCGCATGCGGCTTTCCATCCTTTCTACGGTCAGTTCCATGCCATGGGCAAGAACCGTCCGCGTCCACAAGAAACCATGGTGTTCTCCACCCAGTCTACCCACAAGCTGCTGGCCGGCTTGAGCCAAGCCAGCCATGTATTGGCACAGGACTCGGTAACCCGTAGTTTGGATCGCCATTTGTTTAATGAAGCCTACCTGATGCATACCAGCACCAGCCCGCAGTACGCGATTATTGCGTCCTGCGATGTGGCCGCTGCCATGATGGAGCCGCCCGGTGGACGTGTGCTGGTAGAGGAAAGCATTATTGAGGCGTTGGACTTTCGCCGCGCCATGCGCAAGGTCGAGTCGCAGTTTGATGAGGACGACTGGTGGTTCAAGGTATGGGGGCCGCCAACCCTGGCCGAGGACGGGGTGGGGCAGCCCGAAGACTGGATTATTACGGATGATGTTGAGCACAGCGAGTGGCACGGCTTTGGCCCGCTGGCTGATGGCTTCAATATGCTGGATCCGATCAAGGCGACGATTGTCACCCCCGGTCTGGATCTGACGGGCACGTTTGGTGAAACCGGTATTCCAGCCTCTATCGTGACCAAGTTCCTGGCGCAGCGTGGCGTGATCGTGGAGAAGATTGGCCTGTACAGCTTCTTTATCATGTTCACCATCGGTATTACCAAAGGCCGTTGGAATTCCCTGGTGACAGCCTTGCAGCAGTTCAAGGACGATTACGACCGTAACTTGCCCGTCTGGCGTGTTCTGCCTCAGTTCGCGCGTCAGTATCCTTGCTACGAAGAAATGGGCTTGCGCGATTTGTGTCAGCACGTGCACCAGTTGTACGCCAAGCACGACATTGCCCGTCTGATGACCGATATGTATCTGTCGGATGTGGTGCCTGTCATGCGTCCGGCTGATGCCTTTGCCTGCATTGCGCAGCGTCGTACTGAACGGGTCGAGATTGATCAGTTGGAAGGTCGCGTGACGACCAACCTGATCACTCCTTACCCGCCGGGTATTCCGCTCTTGATTCCGGGTGAAGCTTTCAACAAGACGATTGTGGATTTCCTGAAGTTCTCGCGTGAACTGCACCGCCAGTGTCCCGGCTTTGGTACGGATATCCACGGTTTTGTGGAAGAGGTCGATGCCTCGGGTCAGAAGCGTTACTACGTGGATTGCGTGGCGCAGTAAAACAGTTTTCTATCCAAGGCCGGGGCTGGGCATCGGTCTTTGGCTAGGGCTGTAAAGCAAGCGGGCCTGGTGATGGACCTTCAAGATTTTGGAAAACATCCAGATTTGAAGCGTCTTTGATCAGGCCCGGTTTTTATGGGCGGTTTGCCTGCGACCAATTCTTGTGACAGGTTCTTGTTGCAGCGTTTCGCTATAGACTCTGGGCCGTGCGCAAAGCACATTCCAGCAAACGCGAGGTCAGGATTTGTGGGTCGCGGTCTGCCCGCAAAATCGCGACAACCCGGCGGTGCAGGCTCGGTTGCTCGATTGGGTATTTGTGCAGATTGTGCTCGTGCAGCAGGCTGTCGGGAATGCGACTGGGCAAGATACAGTCTCCCAATCCTGAGGCGACCAGTCGTAACATGGCGTCGATGGTTTCGACTTCCGCCACAAATTCAGGGTGCAAGCCGCTGCTATGAATCATTCGGCGCAGGGCGTAGTGAGGCGGAAACCCGATCAGGCGCAAGGCCTGGTGGTTTAAGTCTGCATTTGGAAATGGCTCCTGTTTGGCGGAGATACGGCACATTTGGTCGTCAAATAAAGTGTGCGAGACCAAGCCTCCACAGTCCACTGCCGAGTCGTATACAAAACCGACATCGGCCTTGCCGTTTGCCACCAACGCCACCACTTCGGGCGAGCTGCGCCCCAATAAGGATAAATTCACGGCCGGGTGTGAGCTCATGAAAGCGGCAGCCACATCGGACATGAAGTAGTAGCTCAATGTGTGTACAGTGGCCAGCCTTACTGTGCCTGAATTGATGCCATGGTCCTGGCGCATTGCATGGATGGCGCCGTCAATACGACTGTAAGCGGGTTCAATGGCCTGGCGCAGTAGCTCGCCTGCGTCATTCAGGCTGACTCCGCGTCCGGTGCGGGTAAACAGGACCTGTCCCAGGCTTTGTTCCAATGTGTTTAATTGTTTGCTCAGGCTGGATTGGCTTTGTCCCAAATCATCAGCCGCTTTGCTGACCGAACCCAGTTGTGCGATGCGTAAAAAGCATCGCAAGGAACGATCCAGATTGTCGATGGAGCGGAAATCATGCATGCCATTGTCTCTTTATTGTTTTACTTAAATGCGCGAAAAGTGAGTTTTTACTGGGGGCCTTAGGTTGGGGTGGGGAGTGGTGTTTGCAGACCAGTTATTTTGACTGGAATTGCCTATGAAAAAGCCCCGTTTTTAATTGCCTTTATTTTGTTCTAACATCGCCTAATTTGCATCCATAATGCACTCATATTATTAAAAAATTGATTTGTGGTCTAATCATTGATATAATAAAGAAATCGGGGCACTAAGGGCAGTGCCCCCTGGCGATATTGAGCAGGAGTTATTCGTGAGCAAATCGAAACCAGTACGTCGTAAACAGGCCTTTGAGGTTGAGCCCCTGAATTGGGTGGCTCCCAAGAAAGCAGTTGTAGAAACCGATCAGGAAGCCAAGGTGGACGCGTCCAGCGACCAGGCTCAGGACAACTAAGTTCTGACTGTAGGTGTAAAAAGCGCAAGCCATGGTGCTTGCGCTTTTTTTATGCCTGCCGGTTTGGCACTAAGACCAGCGGCGATGGGCCTGGGTAGGGGGCAGATGTCCTTGCTCCAGCAACTGTAGGCTGGCCTGTTCAAAGCAATTCCAGGTGGCCAAGGCCAGTTGTGAGCCGGTGCTGACACGGCGTACGCCAATGGCTGCCAAATCAGGCACGTTCAGCCCCGGATGAATCAGCAGCACATTCACGGGTGTCGGTGCCAGTGCCTGAACTACGTGGGCAATATCGTCCAGCTCGCGTAAACCGGGGGCGTAGACCACATCGGCACCGGCCTGGGCAAAGGCTTGCAGCCGGGCTATGGTTTGCTCCAGATCCAGCGCGCCAATCAGCATGCCTTCGCTGCGTCCCACTAGTAGAACGTCCTCACCACTGCTGCAAATGGCTTGCTTGGCCGCCTGGATGCGGGCCACGGCCAGATCCAGCTCGTACAGCTCGTTGCCTTGGCGATCTTCGATGGACAAACCTGCAATGCCGGTATCAATGGCCAGACGGACGTTTTCTGCGACCTGTTTCGGCTCATCGGCAAAACC
Source organism: Alcaligenes sp. SMD-FA (assembly GCF_025960365.1). NCBI lineage: Bacteria > Pseudomonadati > Pseudomonadota > Betaproteobacteria > Burkholderiales > Alcaligenaceae > Alcaligenes > Alcaligenes sp. SMD-FA. Next base: position 2,240,138 of record NZ_CP110108.1, on the reverse strand, counting down.
GTTTTCAAAGTCGGCATTGAGCGGCAGGTTTGTGCTGGCCGCCAGTTGCCGCAAATGTGCCAGCAGGGCATCGCGGCCCACTTCAAAATCTTCCAGGCCGTTTGACCAGGCAAAAGCGGCGCTGCTGCTGGCAATCGCCTGAGCACCCAAACGTTCCAAGCGTTTGGCTCCCCCTATGTCCCAAGGGTTGGGCAAAACCAGTAAGCCGCTTTCATGCAAGGCTCGAAAACGGCGGCGTTTGTCCTGTGTGCTGATTGTCATGCCGAACTCCTGAGAACAAAAAACGCAAACCGAAGTTTGCGTTTTAATGCCTGGCCACGTTCTATTTTTTCTTGGCTTTCTTGCGGATAACCAGGACGGGGATTTCCGAGTAGGTCAGGACATGCTGTGTTTCGCTGCCCAAGAGCAGACGCTTGTAGCCCTTGCGGCCATGCGAGGACATGACGATCAGGTCGGCTTTTTGTTTTTCAGCGGTAGAGATAATGGCATCGGCCACCAGTTCTGATTTCACCACCAGGCCTTTGACTGAAACGCCAATATCTTTCCCGGCTTGTTTGACGGCAGCCAATTCGGATTGCGCGTGCTCTACCCAGGAGGCTTCGATACGGCTATCCAGCTTCTGGTCAATAATGGGGCCGCCTTCCAGATAGCTTTGTCGATAGCGCGGAATGACGCGCAGAGCCAGCAATTTGGCGCCGCTGGTCTTGGCCAGATTCAGTGCATGGGTGACGGCGTGGGCGGACAGTTCTGAGCCGTCGGTACATACCAGGATACGCTCGTACATGAGGGGGAATCCTATAAAAAGGGTTATCAAGAACGTGTCTTGTGGGTAAGGTATCAAACCATACTGCGAATTACGGTCTTTGTGTCTGCTTTACGGTTTTCCATGGCAGCCGTGTATATTCGAGTGGACGTTTTGTCAGCTTGGCTTTTTTATGCTGGTTATCATATCCCAAAGGGATTGAGGGAGATTCATATGAAAGAAGTAGTGGTAGTCCAGGCATGCCGTACCGCGATTGGTGATTTTGGTGGTGGATTAAAGAATGTGTCGCCAATCGAGATGGGAGCCACGGTGTTGCGCGCGGTACTGGACAGAAGTGGCGTATCAGCGGCAGACGTCCAGCATGTCGTGATGGGGCAGGTCATTCAGACCGAGCCGCGCGATATGTACTTGTCGCGTGTGGCCTCGGTGCAGGCTGGGGTGGGGCATGGAACACCGGCCATGAACGTTAACCGTTTATGTGGCTCGGGCCTGCAGGCTATTGTGTCGGCCGCGCAGGGCATTTTGCTCGGTGATGCCAAGGTGGCCTTGGCAGGCGGTGCAGAAAGCATGAGCCGTGCTCCTTATATGTCCAGCGCACATCGCTGGGGCGCTCGCATGGGCGACTCGGTCATGATGGACATGATGACCGGCGCGCTGACGGATCCCTTTGATCGCGTTCATATGGGTATTACGGCTGAAAACGTAGCTCGCCAATACGGCGTAACCCGTGCCGATCAGGACGAGCTGGCACTGGAATCGCACCAGCGTGCGCGTCGCGCAATCGAACAAGGCTACTTTAAAGAGCAGATCGTACCCATCATCCAGAAAAGCCGTAAGGGCGAGATCGTGTTTGATCAGGACGAACACGTACGCCTGGATGCCACGATGGAGAACTTTACCGGTTTGAAGCCCGTGTTCCTGCCCGACGGTGGCAGTGTGACGGCGGGCAATGCCTCCGGTCTGAATGACGGTGCGGCCGCTGTTTTGTTGATGTGTGCCGAAGAGGCGCGTCAACGTGGTCTGAAGCCATTGGCCAAACTCGTGTCTTGGGGCCATGCCGGTGTCGATCCCAGCATCATGGGCATTGGCCCTGTGCCCGCAACCCGTGTGGCGTTGGAACGTGCCGGTTTGAGCGTGTCGGACCTGGATGTGATCGAGTCCAACGAAGCTTTCGCCGCCCAGGCTTGCGCGGTAGTACGTGAGTTGGGCTTGGACCCGGCGCGCGTCAATCCCAACGGCAGTGGTATTAGCCTGGGCCACCCTATTGGGGCGACCGGCGCGGCCATTACCGTCAAGGCTTTGCATGAATTGCAGCGCGTTCAGGGTCGTTACGCGCTGGTCACCATGTGTATTGGTGGCGGCCAAGGCATTGCGGCGATTTTCGAGCGCTCTTGAGCTTGTTGATTGTCCCTCTCTAGGCCTCGTTTAGAGAGCAAGAAAGCCGGAAGTGGTACTAAACCACTTGCCGGCTTTTTTTGCGGCACATAACAGTAAATCTTACAAAACGCCGACCTGATTATTTGTTTTGTAGTGGCCCCTAAGCATCCGGCCAATTGCATCGAATTGTTTTACAAATTATACGTGGCTTGTGTGGCTGAACACGGAGCCACTTTTTTCTCTCGTCAGAATAAAAGGAGGTTCGTATGCAAGAAGTCGTCCTGGTTCAGGCGTGTCGAACCGCGTTTGGTAACTTTGGTGGTTCGTTACGGAGTGTGCCCCCCGTTGAGATGGGCGCTGCTGTTATGCAGGAAGTGTTGGGCAGAAGCGGCGTATCTGCCTCGGAGGTGGAGCAGGTGGTGATGGGGCAGGTGGTGCTGACCGAGCCCCAGGATATCTATTTGGCTCGGGCGGCCTCCATGAGGGTGGGGGTCGCTCATGAGGCTGTTGCGATGAGCGTGAATCGTTTATGTGCATCAGGTTTGCAGGCCATTATTTCGGCAGCGCAAGCGATCGTATTGGGTGAGGCCCAGGTGGCTTTGGCTGGCGGTGTTGAAAGCACCAGTCGAATACCGTATATGGCGACCTCCCAGCGTTGGGGGAGCCGCATGGGTAATGTGGCCTTGGTGGATGTTTTGTCGGAAATTTTTATCAGCCCTTTGACTCGGGAGCATGTGGGGGTGACGGGGGAGAATGTCGCCAGAAAGTACGGTGTGTCTCGTTGTGAACAGGATCAGTTGGCCCTGGAGTCGCATCGTCGAGCGGCGCGTGCCATTGAAAGCGGATACTTTAAAGAGCAGATCGTTCCGATGGTGGCCCATGAGGGGACCGTCTTCGAGCAAGATGAGCATGTCCGGCATGATGGGAGCCTGGAGCAGCTTGCCGCCTTGAAGCCTATTTTCCAGAGCGACGGGGGAACGGTGACGGCTGGCAACATTCTGGGTTTAGCGGACGCGGCGGCGGTGGTGCTGATGATGGAAGAGGGGCAGGCGTGTCGTCAAGGCTTGAAACCCATGGGCAAGCTGCGCTCATGGGCGCATGCGGGCGTGGATCCACAACTTGCGGGAATGGGGCCGGTGCCATCGACTCGCTTGGCGCTTAAGCGAGCGGGGCTGACAGTGGCCGATATTGATGTGATCGAGTCCAATGAGGCGTTTGCGGCACAGGTGTGCGCCGTTGCCAAAGAATTGGATTTTGATCCGGAACGTGTCAATCCGAATGGCGGCAGCATTAGTATGGGCCATCCTTTGGGGGCGACAGGGGCGGCACTCGTGGTCAAGGCTTTGCATGAGTTGCAGCGTATCCAGGGGCGGTATGCGCTGGTAACCATGTGTCATGGCGGCAGCTAAGGAGTGGCCCTAATTATCGAGCGCCAGTGAGCCGTTGCTCATCAAGTGATCGCTGTTATGATGGCGCCTTGCTAAAAAACGCCGGAAGGGGCGCAATGTCACCTTCCGGCGTTGTTTTCTCTGTCTGCAGGGTATGTCCAGGTTCAGATTGCTGAGGGAAAGTTGCTTCTGCCTGAACCGGGGTGCCTGACTGATTTGCAAGGAAGAGTTTCATGGCTGGTGAGCAGGGGGACGATAGTCCTACGTTGTCGGAAAGCGAGGGGATCCGTTATCTGCACTTTGGAACGGAGTGGATTCAAGGTGCAATGCGCATTCGCAAGCCCGCTGAATTGGTCTTGGCCTATACACAACAAATGATGGCCTGGCTGTTGTTTACGCCAGACCCCAAGCCCGAACACAAGCTGGCCATTCTGGGCCTGGGGGCGGGATCCTTGTTGCGCTTCTGTCTGAAGCAGACCGACAGCCAGGTGCAGACCGTGGAATGGAACCCGTCTGTAATTGGGATGTGTCATGCCTTTTTCCGTTTGCCACGTAGCCCACGCTCCCTGATTGATCAGGCTGATGCCGGGGTCTGGGTGCAAGACAGTGATCAGCACGGCCAATATCGCGCCTTGATGGTGGATTTATACGACGCCCATGCCGAAGGCCCGGTGCGCGACAGTTTGGAGTTTTACCAGGATTGCCGTGCCATTCTGGATGACGAGGGCATTATGACCGTCAATCTTTTTGGTGCGCATCCCAGCTTCAAACACAATATTGACAATATTCGTGAAGCCTTCAATGGCAAAGTCTTATTGTTGCCCGAGATGGACGAGGGCAACCAAGTGGTTCTGGCCTTCAAGGGCAGCACACTGGAGATGACGGCCGGAGAGTTGCTCAATCGGGCCGAGCATGTGCAGGCCGATTATGGCTTGCCGGCCACGCGTTGGGCCAGGGAACTGTTGTCGTTTCGTCGACAGATGCTAGACCAGTAAAGTGTTGGGGCAGGGATTACCTCAAGGGGCAAAGTCCTGCTGTTCGCGTTAGACTTAACACCTAAAATTTTCGTTTTTGCATCTAAGGAGTAATTGGATGAAGCTGATCAGATCGGTGCATCAGGTGGCGGCCGCGTTGGCTTGTGTGGGATTGATGTCGGGCGCTGCAGTTCATGCGCAATCTGTATCGGTATCGTCGATTGTGGAACATCCGGCCTTGGACGCCATTAAGGATGGGGTACACAAAGCACTGACTGATGCCGGTTACAACGAAGCCTCGGGCTTCAAATGGCAGTTTCAGACCGCGCAGGGCAACCCTGCCATTGCTGCTCAAATTGCTCGCAAGTTCGTGGGCGACAAGGCTGACGTGATTGTGGCGATTTCCACGCCTTCGGCTCAGGCTGTCGTATCAGCAACCAAGACCATTCCTGTGGTGTACTCGGCGGTGACCGATCCCGTGGTGGCGCATCTGGTTCCCAGCATGGAGCCGTCCGGCACCAACGTGACGGGTGTGTCCGACGCTCTGGCATTGGAAGCCCAGGTGGATCTGATCAAGAAAATCGTTCCCGATGCCAAGCGTGTGGGTATGGTGTACAACCCCGGTGAAGCCAACTCGGCCGTGGTCGTCAAGGAAATGAAAGAGCTGTTGCCCAAGCATGGCATGACGCTGGTAGAAGCCACGGCTCCTCGTACCGTGGACGTGGGTGCGGCTGCCCGTAGTCTGGTGGGCAAGGTCGATGTGATCTACACCAATACTGATAACAACGTGGTGTCGGCATACGAATCCTTGGTCAAAGTCGGTAACGATGCCAAAGTACCCCTGATTGCCTCTGACACCGACAGTGTGGCCCGTGGCGCGATTGCGGCGTTGGGCGTGAACTACTACAACCTGGGCTTGCAAACCGGTCAACAAGTCATCCGTATTCTGAAGGGTGAAAAACCCGGCGATATGGCTTCCGAGACCAGCAGCAATCTGGAGCTGTATGTCAATCCGGGCGCTGCCAAGCGCCAAGGCGTTTCGCTTAACGAGGACTTCGTGAAGTCCGCTACAAAAATCGTCGAATAAGCCTGAGCTGACTGCTTCTTGCAGGTGGGTTGCCACAAGCTGCCCGCCTGTTTCTTTTGTATCCTAGACGTCCAACAATATGTCTATTTATTCAATGTGGGGGGCCCTGGAGATTGGTCTGATTTTCGGACTGGTTGCTCTGGGTGTTCTGATTTCTTTTCGCATCTTGCGATTTCCTGACCTGACGGTCGATGGTAGTTTTCCTTTGGGTGGGGCGGTTGCCGCCATCCTGATCAGTCAGGGCAATGATCCTTTTCTGGCGACCGTGGTGGCAACGTTTGCCGGCGCCATTGCCGGAACCATTACCGGCTGGTTGAATGTCCGCCTGAAAATCATGGATCTGCTGGCCAGTATCCTGATGATGATCGCCTTGTATTCCATTAACCTGCGCATCATGGGTCGTCCCAATGTTCCTTTGATCATGGAACCGACGGTCTTTACGATCCTGCAGCCCGAAGCCATCGCTGACTATATTGCCCGTCCTTTGCTGTTGATTGGTTTGGTGATCATCGCCAAGCTGGCGCTGGATTGGTTCTTCGGTACACAAACGGGTCTGGCCATGCGTGCCACTGGTGCCAATGCCCGTATGGCTCGTGCGCAAGGCGTGGCAACCGGCAATATGCTTTTGCTGGGGATGGCGATTTCCAATGCGCTGGTCGCTTTGGCCGGTGCCTTGTTTGCTCAGTCGCAGGGTGGGGCGGATATTTCCATGGGTATTGGGACTATCGTGATTGGTCTGGCCGCCGTGATTGTGGGTGAAAGCATTTTGCCTGCCCGTAAACTGTTCTACGCCACCTTGGCCGTGGTGCTGGGCGCGATTCTGTACCGCTTCTTTATTGCTTTGGCCCTGAATGCCGATGTGATCGGCTTGAAAGCGCAGGACTTGAATCTGGTCACCGCCTTGTTGGTAACCGTGGCGCTGGTGATTCCATTGCTCAAGAAAAAGCGTGCTCGTAAACAGAAGGGGGCTCAGTAATGTTAGAAGCAAAAAACCTGTGCCTGACCTTTAACCCAGGCACGCCTATTGAAACCCGCGCCTTGCGCGGCTTGTCCCTGACCATTCCTGAAGGGCAGTTTGTGACCGTGATCGGCTCGAACGGCGCAGGCAAGTCTACTTTTCTGAATGCGATCTCGGGCGACCAGTCTGTCGATGATGGTCAAATCATGATCGACAACGTGGACGTGACTCGTCGCCCGGTCTGGGAACGTGCCAACTGGGTTGCCCGTGTGTTTCAGGATCCGATGGCTGGTACCTGTGAGGACCTGACCATTGAAGAAAATATGGCACTGGCGACGTGTCGTGGCAGTCGCCGCGGGTTGAGCCGTGCTGTGCGTCACTCCATGCGTGCTGAGTTTGCAGAGCGCCTGGAAACCTTGGGCCTGGGTCTGGAAAACCGTCTGACAGACCGTATCGGTTTGCTGTCTGGTGGTCAACGTCAGGCGGTCAGCTTGTTGATGGCCGCGTTGCGTCCTTCCAAGATATTGTTGCTGGATGAACATACTGCCGCCTTGGATCCACGTACGGCAGACTTCGTGTTGCAACTGACCAACCGTATTGTGCGCGAAGGTGGCCTGACCACCATGATGGTCACGCACAGTATGCGTCAGGCTCTGGATGTGGGCGACCGCACGGTGATGTTGCATCAAGGCAAGGTGGTGCTGGATGTCAGCGGTGAGCAGCGCCAAGGCCTGGATGTGCGTGATTTGCTGGAGATGTTTGAGAAGGTGCGGGGTGAAACACTAGCCGATGATAGTTTATTGCTAGGCTAGAAAGCACTATTCCGAATCTGGAAAACCGCGTCAACTCTAGAGGGTAAACGCGGTTTTTTTATATTAAAAAATCCCTAGGCATATGATAATACGTGTTCTTTTGGCGTAGGCGGACGACGGGGCAAGTGTAAGGGGGGAGCTGGCTAATCGTAGTCGCCAAACGATTGCAAGATCGGAATGCGTCTCATCGCAAATTTTCCTGTTTGATTTGGGCTTTTTCGACATATACTTGCTGCTTGTCCAAACCATACAATCCAGTCAGTTTAAGCGTTAAACTCCCATGCAACGCTTAGCTCAGGAGTTCTTCATGTCATTTCAAAGCTTGTTGGGTCGGCAGACTTTCCGTATTGCTGCCTTCTCTTCCTTGGTTCTTCTGGCCGCTTGCGGCAACAAAGAGCCTCAAGCTCCGGCCGGCGGGATGAAGGTCCCGGTCAGTGTGATTACCGTCCAACCGACCTCTACCGAGTTGTTCTCCGAGCTGCCTGGACGAGTCGAAGCCATCAAAGATGCACAAATTCGCGCCCGTGTGTCGGGAATCGTGGAAGAAATCAACTTTGAACAGGGCGCTGATGTCAAACAAGACCAGCTCTTGTTTACCATTGATCCTGCTCCTTACCGAGCTGTTCGCAATCAGGCCGCCGCCCAGTTGAAAAATGCGCAGGCGGAAGCGCAAAGTGCCAAGCAATTGGCCCAGCGCTATGAGCGTTTGATCAAGGAAAATGCGGTTTCGCGTCAGGATTACGATAATGCCAAGGCCCGTGCGATGCAGGCGGATGCGGCGATTGCTGCTGCGCAAGCCACGTTAGAGAGCGCCAATATTGATTTGGGCTACACCAAGATTGTGTCGCCGGTGTCAGGTCGTATTGGCAAATCCTTCGTAACCGAAGGTGCGCTGGTCTCGGCCGCCAACGCCACGCACATGGCAACCGTACAGCAACTGGATCGTGTCTATATTGATGTGACCCGTTCGACGGCAGAGCTGACTCAACTGCGTCGCGCCATGGCCGATGGCACCTTGAAGTCAGCGGGTGAGGCCCAGGCCAAAGCCAAGGCTGTGCTGGAAGATGGCTCTTTGTACGATCAGGACGGTGTGCTGCTGTTTAGCGGTGTCAGCGTGGATCCTTCTACTTCGCAAGTGACCTTGCGTGCCGTGTTCCCGAACCCTGACGAGATCCTCTTGCCCGGTATGTACGTGCGCGTTCGTCTGGAACAAGGCGTGATTCCCGATGCCTTGTTGGTGCCCGCCCAGGCGGTTCAGTACACCTCGGATGGGGCCTCTAATATTTACGTGGTTCGTGAAGAGAAAGCCCAGTCCGTACCGGTTGTATTGGGACCTGAAAGCGATGGTCAGTATGTCGTGGAGAATGGCCTGCAAGCTGGAGACCAGATCATTGTCGAAGGCTTCCAGAAGATTCGACCCGGTGCACCTGTCCAGACGATGCCTTGGAAGCAGGGCAACAAATCCGCCGCTGCGCCTGCTCCTGATGCGGCCCCCGCACAGGAACCGGCCGCTGCGGCTGAGCCAAACGAAGCCAAGTCTAGCGAGTAAGCGACATGCCTCAGTTTTTTATTGAAAGGCCCATTTTTGCATGGGTCGTTGCCTTGGCGATCACGCTATTTGGCTTATTGGCCTTGCCCAATATGCCCGTAGCGCAGTATCCCGATGTGGCACCCCCTTCGGTCACCATCCGGGCGACCTACCCCGGTGCAACGGCGGAAGACGTTGCCAGCACGGTAGCCAGTGTGATCGAAGATCAACTGAACGGTGCCAAGGGTCTGCTGTACTACGAGTCCGTCAGTGATTCCTACGGTTCGACCGAAATCACCGCCACGTTCCGTCCTGGTACCAATCCTGACATGGCTCAGGTGGACGTCCAGAACCGGGTCAGCAACATTACCGCGTCCTTGCCGACAGCGGTGATGGAGCAGGGCCTGCACGTTGAGCAGTCCAGTACAGGCTTTCTGCAAGTGGTGACCTTGTCCTCCACGGATGGCAGCCTGGACCAGACGGCTCTGGCCGATTACATCGAACGTAATATTAAGAACACGATTTCCCGTGTCCCTGGTGTGGCTCGCTTCCAGTTGTTTGCGTCCGGTCGTGCCATGCGTGTGTGGCTGGATCCTGCCAAGCTGGTCGGTTACCAGATGAGCCCGGCAGACGTGACCAACGCCATTCGTCAGCAAAACATGCTGGTGTCTGCCGGTATTCTGGGTGGCCCACCGAATCAGGACAGTCAACGCGTGGCTGCGCCGATTACGGTTAACGGTCAGTTGGCAACCGTGGAAGAGTTTGAAAACATCATTCTGCGCTCGCAGGCCGATGGTTCGACCGTGCGTATCAAGGACGTGGCTCGAGTGGAAGTGGGGGCGGACAACTACCAGTTTGGTGCCCGTCTGAACAGCAAGCCGACAGCGGCCTTTGCAATCTCCTTATTGCCTGAAGCGAACGCGCTGGATACCGCGGCGGCGATTAAAGTCGAAATGGAGAAGTTGGCCGAGTTCTTCCCGGAAAACATTCGCTACGACATTCCTTACGACACCTCACCTTACGTGGACAAATCCATCACCCAGGTGGTTTACACCTTGCTGGAAGCCATGGTGCTGGTGTTCATCGTGATGTACGTGTTCCTGCAAAACGTGCGCTATACCCTGATCCCTGCACTGGTGGTGCCGGTGGCGATTCTCGGGGCCTTCGCGGTGATGCAGGTGCTGGGCATGTCCGTGAACGTGCTGACCATGTTCGCGATGGTGCTGGCCATTGGTATTTTGGTGGACGACGCGATCGTGGTGGTGGAGAACGTCGAACGTATCATGGTGGAAGACGGGCTCTCGCCTAAAGAGGCCACCAAGAAAGCCATGCCGCAAATTAGTGGCGCGATTGTGGGTATTACGCTGGTGCTGTCGGCCGTGTTCTTGCCGCTGGCATTCATGGCCGGTTCGGTGGGGGTGATTTACCGTCAGTTCTCGGTGGCCATGGCCGTGTCGATTGCCTTCTCGGGCTTTCTGGCACTGACCTTTACGCCTGCTCTGTGCGCGACCTTGTTGAAACCGATCCCCAAGGGGCATCACGAAACCAAGCGTGGCTTCTTTGGCTGGTTCAACCGTGTCTTTACGCGTACCACCAACGGTTACGAAAGCTTTATTGGCAAGACCCTGCGTCGTGGCGGTCGGATGATGTTCATCTATCTGATCATGGTGCTGGTGCTGGGCTTTTTGTACATGCGCATGCCAACCGCGTTCTTGCCCGAGGAAGATCAGGGTTACGTGATTGCCAATATCGAGCTGCCTGCCGGTTCGACTGCCAACCGTACGATTGAAACCATTACCAAGGTCGAGGATTACTTCAAAGAGCAGCCTCAGGTTGAAAACATCATCGCCGTTCAAGGTTTCAGCTTTAACGGTAGTGGTTTGAACTCGGCGATTGCCTTTGTGCCCTTGAAGGACTTCAACGAACGTAAAGGCGAGGAAAACTCGGCTCAAGCCATCTCCGGCAAAGCCATGGGGCAGTTGCTGTTCGGTTTGCCCGACTCCATGGTGATCGCGATTGTGCCACCCGCTATTTCTGCTCTGGGTAACTCCTCGGGTATCGATATGCGTCTGGAAGACCGTGGTGGCATGGGTCACGATGCCTTGATGGCTGCGGCCGATCAGTTGTTGGGTCTGGCCAAGCAAAGCCCTGTGTTTGATCCACAGAGCGTGCGTATCACAGGCTTGGGGCCTGGCAAGCAGATTCGTCTGGAAATTGACCGTGACAAGGCTGCTGCCTTGGGAGTGAACTTTAGCGAAGCGTCTGCCTTGATCAGTGGCGCTTTGGGTTCGTCCTTCGTGGGTAAATTTACCAACCAGGGCCGTGTGCAAAGTGTCTGGGTGCAAGCTGATGCGCCGTACCGCATGACCATTGAGGACGTGCTCAAGCTGAACGCTCGCAATAAGGAAGGCAAGATGGTTCCGCTGTCTGCCTTTGTGAACCAGACGACCGAACAAGGTCCGGTACAGATCGTGCGTTACAACAGCTACGAGTCTGTTCGTATCAGTGGCGGTCCCGCTCCAGGTTACACCTCGGGTGAAGCCATGATCGAGATGGAAAACCTGATGAAGCAATTGCCCAGCGGCTTTGGTGTGGACTGGACTGGCCTGTCCTACCAGGAGCGTCAGGCGGCGGGTCAGTCGGGTATCCTGATGGGCTTGGCTGTTTTGGTGGTGTTCATGCTGCTGGCTGCCTTGTATGAAAGCTGGGCGATCCCGCTGTCCGTGATGCTGGCCGTGCCACTGGGTATGCTCGGTTCGGTCTTGCTGGTGTCCGGTCTGGGTATGCCTAACGACGTGTACTTCCAGGTGGGTATCGTGACGGTGATCGGTCTGTCGGCCAAGAACGCAATTCTGATTGTGGAGTTTGCCAAGGATGCTTACGCCCGTGGCGCCACCTTGATCGATGCCACTTTGGAAGCCGCCCGTCTGCGTTTCCGTCCTATCTTGATGACCTCCTTCGCCTTTGTGCTGGGTGTGGTGCCTCTGGCTACCTCTACCGGTGCGGGTGCGGCCAGTCAGAACGCCGTGGGTCTGGGCGTGCTGGGCGGTATGTTGGCCGCTACGCCTTTGGCGGTCTTGATGGTGCCGACTTTCTTTGTCGTGATCCTCAAGCTCTTTAAAACCAAACCCCGTTTGTTTGGCGAAGCCGCCAAATTGCACGAGGAAGAACTGGCCAAGCAAGCTGCACAACCGGCCGGTTCGCAAGGAGGACAGCACTGATGTCTAGTATGTTTTTACGTAGTCCCTTGGTGCTGGCCGTGGCGTTTGCCTTGTCGGCTTGCTCCTTGGCACCGAAGTACGAGCGTCCTGATTCCCCTGTGCCTGCACAATTTCCTCTGGCCCAGCAGGGCCAGGCGGATGTGGCACAGGTCGCTGATCTGGGGTGGCGCGAATTCTTTACCGATGCGCGCCTGCATGCCCTGATCGAACAGGCTCTGGAAAACAACCGTGACTTGCGTATTGCCACCCAGCGTATTGAGGAAGCGCGTGCGCAGTATGGTGTGGCACGCAGTGATCAGTTGCCCAGCATTGGTGTACAGGCGGCCCAGCAGGCCACTCATACACCGGCTGAGTTGCGTCCTGCTGGCCCAAGCTCGGCGCCCGTGTCTCGTACGTATCAGGCCGGCGTCGGTATTACTGCTTTCGAGCTGGACTTCTTTGGCCGGGTGCGTGATTTGGCCCGTGCTGCTCGTGAACAGTACTTTGCCACTGAGCAGGCTCAGCGCACCGCCCATATTGCTTTGGTGGCGGGCACTGCTGAAGCCTACTTTAAGGTACGTGCAGCAGAAGAATTGCATGCTCTGATGAGCAACACCCTGCGTAGCCGTCAAGAGACATTGCGCCTGGTGCAATCCTCTTATGATGCCGGTACCGTGTCTGCGCTGGACCTGAATCAGGCCAAGGTGCAATACAACACCGTGCGTTCTGATATGCAGGCTGTTGAACGTGATCGCCAGCGGGCGCTCAATGCCTTGCAGGTCTTGTTGGGACGTGAAATTCCCCAGGATCTGCCTGCTGGCTTGCCGTTTACCCGTGCGCAGCTGATGCCTAGCTTGCCGGTAGGCCTGTCCGCAGAATTGCTGGAACGTCGTCCCGACATTCTGGCCGCCGAGCACGTTTTGCGTGGCTCCAACTACAGCATCGGTGCGGCACGCGCTGCTTTTTTCCCGCGTCTGAGCTTGACCGGCCTGTTGGGCTTCATGAGTCCCGAGCTGGGTGGCTTGTTCAGTTCGGGTAACCGTTACTGGCAGTTCCAGCCGCAAGTCACCATGCCGCTGTTGTCGGGCAGCACTTGGGCCAATCTGGATTTGGCCGAGGCTCGTCGTGATATTGCGATCAGCCAGTACGAAAAAACCATTCAGGTAGCTTTCCGTGAAGTGGCTGATGCTCTGGCGGGCGAAGCCACTTATGGTCAGCAGATCGATGCCTTGCAAGAGGTCGATCAGGCGGCCAGCGAAAGCTTGCGTTTGGCCAAGCTGCGTTACGAAGTGGGTATAGACAGCTTCCTGCAGGTACAAACGGCGGAAGTCAGCCTGTACGGTACGCGTCAGGCTTATATCCAAACTGGCTTGGCATCCTTGATGAACCGGGTCGAGTTGTACAAGGCCTTGGGGGGCGGCTGGACAGCCGAAACCATCCAGCCTGAAACAAAGACTCAGGCCGCTGGGACAGCACCGGAATAAACAGGCGATAATACGTCTAGTCATTCATCCCTGAAACTACGGAGGTCCTTGGGGAATGTTAGAACTGGGCGTCAATATCGATCATGTGGCGACGCTGCGCCAGCAGCGTCTGACCACATACCCTGATCCAATTCAGGCCGCTTTGCGAGCAGAGGAAGCCGGAGCGGACCTGATCACCTTACATCTACGTGAAGACCGGCGTCATATTCAGGATGCCGATGTCGAGGCGCTGCGCCCCGTACTGCGTACCCGGATGAATCTGGAATGCGCCATCACCACCGAAATGCTGGACATTGCGTGCCGTATCAAACCGGACGATGTCTGCCTGGTTCCCGAACACCGTGCCGAACTGACAACCGAAGGTGGTTTGGATGTGGTCGGTCATCTGGACCAGGTCAGGGCCGCAGTGCAGCAATTGCAAGCTGCCGGCATTCGTGTTTCGCTGTTCATTGATGCCGACCCGGCGCAAATTCGCGCTGCCAGTGACGTCGGCGCTACCGTGATTGAACTGCACACTGGCGCTTATGCGGATGCTCAAACACCCGAACAGGCAGCCAGCGAACTGGAACGTATCCGTGCCGGCATTGCTCAAGGTGTGTCCCAAGGTCTGCGTGTGAACGCGGGTCACGGTCTGCATTACGGTAATGTACAAGCGATTGCCGCCTTGCCCGGACTGACGGAGCTCAATATTGGTCATGCCATTGTTGCCCAGGCTGTCTTTGACGGCTGGGAAAAAGCCGTGCGTGACATGAAGGCCCTGCTGGTGCAAGCGCTCGCCCCTGCTCAAGCCTGACTGAGCCCTGCCATCAGGGCAGGGCACGCTTAACTGATTCTGGAAGCACTATGAGTACTATTGATTCTTTATTGTCCCGTCGCTCCATCAAGCTGGTGCAAGGCCCCGGCCCGAACGAGCAAGAGCTGGACCTGATTTTGCGCGCTGCCATGGTCGCTCCTGACCATGGCCGTTTGCAGCCATGGCGCTTTTGCCTGATTCGCGGTGAAAACGTGCAGGCTTTGGGTGAGCTGGCTATTGCCGCCAACGAACGCGCCGGTAATCCCTTGACCGAACAGAAAGCCGCCAGCGTGCGCGCTTGGCTGGCCAAGGTGCCTATGCTGATCGCCGTGGCCAGCCACATTGATCACGGTGAAGAAAAAATCCCTGAACTGGAACGTGTATTGGCTACCGGTGCGGCTGTCAGTAATATGCTGCATGCGGCGCATCAATTGGGTTTTGGTGCTTTCTGGAGTACTGGTCTGGGCACTTACGGTGAAGAAGTCCCTGAAGCCTTGGGCTTTGATTCCCTGGATTACCAGTTCCTGGGCTTTGTGTCTGTGGGTACACCGATTCATAAACTAGGCCCTGCGCAGCGCCCTGAACCTCAACAGTTCCTGACTGAGTGGCAAGCTGCTTGAGTCAAGCTGATGAAGAACCGGTTTTAAGATAGTGCCGGTTACCGGGTATCACCCTGGAGGGTGATTGCTGTGGAATGTTTTAAAAAGCCTGAATCCTTTCTGGATTCAGGCTTTTTTTGTGCTCTAGGGTTTGTACTGATAGGCATGAACCTAGTCCCGCTTTTATTATTATTCCATACATTAGAATAACATTCCGTTAAACGGAATATTAACAGGGAAATGATGAAACGAGTTCGCACACAGCACCTGATGCTTCCCGATGGGGCCGAACTACATTACGTAGAAATTGGGCAGCCCAGCGCATCTCGTCCATCCGTACTCATGCTGCACTCCCTGTTTTTCAATGGCGGTATGTTCCTGCCCGTGATTCAGGCGTTGCAAAACGAATGGCACATTATTTGCCCGGATCATCGTAATCAGGGTTTGAGCACCGCAGGCCAGAAGCCCGCCACCATGCATCAGTTGGCACAGGACTACGCGTTCCTGGCCCAAGCGCTGCAGCTTTCTTCTCTGCATGTAGTGGGTAGCTCGATGGGAGGTTATGTGGCTCAGGAGCTGATGCAGTGCGCACCTCAGTTGGTCCGTTCTGCTGTCCTGTCTTGCTGCACCTCGATGGCAGAACAGCAGAAAGAGCGCTTTGACCAACTGGAAGCGCAACTGCGTCGAGATGGCGGTGCGCCCTATGTCTCGGCCTTGCTGCAAACCATGTTTGGAGACGCCTTTCTGGCAAGCACAGACCTTGCTGCTCAGGCTCAGCAGGAGCAGTGGCGCGACTACTTCACACACTTGCCTCCCAGCATTGCCAACTCAGTCAATGGCGTGTTTGCCCGTCCTGACTATCAGTCCCTTTTGGCAGGCAATAGCACCCCTCATTTGTTGATCAGCGGTGCTTTGGACAGAGCTAAAAAGCCCGCTGATATGGAGCATATGCACAGCTTGCTTCCAGACAGCACACATACGGTATTTGAGCAGTCCGGTCACACAACGCCGGTTGAAGTGCCCGAAGCCTTCGCACTGCAAATTGAGAATTTTTGGAATCAAGTTAATTAATGCTGCAAGGATTAATTCATGCCAGTTACTGAATCTACTGAGCTGCCGACGGCAATGGCTTTCGGTGCAAATGCACAGCCGATACGAGATATTGCGTTAGACCAGGCTAGCCAGTTTGTTGTTGAAGATGGCGCGGTCTTGTTGCGTGGCAGCCAGAGCCGTTCCAGCGGCAGCAAGGCTTTTCCCGTCCGTGACGTGTGTATGGAAACGGGTGCTCGCGACATGCAAGACATGTTTTTTGGCCCATTTGGAAAGCTCTACAGTTTTTCCACCATTTATGTTTCCGCGTCGCGTCCCACGCCTTACACCTTGGGTTATGTGGATTTTCCTAACGGAGTTCGTGTTTTGGCACACATACGTTGTGAAGACCTGAGTGCCTTGTATTGCGATATGCCTGTCAGTACTGCCACCGATGGCAATGACTGGTTTGTAACTCCTGTGTCGGCGGAGAAGTAAGGTGAGTGAAGCATATGTAGTCGGCGCGGCCATGATTCCCATGGCTCGTCATAAAGAATCCAGCTATACCGGTTTGGCCTTGCCTGCAATCCTGAACGCGATGGCCAGTGCCGGTGTACAGGCTCAGGATATTGATGCTGTTGTTTGCGGCCACGCCTTTGGTGGCATGTTGACGGGACAGCGTCTGGTCAAGGAAATCGGTATTGGTACAGTGCCTGTCGTCAATTGCGATAACGCTTGCTCGGGTGGGGCCACAGCTATTCACTTGGCGTGGAAAGATATCCAGGCTGGCCGACACGACATCGTGCTGGTGATCGGTGTGGACAAGCTGACGCAGTTTGGCGGAGGCACCTTGCCTCTGGTGCAGGAAGATCCCGAAGTCCAGCAAGGTTTGGTGATGCCTGCGGTGTATGGCATGCGTGCTCGTCGTTACCTGCATGAACGCAATCTGGGGCCAGAAGTTCTGGCGCAGGTCTCCATCAAGGCTCGCACACACAGTAAACATAATCCCTATGCACAGTATCGCGATCCACTGACCGTGGAGCAGGTGCTGGCATCACGTCCTATTTGTGACCCACTGACCTTGCTGCAATGTTGCCCTACGGGGGATGGCGCGGCGGCCTTGATCATGGTGTCCGAGCGTGCCTTGAAACGCTTGCAGAAACCTGCCATGCGGGTCGCTGCGTCGGTGCTGCATTCCGGTCAGGCGACCAGCGGTTTTCGCGATATGACTCGTCCCGAGATTTCGGCGGAATCTGCCCGCGATGCCTACAAGATGGCGGGGATTACAGCCCAGGATCTGGATGCGGTTGAGCTGCATGACGCGTTTACAATCGCCGAACTTATTTATTACGAAGCACTAGGATTGTGTGAGGTCGGACAGTCCGCTCAGTTCCTGCTGGATGGCCGCAGCACCTACGGCGGTGACGTGGTGGTGAACCCCAGTGGCGGTTTGCTGGCCAAGGGTCACCCAGTGGGAGCAAGCGGTGTGGCCCAAGCCGTGGAAATGTACTGGCAACTGACACACCAGGCCGGAGAACGTCAGGTTCCTGATGCTCGCTACGCCATGACTCACGTCACGGGTGGCGGTATTGCGGGCCTTGATCATGGTGCTTGTGCAATCCATATTTTTGAAGCCCAGATATGACCACACAAAACACGTCCACCTCTACTAGTTCAACCGGAACCGTAAGCCGTGCGCTTCAGCTATTGGCTGTCTTGGCGGAGTCCAATGGCCCGGTAACCGTCAAGCAAGTGTCCGAGCAAATGGGCCTGGCCCCTTCAACGGCTCACCGCTTGCTCAATCTGCTGCGCAAAGATGATTTTGTTGCGGTGGTCAGTGGTGGAAGTGGTTTGTACAGCATTGGGCCTGAATTTTATCGAGTAGCGGCGCAAGTGATGAGCGCTGAATCCAAGCCTGCCTTGGCACAAAAATCTCTGGACGAGATTGCTTCCGAGTTCAACGAGACTGTCCTGTTTGGCACGTATGCCGTCAGCGAGTCGGCCATGAGTTTTGCCGCCATCGCACGAGGCGAGCACAAGCTGCAATATCAGATTGATTTGCACAAACCCATGTCCCTGGTCTGGGGGGCTTCCGGCAAGGCTATTTTGGCGTATCTGGATCAGGACACGATAGAGCGTGTGTATGCCAAGGCCGAGACCTCTCCGGCGCAAGATGCACCTTTGCCTGCTTTGGAGTCGCTTTTGGCAGAGCTGAGCGAAGTGCGCCAGAACGGCTATGCCCACAGCATGAGCGAGAAGTTGCCCGATGCACGCGGGGTTGCTGCACCAGTCTTTGATAACCACGGCATTGTGGGCTGTATTTGTTTGACCATGCCCACTACCCGTGTGCCCAGTGCAGGTTTGAGCGCCATTACCGCTGCCGTTATTCATCATGCCGAAAAACTGTCCGAGATGTTCGGATACCGACATAGAAAAACCAAATTATGAGTCATACCGCTACCGCTCAGCCCCTGGCAGGCTATAAGGTCATCGACCTCACTACCTTTTTGTCCGGTCCCTTCTGCACACAAGTGCTGGGGGATCTGGGGGCTGAAGTGGTCAAGATCGAGGCACCGGAAGGTGACTCCAGTCGCAGTATTCCCCCCCATTTTGTGGGTGAGGATAGTGCCTACTATCTGAGTATCAACCGCAATAAAAGCAGTTTGGCGGTAAATCTGAAAACCGCTGAAGGGCTGGACCTGGTTCGACAACTGATCCTGAAAGCGGATGTGGTTGTGGAAAATTACCGCCCCGGTGTGGCAGCCCGTCTGGGCCTGGACCCACAGGCCTTGTGTGAAGAACACCCCGGCCTGGTCTGGGCGTCCATTAGTGGTTTTGGACAAACCGGCCCGGATCGTGACAAACCTGCTTACGACATGATTGTGCAAGCCTTGTCAGGCGTCATGAGCCTGACGGGCGAAGAGGGCAGACCCGCCGTACGTTTGGGTATTCCAGCCGGTGATACGGTGGCTGGTTTGTACGCGACTATCGCTATCAATGCCGCCTTGGCTGACAGGGAGCGTACTGGTAAAGGTCGGATTGTGGATGTGGCGATGCTGGATTGCCAGTTGGCCATGCTGTCCTATCAAAGTGCCTATGCCTTGATTGCAGATGTGACGCCCGCGCCTCAAGGGGCCAAGCATGACTCTATTCCTACTTATCGCTCATTTCGAGGGGGAGATGGCCGTGAGTTTGTGGTGACGGCCAATACCGAGAGAATGTGGCAAGGCTTGTGTCGTGTGCTGGGTTTGGAATCGCTTATTGACGATGAGCGTTTCCAGACTGGTGCCAGCCGCCTGAAAAACAAGCAGGCCTTGTGGGAGCTGCTTGAAAGCGCTTTCGCGACACAAGCGGCTGCGCATTGGATTCCTTTATTGGAAGAGCATAGCGTGCCGGTTGCCTTGATCCAGTCTGTGCCAGAGGCATTGGCGCATGCGCGCACTTCAGAGCGCAGCATGATTCTGGCGCTTCAAAATGAAGACCACAGCATTGAGGTCGTTGGAAACCCCATCAAATTCGTGGGCGCCGAAGCGGCTCCATCTCGGTTCCCTCCTAAGAAGGGCGAGGATGATGCGCGCGTGTTGGGTGAGTGGTTAAGCCTGTCTGCTGAAGCTGTGTCGTCTTTACAAAGTAAAGGCGTTTTGTTGAACAGCACGTGTAGCCAAGCATGACGAACCCATTGAGCAGGCTTCATTATTCGGGTTCTTTGCTCGCGGTGGACAAGGGCACGAGCCGTGATGAGTGTGTCATTGCCTTGCACTCCATCGGAGTCGATGCGTGCTCCTTTGACGCACTGTTCAGCTATTTGGCTGCCGATTACCCGTGTCTGAGCTACGACCTGCGAGGTCATGGCTCGGCTGTCGCGCTATCGCATTTCGACCTGGATACCTTGGTGGACGATGCCGTCAAGGTGGTGGAGTCCTGTCGTTGTGACAAGGTTCATTTGCTGGGGCATTCGATTGGTGGGGTGATTGCAACCCTGGCGGCGGCCAGGTTGGCCGAGAGTTCTTCCAAGAAGGTGCAAAGCCTGAGCATTATCGCCAGCCCGCCGATGGGTTTGGCGGTATTTGGTGAGCGTGCCCAGGCCATACAGCACGAGAGCCGTCAAACCATTGTGCAGACCACTATGCAGCGCTGGTTTGGTGGTCTGGAACCCAGTCCTGAGCTAGCCCAAGCCATGCAGTACGCAGAGCAACAGCTACGCCTGGTTCCGGTGAAGACATTGCTGAGCAGTTGGCAAAGTCTTGCCCAGTTTTCCGGGTATGGCGACCTAGCGGCGCACTTGCCGGCCACTTTGCTGCTGACGGGCAGCCAGGATCTGTCTACGCCCGCCAGTGCCATGCAGATCATCCTGGATACTTTGCACAAAGCCGGCAAGACACAGACCGCGCTACACATTATTGATGGGGCAGGGCACATGTTGCCACTGACTGCGCCCGATACCTTGATTGATTTGCTGTTGGCGCACTTCAAGGCATCTGGAAACACACATTTTTGCTAGGAACCGTTATGTCAGATTTTACAGGCCGAATCGTGGTTGTCACGGGTGCTGCCGCCGGCATCGGCCAGGCTGTATGCCAGCACCTGCTGGAGTTGGGTGCCATTGTGGGGGGGATTGACCGTCAGCCTGAGGGTATCCCTCAAGGGGCCACGGCCTTGATTGCCGATGTGACCGATCAGGAGTCCTTGAATTTGGCGCTGGCCGGGTTTGCCCAAGAACAGGGCGGCATTGATGTCTTGATCAATAACGCCGGTGTGAGCTTTGTGGGCACGATAGAAGATGGCAGCGACGAAGACTGGCTGCGCATTTTTAACATCAACGTGCTGGGCTATATGCGTAGTACGCGTGCGTGTTTGCCGTATTTGCGTCAGTCGAAAAATGCCGTGATCGTCAATATGTCTTCCTGCACGGCGATCAATGGTTTACCCGAGCGCGCGCTGTACTCAGCGAGCAAAGGGGCGATCCAGTCCATGACGCTGGCGATGGCCGCCGATTTGATTGCCGAGCAGATTCGCGTAGTGGGCATTGCCCCCGCCACCGTAGACACCCCTTTCATGACCGAGCTGGCCAAGCGCGCTAGCGATCCGATGGCCAAGCGCAATGAGTTTCACCGTCGTCAGCCTACTGGCCAAATGGTACAGCCCGAAGAGGTTGCCCGCCTGGTTGCCCACGTTGCCCACCCGGGGGCGCTGTCTTACACCGGCACCGTCATCAATATTGATGGTGGTATGGCTACCTTACGTATGCCTGCCTGAACACATTCATACCCATACCAATAAGGAACTATCGTGAGATTTGAAAATAAAACAGTGATTATTACCGGAGCGGGCCAAGGGATTGGTCGTGCCTACGCGCAAGAATTTGCCAAGGCCGGGGCCGCAGTGGTGGTCGCTGATTTGAACATCGACAAAGCACAGGCGGTTGCCGCAGAAATTCAGGCAGAAAATGGTCAGGCACTGGCCGTCAAGGTCGACGTGTCCGATGACAAGAGCACGGCCGAGATGGTTGCGCAGGCGGTCAAAGCCTTTGGCACCGTGGACGTTCTGATTAACAATGCGGCCGTTTTCTCGACTTTGAAAATGAAACCATTTGAAGAAATCGATGCCAACGAGTGGGACTTTGTGATGGGCGTCAATGCCCGTGGTGTCTTTAACTGCGCCAAGGCAGTATCGCCTTTCATGAAGCAACAGCAAAGCGGCAAGATCATCAATATTTCTTCCAGCGTTGTGGTCACGGGCCGCGCGAACTACGCGCACTACGTGGCCTCAAAAGGGGCGGTTGTCGCCTTGACCCGCGCCCTGGCTACCGAGCTGGGTGAGTACGGCATCAATGTCAATGCCATCAGTCCGCACGGCATTGTGACCGAAGTGCCACGCGACACCATTCGTCCAGAGCAATGGGACGCCATCATCGCTGCCCAAACCCTGAAACGTAAAGGGGATGTCAGCGACATGATTGGCGCCACCATGTTCCTGGCTTGCGATGAAAGCAAATACATCACGGGTCAGACACTGAACGTGGATGCTGGTCTGCGTTTTAACTAATCCCACTTGGCAAGAGGCTTTCCGAGCATGAGTGCACATAACTTCACCATCACCCGTTCTTCCAACCGCAAACACCTTATCGCTGTGATTGATGGCCCGAACATGTCGAGCCTGGGTAAGCGCAGCAAAAAAGTCTATGGAAACATTCAGTCCCTGGACGAGCTCAAGGGATGTGTGCGCAACTTTGGTGAGCAGTTGGGTGTAGAGGTAGAGAATTTTTCGTCCAATCACATGGGCGATATTTTGGAGTACATCCACGAGTCCGCTCATCGGGTCGATGGTTACCTTATTAACCCCGCAGGCTTGACCACCATTGGCGAGGGCGTACGCCATGCCTTGGAAGACACGGAGCTGCCCGTGATGGAAGTTCATTTTTCGAATATTGCGGCCGGTGCTGGCGCTGCCCGTGGTCTGGGCGGTGGCAGTATTCAATCCAGTTTTACCCATACCGCTACTGGCATTTGCATGGGCATGCGTCATTACAGCTACCTGGCTGCGCTGACCGCCTTGACCTTGGCTCTGGATGATCAGAGCTTCCTGGGGCGACCTTCGGGTCAGTAGTTTCTCTTTATCTCATATAACGATTAATACGGAGGAAGACATGAAAAAGTTTTCTCTACTTGCTACCATTTTTGCCGCAGTCGGTTTGTTCAGCAGCGTTGCCGCCCAGGCAGAAATCAAACCGGTCACGTTGAAGTTTGCACATATTTATGCTGTCCAGGATCACTGGGGACAAACAGCAGAGCGCTTTAAAGCGGCTGTTGAAGAGCGTTCAGGTGGGAAAATCAAAATCAATATCGATGCCAACGGCTTGACAGGTGACTGGCCTCAGTC
This sequence comes from Alcaligenes sp. SMD-FA, assembly GCF_025960365.1. Lineage (NCBI taxonomy): Bacteria > Pseudomonadati > Pseudomonadota > Betaproteobacteria > Burkholderiales > Alcaligenaceae > Alcaligenes > Alcaligenes sp. SMD-FA. The sequence continues at coordinate 2,217,267 of NZ_CP110108.1, read as the reverse complement.
CATCGAAGGCTTGCGCATGGGCACCAATCACATTGTGCTGCAAAGTGTGGGGGCGTTGGACCGTTACGCCAAGTCAGCCGGTGTCGAAGCTTATCCTTACCTGATTCGCGATATGGATCACTACCGTGCTGTGTACAACGGCCCGGTTGGCCAAGCGCTGTATGAGCAGATCGCCAAGGAAAGCGGCTTCAAGCTGGTGGGTGCAGCCTATCGTGGCGCTCGCTACCTGACTTCAAACCGTGTGATTCAAAACCCGGACGATTTGCACGGCCTGAAAATGCGTGTCCCGCCACTGCGCATGTATCGCAGCACCTGGACCACGCTGGGTGCCAGTCCGGTGCCTATGGGCATGGCTGAGCTGTTCACCTCCTTGCAGCACGGCATGATCGATGGTCAGGAAAACCCCCTGGAAGTGATCAAGAACGTCAATCTGTTCGAGGTGCAAAAGAACGTGGCTGAAACTCAGCACACCATCGGCGCGATGACCTTGATTTATTCGGACGCCTACTTCAAAAAACTGCCCGAAGAGACACGGCAGATTTTGCAGGAAGAGGGCGAGCGTGTGATGCAAGAGGCCACAGATCGCATGATAGCGGAAGAGGAAAACATGAAGCAGTTCCTGATCGGAAAAGGCATGGCATTTAACGCCGTTGACCGCGAAGCCTTTGCGACCAAGATTAAAGCCATGGATGCAGAGTTCCCCGAGCTGCAGGTTTGGCTGGATAAAATCCGCGCCGTTCAATAATGAAAAAATCGGGACATGTGTCACCCGCATGTCCCGACCCCACAGGTAAAAGTTATGACAACTAACAACGTACCGACCAAAACAGAAAATTGGGCCGATAAAAGCGCGTCTGTTATTGAAAAGGCGCTGGACTGGATTATCGGCAGCATGATGTTTGTGATGTGTGCGGTTATTGCATGGCAGATCTTCTCTCGCTACGTCCTGAAAGATATGTCCTCCTGGAGTGAGGAAGTCGCTCGCTTCTTGATGGTGTGGATTTCCTTGCTGGGCAGTGCGGCTGTATTGCGCCGTGGTGGTCATGTCACTGTCACCATTTTGCTAGATTACCTTTCGAGCAAACTCAAACGGCGCGTATTGATTATTCGCGACCTTTTGATGTTGGCGACTCTGCTCAGCATGACCTACTACGGTTGGGAATTTGCGCAAATCAATGCGGTTCAGCTATCGGCGGCGATGGACATTCCCATGTCTTGGGTTTATGCGTCCCTGTGGCTAGGGATGGGCTTGTGTGTCGTCATTTTGCTCTTGATTCGCTTGGGCAGTCAGTCCGATTGGACATCTGGCAGTACCGATGAGCATCCCTAAGTACGGAAAACACTTTTTATGATCACCGTAACCTTAATTACCCTCCTGACGCTCATTCTCATGCTGATTGGCATGCCGATCGGCTTTGCCATCACGGCGGGCGTTCTGGCTGCTTTGGTAGTGCTGGGTGATATCAGTTTGATGGCGGTTCCCCAGCAATTGTTCAGCGGACTGGACAGTTTCTCCTTGCTGGCTATCCCGTTTTTTGTATTGGCTGGCAGCTTGATGACTTCCGGTGGCTTGACCAGCCGACTGCTGGATTTTGCCAATGCCTTGTTAGGTCGTTTCAAAGGGGGCTTGGCCATGAGCGGCGTGCTGGCCTCTGGCATGTTTGCCGGGATATCCGGTTCGGCGGTGGCAGATACCAGCGCCTTGGGCCGTATCATGATTCCGGCCATGATCCGCTCGGGCTATCCCCCCGGTTTTGCGGGCGGCGTCATTGCGGCAGCGAACGTGGTGGCCCCCATTATTCCGCCCTCTATTCCCTTTATTGTCGTGGCTGTTCTGACGGGCCAATCCATCACAACGTTGTTTCTGGCTGGAGTGGTGCCAGGTGCTCTTTATATGTTGTCCATGCTGGTGTTGAGCTGGTGGATCAGCAAGCGCAATAATTTCCCCACGCAAGGCAAGGCTTCGGGCAAGGAAATCTGGACGACATTCAAGAACTCGGCCTTTGCCTTGCTGCTGCCGATCTTTATTCTGGGCGGTATTCGCAGCGGTATTTTCAACATTACCGAAGCCGCTATTATGGCGGTGATTTATGCTCTGATAGTCGGTACGTTTGTGTACCGTCAGATCACCTGGAAAGTCTTTGTCGATAGTTTGGTCGGCGCAGCCCATACCACCGCCGTGATCATGATTATCGTTGCAGCAGCACGTGTTTTTAGTTGGTTGTTGGCTTATGTCAGCATTCCGGAGGCCATTTCCGCCTTTGTCTTGGAAAACATCAGCAACCCGCTCGTGTTCCTGCTGTTCGTCAATGTGCTGTTGCTGATCGTGGGTATGTTTCTGGAGACCAATGCCGCTTTGGTCATGCTGATTCCTGTGCTTTACCCCATTGCGATGAAATTGGGTATTGATCCTACGCACTTTACTGTGGTTACTGTCGTGAATCTGTGCATCGGTTTGATTACCCCGCCCGCGGGCTTGTGTTTGAATATTTCGTCCTTGCTGGCTCGCATCTCTTTAGAGCGTGGTGTGGTGGGTATTGCTCCTTTCCTGTTAACAGCTTTGCTGGTACTGCTTCTCTTGACCTTGTTCCCACAAGTGTCGGTGTGGCTGCCTAATTTGGTTGCGGGCTCTTAGGATACGTATAAGTAGGTAAAAGGCGGCTGCCTCCCGGACCTTGATGAAGGTTTGGGAGGTTTTTTTTCAAAGTGGTCCTGTTGTTAACCGGTCCGGGCAGGGAAGGCCCACAAGCGTCGCATGGGTCTGGATGAGCCCACGGCTAACTTGGTTTCTGAACCGAACTGGAACAATGACCGCCCTCTAACCCATCCAAAATCGGGCAATCCGGCTGGTGGTCGCCCTGGCATTGCTCAGCCAGCACGCGCAGCTTGGCCGCCATGTCCAGCAGCAGAGCCGCGCGGCTTTCCAGATCCTTGATATGTGCCTGGGCCAGTTGCTTGACCTCGCTGCTGGGACGTTGCTGGTCGCGCCACAGGCTGGTCAACTGCTGAATGTCCGCCAGATTGAAGCCCAAATCCTTGGCACGAACAATAAAGTGCAAGGTATCCAGATCCTGATCCTGGTAGACGCGGTAGCCATTGGGGGCACGGTCACTATGCAAGAGTCCCAGATCTTCATAGTGCCGAATCATCTTGGGTGTCAGGCCGGTTACGCGGGCCGCTTCACTAATCAGCATGGGCTTTCCTTGGGGCAGTGCAAGGGGACTGCGTTATGATTGAAAGAGTCAATTCTGCACATTGTAGAGCGGGCCGTCAGGTAGGTCATCAGGCCCCTGATTGCCTGAGTATGGACTCAAGGAGTGGTGATGAAAGAAATTCAGTGTGATGTTGCCGTCATTGGAGCAGGGACAGCAGGTATGACAGCGTATCGTACGGCCAAACGAGCCGGCAAACGAACGTTGATGATCGAATCAGGCCCTTATGGCACCATGTGCGCACGCGTTGGCTGCATGCCATCCAAGTTGCTGATTGCAGCGGCCGATGCCGCCCATCATGCCCGCCATACCGCTCCCTTTGGTGTTCACGTGGATGGCAGTATCCGCATTGAAGGCAAAGAGGTTATGGACCGCGTACGCCGCGAACGGGATCGCTTTGTGCAGTTTGTGGTGGACGATGTGGAAGGTTTTGATTCCCAGGACAAAGTGCGTGGCCATGCCCGCTTTGTGTCCGAGCATGTGCTGGAAGTGGACGACCATACCCGTATCACTGCAGGACACGTGATTATCGCTACGGGCTCCACGCCGGTGCGCCCCAAGGAGCTGGAGCCGCTGGGGGTTTTGTTAATCAGTAACGAAGAGGTTTTCGACTGGACGGATCTACCGGAAAGTGTGCTGGTCGTGGGCACCGGTGTCATTGGTCTGGAGCTAGGCCAGGCGCTGGCGCGCTTGGGCGTGAAGGTGTCCATCATCAACCGTAGCCAGAGTCTGGCCGGGCTTTCCGATCCCGAAGTGCGTGAAGCGGGAAGGGCAATCTTCAGTCAGGAACTGAACATTCGTGCCGACGTAGCTGTATTGGGTAGTGAAGTCGTCAATGGCAAGGCGCGCGTGCGCTTGCAGGTGAATGGCAAGGAGTTGGTCGAGGACTACGACTATGTACTGGGGGCGGCAGGCCGCAAACCTCAGTTGGATAATCTAGGGCTGGAAAATACGCCTGCGGAATGGGATAGCAAAGGGCGGGTGGTCTTTGACCTGGACAGCTTGCAATTGAAAGGCACCGCTATCTATCTGGCGGGCGATGTGAACCAGCGCGCACCTATCTTGCATGAGGCAGCAGATGATGGTCGTCTGGCCGCCTTGCAGGCCGCCAGCAATGGCCAGGACGAGCCTATGGCGCGTCGTGCCCGCATGGCGGTGGTGTTCAGTGATCCGCAGGTGGCCGTGGTTGGCACACCCTTTAAGTCGCTGCCAGAAGGTGCAGTGACGGGTAGTGTGAATTTTGGCAATCAGGGCCGTGCCCGCGTGATGTTGGTCAACCGTGGCTTGCTGCATGTGTATGCAGACAAGGAGGGCAAGTTCCTGGGGGCCGAGATGGTCGGGCCTCAAGCCGAACATATCGCTCATTTGTTGGCCTGGTCCTTGCAGATGGGGCTGACACTGGATCAGATGCTGGCGATGCCGTTCTATCATCCTGTATTGGAAGAGGGTCTGCGTACGGCCTTGCGTCAGGCTCAATCTGCCTTGCGAGGCAAGTAAGCTCATCTGAATGGGGTTGATTTCGTTCTCGGGTTTTTGCCCCGGGAATCTTGATCCTGTATTTGAACTGCCCGCCAAAGCTTGGATGCTGATCCGACCTTGGGCGGGCAGTTTGATTTTCAGGGCATTTTTATTATTTAGCGGCGTTTTGCAGATGTTGCGCGGTGGTCGCCTCGGTTACCGGGTCATGTTCCAGTGCGCCTAGCAAGGAATGCAGCAGGCCGGGAAAGCGTGCCTCCAGATCGTCCTTACGTAGAGACAGTAGGTTTTCCCGTCCAGAGGGTCGTTGCCAGATCACGCCGCTATCGCGCAATACACGCCAGTGATGGGTCATGGTGGATTTGGTTTGGCCTTGCAGCAGCGAGCCACACGCGCGTTCGCCTTCCGAGGCCAAGGCGCGTACAACGGCCAGGCGCAAAGGATTGCCCAGGGCCGTGAGCACATTTTCCAAGCGAATCTGTGCGCGCTCGGGATGATTGGGAAGCATGTAAAGTCCTGTCTTGATTCGTCGCAGTGATTGTACCTGTGTCCACGTACCGTCTCCTGCCTATTAGTCGCCCTTGCTACTGCTTATGCTGTGATTTCTGAACGCTGCAGTAGCGAAAGCAGCGTTTTTATGGAGATGGATTCGGCAATTAATTGATTGCCATGATTATGAGGATGCAGGTGATCGCCCACATCCAGAGCCGCTCGCAGGCGTTGCGGGTCTTGCGGATCGCGTAGCAACGTGTCCAGATCGATAAGGGCATCAAATTCCTGGCTGCTACGCATCCAGGTATTCAGCGCTTGTCGGATGGCTTCTTTCTCTGGGGTGAAGAAGGCATCGAAGGGTGAGCCGCCAAAGGCTCCCTTGAAGGGCGTTAAGGTCAGTCCTACTAGTGGGATGTGCTTGGCATGGGCTTGAGCAATCAGGTCTTGATAGGCCGTAATCAGAACTGCTGCGCTAGGGGGGGGCTGTGTCCGGTTCCAGCGGCGTGCCCGGCCAACCCAGATCGTTTAGGCCGACCTGGAGGATGCCCAGTCGGATGCCAGGGACGTTTAAGACATCACGTTCAAAACGGATCTTGGCGCTTATGCCTATGCCATTTTGTCGCAGCCGGGAGCCAGATTGCCCTGCATTGACGACTGCGACGCCATGCGGCACCAAGTGTTTTGCCAGATGATCTGTCCAGCGTTGATCACTATCGATGGATACGCCATTGCCATCAACCAAAGAGTCCCCAATGACGGCCACCACGCTGCGGTTTGTGCTGGTTTCGACCCAGGCGGCGCTGAGTACAGGCAGGGCGGTGATCTCGGTGCCTGTGCAAGAATCAACGTGCTCGACCAAGGTCTGGTTGCCGGGCAGGAGGGTGACAGTACGCCTCGTATCCCAATGAAAGCTGGACACGGGACAACGCTGGGGCAGATAGAAGCGTACAAATAGGCTGGCCAAATCGGGGATATCCAGCTCGAGCGGATCACTGAGCAACGTTTTACCCGCAGCAATAACGGCCTGTGGTTGAGCGGAAAACAGTAGTGTCTGGTGCTTCTGTGTGTTCGAGCCAAGTGCCACACTGACCGGGCCCAGAATCAGTGGCTGTGTGCCGTATTCGTTGGAAAAAAGCAGTCTTAAACGCTTCCCACCCAAGCTGACGCGCAACCTCAAGGCCACCGTTTGTTGGCCGCTTAGCGCTGCCATATTGTTTGGGAAAGGTAGTTCTTCGCCCCAGAGCGGTTGGGTGCTGGCGGTCCAGGTGGCAATCCAGTGGGATGACTTTGAGTGTTCTTGAGATAAGTGGTGCACAGAAAATTCCTTGTTAATAGTACGATTGTAGGCGTACTATTAGATGATTATCAACCACTGAAATAAACAGGAGCCCAACTGCCTTGTTGCGCAAGGTATAAGGACTTCAAGGGAATTATCATGGCCCGCCATACCCCCATTACTCGCTATCGGAACATCGGTATATCGGCACATATTGATGCCGGCAAGACCACGACAACCGAGCGCATTCTTTTCTACACCGGCGTCAGTCACAAGCTGGGGGAAGTGCATGACGGGGCGGCCACCATGGACTGGATGAGTCAGGAGCAGGAGCGTGGCATCACCATAACCTCGGCGGCCACGACCTGCTTTTGGCAAGGCATGGATGGCTCGCTGCCCGAGCACCGTATCAATATCATCGACACCCCCGGCCACGTGGATTTCACCATCGAGGTGGAGCGTTCCATGCGCGTGCTGGACGGCGCGGTCATGGTGTATGACGCTGTCGGCGGGGTACAGCCGCAATCCGAAACGGTTTGGCGTCAGGCCAACAAGTACAAGGTTCCGCGCCTGGCTTTCGTCAACAAGATGGACCGTGTGGGGGCGGATTTCTTTCGCGTACGTCGGATGATGGTGGATCGACTCAAGGCCAATCCTGTGCCTGTGGTGATCCCTATGGGGGCTGAAGATGGCTTCAAAGGCGTGATCGACTTGCGCTTGATGAAAGCGATTGTGTGGGACGAGGCCTCTCAGGGCATGAAATTCAGTTTTGAGGACATCCCTGATGATCTGCAGGCCCCGGCCAAACAGTGGCGCGAGCGCATGCTGGAAGCGGCGGCAGAGGCCAATGAAGAGCTGATGAATCAGTACCTGGAAACGGGTGACTTAAGCGTGGCCCAGATTACGTTGGGCCTGCGCTTGCGCACCATTGCCGGAGAGATTCAGCCCATGCTGTGTGGTTCGGCCTTCAAGAACAAGGGGGTACAACGCATGCTGGATGCGGTGGTGGAGCTGCTGCCTTCCCCTGTGGATGTGCCCGCTGTGCAGGGTTTGGACGAGGCCGGTGAAATCGTCACTCGCCAATCTGACGACAATGAGAAGTTCTCAGCATTGGCATTCAAGCTGATGACGGACCCGTATGTCGGCCAGCTAACCTTTGTGCGAGTGTATTCCGGTGTGCTGGCCAAGGGGGATAGCGTCTATATTCCGGGCCGTGGCAAGAAAGAGCGTATTGGCCGGATTGTGCAGATGCATGCCAATGACAGACATGAGGTCGATGAACTGCATGCGGGTGATATTGCCGCCTGTGTTGGCCTGAAAGAGGTCAGCACAGGGGAAACCTTGTGTGATCCTTTGGCCATCATCACGCTGGAGCGCATGGAGTTTCCCGAGCCGGTGATTCGTCAGGCCGTGGAGCCCAAGGCCAAGTCCGATCAGGAAAAGATGGGGATTGCGCTCTCGCGTCTGGCTTCTGAAGATCCGTCTTTCCGTGTCAGCACGGACGAGGAATCGGGCCAGACGATTATTGGCGGTATGGGCGAGCTGCATCTGGAGATTATTGTGGATCGCATGAAGCGCGAGTTCGGTGTGGAAGCGAATGTGGGCAAACCGCAAGTGGCCTACCGCGAAACCATCAGCAAGACCGTGCGTGATGTCGAAGGCAAGTTTGTGCGTCAGTCCGGCGGTAAAGGACAGTACGGCCATGTGGTCTTCACCCTGGAGCCGCAAGAGGCGGGCAAGGGCTTTGAGTTCGTCGATGCCATCAAGGGCGGGGTGGTTCCGCGTGAGTACATTCCGGCAGTGGAAAAAGGTGTGCTGGAGGCCTTGAACAGTGGTGTGCTGGCGGGCTATCCCGTGGTGGATGTGAAAGTCACCTTGACCTTCGGTTCCTACCACGACGTGGACTCGTCCGAGCAAGCCTTCAAGATGGCGGCGATCTTCGGTTTCAAGGAAGCGGCCAAACAGGCTTCACCCGTGATCCTGGAGCCTATGATGGCGGTGGAAGTGGAAACGCCTGAAGACTATGCCGGCAATGTGATGGGTGATCTGTCCAGCCGTCGGGGCATGGTTCAGGGTATGGATGATATGGTGGGGGCGGGCAAGCTGATCAAGGCGGAAGTGCCTTTGTCCGAGATGTTTGGTTATGCCACCACGCTGCGTTCCATGTCCCAGGGCCGTGCAACGTACAGCATGGAGTTCAAACGCTACGCGGAAGTGCCCAGGTCCATGGTGCAGGATCTGGTGGCAGAACGTCAGAGCACACGACAGGGAGGCTGATGACAAAGGGGGCGGGTTTTCCTGTGTCTAACCAGGCACGGGAACCCCCGCCCCTGATGCTTTGCCTGTTGTTGTTGTTGTTGTTGTTGTTGTTGTTGTTGTTGTTGTTGTTGTTGTTGTTGTTGTTGTTGTTGCTGCTGGCCAGTCTGATGTGCGGTTTGATTCAGGGCCAAGCCTGCTTAGTTCAGCAGACTGCGTACCCCGTCCGCCAGAACCTGCACCGATTCGGTGTCGGGTGCCAGATACCGCGCCCTGCCTTGCTGATCGAAAATATACACACCACGGCTGTGCGAGACTTCGTAGTTCTCGGGCGCGTTGGGATCGGGTTTTTCAATCTGGAATGCGACCCGGTAACGACGGGCCAGATCGGCAATCTGCTTTTCAGAGCCTGTCAGCCCTGTCGTGTGCTTGCCGTCAAAGGCGGCTATATAACGGGCCAGGGAGTCGGGCGTATCGCGGTGGGGATCCACACTGACAAAGATGATGCGTACCTGTTCGGCATCGTTACCCAGTTCTTCCATGACCAGCCCAAGCTGGGCCAAGGTGGTGGGGCAGATATCCGGGCAACTGGCATAGCCAAAAAACATCATGACGACTTTATCTTTGAAGTCATCCTGGGTGAGTGTTTTGGAACCAGCGGCTTGCAGGGAAAAGCGCAGATCGGGCAGGAAGCCGCGTACGGGATGCAGATTGGCAGCGGCAGCGCTGCCTAGCAGGAACAGGCCCAGCGCCAGTGTCAGGCCAAACTGTTTAAACAAGACAAGAATGGGCCTTACTGGGCTGGGTGTCATGGACGTCCTCTGGGTTTAGGCTGGCTCTGGAGTGAGCCCGCTGTGACGGAGCAGGGCGGTAATCGAAGGGTCGCGGCCACGGAAAGCACGGAAGGAGTCGGCAGCGGGGCGCTCGCCCCCTACGGACAGAATCTCGCGCCAGAAGCGATGGCCCGTATTACTGTCGAGGGTATCACGTGCTCCATCCGAGTGGGTATAGGCTTTTTCCTCAAAGGCCGAGTAGGCATCGGCGGACAGGACTTCGGCCCATTTGTAGCTGTAGTAACCTGCGCCATAGCCACCCGCAAACAAGTGCGAGAACTGATGCGGGAAACGGTGCCACTCAGGCGGGAACAGCACGGCGACTTCCTGGCGAACCTGATCCAGAATTTCCATGACGGCATCAATGCTCAGGCCGCTGTCACGCGAGTGGATCAGCATGTCAAACAGGGAGAATTCCAGCTGACGCACCATTTGCATGCCGCTTTGGAAGTTGCGGGCCAGGTTCAGCTTGTTGTAGAGCGCACGGGGCAGGTGCTCGCCGGTTTCCACGTGGGCAGTCAGCATCTGCACGACGGGCCATTCCCAGCAGAAGTTTTCCATGAACTGCGAGGGCAGCTCGATGGCGTCCCATTCCACGGCGGAGAAGGCCGAGGCAGCCGGATCGTCTACCCGCGAGAGCAGCGTGTGTAGGGCGTGGCCGGATTCGTGGAACAGGGTGATCACATCATCATGCGTCAGTAGCGCAGGGCGGCCAGGCTGAGGTTCGGCAAAGTTGCACACCAGGTAGGCGATCGGCAGACACAGCGTTTCACCTAGACGGCGACGACTGCGTTCGCTATCGACCCAGGCGCCGCCTTGTTTGCCTTGACGGGCGTGCAGGTCCATGTACAGATAACCCAGGACCTTGCCATCGGAGGCAATCACTTCAAAAGGGCGCACGGCAGGATGCCAGGCTGGGATATCGACGGCACGCAAGGTTACGTCAAATAAACGCTGGATGACTTTGAACAGGCCACTCAGAACGGCAGGTTCCGTGAAGTACTGTTTGACCTCGTCTTCCGAATAGGCGTAGCGCTGTTCGCGCAGGCGCTCGGCACTGAACGGTACATCCCAGGCTTGCAGGGTTTCCAGGCCCAGTTCTTGTTGAGCGAAGGCTTGCAGCTCGTCCAGATCCTGGCGGGCGTAGGGACGGGCTTTGGCGGCCAGATCACGCAAGAAGCTCATCACCTGTTCTGGGGTGTCGGCCATGCGGGTTTCCAGACGCATATGGGCGTAGCTGGCAAAACCCAGCAGGTTGGCTTCCTGGGCACGCAGGTCCAGCAACGTTTCAATGGCCTGGGAGTTATCAAATTGGGCATCGCCTTGTTCGGAGGCAATGGTGGTGTAGGCCCGGTACATCAGCTCACGCAAGGTCTGGTTGCGAGCGTATTGCATGACAGGCAGGTAGCAAGGCATTTTCAGCGTCAGACGCCAGCCTTGCTGATCGTTTTCTTGCGCAGCGCGTTGGGCAGCGGCCAGCACGTCGTCCGGGATGCCGTCCAGCTCGGTCTGGTCAGTGACCAGGTAATACCACTGATCAATGGCATCCAGTACATGCTCGGAGAACTGTTGCGAGGTTTGCGCCAGCTCTTCGGAAATGCGGGCGTAGTCTTCACGTGCCTGACCTTCCAGTTGCACACCGCTCAGGCGGAAATCGCGCAAGGCCAGGGTAATGATACGTTGGCGCTGGGGCGTCAGGGCGGCAAAGGCCGGGCTGTCAGCCAGAGCCTGGTAACGCAGGAACAAAGGACGGTTCAAGCCTACCCAGGTCGAGAACTCGCTCATGCGTGGCAGGCACTGGTTGTACACCGCACGCAGCTCGGGCGTATTGATGACCGAGTTCAGGTGACCGGCCACCGACCAGGCGCGATACAAGGTTTCGGTGGCGTCGGTGATGGGCTCGACGATATTGTCCCAACTGGGTTCACTATCGTCGTTGGAGACTGTGTCTATGGCTTGGCGGGCCAAGGCCAGCAGTTGGTCCACCGCCTGCTCGATGTGCTCGGGCTGGATGGCGGGATAGTCAATAAGACTGTCGATAGGAACCAGTAAGGGATTTGTCGTCATAAACCGTTGATTAATTTAAAGACTGATGTTGGCCGAGCGTTCGGCCGCTTCCAAGGTATTGACCAGCAGCATGGCAATGGTCATGGGACCCACGCCACCGGGTACGGGCGTAATGGCTGAGGCCACTTCGCTGGCGCTGGCAAAATCCACGTCACCACACAGTTTGCCATCGGCGCCACGATTGATACCGACGTCGATCACCACCGCACCGGGCTTGACCATATCGCCAGTAATGATGCCGGGGCGGCCTACGGCGGCAACCAGCACATCGGCACGGCGGGTCTGGGCGGCCAGGTCACGCGTTTTGGAATTACAGAGGGTGACGGTCGCGCCCGCAGCCAGCAAGAGCATGGCCATGGGTTTGCCCACAATATTGCTGGCGCCCACGACGACGGCCTCTGCTCCACGCAGCGTCACGTTTTCGGACTCCAGCATCTTCATGACGCCGTAGGGCGTGCAGGGGGCAAACAGGGGTTTGCCCGTCATGAGCATGCCGGCATTGCTGACGTGAAAACCATCCACGTCCTTGTGGGGCGCAATGGTTTCAATGACTTTGTGCTCGTCCAGATGGGCGGGCAGGGGCAGTTGAACCAGAATGCCGTGTACCGAGCTGTCCTGATTCAAACGAGTGATCAGGGCCAGCAGCTCGGCTTCGGTGGTGTTGGCCGGCAGGCGGATGATATCGGATTTCAGGCCGGCGGCTTCACATGCCAGACCCTTGTTGCGTACATAGACTTGGGAGGCCGGATCTTCTCCGACCAGTACCACGGTCAAACCAGCTTGAATGCCGTGGGCTTGCTTCAGTTTGGCAACGCGTTCTGCAACGTCCGCCTTGATAGCGGTGGACAGCTTTTTTCCATCAATAATGCGAGCACTCATTTACGCATCCTCGGACTTGGTGAGGGCGATTTTCATGAGGTCGGCAACCGTAGTGACTTCCAGTTTTTCCATGATATTGGCGCGATGCGCTTCGACAGTTTTAATACTGATATTCAAGTCCCCGGCAATCTGCTTGTTCAGGCGGCCAGCAACAATGCGTTCCAACACTTGCTGCTCGCGCGCTGTCAGGCGGCCCAGGACTTCTTGTTGACTTTTCTGTGCCTGCGCTTGCGAGGCACGTGCGGTAGCTTGCTCGATCATGCGGCTGACAATCGTGCGCAGATCGGCTTCGTTAAAGGGTTTTTCCAGAAAGTCGATCGCGCCTTTCTTCATGGTGCTCACGGCCATGGGCACGTCACCGTGGCCGGTAATGAACACAATCGGGATATTCGATTTACGAGTGATCAGGGCTTCCTGAAGCTCCAGGCCGCTCATGCCGGGCATGCGCACGTCCACAATCAGGACGGCGACCTGGGTAGGATCGTAGGCGCCCAGAAACTCTTCGCCCGATGCAAAGCAGCGGACCCGGTAGCCATTGGCTTCCAAGAGCCAGCGCAAGGAGTCCCGTACGGCTTCGTCGTCATCGACTACGTAAATGGTGCATGGCATTTGCGGGCTGGTCATTCGGGTATCTCCAGTTTGTTATCAAGGGTGTCCACTACATCAGGTGCCGCACAAGGTAGGCTGAAACGGAAAATCGTTCCACCCTCTGGATTGCCGACTGCCCATAGGCGGCCGTGATGCGATTCAATAATTGTGCGACAGATGTTCAGGCCCATCCCAAGGCCTTCGGACTTGGTGCTGTAAAACGGTTCAAAGAGGCGCTCGGGGTCTTTCAAGCCATGACCGCGATCGATGACGGCCATCTCCAAAAGCGATTCCTGTTGGGTAATCACCAATTGAAGCACATGATGTTCACTGTGCTCCATGGCTTCGATCCCATTTTTGAGCAGATTCAATAATACCTGTTCTATGAGAATGGGGTCGGCAATGACGTCAGGGACGGGGTCCGGAATGCTCAGTTCAATCTCGATCTGGCGCTTGCGGGCGTCGATTTCGGCAAAGCCGACGGCATTTTCTACAATACGCATGACCTTGACGCGGACGCGGCGTGGCTCACTGCGCTTCACGAATTCACGAATGCGGCTGATGATCTTGCCCGCACGTTCGGCTTGCTGGGCAGCCTTCTCTAGTGCAGCCAGCAGGGTTTCAGGCTGGTAGCGGCCAGATTTCAACATGGCGACAGCGCCCATGCTGTAGTTATTGATGGCGGTCAGTGGTTGGTTCAGTTCGTGTGCCAGCGAGGAGGCCATCTCGCCCATCGTGGTCAGGCGGCTGGTCAACTGAACTTTTTCCTGCTGAATGCGTGAGGCTTCTTCGTGCTTGCGGCGATCAGTAATGTCACGCGCCACTTGCAGGCGTACCCGGCGGCCATCGGTCCAGGCCAGCATGCGGTGATGAACTTCAAACCAGCGGGCCGCCGATTCGGAGTAAATCTCAACGGTTTCATCGGTGAAGCGGCCCAGGCGGCCACCCAGCAATTCAGCGTGACCATTGGATTGGGCGCCGAAGAAGCGACGGTAGGTGCGGTTGGCAAACAGCAGCTCCAGACCGTCGGAGGTATCGGCCACCACGGAGATGGCATCATCCAGACCTTCCAGCACCGTCATGAAGCGCTCGTGCGCCGCAGTCAGGGCCTCGCGAATGCGCTTGGGCTCGGTGATGTCTGTCATGGAGGTCATCCAGCCAATCTGTTCTCCATTGGGAGCACGCAAGGGCGAAACATACATACGGGCCGTAAAGCGCGAACCATCACGGCGCTGAGCCTCCACTTCCAGACCGCTGCTGGGTGTTCGGCCCGACAGCAAAAGATCCAGGGTTTCCTGATGCTGTTGATGGCGGCCGGGTAACCAGTAAGGGAAGGGGGCGGTACGACCCACCAGATCGGCTTCGTTCCAGCCAATCATTCGGCAAAAAGCCGGGTTCACATAGGCAATGCGGCCTTGCATGTCAAACACGCGCATCCCCGTGGACATGGAGTTCTCCATGGCGCGTCGGAAACCGGTCTCGGCAGTCTGGGCGGCTTCGGCGTGGGTGCGAAAGCGGGTATAGCGCCACAGGGCCAGCAAGCTGACCACAATCACCAGAGACAGGGCCAGAATTACCATCATCAGGCGTTGCTGGCGCGTTTCCTGATCGATGGTCACAAACATGACGCTATCGTTTTGCAAACGCTGCAGCCACAGGAATACCCCCATGACACAGAGGTAGAGAAACAGCACGACAACCGGTGTCAGCCAATAGAATCCACGCCGATTCTGCTTAGCCTGATCATAAAAGGTTGAAGGGATCAGAGACTTTTTGGGATGAGTAGCCATAACAGCAAGAAAAGAAGTATGGCTGGATTGTAATGTAGGGCTATTTTTTTTAGTGATATTTCGTATTATGAAAACACATACCATAAAATGAAATTTTGCTTGAGCCTTTCTGTGTTCTTTCCTAGAATGGTTTGGTGCAGGCGTACCCCGCCTTGAACGCTCACAGTCCGCAATACCCGCTTCGGTCAGGATCGCTTTACTTCTTCTTAGAGGGGCGGCTCAGCGTCGAACAAGACCGGACTACTACCACATATATGGAGACACTATATGTCCTCAACCCAAGACAATAGTTCGGCTCAGGTCAGTCAAGACCAAGCCCTAGAAACAAAAGAGTGGCTTGACGCCCTGGAGGCGGTGGTGGACCGTGAAGGCCCGGCCCGTGCCCATGATCTGATCGAAAAGCTGATCGATCTGGCCCGTCGCTCCGGCGCTCACATTCCGTTCTCGCCCAACACGGCTTATGAGAACACGATCCCTCCCGGTCTGGAACCTGCCCACCCCGGCAACCTGGTGCTCGAAGAGCGTATCCGTTCCTACATTCGCTGGAACGCCATGGCCATGGTCGTGCGCGCTAACCGCGAAACTCCTCCCGATGGCGGTGGTTTGGGCGGACACATTGCCTCGTTTGCATCGCTGGCCACCATGATCGGCTGCGGTCAAAACCATTTCTGGCACGCTGAAACCGAAGATCGCGGCGGCGATATGGTGTTCTTCCAGGGCCACTCCTCGCCCGGTATTTACGCCCGCGCCTTCATGGAAGGCCGCATCTCCGAAGAGCAGTTGAACAACTTCCGTCAGGAAGTCGATGGCAAAGGCTTGCCGTCCTACCCGCATCCCAAGTTGATGCCCGAATTCTGGCAGTTCCCCACCGTATCCATGGGCCTGGGCCCATTGATGGCGATCTACCAGGCCCGTTTCCTGAAGTACCTGCATGCCCGTGGCATTGCTGATACCAGCGGCCGTAAAGTCTGGGTGTTCCTGGGCGATGGCGAGATGGACGAACCCGAATCCCTGGGCGCCATTGGTCTGGCGGCACGTGAAAAGCTGGACAACCTGATTTTCATCGTGAACTGCAACCTGCAGCGTCTGGATGGCCCTGTACGTGGTAACGGCAAAATCATCCAGGAACTGGAAGGGACCTTCCGTGGTGCTGGCTGGAACGTGCTGAAACTGATCTGGGGCGGTTACTGGGATCCCTTGCTGGCCCGCGACAAGGAAGGCATCCTGCGCAAGGTCATGGAAGAAACCGTGGACGGCGAATACCAGGCCTACAAAGCCAATGATGGCGCCTACGTTCGCGAGCACTTCTTTGGCAAGCACCCCAAGCTGCTGGAAATGGTCAGCCGCATGAGCGACGAGGACATCTGGCGCCTGAACCGTGGCGGTCACGATCCTCATAAGGTGTACGCTGCATTTGATGCCGCCACCAAGCACGAAGGTCAGCCTACCGTTATTCTGGCCAAGACCATCAAGGGCTACGGCATGGGCCACGTGGGCCAAGCCAAGAACCCGTCGCACCAACAAAAGAGCCTGGATCTGGACGCCGTACGCGAATTCCGCGACCGTTTCAACATCCCGGTTCCTGATGACAAACTGGAAGAGCTGCCTTACTTCAAGCCAGCGGAAGACTCTCCAGAAATGCAGTACCTGCATGCCCGCCGTCAAGCCTTGGGTGGCTACCTGCCCAAGCGTCGCAACAAGGCGGACGAACAGTTGACCGTGCCGACACTGGACGCGTTCAAGCCCATGCTGGAAGCCACTGCCGAAGGCCGTGAGATCTCCACGACGCAAGCGTTTGTCCGTTTCCTCAATACTTTGCTGCGCGACAAACAGGTGGGGCCTCGTGCTGTGCCTATCCTGGCGGACGAATCCCGTACTTTTGGTATGGAAGGTCTGTTCCGTCAGATCGGTATTTACGCGCCTGAAGGCCAGAAGTACACCCCGGTCGATAAAGATCAGGTCATGTACTACCGCGAAACGGCCAACGGTCAGTTGTTGCAGGAAGGGATTAACGAGCAGGGTGCATTTAGCTCCTGGATTGCGGCGGCCACGTCGTACTCCAACAACAACCGCATCATGATCCCGTTCTTCATCTATTACTCGATGTTCGGCTTCCAGCGCTTTGGCGATCTGGCCTGGGCAGCCGGTGATATGAAGGCACGTGGTTTCGTGCTGGGCGGCACCGCCGGTCGCACCACCCTGAACGGTGAAGGTCTGCAGCACGAAGATGGTCATAGCCATATTCAGTCCTCGCTGATTCCTAACTGCATATCCTATGACCCCACCTTCGCTCACGAAGTGGCTGTCATCATGCAGCATGGTTTGAAGCGCATGGTGCAGGACCAGGAAGATGTGTACTACTACATCACCTTGATGAACGAGAACTACGCTCAGCCTGGTTTGGTCGAAGGCGATGAAGACGGCATCCTGCGTGGCATGTACAAGTTCAAGTCGGTTGCCAAGGACAGCAAGCTGCGTGTTCAACTGATGGGTTCGGGTACGATTTTGCGCGAAGTGATCGCGGCACAAGATCTGCTGGAAAAAGACTGGGGCATTGGCTCCGATGTCTGGAGTGTCACCAGCTTTACTGAACTGCGTCGTGATGGTCTGGATTGCGAGCGTGCCGCTCTGTTGAATCCGGAAGGCAAGGATCTGCCTGTACCGTACGTGACGACCCAATTGCAAAACACCGACGGTCCTATTGTGGTCTCTACCGACTACATCAAGGCCTTCGGTGACCAGATTCGTCCGTTCGTGCCTAAGAACCGCACACTGAAAGTGCTGGGTACCGATGGCTTTGGTCGTTCCGACTACCGCTTCAAGCTGCGTGAGCACTTTGAGGTTGATCGTCACTTCGTGGTGTTGGCTGCTCTGCGCGCGCTGGCTGAAGAAGGCAAGATTCCGTTCAGCAAAGCGTCCGAGGCGATTGCCAAATACGGCATCAATCCTTCCAAGGCCAACCCGCAGCACGCATAAGGGACTGAATCATGAGCAATATTATTCAAGTCAAAATCCCGGATATCGGTGCTGACGACGCTGTCGAAGTGATCGAAATCCTGGTCAAGGAAGGCGAGACCATTGAGGTCGAGCAAAGCCTGATTACGGTGGAGTCCGACAAGGCCTCCATGGAAATCCCATCGTCTGACGCTGGCGTGGTTAAGTCCATCAAGGTCAAACTGGGTGACAAGGTCAAGGAAGGCAGCTTGGTTCTGGAACTGGAAGCCGCCGAAAGTGCGCAGGCAGCGCCTGCCGCTGAGCCTGCCAAGGCCGAGGCCACGCCTGCTTCCAAGGCTGAAGCGGCGCCCGCCGCCGCAACCGCTGCGGCGGGTGGTGAACAGCAAGTAACGGTTCAAGTACCTGATATCGGCGACGCCCGTGATGTGGACGTAATCGAAATCATGGTTCAAGTGGGTGACACTATCGAAGTGGACCAAAGCCTGATCACCGTGGAATCGGACAAGGCTTCCATGGAGGTGCCGTCCTCCCATGCTGGCGTGGTCACGGCCATCAAAGTGAAGCTGGGTGACAAGGTCAGCCAGGGTAGCGACATTCTGGAACTGACCGTGCAAGGTGCTGCCGCTGCACCGGCCAAGGCCGAAGCCGCTCCTGCTCCTAAAGCTGAATCCGCTCCTGCCGCTCCCGCTGCCGCTGCTGTGCCTGCGGCCAGCTCCTCGGTCGTGGTCGGTGCCGGCGCACCGGCTCCAGAGCGTGTCTCGCCTACGGCTGCCTTTGCCCAAGCAGAAGGCTCATTACGTAATCTGCCCCACGCCTCACCGAGTGTGCGTAAATTTGCGCGTGAATTGGGTGTGGATCTGGCCAAGGTTCATGGCTCGGGCGATAAAGGTCGTATTACGGCTGACGACGTGCGTGGCTTTGTGAAGCAAGTCATGGCTGGCGGCGCTGCTCCGGTTATTGCAGCCGGTACGGCGGCTCAGGTCGGCGGTCTGGATGTGCTGGCCTGGCCCAAGGTTGATTTTGCCAAGTTTGGCCCAGTCGAAACGCAGGCTCTGTCGCGCATCAAGAAAATTTCGGGTGCCAACCTGCATCGCAACTGGGTCATGATTCCTCATGTCACCAATAACGAAGTGGCTGACATTACCTCTCTTGAAGCCCTTCGCAAAGAGCTGAACGAGGAATACAAGAAGTCCGGCGCTCGTGTCACCATGCTGGCTTTTGTCATCAAGGCTGCCGTGGCGGCCCTGAAGAAATTCCCCGAATTCAACGCTTCGCTGGATGGCGACAATCTGGTGCTCAAGCAGTACTACCACATCGGTTTTGCGGCGGATACGCCTAATGGTCTGGTTGTGCCGGTCATTCGTGATGCCGACAAGAAAGGCATTCTGGATATCGCTCGTGAAACGGGCGAACTGGCTGCTGCGGCCCGCGATGGCAAGTTGAGCGCAGCCCAGATGCAAGGCGGTTGCTTCACCATTTCCTCGCTGGGTGGTATTGGTGGTACGGATTTCACACCCATTATCAATGCGCCCGAAGTGGCCATTCTGGGTCTGTCACGTTCCTCCATGCAGCCCGTCTGGAATGGCAAGGAATTTGCGCCACGCCTGATGCTGCCGCTGTCCCTGTCTTACGACCACCGCGTTATCGATGGTGCCTCGGCTGCCCGTTTCAATGCCTTCCTGGCAACGATGCTGGCCGACTTCCGTCGTATTGCACTGTAAGGAGTTGTCATGAGTCTGATTGATCTGACGGTCCCGGATATCGGCGACTCCGGTGAAGTAGATGTCATCGAAGTGCTGGTGCAGGTCGGTGATACGGTCGAGCTCGAGCAAAGCCTGATCACCGTGGAGTCCGATAAGGCCTCGATGGAAATCCCTGCCGCTCAGGCGGGGGTGATCAAGGAATTGCTGGTCAAGGTGGGTGACAAAGTCTCCCAGGGTTCGGCCATTGCCAAGATCGAAGTAGCGGAAGGCCAAGCGGCTCCCGCTGCGGCACCCGCCAAAGAAGAAGCGCCGCAGGCAACTGTGCCTGCCGCTGCTGCTCCGGCCTCGACACCTGCTCCGCAGGCGGCCAGCCATCAGGGTGCTGCGGATGACTCCGTGGATGTGCTTGTTCTGGGCGCTGGCCCAGGCGGGTACAACGCGGCCTTCCGTGCGGCTGATCTGGGCCTGAAAGTGGCTCTGGTCGAGCGCTACAGCACTCTGGGTGGTGTGTGTCTGAACGTGGGTTGTATTCCTTCCAAGGCCTTGCTGCATACTGTGGCGGTCTACGAGGAGGCCAAGTCCCTGGCCACACACGGCATCAAGTTCGGCGAAGCGCAAATCGACATCGATGCGCTGCGCGACTACAAGAACAAGGTCATCGGCAAGCTGACCGGTGGTCTGGCCGGTATGGCCAAGGGCCGCAAGGTCCAGGTTGTGGTCGGTAATGGCCAGTTCCTGGACCCCAATCACATCGAAGTGACCGCCAACGACGGCACCAAGAAAGTGATCAAGTTCGGTTCGGCCATTATTGCTGCCGGTAGTCAGTCGGTAAAACTGCCATTCTTGCCTGACGATCCACGCGTGGTGGACTCTACCGGCGCGCTGGAACTGAAGTCTGTGCCCAAGCGCATGCTGATTGTAGGCGGTGGCATCATCGGTCTGGAAATGGGTACGGTGTACTCGGCTTTGGGCGCACGCCTGGACGTGGTGGAAATGCAAACCGGCCTGATGCCGGGTGCAGACCGCGACGTTGTCAAGGTGTGGGAGAAGATGAACAAGCATCGCTTTGACCACATGATGCTGGAAACCAGCACGGTGGCTGCCGAAGCCCGCGAAGACGGCATCTGGGTAACTTTCGAAGGCAAGAACGCTCCGGCCGAGCCACAGCGCTACGACCTGGTTCTGCAAGCCGTGGGCCGCTCGCCCAATGGTAAGAAGATCGGTGCCGAGAAAGCTGGTGTGCAGGTTACAGACCGTGGCTTCATCCCGGTTGACAAGCAACAGCGCACCAACGTGCCGCATATCTATGCGATTGGCGACATTGTGGGCCAGCCCATGCTGGCACATAAGGCCGAACACGAAGCTCACGTGGCTGCTGAAGTCATCGCCGGCGAAAAATCCTTCTTTGATGCTCGTGTGATTCCTTCGGTGGCCTACACCGATCCGGAAATCGCCTGGGTGGGTCTGACCGAAGATCAGGCCAAGAAAGACGGTATCAAGGTCGAGAAGGGCGTGTTCCCTTGGGCTGCATCCGGTCGCGCAATTGCGAACAACCGTGATGAAGGCTTTACCAAGGTTCTGTTCGATGCGGAAACCCACCGTATTGTGGGTGGCGGTATCGTCGGCACCAATGCGGGCGAGCTGATTGGCGAGCTGGTGCTGGCTATCGAAATGGGTGTGGACCCGGTCGATCTGGCCAAATCCATCCACCCGCACCCCACCTTGTGCGAGTCGGTCAGCAAGGCGGCTGCCGTTGCCGAAGGGACGTGCACGGACTTGCCGCCAGCCCGTCGCAAGTAATACCAGTATTGGCCTGATAGTTAAGGCGTATTGGATCACGGCAGGTGCTATCATCAGCGCCTGCCGTTTTTATTTTGTAATTGGTGTTGTCCATGACTCATCCTGTTCTGAAAGCCGACTCCTCGCTGAGTGACTGGCTGTCCTATTTGGAAACTTTGCATCCTGCGGCCATTGATCTGGGCCTGGGCCGGATTCGCGAGGTTGCCCAACGTCTGAACATCAAATTGGATTCCGTCGTTATCACGGTGGGCGGCACCAACGGCAAAGGCTCGACCTGCGCCATGCTGGAAGCGATTTTGCTGGCGGCGGCCTACAAGGTGGGTGTGTATGCCTCTCCGCATCTGGTGCGCTACAACGAGCGCATTCGTTTAAATGGCGAGATGGCCGAGGATGCCCAGATTACGGCGCAATTTGCCCGTATCAATGAAGCCCGGGGCGACCTGACACTGACTTACTTTGAATTCTCCACGCTGGCGGCCTTGTTGCTGTTCCAGGAGCAGCGCGTTGACGTCGCGGTGCTGGAAGTGGGTTTGGGTGGCCGACTGGATGCCGTCAATATCATTGATGCGGACTGTTCCATCATTACCAGCATTGATATTGATCATGCTGAATACCTGGGCAATACCCGAGAGCAGGTTGCTTGGGAAAAGGCTCATATTTTCCGTGCGGATCGTCCCGCCATTTGCGCCGATCCCGTGCCGCCACAGACCATGCTGGATTATGCCCAGGAGATTGGTGCCCAGTTGTGGCTGTTTGGCAAAGATTTCAACTATTCCGGCGACCGTCAGCAATGGGCCTACGGTGGCCGTAATCAGCGCCGCGCTGCATTGGCTTACCCGGCCTTGCGTGGCGCAAACCAATTGCTTAATGCTTCTGCAGCATTGGCTGCGCTGGAATCCTTGCATCCCCGCTTGGCCGTGCCTGCGCAAGCGGTACGCGCCGGTTTGCTGCGTGCCCACATGCCTGGCCGTTTCCAGATTCAGCCTGGTCAGCCTTGCGTGATCTTTGACGTGGCGCATAATCCGCATGCGGCGGCGGCCTTGGCGCAGAATCTGGACAATATGCCGCCTTACCCCAAGACGATTGCGGTTGTGGGCATGTACAAGGACAAGGATGTGGATGGCGTGATTGCCCGCATGGCCACGCGTATCGATCATTGGATGTGCGCCAGTTTGGAAGGACCACGCAGCATGTCGGGCGAGGAATTGGCCAATCATGTGCACACCGTTCTGGCCAGTGGTCAGACGCCTGACGATGTTCTGGCCCCCGAGGCCGAATCCAGTTCACATCGCCCGGGCGTTCGACCTGTTGCACGGGCTTCGGTCAGTAAAGCGTCAGCAGTCGTATCCAGTTACAACAGTCCTCGGCTCGCTTACGAGGCGGCATTAAAAGAGGCCAGTGACAATGATAGAATTGTTGTGTTTGGCTCGTTTGCGACAGTAGGGCCGATACTTGAAGCCGCAAACGACCGTTCATCTTCCTGAATATCGGTAAGACTGCTTATTTCATAGGTCTGGGGCTCATGGGTTTATTTTCACGTAACGATACTTCCTCATCGTCGGGTCGCCGCGCTAGTGCTTCTAGCGACTCACAATTATCGGAACTGCGTGGACGGGCTCGCCGCCGTCTGATCGGTGCGTTGGCTCTGGTTCTGGCCGTGGTTGTGCTGGTGCCTATGCTGACTGCCGACAAAACGCCACCCGAGCCCGAGCAATCTCTGGCCTTGGGCCCTATTGGTCAGACAACGGGGCAGGGCGCGGCGCAAACTCGCCCTGGCGAGTTAGTCGTGCAAGAGAACACCCCAACGCCTGTTATCGAGCAGCCCGACGAGCCACCGGTGACTGATCCCTCCACCAGCACAAATGGTGGTCTGGCTGTGGTCAATCCCGGCCTTGAAACGGATCCTGCTCATGTGACCACGCCAAGCACGCCGACAGCACCACCGCCGGTGACAACGCCTCCAGAGCAGCCCAAACCGGTCGAAAAGCCTAAACCTGTTGAAAAACCCAAGCCTGCTCCAGCGCCTGCCCAAAACGGCCGTACGGATGATGGCTCCTATGCGCTGGCCCTGCTCGAAGGCCGTGTACCCAACAAGCCTGCCCCTGCAGCTGCCACCAAACCCGCAGCGCAGCAAGGCAATTTCATTTTGCAGATTGTCGCCTATTCCAACCAGAACGATGCCCAGTCGCGTCGTGATCAGCTGGTATCGGCCGGTGTGACCAATGCCTATGTAGAAACGGCACAAAGCGGTGGCAAGCCAACCTATCGTTTGCGTGTGGGACCATTCCCCACCCGTGAAGCGGCTCAGGCAGCTCAGGCCCGCTTGCGCTCGCTCGGTTACGAGAACAGTTTTATCTCGGCTAAGTGAGCAGCTTCGACTATATCGTCCTTGGAATTGTGGGCGTATCAGGCCTGCTGGGCCTGATACGCGGATTGATCAAGGAAGTTCTTTCGCTCAGCGCCTATTTGCTGGCTTTCATGGCCGCAATCTGGTGGGGGCCACGCACATCAGGTTGGATACAAGTCTGGATAGAAAACGGCTTATTACGTACGGCTTTGGCCTACGGAGCCGTTTTTTTTATGGTCTTGTTGCTGGTGGGTTTGTTGAACATGCTGCTGGCCAGCCTGATAGAACAAACGGGTTTGACACCTGCCGATCATGGGCTGGGTGGCTTGTTTGGGCTGGCCCGCGGGGTATTGCTGGTGCTGATTCTGGTCATCCTGGCCGGACATACCGATTTACCGAAAGAACCGTGGTGGGAGCAGGCTAAGTTGGCCGAGCCTGCGATCCGCGCGGTGCAATCGATTAAGGCCATGCTGCCGCCGTCTCTGGCAGAATGGCTGCCTTATTGAGAACACACTAACGGGAACCAATCATGTGTGGAGTTGTAGGGGTTGTTGCGCGCAGCCCTGTAAATCAGTTGATCTATGACAGTTTGCTCTTGCTGCAGCATCGCGGGCAGGATGCAGCGGGGCTGGCGACCTGGCACGACCAGTTCTTCAGCATGCACAAGGCATTTGGCCTGGTGCGGGACGTGTTTCGTACTCGCAACATGCGCTCTTTGCCAGGCAATAGTGGTATTGGCCACGTGCGTTATCCCACTGCAGGCTCCAGCCAGAGCGTGGAGGAGGCGCAGCCGTTTTACGTCAATGCCCCCTTTGGCCTGAGCTTTGTTCACAACGGTAATCTGACCAACTGGCGTGAACTGCGTGAAGAGCTATTTACCATTGACCGTCGCCACATCAACACCAACTCGGACTCCGAGGTTCTGCTGAATGTGTACGCGCACGAACTGCAACGTGCTGCTACCGGTCCTGAGCTGTCTCAGGACGAGGTGTTTGACGCCGTGGCCGCCGTGCACCGTCGTGCTCGTGGCGCTTACGCTGTGGTTTCACAAATCGCGAACTTTGGTCTGGTTGCCTTTCGCGATCCAAACGGGATTCGTCCTTTGTGCCTGGGCCGCAACGTGACCCCCAAGGGCGAGGAGTGGATGGTTGCCTCCGAGTCCGTGGCCTTGACCGGTTGCGGCTTTGAGCTGGTTCGTGATGTGGAGCCCGGCGAGGCCATCATCATTGATCTGGATGGCAATCTCAGCAGCCGCCAGTGTGCCGAGAACCCGCGCCTGAATCCCTGTGTCTTTGAATACGTATACTTTGCCCGTCCCGATTCGACGGTCGATGGTGTGTCGGTGTACGACGCGCGTTTGTTGATGGGTGTGTACCTGGCCGAGAACGTTGCCAAGAATCTGCGTCTGGCTGATATTGATGTGGTGATGCCTATTCCTGACTCGGCCCGTCCATCGGCCATGCAGCTGGCGGCTCATCTGAATCTGAACTACCGCGAAGGTTTCATCAAGAACCGCTATGTAGGTCGCACCTTCATCATGCCCGGCCAGGAAGTGCGCAAGAAGTCTGTGCGTCAGAAACTGAGCGCCATTCCAATGGAGTTCCAGGGCAAGAACGTGCTGTTGGTGGATGACTCCATCGTGCGTGGCACAACCAGCCGGCAGATCGTGGACATGGCTCGTGCTGCCGGTGCGAACAAGGTGTTCTTTGCCTCGGCAGCGCCACCTGTGCGTTTTCCGAACGTATACGGCATTGATATGCCTACCGTGTCCGAGCTGATTGCCACGGGGCGTGATGTGGATCAGGTTGCCAAGGAAATCGGTGTGGATGGTCTGGTCTACCAGGATCTGCACGATCTGGAGCAATCCCTGCGCGATTTGAATCCACGTTTTGCCGGTTTTGAGTCCTCCTGCTTTAGTGGCGAGTACGTGACGGGTGATGTGGACGAGGCTTATCTGAATTTGCTGGCGGAAGGCCGCAAAAGCGGTCGTGAAGTGCCGGACGTGACGGATTGATCGCTTAACCGCTTAGTTGAATAGAAAATCTGCTTTTCTGAGCTACACCCCAAAGCTGGACGCCAGTCCAAGCTTTGGGGTGTTTTAATCGGAAGTTTCGTCGTAGCGTAAAGAGGATCGGTATGGCGGTGCCACAGAACAAGCAGGAATTGCTGGATGCGATTCGTACCACCTATCAGAAACTGATGGCCGACCTTGCCAGTGTGCCAGCGGAGCATGCCCGAGACGCGACGCTGCCGGGGCATAGACAAGGCACACAGATGAGTGTGTCCGATCTGGTGGCTTATTTGATCGGATGGAATCTGTTGGTGCTGAAATGGTGTGATGGCAAATCAAAGGGACGACCGGTCGATTTCCCTGAAACCGGCTATACGTGGAGCGAGTTAGGCAGACTGGCGCAAAAATTTTATGCCGACTATGCAGGCGTGGCCTACGCTGACTTGCTGCGGCTATTTGCGGATGTACATGCTCGCATTGTCGCGCTCGTCGAGCAGGAAAACGATGCTTCGCTGTATGGCATGCCTTGGTATGAGAGGTACACCCAAGGCCGGATGATCCAGTTCAATACATCGTCACCCTATGCCAATGCACGGTTGCGGTTGCGCAAGTGGAAGAAAGCGAACGCCATCACCTGATAATTCGATGTTCTTGGCGTGCTGGCGCACGGTCTGGCCGAGCTGTCACGCCATGCCTGAAACATATGGCCGCCAATGCTAAGCACCACGACGCTTGAACAAGGTCAGCAGCAAGCCCAGGCCCAGAATGACAAACAACGCCAGGCTCCAGTAGGCGTATTCGATTCCCAGCAGCGGTTGACGGGCGTCCATGCAGGAAGCATAGATGCCAAATAACCAGGGCAGGCCGCTTTCCAGGCCAGATTGGGTAATGAAGCGGTCAGCAAAGGTCTGGTCGCAACTGAACAGGTGTTGCGCCACAGAGACCTGATACCAGGCAGCCACAATACCGCCTACCGCTGTGGCCAAACCCAGCAGGCTGGCTATGGTGGAGCTGCGTGGGTGACCAAGTTGCTGCAGCACACCTGCGATCAGGCTGAATACGCCCAGCACAATGAAAATCAGCCGTTGCAGCACGCACCAGGCGCAAGGCGGGATGCTGAATACGTGCTGAGAGAGCAGCGCAATGCCTACGCCTGAGAAGGCGAGCAGGGCGATCAGATAATAGGGTGCAGCGGATTGGCGGGAAGAGGCGGCCATGGTATCAAGAGGAACTTAAAGAATGAAAGGTAGAGGCTTCCTGTAGCAAACCCAGGAAAAGCTCGTGGAAACCTGCCCAGGTAATCTGCACGCCCAGGCACAAGAGAATAAAGGCGGACAGGCGCATCACGACAGCGGTGCCATTCTTGCCCAGTTTGTACAGAAATTGGGATGCAAAACGTAAGGCCAGAAACACAATAAAACTGGCCGCCGCAATAGCGGGCAGTGCGCCAGCCAGCTTGCTCATGGTGCCGGCGACCGAGTTGTCGTGCAAGGTCGCCCCTACCGTCAGCGCAGCAGACAAGGAGCCGGGGCCGCAGAGCATGGGGAAGGTCAAGGGGTAGAAGGCCTTGGAGCGAATTTGTTCCCAGGAATAGGACTCGGCCATGTTCTGGGCGTGTGCCGCATCAAAGTCCGAGGCGTTGATCAATCGCCAGGCGGTGCCAATCACCAGCAAGCCCCCGCCAATACGAATGATGGGTAGGGAGATGCCAAAGAAATTCAGCACAATATTGCCTGCCACCATAGCGATGGCCAGCATGATGAAAATGTTGATGGCAACTTTCTTGGCCAGTCGGGCGCGATCGGGCACGCTGGCCCCTTCGGTCAGGGTCAGAAAGATGGGGGCGGCCGCAGGCGGGTTCAGCATGGGCAAGAGTGTGGCCAATGCAAACAAGAAGCTGCGACTGACATCGGCAAAGACAGAGGAGATTTCCATTAAGACGCGGAGGTTTGTTGAGAGAGGGCCAAACGTACATCGCGCTCCAGGCGCAATTGATGACGGTTGTGTTCCAGTGCGGCGCCACTGAGGATGAAGACGTCTTCCACGCGGTCGCCCAGAGTCATGACTTTGGCTGAGCGCAGTCGTACGCCGTGGCGCTCGAATACTTGGGCGAGACTGTACAACAAACCGCGCCGGTCTGTAGCACTTAAGGTCAAAATCCAGTCTTGGCCTTGCTCATCCAGGCGCAGATCCACGGTGGGCTGAATGGGGAATACTCTGGCCCGGCGCGAACGTATGTCGCGATAGGGATCGTGAGCATGCTCGTTGGGGATCCAGTCCTGCTGTAGTGCCTGGCACAGCTCGGTTTCGATCAGCAAGGGATCACGCCGCAGGGCATGGTCGTAGGCGGGCAGCATCACGACAAAGCTGTCCAGTGCCCAGCCGTGGCGAGTCGTGTAGATGCGTGCGTCCTGAATGCTGACGGCCTGGCTGTCAAAGTAACGACAGATACGTAAAAACAGACGGCTGGCGTCTTTGGTATAGACCAGTACCTGCAGCGCGTCGGTTTGTCCGGCGGGACGTATGCGCACAACAGGAGTCAGGCTGTGGGACTGGTGGTAGAGCTGGATCGTGTGCCAGGCGATTTCGCTGGCGTCATGACGCAGAAAATAAGGCTTGTCCAGCCACTGCCAAAAGTCTTCACGAGCATCGTCCAGCAGACCGGCCAGACGTATTTCACCGGCGGCGTCACGTTTGCGCTGATCCAGCACGGAGACACCGTCCTTGACGTCGCGCCCTAACGCGGCCAAGGTCAGGTTGTACAGATCCTCCAGTAGCTTGCCTTTCCAGGAGTTCCAGACGGTTGGGCTGGTGGCACGAATGTCGGCTACGGTGAGCAGGTACAGGGCGGTTAGCCGGCGTTCGGTGCCTACGGTTTGTAGGAACTGGAAAATCACATTCGGGTCGCTCAAATCGCGTTTTTGTGCGACCTGAGACATGCTCAGGTGTTCTCGGACCAGAAACACCACCAGTTCTGCATCTACGGGCATCAGGCCGTGATCCTGGCAAAAGGCCAATGCGTCCTGGGCACCCAATTCGGAGTGATTCCCACCGCGTCCTTTGGCAATGTCGTGAAAAAGGGCGGCAATATACAGCAGCCAGTGGCGATCAAAACCGCTCATTAGCTGATTGGCCATGGACAGCTCCTCGCTGTGCTCAGCCATGGTGAAGCGGCGTAGATTGCGTATGACTTTCAGCGTGTGCTCGTCCACGGTATAGGCATGGAACAGGTCGTGCTGCATCTGCCCGACCACGCGCCGGAAGACAGGTAGGTAGCGGGGCAGCAGGTTGAGCAAATTCATCAAGCGCAAAGTGTGCACAATGCCTTTGTTCTGTTGGAGAATTTCCAGAAACAGACGTCGATTTCGGGGCTCGGCCCGGAAGGTGGCATCGATCAGGCGGCGGGCGTGCCACAAGGCGCGCAGCGTATCGGCTTTCAGGCCGCGCAAACTAGCTTGTTGCTGCAAATGCAGCATGGCGACAAAGATCAGAGAGGGGTCTTGCTCGAAGCCATTGGCTTGACGCAATTCCAACTGTCCATGATGAATCTGGAAGTGTTCATCCAGGACAAGCGGTTCCTGATCGGTTTGTGGAAACAGGTGTTCCTCAATGCTGCGCATCAGGATCAGATTGAGCTGGCTGACAATCTTGGCGGCCCAGTAGTAACGCTGCATCAGCAGTTCGCTGGCACGTCGGGTGGCCGTGGGTTGGAAGCCGTAGATTTCCGCCAGACGTGGTTGCAGATCAAACAGCAGTCTGTCTTCGGCGCGGCCTGTCAGTAGATGAAGTTCAATGCGCAGGCGCTTGAAGGCTGCTTCGACCCGTTGCAGGGCATTGAGCTCGGATTCGGTCAGCAGCTCGGATTGCGCGACGTCCAGCCAAGTGCGCCCCAAACCGGCTGCCCTGGCCATCCAGAGCAGCACTTGCAAGTCACGCAAGGCGCCAGGCGACTCTTTGCAGTTGGGCTCCAGGGAGTAGGGCGTGTCTTGCAAATGGGCATGACGCTGCTGCTGCTCGGCCTGCTTGGCCAGAAAGAAGGCTTGCGGGTCCATCTGGCTTTGCAGTTGCTGTTGGGCATGGCGCAGCAATAACCTGGAGCCTGCCAACCAACGGCTTTCCAGCATGGCGGTTTCGGTAGTGATGTCCTGGCTGGCTTGTTCCAGGCATTGGGCGGGTGTGGCCACATTGTGGCTGGGGGCCAGGCCGATATCCCATAAGGCGGCGACCAATGCCTGGATGCGGTCAATGTCCTCTGCGTTTGGTTCACGCTGCAACAGAATCAGTAGATCCACATCCGAGTGCGGGTACAGTTCCCCGCGACCATACCCGCCCAAGGCCGCCAAGCTGGCTTGGCGGGGCAGGGGGTAACGGTCCAGGAGTTCGCGCAGGCCTTGGTCACAAATCTGGCACAGGCTTTTGAGCAGACGATCACAATGCAGGTCTTGCCTGAAGCGCTCGTAGACCTGGGCCCGGCGGCAAGCAATTCTGTCGCGAAGCTGGGCCAGGAAGGACATGGTTCAGGCCTTGTTGATGATGGCTGGAGGGGCAGGCATGCCGGGCGAGACGGTCAGTACTTCATAGCCGGTATCGGTCACCAGTATGGCGTGCTCCCATTGGGCTGACAGGCTGTGGTCGCGGGTGACGACGGTCCATTGATCTGCCAGGGTGCGCAGTTCGCGACGGCCCGCGTTGATCATGGGTTCAATGGTGAAGATCATGCCGGCTTCCAGTTTTACGCCTGTGCCGGGCTTGCCGTAGTGCAGCACTTGCGGGTCCTGGTGGAATTTTTGGCCCACGCCATGTCCGCAATATTCACGTACCACGGAAAAGCCTTGTTTTTCAGCGTGTTGCTGAATAGCGTGGCCGATATCCCCCAGGGTTGCGCCCGGCTTGACCTGATCGATGCCCAACCACATGCATTCGTAAGTGGTTTCAGTCAGGCGACGGGCCAGGATGCTGGGTTCACCCACGTAGAACATGCGGCTGGTGTCACCAAACCAGCCATCTTGAATAATGGTGACGTCCATGTTCAGAATATCGCCGTTTTTCAACACTTTATCGCCAGGAATGCCGTGACAGATGACGTGGTTGACGGAGGTGCAGATAGAGCCCGGAAAGGGCGGGTAGCCAGGGGGCGCGTAACCCACGGTGGCTGATTTGACCCCTAGTTCATTGATGCGCTCCATGCACAGGCGGTCCAATTCGCCAGTCGTGACGCCTGCTTTGACAAAGGGGGTCAGGTAGTCAAGGATGGATGCCGCCGTCTGGCAAGCAGTGCGCATTTTTTCGAGATCAGTGGGGTCTGTGACGAGAATACTCATAGCAACTTGAACAGGTCTATTGAAAAATAGTAGAATTATAGGCTTTTGTGAATTTTGCAGTTACGCACAGTCCCGTTTGGGACGATCTGGCGGCTGTCCAAGCAAGGTGGTGTAAGGCAGCGCAAGACGCTGTTTACCGCATTAAATCTAGGTTTTCCTGGTTTGACCGGCTTTTCTCAGGCCTTCTGAATCTTCAGGGCGGATGAGTAAAGCAAGGGGTCAGGACAGTTTGCTCCAAGATTGAAAAAAACGCCTCAGGGCGCTGCGAGCCAGCAAAAACACGCAGAATTCACAACGAATACAGGGTCAGCACGATTACAAGCGTTGCAAAAGCAACATGGGCAGCAGCCCGGTTCTTGTTCAACAGATGCTGACCAGGCAATCCCCTAGGATACACCTGCAAGCGGTGCGCTGCATGCAGGCAGTAGCCAGAAAAGTTTCAGGCCCGGGTTTGACGGCAGATTTCTTGTCTGCTCAAAGGCGCGGGTCCGTTGCAGTGCAGGCGTACGCTCATGTCGGGCGACGTTTTTTATGTTGTATGTAGTAAATCGCGTGACTGTCCGTCTCGGGGTGTCTGGAATGCAGCACAGGCTGCGGCCCTTACCGGATACCGGGCAGTTACAAGACCAAACCCTTGGAGAACTTTATGTCTTTAATGCGTGAAATGCTGGAAGCTGGTGTGCACTTTGGCCACCAAACCCGTTACTGGAACCCCAAGATGGCTCCGTTCATCTTCGGCCAGCGTAACAACATCCACATCATCAACCTGGAAAAAACGGTTGTTCAGTACGAAGAAGCAACCAAATTCGTGCGTCAACTGGCTGCTCGTGGCGGCAACGTGCTGTTCGTCGGTACCAAGCGTGCTGCTCGCGAACTGGTGGCTGCTGAGGCCGAGCGTTGCGGTATGCCTTACGTTGACAGCCGCTGGCTGGGTGGCATGATGACCAACTTCAAAACGGTCAAGACTTCCATCAAGCGTCTGAAAGAAATGGAAGGTCAGATGGCTGAAGGCCGTCTGGAAACCATGAGCAAGAAAGAAGCCTTGATGTTCGAGCGCGAACTGGAAAAGCTGAACAAGGCCATCGGCGGTATCAAGGACATGAACAACCTGCCTGACGCCCTGTTCGTGATCGACGTCGGCTACCACAAGATTGCTGTGGCCGAAGCCCGCACGCTGGGTATCCCCGTTGTGGCCGTGGTTGATACCAACCACTCGCCAGAAGGTCTGGATTACGTGATTCCTGGTAACGATGACTCGGCCAAGGCTATCGCTCTGTACGCCCGTGGCATGGCTGACGCCGTGTTGGCTGGCCGCGAACAGAACCTGAACGGTCTGGTTGAAGAAATCGCCGCTGACGAAGAATTCGTCGAAGTTCAGGCTGACACCCAGGAGTAACAGGTTCACCGCTGTCTGCCAGACACCATCAGTTGTCATGGCAGACAGCTACAGTGACCTTTCGTATCGCCCCGGCTTGCCGGGGCACGTTCTACAGAATTGGAGAAAACCGTGGCTCAAATCACCGCATCGATGGTTAAAGAATTGCGCGAGAAAACCGACGCGCCCATGATGGAATGCAAAAAAGCACTGACCGAAGCCGACGGCGATATGGCACGTGCTGAAGAAATCTTGCGCGTGAAGCTGGGCAGCAAGGCTAGCAAAGCAGCTACCCGCGTTACCGCTGAAGGCCTGGTTTCTGTTTACATTGCTGACGATGCCAAGACCGGTTCCGTTGTTGAAGTCAACTGCGAAACCGACTTCGTTGCCAAGAACGATGACTTCATCGGCTTTATCAACGACGTCGCACAACTGGTTGCCAAGCACAACCCAGCAGATCTGGCCGCTTTGGCTGAACTGCCACTGGCCGACAGCAATGTCGAGACCGTGCGCGCTGCTCTGGTTGGCAAGATTGGTGAAAACATCTCGATCCGTCGCTTCCAGCGCTACGAAACAGCCGGCCAACTGGCCAGCTACGTTCACGGTGGCAAAATCGGCGTATTGGTTGATTTCGCCGGTGGCGACGAAGAAGTGGGCAAGGATCTGGCCATGCACATTGCTGCGACTCGTCCTAAAGCGATGGACGCTTCCGGTGTTGACGCTGCTGAAATCGAAGCCGAACGCTCCGTGGCGGCTCAGAAAGCGGCTGAATCGGGCAAGCCTGCTGACATCGTCACCAAAATGGTTGACGGCGCTGTTGCCAAGTTCCTGAAAGAAGTGACTCTGCTGAGCCAGCCTTTCGTCAAGAACGACAAGCAAAGCGTGCAGCAAATGCTGGACGAGAAAAAAGCATCGATCGCTGGCTTTACCCTGTACGTTGTGGGTGAAGGCATTGAAAAGCGTGTTGAGGATTTCGCCGCTGAGGTAGCTGCTGCTGCCGGCCAAGCCTAATCTAGCTGGTTTTTTCAGGGCAGGCACCGTAGTGGCGGTGCCTGCCCTGCTGCTTTACACTCTCTTCTGTCTTCGTCACTTGGAATCCCACCCATGACTACCCCTCTTTACAAACGTGTCCTGTTAAAGCTCTCCGGCGAAGCGCTGATGGGTGAGGACTCGTTCGGTATTAATCGCAGCACAATCATTCGCATGACGGAGGAGATCGCCCAGGTTGCCCAGTTGGGGGTGCAACTGGCTATCGTGATTGGCGGGGGAAATATCTTTCGCGGCATCGCTCCAGGTGCCCAGGGCATGGATCGTGCGACAGCCGATTACATGGGCATGATGGCCACCGTCATGAACGCGCTGGCCTTGCAAGATGCCTTGAAGCACCGTGGCCTGGATGCCCGTGTGCAATCTGCCCTGAATATTGAACAGGTTGTGGAGCCTTACATTCGTCCCAAGGCACTGCGTTACCTGGAAGAAAACAAAGTTGTTATTTTTGCAGCCGGTACGGGCAATCCGTTTTTTACCACCGATACGGCAGCGGCCTTGCGCGGCGCCGAAGTGGGGGCGGAAATCGTACTGAAAGCCACCAAGGTTGACGGCATCTACAGTGCCGATCCCAATAAGGATCCCGGTGCGACCCGTTATTCGCGCATCAGCTTTGACGAGGCCATTGTGCGTCGTCTGGAAGTGATGGACGCCACGGCCTTCGCCTTGTGTCGCGATCAGAAACTGCCGATTAAGGTGTTTTCGATCAACAAACCCGGTGCTTTGACGCGTGCGGTTTGTGGCGAGGACGAGGGCACCCTGGTTCACGTTTAAAGTTATAGGAATTTAGTCCATGAGTCTTTCCGAGATTAAAGCATCGACCGATAACCGTATGGGCAAGTCCCTGGAGTCTCTCAAGACGGGCCTGGCCAAGATTCGTACTGGCCGCGCTACGGCAGGCTTGCTGGATCATGTTCAGGTCGAATACTACGGTTCCATGGTGCCTGTCAGCCAAGTGGCTAACATCACGGTGGTTGACGCTCGCACCTTGAATGTGCAGGTATGGGAAAAGCATATGGCTGGCCCCATTGAAAAAGCCATTCGCGACAACGAGCTGGGCCTGAACCCCATCTCGATGGGCGAGAGCATTCGTGTGCCCATGCCTGCCTTGACCGAAGAGCGCCGTCGCGATCTGGCCAAAGTGGTGCGCGGTGAAGGTGAAGATGCCAAGGTTGCGATCCGCAACCTGCGTCGGGATGCCAATGACACGCTCAAAAAGCAAGTCAAGGACAAGGAGATTTCCGAGGACGACGAGCGTCGCGCCCAGGATGAAATCCAGAAGCTGACCGACAAGTATGTGGCTGAAGTCGACAAGCTGATCGCCCAAAAAGAAGCCGAGATCATGACGGTCTAACGGCTTTTGCACAGGTGGCTAGGTGATTTCTTTCAGTTCTACCCAAACTATTCCGGAACACGGTCAGGTTCCTGGCCACCTGGCAATTGTCATGGACGGCAATGGACGATGGGCGACCCGTCGTCTTTTGCCACGCACGGCAGGGCACTTGCGGGGTGTGCAGACCGTGCGGCGCATTGTCGAGGCTTGTGGTGAGCTCGGCGTGCGTTATTTGACCCTGTTTGCTTTTAGTTCCGAGAACTGGCGACGTCCTCCCGAGGAGGTCTCCCTGTTGATGGGGCTATTTGTCAAGATGCTGCAAAAAGAAGTGGCAACACTGAAAAAAAACGGCGTCCGACTTCATGTTATTGGCGAACTGTCCGCATTTAGCGATGAACTGCGTGGGCTGATTGCCGATGCAGAGGAAAAAACACGCGATAACGACACCTTGCATTTGACGATTGCCGCCAATTACGGCGGTCGTTGGGATATTTTGCAAGCGACCCAAAAGGCGCTGGCCGCTAATCCTGACTTGGTCGATCATCCTGAGCAGTTGGATGAGGCCATGTTCAGCCCCTATTTGGCGATGTCTTATGCCCCCGAGCCGGATTTGTTCATTCGCACGGGTGGAGAGCGTCGCATTTCCAATTTCTTGATCTGGCAGATGGCCTATACCGAGCTGTACTTTACAGACGTGTACTGGCCGGATTTTGACCGGGCGCAGCTGGAACAAGCCTTCGAGTGGTATCGTGGGCGCGAGCGGCGCTTTGGGCGCACCAGTGCCCAGGTGCAGGGTAGCCCCGCGCCTTGACGGAGCCTTATCTATGTTGAAACAACGAGTCATCACCGCCCTGATCTTGCTGGTGATTCTGGGCGCGGCCATGCTTGCCCCCGTGCGCTGGCCCTTGTTGGCCATCTTTGTGCTGATGAGTACGTTGGCGTGCTGGGAGTGGGAGCGTCTGAGTCTGTCTGAGGATCAGCAGCGTTGGGCATGGCCCTTGGCCTTGCTTAACGGTGCCTTGATGTTGTGGCTAAGCGTGTACTGGTATGACACAGGTCCACAAGAGCAGGCGGCTGATCTGGTGTACCGTGCCCTGGTGCCGTTAATGGCGGCATGGTGGATCGTTGGTGCGACAGGGCTGGTGTTGCAGGGTCAGGCCACACAACGAGCTCAAGGTGTTTTGCTCAGTGTGATGGGTGTGCTGGCTCCCTTGGTCGCGTGGGCCAGCCTGTCTCTTTTCTTGTACACGCAGGGCATTGTGTATGTGCTCTCCCTATTGGTTCTGATCTGGGCGGCGGATATCGCGGCCTACTTCGCGGGTCGTGCTTTTGGTAAGGCCAAACTGGCCCCGCGTGTCAGTCCCGGCAAGACCTGGGCTGGAGCGGTTGGCGGTATGGCCGCTGCGGCGGTATGGATGGTGATAAGCGCAAATTGGGCAGGCAGCTTTGGTGCCGACGTGCAGCAACGTTGGGGGTGGGTTGCCACGGCTGTTTTGGGTGTTGCCCTGGCGGCCTTGTCGATCGTAGGTGATTTGTTCGAGTCTTTGCTCAAGCGCCGTGCCGCTGTGAAAGATTCCAGTCAATTATTGCCCGGCCATGGTGGAGTCTACGACCGTATCGACGCCTTGCTGCCGGTTGCTCCCGTAGCCTTGCTGTTAAGTGGGGCATGGCTCTTTTAGTCCTGCGTGGAACTAAGTGTTTGCGTCAAGGAAGAACTCATGAGTTTCCAGCATGTTTGTGTGTTAGGGGCCACTGGCTCTATTGGTATCAGCACACTGGATGTGATTGCTCGTCATCCGGAGCGGATGGCGGTTTATGCCGTGAGCGGCCACACTCGTATGGAGCTGCTGGCCCAGCAAGCTCGTGACAGTGCCGCCCGGGTTGTTCTGGTGCCTGATGAAGCCGCGCGTAGCCGCTTTCTGGCGGCGTGGCAGGGTGGTGTCTTGCCCGAGATCCGGGTAGGTGCCCAAGCTCTGGCCGATACGGCGGCAGACCCACACGTAACAACGGTGATGGCCGCGATTATCGGGGCAGCAGGTCTGCCTTCGGCCCTGGCTGCGGCTCGTGCGGGCAAGCGGGTGTTGCTGGCCAATAAAGAAGCGCTGGTCGCTGCGGGCCGTATCTTCATGCAAGCCGTGCAAGAGGGCGGGGCGCAATTGATGCCTATCGACTCCGAACACAGCGCCATCTACCAATGTCTGGCCGGTGAGTTACCTGCGGAGCCCGGTCAGCCTGTGGCTGCTCTACGCCGTCTCTTGGTGACAGCTTCCGGTGGACCGTTTCGCTCGCGCAGCTTGGCCGAGCTGGATGAGGTGACCCCCGAGCAAGCCTGTGCGCATCCCAACTGGAGCATGGGCCGCAAAATTTCGGTAGATTCAGCCACTATGCTGAATAAAGGCCTGGAAGTTATTGAGGCGCATTGGTTATTCTCGGTGCCCGTTGAGCAGATTGATGTGGTGGTGCATCCGCAAAGCGTGATTCACTCCATGGTTGAGTACATAGATGGCTCGGTGATGGCGCAATTGGGGCAGCCCGACATGCGCACGGCGATTGCCTACGGTCTGGGCTTTCCGGAACGCTTGTACAGCGGCGTAGGCTTGTTGGATCTGGCCACAATGGGTCGCCTGGACTTTGAACAGCCTGATTTTGTGCGTTTTCCCTGTCTGCGATTGGCCTATGATGCTTTGCGCAGCAGTCAGGCTGCCTGCGTGACTTTGAATGCCGCCAATGAAATTGCCGTAGACCGCTTCTTGGAAAGGCAGATTGGCTATACTCAGATTCCGGCGGTGATTGAGCATTGTCTGGATAGGCTCAATGGCCGTGCCAGCCAGGCCTTAGAGGCCCTGGAAGGGGTGTTGGAGCTGGATAGCGAGACCCGTTCGCTGGCGCTGGATTACTGCAGAGTCTCTGCGCGTATTTAACAGGAATTAACATGCTCTTCACGGTTCTGGCTTTCTTGGTAGCCTTGGGCGTGCTGGTGACTTTTCACGAGCTTGGCCACTACTGGGTGGCTCGTCGTTGCGGCGTGCGTGTAGAGCGTTTTTCTATCGGTTTTGGCAAGGTGCTGTACCGTCGTTTCGACAAGAACGGCACCGAATGGGCTGTCTCTGCTCTTCCTTTGGGCGGCTACGTCGCCATGCAAAATGATCCGCCTGCTCATGCAACGCAGGCACAGATCGACGAGTCCTTCAATCACAAGCCCCTGCGACAGCGTGCCGCGATTGTGCTGGCTGGTCCAATGGCCAACCTGATTCTGGCGGTGGTGATTTATGCCTTTGTAGGGTTGTTAGGAGCCCAGGAGCCCGTCGCGCAAATCGGTCCCGTCCCAGAAGGCACGCCAGCGGCTCAGGCCGGTTTCCAGGCTGGGGATCGTCTGGTCTCGGTGGATGGCAAACCTGTGGATTCCTGGTTGCAGGCGCGCTGGGCCTTTATGGATGCCTTGTCCTCGGGCGGCGAGCTTGAAGTGGGAGTCAAGGACCTGCTGGGACGAGAAGAAAATCGTTACCTGACATTACCGGCTGGCGAGATTTTGCCGGACGGGCAGGACCTGATGGCCAAGGCTGGGCTGATGTTACGCCCGGCCCGATCCGTTGTCCAAGAAGTGTTTAAAGATACGGCAGCCGAACAAGCAGGTCTGAAAAAAGACGACCTTATTCTCCGGCTGGATGATTTGATCGAGCCTGGAATTACGGCGTTCGTTCAAAAGGTGCAACAATCTGCGGGTAAGACACTTGAGCTTGAGGTGCTGCGCGAGGGTGAAATTCAACGCCTGCTGCTCACTCCCCAGAGCGATGCCAAGGCTCAAGGGCGTATTGGTGCCCAAGTGGCTATGGATATGCCCATGACCTTGGTGCGGTATGGGCCCATCGAGAGCGTGGAGCGCGGATTTACCCGTACCGGGCAGACTTTCTGGTTCTCTTTGAAGATGATCGGGCGCATGATTACGGGGGATGTCTCTGTACGTAATGTCAGCGGGCCGGTTACTATTGCGGATTATGCAGGTCAGACAGCGCGTATTGGCTTTATTGCCTACCTGAATTTCTTGGCCTTGATCAGTATTAGCATTGGTTTACTGAATTTATTGCCCGTACCTATGCTAGACGGTGGGCATCTACTGTACTATGCCATCGAAGCCGTGCGCGGCAAGCCCGCTTCGGAGCGTATGATGCTTGTCGGTCAACGGCTGGGTTTGGCCTTGTTGGCTGTGCTGATGAGTATTGCTTTTTTTAATGACATCACCCGTCTTTTCAGTTGAGAGCGGGTGGCATACAATTTCCAACCATTTGACCGACCAAGGATTGTCCAGGATGTCGTTTAGCCGGAAACCTACTTTTGCGTTGCGTGTTCTGCCCGTATTGGTGGCAAGTCTGCTTGCCCCCGCCTTGGCGAATGCATTTGCACCGTTTGTCGTGCGCGATATTCAAGTCAATGGCATCCAGCGGGTCGATCCCGGTGCCGTGTTCTCGTCTTTGCCTGTCAAGGTCGGTGAGTCCTTCTCGGAAGAGCAGGCGGCAGACGCGATTCAGCGCTTGTACGCCACCGGTTTTTTCAGTGACGTGCAAATTGACACCAGCACCAATGTGCTGATCGTTAACGTCAAGGAGCGTCCAACCATCGCCTCCGTGTCTTTTAATGGCATGCGCGAGTTCGACGCCAAGAATATTATCAACTCCCTGGCCCAGGTAGGCTTTGGAGAAGGCCGGGTTTTTGACCGTTCCATGTTGGAACGTGCTGAATTCGAGCTGAAACAACAGTACTTGTCCAAGGGCAAGTATGGTGTGGAAATCACGCCTATCATCACGCCTTTGCCACGTAACCGCGTCGGTGTCAGCTTTGACATCTTTGAGGGTGGCTTGGCCAAGATCAAGGAAATCCGCATCGTCGGTACGGAAGCCGTCTCGCAAGGTGACTTGCTCGATCAGATGGAGCTGACGACCTCGGGCATGATGACCTGGTACACCGGCACTGATAAATACTCCCGCGAAAAACTGGAAGGGGATATGGAGCGTATCCGCTCCTACTACCTGAATCGTGGTTTCCTGGAGTACTCGGCCGAAGCGCCTCAGGTATCGATTTCGCCCGATCGCAAAGACATTTTCATTACCCTGACCATTCACGAGGGCCAGCCCTACACCTTGAGCAGCGTGAAATTGGCCGGTGATCTGCTGGGTCTGGAAGACAAGATCGAGCCGATGGTGCAGCAAAAAGAAGGCGAAGTGTTTTCCTCGGACAAGACCAGCGCTACCGTAAAATCGATCACCGAATATCTGGGTGGTTTGGGTTATGCCTTTGCGAATGCCAACCCGAACCCGGTGCTGGATCGCGAAAATCACACGGCTGACTTGACCTTCTACGTCGATCCCGGTCGTCGCGTGTATGTGCGCCGTATTGAGGTGGGTGGGAACGTCCGTACCCGTGATGAAGTGGTGCGTCGTGAAATGCGTCAGCAGGAAGCGGCCTGGTATGACTCGGACGCCATCAAGTTCTCGCGTGACCGTATCGACCGTCTGGGCTACTTCAATGAAGTAGATGTGAATACCAAGCCTGTACCGGGTTCGCCTGACCAGGTCGACGTGAACGTGGACGTGAAAGAAAAGCCCACCGGCTTGGTTAACCTCGGTATTGGTTACGGTTCGACTGACAAGCTGATGCTGTCAGCCGGTATCAGTCAGGACAACATCTTCGGTAGTGGTAACAGTCTGTCCTTGCAGGTCAATACCAGTAAAGTGAACCGTGCGGCGGTGATCAGCCATACCAATCCTTTCTGGACAGGTGACGGCATCAGCAAGACCACCTCGATTTACTACCGTCGTACCACGCCTTACCAGTCCAATGATGGTTGGGGTGATTACCAGAACACCGCAATCGGTGCCGGTTTGAACTTCGGTGTGCCTATTTCCGAGTACGACCGTGTATTCATGGGCGTGAACTTCGAGCACAACAAGCTCTCGCGCCTGAGCCCGCAGTACACACCCCGTGCCTATCAGGATTACGTAAACGAGTACGGTGAAGGCACCAACACCTTTATTTTCAACCTGGGTTGGTCCAAAGATACTCGCGACAGCGCGATTGCTCCCAACAAGGGCAGCTTGACCAGTCTGTCGGCTGATATGGGTACGATGGATTTGCGCTATTACATGCTGCGTGCCAGCCATCAGCACTATATTCCTTTGGGGCGTGCTTACACGCTGGCTCTGAACGGGGCGATTGACTACGGTCGCAGCATCGGTGGCAAGAGTTTCCCGGTGATCAAGAACGTATACGCCGGTGGTATCGGGTCGGTACGTGGCTACGAAGGTGCATCCTTGGGCGGACGCGATATCTTGACGGGCGACTACCTGGGTGGTTCGCGTCGAATGATTGCCAACGCTCAACTGTATCTGCCATTCCCCGGTGCCTCACGTGACCGTACGTTGCGTTGGTTCGTCTTTGCCGATGCCGGTAAAGTTGACAACACCAGCGGTGGTTGCCCAATGGGTCGTCCTGACCGTTTGTCGGAGGATCCATGCGGTTGGAAGTACGCTGCAGGTCTGGGCTTGTCGTGGGAGTCCCCACTCGGTCCGTTGCAGTTGTCCTATGGTCGCGCCCTGCGCGCCAAGGAAGGCGACGATAAACAAGCCTTCCAGTTCCAGATTGGTACCGCTTTCTGATGTTCGTGTTTAGTGGCACAATTGCACTATTCTGCAGCCTAATTAGCAAGGTAGATTTTTCATGAAGTCAAACATCGCATTAAAACTTACAAACATCGCCCGCAGCTTGTCGCGTGGCAATAACGCGCTCGTTCTGGCTGCCGCGCTGGGTGTCGGCGCCATGACCGCTGCTCCTGTTGTTCAGGCCCAGACCAAAATTGGTTTTGTCAGCACAGAGCGCATTTTGCGTGATTCCAAGCCCGCCAAAGCGGCCCAAACCAAAATCGAAGCAGAATTCAAGCGTCGTGACGAAGAGCTGGAGCGCATGGCCAACAACCTGCGTTCGCAAGCTCAGAAGTTCGACAAGGATGCTCCTGTCTTGTCCGAGTCCGATCGTGTGAAGCGTCAGCGTCAACTGGCTGACCTGGATTCCGATTTGCAGCGCAAGCGCCGCGAATTCCAGGAAGACTTCAATCGTCGCCGCAACGAAGAGTTCTCGGCCATCGTTGAGCAGGCTGATGCCGCTATCAAGCGTATTGCTGACTCGCAAGGCTACGACCTGATCATTCAGGACGCGGTCACCGTTAGCCCACGTGTGGACATCACCGAGGAAGTTCTGAAAGCACTGGGCGGTTGATGCACTATGCCGGTATTGCTGAACGTTGATCAGGCTGTACAGCTGTCTGAACTCATAGACGCCATCAACAAGACCGGACTGGATTGCAAGCTGCCAGAAGGCATTAAAGAGCCTATGCCCCGGATTCGGGGCCTAGGCTCTTTACTTTCTGCGGGTCCGGAAGAAATCAGCTTTCTGTCCAATCCCAAGATGCAGGATCTGCTGGAGCAGACCCGTGCTGCGGTGGTGATTTTGACGCCACAGGTCTACGAGGATCTGGGCTTTACACCGTCCTTTATTCCGGTTTTGTGCTCAGAGCCTTATCTAATGTATGCGCTGCTGGCTCAGCGTTTTGATCAGGTGCGCATGGCGGATTTGCCCCAGGGCATCCATCCCAGTGCGGTGATTGACCCTAGTGCTCAATTGGGCGAGGGCGTGTCGGTCGGGCCCTTTTGCGTGGTGGAGGCCGGCGTCAAGATCGGACGTGGCACCCGTTTGGGTGCGCATTGCGTGATTGGCGCAGGCTCTACCTTGGGGCCAGACTGTTTACTGCATGCGCGTGTCACTCTTTACCACCAGGTGCATATCGGTGCTCGCGCCATTTTGCATTCGGGCGTAGTGCTGGGCGCGGACGGTTTTGGTTTTGCGCCGGATCCAGTGAAAGGCAAGGGTGCCTGGGCCAAGATTGCACAGATCGGCCACGTGCGTATTGGCGACGATGTTGAAATCGGCGCCAATACCACGGTGGACCGTGGTGCACTGGATGACACCGTGTTGGCCAACGGCGTCAAGCTGGACAACCAGATTATGATCGGGCACAACGTGCAGGTTGGCGAGCACACGGCCATGGCGGCGTGTGTGGGGGTGGCCGGCTCTACCCAGATCGGGGCGCGTTGTACGATCGCTGGGGCAGCGATGCTCTCGGGCCACCTGGTCTTGGGTGACGATGTACACGTCTCTGGCGGTACGGCTGTCACCTCCAATATCAGTCAGCCTGGACGTTATACCGGGGTTTATCCCTTTGCTGGGCATCAGGACTGGCAGAAAAACGCTGCCGTGCTGGGGCAATTGAGCGGTTTGCGCCGTCGCCTGCGCTCTTTGGAGCGTCAGCAGGCTGATGGGGCAAATGAATCATCTGAACATATCAATAAACAAAAATAAGCAGGACAGGACATGGAACTCGACATTCGACAAATTATGGATCGCCTCCCTCATCGTTACCCGATGCTGCTGGTTGATCGCGTCTTGGAACTGGTGCCCGGCAAGAGCATCGTCGCCATTAAAAACGTGTCGATGAATGAACCCTTTTTTACGGGTCACTTTCCGCACATGCCGGTTATGCCTGGGGTCTTGATCATTGAAGCCATGGCTCAGGCAGCGGCGCTGTTCTCTTTTACCGATCCTGAGGATCCGTACGCCAAAGTGGACAACAAGCTAGCCTATTACCTGGTTGGTGTGGATGGCGCGCGTTTTCGCAAACCCGTGATGCCAGGCGATCAGTTGCGTCTGGAAGTGACCGCGGATCGCATCAGCCGCGCCTTGTGCAAGTACACGGGCCGTGCCTTGGTTGATGGCCAAGTGGTTGCCGAAGCTAAAATTATGTGTGCGATCCGTCAATTGGAAGAATAGTTTATGCGTATTCATGAAACGGCCATCATC
Organism: Alcaligenes sp. SMD-FA; assembly: GCF_025960365.1. Lineage (NCBI taxonomy): Bacteria > Pseudomonadati > Pseudomonadota > Betaproteobacteria > Burkholderiales > Alcaligenaceae > Alcaligenes > Alcaligenes sp. SMD-FA. Next base: position 2,173,602 of record NZ_CP110108.1, on the reverse strand, counting down.
GAAGCGGGCGCTCAGCTTGCAGATGATGTCGAGGTCGGGCCTTACAGCATCATTGGGCCTAATGTCACGATAGGGGCGGGCACCAAAGTGGGGCCCCACTGCGTGATTGATGGCGTGACCACGATTGGTTGCAACAACCATTTCTACCGTTTCTGCTCCATTGGTGGCATGCCGCAGGACAAGAAGTACGCGGGTGAACCGACTCGTCTGGAAATCGGCGATGGCAATATGGTTCGTGAGTACGTCACCATCAATACCGGTACGGTGCAGGATGTCGGTGTGACCCGTGTCGGCAATGATAACTGGATCATGGCCTACACCCACATTGCACATGATTGCCAGATTGCCAATCACACGATTATCGCCAACAGCGTCCAACTGGGCGGCCACGTGCATATTGGCGACTGGGCCATTCTGGGCGGTTTGACGGCTGTGCATCAGTTCGGTCGTATCGGTGCACACAGCATGATTGGTGGTACCAGCTCGGTGCGTCAGGATATTCCTCCTTACGTGATTGGTGCAGGCGATCCTTTCCGTCCTGTCGGTGTGAATAGCGAAGGCCTGGGCCGTCGCAACTTCCCGGCTGAAGCGATTTCGGCGGTGAAGGAAAGCTACAAGCTGCTGTATCGTCGCAAGCTGACGGTGGAGCAGGCCGTGGAGCAGATGCAAGCCTTGCAGGAAACGCAGCCTGAGTGCCGTGCGGCCGTACAGGTCATGATCGACTTTCTGAATGACTCCAGCCGGGGTATTTGCAGACCATGAGCAGCGCCTCCAGCCCATTAGCGGCACGTTCAGACGGGTCGGGGCAAACAGGGGCCAAGCGGGATCTGTGTATAGGAATGGTAGCGGGCGAGCCGTCTGGCGATTTGCTGGCGGCCCGTATCATTCAAGGGCTGCGCCAGGGCAATCCTGGCGTGCAGGTAGAAGGCATAGGCGGCCCCGAGATGGCCGCCCAGCAATTTCACCAATACTACCCCATGGACGCCTTGACGGTATTTGGTTACGTCGAGGCGCTCAAACGTATTCCGGGTCTGGTCTCCACGTATTTGGGCATGCGCAATCAATGGTTGCGTCAGCGTCCCGATGTGTTTGTGGGCATTGATGCGCCGGACTTCAATTTGCGCCTGGAGCATCGTTTGCGTCAGGCTGGCGTGCCGACGGTGCACTTTGTGGGGCCTTCGATCTGGGCCTGGCGCTACGAGCGCATCCACAAAATCCGCGAAGCGGTTTCCCATATGCTGGTACTGTTTCCTTTCGAGACCGAGATCTACGAAAAGGAAGGCATTCCGGTGACCTATGTGGGCCATCCCTTGGCGGCGAATATTCCCTTGCAGCCGGATAAGGCTGACGCTCGCTGTCGCCTGGGCTTGCCCGAGACAGGTCGTATTCTGGGCGTGCTGCCTGGCAGCCGCTCCTCCGAGGTCAAGATGCTGTCACCGCGCTTTTTGCAGGCCGTGCAGATCTTGCAGGACCAGGATCCGGATCTGACGATTCTGGTGCCTATGGTGAATCCCAAGCGTCGTCAGGAGTTTGAGGAAGCGCTGGCTCAGCATCCCATCCGCAATTTACACATTATTGATGCCAATACGGTCGGTATTCGTCAGCCTGATTCGGAAGGCGTGGTTCGCCCACCCGCCTGGACGGTGATGGAAGCCAGTGACGCTGTGCTGGTGGCCAGTGGTACTGCCAGCCTGGAAACTGCCTTGTACAAGCGGCCTATGGTTATTTCGTATGTGCTCAGCCCCATGATGGAGCGCATCATACGGTGGAAGTCCGGTCAGGACAGGCCTTATGTGCCCTGGGTGGGTTTGCCCAATGTGCTGGCTCGGGATTTTGTCGTACCCGAACTGCTACAAGAAGATGCCCAGCCAGCGAAACTGGCGCAAGCGTGCTGGAAAGCCTTGAGCGATCAGAGCTATGTGGCGCATATCGAGCAAGTCTTTACCGAGATGCATTTGACCTTGCGCAGGGACACGCCTGCTTTGGCGGCCGAGGTTATTTTGAATATGGCACGTGCATGAAGCAGCTGGATTTATTGGTCAGTGATGTCTCGGCAGGTTTGGTGGCGGGGCTGGATGAAGCGGGGCGTGGCCCATTGGCCGGTCCCGTCTTTGCCGCTGCTGTGATTCTGGACCCGAACAATCCCATTGAAGGCCTGAACGACTCCAAGAAGCTGACCGCCAAACGGCGTGAAGCCTTGGCCGTTCTGATCAAGGAAAGGGCTTTGGCCTGGGAAATTGCCAGCGCGACCGTCGCAGAAATTGATGACATCAATATTTTGCACGCCGCCATGCTGGCGATGCAACGAGCCTGTAATGGCCTGAGCGTCAAACCTGAGCAAGCCTTGGTGGATGGCAATCGTATTCCCACTGGCCTGTGCTGCCCGGCAGAAGCCATCATCAAAGGTGACGCCAGCCATGCTGCCATTGCGGCCGCATCCATTTTGGCGAAAACAGCGCGGGATGCGGTCTGTCTGGAATTACACCGAGACTATCCTGAATACGGTTTTGATCAGCACAAAGGCTACGGGACGGCCTTGCATTTGGACCGTTTGTCTCAGCACGGGCCTTGCCCCGAGCATCGTCGAAGTTTCGCGCCGGTACGCGCATCTCTAGTTAGGTAAGTTGAAGAAAATGAGGCTGATTGAATCCAAAGATAATGCGCTGTTCAAACGAGTGCAGCGCCTGGCTCACGATAAACGCGAGCTGGACGGGGGCGATCAGTTGATTTGGTTGGAAGGCATTCATCTATGCCAGATGTGGCTGGAGCGCCGAGGTTTGCCGGAACTGGCCGTTTTCGAGATGGACCGCCACTCGGACGAGTTGCTCGAACTGGCGCGCTTCTTGCCAGGTCATAGCAGTGTGACCTTCAATGCAACCTTGATGAATGCCGTATCCCAAGTTGGTCAGGGGCAGGGCATAGGCTTTATTGTTCGCGTACCTCGAGGGCAGGTTTGGACGGCTCCCACAAAACGTGCCATCTTGCTGGATCAGGTTCAAGACCCGGGTAATGTGGGCACCGTCTTGCGAACGGCGGTGGCGGTGGGGTTGGAGGCCGTGTATCTGACGCCAGGCTGTGCCAGCGTCTGGTCTCAGAAAGTGCTGCGTAGTGCACAGGGCGCCCATTTCTCCATTCAAATCCATGAGCAGGTCGATGGTGTGGCTCTGCTTGAAAAAGCTGCCTTGCCGGTGCTGGTGACCTCCTTGGGGCCAGATGCCCAGGACCTGTATGAATCCAGCTTGCCCGACCAGGGAATTTGGGTTTTTGGCAATGAAGGGCAAGGTGTTAGCCCGGCCTTGCTGACCAAAGCGAATCAGTGTTTGTTCATCCCTCAGGCGCCCGGCGTGGAGTCCTTGAACGTGGCGATTGCCACCGCCCTTTGTCTGTACGAGCAGCGTCGTCAGCACAGCCGCTAGTCTTGGCGGCTTGATTGCACCGTACCGGGAAGAGTCAGCCGGTGTCAGTGACTTCTTTCTTGATGTCGCTCTTGTCTCCACTTATAAAATCAAGTAAATCATCCACTAAGGCGTCTGCTTATCGCTACGTGAGCATTGAGTGCATAGGGCATTGACGCTTGTCTGCTAGCGGCTCCCTGAGGGCCGCTTTGTCACCTTGTATCGCTCCATCGTTGTATCCGGTTGGATTCCTAATCTTTTTCAGATGAGGTCAACAATGAAACTTAGCGAATACGCGACCTATGATGCCTTGGCGTTGGCTGAGCTGGTTGCCAAGAAACACATCAGTGTTCAAGAATTAAGTCAGGTGGGCAAGAAAGCGGTTGATGCATTGAACAGCAAAATCAATGCGGTGGTAGAGAGCTGGGACGGGGAGATTGACCCCCATGCTGACCGGGACTCCGTACTTTACGGTGTCCCGTTTTTGATTAAAGATCTGGCCATCACCATGAAGGGCAAACGCTACGAGCTGGGTAGCAAGCTGGCGCAAGGTATGGTCATGGATGCGGACAGTACTTTGATGAGCCTCTACAAGGAGGCGGGACTGGTCACCCTGGGTCGAACCACGACCTCGGAATTTGCCATCAGTACAACGACGGAGGCGCGCTGCGTAGGCCCTACGCTGAACCCCTGGAACCCTGCCTTTAATGCCGGTGGCTCGACAGGAGGCTCGGCAGCCGCGGTCGCGGCAGGGATGGTGCCGGTGGCTCACGCAACTGACGGCGGTGGCTCTATTCGTGTCCCGGCGGCTGTGAACGGCTTGTTCGGCTTGAAGCCCACTCGGGGGCGGGTCTCTAGCGGTCCCCTGCAAGATGAGGTCTGGAGCGGTTTGCTGGCCCACCTGGGCGTCAGTCGTAGCGTGCGAGACAGCGCTGCTTTGCTGGATGCGATTAGCCGTCCCGGTATTGGTGAGCCGTATTACACGGCAGCACCCCCTCAGACCTTTCTATCGGCTGTGAAGAAAAATCCAGGCGCTTTGCGTATCGGGTTGATGATGGACCCGCCCAGCGGTGATAAAACCGAGTCTGTCATTGCCGGCAAGGCGATTGATATGGCCTCGGTGCTGGAGTCTCTGGGCCATCAGGTCGAACCCCTGGTATTTGATTCCGGCGTCAGTTGGGAGGCTTTTGTACACGCCAATGCCCAATTCTGGAATGTGAACACGGCGGCGTGGATAGACAGCATTGCCGCAGCGACCGGGCGGCCGGTGAATGAGGTGTATCTGGAACAGGCCACGTTGGCGGCCTATGCCTACGGCAAGAAGATTAGCGGAATTGATCTTTTGGGGGCGATCGCCGTGCGTAATACGGTCTCCCGGAATCTGGGCGCGTATTTCCAGAAATATGATGTCCTGATGACTCCCACCGTACCTGCGCTGCCCATGAGGGTGGGTGAGTACAACCAGATACAGGATCAGGTGGATGGCCTGGGCTGGATTGCCCACGTCTTTAAGCAAGCACCTTTTGCGGCTTTGGCCAATATCAGTGGCTCACCCTCCATGTCGGTGCCGGCCGGGCAGGATGTGGCGACTTCCTTACCCATAGGCATGATGTTTACGGCCGCTTATGGCCAGGAATGCCTCTTGTTTGGCTTGGCTGGCCAATTGGAGCAAGCCTTGCCCTGGAGTGATCAGCACCCGCAGGTTTGGGTGGGCAAGTTGGATTGAGTGCGGACAAAAGCAGCAGATCTGACACCGTAGCAGCGGCCAACAAACAGGCCTGAGTTCGGTGTGATACCGAGATCAGGCCTTGATGTTGAGGCTGTCCGAATACTCCCGTAGGGGTATCGCCCGGACTAGCTGTTCGATCCTTAGTAAGAGCGGCGGTCCAAACCGACATCATCCAGAATTTTGGTGGAGATTTCCTCGATGGATTTGGTGGTGGTGGACAGCCAGGGAATGCCTTCCATACGCATTAAACGTTCCGCCTCAGCCACTTCCATGCGGCACTGCTCGATGGTGGCGTATTTGCTTCCCGGACGGCGCTCATTACGCACTTCAGACAGACGGTCTGGATGAATGGACAGACCAAAAATCTTTTTCCGGTAGGGAGCCAGCGTGGCGGGCAGGGTGCCGCGCTGGAAATCTTCGGGAATGATGGGGTAGTTGGCGGCCTTGACGGCGTACTGCATCGCCAAGTACAAGCTGGTAGGCGTTTTTCCGCAGCGGGATACACCCACCAGAATCACGTCGGCTTGTTCCAGACCATTCACGTACTGACCATCGTCGTGCGCCAGACTGAAGTTGATGGCTTCAATGCGATTGTTGTAGCGCTTGGACATGCCACCGGAGTGCGAACGGCCTACGGAACGGCTGGACTTCACTCCTAGGGCGCGTTCAATGTGTCGTACAAAGGCACCAAACAGATCCAGGAAGGTGCAGTTGGCCGCGCCAATAATGTGCGCCATCTTGGGGTCAACCAAAGTGCTGAATACCAGCGGTTGCTGGCCTTGCTCTTGAGCGCATTGGTTGATGCGATCAGCGACAGCTTGGGCTTTCTCGATGGTATCGATGAAGGGGATACGGACGGCCTGAAATTCGAATTGAGCGAATTGCGACAGGACGGAGTTGCTGAAAGTTTCGGCGGTAATGCCCGTGCTGTCAGAAACGACAAAGACGGTACGCTCAATAGGAGAAGATGTCATGGAATAAGTCGTGCACAATGCTCGGGAAACGGTACAATTTGCAAGATTACCATTTACCGCTCGGATCGGGGTATGGAAAGGCAGGTTTGCTTAGGACAGATCACACAGACAGCGCTGTTGGGATCACTGCCTTAAGCAAACACGCTTTTTTTTCTATTCAAGGTGACTTATGTCTTACGTAATTAGTTTCGACAAGCTCCGCATGACGGACGTCGACACAGTGGGCGGTAAAAACGCGTCGCTGGGCGAAATGATCAGTCAACTGGCCGACGCTGGTGTGCGCGTGCCAGGTGGTTTTGCCACAACAGCCGAAGCATTCCGCGTTTTCCTGAAAAACAACGATCTGGACAAGCGCATTCAGCAGCGTCTGGACGCGCTGGACGCCGACGACGTTCGCGAACTGGCCGCTGCCGGTGCCGAAATTCGCCAGTGGATCATCGACACTCCATTCCCGGCCGAGTTTGAAAAAGCCGTACGTGACGCGTTTGCTGAACTGGATGCAGACGGCAAGGGTTCGTTTGCCGTGCGCTCTTCCGCCACCGCTGAAGACTTGCCTGACGCTTCCTTTGCTGGTCAGCAAGAAACCTACCTGAACGTGGTGGGCATCGACGAGGTGCTGAGCAAGATTCACCACGTGTTTGCCTCCCTGTACAACGACCGCGCTATTTCCTACCGCGTGCACAAGGGCTACGCCCACGCTGAAGTGGCGCTGTCCGCGGGTATTCAGCGCATGGTGCGCTCCGACAAGGGCAGCGCTGGTGTGATGTTCACCCTGGACACTGAATCGGGCTTCAAGGATGTGGTCTTTTTGACGTCCTCTTACGGCCTGGGCGAAACCGTGGTTCAAGGTTCGGTCAATCCGGACGAGTTCTACGTGTACAAGCCAACCCTGGCTTCCGGTCACTACCCCATCATCAGCCGCCGTATCGGCTCCAAGCTGATCAAGATGGAATTTGACGAAGGCCGTACGACTGATCACGCTGTGCGTACCGTAGACGTGCCGGTGTCCGAGCGCAACCGTTACTCCCTGAGCGACGAAGAAGTGATCGAGCTGGCTCGTTACGCCACCATCATTGAAAAACACTACCAGCGTCCTATGGACATTGAGTGGGGTCGTGACGGTATCGACGGCAAGATCTACATTCTGCAAGCCCGCCCTGAGACCGTTAAGTCCCAGCAAGGCAGCAACGACGTGCAAGAGCGTTACCGCCTGAAAGCCACTGGCGAAGTGCTGGTTACCGGCCGCGCTATTGGTCAGAAGATCGGTTCGGGCAAAGTCCGTATCGTGGCAGACGCCTCCGAGATGGATCTGGTCAAACCCGGCGACGTGCTGGTCACCGACATGACGGACCCTAACTGGGAACCCATCATGAAGCTGGCTTCGGCTATCGTCACCAACCGTGGCGGTCGTACCTGCCACGCGGCGATTATTGCTCGCGAACTGGGCATCCCTGCCGTGGTCGGTTGCAACAACGCCACAGACGTGCTGAAAGAAGGTCAGGAAGTGACGGTGTCGTGTGCTGAAGGCGACGAAGGCCGGATTTACGACGGTCTGCTGGAAACCGAGATCGAAGAAGTCAGCTGGGGCCAAATGCCCGAGATCGGCCTGAAAGTCATGATGAACGTGGGTAACCCCCAACTGGCTTTCGACTTCTCGCAAATTCCTAACGATGGTGTGGGTCTGGCTCGTCTGGAATTCATCATCAACAACAACATTGCGATTCACCCCAAAGCCGTTCTGGACTACCCCAATGTGGATAGCGACCTGAAAAAGGCAGTGGAATCGGCGGCTCGTGGCTACGCCAGCCCACGTGCTTTCTTCGTGGAAAAACTGGCCGAAGGTATTGCGACTCTGGCCGCTTCCTTCTACCCCAAGCCCGTCATCGTGCGTCTGTCGGACTTCAAGTCCAACGAATACCGCAAGCTGGTGGGTGGTTCGCGCTACGAGCCTGAGGAAGAGAACCCCATGCTGGGCTTCCGTGGTGTGGCTCGCTACCTGTCCGAAGACTTCGCAGAATGCTTCAAGATGGAATGCGAAGCCCTGAAGAAAGTGCGTGACGAAATGGGTCTGACCAACGTCGAAATCATGGTGCCATTCGTGCGTACCCTGGGTCAGGCAGAACGTGTTGTGGACCTGTTGGCTTCCCACGGTCTGGCTCGTGGCGAAAACGGCCTGCGCTTGATCATGATGTGCGAAGTGCCTTCCAACGCCATTCTGGCCGAGCAGTTCCTGCAGTACTTTGACGGCTTCTCCATCGGTTCCAACGACATGACTCAGTTGACTCTGGGTCTGGATCGTGACTCCGGTATGGAGCTGCTGGCTGCCGACTTCGACGAGCGCGACGAGGCTGTGAAGTTCATGCTCAGTCGTGCCATCAAGGCATGCCTGGCACAAAACAAATACGTGGGTATTTGTGGCCAAGGCCCCAGCGACCACCCTGATCTGGCCAAGTGGCTGAGCGATGAAGGCATTATTTCGCTGTCGCTGAACCCGGATACGGTTGTGGATACCTGGCAACGTCTGGCCAAGGTCTAAGACGTAAGTTACTGCTAGCGAAATCTCTGGCAGTACGCGGGTCAAGTCAGGTAAGACCTAACACCCCGGCATGGAGCTTCCATGTCGGGGTGTTGTCGTTTTGGGGACGTATCTTGTGCTTTTGTTCTTGCTATGGCTCTTGGCCGTGCTCATGCGATTTTGTTTTGCAGCGCTTGCTGATTGGGTGTGCATATTGGCGCTTTGGCTGGCTGGAGTGCTTGTACAAGTTTGTATAGGTATTGCCAAGCGCTCGTGCCTATTGGTGTGCGGCTAAGGAGAGGGGCAGGCTGCAATTCTGATGAGCAGAACGGAACAGGACAGGGCGCGGGTGAGAGGCCGTGATGGGGAATGGCCGTAACCGCCCTGGATCGGGCGGCATGGATTCGGAGTGTCTTGACGGGTTCGCTGCTAAGGGGAGAGGAACCGTGTATGGACAGAACAATCAGCGCTGCAGCTGATTGGCTGGTATTAGTTTGCTGCGTCGATTTGGTAAACGTGTAAGAACATATCCAGAATATGTTCCGTCTCAGTTTGAATGCGCTCTTCACTCCAGGGCTCCATCGCCCCCATGAGCAACAATACAATTTCGCCTTCGCTCAGGCAACGGAAGTGTTCCACCATTAATACCGGGTCCAGCCGGCGTAGCGTGCCACGCTCGATATGGTGAGCAAAGAAACACTGCACTCCGTCCCAGATCTGGTCGTCCAGCATCTCCATAAAGCGTTTGCCGATGTCGCTGTGTCCACCGACAGAGACCACGATACGCAAAAGCTGGGCGGTTTGCTTGGAGTACAGATTACGCAGCATGGGCAGCAGGAAACTCTGCAGTTCCTGGCGGATATCACCTTCGCAGTCCAGCTTGGTCAGAACCTGTTCGGTAAATTCCTGGGCACCTGTCAGCAGGACAGCCAGCAAGAGGTCTTCTTTGGATGGGAAATAATTGTAGAGCGTGCCCTTGGAGCCGCCTGCCAATGCAGCGATTTGGGACATGGATGTGGCCTCAAAACCATTCTCGCGAAAAACCTCGGAAGCCACTTCCAGGATTTTGTCGCGGCGTTCGCGCCCCTTTCGAGTCGCGCGTTGGGATTTTCGGGGAACATCGTCATGCATAATGGCAGGCAAAAATTAAGTGAATAGGACAAAGCCAGCATCATACCGTATCAATGGCTGCTGTGCTGCTGCTCCATGTCGACCGTTAAGGGAAGGCAAGACCAAACCCCTTAATTTTACGACATGCACTGCTATTGGGCCTATTTGTTTGCCTCAGTCTTTGATCTAAGGCCTAGTAAAGCGCAAAAGTGCCACACATTCGGGTGGTTGCACGGGGCAGTGCTTCTGGACGCGCCTGGCGGCGTCTACAGATCGCTATAGTCCTTATCTGTTTTGATTTAAAGTATAAGGCGGCGGTTCTGATACTCTCTTTGCTTAAGACAAGGCCCAAGGAGTTGTGGATGTCTACTACGCAGTCGTATCAAGTGGTGATTGTTGGGGGCGGGGCAGGAGGCCTGGAGCTGGCTGCCAAATTAGGGCGTCAGTTCGGGCGTCAGCATATCTTTTTGGTCGACAAAGACAGCGACCATATCTGGAAACCGTCATTGCATGAGGTGGCTGCCGGTACCCTGGATATTCACCGCGAGGGGCTGTCGTATTTCATGCTGGCGCGTGACTGCGGTTTTACCTTTATTCAAGGTGAAATGATCAGCATAGACCGCGAGCAACGCACGATCACGCTGGCTCCGGTCCTGGGACCCGACCATGAAGAAGTCTTCCCGGAGCGCAGCCTGTCCTACGGTACGCTGGTGATGGCCGTAGGCAGCAAATCCAATTTCTTCAATACGCCTGGCACCCATGAGCATGCGCTGGCCTTGGACTCGACTCATCAGGCCGAGCGTTTCCGTTTGAAGCTGCTCAATGAGCTGATCAGTGTGACCCGCCGCGCGCAGCGTGAACCGGGGGCGCCCCTGTACATCAATATTGTTGGGGGCGGGGCTACCGGGGTAGAACTGGCAGCCGAGTTGCTGGAAGCCCGTGCCGATTTAAGCATTTACAGCATTCCGGGCAGCAGCTCGGACCGCGAAGTGCGTATCACCTTGCTGGAAGGTGCCGATCGCATTCTGTCCGCCTTGCCGCCCAAGCTATCGGCTACCGCGCAAAGCCTGCTGGAGCAGCGTGGTGTGGCGGTACGGACCTCGGTGCGAGTCAGCCGTTTGGCGGCTGATCACATTGAGGATGTGAACGGTGGCCAGTATCCCAACGATTTGTGCGTCTGGGCCGCAGGGATTGAAGCCCCTGCCTTCTTGGGCCAACTCGGTTTGCCGGTCAACCGGATCAATCAACTGGTGCTGGACGCCTGTTTGTCTACGCCCGATCCGTATATTTGGGCGTTGGGCGATTGCGCGCAAGTGCCTTGGGACAAGGAAGGCCAGTTCTTGCCTGCTCGCGCACAGGTCGCACACCAGCAAGCCAGTTACTTGCGCAAGCGGTTGGCTGCTCGCATTCAAGGCAAGCCGGTCGATGAAGCTCCCTTTGTCTACAAGGACTACGGCTCACTGGTCTCGGTGGGCCATAGCCGTGGGGTAGGCAGCCTGATGGGGGTTTTATCTGGCAAGAGCTGGTTTGTAGAGGGTTTGCTGGCTCGCATTATGTATATGAGCCTGCACTTGATGCACCACATGGCGATTTTGGGGGTTGCGCGAACGGCAACCTTGGCTTTGGGCCGTTTGCTCAGCAAACGGGCCGCCCCTCGTGTTAAATTACATTGAGACTTGGAACAAAACGGGCTTTTTAGCCCGTTTTTATTCATTCGTCTTACGGCGGGTGTCGTGTTTCATCAAGCGTTCTTGTTCGCGCTTCCAGTCTTTGTCGCGGGAAACATCACGTTTATCGTGCAGTTTTTTACCGCGTCCCAGGCCGAAGTCCAGCTTGATACGACCTTTCTTGTAGTGGAGGTTCAGGGGAACCAGGGCGTAGCCACGTTGCTCAACCTTGCCAATCAGCTTGCTGATTTCTTCGGCTTTGAGTAGTAGTTTACGTGTACGAGTAGCATCGGGCCGGATATGGGTGGACGCGGTCGGCAAGGCGCTGACGTGCATCCCGATAATAAACAGCTCGCCTTCGCGTACGATGACAAAGCTTTCTTTGAGCTGAACATGACCAGCTCGGATCGCCTTGACCTCCCAGCCCTCCAGGACCAGACCGGCCTCAAAGCGCTCTTCGATAAAATATTCGTGGGTAGCCTTGCGATTATCAACAATACTCATGAATTAATTGCCAACCATAGATTGTAAAATCAGAACATTCTATCTATTAACCAGACCTGATGCATACAGTAAAACGCTCCGTCCTCCTTCCTTATAGCTGCGAACAGATGTTTGATTTGGTTGCAGAGGTGGAAAAATACCCTGAATTCATGCCCTGGTGTGGTGGCGCGACCGTCAATCAGCGCGATGAAAAGGGGATGGAAGCCTCGGTGACCATCAGCATTGCGGGTATTCGTCAAACCTTCACCACACGCAACGAACACGATTATCCCAACCGTATTGTCTTGCGCCTGGTCAAAGGCCCGTTCTCGGCCTTGACGGGGGACTGGCAGTTTACTCCTTTGGGCGAAGACGGTTGCAAGATCGTGTTCACCATGGAGTATGAATTCTCCAGCCGCGCGCTGGAAATGGTCGTGGGTCCCATCTTTAACCGCGTTGCCAACAGCTTTATCGACTCCTTTACGCGCCGCGCCCAAGAGGTTTACGGTGACTGAGTTATCCGTCAGCGTAATTGTGGCCACTCAGGCCCAGGTCTGGAAAGCCGCCCTGCGTTTGCCTGCGGGCAGTTGTGTCCGTGATGCCCTGTTAACGGCAGGAATTGCCGAAGGGCTGCGTGAGTGCGGCCTGCCACCGCTGGATGATGAACAGGGCCTGGACGCACTGCACGTCGGTGTCTATGGCCAACGTTGCCAGTTGGATCAGCTCTTGCAGGATCAGGACCGGGTGGAGGTCTACCGTGAGTTGGTCTTTGACCCGATGGATTCCCGCCGTCGTCGCTACGCGCACAAGCTGGCGGCCCGCGCTGCCGCCAGACCCCGCCGCAAACCCGTCCGCGCCTAGTTCATTCCGGCCTGATCATCAGGCCACTACTTTCAGCTAGACTGTCGCCTTCTGCCTGGCGCTGCTCCCTATGAAAATGCTGATTGTCATCAGCACGACAACTAAAGGGGGCGGCTCGCATTATGGTGGGTAAAAATAAGGAGACAGACATGATACTGACAGACGATCAGAACGCTTTTGCGCAAGCGGCTCGCGAGTTTGCACAAGGGGAGCTGGCACCGCATGCGGCGCGTTGGGACGAGGAACAGATTTTCCCGATCGAGGCGTTCCGTAAAGCGGGTGAATTGGGTTTTTGCGGCTTGTACGCCCCGGAATCCATCGGTGGTCTGGGCTTGGGACGTCTGGAGTCCAGCCTGGTATTTGAGGAAATGGCTGCGGTTGACCCGTCGACCACCGCATTTTTGACCATCCACAATATGGTGACCTGGATGGTGGGCACCTGGGGTACGGAGGAGATCAAGTCTCAATGGGGAGAGTTGCTGAGCAGTGGCCAGAAATTGGGTTCGTATTGTCTGACTGAACCCGGTGCGGGGTCGGACGCCGCCTCCCTGCGTACCCGCGCCGAACGTGATGGCGACGATTATCTGATCAGTGGCAGCAAAGCCTTTATCTCCGGTGCTGGGGACACGGACCTGCTGGTGGTCATGGCTCGTACCGGCGGTGACGGTCCCAAGGGGATTTCCGCCTTTGCCGTACCTGCTGATGCCGCCGGTATTACCTACGGTCGTAAAGAATTGAAGATGGGCTGGAACAGCCAGTCCACACGGGGCATAACCTTTGAGCGTGTGCGTGTTCCTGCCTCGGCCATGCTGGGCCAGGAAGGCGAGGGCTTCAAGCTGGCCATGAAGGGCCTGGACGGTGGCCGTATCAATATCGCTTGTTGCTCGGTAGGAGCCGCCCAAGGCGCTTATGATGCCGCCCGCCAATACATGCAGGAGCGCCGCCAGTTCGGCAAGAGTCTGGATCAGTTCCAGGCCCTGCAATTCAAATTGTCCGATATCCTGACCAGTGTCGTGGCTGCTCGTCAAATGGTGCGTCTGGCCGCCTCGCACCTGGACGCCGGCAGCAGTCAGGCCAGCACGTACTGCGCCATGGCCAAACGCATGGCCACGGATCTGGGTTTTCAGGCCTGCGTGGATGCGCAACAGCTCTTTGGCGGTTATGGTTACTTGAAGGATTATCCTGTGGAGCGACTGGTGCGCGATACTCGGGTGCACCAGATTCTGGAAGGCACAAACGAGATCATGCGTGTCATCATCGCACGACAAATCATTGATCTTGGAGCTGATATTCGATGACGGATTCTGTTTTGTTTGATCGCCTGCCCGGCCAGAACGGAAAGGCGATTGGTGTTGCTACGCTGAACCGCCCGCAAGCCCTGAATGGACTTAATTTGGAGATGTGCCAACTGCTGTTCAAGCAGTTTCAGGAATGGGCGCAGGACTCCAGTATTGCCATGATCGTATTGCACGGTGCCGGAGAGAAGGCCCTGTGTGCTGGCGGCGACCTGCATTCGCTGTACGCCTCCATGCAAAAGAACCAGGGTGGCTCGGCCTGGAATAACGAGTACGCCCGCGAATTTTTCGATGTGGAATACCGCCTGGACTATCTGATTCATACCTTTCCCAAGCCGATTTTGTGCTGGGGTGACGGGATTGTGATGGGCGGGGGCGTGGGCCTGTTCAACGGCGCCAGCCATCGTGTGGTAACCGATACCACGCGTTTTGCCATGCCCGAGATCTCCATTGGCCTGTTTCCCGATGTGGGCGGCACCTGGATGCTGTCGCATCTGCCTGCCGGCATTGGCCATTTTCTGGCACTGAGTGGCGCACAAATCAACGCGTCGGACTGCTTGTTCCTGGGTCTGGCGGATGCCTACTTGCCACGGGTGCATTTCGACGCCTTGCTCCAGGCCCTGCAAGCCACAAACTGGTCTGATGACCGCGCTGTGTGTGACAGCAGCGTGCATCAGATCCTGCGTCGTTTGGCGGATGGCGCTCGCCCTGATAGCGGCCCGCTGGAGCAGAACTACGCCATGCTGCGTGATGTCTGCGCCAGCCGTGAATTTGAACGCATTACACAGGCTCTGCAACAGTGGCAGGGCAGTGCCGACCCCTGGTTGTCCCGTGCCGCGCAAACCTTCGCCAAAGGTGCGCCTGGCTCGGCTCGTTTGTCCTTTGAGCTGCTGGAGAGGGTGCATCACCTGTCTTTGGCCGATGTTTTCCGTCTGGAATACATAGTGTCGCTGCAATGTGGCGTACAGGGCGACTTCCAGGAAGGCATACGGGCACTGCTGATTGATAAAGACAAACAGCCGCGCTGGAATCCTGCCTCGCTGGAACAGGCGGATGCACGCTGGGTGGAACGGTTTTTTGTTCCTGCCTGGCCGGCAGAAACGACTCATCCCTTGGCTGACCTGTAACCCAGGCAGACCGCTGCGGCGCCAGACGGCGCCGCTTTCATAATGACGAGGAGACAAAATGAGTAACACGATTGCATTTATCGGGCTGGGCCATATGGGTAAACCCATGGCGCTGAATCTGCTCAAAGCCGGTCATAGCCTGAAAGTCTTTGACTTGAATGCGCAAGCCATGCAGGAACTGCAGGCAGCAGGGGCACAGGTGGGGAAATCGGCGGTGCAAATCGCCCAAGACGCGCAGATGGTCTTTACCATGCTGCCTGCTGGCCGCCATGTTCGTCAGGTTTACGAGGGCGAGAACGGCTTGCTGCAGACTGTGGCCCCCGGTACGGTGCTGGTCGATTGCAGCACCATTGATGCGCAAACCAGCCAGGATCTGGCGGCCAAAGCCAGCAAGCTGGGTCTGTTAATGCTGGATGCGCCGGTCTCCGGTGGGACCGGTGGCGCCATTGCTGGCACCTTGACCTTTATGGTCGGGGGCGAGGATCAGGCCCTGGAAAAGGCGCGCCCTTACTTGGATGCCATGGGCAAGAACATTTTCCACGCGGGTAAAGCCGGTGCGGGTCAGGTTGCCAAGATTTGCAACAATATGCTCTTGGGGATTTTGATGGCGGGTACTGCTGAAGCCTTGGCTTTGGGCGTTGCCCACGGTCTGGACCCTGCCGTGCTGTCGACCATCATGGCGCGCAGTTCCGGTCGAAACTGGGCAACCGAGCTGTACAACCCCTGGCCTGGGGTGATGCCGGATGTGCCGGCTTCGCGTGATTATCAGGGCGGTTTTGCGACGGGCCTGATGCTGAAAGACCTGGGTCTGGCAGCCGATGCGGCTGTCAGCCAGAACAGCGCGACGCCTTTGGGCGAACTGGCACGCAACCTGTTCGCCTTGCACGCCGCACAAGGTCAGAATGCAGGGCTGGATTTCTCCAGCATTCTTAATTTGTACCGTCAGAAGCACTAAGTTCTGGCAGTGCGTAGGGCAGGGGCTGCAGTTCCAGCGCCTGTCCTTGCTCCAGTTGAAACTGGCCTTGTTCCAGGTCCGCCAGTACCACTTCCATCAAGACATACAGACGTTGCTGCCCGTTATGCCAGGCGCGGTTGATAATGCGCGCGGCGGCCAGCGGTTCCGCATTCTGCGAGACCAGAAACACATCGGCAGCTTCCGGCGTCTGTGGTGCCGTGTCCAGAACGGCGGTACGGGCGGCCATCATGCGCCGTTTGATCGTGCCTCGATAGTGGCTGCGAGCCACGACTTCCTGGCCCGGATAACAGCCTTTCTTGAAGTTGATGCCATCGATCAGATCCAGGTTCAGGGTCTGGGGAATGAACAAATCCTGCGTGTCGGCGCTGATCCAGGGCAAGCCGGCCAAAATATCTGCCGTTTCCCAACGACCTTCAGAAGTCTGAGCGTTTGCGTCCTGCTGGGGAGAAATTCGCCAGTGACGATTCAAGCCGTCCAGATCGCCGGGGGCCTGAATCAGGGTGTCGCCACCTTCGCGCCGCACATTCCAGACGGCTTGGGCAGCGGACGAATCGGCCACACCGTAAACCTGTAACTCGGCCAGACTGATCGCGACTTTGCTGCGCAGCACGAACATGCGTAAGCGCTTGATCAGGGCTTCGCTAAGATCACGGCGGACCAGGGCAAAGACCGTTTCGTTCTGCTCGCGCCACAACACCATGGTGGCCAAGCTGCGACCTTTGGCGGTGCAATAGGCCGCGATGCAGGCACGGTCGGCAGCCAGGTGCTCCAAATCATTGCTGACTTGAGCATGGAGAAAAGACACGGCATCGGCTCCTTGGAACTGGAGGACGCACAAATCTGGCAGGGCGAAAGAGGAGGGAGCAGGCATTCCGGTCATGGCTGAGCGAAAAAATAAATTTAAACATCAATGATACCGTGTGCGAGGCTGGTTCTAGGGGCATACCCCCGCTGGGATCAGGGCATGGGCTGGGTGGAAGGAGAGGGCGGTGCTGACTGATCCCAGTTTCGGTGTTGGGCTGTGACACATATTCAGGAATACGCCGCCTTATTCTGTTTACAATAGCGCTCGCATGAAAAAAACTGTCAAGATCTTCTCTGCCCTGTTGGGCCTTTGGTTGGTAGTCGCCTGTGTGATAGCGGGGGGGGCCTGGTATTGGGCCAAGAAGCAGCCCGTGACGATGCGTGCCGAACGCATCGATTATGTGGTCCCTGCCGGTTCAGGTCCCCGTGCGATTGCGCGCAGTATGCAGCAGGCCGGGATCGATATTCAGGAAGATGCCTTTGTCTGGATGGCGCGTCTCTCTGGTCTGGATACCTCCTTGCAAGCGGGGGCTTATGAGGCGGTACGCGGGGATACACCGTGGGTGGTGATGGAGCGCATGTCCAGCGGCAATATGCTGCAGACCCGTTTGACCATTCCCGAGGGGTGGACCTATCAACGCATACGTGACACGCTGGCAAGCAACCCTCAGGTTCGACAGACCTTGAGCGAGGTGAGCGATGCCGATTTGTTGAAGCGCTTTGGTGTGGAGGCGTCTCATCCAGAAGGTTTGTTCTATCCCGATACCTATGTCTTTGTGCCCGGTACGGCGGATATCGACATTCTGCGTCGCGGTTTTCAGGCCCAGCAGGAACTGCTGGAGCAGCTATGGGCGGATCGGGATGCGGATTTGCCTTTGAAGACACCGTATGAAGCCTTGATCATGGCCTCTATCGTGGAACGTGAGACGGGCCACAGCCAGGACCGGGCACGCGTGGCTGGGGTATTCATGAATCGCTTGCGTGTCGGCATGCCTTTGCAGACAGACCCGACGGTTATTTACGGCATGGGTTCGGCTTATGAGGGCCGTATTCGCAAGCGTGATTTGACGACCGATACGCCCTGGAATACGTACACGCGCAATGGATTGCCACCCACGCCGATTGCCAGTCCCGGTAAGGCTTCCTTAATGGCGACCTTGCATCCCGAAAAACATAATTTCTATTATTTTGTATCGCGTGGGGATGGAACCAGCGAGTTCTCGGCCAATCTGGCTGCACATAATCGGGCCGTCGCCAAATATATTCTGAAGCGTTAAAACCAGATCAGGCCCCTCAGGGGCCTGAATGCTGCTGGCCCAATGCCTGGGGGCGCGTATCGGGCTTTGCTATTGTGGTGACCGTGAGTCAGCGCTCCAAACCGTGCCTTTGCGCGAACCCGGCCCACAAATCATGGACCTTGTTGGCGAGCTCTTCCAGGCCCGCATTATTTTGAATCAGATAGTCTTGGGGAGCGCGTTCTACGCCCCATTCAGACGAGTGCTGGCTGATCACCGGGTTGCCCGGGCGTTCGATATGCCAGATTTCCCCGCCATGCTCACGGATGAAATTGGCCTCGTTTTCGTAACGAATGTCTTTGATCAGCAGGCAACGGGCCTGACTCATATCAGGAAGCTGGTGGCTGGGCAGGGACAGGGGCAAGCTTTGGCGACGCTGCTCGTAATCCGGATAGGTGGCTAGAACCTGATTACGCAAGTGCTCGGCCGCCTGACGCGGGCTCAAACCCCAAAAGGCGTCAATGTGATCAGCACGCTTATCATCCAGGTGTTCGGGCACCATGCCGTAAATCGCGGCCAAGGCCAGCGCCCAGACCGAGTAATCCTGAACGTCTCTGGCAAGGGGGGCGCCAGGGCCAAATTCCAGTACATGCTGGGCACGGCGCAGCCAGTGATCGGGGTCACGCTGGCGCATCCAGTCGGTCCCTAGTAGCTGAAAGCACTGTCTGGGGGAGCGTTGCCACAGGGCAATAGGCACTTCTTTCAGACTGTCGTCGGTCCAGGCCTGGGCTGGGCTTAGACCAAATAGCACTTCGCAGCCCATTTTTACGGGGTCGGCCAAGGCATAGGCAGCCAATAAAGGGTTGTGTGCCAGTAGCAGATTGGCGACGGTATCTTTGCCTGAGCGCGCTTTGGCGGCCAGCCCGATCAATAAGCTCACTTCATTATCCTTGGTAGTGGAGCAGGCATTTTACCGGTTCATATTACAATGTGCGCTGGGCTGTTCAAGCGGGGGCGATTGCCTTGCCCTTCCTGTGCGAATCAGGCCTTTTGTTGTGCAACCTTGAGGCAATACGGTGTCTGATAGTTTGACTTTTCTACCCTGGCAAATCGAGACTGCTCAAAGCTGGCTGGGTCATCAGGAGCGTTTTGCCCATGCCTGGCTGATCCACGGTCTGCCGGGCATCGGCAAGACGCAATTCGCTCGTGCAGCCGCAGCCAGTTTATTGTGCGACCAGCCTGTGCAGGGGCTGGCTTGTGGGCACTGTCAGGCCTGTCAGTGGGTGCGGGGGGGAAACCATCCCGATTTACGTTTACTGCGCCCGGATGCGCTTGCTCTGCAAGAGCAGGGGCCGGATACTCAGGACGGGGACTTGGCCAAAGAGTCGGCCGCTCGCAAAAATCCCTCTCGGGAAATCCGGGTGGAGCAATTGCGTCAGTTGCAACATTGGTTCAATACCGGCACCCACCGAGGGGGCTGGCGCGTGGCAGTGCTCTATCCGGCCCAAGCCTTGAATCTGGTGTCCGCCAATGCCTTGCTGAAGGTTCTGGAGGAGCCGGCTGAACGTACCGTTTTCCTGCTGGTTGCCGATGCCCCAGACCGACTCTTGCCCACACTGGTATCGCGTTGCCGCCGTTTGCCCTTGCCGGCACCCCATGCCCAGCAAGCGGTGCAATGGCTGGAGCAACAAGGCGTGGATCAAGCCTCGGACTGGTTGGCTGCCTGGGGAGGAGCACCGCTCAAAGCACTCAGTGCCAGTCAGGAGATGAATGCACCGTGTCCGGACTGGCTCAGCGCCTGGATGGATGGGGTGTTGAAAGCGGGTCGTGAGGCGGATTTGTCCTTGGCCGATACGCTGGAAAAACTGCCTGCCCAAGAGTGGATCGACCATTGGCAGCGCTTGTTTGTCGATATTGAACTGGGTAGTTTTGCTCAACCGGCGCGTTACTATCCTTCTTTGCAAAAACGCATTGATGCCTTGGCCGCCCAATCCAACACCACGGCGGTAACAGAAGCCCTGAAGTGGCTGGTCCAGCAAAAGGCGCTTGGCAATCATCCACTCAATGCTAAATTGTTTATTCATCATGTCCTGGACCGATTGCACCAGGCATGTCGTCGTGTTTAAAAAAGTACCGTCTAACCATGTTTGTTGATTCGCATTGCCATCTTAATTTCCCTGAACTTGCTGAAAATCTGGACGACATCCTGGACAGGATGCGCCAGAACCAGGTGGGCTGTGCGCTGGTGGTCAGCGTGGATATGGACGATTGGCCCGGTTTGATGGACCTGGTGCGTCCTCACGGCCATCTGTTTGCTTCGGTCGGAGTGCATCCGGATTACGAGAAAGTCACTGAGCCTACCGTCCAGGAGCTGATCCGGCATGCCCAAGATCCCAAGGTAGTGGCGATTGGCGAGACGGGTCTGGACTATTACCGCTTGCAGGAACCCTTGGATTGGCAACGTGAGCGTTTCCGCACCCATATCCGTGCCAGCCGCGAATCGGGTCTACCCTTGATCATTCATACCCGTTCGGCCAGTGAGGACACCATTGCCATCATGCGCGAAGAGCAGGCGCAGATTGCCGGGGGTGTGATGCACTGTTTTACTGAGACTTGGGAAGTGGCGCAAGCGGCTTTGGATTTGAATTTCTACATTTCTTTTTCCGGGATTGTGACCTTCAAGAATGCCACTCAACTGCAAGATGTGGCACAACGAGTGCCGCTGGATCGTTTGCTGATCGAAACGGACTCGCCGTTTCTGGCTCCTGTGCCATATCGAGGCAAAACGAACAATCCGTCCCTGGTCATTCATGTGGCCGAGAAGATCGCGGAGCTGCGCGGGATCTCGGTCAAGGAAGTGGAAGAGGCCAGTACGGAGAATTTTTTCAAATTATTCAGTAAGGTACAGCTTTAATTTAATCTTGTTTAGAGGTTTTTTTGAGGCCCTAGTCGTGGTTTAGCTCAAGGTTCACGGTCTTGCTGAGACATGCCTTGAAGTTAATCTGATGCTTTAGGATTGCTTTTTAATCTATTGATTTTAAATATAAAAATAAAAATTTTCATAATTTTCTTCCCTTTTCTGGTTTGGAGGGAAATGGATATAAAATTATGTTTTTTATTGATAATCAATAGCTTAGCTGTGTTTCTTAAACCGTTTTGTGGGTTCTTGGAGTCCGCCCGAGCATAAAAAAATGCGGCGTTAAGCAACCCCCTCTGTACTTTCATAAATTAATAAAGCACTTTATGAAAAGGATTTAATAAGATGATTTATAAAAGAAAAATACTCGATAAAGCCATCCTTTCCATGGTGCTTCCTTTGGCCTTTCTGCTGTCAGCCCCCGTGTCGGCGCAGGAGCCGGAGCTGGAAAGCCGAAACTGGTACTTGGCGCTGGAAAATGATCGCCCGAATATCATCGAGCAGGAGTTTATTAAGGGAGCGAATCCCAATGCGCTGGATGCCAAGGGTAATCCTTCTTTGATGCTGGCGATCCGCAACAAGTCCTGGAAAGTGGTGGACACTTTGCTGGCCAATCGTCAAACCAATGTGAACATCGAGAACGAGGCCCACGAAACCCCCATGATGTATCTGGCCCTGATGGGGGAAACCGCTCGTTTGCGTGATCTGCAGGCGCGGGGTGGGCAAGTGAATCGGGTGGGCTGGTCGCCTTTGCACTACGCCGCCTCTAAAGGGCATGAAGACACCGTGCGCTACCTGCTGTCTCAAAAAGCGATTGTGAACGCACCGGCGCCCGACGGAACCAGTCCTTTGATGATGGCGGCTTTGTCAGGCAAACGGGCGGTCGTCGATGTGCTCTTGGCAGCGGGTGCGGACCCGAGCATGCAAAATGCTCAAGGCTTGAGTCCGGCAGATTGGGCACGTTCGGCAAACCATGAGCAGTTGGCCAGCTATCTGGATCAGGCCGTTGCACGCAAAGCGGCTGCTGTACCGGCTGCAGCGGGGACGTATTCGAGTGGCGCGGTACAGACCTACGGCGTGCCTGAGCGGGTAGAGCAGCCTGATCTGAACCGGGTGCAAACCGTGACGGTAGAACCAGAACCCGCTCCTGCAGCGGATAGCTCAAGCTCCAAGCCCGCCTCGTCGGACAGTACCAGTCGGTATTTTGACCTGGACCGTTTTGACAAGCCTGTGCAGCCTTAAGCCAGGGACAGGATGGAAAAAGGAGCCTTCAAGGCTCCTTTTTTGTTGCAGCGATTCTGAGGGTGTGTGGTGATACGGGCTTCCTACGACATGACCCCACTTATCGGCTCAGGTTTTAGCGGCCCTATAGGCAAAGTCCTATAAGCTTTTTGAGCTGTTGCTGCTTAATTAGCTTTTTCTTTCTTGCGCCTTGGCCATCTGTGAAGCATGCACAAAGGTCTGGAAGCCCTGGAGGTAGCTGCTCAGCAATTTCTGGATAGTCTCATCTTGCAGCTTGCCTTCCGCATCAAAGGAGTTCTGCGCACGAGACACCAGTAAAGAGCTGCCGCTATACAGGGACACGCCCAGCATTTTCAGGGTAGGCAACCAGGCTGTCTGGGAAGAGATCGTGCCAAAGCCACCCATGGAGGCACCGATCAGTCCCGTAATGCGGCCCGAAAAGATAGTTTTCATATCCGTACGGGACAACCAGTCGATCCCGTTTTTGAACACACCGGGGACGCCGTTGTTGTATTCCGGGGTGACCAGCAGCAGGGCATCGGCGCTCAGGATCTTTTCCTTCAAGCTCAGCACGGCGTCTGGAATACCGTCCTTGCTCTCGATATCACCGTCATACAAGGGAATACCGTGCAGGGTAGCCACATCGATGCTCATCCCTTGCGGGGCCAGGGCTTGGGCGGCATGTGCCAGGGCGGTGTTGAAGGAGCGTTGACGTAGACTGCCTGACAGGGCCAGAACGCGGCATGGGCCTGACAGGTTCAGCACGCCAGTTGTTTGACGCAGGGCTTCGCTTAACTGGTCAATGATCTGGATCCATTCGGGAGAGTCCAGCAATCGTTTCTCCCGAATGAACTCGGCCTGAGACTTGTTCCAGAAGGGAGCGTCGGCCAGCAGGATGTCATTGGGCAAGGGGCGGTGTTTTTCCAGAAAACTGGCAATCGCCTCGGGAGTGTTGGGCAGACCCAGTTGAGCAAACAGGTCGTGAAAGCGGAACAAGTTATCAGACATGATGGTATGGGCGCTTGCAAGAGAGGGATGATCGGACGCTAAGAGCGGGGGGCCGACTGGGTATGACTAAAGACGCCGGGCCTGACATAGCATATGAGAACACTGTGTTTATGAACAGGCAGTCGGAAATGCGCTGCCTGTGTGCGTTATGTGACCCAAATGCTTAATTGGCCGGTAGGTAGGCCGGACGCAGGATGCCTCGCAGCTCCGAGTAAGGCAGCAGGAACTCGGGCTGACCGAAGGAGTAGGGAGCGATCTCGTAAGGGTTGTATTTCACCAGCAAGCCCTGATCGGTCAGTGCGATCGTTTGGGCAGGCTGGAAGGGCCACATTCTGTCCCAGCCAGCGCGGTCTTCACGTGCTTCGCTCAGGTTGGAAACCCAGTTGTTGTGGGCTTGGCGAACCAGTTCCTGGAAGGGTTTGATCTTGCCGGGAGCGATAATGCGCTCCACCGGCAAAGCGACTTTCAGACGATTGTCCCAATTGATGAACTGGGTGGCGGTAATGCCGTGGGCGGCACCCGTCATATAAATACCCGAACTGAGCTCTATCACGGTGAGATCACGGTTGCGATAGCGGGTACGAGCAGATAAGTGCACTTCGTCACGATTATTGGCCGTCACCCAGTAGTAGTTCTCGAACTCCTTCAAGCCACGGTAACCGGGATGACGGTCTGTAATGACTGTCATGTTGGCCAGGCTTTCATCGACCAGCTTGGTCAGCTCGGAATTGCCGGGGAAAATCAGGGACTTGACTTCCAGACGTGGGCATTCACCCGTACAGCCTGGTTTGACATGTTTGTAATCCAGAGGCTGGGTAAAGACCCCGTCCTTTTCAGTCTGATCCTGGGTTTGTGTCGGAATCAGGGAGATGTTGCTGGGCGTGCTGGAACACGCAGACAGAGCCATGGCTGTCAGGCCAATAAGCAGCAGCTGAGAGGGGCGCTGTAAGGTCATGGAATCAGTCCTATCGGATAGTGTTGGAATCTTGGCCAAAGAGGATTTGGTGTGCCTTGGGGTCATGTGCAGGCGAACCGGGGTTGATCTGCTCAGTCAAGGCGTAGGCTCGGCGGGTCGCGGGGCGCTCGCCAATACGCTCAAACCACCGTTTCACATTTGGGAAGTCGTCCAGGTTCTGGCTTTGGCGCTGGTGGGAGACAATCCAGGGATAACTGGCCATATCGGCAATGGAGTAGTCTCCGGCGATAAAGTCGCGCTGTGCCAGATGTTTGTTCAGCACACCGTAGAGGCGGCCGGTCTCACGCACATAGCGGTCAATGGCGTACTCGATTTTGACAGGGGCATAAACATTGAAGTGGTGGTTTTGACCTGCCATGGGGCCTAGTCCCCCCATTTGCCAGTACAGCCACTGCAAGGTTTCGGTGCGGACTCGCAAGTCGGCAGACAGGAACTGGCCGGTTTTTTCTGCCAGGTATTGCAGAATGGCGCCGGACTCGAACAGGGCGATAGGCTCGCCGCCGTCTTGCGGGGCCTGGTCAACAATGGCGGGAATACGGTTATTGGGAGCGATACGCAGAAATTCGGGTTTGAATTGATCGCCCTGGCCAATATTGATGGGGTGGATGGTGTAAGGCAGACTGGACTCTTCCAGAAACAGGGTGACTTTATGTCCGTTGGGAGTAGTCCAGTAATACAGGTCGATCATGTGTTCTCCTGGCGAAATGCAGACGCTGGCCTGGCTGTGGCAAGCTACCCAGATGACGTATCCGGCGGCGCTGGGCTACTATTGTTCGCCTGAATACGGTTTATAGGAAGTCAAAGACTGTCATGAGCAAAATCTATCATAATCCGCGCTGCAGTACTTCGCGTAATGCCTTGGCCCTGATGCGTGAAAAAGGTCTGGAACCGGAGATCATCGAGTACCTGAAAACTCCTTTGACACGTAGCGAACTCAAGGCGCTGATTGCGGCTGCAGGCTTGACGGTGCGTGAGGCTATGCGTAGCAAAGAAGCCATTTACAGCGAGCTGAATCTGGGCAATCCTGATCTAAGCGATGAGGACTTGCTGGCAGCCATCGAAGCCAATCCTATCTTGTTGAACCGTCCTATCGTGGTCACAGCAAAAGGGACGCGTCTGGCGCGTCCCTTGGAAGTGGTGCAGGAAATTCTGTAATCAGATTTCCATGCCGATGGGCAAGTCTGGGTTAGGGGGCGATGGCTTCCAGTGCAATACGAATGGTGACCTCGTCGCCCACGTGGGGCACATTGGCCGGCATGCCAAAGTCGCTGCGCTTGACCGTGATTTTGCCGTCCGCGCCCAGAGCGGGCTTTTTCAACATCGGGTGTTGGGGCATCGTCAGGAAGGACTCAATGGTCATGGTCACGGGCTTGGTAATCCCCTTGATGGTCAGATCGCCTTGAGCAGATACGGGCTTGTCCCCGTCGAACTGAATGTCCTTGGACACGAAGGTGGCCTCGGGGAACTGCGCGGTATCAAAGTAATCCTTGCCCTGGATGTGTTCGTCGAACAGGGCAAAGCCAGTGCTGACCGAACGGGTGTCGACTTTCATGTCAATGCTGCCGGTTTTGGCTTCCTGGTCCAGGGTGACGGTACCTTGTGACTTGTTAAATCGCTGGCTTTGGGTGCTCAAGCCCAAATGCTTGTAACTGAAGTGGACGAAGGTGTGGCTGGGTTCAACCTGATAAGTGACCGGCGCGGCCTGAGCGGCAAAAGCCAATAGAAAACTAGCTGACAGGGCAATCACGGGCTTGATCATAAGGGTGCAATCCTTGTTTATACGGGGAGGAGACGTTGATGCGTCTGCTTATTTCGCATCAATCTTGAAGTTGACGGTGATCTCGTTGGCCACGATGTCATAGCTGGACCAGGAACCCTCACCGATAGAAAAATCGCCACGCTTGATGTCAAAGGCGCCGCTGAAAGTGGCTTTGTCACCTTCGGGGGTCATGGTCGCCATCACGGTGATGGGCTGTTCACGGCCTTTGATTTGCAGGATGCCTTGCACTTCATAGTGCTGGGCGCTGACGGCGCGGAAACTTTTGGAGCTGAAAACGGCCTGGGGATGTGCATCAATATCGAACCAGCGCACGTCCTGTAATTCGTCATCGGCTTCTTCGGAGCCGGTGTCAACGCTATCCAGTGCGACTTTCAGTACGACCTTGGATTGATCCAGGGCGTCGGGGTTGAAATTCAGTTCGCCCTCAAATTGGCGGAACTGGCCGTCCAGCTTCACGCCCATTTGGGAATACTGAAAGCCGATTTCGCTATTTTGGGTGTCCAGGGCCTGGTAGTTCTTGGCATTGGCCGACAGGCTGGCGCTCAGGCCCAAGGCGCCGATCAGCAGAGGCACGAAGACAGATTTTTTCATGATTTGGCTTTACCTAAAGTAAAGGTGATGCGGCCTAGCAAGCCGTCACGGTCTATGAACTGATGCTTTAAAGCCGCCAGAATGTGCAGGCTGACCATGGCAATCAGGGCGTAATTCAAAAAGATGTGGACTTGGACCAGCAACTCGCCCAAAGGTTTATCTTTGGACACCAGATCGGGCAGGGGGATCACGCCAAACCACACCGTCTGGAAACCTTTGGCCGAACTCATCAACCAGCCCGTCAGAGGAATGCCAATCATCAGCAGGTACAAAGCAGCATGACCACAGTGGGCCAGAGCCCGGCTGAAAGACGACATGCCAGCGGGCAGAGCAGGGGGGCGGTTCAACAAACGCCAGAGCAGGCGCAGGATCACCAGCACCAGTAGGGAAATGCCCGCCCATTTGTGCCAGGAGTAGACTTGCAGTTTTAGAGGTGACAGGGGCAAGGTTTTCATGACGTAGCCCACGGTCACCAGTGCAGTCAGGGCCAGGGCCATCAACCAGTGCAAAGTACGTGCTACGAGGGTATAGCGCGGGAGGGCACCTGGAACGGGGGTAATGCTCATTGATAATGCCTTTCATTTACGAAGCCCAGAGACTTTACCCTGTTTGTCAGCAAGGTAAAAGGCCAGATTTTGCAACGCAGTAATGCAATATTGAGGGGTATCGATCTTGTGAAGCGGCTATCGGAGTATTTTCTTGTCAGCGTGTGACAAGGCTTTTAGGGCAGGGCGGGGGCGGGCTACACTCGTTCTTTGAGCACGCAAGCAAGGAAAGTGGTTATGTGGAAAACAGCGTTGGTCGTCGTGGTAGCCGGGTTGTTGGCAGGGTGCCAGGATTCGAAAAAGGCCAATGAGGAAAATTTCAGTATGGCGATCCAGCGTTATCTGGATACGCGAGACGGCTTGTGTGTTGGTGTCCCTGGACGTGTCTATCCCTATCAGGCCGAGCATGACTCCCCTTTGATCGTAGAAGATCGGGCTCGTCTGGCCGCGTTGGCCAAGGTGGGTTTGTTGCGTCAGGTTGGGAAAGAGGACGCACCGCGTTACGAGCTGGATGCCAATGCGGATACCTATTTGCGTCGCTCCAATGCTGAACAGTCCCAAGGCGAGCGTGACGCTTTTTGTACAGGCCGCCTGGTTTTGGACCGCATCAGTGATTTCACCGAGCCGGCCAGTGCAGGCGGGTTTACTGTCAGTCAGGTGAACTATGTGTATCACCTGGCTGACGCTGCGGGTTGGATCAAAGATAGTGCGGTTCTGGATACCTATGAGGATCTGCGTGCTTTGACGGCTCAGCAAGTACAAGGGCAGGCAAGAATGATCCTGACCAATAAGGGCTGGGTTCATCAGAATTTGTATAGATAGTCCAGCCTAATAGTTTCACATTGCATGTTTGAACGGCTAGGGGCAAACGATCTGCGCGTGACAATATGCCCTGATTCAATACCCTCTGCCTTGTGATTGAGGCAGAGGGCTTATCGGGCGTCAGGGCCGTTGTTGCGGCCAGCCGTGCTGCAAGAGATCAGTTGTCAGTAGGTAGGGGCGAGAGGTGGCTAAGAGGTACCCAGCCCAGAGCGTCATCCTGGGGGCGCAGGCACCAGCACCAGCCATTCAGGATTTTTTCTCCTTGAACAAGGTCACCCTTATCTACATTCATTTCCAGCGCGCTGTAGTCTTGCAGTGCACGACCTGCTCCAGGGTCTGGCAGGCGCTCAATAATTTGTTCAGGCACCCATCCCCCGGCGTGTTCATCGGTAGAGCAGTAAATCCAGTTATCCCAGTTTTCCGGGCCTTGATACCGTTCTCCGACCTTCAGAAAATCGCCTTGTTTCAGGACCAAGGGGTTCGGATATTCAGAGCGATGGGGGGTGGTGACCAAGTATTGCATCGTGGCGTAGTTCGTAAAGTTTGTCAGGACCCTGTATTATACTGTATAAACGTACAGATTTTTTGCTGCGCGTTCTACCGTTTCTCTTGCTTCGTCCTTATTTGTTTCGCTTTAGGGTTCTTGGACCTCTTGTCATTCCCTTATCGCTGATAGACAATAAAATGCAATTAACGGAAATAACGAGTACCCGATGAAAAAACGGTCTACACGAGAAGAAGGGCAGATTGACCTGCCCATTTTGGGCTTGCAGGCCGCAGACATCTCGGCGGAAGCCTTGTTTGATACTTGGTTGCAACATCAACGCCCACCCATGGCACCCAGTACGCAGCGAGTTTATCGCACCTTGTGGCGGCGCTTCTTGCATGCCTTGCAAGATCACAAAAAACAGTACACCCAGATCAAACCCGTGGATATCCGGGACTTTTTGAGCAATCTGGACGATGTGCGCCGACCACAACGCGAGCGCTATCAACAAGTCATCGCCCGCGCTTACGAAGAGCTTTGCCGTCAGGATGGCCGCTCGGAAAACCCAGCCCTAGCCCCCGCTATTAATGACCCCTTCAAGGAAAGCTGGCGCCAAGCTCCCGACAACCAGGCCACCCAATTTCTCTCTGTCGATCAATGCGTTGCTACCATCAAGGCACTGCAAAATCGGTGGCGTGTACTGGAGCTGGCCAGCGATATGACCATCGCCGCCCGTTGGCGTGAATATCGGGATATGACGATTGTGGCCGTGATGCTGGGTACCGGCTTGCGCCCGGTCGAGTTAGGGCAGTTGCACCCTAGCGCGATAGGCGCTGTTCGACGCGCTGCAGAACCCGCAGAAACAAATGACGTTGATGACGAGCAAACCGCCCTTTGGCGGGCTGGCACTATCTTGCTCAAGCTTACAGGTGCGGCAAAACGGGACGTGTTTGTGCCCGTCTGGTGTGAAGGCATTTTGCGCAGTTGGTTAATCTTTAGCGCAGCCCAAGACGCTTCAGTCTGGACGAAAGACAGCCGTGTCTTTCCGGGTAGTCGCCAGATCAGTGCCGCTCGTCCTCAGGCACAGATGAATCCCGCGACGCTCGCCCGTATTGTCAGTAAATGGGGTATCAAGCAGATGGATCTGTTAATGACGCCACAGCGACTGCGCAATACCTTTGCCGCGGGTTTGATTGAACGCGGTTTCTCTCTACCTGAAATCGAGGAAATCATGGGCTACGCCCCCGGTGCTGCCAGTGCCTGGCGTCTGCAAGCTTCCTGGTTGGCATGGCTGGATGCGCAGAAGGTTCCTGACAATCCTGCCACGACAGAGAATATGCAGTCAGAATGAAGGGCTAGCTACAGATTAGGCAGCTCCAGCAGGCATAATTCCACATCTGTTTTGTCTATTTTTTGATAAGGAGTGCGAGTTGACGTCTACACCTGTTTTTCGTCCTGCGGTAGAAGCAGATCTGGAAGCGATTGTGGCCATGTTGGCTGACGATATTCTGGGTCAACAGCGTGAAAATACCAGTCTGCCCCTGGCTCAATCTTATTTGGAGGCCTTTGCAGCGATAGAAGCGGATCCTAACCAGTATTTAGCCGTTGTAGAGCTCAATGGTGCTGTTGTAGGGACCCTGCAGATCACCTATATGCCTGGCCTGTCCCACCAAGGTGCCTGGCGCGGGGAAATCGAATCCGTCCGTATCGCCAGCTCGGCCCGTGGCTCGGGATTGGGGCGTTTGATGATTCAGTGGGCGGTCGAACAATGCCGTCAACGCCAATGCCGCATTGTTCAATTGACCTCGGATAGGGCACGAACCGACGCCCATCGGTTTTATGAGCAGTTAGGCTTTACGGCTAGCCATAAGGGTTTCAAGCTGACTCTGTAAGATGGTTTCTTTTGAAAAATAAACACTGCGTTTCATCGAGTTCTTATTTCTGAGATACCAGAGCCATTTTGTCACTTGTTATTCAAGAAGTCCGTTATTGTTCTGGCCGCCTAATTAAAAAAAGATATAGAAAATAATAAAACAATTAGGCGGGGAATTATAAAAATATTTTTATTAGCGGCCAGATAGCAGGCCTCCTTATTTAAAATAATAATTTTTAAAATTAATTTGTTATTTGAGTTTGTTTGACCTGTCTGATACTCTTTGCTTTCGTAATCCAGGCCCAGAATGGTTAGGGGCAATGTAATTAACAGGCTGAGGAGTTGGATATGAATAGCAAAACAGATAAAGATTTTTCAGATGAAGAAAAAACACTTAGAGCCTATGCTCAGTGGATAGAAATCACGGTGTTTGTCGTTAACGGTGATTTTGAGATTAAAGGCGCTCATCTGGATTGGGGAAAATTTCATGAGCCTGGGAATAAGAACAAAGAAATCTACGCTAGTCAGATAAACGGAACAATCATCAAAGATGAGGATTCCTACACAATAGCTTCCTGCGGACGAGAAAATGCGTCATCCGGTACTGAAGGAAGATTTTCGCTTTATGATGGCGATACGGAAGTGTTTAAATATTATTGGGATTGCCCGTGGAGTGGGTCAAATAGCGATAGGCTAGATGTAAAAGATAAAGAAAAATACGCAGTTAATAAAAAAGGTGGCGGCAGTACGAGTGGTGCATCAGGAAATATTTTTATTACTGTCGTTAAAAAATACTAATGGTGAAAATCATGGCCATAGAATCTAAATCTATAAATCCGCTATTGGGGATTACTGTAGGGTCTACCGTTCTTGGAAATGATTTTTCACCATCGATATTGAATCAACCTATTACAAAGATGATCACTCAGAAAGAAGTTGAAATGAGTATGAGTGGTAAGAGTCAATATGTTTATACGGATTCCCTGAATGAGGGAACCATCGGTTTTTCCGGAGCATATGGCGCGTCAGGTATCGCTAAATTTACATCTGCAGTTTCTGTTTTTGTAAGTAACGCCACTGCCTCAGAGAGTAAATCGATAAAAGTTTCTTATAATGTTTCTATGATATCGGGCGTAGAATATATCGATTTTGATAATTTGTTAGTAGAAGATGTTTTAAATTCATTAAGTGCAGGACCTAAACATAAGGCGTTGAATGTACTGGACAGGTTTATCGCTGTTCGTGATCACCTTGGTTCACAAAAAGAAAAAGAAGAGTTAATGAAGGAATGGGTGAAATCATTGCAGAATTTCATTTCTTCATATGGTGACGGATTAGTCGTTGGAGCTATCTGGGGTGGAATGGGCTCCGTTTCAACAGAAATGACTAGCAGGAAGGCGGAAAATAGTTGGAAATACGGTGAAACTGCTGCATTTAGCTATTCGGGAATAGGAACCTCAGTATCTATAGAGCAAACTTATAACGGTGCTCAAAAAAATCAGGATTCCGAGGTCAATGTTTCTTGTAAAGCCCTAGCTAGTGGTGGTTGCGTTGAAAATCAGGTGAATTCATGGTTTGATGTGGTTGCTAATAAATCCTTTTCTGAGATATCAGAGATCAGCTTGCTAGATAAAGCTCCAATGCAAAGTTCGGTAAGCCGTCCTCCTGAGATACCCGAGTTTTTAAAACCTGAAAAAGATCCGCAGATAGAGGAAAAATTAGAATCAATTAAGAAACTTGGAGACTCCGAAGAGTTTTCTATAGCCTCAGGATACGAGGAGGCAAAAAAAGCAGATCCAGACCTGAGTCTTGATCAATTTAAATCAATGGTTAGAGACAAGAATAACATTGATGGCCTGGTTGATTTAGCCAATAAAGTTCAAGAAAACTCATTGGATGTTTTGTCTGAGGTGCGTATTTCAAGAAAAATACCTAAGGCATTATTTGTAGGGGCTAAAGAAGGTATTTTAAAATCAAATTCTGATTACGCGGTTTTAGGAGCATGGATAGCAAACTGGTCTGATATTTTCCCATGGATGTCGATGGGGTATATGAATGAAATCAGCAATGATGAAGTGGCAGAGTATATCTTAAAGATTCGCTGCATGATGCAAGATTTTTCTACGTTAAATACTATTTATAATACATTTAATGCGTGTAATATTAAATTGGATTTTTTCAATCTTAAATCTGCATCCCAAGTGGCAGATTCTTTCAAGATTGCCCAGATAAAGTTAAGCGACAATCTGGATCGGGAAGATGCTATAGAAATAGCATTTGATTCTTTAAGTGATGAAGCCAAAAAAATTTACACAATATGGAACCAGCTTGAGTTTTTGCGAAATGCAGAGCTCGGTTTAGGACTGCTGCTTGGCGACAAGTCAGTAAGCAGTGAAATTATCGATATCCGTCCTATACCTGCTCCAGAGATTACCTATAAAGCAGGCTATTGCAGCTATGGAAGTAATAATCCCACAGCTTTCAGCACTTTTATCAAGATGCTTCCGTTCATCGACACAAATGGTGATATTTATGCATTCGGCCCTTCTTTAATGCTTTTGAGAAAAGCTTTGCCCGAAAAAATGATATTCACAAAAGATGGGGGAAGTGCGCTGAAGTTAAAAGCAAACAAAGAGAAAGGGGTGTTGTTTAAAGATGATCTTCAGTTAATACCTATTCCATACTCTGCCGCTAAGGGCATTGAGTGGCGTGGGCAAAGCCAGGGTCGAAGTCTTGCCTCTAGCCAATCTCTGCAAGACCAGTTTGCAGCTTTGGAGCAAGAGCTTGGTAGTCTCAATATCTGCACATTAAGCAGTGATTCGTGGTCTAAGGATTGGGATTACAAGGTTCCATATGCTTTACGTAAGATAAATACCAGTTATATTGGAATGGTTGAAAAAATAAACAACATATTTGGATAAGTAGGCCAAAATTGGCGGGAAAAAATATTTTTTTAACAAATTTTAAAGAAAACCTCTCCAGGCCTAAGATGGCATGGAGAGGTTTTAAGTTTTCAGCCTTAGCAAAATTTAAAACAGTTCAAAAACATATGGGTTTAATTTTAGCCGGACGTTGAGAGTGACAGAAGCAGCAATACATGCAATGCCACACTTTGTACAGAGATAGGATTGCGTTTCCGTTTCAGCTAAAAAGGGCCTATTTCAGATGGGTGAAAATTAGCGCCTGCTAGGCGTGAGTGTTTTCTATAAGCAAAAAGGCATTAATATGCATGCTGATATGTTGAAAATGGTCTTTTTACTAGATGATTATAAGGACTCAATAGTTTTAGTTAGCTGCCGTGGTTAGTTAACCGGATTAACTTGGAAGATATATCTGTGCTTGTCGTGTTTTTTGCATTTATTAATAATAGACCAAGCCGGTTTTGTCCTTGGCACCTTGAGGCAGACAGGTTGAACTTGCTCTGACTTTTACACGTTATGAAAGTATGGACAGCCGCTTGTCTTTACATCGAAGCGCCCGCACGCAGGAGTTCGATGTCGATACCGTCAAGCTTGGCAAGCTTGTCGTGCGTCTCTTGAAAATACTGTTCCTCAGACGATTTTGTGCGCTAGGTATGGAGCAATTATCATGGTGGCCCACAGGGCTATCACTTTGAGAGACGCTGGGAGATCTTCAGGTGTAGGCAAATGTGTGGCTCTTGCAGGATAGGGGATAACAAGAGGGGCTGATTGGCGAAACAGGGAAATACGTCGCTAAAGGGGGCTTCGTTCACTCCGAATCCTCATTTTCCAAGCCACACAAGTAGGCCTCGGCCTGCGCAAATTGTTTTTCGTTAAAGACGCGAATGCCTTCGGACTCCAGCAGCGCCGCAGTGACGCCTTGTTCCTGGATACGGATGCCGGTAAAGGAACCATCGTAAATAGAGCTGGAACCACAGGACGGACTGTCTTCTTTAAGGATGGCGACCCGAATATTCTTGAGCTTTGCTTGTTGCAAAGTTTGTACGGAGCCAGCTACAAAAGCGCGAGACACATCATTTCCTTGAGCGTCTACAACACGTGCCAGCCCGGAAAGCACTTGCATGCCGCCGCCTCCAATAATTTCAGCGGGCGGACGAGGTACCGGCATTCCACCTGCAAGCTCAGGACATACAGAGATGACGCGGCCTTCACTTAGCCAGCGCGACAAAATCTCGTTTTCAGCCAGTTTGTGGGTGCCGTTATAGCGGACTGGTTTGCCAAGCAGGCATGAACTCACTAAAACGAATTTCATCATGTTGGTTGGCTCTGTTAGGTAGTACAAGGCTCGCGGTTCGCCATGTGGCGGCGCAGCCTGAAGATCGAAAGACTGGGCGGTATATAACAATGGTTTGTATCGACAGCATGCAGGAGTTCAGTGCTGGTCTCAAGTAGTGCTCACTGTTTCAGAGTACGTTTGGCCCGAGCCCGGTTTTTCGCCTTATGATGCCTTGAAACGGTACGTTGGAGAGAGACAAATGGGCTTGGCATCAGATTATCCAGTCATAGTGGTTACCGGTGGGAGCCGTGGCATAGGTGCAGCGACCGCGCGCCTGGCCGCCGTGCAGGGCTATAACGTCATTCTTAGCTATGCTGAAAGCGAATCTGCTGCCTTGGCAGTGGTCGCTGAAATAGAGGCGGCAGGTCGCCACGCTTTTGCTGTCCAGGCGGATTGTGCAGATCCCAAGCAGATAACTGGGCTCTTTGAACAAGTTGACCAGAGATTTGGACGGATTGACGTGTTGGTGAATAACGCAGGTGTGCTGTTTCAGCAATCCCGTCTGGAGAATGTCGGGTTCGAGCGTATGCAACGCACTTTTGCCGTCAACACGCTTGGCCCCATGCTTTGTAGCCAACAGGCGGTTAAACGTATGGCTTATTGCCATGGTGGGCAGGGAGGCTCCATTGTTAATGTCTCGTCAATAGCGGCCAAGCTTGGCAGTCCGAATGAATATGTGGATTACGCTGCGTCAAAGGGAGCATTGGAGACTTTCACAACGGGCTTTGCTAAAGAGGTTGCCCGAGAAGGGATTCGTGTCAATTGCGTTCGGCCAGGACATATTTATACCGAGATGCACGCCAGCGGTGGTGAGCCGGACCGTGTGGATCGCTTAAAGGACAGCATTCCAATGGGACGAGGGGGACAAGCAGAAGAGGTGGCACGTGCAATTTTATGGCTGGCTAGCTCCGAGGCGTCCTTTGTCACGGGAGCATTTCTGGACACGACAGGCGGCAAGTAGCCCATAGGATCGGAGCCATGCACCTCAGCGGGAAATTGCGTGATGCTCACTGGCATGGGCAAGGTCATATCCGCTTTGACGTGATGTCTAGTCAACGGGGCTCCCTGTGCCACCTCCCAGCTCAATCCATTCAATAAGCGAGCCATGTTTTTTGGAGTATATGGATCGGCCATGATGAAGATGCGGCGGGCAGGAAAAACGGACATCGAATGATGGCAATGATTCTCAATACATTTCTGACCGAACTAATCCAAATTTATTATTAAAAATTGCATAGTTTGGTTTTTTGCCTTGAAGTGCGCGAGCGTGCTGCGCACCTGCTGCGGGAGCACGAGAATCGAGAGCGATCCAAAGCGATCCAAAGCGAACGAGACTCTGAGTCTGGGGAGCACTTTTTTCGTCTGGGCGGTGCCCGATCACCAACTGAAGTAATCCGGCAGTGTATTGATAGGCACCGAGACGCATAAGGAGTTGGGCCGCTGTGTCAGCGTTTGCAGATTGTTCCGTCCGGCTATCGCTGATCGCTTGACTTACACCGATGGACACAAGCTAGCGTTTATAGAGTGTTTATTCCGCCGTACTACATGCTAGATAAGTACCAAGAAGCCTTTAACGATCTTTAAACGTGTCATTTCTATACTTCGTGCATCAATAGTAGGTCGCCTTTTTTTGACAGGTGACTGGAGTCTGGGGGACACGGAGTAATGTTGGACAGCCAGCTAGGTGTACGAGCAATCAGCCAATCACAGCCTCATGGGCAGATGCCTCGTGATAGTGAGACATTTGCGTCGCTTCAGCTTGAAGTTGGCAAACGTGTGGACATGCATGCTGCCACACCCCTGGACTGGTCGCTGGTCGCCTCTCTGGCAACTCAGGTACTGGATAAAGAAGGCAAGGATCTGAGTGCCGGGGTGTGGTTGTGCGCAGCCTGGTTGCATGAGTACGGTACGCGTGGTCTGGCTGCTGGACTACAGGTGATACGCGATCTGCATACGGTGTATTGGGACGCCATGAGTCCGGCTGCAGCACGCATTCGTGGCCGGCGCAATCAAGTGCAATGGCTGCTGGACGAATGTGACGCGGTATTGTCCGAGCCCGATTGGGACGCAGAGGGACTGGATTCGCAGCAACGCGACGAGGTTCTTGCCCTGTGTGATGAGCTGGATGCGTTCTGGCAGGCTAAAGACGATGAACCGCCGGCGTGGTGGCGTTTAGGCAAGCGTCTGGGAGAGTTGTTGCCGACCGCCCAGAGCGAGGCACCTGTTACACAGACTTCGTCTGAAACGCGTGTTCCTGATTTCCCGCTTTCTGAACCGGCGCAGGACGAATCTGCGGTAGCGACCCAGACGGCCGCCCCGGTACTTGCAGCCAAAGAAGTCGCTCAGCCTGTGCGCTCTGAGGTGGGGTCTGACTCCGCGAGTGACAAGACCCTTGTCATCGCTGCTGCAACACTAAGCGACGTGGTCGCGGCCGAGCGCTATGTAGAGCAAAGCGTCGCGACGATCCAGGAGTCTTTGCTGACTCTGGACGATGCACTGTTGGCCACGGCCTGGCTGCTGCGCTTGAACCGACAAAGCGCCTGGCTGTTTCTGGATACCTTGCCGCATGCCCAGGAAGGGGTGACGCGCGTTGCTCCGCCGCCTGTCGCGGACTTGGCAGTGCTGGAGCGCCTGAGCGAAGCCCAGGACCCGGCGGCGATCTTGCGCTTTGCAGAGTCGCGCCTGGGACGCATGCGTTTCTGGCTGGATTTGAATCGCCTGTCCTATCAGGCGGCGCAGGCTTTGCCTCAGGGGCAGGCCGGTGCGCAAACGATTCTGATCGAAACGCAAGCGATCTTGCAGCGTTTGCCTGGGCTGGAGCGCTTGGCTTTTAGCGATGGGCGTCCCTTTGCCGATGAGCAGACGCGTGCCTGGCTGACCGCGTCCGGGACGCGGGTGACTGAGCCTACGCCTGCCGCTGGCCGTGCCGAACCGCCTAAAGATACGGCGCTGGACGGTGAGGGATTGGATGTGTTTGGCCTGACCTCTCTGGTCATGGCGGCTGGAGCCGAGGCCGAAGCTGCGCGACGCTTGTTGGATGGAGCGTTGGCGCGGTTAAAGACGGGTGGCGAGCAACTGATGCGCGCCCGATGAAAGAACAGACCCCGATTTTCTAAACAGGAGAAACCGACATGGCTGCTGATGGTTCCGTCGCCCCCAAAGAGCGCGTCAATATTGTGTACAAACCCGCCACGGGTGATGCCCAGGAGCAGGTGGAGCTGCCGTTTCGCCAGTTAGTGCTGGGCGACTTTACCTTGCGCGAAGACAGTACGCCCCTGGATGCGCGTACGCCGGTCAGCGTGGACAAGGATACGTTCAACGACGTGCTCAAGGCCCAGAATCTGTCGCTGACCTTGCTGGTGCAGGACAAGCTCAATGAGCAGGCCGGTCCGGACGATCAACTGACTGTGGACCTGCGGTTTGAGTCCATGCGCGACTTTCAGCCCGACGCGCTGGTCGATCAGGTGCCCGAACTGCGCCAGTTGATTGCCTTGCGCGACGCACTCAAGGCATTGAAAGGGCCACTGGGCAATCTGCCTGATTTTCGCAAGCGTCTGCAGGGACTGGTACAGGACGAAGGCACGCGTCAGCGTCTGCTGGCTGAGTTGGGCGTACAGGACAAGCAAGGGGAATAAACATGACTGCAACCACACCGGAACAGCAGGCTCAGACTGCGCAAGGCGCCCAGGAAGGCGGCTCGCTGCTCGATGAGCTGATTGAATCGACTCGCCTGCGTCCTGATGATGAGGCCTACGCCATTACCCGTCAGGGGCTGGAAGCCTTTGTGGCCGAGCTGCTTGAGCCGGGTCGCCAAAGCGAGAAGATCAGCCAGGGCTTGATCGATGAGATGATCGCCAATCTGGATCGCAAACTGTGTCGTCAGGTAGACCAGATTTTGCACCATGTCGATTTCCAACGCTTGGAGTCGGCCTGGGCAGGGCTGAAATTCCTGGTCGATCGCACGGATTTTCGTGAGAACAACAAGCTGGCCATTCTGAATGTGTCCAAGCAGGCGCTGCTGGAAGACTTTGAGGATGCCACCGACATTACCCGCTCGGGCTTGTATACCGCTGTCTACACGGCGGAGTTTGGGCAGTTCGGTGGTCAGCCCTTTGGCTCCATCATCGGCAATTACGAGTTTGGTCCCGGCACCCAGGACATCAAGCTACTGCAGTCCTTGGCCAGTGTGTCGGCCATGGCGCACGCGCCGTTTATCGCCTCGGCAGGGCCGCAGTTTTTTGGCGTAGACAATTACTCGGCGCTGCCCAATCTGAAAGATCTGAGTGCAGTCTTTGAAGGCCCGCAATTTACCAAGTGGAATTCATTTCGCCAGTCCGATGACGCCCGCTTCGTGGGCCTGACCTTGCCGCATTTTCTGCTGCGCGTGCCTTATGGGGAGGACACGGTACCGGCCAAGACCTTCAATTACAACGAAGACGTGTCGGGTGGCAATCAGAACTTTCTGTGGGGTAATGCGGCCTTTGCGTTTGCAGACCGATTGGCCGACAGCTTTGCACGTTATCGCTGGTGCGCCAACATCATCGGGCCGCAAGGCGGCGGTGCGGTCGAGGACCTGCCTATTTACAACTACGAGGCCATGGGCGAAACCCAGACCAAGATCCCGACCGAAGTGCTGATCTCCGAACGACGCGAATTCGAGTTGGCCGAACAAGGCTTTATCGCCCTGACGATGCGCAAGAACACGGACAATGCGGCCTTCTTTTCGGCCAATTCCTCGCAAAAGCCCAAGTTCTTTGGCAACAACAAAGAAGGCAAGGTGGCCGAGACCAACTACAAGCTGGGCACGCAACTGCCTTACATCTATGTGGTGAGCCGTCTGGCGCACTACATCAAGGTGATCCAGCGCGAGAACATCGGCACCTGGAAAGAGCGCAATGACCTGGAAGCCGAATTGAACGAGTGGATTCGTCAGTACGTGGCCGATATGGATAACCCGAGCGCGGGTGTGCGCAGCCGTCGGCCTTTGCGACAGGCCGAGGTGACCGTTTCGGATGTGGAAGGCGATCCAGGCTGGTACCGCGTGGGCTTGAAAGTGCGTCCGCACTTCAAGTACATGGGCGCATCGTTCACTTTGTCGCTGGTGGGCAAGCTGGACAAAAACTGAGTTTGAGGGCGGGCGATCCTGTGTCAGCAGGATCGCCGCCTTGAGGCACCGGCGCGACGCCAGCCAGACGTCGTGGTGTACCCGGTATTGGCAACGACTGCTTAAGTCATCACACAGTCAGTTAACAACAGGAGTAATTTACCATGCCTATGCCATGCTATCTCACGCTTGAAGGCGA
The DNA here is from genome assembly GCF_025960365.1 of Alcaligenes sp. SMD-FA. NCBI lineage: Bacteria > Pseudomonadati > Pseudomonadota > Betaproteobacteria > Burkholderiales > Alcaligenaceae > Alcaligenes > Alcaligenes sp. SMD-FA. The sequence continues at coordinate 2,133,630 of NZ_CP110108.1, read as the reverse complement.
AACCCAGGGCAAGATCGAAGGGTCCTGCGAAGTTCAGGGTCACAGCGGCAAGATTCTGATCCAGGCCGTCGATCATCGTATTGAACTGCCCAAGAGCCCCCAGACGGGCCTGCCCTCGGGCAAGCGCCAGCACCTGGGTATTACCTTGACCAAGGAAATCGACAAGTCCTCGCCCAAGATCTTCCAGGCACAGTGCTCGGGCGAACAACTGAGCAAAGTCGAGCTGGAGTTTTACCGTATTAGCCCTAAGGGCACGGAAGAAAAGTACTACACGATTCGCCTGGAAAAGGCCGTCGTCACCAGCTCGCGCACTTGGGTTCCTAACTGCCTGGCTCCCGAGAACCGCCAGTTCGGCCACATGGAAGACATCGCCCTGACCTACGAAAAAATCGTCTGGACCTGGGAACCGGACGGTATCGAGGCCGAAGACTCCTGGCTCACACCAAAGTAATAGGGAAAAGGGATGCGCGAGTTGCGTCTGCTGGAGCGCATTGCTGCGCTGGAGACGGGGCAGATCCAGACCCAGGCCACGCGTGCCCAGGTGCTGGTGGTCTCGATACGCGAGCATCTGCAGCGCATCCTTAATACCCGGCGCGGCAGCGTGCCACTGGACCCGGAGTTCGGGGTGCCGGATTTCACCAATCTGGCTGGCTCCTTTAGCAGCGGGTCCACGCGCGAGATCATCGACAGCATTACCCGCATGATCGAACGCTACGAGCCGCGCCTGAAAGCGCCCAAAGTGCAGGTCAGCGAGCAGGGCAGTGAGGTGCTGTCCTTGAGCTTTTCGCTCGAAGGCCTGGTGCAGGTAGACGACCACGAGCTGCCGATACGGCTGGCTACGTCAATCTCCTCGTCTGGTCGGGTGTCTTTGCAAGCGCAATGACAGACGTGTTAGCTGTTGCGTGTGCTCCAGGGAAATGGGAATGTTGAATCGATACTACGAACAGGAACTGCATAATCTGCGTTCCTTGGCGGCCGAATTTGGGCGTCGCAATCCCGCTCTGGCTCCCTTGCTGGGCAGTGCGGCCGCGGTCGATGCGGATGTAGAGCGTCTGCTCGAAGGCGTGGCCTTCATGACGGGGCTTGTGCGCCAGCGTCTGGACGACGATTTTCCTGAGTTTGTGCAAAGTCTGGCGCAACTGATGTTTCCGCAGTTCCTGCGGCCGGTGCCATGCATGACCATCATGCAGTACAGTCCGCGCAGCGTGACCGGTGAAACCTTGCAGGTGCCGGTCGGTACGACTTTTTCTTCTTCCGGCGAGCGCGGTGAGCGCGCGGTATTCAATGCGATTTATCCGGTCGCTGTTGAGCCTTTGCGGCTGGAACACGCCTATTGGGATGCAGGCCAGCGCGCCAGTCAGGTGCCGGCGCTGGTGCTGGAACTGGCTCTGACAGGCCTGGATGCCGCTCAATGGGAAGGGAACTCGTTGCGGTTGTGGCTGGGCGGCAGCGAGACGGTGGCCAGCGGATTGTTTCGAATTCTTATGCGTGACACGCGCGCCATCTATGTCGGCTCGCCCCAAGGCAGCATGGTACGGCTGGAGCCGGCGTGTCTGCGTCCGTTTGGCTTTGACCCCGCCTATCCTTTATTACCCTGGCCGGCAGGTGCGCATCCGGCCTGGCGCATTTTGCATGAATATTTTGCCCTGCCCGAAAAGCTGCGCTTTCTGGAGCTAAAGGGACTGGAGCGCTGGCGTGCCCGTCAGGGGACGCGATTGGTGCTGCGTTTTGAGTTTGACCGTCTGCCCGACTGGGCTCCTGAGGTCAGTGTGGACAATTTTGTCTTGCATGCGAGCCCGGCCGTCAACTTGTATCCCCTGGATGGTCAGCCCTTGTACGTGGATCACCGGCAGCCGGAATATCGTATCCGGCCAGTCACGGGGCGTCAGGGAGCTCAGATTTACAGTGTGGACCGGGTGGACCTGCGCAGTGCGGATGGGCTGGAACAAGGCTATCAGCCGGCCAGCGACTGTGTGCCGGGCGCCCAGTCCTATCACATTCGCGTACGTGCCTCAGCACTGGGATCGGGTTGTGAGCATTATTTAAGCTTGCCAGGCGCTGGGCTGGCGCAAGACGGTGAGCAGGTCTTGTCCTTGCGCCTGAGCTGTACCGACGGCAGCGGGCCGGATGATCTGCGCCTGGGCGAGATTTGCGAGGCGACCGACCGGTCGCCGGTGCGGGTGACTTTTTCTAACATTACCGGGGTCACCTCCTATCGCGAACCCTATCTAGCGCAGGATTTGCTCTGGCGCGTGCTCTCGCACATGCAGGCCAATCAGATGGCGCTGTCCAGCGCCGAGAGTCTGCGCAAATTGCTGTTGCTGTATCTGCCCGAGCAACGCGGGGAGTCCGGGCAGCGAGCCGCCGGATTGCGCCAGATCGAATCTATTCAGCAGGTGCAGGTGCAAAGCCAGCGGCGCATGGTGCGCGGCATGCCTGTCCAGGGCAGTACGGTTCGCATCGAGTGCGCAGGAGATCATTTCTCAGGTCCCGGCAGCCTGTATCTGTTCGGTTCTGTCTTGAACGAATTTTTGTCCGGCTGCGCGACGATGAATACCTTCATCGCCTTGACGCTGCATGACACGGTCCATGGGGAGACGCTGCAATGGCCAGCGCAGATCGGTCAGCAACGCCTGTTGTAGAGGCTGGGCTGCTGCAGGATTTGCAGACCCAGGCCCCTCAATACAGCTTCTTCCAGGCGGCGCGTTTGCTGCGCCAGCATCTGGGCGACGATGCGGCCTTGCGCGAGCGCCTGCGTATTCGGCCGGCACTGACATTGGCATTCCCCGAGTCGGATCTGGCCAAGGTCGAACGCGGTGTCGATGGACGTTTTCATATTGAGGCCAATTTCTTTGGTTTGTATGGGGTGACCTCGCCGCTGCCCACGTTCTATACCGAGGATCTGATTCAAGAAGCGATGCAGGGGTATTCGGCCCGCCGCGATTTTATCGACATTGTGCATGCGGCTCTGTACCCGCTGCTGTATCAGGCCTGGGAAAAGTATCGCATCTGGCTGGCTGTACATGAGCGTCGTGATGGCCAGCGCCTGCGCCAGCTATATGCCCTGGTAGGGCTGCGTGAGGCGCCTGAACGCCAGGATGATGCGCAGGCGCTGCTGCCTTTTGCCGGCAATCTGGGCATGAAGTCACGTTCCGCCTTGGGTTTGCAAAGCCTGTTGGCAGGTTTGTTGGGGAGCTTGCCGGTACGGGTCCACCCCTGTGCACCGCGCTTTGTCCGCATTGCCCCGGTCTATCGCAGCCGCTTAGGCGGGCAAGCCTGTCGTTTGGGTGAGGACAGTGTGCTGGGCGAACAGGTGCTCGATTGCGCCGGCAATGCCGATGTCGAAATTGGCCCTTTGCAGGCCGAGTTGTTTCACGACTTATTGCCCGGTGCCCCCTTGTTTGATCGAGTCAGCCGCACCGTGGCCTGGTATTTACAGGCTCCGCTGCAGTGCGAGCTGCAGTTGTGGCTGGAGCCGCAGCAGCGCCAGGGGGCCTGTCTGGGCCGGGGTTGGCAGCGGCTGGGATGCAATACATGGCTGGGCCAAGGCCGTAGCCGCGTACTGGCCGAGCGGCCGGTGCGTTTCGGCTTGAATCTTTTTACTGCGGAGAACGATGATCATGATGCTCGTTGACTTAAAGCCTTTGTTTGCCAGGCTCAATCCCTTGTGCACAGCGGCCGTGGAGTCTGCCGCAGGCCTGACCCTGGCACGGGGGCATTATGAAATCAGTATTGAGCACCTGTTGCATCGCCTGCTGAGCGAGACGGGCAGCGATCTGGCACACATTCTGGCCCAGAGTCAGATTGATAGTCTGCGACTGGCAGCCCAATTGGAGGATGCATTGGCACGCTTCAAAAGCGGCAATCCGGGTCGCCCGGTTTTCTCGCCCATGCTGACGGAGTGCTTGCAAGATAGCTGGCTGGTCGCCTCGGTCAATCTGGGGGCCCGCCATGTGCGTAGTGGTGCCGTGTTGCTGGCCTTGTTGATGCGGCTGGGTTATTACGCCGCAGGTACACCGTGGGGCGAGAGTTTGCGTGCCCTCTCCAGTGAGCAATTGCACAAGCAGTTTGCCGCCTGGACCGGGGCGTCGGCTGAGCAGGCTTACGAGCCGCTCGACGCGTCCAAGGGGGCACCGCCCACGGCGACCTCGGCCGCTGATAGCGCACTGGCGCGGTTTTGCGAAGATTACACCGCCAAGGCGGCGCGCGGTGAGATAGATCCGGTATTCGGGCGTGACGATGAGATCCGCCAGATGATCGACATTCTGGCGCGTCGTCGCAAGAACAACCCCATTTGCGTGGGTGAGCCCGGCGTGGGCAAGACAGCGGTGGTCGAGGGGCTGGCCTTGCGCATCGAGCAAGGCGATGTGCCGGAGTTTTTACGCGGTACCCGCTTGCTGGGCCTGGACCTGGGGCTGCTGGAGGCCGGGGCGAGCGTCAAGGGGGAGTTTGAGCAACGGCTACGTGGTGTGATTGATGCCATCAAGGCCTCACCGCAGCCCATTATCTTGTTTGTCGACGAGGCGCATATGCTGATTGGCGCCGGTGGCGCCAGCGGTGGCAGCGATGCCGCCAATCTGCTCAAACCGGCCTTGGCGCGTGGTGAGCTGCGCACCATTGCCGCGACCACCTGGGCCGAGTACAAGAAGTATTTCGAGCGCGATCCGGCCCTGACGCGACGGTTTCAATTGATTCGACTGGACGAGCCTGACAGTGCCACGGCGGTGCAGATACTGCGTGGGCTCAAGAGCCGCTACGAGGCGGTGCATGGTGTGAGCGTGCGCGACGATGCCTTGCAGGCTGCAGCCACCTTGTCGGAGCGCTACATCACGGGTCGACAGTTGCCGGACAAGGCTGTGGATTTATTGGATACGGCAGCAGCCCGCGTGCGTATCAGTCTAGGAGTCAAGCCTGCCGGGGTGGAGCGGATAGAACGTCGTCTGGCGGGTTTGGCCCGCGAGCGTGAGGCCCTGGAACGCGATCAGGCGCACGGTCATCGTATCGAGGCGGCGCGTCTTGAGCAGATCGATGCACACGTGCAGCAGGACCAACAGGATCTGGATGCGTTGGTCGAACGCTGGCAGGCCGAACGGGCAGCTGCCGAGCAGGTCCTGGATTTGCGGCAGCGTCTGGCCCGCTTGCAGGCAGACCCCGATAAGGCCGGACCTGAACACGGTGATGCGGCGGTGGAACCGGACTTGTCGCCCGAGGATTTGACCCAGGCGTTGAGCCAGGCGCGCGAGCAATTGTGCCGCCTGCAGGGCGATGCCCCTCTCTTGTTTACGGAGGTCGGGCCCGATACGGTCGCGCAGGTGGTCTCGGACTGGACCGGCGTGCCACTGGGCAAGATGCAGCGCGATGGGGCCAGTGCCGTGCTGGGACTGGCGGGGCAGTTGTGTCAGCGCATCCGGGGTCAGGATGAGGCCCTCGCGCAGATAGCCCAGGTGCTTAAGGCGGCGCAGTCCGGCTTGCGCGATCCGCGCCAGCCGCTGGGCGTGTTTCTGTTGGTCGGTCCTTCGGGGGTGGGCAAGACAGAAACAGCGCTGGCGGTGGCCGATGAGATGTTCGGCGGTGAGCAGGCGCTGACCACCATCAATATGAGCGAATTTCAGGAAAAACACACTGTCAGCCGGCTGGTCGGCTCACCTCCCGGCTACGTGGGCTATGGCGAAGGCGGCGTGCTGACCGAGGCTGTCAGAAAACGGCCCTACAGTGTGGTGCTGCTGGACGAGGTGGAAAAGGCTCATCTGGATGTGGTCAATCTGTTTTATCAGGTGTTTGACAAAGGCTCGCTGGCCGATGGCGAAGGTCGGCTGATCGACTTTTCCAATACGGTCATTTTCCTGACCAGCAATCTGGCCACCGACATCGTGACGGCCGCCCGGGTCGAGACCCCCCCGCCGCAGACTGATGAACTGGCCGAGCGTATCCGCCCGACACTGTCGCAGCATTTCAAGCCGGCTCTGCTGGCGCGCATGACGGTGGTGCCCTACGGCACGCTGTCGGATGAGGCTTTGGCGCAGATTGTGCAGATAAAACTGGCTCGCATCGTGCAGCGCTTGCAAGTTAGCAATGGGTTGAGTCTGGAATTTACCCCCGCGGTTGCTCAGGCCATTGCGGCGCGTTGTACCGAGGTAGACAGTGGCGCGCGCAATATCGACTTTATTTTGCGCAAGAGCCTGTTGCCGGCGCTGTCTGACCGGGTGTTGGCCTGGATGGCCGACGGTGATGGCTCGACCGCCTTGAGTGTAGATGTGGGCCCGCAGGCATCGCAGCCCTGGGTGATACGGATGGGGAGCTAAGGCATGCTCAATGACTACGATACCGAACAGGCCTTGGCCAGCTTCCGTTGTGGCCTGGCCGATCCTGACCTTTTTCTGGTGACGCGCTGGTCCGGCGAGGAGGCCGTGTCGCGGCCTTATCGTTTCGAGATCGAGCTGGCCTCCGCACGCGACGATATCGATCTGGAAGAACTGCTGGGAGCGCGTGCTACCTTGAGCGTGCTTGATGCGCAGGAGCGTTGGCTGCCCTGGCACGGCATTATTACCGAATTGCGGCAGACGCATCGTGATGATGGCTTTGCCCATTATCGAGCCGTGCTTGAGCCGCAAATGGCGCTGCTGCGCATGTTTCGCCTGTCGCGGGTCTATATGGAAGCCGATGCACAGGCAGGCGGTAAACCTGATCTGGGCACCATCATTCGCATGGTACTGGCGCAGTGCGGCCTGAGCCGGCAAGGCGAGCCAGCCCAGGATGCCGGCGCGCAGTATTGCCTGCGTTTGTCCTCCGACCTGTTGATGGCGACGCGCACTGCGTTTATTTGTCAGTTCGAGGAGAGCAGCCTGGACTTTCTCTCGCGGCGACTGGAGCACGAGGGCGTCTACTACTGGTTCGAACAGGGCGCAGACCATGAAATTCTGGTGTTTGGTCATGAGCGCACGGACCAGCCTCGGCAGGCTGTCCCCCTGTATTGGCGACCGGCCGGTGCCTTGAGCGGTGAACAGAATCGGATTGGGGTTTCGCGTTTCGATCATGCGCTGAGTGTGTCGCCGCGCTCGGTGGTGCTGCGGGATTTCTCGGTTAGCCAGCCTTCATTGAATCTGACCATGAAAGCGGCTATCGACCCGCAGGGGCAGCCGCCACAAGACAGGTTCGATGGCGTGGGAAGTGTGGAGATCTATGGGGCCCACTTCAGCAAGCAGGACGATGGCGAGCGCATGGCGAGCTTGCGTGCCGAAGAAATTGCCTGCCAGCGTAGTCGTTTTCAGGGTGTGGCTTTGGCGCCGGGAGTACGGGCCGGTTATCCCGTGCAGTTGCATGAGCATTTCCGCCACGATTTCAACCAGCGCTACTTTGTGATTGCGCTGCGCCACGAGGGGCGCCAGCCCTTGCCGCGCCAAAGTGGTGCGGCGGGGCATGAGCAGGTTTTTTATCAGGCTTCCTTGACGGTGCTGCCCGAGGTGCGTCAATTTCGCCCGGCGCGCGTCACTCCCAAGCCCCGTGTGGTTGGCTTCTTGAGCGCGATAGTCGTGGCCGAAGGCCAGGGCGAATATGCCCAGATCAACGAGCACGGTTGTTACCGCATACGCTTTTTGTTTGCCCCTGTCGATGCGAATCGCCCCGATGGTGGCAACTCCGCCTGGGTGCGCATGGCCACGCCGTATGCGGGCAGCCAGCATGGCATGAATTTTCCTTTGCTCAAGGGAACGGAGGTGCTGGTGTCGTTTCTGGGCGGCGACCCGGACCGGCCGGTGATTGTTTCGGCCATTCCAAACGAAGAAAATCCTAGCATTCGCAATCAGGATACGGCGACTCAGCCGGGCTTGCGCACGGCCGGTCAGAATGCTCTGGAGTTCGAGGACAGACTGGGCGCCCAGCATACGCGTTTGTCCTCGCCTACGCTGGGGAGCACTTTCCATCTGGGCGCGGACCCGGCCAGCCCCCATCGCTCGGGCGTGCGTCTGAGTACACAGGGGCATATGGGCCTGCTGGGACGCTCGTTCATTCAACAAGTGCCTGGTGTTTACCACCTGGAAGTGGGCAACAAGGGCAATGTTGATACCGATCCCGAACCGCGCGAACGCCTGAAGCAGGCACAGAATCAGGCCATGGCCGACTTTCTGGAAGAGGAGGCCAGCTTGCCGACGGCCACCGCGCCCGTGCAGATGAAAGCCCTGGAGGCCAAACGGGCGCTGTTGGCGCAGATGTTGGCCCAACTGCAAAAGAATGCGCAGGCCACGGCAGGCGGGCAGCCTGATCTGGATGGGGCCTTAAAGCAGTTGCAAGCCCTGCTGGCCAAACTAGATAGCGCTTTGGACAGGCTCGAGCAAGGCAAGTCCGTATCTGAGGAACCCAAAAAAGAAGGGGAGGCAGCGGGCGAGGATACCGGAGACAAGAAGGATACGACGGAGGCAAAGAAGGAAAAAACGTCCAGCGAAAAGTTCAAAGAACTGATGGATGAGATCAATCAATCGGCCAAGAAGGTCAAGGAAGGGACCGATGGCTGGGTTGATCTGTCCTACCTCAAGGCACCGGAAAAGGTGCTGGATATTTCGCTGCTGAATGTCAATCCCATCAAGATATCCACGTCGCTGGGCGCGGAAGTCAGTGCCTCAGCCTCGCTCAAAAGCAGCATTACCGTGGGCTATAGCGTGGGGATCAAGTATAGCGGCTCCAAGGAGCTGGATCTGCGCGACTACACCAAAGTCGAGTTGAGCGATCAGAGCCGCATTACCAAAGGCGATGAGAAGAAGATCATCCTGGGGGCCGAGAAACGGGTGGTGCGCAGTCAAAGCACCAAGGTGGTGGATATGGAGGGCACCTATGGCAAGCAGTCCATTACGGTGGCCAATGCCTACTCGCTGACCAGCCGCACAATCAAGTATGTCGTGGGAACCGGAGGAATCGATACGCTGGTCGCTGGCAATGCCACCGTAACTGGAGCGCCCACGTCTTTGCTGTCCTGGGAAGTCCTGATCTCCAAGATCAAGATCAGCAAGGCTCAGGTCGTGATTAAAGCGGGTAATGCCGGTGTGATTCTGGAATCCATGTCCATGACGGGGCAGCTCAAGGTGAAAGACACGGTGGTTTACATGAAGGCTCCCATGATTGATGTGGCCGGCCAGAACGTACGCATCAATGGCACGGCCTCGGTCAATATCAAGGCCAACGGCATTGTGAAGCTCAATTAGGAACATTGCCCCTATGGATATCGACAAACCCGATGATGTGCTGCTGATGCAGGCCTACCATGCCCAGGCAGGGCAAGCGCGCTGGGTGGTGACCTTGGGCTATGTCTGGCAAGCGGGCGGATGCCTGCCCGAAGCCCAGGCCTGGCCGTGGTTGCTGGCGCATTTTCCGGATGAGGCCTTTGATGCGGGTTTGAAAAAGACACGGGGCAGTTATGGCGTAGCGGGACAGGCCTGGGCGCCCCCTGGGCAGCACACGACGGCCATGGCGGTCCAGGTCCAATTGGGCCACTTGCAAAAAACCCTCCATGTGCATGGCACGCGTCGCTGGCAACACACGCTGGCAGGTTGGCGTGCCAGTGCTGCCGAGCCGTTTCAGTCGCTGCCCTTGACCTTGCGCCAGGCGTATGGTGGCGCAGGCTACAACGAAAACCCATACGGTTGCGGGTGGTTGAAAGACCCGGAGCAGGCGCAGGGTGTCTTGCTGCCTCATACCGAACATCCGGATACGCCGGTGCTTTCGCCGGCTGACCGATGGGGGCCGGCGATATTGACGCGTCTGCCCGCTGGCGCTGGCTCACGCATGCGTTGGGTGGGGACGGTGGATGAACGCTGGGAGAAAGAGCGCTTTCCCTGGCTGCCTGATGATACTGATCCGCGATTGTTCGATGCTTTTCCTCAGGATCAGGTACGGGATGGTTACTGGCAAGGCACGGAGTCCTGGCGTGTGCAGGGGATGCATCCGCAACGACCGGAAGTGTCGGGCCGCCTGCCAGGCCTGCGCCCCCGTTTGCTGCTGCGCAGAAAAGGGAGTGAACGGATTGAGGAGGCGGTCCTTGATCTGGATACGGTGTGGCTGTTTCCTCAAGATGAACGTGTCCTGATGCTGTATCGGGCCAGCATCCCGGTCCAGCGTGCCGATGCGGCCGATGTTGCCGCTGCGGCAGTCTTTACCGAGTACGCGCACGAGCCGGCTGGCAGCCTGCCTGATCTGCAGGCACGTTGGACAGCGCTGCATGCAGCCGCTGGTGCGCAGGGTATGGCGCACGAAACACCGCAGGACAAAGAGATGGAGCCGTTGAGCGACCTGCCGCAGATGGCCGACGCGTCGCAGGCGGACCCGCAGATCCTGGCCCAGTTGCAGGACAGCCTGGAGCAAGGTCGAGCGCAGGGCAATGCCTGGATTGCGGATATGGAAGAACGTCTGGCTCCGTATAGCCCGGTTTCCTTGCCGCGCATTGCGCCTTTGGCCGCTCTGGTTCTGAGCGAAAAGGCCGAGGATAGCGATCCGCTGCAAAGCATCGAACATGCCTTGCAACAGGGACAGGACCAGTTGCTGGCGCAGGTCAAGGACGTGGCCACGCGTCTGGAGCTGGATGAAAAGCCCTTGCTGGCGCTGGCGCAATTACCTCGCGCCCCCTCGACCTCCGGACCGGTGGACATGCTGGCCGAGATACAGGCTGCCAAGGCCGGTTGGGCCGATGTGCCGCCTTCCGCCTTTGATGCCTTGGAGGAGCAAGGGACCAGCCTGCACGCTGAGTTGGCCGAAATGGATCAGCGTCTGGACAGTCTGGCTGCCGAGCTGGCCGTGTTGCAGGCTGGGTTGGCTGCTCAAGGAGCACCGCAGCAGTTTATCGACACGCTGGAGCAATTTCATGCCCACCGACAGGCGGGCCATAGCCTGCGCGGGTGTCATCTGATGGGGCTGGATCTGCGGGGTGTGGAGCTCGACGGGGCCGATCTGAGCGGCGCCGTGTTGGAAGCATGCATTCTGGCGGGCAAAAGGATCGATGCATTGAATCTGACCGGTGCTCGTTTACAGAACTGTGATTTGCAGGGCGTTGTTCTGAGCGCGGCCCGACTGGCTGCTGGGCAATGGGAAAACTGTTCGCTGGAAGGTGGCGGCTTTGCCCAGGCACAGGCCGAGCGCCTGGGAATGACGAGTTGCCGTCTGGCAGGCAGTAATTGGCATGCCGCACAGTTGGATGGCGCTGATCTGTCGCAATGCACGCTGGATCGGGCGTGTTTCTCGCAAGCGGTATTACGGGGCGCCACTTTTTCCGGCGCGCAGGGCCACGATGTGGACTGGGTGGGCGCGCAGATGGCCGATGTGCGCTTGGACAGTGGCTGCATCTTGCGTGAGGCCGATATGCGGTCTGCCGATATGCGGGGGGCCAGTTTGCAGGACAGTGACTTGCGCGGCAGCCGTTTCGATCAGGCCGATCTCAGCGATGCTTTTTTACAGATCTGCGATTTACGCGCTGCGACAGGCTGGCAGGTGCAAGCTGCACGAAGCATTTTCAAAGAAGTGAATTGGACAGGAGCGCGCTGGCCTGGCGCCAATTTTCTGGATGCGGCGTTTGATTACGCCTTGATTGACCAAACCGATTGGCGTGGAGCCAATCTGTACGGAGCGCAACTGGGCAGTGCCACGGTGCGTAGCGTGGACTTGGAAGGGGCGCTGCTAGGCCATTTGCCTGACTGGGCCCGACACACACAAGGAGGTAAATCACGATGAGTTTGAGTGCAGAGCAGTTGTTGGCCCTGATCGAACAGGGCCCAATTCGAGATCTGGATTTGTCCGGCGGTCAATATAGTGGTTTGAAATTCGACGGTTTGCGGGCGGACGGATTGAACCTGCGCGGTGCCGATCTGAGCGCCTGTGATTTATCGGATGCGGTGTTGGTCGACTGCCAGTTCCAGGGGGCACGCTTGAGTGGAGCAGCACTGAGCCGGGCGCACTTTGAGCGCTGCGATTTCAGCGGCGCGGATCTGAGTGCGGCCTCTCTGGACGATGGCTGGTGGCTGCAGTGCAATTTGAGCCAGGTGCAGGCTAGTCAGGCACTCATGCACGGCGTGACCTGGCAACACTGCGATCTGAGGGGGTTGCGCCTGCCCGAGCAAATCGGGCCGGCCTTATGGATGGATTGTGAGGCGGCCGGCTTGCAGGCCGTGGCTGCGCAGTGGTTTCAGGTTCAGGTGCGTCGCACCAATCTGGCGCACGCGCATCTGGCACAAGGCCGTTTCGAACAATGTGCGTTTGAGCATTGTGATCTGGAGCGAACCGACCTGTCGCAGATTGTGGCTCCGTTTCTGTCGTTGGCTTGCAGCACGCTGGATGGAGCCTGCCTGGACGGGGCCCGTCTGGAGGGGGCCATATTCAATTATGCGCGCTTGCCGCAGGCCAGTGCGCGCGGTGCCCATCTGGCACAGGCCAGGCTGGGGCATACGCATGCGCAGGGGCTTTGCCTGTCGGGTGCCTGTCTGGAATATGCCGATGTCAGCTATGCGCGTTTGCAAGGGGCTGATCTGAGTAGCACGCAGGTCAAAGGCATGCGCGTACATGGAGCCGATTTGCATCAGGTGTGCTGGGATGGCTGTGACAAGCAGGGCCTGCAGGGCGACGATACCCCCCGCCTGCAGGCCGAGCGCTGGCGTGCTGATGCGCGCTGGACTTTGTCGGCGCTATAAAAAGGAGATGCAGATGTCTTGTCTTAGTCCGGGTTCTGAGCCGCTGTCTATAGCGGAGGACCCCTCACAGGTCGCTCAGTGGCACACCGTGCAGGCCAAAGTCTATGTCCAGGCTGGGCAGCGCTGGGGCGTGCTTGGCCCCATGGGCAGTTGCTTTGCACCGCTGGCAGCCTCCTGCCTGTTGCAGCCGCAAGTGGGTGATCTGGTATTGCTGACGCTCAATGGGCGGCAGGCCTACATCCTGGCGGTGCTGGAACGTTCCGGTCAGACGGCGCAACTGCGTCTGCCTGCCGACACCGTGGTGCGCAGTGCCGGCAACGTCCGTGTTCAGGCTGGCGGCGGTTTGCATCTGCAAGCGGCGCAGGCCGTGGTGCTGCAAGGGGCGGATCTGGCGCTACAGGCTGAGCAGTACCTGTTACAGGCCCGGCAAGTGCATCTGGCAGGGCAGTCCCTGCACAGCTATTTTGCACAGCGGCAGGAGTATAGCGGCCAGCGTCAGCAGCACGATGGGCAGAGCCAGATACATGCCGGCCAGCGTGTCACGCGTGTGGCTGGACACGATGACTATGCGGCTGCCTCGCAGCGGCTGGTCATCGAGCGGGATTGGCGTGTGCGGGCCCGCAGCGCTGAGCTGCGGGGTGCTCAACGTGTGGTCGTGGACGGCCAGCAAGTGCATCTGGGCTAGGCCCGGTATTACCAAGGAGATTTTGATTTATGTTCATGCTCAACAATGGCGGGGCGCAGGCCAATGCGATTCCCGATGTGTGCAAAGTGCCGACCCCGGCCGGTCCCGTGCCTACGCCTTTTCCCAATCTGGCGACGACGCAGATGGCCCAGCCTTCGGGTTTGGTGCGTAATGTGCTGGTGGTCAATATGCCTGCTTTGAATCAGGCCAGCAAAATCATGATGAGCAGCGGTGATGAGGTCGGCACCGTCGGCGGCGTAGCCAGCAATCGAATCAAAGGCGAAGTGCAGTTCATGAACGGCAGCATGACGGTTATGGTGGGTGGCAAACCGGCTGTGCGCATGGGCTGCATGACGGGCCATAACGGCATGCCGGTCAACTCGGTCGGGACGGTGATCAGCCCTAGTCAAAGCACAGTGATGGTGGGGAGCTGAGGATGAGGCGCAGTCATGTTGTCCGTACGGGTCGCCGCGCCGCGCTGGTCTTGCTGGCCGCACTGGTGTTGACCGGCTGCGGCATGTTCAAGACCAAGTCCAAGGACGAGGCCTTGAAGGATCTGCAGTGGGAGTACGAGCGTGATGCGCTGGTGCTGGAGGTTAATGCCGATCCACAGTTGAACACCTGGGGAGGGCAGGCGCATACGGTGCTGATGGTGGTGACGCAGATGGTCGAGCCCTCGGTGTTCGAACCGTACTCAAGCAGGCCGGATCAGCTTTCCAGTCTGTTGATGGCCGATAGTGCGCCGACGGGTTTACTAAGCTTGGATCGTATTTTTATCGAACCGGGCGTCAAGCGGCGCATTCGGCTGGCACGCATGGACAAGGCCCGTTACGTAGCCGTCGCGCTGGGCTATCAGCACCTGGATCCAGCCCGCGGCACCCGTCTTTATCAGTTTGGCGCCAAGCTTGACAGTCATGGCCTGATGTTCCGTGAGTACGAGGCCCGGCCCGAGCCGCTGCGTATTCGTCTGCGGCTGGGCCCGCAAGCCATCATCGAGAGTCAGACTGATACTGTCATTCCGCCCCCGGCCACTTTGCCGGCAGCGGGCCCCTGGCCCGTCGGTCATCAACACCCATAGAGATTTCATGAGCGTTCATCCTTTGCAACCGATCTTCTGGCACCAGGGTCTGTTTTTGCAGCCCCAGCATTTCCAGCATAACGACAATCTGTTCTACCAGCGTCTGGCTTTATTCATGGCCCAGACTCAGCCGTACCCATGGGGTGTGCTGCAACTGGAGTTGGACGAGGCGGCATTGCAGACGCTGGATTTCAGAGTGCTGGCCTTGACGGCACGGCTGCGCGACGGCAGTTTTATCCAGTATCCCGGTAATGCCGTGATTGAGTCGCGCGGTTTTGAACTGGCGGATCTGGCCACTGGCCGTACGGTGTACCTTGGACTGCGGCGCATGATGCCCGGCCAGGCCAATGTGAGTGTGGTTGACGATTCTGGCCAGGCTCAGACGGTGAGTACGCGCATGGTGGCGGCTGCCGATCCGGTCACGGTGGCGGACGATTACGCGCAGGGCCCTGAGGGTCAGCTTGACTTGATGAATTACGTCTTGCGTGTGTTCTGGGACGAGGAGTTGCCTCAGCTGGGTCACTATGAACTGCTGGCTGTGGCGCGGCTGGAGCAGGACGGCGATCAGGCGCGCTTGCAGCGCCAGTACATCCCCCCCAGCCTGAATTTGTCGGCCAGTCCCTGGCTGATCGAGGCGATACGCCGCATCCGCGACGAGCTGACCGGACGCGCACGGCAGCTGGAAGTCTTTAAACCTGGCGGCTTGGGCAGGACGGAGGATCTGGACGGTAACCACTTGAGTTTGCTGGTGGCTTTGCAGGTGCTCAATCGTTATGGCCCCATGCTCAATCATGTGCTGGAGGCTCCGCAGACGCATCCCTGGCAGGTCTATGGCCTGTTGCGGCAGTTGGTCGGCGAGTTGTCCACCTTCTCGGAACGCTACGACATGATGGGCGAGACCCGGGACGGAAAGGTGCTGGCCCCGCCGTATCAGCACGAAGATTTGGCAGCGGGGTTTCACGCCATGAGCACCCTGATCAGTGCCTTGCTCAATGAAATTGTCGCCGCTCCCGAGCTGTTGATCCGCTTACAGCCTGCTGGCGCCAGTGCGGGCTTGTACGAGGCTGAGTTGCCGGACGCGTTTTTTGCCGCCCGCCAACGCTACCACCTGGTGGCCTATGCCGGAGTCGAGCAGCAAGAGCGTTTGCAGGCGCTGGCGGGCGACTTCAAACTGTGTGCCCCCGACCAGGTCGAGCTGCTGGTGACCCATTCGTTGGGAGGGGTCGAGCTGCTCAAACTGGCCGAACCGCCACGCGGCATTCCTCGTCGTCCGGGAGCCTTGTACTGCTACATCGATCCCATGTCGCCGGGCTGGGCGGCATTGGAGCAGACACGCGCAGTGTCCTTGGTTGCGCTGGGCGCACCCGAGAATCTGCAGATTGAACTGATTGTCAGCAAATGGTGAGCGCAATGCCCGTGATACAGGACAGTAGCCTGGCTTCTTTCTTTTTGACGGCCATGCGTCAGGCGCGTACTCACTTCTCCCAGGAAGCCGATGCAGCTCAAAGCGGTTCGGCGTTGATCGAGGCGCTGGATCAGGCCTGCGCACGCGCCCGTGACCGCGGCTATGAACAGGTCGAGGTTGGCGCCGCCCTGTTTGCCATTGTGGCCTGGATTGACGAGACGGCCATGACCAGTCCCTGGCCCGGGGCTGGACACTGGCGTTTGACGCCGTTGCAGCGTCATTACTTTGCCACCACGCGCGCTGGCAGCGAGTTTTATCAACGCCTGCAGGCCCTGCCCGAGACCGCCACGCAGGTGCGAGAGGTTTACGGCCTGGTGCTGGTTGCCGGATTCCAGGGTGAATATGCGGCGCGCGCGCCCGGTGAGTTTGAGTCCTGGCGAGTGCAGTTGCTCGAGCAGATACGTCAGGAGCAGGGCATGCCGGGTTTTGCGGCGGGACAGGCGCTGTTTCCGCAGTCGGGTACCGGACAGGCCACGCCGCCGCGGCCAGCCGGGCGATTGACGGGGCGGCCCAGTGGATACACGGTGACGCTGCTGCTGGCACCCTTGCTGCTGGTGCTGGTGCTGTATCTGTATCTGGATCATTCACTGGCCAAGCTGGTCAACGCTTTGTTGATGGACCATTGATATGTTGAAACGAAGTTTGCGTGTGCTGGGCTTCTTGGCGCTGCTGCTCGTGCTGACGGGGCTGGCCTGGTTGTATGTGATGCACAAGGGCTGGCCGCTGTGGGCCTTGCCAACGCTGGTGTTGGTCGCGCTGTTGCTGATCTGGCTGGCTGCAGGGCTGCGTCGGCGCTGGCTGGCGTGGCGTTTGCGCCGGCGTCTGGCGCGGGACATGCCGCGTGCGCTGGGCAGCCAGCATGCCGCGTTTGATGCCCAGTGGGGGGCAGGGCTGCAGGTGTTGCGTCAGGCACGGCTGGGGGGACGGCGTTCGTCCTTGTATGCCTTGCCCTGGATGCTGAGCCTGGATGTCGGTCCTTGCCAGACGCAGGATGATTATGCCCGTCTTGCTGTGCAATCGCTGCCAGCGGCCGGGCCAGGACTGGATCAGGGGGTAGGCTGGTTCTTCATGAAAGCCAGTGTCATGGTGTGGGCCGGGCCGGTGCTCGGTGCTGATGAGCAGACGGCCCAAGAAGCGGCATGGTCGCGTCTGTTGCACCAGTTGATGCGGACACGCCGACGCGAGCCGCTTAACGGTTTGGTTTTCAATATCGACTTGTCCTGGCTATTACAGGCCAATCAGGAACAGTTGCAGGCGGCTGGCAAACAGATGCGAGCTCGCCATGATGCCTTGGCGCGTGTTTTTCAGGCGCGCATTCCTGTCTGGCTGATGTTGCAAGGTGGTGAGAATGTCCCCGGTCTGTCTGCCTGGCTGCAGCAATTGCCGCCCGAGGTCTACGATCAGGCGCTGGGCTATAGGGTGGGCGGACAAGGTGCCGAGCAGGGCTCGTTGCAGTTTCTGGCGCAGGCGTTCGAGTCCATGGGACGACGAATGGCGCAATTGCGGATTGTGCTGGGTCAGCATGGAGTGCAGCCTGCGCCGGTGTTTGAATTGCCCGAGCGTATCGCGGCACAGCAAGCCGTCTTGCAAGACTTGCTGGCCCCGGCCTTCGAGGCCACGCCGTATTCGGCTACCCCTTTATTGCGCGGCCTGTACTGGCAGGTGCGCACTCCACATCAAACTCGTGAAGGCATTGCCTTTGCCCGCGACGTGCTCGATCGCATCCTGCCGTCTTGCCGGTATGGCTGGCAAGTCTTCGACCGCTGGTCGCCCTGGCGCCGTGTCTTGCGTCATTCTCTGGTTCTGGTCTGGCTGCTCTTGTGTGGTGCGCTGGCAGGCGGTTTGTTTTATTCCAGTGAACGCGCCCGCTCGAGTTTGCAAGCCTTTGCGGCCCAACCGTTGCAGCAGCTCGAAACACGCATGCAAAAGGGTGCGCTGGACGAAGATGTGCAGTCACTCAATATCTGGCGCAGTGCCATTGGCAGGCTGGACAGTGCCAATCACGGCGTCCAGGCCTTGTTGCCGTTTCAGGGCCATGTGCGTCAGGTACAGCAGTTTTACCAGCAACGTTTTGTGGATGCGTTCCGGCGCGAAATCCTGCAGGCGTTTCTGGACCCATTGATTGTGCAGGATCTGCCACGCGTCAGTCGTAGCGGCAGTGAGACAGAGGTGGCTGCCTGGAGTCAATATTTGGTGCGTCGCATCAATCTGGTGGCCGGCCA
This sequence comes from Alcaligenes sp. SMD-FA, assembly GCF_025960365.1. NCBI lineage: Bacteria > Pseudomonadati > Pseudomonadota > Betaproteobacteria > Burkholderiales > Alcaligenaceae > Alcaligenes > Alcaligenes sp. SMD-FA. The sequence continues at coordinate 2,115,521 of NZ_CP110108.1, read as the reverse complement.
GTTACGCGGCGGCCCACTCCAGGGCCGGCCATTGCCGGGCATGGAGCTGGCGACCTTGTATGGCGACTCGGCATCCCGGCAAGTCGGTCTGCAGACTGGCGTGCTGCTTGGTCAACAGTATGTGGATTATCTGCACTGGTCGCCTGAGCGGGTTCAACTGCAAGGGGAGCTGGATGCGTTGCAGGCTGCGCTGCGTCAGCTGGGCTTACGTTCTCGCTCACCCTCCTGGCTGCTGGCCTGGGCAGATTTTCAAAACAGTATTCGTCCGATTACGCTGGCTGACTTCTGGAGTGTCCGGCCCGATGCAAGGGCGCCTGTGATCGCTGCCGGTTTGACGCAGACCGGTACGGCAGCGATCTCGGGTTTCGTCCAGGAGCTGGCCGAAGCCTCAGGTGAGCGCAGTTTCTGGATGGGGCAAAGTGATGTACTGGAACAGGGCTTCCGGCAACTGTCCTACGACGCCTGGTATCGCTTCATTGTGCGCTTTAACGATGCCCGTTTTTATTTGCAGACCGAATCGGATTGGGATGGCGCCATCAGCAGTCTGTTTTCAGTGGCTGATCCCTATGCTCGTCTTTTTGAAGCGGTCGATGGGCTGTTTCAGCAGGTGCCTGCCGGAGAACGCCCGGCTTGGGTGGCTAGCATGCTGACGTTGCAGCAACTGCGTCTGGCCGCCCGTCAGGCCCCCGCCCAGGAGGGCCTGGCAGGCTGGCTGGATCAGGCTCAACGCGTCAATGCACTGGGGCATGTGGGGCTGCGCTCGGTGCAGCAAGGAGAGTCGTTGACACAAAGCGTGCAGGGCGTCAGTGCCAGTCTGGCGGGCATTGCGCCGTTGCGTGCCTATCAGACTCAACTTGCCGATGCGATCAAGCGTTTGTTGCAGGGGCCGGGCAGCGCGCAGGAACTGGCACGCCAGACCTGGGGGTTTGGACAGGACCCGCAAGTGCAAGAGTCCTTGCTGCACGATGCCCAACACAGTCTGGATGCCTTGCGCATCCAATTGCAGCGCGATACTGCCCGTGAGGATGCCGTGTGGACTCTGATGCGTGGTCCGCTGGCCTTGGTGCTGGATTACACCGCCCGGCGCACCGCCTGCGGTTTGCAGGATCAATGGGCCGCTTCGGTCTTGAGTGTGGTACAGGATGTGCGCAGTCCCGTCCTGGCCTATGAACTGTTGTACGGTGATCGTGGCACCGTGCCTCAGTTCATGCAGGGTGATTTGCGCTACTTTGTGAGCCGTGATGCGCAAAGCTACGGACCGCGCAGCGCGCTGGGGCAGAGTATGCCGCTTAGTGGGCAGTTCTATGCCTACGCGAACGCCGTTCAGGCGCGGCAGGTGGCTCATGCCGAAACGCGCCTGCACGATGAACAGGCGGCGCGTGTGCGCGGTAGCCAGATCGAAACCTTGCAGCAGGAGCTGGCTGAGCTTGATAAACAGGCCAAAGCGGTCCAGTCATTAGCCGCGGCCGTTGTGATCGATGCCGAGCCGCCGCTGCTCAACACCGGGGCGCGTCAATTGCCTCAACGCACCCGCCTGAGTTTGCAATGTGCCAGCGGTGTGACACGGCTGGATAACTTCAACTTCCCCTCCAGGGCTACCTTTGCATGGGCACAAGGGCAGTGTGGTGATGCAGTGCTGCAGATTCAGTTTCCAGGCTTTGTGCTGGAGCGGGTCTATCCGGGCGCAGAAGGCTTTATCGACTTTTTGCACGAGTTCAGCAGTGGCGAGCACCGTTTCCAGGCCAGCGACTTCCCGCAGCAAGAAGAGCGTCTGATCGATGCCGGCGTGCAGTGGCTGGTCTTGAACTGGCGTTTGCAGGGGCAACGTAATTTGGTGGATAACGTGAACCAGTTGCATCGCATACAGGCCCGACAGGCTCAGATCAACGAGCAATTGCTGACACTGCGCGAGGCGCAGTCCGGTGTGGGCAGCCCGATGGCGCAACCGAGCTGGACGCAGGATTTGGTGCCCGAGCACATTGTGACCCAGTGCTGGCGTTCGCCAACAACGGTGTTTCAGGAGGAGGGACTATTGCCGCCCGATTCGGCCCCGTCTGCACCGACATCGCAAAAACATGCTGTTCAGCCCGCTTCAAAACGGGCCGCCAAACCTGCGCCCAAGCAAGTGGTTGCCTCATTAGCGACGCCAGCTCAGGAACGGGCACAGCAGGGTTGGCGTGTTCAGGTGGGAGTGTTTGCCGATCCCCGCGCTGCCGTGGAGCAATTGGGCGTGCTGGGGATTGAAGCTGTGCAGATTCTCTTGCCTCGTCCGGGACGCAAAGATTTGTACCGGGTGCAAAGCCCGGTTTATGACAGCCGCGAACAAGCCCGCATCGTGGCCGGGCAGATTGCCCAGGCCTTGCGGGTCAACCCGGAATTAGTGCCTGGCGATCGTTAAGCCAGTGCTGGTAGGCTAGCAGCCCATGCTGGTCCATGCTTTCCCGGGCCTGCTGCCAGTGTTGGCTGGCCAGGTCCGGGCATTGGCGCTGTAGCCAGATATCGCCGCGCAGACACTGTATTTCGGGAAGCATCAGCACGGAACCGTGTTGTTCGCTGATCTGCTCGGCTTCGGCCAATACGGCAAACGCTGCGTCGTCACGCTCCAGGCTGAGCAGGGCGCGAGCCAGCATGCACAGTTGTCCTTCCACAGCAACAGGCATATCTATGCGTATGCGTTCGACCGCGGCCTGCATGGGCTCAATCAGGTTCGCGTTGCGGGTCTGTAGCACAGCGGGTAGTAATTGGTGCATCTGGGCCAGTGCAATCCATACCGTATCGGGCTTGGCCGGTGACTGCGTTCCAGTCAATGCCAAACTCTCCTGAGCCATTTCCTGCAGATTTCCTGCCAGATAGTAAATACGCATCAGATGTAACCGGGAGGCAATGGCGCCCGCCAAAGGATGGTGGTGGTAGCTGGCCAGGGTGATGGCGTGGCGGGCATTTTGCAAACCAGTGGAAAAATGGCCTTGCAAGGCCTGACACAATCCCAGCGAGGTATAGGCCAGCGCCTGCGAGGGCTTCTGGGATGGCAGGGCCTGGGCATCCTGGGGTTCGGCCGACATGCCGATCAACGGCAGGGCCCGCACCAGCAACGCTTCTGCCTGTGCCGGATCGCCACGCCACAGGCGATGCTGGGCCAATGCGTACCAGGCCCAGCCTTGCCAGGCCTCGTTGAGTTGATCCTGGGACAGGCGCAGTACTTTTTCGGCAATCGGCAAGGAGGCGTCCAGTTGCCCCCGATTGTGGCGGGTCAACCATTCGCCCCATAGGCTGGCCAGCAAGGTCAGGGGCTGTTCGGGGTCCCGCAGCTCGTTGACCTGCTCGAAGGCTTCTACCGAACGGGGAGAGGCCGGGCCGGTGGCGGCGGTGCTCAAGGAGGCCTTGGTCAGGTGCAGTGCAAAACTGGTTTGTGAATGTACAGTGGGATCGGCGATAAAGCGCCGACTGCGTAGGGCCTGCGACAGGCAGCGCTCGGCTTCCTGTAACTGACCGTGTTCGAGTGCGTGCTCAATGGCGCGTTGCCACCACTGGACCGTGTCTTGGTAGCGAACCTGTCCCAGCAGGGTGGCAATAGCCGATGGCGCGTGATTATGCTCGACCATATGTTCGGCCAGCCGTCGTCCGAGCCGTTCGCGCTCGGGACGGATAATGAGGTGGCGCAGACAGTTGCCCAGTATATCGGGGCAGCGCCAGTGGGATTGCTTGGTGGGTATCAACCATTCATGCTGCTCCAGTATCTGTAAGGTGGCGCGGATGGTCGATTGGGGTTGCTCCAGCAAGCGGCTGGCGACGCACTCGTCAATATCGGGCAGCAGGGCAGCCAGGTAGGCCAGTTCGCGTTGTAGTGGGGTCAGGCGGCGCAAATGCGCGGCGCACTGATCTAGCAAGCGTGGCACCAGGGTCAGATCCTGACCGAGCTGATATAAGTGCAGCAGTTCGCGTGCCAGCATGGGGCTGCCTTCACTGCGCTCGATGACGTGCGTGCGAATGTCGCGGGGCAGCTTGATGGAGCGGCTGCGCTGACTGATCAGTTCATTCAAGTCCTGGTGAGCGAGTGCGCCAATACGCAAGGGCAGGACAGGCCAGGACTCAGGCAAGGTCTGGCGTGAGGTAGCCACAATGCGCAGCCGCTCCTCGCCTGCCAGCAGACGCTGCAACAATTGTAGGCTGGCGGCATCGCACCAATGCAGGTCCTCCCAGGTCAGCAACAAGGTCTGGTTCCGACAAAGTGCGTGCAGCAGGGCAAGCAAGGCGTGTTGTGTTTGTTCGCGCACCGCGCTCTGGCTAAGTGTTGACGGTTCAATCAGGGTCTGATGCAGAGTATCGGCCTGCGCAAGGCTCAGGTCGTACTGGGCCATTAATCGTTGATGTAGCTGCGCCTCCTGTTCGCTGCTACGGGTGTTGGGCGTATCCGGTGTGACATATCGCAGCTCTTTTTGCAGCCAGCGCAGTACCGGCGCGTAAGGGCTGCGTACGTCGTTTTCCTGGGTCTGCAGCGCCACGACGGCACCTTCCACATTGCGCACATAGTCCTGCAGCGAACGCAGTAGCTTGGTTTTGCCCATTCCTGTATGGCCATGCAGCAACAGCATGCGTGGCGCCGCGCTAAGACGACCGCTCCAATATTGAAGCAGAATGTCGAATTCGCGCAGCCGGCCGTGAATGCGGCCGGTATCGGTAGCGGTTTCGCTCAGACGTAGCTGGTATGAGGACGCTTCTTTGCCCGATGGCAAGGACTCCAGAGACCAGGACGACAGGCGTGCAGCCGCCTGACTGCTGAGCAAGACAGCACCGTTGTCCGCTTGCCAGGCCAGGGAAATGACTGATGGGCAGAGCAAATGGTGTGCATTGATGGGCGTGGTCGGATCAATGGGCAGTACATCGGCATGAACGGCCAGGCCGAGACTGACTTGGGCTGGCCGGTTGAGACCGGTTAGCGTGCGCGCCAGCGTCAAAGCAGGGGCCACAGGACGCTCATTGATGGCAGGGTAGCCGAAATGTGCCAGCAAGGTGGCGTTATGCTCCTGCTCTATCCAAGCCCCGTGTTCGCGAGCATGGCGCACCACACGCTCATGCGTTTCGCGCAGGAGAAAGGTCCTGGTTTCGTAATCTGTCTCCATGGGATCGTCGCTGCTGTCCGGGTTGGGGCGCCAGCCTATGGCAATGGCCACCGTGGCCATGGCCCGAAAGTGGTAGCCGTCGGGATCGGACGGTCCGTGTAAGGCGGGTGCCGCGTTTGCGCCGGTGCACAACAAGGCGCGCGTCTGTGCATCAGGTAGTACACCCAGACGCTGTTGCAGCACATCGCAGCATTGTTGATAGGCCAGCATGGCCGCGTCATGATCATTGTCCTGCACCAGAAGTCGGATTAGTAAGCGATGGCAGGATTCATCCTCGGGCCAAAGATTGACCCAGGTCTTGGCATAAGCCAAGGCTGCTTGCTGCTGTTCGCTGGCCATCAAGGCCTTGATCAGATGGTGTCGGCATTGCGCCAGCTCGATGTCTAGGCGTGCATTCCAGTTGTTGTGCCAGTTCAACAAACTGTCACTACTGGGCAGTTTAAGGCCGTCCAGGAAATGGCCTTGATACAGGCTTAGTTTGTTGCGCGCCTCGTCCAGCTCGGTCGCCGTGGAGCTGCCTATGTACAGAACGTCACTCCAGACCGTGTCGGACTCCAGTGTTAGGCTTGCCGTGGAGCTACGCAGCACCTTGGACAAGGGGGCCAATGCCTGACGTAACACATACAATGCATGGCGCACCCGGGCGCGCCCCTGCTCGGGGTCGCTCTCGGGCCAGAGCATATCGGCCAGCCTGACTCGTGCTATCGCCTGACCCTGCGCCAGCACCAGAAGAGCGAGCAGCAGTTTGACCTTGTCATAACTTAACAGGTGACTGCGGTCCTGCCCGTCGATCAACAAACGAAAGGTTCCCAAACAATAGAGTTCAATTCGGTTGGGACCCTGTCTCGAGATCCCCGTCTGCATTCCCATCTTGTTTTCCATCCCTGCCGACTGCACTCTGCGTTAGTAAATGTACGAGTGATGCAACAAAAGGCTTCATTCTGGTTTGCAGGCGTTTATTTTTGGTTTAACTGGGAAGGAAACCTGATCCCCAATCCTGGTATGAGGAACGTGTCAAGCTTGGACCCGCGAACACAGGGCATTGAGCGGGTGGCATCGGCTTGTAACAAAACTAATTAGGCCTCTGATTTGTTACGCGGCTGTGGCAAAACACAGATCACATGGGGGGCGATAATTGGCTGTTAGTGGCTTTGTGAGGATTACGGCGGCTCAAACGCGACATCACATAGCGCTGAAAAAACGACTATTGGCGGGCCGGTCTGCGTAGCAGGATCGACGGGAGCAGGGTACAGGTCCCGATAGAATGGCGCTGCTCCGGCCGTGCTCAGATTCGCCAGAAATGTCGCGCATGGCTGGTCTTGCGCTTTGCACGCAAGGCTCAGGGCGGTTGCCCTTGTCGGCTTGGGTCTGCGCCTCAATCTTATGGTGCTTTCCTTGTCGGGATTTGACGTGTACTCAGAACGGCTGGGGCACCGGAAGTCATTGTTTCTCTCTGTACTGGGCGCAGACCGTTCCCTCCATGTGGGATTGTTCGTTGCTAGTTACGAGCAAATCACTACACGCCGTATGCAGTGGGTGTCCGCTTCCCAATAGAAGGCAAACAACCCAGATACTTTTGACCTTGCGTTTAAAAGAAGGGGCTTGCCGTACACAGTTGCGTATTAAAACGACTATGGCGATGTGGAGGCTTAATGGATATGGGCTGAGTCGTTGAGTGCTTAGCCAGGCGTTCCGTCATAGTCTTGCAACATGGCTATGAGTGAAAAAGAGTGCGAATTCTCTTTGAATTGTTTTTATCGAGCGTGCTCTGGAAAAGAGAAAAATTTTAAGCCTGAGCTTGCAGAATGTGTGTTAAAAACGCGTGGCTTTTGGAATTATTCCGAGCGGATCGTTTAATAAAATTTGTATCTTTTTATATAAAATGACACACATCATAAAATTAATTATTTCGTTTTTAACCCTGATAAGTCTTGGTGGCTGTGCTGCTGAAATAGGCTCCGCGTTAGGTATTCAGCTCATAGAAAAACCGATGGTAAGGGGGGAGAGCATAGAAAAATATCGTGATGCTTTCGGTCGTAGCGGGGAAGTTGAAACCGTTTTGAATGGAGAGCCTGCCTATAAGTGGAATCTTTCCTACTACCAACGAGTCACCGTGGAGGCAGATACTTACGCATACCATAACTTGGATCGACCAGGAATGACGACAGGTATTATTTATGAGGACAGAGACATACTCCGTCCCTGTCAGCTAACGATGTCCTACGATCCAAAGACGCGTTTGGTGACGGATTTTGAACTCACCAATCCCGCAAAATGTGGAGAAGTCCGTCGTGCATTGCGGAACCTATAACAACAAAAAATATTAATGATAATAAAAACCAAGAATAAAAAAATCAGAATGTAAATAGTAATAAATAGCGGTTTATTTTTATAATTAAAATATATGTTAAAGACAATTTTATATTTCGTGTTTCTGGTGTTGCTGATAGTGGATACGCCAGCTGTTTTTGCCGCTGACGTCAAAGGTTCTAGCGATCATCCGCTTTTGAGTCGATTCCCAGGGGCAGAGATTCGCAACTATTTGAGAAAAAACTACGATGCCGCCGTGTTGCCTGCGGGAATCATTAAGGACAAGAAAGCACCGGGGCAATTGCTTGAATTGGAGGGTAAGGTCACTCGCATCGCTTACCGGATTCCGGGTGAGCATTCAGCATTGGAGGTTCTGCGAAATTACGAGAAAGCGCTGCAGCAAGGCGGGTTTGAAACGCTGTTTGCCTGCCATGGCCCAAAGACGTGTGGTCCGGATATGATGCCCTTTATTTCCCTTGAAGGACGCGTTCGACCTACTGCATTTGGCGATGCGGTCTTTGGTAGTTCAAGTGAGCGTGTTTTGCTCACCCGTCGTAGTGATGAGGCAGGAGAGGTCCACGTTTTTCTGCATGTGGTGGATGATACGTCCAATCACAGGACCTATCTCTATCAGGAAATCGTAGAAGGTGCCCAATTGGAACTGGATCAAATTAAAGTGCTACAAGCGGACGAGTTGCAACAATCACTCGAACGCCAAGGGTATGTCACGGTTCCAGGAATTTACTTCGATAGCGCTAAAGCAGAGATAAAACCAGAATCGGATACGGCCTTATCAGAAATGGCTAAATTGCTCTCTAGCCATCCAGACCTAAAAGTATATGTGGTGGGCCATACGGATAATCAAGGTTCGCTTGATGCCAATCTGACCTTGTCGCAGAGTAGAGCTCAGGCAGTTGTTCAGGCTTTACATACTTCATATGGTGTTAAGGCGGAAAACTTGCTGGCTAAAGGTGTCGCATCTTTTTCTCCGGTAGCAAGCAATGCAGACGAAAAAGGGCGCGCGCGCAATAGACGAGTTGAGCTGGTAGTGCAGTAAAGCCATCTCAGGCGCCAGCAACGATGACCAGAACCAGTGTGCTGGCTGCGGGCTCGGGCGATCAGGGATAGGGCTTGCGTTCGTTCCGTCGTCCTACACCGCTCTGTATCTGTGGCGGGTTGATCTTGAGCGGCTGTGCTTGGCGTGCTTGTGGTGGCTACACTCATGCAACAGAACACATCGAGCCCAGCCCTAGGGGCAATCAATCCGATATAAGGGAACTGAAAGCGAGCATCGCCCAGGATTGGGTGTAGGCCTTGTGGGTGCAGGTGGCGGGATTCCGACTGTATTGAGTGCCTTTTTGCTTGAAGATAAGCTGGTTGAACGTCCTGCGAGATTGCTGTGTGGGACAAAAAAGACCTCTTGTTTATTTCGCTAATAATTAACGCATAATGTCGATTTATGTTAAGTGGGCCTGTTTATAAGTATTTTTTATACAGTAATTTAAGCAGAAAACTCGTTGCTTTTTCAACGAGGTTTTTAAAATGCTTACGTTCACAACTGTCGCCACTAAAGGTGGTGTTGGCAAAACCACATTAACTGCCAATTTGGGCGGATTGCTTGCTGATTTCGGATATCGCGTTCTTTTAATTGATGCGGATATTCAGCCATCTCTGACTCGCTATTACAAACTGGCTCATCAAGCCCCTTATGGCTTAACGCAAATGGTGATGTCGGGAGCACTCACCACGGACTGCATTAGTCACGTCGAATTTCCACCTGCTGAATTCGAGGGCGACCGTTCAAGTTTGAACGTGCAGGGCGGTTTTTTGCATATTGTGTGCTCTGACACTCAGCGTGACGACAGCCCCCTTCAAATCTGGTTGTCTAATCAGCTTGATCGCCTGGTGCGTATTCGGATGGCCCTGAGTAACCCGGATATCCGTGCTCAGTACGACGTTTGCATCATCGATACCCAAGGGGCAGTGGGCCACTTACAAGACGCCGCCGTCAATGCAGCGGATGTGCTTCTCGCACCTGTAGCCCCCGATGTTCTGTCGGCCCGTGAGTTTGTTGACGGTACGATCAAACTCGTAGCCCGCCACGAATCTGCCTCCAATCTTGGCTACAAGGTGCCCGCCATTCAGTGTGTGATCAATCGCACTGAAAACACCGTTGATAGCCGCACCATGTCCAGCCTCATCCGCAATCAGTTCATTGAAATGAGCGGGCGTGTGACCGTGCTGGCCACCCAGATTCCCCAAGCGGTCGCGTACAAAAAAGCCGCTACCGCTCAAGTCCCTGCTCACTGGATTGATCCGGTCAGAGCGGGCGATCACATGCACAGTTTGCTGTGGGAATTGATCCCCAACCTGAGCAATAAGTTCACTCCGAATCATCGCAATGAGTTAGCCCCCGCGCTAGCGGCATTGCATGTCCCTATTTCCGCGTCAGACGAGCCAGACAGCCCGCTCACGACTAACTCGTAGAGCGTGCCATGTCTAAAACTCCGGAATTGCTGACCGCCAGTCAGCGTGCCGCGCAGTTGCGCATAAACGCTGAGTTGAGCTCAACATCAAGAGAGACCCGCCCTGTGTCCTCAAAAAAATCGAACTATGAAGACATCGCCAAACGTTCCCTCATGGGCACGCCACCACCGCTGAACGCCATGGGGGCCATGACGCCCATGGATGTGGTCGATGGCAGTATTTCAAATTTGGCCGTTACCGACATTGATCGGTATGAATTTGACCCGCGTACCGAAATAAACCCACTCTATGACGAGATCAAGGCGTCGATCCGGGCCAACGGCATCCTGAACCATATCAGCGTTACCAGGCGTCCTGGTCAACTGCGTTATATGGTCTACGGTGGCGGGAACACGCGGCTGCGTATTGCGAAAGAGCTGTACGAAGAGGGCGATCAACGCTTTGCACGCCTGACGGTCATCGTCAAGGTCTGGAAAGGGGATGCGCCGACTATTGCGGCCCACCTGGCTGAAAACGAGCAGCGTGGCGAGATCTCGTTCTGGGAGAAAGCCCAGGGAGTGCAGTCGTTTAAGGAGCATTTCGAGAAGGAATCGGGCAAAGCACTGTCAACCACGGAGTTGAATCGGGAGTTGCGTCAGGCCAGTGGCTTGAATTTCGGCATGAGCATGTTGCAAAACTTCCATTTTGCGGTTGAGTATCTGACCCCGATCGGGCGTTGGCTGCAAGCACGCGATGTGAATCAAACCATTAAGCCGCAGATCTCGCAGTGGCTGAAACTGGCTGACAAATTTGGCCAACAAGCAGTCGCTGAAACTGCGCTACAGACCATCCTGCACAAGTACGCCGCTGTGATGAGCCAACAATCTGTCACTGCAGATCAGAGTGCTCAGCAGGTTTTAGAGGTCTCGCGGTTGCTTGATGAGGTCAACGCAGCCATTGCTGAAGCCTTGGGTGTAGCCCCTGAGAAATTACTGGCCATGGCCCAGGCTCTGGAGGCGAACCCGCGCCTGGAGGTTGAGACCCTGAGGCTGATCGAAGCCACTCCTACGGTGCCAGTGGATCCCAAGCCGTTAATCACTCAAGCACCGACTCAGCCCCCACTAGGCCGAATGTTGGCCAGTGTGCCCGCGCCCAAGAGTAAGCCAGACAGTGCTGGCGGTGCCTTTTTGCCTGCTTCGCCATCGGTCTCGCAGAACGTGGTTTTGAGCGGGGAGGGGGAACGGTTCGATCCGCAGCCGATATTTACAGTCTTAGGCGAGTTTCAAAACCTGATCGATATGTCGGATGTGCTTTTTAAAAGTAATCAGCCACATCATCTCTTTGGCTTTTATCTGGACTTCCCTGAACAAGGTATTGGGTATGTCGATGGGGTTGAGCTGGAACCAGAGTTGGTCATTTACCGCAGAGCTCTCTGGAAAATCCTGGTCAGTCTCACCGGTCAGCTTGATCGTCGATTTACACAACTCATTCCGCATGAAGCTGATGGTTTCACCATTACCTGGAGACAGCTCTGGGAGCAGGGTGAAGAGCAGTTTCAGGCAGGAGCGCAGGAGTTACTGGGCGAGGCATTTGACAGCCTCTCGCTCCAAAGCGTGAGCCTGGTATTACAGCATGAGCAATTGGGGCCGTTGGTCACACGTCTGCTCACAGATATGGAACGGGTTCGGACTCGTTACCCAGAGCGCCAACTGGACGGGTTTATGCCCTTGTTCATGCCGGATGTGACGGAGGAAATTTCATGAATAAGATTCCCATTCAATGCCCTGTGTTACGGCGTATGTTGCTGGCCCACATTATTGAGCAAATCGATGGTGGGCACATGGACTCTCTACTGCGGGCGGGCTATTCACCCGAGTTTCTTGATGATTTGCGTTACCGAACCACTCGGGACATTACGAATCTGGCCAACTCACCACAGGAAATGTGGTTTTCACTGTCTGAGCAGGTCATCAGCAAGGGGCTGCACCTGCTTGATATGCGTCGTGAGCACGCCAAGTTACGCGAATACTTCGTGATTCATGGCGCTTCGCGTCGCATGGTGTGTGCGTATTTCAAGCTGTCGCACGAAGAGTATCGGGACTTGCGCGCACAACTCAGACCCGGCGGGGAGCCTGGTGGCCGTACGGCCCTGCCTCCAGTCACCGTGCGTGATGCCATCCATCGAGCCTGGTTCGATATTCAGCAATCAATGTCTGAGCAACCCTGCCGGGATCGAATCTATGCCTTACACCAACAGTTTCCTGAGCTGCGAATCAGTGTTCTCCAGCAAACCATTGTCGAGTTTGCGGAAGATGATGAGCTTGGTTTGGAAATCAAACCGACGACGCCACCACTGCAAGGATAACGCCACATGGACGAAATTATCACTACGCCAACCATTTCCACACCTGCGCTGCATCCCGCGCCCCTGCCACTGGCAGAGCGTGAGGGTGGTGGCCAGGCACAGCGCGAGTGGGCCTTACCGTCCTCGCAAATTGACGGTTCCCAGAACAATAAAGACGCCCAAAGGGAGGATTTTTTGGCGCAGGCGGCGCTGTTGAATTTGATGGGGCAAACGCCAATCAGTTTTCATCGTCTCTATGTCGACATTACGGGCAATGTCATCACTGGTTTATGGCTTTCTTCTGTGCTGGAACGTGTTGCCCAAGCCAAGCCCGAGGACTTTCAGGATGATGATTATGTGTTCCGCTTGTCGGCCACGCAATGTCACCAGGTCACAGGGATTACCGCCTCTCAACAGCGGACATGCCGACGTGACTTGATCGCATTGGGCATGTTGAGTGAGCAATCGGGGCCTGGACGTGTACCGGAATATCGTCTGCATCTGAATGTTGTGGCAGATGCCATTCTCCAAGCATCCGCTTCATTGGCCAACTCGCTCAAAGAGGTTCATCAACAACAAGGCTTATCGTCATCACAACCCGTTCTGTCCAAGCGATACGGATGAGATGGCTATGGGTGCCGCATTAAATACCGATATAACGACGGCGTCTCTAATCGATGAGGCTATGCAGTTGCTTACCAGCCAGGGGTTTGTGCAGTATTACCCGAACCTGGCTGAAACACTGGGCAATTTCAAAGCCGCTTTGTTTTTGGGGCACGCGCTTTATTGGGCCAGACATACTGCCGTCCACTATAAAAATCGTGACGGCTGGTTCTTTCTGACGGCAAAACAATGTACGCAGGCAACAGGATTGAGTACGCGAGAGCAAGAGAGTGCCCGACTCTTACTTGTCCAACATTCGTTAATCCAGGAAAAGCTGGCTGGTAAACCGGCCAAGCTCCATTACCGTATCAACCTGGATCGTCTCGCTTCTTGCCTGGGGATCTCGGTCGTTGATCAGAAAGCAAACTGGGCACAGCTTGCGCCATTGCTTAAACGATATGTGAGCTTTTATCGACCTTTGGCAGATATTGCGGGCAATGTGGCCTCTGGCTTGTACCTCTCGTATCTGCTGATTCAGCAACGGCATGTTCTCAAATACAGCCGAAGCATCCAGGGTGAGTTTACGCTGTCTCAACAGGCGATTCGCAACGCCCTATGCTTAACCAGCAAAACACAACGCAATGCCCGAGATCGCCTGAAACAAATGGGCCTAGTCCAGGAGTCAGGTAATCGCATACGGATTAATTTGTTGGCCTTATGTCCTTTGTTGCACGGGCAGGAACAGTTCCCACTTAACGCTGATTCATCAAATCTTCCGCCTGTTGCTGAAGCACCGAAGCTGACACCGATATTCAAACCTGTAGCGGAGAGTAAGCCGAAGTCTGCGCCATCACGATCAAGCAAATTGTTTGGACCAGGCACGCAGTCACAAAGGCCGCTATTCGATTTGGAAAGTGCTGGCGCAGCTCGAGCGAAAGCGACTGTCCAGCACGCGCTGCGTGACCCTGCCAGCATGAATCCTGGACGCCTCTTTGCTCAGACCTCAGTGAGTCCTGGGGCAGCTTGTGGACAACTCACAAAAACAGGCAGCCTCACAACTCGCCCGGTTGCCCAAAACGCGAAACTTGATGCCCAAACCGCAAAACTAACTTGCCCAAACCGCGAAACTAAGCTGCCCAAACCGCGAAACAACAATACAACAATACTTCTTCAAACAACTACAAGACCTGCCATCGTCCCAGTGTCTGCAGGGGATAAGTCCGATGCAGGGGTCGAGATGGCGGGGTGTCGTCGTGATGATTTGAATTTTCAAAACGACGAGGTTGATATCAGCTTACCCAGCGTGCTTGGCAAGCAATGGCATGAGGCTGTGCGCAAGGTGTTGTCCATTGCCAAGCCAGAGCATCGTCAGAGTTTGCTTGATGAGTTGGAAGGCCAGTTGCGCAATCCAGGCAAGCACATCGCAAATCCTCCTGGTTATTTGCATTCGCTACGAGTCGGTTTGGAATCCGGTCGTGTGCAACTGGCATATGCGCAAAGCATTGCAAGCCATCGTGAACAAAATCGACATGCTCAAGACGCCGTCCAAGAGCACATCAAGGCTCTCAATGCAAACCTGACGACAAATCTGCCTCCAATGACGAAAGAGGAGGCCCTTGCTCAGTTGCGTCAGCAAGTGCAGACCATAAGGAAGCTGCCATGACAGCTTGGCTGGCCCGCGCTTCCTTCGGTAACGCGTTTTGCGTCAATCCCCAACGGTTGGGAAGTAGCCCGTTTTGGGTCACCACCCACCGGGTGGGAGGTAGCCCGTTTTGCGTCAATCCCCAACGGTTGGGAAGTAGCCCGTTTTGGGTCACCACCCAACGGTTGGGAAGTAGCCCGTTTTGGGTCACCACCCAACGGTTGGGTGGTAGCCCGATTTGGGCCACTCAAGAGAACAGACTTAGGAGATCGTATTTATGACTAACGAACAATTATTTATCCACCTTTTGCATAGGCTGCAGAAATACAGCGATGCGCTGGTTCTGCATGTACTGCTACAAGACCACGGAGACGTGCGTCGAGTTCGGACGTCCGCTACCAAGATGGCTTTGGACTCATTGCGAGGTCGGATCAACCGTCGTCAAGTTCAACGGGCCTTTGAACGATTGGAGTCTATGGGGCTAATCAATGTCATGCCTCAACCCAATTACCGCACCTTGGTCACAGTCAACAGTGACGCCTTGTTGGAATTCCTCAACCAAGATCCTTTGAGCGACATGTTGCCTGGGTTCCGTGCCAATACGTTCCCGTTTCTGGATGCTGTCAATGCAACACCGCTGGCAGATTTCAAGGGGTCGACGGTCTGATGATGTCCATCACCCCCCATTCATTTTTCTCTTCTCAGTGACTACCTATGCCTACTTCGACTGATAAGCAGCCACAACTCAAATCCAGCGACAAGCCCGCTGCCGTCCCCGCACCCAAGTCTCTTATTGGGTTCTCTACGGAGGAGAACTCCCCCTTCACCGATGGGTATTCGATCACCGGCGAAGAAGCCTTGCTGGCCGCGTATATGGCAGGGCCGATGCGTGAGGATGATCCTCTTTATGAGCGGTATATCGAACTGGAAGATCGCAAAGATCAATTGGCTCGTATGCAGGCCAAGTTCCACACACGCAAGGGGTCTGATCCTGACGTCAAACCAGCCGAGTTCTTTGCCATGGATGATTTGGGCTCTCTGGTCGATTCAGAAGACGATCTGATGACCTTGCATACCAAAGAAGCGTTCAGGCTGTTTATGGGGCGTGCTCGTGAGCCTGGATCGGATGTGGCGCCTATTGTGGGTGGTCGCCGTGTCGCCAGTTCGTTGCGCAGCTTATGGCTGTTGACGGGCAATGACAATCCCTATGCCGATTGGTCTTTGCTGCGTCATGAGCAATCCATGGAAGAAGTGAATGAGCGGCTGCAAGAGGAGATCAAGGCTGCTGAGACTTTGCTGTCTAGCCAGCAGCAACGAGGGTTGAGTTATTCCGTGCTGAAGTCTGCCCAACCGCAGTCTTTGCAACTGGGGTTCCGATCCCCCTACGGATACAGCATAAGCCGCTTGATTGTTGATTACGACTACTTCATCCGCTTGCAAAAGACCCTGGGTCGCAAGACGCTCTTAAGCGATCAGCAGATGCGCCGCTCAATCACGGAAATGACCCGCTTTATTCGTCGCGTGTTCAATGAGGTCGCCAGGTTCTCACGTTGGCTCATGCAGCCAGACATCAATGCGCTGTCCCGGCTGGACTTTATTACGGAACATGCTTCAGAAGAGGGCAAGCAGCGGGTGGAGTTCGTGCGTGAAGTATTCGGCATGGTGCCTGCCGATGTGTTTACCGCCAAGCTGCAACCACGCCATTCTCGACGCCGGTACACATTGACTGAGAAGGAAAGGAGCCTGTTGCAGTCGGTCGGTGTGCAACTGGCTGAAGCTGAAGCACAGCGCGAAGCCGGCGAGTTTCAGGATGCCGATTCAGGCTTGGTGTGAAGAAAGGGTTTTGTGAGGAAAGGGCGAAAGGATGACGAAGCGAACTCGAAGTCTACGTGTCAATGTGGTTGAGTGGGCAAGGAGGACCTTGGAGAACGAAACGTGTCAGAGCGTGATTGACACAAAGCCCTTTACGGGTAGGGGCACCGCCCAGTCGCTGCGCCACCATCTCATGCAAGTTGACCAGGTTGAAGCAGACATGGTCGCGCTCTGTTCTGCCACAAAGAAAGTGGCTGGCTATTCCATGTATCTGGCTGAGCACCGTCGTAAAGCGGATGGCTATATGGCTCTGCGTTGGCGAGAGATTGGCACAAGAAAGCATCTGTCATGGGAAGAGGCGCACGCAAGATATTCGGTCTTACCGACCGTGCTGCGGCAGTGGTACGAACACGCTAATGCCCAGGCACAAGAATTCAATTCGCAACACCTCAAATTGCGCGGACTCGTACGTGAACTGAAGTTACTGAGCCAGCAACGCAACGTGCCCACTTTTGCCAGGCCAATTCCGAGCCGAAGTGGGACGTGATCCAGTTAATGCAGGGCAATCCGACCATATGGTCAAGTCGTTTGTTTTTCACCGAAAGGAGTTGATATGCAGAACTTGTTTATTGGTAAGGGCAACCTGGGCGACTCACCCACCTTGAAACGTATCCCTCGTAAGAACAATTCAGGGGAAGAGTTTAGTGTGTGCAGTATGCGTGTGTATTTTGGGCGTTATGGGGTGGATCAGGCTACCGGCGAAGTGGGGCAGATCGGGGGGTTCTGGCGCGAAGTCGAGATCTACGGCAGCAAGGCCGAGGCGTGCGCACAGTTCTTGCGCAAGGGTGCACGCGTGCTGGTTATTGGCGAGGAGCGCGACTTCTTTGCCAAAGATGAGACCACGAATGCTGAGGTACAAGTGATCAAGATCGTCGCTGAGGATGTAGCCCTGCAGCTCACTCGCATTGAGTCGATCACCTACAAACAAGCAAACCGGCCTGCGGCAGCTCGTGATCAAGATGAGCCGTCGGATGAGGATGTGCCAGCTTGATCAACAAGATAGGGGCAATGTTCATGGATATGGAGGGTTTATGAAAGTGAGGTGCTGCCGTTGAATATTGCCCCAATCTCGCTTAAGCCTCCTGAGTTACTGATTCAAGCTGTCTTTGATGGTCGTAGGCTTGGGCTACAGTTATTCAATATTTCAGGAATGGCTGCCCGGTTATCTAAAGCTGGGGCATGGTGGTGTCCTGGACGACGGATGTGGGTACTGGAGCAGGGCAGTGCAGACCATGCCCTGGCGTGGTTGCAGGTGCTCTATCAGCGTGAGCACGTTGACTTTGAGGGAACGTCTGCACTTTTAAAAGCGGCTATAAGCGCACCAGCGCCTGATTACTTTACCCAACTACTCGATGTTCAAATTTTTGAACTGGCCAGGGGCGAGCTCAACCATGGACAACATGCAGTTAGCTTTTCCTATGATGGGTTTTGCGTACGTGCAATGCGGGCGCTACAGGGACGATTTCATAAGCCTGCCGGTGCCTGGCAAGTACGCGGTGGTGTGGCACACATCCAGCACGTGCTTCGTGACCTGGCAGGCGTTGCGCCTGATTTCTCATTCGTACATGAGCAGCCTGTCGTACTCGAAGAGTTGGTATCCGCAAGCGCGGACGAATCGCCTATCCAGGTGCCTGCCGCGACCCCAGAGCAAGGGGAAAGCGGCCCCGCCCAAGATGTGGATGGAGCGGGTTTTTTGTCTGCCGACCTGGAGCAGAGCAACGCAGTCGACATCGATGAAGCAGTGCTGGCTGCGATCGCTGTGGGCGCAGGATTACGGGACTATCAAGTCGATGGTGTCCGTCACCTAGCCGGTCAAACTGGTGCGTGCTTGGGCGATGATATGGGCCTAGGCAAGACCCGCCAGACTGTTGTGGGTGCTCGTCTAGCTGCAGGGCAGGGTAGAGTGCTTATTGTCTGTCCCGCCTCTTTGCGTATCAACTGGGAACGCGAAATCCACGCCGTGTACCCCGATGCTATCGTCGGCTTTGCTGGGGATGATCGGATCTCGACCTTGTACGGTTGTCAGTGGGTCATTGCAAACTATGAGCGGTTAGGCGGCCTGGTGCGAGAGGTTGGGCTTGAGTTTGGGGCGATGGCTATTGATGAAGCGCATTACCTTAAGGAGCATAAATCCGGACGTACGCGCAATGCCTTTGTTATGGCTACGCGCATTCCGAAGCGATACGTTATAACTGGCACGCCGCTTCTAAATCGAGAAATTGAGTTGCACACGCTCTTGCGACTTACCGGCCACCCACTTGGCCGTATGGAACTGAAGGAGTTCCGCAAGACCTTTACGGGTTCGCGAGAACGTCGAGCCGCATTAGCCCGTGCATTGGGCGGTTGGATGCTACGCAGGCGAAAGGACGTGCTTGACCTAGGCGCCAAGACCCATTCAGTCCGTTACATCTCGCCCAGCGAAGGCTTGGCGGCTTACAAAGAGATTTACGATGACATGAGCCTAATGGCCATGCCAAAGATCACCAAGCTACGCCAATGCCTGGAAACGCTCAAGACGCCCTTCTTGATCGAAACAGTGGAAGGTCTGCAGGCTGAAGACAAGATCATTATCTTTTGCGAGTACATGAGCACGGTCAATGCCATGCATGATGCCTTTACGGCGGCCGGCATTAAGGCCGTGCGTCTGGTTGGGGCTGACTCTGCAATCAAGCGGCAAAAGGCCATCGACACGTTCCAGGATGATCCCGAGGTCCGGGTGTTTATCGGCACTACGATGGCAGCGGGTGTTGGGATTACTCTGACCGCTGCTAACTACGTGGCCTTTGCATCAATGCCTTGGACCCCCGCACTTATGCGCCAAGCTGAGGATAGGGCGTACAGACTGGGCCAGCAGCGTGATGTGATCGTTATCGTCCCGCTTATACCTGACACGATTGATGAAGCCGTGTGGAAGATCCTGGAGGGCAAACGTGAGACAGAGAACGACGTAGTTGAAGCTGTCACGATGACGCAGGCCAATGACGCAGCGGCGATTATGAGTGCTGCCTTGCAGCAGTGGGTGCATGGTGAGTCAGCCTCGCTGGAACACGCTTAAATTAAACTGTCTTGGTGGATTTGACTTTCTATAAAGGTATTAACTCAGCCCTGATCTGAAAAACAGTGTCTGATCAAATCTCATATCTCTCAGAACGGCTGATTTTTGGCCGAGATTAGCCGGTGGCCGCCAACTAATGCGGACGTTGGCCCTAATGCCAAGGAGGGCTTCATGGCTTTATCTTGTTACGTCTGGAGATAAAAGAGACCGGCCATTTTTAATTGGTATGGGGCTAATTATGTGCAGTACTCTCTTTCCATCAGGTAGCACACGCTCAGTTTCGTGAATCTTCATTTCATTAATCATTGTTGGCAAGAAAAAAATTACTCCACCATCAATTGCAGATGAAATTATTAAGTGCTCTATTTGGTCAATGATATTTTGGTAAGTCAGGATGTTTAGCCTGTTCTTTATTTCAACAATGACTTTTTCATTACCGCACTCAATCAATAAGTCAGCAGTTTTGTGGAGCTTCTCCACATCTAATGGCGCATCAGTCCTAATTTGTGCTTCCGGCATGGTCGCAGCCAAGAAACCACTAACAGACCCAAGCCATTGAGCAGC
The DNA here is from genome assembly GCF_025960365.1 of Alcaligenes sp. SMD-FA. Lineage (NCBI taxonomy): Bacteria > Pseudomonadati > Pseudomonadota > Betaproteobacteria > Burkholderiales > Alcaligenaceae > Alcaligenes > Alcaligenes sp. SMD-FA. The sequence continues at coordinate 2,095,545 of NZ_CP110108.1, read as the reverse complement.
AGTGCCTTTCCCGACTTGCCTAGTGGTGTGTTGCACAAAATAGACCTTTAGAGCTTCTTTAGTCTTTGTTAGAAGATCGCCGTTAACAACATTAATTTCACTCCTAAATTGCTCTGCAATCCTCTGGGCTGAAATCACTTCTTTGTCGTATGCGATTTTTTGTGCAATTTCATCCAAAAGCAAACAGGAGAACGCAGTAACTGAAACTATTGCGAGGAATGCTTCGCTTTCATTAAAATCAAGTTTGTAGTCGTGTGTTGACGGATTTCTCCACTCTTTTCTGTAGTTGGTAAATTGGTCTAGAACGCGTTGTCTGAATGTTCCAGACTTGGAGAAGTGCAATTCAATGTCATATGGTCTGATATTATCTGGGTTTTTATTTGTGAGAACGCGATAAGCTTCTTTTATGGCACCTTCGAAAGCTTGATTAGTTCTGTAAATGGCATCGGTGAAAGCCGTTTGGTCTTCATCTTTTTTTCCGCGTGTTAAATGACGAAATGCTGTCTCGATATGAGAGAGCATCGCCTTAAGCCCGGCAGAGTGCTCTCCCAAGTCGAGTATAGAGACTTTCTTACGTAAGATTGCAACAATGTCCATGATTAATCAATCTAGTTTCATTTAAGTCGCGAAATCTGCAAGCTAAAAATGACGGTGTGGGAAATTTTGAGTACCTAGTCCTTCTAGGCACAACTGGGACCTAAGTTCGTGAGTGTAGCGTCGATTAGAAGCTCAAATAGAACAGTTCATAAAATCCCGCCAACTTCTACGAAGTAAACCTTCACTTGCAAGTTGGAGGTTTTTGACTATCCAATGCCACTTTTTAACCTTCGATCGAGTTAAGCTAGGAATCAATAATCGTTTTTTGAAGTGTGGCCCGATGTTCGCTTATAGGTGGAGGAGTGAGGCAATCCAGGTCTGGTGTTGGCTTATTGTGTTGAAAATCTCGTTTTGCAGGCTGAGAAGTAGATCAATTTGAGTCGTTTTTAGGCTGAATGTTCCCTGACCTGAAGGGCCATTAGTTTCCCGTAACTACCACATGCATAGATTAACAGGCCGGTTATGGCTTCATCAAGCTGCTGTTTAGTAGGTGCGAAGAAGTATATTTTTCCTATCTGTCGATTGCCGCGGACTCGCACAAATAATGCAGTGATAGCCATGTAGACCTTGCAGCGGCAATGTTCATTACTTTATTTTTATCTGTACCTTCTAAATTTTAACTAAAATTTCATAAGTGAACGTAACATGCTCTGGAATATATTTTTTTGCGTTGACCTCACGCTGTATCTCATCGATCGTGATAATACACTGCACTCCGAATGAGTTTAATAGAACTACTTTTTGCCCCAGAACTGGCTTAGCAGTGCGACCCGGCGTTATGAAACGCTCGACAGTGAGCGGATCATAATCTGCTCCAGCAATGAGGCCACACGCTTTCAAGCCATCACCTATGTACACGGTGACACTGTTGTTGGAATGCCCACTGAACTTTATTTTGAATTCATATATCCCTTGGCCAACAGTGTAGTGAGGATAGTCTCTATAGCGAAAGGTTTCACGTCCTTTAAGGGCGGGGTTAGCATAAAGACCAGGGTCACGAAGAGCATCGACACGCTCAAGGCGTGCTGCGCGTTTACGAACCAATGATAATGGAACTGCATGCGCCTTGCCAGCTGGCAGTCCTTCAACCCATCGCCAAAGTTCGTCTATCTGAATCGATCCTGGAAATTCGTTATTTTCAGGATTGGCATTAAAATCAAAACCCTTAGGATTATGCACATTTAGCCAGTTAGGTAATATACGATTGGGATTTTCAACAAAGATAACAGACAGCCATTTGGCTGGTTTATCCATGAAAGTTCTACTTAACCATTTTGTCTCAATGCCAACTCCGGATTCAGGAAGGTTATTAGCTCGATCAACATAATTCTCGTCGACAATTAAAAGAACATGAGTGGATTCACTAATTTCTCGCATGAAACCATGCAGACTTGATCCGTAATCCACTGCCTCATCAATTTTTACGACGTAGCCGAGCAGATGAAGTTGACTGGCGAGCAAGCGAACCCACTTTCGATGGGATTTTGATGTCCATGCATAAGAGATAAATAAATCGACACTCACTATTTCAATTCCAATGTTCGTAAAGAGGCTATGGGTCTCTATCAAAAAAACACCTAAAAATATTCGGTGCTTAGTTATATTGATTTTTCTGTTTTTTGATATTTAAATTGCTTGTTAATCTGGCTTTGTATACGTAAACGCATTGAATAATAAAGTGTCGCTCAGGCAAAATATAACTAGAAATTATAAATTTTTTTGTTGGCCTTCTGGTGCCGGCCGCTAATGATTCAGTAACCAGAAAGCCAATTTTTCAACGTTACGGCTGTTTTTTATTTCGGATTAAGAACCTTTCACAGCACTTTCTCGTACCCTGAAAGCTTTCCCCAGACGATTCGATGGTGCAAGCCGAGATACTCCCAACTCGTCAAAGTGTCAAGATAGGTGCTTTCAGATGATGGAAACAGAGTGATGTCGACCAAACCTTTTTCCCCATCCGCAATACCCAACTCCCAGGGTACCCACCGACTCTCTTTGCTGTTCTCAGTCGTTAACAGAACAAAATGTCTTGCTTGACTGATGCGCTGCTTAAGTAATGCAAGCAGTTTCTGCTGAGGTGTAGGGTGGCATTTCAGGGGGCAACTGTATCGATGTAGACCCGTGCGCCGTAATTGTGAAGCACCCCCATCGCTCACCCCCCCAATAGGTCTTGATCTTTGCTGGAATGCGACAGGAATGTGCTTGTGCCTCTGTTTGATGTATCGGATCTTTGAAGCAGCCCGAGGCTATTTTGCGATTTTTTTGCTGTAAAAGCTCGAAGTTCGGCCTTGGTAACGTTCTTTTCCATCGAATCTTTCCTCCTTTAGGGTAATCACTTGGCAGGAGTTATCCGGTTAATGATTTCAAACAGCAGGGAAACGAGCTTGTGCCGCCCTTCTTTGCTAGCCAGTAACTCTGCGTCAGAAAGCACTTCCAATTCTTTATTCGTAGGCCTTACAGCGTCCTGACCGGATGATGAGAGCTTTGATCTTAACAGTAAGTCACTAATTTTCTGTGCAGCACCACCAGATGCCCCTACAGGAAGCAGAAATACTCCTTCTGTTTTGGCAACGTCAAACTCTCTTATAACTCCCAGAGCGATCTCCAACTTATTGCCAGCCAGTTTTGCACCACCGATGAAAATAGCTATACCAGCTTGTCGTGCAAGCTCCAGCCGTAGCGCAGCCCACTCCTCTTCGTTGGGTTGGACTCCCGTCAAGGGCTGAGGAAAGGGTCTGGCGATTAGCCGTCGCTCAAGATCCCACCCGCCGCCTTGTCGCAGTGCTCCCAAGAACCCCGATAAAGAGGCTGAGCCAACAAGTAGGCCTGCGCCAGTCACCAAATGCCGTCCTGTTTCCCCAATTTTCCGGCCAATATCCTCAGCCAGCGCGTGGATGTTGGCTGACTCGAAACCTCCCCATTCAAGAGGCCAGCTACCACTCACCCAGATTCTACGTGCAGCCACTCGTTTTTCAATCTGACGTAGTAGTGCGGGAATTTCGGCATAGTTACTGACCTCCACCGCCAACAAGCCATAACGTTTGAGATCTTTCGCCCACAGTTTGTGCTGTGCGCTGCGCGCCGCGAATTCCCCTTCGGTTGCGAAGTCAGCTTTTTGCGGTGCACGAACGATAGCGAAGTGCTCGGGCGGTGCATCGGTAAAGCTTTCCCGAATTAATGATAGGACATGTCGAACATTGGGATCGGTGAAACTAATACCAATGAACAGCATGGACATGCTAGTTAAGTGCGCTTGAAACAGAGGCAAGTACTGGCCTCGTTTTGAACGAAACAACTCGTAGTCGTCAGTAGAGATGACGATGTCGTCAAGACGGTCGACGGAACCGTGCATTTTGTAGAGTAGCGCTGCGCCAGGAGTGACCCTGAGGGCGAGATCTTTGGGGCCGGATATGGGATTGAGTGGTCGACTAATAGACTCGAATGCGCGCTCGATCAAGCGGTCGTAGTTAGTAGTCCAGATATGTCTGACTGGTAGCCGAGAGATAATCTCAACAGTCTCGGGGATAGGCTTGTCAGGGCCTATCTCGTTCTTGATGACATTACGGACTCGTGTAGCACCGCCGTTTTCCTGGATGCTCCATTGAGCTAGCGCCGCCAGGTCGTGGACGTTCTTTGAGTCAACCTCAAGCTCCACAGCAATGTCACTAAGCAGCTCTGACCAAGAAGGGTAACCCGCTGCCATCGAGACGCCAGCACCAACGAAAATCGCGCCTACGCCATCGTTCAGTGCATCAGGGTACTCTTTGAGGAATCGGTTCAAACCTGCTTTAGTCATGATCAACGCTCATCAAAGGTACGGAGGTTGCTCTGGATCTCATGGCTTATAGTTCTTCCGGACCGCAATAGCATCCTCGATCCATTGCTCAATGTTTTCCTGGATCGACGCGTAGACTGCTTTGCTGTCTGATCCTCCGGGGGTGATCAGCTTGGCATAGTTAGAAAAGCTCACAGTATCGTTCTTCAGAGTGAGCAGATCGAAAGGGTTGGGGCCCGCCATCGAAGATTCTCCATTGGTATCTAGAAGCTTGTTTACTCGAATACCCACGACGCCTTTACCCGCGTTCCAACCCTTGATGATTTCGTTGATCACCCATGGACGGTTTGCCGTCTCGGAGCCCACTAATACGACTACGCAAGACTTCCCTATTAGGCTGTCATCAATCCACTTTTCAATTGCTGCATTACCCTTTTTCTTGACTTCCTCCCACTCGTTCGGGGTGTACAGTTTCTGTCCGTCCAATGCTCCTATGTTTCGAACTTGCTGTGTACGCCAAAAATCATTCTTGAAGTGGAAACTGAAGAAAACATTTCTTGCCATTGCATAGCTCCTGCTTGGGTGTGAGTTACTTTTATCAAACCTAACTGATTGGAAAGAGCGAATTCGAAAGTTGATGATTTTGGGCTCTGGACTCCGTAGCTGCCTTTGGTTGAAAGAAGGTATCATAGCTAATTTTCTTCAGAGATGGATAATCAAACCAAGGGGCCGTCCATACGTGAAATATGAAAAATTCACTTCAAGCCGTTTTCTGACTTGAGTCTTTCGCCGATATTGGTTTTTTTCGATTCAAAGTTAGCCCAAGTTCAAACCTCGGTAACATTCAAAGTCTATTGGAGTCCCTTTTCTAGTCTGGGTTGTAGATATCAGTTTGGATTGGGTTTTAATTAACGATAAATCAATAGGTTGGGAGAAAGATCGTTGAATTATGAACTATTTGAACCTGGCAATAAAAATACTCTTTAGCATAAAATCCCAGAATAATATTGACAGTCTCGGTCCGATCCGCTAACCAATGAATGTTCGCTAAATTAAATGTCTAAGTCTCAGAACGAATTTAAACGATTCCTGGTCAAATCTGCTCAGACTCTGTCCGAGCATGAGAAAAAACTTGCTAACTTGATTTTGGGAGCGTTTGAAGAAGTGTCAGCGGTTGGTACTGCTGGAGGCCGGCGAGGAAGAGTCCTTGCAAAATTAATTGTCGACAAAGGTGAGGCAGCATCTCCGGTACTTGAAGTCGCAGATGATGAAGCAAATGCCAATGACAAGGAGATCGTCCGCCTTACCAAAATGGAGATCGAGCATTTTCGTGGGTTTTCTGATAAGCACACTTTCGAATTCAATAAACCTTATACATTCATTTATGGACCGAATGGGACAGGAAAGTCGAGTCTCTGTGAGGCTCTCGAATTTGGATTGCTTGGCTCGATTCATGAGGCTGAATCTAAGCGAATTTCTACTTCGGACTACATCAGAAACGCTATATCGAAGAGGTCGGCGAAACCTGTTTTATTCGGGGATACGGCGAGCGAGAAAGGGATCGAAGTAAAAGCAGACCCCCACAGTTTCGAGTTCTGCTTCATTGAAAAAAATCGGATCGATGGATTCGCACGGGTAGCGGCGAACACTCCAGCGGCTCAACAGGCGCGATTGGCTGCGCTATTCGGCTTGGAAGAATTCAATGCGTTTGCAACGCAGTTCAACGAAAGCCTCTACTCATATCTTGACTGTGTTGGGGAAAGAGGAAAGGATCTTGCGGACCGGGCCAAGAGCATCGCTGGACACCAGGCGGTCCTCAACGGCCTTCCGTTGAAAGCCCAAGCTGCTGAAATGCGGGGTTCTGTGTTGCTCGAAAAATATTCGGAATGCGAGGACCTCGAGGAAATTAAGGCTACTCTAATTGGTTTCGAAGGCAACGGTGGAAAGCTAAAGACGAACAACATCGAAATTGGTCGTCTACAGAACCTTAAAATGGCCGACGATCCCGGGACGGATGAGGTCTTAGCTGAAGCTGACGGGCTTTTGCGGCTCATTAAAGAGAAGGCGAAATTGGTAGAGTTTCTCCACAAATACAAGGATCAGCTTTCCCTTCGAGACCTTTATAGTGCGATTCTGAGTAACCGCGAAAGGTTCGGGCAGGAGTGTCCGGCGTGCGCCTCCGAACTATATCGAGACGGTCGACTTGCAGTTCCAGTCGATCCATACAACAACGCGGAGCAGCGACTGAAGGAGTTCGATGCTGCGTTAATGGCTGAAAAGCGGATCAAAGAAATCCGTGAAGCTCTTAACGGCGGCTGGCGGGACCTTCTTTCGAAAATTGCTAAGCTTCCGGCGTCCGCCGCTATTGTCGGATTCGCCAGGGCAGCCGAGGTTAGCTCACTTAGTGCTGAAGCTTCCGAGGCCAAGGATGCAGCCAGCATTGAGACTTTCCTCCGATCTGTGCAAATAAAATGCGAACTTCTTCAGGCGCTTAAGGACGTGACCGTTACGTATAACGGAAGCGTCGAACAATCTAAAATCGCGATCAAGAGGCTTGAGGATGACAATCTTTCGATTTCCAAAGACGTCGAGGAAATCGTGGCCATCTCAACCCTGATCGCTGATAACGCGAAGAGCCAGGCGGAGGCAGCCCATGCTATCGAAAAGTTCAAGCTGGATAACCAGGAGCTTATCAAGGCGGCGGAAGCAGAGAAGCCGGGGGTCGCGAGAAACTTTAGCTATAGCATCGCTTATGCCTCGCTTCGTGAGAAGCTCTTGGCCTATAACGCTGGACTGTCCTTATCCTTGGCCGCGGATCTCAACGAGAAGACTCTTAAGTTCTACAATGAGATTAACAAGAACGACCATCCTTCCGATAGGCTCAAGTCCCTGAGATTGCCGACGGCGGCAGGGGACAGAATAGAGATTGCGTTCGAAAATGGGGAAAGTTGCGACGCGCTCCAGGTTCTCAGCGAAGGTCACATTCGATGTCTCGGACTGGCAATCTTGCTGGCGAAGGTCACTACGGAACGAGTCCCTTTCCTAATATTCGATGATGTCGTGAACTCGATCGATGACGAGCACCGAGGCGCAATTATAGACCTCATCTTAAATCCGGAGGAGGTGGGTAAAAGACAACTCATTGTCACGACTCACGGTGAGGATTTCGTAAAGCGTCTTGAGAACGCCGTACCGATGAGGAAATATAAGGAAACGGTGACTCGAATCGACTTTCTGGTCCCGTTCGCCGACAAGAAAATTACGGTCAAGCTTGAGTCGCCTCGCCATTACCTCACGGTGGCTACCCGAAGCTACGAAGAAGGGCGTACGCGCGACGCCCTGAGTTATGTTCGAAAGGCTTTTGAAGAGGAACTCAACCGTCTCTGGAAGAAAATTGCAGCTAGGAAGCTTTCGGCTCCGATAAGTGTCGGGATGAGGGGGCCGGGGCAGCCTGACCTCATGAGCTTGGCGACGGGACTTCATCAGTTTCTCGGTAAACCGGACGTGATTGTGTTTCAGGAAGTCGTTCCGTACCTGAGTGAGATGCTTGGGTATGGTGAGAAACACAAACTCGAGTGGAGTTACCTTAACAAGGGGACTCATGATGAGGACCGGATGGAAGAGTTCGACGCTGGGATCGTTCGACGTATGCTCGAGACTGTCATTAAACTTGACGATGCGATTGAGGCTCCGCAGGTTTAAAAAAATCCGGACCTCAGACGTACCTTGAGTCGGGGCTTATAGTAGACGGCAGATGGTTTGAAGTTTCTGAAACTTGAGCAATCAGTGTCTGTCAGATCAGGCTTGAGTTAGCGTATATAAATTGCATTCTTGACTTTATCGTTACTCATTGATAACTTAACTCCGTGAATCGCCATAAGGCACCCCACAGCGGCGTCTCAACTCTTGAAAGACGCACGTACTGATCCTCTCAGGCAGTACCAGAGTACATTTTTTCTTTGCTACCCGGACAGGGAACCCGCTTTCCCTGTCCAGGCCATTCGGCTTTTGGGTGGGTGCGTGTTCCTCCAGTCCATTTTTCTGGAGTTCACCATCATGACTACCGCTTCCACTCAAACTTCCAACCACTTCAATCTTCACGTTAACGGTGTCGGTTATCTGAACCGTATTCGTTGGGTTGAAACCAAGGGTTCTGGCCGCAAAGCAAAGCCTTTTCTCTCTTGCTCGATTTCTGCCATGCGTGGAAATGCAGATGAGCCTGACTACACCTACTTTGACCTCCGGGTCTCGGGGAGCGAAGCCATCGAAATGGTGGAAAAGCTCATGGGAGATGTCGAGGCTAAACGCAAGGTTTTTGTCTCGTTCCGTGTGGGTGATATCTACGCCCATTCCTACATGCGGAATCTGCGAGATGAAAAAGGTCGTGCAACCGGCGAGCAAGAGCCTGCCGCACTTATCAAAGGACGTCTGTTATTGATTAACAGCGTCACTGTTGATGGCGTTAATATTTTCCGGCGTGCATCGCAAGAAGAGCGCAGCATGGATGACGTTCCTTTTCAGGACGACACTCCTTTGCAGGGCTTCTCGACCGATGACGAGTTCTCTCCGGCTGTGCCAGAGCAGGAACGGTTTGAAAATAAAGCACCACAGGAAAACGCTCAAGATAAAGTGGCTCCGAAGTTCAACAGCACTCCAGTGCCCGTGAACCAAGGTGCCGCTGCATATCAAGCAGGGTATGGAGCAAGTAGTGCGCTTCAATATGCCGCAAGCTATGCCCATCAGAGCGTTGCTTAACCGCTTCACGCTTCATCAAAACCCTCGTTTTTGTCTCCATTCGGGGCTGCGCGAGGGTTTTCTTTTCCTTGATGCTGGAAAAATTAGCGACTAAACTACTTCTGTTTTGCGAGTGTTTTCAGGTGTCACTTGAATAACCTGGTCGCCTTCGGGCACGACACGTCAACCCCTGAAACGTGAACGCTCTGTATAGAGTTGGGGTACATCTCACACGAGTACGTCTGTTGAATTGCACGTTCAAACAGGAACCTCACGTGCTCTAAAGTACTATCTGATCGCAAGTTGGATAGCCACCATTTAAGCCCCCCTGTACCCGTCCGGCGTAAGCTGCACGGGTACTTTCATTTCACACCCCACCGGGAGATCTCTTCCGGTTGGACGTGGTCTCCCTGTCTTTATGAAGGAGATCACGATGATCCGTATAGATGGAGCGCAACTGCGTGTAAAGCGGATTCGACAAAGTCGAAATGGTGCGTTCTGCGTTGCAGACCTCTCAACTGCTTTTGGTGAGTTCAAGGTCAAAGACCCACTCCTGGATCAGTTTGAGGAAGGTGAATACCAGGCAACCGTGTGGATTAGTGAAATCTATCTGGCGCAATACATCGCGTTTGGTAAAGGTGTGACGGAAATTCGTGCGCGTTTGCACGATTTGCAAGTTGAGAGCCAGGCCGAATTATCGACTGCCCAGGAGCAACCTGAACCGGACCCGATTGACGAGCAACGACCTGTACGGGTTGCAGCATCTAAAAAGTCAGTCCCCCCGCCATCTACCGCAAAAGACTTTAGCCACTTTAATAAAGGTGGGAAGTCCCAGTCAGGGTCTTTGGGTTCTGGACCACAAGAGTCTACGCAGGGAGAGCACGATGGGTTGCTTGACGCAGAAATGCTCCGAACCATTGCCAACCGAGACCCCATCAAACTTGATGCGACTGTAGAACGTGCGCTGCTACGACGGCAAGCAGCTGAACTTGGCCAACGACATGGCTACCGTTTCGATGCGAAACAACAACTCTGGTTTGCCCAGTAAACCTTCATTTTTAAACCGCCCAAAGGTGGCGGTTTGACTCATGCTCTTGATGCTATCGAGACCATGAGTCAGACCGCACTGTGCATTGGTGCATCGTTGAATCTGGGAGGCGGCGTCCTTATGCGCCCGCAGCTTTTGCGCTAAGCCGGAGCTGGTGATAGCAAAATCAGCCACGTACCTTGCGCGCCGTTTCATTCGTCACCTGGACCTCCATGTCGGTGACGCGCACCTTTGATCGAGAGGAGGTGGCGAGGAGGTAGCATTTTTAAACGTCATTAAAGCCCGTATGGAGCCCAGAAGGGTTCCCTGGTGAGCCGTAGATGCGGACTACTAGGGAAACCTTTTGATCTAAACCAAAAAAGGTTTCGAGGTACGTTCAATCCTGCAAACGTGCCAAAGCGGTTATGGCCGCTTGGATATTATTTTTACCAATACTTTTGTAACCCGTGCGGGTCTAGGCCCACATGGGGCTGGCCTGCATATTTTTATGTGAGACCGTAAGTATGAATCCTATGCCGCAACCAGTCTCGAGGATGTCCGACATAGAGCTTCCTAGCCCTGTTCAAGTCGCCACCACTGAGGCCGCCGTTCCGCGATCGCCCAGGCCTGATGTTTATCATCATGTATATCGAAACCTAAGGTTAGAAATCCTCGATTTAAAAATTGTTAATACCCGTCTGATGATCGATCTGATGGTCGAACAATGTAGATTTTCTTTGGCTCAGAAAAGTCGGAAGTTCTCTGCTCTCCAATTAGCCGTACTGAGCTTTGCTCTTGGCGCACTGACGATGAAAGCGAGACTTCTCTGGCTTTGAACCGTTAGTATTTTTTACCTTACCCCATGGGGGACACCGTGTCCCTTGGGGCCTGGTCGTCCCCTTTTTTGGAAGACGATCATGGCTCAACTGATTTTTTTTCCTATCACGACGGCTCAGCGTAAGAGTCTGCATTCCATCTTTAATGACTGGCTTTCCCAGGCGAATGAAGAGGGCTTTGAACAGTTTTTGGCGGTTCGGCATGAGTTGGCACCCGCGCAGGTGTGCTCGTTCGTACGCTTGGTTCAAGGTTGCTCTGTTCGACAAGATTTGGCCCAGCGCTTGCCAGGTGATCTTAAGCAGCGTCTGCAAGCACTTCATTGGCTGCGATTTGGGGCTACAGAAGTAGCCGCTTGATTCTTTAACGAACCCTTGGGGGCTTTGACCCTCTGAGGGTGATAGCCCCCCTGATTTTTTAAGGGGTACTATATGTCAATGAGCTCATCTGACTTGTTCCTGCTGCGGCAGGGCCTAGTTGATGCCGGTATGAAGCAAGAGGTTGCCGAAAAGGTGGCCATCGCAATGGAGGGTGCTATGGCACTCACACTTGATCAGGTGCTGGAGAAGTGGACAGCCAAGGTTGAACACGACATTGCCGCGCTTCGCACTGAGCTGAAGCACGACATTGAGGTGACCAGAAAAGACATCGAGGTGACTAAGCGGGATATGACCATCCGTCTTGGCTTGATGTTGGCTGGGTTTGCCGGTTTGATCTTAAGCGGCATGAAGCTGTTCATGCACTAGCGTTAGCACGCGGTCATTTCCGCACACCTCGGTGTGTCCTTATGAGGAGTGCGCTCCTCCAAATTAGCGAATGTACGCCAGGTCTTTCATAGGCCTGGTGACATTCGCTTTTCTTTTCAATTCTGAAAGCACAACAGAACGGCGAATGCTGCTCTGACTTCACCTTTCATCTTTATCTACCCATGCGGGCATAGGCCCGCATGGGTTTGGCCTGCGTATTCTCTATAAGGCCAACTATGACTGAGCAGACTCAACCTTTGGGCAGAGAATCTTTCGACCTTTCACAACTTGCCGGCGTGTTGCCGCGCTTTCCTCTTGGCGTGATTGTGGCGACGCAAGGCGTTACCCGGCTGGATCAAGCAGGCACACTCAACGCTTGCGAATACTTGGCCCGTCATGCTGTTGGTGATTGGGGGGATCTGTGCCACGAAGATTGGCGATTTAACCAACGGTCCCTAGCGTGTGGAGGGCGACTGATGTCGTCGTATCGCGTCAATGACCAGATCAAGATCTGGATCATTACAGAATGGGATCGATCCAGCACCACGCTGACATTGCCGTCGGAGTACTGATCCTCTAATTCATGCAAACCCATCCTGGTGGGTTTGCATTTTTCTCTTTCAACTTTCCCGGCGGGACGATCCGTCTGGGTCTCTCGTCGTCTTTTTTCGGAGATCCAATGATCGTTGTCCGCTATTTCACCTTACCGCTGTACACCACTGATAGAAACCGTACCGATGATCGACTGATTTGGACCGGGCCGGAACCTATTCCAGCCATTGGCGACACTGTGATGGTCAGGTTCAACAGCATTGGCCAATGCAAAGTCGTGTGCTTTGCCTCACAAGGTCCGTACCTTGGGCTGCTTGTATACCCCCTTCAACCACCCAGTTGGTGGGTTTCTCAAAATGGTGAGCCATCGCCCGAAACTGCAGGTCTGGTGTTCGGTCGTGAAATCTCACTCGTTGATGCTCAGGAGGCGTGACATGGCTCTTTTGTTCACTCGCTTGGCACGTAACTTCGTCAAAGCTGGATACTACCCGACCGATGATGAGACTTTGCAGCGGATTCAACACTTCCTCATGCCAGCATCAAGACCTATGCGCTTGCTTGACCCATGTTGCGGGGAAGGGGCAGCACTGGCTGACATTCGTCTTGGCCTGCAGGAGCGTGCTGGTGAAGATTCAGTAAGCATTGAGGCTCTGGGTGTTGAGTTTGATAAGGAACGGGCCTGGCACGCGAAAACCCTTTTAGATAGGGTTATTCACGCGGACCTTCATGACGTCGTGGTTAAGGCTCGCAGTATTGGCCTACTGTTTCTGAATCCTCCTTACGGGTTTGGGATCAGTGATGCGGCGAACCTGGCCAACGCTGATTCTGACAAAGCCGAGCGTCTGGAGCGCACGTTCTTAAAGAAAACGGCATCATTCCTGGTTGAGGGTGGGGTGCTTATCTACATCATTCCGTATTACGCCTTAGATGTTGAGATTCGGACATTTTTGGCCCGTAATTTCGACAATTTACGGTTCTTTATGGCCCCCGAGCAGCAATTCAAACAATGTGTGATCTTCGGGACCAAAATCCGAAGCACACATCCACGTAAAAGCGTTCTTGATTGGCTTGCGCAGGCTCAGGCCGGAGAGTTCGTAGATCAAGTATTGCCAGAGGTCTGGGATGATGAGCCCTACCAGGTGCCAGCAGCTGATGCGGAGCTTGACTTTCATGCGGTGCGAATCGATGCCGCTCAATTGAAAGACGAGCTCAATACATGGAAGGCGAGTCTGTTGTGGCAAGGCTTTGATGTTCATTTCTCTCAGGTGCGGACCGGTCACAGAAGGCCGCTTCGTACGATGACTCAATGGCACCTGGCGCTTGCGCTGGCAGCCGGACAGGTGACTGGCTGCATTGAATCCAAAGACGGGCGAATTTTTCTGATTAAAGGGGATACCTTTAAGAAGAAAGAACGCATCCAGAACCTGGAGGTGGATGAGAAGGGGAATGTTTCAGAGACCATCACGATGCTGGATAAGTTTGTGCCTACGATCAATGCAATTGAATTTACTGCCGATCATCGGCTTGGTCAGATAGTAAAGATCAGCTGATGCTTTATTCCTCGGTGCCAATAGTTGGCGCTATTCACCCTTCATTAGAAGGGTTCCTCAAGGAGCCTGGTCCAGGCCATTTGGGGAAACCTTCTCATCAAGCCTAAAAGGGGGTTCAAGCAGGTGCGTTCAACCCTGAAAACGCATCAAGGTGGTCTTTTACTGCCTGGGTAGTTTTTCTTATCTGCTGCAGTCATGCATGGCATGTCAGCAGCCCGTCTTATCCCTTGGGGACATCCGTCCTCAAGGGGCCGGCTGTCTCCACTTTTTGGAGATACCCATGTCTTCTTTTGATATGTCGATTTTACCCATTGCGCCGCCTGTATACGCTCAGGCTGCGCCTGAACCCGCGCAACTGCATGTTGCTGATGCGCATGGGCACTACGTGTTGGCGACTCCAGGGCAGATATTGGAGGCCGCACGTGAGGCGATTGTGTCTTTAGTGCCTTCGGGAACTCCCATGTCAACGCCGAGCATTGCGGAACGCTATGCCGTCGCTCGTTTGGCTGGCCTAGAACACGAGGTTTTTGCTGTCTTCTTTTTAGACAACCAGCTTCGCCTGATCCAGTATCGGGAATTGTTCCGAGGCACCCTGAATCAAACGGCTGTCTATCCTCGTGAGGTCGTTAAAGAGGTGCTCAGGAGCAATGCTGGCGCAGTCATTTTGGCTCACAACCATCCAAGCGGAAAGTTAGAGCCTAGCCAGGTAGACCGCCAAGTCACTGAGCGGCTGAAAAAAGCATTGGAGCTGATCGATGTAAGGGTTCTGGACCATTTGATCGTCGGGCCTTCAGCCGATACCACTAGCTATTCGTTCGCTGAGCACGGCGACCTGTAACTTGAGTCATTTCTTGTTTGTTTAGCCCGCATTTGGGCGTTTTTAACCTGTACCCATGGGGTCGCTGCGGCCCTTATGGGGCGTTGCGACTCATTTTCTGGAGTTTGTCATGAGTCGTCATTACTTTGAAACCACCTATAAAGATCATCCCGTTACCGTGCTGTTAGGTTGGGATAGGGCTTTGGGGCATTATTTTTTGGTCATCGAAAAGCAGGTGGATTTTGTGGATCCGGATGTGACCGGGTTCGATGATCAGTATCTGTATAGCAATCTTTATGAGTCCAACCCATTTGGTTTGAGCCTGGAGCATTTTAAAGCGGTGTTGCACCGGCTCAAAATCACTGTGCCAGCAAATATGTTCACTGAGGTCCAACGCGACTCCTGGAACAACGTGGGGAATCGAGACATCACCCATCAAGCTGACGGCTCATTTGCCGTGCGCTCGGCTTGACCATCTCTCTAAACGACGCGGCCTGGCCTCTTCCTCCTTTTTGCGAGGAAGGGGCCAGTCGCATAACTATGGAGCTCGGTGATGTACCAAGTAGAGGAGTTTCCCGAAGTCTGGGCAGATGCCTGCATCCGAGAGTCGGACGGCCGCTTTTTATTCATTTCACTGTATGGGCGTGATGGATCGCTGATGCAATTCATGGCTGCGATGCAGTTGGGTGGAAAGGAGGGCGGTGTACAACGCTTTCACTTGCTCGGCGATGATGGCCAGCGCCACTTGGCGGAGGTCGGCGGTGTGGATCGCTTAGGCAAACACACCGGCAGGCT
Source organism: Alcaligenes sp. SMD-FA (assembly GCF_025960365.1). NCBI lineage: Bacteria > Pseudomonadati > Pseudomonadota > Betaproteobacteria > Burkholderiales > Alcaligenaceae > Alcaligenes > Alcaligenes sp. SMD-FA. The sequence goes on along the minus strand of NZ_CP110108.1, from coordinate 2,080,118 downwards.
GCCTAAACAAAACCTGTTTGGTCCTCTGGGGCAACTGTGGGTATTTGACAAGAATCTACAGGAGCCAGACCGTGCCAATCGAATCGGTTGGGCTCTTCACTACTCGGCAGAGAGCGACCTGGCCAGCCTTAACGAGGCTCAGGAGCATGATCTCGATGATCGTGCCTGGCAACTGATTAAAAGCTTGTCGCCGGTGGCTCTTCTAGAGCATTGGCGTGCAGAGGTTTTGGCGTGGTGCCGTGATAAGCAAGCTGTGCAGATAATGGGCAGCGATCTGTATCCCACGCTTGGCCCTGTCAAGGCAGTTCGGGTGAGCCTAAGTGAGCATTTTCTTGATTTCATCTCTGATGGGGTCAGGAAAGGGTGCCTACGTTTGCAGTTGTAATTTTCTAAGCTGATTGGCTGATTTCCGGATCCAGCCTTTTCTACATTTTCTTCTAACCCATGCGGGGAGCAGCCCCGCTGGCTCCCCGTATTTCTTTTCTGGAGAGCCAGTATGGGCGCTATACATCCCCAGCTAGATACCCCAGAGCAAGATGCCGATGATCTGCATATGCCTCTGGCCAATTTTATTGATCAGTTTGGTGAGGGCTTGTTGGAGCAAGTCCGTCGCCAGAACCCGCCTATTTACGATCCGGACCTGGACACTCAAACTCCCGTTTGGTGTGCGCGGCAACACGTTCTGGAAAATCTGACCCGTAAGCCATTTGAAGCCCAGGCCCATGCTGTACACGCCGTTGTGAAGCTGTTGTTGGATCACAATGAACCGGCAGCGGTACTCAATGCGGATATGGGCACGGGCAAAACCATGATGGCCATATGTGTTGCGGCTTTGATGCAGAGTACGCATCCACGTACCCTGATCGTTTCGCCGCCTCATCTAGTCTACAAGTGGCGACGTGAGATCCTGGCCACCGTCCCTGGTGCTAAGGTTTGGATTCTGAATGGGCCAGATACGCTACGCAAACTGTTGGCGCTACGAAATGCCCTGGGTCTGAAAACCAGCAAGCCAGAGTTCTTTGTGCTTGGGCGTGTGCGTATGCGCATGGGGTTTCACTGGAAACCGGCATTTTTGACTCGCCAGGTATTGCAAGATGGTGAACGGTTTAGGTTTGCTTGCTGCCCTGATTGCATGGAACCCATCGAACGTGAGAATGCGGATGGTGAAATGATGCCGCTCTCCGCTGAGGCGGCCGCACTCATGCTTGCTGACAGACGCTGCAAATGCAGCCACTGCGATAGCACGCTTTGGACGTTGATTCGTGCAGGTAAGCGTATCGACTCCATGCACGATCTGGTGTTGGGTGCCTTAAAGCAAATGCCGACGATCGGAGATAAAACCGCTCGCAAATTGCTCTCGACCTTTGGAGAGGATCTGCTTGGGGGAATGCTCGACGATAACGTCTATGAGTTTCTCAACCTCATGGATGAGTCTGGCGAGCTTGTTTTCTCCGATCGGCAGGCCATGCGTATGGAGCGATCCCTCGCGTCCTTTGAGTTCAGTATAGGGGAGGGGGGCTATCAAGCCACTGAGTTCATCAAACGCTACTTGCCTCGTGGGTATTTCGGTCTTTTGGTTGTAGATGAAGGCCATGAATACAAAAATGAGGGCTCAGCCCAAGGCCAGGCCATGGGCGTGCTGGCCAGCCAATGTCAAAAAACACTGCTGCTCACTGGGACACTGATGGGGGGCTATGCCGATGACTTGTTTCATCTTTTGTGGAGAATAAATCCGACACAGATGATTCAAGATGGTTTCAAACCTGCTCGTAATGGGTCAATGGGAGGCGCAGCTATGGCGTTCATGCGTGAGCATGGCGTGCTCAAAGACGTGTACAAGGAAAGCACTGGCCCATCGCATCGCACTGCTAAAGGTAAGCAGATGACGGTACGGACCAGTAAAGCTCCTGGCTTCGGTCCGGTTGGCATTATGCGGTATGTAGTGCCGATCACCGTTTTCTTGAAGTTGCGCGACATTGGCCAGAACGTCTTGCCTGACTATGACGAGCACTTCATTAATGTACCAATGAGCCAGGCGCAGGATGAAGCCTATCAGCGCATGGCAAAGCACCTGGTGTACGAGCTCAAGAAGGCGTTGGCCCAAAAGGACAATAGCTTGCTTGGGGTCGTGATGAACACGCTACTGGCTTGGCCAGAGTGCTGCTTTCGCCCAGAAACCGTCCGGCACCCTCGAAGTAAGGCAGTCTTGTTTTCACAAGTGCCTGTTTTTCAGGAGTCAGAGCTTACCCCCAAAGAGCAACAGCTCTTGGATCTGTGCAAACAGGAGAAGGCCCAAGGAAGAAAGGTGCTGGTGTACTCGATTTACTCGGGTACACGTGACACCACCGCTCGGCTCAAAAGCCACCTTGAGATGAATGGCTTCAAGGTGGCTGTGTTACGCGCTTCGGTCGATGCGGCTCGACGCGAAGACTGGGTTGCTGACCAGGTGGAGCGGGGTATTGACGTCCTTGTCACCAATCCTGAGCTGGTCAAGACTGGCCTGGATCTGCTGGAGTTTCCTACGATTGTGTTTATGCAGTCTGGTTTTAACGTCTATACGTTAATGCAGGCGGCCAGGCGGTCATGGCGGATTGGCCAGAAGCATCCAGTCAAGGTCGTGTTCTTGGGCTACTCAGGTTCCAGCCAGGTGGAGTGTTTAAGGCTGATGGCCAAGAAGATCGCTGTTACGCAGTCAACATCAGGTGATATGCCTGATTGTGGCTTGGATGTTTTGAATGATGCTGGTGACAGCATTGAAGTCCAGTTGGCCAAGCAGTTGTTGGCCAACGCTTAACCTTGCCATAGCTCCTACTTTGCCCCTCGCATGAGGGGCATTTTTCTGCCAGTTTGTGACGTATTGATTCGCGGTGGTGACGAGAAGCGAACAGTCATAGCTGTTATCAAGGGTTGAACTTAAAGCGGGTTGATCTTAAGATAATCGTTCTGCTTTTTTATTTCTATATGAAATCTAAAACTTAATTATGATTGCATAAAGAGGTCAAATTGATATGATCGGTGAAAAGCTAGGGAAGATTTTGGTTAGAGGCATTGCCCCTGAGGTTCTAGCCCAGTTGGACGCGATGGCCAAAAGCAATGAGCGGTCCTTGGAGGCCGAGGCTCGATATGCCTTGAGGTCGTGGGTCCAGCCTGCGTTCGTCGAAAAAGAGCAAAGTGTGCGCCGCGAGCAGCTATCTATTCGGTTGACCACCGCGCTTGCGGAGGTGAACGGAATCGTTCGTGGAAGTGGAATTCGTCCATCCCATCTGGCTAAAGCAATTGGTGAGGCCTATGCTGAGCCAGCAGAAAATTGGTTCTTGGGGCGCGAAGAGCCCAGTTTTGGTCAATTAGAAAAAATCGCAGAAATATTGGGCGTAAATAGCAGTTGGCTGTTGCATGGGGACGGAGATCCATTCCCAGTTGAATCACATCGCTTAAGTGAAGATCCAGCCGAAGCTGCTCGTTGGTTACTCGATTTTTCCGAGCTTCCGCAGCAGCCAAGCGTGCGATTTAGTCGGTACAAAGAGGACTCGAAAAGGATAATTTTTGTACGATCTGCTGCCGCAACGGGGGGATTGATTATCGTTAAGCAGAGAGCGACTCATCGTTGCATCACCTATAACACGCCAACAAATGTTAGCGACTCAATTGGTGCGGGAGGTGAGGCGCAACTTAGGGCGCTCTTTGTCACTCTGGAACTGCTTTATAAGGTTTTTGGCCGAGGAGACGTGAGCATCCAGAGCTGGGTTATTCCAGATCATGATTTCTTAGCCATCATTGGTGGTGAAATTCATCCTTTATCTGTTGAAAAGCAGGGGGAATATCAATGCCCCTGGTGGGAAGATATTTGGGATGAGGCCGAAGTGTCACGTAAGGGTTATTGGGATGGGTGGCAGAGTATCGCCGCCAGAATTCAAAATTCAATTACAAGAAACACGCGCTTGAATGAGTTCAGGTCTCAGGTTAGGGACGGGACCCATCCAAGTATCGCTGATCTGCGTAAATTGATTGAAAGATAAACAGAACCAACTCAGCGAGTAGTTCCTTGTGCCAGCATCTGATATAGGTGCTGGCTTGTTCTTAGGTGTAAGAGTTTTGATTTGAGCCAACAGAGTGTGTCAAGCCAAGTTTCGTGTGGGCACCCACAAAAGAGAGTGAACCCGAGTCCTATGCTCAGCTTATAGCGAGTTGCTTCCAGCGAGCCTGCTGCGCCGCCCTTACTGGCGTCAACTGAGCCCATAATGTCGATGGATGAGGCGGTCAGGCCAATGCTGAGTGCTAAAACTAGTGGTAGGTGGCTGATTCGGTCGATCTTTTCCACAACTACGAGTTGACCAGGTTGCAGGTTGACAATCAGGCGCAGTAGCTCGGCGCAATCGGCCCGTGCGCCGCTGGCTTTCTCGCGGAAAATGCCGGCGTTGTAAAACCCGGCCGCGTTCGGGCTCACTACGATAGCATTTGCAAAGCATTTAACTGTTTGATTTATATGGTAGTTATTTCTTTTTCTGGGCTAATGGTACACAAACTGGGGCATCTTCTGCGTTGGTTGGAATTCGGCCAGATCGCCGGGTAGTCTCACTGCTGTTCCGGGCTAGTCTGGTATGAGAAGTCATTTTCCATCGAAGGATTTCAAACCGTTCCCGCTAAGATTTGGCACGGGGGGTAATTACGGAAGTAGGCGAGCACACTACAAGCTTCCGTGCTCCTCTGGTTAATGCGACGTAAAGATGCTTGGCATCCATCTCGCTAGGATCCAGTACGACCGCAACGTCAGCCTCCAGCCCTTTCAGTAAAAGCGTGCTGCCAACCGCAACTCTTCCTGTACGTCGACTCAGGTGGCGGTTGATTTCTCGAGCCTGAACTGTCGCCTCATAGAAGGAGCAATTGCCCCTGCTTGCTATGCGCAGCGAAGACTTGAGTACATGGAGAACTTCATGTCGGTATACGCGTACTTCAGGGTTTGCTTCCAATTTTTCCAGAAGCGTCACAGCAGCGCTATAGGAAGGTGCCCCACCGTAAACCAAGCAAGCCGTCTCGATAGCATTGGCCTCTTTCTTCGCTGTACCACCGCGCAAAGACATGAGACGCCGTTGAAGTTCGGCCCCACCAAGATTCGTCATCATTTCAGCGGCGAACTCCACCAAGTGTCTCGTCGAATCGGTAAGGGCTGGGTCGAATGTGCGCGCGAAGTCCGTAAGATCTCTAAGATCCAGCGCTTCCACTGTTGATGCCCCGTGTACTACGCTGGCGATCTTGCGCTGGCTCTTCGGATTCTTGCTGTCGCCGATTACTAGTACCGTCCCATCCTTGTTGGGCGCTTTGGTGCGGGCGGCCTCCATTCGTTTCAGGTGCATCATGGCCGGGGTGCCCACCAATAATACATGCTGAACCTCCGCTGGAGCGCTGCCAAGATCAAGTGACTGCCCTTCGAACAAAGGCTGTCGGATATCTAGAAGCCATCGTCCTAGCGCCTCTGCCTCGACCTTTTTCCAGCGCCAGGGTGTGCCCATGACGCCTAGCTGAGGGAATGCCGCTCGAACATGAGTATCCCAATCGACAGTCGGCTCACGGAAGCCAAAGATAGCCTGCAGCGGGTCTCCAAGCACGCACGTCGGCAACGTATGCGCAATTGCGTTAACGATGTTGTGCTGAGGTAGCGAGCAGTCTTGGTACTCGTCAACGATTAGTCGGCTATAGGTTGCGGCTAGCACATCTAAGATATCGCCCGACTCAAGGAGCTGCCAAGCGGCCACCCGAATAGCGGGATAGTCAACTTTGGGATTCTCGTGGCGCAGAATTTGCGGATTGCACCTGCTGCGAACTGGGAATTTTGATATAAGCTGGCCAGCCCAGCCGTCGATAGTGAAAACGCGATAATTGCTTCTAGTCACACCCGCGCGCTCCAATCGGGCTTCCAGTGCACCCCGTCCTGCATTAGTGTGTGTGAGAACCAGAACCGGCTTCAGGCCACCGTAAACCTTCAATGTATCAGCGATAAGTTGCGTCTTGCCGCAGCCAGCAGGTGCCATGACAGAAGCCCTTGTTGGACCGAACAGATCCAGTTCAAGCTTGGCCATAAGACCACCGCAGGAGTCGTCTAATAGACTCAGTGAAGTCCGTGTCCGTCGTGTTCCAATGCGCACAAAGGATTTCATGGGAGACGGCCTCCATCTTGCTGATGGATTTGAACCATCCGGCTTTTCGGATGCGGGAGGAACGACCTAAAAGTTCTCTCGTCTCACCAGAGTAATCGCCAGTGTCTCCCTCCTGAAGGACTAAAGCCAAGTTTGATTTACCTTGTGAGGTGGTCACTATATGGCTGTTTACCAAACCCTCTTCTGTAAGCTCCTGAGCTCGGGTGAGAAGAGCGAGAATAGCAACCGCAGGTAGGCTCGCGAATAACTCATCTTCGAGGGCGCGACCGTTACGCCATGCTAAGTGGAATCCGCCCGCGTCGACGAATTTTTTCACGATATCGGCACTTGGTGTCTTGTCATTGTCTTGCAGCACAGCCACACGATATCCCAAACGCTGGAAAACGTTGGCACGGATAAAAGCACGGTCAGCGTCACCGCCAGCAGCATCCACATATGCCACTCCATGGGCCTGGAGTGATGGGTTTCCGCTCGCTGTCATGAACCGGTCTATCCCACGAATAAGTCCGATTTCACTTGCGCCCTCGCACACCAGTACGGTTTTGGCGAGAAAAGCCTCTGGAAAAATGCGAATCGCAGCTTGTATTTCGTTCGTTGTGCCTACCCAGCGGGCGTCATGCTTATCAGGCGCGGAGCGCACGATACGCAGTTGATCTCCATTGAGCTCGCGAAGAACAACCGGCGAGTGTGTCGTCATAAACACCTGTAAAGGCTCTGTTTTGTCCTTCGCACCTAGCGAGTCGAGTAGCCGGTTTATGCGATGCGGCTCTAGTCCATGCTCCACTTCGTCGATCAGTACGATGTTTGCGGTCTCGGCTACGACACGATGCAAGCCTGCAATCAGCAAACGCGTTGAGCCTGTTCCCAGGTTTCTCAGTGGCACCCCGGCCTCAGAGTGCAACGAGATAGCACCATCCCCGAATGAAACAGCATGGGCGTCGAGAAGGGCGGTCACAGAAGAGCCCACCGGAATTCCGAGGTTATGAGCCTCCTCTGTCACCTTCGTCAGGGTAGCTGCGAGTTGAGGTGCGGCCTTGGCACCAAATCCAACACGAGCCTCTCGGGCTGCATCGACGAGTGCCAATCCGATTTCGGTGCGATTTTCACTCAAACGGTTTAAGACCGAGCCACGAGTCCACGATAGATGGGAGTTTGGATGGTGGCCCAAGCGTACCGGGGCTATGGCGGTCCGATCCTTCCACTGCAGCATTTTAGGAGGATCGAACAGCGCCGTACGGTCCGAATAAAGACTCCAGACAGGCTCAAGATCTGCAGTTACTGTCAGCCGAACGGTGAGAACTGTTTCTAAATTCTGTCTCGGTTCGTCCTCGACCTCGCCTAGAAGGTCATGATATCCGCGAAGGCAATCGCCGTAATACTCAAGGTTTTTGAGGCGGTCAGACAGATCTCCGAGAGTCAGAGAGATGACGATAGGCTGAGAAACATCCAAACCATAAAAATCAGTGTCTGAAAGGGTAAGTCCTCGGCGTGCTCCAAGGCATAGGTCTATCGCATCCAGGATTGTCGATTTGCCACTGTCGCCCGGTCCAATGAGACAGTTCACTCCGTTTTCCGGACTCCAATTCAAAGACTTGATAGACCGAAAATGGTTTATCTCAATCAGCCGAATTCGGGCCATTGCCCCTCCTTGCTATAGTTTTGTTAGGCTGCTTTTTGATGATGGCGCAGTCATTTCCTCATGGGCTGTGCGTTTATTAACGTAGCTTGCCGTTACGCGAATCATCTGAAATCATTGTTATGGGCAAAGGAAGGTCACAGCGTTTTCCTGTCGTGGCAGACCTTTCAATGCATAGTTAGAGTGGTGTTATCGGCTTGAAAATCCCCGTTTTCGTCATCTGCCGCCGCAGCTCGAATTGAGCAAGCGACTCCCCGACGTCAACCATGGCAAGCAGCTTAAAGTTGATGCGTTCCCAATCGCTGCGCTCCACGCTGACCGAATACAGATAGTCGTCGCGAACTTGCCCAGTAGCAGGATCGTTGCGCTGCGAGAATCCTGATAGCGTCACGCGACGGGCGCAGGGCAGTGCAGAAAAAGTTTCACCGATAATGCGGAACGCCACCCCATGAACATGCGCCATATAGCGTTTGCGTACTTGAACGGTTGGGAGTTCCTTGATAGAGAGTCTTAGGCCTCGGGCGGGTACGGCCGCGGTCTTGGATGGCATATCTTCGATTTCGGGCAGGTCAACATCCAATCGAACATGTTGTCCTCGTTCTGAGATATCCAATGAAACCAGCGTCTCCCGTGGCCAGGCGATGTCTTGCAGGTTTTCTTCCAGCCAACGCTCCATGGCGCCAATGTCATGATGAATTTCATGTTCAATGAAATGTCGTAGGCGCTCTTGCTCTTGTTCATACAGGGCCTTACCTTGCTCCCATGCTTTGAGTTGACGCTGATGTTCCGCCAGGGCTTGCTGGTGGGCTGCCTCCCGTTTTGCCATCCTCTTTGTGAACAGCTTTTCCCACCAACGTGGGGTTGGTTGCGTTGGTAAGGTCGGTGCTGACGGTGCGTACAGCTCCGGTATGAAGCGAGGAGACGCGTGTGGGGATGGGGTATCCAGATGAATGTTGGCCAGCGCGTCCAGTTCATCGTTGATCTCATCGCATTTGCGCTGAATGAGTCCCTGGATGGCTTCACGATTCTGCTTCTTTGCCTGCTCAATCATGGATTCGTCAAGCGGGTTGCCATCTGCATCATGAAAGGTCAGCACGCCATCGTCGGTTACGCCGCAAGTGAGGGAAATGTTGCGGGGTGCTGATGCCGGCTGTCGGGTAGCTGTTTGCCGTTGACGAGGTGCAGGCTTATACAGATTCTGGCTGGATGAGAACCCCATGAAGCTGGTGTTGAGACGTGCGCCACGCTTACCAATGCCGACCGTCGCACCGCGAGGACCCAGCGTCAAGCTCATACCCGATTTGCTTAGATTCATGCGTATGCCCGGCGCCAATTTGATGGATCGCCGAAAGCGCAAAGCCATGATCTTCTCCCCCTTCACCTGTGGGTAACGACTACTTAACTGTACATCACAAACGGTTACCATGAGTGTTGGCTTAGCGCCTTTTAAGCGCGTCAACGAGATGACGACATCCAGTCGCTTTTGAGGCTGCTGTCAGGCGCCGTTCGATATCGCCTTTGGCACCCTGTGAGATTTGAGCGGCCCTTGGTGAGTGCGTAATGCAGCTATTGGCGGTTACGCAATTTACGACACTGGTTTTTTGGATCGTGGACTATGGCTTATTTCAGTGTTTGTTAGCGGGTTTATGTAGAACCTTATTATGAAGAATCCCGTAAGGCGTCCTGACGCCTTACGGGATTAAGTGCTGCAGCGGTTAGCGTTTCTTGTTCGACTGCGATACTACGGAACCAGCCAAGGTTCGTGTGAGGCCAGCAGAGCGGGGATTCTCCAAAGCTTTACTGGCCTTGGCTTCGGTGCCCGCACCCGTTTGAGCACGAGTACCAGCTTGGCGTAACGCAGATCCGGCCAATGATTTTTGGAGAGCGCTGGATGATGAGCTTCCCAGTGCTTTTCCAGCGGTCGAAGCGACGCTGGGGGACGTTTGCTTTTTGTTGACAGCCATCGGTGATCCTAATGCCCCAGCAGTTAAGGAATGTGACGCCCCTGGAGCTGAGCGCACAAGGGAATGCTACTATATATAGCGCTTTATTTGATTTAGAGGCACTATATGTAGTGTTTTTGCATCGATTTTCAAGGAAAAGAAATCTGTTTAGATGGCACTGGGGGGGGGGAAATTGGTTGGGGATGATCCATCGCGCAAGAATGTCCCACCATTTGCGCACCAGGATAGGCCTCAGCGAGTTTGCGGGTTACGGCGACATAGTGCGCACCGAGGTAAGCATATCGTCGAAGACGAAGAGCACGCCCGGCGGTTCATGCTGGCACCCACTGGCTGGATCGAAACTCAGCGAGGCATAGGGATCATCAGGAGAGGGGCGCTGCGGGCCTTCATGGCTGGCAGCGTGGATACTGCTAAAGCTCAAGCAGTCCCGGATATCCAAAGCAACGCCTGCGTGATGCTGAAGTATGGCCAACATCCGAGCATCGTACATGGGGTTGTCACGCGGCTCGGAGCGAGGACCAATACCATCCAACAAAGATCGATTGCACTTGATAGCTTGTTCCCGTGCATTCGCCAGTGTGCGGACAGGGTAGGCGCCCAGGGAGTGTTTTGCTGGCTTGCCTGCAAGGTCGGTATAACGGTAGCACCATGTCTTGTTGCCTGAGGGCATGACCCGCAGATAAAGGCCACCGCCGTCGTTGATGGAGTATTCCATTGCGCGTGGTTTTGCTGTGGCAACCTGTCGGTCAGTCAAGATATGTGAAGCCATTTTTTCGTCCTCGCAGTCGCTTGTACCTAAAAACGTACCGTGGTACGGATTTGGGGCCACTCATGCATGCGCTCAAATGAGCCGATTCGAGGTGAGATGAACATAACCTTATGATTTTTAAGGTTAACTATAAAACAGGCTTGTGTCTTCGTGGTCCCTCTAGACAACGAAAATTGTGCTCTTACCGCCAGGATCCTGCCGGTTTAGGTCTTGGCCTTTCGTGCTCACGCGCATGTAGATGCATGCCACCTTGAGGGTAGCGCTCGGTGCCAGATGGGGTTCACTCGCACTCATTATTTGTATTTTGCCTAGTAAGCAGAGCAACAACCGCAAAGCCAAACGCTAGCAATGCGGTCGCTGCATGCCATAGAAATTGCTGGAAGTCCGTGCGAGCCATAAAAAGATGGATGGCCGATACTGCGTTGGCAACGCCACCGCCAAAACAGAGCAATGCCATAAACACCGTAATACTTCTCTGCATATTCACGCCGTCACTTTTTTTAATGGTCATTTTGGGTATACCCATTTTGTCCACCCTGGGGAAGGGTAGCCAAAAATACTGCTTCCCGATCCTATTGAGCCAGGCGGTTTTTGGCTACTTAAATGAACCACTTTTATGGCCAACTCCCTTCGGAGCCAAAAAACTGACTTTCCAAATTTAAAATTCTGTGCTTTTTACCCAGTGATGCCCGAGGTAAGCATCTGCTTGATCCCGAGGAATTTCTAGTCAGCTTATTTCCAAATTATCCTTAGCCACCTTTATCGGGGCGGCTCGATTGGTGACAGTCACGGATACACCGTACTTTCGGCCTCGGGCGTGGTAGAAGTTCAGTACAGCCGTCTCCATAGGGGACAGCGTTGAAGCGATGCGTCCATCCAGAGCTTGGATTTCTGCTATTTGTGGGTTTGAGCTGAGCATGTTGCCAGCCTCCGTAGTTTGAGTTCAATTATTGCTAACAGCAAAGTCTTCACGGGAACGGCCTTCCGATTCAATTTGCTTGATCCATGTCGGCGTGCGTCCTCTACCAGTCCACGTATGACCATCTGGGTGCTGATACCTGATTTTCGATACTGCTTTCGTCTTTAACGGGCTTTTGTGAAACGCCTGGGCAATATCTTCAGGCGTCAGGTCGTGCTCCTTCATCGAGCGAAGAATATCGCTGATTACTTTAGATCTTGTTTTCTGTTTCAATTTATCGGCATCACGTTGTAGTCGGGCAATTTCATTTTGTATTTCGGTGATGGAGTTAAATTCTTTTCTCATGCATTCCTCTTGATTATCTCTCAACCGGCGAAGCTGAGAGTTGGCCTTTCTAATAAGGATATTGGCTAAGTACCAATGGACTGGCTAATCTATGTTTGCTTGGGTTAGAACAACGACATCACAACAATGAATGACATTCCGATCATGATTGTTTTCTGTACGCCACTTACAAGCTCGACTTTTTCGATTGAACCAGTTGAGTAGTTGCGAAAAAGCGCCGTAATAAACGACATCAAGATAAGGGTAACAAAAGCTGTTGATATCGCAAAAATGATCGCTCTTAAATTGCCCATGCTGACGCCAGATCCAGAGGCAAATCCTTGCTCCAGGCTTTCGGTTAAAGGCAGGCAGCCTTCGCCTTCACGGATACACGGATCGACGGGTGGCCGGTAGGTGCCACCTTGATCAGGGTTTGGTCGAATGATGTCGTCAACTTGATCGCCGTTATTGCCCGTAGGCGGACCATTACGTATTCGGTCAGCCATTTTGCAAATGGTTGTCCCATTGATATCCGCAAAGCCGTTGCAACTGCCTGAGTTGATCATTTTCTGGCAGTTTCCGATCCCGAGTTGCACGCACGCTAGAACCATATCACCATCGACTTCTCGGCTATCGAACGTTCCCAGCCCCGCAAGTGTCTTCGGTGCTTGTGCTTGCATGGCTTTAGTGGTGAGTTTTGACCAGGCGTCTACTTGTTCCTGTAACCCCCATGTCCTGAACTCCTCGGGGGATACCTTGGCATATTTTTGAATATTGGTTTTATTCATTTGCAAAATTCCTGAGCAGCATGAGCCATTGTAAACATCTAGTTGTCCGCCACCTGATTCGAACATAGCCAAACGTCCAACGGCATCTGCATTAGCTTTTAGCCACGGACTGGCATGTGGAGAGTTCTTTATCGCTTGTGCAACTTGTTCAGCAGTGACAAGGAATGCGGCAATAGTTACGGTTGAGAAGGTAAAACCAAGAAAAAACCATAATAGATTTTTAAAGCGGTTAAATTTTCTTGTCATGGTTTTCTACCGTAATGCTAACTTTCGATCGCATGCCGGTACATGTTTTCCGTGCTGGATTACTCGGAAATGTGCCGTCATATTTTTTTTGTCAAATGCAAATTCTGTTTGATTGACATCACCAGGGTGGTCAGGTGGAAAGGGGTAGAGATGACAATAGTTTTGAAACTCTTGAGTGTGCGACTGAGAACCTTGAAATTCTGTCACTCGCAATGGGCATGTCTCGTACATATCTTCAATCCCACTGCCATTGCCAGGTTCAACGCATCCTGGTGTCCCAGCTGAACTAAAGATTGAAAATGTGTACTGCACACCTTGATTCGTAACTGAGCTAACTAAGATGAAAGAAGGCAATTTTGTTCCGTCATCGTCTAGGGGGGCAGAGTTGATTTCTTTATTCCATACGGTTCTTGCTAGGTTCATATCTGCACGCGATACATCAGGAACATTTATTCTGCCGTAATTAAATGAAGCTATAGCCATGGGCCGCCATTGCAGATGTGCTGTTGTTTCATCTTTAAGGTTCATGCTAGTTTGAGCCAGTGTTGAATTTGTACTGGCCAACGTGATTGCAATTGCTAGGACTGACGCGGTACTTATTTTCATTTCCTATTCCCTTAGCGTGATTTTGAAGAAGCATGTAATTCTGCAATAAATTGCTCTGGAGGTGTTGCTCCAACTAGCCGCTTTCCGTTGCCCAATATAACTGTAGGTGTGTTAGCAATATTGTTTGCTTCTCCAAACTTTAGAATTTCCACAAGCCCAGTAATGTCGCAATCTTCACGGCCGTCTATGTTTCGTCCATTCATGACCATGTTCCAAGCAGTGTTTCGATCTGGAGAGCACCAGGCTTTGCGGGCGATGGGGGCTGATTGCGGGTCAATAACGGGAAAGATAAAACGGTAGACCGTCACGTTTTCCAGTTGATCGACGAATTTTGTGAACACGCGGCAGATGGGGCAGAGCGGGTCTTCAAAAACAGCCATCTTGCGTTGTCCGTTGCCATGAACTTGCACGATAGCTTGGCTTAGCGGTAGTGATTCCCATGGAATTGTGTTGAGCTTTTCCAGGGCTGGTGCGGTTACATCGCGGCGGTCTTTCATATCCATGAGGGCACCCCCGACAAATGCGTACCGTCCTGTCGAATCGCTATAAAAAATCTCGTTGCCACTAACGACTTGGTACATGCCGGCAATAGGTGTGGTGGAGATGCTATCGATCGGTACAGACCCTTGCGTGTGCTGCTCGATGGCGGCTTTCACGTCAGGCGGTACGCTCTGAGCCCACGATGCTGTGGCCAGTCCCAGACTAAGGCTTGCGCTAGCTGCTAGGCGTCTCAGCAGAGGAGAAGGAGAGGTTGGGGTAATCATTGTTTGGCTGGTTCCTGGTTTTCAGTAATCAAAGGCGCGCACGTCACGGGCTACACGGCAGTGTTCGACCGCGTCACGAATAAGTTGTGAGACATGTTGAGGGCTGGCGATCGCGCTGATGTGCACGGTTGGCGTAGAGGCGTCAGTGGTTTGCAAAATGACACGGCCATGGCCAAATAGGGCTTGAAAGAGGGTTCCTGAAACGGCAATGTCCTTGACCCGATATAACTCTAGGGTTTCGACATGCTTGACGATAATTCCGCTGTATTCCAGTAAGCGTTGGTTTGTCAGCTCATATCGATGGTTGGCAACCTTCAGATATCGATATATCGCCCATAGGACAGGAATGACTGTCCAGCAGAATAGGATGGCGACAATAAACCAACCCGTATTGGCGAGCTGGCCTTCTGTGTCAGCCCAAATTAGTTTGGTCTCACGCGTAGATGCATGAGCCTGTCCATGGCTAGCAGCGGCTTGGGGAAGGGTGTCAATTGGGTCCATGGGGCCACTGTATGCCCCCGTGTTGAGTGTGTCTGTTCAAACCCAGGGGCACATAACCTAGGGTTTCGACTTGACAGACATTGAATTCAACTCTAGGACATATCGTCGCTGCTGTTCAATCGAGCGGCATCCGTTGACGTGAATACCCCTTCACAAGAGCCGCAAATAATCTTCAGCTTTGGTTTGCCCCAGACACTGGTGCCGCATGGGCAGACGTACTTCCATCGGTTTGAATTGCCTGTGGGCTTTACTGGTACCGCTACTTCACCTTGGGTCGTGCTGATTGTTGAAGAAAGTCTAGGTGCCAAGGCTTGGGTCAGTGCTGGTAGTGCGATGATTGGCGGTGCTCCGCCACCCACTGAGCTGTCTAGTCGCTCTCCGGCACTTCGTGGTGCATCCGCGTGGGAGAAGCGATCGTACCAGGTCAGACAGAATGACTGGGTGAGCAGATCGGCGC
Organism: Alcaligenes sp. SMD-FA; assembly: GCF_025960365.1. NCBI lineage: Bacteria > Pseudomonadati > Pseudomonadota > Betaproteobacteria > Burkholderiales > Alcaligenaceae > Alcaligenes > Alcaligenes sp. SMD-FA. The sequence continues at coordinate 2,064,992 of NZ_CP110108.1, read as the reverse complement.
ACGCTTTCACAAATTTCCCATCCTCAATCGCATAATCAGCCATGAGTTGGCCGGTGCGTGCGCCACCAGGTTGGCCGGTCGAAGAGGGCATCAGTCCAATCGCCTCCATTTTCGAGGCCCACTCTTCATTGTGATACCTGCCACGGCCAGGCTTGCCGAAATGGAATTGCCAGAGATGGCACATTTCATGTACCAAAGTCTGCATGGTTTCGATCAAAGGCACGACGGCAAAGTAAGCCGGGTTCATCGCTATTTCGTCTGTATAGGTGCCTTGAGCATCCACAAATCGCTGGCTTGAGAAATAGCCCATTGAGCGTTTCTCGCGTTGCAAGGTAATCAGACAGTTAGGCAACTTTCCGTCGAACAGGGCGCTATTGAAGTGATCGTAAGCCTGTTGCAGCTCGGCATAAGTTTGATGAGTCGGTACTTTTCTGATGCTCATAGCAGCTTTAATAGAAAGATTTGTATTGCACAATACACTAAAATTACTTTGCTAGGCTGTGACTTCGTTGTGGCGTTAGAGCATCACAACGAAGTCAGTGAGAGGTGGTGCGCTTTGTTGAGAGCAAGCAATTGGATTTATGCAGTTTCCACAATGAACATTTGGGCTTGTTGAGCCTCTCTTCGTTCAGCTTTAATCGGTGCATATTTCTCAGAGTTGTAAAACTCCAATGCCTGGGCCAGGGTTGGAAACTCAAATACGCCAGCTAATGGGTATTGGGGGGCATCGCCTTCTAAAACTTGCGCAACGGGTCCAAAGTGCAGAATTCGACCGCCCGCCTCTTGGAGAGCCTGCTGGAAGCGAGGTGCAAGCGCCGCCTGCTTAGAAGAATCAATTACTCGAAGATTTATATGCACGTATGCAGGCATAGCCTGATCAGCTCCATTTATTTTGTGATTAGCGAGTCTTAGATACTCTGAATCCACAGATGCACTGTGGAGGTCTGGGATAAATTTATCAATCTGAATATAGGTTTTTTTTCTTTATGAGAGTGGAGATCATAGGGACACAAGCAGGCCTTACCTGGACGGTCACATGGGTGTAGCCAGCATCCAGCAGGGCGTAAAGTCGATGGCGACCATCCATGATTCTTGTGCGGCCTTCGTCGAAATACAACCAAGGCATATAGATTGTTTCTTTATTTGAGATGGAGGAGACAGCCTGGTCGTACTTGAAAGGTTTATAGGATTCTCCTGGTCGTCGGTCTACCCGATTTGTGCACCAACTCCTGTCCCCAGTCAGTGCATCGGCGAGAAGACTCATGTCGATGGTGAGTGCCAGTAACGACTCATGTTCCGAAATGGGATGATAGCTTTCATATTCGCGACGGGGAGGAGGAGGCGAAGGGATGAGATCCTCCAGGGAAAAAGTTCGACTCATACACCGATTCCTTAAGTTCCTTTGTGGACGGGAAGGGGGATGCGCATGGATTCTATCAAATGCGTTCAGGATTGATGTAAAATAGGCTCTAACTGATAGGAGGGCCTACTATGCGTTTTATCACACTTGAACAGCTACGAGCCACCGCAGATGCGGGAGGCGTAACTGGCGTAACACTTAAAGGCCAAGGTGGTGGTTTCTTCGTTGAGATTGCCACTCGAAGCGGCCAGGACGCTGTATTGACTAAGGCAAGAAGCAAGGAGCCACGACGTTTTGGCAATCCGACATCTGCTTTAGTAATGCTGCGTGATTTAGGGCTCGCTATAGCTAAGCTAGACGTGACGAATTGGGATCCTTCGCAAAAGGATATGACACGTAGCCGACAAAGTCGGGCGGAGGCCTTACGTGATGCGCACGAAGCGGCCGCTTATAACAGTTGGCTTGCTGCTGAAATTGCCGACTCTTTGGAGGATGAGCGACCAAGTGTGCCACACGGTGAGGTGATGGCCAGAATGGAGTCCCGGATTCAGCAGATTAAAACGGCAGCAGTGCGTGATAAATGATTCAGGCGACAAGTTTCTACCAAATAGTTTGGAGGCCAAAGGCTGAGGAAGATCTGGTTAAGATCATTGACTACATCGCTTTGGATAGCCCAGTACGTGCGGAGACCTTTGGTCATGAGCTGCGAGACAAAGTCAACTCTTTGTCGAAATATCCAGAGATGGGGAGGGTAGGGCGACCAGGTCTTCCCGGATATGTGAGGGAGCTGGTTATTCATCGGAACTATATTGCTTTCTACCGTGTGCGTGAATTGGCAGGGGTCGTAGAAATATTACGTCTAAAACACGTGGCACAGCGGATGCCATAGAGATTTGCAAAACGATCAAGTTGACACGAGTGTCTATAAGTTTCTCTAACTAACTGCTGTATCTAATGCATGGTCGCCCCACTACGAGTGGATAGTTAAGGAGGTCGTGATGGCAAAAGAAAAGGCAATAGTTCAGAAGTACTGTGATTCGTTCCGGAAAGCAGGATTGCGCCCGGTGCAGCTTTGGGTGCCTACGGTACACCGAACTGATTTTGTGGCGGAATGCCATCGTCAGGCGCAGCGGGTCGCTAGGGCAGATAAGGTCGATGTGGATACAGAGCATTTTATGAATAAGGCTCTGACTGACCTAGAATGGAATGAAGATATTTCGCCTACACGTGAGCTAAAAGGCGAATGTGTGAGTACCAACAAAAGAAGTGATCATGGTTGACCTACTACGCTTGCTTTATTTTGGACTTTTGGGTGGCTAACACTCGATTATTGGTTATCTGAAACAGGACTACACTTAAGTTTCCCAGCTTATGGTAGATAGTCGCCCAGCTCCATTAGTTTGGATGGGCTGCGTAGTACACAAAATGGAGTATCCTTGTCGCAATCTTCGGTTTTGGATATTGTAGGGAAAGGACCTTCTAACGCGACCGCTAGGTATTAATTAGGGCCGATTCATAGCTTGGCCTTTGGTACACTGGTGAAACTTGCATGTCCCCTGGCTGTGGTTTTGGGGATTGTGGAGTAGTATCTATTCTTCTGCTTGGTGAGGGAATTTGAAATGGGTAGTGTTTCAATATTTCATTGGCTTGTTATTATTGTTTTCTTTGTTATTTACTTTATTCCCTCATATATTGCATATAAGAAAAATCATAATAATAAAGTGCCGATCCTCTTGCTTAATATATTTCTCGGATGGACGTTTTTGGGCTGGGTAGCTGCGTTGATTTGGAGCTTTTACAAAGAACGAGTATAGCTAATCACCTGCGTAAGGAGGCATATGAAATATGCTCTAAAACTAGCCCGACATGGCAGTATTTTTCTTGCGAGAGTGGTGTGGATAGGGGCAACACTCGCGCTTGATTTTTTCATGATGTTAATAAGCTCAAGTGGTAAGCAGAATTACGAATCACATGACATTCACGGTGATGATCGCCCCGGTCCTTGGAACATGACTCGAACTGAGCGTTACCAATATGACCCCGATGGTTATCAAGATTATCGCCATCATTTTTATGATGGCGATAATTAGGTTTTATTTTTTCCCAAATCTTGCGATTTTGGTGCTGCTTTTACCAGAGTTTGCAGCTTGATTTGCTTCTCCCCCTACGAAACGATCTAGACCGTCTGTGATACGAATCCCAGCCCAAGCCATCATCGACGACCAAATGATCGGTAAGCCGACATACAGCGACAGCAGTATCGTATTTAGAACCATTCGTTTGTAGCCAGCTGGAATAGCGCCCTTCGCTATCTGCATGGCCTCTTGCACAAAAGCACTCCCTAGGGCGCCAGGGTACATGGCATTGATGAGGTGGCCATCGATCCAAGTGGCGATGTACCACATCGACGCCCACATCTTGATAGTAAGAATGGCCATGGCACCTAAGAACAATACCCGGAGACTGAAACCGCTGACCAAGGTGGCCAAGGGTAGAAAAGCGTAGATACCCATGAGGACTAAAGCCTGAATCATGGGTAATGAGGTCACCAATGGCATCCAGGCCATACTGGCCATAAATGCTGCTCCTCCAACACCGAGCGTACTCCCAGCGCCCGTTATCGTTCGACCCGCGATTGTGGCAGCATCATAAGGGGTGCCCATCATTTGATCAAAATCGACAAAGACTGGATTGGCTGCGGTTGACGCCAGTCGAGCCACTTCATCCTTTTGTTTGTCCCACGAAGTAAATGTCAGGATGTCTGCCGCTCGTGATGCGAATGCCCGTACTCCAGGACTTCCATCAATCAGTTTGTCTCGTAGCTGATTTTCCCACCACTGCTTGCAGGTCGGGCGTCCGAACTCAGGGTTTACTGCGCCGGTGACTTGTGGGTCCACGTCGCTCGATGGGTCGTAGTACTCTGTATCACGAGAGTAATCGATCGCAAAACCAGTGACCGGAGCACGGCTGCGCATGGAGGCGTAATACCCAGGCTCAGTTCTGAAAAACTGGCTGCCCATCCAATCCACATCAGTAGGCCCATAGTCAGTATTGGACTCTGCCAGGATCGAGGCACCTGATGCACTCATTCTGCTGCGATCGCTGCGCAAATACTGACTGCGTGCCGGGATAAAGCATTCGCTGTAAAACCGTTGCACATCGCCGAGCAAGGCGGGGTCTTCGATTGTGGCATTTTTGGCCATGTCTTCCAAAACACGCATATCAGACCCGGAATTATTCATGCCATTTCGAAAGGCATTGTTGATCCCAGAGCTGATGGACATGATGGAATACCACCATAAGGGCACGTTACTCAGCCCGCTGGCCTGGCTCATGCTTCCATCAATAGCATCGCGTAATGCCGTATCGTAGGTGCTGCCACTGGCTCCAGGCGTTGCCTCTACAGGGTTAGGGTTGTCAATCGAAGGAGGAGGCATGTACGACAAACGCGCATACGTTAGGCTTGTGATGGGCGATGTGAAAAAGCAAACAGACATCACAAACAGCATGACGATGAGCTGCGTCTGTACGCTTTTGATGACCCCCATCACGCCTATGTCTTGCATTCCCCGCTGGCCAGCTTCGCGCCAGGCATTGAGGATGACCACCAGAAAGGGGATGACGACCAAGCCGGTGCCGGTCACGATCTCGCCGAAGATATTGGCAAAAGCCCACCCGTAGAAAGTGGTAAAGAGTTCAAGATAACTGTCTAGTTGCATGGCTTATTCCCCCGCCTAAGCCGTAATGAGCGCTGTTACCCAGCGCCAGATACGGTCGAGGCCAATCGGGATCAAGATTAAGTACAGTGTGATAAATGCGGCCACCTTGCGGCGGCTGGCCAGCACGGCGTCATATTCGAATTCTTGAACGATATGTCTGACTTGAAGCCAGCGCACGACGGCTGGCCAGCGCCAAATAATGAGTAGTGCAGCCCCACATTGGGCGATCGCACCGATATCTCGTACTGACGATGTCCCCTCAAGAAGGCTCAGGAGTTTATGTTCCTGGCCGATAAATGACTGTGCTAGTGCGCCGAGCAGTCCGATGAGCAGCAGAAATCCGGCCATACCGATGGCGAGCCATACCAAGGCTCGCCACAGCCAGCTGCGTTTTTTGGTCAGGGTGACTTGTGTCATTGTCCGGCCACCCATCCACCAACAACTGGGGCTGGATCTGTTGGGTTTCCACGAGGCACGTTCAAGGACTGTGTGTCGATAGCCGACTGCGTATCGATGATCGACAGAGCAGTTTGGGACGTCAGCTCTTTGCGGATCCGAGCCTCGTACATCAAGTCATCAATGTAGCCCGTCAACCGGTCAACCGAAGCCTGGGTGTTTTGGATGGCGTCACCTGCGGCCGTCACCTCCGGTAAGGTCAGACCTGTCATCAACACGCTACGGGCCACCAAAGCTTTATTGATTACCCGGTGCATGGCCATTTCCTGAGCAATGCGGTTCACGGCAATGCTACGGGTGTCAGGCGGCATGGCGCGTAATGAGTCGAGCAATTGCGGGGAGACGGCAAAGCCAGGAGCTGAAATTTCGGCCAGGTCGGCATAAGTGGCCGAGTTCGATGGGGAGGCCATCGCCTCTAGCTTGGGACGAACGATATCGACCTCAGCCTCATATTTTGGCCCGAGACCGCTTGCGGTCACGACGGTGGTGGGGGCTGGGCAGTGGTTTTGACCGCAGGTGTAGACTTTCTGGTCGCCTAGCACTTCCGTTGTCCAAGTGGCCAGGTTGGCAGGCGACTTGAAGGCGCGTACTAAACGCGAGTTTTTCTCGGCGGTTGAATTGCTGTAGTCCGTGGTTTCGGATGCGCTGATCGGTTTGTTGAGCGTGGCGTTGTACCCTGCAATAGACAGATCCCGGACGGGCTCTATCGGTCGGCCACCGACTCCCCCCGCCCGCTGGCCAAATACCCAGGGCACACCCGCACGGTTGGCTTCTTCATTTTTTTCGATGTCTATCTTGGCCTGATAGATATCCCCTTGGGTAGAAGCTTTGACTTTCCAGCCGTCGCCTTTGGCCATTTTGATCCAATCTTCATAAGGGTTTTGCCCCGCCTTGACCATGGCCTCCATCTCTTCGCAGGATTTAAGGCTGGCTCCGAGCAGGAGGTCCACTTTCTGCGAGTAGTTTTGGAAAATCTGATACAGGCCTGGCTGTGCGCGTTGCAGGACGTACAAGGGGAGGGCAGCGATACCAGATTGAATCGCCCCAGTCACCGTCTGGCCCAGGTTATTGAGGTTGTTCATGATGTTGGCCCAAGATAGGCCGATATCAAACTTGCCACATGAATAATTCAGCCTGGCATTGGCACCAAAGCCTAGATTGTGTGCGACTTGACCGCGATAGTTGGCGGAGCCTCCTGGCGATCCACCTCCCATTCGGTAATACAGCGAAGAGCCTCGTACAGGCTGTGCGTAGGCGTCGGGCATCACGCTCATGGAGGTCAACGCAAGAGCCAGCATCATGGCGGCTGGTTTTAAGCGCAGTGAGAAGGGGCGTTGTGGTTGTTGCATAGATATTCTCGTCCTTCACTTAAGGAATGCTGTACAGAAACTCACCACGGATGCGGCAGCAGTCATAGTGGTTCCACATGTTCCACATGTAGCCGTCGGCACCATCGGTCTTGTAATCACCAAAGCTGGCCAGGCTCAGTGAGTCATCGGCCCCAAATGTCATGCAGGAGCGTTGGGCGCTCGGATAAATCATTTGCCAGGTAGTGGGCTTGGAGGTGGGGAAGTACTTGTAGCCCCTACCTGGTTGCAGACGCTTGTAAATGTGGGGCTGCGCTGATTGCGAGATGATGCTGCCCACGCGTGTAGCCAAGACGGCGGACGCCTTGACTGGGTGTGACTGCACCAGCTCGCCATTGCGTGGGTAGATAGGACCCCAGGTGGTGGAAAGTGGCGAGGTGCTTACTTCTCCTGTACCAGGCACCCATGATTGGGGGTAGAGCATCTCCAGTGGCCAGAACCCGCGCCAGCTCATGGCATCCATGTCAGACTGAAAATGCAGATTGAACACCGACGCTGATCCAGGGCAGAACATACTCGATAGCCCCCCTGAGGCTCCCAGGCTCTGAGCTATTTGCACCATGTCCCTGATTGGCCCAAGATCGGCACCCATCATATCGACGCCGTGCAGGCCAATGGCTTGGGTGCTGACGCTTCCACCAAAGACATTGCCTAAATTGCCAATCGATGAGCTCAACTCACCCAGTTTTGCCGGAAATGCAGAGACGGAGGAAATGATGTCTGCTGGTGCATTGGCCATGGCACGGGCTGCTTCGATAAACTCGTTGCCCAGTTGCTGAGGCACTTGCCTCCAGGACTGCGCGATACGAGGCAGCTCTGTGCGAGTGAAGGCCAATAATTCGCTATAGCCCGGAAACTGGAATGAGCTGCCAAAACTGGGGATGTAGCCGCTGGCGATGCTGGCAATCAAGCCTGCCGGGTTGCCGATGGCGTCCGCACTTTTATAGGTCGTCACCTCGGTGCCTTCACGCTGTGTTCCTGCTGAGGCATCGATTGGGGCGCCGACTACGGCTGATCCCGCTGAAGAGAGCGTTGTGGCCAGCGGCTTACCCACCTCGGCCCATGGATGCGCCAGCGGATCGTTATAAGTGCTGATCACGACATCGGGCACGTAATGGGCAACCCGAACCGAAGTTCGGATGAAGCAGCCAATGAGCGGAATGCAGACCAGCCAGACGCATATACCTTTGACCTGATAGGACGTGCAACTGGGTAGTGCGGCGACCGTGTTGGTGACGACGCCCGCCGTAGTTGTGGCGGCTGTTGCTGGAACAGGCCGCAGCGCGGTGGTCAGCACCAGCAAACTAATCGCCAGCATGTGCCTAAAGCGCAAAGTAGTGATTGACATGAGCGCCCCTTAATTCTGGCTGTCACGCCAGGCCATAAGCGCCTGGTCAACGTCGATATAGCCAAAGACCACATAGCGCTGGTTGATAACCACGGCCGGTAAGCGGTCAATCTGATAACGCTGTGCGCGTGCCAGGCCGTTAACGGCACTGGCCACCATGGGCTGGATCATTTGCCGTAACCGCGCCTCATTGTTTGCCACCCATAGACGCGCTTCTGCTTCGTCTTGTGGCATTCCTTCATTCATCTGAGCTTCGAGATTGCTCATCGCGTCCAAGCGATAGATAGACAGAGCATAGTAAGGAGACGTAGTCGGGGTAACCGGCATGGCAGTGTTCGCAAACACCTCCACAGTCATGACGCCGGCATACAGATCCTGGCTAGGCTGTTGCGCGAACGAGGGTGTGACAACGGCGCAAAGCGCAGACAGCAACACCATGCGAGTGCTAAGACGAGAGGCGGCGATGAAAAATGAGCGTGTCTTAGTCATGAGCGGCTCCCCGCCAGCTCTTGTGCCACCATTTGAGCAGCCCCCATTTCGTTGATCCCATGTTTTTCCATCAGGCGACGGCGGTGTGCTTTCTCATGACCCTCAGTCATGGCCAGCGCAATGGGAAGAGCAGGGGGGACGTTTCGAAAGAGCACCTGTCCGGTCGCTGAGATCAATACCCCTTCCGTGTATTTCGGTGGTTCTTTTTGAGCTGATTCCATCATGGCTCGTTGCTCGTTGGTGAGCGAACGAAACCGCGTTACTTCCTCAATCTCTGCTTTGTCCATGGTCAGCAGCATCCAGTACTCACACATCGAGAGTACGCGCTCCATAGAGTCGGGGAAATCTTTCAGGTTTTGTGTGGCGAGCCAGAACCAAGTATTGAATTTGCGCCACATCTTTGTGCCCTTGGCTATCTTGGGGCCAAGCAGCTCATTGGTTGTGATCAAGTGGCCCTCGTCAGTGAGGAAGACCATCGGGCGACCAGAGTGTTGGTTCAGCTCGGCACGGGACTGTACTGAGTCGATGAGGCTTGTATACGCAACTGCCAAGGCATCTTCATAGCCGTCTTGAGTGAGCGTACCCATCTCGACCAGCGTGACGTCTGCATCTGGCCAATCCTGTCCCTCACGATTGAATAATTTGCCTCGCAGCGCCTGGGTGAAGGTCATCATGGACTGACCCATTTCTTCGGCGCGTGCACGCCGCGCCGGTGACATGGTCTGGTCCTTATTCATGTGCATCAGTTGCAGGGCCACATCTTGTGTCAACGGGTGCTTGGCTCCCCGTTCTTTGCAACTGATCGCGGCCATGATGATGGCGCGTGATACCAAGTACCGGTCGGCTCGACTCATCTGTGCGACTTCGTCCGCTTCGCCGCCTGTGATCATCAGGATCGCGGCAATCAGCATCTCGCCAAGTAAGTCCCTTTTATCCAGTTCGTCGTCCTGCTCTTCGTCCTCTTCCCTAGCCTGGAACGCTTCATGAAAGGACACACCGTCAGTCGATGGCTCATCATCTTGGCCAAGCAGGGCATTGAGTAGCTCGTCATCGGGCAGGCCTGCGTTGCTTCGTGCCTGCTGCTCGGCCGCCACAAAACTCTCCATGACCTCACTATCATCAAGTAGCTGGTACGCATGGACGAACGGTGGCAAGGACACTTTTGCACTACTGTTCAGTTCTACTTTGTAGGTCGACAGCCCTCTGTCTTTAAAAAAATCCACCAAAAGGCCGAAGGAGTTTCCGGCATCGACAATCACCAGCCGTGGCCGATGAATGGCCATCGTCATCATGGCGATGTAGTTCAAGGTGGCCGATTTACCGGCCCCGGTCGGCCCCAGCACCAACATATGGGCGTTCTTTTTACGGTCTCGTTTGTTGAGCGGATCCACAAATAAGGGTTCCCCGCCGCGATTCCAGAACCACATGCCAGGGTGAGGTGTGCCACGGGCACGGCCATAAAGTGGCAACAGACGCGCAATATGGGAGGCGAAGGTCAGGCGGGATCGACGAAGTACCTGGTTATCGAAGGCGGGGTCATAGTTAAAAGGCAGCGCCCGCATGAAGGTGTCCAGCGGGACCAGGTCATGCTGATTACTGATGAACTTCAGGCCCGATGGGATCAACAGCGCATTAATTGTGTTGATGTTGCTATCGAGTTCATCCGTGCTGGTGGCGGTCGCGTACAGGGTCACCATCATTGGAAATAGGTGGTTGCCCCGAACTATCTCATTCAAAACGTTGGAGCACTCCCGGTAGGTTTCAATGGCCTGCGCCGTCTTAGCGCGTGAGGCATCCCGGATCCGCTCAATCTGTGACTCGACGATGTGCTGCGGTGCAATCGTGATGGAGACCGAGAGCATCGAGCCAGGAGGTAGACGGTCAAACCGTGCAAATCGCTCTTTACCGTTGGCCAGCTCCGCCGTGAAATGACCAATCTCAGGCTGCTTGCGCATATTTTGCAGGGTCAACGCCTTGACGGGTACGCCATCAAACTCAAACAATCCCTGTTCCAGGTCCGAACGGGGCTCATTGATGCTCAATAGCTCTGACAAGTCCCATCCAAAAATGGGCGTATCCTCGTCGTTGGTCAACGGGGTGTCGCCGGGGTAGGGTAATTCACGCATCATTTGCGTGCCTGGCGCCCAAGGCAGATCACGGTTAAAAAACGGCAGTAGCCACTCATAGAGGTCTTTGCCGGTACAGCGGCGAACAGCCACACCGGCCTCGGAAAATGTGGCCATGATGGTGTTGGCCACAGACTCGATTTGCTGCACCGGCGTTTGTGGATCATCGGCTGCGCCGCCAAATCGACGATACAGGCAACAACGAACACGGCGGATTTGCCCGCGCCAGACTTGACCAGTGACAAGCGTATCGGTGAATAGGCCATTGGGTTGCGAGACATTCGACAGGTGCGAGCGCACCTCATCCAATACTGCCTGGGTAAACGGCGAGTTCAGGATCTCCTGGCCCAGGCCATCGTCCTTATGTTGCTCCAGGATATAGTCGGTAAAGGTGTCATTAAGATGATCCAGGTTACGGTCATCATTGACAAAAAACTGTGCGATCCACGGTGCGCCGTTGACCGATGGCATGGCTTGCAAGGCCTCCTGAATCTTCTGGGCGTGCTCATTCAGAATTTCGATAGGCATGGCCTCGGTCGCAATCGGAGAGAGCTCAAACAGTGCACCGAGCGTATTGCCATCACGCAACACGAAAATGCGTTCATCAGGGGCATAGCTGATATAGGGCAGCATGTCGGTAAACGAAGGTGGCCGCAGGGCCATACGTCGACGGTCTGCGACGGTCTGGCCAGGAGACGATGCCTTTGCAGTGACTTGAGGAGATCGAGGCGTGCGTTTGCTGCCTTGTTGCGCTGCATGTTGACGCGTGAATCCGAACAAGCTGGCCACATTAGCGATCATCTGCGCCTCCCTTTTTCTTGGCGCTGGATTTAGCTTCAAAGTAGTCACTTCGCCACTGCAGCAAATCTTGGGTGACTTCACCAGGTAGCGCATACTGCGTCTGGTCGTACATCGGGAAGACAGTTACGTAACCTGGAACCGGATACTGGCCCTTGGCTAGGTGGGGGAACACCACCATTACCAGGTCAGGGTTGGGCAAACGAGCAAAGCGTTGATTCATGGGTTCAATGGCTGACCAATATCGCTGTGTCAACTCATCGCCCGCATTGATCGGTCTGGCTTGCGTGCGCTCGCGCATCCGCTCCTGGGGGGTAATACGCGACTGACGAGTCGCTTCGTTTCGATAATCAGTACCTCGGTAGACGTCCAGCACCGTTGGCGAGTCCTTGGTGACCTCATTGAGCGGGGATTCGCGATCCATCATGACGGTGCAACCGCTGAACATGGCGGTGGTGATTAGAGCCAGCGCCAGGCGTTGGGCAGTGTTATTCCAGACCATAATGTGCTCCACGAGAAAGCTGCTGCGTCCCTTGCTGGCGGTACACCAGCTTGCGGGCGTTGGGCATCTTGTCAATTTGCAGTTCTTTATCAAGGTGAATGACTATTTGCTTGCCAGCCGGGGTTACAACGGCGTCGAAACTATTCTTGAGGCGGGAGGTCATCCAGGCGACGATCTCATTGGTTGCGCCAGAGGCCGCTTGCCCCATGGCGTAGCCACTGCGTGAGCCGGTGATTTGAGAGGTGGTATTGCCTGTGCCCAAATTGTTGGAGACGGTGCGCTGGGCATCGGAGTAGGCCTGTGCGGCAACATCCAGGCCCTTGAGCATGGCTAGGTCGGCCAGATAGGCCGGGGCATTGGTGACGAACTTGCCGGGAATGCAGGGGTTGCCGTGTACGTCAGAGATGTAGCCCAGGTCCTGGGTGCTGCCGCCGCCATTGACGTTGGCATTCCCCCCGCCTTTGGAGCGTTCAGAGATGGTGCGAACCGTGCCGTCATTAAAGACAAAGGTGACGGAGCGCACTTTCCCTTCTGAGCACGACAGCGCCATATCGCCAATTGCCACACCCGTCACGATCATCCCTTCAATGTCGGCCGGTAACTCAAAGCCATTGGCCGCCAGGTTGTCGCGCCCAACAATTGCTTTGAATTGCATGGGGTCCGTGACGCGACCATCGATGGGCACTCGACCGATGAGGCTAGTCATCGAAACCGCGCCGACCAGCGTTGCATTCTCGGGCACGGTGAAGTACGGAATCGGTTCAGGTTTGGCGGCTTGCGGTGCTGACCGGGTCTGTGCCGCACTGGATGAGGTCAGAGAGCCAATTGAACTATTCGTGTAGGCTTGGTTACCACTGGTACGGATATAGCGTGTTATGGCTGGACCATCATTGCCATTGCGGCCACGCTCGGACTCCGTTATCGCGCTGTACCCCATGGGAGGCAATACACGGTACGGGCCGGTTGAGGCAACGGTTGCCGTGGCCGCTTGTGTTCCCACGGGCGTTAATTGTTGAGGCCGCAGGGAAGTCGTTCTAGTCTGGGCCGCTCGATTGGCCGCTTCCGTTTCAGAGCGGGCAGGCGACATGCCCATTTGAAAGGCGCGTGAAAACGTGTCGACCGCTTCGGAGCCGCGCTGCAAGGTGAGGTTAACCGCGCTCTTTGCCTCAGATTCGTCGCCGCTTGGGTCGATCGAGTCCGTACGGGGTCCGTCAAGATTGAGCGTGTCGCGCTGCTCTTGTTCGATGCGACGTGAAACCGTCGCATTAGCACCGCCCATGCGCTTATTTTCAGCGATGAGTTGATTGTTCATTTCAATCACGCGTGCCACGTCACGCCGCAATTGTTCATTGCTGGCGGTGACGGTGCGCAAGGTTTCAGCGGCGTTGTCGTTGTCCGCTCCTTGCGCTGTGGGCAGTGTGGCACTTTCAGGTGTCGGAATGGAGGTCAGTACCGGGTCTTGAGAGGATCCTGAACCTGAAAACTGCTTGTATATCACCACGCTGACGATCAGGACGGCGACACCACCGAGGATGGGGATCAGTTTGTTGCTAGACGTGCTGCTCATACTGTTGTTCCTTTATTAGCGGCAGGCTTCAAATCGGCGCTGGCACACCAAATAAATGGCGGTGGTGTCCGTCTCGGAACCGGCTGAACCAATTCGCCCATGCTGCGCGGTTGCTGCAATCCATTGCCCGCGCACTTGTTCCAGTGGAATTTCCAAGGGCTGGTGTGAGCGGTTCTTGATGAGGACGGCTGTCACGTAGAGCTGGCCAGAACGCCACTGACCGACGGGGGTGGATACAACATTGACGCCGCGAATTAGGTCAGCAATTGGCTCCGTAGTGACTTCAACCTGCTGTACACCTGAGAGTGGCGTGGCCAGCCGCTTCGGGGCATACAGTTGGCGTGCGGCGTAGCGCGTGAGCTGGACCATGTCTGTGGGAGCTGATTCCGCCATTTGCTGGCTCAATGTGTGTTCATTGGCCATGCTGGTCGCTTGCGCAGCCGCTTGGGAGGCGGGGCCATCACCGTCGCTTTTTCCTGCACCAGGTGATGAGGAGGCCACGACAAAAACCTGAAGTTCGCTACGGGCACTGGCTGTCGTGCTGTCGGCAAGCAGATCGAAGGGAATTTGCTGCCCGGAATCAATGAGTTCGGCAATGATTCGCACAGGTGTGAACTGCTGCAACGCCGTGATGTACATCGTGCGATCAATGACTTCGATTCGGGCAATCTTGGACATATCCGAGGGCACATGCAGGGCGGCAGGCGCCGGCAAAGTGATCATGCGTTCAATACCCACGGGAAGCGGGGCGCGCACAGGCGCACGATCAAACACGGCCCGCTCGACTCCATGTGGCTTGTTCTGCGGTGGCTTGCGGATGGTTTTACCTGTTTCGTCTAGGTTTTCTATTGCCTGTTCAATTGCCGTATCCACGGTGCTGATAGGCATAGACTGGCCACTCATCGCATTGGCGTCAGACTGGTGATATTCGGTGTTCAGTGATGGGGTGCCGAGACCGGGGATCTCTCCTAGATCGGGCGGATTATTTCCAAGTGCGGTTGTTGTGGGGAGCACATTGGCAGGTGGGTTTGTGCTGCCAGGATCGGGGGCAATAAGGTCGGCTGGGACGCTTTCCAAATTCGGCCCCAAGTCTCGCACTTGCGCCTGTGCGTACTGGGCCAGTCCCAAAAGAGCGCAGGCCAGAGCTGTTTTGCGAATGCTAAGAATGGCTTTCATGGATAACAATCTCACTCGCTTTGAGGTTGGGCGGGGCGCACCTGGATAGGTGTCGGAGCCGGATCGGTGACATTCGTGGCCGGGTCGCTGACGGTGCCTGGCAACGTCGCGGGGATGATCTCTGATTCAGAGGGTAGGTCAGGACTCTGATTGTTCTTTTGAACGGCGGCGACTTCGTCAGGGTTCAGGCGGGCAGGGCGGTTGTTGCCATAGCAGTCAATGGCCAGTTTCCAAGGGTTCTTCTCGGGGTCGACGTCATATTTCACGACACGCATCGGATACCGGATGTAGATGTCTTTGATTTGCTGGCCACGAAATGTCTCTTGCAATTGCATGTCGAGCAGTACGGTCCAGCTATTGGTACCGTGTGAGATCACCCGTCTTGGTGAGAATCCAAACCCAGGGATTTCGGTCATGATTCGTGTACGCGAACGCAGCTCACCGGCTCTGTCCCGTGTGTTCATGTCGTTCTCTAACTGAGCTCGACAAGACGGGGTGATATACGCCTGGTAGTAGTAAATCTGCTTGCCGTAGTCTTTGTATCCGTCAGCCTGCCAGCGATTGACCTGCTGCCAGATGTAGTAGGCAAAGCCATACACATTGACGTCAGGGACAGGCGACTGGCCGTCGGTTACGGTGACCACGTCCCCACCTTGGATGTTGGGGTGCAGATTGACGTCGATTCGATGTGGTGTGCGGGCAGCAAAGTACATACCCACAGCGCCTAGGGCGGCGACAACTAAAACAAGTGCGCCCAGTCTTTTGTTTGTCGCCTGAACCGTGGCCAGGGCGTTTAAATATTTTGAACTCATACGTTGTTGCTCGCTTTATCCGCTATCGGCGTTTGACCTGTCGTTGTCACACCATGAGCAGCGCAAGAAGAGGGGATGGCCGTATCGCCCGTAGAAACAACTTTCTGACGGGACGGTTTAGGGTTGAACGAAGTGGACAAGCTAAAAGGCAAGGTCCGGCCCAAGCTCCAATACCCGTTGTGGCGGATGAATTTGGCTTTCACCCACCCACGAGAGGCCATCCAGTGGTGCATAGCCTGGTTGTAATAGCCGTCAGGACGGTTGCGCTTAAGGCCAGCCAGGTATTTAGAGGCAAACCACAAAATGACTAATGGTCCAAATAGCATGATGGCCATGAGTGTTTGCCAAAAGCCGGTTATGGCCAGCAGTACCAAGCCCACCAGCAGACACACCACCACGGAGATCAGACCGATGATTTGTGCTTCATCGACCGTCATACCGTTCAGAATGGCTGGCTGAACATTCACGCGATCGGTTATCGGCGTAGCGATGCCCTGGGTAACTTGTTCATCCAGCTGTTCAAGATGTGGGGCAGAGGGTTTGCGAGCCATAGCGACATTTCCCCTTTACCCGAGCGTGGCGATGGCATACGTTGCCATGGCAACGAGTGCAATGGCCAACACGCCACCAGTAATCACGTACTCTTTCAGGTCGCTGATATCAGCTTGACCACGGGTGTATTGGTTCCACTTTGTGATCGCACCCATAACTACTTTGAGGAAAAAGTAGCCAACAAAGATCATGGCCAGAATCGTGATGCCCTGTTTCCAGTAAGCACCCATCGCTCCAAGCCAATCGCCGTCAGCAACTTGAGCCCCGTCAATGCCAGATCCCGGTGTAGGCATCGTGGGCAAAGCCGCCATGGCAGGTGACGAAAGTAACGCTACAGCAGGGATCAAAGCGGCTTGCGCGAGGTGACGCTTGGCTTTTTGCCACCCCGCTCGGGGTGCCGCCAACAGAGCGTTCAGTGTGGTCATAGCTAAACTCCGTATGGTTTGATGTGTTAAGAAGTCCTGTGGGCGTCAAACCAACACCCACAGGATTAAGGACAAGAGCAACACTAATTTGAGGCAGGCCCAGATCACCTCTTCCTGCTTGAGCTGGCCTTCCCGGTAGTTATCAAGGGCAGTCATCACCAACCAGGCGAAAAACAGAACCACCGCCGCGACCGTGATGATTGTCAGCACGATCTTCATGGTGTTGGGGTCAACCCCTGAGCCTGCTGCAAAGGCTTCTCTCATGCTCGAACCCAGCTGTGCCTGGTTCATGCCCATAAGGTGATCTCCTTATGTCGCGTTATTGGCGATAGTCGCCGCGCAGTGGCTCGACAGGGCGTGGCTGCATGGGGGCATTGAGGTGTTGTTGAATGCCCCGACGCATCACGTCCAGGTCATTGATTAGCCATTCGTAGCGGAAATTGACGCGCTGGGACGGCGGTGCATCACGAGAGGCTGCGGCCACCATTTGTTGCACAACGGCCAGCTCGTTCTCTATTCGTGCCAAATTCTCGCGTTCGCTTTCCGTATCTCCGGCGCGCGCACTAATCGCTACCAATAGCAGTGCAATGGCCCAGGCCCGACGCGCCATGCGCCCCGTTCCCAACAGCACGGTTTCAGGTGTTTTTGTATTCATGAATGTTTTCTCCCGTTCTCTGATTCAGGCGTAATTTGGGTGTGTGTCATGGCTGCTCTCATTCGCAACCGCGTGGGCAGCAGCCCAACTCGATGCCATGGTCGCAATAGCCGTGATCGGCGTTCCACTGATCGTCTTCTTTCAGCTCCTTTTCTGTCAGGTGGCCGTACTCACGGGCGATCTTGGTCGCATGTTCACGGTGCGGCTCACTGATCTGCTGCAACTGCGGACCCAGAGCGGCGGCCAATTCTCTGCTGAAGATCGTTTCTGACAGGCCTGAACGCCGAGCAGCGTGCTGCGCACACTGTTCACACACACCGCGCCATGCAATTTCATTGAAATGGTTATGCGTCATCCCTTGTCCTCACATATATTTCTTGAGTGCAGCAACGGTGGTGCTGAGCGTTGCTGCCACCAGCGCGGTGAAAATCAGAACCATGTAAGCGGGGTTGAAACCCCCGAAGGGCCAAGTCAAATACAGTCCGAATCCGCCAGTTAGCGCCCAGGTGGTGTATCGCTTGGCGTGGTGGTACACGAAGGAAGACTCGCGCCCGCCGCTCCAGCGGCGCAGGTCACGCCGCACCAAGCCATCGACGGCACCGACCAGGCACGCAAGAACGAAGGCCGGTAGTGCGTAAAGAGCAATCGATAGTCGAAGCGCCACGTCCATGGCGACGTACATGGAAAGCACGAGCACCGTGCTGATAAATTGGCTGGCATCAGCGCCTATCGTTTTGAGCCTGGATGAGAGGCTGTTGCCATTTGCCGCTGACTCTTTTGCTCTGCGCAGTGCGCGTTGACGAGTCAAGACAGGGTCGTGACTATCGGCATACCACTGCAAAATTCCGAATTTCTCGTAAGGCCAGGAGATATAGCTGAGCATCCTGTTTGAGAAGGCCACGGTATTGGGAATAATCAGGCTCTTTGGCGCTGCCTCGATGTAGCTCAGATCTTGTTCAACGATGGAGCGAGCATGGCCTGTGCCTTGGTCTTTCCAGATCGTATGAATGCCAGCCAGCTCAATAAGCAAGCCCAGCACACACGCTGAGATAGAGACCATCAGCAAACCCATGACCATCTCAAAGGTCATCAAAATAGGGCCGCGAGTGGTGGGCTTTACAGGGCGATTGGTCGAGCTGCTACTCATCCGTGCCCCCTTGTGATCAGGCCCATGGTGTCTGTGCTTATCGCGCTGCTGCTTTGATCGTCGTCATCGGGGTCAGGATCTTGCACTGCTAGATCAGTGGCGATCATGCTGGTGCCCTCGGCGATAGGTTGGCTATTGAGCCAATTTTCAGTGAACCAGTCGGTTTCACTGGCCCATTGCTCGGAAGTTCGGTAGCGGGCCTTCATTTGCGCGGCGATTTTTTGCAATGACTCAGGTACGAACTCGTCATTGCGTGCATCAGCCAACGGGATACGGATTTTGAAGCGTCGGTTGCCTTCAAGCAGGGCAAAGGCTTGGCCTTGCGGCAGTTCCAGCACATCGGCTGGTTCAATCATGGGGACCTTGGTTTTGGTCCAGATATCGTCGTTTCGACTGATAAAGTCCACGCCGGTGCCTTGGGCGGCGGTGTCTGTGACACCTGACATTGGAGTTAGATGAACGACTTCAACTTCGGGAACCTGGTCGGTCAGCAGCTTAGCCGTCGTGACACTGCGCACGCGCAGCATCACCAGGTGATTGAAGTTATCCATGATCTGACCCGCCTTGGCCTTGTCCCCGACTTTGGCCTCAATATCAAAAGCGGACTGTGTGTATGCCGTGATACGAAACCCTGAGCCGCCCAGCTTGTTTACCATCGGCACAAATTCAGGACCTGCAATCTCATTGACCTCGTCAAAGTGGGCACAAATGGTCGGTAATACGATTTTGCCGTCTGGGGCATGGGGATCCAGTCCGGTCTTGTAGAGTTTTCCGCCGACACTGACCAAGTCGGCCAGCATGGAGTTACCCACGGCCGAGGACACGACCGAGTCAGACAGTGCATCCAGGCCAACATAGACCACGCCGCCCTGACGGATGACGCTCATCCAATCAAAAATTGGTCGCTTATCGGTTTGGTCGTAGTAGTCGGGAGAGATCAGTTTGCCTACTGCGCCGGTGGTCAACTTCTCCAGGAATGGTCCCAAGGACGCGATGATCTTCTCGTAGAAGCTACGCTCATAGCTAAAGGCGGCTGCCAAGCCTGCGAGTACCGTGTCTTTGATCTTGGCTTCTTTGATGAGCAAAAACATCGCCACAAACTCGGGTTGTCGATCGGCCAATGCCCGTGGCACTGGTGGGGCGGTTTTGCGGTCTTGCAGCGCAAGCTCAAGGTTGGCCAGCCTTACCTCCCAGTCGATCAGGCGGCCTTGACGGGCTTGCTGGGCAAACACCATGCGGGCATAGTCCATGAATAGACCGTCAATGCCGGTCACATCTTTGAGCAAGGCTTCATAGGTCGGGACGCGACCCAGTGCGACCTGGGCCTGAGCCACAATATTGGTGAAACGCCAGGAGAATTCTTTAAAAGCGGCGGAGTTTCCGCTGCTGGGCAAGGCGTTGGTGGCACGGGTGGCTACTTCGGTGATACGCGAGAAGTTGCCAATGCCGTTGTACCTGGCCGAGATCTCGGGATAACCAAGATGGAACATGTAGAACTGATCCAAGCGGCCTGCGCGTGCGCATTCGGCATACATACGCAGCATCAGATCGGCATCCCCCTTGGGGTCGATCACGATAGTGACGTGCCCGGCGTGAATGTCTTGGGTGGCCATCATCTCTAACATCCGGGTTTTACCCACGCGGGTTGTGCCCATGACCAACATATGACCATTGCGAGAAGATTGGCGAATCTTGACGGGGGCTTCGTCCATGCTGCCCACGCCATGCACGATGGGTGAGCCACCTAAGTCTGGGTGAGGCTGCAATGGGTTGAGCCAATGATCAATACCTGCAATTCTCGCAATGGCTCTAACAATCGGTTTAACAGGGCCTTTACCTTGTGCCTGCTCGATGGCTTTTGCGCCCAGGTTTCGGAGGGCCAGCTCTTTTGCCGATGGGCGTACAAAACGTTTGGCTTGCGGTTGCAAGGCCTCACGTTTACGTTGCGTGTGCGCTTGCGACCACTCGAACCCTTCGCCCAAGTAAAACTCTCCCGATGCCACGGGGATTTTGGCAGGAGCAATTCTTGTGACCTTGTAGTACTTCAGGTGATGGTGGTAACGCTTGATCCGCATTGCTTGTTTAAAGCGGACTCCGCCGAAGTACCCGGACCCTGCGGCTGCAACGTAGCCCAAAGAAGGGGGCATCATCAGCGCCCAAGGAGCCAGGGCAGCCGTGGCGGTGACGGACCACGCGGTTGCCGCACTCCAGATCTCGACAGGCGGACGCAGTAACGCTTCCAAGACGGCGTTATTTTTCATGCGCGTCACCTCGTTCAAACCCTTCTGAGAAGATGATCTGGCGCGCTTGACCGTCCAGGCCAATCAGCACGGGGTAGACCGTTACACGGGCTGCGGCAAGGCGATTCTGTAACCAGTGGCCTGAGTCAGGGACGATGGGCAAGGCGTTGGCTTGCCGCTGGATGTCTTTAAAGCGTTTTTCACTGGCTGCGGACACCACAATGACGGTGGCCTGCAAAGAAAGCAGACGCTCCAAATGGAGCTTGAGCCACTCTTTTGAGCCTTTGTCGTCACCGACAATGGCTAATGTTTGGGTCATCCATTTTGGGTTGAATACTGGAACAGCCGATGGCTTGAGCACCCCAGGTTGTAGCAAGGTCGACGTCAGTGGGAACTGAGCACCAGCACCCACACCGGGTTGATCCACCCCTGAAATCAAGGCCGAGTAATATGAAACAGCAGGAACCGAATCGTCTGTGGTGATCGGCACGGTCTGTGCGTTGGACTGGCTGGAAATCAGCACAGTCGCTGTACATAGGGCAAGAACGAGATTACGGCGCATATCGCCTCCAACCAGTCGAGGCAGCCAACTCCGTTGTGTCCAACCCAAGTTTTGCTAATTTATTGAATACCCCACGGCTGTATCGATTACCGCGAGTGACGCGTTCTTGAGTATTTCTGGATCCCGTGTGGTAGAGCGCCACAGCCAGACGCCAGGAAGCGTGGCGGTCGAAGTGATTGCGCAAGATTTGTGCGCCTACCTCGAGGTTGGGGTAGGGGTCCAGAGCACGCTCTAGGCTCTGGAGCTTGTCGTTGTGATAGCCCCAGTTCACTTGCATCGCACCACAATCCACATTGCGGATGCCTTTGACATCTACATACTTGCGTAGCGCTTGCAGGGTGGCCTCATAGGAGCCATATCGCTTGCCGACTCCTCTGACGCAAAGTGTCCAGGGGTAGGGCAGTGTCTGCTGGCCAAACTTCATTTGCGACTCTTGCAGTGCCACGCCGTAGAGCAGCCAAGGGTCAATGTTCCAACGCTGTCCTGCCCAGTCATACGCACGGGGAGGCAACAGGGAGGCTGTCACGATGGGCGCATCTGGATGGGTGCGAATGCGCGGCATCTGTCGAACATACCCATCGGGAATGGCTATTTGCGCCTGGGGCGTGATTCTAGGTTCAATGCGCACAGCCGTATCCGACCAATATGGCCACCATTGCGGGTCCAAGCCTTCTGGCTGTGCCAGCATCGACTGCGCAGGCGCAGTCAGTGCCCAGGAGCGTGTCATGACGCCACTGGCAGTCAGTGCAGTGAGGGCGCCAAGAAACTGACGGCGGTGCATGGAAGTCCCCATTACTTGTTAGTCCCCTGAGCTGGAACACCCTGTGTCAGCGGTGTGTGGCCTGGCGCGGGGGTTTCAATAATGGCTGTGCGTGGCACATTCAAGGTGTCAGCTGCACCCACCGTTGCGGGAACAGGTGGTATCTGGCTGAAATTGACAACCGGTTCGTTCGGATAGAGGCGGGCCATCGCTTCGGTAAACGCTCGGTTCCATGCCAGCGACCGCTCGACGTCGGCATGAAAGGCACGGGCGAACATTTCGGCATATTTACGGCGCTCGGCTTCCGAGGTCGCGTGAATGCCGAGCGCTTCAATAGGCGAGAGGTTTTCAACTGAGAATGCTTTGCGGGGGCCTTCCAGCAAGGTTTTGGCGCGCAACATTTCTTCGTCAGTTAAGCCCCAAATATTGGCGCGTAGGCGATCTACGGCATCCAGTGCGATCGGATTGCGCCCTTGTGCCTGCGTCGCATTGGTGACTTCTTCGGTACGTTGCTGAGCGGTGGCCTGGGTTTGCGAATGGGCCACCACAGGGAAAAGCAGGGGCAGGCTGACGACTGCTGCTTTGATTTTCATACGGCGCGGCATCACTGGCCCTCCACGGTTAACTTGATGGTTTTTCCGTTTACAAGAAAAGAGGCGCTGCGCTCGGATGCGCTTGCGCTTTGCAGCGTGACGCCGTTGACGGTGTCACCTGGCCGCATCACTAAGGTTTGGTTGTCGCCTGCGCGTGTACTGGCGACGACAACGGAGGGTTTGCCATCCCACATATCGACTGAGACAAGACGAACGCTTGGCTTCGGTGCGGCCCTGGCTCGACGTGTGACCGGCTTTTTAACGGGGGCAGGTTCAACAACGGGCACCGCCTCTGGTTCTGGTTCAGGCGCAGGTGTGGACAGAACTATCAACTGCTCGTTTTGATGCAAGAGCTCATTGAGTAACTGTCTGATTTCGTTGACATCACGCTGCAGGGACGATATTTGCACCTCAAAAGTTGGTGTTTCTTGAACGGCGTACGAGGCTTGCGCTGTTTCAAGGTTCGATGGGAACGACTCCCCGAGATCAATGGAAAGCTCTTGAAATTCCGTTGACTCTGCCGTGTCTATCGGCATTTCATCTGCTTTCTCTACATTGCCTAGATCACTGGTGGCGGGAGCAGGGGAGGGGTCACCCTTTTCCTCATCCTCAATAGGGGAGACCTGGTCTTCGATTTCAGCCAGTGAGGGCTCGGCTGCCGACAAGGCGGCTGTTTGCTCAACCACAGGTTGGTTAAACAGGTATTTCCAGCTCAAGAACAGGACAGCAAAAAGCAACAAAGCCAGGATTAGCTTCCACGGATAGCCTGACCTTTTCTTAGACGTTGGAGTATCGGTTTGTGCAGCAGATGCCAATGGGGATGGCGAAACGCTGGCTGCTTGCGCTTGATTGTCTTGTTCAGCAAAGAAATCGGTGACTGCTTCATTGTTTTGCGTCTCGTTCACAGGATCCACTACGGACGAAAACACGGGTTCCGCGTTATGTTTTTCAACGTCTGCCGTTTGTTCTTTGCGTGAGAACAGAATGAGCCAGAGGGTTCGCACAAAGCCGTGTCTATCCTGCTTTGCAGCCTCCAGTTCGCGTCGGTGGTCGAGATCGTGTTGATCCAGTTTTTCTTGGCGCTCAAGCTCTAACTGGTGCTCACGCTCACGTTGTTCACGTTCCGCTCTTTCCTGGGGGTCGCGCTCAAGCCTTTCTGCCTCCATGGCTTCTTCTAGATTGATTCTTTCAATCCGTTCACGTTCTAGCTGCTCGGCGTGCTCCCGGCGACGCTGATCATCTTGTTGCTGTTGCCACTGTTGATCTTGCTGGTTCATGGCTGCACCCCGCTGATGCGCTCGGTCAGGGGCAACCACGGCTTTTTAGGGTCAACTGTGACGGGGTAGGTTTGGGCCTGGAGCCAATTTTGCGTCAGCTCGACGCCCGACAGAGTCGGCTGTGCCGCTAGACTGATCCACAGTCTGCGACGGATGGGGTCCTCATCCCAGCGCCAGGTCTCGCCTACGAGTGCATTCAAGACGTCACGCACACGATACGTTCCCAGCGACCGCTGGGATTCTGGAAGGGGTAAGCGAAGAAACTGCGCGGCTTCTAGCGATAGCTTGGAGCGATCAAGCTGCCAACCTGTCCGTTTGAGGGTGTACTCAATCGCACCATCAATGGTGGCTACGTCTTGACGTGGGTAGGTCAGCGCCACAAACACAGACAGGGGATCAGAAACGCTATGCCCTGGTGTGCTGGCTTGTGTGCTGTATTGTCCAATTCGCACCTGTGTGCCGTTGTCGTAGGTATCCCCGACCTGGGCTTGGGCCTGCAACGCCAAAACAGCCAGTGGCGCGGCAACAGCGAGTCTAGCTGTCCAGCTCATGAAGTACTCCATCCGATTGAGAATGGCTTTCAGTGTTGCAAAGGCCCCCCGAGGTGTCGCTCGTTAACCCGAGGTCACGTAACACGGGGTTTCAGCTTGACGAAAACAGTTATGTGCGTTATCCGCGCGGCCTGCTTGATGCGTTTTTGAACAAGTAAAGAAAGGGCATCCGAGTTAGAATGCTCTGTATTGCACAATACAAATAGAACAAGAATGTGTTGACGGACTGCCGGGGCGTCAATCCGCTACTGGGAAAGGGTTGTTACGGGGCAAGGGCCTTATCCAAAGGGCCGCCGTCCACCTAAAAATCCGGTGGCCGACGGGAAAGGCCTTACAGGTAGGGGAAAAGGGGGCTTACGGGTTACGCAGCGCCTCACCCAGGGGCTGGGTGAAGCGCCGCAAATGGCCTCGGGCAGCATAGCGGACGGTGTGACTTATCAGAACTTAACGGTGCGTGCAAGCGAGAACCCTCGGTTACGTCGCGACCGGTATCGCGTTGAGTGATGGCAAATCGCTTTGTAGAGTGGCCGCTATGACTATCCTCGCCCACACGCACCTAGACGAGCATCCATACCCCGATCCTGGGTTTCCCCATTTTGGGCGTGATGCGCATGATCGTAGCCATGCGATTTACCGCATTGTCGAGCACCTGACTGAGTTGGGTCTGGCTGATTGGGTCCCGCATTTTTCAGCCTGGCTATCGCGCTATGACGGTTTAGAAATTTATGCCGAGGATGAAGATGATCCTCATCTGTGTGTGAGAGAAATTTTGAAGAATCATTGTCAGAGCCTGGCGCAAGAAAGTAGCCAAGCCGTGGATCTGGCTGAGCGCAAAGAACGCATTGTTCAAGATATTTTGCAGCAGCCATTTGTCCACTATCGGGCTCACTGGGGCAAGAACATGCTGCCAGATCCTGATTCAATCCAATGGAATCCATTGCAGATGAGCTGGTTCCATTTTCTGCAGCAGGGCGATCCGCAACACCCCACTGAGTCATTGCATATTTTGCTCACTTTGCGCCATCCTCGCCCGACGCTAGAGGCGTTGCGAGCCCATTTGCTTGAACGTTAGCGTATGACTCACCGCCGCACCCCACCTTGGATCTCTAAGTTCTCCACGTATATTCCGCGACGCGCCTCTAGCACGGCTAAGCCCGCCCCGGTTCCGCCACCCCCACCAGTTCCAGTTGCCCAACGAGTAGCAGGGCGGGAAGAGGGGTGGTTGCGCGTTTTGGAGTCCGATGACCTGATCCGTCTGCTGAAAGCTCAAAAAGCAGTACATCAAATGTTCCTACAGTCGCGTGTCGCTGATCCTGTTTTTAGACGCGATTTCATTCCTGCTATCCGACGATATGCGGAGTACGTCCAGCTTATGCCCGCCTCAGAAGCCCACCACCATGCCCATGCTGGTGGTTTGTTGGCTCATACGCTAGAGATGGTCTTGGCAGCTATGACCTGGCGAAACGCGCATTTTCTACCGACGAATGCACCTGTTGAGCAGATTGACTCAGAGCGCGATCAGTGGACCTATGTGGTCTTCTACGCGGCACTGCTTCATGACATTGCCAAACCGATGACGGATCTACGGATCCTATGGCGAGACGGGGCGATGGACGAGCCATTACGATGGAAACCGCTTGCGGGCTCTTTGTTCGAGGTGGGGCAGGGGCGCCTGGATCTGGAGTATCGGGTCGAGTTTGAGCCAAAAGCCAGCCGGGACTACCAGGCCCATAATCGCTTGGCACTGACCCTACTTCATCAGATTGCACCAAAATCTGCCTTAACTTTTTTGTCTCAAACGCCTCACGCCTTTGATGCGTTGACTCAGTATTTGTCAGGCCACAAGGATGGATTATTGGCTGACATTATCAAACGCGCTGACCAGGCCTCCACCAGCAACGCATTGATCAAGGGCAGCAAGGCTCGTTTTGCGACAGCCAATGCAGTGCCGCTGGTGGATTTACTCATGCAAGCGCTCAAAAGCATGTTGCAGTCTGGAACGGAATTGCCGCTCAATCGCACTGGAGCTGCCGGATGGGTGTATGACGGCTCGGTGTGGTTTGTGGCTAAGCGTGTGGCCGATGCCACGCGGGCCTGGATTAAAAAGCATGAGCCTGACGAGTCCGTACCTGGCGAGGCCAAGAACGATAGGCTGTTTGATACATGGCAGGAATATGGAATCCTGCAAGTCAGCCCTCATTCTGGTCAAGCGATTTGGCACGTTGAAATCAACGGGCAAACGCCAGCGACAGAAGAGGGCGCAGAAGCCCATCACTATCGACACAGACTAAGTGTGCTGCGCTTTCCACTGTCAAAGCTCTATGATGATCCAAACTTATACCCACCGGCGATGTCTGGAGAGATCCATGTCCGGGCCAAACGTGGCGATGATGAGTTTGAAACAGAAGCTGATCCAGTTGCGGTTGATCCTGAGCACAGCCCTGATACAACAGTCATTCAAGCCAAAGCTGCTCCAGAAAACATTGATGAAGGAGTATTGACGCAAAAGGTGGCCACAACGGCCAAAACTGCCTCAGCTCGACCACAAACGGCTGCACCCAAGCGTAATCTTGTTCCAGCAATGGAGTTTAGAAAGCCCAAAAATGCGTCAACTGGCGCAGCCAAGCGGCAAACACCGAAAAATGGCGCAGCGCAAAGCGGCAACCAGCCCAAACCTGGGCCAACCTCAAGCAATACCCACCAAACTGCTTCAATTCAGGCATACGACGACGAGACGGTGATTTTGCCAGCCGAACTCGCCGTAGATGGCTTTGATGTTGACGATGACTTTCTGGATGAAGCTGATACAGCATCCAACATTATTCATCGCAACCCACCACAAACGTCGCAAAAGACAAGGTCTGTGAGCTCAGCGCCGACAGCGGTGGTTAGCAGCGCACGCCCAGTCAAAAAATCACAACAACGTGAAGCAACAGCCATAACTGCAGCAAAGGCTAAAAGTGTTGTGCCAGCCTCTGTTGAGCACACACCTGGAGCATTACCAGCCTTACCGACGCCTAAAGCGTCGGTTTTGGAGCCAGAGCTTGCTCCAAAGACACAGGCAAAATCGCAACGCATGTTCAGCCAGGCCAACACCACGCCGGTCGTGTTGACACCAAGCCTGCCTGAACTACCGCACGAAGCCCCGGTGAAGGAACCCAGCGAAGCCGCGACGGCGTTTATCCAGTGGTTGCAGCAAGGCTTGGCCAGCCGTGAGATTAAATACAATGAATCTGGGGCACCCGTGCATTTTGTAGAGGAAGGCATAGCACTGATTTCACCCAAAATTTTCAAACGCTACGCGGCTGAAACAGGGCCTGAAGAGCAAGCGGATGCCATGGGGATGCAAATTCAGAGAGAGGTTATCAAAGCTGGGTGGCATCGGATGCGGCAAGTGGAAGGCGGTGGCAAGGTCAACATTTTGCGCTATCAGATCATCGGCAAAGGAAATGTGCCGGTCGCCTCGCTGGCGGCGGTGGTGTTGACGGACCCGGATCGGTTTGTTTTACCCGTGCCTCCCGTCAATCCAGTCTTGAAGTTGGATCGTTGAATAAAGGGGATGTTTGACACAGGATAAAGTGCTGTGCTACCGTCCGATCAGTCGTGCAATTCAACGTTTCGACGGGGTTTCGGTTTAGATTACTGTGAGGTGCCTAACTTCACATAATGCAAAAGACTGCTGAACAGGCTCGTTTTCCTGTCTCGAGGACGGCTGGGAAACATCGCATAATGTATATTATGTAAAGTCGCTAAATAGCAGTGCTTTGTATCTACCTCTAAAGAATCGCTACTACGCTCGTCCTGGCTACTGTTTTTCTGCAGATTATTTCCCCCCAAGGTAGTTAAGTCTCCCCTTGCATGGTTATAGTGACGAGCTATGTGAAACGGAGCGAAGCACGATGGGCCATGAACTACAGTTTGCCGAACGCGATCCCAGCTTGAGTGATGACGTAGCCAAGACGCAGATTGACGCGCTGCGCGAAGCGCTGCTGCTAAAGCAGTACGAGCGTCTGCAAAAAGCAGATCAAACCTTGCTGATCGTGGTAGCCGGGATGGATGGTGTGGGAAAAGGCTCTGCGATCAATACCTTGAACAGTTGGTTGGATCCTCGCTACGTACACACCTTGGCTTTTGGTGCGCTCAATGAAGAGGAAGCCATGCGGCCTTTAATGTGGCGTTATTGGAATCGGCTGCCGGTTCGTGGTCAGACGGGTTTGGTGTTTGGTTCCTGGTATGCCCCTTTGATGACAGAGCTGGGCCGCAAAAAACCGGACCCGACCAAGATCGCCCTATACACCCATTTGATCAATCGTTTTGAAGCGCAACTGGCCTATCAAGGCGTGCAGGTGTTGAAACTATGGTTTCACCTCTCCGCTCAAGCTCAGTTGACCCGCTGTACGACCTTGATGGCTGACCCAAATACAGCTTGGCGTGTTAGCAAGGCAGACTTGAAGGTTCACAAGAAATTCAAGCAATTGCGCAATGCGGCCACACAAACCATTAATCTGACCCACAGAAATTACGCTCCCTGGGTGGTGATCCCCAGCGCAGATCAGAACTTGCGTGATGTGTCCTTGGCAAAAGTCGTGTTGCAGGCTTTGGATAAACCCATTGTCCCGCGACAAGTTAAAGAGCCGTATGCGTTCCCGTTTCGTTTGAATGTGCCGACTGCCAGCTTGCAGTCCCCTCCTCCCGTGGAGCCTGTGTTGGATTACGATGCCGAGCTTTTGCATTGGCAAGGCCGTTTGTCCTGCGCGGTACGTAGCAAAGCCTTCCGCAAACATTCTTTGGTACTGGTCTTTGAAGGACGCGATGCGGCCGGTAAAGGCGGCACTATTCGCCGTTTGACTGAAGCCCTGGATGTGCGGATGTACGATATCTTCCCTATTTCCGCTCCTAACGCGGTGGAACGGGCACGTCCGTATCTATGGCGTTTCTGGCGCAAGTTGCCGCGTCTGGGAGAAATCTCCATTTTTGATCGCTCCTGGTATGGTCGTGTGCTGGTAGAACGAGTGGAGAAGCTGATCTCCCGTGCTGCCTGGCATCGTTCCTACGAGGAAATCAATGAGTTTGAGGCGCAATTGTTGGCCAACGGCACGGCGGTGATCAAGTTCTGGCTGGATATTGATAAGGATGAGCAGCTAAAGCGCTTCAAGGCCCGCGAGGAAACGCCCTTTAAGGCTTACAAGATTACGGAAGAAGATTGGCGTAATCGTGAGAAATGGACGGCGTATCAACGTGCGGCTCAGGAGATGTTTGCCCAGACTGATACTCACATGGCGCCTTGGCATATTGTGCCTAGCAAGGACAAAAAAGCGGCGCGTATTCAGGTGCTGCGTACCGTTGTGGAAACGCTGGAGTCTTTGGATGAGCACATGATCAGCCTCAATGAGCCGGCCTTGTCGGATCAAGTTAGTGAGCAAGTCTAAGGACGGCAGCCCGCTATTGATGTATTCGCTTGGCTATCCTGCCAAAATAACCAAACAAAAAACAAACAAAAAAGCACTTGCGGGTGCTTTTTATGTGCTGCAGGACTGATGTTGGCCCTATAAATCCTGTTTTGCAGCCAGGTTCAGGATCTTGTGCCAGCGTTTGGCTTCAGCAAAGTGGCTGGTTTGAATCTCCCAGCGTTGGGTGGGATTACGCAATATAAGTGTCAGCCCCCTGCCCTGTGGCTCTACTGCTTCAATATCCGCAAAAATAAAGGCACGTGCCCCCTGCCCGGTTTGAATCTGACCACGCTTTTGCAAGGCATCCAGGCGTATCGAGCCATCGGGTAAAGCCAGTTCTACAATGCGCTGGCCTTGTTGTTTTTTACCGTGGATGGCCAGATAACGGCGTCGCCATACCATAAAGGGAGCCACCAGAATGGCCGCCGCTATCAACAGGCTCAAGATAGCGGCGAAGGCACCAGCACTGGCGCTGACCAGGTTAAAGAGCTGCATTCCACCATAGACCAGCGCCGCAATAATCCCTATGAACAGCAGGAAGATGATGATGGGCATGGTGGAAAACGCCTTGTTTTAGCGGGCTTGGACTTTGACGGTGGCAGCGGCTTGGCGAGCGTTGGCGCGGGCCGTTTCCAGGTCAGTGTCTGCTGCCAGCGCAACACCCATGCGGCGTTTTTCAAAGCTCTCGGGTTTGCCGAAAAGACGGATATCGGTTTGCGGGATGCGCAGGGCTTGGGCCACATTCAGGAAGTCCACGTCTTTCGCATCTACGCCACCGTAAATCACGGCGCTGGCGCCGGGCATGCGCAAGGCCGTATTGACTGGCAGGCCCAGAATCGCGCGTGCATGCAGCTCAAATTCGGACTGCCATTGAGTAGCCATGGTGACCATGCCCGTGTCGTGTGGGCGGGGGCTGACTTCGCTGAACCATACCTGATCGCCCTTCACAAACAGCTCTACGCCAAACAAGCCTTGGCCACCCAGGTTCTGGGTGACCGCCTGGGCGATATCGCGTGCGCTTTGCAGGGCTTTGGGGCTCATGGGCTGAGGCTGCCAGCTCTCTACGTAGTCGCCATCTACTTGCTTGTGGCCAATGGGGTCGCAGAACTGGGTTTCGATCTGGCCGTCTGCACCGACGGCACGGACGGTCAGCAAAGTGATTTCGTAGTCGAAATCAATAAAGCCTTCCACAATGACGCGGCATTGGCTAACGCGGCCACCGGCCATGGCGTAGTCCCAGGCTTTGGCGACGTCATCAGGCCCGCTGATCTTGCTTTGACCTTTGCCCGAGCTGCTCATCAAGGGTTTGACTACGCAGGGGTAGCCGATCTTATCGTCGATAGCGGCTTGCAGTTCTGCCAGCGATTCGCAAAATTGGTAGGGGCTGGTGGGAACGCCCAGTGTTTCAGCAGCCAGACGGCGAATGCCTTCGCGGTCCATGGTCAGCCGAGCAGCACGGGCGGTTGGTATGACGCGCACCTTGCCTTGGGCTTCCAGCTCTTCCAGCACGCCGGTAGC
The DNA here is from genome assembly GCF_025960365.1 of Alcaligenes sp. SMD-FA. Classification (NCBI taxonomy): domain Bacteria; kingdom Pseudomonadati; phylum Pseudomonadota; class Betaproteobacteria; order Burkholderiales; family Alcaligenaceae; genus Alcaligenes; species Alcaligenes sp. SMD-FA. The sequence goes on along the minus strand of NZ_CP110108.1, from coordinate 2,033,542 downwards.
AATAGCTTCAATCTCGGGCACAACCAGGGTGGGCTTTTCTTGTTCGATCAGGGCGCGCAGTTGCTCGGCGTCACTCATGGTAATAGTGCGCGAATGATGGGCAACTTGCTGGCCAGGTGCGTTGTCGTAGCGGTCTACCGCGATGGTTTCTACCCCTAGGCGTTGCAGCGCAATCAGCACTTCTTTGCCCAGCTCTCCCGAGCCCAAGAGCATGATTTTGTCCGACGACGACGATAAAGGGGTGCCCAACAGGCTCATGGCGCGTGCTCCGCTGAAAATGAGAAATTCAAAAGCGGTATTGTAATGCAGGCGACGCCGGGTTTTTTTCAAGCAGGACGGCTTTGTCCGCCCCGCTGGCACACAGCCTTGCGGAGCGGACGTTTTCAAGACTTCAGCTTGAAAGCCGGACGAGCCTTAATCCGCCTCCTTATTCCACCATTAGCTGCGCCATCATGCCCAGGTCCTCATGCTCCAGAATGTGGCAATGAAACATGCGCAGGCCTGGCAATTCCTGTCGGAATGCCAGTCGGACGGTCTCGTTGGGGCGCAGATTGACAGTATCTCGCCAGGCACGGAATGGCTCCGGGAAGGACCTGTTGCCGGTTTGACGTGCCAGCACCTGAAACTGCGTTCCGTGCAGATGGAAAGGATGATCCATATGGGAGTCGTTGATGACATCCCAGTATTGCCACTCCCCGGTCGGGCAACGCAGGTCGATACGGTTCATGTCGTAGACCTGATTGTTGATGCGGAACATGGAGCGCATGGCTGCCATGCCGGGCGTCATGGTTTCCTGGTCCATGCCCCCCATGCCCTGATGGTTCATTCCGGGCGAGGCCGCCATGCCAGAGCCGTGCCCGGATGGCATGTCGTGGTTCATGGGCATGACTTCGCTGAACACCACTTTTGCGGTACTGGCGGCAGCAGGAATCGCCGGAATTGTCCGTAGCTGCTCGGGCAGGTCGATTTCCTGATGGCGGATTGTCAGCCCAGCCAGCGTCAAGGTCTCGGGCTTTTCCTTGACCATCATTTTTTGCCTATCGTAATACAGGGCTTGCAAGCTGCTTTCCAGGTCTTTTTCCGCTTGGATAAAGAACTCCACCCGTTCAGCCGGTGCCAGCAAAATAGACTCTGCGGCGGCCAAAGGCTGTTCCAGCAACCCACCATCTGTACCAACTTGAATCAGCTGGGCGCCGGGGATGTGCAGCCTTAAATAACGGGCAGAGCAGGAGTTCCAGACGCGAATACGTTCTGCTGTGCTGGTCTGGATGCGCGGCTGGCGTTGAGCATTCAACAGCACGAACTGCCCTTCCCTGCCATTCATCCAATCCGGGCCGGTGTTGGCCGGTATATGGCCATTGATGTCCAACCGCAAATCGCTGATCGCCCAATGTTGTTCCGCGTAGTCCTTCAACGGGTCTTTGGGAGAACGAACAATAATTGTCCCGCCCAGTCCATGCGCGACTTGCTCACCACTTTTTCCATGCGGATGCGGGTGATACCAGTAGGTGCCGGCGCAACCTTGGGGCAAAGTAAAGCGGTAGTAGCGGCTTTGTCCTGGTAAGACCGCGTCCTGTGGGTTCCCGTCCTGATCCGAGGGTACGGGCAAGCCGTGCCAGTGAATCGTAGTGGCTTGATCCAGCTGGTTTTCAAACTCGATTTCGACTTGATCGCCTTCGTACAGCTCGATGAGTGGGCCGGGAGCCTGGCCGTTGTATAGCCAAAGCTCGGTGGTTTTACCATCGGCGAGCACACGTTGGTGGGCGGCCGCAGTAATTTTCGCCTGAAACAGCCCTTTTTTCTGACTACTGTTTTTCAGCACTGGTAGAGCTTGAAGTGCCTGACCTGCCGGCATCTTTTCGACCGGCATCAAGCCTTGCCGAGCCATCATGCCGTGACCGGGCATATCTGCGGGCATGGATCCGTGGTGCTCCATCATGCCCTGTGCCCAGCTTCGTATAGGCAGGCTGCTCAAGAGGCTGGCACCTAAGGTGAGTTTGAAAAAATCGCGTCGTTTCATGGGTTTATCCCTATTAATCATCAATACACATGCGCTGCCCACGCCTAGTGAGTACAGGCTTTTTAGGCTTGGGGCGGTAATTAGAACGAGATGATCAGGACGAGCGCGGAGGTGGCTGGGCGGGGCCAATGAACCGGGAGAGGTAGTCTTGGTGCAAAGGAACGGGAGGGAAAGCGGGCTGCAAGACAATCGCTTCAGGCGGTGGAATCAGTGTCGCAAGACACGCGCAGCAGCCACTTTTTTGCGGGGTGCTGCAATGGTTGGGAGCGCTATGGTGAGATTGCCCCGGCGAGGCGTGGTGCCCTTGAATGATGCTGTGAGCCGCGCTCTGAGTCGTGGCGTGCGCGGTAAAGCTGGTACCCAGGCCGATGCTGGCAAACAAAACAATAAGGCTGGCTACTAAAAGCCAGCCTATGGTTTTGCGAGATGAAATGAGTGCGCGCAGCATGGGTAAAAGCTTAGCACGAGGCTGCTATTGGTCGTTTACGCTAAAACAGACCGTTACACGCAGTGCTCCATTCATGATGGCATTCGAAGCAGGAGGACGAAGGGATTCAAAGCACGAGGGAGGCGATGAATTGTCCTTGCCTTCGGTTCGGCTGCTCGTTCATTCAAGGCTGGGCTTTGCCTGATTTTTGATTGAAATCCCGCTAAATCGGCCGACACCTTTTTCGGTGATTGAAAGCGCGCCACGCCTATCCTAGTGCATGCTGGCATAGGCTGCTGAATGGGCTCTTCATTGTTCAGGATTGCTCTTGATCAAGCGCCGCTTTAAGCGTACGGGCCGCACTGGCTGGGCCTGAGCTTGCTCCAGTTGCTGGCTGAGCAGTTGGGCTTTCTTGCGCGCTTCTTCATTTTCTCGCTCCAGCAAGGCTGTACGTGTGCGTAGCATTTGTAGTTGTCCCTGCATCTCTTTGGCCAAGCTATGGCTGATATCCAGAGCTGCTTGCATGGCACGACGCTCGCCCTGCTCTTGCCCCAGTTCTTGGCGCAGCTTCTGCATTTGATCCTGCTGCTGGTTCAGCTCTTGTTCGTGAGCCTGACGCTGGGTTTTGTTCGCGTGCTCGGCCTCTTCTATTTGTTGACGCAGTCGCGTTTGAATGGAGCGCTCCTTGTCGATTTCCAACAAGGCACGGCGCTCGTTGGCCTGGGCGCGCTCCTCGGTCAGCTCAATGGCTTTTTGCAGCCGCTCCAAATCCTGGGTGAACTGTTCGCTTTGGCGGCGCAGCTCTTGCTGAACCAACTGCTTTTCGGTTTCCAGCTCGTTTTGGCGTTGTTTGGCGTGCAGCAAGTCTTGTTTCAGAGCCGCTTGCTCCTGACCGGCTGTCTGTAGTGCTTCTTTCAAGCGTTCTATGTTGGCTTGAGCCGTTTTCAAGGCGCCCTGCTCTACTTCCAGTGCCTGTTGTGCTTCCTGGGTTAGGGCTTGAGCCTGTGCGACGCGTTCATCAGCCTGGGTTTGGTAATGCTGCAGGTGCTGTTTTGAGTGACCCATGGCTTCTTGCCAGATACGGCCCAGCAGGTCTCCCGTCAGGCTTTGCAGTTCTTCTGGCATATCAGCCATATCCAGCCGAACCCGGCTTTTGTCCCGCAAATCTTCCCAGAACGTCTGGAGAGCCTGGGCTGGGGCACTCATGCTGCCTTTACGCACCAATTGGTACAGCTTGTTGGCCGTAGGCGTGACGCCATAGCGAAAAAACAGGAGCGCAGCCACTTCTTTGTACAAAGTCTGCGTATGGCTGAAGCGATCGCGTAATTGGGCCACATCAGCCAAGATTTGGCCCTCATTGGGCTGGTTTTGCTCCATTTTTCACCTTTGTTGATAATTTAATTAATAATACAACGTAATATATAAAATTATCAACAAATTGAATTCTATAATTTGACATTATCTCTATAATGTCAAATATATGGCCTTAAGAAGGCCGGATTGTACGGGGGCGGGTTTGAAAACCCTTCCCTGCTCTCTTAACGCCTCTGTTTTTCTGCTTATCCATGGAAATAGCCAACACGTCGCCCTCAACAGAACTGGGATCGGACGATATTGCTCAATTACTGGCCCGTTTTGATGGGCGGCAAGGCGCAAACCGTTCTATCGGTGGGCGGGCGCAGATTGAGGCGCAAACAGATATAGAGGCGTTGCGAGCCTGGTTGGCACGCTATATAGATAGCCCGCGTACCTACGCGAACTATCGCAAGGAGGCGGAGCGGCTTTTGTTGTGGGCCGTCTTGGAGCGTCGCAAGGATCTGTCCTCGCTTAGTCTGGAAGACATCCTGGCCTATCGTTTGTTTTTGGCAGACCCTCAACCAGCTCATCGTTGGGTGGTTCAAGGACGCGCCCGCCCTGCCCGTCACCATGCGGCGTGGCGGCCCTTTGCCGGGCCTTTGTCTGAAAGCAGCCGGAATCAGGCTGTACTGATCCTGAACTCTTTATTTAGCTGGCTGGTGCAGGCGGGGTATTTGGCGGGCAATCCTTTGGCCTTGTCGCATCAAGGTCGTCGACAAAAGAAAACCACTGCCTCCCAGCAGCGATATTTGAGCCGGCTGCAATGGCGTTGGGTGCAGGATTACATTCAGGCTTTGCCCGAAGATACGCAGAGCGAGTTGCGCTACAAGGCGCGTGTACGCTGGCTTTTCTCTATCCTTTATGGTGGTGCCTTGCGTATTTCCGAACTGGTTCAGGCACGTATGGCCGATGTTCAAGAACGTGCCGATGCGGGAGCGACAGCCCAGTGGTGGCTGCATATCCACGGCAAAGGCGATAAATGGCGTCGTGTGCCTTTGACGCAGGAGCTGTTTAGTGAGTTGATGCGCTATCGGCAAGCGCATGCTCTGCAGGGTGCCCCGCAGGCCTTGGAGCCCTATCCTTTATTAATGTCGGCTGGCGCCAGTGACAAACATCTGACGCGGGCCATGGCGCATGTACTGGTCAAACAGGTTTTTCAAGGCAGTGCTGACCGTTTGCGGAATTTGCATCCAGACCAGGAATCTCAGGCCCGCATTCTGGAGCAGGCTTCGGCACACTGGCTGCGCCATTCAGCAGGCTCTCATCTGGCTGATCAAGGCGTGGATTTACGCATCATCCGTGACACCCTGGGCCATGAGTCCATTGCCACGACCAATATCTATCTGCATACCGATGATGATCAACGTCACCAGGCGCTGGAGCAATCTCATAGTTTGGGTTGGAAATAAGGTGTAAGTATCTGCCCGATTCATTGCAGGAAAACTGAACTAGCTAGACGCCCTGGATCGCTCAGTAAAACAGCAATCCCAAGGCGTGGTATCTGCGAGTTCAAGCCGATTGCACCCATGTAATACGGTATCCAGAGGTACGAGCCGCCTGTTTGACACCTTGAATGTGTTTGCAAATAAGGGCTATCGCGTTTGTCTGCTGTTAGGCAGCGCTCAATATGCTACTGTTGGACGGGTTTGAATGCGCCGGGCGCCTGTTGAAGAGGCGTCCGGCTTTTCTTTATGGAGTGCGTAATGACTTACACCGTTTATCTGTCCGGCGAAATTCACACGGATTGGCGCGAGCAGATTGCCCAAGGCGCAAAGGCCGTTGGACTGGATATCACCTTTACCAGCCCGGTCACCGATCATGATGCCAGCGATGCCGCAGGCGATCACCTGGGGCCGGCCAGCGAAGGTTTTTGGCGTGATCACAAGTCTTCCAAAATCAATGCCATCCGTACCAGAGCCCTGATTGAGCAGGCGGATCTGGTCGTGGTGCGTTTTGGGGACAAGTACAAGCAGTGGAATGCTGCTTTTGATGCTGGCTTCTGTGCCGCCTTGGGCAAACCTTACGTGACCTTGCATGCCGAGGACATCATCCACCCATTGAAAGAAGTGGATGCCAGTGCGCAGGCCTGGGCGACCACACCCGAGCAGATCGTCGAGATTTTGCGCTATACGCTGAAAGCCTGATTATCAGTACAGGTCGGAGCGTGAGTGTGGCGATATTGTTTTGCCCGATAAACATGCCGCCCATCCGTGGCGGCATTTTTCTGCTCTGAGAGAGAAGAGAGAAGAAAAAACCCGTTGTTAAAACAACGGGTTTTAAAGACCTGCGGTACTACGTGTTTTGAGAAGATCTTAATCCAGCTTCACACGACGCAAACGCAAGGCATTGCTAACGACAAAGACGCTGGACAAGGCCATGGCGCCTGCGGCAAACATGGGCGAGAGCAAGGTGCCGTTAAAGGGATACAGCACACCGGCGGCAACGGGAATCAGCGCCACGTTGTAGGCAAAGGCCCAGAACAGGTTTTGACGGATATTGCGCATGGTGGCGTGGGACAAGGCAATCGCGGTGACTACGCCTTGCATGTCCCCCGACATCAAAACCACATCAGCCGCTTCAATGGCAATATCCGTGCCCGTGCCAATGGCAATCCCCACGTCGGCCACGGCCAGCGCGGGTGCGTCGTTAATCCCGTCACCGACGTAGGCCAGATGTTGATGGGTTTCGCGCAAGGCCTGGACAGCCTGGACTTTGCCTTCAGGCATGACTTCCGCCACCACTTCATCAATATTCAAGCGGCGGGCAATGGCATGGGCCGTGTGGCGGTTATCACCGGTAATCATGACTACTTTGATGCCACGGGCATGCAACTGCTCAATGGCGCGCGGGGTGGTTTCCTTGATCGGATCAGCCACAGCCAGCAAGGCAATAACCTGCTTGTTGCGAGCGGCATACATGGGCGTCTTGCCTTCCTGGGCCAGCGCTTGGGCCTGCTCCGTAAAAGCAGACAGGTCTGCACCTAATTGAGTCATCAAGCGGTCTGCACCGACATGCCATTGATCGGCTCCGATTTGAGCCGTGACGCCCAAGCCGGTCAGGGACTCGAATTGCTCGGCTTTGGGTAGCGTGACATGCTTGTCCTTGGCGGCGCTGACGATGGCTTGAGCAATCGGGTGTTCGGAGTAATTCTCCAAAGCGGCAATGGCAGCCAAAGTCTGATCCTGGTTTTCACCCGAGGCGCACACAAAATCGGTCAGCTCGGGCGCGCCTTTGGTCAAGGTGCCGGTTTTATCCACGGCCACGACTTTCACATCGCGCAGTGCTTGCAGAGAGTCCCCTTTACGAAATAGCACACCTGCCTGTGCAGCACGACCTGTTCCCACCATGATGGAGGTTGGTGTGGCCAGACCCATGGCGCAAGGGCACGCAATAATCAGCACGGCCACGGCATTGACCAGCGCAAAGCTCAGTGCGGGCGATGGGCCAAAAATCAGCCACACAATGGCGGTCAAGACGGCCAGTGTCATGACGGCAGGCACAAACCACAGCGTGATTTTGTCGACCACGGCCTGAATCGGCAGCTTGGAGCCTTGGGCCTGCTCAACCATAGAGACAATATTGGCCAGTACGGTGTCCTGCCCTACGGCGGTAGCTTCAAATTCCAGCGAACCTTTTTGGTTTACCGTACCACCGATGACCTTATCGCCCAGGGATTTGGAGACGGCAATCGATTCGCCCGTCACCATGGATTCGTCCACATAGCTTTGACCGGCCACCACATCACCGTCAACCGGAATACGCTCGCCGGGACGAACCAGGACGATATCGCCGGTATGCAGATCGGCTAAAGGCAGTTCGACTTCCTGTCCGTCACGACGTACACGGGCGGTAGGTGGTTGCAGGCTGAGCAAGCGCTGAATGGCTTCAGAAGTACGGCCTTTGGCGCGGGCCTCCATGACGCGCCCGAGCAAAATCAGGGCCACGATGACAGCGGCGGCTTCGAAGTAAACGTAAACGGATTCGGCAGGCAGCCACTGGGGAACAAAGGTTGCAACCAGCGAGAAGCTGTACGCCGCCAACGTCCCCACCGCCACCAGCGAGTTCATATCCGGGCCGCCACGCAGCAGAACAGGAATTCCTTTGGTATAGAACTCTCGCCCAGGAAATAGCAAGACCAGCGTGGTGAGAACAAACTGGATCAACCAACTATTTTGTGTGCCGATGGTGCTGGCCACCCAATGATGAAAGGCAGGCACCATATGGCCGCCCATTTCCAGAATGAAAACAGGTAAGGCCAGAACCAGAGCGAGCCAGAAACGCTTGCGCAGGGTTTCGTAGCTTTGCTCGGCGCGTTCGAACTGGTCGTTTGTGGCGGCAGCCTGAGCCAGGCTGGCGGGATAACCGGCTTTGCTTACGACCTGAATCAGGTCGGCAGTTTTTACGCCTTGCACGACCTGGACGTGGGCTTTGGCGGTAGCCAGATTGACCGAGGCTTTTTGTACACCGGGCACTTTCAGCAGGGCTTTTTCCACCCGACCTACGCAAGAAGCGCAGGTCATGTCCTGCACATCCAAAACGATGTCTTGTTGGGAAACTTTGTAACCACCCTTTTCCACTGCCTGCATAATCGCTTGGATGGGTGCAGCCCCGTCGTAGTCCACGGTGGCTTTGTTGGTGGCCAGGTTGACCTGGGCCGATTGCACTCCTGGCACTTTGCCAATAATCTTTTCAACCCGACTCACGCAGGAGGCGCAAGTCATGCCTTCTACGTCTAAAGTCAGGCGTGAGCCCTTGTTTGAAGCGCTTGTTGTCATCGAAATCACCCTTCAATGAATCGTCAATGGAGCCACTTTAGGGCTTGACCCGATGGGAAGGTCAAGACGTGATAGTAAATGCCCCCACGCTACGCCTTCGGCTTGCTGCCCCCCGAGGGAGCGTTTTTACCTTGGGGCGGCCCGGCGGTAAAAAATGCCCCCATGCTACGCCTTCGGCTTGCGCTCCACCTCGCGGCCTGCATGCTGCTCGGATTCGTCTGACGCACAGCAGTCCGCAATGGACTACTGTGTGTCCGGCTCATCCCCAAGGGAGCGTTTTTATCGGGGGCACCGTGCTTTAGGACGGCCCGGCGGTAAAAAAAACGCCTCCGAAGAGGCGTTTTAAGGGGGAAGCGACGACTAACTAGCGATTATTCAACTTAGTAAGCAACGAAGGAGCCGTTGTTGTTGTTCCAGTCGTTGGCTTGAGCTGCAACTTGATCACGGCTCAGTTCGGAGCGGGTATCAATACGTGGGTAATCGCTCATGGAACCCGCGCTAACGTAGCCTTGCTCTTGAGCGGTAGCCAGTTCCTGAACCACTTGCTGACGGCTCAAAGGAGCGTCGGTCGATTGAATCGTTGGGTAGTTCAGGTTTTCACCGGTGGCGACGTTGTTGGTGGCTGCCATGGCGGTGCCGCTCAAAGCGGTAGCACCCAGAATCAGGCTGGCGATAGTTGCGCGTGTGATGTTTTTCATTATTTACTCCAAATATCTATGGTGTGTTTTTCGGTCGTTCGCTGTGGTGTTTAGCGAATCGTTAGATGGAGTATGAGCCTTTCTAAACCTAGTAAAAACCCTTAATATTGCAAATGTATTTCCATTCATGGAACAATCCAAATGAGTACCATTATCGCCGGCCCTTTGCTCAACGACATCGCGATCTTCGTGGAAGTGGCCCGCGCTCGCCACTTTAGTCGCGCTGCCCAGGCCTTGGGAATGCCCGTCTCCACGGTGTCACGCCGTATCCGTGAACTGGAAAAAGAAGTGGGGGTGGCTTTGCTAAAACGCAGCACCCGCAATGTGGATGTGACCGATGCCGGGCAAGTGTATTTCGAGCGTTGCCTGGCCGTAGTTGAACAGGCCCGGCTGGCCCACGAGCAGTTGCTGGATGTGGCCCAAACCCCCAAAGGCCGCTTGCGCGTTTCCATGCCGGCTAGCTTCAGCATTGTGCTGATGCCGTCCATTATCCGAGGCTTCAATCAGCAGTATCCCGATATCGAGCTGGAGTTTGATTTGACGATTCGGCCTATTGATTTGCAGTCGGACAATTACGATTGCGTCATTCGCGTGGGTGCCCAGCCCGACTCCAGCGCGGTCGCCACCATGTTGGGACAGATTCGATTGGGGCTGTATGCAACCCGCAATTATCTGGATCGCAAAGGGCGGCCCAAACACCCTTCAGAGTTGGAAGGACACACGTGTATCTGCGCCCGCCCTGCTCGTGCGGATCGTATCTGGTCCCTGCGCGGCCCGAATCAAGAGCGTTATGACGCTGTTGTGGAAGGGGCTATCACTGTGAATAACGCCATCATGATGCGCAAGCTGGCTGTGCATGATTTGGGAATTACCGCCGCATCCTTGCTGGAGCGCCGTCTGGATCCGGATTGTGCGCAACTGGAGCGTGTTTTGCCTGATTGGGAGTTTGCGCCTTTCCCCATTCTGGCGCTATTGCCATCCCGCCTGATGCCACAAAAAACTCGTGTGTTTTTGAACTATTTACGCAGTGAACTGGACCGATTGATGTCGCAACCGGAGCTGGATGTCGCAGCGGCCGGTCAGGCTTATCCCTAAAAATATAAGTGCTATGGCCGTGACGCGCTATTGATCAAAACCTAACTATGCTATTTATAGACGTTTGGCCCCTTTGGCCAAAGCCATGAAGGGGGAACGTACATGAGCGCAACAATTCAAGGCTTGTTGGCAGGACTGGTGATGGGCCTGGCCTTAGGAAGTGGCAACGTGTACTCGCAAACCGTTTTGCTGGAAGCAGTCGAACAAGGCGATAGTGCCAAGGTGCGCGAAATTCTGTCAGAAAAACGAGCACGCGCCAGTGTCAGTGTCAGCGACGATCAAGGGCAAAGCCCTTTGCTACGTGCGACCTGGTTGAACCATGTGGATATTGCTGAGCAGTTGATACGCGCGGGCGCGGATGTGAACCAGACTGACTCCATTCACGACAGCCCTTATCTGGTTGCCGGTGCACAAGGCCGTTTGGAAATTCTACGCATGACTCTGAAAAATGGGGCTGATCTGCGTAGCGTGAACCGTTATGGTGGCACCGCTTTGATCCCTGCCGCTGAACATGGCTATGTCGATATCGTACGTTTGCTGCTGGCAGCGGGCGTAGACCCTAATCACGTGAATTATCTGGGTTGGACTGCCCTGCATGAGGCCATCGTGTTGTCCGATGGGGGGCCAGATCATCAGGAAGTACTGCGCTTGCTGATCAAGGCCGGGGCGGATGTGAACTTGCCGGATCGTCAGGGTGTACGACCGTTAAGTTTGGCGCGCCAACGTAGCCAAACCGAGATGGCCGAAATTCTGGAGCAGGCCGGGGCGAATCCCTAAGCCTAGTCTGTTCGTCCCTCTATTTTTTTCTTCTCATCAACAACAATAACGATTTTATGTCTTTTACTCAGACTGCGCCCGCACGGTCGGGCGCATTGGCCAGCCCAGGCTTGTGGCTGGCTTTCGTCATTTTGGTCGGGCTGAACCTGCGCCCTTTTCTGACATCCAGCGGTACTTTGGCCAGGCAGGTGGCCGAAGGCTTGGACATGCCTTTGAGCAGCCTGGCCTGGTTGACCTTGCTGCCTATGATGGTGATGGGGCTGGGGGCCTTTTGCATGCCCTCTTTGCGGCGTGTCCTGGCGCTGCGTCACGTGCTGATGACTTCTTTGCTTTTGCTGTGTCTGGGCTGCGTGTTGCGCTGGTTTGTGCCCAATGGAGCCAGCCTGATTGCCACAGCCCTGATCTGCGGTTTTGGGGTGTCTTTGTTGCAGGCTGGGATGCCCGGTTTGATCAAAGAGCAGTTTCCGCATCATATTGCTCAGGTAACCGGAATTTACTCGGCCACCCTGATGGGGGGTGGTGCTTTGGGCGCGCAGATTACGCCTTTGCTGAGTGCCTTGACGGATAGTTGGCGTATCGCCCTGGCATTCTGGGCTTTGCCCATTAGTGTGGCCTTGTGGATTGCGTGGAAAGTGGTGCCACGCCAGGAGCCGGGCGCGAATTTGTCGCCGCCCTCCTTGTCTTTGCTGGCTCGTCCCCGCACCTGGACCTTAATGGTGTGTTTTGGCCTGATCAACGGGGGTTATGCCTCCTTGGTGACTTGGCTAGCGACGTTCTACCAAGATCGAGGCTGGTCAGCGCAATCCAGCGGTAGCCTGGTGGCGGTTTTGTCGGTGGCGCAAGCGATTGCGGCGTTTGGTTTGCCCACCTTGGCGGCCAAGAACAAAGACCGCCGTATGTGGGTATGGCTGGCCCTGGCTTGCCAATGTGTTGGCTTTCTGGCCTTTACTTTTGTGCCCGATATGGCCCCATATTTATGGGCGATTATTATCGGCATCGGTCTGGGCGGTTGTTTTTCTTTGCTGCTGTTGGTGGCTCTGGACCACTTTCCGGATGCGGCTCGTGCCGGGACGTTGAGTGCCTTGATGCAAGGCGGTGGCTTTCCGATTGCGGCCCTCTTTCCCATGATCAGCGTGCAGTTGCGTGAAATGAGTAATGGCTTTCAGGCAGGCTGGATGTTGCATGCGGCAATGGCGGCATTGGTGGCCATCATGGCCTGGAGCTTTCAGCCTGCGCAATACGCCAAAAAGATGAATCGGAACGACACTCTTTAAGTCAATCTGATCATGTAGAAAAAAGCCTGGCTATTGATGCCCCCAGGCTTTTTTATCGCCTTGGGATTTTGTGGTCTAGCCGTTGACCGCAGATGCTGCGTTTGTCTTTTCCTATCAAAATGATGATCGTAGGATGGCACGGAAAATCGCAATCCTGCGCAGCCAATAAAAACGGCCATCCTTGGTTGACCGTTTCCCTGTGTGTCAACACCCTGCTTATTCTTTTGGCGCACCCGCCATGATCCAGTCCACGACTACCTGGATGTCCGCATCGGAAATGGCCGGATTTGCAGGCATGGGTAAAGGACCGTAAACCCCCTTGCTACCTTGACGAATATGCTGGGCAATCACCTCAGCATTGGCCGGATCGCCCTTGCGCATGGCAGCAATGTCTTTATAGGCAGGACCGACCACTTTCCTGTCAACAGTGTGGCAGGACAGGCAAGCGTTTCTGGTCAACACATCCTGGACCGATTCAAAACTGGCTTGGGCTGCCTGAGCACTGAAACCGGCACTGAACAAGGCTGTACAGACCAGTAGCTGCTTTACACGCATGAGGGGTATCTCCTAATTAAAAGGCTGGTGCGCCAGAACGGTGGGCGAGAAAGGTGCGTCGCACTTGTATTTTTCCGCACATAAGTGGGGCTATGTGGCATGCACATCGTGATCATACGGTTATGATAGAACAAGCTTTCATAAATTGCGGTGGGTCTTGATGCTGATCAAGCGGGTCGCTGCGCTTATTCTGTAATGTCCTAGTAGAAGTTAGTGCTTCATACTTAAACAGTTCATACACTACAAGAGGTCTTCATGCTTAATGTTCTCGTTCCTGTCGATGGCTCAGATGCTTCCACGCGCGCTTTGAAAGCAGCGGTTGACATCCTAACGGGCAAACCAGAAGCCACTTTGCACGTACTGGCTGTTCCTACACCGATCGTGTCGGGCAACGTTAAACGCTTTTTCTCGGAAGACGTGTTGCAGGCGTACTACCAGGATGAAGGCAGCAATGCGCTTTTGCCTGCGCGCTCCGTGTTGGCTGGATCGCCCTTGAAAGTCAAAGAGAGCATTATTGCCGGCAACGCCGCTCAAACTATCAAAGAATATGTAGAAAATAACCAAATCGATCACGTTGTGATGGGGACTCGCGGTCTGAGCGCCCTACCCGGCCTGGTGCTGGGTTCGGTTACAACCAAGGTGCTGAGCCTGGTGCATGTGCCCGTCACCTTGATTAAGTAATTGAGCTGATTGTTCAGTCTCGGCAGGCCGTCCTTGAGACGGCCTTTTTTATGACTGTGTTTCAATACCGCCATCACAACTACAAACGCACCCCTTATGCCAGACTCCGACTTACTCGATCACACTGCCCGTGCCTGGGACAAGCAGGCGCAAACCGAAAGCCCCTGGTCCTTGCCTGTCAGCAGCGAACAGGTTGAACAGGCCCGTCGTGGGCAATGGCAAGTGCATTTGCTGCCCTCGCCTGTTCCTGCGGATTGGCTGGGTGATATTCAAGGTAAATCCGTTTTATGCCTGGCCAGTGCCGGTGGGCAGCAAGCCCCTATTTTGGCCGCAGCCGGGGCTAAGGTAACGGTGTTTGATCTGTCTGCCGGGCAACTGGACAAAGACCGTATGGTGGCCGAGCGTGACGGCTTGTCCTTGCAGATCGAACAAGGCGATATGTGCGACTTATCGCGCTTTGCGTCCGAGAGTTTTGATCTGATCTTACACCCGGTGTCTAACCAGTATGTGCCTGATATCAGCGTGGTGTGGAAAGAATGCGCCCGCGTTTTGCGTCCAGGCGGACATTTGCTGTCCAGCTTCTTCAATCCGGCTGTGTTTATTGCCGACCGGGATCCCAGTTATGCCCAGCAGGGCTTGATCCGTCCCAAGTTCACGGTCCCTTATTCGGACTTAAGCAGCCTGGATGCCGACGCACTACAAGCCAAGCAGGCTCGCATGGAGCCCTTGATTTTTGGGCATTCCCTGGCGCAGCAGATTGGTGGGCAGTTGCAGGCAGGTTTGCATCTGGTCGATTACATCGAAGAAATGCACCCCGCCCCGCGCTTTGAGATCGAGAAATACTTGCCCAGCTTTATGGCGACACGCAGTCGCAAACCGGCTTAAGGGATCAGGGCTTGGCTTGGATGCGCAGGAGCTGGCCGTTGTTTTCGTCGGTCAGCACATAGACATCGCCATCCGACCCGACGCGTACATCCCGGATACGCTGCTTAAGGTCTTGCAACAAGCGCTCTTCTCCGACGATATGGCCGTCCTCTTCGTCAAATTGCAGACGAATCAAGGCTTGCTCTTTCAGGGCCCCAACAAACAGGCTGTGCTGCCAGTCCGGGACGCGCTCGTCGTTATAGAAAGCCATACCGCTGATAGCAGGCGACACTGACCAGTAGTGGAAGGGTTCGATCAGGCCCTCAATCAGTGTGGTACTGGCGTTGGGAATGGGTTTGCCATCATAGCCTTGACCCTTGGTACGCAAAGGCCAGCCATAATTGGCGCCCGATTGAATGCGGTTCAGCTCATCGCCGCCTTGCGGGCCATGTTCAGCGACCCAGAGTTCATTTGTCCAGGGGTTCCAGGCCATGCCCTGCGGGTTACGGTGGCCGTAGCTCCAGATCTCCGCCCTGGCACCGCGCAGACTGCGAAAGGGGTTGTCGCGTGGGACCATGCCATCCGGACGGATACGTACGACTTTGCCTTGCAGATGATCCAGTTGCTGGGAGGTTGCGGGCTGGTTGTTCTCGCCCAAGGCAATGTACAGGTCTCGTCCACCCGGATCAAAGGCCATGCGCACGCCATAGTGCTGCCCGGTGGACAAGGCGGGTTCCTGGCGGAAAATCGGACGGAAGGCATCGATACGTTTCAGGTCCGAAGACAGCACGCCATAGCCTACGGTGGTGGCCGAGTGTTGCTTGTCGCGCCGCTCTGCATAAGCCAGATAAATCCGGCGGCTGCGGAAAAAATCCGGGGCCAGAGCCACATCCAGTAAACCGCCCTGAGAGTGCGCGTGGACTTTGGGCACACCGGTTATGGGTTCAGACAAGCCGTTTTCTTTGGTCCAAATGCGCAGGCGGCCTGGGCGTTCGGTAAGGAGAATTCCGGCGTTATTGGGCAAAAAAACCATGGCCCAAGGGTGTTCCAGTCCGCTGGCCAGGATTTCAACCGAGACAGCCGGCCCGCTGATAACAGGAACAGGTTCAGATTGTGCCCGGGCCGGCGTCGGCGCAATGGCGGCAGCCATGCCCAGCACGGTGGCAGCAAACGCCGAGGACAAGCCGAGAATTTTCTTTATACGCATAGGGCAGTGAAAGGCAGCTAGTTGGGGTGAAACACTCCCCTACTCTTTCATAGAGACACAGGGCCGTCTTCTTAGGTGTTCGCTCCCTTGATGGAGCGAACACGGTCAAGCATAACCGAGGCTGGGGTTTAGCCCGGGTGAGTCATATCCAACGGCACAATCCACTGATCGTACTGCTCGTTAGTCAGGTAGCCCGATTTCAGGGCGGATTCACGTAAGGTCAGGCCCTCTTTATGGGCGGTCTTGGCAATGTAGGCGGCCTTGTCGTAACCGATGTGGCGGTTCAAGGCGGTAACCAGCATCAGGTTCTGATCCAGATTGTGCTGGATTTTCTCCATGACAGGTTCCAGACCCTGGGCGCAATGCTCATCAAAGGCTAGGCACGCATCGCTGATCAAGGCAATGCTCTCCAGGACGTTATGCACCATCACCGGTTTGTAGACGTTCAGCTGGAAGTTGCCTTGGCTGCCGGCAAAGCCGACAGCAGCGTCGTTACCGTAGACCTGCACGGCTACCATGGTCAGAGCTTCGCACTGAGTCGGGTTGACCTTGCCGGGCATGATGGAGGAACCGGGCTCGTTCTCGGGGATTTGCAGTTCGCCAATCCCGCAGCGAGGACCGCTGGCCAGCCAGCGCACGTCGTTAGCCATCTTCATCAAGGCACCGGCCAGGGTACGCAGGGAGGCGGACAGGTTCACCAGCGCATCGTGGGCCGACAGTGCGAAGAACTTGTTTTCGGCAGCCTGGAATGGCAGACCTGTGATCTTGGCAATATGGGCCGCTGTACGCTCGCCAAACTGCGGATGGGCATTCAGACCTGTACCCACGGCAGTGCCGCCAATCGCCAGTTGGTAAATGCCGTCCAGTGCCTTGTCCACGGTTTGCAGGCCGAAATCAATCTGCGCAACCCAGGCACCAATTTCCTGACCCAGCGTGATGGGCGTGGCATCTTGCAAGTGGGTACGGCCAGTTTTCACAATATTGTTGAATTGCTTGGCTTTGGCGGCCAGGGTGTCGCGCAACTGGCCCACGTCTTTACGCAGGCGGCGCTGACATTCCAGACCCA
Source organism: Alcaligenes sp. SMD-FA (assembly GCF_025960365.1). Lineage (NCBI taxonomy): Bacteria > Pseudomonadati > Pseudomonadota > Betaproteobacteria > Burkholderiales > Alcaligenaceae > Alcaligenes > Alcaligenes sp. SMD-FA. The sequence goes on along the minus strand of NZ_CP110108.1, from coordinate 2,016,747 downwards.
CTGCGATGTACATGGCAGTCGGGAACGTGTCGTTAGACGACTGGCCGCGATTTACGTGGTCATTCGGGTGGACGGGCTTTTTGCTGCCCTTCTCGCCACCGGCCAGCTCAATGGCGCGGTTGGAGATCACCTCGTTCACGTTCATATTGCTTTGCGTGCCAGAGCCGGTCTGGAACACTACCAGCGGGAATTCGGTGTCCCACTGGCCTGCAATCACTTCATCAGCCGCTTTGACAATCAACTGGGCTAGCTCGTCGGGCAATTCGCCCAGTTCCTGGTTGGCCAGGGCCGTGGATTTTTTCAGGATGCCCAGCGACTCGATCATGCTGCGGCCCCACTGGAAGCGGTCGCGACCAATCGGGAAGTTCAGAATCGAGCGCTGTGTCTGTGCGCCCCAATAGTGGTCGGCGGGAACCTCAATGGTTCCCATGGAATCCTGTTCAATACGTGTCGTACTCATCATGGCTCCTGTAAGAATTCGGAAGACAGTTCAGTTTGGAAATGGGGTGTTCACGGCTGGCGCAAAAAGCGCGCAGCCCACACACAGGCAATATCGAGCATGCGGTTGGAAAACCCCCATTCGTTATCAAACCAGACCAGCATATTGACCAGCCCGTCCCCATTGGTTCGGGTTTGTGATCCGTCCACCACGGCAGAGTGTGGATTGTGATTGAAGTCGATCGAGGCATGGGCCTGATCGGAGTAGTCAAGAATACCAGGCCATTGCTGTGCCGCTTTCTGAAACAGCTGGTTAATTTCGTCCCGGCTAGTGTCGCGCTCCAGATTGACCATCAGATCAATGGCCGACACGTTCAAGATGGGCACACGTATGGACTTGGCCTGAACCTTGCCTTTTAGCTGCGGCAAAAGACGTTCTACGCCGCTCGCCAATCCGGTAGAGACGGGAATCATGGATTGCAAGGCGGAACGGGTACGGGCCAGATCGCTGCTGTGGTAGCCGTCGATCATGGGCTGATCGTTCATCACCGAGTGCAGCGTGCTTAAAAAGGCGTGGCGTATGCCAAAGGTTTTATCCAGTTCAGCCAGAACCGGGATGATGGCATTGGTGGTGCAGGACGCATTGGAGACAATCCGCTCGTCGCCCTGCAACTGCTCATGGTTAATGCCCAGCACGGTGGTGAAATCCACATCCTGGGCGCTATTGCCAGGGTTTGATACCAGCACACGCGGGCAACCGGCGTCCAGGAACTGTTGCAGCTCGGCGCGGCTGCCAAAGGCGCCACTGCACTCGATCAGCATGTCCAGATTCAGCGCCGCCCAGTCTATGGCTTTGGGGTCGGTTTCATGCAGAACCCGTATGGCTTTGCCACCCACAATCAGTTCGTGTTCGTTGTGCTCTACCTGGGCCGGGAATACGCCATGAGTCGAATCAAAGCGCGTCAGGTAAGCCATGGTGGCTATCGTGGCGGGCTCGTTGATAACCACCACATCAAACGCCTGACGTTGTGGGGATTCGTAAATGGCGCGCAGCAAGCAACGGCCTATGCGGCCATAGCCATTGATCGCGATGCGGATGGGACGAGGTAGCGGCATGATCAGGAAAAATCAGAAAGTAATGGAGAATCCGCCGTCTACAACCACGATATGGCCATTGACATAGGAAGCAGCCGGGGAGGCCAAAAACACAGCAGCAGCGCGGATTTCATCCGGATTGGCCCAGCGTCCCAAGGGATTGCGGCCAACCACCAGAGGGCCTTTGACCGGATCCTGGGCCAGCGCCGCATTGCTTTCTGTGGCAAACGTGCCAGGGGCAATGCCGTTGCTGGTAATGCCCTGCCCGCCAAATTCTACTGCCAGCGCACGCACCATGCCGGCCAGTCCCTGCTTTGCGACGGGGTAAATAGCGTCACCCGGACGGGCCAGCGGGCCTGCAATGGAGGTCAAGGTCACAATACGACCTTGCTGGGCTTGGGCGTGCAGCATGGCCTGGGCCGCGTATTTGGACAATTTCAGCGTGGCCAGCAGGTCCACATTCAGCAAATGCTCAATATCGTCCCAATTGGCGTCCTGCAAGCGGCTGCGCAGTCGTACGCCTACATTGTTCACCAGAATATCCGGTGTGCCGGCGCGCTGGCATAGGGCCTGGTAGGAGCCCGGCAAGGAGTCCAGATCGGCCAGATCGTGCTCCCAGGTATCGACATGGGCGCCAACGGCTTTCAGTTCCTCGGCAAGCGGCAGGAGTTTGCTGGCGTTGCGGCCATGCAGAATCACATGGGCGCCATGGGCGGCGTAGGCACGGGCGATTTCCAGGCCCAGACCAGCAGAAGAGCCGGTCACCAGAGCGCAGCGGCCGGCCAGGGAAAAATTGGCTTGATAGGAGCTTAAATCAGTCATTGTCTACAGCGTATGGCGTGCTTCGCCACGGTGGAAAGCCGCAATGTTTTCGATCAGCTGGTTTGCCAGGGCTTGCATGGCTTCCTGACTGGCCCAGCCTATGTGCGGCGTCAAAATGTAATTGGGCAAGTCTAACAAGCGCATCAGGATATGGTCCGCGGGTGGCGGTTCGGGCGTGCAAACATCAATGCCGGCGCCACCCAGCCAGCCTTGCCGCAAGGCGTGCTCCAGCGCTTGATTGTCAATCAGCCCGCCACGGGCGGTATTGATCAGCAAGGGGCGGCGCGGGGCCATACGCTTAAATTCGGCCATGCCCAGCATGTTCTGCGTTTCTGCTGTCAGCGGGCAATGCAAGGAGAGGATGTCCGCCTGTTCCAGAACTTGCTCGAAAGGCAGGCGGTCATCAGCATTACTGACGATGGTCTGACCACGGCGCTGGGCAAAGATGACTTTCATGCCCAAGGCGCGGCCCATGGTGGCAACGGCTTGCCCCAAGGAGCCCGAACCGATCAGCCCCAAGGTGGAGCCGGCCAGATCGCGTATGGGATAGTCGAAATAACAGAACTGTTGGGCTTCTTGCCAGCGGCCTTCTTTGACAGACTGGCGGTAAGCGCAGATATTGCGACGCAAGGCAAAGATCAGCGCAAAAACGTGCTCCGGAACACTACGTACGGCATAGTCGCGGATATTGCTGACGACAATCTGGTGTTCGCGGGCGGCATCCAGGTCGATATTGTCGCTACCGGTAGCGGCCAGCGCGATCATTTTCAAGTTGGGCGCGGCCTGCAAATGCTCACGTCGCAGCGCCACTTTATTGCTGATGACAATGTCGGCATCAGCAATACGTTCGGCCACTTGATCGGGAGCCGTACGTCCGTACACTTGCAGTTCATGCTTAAAGGGAACCTGTGGCAGCTGTACGCTGTCTGACAGTGTCTCTCTATCCAGAAAAACGATACGAGTCAAAGAAGTCATGCCTGTCCTTGTCCTGGGTTGTCCCCGCTATTCTGGCCCTATTTTCAGAGGGCTCTTAGCTTTGCCGGGTACCATCATCCGATATAGTAATGGGATTGACGCAGGCTTGTCCTTGGTCTGATCCTCATAACCCTGTTTTATAGGTTATTGCTTATGCTCTTGTCCCTCTTGCTTTCGTTGGGCGCCCACGCCCTGATACCGGATAACGTCGCTAGCACCACTCCCCCACTGTACGACATACGGGACTTCTTTCAGAATCCCAAGCGTAGCGGTTTCCGGATTTCGGACCAGGGGCGCATGATCGGCTTTATGGAGCCCGTCAAAATTGATGGCAATCCCGCCCGTCAAAATATCTTTGTGCAAGAGTTGAAAGGCAGTGAACCGGTCGGTGAGCCTCGTCGAGTCACCGCTGAACATCAGCGCGATATTGCCGAATACTTCTGGAAAGGCGACCAGACCGTTATTTACGCCAAGGACGTCAATGGCGACGAGAACTATCACGTACTGGCCGTGAACGTGATCACGGGCAAAGTCACTGATCTGACACCGCTGGAAGGTGTGCGCGCCGGTGTACAGGATGACTTGCCCGACGACCCGGAGCATATCCTGGTGTCACACAATGGCCGCAACCCGGAAGTGTTTGATGTCTACAAGGTGAATGTCCTGACCGGCGAAAGCACCCTGGCCGCTGAGAACCCAGGCGATGTACTGGGCTGGAGCACGGACCATCAAGGTCGTGTGCGTTTGGCGATCTCGATCTCGGGCGTAGATTCCGAACTGCGTTACCGTGACAGCGAATCCGAGCCCTTCCGCAGCATTTTGCAAACGGACTTCCGTACCGAAGTCAGCCCCCTCTTCTTTCACGCGGATAACCAGCGTTTTTACGCGCTGAGCAATCGTGGCCGTGACACTTCGGCCTTAGTCCTGATTGATCCTGCCAAGCCGCACGAGGAAGAGAAAATTTACGAATTGCCTGATTACGATTTGATGGGGGCCGGTTATTCCCGTCTTCGCCAGGTGCTGACCTCGGTGGATTACTACACCGACAAACCGGGTCAGCATTTCTTTGACGAGCACAGCGAGAAAGTCCACGCGGCAATTGCGCGCCAACTGCCCGGCTACGAGATCAGCGTTCAGTCCATCACCCGCGATGAAAAGAAAATGATTGTGGCCAGCTACAGCGACCGCAATCCAGGCTCACGCTACCTCTATGACGTGGATAGCAACAGCCTGCATAAGCTGGCTGTCATCAATAGTGCGCTGCCTGAAAGCGATATGGCGACCATGCATCCCATCGAATTTACGGCACGCGATGGCATGAAAATCCACGGCTACCTGAGTCTGCCGCTGGGTGTACCCAGCCGTAATTTGCCGGTGGTAATCAACCCGCACGGTGGCCCTTGGGCGCGCGACTATTGGGGCTTTAACCCCGAGGTGCAGTTCCTGGCCAACCGTGGCTACGCCGTCTTGCAAATCAACTTCCGTAGTTCGACCGGTTATGGCCGCAAGTTCTGGGAAGCGGGCTTCAAGCAATGGGGCCTGAGCATGCAGGACGATATTACCGATGGCGTGCAGTGGCTGATGGATCAAAAGATTGCTGATCCCAAGCGTATTGCCATTTACGGTGCCAGCTACGGTGGTTATGCGACCTTGGCCGGTATCGTCAAAACCCCGGACTTGTACGCGGCTGCAGTGGACTATGTAGGCGTGTCCAACTTGCTGACTTTCATGAACACCATCCCGCCGTATTGGAAACCGCTGCTGGTGAAAATGCACGCCATGGTGGGCGATCCGGAGAAGGATAAAGAGCTGCTGGAAGCCAACTCTCCGGTTCTGCACGCCGACAAAATCCGTACTCCGCTATTTATTGCTCAGGGCGCACATGATCCTCGGGTGAACAAGGCGGAAAGCGATCAAATGGTCGAGGCTTTAAAAGCACGTGGTGTAGACGTGGAGTATATGGTCAAGGACAACGAAGGCCACGGCTTTCACAACGACGAGAACAAGTTCGAGTTTTACGAGCGCATGGAACGCTTTCTAGCGCGACATTTGCAGCCTTGATTGTTTTGGAGTGGCGCGACAAGCTCGCGCCATTTTGTTTATCGCAATTTTGGAAGGGGAACGTATGAAACTGTATTACATGACCGGTGCTTGTCCTTTGGTAATCCGCATTGCATTGGAGTGGCTAGGCAAGCCATTTGAATCCCAGCGCGTTAGCCGCGACGAACTGCAACAAGAAGCCTTCCTGAAACTGAACCCGAGCGGCGCTGTGCCGGTTCTGGTGGACGGTGATCTGGTCTTGACGCAAAGTATCGCTATTCTGGAATACTTGAACGAAAAGAACCCGCAAGCCAATTTGATTGGCAGCACGATCGAACAGCGCTTTGAAGCGCGCCGCTGGCTGGCTTTCCTGAACGCTGAAATCCACCGTAACGTGGGCGTGGTGTTCGGTGTGCATCGCTACGCTGATCAGGAAGCGACCCAGGCCGAAATCAAAGCCAAGACCGCTGCTTTGCTGACCAAACAACTGGGCGTGATTGACAAGCACCTGGAAGGCAAAGAAACCCTGTCGGGCTCCTTGTCTGTGGCCGATGCTTACCTGTACGTGGTGCTGCGCTGGGCTGGCCTGATGAAGCTGGACCTGTCGGGCATGAAGAACCTGAACGCGTTCTTTGCTCGTATGGAGCAGAACGAGGGCGTGAAAGCGGCCTTGCGTGGTGAAGGTCTATTGAAGGATTAAGCTTGTGTGCAAAGCGAATAGTGAGTGATTGATCCTTCAGATAGCACGAGACGAATCACACACTTATCTGGCGAGCCACACAGCATCATGCTCTGGGACAGGTTGATAGTGAGTAAAAACAGACTGTTCAGTTTTTATCGGCAAAGACACGATGGGCCTGCTCCCAGAAACCTCGGCTATTATGCGGCAAGCTGGCTTGCCGCATTGGCCGTCTTGGCCTTGTTTGCCTTCATTAATTTTCATGTATTAAAACCCACGGATGTCAGCGGAACGCTATTGGGCGGTATGTTTGGCGCCCTATTCAATCTTAGCTACTGGGTTTTTGGCGTATCAGGCCTATGCGCTCTAGCGTTGTTCCGGCTCTCTGGATGGCATATTACCTGGGTATTAGCGGGGCTACTGCAAGTGGGTATCAGTGCGCTGTGGCGGATTCAATATTGGCAGGCGTATGAACGACATGAGCAGATGTTGTCACCTGGGCTTGGCGAGCTCTATGTATCCATGCTGGTAGGGGCGGGCCTCGCGGCGATCGGCATCGTGAAATATCGACAGGCCGGACTTTACCCGATAGCATCCCGACCAAGCAAGGTTAAAACAGTCGTTGCGTTATTGTTGGTCGTGCTTTACTTGGTGCTGCCGCTGCATTTCAATTTACGTACCCCTCTTCCTGATTGCGCCTTTGGCTCCAACGGGCAGCAGCTCACACTCTGTTTGGAAAACGAGTAGAAGTGAACGGTGGCCCAGCCTCTTTTTGCCTTGCGCCACTTTTTGTTGAAACGGATACTTATTTGAGACTAAGCAGGGGTAAATAAAAAAACCAGAGATTGGCAGATACGCCATCTCTGGTTTTTTTGGTGTTCAGCTTTTTTCTGGGGTGCAAATACGTCAAGCCCCCAAATACGCCTTCCGAATATCCGGATTGGCCAACAGATTGGCCCCGGTATCCTGCATCACCACTTTCCCGGTTTCCAGCACATAACCACGGTCTGCAACTTGCAGAGCCTTATTGGCGTTTTGTTCCACCAGGAACACCGTCACACCTTCTTCCCGAATCATGCGGATGATGTCGAAAATCTGGGCGATGATCAGTGGGGCCAGGCCTAGCGTAGGTTCGTCCAGTAGCAGCAAGGAAGGCTTGCTCATGAGCGCACGCCCGATGGCCAGCATTTGCTGCTCACCACCTGACATGGTTCCGGCACGTTGGGCTGCGCGCTCTTTCAGGCGGGGAAACAGTTTGTAGACGTGCTCCTCCCCTTCTTCGATCTCGCTGCGGCTCAGAAAGAAGCCGCCCATCTTCAGATTTTCCGATACGGTCAAGTCTGGAAAGACGCGGCGGCCTTCGGGAGAGATAGCGATGCCTTTGCGCATGATGCGGTGCGTATCGGCTTGGGTAATGTCCTCGCCCATGAAGCTGATGCTGCCCGAGCTGGCTCGGGGCGAGCCACATACGGTCATGAGCAAGGTGGTTTTGCCAGCGCCGTTCGCGCCAATCAGGGTGACGATTTCGCCCTGATTCACGTCCACGCTAACTTGATCCAGCGCCTGAATAGCGCCGTAATGGGTAGATACGGAATCCAGCTTCAGCACTTATTCTTCCCCCAGATAGGCTTTGATGACGCGCGGATCATTGCGCACTTCTTCAGGTAGGCCGGTGGCAATGGGTTTGCCATACTCCATGACCAGGATCCGGTCTGACACGCCCATAACCAGGCTCATATCGTGCTCGATCAGCAAGACGGCCACGCCAAACTCCCGGCGTAGCTGGTCGATCAGGGCCTGTAGATCGCGTTTCTCTTGGGGGTTCAGGCCCGCTGCAGGCTCGTCCAACATCAGCAAGCGAGGCTTGGTAATCATGCAACGTGCAATTTCCAGGCGGCGCTGGTGGCCGTAGGCCAGGTTGCCCGCTTCACGGTTGGCCAGATCGGTCAGACCCATGAAGTCCAGCCATGTCACGGCTCGTTCTTTGGCCTGTTTTTCTGCCAGCTTGTAGCGTGACAGGTTTAACAGGCCAGACAGAAAGCCGGCCTTGAGCTGACTGTGCTGGGCAACCAGCAGGTTTTCCAGTACGGTCAGTTTCTTGAACAGGCGTACGTTCTGGAAGGTACGCACCAAGCCTTTTTGTGCCACTTTATGGCTGGACAAGCCGTGGATGGGCTGGTCTTCCAGGGTGACCGAGCCGGAGGTGGGTTTGTAAAAACCACCGACACAGTTAAATACGGTGGTTTTCCCAGCGCCGTTAGGGCCAATAATGGCAAAGACTTCGTCTTTCTTTACATCGAAGCTGACGGAATCGACTGCCAGCAAGCCACCAAAACGCATCGACAGGTTTGATACTTGGAGTAATGGGCTCATGTACGCAACTCCACATGAGGGCGTTGCACAGGTAACAAGCCCTGTGGACGCCAAACCATCATGGCAACCATGACCAAACCAAAAATCAACATCCGATACTCCGCGAACTCTCGGGCCAATTCAGGAACCACTGTCAGCACAATGGCAGCCAGAATGACGCCAATTTGTGAACCCATACCACCCAGCACGACGATGGCCAGGATTAAGGCTGATTCAATAAAAGTGAAGGACTCTGGGTTGACCAGCCCCTGACGGGCAGCAAAGAAAGCACCGCCAAAACCGGCAAACATGGCGCCCATGGTAAAGGCGGACAGTTTGATGGTGGTGGGGTTCAGACCCAGCGATCGACAAGCAATCTCGTCCTCGCGCAAGGCTTCCCAGGCACGGCCAATAGGCATGCGCACCACACGGCTGGAGACTAACAAGGTAATCAGGGCCAGAGCCAGGGCCATCAAATACAGATACACCACGACGTCCTGATTGCTGAAGGTCCAGCCCATCATATCGTGGAACGTGGTCTGCCCTTCTGGCGCACGGCGCGCCATGGGGAAACCGAATACGGTTGGCTTGGGAATACCGGAGATGCCGTCTGGGCCACCCGTCAGGTTATACATATTGATGAGCAAGAGGCGAATGATTTCACCAAAGCCCAGGGTAACAATGGCCAGGTAGTCGCCGCGTAAGCGCAGTACGGGGAAACCCAGCAGGAAGCCAAACAGGGCCGCCATACCACCCGCCAGCGGCAGCGCTTCCCAGAAGCCCCAGCCTGCGTAGTGATAGAGCAAGGCGTAGGTATAGGCACCTACGGCATAAAAACCCACAAAACCCAGGTCCAGCAGGCCGGCAAAGCCGACCACAATGTTCAGCCCCAGGCCCAGCATGATGTAGATCAGCACCAGGGTGGCAATGTCCACTTGGGCACGACCACCAAAAAAGGGCCAGACCACGGCACAAGCGATCACGATGTACAGCAGGATCTTCTTGTGCTGCATGCTCAGTTTGGGCAAGGTCCAGCGGCTTTCACGCACCTTGGTGCGATTGACGTTAGGGCGGATCAACTGGACGACAAAGACCAGTGCCATGCCGATAAGGATGATCTGCCAATCGCTTTCCAGGTGGGTGGTCATCCCGGTGCGTATAATTTGCAGGCCAAAGACGGGAGCCACAATAATGCCTGCCAGGACAGCGGCGATAAATGCATTGCTAAAGCGGTTCATCATTAGACTTTCTCCACCTCGGGTTTACCCAGCAGGCCCGTTGGGCGGAACAGCAGGATAAAGACCAACAGTAAAAAGGCCACGATGTCCTTGTACTGCGACGAAATAAAGGCAGCGGCAAAGGTTTCTGCCAAACCTAGCAAGACTCCGCCCAGCATGGCGCCGGGGATGCTGCCAATCCCGCCCAGCACGGCGGCTGTAAAGGCTTTGATGCCGGCAATAAAGCCGATAAAGGGGTTCAGTTTGCCAATGGCGGTGGCAATCAGCACGCCGCCCACGGCAGCCAGCATGGCACCGATGATAAAGGTGAAGGAGATGATTTTATTGGTGTCGATCCCCAGCAGATTGGCCATGCGCAAGTCTTGTGAACAAGCACGCGAGGCACGACCCAGACGCGAGTATTTGATGTAGAGGCTCAGCATGATCATCAGCACTACGGTGACGACAATAATCATGACGCGAGAGTAAGGCGCGGTAACCGTAAAGCCGTCCGAGCCCAGACTGAACTGGAAAGAACCCGTCAGCAAGGCGGGTACAGCCATATCGCGTGCGCCTTGGCCCAGGGCAACCCAGTTCTGCAAGAAAATGGACATACCAATGGCTGAAATCAGCGGGACCAGCCGAGGGCTGCCACGCAATGGCGCATAGGCAACTTTTTCAATTGCGTAGCCGTAAACGGCGGTTACCAGCATGGCAACCAGCAACATGATAAGAATGATCAGCCAGATGGGCAGACCCGAGCCTACGCCAATCGCAGTCAGGGTCACCAGCCCGACATAGGCGCCGATCATGTAGATCTCGCCGTGGGCAAAGTTAATCATTCCGATAATGCCATAGACCATTGTGTAGCCGATGGCGATCAGTGCATAAATAGCGCCCAAGGATAAACCATTGAACAGCTGCTGCACGATCTGAGGGAGTAAATCAGACATGCTTGTTTTTTTCCGTTGAGTCCGTCGTTTTGTTTTGAGGCTTTGTGGGCATCTAAAAGCAATGCCCCCGTTCTTCGTAGAGAGCGGGGGCACATCATCCAGTCTTATTTCTCAACCAGATCAAAGTTACCTTCTTTATCCCACTTGAAAACGGCAAATTCGAAATGTTTCAAATCACCCTTGGCGTCGTATTCTACCTTGCCAATGGCAGTATCGAACGCATTTGCGTGCATGTAGTCGGCTCCCTTGGCCGAATCTTCACCTACGGCATTGATCGTGTCGGCAATAATTTGCACGGCCGCGTAAGCCGGGAAGGTAAAGGCCCCGTTAGGATTGCGCTTGTATTTGCTGAAGTTTTCCATCACATCCTTGTTGGCCGGCATCTTGGTGAAGTCGGTTGGCAAGGTCACCAGCAAACCTTCCACGGCCGGGCCGGCAATGGCGACCAGATCGCGGTTGGCAACGCCTTCCGGGCCCATGAAGGTGTTGGTCATGCCTTGCTCGCGAGCTTGACGCAACAGCAGGCCCAGCTCGGCATGGTAACCGCCGAAATAAATCAGATCGGGGTTCACACCCTTCAGTTTGGTGATTACGGCCGAGTAATCGCTGTCGCCAACGTTAATACCCTCGTACATGACAATATTCATGTTCTTTTTCTTGAGCGCGTCACGCACTTGAGTGGCAACACCTGAGCCGTAAGTCTGCTTGTCGTGCAGGACGGCAATGCTCTTGGGCTTGAGAACGTCAGCAATATAGTCGGCTGCAAAGGGGCCTTGTTGGTCGTCACGCCCAATGGTGCGGAAAAAATAATGAGGCTTGATGGTGTCGGTCACCAAGGGCGAGGTGGCTCCGGGAGTAATCGCGACAATGCCTTCTTGTTCGTAAATATTGACCGCAGGCACCGTTGTACCCGAGCAGGCGTGAGCAACAGCGAATTTTGCGCCAGAGTTGAGCACGCGGTTGGCCGCCGGCACAGCCTGCTTGGGTTCGCATGCGTCATCAATCAGAACGGCTTCCAGCTGTTTGCCTTTGACACCCCCAGCGGCATTAATCGCGTCAATCGCGGTCAAGGCACCGGCCTGGATCTGGTCACCGTATTGGGTGGACGGGCCGGTCATGGGCTGAGGAATACCAATTTTGATGGTGTCCGCCGCGTAGCTTGTGCCCATGGCCATTACGGTGGCCAAAGCGGTCAGAGCGGGGGTGAAGCGTCGAGTAAAGGTCATAGCAACTGTCTCCCGAGGCCGGGGTCTACCGGCATTACTTTTAGAAAGTGCTTGTTCTGGTGCTTGCATTCACATTGTTCTGCACCAGGGGAACCCATTTTGGGGGAGCCGCCTAAAACTTGTCACTTCGTATAAGCCCTAGCGCCCTACTTATTTATTTTTGCAATAAGGAGGCACTGTTAATGGGTAGGCTAAAATCCGCCTGCTTACTAAACGCCTTCTCTATAAAAAAGAAAAGAGGAGATCCTTTCGGAGCCCCTCTACTCTTTGACTGCTTTTTTATTGCGCTATATCAATTCCTGGCAACGTGCTAGGGAGTTATCCGAGTGTCAGGAAAACTCTGCAGCCAATTCACCGGCCCGCACTTTGGCGGCATTGACGGCTTTTTGCACCAGTGGCGTAAAACCGCCTTCATTAAAGACCGTCAAGGCCGCTGCCGTTGTCCCCCCTTTGGAAGTAACCCTTTCGCGCAAGACTGAAGGCTCCTCCGGCGACAGAGTGGCCAGTTGGGTTGCGCCGTGCAAGGTGGCCAGGGACAACTGACGAGCCTGCTCAGGGGACAAACCTTGTTCAATTCCGGCTTTGATCAAGGCTTCGATAAACAAAAACACATAAGCTGGACCACTGCCCGATACTGCGGTGACAGCATCAATGGCGGCATCGTTTTCAACCCAGACGACTTCCCCGACGGATTTCAACAGTTGTTGTGCAATGGCTTTATCGCTTTCATCGACTTGTTCCAGAGCCATCAGGCCGGTAATGCCACAACCAATAAAGGCTGGGGTATTGGGCATGCAGCGGATCACGCGCTGGTATGGCTTACCGGGTTCGCCCAGCCAGTCGGCCAGAGCGGTTGCCGGGATGCCAGCGGCGACGCTGATAACCAGAGTGTCCTCTTGCAGATAGGGTTTGCAGGCCAGCACGGTTTCCTTCATGACCTGGGGCTTGACGGCAAACACCCAGATACGTTGCTTGGACAAGGCCGGGCCGGGTTCATGGGTGGTCTGTACACCCTGCTGAGCCCACGACTCCAGTGCTGGGGGGTAAATATCAATGGCCAGAACGTCCGAGCCGCCGCAGCGTTTCCCGATTAAACCAGCGGCCAAGGCACTGGCCATATTGCCCGCGCCAATAAACGCCAGCTTAAAAGAGGTATCGTGTGGATTCATCATCGCTCCCATTAGAAATCTGTCCTTTGACGCGTTTTTCAGCAGTCGAGGGTAATTAGTCATTGCTTATATAACGTTCCCATGGCTACATTCATGAGAGCGTCATAAACAAGTAATAAGCTTGAGTTTTAAACCTGCTACACCATTAGCGGCACCTTTTATACAGGAGAAAGCCTGATGCGAACAAAACTATTTGCTCTGTCTCTAGCCGGTCTGATTGCTTCTATCGGCACTGCGCAAGCGGCCACGGAAATTCAGTTCTGGCACTCAATGGAAGGGGCCTTGGGCGAACGGGTTAATGCATTAGTCAAAGACTTTAACGCATCTCAGTCGGACTACCAGGTTAAAGCTTCGTATAAAGGCAACTATGGCGAGTCCATGAACGCTGGCGTCGCCGCTTTCCGTGCTGGTAATGCCCCCGATATTTTGCAGGTATTCGAGGTGGGTACTGCCACCATGATGGCGGCCAAGGGCGCCATTGAGCCGGTGCAGGAAATGTCGGAAAAAGTAGGCAAGCCTATTAATCCAGCGGAGTTCCTGGGTGCCGTTGCCGGTTACTACTCGTCTAATGAAGGCAAGCTGATTTCCATGCCCTTTAACAGCTCCACGCCGGTGCTGTACTACAACAAGGATGCCTTCAAGAAAGCCGGCTTGGATGCTGAGAAACCACCCAAGACCTGGCAAGAATTGCACGCAGCAGCCAAGAAACTGCGTGAATCTGGCCAAGAGTGTGGCTACACCTCCTCCTGGCCCTCGTGGATATTGCTGGAGAACTTTGCCGCTTGGCACAACATTCCCTTTGCCAGCGAGAATAACGGCTTTGGTGGCCCCGGCGCCCGTCTGCAACTGGATAACCCGCTGTTTCTCAAGCACATTAGCTTTCTGGCGGACATGTCCAAGGACGGCACGTTCTCCTACGGTGGTCGCGGCGATACCGCTAATGCCCTGTTTACCAGTGGCAAATGCGGCATGTTTACCGGTTCCAGTGGTAACCGCGCCAACATTATCAAAACCGGCGAATTTGAGTTTGGCACCAGCAGCCTGCCCTACTACAGCGATGTCCAGGGCGCGCCCCAGAACTCCATCATTGGTGGTGCCTCCCTGTGGGTCTTTGCCAAAAAATCGGATGATGTCTACAAAGGCGTGACCGAATTCTTTCACTTCATCTCCAGCCCGGAACAAGCTGCGGCCTGGCACCAGGACACCGGCTATGTGCCTGTGACCAAAGCCGGCTTTGAAATGACCAAGGACTCCGATTTCTATGCCAAGAACGTGGGTGCAGACGTTGCCGTCAAACAGCTCGATGCCAGCACCACCGAGAACTCGCGTGGTATCCGTCTGGGTTACCTGCCCCAGATTCGTGATATCGAAGACGGTGTCATGGAGCAGATTTTTGCGGGTAAGGTCACGCCTGAAGAGGGTTTGAAAGCCATGCAAAGCCGTGGTAATGAACTGCTGGAGCGCTTTGAAAAGAGCGTGAAGTAAGCCCGACCCGCCTTGCGCGGGTGGTTTACAATCGAGCGTATGAGCGCAGTTGCTGATGACTTGCTGTTCTGGCGCCAAGCCAGCATCGTGTCGTGATGCAGTCCAAGCCGCTCATACGCTTTTCGTTTCACTTGAAGTCTGTCCACCCTGATGGTGGCGCTCCCTTCCCACTGCGCGCAAACCTATGGAAAAACGAGTCGTCTTTCGTCATAAGACACTGCCCTATTTGCTGCTGGCCCCGCAGCTAGCCATTACCCTGATCTTCTTTTTTCTGCCTGCCGGTCAAGCGCTGTGGCAGGCTTTTCATTTGGAAGATCCTTTTGGCCTGTCTTCGCAGTTTGTGGGCCTGGACAATTTTGCCGAGCTGTTCAGTAGCGCGGAATATAGGGCCTCGTTCAAGACAACGGCCGTATTTTCGCTTGCCGTGTCGGTGCTGGGCTTGGTGGTGGCACTGATTTTGGCCGTGATGGCAAATCGGGTAATACGAGGAGCACTGCTGTATCGCAGCCTGCTGATCTGGCCTTATGCGGTGGCAACCGCGGTGGCCGGGGTATTGTGGTTGTTCCTGTTTTCTCCATCAGTGGGGATCGTGGCCGTGTTCCTGCTGGAGCATGGCATTCAGTGGAATCCACGCTTGAATGGCAATGACGCCATGTTGCTGGTGGTGATTGCGTCGGTCTGGAAGCAGATCTCCTACAACTTCCTGTTTTTTCTGGCCGGCTTGCAAGCCATCCCGCGTTCGCTAATCGAAGCTGCGGCGATGGATGGGGCTGGTCCCATGCGCCGCTTCTGGGGCATTGTGTTTCCTTTGCTGGCCCCTACGACCTTCTTCCTGCTGGTCGTGAACATTATTTATGCCTTCTTTGACACCTTCGCCATTATTGACGTGGTCAGCCAGGGCGGTCCAGGCGAGGCGACCTCGATTCTGGTTTACCGGGTTTACAACACGGGTTTCCGTGGTTTGGATATTGGCTCCTCGGCGGCTCAGTCTGTGGTGCTGATGGCCGTGGTTGTGGCGCTGACAGTGATTCAGTTCCGCTATATTGATCGCAAAGTGACGTACAGCTGATGCGCAGCAAGGAACACAGTCATGGTTGAACGACGCCCTATTCTTGATTTTTTCACGCATCTGACCCTGATTCTGGGTGTGATCGTGATTGCCCTGCCCTTGTATATCACCTTTGTGGCCTCCACCCAGACCAGTGCGGAAGTCGCGCGTGCGCCTATGTCGCTCTGGCCTGGCTCGCACATGGTGGAGAACTACATTACCGCCTTGCAGGGTACGGCTACCAACTCCCCTCCAGTCGGACGCATGTTGCTGGTCAGCATGGTCATGGCCTTGGGCATTGCGGTGGGCAAAATCATTATTTCCATGCTCTCGGCCTTTGCCGTGGTGTATTTCCGCTTCCCTTTTCGCATGCTGTGTTTCTGGATGATTTTCATCACCCTGATGCTGCCGGTGGAAGTGCGCATCATGCCCACGTATGAGGTCGTGGCGGACTTGCATTTGCTTGATAGCTACGGGGGCCTGATCCTGCCCCTGATCGCCTCTGCAACCGCTACCTTTCTATTTCGTCAGTTCTTTCTGACGGTGCCTGATGAACTGATCGAGGCCGCTCGCATTGACGGTGCTGGCCCCATGCGGTTTTTTAAAGATGTTCTGCTGCCTTTGTCCAAGACCAGTATTGCCGCTTTGTTTGTGATTCAGTTTATTTACGGCTGGAACCAGTATTTGTGGCCGCTGATTATTACCACCAAAGAGGATATGTACCCGATCGTGGTCGGGATTCGACGCATGATCTCCGGTGGTGACAGCGTGACCGAGTGGAACGTGGTGATGGCAACGGCCCTTTTGGCCATGATCCCACCTGCTTTGGTGGTGATGCTGATGCAAAAGTGGTTCGTCAAAGGTCTCATCGACTCTGAAAAGTAATTCTCTACAGGCTTTATTGAATGGCTAGCTTACGATTTGAAGGCGTCAAGAAAACCTACCCGAACGGGACGGTCGTAATTCACGGTATTGATGTGGACGTGAAAGATGGCGAGTTCGTGGTGATTGTGGGCCCCTCTGGATGCGGTAAATCAACCTTGATGCGTATGGTGGCGGGCCTGGAGTCTGTCACGGGGGGCCAAGTACTGATCGACGGTAAAGTCGTCAATGATATGGAACCGGCAGAACGCGACATCGCCATGGTGTTCCAGAACTACGCGCTCTACCCGCATATGTCGGTCTTTGACAATATGGCCTACGGCTTGAAGATCCGTAAGTTTTCCAAGGACGAAATCAAGCAAAGGGTCAATGCCGCTGCGGCGATTCTGGAGTTGGGCGCCTTGTTGGAACGCCGCCCTGGGCAACTGTCGGGTGGCCAGCGTCAGCGTGTTGCCATGGGCCGTGCGATTGTCCGTGAACCTAAGGTGTTCTTGTTTGACGAGCCCCTGTCCAATCTGGACGCCAAGCTGCGGGTACAGATGCGACTGGAAATTCAGAAGCTGCATCGCCGCCTGAAAACCACCAGCTTGTATGTGACTCATGATCAGATCGAGGCCATGACCTTGGCCGAGCGCATGATTGTGATGAATCAGGGCATGCCCGAGCAAATTGGCACTCCAGCCGAGGTGTTCGAGAAACCTGCTTCCGTTTTTGTAGCCACGTTTATCGGTTCACCCCCCATGAACTTGTTGCCCGTGCAGGTGAACGAGCAAGGCGCAATCATGCAGGATAACGGTCAGCCCGTACAGTTTGGCCCGGAGATGGTGCCCGCTGCAGTACGTGGTCGTAAGGTGTTCTTGGGTATACGACCAGAGCACATCAAGCTGCATGTGCCCGGTGTGACAACGCAAGTGGAAATGGTGGAAGTCTTGGGTTCTGAGCAGTTGTTGCACTTGGGTTGTGGCGACTATCGCATTATCGTGCGCTGCCCGATTGAGCAGACCCGTAAATACCCGATTCAAATTGGCGAGGCCATTCAGATTGGCTATATGCCGCCCCACCCTCTACATTGGTTTGATCGCGATACGGGATTGCGTATTGAGGCCTGAGCAAACGCCAAGGCAAGGCACAATAAAAAACCGGCCCGAAGGCCGGTTTTTTTACGAGCAAGAATCAGGGATTACTTGCCGTAGACGGTTTTAGTACCGTCAGCGTGCCAGCTAAAGACGTCAAATTTGAAGTCGTTCAGGTCGCCCTGCTTGTTCCAGCTGATTTGGCCGATGGGCGTTTTCACGCTATTGGCGTGCAGGTAGTCGGCAACTTTGATGGGATCATCAGCGCCAGCGCCCTTGATGCCTTCGGCAATCGCGAGAGTGGCGGCATAGGCGGACAGTTGGAACGCGCCGCTAGGGTCACGCTTCTTGTCCTTGAAGGCTTGGACGATAGCCTGGTTATCCGGATCTTGCGAGAAGTCCGCAGGCAAGGTCAGCAGCATGCCTTCAACAGCTTTGCCAGCAATCGCGTTAATGTCGGGATTACCCACGCCTTCTGGGCCCATGAAGTGAACTTTCACGCCTTGCTCAGCGGCTTGGCGCAACAGTAGGCCCATTTCCGGGTGGTAGCCACCAAAATAGACGAAGTCCACGCCGGTGGATTTCAGCTTGGTGATGACGGCAGAATAATCGCTGTCGCCTGCGTTAATGCCTTCAAACAGAGCAACTTCGGTGCCCGCTTTTTGCAGTTCGGAGCGAACCGAAGCGGCAATACCTTGACCATAGGACTGTTTGTCGTGCAGGACGGCGACCTTAGTCGGTTTGATCTGTTCCAGAATAAACTTGGCCGCTGCCGGGCCCTGCTGGTCGTCACGACCAATGGTGCGCAGGATCATGTCGTAACCTTTGCCGTCGGTAACAGCGGGTGCTGTTGCCGAAGGGGTCACCATTAACACGCCTTCGTTGTTGTAGATGTCAGTGGCCGCGATGGTCGCGCCCGAGCACACGTGACCGACAACATAGTGGATCTTGTCATTCACGATGCGGTTGGCTGCGACGGGACCTTGCTTGGGTTCGCAGGCATCGTCAACAGTGACTAGTTCGAGCTGTTTGCCCAACACGCCACCAGCCGCGTTGATCTGTTCGATGGCGGTATCGACGCCTTGTTTGACCATGTCACCGTATTGAGTCACCGAGCCGGTGAAAGGACCAGCCAGCGCGATACGGATATTGTCAGCGTGAGCAGCACCGGACAAGAGCAGACCCGTTGCCAGGCTCATGGCCGCTGCAACAGGAGTGAAACGAATTTTCATAGAAAACACCTCCGTGAATATGCAGGAAAGCATACACCGATAACAGGGCTTTATGCCTGCCTTGCGGGCGAATTCAGGGTTTTCTATAAGGGGAATAGGAAAGGCCACCGTATGGTGGCCTTTTTTTATCGCTATTTGAGGGCGATAAGCAGGTAATTACTGCAGCAGGCTACGCAGCATCCATGCATTTTTCTCGTGTACGTCCAGGCGCTGGGTCAACAAGTCAGCCGTAGGCTGGTCGTCGGCAGAGTCAGCACGATTAAATGCGGCGCGAGCAGTGCGAGCCAAGGCTTCGTTACCTTTGACCAGCAGTTCGATCATGGTGGTGGCGTTTGGAACGGACGTAGGCTGCGAGATGGACGACAGCTTCTGGAATTCGGCGTAAGTACCTGGGGCGTAGTGACCCAGGGCACGGATACGCTCGGCGATATCATCCAGGGCTTGCCACAGTTCGGTGTACTGCGTCATGAACAGCTCATGCAGTGTCTTGAACATGGGGCCGGTGACGTTCCAGTGGAAGTTATGCGTCATCAGGTACACGGTGTAGGAGTCGGCCAGTACCTTGGACAGCTCGTTGACTACCGCAGCACGGTCTGCTGTCGAAATACCGATATCGATCTTCAGGGCGCTGCTGGCGGCTCCAGCAGGAGCGGTGGGTTTGGCAGCGACAGGCTTGCGGGCAGAGGCCGGCTTCGCCGCAGGTTTAGTTGCTGTCGCGGGCGCTTTGGCAGTCGTGGCAGGCTTTTTGGCGACGGGCTTTTTAGCGGTCACTTTCTTGGTGGCTACCGGTTTTGATTCAGCCTTTGTTTCAGCTGCAACTGTAACCTTGGTATCAGTGTTTGGGGCTGCTTCGGCCTTGCTGGCCTTGGCGGTTTTACTCACTGCTTTCACGGCTTTTGCCATAGTGGACTCCTGTTAAACAGAGGGCTAAATAGGTACTGAAGCAGAATAACACGCAGTAATGATGCGACTTACGCTAGTTCAGGATACGGGAAATTGCTGTTGTATTCGACTTTTAAGTAGTTGACCCCACCTAAGCCACTTTCCATGATCCCACGGGTCAACGCATCAATGGCTGAAATACGTGGAAAACTTTTGCGCCAAACCAAGGCAATGCGTCGATCTGGAATGGGTTTTTTGAAGGGAACGTAAGCGAGCAACTCGTTGGCTTGGCCTGGGGCACTTAAGGAGCTTGCAGGCAGGACCGTCAGACCGATGCCGGTAGCAACCATATGTCGAATGGTTTCCAGTGAAGAGCCTTCAAAGGTGCGCTGTATACCTTCACTGGATGCTGAAAAGCGCGACAGTTCCGGACACACATCCAGCACCTGATCGCGAAAGCAATGGCCGGCACCGAGCAGCAACATGGTCTGATCTTTCAGTTGTTCAGGATCGATTTCCTTGCGCTTGGCCCAGGCATGTTCATGGGGCATGGCCACCACAAAAGGCTCGTCGTACAGCTCGCGGATAACCAGGCCGGTTTCGGGCAAAGGCAGGGCCACAATGGCGCAATCAATTTCCCCTTGGCGCAGCAGTTCCAACAGGCGTACGGTAAAGTTTTCTTGCAATAAAAGTGGCATTTGTGGGGTCAGCTCGATCTGCTTGGGAACGAGCTTGGGCAGCAGGTACGGTGCCACGGTGTAAATAATGCCCACGCGCAAAGGGCCCGCCAAGGGGTCGTGGCCTTGGCGGGCAATCTCCCGCAGATTGGCCCCCTCTTCCAGCACTTTCTGTGCCTGGGTGACAATGCGCAGCCCAATCGGGGTAATAGCCACTTCGGGCCCGCCACGCTCGAAGATGACCACGCCTAATTCGTCTTCCAACTTCTTGATGGCCACCGACAGGGTTGGTTGGCTCACAAAGCAGGCTTCGGCAGCACGTCCGAAATGACGCTCGCGTGCTACGGCAACGATGTACTTCAGCTCGGTCAATGTCATGACAATTCCTTGTGCAAAACAGCATTAAGACCTTGGGTGAAGAACTCCGGCCTGACAGCCAGAGCCTCTCCGCCCCAATACGGGGGCGCCTGCGGCGCCATATCCATCATGCCTCGCGTAAGCACGCCGTAAATGGTCAGGCTTGCATGCAGGCTCGTGGTCAACTACGGAGTAATTCTTCTCGGCCCTTCATCCAACGCTGTAAATGGTGGTGTGCGTGGTCTGGATAATCACGGCGAAAGGTGCTGGCCAAGGTTTGGGCCTGCTCGATCAAGTCTTCATCGGACTCCAGACTGGCAAACCGCAAGCCTGCCTGTCCGGATTGGCGCATGCCCATGAACTCGCCCGGGCCGCGTTGTTCCAAGTCGCGCCGGGCAATTTCAAAACCATCAGTCGTTTCATACATGGCGCGTAAACGCAGGCGGGCAATAGCCGAAAGTGGCGCTTGGTACAGCAACACGCAAACAGACTGAATCTGCCCCCGCCCTACCCGACCCCGCAACTGATGCAGTTGCGCCAGACCAAAGCGCTCGGCATGTTCAATGATCATTAAAGAAGCATTGGGCACGTCTACACCGACTTCAATCACGGTGGTCGCAACCAGCACGTCCAGGTTGCCGCTGCGAAACGCCTCCATCACCTCAGCTTTTTCCGTGGAGGCCAAGCGGCCATGAATCAGGCCTACTCGCAAGGGAGCTAAGGCTTGCTCCAGAGCCGCATGGGTGTCTACAGCGGTTTGCAATTGCAGCGCTTCGCTTTCTTCAACCAGGGGGCAGACCCAATAGGCTTGTCGACCTTGAGCGACTTCGGCCCGAACGCGCGCCATGATTTCATCGCGGCGATTATCGGCGGCCAGTTTCGTAATGATGGGGCTGCGGCCCGGCGGCAGTTCGTCAATGGCGGAGACATCCAGATCGGCAAAGAAGGCCATGGCCAAGGTACGCGGGATGGGCGTGGCACTCATATTCAGTTGATGCGGCAAGTGGGCTTGCCCTTTCTTGTCCTGCGCGTCCCCTTTGCGGTTCAGTTCCAGGCGCTGGCCAACACCAAAGCGGTGCTGCTCATCCAGAATCACCAAGCCCAATTGCTGGAACTGGACATTGTCCTGAATCAGAGCCTGAGTGCCGATGGCCAGTCTGGCTTGTCCGGAGCTGATGGCGTCATAAGCCAGACGTTTGGCCTTGACGCCCAAACTGCCGCTTAGCCAGGCCAGCTCTACACCCAAAGGCTCCAGCCAGGCGCGCATTTTCAGGTAGTGCTGCTCGGCCAAGATTTCAGTGGGCGCCATCAGGGCCACTTGAAAACCGCTGGCAATCGCTTGCACGGCGGCAATGGCTGACACAATGGTTTTGCCGCTACCCACGTCACCCTGCAACAAGCGGTGCATCGGGTAAGCGCGTTTCATGTCCGCACTGATTTCCTTGACACAGCGTTGTTGAGCCGCTGTTAACTGGAAGGGCAAGGAGGCCAGCAAGGCTTTGGCCAGATCACTATTGCCTGCACGCATGGGCTTGGCGCGCTGAGCCTGACGGGCAGCGCGTGCCTGCGCCAGGGATAGTTGCTGAGCCAGCAACTCATCAAATTTGATGCGGCTCCAGGCTGGATGGCCATGCTCGAACAAATCGTCGTAGCTGAGCTCTGGTGGTGGGTAATGCAAAAGCCGGATGGCCTCGTTAAAAGGCATCAGACCGTATTCGTTACGCACTGCTTCAGGTAGCGTGTCGCGCAGGTCTGCGTTATTGAGCGCATCGGCAATGGCTTTGCGCAACTGCACCTGACTCAAGCCATCAGTCGTGGGATACACAGGGGTCAAGGCGCGGGCCAGGGGCTGACCGGCTTTGGTGACTTTGGGATGCACCATTTCCAGGCCATGAAAGCCCTGGCGCACTTCGCCGCGCACTCGCAGCGGCAAATCCCCTTGCAACTGCTTGAGCTGGCTGGGGTAAAAGTGCAGCCAGCGCAAGGCCAGCTCGCCACTTTCATCGGCAATACGTGCATGCAACTGCGCACGGGGACGAGCCTGGACGTCTGTACTCAGGATACGCCCTTCAATTTGCGCCATCTTGCCAGGGTAAAGATGGGCGATAGGCTCAACCTGAGTCTCGTCCTCGTAGCGCAAAGGAAGATGGACCACGAAGTCGGCAGGCTCTCGTAGGCCGAGCTTTTCAAACTTCTGATCCAGGCTGAGCGCTTTGCGTGGCGCAGCCCGTTTGGCCTGAGGCGCAGGCCGACCTGCGGTCATGGCAATACGTCTTTAGAAATTGAGGATAGCCTCGACCTCGAACTGAGCGCCTTTGGGCAGGCTGGCCACACCGATGGTGGAGCGTGCAGGGAAAGGCTGGGGAATCAGTTCGGCCATGATGGCGTTCGCGCTGGCAAAGCGGGACAGATCGGTCAAAAACAAAGTCAGTTTGACGATGTCACCCAGATTAGCGCCAGCTTCTTTGACCACAGCTTCCAGGTTGGCAAATGCCTGGCGTACCTGACCTTCAAAATTTTCAGATACCAGTTCGCCAGTGGCAGGCTCCAGACCGATTTGGCCAGACAGGAATACTGTCTTGCCGCCCGAAGCGATAATGGCCTGAGAGTATGGGCCTACAGCTGCCGGAGCGGCATCGGTGAAGACAACTTGCTTAGTCATAAGAAACCTCTGATGAGTGTTGTACTATCAGAGTTTAAGCGCCTATAGCTAAAATTAACAGATCTTGGCGGGATTATTTTTCCACGAAGGCGCGTTCAATTACGTAGTCACCGGGCTGACCAACACCGGGCGACACTTCAAAACCGCGTTTATCGAGCATGGCGCTAATGTCGGCCAACATAGCTGGGCTACCGCACAGCATGGCGCGATCCTGAGCGGGATCCAGTTGAGGAATGCCCAGGTCTTCACACAGCTTGCCCGTTTCGATCAGATCGGTAATTCGGCCGGTATTGCGAAACGCTTCGCGGGTAACGGTGGGGTAATACAGCAGTTTTTCGCGTACCACTTCACCAAAGTATTCGTTCTGTGGCAATTCGTTCTGGATGAAATCGGAGTAGGCCAATTCGCTGACGAAACGTACGCCGTGAACCAATACGACTTTTTCAAAACGCTCGTAGGTGTCGGGGTCCTTGATGATGCTCATGAAGGGAGCCAGACCGGTGCCGGTACCAAACAAGAACAGATTGCGACCTGCGCGCAGGTCGTCAATAACCAGAGTGCCAACGGGTTTGCGGCTGACCAGAATGGTATCGCCTTCCTTCAAGTGCTGCAGGCGCGAGGTCAAGGGGCCGTCCTGTACCTTGATGCTGAGAAACTCCAGATTTTCTTCGTAGTTGGCGCTGGCAATACTGTAAGCGCGCATCAGCGGCTTGCCATCAACTTCCAGACCGATCATTACAAAGTGCCCATTATGAAAACGCAGGGCGGCGTCGCGGGTGGTGGTAAATGAGAACAGGGTGTCATTCCAGTGGTGGACGCTGAGCACTTGTTCGGTATTGAAAGCTGCCATGGTAGGTATCGTCTAAAGGGGCAATATCGCCCGGATCAGTAAGCAAATATTTGCCCATTGTACCGAGTTCCCTCGGTAAATCCATGCTCATTCACCGATACGATTTGATCGCAATCAGGACTTACCATTAAGTTCTGGGATCTGCTTTTTTCTGCTTTGGCGTGGATGACACGGCGATTTTTAGCTGGTGAGTGGGCTTGTATGTCAAATAGCTCTTGCCTAGTTTCTGCATACGTTTGATAATCATTCACATTTTCCGGCCTCGTATCGGTTTTAACGTTATTTCCGTCTGTTTTTGGAGTGTTGATCATGCGCTTTACTCTTCGTAGTCGTGCCCTGACCCAAGCCTTGCTTCTGTCCGCGATGGGCACCATGTCGATGGCCGCTTTTGCCTCTGGCGAAGTCAACCTCTACACCACACGTGAACCTGGCTTGATCACTCCCCTACTGGAAACCTTCAGCAAGGACACGGGCGTGAAGGTCAATACCGTGTTTGTCAAAGACGGTTTGATCGAGCGCGTGAAAACCGAAGGCGACAAGTCCCCTGCTGATATTTTGATGACGGTAGATATTGGTAATCTGCTCGATCTGGTCGAGGCTGGTATTACCCAGCCTGTTGAGTCCGCCACCTTGGACAGTGCGATTCCTGCCAATTTGCGTGGTGCAGATAAGCAGTGGTATTCCCTGTCTCTGCGCGATCGTGTGGCGTATGTGGCCAAGGATGTGGATGTAAAAAGCATTCACTACGAGGATTTCGCCGATCCTAAATGGAAAGGCAAAGTGTGTATCCGTTCCGGTCAGCACCCTTACAACACGGCTTTGGTCGCTGCCATGATTGCCCATAACGGTGCACCAGCAACCGAGCAGTGGCTGCGCGGTGTGAAAGACAATCTGGGCCGCAAGGCAGCCGGTGGTGACCGCGATGTAGCCCGCGATATTCTGGGCGGCATTTGTGATATCGGTATCGCCAATGCTTACTACGTGGGCCGCATGAAAAATGCTGAACCCGGTAGCGACTCCTACAAATGGGGTGAAGCGATCAATGTGGTCCGCCCAACTTTTGCCGATACCAAAGGCGGTGGCACACACGTGAACATCTCCGGTGCCGCCGTGGCCAAGCATTCTCCTAATAAAGACAATGCCGTCAAACTGCTGGAGTACCTGGTTTCCGAAAAAGCCCAGAGCCTGTACGCCAAGGCCAATTACGAATACCCGGTACGCGCTGGCGTTGAGCTGGATCCTGTTGTTGCCAGCTTCGGCCCCATGACGATTGATCCTTTGCCTCTGACTGAAATTGCCAAACACCGCAAGCAAGCCAGCGAGTTGGTGGATAAAGTTGGCTTCGACAATTAAAATCGCCCTACTCTTTTTCTACGACCGCCAGCTTTGAGAAATCAGAGCGGCGGTCGTCGCGCATTTAAGCGCCTGTAATACCTAGCCTTTCATAATGCCTTTTTTTCGTCGTCTGCCCCTTTGGTCCCTGGCTGCCGCTGTGATTGCCCTGATTGTGGCAGCGCCTGTGATTACTTTGCTGACCCACGCCTTAGGCGGCTCGACCGAGCACTGGTCGCACCTGTTCCAGTTTGTTCTCCCCCATGCAATGAGTAATACCTTGCTGCTGCTGTTGGGCGTGGGGGTAGTAGTAAGCTGTTTGGGAGTGGGATCCGCCTGGCTGATTACCGCCTACGAGTTTCCCGGACGGCGGGTTTTGCAATGGGCATTATTGCTGCCGCTGGCGGTGCCAACCTATATCGTGGCCTTTGCCTACCTGGATTTGTTACATCCGATCGGTCCGATTCAATCGGCCATTCGTTATGTTTTGGGCTATAGCAGCCCGCGTGAGTTTCGTTTGCCGGATTTGCGCTCTTTGGGTGGTGCGATCTTTCTGTTGGGTTCGGTACTTTATCCCTACGTCTATCTAAGTACACGGGCTATGTTTGCCACCCAATCGGCCAGTTTGCTGGAGGCGGCACGCATTATGGGGGAGTCGGGCCGCAGTGTGTTTTTCCGTGTTGTTTTGCCCATGGCTCGACCGGCCATCGCAGTGGGCGTCAGTCTGGCCTTGCTGGAAACGCTGAATGATATCGGTGCTTCCGAGTTCCTGGGCGTACAGACCTTGACGGTGTCTATCTACACCACGTGGGTGACACGTTCTGATTTGGCAGGTGCGGCACAAATTGCTGTTTCCATGCTCTGTCTGGTTGCGGCGCTGATCAGCATCGAGCGCTATGGTCGCCGTCGCCAGGCTTACTCCAGTAATCAGCGCTCTGAACCTATCCGACCCACCAGGCTGAAAGGCTCGGCAGCGTGTATCGCTATTGCTTTGGGGTTGGCGCCTGTGCTGGTGGGTTTTATTGCGCCGTCCCTGTATTTGTTAAATGAGACGATCAAACATGTGACTTTGGCAGGTGGCGTGTCGGCGCAATTACTGAGCAGTGCCTGGAACACCTTGTATATCGCCGCGCTGGCAACCGTGGCGACTTTGACCTGTGGTCTGGTCGTCGCCTGGGCAGCTCGTGCGGTACGTTCGGGACGCAAACCACGTCTGGCCCGTTTTCTGGCCGGTGTCAGCAGCCTAGGTTACGCCATTCCAGGGACTGTACTGGCAATTGGACTGTTGACTCCCTTGGTCCTGTTTGACTCTTTCTACAATCAAATCATGTCCTGGTTTGGCGTCTCCGCCACAGGCTTGTTGTTGATGGGCTCGACCCTGGCTTTGGTCTTGGCCTATACCTTGCGCTTTCTGGCGATTTCGATTGGCGGTATTGAAGCCGGACTGGCTCGTATTCCAGCTTCCCTGGAACAGGCTTCCCGTTTATTGGGGGAGTCTCCGGCAGGTACGTTAAAACGCGTACATTTGCCCTTGCTGCGCCCCGCGATGGGCGCCGCTGCCCTGCTTATTTTTGTTGATGCCATGAAGGAGCTACCCGCTACCTTGTTGCTGCGTCCGATGAATTTCGAGACATTGGCAACCTGGCTGTATGCGGAAGCGGCTCGTGGGACTTACGAGGAAGGCGCCGTTGCCGCCTTGGCCATTGTTTTGGCTGGTTTGATCCCCGTTATTTTATTGGCACGTACTCAATTGATGGCCTCTGGCCCACGCGCATCATGAATGATTTTCTGGATTTGCAGGCAATTACCCTGTCTTATGAAACGTCTGAAGGCTTTCGACCGGTTGTTGATCAGCTCAGCCTGCACCTGCCCCAAGGGGAGATTGGCTGTCTGCTAGGTGCATCGGGCTGCGGCAAAACCACGGTCTTGCGAGCCATTGCCGGTTTCGAGCCTTTGCGTGCCGGACATATTCTGTTAAATGGCCATGTCTTGTCGGCTGTTTCCCATCAAGTGCCACCAGAAGACCGCCATGTGGGCATGATGTTCCAGGATTACGCCCTTTTTCCTCACTTGACGGTAGAAAAGAACGTGGCCTTTGGCCTGCGTAAATGGGATAAAGCTCAGCGTCAGGCCCGAGTACTGGAGATGCTGGAACTGGTGGATCTGGCCCGCTTGGCGCAGCGCTATCCGCATGAGTTGTCGGGGGGGCAGCAGCAGCGCGTGGCTTTGGCACGGGCCTTGGCCCCCAAGCCTTCCCTGCTATTGCTCGATGAACCTTTTTCTAATCTGGATGTAGATACCCGTGAGCGTCTTGCGTTCGAGGTGCGCGACATTCTGAAAGGCGCAGGTATGACTGCGATTTTAGTGACCCATAATCAGGCTGAAGCGTTTGCGATTGCTGATCGTATTGGCGTGATGCAGGCTGGCAAAATTGTCCAGTGGGACTCCCCTTACAGCTTGCACCACCACCCCGTGAATGACTTTGTGGCGGATTTTGTTCGCCGTGAAGCCATCATGGCGCAGCGGGCCCAGGCCTTTTTGCGTGGGGAACCTGCGGAGCTGTAAAAACCACAGTACCGTCGTAGCCCGCTAGACGCCGTTTTCTGCTGCGGGGCGATGAGGTGCCGGTTGTTTACGTGCCCAGCAAGAATGGCTTGATCATCATCCATACCGCCATCGCAACCATCATCAGGTTTTCAGTCAGGGATACAAAGCCCAGAGGAACCTTGCTGTCGCCACCTACGCAGGCGCATTTCAGTTCACGTTTGTCGATATAAACGGCCTTGAACACAGACCAGGCCCCAATGCTGCCAATCACTAAGGCAATGGGCACCGACAGCCACAGCATGGCACCAGCCAACATCAACACGCCTGCCAAGGCTTCGCCAAAAGGATACAGGTAGGCGTAGCGCACCCATCGCTGGGCGAGCAAGTCGTAGTTAAGAAACATGGTGGCAAAGCCATCCACATCTTTGAGTTTTTGCACGGCCAACAAACACATGGCAATGGCAATAAACCACTCTAGTGTCTGAAGGCGCACGATTTGCTCAAAGGTCGCCCAGGAAACGGCCAGAGCCATCAAGGCAGCCATCATCAATAAGGCGATTACAGGTGTGTAGCTGACAGCATCCTTGTCTTTGACTGTCCCGCCGAAGTGCTCGACCAGTTCGTCGTAGCCCCCTATCCGCTTTGCATCGATAAAAGTTTGCGGTGTGGTGCGGACGTGATGTTGGGCCTTGAAAGCATCGATCTCTTCCCGACTTTCAAGCCAGTGATCTTCCACTTCGTAGCCTTTACGTTTGAGCAGTGCGCGCGCTTTCAGCCCGAAGGGGCAGATATGTTCTGCCGTCACCATGCGGTAAAGCTTGGCGCGTTTGGCGGTGTGCGTAGCCATATGCGACTCTCCTTTGACGTGATGCCGTTCGGTAATTGACCTCCCTTAGACGCTTATGCAAGCGTTAATCTGCCACCCTAAACCAGGTGCTTTTGGGGATCAGTAAGCAGATGTAGAGCGTTAGGCGTGTTAGTGATCCACCGCCTGTGTCTGATCGTGATGGGGATTCAGTCTGGCGACAGTGCTGCGCAGGAAAATAGGCAAGGCTACAGCAACAAGTGCCATCAGACACAGCAAGGTATAGAGCGCTGATAGAGACAGGTCCTGACCACTCAAGATCGTGGATGGAAGGGCCAAGGCAATAAAGCTGCCAAGATGGTTCGTTGTAGTTTGTAGCGCCATGAAACGACCTCGCTGCACGTGATTGGGATAGCTCGCACTGCAAGCGCTGGCACACACAAGACGGATGTAGCTGCCTGCCATGAACAAAATCATGAATCCTTGGGCTGTGCCCCATTTCAAGGCCAGCATGATCAAGGACAGGATCAGAAGCAGTGTGCCCAGCTCAGATGTTCGGACCTGCCCCCATTTCTTGATAGCTATGGCGGACAGACGTGAGGCCAGCCAAGCCGCAACGCCACCCAGAATGAACGTCGCTGGCATGTGTTTGAGCTCAGAGCCGTAGCACAAGGTTAAAACAGGGATCAGAACCGGGATGAGCAGCAGTGACCCTGCTTGTGCAACAGCCGGCAAGCATAACCAGCGCCACGCCTCTTTTCCCAAACACAGTTGAGGTACTTGCTGGGCGGATGTGGGAGTGCGTGAAGGCAGGTAGCGATAGGCCAGCGCGGCAGCCAGCAAGCAAAGTCCGGCCAGAACCAGCAAGGCGATACGCCAACCCAGCTCCACAGCGATGAGCAAGGTGGCGGGCATTCCGACAATGCTGACCAGGGCAAATGCGCTGACGACAATCGCAATCGCGTCGGTCCGTTGCTCGGCATTCAGGTCAGTCAGCAGCAAAGCCATGGCTGCACTCATCAGAAAACCGCCGAGCAAACCGGCGCCCAGGCGCAGTATCAGAAATAGTCCAAATGCAGAACTGTTCGCGCCCCAGGCTGTGAGCACGGCCAACAGAACCAAGGCCAGTAGCAACAAGGGCTTTAAAGCCACTCGATGCATCCAGCGTGCCGCCAATATGCCAGACAAGGCGGCAGCCCCCATGCAGATGGAGGCGACATAACCGGCGTAGGTCGCAGGGACATCAAAATCCACTGCCATCCAGACAAACAAAGGCGTTAAGGCCATAAACTCCAGGGCATGAACAAACTGGATGAACGACACAGCATGGGCACAAAGCCGGGGGTGACATACGTCAGAATCAGACATGGTGATAGATACCAACAAGAAAGGCTTTAGCCTAACTGCTCTCGGTTTTGATATGCAGTCTCTATAATTTGAATGTTTATTTATCAAAACCGGGATAATCCATGAGTTCCCAACTGAATCTAAATGCCTTGCGGGTTTTTGTACAAGTTGCTGAGAGCGGTAGTTTTACCGCTGCAGCACAGGCCTTGGATTTACCAACCTCGAATGTCAGTCGCTATGTAGCGCAACTGGAGCGGCAGATTGGGCAGCGTTTGCTGGAGCGCAGTTCCCGGCAACTGCGTCTCACCAGCGTTGGCCAAGGCCTGTTTGACACGCTCCAGCCTTGGTGGGGAGCCTTGAGGCAGGCTGAGCAGGATTTGCTGGATCAACGCACCCGTTTGTCAGGCCGCTTAAGAATTTGTATTCCATCGGAGGTGGGGCCGGTTTTATTCGCCGGTGCTCTGGCCGATTTCGCGTCCCAGCACCCTGATCTGGAGCTACATTGTCAGACCAATTTGGAAGGCCCTGGCGTGCTGATGCAGGATTTTGATCTGGCTTTGTTGATGTGCCGGGGTGCTCTGCCAGACAGCAGCCTCGTGGTGCAGCCGCTATGTTCTTTCGATTGCCAGGTTGTGGCTGCGCCTGCGTTGATCGAGCAATACGGCATGCCGAGCAGCCTGGAAGAATTGGAGCATTTACCCTGCATTACGACCGATACAGCCTTGGATGGTCAGGCCTGGCAGTTTGTTTTGCCTGATGGTCGTTTTCACGTTCTGAATGTTTCCAGCCGTTTTCGCGTCAATAGCGGTTTGCTGGCTGGGGCTGGTGCCGTCAAAGGTTTGGGTTTTGCGATCTTGGCACGCCAAGGATGTGAAACCGACATTGCTCAAGGACGTTTGGTTCCAGTCCCCCTACCCTTGTCGCCTGCTCCTTTGCGTTTGGTGCTGGCTTATACGCATCGACGGCACCTGTCGAACTCGGCGCGGGCCTTGATTGAGTATCTAAAGGAGCAAGGCGAGAGCGGTACTTTGCCTGGATTAGACACGAATTAGATTTGGAGGCTGACGCTTCTTATTTATCGCTTGTTGCCGGGTATCGAATGCTTTGATACTTGTCCTTGCAAGTCAAATTTTTTGGGGCTGGTTGAGGATTCTCTCCGGCCTTTGTCATGTCTGGCGTGCCAAGAGCCAGGATCTGAGCTTTATACGGAGCAAAACCGGGCAGAGGCAGTTGTTACCGTCGTGCAACGTTGCGTTTCTATCGCCACGCTACTTAATGAGGCTATCGAGCAAGGACACTCGGTTTGAGCATATCAATATGAGGAATGCCGTCTTCGTCGTAGACCTCGCCCACAGGTTCAAACCCTAAAGAACCGTAGAACTTTTGCAAATGCGCCTGTGCGCCAATGCGTATGCCCGCGCCAGGATAATGGGCTTCGGTAAAGCGGATGGCTTCGGCCACCAGTGCATAGCCAATTTTCAGACTGCGAAACTGGGCCAAGGTCAGGACGCGGCCAATCGAAGGCTCGGCATATTTCAAACCGGGCGCGACGACACGGGCATAGGCAACCAGCTCATTACCTTTGAGCACGGACAAATGCCAGGAATGCAAATCCAGGCCGTCCACGTCCTGATAGGCGCACTGTTGCTCGACCACAAACACAGCTTCGCGCGCCTGGATGATCGCGTACATTTCCCGCGTGGACAGATCGTCCAGCCGTTTCCATTGGAAAACCAAATCCATCTCTACTTCCATAACAATAGTGATTTATAGACTGTGTCTGGTTGATTGTCTAAGCATGAATTGCAAGTACAAGCCGGCAGTGTCCTTGCGGCTACAGAGAAATAACATACCGTGAAGGTCTGGCTTCTGGATTGCTACGTATAGGCACGACGACGGTTGGTAAGCCTATAAAAAGAGCGGCCCGAAAGCCGCTCTTTTTGTTCGTACTGGCCAAAGCCAGTGCCTTTCATCTTACAGGCCGTAGTACATGTCGAACTCAACCGGATGCGGCACCATGCGCAAACGAGTGATTTCGGCTTGTTTCAGCTCAATGTAGGCGTCCAGCATTTCATTGCTGAACACACCGCCACGGGTCAGGAATTCGCGATCTTTGTCCAGGGACTCGATAGCCTGTTCCAGCGACACACAAACGGTTGGGATTTTTGCATCCTCTTCGGGTGGCAGATCGTACAAGTTCTTGTCGGCGGCATCGCCGGGGTGAATCTTGTTTTGCACACCGTCCAGGCCGGCCATCATCAAGGCCGAGAAAGCCAGGTAAGGGTTGGCCATTGGATCGGGGAAGCGGGCTTCAACACGACGTGCCTTGGGGTTGCTGACGTAAGGAATGCGGATCGAGGCCGAACGGTTACGGGCGGAGTACGCCAGCTTGACCGGGGCTTCAAAGTGCGGAACCAGACGCTTGTAGGAGTTGGTTGAAGGGTTGGTGATGGCGTTCAGGGCACGGGCGTGCTTGATGATGCCGCCAATGTAGAACAAGGCGAACTCGGACAGACCGGCGTATTCGTTACCGGCAAACAAGTTCTGGCCGTCTTTCCAGATGGACTGGTGTACGTGCATGCCAGAGCCGTTATCACCAACGACAGGCTTGGGCATGAAAGTGGCTGTTTTGCCATAAACATGCGCCACGTTGTGGACGGTGTATTTCAGGATCTGGTTCCAGTCAGCACGCTCGACCAGAGTCGAGAAGCGAGTGCCGATTTCCAGTTGACCGGGGGCCGCCACTTCGTGGTGATGGATTTCAACAGGAACGCCCTGCTGTTCCAGCAACAAACACATTTCGGAGCGCAAGTCGGCAAACGAATCCGTGGGTGAAACAGGAACGTAACCGCCTTTGACACCAGGACGATGCCCCAGGTTGTTGCCATTGAGTTCCAGACCGCGCGACCAGGGGGCTTCTTCGGAACGAATCTTCACGAAGCTGCCCGACATGTCGTCGTTCCAGGTAATACCGTCGAACACGAAGAATTCCGGCTCGGGACCAAAGTACGCGGTATCGCCCAAACCACTGGAGCGCAAGTAGGCTTCAGCACGTTTGGCCAGCGAACGAGGGTCGCGGTCGTAGCCTTTCAAATCGGAAGGCTCGACCACATCGCAGGTCAGAATCAGGGTGGGCTCTTCACGGAACGGGTCCATACGGGCGGTTTTGGCGTCCGGAATGAGCAACATGTCCGAGGCTTCAATTCCTTTCCAGCCAGGCAAGGAAGAGCCGTCAAAAGCGACACCAGACTCAAAGCGATCCTCGTCCACCGCGTGTGCGGGGGTGGTCAAGTGGTGCTCGCGGCCCAGAGTATCGGTAAAGCGGAAATCGACAAACGTGATTTCGCGTTCGGCAATGATCTTCAGAACATCTTCGGGGGAGGACATGATTACTCCAGCGTCAATGACGTTAACAAAAAGTGAGGAGGAGTGGCGCGGATCATTGTGTAACCCACTAAGGCAGGTCTTCAACACGCTTATCAAAATCGGGGCTGAATTGATGCAAACAGACCGGCATCGATAAATTCGTTATGGCATAGGACTTACCAGAAATTAATTGTAGAGCAATTGTGCGGATGCACAATAAAAAATGTCTTAAATAAACAATTAAATGTCAGGAGCCTTCATCTGGCAGGAATGATTCCTGTAAATCATTTAAGAATCGCCAGCCTAAATCGGTGGTACGAACGCGAACCGGGTCGGCAGCCAGCAAACCTTTCTCGATATTGCGCTTGATGACGGGAAGGATCTGCGCAAGTGGTATGCCTGTACGCTCCTGGAAGTACTGGGCAGGTACACCCTCTTTCAGACGCAGCACGTTCAGCATGAACTCGAAAGGCAGTTCTTTGGGCATGACGCGGGCGTTATGCGCATAGTGGCTGCCGTCGCGCTTGATGGCGTTCTGCATCCACTGCGTCGGGCTGCGGGTGGTCGCCGTACGGATAATACGGTCGTGAAAGGACAGCTTGCCGTGGGCCCCTGGGCCGATGCCGATATAGTCGCCAAATTCCCAGTAATTCAGATTGTGGCGGCTATGGCCACCCCGCTTGCTGTAGGCTGAAATCTCGTACTGGTTCCATCCACGGCTGGCAGTTAACTCGATCAACCTGTCCTGCATGGCGGCGCTATCGTCGTCATCGGGCAAGGCGGGCGGGTATTTGGCAAAGACGGTATTGGGTTCCAGCGTCAAATGGTAAAGCGACAAGTGCTCGGTCTCATACGACATGGCTTGCACAATGTCCTGCTCGGATTGCGTTGGGGTCTGGCCCGGCAAGGCGTACATGATGTCCAGATTGACGCGCTCCACAGCCTTCATGGCGGCTTCAATGGCCTGCCGTGCTTGCTGGCTGTCATGAATACGACCCAGTGCCTTCAGGGCTTGATCGTTAAAGCTCTGAATACCCAAGGAAATCCGGTTTACACCGCTTTGCGCAAAGTCCATGAAGCGCGAGGCTTCCGAGGCACCGGGATTGGCTTCCAGGGTGATTTCTGCGTCGGGCAGCAGGTTCAGATGGGAACGCAGCAAGGCCAACATGCGGTCCAGCGCCTGGGCCGACAGCAGGCTGGGCGTGCCGCCACCGATAAACACGGAAATCACCTGTCTGCCCCAGACCAGTGGCAAGGTTTGCTCCAGATCGGCTTGCAAGGCGTCCAGATACTCGTTTTCGGGTAGCTCAGCCGGTGCTTCGTGTGAGTTGAAGTCACAGTATGGGCATTTGCGCACGCACCAGGGCACGTGAACGTACACAGACAAGGGAGGCAGACTGGGAAGCAAAGTGGCAGGGCCGGAGCCAGGCCGAATGCGCACTTCGGGAGAAAAAACAGTCATGTTTTTACTCGGCGGCCAGACGGGCCAGCAGTGCTTGCATGGCTTGCGCCCGGTGGCTGTATTGGTTCTTCACTTCCGGCGAGAGCTGCGCCGCGGTTTGCTTGAATTCAGGCAGGTAAAAATGCGGATCGTAGCCAAAGCCATTCTCGCCAACGGGCTGATCCTGAATCTCCCCTTCCCAGACGCCTTCAATCACGATAGGCCGTGGGTCCTGGGCATGGCGCACATACACCAGAACGGCCACATAACAGGCGCGGCGGTCGCGTTGTCCTTGCAGACGTTGGACCAGCAAAGCGTTATTGGCAGCATCGGACTTTTCACCACCCAGTTCGCGGGCGGCAAAACGAGCGGAGTACACGCCGGGAGCTTGGTCCAGGGCGCGCACACACAGGCCGGAGTCGTCGGCCAAGGCGGGTAAGCCGCTTAACTGGCTGGCATGGCGAGCCTTGGCCAGCGCATTCTCGATAAAAGTAGCAAAGGGTTCCTCGGCCTCAGGAATGTCCAATTGGCCTTGCGGGACCATGCTGATACCGGCCTGGGCCAGGATGGCGGAAAACTCCTTGAGCTTGCCGGCATTGTTGGAGGCCAGGACAACACGCTTGGATTCAGTGTTCATAAGTCGCTGCAGGCGGCAAAGCGCCCTGTTCAGTAAAAATGGCAAGGCGCCGTGCCAGGCAGTGGATGCTGCGCGGAACGGCACGGCGTCCCAATAGCAGGTTTGTCCCGCCGCCTAGCCGTGTGGCGTAGGTGGCAGAACAAACCCAATTCATAACAATCAGCCCTGCAAAGCTTGTTTCTGAGCTTGCATCAGTTCGGCAATGCCCTGCTCGGCCAGATCCAGCAAGCGGTTCAAGGTGGGTCGTGCAAAGGTCTGGCCTTCGGCAGTGCCCTGCACTTCCACCAGATTGCCGCTGCCTGTCATGACGATATTCATGTCCACGCCGCAGGCGGAGTCTTCCAGATAGTCCAGATCCAGTACGGGATTGGATTCGAAGACACCGACCGAGACGGCCGCCAACTGATCCTGAATGGGCGAGGCTTGTAGCTTGCCCTGCTCTTGCAGACCGCGTACGGCCAGACTGGCAGCCACCCAGGCACCGGTAATGCTGGCGCAGCGGGTGCCGCCGTCGGCTTGCAAAACGTCGCAGTCAATGTGAATGGTGCGCTCGCCCAGGGCTTTCAGATCGAAGACGGCGCGCAGGCTGCGGCCGATCAGACGCTGGATTTCCTGGGTGCGGCCATTTTGCTTGCCACGGGCGGCTTCACGGTCCGAGCGGGTGTGCGTGGAGCGAGGCAGCATGCCGTATTCTGCCGTTACCCAGCCCTGCTCCTTGCCTTTCAGAAAGGGGGGGACTTTGTCGAGCACGCTGGCATTGCACAAAACATGGGTTTCACCCAGACGGATCAGTACCGAGCCTTCGGCGTGACGGGTAAAACCGGTCACCAGTTCGATAGGACGGCATTGTGCAGCAGATCGACCCGAGGGGCGTGCAATCGTAGCGTTTTCAGACAAGGCTAGGCTCCGGATAACATTCAAAACGCTTATTGTACGCCTTGCGGGACAGGCCGTAGCGCCACACCCATGTCCATCCACTTATCGGCCTGACAGGTGAAAAGCAGGATCTGATGGCGTTGGGCGGCATCGTGAATAATGCGCTTCATGGCACCCAGCCGATCGTTGTCGCTGTGGACCAGCACGTCATCCAGAATCAGCAAGGTAGGACGTCCGGCTTGCTGCAATAGATCCGCATAGGCCAGGCGCGCAATCAGACCAATTTGCTCGCGTGCGCCAAAGCTCAAACCGTCGATATCGTCCGCCAGCCCTTGCCCACTGTCGCGTTGCAACCAGCGTGGGGCCAGATGCTCGTCCAGCTCCACCTGAGCCTTGCCCAAAAGCAGGCGCAGATAGTGGTTGATGTGCTTTTGCAAAGGTTCGTGTAATTGCTGGGTCAAGGCGTTGCGCTGTTCGCGCAGCACAGACAGCAGCAGGCGCAAGGCTGCAACACGGCGCTCGTAAGTGGCGCACCGACGCTGGCAGTCGTGCAGACGCAGTAAAGTCTGGTCGATTTGCTCTTCCAGGCCTTGTGCTCCGTGAGTTTCCAGCTTGGTTTGCACCAGTTGGGCGGCCAGACAGGCCTCGTTATAGCTTTGCTCCTGCTGCAGGGCGCTGCGCTCCAGACGTTGCAGGTCCTGCTCCAGAACCGAGACAGGCAAGGCGGCCAGTTCGGTGGCCAGCGTCTTTTGATCGGTCAATTGTTGTTCGCGTTGCAGGCGCAACTGTCTCCATTGCTGTTCGCGCTCCTGCTGGGCTTGCTGGCGTTGCGGGTCAGCCCATTGCTGCTCCAGGCTGTTGGCTTCGGCGCGTGCCTGCTCCAGGTGGGCCTGGGTGCGGGCGACGGCTTCACGGGCGTCGTGCCAATCGCTTTCCAGCGCACGGTACTGTTGCTCGGCCAGGACCGTTGCTTGGGCGATACGGTCCCGTTCCGAGGCCTCAATCGCCTCGCCTTGTGGGCGCTGCGGGGCTACGCGCTGCTGAGCCGCCTGAACCAGGCCCTGCAAATGCGCCTTACCCTGCGGGGCAAGCGCTTTCATGGCGCTGCGTAACAATCGGTCTTGCTGCTCTTGTTCCCGATATTGCTCGCGGCGACGCTCTAATTCTTCCAGGCTTTGCGCGCCCAGTTGGCTAAGCGCCTGTGTGTATTCTTGCCGGGTTTGCGCCAATTGTTGCTGCACCTTACCCAGATCGCGACCACCCGGAATGATGCGTAGCTGGCCCATTCCGGGCAGCTCAATCAGGGTGCTGGTGCTCAGGTGAGCGCGGTGTTGGCCTTGAATGGACTCGCCATCCAATAGCAGGCTGGCTCCGTCTTGCAGTTCGATCTGCACTTCGGTGGAAATCGTCTCAAGCTGGTGTTGTAAGCGCTGGATAAGCTGATGCTGCTGGCGCACTTGGTCCAATGCCTCATCGCTTATTTTCAACTGCACCAAGGCGGCACCGCATTGAGCCAGCTGGGTTTCCAGCTTGCCCAACTCCTCCAGTTGTCCTTGCACCTGCAACAATTGCTGCTGGGTGTCTTCAAAATTGGCCTGCGCTTGAAACCATTGTTGCCAGGTACGGGCGCGCTCCTGCTCCTGCCGGCTGGCGTCTGCATGGCTGCGAGCCTGCTCCAGACGCTGGCTGAGGGTGTTGAGCGTGCCCTGCTCTTGCTCTAGCTTGGCGCCTAAGGATTTCACCTGTTCGGCGCGCTGGCTACGTTGGCTGGCCGATTCCTGATCGCGCTCCCCGGCTTGCTGATAGAGCTTTTCGCGCTCTGCCAGCATGGTCAGTGCCTGTTGTATTTCCTTGGCGCGCTCCTGTAATTGGCGGGCTTGACGCAGCTGAACTTGCACGTGTTTGGCTTGTTCGCGCAGTTGTTCCCAAGGGCGGTTTGTCTCGGCATGGGCAATTTGCTTGCGGGCCTGCGCCAGTTCGTTCACCCACTGTTGATACTGCTGCAAGGCGGACTGCTGGCTTTGTAACTGCTCTTCCAGCTCCTTGGCCTCTTTCTGCGCTGCCAACCAGACGCCACGCGGCTGTCCTTGAGCCTGGGTCACATATTGGTCCAACTGTTGCTGGGCCTGTTCGATCAGATAATCCCCGTCGGCACTGGTCAGATCGGCGATTTCACTACCTAAAGCCTGCTGTAAGGTGCCGCTGGCGTGTTCGACCGAGCTGCGCAGATCCTGCCCCTGCCCTTGCTCGATCCACAACAGGCCCGGCACACCCCAGTTACGAGCCTGGCTGCTGCCTTTGGCGGCGTACTCAAAGCCCATTTGCTGGGCCAGGTACTGCTCGGCTTCATCATTGTCCAAATGCTGATTGCCTATGTACAGATCGCAGCGCTTGCGCTTCAGAAAACGCTTGCTCAGGCGCATGTCCTGGCCGTTCAGGCTGAAATTCAACTCGATTTCTGGCGCGGCCGAGGAGTCGCCCCAAGGCAGGATTTTTGTCAGGCTGCCCGTGCCATAGCGCTCGAAAAACACCGTGCGCAGGGCTTCAGCCAAGGTGCTTTTACCGGCCTCATTCGGGGCGCTAATGATATTCAGGCCCAGCTCCAGCTTGTCCAGTGAGACGGGCTGACGAAAGCGCTTGAATTGCTCGACGCGCAGGGACTTAATGTGCATGACCGCCTTCCTTATCGCGCAGCAAACCGGCCAGAATCAACAAGGCATCTTCGGCGGCTTGCTGTTGATTGCCGTGACGCAGCTCCTGCAATTGTTTCAATGCCGCCTGCAGATAGCCATCGGCTTGTAAGGCGTTCAGATCTTCCTCGGACGGGGCCAGACGCAAGGCATCGCGCTGGCAATCCCAGGCGCGACAACGGGCCTGGGCCTGCCCCAGAATGCTCTCCAGACGCTCAAAACCGCCTAGGCTTAGTTGGCCAGATAGTTCCAGCTCCACCACGCTTTGATCGGTCAACGCACTGAGTTCCCGCTCTAGCAGATCCAGGTCCGTGTCGTCATTCAAATGCTGCTGAATGCTGCGCCAAGGGTGCTGGGCAACCGGCAAGGCTTGAACCGCAGGTGTTGCGCCGGGTTCGCTGATATCGACCAGCAAGGCTTGGCCGGCGTCATTATCCCGAAAGCGGTCTGGCTCGGGGGTGCCGCTGTAGTAACAGCGATCGTTGATTTTAACGGTGCCATGCCAATCGCCCAGCGCCAGATAGTCCAGATTGGCTCGTTGTACGCGGTTTTGATCAATGAGATTGTGGCTGTCCAGGTGTTCCAGCACCCCGCTGACGCTGCCGTGCGCCAAACCCAGACGCCAGTAGCCTGCTGGGCTTTCAGCCCGATCGAACCACTCGCTCAAGTCCTGGTAAGTCTGGCGTTGTGTCAACGGTGCTGGCAAGACCGCAAGTTTCAGGCTCGCCAGCAGAAACGTCTCTGGTTTATCAAGCACATGCACGTAGTTGGGAATGCAGTTCAAGCGGCGCGCGCGCGTCCAGACGCTTTCGCTCAAGGCAGCGTCATGGTTACCGGGCAGGAGTAGCCAGGGGCCGGTGAATCCCGCCATGGCATTGAAGCTGCGGCGTAGATTGCGATCGCTCAGGGTTTGCGAGTCAAAGACGTCG
This sequence comes from Alcaligenes sp. SMD-FA, assembly GCF_025960365.1. Lineage (NCBI taxonomy): Bacteria > Pseudomonadati > Pseudomonadota > Betaproteobacteria > Burkholderiales > Alcaligenaceae > Alcaligenes > Alcaligenes sp. SMD-FA. Next base: position 1,976,663 of record NZ_CP110108.1, on the reverse strand, counting down.
CCTGCGACTACCAGCAGATCAGCCCGATGTTCCGTCGCCAGTGCGGCCAGCTTCTCGATGGCCTTGAAACGCGCCTCGGCCAGGGCGGCTGCGTCCTCCAGCTCAAAACGCGAGTACTGGCGACCTATTTGCCAATCGGCTGTATGCAGGATTCGTAGCATGACTGCCCTTCGTGATGAAAAAAAATTGGCCCTCACAGGCCTTGAATGCCTAAAGTATAGAGCTTTGTAGCAGCGAGAGGAGCGGCCAAAGCCGGGACCTGAGAGTACAATTGGCGGCTTTATTCCATTCTTAAAGCGACCCACCCATGATCCGTAGCATGACCGCGTTTGGCAGTGCCAAGGCCGAGTCCGAAGCAGGCACCCTCAATATCGAGATGCGCAGCGTTAATAACCGCTTTCTGGACCTGAATCTGCGTCTGCCCGAAGAGCTGCGCTTTGCGGAGAATCTGCTGCGCGAGCTGGCTGCAAAGGGCGTGCAGCGCGGCAAGCTGGAATTGCGGGTCAACTTTGCCCGTAGTGGCACGGATCAGCAACGAAACCTGGACATGGAAGCGGTCGAGCGCACGGCGCAGATGCTGCAAGTAGCACGTGTTGCCATTCCGGACCTGCCTGCGCCCGAGTTGCATACCTTGTTGAGCAATCAAAGCGGCAATAATTCGGGCATGGACCCGCAAGTCTGGCTACCCATGGTCAGTGAGGCGTTTGAGGCTGCCTTGCTGGATTTTCAGGCCACCCGAGAACGTGAAGGCCAGCGTCTGGCACAAGCTATGCTGGCTATTCGTCAAGACATAAGCGCCATTGTGGACGAGGTCGAGCAGCACCTGCCCGCAATCCTGACAGAGCAAAAGAACAAGATTGCTACTCGCCTGCATGACGCCTTGCTGCAAGCCAGCCCAGACGGCTTTGCCTTGATTTCGGGCCAAGAGCTGTCTGCCCGCGTTGCCCAGGAAGCGGCTGTCTTCTCTCTGCGTATTGATGTGGCCGAGGAAATCGCCCGCCTGCGTTCGCATTTGACCGAGCTGGAGCTGATTCTGAACGGCGATACCAGTGTGGCGTCCAACAAGAAAAGTACCCGCCAAGGCAGCACCGGTAAGCGTTTGGACTTCTTGTTCCAGGAGATGAACCGTGAGGCCAATACCTTGGGCTCCAAGGCTGGCAGCATGGACGTGACACGTGCCTCTATCGACCTGAAGCTGTGTATTGAGCAACTGCGCGAACAAACCCAAAACATCGAGTAAAACCAAGTCAGCCTCTTTTTTTTCCCTTCCCACAGTTCTTTTTCTGCAGGTGCTGTCTGCTTAAACCGCATTAACCCCCAAGGTTTATGCGGTTTTTTTCAGAAAACCGTCTGGTTCAGATCTGGCGGTTTTTTTGTGGGCCTTTCCGGATGAGTGCCAAACTCCCGGCAGCATTTTTTTTAAAAGTGGTCTGGTTGAATGAGTAAAAAACATCAACACTTTATAAGCCGACTTAATATATAAAAATAAAACAGAAATTTTTAAAATAAAAAATAAAACAAAAATAAGAAATGATTTTTATAAATAATGAATTCACTTTTAAAAATTTAAAAACAAGTCATTAAGTTTAAATAAATACATGCTTAATTATCTGCCTGCTAATTAGTTGGCTTGCACGTTTTGTCCTGGGGTATGGCAAATAAAGTCATGACAAACGTCATCTCTTTGACAACTGTGTTTCTGGTTTTAAAACAGCCGTTTTCTCTGTCCCTGACCTTGATACCTTGCTTGGCCTGCTGTATTTTTCCGCTTTTTTTTCACCTTTGGCCTTCCCGTACAATAGCCAGCGTTGCGCTGCACTTAGGCGGCTTATTAAAGGACAGGAAACACATGAATTTCATTTTTCGTGGAAATGAAATATTGGTCAGCAGCCAGGAAGGGCAAGCCTTGATTCCCGCCAAACCCGCTCTGGATTTAGCTCCGGCGCAATGGCATGCTCTTTTTCCGGGCGAGGATTGTCAGGATTTTGCCTGCCACGTCGCCGTCCAGACCCCGGCTCCAGATGGCTTTATCTTTCGTCCCTTGCGCGGCGTGCTCTCGCAGTTGGGCGATCAAGCCAGTCTGGTGAACCGGGCTTTTCAAGTCTCAGAATGGGCACGTAGTCATCGTTACTGTGGGGTGTGCGGCTCCGCCATGGAACGCGTCAAGCATGAGCTGTGTTTTCGCTGCACTTCCTGTGGCTTCTCGGCCTACCCCCGAATCTCCCCGGCCATGATGGTGCTGATCCGCGACAAGGACCGTATCTTGTTGGCCTGCCACTCTACGTATGCCACGGCGCGTTACACCGCCTTGGCTGGTTTCGTGGAAGCTGGTGAGAATCTGGAAGAAGCCATTCACCGCGAGGTGATGGAGGAGGTGGGACTGCGCGTGGACCGTATCCAGTATTTCGGCAGTCAGTCCTGGCCTTTTCCACATTCTTTGATGGTGGCTTATACCGCCGAATATGCGGGCGGTGATTTGCGTATCCAGGCTGACGAGATCAATGACGCGCGCTGGTTTGGCCCGGGTGATGCCTTGCCGGATCTGCCCCATACCGATTCCATTGCGGGTCGTTTGATTCGGGCCAATCTACCGGGCCAGGCCCAGCGTTAACCCTTGCCTCAGGTCGCCAGATGCGCGGCAACATGGCGCAGCATGCGGCCAAAGTCTTCGCGCTCATCAGGACTGAGCACGGACAGGGCGTTATCAATCATTGCCTTGGCGGCGGGCCAGACTTGCGCATAGCGTTCGCGGCCCGTTTCGCTCAGGTACACACGCATATAGCGACTGTCGTTTTCGTCTGCGCGACGCTGAACCAATTCACGCTCTTGCATTTGATCAATTACCCGGCTCAAGACCGGCTGATGCACGACAATGGCCTTGGCAATTTCACCGATGCTGCGCCCGTCTTCATCCCACAGATATTGCAAGACCCGAAAATGCACATAAGTCATATTGTGCTCACGCAAGGTGGTCGATCTTAGCGTTTGGTCCAACTTGTAGATAATGCTTGCCATCTGGAAGGCCAGATTGGTTTCTACACAGCTATCAGGGATGGAAACGGAAGTTTTGCTCATGGTGCCTTGGAGGAGTCAGTCCTGCGCTTGACGCCCCATGAAACCGGAGCGACAAGCGGACCGTCAGTATACTAGCAGCGCTCTGCTTGGACAGTGCCCGTCGGCGTATGACTGGCAGCGCGGAAAATCTGCGCGTAGCTCCAGGGATTGGACATGGCAGAACGCACAACTTGCGTACGCACGGCATCGGGCAAGGCACTGATCTCGCCATATAAACAGGACCACTTCTGGCAGTGCTCAACAATCTCGCGCTCATTGTTCTCCCAGGCCTCCAAGGCGTCGGGTATATCGCGCACATCCTGGACCTTTTCCAGGAAGGTGGCCAGAGCCAGACCATTTTGCATGGCCATGCCCCCGCCCTGCCCCAGATTCGGAGGTTGAGCATGAGCGGCGTCACCTAAAATCGCCGTACGACCGCTGGACCAGGTTTTGCAGCGTGTCACACTGTAACGACCCCAACTGACTGGGCCATCGGCACGCGCAATCAGGTGTGCCCAATGCGGGAACAAAGCGGACCAGTATTCCTTGTCGATCTGGGTATTGCTGGCGCGCACATCGTCGTGTGGACAAGTCAGGGCCAGATAGGTTTGGGTTTCACTGACTGGCGTAATCAACAAACGATGCAGGCCGTTCCAGTTCTCGATGTATTTTTGAGCATCTTGCTCTTGGGTGTCGCCCGGCCTGCGCTCGATCATGGTGCGTAAGGCCCCTTCGCGAGTTTGCTCGTGTACCAGCTCCAGCCCCAGAGCCTGGCGGATACGTGACCAGATGCCATCGGCGCCTATCACCAGATCAGCACGCAAGCGCTCGCCCGAGGCCAATTGAACTTCCCCGCGTGCGTTAGCGGCGATGACTTCTACATTCGTGCGAACCTTCACGCCGGCGCGCTTGCCTGCTTGCTCCAGGGATTTCAGCAGTTGCGAGCGCATGACGGTAATCAGCCGACGGTCGGCTGGTGTGGGGCCGCAATCGATGACTTCGTTATTCAGGTCACGCTGTTCAAAATGGCTACCGTAAAAGGCACCTTCAATGGCTTGCTCGTAAGCCCCTAAGGCCTTCAGAACGCGCAGGCCATTTTCCCAGATATAAATACCGGAGCCATTGGCGCGCAATTCAGACTGGCGCTCCAGCACGGTGACATCCCAGCCGCGCTGAGCCAAGGCGGCAGCGGTTGCCAAGCCACCCAGGCCACCGCCTGCGACCAAGGCACTTCGTTTTTTATCGGACATGCTGGTTTCCTTAAACTTGCGCCCACAAAGGCAAAGAGTGATGGCGATCCAGAGCGCGCTCGCCTGCCTGCGTCACATGCCACTCGCTGAGCAGACCGTCCGGATCACGCAAGAAGAAAGCGCGCTTCCAGGGCAGGTTCACATCGTAAACGGGGATGATGTTCTGGGCTTTCAGGCGCTCCAGCGTTTGTTCCAGATCCTGAACGCTGGCCAGCTCGAAACTACCATGAGAGAAGGAAGCTTGTTTGTCACGTACCAGAATCAGGCTGTAATCATAATTGGCCAGGCCGGCACGTAAATAGACGACTCGATCGTTTTCATAGACCACGTCCAGACCAGCGACGTCGGTATAGAAGTGGCGCATGGCGTCCAACTGAGCGGTACGCAGCACGGCGTGGGTGACACGACGGGGTTGGACCGGGGCGTCAGGCACTGTTTCCAGAACCGGGTCAGCATCGTAGCGGCCTTCGGAAAATGGCTCCTGCCCTTCGGGATCCCAGCGGCTGGTCAGCAATTCCATGGGGCCACCTAGCACGCTGCGCCAGTCTTTAATGGTGTCGCAGTAGAACTCGTTGTAGTTGCCATCGGGGTCAAACATATAGACGCTATGAGCGACCTGGTGGTCCACCGTCATGTCAATGTCGCACCCCTGTTCTTTTGCACGCCTCCAGCCAGCCACCAGTTCAGCCTCGTTCTCCAATTCCCAGGCCAGGTGATTCAGGCCGGGATTCAGGCCGATCGTGCCGGGCAGTTGCAGCAGACCGTCACGGCCATAGCGATTCACGCCTTTGGTCGTTTCCATCATGCCCAGGTCATGGGGAGTGTGGCCGGTGCCCAAAAAGGTGGCCACCAGATCAGGTTCGGTAAATTCCACTTTCAGGCCACAGACCTGGCTGTAAAAATCTTCACCGCGTTGCAGCTCATCAACCCACAGGTTGACGTGGCCCAGACGGCGGGGCTCAAAGCACGCGGTTAGGGTGGAGTGGGAAGTTGCTTGTGTCATAGTCTCTCCTCCTGGGTATGACGATTCATGGTCTGCAACACGGCCAGCGTCAATGCGCTGTCGCTCTGCTCCAGATCCATCAAGACGTTGAAATGATGTCGGTTTGGCACGGACATGCTCTGCACCAGGCAGCCCGCCAGCTCGCATTGCCGGGCGTAGTGACGGCTTTGTTCGTGCATGACGGCCGGTTCCAGTGCGCCCCAGGCCACGAGCACGGGGGTTCCTTGCGCTGGTGGGTGCAAAGCCGGGCTATAGCGTTGGGCTTGTTCGTCGTCCAACTGCAGCCAGTCATTCACGGCGGTCTGCAAGATGGGATGCAAATCCATCACGCCGCTGAGAATGCTGGCGCTGTGGATCAGGCGCTGTTCGCGTTGGGCATCGGCCGCCAGCAACATGCCGCTTAAGTGCCCTCCTGCCGAGCTGCCACTAATATGAATACGCTGTGGGTCGCCATTGAATTGCCTAGCATGCGCGTGAACCCACTGCAAAGCGCGTTCGCATTGCGCCACGATCTGCGGCAGGCGGTAAGCGGGAGCCAGGCCGTAGTCCAGGCAAATCACTGTGGCACCGGCGGCATGCAGGCTTTGCGCCATCATGGCCGAGTCGTCCTTGGACAACATGCGCCAGTAGCCACCATGAATGAACAAATAAACCGGGGCACCGGCGTGGCGGGCTGCATAGACATCCAGTTTTTCTGCCGGGTCATCGCCATAGGCGTGCGTGCTGAAACAAGTGCTCAAGGCAGCGCGGGCCCGTTCACTGGCGTGCTTGTAGGCGGCCATTTCAGCGTCAAAATCAGCCACCGAGGCCTGGAGCCGGTATTGCTCCAGGTCTGCCGGATCAAAAATAAGTTTGTTCATTTCTTTAGTCCGGCTGTGCTGACGGCAAGCGGTTCAATAGGAGGAAACCGATAAAAACCAGCACTTCTACCGCCAGGAAACTGCCAAAGGCCCAGACGTAGGAGCCGGTCAGACTCAGCAGCAGGCCCAGCAAGGACGGCGCGACAAAGGTGGCAAACACACCGCCCATCTCGGCGTAGCCAGCAGCACAGGGGCCCAGGTTCACGCCATAGCGTTCACCCACGTAACTGAAAATAGCGCCACCATGAAAGACCCCTACGCCACAAAGAATGGCCACGATCAGCAAGCCGCTGTAGGGCAATGCCTGCCAGGCAACCAGAACACAGGCGCTGGCCGCCAGAATGGTGAGCCACATGCCCACACGCATCACGCCAACACGGGTGAAGCGGTCGCTGACGTAACCGCCCAAAATCAGGAAAAAGACCTGGGACAAACCCATGATGGTGCCGAACAAGGGGGCTTGTTCGGGGGCCATTTTCTGCACATCAATCAAGGCAGGAATCAGCCAGGTCGCCGTTGCGGCAACCGAGAACAAGGCACCAAAAATGGCCAGAATGCCCACCCAGATCCAGGGGCGTGCGGCAATGGAGCGCAATACACCGGCGTCGGTTTTGATCTTGTCGTGAGGATCCTGATAAGGGCCGGCGCGTACCACCAATTGTGTGATCAAGCAGGCGCTTAATGTCAGCCCGCCCAGGACCAGAAAGAAAGCACGCCAGCCATGCGCCATGGCGTAAGGCAGACCCAAGGCAAAATCCAGGGTAATGGCCAACGAATAGGCGGCCAGAATAATGCCCAGTACCAGACCCTGGCGGCGTGGCGCAAACCATTGCATGACGATTTTCATGGACCCGACCCAGACGGCGGAATCAAAAAAGCCCACCACCAGACGCAGCAGAAAGAGCTGCGTGAAATCCTGCGCCTGGGTCTGCAGCAGCATGAGCAAGCCGCTGCCACCCAAGCCAATCAGGTACAAATGGGCCGAGCTCATGGAACGACCACGTGGTGCCCAGAACAGCATGCCCAGCGCGAACGAAACACCGAAAGCGCCCTGCACCAAGCCAGCTTGTGCGGGGCTGAGTGACAGGTCTGCCGACACAATTTTGATAACGGCTGCAAACCCATAAAAGTCGGCTGCCAGGCACATCTCACCCAGCACAGCCATTAACAGCATGAGCAAGGCCACTGCGCCGCGTGGCTTGGCCTTGTCGAGCGGATTTCCGATAACCCCCTGTTCCACCATGTCATCCTCTCCTTTTGGATAAATGTTCAAGCTGAGTGTTTGTCAGACACACTCTTCAATTGCTTTAAACATGAAGGATTATGGTGATTCGACTTAATCTATGTCAATACATATGTATTAGCATATACCCTATAGTGAGGTGCCTTACGAAGGGCATGTCAGGGTTTTTCTCAAGTCCTATTCAGGGGTAAAGCCAGGCAAATAGCGGCCAGAACGGCACAAATAAGGGTCACATCAGCCAGATCCCCCCACCAGGCTGACAAGGCCAAGCCCAGACCCAGCAGCAAGCTGTACATTAGGCCAAAGACCGCACCTGCCATACCCGCTACCGAGCGATAGTGCTGCAGGGCACCAGACAAAAGGTTGGGAATGGCCACTGCGTAGGCCAGCGCAAGCAGCATGGCAGGGAGCAGGAAAATCAGATGTTCCCCTGCGAACTCCAGGCCGATGGCCGATACCGCCAACAGCGCAATGCCCCGCCAAATCAGCCTACGGGACGACTGCCCCGCAGCCAGCCAGCGGCGGTTTAAAAACGCACCCATGAACGTACCCCCAGCTAGCAAGACACCGGCAATCATCATGGGTTGTGTGTCCGAACCCAAGCCTTGCAGCAAGAAAGGAGCCCACTGATAAAACGCAAAAATCGTGATGTTGAACAGGGCCACCAGCAAGGCGGACTGCCAGATTGCGGGATCTTGCAGCAGGCGAATCAGAACGTGCAACAAGCTGCTGTGCGGGTTTTGACCGGGGCGGGTTTCAGGCAGGTACAACAGACAAGCAGCCAACAGAAGTAAGGCCAGAACCAATAAGCCGATAAAAACCGGCATCACTTGAGCACCCGAGGACAAAGCCACACCCAGGGCCAAACCCAGCAAAGGGCTCAGCGCCAGAGCTGCCCCGATAGTGCCGAAAATCTTGGCCAGTTCTTCGGCCTGATAACGGTCCCGCAGCATGGTTTGCACGCCAATGGAGCCGACCGCCGCACCAAATGCGCTAATCATGCGAGCCAGCAAGAGCACTATGAAGTTCGGGCTGAACAGGGCGAGCAGACAACCCAGGCCATACACCGTCAAACCCGCCAAAACAGCCGGTCTGCGCCCAGCCCGGTCGCACAGCCAGCCCCAGAACAGCACACCGAGCGCAAAGGCAATAAAGTAGGCGGACAAGGTTTGGCCCGCTTCACTGGCCGATACTGCGTAGGTATGAGCGATAAGGGGTAAAGCGGGGCTATAGGCGGTCTCGACCACCTGCGGAAACATGATCAAGACGATCATTAATAGAAGAAAACGAGTCATGCCCATTCACACATCAATTTGAAAAGAATGAGCGTAGCGCTGGTCAATTTTTTCTATTACATCTATTCTGATCAAAAACCCATAAAATCAGACAATCATGCCTTGCCTACACGCGAATGACCCATTCCCCGACCTGAGAGGCCGCCATGCGCTGGGGATTGCAGCCCGTTTGGCACAACATGATTCCGGCCTGCATCAGCATCCCTGGGGCCAGATTCTGTACACGCACAGCGGCTGCATTACTGTCACCCTGGATCAGCAATTGTGTTTGCTGCCGCCCAAGCGCTTGATCTGGATTCCTGCCCTTTTGCCCCATCAGGCGCAAATGAGCGAGCAGGTGGATTACCGGTCGGTGTACCTGGATCCGACTCATTACCCTGATTTGCCTTCGCAGGTCCAACTGTTGGCGGCAAACGATTTGCTGATTGCCGCACTGGACCGTATCGCCCAAGCCGATCTGGATGAGAACTGGGATCAGCCACCGGGCCGCCATGTGATGCTGGTCTTGCTGGATGAATTGCAACGGGCACCCGATCAGGCCTTGTTTCTGCCCTTGCCGAAAGACAGCCGCTTACAGCAAATCCGCTTGAATACCCTGCCCCCCGCGCTGAACGAAGTAGCTCGCTATTTGGGTGCCAGCGAGAAAACCATCAGCCGCCTTTTCAAACGCGATACCGGCTTGAATTATCAGCAATGGCGACAACAATGGCGTCTACTTAAAGCGATTGAGCAGCTTTCCACGGGTGGCCGTGTCACTCAGTTGGCCTCGGATCTGGGCTTTGCCAGCGACAGCGCGTTTATTGCGTTTTTCAAGGAACAGACGGGCCTGACTCCTGGTCATTTCAGCCGTCAAAAACGCTATTTCGATTAGGCAATAGTGGACGAATGCACTAAGGGCTCCTAACTACTATAGGTGTCAATTAATCAGCCCGATTACTGCCTATACCAGTGCTATGATCAGTTGCTATTACGACTACAAAAAGACAGGAGACTATATGAAGAATCCATTCTGCCTGAGCCTGTTGGCAGCGACGTGTTTAATGGCTGGTACGGCGGCGCAAGCCAGTAATCCCATGATGGATACTGCCATGAGCAAGGCCGATGCCTTGGAACAGCAGGTTATTGAGTGGCGTCGTCATATTCACCAAAATCCTGAGCTGTCTTATCAAGAGCACAACACGGCGGCCTATATCAAGGCGGCCTTGGAAACGATGCCCGGTTATCAGATCCAGACTGGCATTGCACAAACTGGCGTCAAGGCGGTATTGAAAGGTGGAAAACCGGGTCCGGTCGTGGCCCTGCGAGCCGATATGGACGCCCTGCCCGTACAGGAACGTAATGATCTACCCTTCAAGTCCGTCGCCAAAAGCACCTGGCAAGGCAAGGAAGTGTCGGTCTCGCACGCTTGCGGCCACGACACCCACGTTGCCATGCTGCTAGGGGCGGCCAAGGTGTTTTCGGATATGCGCGACGAACTGCCCGGCACGATTGTGCTGCTATTCCAACCGGCGGAAGAACAAGGCCCGGGCAAACCGTTAAGTGGGGCTAACGCCATGATGGCCGAAGGCGTGCTGGACCAGCCTAAAGTGGATGTGGTGATGGGCCAGCATATCGGCCCCTCCTACCCCGCAGGCAGTATCGGCTACCGCCAAGGCAGCCTGATGGCCAGTGGTGATGTGTTCTCCATCTCTTTGGCAGGTAAAGGCGGCCATGGCTCCTCGCCCTGGAATGCTGCCTCGCCCGTTGTTGCGGCCGCTGAAACTGTTGTGGCTTTGAATAACATCATTGCCCAGCGCACCAATCCCCAGGACGGCACCACTGTCGTAACGGTAGGCTCGCTGCACAGCGGTAACCGCCCCAATGTGCTGCCGGAAAGCGCCGACATCAGTGGCACCGTGCGTTCTCTGTCCAAGCACAACCAGGCAACTGCGCATGAGCTGATTCAGCGCTACGCACAAAACATTGCTGCGAACCACGATTTGAAGGCCACTGTGCGTATCGACACGGGCTATGAAGTCCTGGTCAGCGATCCTAAAGCCACCCAAACCGTGATTCCCGCTCTGGATCTGGCCACTGACGGGATAGGAGCCAAGGAAGTGGCTCCTGGCATGGGCTCCGAGGACTTCGGTGCGTTTGGCAAGAATGTGCCCGTGGTTTTCTGGCGTCTGAACGCTTCGCCGCATTCCGACAAAATGGGCGCACCGAATCATTCGCCTGAATTCATGATTGATGAAAAGGCGTTGCGCATCGGCACGCGTGCGTTAGTGGCCAGCTCCTTGACTTATATGATGGAGAACAAAAAGCCCTAACCTCTTGGTGATTTCAGTTAGAAAGCCAAAAAAAACCGCGCCACTTAGGGCGCGGTTTTCAATTTAACAAGCTGATTTAGCGAACTTCCAGCTTTTTGGCCCCTGCTCCGCCCTTTTTCTTGGGCAGAATCAGTTCCAAAATGCCGTTTTCGCATTTGGCACTGGCCTGGGATTCGTCAATGTCCTGCGCCAGGCTAAAGCGACGGGTTTGCACTCCGTAGTAGCGTTCGCTGCGCAAGAGCGTATCACCGTCCTTTTCTTCCTGTTCACGCCGGCTTTCAACACGGATAGTGACGACATTGCCTTCAACACTGACATGCACATCTTCTTTTTTGATGCCAGGCACTTCTGCACTGACTTGATAGGCTTGTTCGTTTTCGTTCACATCCAGACGAATGCTGGGTGGCGTATTGCCAGCCAAAGAGCCCACGACTGGCACGCGCCGGAAAATATCCTCAAAATCCCGCCATGTCTCTGTACCGGTCAGATCCCCAAACGGATTAAAACGTGTCAAATTGTTTGCCATGCTTGATCTCCATTTTTCCTTTGCTGAGCCCTACTGCAATGGAAGGCGTGGGCTCGATCGCCTACCTAAAGAAAGATGAGGCTAGTCGCTTATATTTCAAGGGCTTGGATAAAAAAAACCACCTTGCTCCCTAGAGAGACAAGGTGGCTAAAGGTACGATCTTATGTTCTTTTAGCAACGGATCCCATTGCTCAGGTGCTGCTTAAACCCGGTTTTGTATGCAGTACCGGGGGCTGTTCCGGTGCAGGGTGTTCATCGGCAATAATGGGAACTTCCTTGCCATTCTTGTCTATGATCTTGCCGTTTTCAACGTAATCACCTTCATTAAGGTTGGCCACGTCCGAGACCCGCAGGTAGCGGCCCCCACCAGCAGCAAAAACAGAAGGTTGATCGGAATTGCCCAAGGTGAAGTGGTTGAACAAAAGATTCAGCACAATCGCAACCAGGGCAGCCGAACTGATGCCGGAGTGGAAAATCGTCGCAAACCAGACCGGGAAGTGCTCGTAGAACTTGGGAGCCACGATCGGAATCATGCCTGCGCCGATCGCGGTGGCCACGATGATCAGGTTCATATTGTTTTCATAATTGACCTTGGCCAGCGTACGAATACCGCTGGCCGCGACGGTGCCAAACAGGACCATGCCCGCGCCACCCAGTACGGCTGGAGGAACAGCGGCAACCAGGCGGCCCATGATGGGCAGTAGACCCAACGCGATCAGAATCAAACCACCAAAAGCCACGACGTAGCGGCTTTTCACGCCCGTTACCGCCACCAAGCCGACGTTCTGGGCAAAGGCGCTTTGTGTGAAGGAGCCAAAAATCGGTGCGATCAGGCTGGAGAGCATATCGGCACGCAGACCATCGCCCAGACGACGCGCATCAACTTTGGTCTCGATAATGTCACCTACGGCAAGAATGTCTGCCGATGTTTCCACCAGCGTCACGATGATCACAATGAACATGGAGATAATCGCGGCAGTCTGAAAAGTGGGCATGCCAAAGTGAAACAGACTGGGCAAGGCAAAGACCTCGCCTTGGCTGACGGCAGAGAAATCCGCATGGCCCATGGCAACCGCAATAACAGTACCGATGATGATGGCCAGCAAAATGGACAGGCGGGAGATCGTGGCGCTGCCCAGCTTGCTGAGCAGGAGCACGATCAGCAAGGTCATGGCGGCCAGGGAGATATTGCCGACGCTGCCAAAGTCCGGAGCTGACGGGTTGCCACCCATGGCCCAGAATGCGGCCACCGGCATCAGGGTCAGGCCAATCGTTGTAATCACGCAGCCGGTCACCAAGGGCGGGAAGAACCGGATCACCCGTGAAAAGACCGGCGTAATCAGCAGCCCTATCAAGGACGCCACAATGACCGCGCCAAATACGGCCGGCAAGCCGCCTCCCGTGCCCAAAATAGCAATCATGGTGGCGACGCCGGAAAACGACACCCCTTGAACCAGCGGCAGACGGCAGCCAAAAAATGGCACACCCAGTGTTTGCAGCAAGGTGGCCAGACCGCCCATGAACAAGCAGGCGGTAATCAGCAAGCCGGTTTCATTGGCAGGTAAACCCGCTGCTTCACCAATAATCAGCGGCACGGCGATAATGCCGCCGTACATGGTCAATACGTGTTGAAAGCCATAGGCCAGATTCGCGCCCAGGCCCAGATTCTCGTCTTCGGGGCGAGCTGTATCCGCTGCCCTTTTAGCTGTTGTCATGAATGTCTCCGAATAAGAAATAGGCAGAGCTCTGTCGGCCCTGTCACTACAAAACTCAAGCTATCGCTGCGGTATCCAGTACCTTGTCGCGCAAACGGCGAGCAGCGGCTTGATGGCGTTGCATCAGGTCTTGCACATCAATGCCGCAGACTTGGCCGTCAATCACGCGCCACTGTCCGGCGACCATCACACGGTCGGCCCGGTCTGCGCCGCAGAGCAGCAAGGCAGCCAAGGGGTTTTCTGCGCCGGAAAAGCGCAATTCATCCAGGGTGAACAAAGCCAGGTCGGCCTGCTGTCCGACGTTCAGGCCACCAATGTCCTCGCGCCCCAAGCAACGGGCCGAGCCTTGAGTAGCCCAACGAATAACCGCTTGATGAGTGACCTGGCCCGGCTCATAGCGCAGGCGGCCCAGCAAGAGTGCCTGTCGCATCTCTTGGGCTAGATTGGAGTGGTCGTTGGAAGCCGAGCCGTCCACGGCCAGACCGACGGGGGCACCGGCCGCTTCCAGCTCGATGGTGCGGCACAGGCCGCTGCCCAGCACCATATTGGACGAGGGGCAATGGGCAATCCCCGTGCCAGCCCGGCCCAGGCGCTGGATTTCTTCGTCGTTGAAGTGAATGCCGTGCGCCAGCCAGGTGCGATTGCTTAGCCAGCCTTGCTGATCCAGATAGTCCAGGGGACGCATGCCAAAGAGGCGCTCGCAGTAGGCGGTTTCGTCCTCAGTTTCAGCCAGGTGCGTGTGCAGGCGTACGTCTTCGCGTTCTGCCAGCTTGGCGCTTTCGCTCATCAACTCACGACTGACAGAAAACGGTGAACACGGGGCCAGAGCCAGCGTAATCATCGCGCCATCTGCGCGCTGGTGATAGTGGCGAATCAGGCGCAGGCTGTCGTCCAGAATGGTTTGCTCGTCCTGAACGACGTTTTGTGGGGGCAAGCCCCCCTGATCACGGCCCACGCTCATGGAACCGCGAGTCAAGGCGGCGCGTACGCCCAGGCGCTGAGCGGTTTCTGCCTGACAATCAATGGCATGTTGCAAGGCGCCCGAAAACACATAGTGGTGATCGGCCACCGTCGTACAACCGGACTGCAGCAGTTCCACCATGGCCAGTTCGCTGGCCACCTGCATTTGCTCGTCATCCAGACCGGCCCATACGTCATACAGCGTGGTCAGCCAGGGGAACAAGGGCTTGTTCAGCGCTGGGGTATAGGCCCGTGTCAGGGTTTGGTAAAAGTGATGATGGGTATTGACCAAACCGGGCAACAAAACGTGCCGGGAAGCATCCCAGCTTTGATCGTAAGCCTGCTTGGGCTGCTGACCGGCGGCCACTTTTTCGATAATGCGGCTGTCTTGCACCAGTACGCCGCCGGCAGCTTGCGTATCTGAACAGGCCAGTGGATTGCGAATCCACAGGATGGGGGTACGGCGAGTCATGAGTGTGTCTCCTGCGTTCTATTTGTTTTTTATTGTTGTCAGTTCGACTTGCCGACTTATATATCCAACGTGATAAGGGTTATAGGGAGCCGATCGATAGCAATGCTTATGTGCACCGCCAGCCTTGGGTCTGCTTATGCCATCGAGAAACTCTTATGCCTTGTATATGGATCGCCATATAGCGATGCCCGCTGTTTTTACGGCATGCCGCGACATAAAAATTTGTTCAATATCAGGATTTATCCTCTGGACAAACGCCTCGTAGTGTTGTCCTTTAATCACTTAATGCCTAAACCATTGGTCTGCTTAAGATTTATTTATCGGCAAAAAAAAGCATATAAAACAGTCATCTTCCTGCACTTTGACCCGCTCTGTTCAGTCATGTTAATTGTGTCGCCAAGCGCATTAAAAGCGCCGTTGTGCGAACCCGCACACATTATTCGGAGAACACATGCAGCATATAAAAATCAAACCCGGCGCACCCTTGGCCGAACAAGCTGAAATCGGACACAACCGATGGCACCCCGATATTCCAGACCTGACCAGCGTCAAACCTGGGGAGGAGATGATTCTGGAATGTATGGACTTTCTGGATGCTCAGATTCAAAACACGGACAGCGCCAACGACGTACGTGATGTGGATCTGACCCGTGCCCACCCATTGACCGGCCCTATCCACGTTGAAGGTGCCGAACCTGGCGATATCCTGGTGGTGGACCTGCTGGATATTCGTTGCATTACCCCCGTGGGTTTCTCGGGCATTTTCGCCAAGGAAAATGGCGGCGGCTTTTTGGCCGAGCATTTCCCCGAAGCCGACAAGGCCATCTGGGACCTGCATGGCGTTTACGCCACCTCCCGTCACATTCCTGGCGTGCGCATTGCGGCCATGATGCACCCCGGCCTGATCGGCACCCTGCCCTCGCACGAGCTGCTGCGTGAGTGGAATCGCCGTGAAGCCCTGCTGGTGCCCAAGGGCCATGCCAATCCGCCCGATGCCAAAACCGCCGTATTGCGCGGCGTGAAAGGCGCCGAGTTTGACCGCATGGCAGCCGAAGCAGCTCGTACCGTGCCTCCGCGTGAGCACGGCGGCAATCTGGACATCAAGAATCTGACCATTGGCTCGCGGATTTACTTCCCCGTCTATGTGAAGGGCGCTGGCCTGTCCATGGGCGACCTGCACTTCTCCCAGGGCGATGGCGAGATCTCCTTCTGTGGCGCCATTGAGATGGACGGCGCGGCCCATCTTGGCTTTGATCTGATCAAAGGCGGCATGGCCCAATACAACCTGACTGCGCCTATTTACGTCCCGGGCCGTCACGATCCCAAGTACGATCAGTGGATGCACTTTACCGGCATCAGCGTGGAAGAAGGCGTCAACTACTATCTGGATTCCACGGTTGCGTACCGTCAGGCTTGTCTGGCAGCCATTGACTACATCAGCCGCACCACCGACCTGTCGCGCGCGCAGGCGTACATGCTGCTGACAGCGGCTCCGGTTGAAGGCCGTTACGGCGGCGTGGTGGATCTGCCCAACAGTTCCGCTTCCCTGGCATTGCCTACCGGTATTTTTGATACCGATATCCTGCCTAAAGGTGCCTTGAATGACGCGGCCCGTTTTGGCCGTCCAGGCACACGCTGTAACTTGACCTGATCGGTCTCTGGCCCTGGCTTCTTATCGAAGTCAGGGCTTGCTTTACTCGGATTCGCCATGCCTTTGTACGACTATCTTTGCAATCACTGCCTGCAGCGCAGCAGCCATTTGCGCAGTATTGCCACCCGTAATGACCCTCAAACCTGCCCTGCTTGCGAAAAAGGCAGCCTCTTGCTGCAATTGAGCGCACCACGACGCTTGTTCAGCAAGGCCAGCCCCACGCGTGGCCTGACGCCCCAGCAAGCCCTGGCAGGCAATAATGTAACCGGGCCCGGTACCCGATCCAGCACCCGAAATTCAGTCATCCACACGTGTATGGGCCCTGGCTGCAGCGTTTGCGCCTAAATACAATCAGCCCCGTTGCTACGCAAGCTGTCAGCCTTGACAGGCCGCTGCTGTGACGGTGACGGGGCGTAGCCCTGGCTGTATTTGTCCGGTCTGATGTGTTGCTTTTACGAGATCAACAATCCGTAACATTGCCCACCCTGCTTATAATCACGAATCAATCTCATTATTACTGGGTGTTCATTATGTCGGTGTCCTCGTCTTTCGCCGCTAAGCGCCAGGTGCCTAGCGGCGTATCTTTTATGTCTTTAAGCAGTCTGGCAGTGGCTTTATTGTTGGCCTTCCCCTATCAGACGCAAGCGCAAGAGGTCGAGGAGCTGGAGCGCATTGTGGTCAAGGCCGAGCAGGAACTCAAGCAGACCTTGGGTTCTTCCATCATCACCGCCGAAGACATCCAGAAGTCCCCTCCCGCCAACGATATTTCCGACGTTTTGCGTACCATGCCGGGCGTAAATCTGACTGGTAACTCGGCCAGCGGCCAGCGCGGTAATAATCGACAGATCGATATTCGCGGCATGGGGCCGGAAAACACCATGATCCTGATTGACGGCAAACCCGTCAGCTCCCGCTCTGCCGTGCGTTTTGGCTGGCGTGGCGAGCGCGATTCGCGTGGCGACACGAACTGGGTGCCTGCTGAACAGATCGAACGTGTGGAAGTATTGCGCGGCCCGGCAGCCGCCCGTTACGGTAACGGTGCGGCGGGTGGCGTGGTCAACATCATCACAAAGCCGACGACAGACACCTTCCAGGGCACCTACTCCCTATACGGCAACCTGCCCGAGCATAGCGATGAAGGCGCCACACGTCGCATGAGCTTTGGCTTGAGCGGCCCGATCAGTGAATCCCTGTCCTTCCGTTTGTATGGGAACCTGAACAAGACAGATTCGGACGATCCGGAGATCAATAAAGGACATCAAACCGAGCGTGGCGGTGCCAACGCGAACAGTTTGCCTGCTGGCCGTGAGGGTGTGCGTAACAAGGACATCAATGGTTTACTGTCCTGGCGTCCTGATAGCCGCCAAACTGTGGATCTGGAGGCTTCCTATAGCCGTCAAGGCAATATTTACGCGGGCGATACCCAGAACACGAATACCAATGACGAGGTCAAACGTCAGTTGGGCGACGAGACCAACAAGATGTATCGCCAAAGCTATTCCTTGACGCATCGTGGTGACTGGAACGACAAGACGAACTCTCTGGCCTACTTTCAGTACGAAAAAACACGCAACTATCGTTTGCTGGAGGGTTTGGCCGGTGGTACTGAAGGCGCCTTCAATGACCCATCTCGGGTTAAAGACGGTGGCTTTGGAACGGTTGATCTGACTACACTGACGGCCCACGCCGAGGCCAGCCATCAATTCAAAACCGGCAGCGTTGAGCAATACGCCACTTTCGGTATGGAGTGGGTGGGTCAGGAGCTGAACGACAAGTCCTCGGACTTGGCACAACGTAACCCGACCCGTATCCCTGGCGTTCCCAACAAATACAAACCCAAGTCACGAGCCAATATTTACTCCGTTTTTGCAGAAAACAACATCTACGCCACTGACAAGACCACGGTGACACCCGGTCTGCGCTTTGACTATCACGACAAGCATGGCAGCAACTGGAGTCCTTCGCTGAACCTGACTCATGCGGTGACGGACAACTGGTTGCTGAAAGCCGGTATTGCCCGCGCCTACAAGGCTCCTAACCTGTATCAAAGCAATGATGGCTACACCTTGTACAGCCTGGGTAACGGCTGCTGGGGCAATACCACGGGCAGCAGTACGGGTTGTTTCCTGCAAGGTAATTCGGACTTGAAGGCTGAAACCAGCATCAATAAAGAGCTGGGTGTGGAGTACGTGGGTGACAATGGCCTGGGTGCCAGCCTGACCTATTTCCACAACGATTACCGCAACAAAGTGGAAGCGGGTCGTTTTGCCGTGGATAGCTTCACGGCCTTGAACAATCAGCAATTGATTCTGCAATGGGAAAACATCCCCAAAGCTGTCGTCTCCGGCCTGGAAGGTAACTTGACCCTGCCCCTGGCTGAAAACTGGATGTGGTCTACCAACTTCACCTACATGATCGAGTCCAAGAACAAGACCACCGGCGAAGCCTTGTCCACTATTCCCAAGTACACCATTAACACCACGCTGGACTGGGACGTGAATGCCGACTGGTCGCTGCGCGCCAAGGCAACCTTCTACGGCGAGCAAAAGCCACCGAAATACGATTACTACGGTCAGCCTTTGACGGGTTCTGCAACCGACAAGGTCTCGCCTTACGCCTTGTTTGGTCTGAGCACGCAGTACAAGATCAACAAGCATTTCCGCGTCAACGCAGGGGTCGATAACCTCTTTGACAAACGCCTGTTCCGTCGCGGTAATGCCATCGGTGTGAACCTGGGGACACCGAACTATATTTATGGCGCCGGGGCACATACCTTTAATCAGCCAGGCCGCACTTTCTTCCTGGGATTGAGCGGGACGTTCTAAGCGTTTTCATCTGTATCAAGATACCTATCGCCCCTCCCAAAACGGAGGGGCGCTTTTTTGTGCCTGGAAAGTACAGCCGCGCGTCAACATTTCAACCTTTAAATGTTCTTTTTGACCTTCATCAAGACTGGAGGCTTGGATTCTTCATATGCTTATAACTACAAATAATGTAAATGGGTTCAACCCAAGCATGTAAAGGAAAACACATGACTCCAAGCGCCGAGCCCAAAAAGGGCAAGCGACGTTTTCTTAAGGAATTGCTAGGCCTGAGTGCCGGGGCCACGATTATTCCTATTCAACCTGTTCAAGCAGCGATGAACAGCCAGCCTCCACGACGTAGCGGTGGGAAAGATGGGGCCCGCTACGGCATGGTGGTTGATCTAAGAAAATGTATCGGTTGCCAGGCCTGTACGGTTAGCTGTTCTATCGAAAACGCGCCGCCTATCGGCCAGTTCCGCACCACGGTTCTGCAATACGAGGTGCTTGATGAACAGCAACAGGCGGCGATGCTGAGCCTGCCCCGTCTCTGCAACCACTGCGACAACCCGCCCTGTGTACCAGTCTGTCCTGTACAGGCCACATTCCAGCGCGAGGACGGTGTGGTGTTGGTTGACAACGAGCGATGTGTCGGCTGTGCCTACTGTGTTCAAGCCTGTCCTTACGACGCCCGTTTCATTAACCATGAAACGCAAACCGCCGACAAGTGCACCTTCTGTGAGCACCGCTTGGAAGTGGGACTGTTGCCCGCCTGTGTGGAAAGCTGCGTCGGAGGTGCCCGTGTCATTGGTGATATGAACGATGAAACCAGCACGATTTCCCAATTGCTCAAGGAGCACAAAGAGGAAATCCGCGTTCTCAAACCCGGCATGAATACCAGCCCGCATGTGTTTTATATCGGCTTGCCAGATGAGTTCGTCGACGGTGTGGATGGTCAGGCCAGTGTGCGCTTGACCCATCAGTTCTAAGAGGCCGCTATGTCTATTATTGAAATTCTGACCCCCGCCTACGAGGTTGCCTGGCTCCCTTGGGCAGTTCAATACTTTTTTCTGGTCGGTATGGCCGCCACCAGCACCGTATGGGTATGGCGTTGCGCCTGGTCCAGCGACAGCGCCTTACGCCGTCTGGAACCCGCGCTGATGATTGTGCTGCTGTGCAGCAGCATTGCCGCTCCTGTGTCCTTGCTGGCTGACCTGCACCAACCGGGTCGTTTCTGGCATTTCTACGCCTACTTCACTCCCTGGTCCTGGATGTCTCTGGGTGCCGTCCTGCTGCCCCTGTTCGTCGGTCTGTCCGTGGCCAATGTGCTGGCCTGGTGGTTGAACAAACGTGCTCTGTGGCGCTGGTTGAGCTTGGCTTTGCTGGTGTCGGCCTTGTCGATTCTGGTTTACAGCGGTTTTGAAGTGATGGTGCTGCGCTCGCGCCCCTTGTGGAACACCGCCTTTCTGCCCATCAACTTCGCCTTGACGGCCGCTCTGGCCAGTCTGGGAGCCATCTTGCTGGTTGCTCGTCTCTTGCCCGGTGGCGTAGCCAATTTACCGCTGGAATACGTACGCCGCTGGTCTCTGGGCGTGGTTCTGACCTTGATCGTGGTCGCTCTGTTCTGGGTGGGTTCGGGTCTGTTGGGCTACAGCCATTCTTTCGGTACTGCCTGGGAGCTATTCCAGAGTTACCCCGTATGGCGTTTGGGTTTCCTGGGGTCTTCTGCCTTCGGTCTGCTGCTTCTGTATATGCTCAGCCGTCCGATCAGCACCTTGCAAGGCAATCTGTACAGCTTGGTCTGCGCTGCTTTCATGCTTGGCTCTGCCTGGGTATTTCGCTGGATTATTTTCATGGCGGTACAAGGTGTGCCCAAATACGGCGCTGGTTTGTACCTCTACACCATGCCCTTAGGCAGCGATGGCCTGCTGGGAATGCTGGGTGTGCTGGGCTTGTGTATTGCCTTGCTCGCCGCCAGCACCACCCTGCTCTCTCTGTTCCCGGCCCGCCGTTCAACGTTGACGGCCTAGGCCCCACAGACTCACTAGCTTTCAGGTACTTATCGTCATGAGCAAGAAAAAAGAAACCCCTAACCTGTCGCGTCGGCAGGTATTGACCCGCGGCGGTGCCGCTGTGGGTGGTCTGGCTGCGTTTGCGGCAGGTTATAGCGACACCGTGGTCAAGGCGGTGCAAGGTCTGGGCCAAGGTACAGCCGGAGCGCCAACTGCCCACGCCACCCGTGGCAACTCCTTGCAGGCCGAGTTCCGTATTGACCCAATTACCGGCCTGCTTGATACGCAACCCGGCCAGATTGTGAGCCCTTCCAGCTGTTTGGGGTGCTGGACACAGTGTGGTGTGCGCGTACGTATTGATACGGAGAACAACAAGATTCTGCGTATCGCTGGCAACCCTTACCATCCTTTGGCAACCACGCAGTCCGCTCCTATGGAGCAGCCCGTACGCGAGGTTTACGCCATGCTGGGCGGAGAAAACGGCCTGGAAGGCCGTGCCAGTGCCTGTGCCCGTGGCGCTTCCATGCTGGAGCAGCACAGCAGTCCTTACCGTGTTTTATCGCCTTTGAAGCGTGTCGGCCCCCGTGGTTCAGGCCAATGGGAGCGCATCAGCTTTGAGCAATTGATTGAAGAAGTCTGTGAAGGTGGCGATCTGTTCAAAGAAGGACATGTCGACGGTTTGCGTGCCATTTGGGATCATGAAACCTTGATTGACCCACAGAATCCCGAGTTTGGCCCACTGGCCAACCAGTTATTGTTCACCGATGCCGCGAACGAAGGCCGTACACCACTGCTCAAACGCTTTGCCGAGCAATCCTTTGGCACGGTCAACGTCAGTAACCACGGTTCATATTGCGGTCAAAGTTTCCGTGTGGGAACGGGGGCTGCCATGAACGACATTAAAGGGCTGCCTCACGGCAAGCCTGACTGGAAAAATGCCCGATTTGGCCTGTTTATTGGCGCTGCACCGGCTCAATCCGGTAACCCGTTCCAGCGTCAGGGCCGTGAATTGGCCGAAGCCCGTTCGCGTCCTGAAAATACCTTCAAGTACGTGGTTGTTTCCCCGATTCTGCCCACCTCGTCCAGTCTGGCCTCGGGCAGTGGCAACCGCTGGCAGCCTGTTCTGCCCGGCACCGACTTGTCTTTGGTCATGGGCATGTTGCGCTGGATTCTGGAACAAGAGCGGTTTGATGCAGAACACTTGTCCTTGCCCCACGCACCTGCCGAGCAGGACGAAAATACGGCTTCCTGGACTAACGCCAGCCATTTATTGATTGCAGATCCTAAGCATCCTGGCTTTGGACGTTATTTGCGCGGCACAGATCTGGGTTGGGAAGTGGCCGAAGGCACTGAATCGCCCTTTATCGTTCAGGATGAACAAGGTGAGCTGCGCGCCCATACTGATCTGGATCGCGCCACGTTATTTGTCGACCGTAGTGTTGAGCTGGAAGGCCAGGATGTACGCGTCTGTACTGCGTTGACCATGCTGCGCGAGCGCAGTCAGGAAAAATCCATTGCCGAGTACGCCAAAGGCTGCGGCATGGAAGAAGCAACCCTGATCGAGCTGGCCCGTGAATTTACCAGCTACGGTCGCCAAGCCGTGGCTGACGCTCACGGTGGCACCATGAACGGTTCTGGTTTCTACACGGCTTACGCTATTGCCATGTTGAACACCTTGGTGGGCAACCTGAATCTGAAAGGTGGTTTGGTGCTGGATGCCGGCCCATTTGGTCCTTTTGGCCCCGGCCCGCGCTACAACTTCGCACAATTTCCTGGCAAAGTGACGGCCAAAGGCGTGTCCTTGTCGCGTCATCGCTTCGCTTACGAAAAATCCAGCGAATTCAAGCGTCGTCAGGCGAATGGTGAAGCCTTGTACCCGGCTCCTGCTCCCTGGTACCCCGCCGTGGGGGCTTTGAGCAGTGAAATGATTGCTTCAGGTCTGAATGGCTACCCCTATTCAGCCAAGGTCTGGATTAATCACATGAGTAATCCGGTCTACGCCATTGCAGGTTTTAAAAATGCCTTGCTGCACAAACTGAAAGACCCTGCTGCTTTGCCTTTATCAATTTCGATAAACCCGTTCATCAACGAGACCAACGCGTATGCAGATTACATCGTGCCAGACACGGTGACGTACGAAAGCTGGGGGGTGTCGGCACCTTGGGCCGACGTGATTGCCAAATCCTCCACCCTACGTTGGCCAGTGGTGCAGCCACGTGTGGATCGCACGGCCGATGGCCAGCCCATCAACCTGGAAAGTTTCCTGTTTGCCGTGGCTTTGCGTCTGGAGTTACCTGGTTTTGGTAAAGGCGTTCTGAAAGACAAGGCGGGCAATGCCCATGACTTGTTGCGCGCCGAGGATTTCTATCTGCGCGGCATGGCCAATATCGCTTTTGGTGCTGGCCGCCCGGTTGGCGACGCATCCGACGACGATATGCGCATGACAGGCGTGGATCGCCTCTTCCCGGATCTGCAAGCGCGCCTGCATCCTGAAGAGCAGCGCAAAGTGGCCATGTTGCTGACTCGCGGAGGTCGCTTCGACCGAGTTGAAAACGCCTGGAAAGGGAATCAACTGAAAAAACGTTACGACAACGCCTTGCAGATCTGGAATGAGGACTTGGCCAAGATGCGTCACACCATGACGGGTGAACGTTTGAGCGGCTGCCCCACATGGTACCCAACCCGTCTAGCCGACGGCAGCCCGATGCGCGAACACTTTTCTGAGCAAGAGTGGCCGCTGCTGATGAGCTCCTACAAATCCAATTTGATGAGCTCCATGTCCATCGGCATGTCACGTTTGCGCCAGGTACACCCGCATAACCCGATTTCCTTGAATCTGGATGATGCGAAAAACATGGGTATTCGTAACGGCGACCGTATTCGTGTCAGCACACCTGGCGGCGCGGTTGAAGGTGTTGCTTTGGTGCGTGGCGGTATCATGCGCGGTGCCATCGCTATCGAGCACGGTTTTGGTCATACCGAGCTGGGGGCCCGTTCGCACCAGATCGATGGCGAGGCTATGCCCCACCTGAACGATCTGGCAGCAGGCGTGAATCTGAACGAATTGGGGTTTGCCGATCCAACCCGTGGCGATGGCCAGGACAACGTGTGGATTGACTGGGTCTCTGGCGCTGCTGTGCGACAGGGCCTGCCAGCCAGAGTAGAGAAGTTGTCGGCTTAAAAAAAGCCACACCTGCATCAAACCGTTGTTAAAGGATAAGGATGCCGATTATTCCTTGGGATAATCGGCCTCTTTCTTTAGTGGCCCAAGTTTGAGTGCCCCCAATGGCAAAGGCCAGTCTTCAAGGCGATGCCCTCTACCCCAAGAACCTATTTCATGAACTGGATGGTTTGTGCTTTCAAGAGTGCGGCCGCAAACGTAGCCGCATTCGCACATTCAGCTTCATGGATACAGGGACTGTTACTCCCCTTTTAGTCCACGCTCTTGAATGGTCTTTCGCCACTGAGCTGACTTCTGTTCCATGAACTGGGTTAATTCGGCACGGCTTGTTGGCTGAGGAGTTAAGCCATAGTCCAGCAAGGACTGACGTATTTCAGGATCGTTCAATACCTTGACCAGCTCCTGATTCCAACGCTCCTGAATGTCCTCTGGCATCGTTCCCGGCCCTAAGAATGCATACCAATTTAGTGCAATAAAACCAGGGTAGCCGGCCTCTGCCACCGTTGGAATCGTTGGCATATCAGCAGAGCGCTCCAAACCGGTTGTCGCTAATGGAATCAAGGTACCGACCTTAATGTGCGGGGCTGCTGTCGGTGGAGCCGCAAAGTATGAAGCCACCCGTTCCCCGATAAGATCTTGCAAAGCTTGACCGCCGCCACGATAAGGGACGTGCACCATTTCAACTCCAGCGCGCTGGTTAAGGAGTTCTCCGGCCAAGTGTGAGGCAGAACCTGATCCGGAAGAAGCAAAGTCGATAAGACCAGGCTCACTCTTGGCAAGCTCAATAAACTCGCTCAAGGTTTTTGCACCTATACCTTTATGCACAACCAGTACGTTGGGAAAATGTACACCTCCCGACAAAGGAGCCAGGTCTTTGAACGGGTCGTAAGGCACTTTCATCAGGTGTGGAGAAATAGTCATTGGCCCCACGGAGCCCAAGAGCAACACCGAGCCATCATTATCAGCATTAGCCACTTGCTGATGCGCCAAAATACCGCCAGCGCCTGCTTTGTTCTGTACAACAACAGTCTGACCGATGTTGTCCCCAAGTTTTTTGGCAATCATGCGGGCGGCGGCATCGGCTGCGCCACCGGCTGCGAAGCCGACAACTAAAGAAATCGACTTTTGGGGTGGAAATGTCTGTGCTTGCACCGATGAGGCAAGCAAACCGATTGATAAGGCGGCACTGGCAAAACAGGAAAAGGGACGAAAACGCATGATGCTCCTCTTGGGTCGTTATAAGTATGGTTGCGATGAAAAAAGGGAGGCTTCAAACCCGACAGGGTCAGTCGCCACCGGCACGAATGGGGTTTGGCTGCCGCTTCTCTATGGCATGGCGCAATAGCGATGCGCTGCGGAAAATACCGTGTGCAAACTTGCCATAAGGCAAGGTGGCAAAAAGCGCCATCACTGCTCCGAGATGCAAGCACAACAACAAACCCATCGCGGGTGTGCTACGGGCCAGCCATAGGGCCAGTCCGCTGGCGCTAATCAAAAACAGCAAGGCAATAAAACCCAGATCCATCGGCTTTTGTTGCTGATCGCCCTGTGCCGGGTCGCGACGCACGTTCAGATAGCCCAAGCCGGCCGTGCCGATACATAGGCTCACCCCTCCCACCGATCCCAGCAGTTTGGGCAGACTGGGGAAATCGTACGGAGCCACCATATCGAATAGATAGTGGTAGATCGTGCCCAGGCTGGTTGCAGCAAAGCACAGCATGAAGCCATAAAAGGTCAGGTGATGAAATCGGCGGCGCGACAAGGTGTAGGCGTCATCCTCGTTATGGCATCCCTTCCCATGCCCCCCATCCAGGTACTTGAGCTTGAGCACCGAATGGGTCGCCTCGGCGGCAGCCGTCCTGCTGACAGGTGCGCCACTGGTGACCGGAGTGATTTCTACCCAAAAACCATGCACCCCTTTGCCTAACGCAAAGACCGCAAACAGGAACACGGGCGCAAACATGCCTACCAACAGGTTATGCGGGAATAGATTGTAAAAATCTCCAGCCAATGCTGCGTCCCAGAGCGTACCGTTGAGCGCCAACGCCAAAATCAGGAACAAGGCCAACCCCAAGGTCAACGCAATCGACATCACCAAGCCGTTGCGCTCGTAGAGCTTGCCCAGCCTCTTTGGCCAGGCATACTGGGTATAGGTTTGGGCACGAACCTTGGCCATCGCTTGCGGAACATTGACCGCAAATTCGTGAGGCGGTGCGTATTGGCAAGCATGCAGGCACGCCCCGCAGTTATGGCATAAATTTGCCAGGTAATGCACGTCCGCTGGCTCGAACATCAAACGGCGTGTCATCGCGGGAAAGACCGCGCAAAAGCCCTCACAGTAACGACAGGCATTACAGATCGTCATGATGCGATCGACCTCCTGTTCATTCCTTGTGTGGTGCACCGTGGGACTGGGCGAGTGTGCGTGCAACTCGGTGTTGCATGCATCATTTATTAATGCTTGAAGTGATTTCATGGGAGTCTCGGGATCAGGGCGCAACAGCGTTTTCATTGTCTGGCCGCCTGTGCAGCCTGTGTGCCTGCAATGCAGCCAAAGGTTGTACCAATCGACATTCCCACTCCTGCTGTATAGCCTTGCCCCAACACATTGCCCGCCATCATCTCGCCGGCAACAAACAGATTGCGGCTAGGTTTGTTGTCAAAACGTACGGCAGCTGTTTCGTCGGTGAGCAGGCTCAGGTAGGTAAATGTCACGCCTGGGCGCAAGGCATAGCCATAAAACGGGGGGGTATCAATCGGCAAGGCCCAGTGCGTTTTGGCAGGCGCAATACCTTGGGTGTGACAGTCGTCCAGCGATGTGTGATCAAACTTCCCGACCTGGCAGGCTTTGTTGTAATCATTCAGGGTTTTCTGGAACGCCACCTCGTCCAGACCCAGTTTGCGGGCCAGCTCGGGCAATGTTTCAGCCTTTTGGCCAGGAAAAACCGGGGGCATGAATCGACCAATCGCCTTACTGTCTATGATCGAATACGCAATTTGGCCCGCTTGTTGGGCGACCAAACGTCCCCAAATCGCGTAACGTTTAGGCCAGAAATCTTCACCTTCGTCATAGAATCGCTTGGCTTGACGGTTAACCACGACCCCTAGGGATACGCAGTCAATGCGGGTGCAGATACCCCCGTCATACAACGGGGCTCGTGCGTCAATTGCCACCATATGCGCCTGGGTTGGGTCGCCGATATGGTCTGCTTTGTGATCGTCGATCATATGGCGCAATAACACGCCTTGATTAAAACGTGTGCCACGAATCAGGAAGTTATCCGAAGGCCACTCTCCAAGCTCGTTTTGTCCCCAGGCCTCCCGTAACCATTGACGGTTGGATTCAAAGCCGCCCGCCGCTAATACGCAGACTCGTGCCTGGATACGTTGTTCGCCGCACCACGCTGCTACAAATTGACCGTCCTTTATTTCCAGCCGATCAACAGGTGCGTTATAGCGAATGTCCACCCCCAGGGCTTGAGCACTGCGGTAATAGGCATTTATCAGGGCTTTACCGCCACCCATGAAAAAAGCATTGGTGCGCGCCACATGCAAGGCGCCTGAGAGCGGAGGCTGAAAGTTGACACCGTGCTTGCGCATCCAGTTGCGACAGGTGCTCGTCGTGCGAATGACTAAGCGGGCCAGATGCTCATTCGTTTTTCCGGCTGTCACTTTGAGCAAGTCTTGCCAGAATTCCTCCTCTGGATAAGCATCGACCAGGACATCTTGCGGCGCATCATGCATACAACGCAAATTACGGGTGTGTTGCGAATTGCCTCCTCGCCACTCACGGGGAGAAGCTTCCAGCAAAAGAACACGTGTCCCTGCCTCTCGGGCTGAGAGGGCTGCGCACAATGCGGCGTTGCCGCCTCCAATAACAAGTACATCAACCATTGTTGTCCGTTTCCTGTGTGCTATTCGTGGCTTAAGCGTTTCGCCACGATATGGAACGGGGTCTACTTTAGGGATGTGGTCTTGTCGACGCCAGTATGACCAAGGCTATAGGTGTTCACTAAAAGTGAAGGCCAAGCGCACAGGACGACCTCGTCTAGTAAGCAACGCGACAACACGCTCCAGCGTAAATGGGCGTGGGCACGGCTAAAACGGGTGGGCAACAAACGGAGTGAAGGGCTACCGCTTTATGAGGAAACGTATCTGTTTCACAGTAGCGTGGCTCCTGGCCAGCGTGATTGCTGCACCAGTGAGCGCATGACATCGGCCAGCACGATCCGGGCCGCCAGCCCCGCTGGTGCTAATTCTTCGTCGGATAAGCTGGCGATCAGGTTGCGGCGTTTGAGGGTTTCATGCGCTAAAGGCAAGCTCACCAAACGTTGATTGTGATTACGGACTACTGCCGCGCCAGGTTGAACCGTTGCGGCGTGGCCAGAGCACACCACATCCATTAACAAAGCCAGGCCGTCAATCTCCACCACCACACTGGCCTCAGTGCCTTCGCGGAAAAATTCGGCATTCAGCAAAGCACGCAAGCCGTGGGAGGCACTGGGCATGACAAGTGGCAGATGGGCAATATCACCCAGCGTCAATGAGTGCCCCTCAGGCAACAAGTGACGTTGATTGGGGTGGATGATAAGAAACAGGCGTTCATCCAAAATAGCTTGCGCACTCCAGGAGTGATGCCCTGCCGTATGGAACACCACCCCTAAGTCAATCTGGCGTCGATTGAGCATTTGAGACAGATTGCCCGATAAGCTTTCGATCAGATGCACCCGCACATCGGGATAGCGCTGCTTCATGGCACTGAGAAAAGGGACCGCCAGGACCGAACCGGTGGTCGGAGCCAGACCTACCGTGACCTGCCCAGACAGCCGAGCGGCCTGCGCCGCCAGGACGGCATTATCGGTGTGTCTCAACGCCAATTGAGCTTCTTGACGAAAAGCCAAGCCGGCGGCGGTAGGGACCACACCTGTCGATGTGCGCTGTAACAGGCGTACCGATAACTCCCCTTCCAGGCGGCTGATTTGCTGGCTGAGCGCCGAAGTGACAATACCCAGGTCCTGGGCGGCCTTACCCATGCTGCCCAACTCCACTACACGCAAGAAATACCGCAGCTGACGCAGCTCCATGATAGAACGCCATAAAAAAGTAGGACGAAAGCTCTGATCATAGATCAATCAGACAAAGAGCTGCTTATCCTGACAATGACAGGCCCCATCGGCACAAACAGGAACTCGAAGAGAAAGACATTAGGACGCTGACAAACCATACTTACGGATCTTATCGTGCAGCGTGCTTTTGGCGATGCCCAACTCCTGTCCGGCACGGGTCAAATTATGTTGATGTCGTCTCAGTGCCTCGACGATCAAGGCACGCTCGACCGCTTCCACCGTTTGAACCAGGGAGGTCGGCACCATTCCTGGCGCAGCTTGCTGACCGGGCAAGGCGCTGTTGACTCCCAGCACGCAACGGTCCGCAAAATTGCGCAGCTCGCGCACATTGCCTGGCCAATGCCAGGCCAGCATGGCCTGCAGGCGCTCGGAGTCCGGCTCCAGAGCCGGGCGGCCATGTCGGGCCGCCGCCAACAAAGCAAAATGTTCAAACAACAGGCCAATATCCTCGCGCCGTTCACGCAAGGGGGGCAAGGGCAAGGTGGCCATATTCAGGCGGTAATACAAGTCGTGACGGAACTGGCCTTGATCAGCCTGCGCCAGCAAATCGACTTTCGTGGCCGCAATCACCCGGCAATTGATGGCGATGGATTGATTCGAACCCAGTCGCTCCAGCGTTCGTTCCTGTAAGACGCGCAATAGTTTGACCTGCATGGCCATCGGCATGCTCTCTATTTCATCCAGAAACAGCGTACCCTGATGTGCATGTTCGATTTTGCCGATTACCCGCTTGCCGGCGCCCGTAAAAGCGCCTGCTTCATGACCAAACATTTGACTGTCAAACAGACTGTCGGACAGTGCGCCGCAGTTGACGGCCACAAAATTGCCCTCACTGGTGTGTCCCACCTCGTGAAGACAGCGCGCCACCAGCTCTTTTCCGGTGCCGGTTTCGCCAAAAATGAGTACATCGGCAGCACTATTGCCCAGATTGCAGATCAGTTCACGCACCTTGGACATGACCGAAGAGTTGCCCAGCACACGGGCTTCAATGGATTGCTTGTCTTGCAATCGACACTGCAAGGTTTTGATTTCAAAGCTCATTTGGCGCCTATCCAAGGCGCGCGATACGACTTGTACAAAATGTTCGGGCGAAAAGGGCTTTTCGATGAAATCATAGGCCCCCATTTTCATGGCCTGAACGGCCATTGATACATCGCCATGGCCGGTAATCAGCACCACAGGCAAATCGCTGTCTACATGTTGCAATTGCTGCAACAAGCTCATGCCATCGGCGCCCGGCAAACGTACATCGGACACGACAATGCCTGGCCAGCCATTGTGCAGCAGGCGCAAGGCCTGTTCTGCGCTCTCGGCCTGCTCCACCCGAATGCCTTCAAGCTGCAAGGTTTGGCTACAACCCAGACGTACATTGGCATCGTCTTCAACGATAAGAACCGTCAGTGCGTCGTACATTTTTCTGCTCCAGGAAAGGGAAGCACAATCGTGAATACGGCGCCACCGCTTGGCAAGTTATCTGCCGTCAAGCGACCCCCACAATGTTGGATGATACTCATCGAAATGGCCAAACCCAGGCCCAGTCCGGTACCACTGTCTTTGGTGGTGAAAAACGGCTCGAATAAATGCAAACGCACCTCCTCGCTTAATCCCGGGCCATTATCATGAACCCGGATCGCCACCTGCTGGCCTTGCCGCTGGCTGCTGATCTGAACGACGGGATGAGCGTTTTGCGTAGACGCGGCATCAATCGCATTGCTCAGTAAATTAACAATGACTTGTTCAAGGCGGTTGGGATTGCACAGCACCCTGCCCGCATCGTCAGCCAATTGCACATGTATCGTTGCGCGGTGTTGGTGAATAGAGGGTTCCAGGATCAGCAAGGCATGATCGATGATGGCGTTCAAATCTGCCAGCCCCGAATGACCGGGCGATTTGCGAGCAAATTGCTTGAGTTGTGAGGTCAGTGCGCCCATGCTGTCCACCAAATCATTGATGCGCTTCAAATTGGCGCGCACCGTATCCAGGTCGCCGCGCTCCATGAAGCGGATGGTGTTCCCTGATAAGGTACGCAGCGCAGTCAAGGGTTGATTGAGCTCGTGGGCCAGGCCAGTAGACAATTGTCCAATGACGGCCAGTTTGCCTGCGTGAATCAAGCCGGCCTGAGTCTCTTCCAACGTGCGGGTACGCTCCTCCACTTTGCGTTCAAGCTGAGCATGGGCCCGCTCCAGTTGCAAGCGTGCAAGAGCCCGATCACGCTGTTGCTGCCGGCGCAAATACCAACTGATCAACATCACAAAAAAGGACATGATCCCCAAGGCGGCCAGGCCTGCGTACAGGCGAGCCATGGAATAGACCAGATCGGTGGGCAAAAACAGCGTCAAAATCCAGCCGTTAGCACCAAACGGAAGTGTCTGAGCCAGAAAAAGTCCGCGAACCTGATCCTCTGTCTCCGACTCTGTCCCGGTCCCAGACCAAGACACTAATTGCGCATCTCGGCTCAGCACTTTTTGGGTCAGCAGATCCAGTGGCGCAATCGGTAAACCGTTGTACTGGCGAGTCTCGCGCAGGTACTGCTGCACATCTTCAGTCAGGGGCTGATTTGCCGTAAATTTCCAGGCGGGTACGGAGGACAAGATCGCCACACCATAGTGATCGGAAACGATCACCGGCGCTTGTGCATGGGTCCAGGAATCCTGTAAACGATCCAGGTCCACCTTGATGACGGCCACCCCCATGACATGCCCTGCCAGCGAGATGGGTGCGGAGATGTAATAGCCTGCCTCGCCCCGAGTGGTTCCAACGCCAAAGAAGAAACCGGGCCGCCCTTGGCGTGCCTCGGAAAAATAATGGCGATAAGAGAGGTCTTCCCCCAGATAACTGTCGGCCTGTTGCCAGTTGCTGGTCGCCAGAACGTGCCCCTGGCGTCCAAGGATGTAAATCACGCGGGTCTTGGCGCGCTCGTTCAAGCGCTCCAGATGACGGCTGACCTCAAGCGAGGACTGGGTGCCACGCTCCAGCAGCCCCACCACCGCTTGATCCAGCTCCAGCATCTTGGGTAAATACTCGTACTTCTCGACTTCGTGACGCAATGTCAACGCATACAAATTCAGACGCTGTCGCGCTGAGTCCTGCAAACTGGCCAGTCCAAGCGCTTCGCCAACACGGTAAGCCACCATGCCCGCTATGGCAGCCAGTGACACAATCAATGTCAGCAACAGCAAGACTTTCTGAAGACGAAAAAATCGGAGCAAATGCATAAAAACGTAGCGGCCACTGACACGGGATTGTAGTAAACAGCCGCTACCCAGACAGGAGGGGTGTCAGGCAATGACAGGCGCTGAGCTTGCCGGGGCTGCCTCCTCGGGCCGGGGCTGCGATGAGCCTGCCGCCCTGCTGTCCGCCTCGTCGGGCGCATCGATGGCACCTTCCCATTTAGCGACAACGGCTGTGGCAATGCCGTTACCCAATACATTTGTCGCGGTGCGGCCCATGTCCAGAAAGTGATCAATGCCCATGATCAATAGTACACCAGCCTCAGGCAGACCAAACATCGGTAAAACCGCGGCCACCACGACTAGCGCGGAGCGTGGCACACCGGCGATACCTTTGCTGGAGATCATCAACACCAGCAGCATAATAATCTGCTGTTGCAAGGTCAGCGGCACGTCATACGCCTGTGAGATAAACAAAGCGGCAAAAGCGGTGTAGATCATGGAGCCATCCAGGTTAAAGGAGTAGCCCAGCGGCAGGACAAAGCCGATAACGCGCTTGCGTACACCAAACACTTCCAGCTTTTCCATCAGACGCGGATAGGCCGCTTCACTGGAGGCGGTGGAAAAACCCAGCAACATGGGTTGACGGATTTCTTTGAACAGCGTGAATACCCGACCCTTGAGCACCAGAAATCCGGCAGCAAGCAAAATCAACCACAACACCACCAAGGTGGCATAAAAACTGCCCAGAAACTTGCCATAGACCGCCAAAATACCCAGCCCTTCCGTCGTGATGATATTGGCCACGGCTGCAAACACCCCCAGTGGCGCAAAGTACATGACGCAGTTGGTTACCGTCAGCATCACCGGCACAGCGCCCTCGATAGTTTGTGCGAGGGTGTTTGCCTGGGGATTGCCACGCACTTTCCCCAAGGCCAGTCCAAAAAATACCGAGAACACCAGGATTTGCAAAATCTCGTTCTTGGACATGGACTCAAAAAAGTTACGTGGCACAACGTGAGTCAAAAACGTTTTCAGGTTCAGTGCCGAGGTATCCACTCCCAAGTGCGCGGATTCAGCCGGCAAGGGAATGCCGACATTAGCGCCAGGCTGAAAAATATTGGCAAAAATCAGCCCTACCGTCAGCGATACCAGCGACGCCAACAGGAACCAGCCCACGGCACGGCCACCGATACGGCCAACAGTCGCTGCATCATCCATGCTGGCCATACCGGCAACCAGCGTGGCGAAAATCAGCGGCGCAATGATCATTTTGATCAAGCGCAAAAACATATCCGTCACCATGCCAAAGTAGCTGGCAATAGCATGAGCCTGTTCAGGGGTATCGGCCATTTTGTGGCAGATATACCCCACCACCACACCCAATGCCATGGCAATCAGAATCCATGTGGTTTGCTTATTCAGCTTCATATGTTTATCTCCCTTGTCGGTCCGTGCGCGGGCCTGTCAGTTTTTTTTAATTAAAGAGTTTGCTCAAATTCGTTCAAGGTGCGTGGCGCGATCAGCAGTTCAGGCCGCAAGGCCTGAGCCAGCTCGTTCGCACTTAACAAGCCCTGCTCCAGAATCAGCTCGGCCACCCCTTTGCCGATTTCATGCGCCTGCTTGGCAATGTCGGTGGCTGCGGCGTAGCCAATGAACGGATTAAGCGCCGTAACCAATCCGATAGATTGGCTGACACTGTCTGCCAGGCGCTGAGGATTGGCGGTGATCGCTTCCACGCAGTAGTCGGCCAGAATCATGCATCCGCGTTGCAGGTGACGCAGGCTCTTGTAGAGGCTGTGCGCAATAATGGGTTCAAACGCGTTGAGCTGAAGCTGTCCTGCTTCGGCCGCAAAGGAGACAGTCACATCATTGCCAAAGACTTCAAAGGCAATCTGGCTGACCGCTTCCGGAATGACGGGATTGACTTTACCCGGCATGATGGAGGAGCCCGCTTGGCGTGGTGGCAAATTGATCTCGCCAATGCCAGCGCGTGGGCCGCTCGATAGTAGACGCAGGTCGTTGCAGGTCTTGGACAGTGTGACGGCAATCCGTTTCAACGCGCTGGACAATTGCACAAAAGCGCTGCAGTCCTGGGTGGCCAAGATCAGATTGGGGGCGCTGCGCAGGCTGATCCCCGTGTTTGAGGACAATTGACGCGTGACCAGTTTGGCATAGCGAGGATGGGTATTGATACCCGTGCCAATCGCGGTCGCACCCAGATTGATTTCACACAGCTCTTGCATGGCCTCGGTCAGGCAATGGCGATCTTTGGCAATCATGCCGGCGTAAACTGCAAACTCTTGCCCCAGGGTCATAGGGACCGCTTCTTGCAGTTGTGTTCGCCCCATTTTCAATAGCTCTTTGAAAGCGTGAGCTTTGCTCTCGAACGCTTGCTGCAAGTACTCCAAGGCGGTCAATAAACGGGCAGCGCCCTGATAGGCAGCTAGCTTCAAGGCGGTGGGGTATACATCATTGGTCGACTGCCCCAGATTGACATCCTCATTGGGGTGAAGAAAAGCGTATTGCCCTCGCTCATGACCCAAAATCTCCAGCGCACGGTTAGCGATCACCTCGTTCGCATTCATATTGGTAGAGGTTCCCGCACCACCTTGGATCACATCCACCACAAAATGGTCGTGATGCTGGCCGGACTCAATTTCTCGGCATGCCTGCACAATCGCTTCTTTCTTGACGGCATCCAATGCTCCCAGCGCGTGGTTGGCCTGCGCGGCGGATGCTTTGATCTGTGCCAGGGCACGAATCAAATCGGGATAGTTTGAAATAGGTGTCGCCGTAATATCGAAGTTTTCAACGGCTCGCAGGGTGTGAACGCCAAAATACACCGAGTCAGGTACGGGCCGAGTTCCTAGCAAGTCTTTTTCCAGGCGCGTGTGAGCCGTTGCGGTGCAATCAGTCATGTCATCTCTCCGTTTTTATGTAGGGCCCCAAAAATTGGGGTTGTTGTACCGGAGTTAAAAGCAACAACTGTGCCAACAACAGCGGATTGCACTAGCCTATTGAAAAACAAGTCATTTTTTGTGCACTGATTGTAGAGACACTGACAATACGCTCCCTTCTGTTCGGATTTCCGAACACGGCAAGACCAAAAAAGACGGAAACCCGAACAGAAGTCATCAGACTGTGCGGCTGTGGGTTTTATCCGGCTGTATTACCATGCGGTTTTCTCCCAAAATCGCCCCTCTTTTTGTTGGATACTTTTTTTCAATGTTTGGAATTCTTTTCCGTTAATTGCATTTTATCTTCTTTGTTGGATGCCTTGAAGATAGGCGGGTTAGATGTTTGTGTACACCCACAAGGGGATCGGGGTTCATCATTTCCCATCCCTGCCTTAAACTAAGCCTTCTTCCCTTCTTCCCTTCTTCCCTTCTTCCCTTCTTCCCTTCTTCCCTTCTTCGTAGTTTCGGGGTTCGCCCCAGCTTTTCCAGGTTCTTATTTTCTTTTATTGATCTGCATTTCTTTATGCATTCTTTCGTCCTTATTTCAGGTTGCTCCGGCGGTGGTAAGTCCACTTTGTTAGCCGAGCTCCAAAAACGTGGGCATACCGTGATTCAAGAGCCTGGGCGACGTATTGTTCAGGAACAGTTGGCCATCCAAGGCTCTGCTCTACCCTGGCTGGATCTGGAGGCCTTTCTGCAAGAGGCGCTCAAGATTGCCCAAACAGACTACGTGACCGCAGCTCAAGATGGTTCGTGGGTGTTTTTTGATCGTGGCCTGATTGATGCGGCAGCCGCGTTACAAGAATTAAGAGGCCATCCCTTGCTGGAGGCGGTCAGTCGCGCTTACCCCTACCATCCTCGGGTGTTTTTAACGCCGCCCTGGCCACAGATTTATAAGCAGGACCCGGAACGCCGGCATGATATCAACGCGGCTTTGCATGAGTACGAACGCTTGACGCGTATCTACCCTTTGTTGGGCTACCAAGTGAGCATTCTTCCCAAGACAACAGTCCAAAAGCGCGCTGATTTTGTGCTCAATACCCTAGGCACGACCGCTCCATACAAGGAGCGCAAGGCAGTAAAAAAGGGCTGTCAGCCTTAATCGGCCAGCAGCCCTTCTTTTTACTGATATGGTCTCGAGCCTTGTTCAGTTTTTCAAACCAGGCATCACACGCGACAAGGTACCGGCCACCGTACGCTCCAGCACATCGACTAATACCACCGTCTGTTGGTCCACCTCGATATTAAGGCGATCGCCCACCTTGTAGCGGGAGAACGTTGTCTGGCGCAAGGTTTCGGGGATCAGGTTGATGGTCACAATGCCATCCTCCACATCCGCCACGGTCAAGCTGCAGCCATTAACGCCCAGAAAACCGCGTGGGAACACGTACTTCGCCCACTCTTCTGGTACACGGAAACGCAGACGGTTACCCGCCTCGGTAATGCTCAATTCAAGCACCTCTGCGGTCGTTGCGATATGGCCAGCCATCACATGGCCGCCTATTTCCTCGTTCAGCTTGGCCGATCGCTCGATATTGACCAGATCACCTGTTTTAAGCGTGCCCAGATTCGTGCGCTCCAGCGTGACAGGAATCGCATCAAAAGTGACTTTAGGGCCGCTGATACTGGTTACGCTCAGGCAGGTGCCTTCCACGCTGACACTGGCACCCAGTTGCAGATCCACCAGCAGCTCATCGGTGAAATCGATTTCAAACTCGGTACGGCCCAGCTCGGCCTTGACCGCGGTAAGAGGACGAACCGCTTTAACAATTCCGGTATACATCAGCACACTCCTTCGCAACATTCATGCAAAAGACCAGTGGCTAATGCAGGGGAGATTTTCAGATTTTTCATTTGAACGCATCCTTGATTAAACAATGCGTCCTCCGGGCAGCAATAAAACACCTCGCTGCCTTGATCACCCTTGATCACAAGGCAGCGAGGCTTCATCTTCTTTCATCCGGACTCTGACCGTCGGCCCAGGCTTTGCACCTGATCTGCTGATCTTTCCCAGGGGGAGATCGCTCGCGGGCTGGGGAACGAATCCCTTACCGCCGGTGGGGAATTTCACCCCGCCCTGAAGACGTGTGCAGTGTAAGACCGGAGCCCAAGTCTAATCAAGCCAGACCCAAGCCCAGTCGCCAAGCTCAAGCCTGGCGATGCACACTTAAGCCGGCAAAACTTTGCGCCACAGGCATCAACTCGATGTAGTTGACGTTCATATGGGCAGGCGCATTCATGATCCAGGTAATGGTGTTGGCGATATCCTCAGGCGTCAGCGCATCCACGTTCTGGTAAAGCGCAGCGGCTTTGTCTTTATCGCCCAAACGCACGGCGGAGAAGTCCGTGCCGGAACACAGGCCAGGAGCCACAGTAGAGACACGCACTGCCGTACCCGACAGGTCGGCACGCAGATTCAGGCCCAGATGATGCACAAATGCCTTGGTAGCGCCGTACACATTGCCGCCGGCGTAAGCGTATTCGCCCGCCGTCGAGCCCAGATTGATGATATGGCCCTTGTTCTGCTTGACCATACCTGGCAGCAAAGCGTGCGTAATATGCAGCAACGCGCTGATATTGGTAGCCACCATGGTATCCCACTGATCCATCTTGGCGTCTTGCGCCTTGTCCACGCCTAGCGCCAAACCGGCGTTATTGATCAGCACGTCGATATGGGGATAACGAGCCGTCAGATCCGCCAACACTGCCTCAGCACGCGCACGATCGGTCAAATCCACGCTGACCGGTACAAACCGCTCGCCCAGCTCGGCGGCCAGGGCATCCAGCTTGTCCTGACGGCGCGCCAGACCCAGCACGGTGTGCCCTTCAGACACCAATTTACGAGCAAGAGCGGCCCCAAACCCTGAGGAGGCCCCGGTGACAACGGCGGTTTTCATAGTGCGATCCCTATACAGCTCGCTGCTCGTTAAGCAGGCGACAATTAAAGCATTAAGGATAGCAAACTTCAGGAGCTTCGTAGCCCCTTCCCCCTAGGGAAAAAGCGGACAAATCCAGCGATGGAAATGCCCGCTTTTTTCTCATCCCAAGGTCAGGCTGCAGGACGCTCCAGCCCCAGGTGTCCACGCAAAGTGCTGTGCTCATAATCATGGCGGAACAGGCCGCGTTTTTGCAGAACAGGTATCACCTGCTCAACAAAGTCTCGAATACCATTGGGCAAGGAAGGCGGCATCAGGTTAAAACCATCCGCGCCTTCATTGCGCCACCATTGCTCAATCTGATCAGCAATGGATTCTGGCGTTCCGACCATGGTGCAATGACCACCACCGGCAGCAATACGACCCAGCAATTGACGAACCGTTGGTTTTTCTATTTCAACAATGCGCAGCATGGTGGCATAACGCCCTTTGGGGCCCTTGAAGCTCTCCAAAGGAGGCAGTGGCGGTACCGGCGCATCCAGTTCCCAGCCCATGCAATCCTGACCGACGAACATACCCAACTGGCGCAAGGACGTCTCGGCGGGCAAGAGCTCATCCAGTTCCTGCTGTTTGCGACGCGCCTCTTCCATGGTAGAGCCCACATAGGTCACCAGGCCTGGCATCACGGGCACATCCACGCCCCGCCCCGTTTCCCGCACGCGTCGTTTGATGTCGCGGTAATAGGATTGGGCCGAGGGCAAGTCATACGCCACGGCATAAATCGCTTCAGCTTTGCGCGCGGCCAAATCCCGGCCCTGCTCAGAGGCACCGGCCTGAAACAGAACAGGCTGTCCTTGTGGTGAGCGCGGCAAGGTCAAGGGCCCATCGACCAGGAAGTGATCGCCCTTATGCAGGATCTGACGCACCTGATCTACCTTGGCATAATCGCCCTGCCTGTCCATCACCAAGGCACTGTCGCTCCAGGAGTCGAACAGCTTCAGCGAAGTCTCAACAAACTCTTCAGCCCGTGCATAGCGCCAGGCATGGTCGGGCATGGCTTCGTAGCCGTGATTACGTGCTTCCGAATCAAACATGGATGTCACCACGTTCCAGCCCATCCGTCCCTTGGACACATGATCCAGGGAGCACAACATGCGCGCTGCCACAAAAGGCGTGTAGAAAGTGCTGGAAACGGTGCTGATCAGGCCGATACGCTCGGTGGCTCGCGCCAGGGCGGCCATCATGGTCAAGGGTTCCAAAAACCAGCGCGGACCGTCAGACACGTTATCGCTGGATTGGCCATCGGCAAAGAATATGGCGTCCAGCTTGCCACGCTCGGCGATCTGGGTCAGTTCTTCGTAAAACCGGACATCGCCGAGGCGTTCTACCTGCGAATCGGGATGACGCCAGGCTGCTTTGTGATGCCCGCAGCCCATAATGAATAAATTGAAGTGCAGCTGCCTCATCCGTTTTTCACCAATCCACCGTCCACCACCAAATTCTGCCCAGTGACTGCCCGAGCCCACGGACCGGCAAAGAACAAAGCGGCATCGGCGAACTCCTCAGGCGTAGTCACACGGCGCAACGGTGTGCTGGCCGCAATCAAGTCAAACACGGCCTCGGGCGTAGCCGCGGACGCATCGGTTGTACGCAGCAAACCGCCAGAAATCATGTTCACAGTAATCTGATCGGGCCCCAGATCGTGCGACAAGGTACGCGTCATGGACAACAACGCCGCCTTGGCGGCCGTGTAATCGTGATAGGGCACAACAGGGTTCTGGAACAGGTTCGTACCGATATTGATGATGCGACCAAAGCCCGCTTGCTTCATACCAGGCAATGCCGCCTGTGTGGTGTTCAAGGCACCGCCCACAATGCCTTCCAGTTGCTGGTTCAGTTGCGACCACGTCAGCGTATCGGCATGGGGACGAGCATCGCCGTTGAAAGAAAATTCAGGCAAAGCGTTATTGACGACCGTAGTGATAGGCTGGCCAAAATGCGCCTGGGCCTTGGCAAACAAAGCTTGCACCGCCGTCGCATCCGTCACGTCCGCTTGCACGGCCAGACATTGCTGCGGGAACTCATCCGCCAGCGCCTGAGCGGCTGCTTCACTTTTCAGGTAATTGATGACAACTTTCGCGCCCTGACGCGCAAACGCACGTACCAGGCAAGCCCCCAGGCCGCGTGCGCCGCCGGTGACCAGAACAAGTTGTTGGGAGAGTTCCGAGA
Source organism: Alcaligenes sp. SMD-FA (assembly GCF_025960365.1). Taxonomy (NCBI): domain Bacteria; kingdom Pseudomonadati; phylum Pseudomonadota; class Betaproteobacteria; order Burkholderiales; family Alcaligenaceae; genus Alcaligenes; species Alcaligenes sp. SMD-FA. Next base: position 1,935,970 of record NZ_CP110108.1, on the reverse strand, counting down.
CGTGTTCCACAGACATGAGACTCCTTGCAAGAATTCGGCGAGGATGTCGGCCCGGTTCAGACGCAGGTCTATGGATTCGGACATCCCTTCGCCAGTATGAGCTGGATCAGGTTCGACGGGTTTTATCTCAGCCCTTTCCAAGAAGGACACCCCGTGCCGCAGCCAGACCATAGCATAAATTGGCCTAGACCGTATCATTGACATTTGAAAGAAGCTCTCCTACTCTTTGAACCTGTTCCTGGGGGAGTCCTTAACGGGCTGAGACTCCGCATTCAAGCGGTAACCCTTAGAACCTGATCCGGATCATGCCGGCGAAGGGAAAGGAAACGCGGCCTGGCAGCCTGCCCGCTCTTGTCTGTGCGGTGCATTCATCAGCTCACACGCCCCATTTCAATCCCTCCATTTTTCTGCGCCCTGCCCTGGCATCCCGCCAGCTTGGCCGGTTTGTGCCTGTTCAAACAGGTTTTTGGGGAGATCTCATGCTGGACCAAACCGCCACCCTCCTGTGGCTGATCGTTTTTTCTGCGGCTTTTGCTCTGGCCGGGGTGCTATACGCCCGCCACTACAAAAATTCTCTTGAAGACTTTGTGGTGGCTCGCAATAGTCAAAGTTCCGTCGCTACCATTCTGACTTTATTGGCTTCTTCGCTGGGCGCATGGATCCTGTTCTCACCCGCGCAGGCTGCCACCTGGGGAGGATTGAGCGCCGTCATCGGCTATGCCCTCGGTTCCATGTCGCCCCGCCTGGCCATGATTCCGCTGGGCAAACGCATGCGCGAACTGCTGCCACGCGGCCACAGCCTGAGCGAGTTTGTCATTGCCCGCTACGGTCGCCCTATGTATGCGCTGACCCTGCTCATCATGTTGTTTTACATGTTCATCTCCATGACGGCTGAAATCACCGCCATGTCCAAGATGATTACCTTGATCGCCCCTATCCCCCTGTGGGTCACCGCCAGTATTGTGCTGCTGGCCACGCTGATCTACACGTCTTATGGCGGACTGCGCGCGTCCATCTTTACCGACAAGGTACAGATGCTTGTAATCCTGCCCATGCTGTTTCTGATCATCATGTTTGGCTGGCAAGCCGTAGGGGGACCGGTGCAATTGTTTGACAGCGTGAAGCTGGAGGCGCCGCGCCTGATCGAGCTTGGCGACCCGGTCGGTATCAAGGCCGGGCTGACCTTCTTTGTGGCCATCTTGCTGACCGGCCTGTTTCACCAGGGCAACTGGCAGCGCATCTATGCCGCCAAAGACACGCAGTCCATGCGTCGCGGTTTTTTGCTCGGTGGCCTGTTTGTCGCCCCTTTCATCTTTTTGATGGGTTTATTTGGTCTGGCCTTTGTGGGCCTGGGCTCCACCGGTGACAGCTCCGTCGCCTTGTTCAACGTTATTTTGCCGCACGTACCGGTCTGGTTTCTGGTACTGCTGATTCCTTTGGGCCTGTCCTTGGTCATGAGCAGTGCCGATACCGCCATCAGTGCTGTTTCCAGCCTGATTGCGGTGGATCTGGGCCGGATCATGCCCCATCGCAATACCGCTCAAATGATGAGTCTGGCGCGGTCCCTGATCTGGGTTTGCTCCATCCCTGTGCTGTACGCGTCCTCGCAAGGTTTCAGTGTGCTGTACCTGTTCCTGCTGGCAGACTTGCTGTGTTCGGCAGCCGCTTTCCCCGTGTTCTTTGGTTTGTATAGCCGCCGCTACGATGGCTTTACCGCCACCCTTAGCACCCTGGGCGGCCTGGTGGCCGGTCTGGCCGTGTTCCCACGCCCCAATGGCCCGATGGATTACTTGCTGGAATCCTTCTTGCTGGCCGCCATTGTGCCGGTGCTGATCAGCGTGTTAATCATGCCTCTGCGTCGCCATCTGCCCAAGTTCGATTTGGGCACCCTGGCCTCCTCCACACGTGTTCTGGACTAAATCCGAACACACTGGATTCAAGTTCAAAACAAAAACCCCGGTTTGTCAGTCGCAAACCGGGGTTTTGTTGTAAAGGCTTATTGGACGGGACTTTCAGGCTGTATTTGAGGAGTTTGCACAATGATTTCAACCCGTCGATTCGTTGCGCGTCCTTGCTGTGTCGCATTGTCCCCCAAGGGGCGTGTATCGGCATAACCGACCGCGCTCAGGCGCTGGCTGCCAATGCCATTGGCTTCCATGTAACGCACCACACTGCCCGCACGTGCACCGGACAGTTCCCAGTTGGAAGGGTAGCGATAGCTGCGAATGGGCACCGAATCCGTATGGCCTTCAATCACAATCGGGTGGGTGGATTTTTGCAATACTTCAGCCAATTGACGTAGCACCGTCAAGCCCTCCAAGCCCAGATCCGCACCGCCCGAGTTGAACAGAATCTCGCTGTTGATACGGAAGCTCACAGACTGATCGTTCATGACCACATCAATGTTGTCACCCAAGCCATCCAGATCCAGACCGTGATTGCCTTTGCCTTGCCCCTCACCCAGGCCGGACTCGGGAAACAGGCCCGCGCCTGCGGGCAACAAACCGGCTCCGTCTTTGCCTGCTTGTGCAACGACCGTCGCACCTCCCTGCCCTTGCCCCTGCGCCGCCGTTTGTACCCGCTTGCCTGCAAAGGACAGCATCACAATCATCAAGACCAGCAACAAGGTCATCATGTCCAGATAAGTGGTCAGCCAGGCCTCTTCCTCCTCGGGTACGGCCAGCCCCGGATCATTCCAGGGGCGGCTGCGACGGCGGCTGCCCAGATTGCCGGCCAGTTGCTGTTCGATCTTGGCTCCCCGGGCTTGCTCCAGCTCTTTTTGCAAGGCTTTCTGACGGTCAGCCAGTTCACCCAGGGTCAGGTCCTGCTCCATGTTTCCCATGGGATCAACCTCGCTCCGGAGCCGGGTCCGCGTCATCGTCGCGGCCACCCCGGTCATTGATCTCGTCCTGATACTGGGCCATGAAGGAATTGAGTGTTTCGCGCATCAAAGCCGGGCCACGGCGCTGGCTCATCATGGATACCCCTTGCATGATCATGTTCATCAAAACCACGCGCTGCTCGGTACGACGCTCCAGCTTCACGGCCACAGGCTTGAACACCAGATTGGAGAGCAGCACACCGTAAAACGTGGTCATCAAGGCCAGGGCCATTTGCTGACCAATAGAGGTAATGTCGCCATCGCCCAGCAAGAACATCAAATTAACCAGACCAATCAGCGTACCGACCATGCCGAAAGCAGGCGCGAAGCTGGCCATCAAACGGAACAGTTGCGCTTCTGCATGCTCACGGGCACGCAAACGGCTGATGCGCCATTGCAAAAGATCTTCAATATCTTCTTGGGGAGCTCGGTCAATGACCAGTTGAACACCGGTTTTCAAAAACGGATTGGCTACTTTTTCCAGCGCCTCTTCAACGGCACGAATATCACCCATCATCCACAAACGGGAAATATTGATCAGCTCATCCATATCCTGTTGGGTGTACAGGCGTTCGTTACGCAGCACCGTCCCGATCAGGCCAAAAATACGGACAACTTCGCTTAACGGGTAGCTGATAAACGTCGCCGCCAACGTACCTACCAGCACAACAGCTAAGCTGGGCAGGTCCACAAACAAGGCGGGGTTTTCTGCCGTAAAAAACAAGATCACGGCAAACAGCAGCACGCTGGCTACGATGCCGATCAGAGTAGAGGGGTTCATGCACAAGTCCTGGTTATGGCCCGATGGGCATCAGAACTACATATCGGCAGTACCGCGGGTTTCTTTAGGCTCGCACCTTGAGATAGATCAAACCCAAATGAAATTAAATCGTTTATTGGGAAGCGGCGCGGGCGCGTAAAGCTAGCGCTGGTAATTCACCCGAATCGATGCCCGCACTCGAACCGCCTCGGTGCTGCCCGCCCAACTCCAGACTTCATGCTCCAACACAAAGCCATGACGCGCATCCTGACCAGCAAAGGCTCTGGTGCTAAGAACCGAACCGTTCATGTCCACACAGGCTCCACCTTGCAAACACAGGCGACTTTTCAGAATGGCCCGGCCGTTATGGTCGTAGCTGAGCTCCACCTTGCCAAGCGCACGGGCCTGCGAACGTATGGACTCTGGAGGCATAAAGTGTTGCTGAGTACGGGGAGAGCTGGTTGTGATGGCCTCGCTAAGTTGCTCCCCATCCCAGGCTAGCGACGCCTTGTGCCCCATTGCGGGAGTACTTCCTACGATTAAAAAAATAAGACAAAACTTATAAAACCTGTTTATAAAAACAGGTTTTTGGGCGTTTGGGGATTTCAATAAAGACATGGACTGTTTTTTTATACAGATAAAATAAGTTTCTTAATGATACGGCGCAAACATCTTAAATTTTTTTTAACTTTGGGTCGTAAGATACTAATATAAAGAAGATTTTTTCTGGTAGCATAAACGCACAAATTCTATCCGCCCTTCTGTTTCTCGCCGACCGGGAACTGAAAAATGCCTCAAACCAGAACAAAAAAACTCATTCGACCTGCATTATGCGCTTTATTGTTAGCGCCATTTTCGATGTTGTCTGTCGCGCAGACGCTGGCGCTGGCCGAACCATCCGCATTGAATGACGCCAGCACGGCCATCAGCTACAACGTACCGCATCTGGTTTTTGAAAAAAACCTGCAACCCATCAGCTATAGCGAAAATGATAGCCGCCGTGCGCTCAATGCCCTCAAACACGACGCTCTCATCCAGCACGCCGCCCTGCGTTCGGAGATTGCCTTTGTACAAGATCTGGAGTCGTCCACCGTGCTGTATCAAAAAAACAGCGACGCTGTTCGGCCCATTGCGTCCATTACCAAGCTGATGACGGCCCTGGTCGTGGCTGAATCCGGTCTGCCTATGGATGAAATGCTGGAGATCATCGACGAAGATGTGGACCGCGTCAAACACTCCAGCTCGCGTCTTCGCGTTGGCTCCAAACTGAACCGGGCCGACATGATGCACTTGGCATTGATGTCCTCGGAAAACCGGGCTGCCCATGCCTTGGGCCGCAGCTACCCTGGCGGTCTGCCTGCTTTTGTGCGCGCCATGAATGACAAGGCACGCGCTTTGGGTATGCGCAACACACGTTTTGTGGAACCTACCGGCTTATCCAGCGACAACGTGGCCAGCCCGCGTGACCTGGTCAAATTACTGACCGCCACCAGTCAACATGACCGTATCCAGCAGTACACCACGAACGATCAGTATTCCGTCCAGCCTGTGCGCGGCCGCCAACTGGTATTCAACAACACCAATCGTTTGGTGAAGAACGCCAACTGGGATATTCAAGTTTCCAAAACCGGCTTCATCAACGAAGCGGGGGAATGTCTGGTCATGCTGACCAAGATCGAAGATCGTGAAGTGGCTATTGTGCTGCTGAATTCCACGGGTCGTTACTCGCGTATTGGTGACGCCGTACGGATCCGCAATCTGGTTGAAAAGTCCAACGGACTGGCCATGCTTTAAGACGGCTCTTCGTGTCCCAACTCAAACTGCTTGAAGACTTCGTGACCCTGGCTCGTGCGGGCAGTTTTGTTCGAGCGGCAGAACAGCGCCACGTCACGCATCCGGCATTTGGGCGCCGCATTCGGGCCTTGGAAGCATGGGTAGGAACGCCTTTGGTCGAGCGCAGCAGCTTGCCCGTTACGCTGACACCGGAAGGACAGGTGTTCTACAACACCGCCAACCAAGTGCTGGAACAATTAAACCGTGTCCGTCGGCAATTGCAGGCGTCGGATCAGGCCGAGCATGGCAGTTTACGAATTGCCACTGGCCGCAGCCTGGCGCGTACCCTGGTCACCGACTGGGTCAGCCGCCTGCAAAAAGGTAGCCATGCGCCTTTGTCGGCCCATGTGCCCATCGACATCAGCACCGGCATGATGGCCGATATGGCCAAGCTGCTCGCCCAAGGCAAAACAGACTTCCTGTGTTGTTATGAACACCCGGCCTTATCGATTGAGCTACTGGCCGAGCAAGTGACCTACATGACCATTGCCACTGACAAGCTCGTGCCCACCTGTCAGCGACGCAAAAACGGCATGCCTTTGTATGACCTCAATGCCGATAGCGGGCGCAGCATCCCATTGATCTCGTATTCGGGCGGCTTGGCCATGGCCCGTATTCTGGGTGACAAGCTGCATCATTTTGCCTACCCCTTGGTCAGCACGGTACGTTGCGACTCGCTGGATACCGCAATGGGTTCGGTGCTCAAAGGCATGGGGGTCGCCTGGTTGCCCTTGTCCATGATTGCCAATGAATGTCGTCGCGGCACCTTGGTGCAATTGGGCGGCAAAGGCGATGAAATTACCTTTGAGGTGCGCCTGTACCGCTCCCGGGCTCCGCTCTCGGCGCTGGCCGAGTCTGTCTGGGCTTTTACCCAGCAGGGTCGTTGATCTTTCAGCCAATCGAAAAAGCACGGTCATGTGCCTTAATAGCACATCACAAATAACAGCAACGAACACAATAGCCGTTCATAACTAAGGATATACAGGCCCGCAGCGCCGCCCTGGCCGCTGCTCGGAAACCTATCCATCGAACGGGGAGCACATCATGTCTTTTTCCTTTTCCAAGCGCAGCTTGGTTCTTGGCATTCTGGGCGCCTGCAGCCTGCTGCAAGCCTCGGTCAGCCATGCCGACACTTATCCTGCGCGCCCCCTGACTCTGGTCGTGGGCTACCCCGCTGGCGGCAGTGTGGACTTGACCGCGCGCCTGCTGGCTGAAGAACTCAGCAGCCGCCTGGGTCAAAGTGTCGTCGTGGAAAATGCGGGCGGTGCCGGCGGCACCATTGGTGCCCAGCGCGTACAACGGGCCGCTGCCGACGGCTATACCTTGCTGCTCGGTTCCACCAACGAGATGATCATTGCGGGCATGATCAATAAAGCCGTACGTTACAACGGACAACAAGATTTCACGCCTATTGGCATGATTGCGTCCCAACCCTTGTTGCTGGCTGCCTCCACAAAATCCGGCATTCGTTCTGCCGCAGATTATGCCCAAAAGCTGCGCGCTGCCGAACCGGAAGCCTTCAGTTTTGGCTCCTCGGGCGTCGGTACGACCTTGCACCTGGCCGGTGAAATGGTGAACGCTTCGACCGGCACCACCGCCATGCACGTGCCCTATCGCGGCGTACCTCCTCTGGTATCGGATTTGATGAGCGGGCAATTGGATACGGCTTACCTTGTACTGTCATCAGGTTTGCAACAAGCTCGCGCCGGTGCCATTGTGCCTTTGGGCATTACCGAAACCAAAGCTTCTCCAGCCGCCCCGGAAATCCCGCCGCTGGCCGATACCCCCGGCTTTGAAAAGGTCGATATCAACGTCTGGTTTGGCTTGTATGGCCCCAAGGATTTGCCCGAGTCCGTCACCAGCACCTTGCGTCAAGCCCTGGACAGCAGTCTGCAATCGCCCACCTTGCAAGAGAAGATGCAGTCAAATGGAGCCACGCTCTACGCCCCCGGCATGAACGCGGCCGAGTTTCAGGCCAAAGAGGTCGACAAATACGCCCGTCTGGTCGAGTTGGCCAAACTGCAGGCCGAATAAAACACATGCGCCCTGGCTGACAGCCGGGGCGCTGGAGTCTTCACCATGCAATTTTCTCTTTCTTTGCCTGACATTCAAAAAGAGCGTCAGGGCAATACCGGTGTTCCTGGCCTGTGGTGTCTGGATTCGGGCAAGGCAGGCCGTACCGTCATGATCAGCGCCCTGATCCATGGCAACGAGCTGTGCGGCGCCTGGGCCTTGAAAGCCGTGCTAGCCAGCGGCATGCAGCCACGTCGCGGCAAACTGATTCTGGCCTTTTGCAATCTGGACGCCTTTGATCGCTTTGACCCTGCGCAGCACGACGCCAGCCGCTACGTGGACGAAGACATGAACCGCGTTTGGAGCGATCAAAAGCTGTCGCAAACACAGACACAAGAACAACGACGCGCACGGGCCATCTTGCCTTGGCTGGAACAAGCCGACTGGTTGCTGGATCTGCACTCCATGCATGAACCCAGTGCCCCCTTGTTATTGACCGGCACCTTGGCGCGCAATATCGAGCTGGCGCAAACCCTGAGCGCCCCCGAGCATGTCATTGTGGATACGGGCCACAAGGACGGCGTACGCATGCGCGATTACGGCCGTTTTTCTGACCCAAATGCCGATGAGACCCGCTCCTTATTATTGGAGTGCGGCTTTCATGGTGATCCAGATACACCTGCTATCGCATTGGACCTGATTGCCCGCTTTCTGATCGCCTCCGAGATTGTGCAAGAAGAGGATTTGCCTGCGGACTGGCGTCGAGCCTCGCCCGATCAGCAGCGCATTTTGCAAGTTACCCATGCCGTTGTCGCCCCTTCCATGAACGTCAGTTTCAGCCAAAACTGGCAAGGCCTGGAAACCTTGGCCAAAGCAGGCACCCAGTTTGGGCAAGCCGATGACCAGCCCTTGCTGACGCCTTACGATCATTGCACGCTGGTCATGCCGTCACTACGCCAGCTACGCCCCGGTGTCACCGTCGTGCGCCTGGCACAAGACTACGCACCCTCTTGACGGCCCTTTCAAATACCGAGAAGAAAAGCGAAACTTGGCGGTACTTTGGCTACCAAAGCCTGCATAGCCATCCTACAATCGGCACATGTGCATCGCTTATATCGCCGTCGGAGTGAATGCGGATTGGCCGCTGATTATTGCCACCAATCGCGACGAATATCATGCTCGCCCCAGCCAGCCGGCTCAGCCCTGGCAAAACGAGTCCCAGATTCTGGCGGGTCGAGACCTGCAAGCCGGAGGTACTTGGCTGGGCCTGACGCAAAGCCGTGGACGTCTGGCCCTGCTAACCAATTACCGCGAAGTGCCGGGCAGCAAAAACCGCAAGCACCGTTCGCGTGGCGAGCTGATTCCTCAGTTCCTGGTCGATGAGCGCAGTCCCGCCGAGTATCTGGAACAGTTAGCCCGGGAAGGGGCTGACTACGCAGGCTTCAATCTCTTTGTTCTGGAGTGGCCTGACACACAACAACCGTTACGTCTGGGCTATTACAGCAATCGCCACCCCAGCGGCCGTCCGCATCGGCTGGAACCGGGCGTGCATATTCTAAGCAATGCCTGGCTCAATACGCCTTGGCCCAAAAGCCTGTTCCTGAAAGAAACTCTGCAGGCGCAGCATTTTGATGGCTCGCCGCAAGCGGTAGAAGGTTTGTTCCAGGGCTTGCGCAATCAAGAAGTGGCCGCCGACAGTGACTTGCCCCAAACCGGTCTGAGCCTTGAGCACGAACGCTTGTTAAGCAGCCCGTTTATTGTCAGCCCCGATTACGGCACCCGCTGCACCACCGTCATTACTATTCATCAGCATGGGCACGGGATGCTACGTGAACGCAGTTTCAACTCGCTCGCTGAACCCATCCGTCAGCATGACTGGCCTTTTTTATGGCCCAGCTTTCATCCTGACAGCCAGCCTGCCCCCTCTCATAACAGCAACAGAGCCACTAATGGCCCGCTTAGTCTTCCCACTTCAAGCAAGGAAATCTCATGAGTCCTCGTCTTTCTTTGATCGGCATTGCCATGTCGCTGGCCTTATTGAGCAGTCCCATCGCGCATTCCCAGGAACTGCCGCCCAGCCAGTACTACGGATCAACCGAATACATTAGCGGCGGAATAGGCAGCGATGAAGCCCAGTTATTCCGCATGGTGCGCGGCACCTTCCCCTTATCCGTCAACTTCTCGGCGCATCAGGGCGAGCGCGTCGGCTATATTTCCGACGTACAACTGGTCATCCGCAACAGCGGCGACCAAACTGTGCTGAACAGTCTGATCGATGGCCCCTACTGCCTGATTCGCCTTGCGCCCGGCAATTACAAGGTGTTTGCCACGTACCAGGGTCAAACCCAGGAGCGCCAGGCCAGCATTGTGGACGGTCAGTCCCGTGAGCTGAACTTCATCTGGAAGTAGGATAGTTACGCTGATAGGTATCCAGGCCCATGGCCTGGATCTGCTCTTCGATCAACTGCTCGAAAGGCCGTAACAAAGGCCTGAAATCTCGCTCTGGCTCCATAATCTGCATCAACCGGACAATCGCTTCCAAGGTAGACACGGCCTGAGGGTCGGGCGCTTTACGCAGCCTGTAGCGTGACGCTTCCCCGTCAGGCAGCATCCAATACGGCAGGGTTTGCAAGACCGGATTACGATGCAAAATCAAGCGCGCCTTGCGCCAGGTGCCATCGGGCACCACGATCAAATCCGGTTTTTCTTCTGGGCCTGTTGAACCCGCTACCTTGGCTTGCGGCCCCGGAAACAGCAAGACAGGGCGATGCGCCTGTGCCAGACGCGCCCCCAGCTCTTCAAACTGCTCCCCCACCCATAACTCTGTCCCTTTCAATCCCAAATACGCCAGACGTGCGGTATTGAGCGCATGCCGCGCTTCGGACGGATGCTGCAAAATCAGAACCGGGCACGCCGCTTCTAGCGAGGGAATCAAGGGACACAAGCAGCGAGCCAATGGCCGCTGGCACTGTGCGCAACGGCCTGGGCGGGAGAGAAGGGAAGCGTTCATGCGAGAGAGTCAAACAGAAGGTCACAGTATATAAAAGTTCTGCCTTGAAACCGACTCCTGGTTTGCTGACAAACAAATTTACTGTATATTTATACAGCAATCAGGAGCACACCTATGGCAAGCGCACTTCGTTCCCTTTTAGACCTCCATCCCTCCCTGTGGACGGGCAAGCATTATGCGCATGCCGCAGATTCTTGCCTGTCCAGCGGCTTTGACGCTCTGGATGCTGAATTACCAGGAGGAGGCTGGCCTATCGGCAGCCTGATCGAGCTGCAAGCACCACAGGACAGCAGTGCCTTATCCTTATTACTGCCAGCCTTGAACACCCTGCCTGCAGAACGATTGCGTATTTTAGTTGCGCCGCCCTATCAGCCCATGCAACAACGATGGCGCGGCACCTCTGCCACGACGGGACAAAGCGCTACATCAGAAAACGCGTTAGCCGCCCGCTTGATCTGGATACGCAGCCAACACCTGAACGACACCTTGTGGGCCAGCGCCCAGGCCTTACGTCACGGCCATTGCGCTGCCGTATTAAGTTGGTTGCCTGCTCACGTGCCTTTCGCCTCCTTGCGCCAGTTGCAACTCTTAGCCAACCAAAGCGACAGCCTGTTTTTTTGTTTGCGTCCGGCACACAGTCAGGCCAACAGCCCAGCCCTTTTACGTCTGGATCTTCAGACCCGACAAGACCAACAAGGACAGCCTTGGTTGGATGTCCATATTCGCAAACGTCGGGGCCCACCTTGCAAGGACAGCATTGCCTTAGCGCCCCACCACATCTTGATACCGCCAACGGCCATTCCGTCTCATGTACCTATGCCTGCGACTGCCCCAGAGCCTGCTTACGCCTGAGGCCAATCCCGAGCAGCAGGACGGTATCCAAGCGGTTTTGCTGCGCTACAGCCCTCAACTGGCACAGGTTCAAACCCATTTATGGGTATTGAATATCCGTGCCAGCATCCGGCTGTTTGGTGGCTTACGCCGTCTGTATCAACAGGTTCAGGCTGATTTGTCCCCTCTTGTCCCCCAGCCCTGTCTGGCCCTGGCGCCGACTGCCCGCGCCGCCTGCTTGCTGGCTTTGTCCAACCACAAGCAGCGCCGTTGCGTCCGCCGTTTACCAGCCTGCTTGAACCCGCTTCCTATCCACTTGCTGGCCCCGCCCGCTGACCAGTTGCAGTGGCTGCATAGTCTGGGCTGCCATACCCTGGGCCAGTTACATCAACTGCCCCGTGATGGACTGTCCCAGCGTGGGTTGCGCGCCCTACTTTTGCAATTGGACCAAGCCTACGGCACACAAAGCTGGGCCTTGGAATGGGTGCATACGGCCCCGCAATTTACACGCAAACAGGAGATGGATGCCCCGTCCAATCACAAACCCACCATCTTGCGGGCGTTAAACCGCCTGTTGATCCAACTGGAGGCCTGGCTGAATCAATATCAACTGGCCTGCGGACGTCTGGAACTGGTACTGCATACGGAACGATACAAGGACTACCCCACCGCCACCCGCCTGGAATTACAGATGGCCCGCTCCTGCTGGCGCAGCCAGGACTTTCTGCCAGTATGGCAAGAACAGTTCCAGCCACTGCAATTGCAGGCGGCTGTGCAAAGCCTGGTGCTGCAGGCTCAACAACTGCATCCTCGCCAAACTCATGCCAGCGGCTTGTTTCCCGATGCACGCCATTGGCAAGAGCAAGACCAGCAACTTCTGGAGCGTTTACAAGCCAGGTTAGGGGCTGAACAGATTTTGATGCCTGCCGCCCAAGCCAGCTATTTGCCTGAACAAGCGAATCAATGGCTGTCCTTGTCCAGCAGTCAGCCCCCCAAGACCAGTCATCCAACTTTGCAACGTCCTTGCTGGATGCTGGACCCGGCTCAGCCTTTACAACACGATCAGCAATCCCCGCTTCTGGATAATCAGCGCCTACGCCTGGTTCAAGGCCCGGAACGGGTACAGACAGGCTGGTGGAGCGGCTCCGGACATCAGCAACGGGACTACTTTATCGCCTTGTGTCCGCAAGGACGCTTGTATTGGGTTTATCGGGACTTGAGCCAGGAACATGCCTGGTACCTGCACGGAGTCTTTGGATGAAATCCCATATAAACCTGCTGTACTCAGAGCTGGACTGCCTGTCCAATTACAGCTTTCTGAATGGTGCGTCCCACCCCGAAGAGCTGGTCAGCCGAGCCGCCGAGCTAGGTTACAAGGCGCTGGCCTTATGCGATTACGCCTCCATGGCCGGTGTGGTACGCGCCTATGCGCAGGCCAAGCTGCATCCGGAAATTCGCCTGCTGGTGGGAAGCCGATTCTGCTTTACAGGCGTGTGGGAACCGGCGAACCCACCAAACACCCATTCCACAAGCATGACTGGCGACGCTACTCAGGCCCATGAGCTGCTGATTTTGCCGCGCAACAAAGAGGGCTATGGCAATCTCTGCCAATTCATCTCACACGTGCACCAGTCTCTGGACTTAAAACAGCAAGCCTCGATTGACTGGTCTTTTTTGCAGCAAGCCCGTCAAGGCTCACAACAACACGTTTTGCCGGACTGTCTGGTCATTTACAAACCCGCTTATGGCTTGGATAGCGAGCACATCCACCTTCACACACAGCGGCTGTTGGAGCTGTTTGCAGGCCGCCTGTTTTTAGGCATCAGTCTGCATAGACGCGATCAGGACATGCAGCACTTACGTGCCGTCAGGCTGGCAGCGCAGGAGTCTGGCGTACCTTGTGCCGCTTTGGGAGGCGTTCATATGCATGTGCGCTCTCGCCAACCATTGCACGATACCTTGGCTGCCATACGCCTGAAAACGCCCGTGCAGGAATGCGGTTGGTCCTTGGCCGGTAATGCCGAGCATCATTTACGCAGTCGCTTCCAACTGGCCAATCTCTACCCCGCCGAACTGCGTGAGACCACCGATCACATCCAGGCGCTGTGTCAGTTCTGTTTAAGCGAAATCAAGTACGAGTACCCGGTCGAGATTGTGCCTCCTGGCCTCAGTGGCATTGAATATCTGCGACAGGAAACCGAGCGTGGTGTCCAAAGACGCTATCCCAAAGGGATCAGCGACCATTTGCGCATGCGTCTGGAGCAAGAGCTGAGCCTGATTGCAGACCTGGGCTACGAGTCCTACTTTCTGACCTTGCACGACATCGTCAGCTATGCGCGCAGCCAGGGAATCTTGTGCCAGGGCCGAGGCTCGGCCGCCAACTCGGCCGTATGCTATTGCCTGGGCATTACCGAAGTCGACCCTGCCAGCAGCCACACCTTATTTGCTCGCTTCATTAGCCGGGCGCGAGCGGAACCGCCCGATATTGATGTGGACTTCGAGCACCAGCGCCGCGAAGAAGTCATTCAGTACATTTACCGCAAATATGGCCGACAACGGGCCGCCTTAACCGCAGTCATCACCACCTATAGACGCCGTAGTGCCTTGCGCGATACCGGCAAGGCACTGAGCATTCCTCAACCCCTGGTCGAGGCCTTGATTCAATGTGACCGCGCCTGGCTTAACGACACCCGCATTCAAGATGAGGTCTTTGCGCGCTTTCCTCAATGCCCACCCGAACAAGCACATCAATGGCTGTCCTTGACCCGCCAGCTCATGGGCTTTCCGCGTCATCTGTCCCAGCATCCAGGCGGGTTTGTGATTTCACAAACGCCCTTGCACAGGCTGGTGCCGATTCAAAACGCAGCCATGCCGGGGCGCAGCGTTGTGCAATGGGACAAGGACGATCTGGATGTGCTGGGCCTGCTGAAAGTCGACATTCTGGCTTTGGGCATGTTGAGCGCCTTGCGCCGTTGCCTGGACAGTATCAGCCAACAAAAAGGCAAACCGTTCCACTTGCAGGACATTCCTTTGCAAAGCGCCAAAACCTTTCGCATGATACGACGGGCCGACACCATCGGCGTGTTCCAGATCGAGTCCCGCGCCCAGATGAGCATGTTGCCGCGTCTGCGGCCCACGTGTTTTTACGACTTGGTCGTGCAAGTGGCCATTGTGCGCCCCGGCCCCATTCAGGGTGGCATGGTGCATCCTTATCTGGAGCGTCGCCGCGACCACCGCAAAGTCGACTACCCCGCCCCCGAAATTCGCCATGTGCTGGCACGTACCTTAGGCGTACCTATTTTTCAGGAACAGGCTATGGAGCTGGCCATGGAGGCGGCAGGTTTCTCGGCAGATAAGGCCGATGCTTTGCGACGAGCCATGGCCGCCTGGCGTCGTCGTGGTGGCCTGGGGCCTTTTGAGCAGGAACTGCTCGATGGCATGGCCGCCAAAGGCTATGATCCCGAATTTTCCCAGCGCCTGTTCGACCAGATCAGCGGTTTTGGGGAATACGGCTTTCCGGAAAGCCACTCAGCCAGCTTCGCCAAACTGGCCTGGTTTAGCGCCTATCTGAAAGCACGTTACCCGGATCACTTTCTGGCTGCCTTGCTGAACTCCCAACCCATGGGCTTTTACGGCCCCAGCCAGTTAGTCCAGGACGCGCGTCGTCACGGCGTACAGGTCTTGCCCATTGATGTGCAATACAGCCTGTACGACAGCCATGTCTGCTCCAAGCCTGGCAGCCCACGCCAGGTACGTCTGGGCTTGCACATGGTCAAGGGTTTGAGCGAACAAGGGGCGCATGCCATCGTCAGTTACCGGCAAAGCCACCCGGAACGTCTGCTGAATCTGGCCTGCTTGCGTCAGGAGCTGGCTCTGTCAGCCCACGATCAACAAGCGTTGGCCCAGGCCCATGCCTTGCGCAGTGCCTATAGTCAACGCCGCCACAGCGTTTGGGATGCCCGACGTCCCAGCCAGGCAGGATTGCTGAGCCATGCTGAAACGCCGGATCACACCCCGGATCTACCGCGTGCCACTGCGGGACTGGAGGTATTAAGCGACTATCAAGCCGTGGGCTTGAGCCTGAACCACCACCCTTTGTCCCTGCTACGCACACAGTTGGCCCCCTTGCGATTCTCAACGGCAGAACAGCTTAATCAAACCTGCCCGGATCGGCGTCTGGCACGGGCTTGTGGGTTGGTCACCACTCGTCAACGCCCCGGCACCGCGAAAGGCACCGTGTTTGTGACGCTGGAAGATGAAACCGGCAGTGTCAATGTCATCGTGCGCGAAGAACTGGCCCAGGAGCAATCCCAGGCCTTGCTTCAATCTCGTCTGCTGGGGGTCTATGGTATCTGGCAGCGCGATGGCAGCGTTTGCCATTTGATTGCCCGCCGTTTGGTATCCATGAATCATCTGATTGGTCATCTGCTTGCACGTAGTCGAGATTTTCAATAATCGGATTTTTCCCCACCTCACCCTGCGTTAAACTATGGCTTTGCCCGTTCAACCAGGAACCACCATGAGTCAAACACTCAAAACCCGTTTAGCTGAAGATATCAAAACGGCGATGCGCGCTCGCGATAGCGGACGTCTGGAGACCTTGCGTTTTCTGCAAGCCGCGATCAAACAACGCGAAGTGGACGAACGTACCGAGCTGGGCGATACCGAAGTAACCAGCATCATTGAAAAGCAGGTGAAACAGCGCCGCGAATCCATTCAGGCTTTTGAGTCTGCGGGTCGTACCGAAAGCGCCGAGAAAGAAAAATCCGAATTGCTGATTCTGCAAGAATACCTGCCTCAGCAAGCCGACAGTGCTGAAGTTGATGCTGTCATTGCCGACGCCATTACCCAGGCCCAGTCCGAAGGCGCCCAAGGTCCCGCACTGATGGGCAAGGTCATGGGTTTGGTCAAAGCCAAGCTGGCAGGCCGTGCTGATATGTCCCAGGTTTCCGCTCAAGTGAAGCAAAAACTGAACCCATGAAGCATTGGCAGGCCGAACGGGCGCAGCCCAAACAGGATTTTTTCGGCACTCACATCCCCCTCATGCAGCACCTGGGCCTGCAAACGGTCAGCAGCACCGAGCAGGAGGTGATCACCTTCCTGCCCTGGCAAGCCTGTAATGCCAACTCCCGTGCTGATGTGCACGGGGGGACGTTGATGGCGATTCTGGACTTCACCCTTAGCGCCGCAGCACGGGCTCAACGCCCTGGCTCGGGCATGGCTACCATAGACATGAACTCGCAGTTTCTATTACCAGCGCGGGGCGATGTCTGGTTCAAGGCCCAATGCCTGTATCTGGAAGGCGATACCGCTTACTGCGAAGGGGGCGGGTACGATGAAAAGCAACGCGTGCTGGTTAAAGCAGCAGCCACATTTCGGGTAGTACGCGGCAGCTAAACGCCAAGGGCAATACGGCTTGGCATGAATGGGCCGCCACGAGCTTTCTTCACGTAAAGCACTCAGCCATTCAAAGACGGTAGCTGGTTCCCAAACGGCTATCGGATTGAAAAGAAGCGCACTAAAAAAGCCCGTTTGATACGGGCTTTTTTATTTCTGGCGATGTCCTCGCAGACAGGCTTAATGTGTCTGCAAATCCTCATCGACAGGCTGATCCCATTCAGGGCTGGATTTCAAAAACGGATAATCCGTATAACCTTTGGGCCCCTGGGTATAAAAAGAGCCCGGGTCCCAGCCATTCAAGGGAGCACGCAACTGCAAACGCAAGGGCAAGTCCGGGTTAGACAAAAAAGCCTTACCGAACGACACGGCATCTGCCATGCCTTTGGATAAAGTGGTCTGTGCAGTGGGCAAATCAAAATGTTCGTTGGCGATGATCGCGCCGCCAAACTGACATTTGATCATGGGCAATAAGCTGTCCGAAGCCGGGCTTTCACGCAGAAACAAGAAGGCAATATCACGTCGATCCAGCTCACACGCCACATAAGAGAACAAACGGGCTGGATCAGAATCCTTCATGCCGTGCAAACCACCGCGCGGGGATAAATGCACACCGACTCGACCGGCACCCCAAATGGCCACACAGGCATCCACAACTTCCAACAGAAAGCGCGCCCGGTTTTCAATAGAACCACCGTAAGCGTCCGTACGGGTGTTAGAGCCGTCGTGCAGGAACTGATCGATCAGATAGCCATTGGCACCATGTATCTCAACCCCATCGAAACCGGCACTGAGCGCGTTCTGTGCAGCAACGGAAAAATCATCCACGATGTCGGCGATTTCTTCGCTACGCAAAGCGCGAGGCACTACAAAAGGACGCTCAGGACTTAAGTGGCTGACCATACCCTCGCAGGCAATCGCGCTGGGCGCAACCGGTATTTGACCATTTAGAAACTCTGGATCAGAGACACGCCCCACATGCCATAATTGCAGAACAATTCGACCACCCTTGGCATGTACCGCCTCTGTAATCGTGCGCCATGCATCGACCTGAGCACGACTCCAGATGCCCGGCGTGTGGGCATAGCCCACGCCCTGCGGCGATACCGAGGTCGCTTCGGCTACAATCAGCCCCGCACTAGCTCGCTGACAATAGTACATACGCATCAAATCATTGGGCATACGGCCCTCCGAGGCGCGCGCGCGTGTCATGGGCGCCATGATGATGCGGTTCAGGAGTTCAATATCACCCAATTTTATTGGATCAAACAAACTAACCATTGTTTTACACTGTCCACTATTGATGTTTCCGCTGGGGCTTCAACGACACGCGCCCAAGGGAATACCCGATAAGGGTTTTTACCAGATATGCCTTTATACCATCAACGCTTAATTTGGCTTGAAATTGTTTCAAGCATCAAACGGATCAACTAAGCTATGGCACAGTTCGCCGTCATAGGATTAGGCCGCTTCGGTTCGGCCTGCGCCTTGGAACTCATGAAAACAGGACACTCCGTGCTGGGAGTGGACACAAACCCCAAATTGGTCAACAAATATGCGGACCAGTTAAGCCGTGCCGTCATTGCCGATGTCACTGACCGCCAGGCCCTGGAAGAGCTGGGGCTGGACAATTATGACGTAGTTCTGGTTGCAATTGGGGCCGATATTGAAGCCTGCCTGGTTTGTGTGGTTCATCTGAAAAGTTTTGGTGTTCCCACGATCTGGGCCAAAGCGACTTCTCATGCCCAGCATTTGATTTTGGCCAAAATCGGGGTTAACCGCATTATTCACCCCGAAGAAGAAATGGGCATACGGGTTGCCCAAATGCTCAGCTACCCGATGGTCAACGATTACATCACCCTGGGTAATGGCGATTACATTGTGGAAGTAACAGCCAGCGAGAATATGAATGGGCAGACCATCAAAGATGTGCTGCGCGAGCAAATGGACGATGTGCAGGTTTTGCTGGTCAAACGTCGTGGTCAAACCACGACCCAACCCGATGCTGATTTTGCCCTGCATGCCAAAGACCTGCTGATCTTGCTTGGACAGTTGCAAGCTCTTCGTACTGCCGCCCCCAAACTGGTTTGATGTATGCGCAACTGGCTACCCAATAGTCTGACTCGCCGTCTTGAGGTCAATCCTCAGACCCGCACTCTCAGCGCCAGCCCGCCGCTGGTACTGGCTCTGGGCTTTATGGCCCTGATTATCCTAGGCGCTATTTTGCTTAGCCTGCCACAAGCGGCCGAACACCGTCTGGGCGTTTTCCAGGCCTTGTTCATGGCGACCTCGGCGGTCACCGTCACGGGTTTGGCGGTCATTGATCCTGCCACAGACTTAACGCACTTTGGGCAGATTGTTTTGGCACTGCTGGTGCAAGTTGGCGGCATGGGCTTTGTGACCTTTGCCGTCATTGCCGCCATCACCATGCACAAGCGCATCAGTGTCAGCCAGCAAGCGCTGGCATTGGAAGCCTTTAATCAAACCAGTGTGTCTCGTATTCGCAGCACGGCTTTGCAAGTATTCAAAATTGCCGTCTTGATTGAATTGATCGCCGCTGCCATTTTGTTTCTGCGGTGGACCATTGATTTACCGTGGACCACGGCCTTGTACCGCGCCCTGTTCCATGCCGTCACTGCCTTCAATAACGCCGGTTTTTCCTTGTTCCATAACTCCCTGATCCCGATTTCGGGGGATGTTATTTCAGTCATGACCATGTCGGGCCTGATTATCCTGGGCGGGATTGGCTTTACCGTGCTGGCCGATGTTGGGCAAAAGAAACGCTGGCAAACCCTGCTGCCCTATACCAAAGTGATCTTGCTGGGCACACTGATTCTGAACCTGATTGGTTTTTTTAGCCTCTGGGCACTGGAGTTTAGTAACCCCAAAACCCTGGGCATGCTTGGGGTGGGTGATCAGGCACTGGCCGCCTGGATGCAAAATGCCGCCACACGCACCGCCGGCTTTACCACCATGGATATTGCCAGCCTGCGCGACAGCACCCAGTTGATGCTGATCGTGCTGATGCTCATTGGCGGTGGC
The DNA here is from genome assembly GCF_025960365.1 of Alcaligenes sp. SMD-FA. NCBI lineage: Bacteria > Pseudomonadati > Pseudomonadota > Betaproteobacteria > Burkholderiales > Alcaligenaceae > Alcaligenes > Alcaligenes sp. SMD-FA. The sequence continues at coordinate 1,916,203 of NZ_CP110108.1, read as the reverse complement.
TCGCTCAGCACCGCCAGTGGTATCAAAATCGGAACGCTGATTGTATTAATGGCCGCCGTACGCTCATATATCCGCCAACGTGAAGAAGTGGTCTTGATGGGCCGCAGCGTCGCGCCTGACACCGTCCAGAAAGCGCTGGCTCTGTTTCTGATTACCGGCGCTCTGTACTTCATCAGCGTCTTGCTACTGACCTTGTTTGAGGACATGCCCATTACCAGCCTTCTGTTTGAAGCAGCCTCGGCCTTAAGCACCACCGGCATGAGCCACGGCATCACTCACAAACTTTCCATGCCCAGCCAGATCCTGATCATGGTGCTGATGTTTGCGGGTCGACTCGGCCCTCTGACCCTGATTTACTCCTTGGCCACGCGCAAACGCAGCCGCATACGCTATCCGGAAGGCAACTTCCAAGTGGGCTAATTCAGTCGCTAAACCACAGATATACAAGAAGTTTTAATAAAAACGACTATTGTCATCGTTTTTTGGTATGGTTAACAGATGTAAACATCGAACAACTACTGATCAGGATGCAGGCTTATGGATCACAGGAAGATGGCTACCTTAACCAAGCGCGCTGGAACCGGTCTTAGCGCGCTTTGTCGAGAACTGACCAGTCGTGGTATCAGTTACCACCCCTTGGTAGAGATGTACCAAAGTCAAATGGCTGTCATCGGTTTACTCAGTGACGAAGTGGTCGCCCTGCGCAAAGAGCTGGACGATCTGAAAAAAGTGGTTAAGAAAAACGGCTCATGAGCCGTTTATTTTTTGCCTGCCCTTTAATCCAGCCTGTCATCCTTACCCACACTGATTGCCCCTCTTGTTCACACCCATGCTTGTTACTTCGCCCCGTTTTTGGCTGTGCGCCCTTCTAGCCCTGTGCTCTGCCACCGCCTACAGTCAAAACGACAGGGTTCTGTCTACCCAAACGCAGCCTGGCATCCTTCCCAGCATCCCCCCTATCCCGCCTGCGGCCCCTATTTTGAACAAGGGGGCAAGCTTGCTCACACCCGAGTATCAAGGTGCACGCCTGCATATCTACCTGGAGCAATGGCACAGCCAGACTCAGTTGGACGCCGGGAATCTGGCTACACCGGCGCGTCAGAATAATCTGTTTATTGTTTTGCGCTACCGCTATACCAACACCAGCCCACGCCCCCTGAACCCGCAGATCCATCGACCACGCCTGTTTCTGGCAGATGCGTCGGGCCAAAAACTAGCACCCAATCAGCGAGCGACACAGGACTATCGCTACGCACACGATCTGGATACGGTGGGCCCGGACAAAATCAATCCTCTGGTGAGCATCTCGGATGTCGCGGTATTTGAAGTCAGCCCCGCCTTGTTTGATCCAAGCCGCTGGAGCGTTGTGGTTCAGGAAGGCCAGGCCATCCATATTCCCTTGTCGATTATTCCTGAAAAATCCCCCAACAACGCTGAATAAGCACAATACTCCCCTTCTATTCCAATAAATCATTAAACTCTGCGCACAGACAGACCCGTCTTATAAGCAGACATGGAATAATACGGGGCCATATAAGCAAAATTAATCGACAAAGCTCTCGCGTCGCGAGTCGTCAAGAGCAAGGAAACAAGATTGCGTCATACCCCTGTGCGGCTCAGCGTCACCCTCATCATTGCCAGCATCTTACTTTTACTGGTACTGAGGTCTTTGCCTACGCGCCCTGAGCCCGGTCCTGAATTGATCCCGGTAGAAGGCGGCTCATTTATGGCCGGCAATTTCCAGGTGCCCATGCGTGCTCCCGACGGCGAGCAGTCCGTGCAATGGGTAGCACAAGCCGATCAGGGTGCTCTGGATCCGTACCCGGTAGAGGTCAGCGCGTTTTCCATCATGAAAAAAGAGGCGACTAACGCCCTGTATGACCGCTTCCTGAAGCAAACCCAGCGCCCTGCCCGTTGGCAGCCCGTGAAAGGCGATGATGAACAGGCCGCCAATATGCCTTATGACGAAGCCGAAGCCTTTTGCACCTGGTTGGGAAAAAACAGTGGCCTGGACATGCGTTTGCCCACCGAGGCCGAATGGGAGTACGCGGCCCGCGGCCGCGGGCAAGCGATTCCTTGGGCTACCGACAACGGCCAATGGCAAGCAGGTCGAAATCTGCCGGAACCAGATAGTGGCGCGAACAAACACAAGACGGGTGCATTTCCGCCCAACCCCTTGGGCATACAGGACATGGCCAACGGTCTGCACGAATGGGTTATCTCCGACCCCAATCGCGACCCTGCCCATGTACGGATTTTCAAAGGCGGCAGCAATACGGGGACAAGCTCACGCGACACCATCCCCACACGGGGCATCGTCTTTCCCTTGTCCGACGCGACCATCCAAGCCAAACCCGAACTGGCTCGTCTGAAAGGCCGCCCCGCAGGCACCGTCTATTTTCAAAACGCCACCGCGCGTTGTGTGGCGCCGTTAAAGTCCAATGGCACCCCTCCTGTATCAGCCAAGCCAGACAGCACCGTGCCGCCGGTTTTTAACGACGTATCGGTATCGGCCCCATCCTAAACCAGTCCCGGTGGCAAACCGCTGGTACAGACGGCGACAACCTTCGCGTCGTCTTCGCTGGTCGACAAGTAAATATGTCCGATGCCGCTGTCAAAATACGCAGACTCGTGTGTGTTCAGAAACAAGGTCTCGCCGGTTTCAAACTGAATAGCAATAGCGCCGGATAGGACGATCACAAACTCCTGCCCCGCATGACGGATATAGTCGTCAAATTCGCTGGCATCGCGTGAGTCAATGACGGCCAGAATCGGGTTCATGTGTTTGCCGCTCAGTTCGCCAAACAACAGGCCGTATTCATAATTACGCGTCGCATAGCCCGGGGTGGCGGTGGACTTATGGCTGGAAATGCCCACTTCAGTGGTGGGCAAGCGTTGCGTGTTTTCCTCATCCGGTATGGCAAACAAGGAACCCACCTCAATATTCAGGGCGCGGGCCAGAACCACAAATTTTTCATAGCTTAAGGAGACCTGCCCTAGTTCTGCTTTGGAAATGGTAGAAAGCGCCAAGCCCGTTTTTTCAGACACCTGCTTGAGTGTCTGTTTTTGATTATGTCGGGCTTGACGCAGGCGAGATCCTACCTGTTCCTTGCTGAGCAATTCATTACGTCGCATTCCTGGATTGTAAGCGGCGCAAACGAAACCAGGCAATCAGAATCCAGGCCATCAACACAAAGCCCAGATAACCAAAAAACGGGTAGACCGTACCGACCAGATTGATGAAACCAATCTTGGCCCCCACCAGTCCCAGCACTCCGGCAATGGCCGTACCAATATTGAATTTACGCGTGTTAGGGGTAAAAATTCGGGCTGAGAAGGAATACAGCACACCGACCGACGTCGTTAGAATCATGGCGAAAACCACCACGGACATAATGGTACCCAGCAGTCTGGATTGCTCGGTCGCCAGCATCAGCATAGGCAAGGCGGCCGAGCCAATGGTATCAATACGGCCAAACACACCGGCACTGATGAGCACGATCAAAAAACCCAGCAGCAAACCACCGACCAGTCCACCCAACAGCGCATTGCGGCGCGATGTGGCCTGCGCCCCTGCGATCATCAGAAACGGCGCCCCCACCACCATGTTGTAGGACACGTACAGCAACGCGCCGACTAACCAATGTCCTGCACCCTGAGGTTTGGTATGCGCGATGACATCCAACTCCTCCAATGGCAAGTCCCGGGTATTCCAGCTGTAAATGCACAGGAAAACCATCATCAGAACCAGAATGGGCGTGACGCTGCCAATAAAGGCCATCACCCTATCCACGCGCAAGAACACGATCAGCACGGTAATCAGCATGACGGCGACACTGCCGTACTGCGCCGGTACGCCCCACTGTTGCTCCATCAGCGAGCCGCCACCGGCAAACATCACCACCGCAATGGCATACATGAAGAAGGTAATCATGATGTCGACCACCACGCCCAGACGCGGCCCACAAATCAAATACAACCCTTCTTTAAACGAATGCGATACTGAAACCTGGCTCAGCTCCCCCACCGCCATACCCAGTATCGTGAAGCACAGACCACTGACCACCCCTCCAAGCAATCCCCAATACCCGAAGCTGCTGAAAAACTGCAACACCTCCTGTCCTGATGCAAAGCCGGCCCCCACCACCACACCGACAAAGGCCATCGCAATGCCCAGGATATTTCTTATATTCGACATGCTTTCTCCTCCAGGAGATCAAAGTGCTGCTGTTTTTATGTTCTGAAACGAGCCGGTGACACCACAGCCGGATCAATCTCCAAGGCCTTCAAGGACTCGGGCAAATCCTGCTTTTGCAACAAACTGGCCGCCAGCAAGGACGCACCTGCTGCGGTTTGAATCCCATAGCCGCCTTGCCCCGCCAGCCAGAAAAAGCCGGGACATTGTGTATCGTGACCAATGACCAGCTCCCCATCAGGAGCAAAACTACGCAGTCCTGCCCACGTGTGGCTAGGACGACGGATACGAAGCTGGGTGCGCTCTTCAATGCGGTAAATGCCGGTGGCCACATCCAGCTCTTCGGCCACGACATCATGCGCGTCCACATCATCTGCATTGGCCGGCGACCCCAACAACATGCCTGCATCGGGCTTGAAGTAGAACTCTTCGCCAATATCAATCACTGCCGGCCAATCCCGGTGATCCATCCCTTCGGGTGGCGAGAACAAAAACGCTGAACGGCGCTTGGGCTGAATCCCCAAGGCTTTGAGGCCACAACGCTCGGCCAGGGTATCGGCCCAGGCACCGGCTGCATTGACCAGAACACGTGTGCGCACAGTACCGGGCTCAGAGCTGAGCTGAACGTCCCAACACTCGCCATCCCATTGCGCGGACAGGACTTCTGTATCCAGACGCAGCGTTACGCCTTTTGCTTGTGCCCCTTTCAGGAACCCCTGATGCAAGGCATGCACATCCATATCTTGGCCCTGCCCGTCATACAAGGCGCCCGCCAATTGCGCCGGATCCAGGCATGGCACCAACGTCAGTGCCTGCTCGGCCGTCATGCGGCTGACATCCAGCCCTTGCTCATGCCAATCCTCATATTGACTGTCCAGCAAATCCTGTTGTTCGGCTGTGCCCACATACAGCACGCCACGCGGCAGCAAAATTGGCTGATCGCTAAAACCATCTGGCGGATGACTGAAAAAATCGTTACCCGCGACGGTCAGGGCACGAATCGTTTCAGTACCGTAGGTTTCAACAAACATAGCGGCCGAGCGCCCCGTCGAGTGATACGCAGCATGGGACTCTCTTTCCAGAACAAGCACGTGGGCGCTTTCCGGTAAACGGTAGGCCAAAGACACACCGGCCATCCCGGCACCCACAATGACGTAGTCATACACCATAAAATTCTCATATCCGATAATTGAGGGCTAATAGTAGGCCTTTCCCGGAAAAACATCCAAGCGGGTTTTTACTAGGCGGACACCTTGGTCTGCCTCGGACAGTCTTGCTTGAGCCCTACTTTCGGATTATTTCGCCTTCAAAACAAACGATTGGGCAACGTTTACCTCGGCAACAGCGCCATCGCTTTGGCAAAATCGTAATCCGCCACTTACTAAAGAGTCCGCAGATTACGTAAATCAAATCTAATTGAGAAGCAGTTGGAATACAATTGCGCCATGTCTGTCCAACGGCACCGCTCTCCCGCAAAAAATGGCATAGCCTGGCAAATTCTTTTTTGCCTGGCGATCCTGTCATTTTTGTGCCGTTCGCTGGTGCCGGCAGGATACATGCCGGACAAGGCTGACGAGCAAAACGGCTTCTTTTCCGTCACGCTGTGTGCCCCCGGTGGCACGCCCAGCACGATCTGGATGAGCCTTACAGGACAGGCCGATCCGCCACTATCCAATGAACACGCGGATATCCAGAAGTGCCCTTACGCCCTGGTTCTATCCCAAGTGGCCTTGCCCAGTGCCGACATGGCAAGCCTGGATGTACCGATGGATCACCCGCCTTTGCTGCTGGTGCACCGCAATCAGACCTTGCCCCCCTTACCCGCGCTGGGGCCACCACTCGGGTCACGCGCTCCGCCTGCCAACCTTGTTTGATCTCTCGTGGCCGACTGCCATATGTGCAGTCGCTTTTCAGCGAAGTCATTCAAGGTTTTTTTATGTCTATTTTTTGTATTTCTGCACAGGCATGCGCTGTGCAGGCCGCCCCCTTTCTGCCCTCTGTCCAATTAGCGCCAGGATCACCGCGCACACGAATCAGCGTCCTGGCTCTGACCTTGCTGTTCTCCAGTTCCTGGGCAAGCCTTGCTCATGCACAAACGCCAACACTGGCCCCCGTCGTCGTCACTCCAGACCGTGGCAAAAGTTTGACTGTGCCGGGCCTGCAAACTGCTCAAAAAAATATTGAACAAACCGCGGGCGGCGTCGCTCTGGTGCCCGAAAGCGCCTGGCGTGATACCAAAGCCGCTACCGTCAAAGACATGCTGGACTACACACCGGGGGTGTTTGCGCAGCCCAAATGGGGTGATGATGCGCGCCTATCCATACGGGGTTCAGGGCTGTCGCGTTATTACCATCTACGGGGCATCAGCCTGTATCAGGACGGCATCCCCTTGAACGACCCGGACGGCAGCAGCAACTTCCATCGTATCGACCCTACGGCCTATCGCTATACCGAGGTCTATAAAGGTGCCAATGCCTTGCAATACGGAGCCGCCACATTGGGCGGGGCCATCAACTTCGTCACCCCTACCGGCCATGATGCCGACGCCTTTCAAGGACGTCTGGATGCCGGTAGTTTTGGCTGGCGACGCGTGCAACTGAGCAGCGGCTTTGCGGGCGAAAAACTGGATGGTGTGATCTCCGGCTCCTGGCAAACTCAAGATGGTTATAGAGAACAAAGCGCCGGCCATTCCCTACGTGCGAATGCAAACCTGGGCTGGCGTTTGTCAGACCGGGCAGAAACCCGTTTTTACCTGAGCGGCTACCAGATTCACCAGGATATTCCCGGCTCGGTCAGCCGCGATCAGGCTCTGAATAATCCACGACAAGCCGCCAAAGAAAATAAGCAAAACGACTGGCAGCTCAACCTGGACGGCGGTCGCATTGCCAACCGCACAGTGCTGGTCATGGGCGAGACGCAGTACGAACTAGGTGGCTGGTTTGAACAAAGTTCGTTGCGACACCCTATTTATCAATTTGTTGATAGGGACACGAGCAGCTACGGCGCCTACGGCCGGTTGGTCAACACCAGCCCGCTTGCGGGCAGAGACAATCGCTTCACGCTGGGCCTGACCTGGTCGGCCGGCAAGATTGATGCCCAAAACTCGGTAAACGTGGGAGGTAAACGACTGGAAAAACTGTCTGCTAGCAAAGACAGGTCCAACAACCTGAGCATCTATGCTGAAAACGCCTGGAGTCTGGGCTCGGACTTGTCCCTGATCACCGGCCTGCAATACCTGCACGCTCAGCGCAAGCGCCAGGATCGGTACAACGGCGGCCTGCCCACCACGCGATCCGGGGACAAGAGCTACAACTTCTTCAATCCCAAGTTGGGCCTGCTGTGGAATGCGGGTCCGCAGTGGCAAATCTACGGCAATATTTCTCGCAGCGCCGAGCCGCCTACGTTTGACGATATGACGTTCTCGACCGGCAATGATCTGGATCGTCTGCAAGCTCAACGTGCCACCACCTTCGAGATAGGCACCCGAGGAGAAAGCGGAGACGTGGCTTGGGACGTCTCCCTGTACCATGCGCGCGTCAAAAATGAGCTGCAATGCATCAGCGCCCCCTGGAACATCTGCGACAAGACCGTCAACGCCGATCGCACAAGCCATCAGGGCATAGAGCTGGGCGTGCAATGGACGGCCGCCCGAGGCTTGTTTGTACAAAGTCTGCAAAGTGACAGCCTGGAGGTCAAGGGTGCCTACACCTACAGCAACTTCAAATTCGACAATGATCAGGACTGGAACAACAATCAAATGCCCGGTGTACCTAAGCACTACCTGAGGGCGGAGCTTATCTACAAACACCCTTCAGGCTTTCACATTGGCCCCAATGTGGAATGGGTGCCGCAGGCTTACTACGTCGATAACGCAAACACCACCAAAACCAGTTCCTATGCCCTGCTGGGCTTGCGAGCTGGCTGGGAGCGCGGCCCCTACTCCTTCTATATCGATGGCCGCAACCTGACGGATCGCCGATACATCGCCAGTGCCAGCATTACGGACTACGCCACCGCCTCCTCGCCCTTGTTCGAGCCGGGTACAGGGCGATCGGTCTTTGCCGGTGTGCAGATCCAGTATTGATCCCGTTTTTTTCATCTTTTCAAGGGGTTTGCCATGCACGTCACATCACAGCTGTTGATCCTGGCATGCCAGATCACGGCCCCCAGGCTGCCAAGCAGTCAGATGAGCACTCTGCTCGGGGCGAAAGCCCCACCCTGTCCTTTATTAGCTTGAGAAACAAGGAGTCTTCATGAAAACAGCTTCACAACATCACCAGACCTTCAAGGTGGCACGCCATGGTCTTTTCTTCGCCGTGGCTTTGCTCATCTTGCTCGCCATGAGCACCGGCGTGGCTCGCGCGGCACCTTCAGAGGCTGATCGCATCTCTCACGCCATGAAGGCAATTTGGGACAGCCCCGAAGCGCCTCTGGTGGTGGAGCCTATCGTGATCGAAGGTGATTACGCCCTGGCCGGTTGGACACAACTGACGCGTGGTGGTCGTGCGTTATTAAAGAGTCGCCATGGGGAATGGAATGTTCATATGTGCGGCGGCGATGGCTTGAACGACGTCGAGACCCTGACCATGGCCGGCATGAGCACTGAAGCGGCAGAACGCCTGGTCAAGAACACCAGCGAGGCTGAAGCCAAACTGCCTGCCGAGGTCACCGCCAAATTCTCCACCTTTGGAGACAATATGGTGGTGGATCACAACCATCACCCGGACTAATCCAGGAAGGAAAACCCGCTGCGCAATGACTGAGTCAACAAGCGATCACCGCGCCGGATCGCCGGATCGCAGCTTGCCCTACTCAGTCTGAGTGTGGTCATGTCCGCATTGACCACACTTCTTGCGCGGAAACGGCGAATAGCTGGTGAACAGGCTCTGGCTACCCATGAACGGCGACAGGCCACACTTTGGGCAAGTAAAAACCGTCATGGCCACCAGGCCCTGACCCAGAATGTAAAAGCCAAACACCAAAAACCCCAATGTCCCCAACACACGGTCGAACACCGGCAGCCCAAAATACAGGGCGACCAGGAGCAAGATATTGAACAGGGTAAACAGCCAGGCTTTTCTGTAGAGCGCCATCAAGAACCTTTTAAAATCAACTTCCACAAGTCTGGAAGTGCTTTGTCGATTTCATTTAAGCGCGGACAGTGTACGGGATTCAGTTCGCCTTAGAGGGAACTAGGCGAGCTGGTCACAATTTCACCCCGGCCGTGACAAGCAGCCCCCTCTCCAGCACAAGCGATAAATGTTTCTGAATGCAATGTTCCGGCAATACCCATCCCCCATGATCTAGGATCTTCCAACAAAATCTCCCAACAGACCATGAACCTCGCTTATTTGCATTCTCTTGTCCCCGCCCGGCAACAGCTCTTGCGCGCCCTGGGCATCGCTCTGCTGCCCTTGGTCTTGGCAGCCTGCGACAGTGGCTCCAGCACAGGTGGCGATCCGTCCCCCGAAGCCCCCGTCGTCACGCCACCTGTCACTGAAGAGCCGGAACCACCCCGCAACACGGCCTATCTGGACAGCAAAGCAGGCGATGTCATCAAGGTCCGCATAGAAGAACTGCATCCCACCCAGGCGGCCATTGGCTACGATCAGGTCTACTACAAGCTGGGACGCTGGCAAGGCGATCTGGACCGCCCTACCTGGGCTAACAATTCCAAGCACCAACTGGACTACCTGAATCGCACCATCGGCAAGAAATTTGACGACTACTGCGAGGATATGGGCGGTACCGAGCGCGCTCAGAAATTCCTGACGATCGCTGAGGCGCAAGCGGCCCGCCTGGATCAACCCACCACGTATCTGTGTAAAGACCCGTTGGGCTCGCAAACAGAAAACCTTAAAACCGTGGTCGTAGGCTGGGACGGCAATCTGTACCTGACCGATGGCCACCACACCTTCTCCTCCCTGCGCGAGATCCCTGACGGCGGCCCCAAACTGCCCGTCTGGGTCAAAGTCAGCGCCAACTACAGCGATATCCGCGATGCGTCTGCCTTCTGGGAGCGCATGAGCAAAGAAAAACTGGTCTGGCTGCGTGATGGTAAAAACCAAACCATTACCGTCGAACAACTGCCCACTCGCCTTGGCCTGACCAACGAAAAAGAAGCCGGTGGCATGCAGGAAGATCGCTATCGCTCCCTGGTGTACTTCACCCGCGACATTGCCTATAAAAACGGCAACCTGCCTGAATACGCCGAATTTCTGTGGGGTGACTGGCTACGTCGCCAGGCTTCAAAGGGCCAATTGGCCAAGCTGGACGACTACGTGATGGCTCCACCCGCCACACCGGTGCAGATTCTGGCCGCCAGCACGCTGAACAAGGCCTTGAAGCCCGGTGGTTCGGACGACAGCTACGCGGCTGCCGTGCGTGATGCCTCCCTGAAAATGACAGCGCTGAAAGACACGGATCTGGTCTTCGAAAACCGTGATGCAGCAGCGCTAGGCCGCATCGTCCTGGAAGCCAACGCTGCCAGTGACTCCGACACTAAAACAGCGCGCGACACCCTGGAAGAACTGCCACGCAACGACGTCAAATCTGACGGTAGCCCACGTGGTGCAGGAAAACTGTGGTTTGCGGTGAACTACCGCAATTGCGGCAAGCCTGCGGCGGGAACTTGCTGGGGGTGGTAAGAGAACCAGCCAACACAATCATTAAACAAAAGCCTGGGAGACAGGCTTTTGTCCCGGCACAGTTCCACCCTGAAACTCAAATTCATTCCAAGATATCGATACAGAATCCAATCAGTAACTATGCTAGTTGCACGAACTGGTAGCGTTGCTATATTTCGCCAATACCAACAGATAGGAGCGCTTAGCGCGGGAGGCGGCAGAATGAAAAAAACGATATTGGCCATTTGTCTTTTTACAGGCATTACAACGGCAAATGCGCAAGGCGTCGGACAAGGTCTGGGCGCTCATTACAAATGCAAATCCATGGCTGAAGCTTTAGACATGCGCGCGCACAATGCCATGTGGAAAGATCCCTCTGATGGAGAAGTTTTTGCCACAATGAGCTTGGCCTACATGTCTTGGGTCCAAGGCTTCATTTCTGCGACAAACCTTCATCGGCCACAAAATGGTCAAATCCGACTGAGCCCCGAGCGAGTCGCTGAATGGATGCAGAACTACTGCACACGGAACCCGGACCAAGAGATCTATATGGGCGCGAAGAACATTGTTGAATCCTTGCCCGAGGGATACCACTAGCAAGCAAATCCCATACTTCGTTCAGTAGGTATGCGCACAGACACAAGATAGAGGCATAGGGAAAATGACCGAGGCAATCAACTCGCTATTCATACGAGACACACACTGAACAAGAAAAGACAAGGAGCCATTCGGCTCCTTATTTTTTACATATCAATAGTTACCGGAGGGGTAATGAAGAAAACTACCATCATCATTGGAATCACAGCACTTAGTGTCATGTCCATCGCTCAGGCTGCTGAACTGCCGCGATACGACCCGAACAAATACTGCGAAAGAATCTCTTCTCTATCGGGAGGGTCCGCAACGCTCGCGAACGAGTGCATCAAAATGGAGCAAAGCTCGTATAACAAGCTCAAAAACATGTGGGAATCCATACCCGAGAAAACCGTCTCCTATTGCGACCGACTCGCCAGCACTACAGGAGGCAGCTACACGCTTCTTGAAAGCTGCATTGATATGGAAATGACGGAATCGAACTCTCCACAAAAGTTCGAGTTTTAAGCACGCAACCCCTGCCACAAACTTAACAACGCGTGATTGAAAGCGCCCAGGTAGAGAGCTTGCGTCCGTCTGAACGCTCCGTCACAAGGCTGGAAAGAATGCAATGACGTTCCTGGAAATCCAGTCACTCTCCATCATCAGCTCGAAATGATTGCGACCCGGTCGTTCGCAATAAAGGCTGTTTTGGAAAAGAGACTTCATCTGTTTGGTCGCATCACGAAAAAAACAGAGCTCGCCCGCATACAAAATGACAGGCACATCAAGCTTGCCAGGTACGTGGGCGAGTGTCGGCCAAGCTGTCCGAGCATACCAGAATGAAATCCGGGCCATTCTCGATTCGTGACTGGATTGACGATCCCAATGGTGGGAATTTGTTCATCAACTAGCGGGAAGACATGGTGACCGCAATGAAGCCATTGGTGTCATCTTGGGCCGATGTGTTTATTACGGCTGTCCTGTCATTGCCCGAAGATGCAAAACGGCGCTGGTGGTTGTTCATCGACGAGTTGGCCAGTCTGGACGCCCTGCCCTCGTTAGAAGATGGGCTGACCAAGGGCCGTAAAAAAGGCCTACGTATCGTAGCGGGCCTGCAAAGCACGTCCCAACTGGACTACATCTACGGTGAGAAGAAAGCTCAAACGATTCGCGCCAGTTTTCGTAACTTGCTGGTACTGGGCGGTTCTCGCACTGACCATGAAACCGCTGAGGATCTGAGCAAGAGCCTAGGCGAGCATGAGGTAGAGCGTCATAAATACAGCGTCTCTCGCTCTGTCGGTGATCGCAATACCAATGATCAAAATACGCCAGTCACCGAGCGTGTCGTGACCGCCGCACAAATTCAAGCCTTCGATGATTTAACAGGCTATGTCGCCTTTGCCGGTAAGTATCCAATCTCACGTTTCAAGCTGCGGTTTGAGCCGTTTACTCAAGTGATTGAGCCGTTCATTGAATCGAGCCAGCTCAAACGCATTCCCCGCTGAACACAAAGCACGGCTGAAGCTTAGCGACAGCCTGCCCTCGTCTTGCCAGTAGGAAATACCACATGATTACTAAAGAGGTTTTACACCGCTCTGGAGCCGCCAAGCACTCACACTACTATGGTGACCAGGCCAACGACTACTACAGCCGTGATGGTCAGGCCGCCATTTGGCAAGGAAAGGGAGCTGAGATGCTTGGCGCATCTGGCGCGGTCGATACCCAGCGCTTTCATGCCATGTTGCGCGGCGAGTTCGGCCGTGGCGTGAATGCCGGCAACAGCATTCGTCACGACTCCCAAGCCCGCTCTGGCTTGGATCTTGACGATCTCAGCACCCAAAAGTGTCTCACTGCAAGCCTTAATCGGTGGCGATGAGCGCATCATCACTGCCCATGACCGAGCGGTTGAAGGTGCATTGGCCTACGCAGAGCAGCATTTTGCACAGTCACGCCAAACCATCCGTGGTAAATCACAGGTGGAAAACACCGGCAATCTGATCATCAGTAAATTTAGACACGAAACGGCCAGAGCCACAGACAACTCCCCGCCGGACCCGCAGCTCCACACCCACGCCGTCATCATGAATCTGACCCAGCGCCAGGACGGTAGTTGGGCAGCGCTGAACAACGATTTACTGGTTCAATCCCGTCCGCTCCTGGACTCGATTTACATGGCTGAATTAGCCAAAGAGTTAACCGCCATCGGCTACGATCTGCGCTTTGAAAAGAACCATGTTGAGCTGGCGCATATCACGCGTGACCAGATCGAGCACTTTAGTAAACGCAGTGCGCAAATGAACCAGCGTTTGGCCGATGTGGGCATGGACGGTCCCACCGCCTCTCATGCGCAACGCCAAATGGCTGTGCTAGCCACTCGTCAGCCTAAAACACAGGAGTTCACCCGCGATCAGCTACAAGCTGACTGGACGGCGCAGTCAAAGGACATTGGGATCGACTTCCAAAGTAATCTGCACGCCTCAAAAGAACGCGCCAAGAATCTGGCTAGCCTTAATCGCCACTCGCCTGAACCCGAGGCCCGTCAGCGCATTGCCGATACCGCGATGATCTGGGCCATCAAGCACCTGGCTGAACGTGAAACAGTCATGAGCCAATCCGCATTGCTCAGTCATGCGCTGCGCCATGGGGAAGGAGCCGTCAGCGCAGAGCAACTACGACAGTCTCTAAGTCGCCTGGTTGCACGAAACGAGTTGGTGGCCAGGGCCTTCCATTACCGTAGTAGCTCTAACCATGAAGCTAAACCGCGCACACGGCAGGCCTGGGCGCAAGAGCTAGTCCAACTGCGCGGCATCTCCATAAGCAAGGCCCTGCAGCAAGTCGATCAGGCCATCGATGTCGGTCGGTTGACACCTACTGAACCACTCTTTGCGACCCAGACAGCATTGCGCAGTGAACGCGATGTCGTCTCCATGATGCACGCGGGACGCGACAAGGTAGCGCCGGTGCTAGCGCGTGATCAATTGCAGACGGAGTTAACCGACACCACCCTCACACCAGGCCAGCGCAGTGCCATCGAACTGATGCTATCAGGCCAAGACCAGGTGGTAGGCGTACAAGGATTGGCCGGTACGGGCAAATCATTCGCACTACAAGAAACCAAAGCATTTTTAGAGGCACGAGGATATCGCATGATCGCCCTTGCCCCCTACGGTTCACAGGTTGCCAATCTGCGCCAGGACGGCATTGAGACGAACACGGTGGCCTCAATGACAACCGCTACCGAGACCGAACGCCTGGACAGCAAGCTGGGCGAAAAAACGGTAGTCGTCATTGATGAAGCTGGCGTTATTCCAGTACGCGAGATGCAAAAGTTGCTTCATCGGTTGCAGCCTAGCGGTGCTCGCATCGTATTGCTCGGAGACACTGGCCAGACCAAAGCAGTTGAAGCCGGGCGGGCATTTGCATTGCTACAAGAACAAGGTATGAAAACTGCTCTCATGGGCGATATACAGCGTCAGAAAAGCGACACACTTAAACAAGCGGTCGAACTGGCCGCCGTCGGCAAAGCAAGTGCCTCACTCAAGATTCTGGAAGATCATGTCGTCCAGATTGACGATCGCATCACAAAATGGGATGACGGCACCGAAAAACGCGACAGCAGTCCACGCTATGAAGCGATCGCACGCGAGTACGTCAACCTGTCCAATACCGCACAAGCTAATACGCTCATTGTCACCGGGACCAACCACTCTCGTCAGGCCTTGAATCAACGAGTACATGAGCTGCGGGGTCTGAATGGCAAAGGACGGCCATACCGCTTGCTGACCCGCCACGACACCACCCGAGCCGAGCGTCGCTGCGCCAAGTATTACACGGTCGGTGATATCGTCCAGCCCGAGCGTGATTACAAGAACGGGATGAAACGTGGCCAACTCTATGAGGTGGTCGAATGCAACCGCACCACCGACAGGCTGATCGTTTTACCCCTGCGCCCCGATCCTGGCAAGGAAGCTCAACCCATTGAAGTGATCCCGAAAACAATGAGTACGCTATCGGTCTATCACCAGCACACCGCAGAAGTGTCCGTGGGGGATATGGTTCGGGTTACCCGCAACAATGCCGAGCTCGATCTGGCCAATGGGGAACGCTACGAAGTACTCGGTATTGCGCAGGACTCGGTGACCATTGCGGCCAATGGCCGAGCCGTCACCTTGACCGCTGATCAACCTCTGCACCTGGATCACGCCTACGCGACGACTGCCCATAGTGCCCAAGGGCTGACCTGCGATCGCGTGCTTTACAACGCGGAAAGTTTTTCACGCACCACGGCCCAGGACACCTATTACGTGAGTATTTCGCGTGAACGGCATGAGGTCACCGTCTTCACAGATAACGCCACGCTACTACCCAAAGCAGTAGATAGAAAGGCCTACAAGGGGCTGGCTCATGACTTGCTGACCATCCGCAGCAAGGCCAAACCGCACGAAATGGCACACGCCAAACCCGAGGAACAGCATGCTGAACTGGAAATTTGAGGTATATGGCAATTTATCGTCGAAGATTCGTCAGCTATCTGTCTATTAGCGGTCTACGTCTTGTCTATTGTTTGTCCAGCGCTTGGGCACTAATGGTCAATTAATTGTCTATTAACTGACCACTGGCTCGTTATTAGTCCATGTCCACGGTACAAAACGCCACATACGTACCCCATAAAAATGACGTACTTACTGACTTACAAATGATTTCGTTGCTCTATTTGTTCCACGCAACCTAAAGTTGCCAACTTTCTGAAAGCCGCATGTATGCGTGCTTTCAGCACCCCGGCAGGGGTGCGTCCTGTGTGAGACCTTAAGGGCCACAAAGAGCGCCAGCTCGTTGAGGGACTTTTGGTCTCTTGCCTGGTCCTCAGACCAGGCAGCGTCACCCTGATGGGGCCCCGGCAACGCCGGGGAAACTCACGCTATCCCACCTACTCCGATTTAGCCGCTGCTATTAGACAGCACGGCCAGATTGTCACGCCTTCATCACTCTGGTGAAGGCTTCACCATGCAGTTCAAAAACTGCGCGTAATAGGAGATTCACAACGATGGAACAGAAACTCAACAACAAGGATGACGGTACCAAGCACAAATCAATAGATGATTTTGAGCGGCGGGGACAAGCTGAAAAGTCACGTGCTGCTGAACAGCAAAAGCGAGCACGTGTCTTGAATGGTCCCCAATTATTTCGTGACGTGATGATCAAGCTGGGACTCCAACGAAAGTCGGCTGAGCGTGAGCACATCAATACCAAGATGCTTGAGGCCAGTATGTCACTAGAAAAATTGACGTCAGCCGATCACGCAAGGGAAGACCAACGAAACTTTGAGCCCTCCGTTTCTAACCATCTCGAAGAAACAGCGGAATTTAAAGCCTATGAACGTGGCTTAGCAGCAGGTTTAAATGCTCAAGAAATGACCGATGTGGATCTGAAAGATCCCGATGTACTCGAAGGGTACGTCAAAGGACTTGAGGATCATATAAGTGATCTACACATTGCAAGAGATATTGATGGGTTTCAAGTGCCAAATGCCGATATTGAACGTGCTGAACAGCTCTGGAAACCAGCTCA
The DNA here is from genome assembly GCF_025960365.1 of Alcaligenes sp. SMD-FA. Taxonomy (NCBI): domain Bacteria; kingdom Pseudomonadati; phylum Pseudomonadota; class Betaproteobacteria; order Burkholderiales; family Alcaligenaceae; genus Alcaligenes; species Alcaligenes sp. SMD-FA. The sequence continues at coordinate 1,899,238 of NZ_CP110108.1, read as the reverse complement.
CCAGCAAAGTCTATTAAACATGAAACAGCAAGATTTGGAGATCAAGTCAGACGGGCCAGAACTAGACCGCTAAGTCCAGTCGGGCTATAGAAGCAACAAAGGCCACCAATGGGTGGCCTTTGTCGTATGTAGAAAATCAAACTGAGATGATCTACGAATCATGTGTATAAGTTGAGGTTTGACCCGACAGAATGTGTTAGATCATGTATGCTGCAGTTCGATCTTAGGTTCAACCGATTGATGCAACATATAGCAACCTCTTCAGTTGCTTGGCTTGAGCGCTTGGTTAGATGGCGCAGTTTTTTCTTGCTCTCTTTTTCTGCAGGTAACGCCGTCAATACAAATCTGGCCAATGCCCTCTGGGTTCTCCTTAAGATCCATGACATTGAAGACTTTTTGACACTTCTGGCACTTCGTATGACTGATGATTTCGTTCATATATTATGATTCTTTCTAACGCCTGAATTAAGCAGCCCCTCAAAGTGAGGGCGGTTTAGATGAATTTCTAGACCAACCTCAACTACGGATTTCCAAGATGGGAAGACCATAGTCATCAGCGTCGTTATGCACGGTTGGATATAGCTGCGTGCCACGAATCTCATAACAGGGTAACCCGAAATCATCGACTGAGTTGTGTACCGTCGGATATACAGATGTGCCTCTGATCTCGAATGCAGGAAGCCCAAAATCATGAACCTCGTTGTGCACTGTTGGATAAATCTGATCCCCTCGGATTTCAAAAGCAGGTAGAGCAAATTTGTACCGTTCTGCATGTACTGTTGGGTACAAGCTTGTCATAAGAATCTCCTGAGCGGACTATCACTTGAGTTAAGCTTCGCCGTGAAGCGGCGTAGGATCTAATAAATTATTAGCGCTCATACAAGACTGGTCGAAGTGCTGCATTTTTGTAAAGAGGATGACCCGGGTGACCACTTTTCAGCTTGGTGAGGCAATGGGGCGCTTTGATAAAGCTAAGAACGTGATTATCTCTGCCAAGATAGCTACCAGTTGCACTCCAAGCGCATACAACTAATTGCGCCTCTGATTGGAGATTGCGGAGCCAAGTGTCGTTGTCAGGCCCGACTGGGTCTTTAGCTGTGTACAAAGCCGATTGATCGGTAGAGCGAAAAGCAAATAAGTTACCAAGCAGCAGACCGCCATAACCCCAGCGTTTTGCGTAATTGATGCACACACGAGACGTATTGTCGTCAGTTTCCTCATCAGCAGTAGATGGATTCAGGCCAATAAACAAAACAATCGGTTTTGAGTCGTCCCAAATGCGGCGCAACTCATAGCGATATTTCTGACAGGCGGAAATTGTGGCTGAGGTTTTCATGAGCGCTAATAAATTTATAAGTCCCATAACGGGTATATCTAATATTGCTAATACTATAAATGCTTGCAGTTCGATAAGCAAATTTGCTGGTTTCGAATTTAGGGAAACCTAAAAATTTTGATTTCAGTCGTTGCTGAGTAATAAAGGTCAATGTTGGAATGAGTATTTATGGCCGAACGCCGCCCCACACTGTAATTTCAATTCGAGACCCAATCTCGGCAGGAATCGCCAGATTAAGCATGGTTTCCTACAAATCAGGCAACTTCCATCACCCGCATTTCAATATGAAAACCGGCGGCAGAAGCCATATTCACTAATGCGTCAAGACCAAACAAATTAATCTTTCCACGCATCAGGTCTGAAATGCGTGGCTGTGTCACTCCGAAAAGTTTGGCAGCTTGTGCTTGGCTCATTCCGGTTCGTGTGAGGTGATCCTTTAATGTAGACAGTAACGCAGAACGCAACTTCATGTTTTCCGCTTCTTCCGGGGTATCCTCGATGGCATCCCAGACACTTGTAAATCGTTGGTTGCTCATTGATGTATCTCCTTTAACAAGTCACGGTAACGCTTCGCAGCCAAGTCCAAATCAGCTTTACTAGTTCTCGGTGTCTTTTTCTGAAAACAGTGCAACACATAGACAGCATCTACCAATTTGGCAACATAAATAATCCGAAACGCCCCTGCGGTATCCCTAATCCTAATTTCTCTTACCCCTTGCCCGACCGTATTCATAGGCTTCCAGTCGTCCGGCTCTTTACCGTTTTGCACTTGGTCAAGCTGATAGCCTGCGTCACGTCTAGCCTCAAGAGGAAAGGTACGAAGATCATCTAGTGAGTTCCCCCGGAACTCGACAGGCTTTAGGTTTGGCATGGCTCGATTATACAAAATTTTATATATTTCGTGTAGGCTATTTCTAGCCTCACCGATGAATGATATGGGTAGCCTCAAGAATACTAGTACCCGCACGAAGTCGAATAAGCAGGAGTCCAGTCAACCACGAGATAAACATTTTTATCATTCAGGAGCTACCCCACAGGGGGTAGCACTCCCGAAAATCAGTCTTTGAGCACCATAATTGATGGCAACCAACCAGTACCCGCAAGGGCTTGTTCTGCCGCTTCAATCGCCTCTGTCTTCTTCATCCGTACTAATGGAGCAGCTTGTTCAGGCGAAGCCCCTTCAGAAACCACTTCCACCAGTCGATCTTTCGAAACATGGCTTAAGTAGGTTTCACCTGTAGCGCTCCACCACTCGGGTATCTGTACGTCCAGCAACCCGGCCAGTTGATCAAGTGTGCTCGACTGACTGGACTCCTGGTGTTGGATGCCCTGTACAGTGACGGCTACCAAGTAGGCCAATAACTCAAGCAAGGTCTCGGTATCTTGGCTCAACGCCCAGGCCAACTCGCCACCATCGCTACCTGGAGTAATCACATCACCCCAGTGCTGCTCGATACGTGCTAACTCTTGACCTGCGCGGCTTTGTGGGAAGTCTGGCGCGTCAGCCGCCAAGGGTTCGCAACTGGTCGAAATACCCAACCCAAAGCCACCGTGACGGTAATAGCCAGCGCCGTAATGACGACGCGCCAGTTGAGCGACCAGCACAGCCAAGGCCACATTAGGATTGTTGGCCAGGGCGGCTTGCACAATGGCCGTTTTATTGGCGGTCAATTGGCGAACTAAGCGTTCAGAATGCGTTGGACGGGTCTTCACTGCTGGCAGGGAAACACGCCCTACTCCCTCAGCGTCTTGCTGCTGCTCCTGAGCTTGCGCACGATCTTCCGGGCGAATCAACCCTTCCACTATGTCCAGTAAACCTTGGTAATCCAGACGGACAATGCAACCTGCTACGTTTTTCTGACTGTCGGTATAGGCTTCGCACTGGTTTTCAATCACACGGATTTGCTCTTGCAGTTCGTCAAGCCGCTGATTGAATGCTTGCCATTCATCTTCATCAGCCTTTTCTTCCTCGTCTTCAAGAATTGCTATGTCATGCATCAGCGATTTTTCTTGGATTTGCAACAGGTCAATCGCCGCCTCTTGCTCCGGCATCAAATCAACCTGCTCAGGATAAACACGTCCGTAGCGATTACTGACTGGTTCAGAATCAAGTGTAACCTCTACCCAAGCCCAGCCCTGCGTCGTCAAATTGGCAGCAGTTTCTTGCAACTTGCTTAGCGCCAGTCGATCGACCAACGCTCTATCAATTAGATAGATACCGTTCAGGTCATCTTCATCAGCAAACAAATCTCGAGTCACCCCGCCGCCAGCCGCTTGATAAGCGTCCAGGCCGATGAAATGCACCAGCCGGTGATTCGCTGTCATGGCCTCTTCAATCATGCCGCGAATAACACGAGGGCTCTTTCGGTCCCACATATTTAGATTGGAATAGACCTGCACTTGACGCTCTTGATTGTCCGTCATTGCATACGCCATCAGCGCATCCAGTGGCAATTCATTGTCACGATATGCTTGCATCAATGCGGGTGCCACTCGCCCCAACTGCAAGCGACGGCGCACAACGGTTGCGGTGACGCCAAACGCGGCAGCCACATCTTCAATGGTTTTGCCTTGTCCGATCAACTCAGCGAATGCTTCAAACTCGTCTGCCGGGTGCATCTGCTCTCGCTGCACGTTCTCAGTGATCGACACAAGCAAGGCATCTTCTTCATCATAGAGATTGCCAGCGACTAACTGCCCTTCCGGCCAACGCCCATCCTCCAACAAATGATGGATTGCCTGCAAACGCCGTCCCCCTGCAATAACTTCATGGAAACCACGTTTTTTGCTTTTGACTACAGCTAGGGCATGAAGCAAGCCGACAGTCGCAATCGAGTCAGCCAGTTGTGGCAACGGTGTCTGACTTGCGGTCTTGCGAGCTTGGTATTGCTCCGAGACAACCAGTTTGCGCGGGTCGAGTTCAATAGCCTTATGTTTCATGATGCGTACTCCCTCTGAATCAATGAACAGTCGAATTGCCAACCACAGGCAATGACTCGGAAAGGAGCGCGGACAATAGTCCCAACTGGGCAACGGTCAACGCTGGTAAACGAAAGGGTGTTGCGGTCGTATGGGCTTCTCGCCATTCCTGGGCTAATTTGATAAGATCAACTTGCATTACGTGAACTCCTTCAAGGTTGTGTGATGCCTGCCCCTGTTTCGGTTGCCGCCGAACAGGGGCTTCTTTATGCGATGTGTATATAGAAAAACCCAACGAACACCGCGCATTTAGGCAAGGTTGATGACTGGCCCCAATCATCGCTATTTCGTGGGCCAAAACGAGGGCCTAGTGGGTCATGGCCAGAACTGAAAAGAACAGCTCCATTTGGCTTGACCACATAGTGAGTTTCAGATGTTTCATCACCGTCTTTCACGGTTACGATGTAGCCCTTAAACCGAGTTTTCTTTGCTTGCATGAATCCCCCCCTTTAAACATTCCAAGGATTTACCGCTGACCGGGATCGAAGATTCCGAGCCCGATCTGTAGATATGTGTTGTGTTCTACATTTCGGCTTGCGGTGTGTGCCGCCGGTCTCGTTAGTTCGTCGCCCTTGCCGTTCCGAACCATGCAAGGACAAACGGAAAGGGAGCGTGGAATAAATAGGGAGCGAAGCGAGTGGTTTATGCCGCGAAAGCCCTTGGAGTGCGGGCCTGGAGTGGTACGGTCGGCGTTGTTGGGGCGACGGACTGACGAGATCGGATTCGCGGTAGCCCAGTGATGAGAGGACGCAACACAGCCGCGCGGCGAGCGCCTTATGTGCGTAGCACACCAACTTGGCCGCAGCGGGGTCCCGGCAAGCGAAGCGCCAGGGCAAATAGGCTGGAGGAGTGAAGGCTCACCACCCATAAAGTTCAGTAGACCCGCTCTGTGTCGCAATAAAACCTAATCTACTAAATGGGCACACTCAGCGCATAGTGACCCCGCTCGACCTTGGGTCAACAAAAACTAAACCAAGGTAGATTTATTTACTGGACTAGTTTACAAAACAAAAAGGCAAAAAAAACAGCCCACATTTGAGGCTGAAAGGGACTTATCAAAAACCAACTTTTTTTAATTTAATGTTTGCGTAGCTATTTTTATCGTGAATCCATTTTAGATAAAAATATTTTTGAAACTGCACAATCATGCATTAACACGACCTAAGATTTCCTTAAAATAGACTGAAGCGCCATTGGGAATTTCTTTTTTGAAAGCATCTCCAGGGCTAGTTCTAACGCTTTTGTGTGCGTTGGGCGTAGTTGTAGTTTTCCGAACTGCGGTACGCTCTCTTCCACCGTATAAGATAACGTACTGCTCTCGAGCGATCTCCAATGGGCTTGCATGGAATTCCTTCAAAAGCTCCACTGCGTACCGCACAAACTGTCTTGTGCTCTTGAATTGGCCTTCATAGCCTTTTGGATTACCTGATTTTAAATCTATGTAGACTACTGTTAATTGATTTTCAGCGTTGCGCATGATAATGACACAGTCGCAAGCTCTGTGGTGTTTATGCGGATCTCCGCAAGTTAATAGCGGAGACATTAATGCGGTAGGCCCGCGCCCCTGATCTGGAGAAAAAGAGAACCAGTCACCAGATCCTGTCTGAATTAATGCATTACGTAGAACCGCACTCGGATCACTCTCAGTAATAATTACTGCTGAATGTTGAGCACCGTTATAAGTACAACATGACAGCGACTGCTGAAGCCTCCTCAGTTCTGGAGATAGACTCATTAGAATTCATCTCCAAATGAAAACTCCCCTCCATACAGAATTTCGCCTTGTATTTCATTCATTAACTCGATAGTCTCATCAAAGGTTGGAACCTCTATACCTCGATCCGGATAAATATTTGCCGCAGTTAATGTTCTTACTCTGATTCTACGGCCACCAGCAGGATTCTCACGCAATACCCTATCTGTAATGTACAGCCTAATTTTTTCCGAATCCAATAACTCATCATCCTCATACTTATAATCTTTTTGTACTTTTTTTGAATGCATTGTTTTTTGATTAAGCATAATCAAAGTATTTATTTCTTTAATTAGATAATCACTATGAGTAGTAATAAATACCTTAACCCCGGCATTCACCAATCGAGCAACTATTCTCGCAAAAGCCCTTTGGTTTTTTGGATGAAGATTTAACTCAGGCTCATCAATAATAAAAAACTCACCAGCTCGCGCTTTACAACGCAAATAAAAACTAACATCTAACAATGCCCGTATGCAGCTAGATGATTCATTCATCGAAAACCTGCGTTTATCTGCACCTTTATTTTGAAAAACAAGCTGCTCTTTAATAACTTTATAGGAACCACCTAACATGTCATCAAAAGCTTTGAGAATTTCCGGATGTGTTCGAGCAAGTTCCCCTGTGCGTTTGTCCAGCTCTTCTAATTGGCGTACAAAATCCACATTGTCTTCCACGGGCCATGGATAACCGGTATCCATCTCTTTAAAAAGAAGAAAAGGATTGCGGCGTAGCTCCTTTGAGTCCATTTGATGAAGAGCATTCAACATTCTTGTACGTGCTATATCGAGTTCTTTGCGAAATATGGCAGAACCAGTACGCTCAGCGCTTGAAATATGAAATCCCGGCAAATAAGGCGAAAAAACAATGTCGGCAATAGCATCAACTATGAAGTCTGAGAGTCCACCAAAACGACGTTGCAAAGACTCAGCATCAGCAACTAAAACTTCCAAAATAGGGCTTTCAGCCTCTTTCGTAATTGTTGCTATAACTTTACCGGATGAACCTGCTTTTACTTGACGTTGATATTCTACAGATAACAAATCAAAACTCTGCGTCAGAGATATCCGACACTTTGTTTCATTAAAAAGAGCCTCATCAGTAGCAAAAGCCCGATGCAAACCAGCAACATAAATCTCACCCATTTTACTGAAGTAACTCTCAAGTTTTTTTTCTGAGAACATTACCTCTAAATTAAATTGATATTTTTCATTCTCTTTTAGAAGATCATCTATTTCCGACTCCAAAACCACATGCAATATTTGCCTCCAACTACGAAGAAATCCATAAATTGCATATGTCGCATATGTTTTTCCAGTATTATTTTCGCCACAAATTAACGTTAAATCAGCTAGCTCTATCTCAGCATAGTCTAGCAACCCAAGCCTTTCAAATTTAAACTTCATTAATTTTCACTCCTTCTAGATTTTTATTTTAAATTTTAATTTAAAGTAATTTTTTGTCTATTTACCGCAATTTTAACTCAGGCCAAATCTGATCCCAGTCATTAGGACGTAGCATTTGGCGAGTCACTACACCTTTAGTCATCTTTTCAATTTCAACGCATCGAATAATAGGCACCTCTTGAACTCCAGTAGCCCATCTGTGGACTATAGGAGGGGCTACACCCAAGTGTTTAGCCAAAGCTGTTAGGCTGCCAGCAATTTCACAGGCTTGTCGGATTGGTAGAAAATCGCTCATTTCTTGTGACTCTATGCGTAAGAGTTGCAGGTTTTTATCTTTTGGTTAATAATACCATCGACCACTAACTACCAGTGGATGCTCATTAACAACCTGGTCGATGAATACCGGCTCATGCATAGAATTATTATTGTGCAGAGAAGGCCGGCTGCCCGATTACATAGGGGCAGAAGTAAAACCTATGAAAAACCAGTTAGCCCTCAGGCACGTTGAGTGTGCGCAAAGAGAAGGTGTGACTGGCTACCCTACGAAGGGCTGTCTCATTTCTATGTGACACCTGGAGGGCGCCCATTGTCGTGAGACAACCATCGCGGGGATGGCGGGTAATTCCCGACAAACAGCAATAACTTGATCAGTGGTTTGTGAGGTCTCTTGCGCTAACAAGGGGTCTCATCCTGAGCCAAGGTCGATACAGCAGCTTAACCAGGATGCTGTATCTCAAAGCCTGATGCTTTTACATCAGGCTTTGCTTAGCCACCTGTAGGACAAAGGTAGCTAAGCAAAGCCTTGCTTTTTTCATGACCTAAAACGGAAAAAAGCCATGGTATCGCTACCACAGCTTTTTGCCTTACAAGGCAGTTACTGAATCGTTAAAGAACCAGACGACTACCTAGGGAATATTTGGTCGGAACGGAAGGATTTGAACCTTCGACCCCTTGCACCCCATGCAAGTGCGCTACCAGGCTGCGCTACGCCCCGAAAGAATTAAACTATAACCCTGCTCTACCTTTCTTGCAAGTGTTTTTTAGATTTTTTCTTTCGATTTGAGATTATTGATAGTCAATCCCGGCACCGATTGAAATCCACACTTATCTGAACAGGCGGTCTGATTTTCAAAGCTTGTTTTACCGAGCTAATCTGCATCAAAACCGTGAAGGCAGGAGTATACCTACTTGGGTAAAAAATGCAAAGCTATTGTGAATAGGCCCGCCCTTCTGATTGCATGATTCGCCATTGGGACAGGCTGGGGCCACCGGGATACAGCAGGCGCTCTGCCGGTAAACGCTCCCATGGCAAGTCTGTCGTGCGCATGGAAACTCCTCCCGGTGCTGCTCCGACAATGATGCGGTCGCTAATGCTGCCAAAGTCCGCTCTGAAGTGCACGGCGCTTTTCAGAACCAGTACCTTCATCTGCTCCGGCTCGATACCCACAAAACGGAACATGCTTTGATCCGCCATTTGCGACTTGTAGGAGGCCAGAGCGATGCGCACGCCCTCTATACGCAAACAGGCGCTGGGCCCCAGGTTCATGGCACAGCCTGCGTAGTACGGGCCGGTGGCGCGGAACTGGCCATCGGATACGGACTCGATATAAAAGCGTGCATGCAAGGGCATATCGCCGGGGACACCGGATTTACCGCCCAGAGACAGCTCAATGGTTTTACCGGCCCCTGCCTGGTGCACCAGAGCAGCGCTTTCCGGGTCCACGATCAAGCCTAAAGCGGCATCGGATACCTTGGCTTTCAGCAAGGCGCGCAAGAGACCACAGGTATCGGAGTTGGCGCCGCCACCGGGATTGTCGTGAGCATCGGCAATGATCACCGGGCCTTTACCGGGGTGACTCAGCGCCCATTGCACGGCTTCGTCCGGTTCATAAAGCTTGCCTTGAAAGCCTTGGGCTTTATCAAGCACCTCATCCAGAAAGTCTGCCAAACGGCTATCGGCTTCTTCCTGTGTCTGGGCGTAGGCCCACAAGACCGCTCCGCATTCGGGCACGTCCGCAGCAGGAAAGCCCATGGCGAACGACACGCTCCCCTCGCCTTCTATTTCTTCCAGCGATGACAAGTGACGGTACAGGCTGGCCGCCGGTTCCATCTCGGTGCTTTGCCAGACCGCCGGGATCAGAAAAGGCAATCGATGCCAGGCCAGCTTCGGGCGATGAGCGCTTTGCAGACATCGCATCAGCGCCTGAAAAGTACGCTCGCCCGTTTGTCCCATATCCACATGCGGGTAAGTTTTGTAAGCCACCAGCATGTCGGCCTGCGCCAGCATGGTGTCGCTGACATTCGCGTGCAAGTCCAGACTGGCGACCACCGGCACATCCGGTCCCACCATCTCGCGCACCAGAACCAGCAAATGCCCTTCCCCATCATCGCGATGCTCGGCCACCATGGCGCCATGTAAATCCAGATACACCGCATCCACGGGCAAAACTTGCTCCAGGCGGTACAGAATCTCCGCCACGATTGCCTCGTAAGTCATTGCCTCGACGGGCGCGGAGGGACTGGCGGCGGCCCACAGTAGCGGGACGCACTCGACCCCGGCTTGTGCGGCGGCGGCCATAAACCCGGCTGCCGGAATATTGGCCCCACGCAAGGCAGGCTCGATGGCCTCGGCTCGGCACATCCCTGGCCAGCCGCCCCCATGCTCAAAGTCCGCCATCGTGGCCATGGCTGGGCCAAAGGTATTGGTCTCGTGCTGAAAACCCGCTACTGCAATACGCATCACTTGTCTCCGATTGCTCTTACGCTTGTCCCGCCAGTTGGATACACAGCTGTTCGTAAATGTCCTTGGCCCCCAGAACATCGTCGATCGCTACCGACTCATCAGCCGTATGTGCCTGTGCTTCCTCGCCCGGCCCCAAGCCGATAGTAGGAATGCCACGTCGTCCGGCAGACTCGGAACCATTGGTACAAAACCACCAGGTATCCATTTCCACCACACGCCCGGCTTGCTGAACCGCTTGCACCATGGCTTGGGCCAACGGTGCGGACTCATCCAGCCGCCAGGCGGGCAAGTCCCGCTCCGGGCTGGCCTGCTGACCTGTATAGGTTTGTACCTGACTGTCCACCAGTTCCAGCGAAAAGCCCTCCACACCGGCACCCTGCAAGCATTGCTCCATTTGTTTCAACACCGATTCGCTGCTTTCACCCACCAGCGTGCGGCGATCAAAACGTACCGTAACGGACGAAGGGATCAGGGAAATGGAAGGATGCGGGTCGGAAATAATGTCAGTAGGCACCAGCAAGGCTTGGCCCACTTGCGCATCCTTGGGCAAATCCAGCGTCTGCAAAGCAGAAATAGCCTTGGCTGCCGCCTGAATGGGATTCACCCCCAGATGAGGCAAGGCCGCATGGGCTGGACGGCCTTGCAAGCGCAACAGAATCTCCTGTCGCCCTTTCTGGCCCACCATGATGCGCAAACGCGATGGCTCACAAATCACCACAGCAGCCGGCGTGCATTGCTCCAGAGCGTGGGACAAGGCATAGCCTTCGATCACCTCCTCCATCACGCTGGCAGACACGGCAATACGCTGTTTCAAAGCACCACGACGAGCCGCTGCTGCCGCGCCACACAGGGCGGCGGCCAAACCTGCTTTCATATCACTGGTGCCGCGCCCATACATGCGGCCATCTTTGATCTGCGCCCCAAAAGGCTCAACCGTCCAGGTTCCGGCGATAGGCACCACATCCATATGGGCATCAAACAGCAGGGCCAGCGGAGCCTGGGCCGGGCCGACAAAGCCCAGCACCGACCCCTTGTCGTCCACACTAATCTGGTCAAAACCCAACTCCCGCATGACTTGCTGCACAAAGTCCGCCATGGCCTGCTCTTGCCCGGACAAGCTGGGGATACGCACAAAGGCTTGCGTCAGGCTGACCGCATCCCAGACCAGGTCCATTTTTGTATGTTCGTTCACGCCCATGGCACCACCGCTCCACGTTGCGAGCTGATCAGGCCATACGCTTCTGGCCGACGATGACGCTCAAAGTTGAAGGTCGTACTCTTGTAGGAATGGCACAGATCCAGATCGCAACGGGCAATCGCCAGCTCGTCACCCTTGGTCGAGCAAGCCGCGACAATCTCCCCAGACGGCGCAATGATGGCACTGCCGCCAATCATCTCGATGCCCTCTTCACTCCCCGCCTTGGCCACCCCCACCACCCAGGTGCCGTTCTGATAGGCCCCGGCCTGCATCACCAAATGGTTATGGAACATGGACAAATCGTCGTGCTCCGGTGCGGGCGGGTTGTGTACCGGGGTGTTGTAGCCCAGCATGACCATTTCCACGCCCTTCAAACCCATGACGCGGTAGGTTTCTGACCAGCGCCGGTCGTTGCACAAGGCCATGCCCATCACGCCCCCGAAGGCCGACCACACACCGAACTCGTGACCAGGCTCGAAGTAGTATTTCTCCAGGTGTTGGAATGCACGCCAAGGCTCGTCCTGGCCGTGACCGGGCAAATGCACCTTGCGATATTTGCCTACGATCGTGCCGGTTTTATCGACCAGAATGGATACGTTGAAGCGACGCTTTACGCCGTTTTCAATGAGCAACTCGGCATAGCCCAGGTAGAAACCAATCTGCAATTTGGCAGCGGCATCAAACAAAGGCTGGGTGTCCGGACCCGGCATCTGGGTTTCATAAAAACAATCAAAATCGGAAATATCCTCGCTGAACCAGCGCGGGAAAAACGTGGTCAGTGCCAGCTCGGGAAACACCACCACATCAACATCCATTTTCTTGGCCTGATGCAAATGGGCCAGCAAGCGGTCAACCACCTGTTTTTTAGTTTCGCTGCGTGCGATAGGACCCAACTGAGCCGCTGCTACATTGACAAACCTGGACATGAGATTTGAACTCCATCAACAATTAAGATCCGCCCTAAGCGGGATTCGATACGCCCTGCCGCACTCCAGCAGCAGGATTTAGCTCTGCACAATCAACACAACCCCAACAGCCGTGTTAATCAGGCATAAGCACAAAAATTCTGAAAATCCCAATGCACGCCGGGTGCGGATTCCACCAGTTCACGGGTGTAAGCCTGGCTAGGCTGGCTAATGACACGCCCTGGGTCCCCGGCCTCCACAATCCGGCCCTTTTGCATCACCACAATGCGGTCAGAAATCTGCGCGGCAACACGCAAGTCATGGGTAATGAACAGGATGGCAACGCCGGTTTTGCGCTTGATGTCCACCAGCAACTTGAGCACCTGTTCTTGAACCAGCACATCCAGCGCCGACACGGACTCATCCGCAATCAGTACATCCGGCTCCATCACAATGGCGCGGGCCAGACACAGTCGCTGCCGTTGGCCGCCCGAAAACTGATGCGGATAGCGCTCCAGCACATCCGCGTCCAGGCCTACAATGGACAAGACCTCGGTCACGCGTTCGATAGCGACTTTAGGATCGACACCAATGTTGTGCATGCCCTCTGTCAAAGACTGGCCGATCGTCACGCGGGGATTCAGCGAGCGATACGGGTCCTGAAACACGATCTGCACTTTGCGCCGCTGCGCCAGGCTACGGTCCTTGCAGGCGGCAGGCAAGGTTTCACCGTTCAGAGTGATCTGCCCCGAGCTGGCCTCAACCAGGCCAATAATGCAGCGGGCCAAGGTGGACTTGCCCGAGCCGGACTCCCCCACCACGCCCAGCACTTCATCACGACGTATATCCAGATTGATGTCGCTGAGCGCGTGCATCTTGCGCCCCTTGGAGAACCAGCAATCCGAGCCGTAAACCTTGCCCAGACCACGGGCGCTGAGCACGATCTCGTTTTGCACTTCCTCTTTTGCTGGCGGATGCACATTGGGAACGGAAGCAATCAGAGAGCGGGTATAGGCTTCTTTAGGGTTGGACAGAATCTGCTGACACGTGCCCATCTCCACGCTATCGCCACGCTTCATGACCAGAATCCGGTCGGCAATATCCGCCACCACACCAAAGTCATGCGTCACAAAAATCACCGAGGTACCGCATTCGCTTTGCAGTTCCTTGATCAGACTCAGAATCTGCTTTTGCGTGGTCACGTCCAGTGCCGTGGTGGGTTCATCCGCAATCAACAAGCGCGGCTGCAAGATCAAGGCCATGGCAATCATGATGCGCTGGCGCTGACCACCGGACAGCTCATGCGGATAGGCCATGAAGAGCTTTTCCGGCTCCGGTAAACGCACGCGCTCCAGCATATTGATCACACGTTGGCGACGCTCCTGCCGGGAGCTGTTCTTTTCGTGAATACGGATCACTTCGTCAATCTGCTCGCCCACCCGTTGCACCGGGTTCAAGGCTGTCATGGGTTCCTGAAACACCATGGACATGGCCGAAGCCCGCAAGGACAGCAAATGCTCCTTGTTCATGGTCAACAGGTTCTCGCCCATCAGCTCGATACTGCCCTGGCTGACACGCAAGGTATCGGGCGGCAGCAAGCCCATGATGGCAAAGGAAGTCAAGGATTTGCCCGAGCCGGATTCGCCCACAATGCACAAGGTCTCGCCTGCATACACATCGAAGCTAAGCTTGTTCACTAACTGGCGGGGTTGAGCCGCTTTGGTTTCAATGCACAAGTCCTTCACTGACAAAACACATTGGGGTTTGGTCGTAGAGGTTTTCATTGTTATGTCTCCTGCCCTCATCACTTACAGCCGTGTGACTAGCTTGGGATCCAGAGCATCGCGCAAGGCGTCGCCCAAGACGTTGATACTGAGAATGGTGATGGACAGCACAATGCCGGGGTACAGCACGATGCCGGGAATCAGCTGAAAATACAGGCGACCTTCAGCGATGATGTTGCCCCAGGAGGCCATCTCGGGAGGGATGCCCGCCCCCAGAAAACTCAAGATCGCTTCCAGCAGCACCGCCGAGGCAAACACATAAGTGCCCTGCACAATCAAGGGTGCGAAGGTGTTGGGGAACATATGGCGCGACAAGATCACGTAAGCCGAAGTCCCTACCGTCATGGCCGCTTCCACATACGGCTCGGAACGCACGCTAAGAATCACGCCCCGTACCAGCCGCGTCATGCGAGGAATCTCCGGGATGGCAATGGCGATCAGCACTGTGGTCAGGCTGGCACCGGACACCGACACCAGCGCAATGGCCAGCAAGATGCCAGGGATGGCCATCACACCATCCATCACTCGCATGATGACGGCATCCAGACGGCGGAAGTAACCCGCCAGCGAACCCAGAATCACGCCAAAGAACACGCTGATGGCCAGGACACCGAACCCCACCATGAAAGACACTTGCGCCCCGTACACCACACGGGAATACAGATCCCGACCCAACGCATCCGTCCCCAGCCAGAATTGCTCGGAAGGCGGTTGCAGACGAACGCTGGGGTCCAGTTGAGTGGGATCTTGCGTGCCCAGAAAGGGAGCAAAAATCGCCATGGCGGCCATCAGGATCAGGAACAGCAAGGCGGCACGGGCCGAATGGCTGGCGACCACTTTCTTCAATTTGTTGAGCTTTTGCATATTGTTCTACCTGTAAAAAGCGAGGGCTCAATAATCGATACGGGGATCGACCAGCATGTAGGAGATATCAATCAACAGATTCACCCCTACATACACCAGCGAAAACAGCACGATCAGGCTCTGAATCACCGTAAAGTCGCGGGACAGCACCGCATCCAGCACCAAACGTCCCAGCCCCGGAATGTTGAAGACCGATTCCGTCACCACCACCCCGCCGATCAACATGGTGATGCTGATGCCGATAATCGTCAGGATAGGAACCGCCGCATTGCCCAGGGCGTGACGTGTCAGGACACGACGCTCGTTCAGGCCCTTGGCACGGGCGGTGCGGATGTAGTCCTCGTTCAAAGTGTCGATCACACTGGTGCGCACAATGCGGGTAATCAGGGCGATATACACCGTGCCCAGGGACACAGCCGGCAGAATCAAATGCCGCAAGTGCTCCCAAAGACCCTCACTCAAGGGCTTGTAGCCCTGTACCGGCAACCAGCGCAGCTCCAGCGAGAACAGCAGGATCAACAAGTAAGCCACGATGAATACCGGCACGGAAAAGCCCGCCACCGACCCTGCCATCACAAAGCGATCCAGAGACTTGCCTCTATACCAGGCCGAGCACACCCCCAGCGGAATGGAAATGGCCAGGGTGTAGGCCAGAGTCAACAAGGTCAGTGAAACCGTAGGACCCAGACGATCCAGCACCAGCTCCTTGACCGGGCGGCTGGAGATCAGGGACGTGCCAAAGTCCCCTTGCACCATGCTGCCCAGCCACTGCACGAACTGCACCGGCACTGGCTGGTCCAGCCCCATCTGATGACGGATTTCTGCAATCTGTGCATCCGTCGCGTTATCCCCCGCCACCAGCACCGCGGCATCGCCATGTGTCATGCGCAAGACCACAAAGATCACCAGCGCCACAATCAGCAATACCGGGATGGTGGCCAGTACGCGCTTGAAAATAAGCCCAATCATCGCTTCTCCACATTCCAGAAGACCGGAACCGGGGTTTGCAGAAAGCCATTCAGGTTCTTGCGCATGGCGCTAACCATCTTGAACTCGCCAAGGGGGACGATCACACCTTCATCCATGATGTGTTTTTGCAGATCCGTAGCCAAACGACCCAGCTCAGACTCGCCACTGGAGCGGGCAAATTCCATGCGTATCTTTTCAATGGCAGGAACATCCGGCCAGCCAAACCAGGCCTTGTCGCCATTGGAGGCCACCGCCATGAAGCTCAGCGGATTGCTCACGTCCACCAGCCCCGAATAAGTGGTGATGATGCTCCAGCCGCCCTCTTGCACGGGACGCTTGGAGGTGCGGCGGGTCTGCACGGTTTGCCAGTCCATGGCTTCCACGTTGACGGTGAACCCGGCATTGCGCAGTTGCTGGGCAATCACCGGCACCACGGGCGAAGTCAGGAAGTCGGTGGGATGCAGCAAGACCACGGGCTCGCCCTTGTAACCGGCCTGCTCCAGCAGTTTTTTCGCACCGGCGGCATCCCCCTTGAAGTAGGCCTCAGAACCGGCTTGTGACGGGAATACGCTGTGGCAGCCAAACACCGCCCCACACGTTTCAAAGTATTCCGGGTTGCCGACCTGCGCCTGCATCAAGGGCTTCTGGTTCAGCGCCATCATGGCGGCCTGACGTACTTGCTTGTTATTGAATGGCGGCTGCAGGAAGTTAAAGCGCATCTCGGTCTGCGCGCCCCGAGCCGTGGAAGCATTCAGCACAATGTCCGACTCGTTTTGCAGCAAGGGCAAGAGGTCCAGCTGAACCTGATCGATCACATCAATCTCGCCACTGCGCAGCGCGTTCACTCCGGTCATGGCATCCGGCATGGCGACCCAACGCACACGGTCTACCTTGACCTGCTTGCCACCGGCCAGGCCGCTGGCAGGCTCATTACGGGGTACGTAGTCCGGGTTTTTCTCGAACACGGCCTGCACACCTGGGCGGTATTCCTTCTCCACAAATCGGAATGGGCCCGAACCCACGGTAGAAGTAATCGCCTGGCTGACTGGCGTACGTGCCACCTCCTTGGGCATGACGAACAACGGCAAGGAGCTGGGCTTGCCCATGGCGCGCAGGGCAATATCGGTCGGGAAGGAGAACTGCATCACAAAAGAGCGATCATCCACGACCTCCATCTTGGTCAGAAACTCCGTCATGATCTGGCCCATCTTGTCCAACTGAATCCAGCGCTTGATGGACTCGACCGCATCTTCAGCCGTGACGGGCGAGCCATCATGCCAGCGCAGGTTTTCACGCAAGGTCATGGTGTAGGTCTGGCCGTCCTCGGACACTTTCCAGCCTTCCAGCATCTGAGGCTTGACCTGCCCCTGCGCATCTTCTGCCAGCAAGGTGTCGTACACCATATAGCCGTAGTTGCGCACAATGTAGGAGGTCGTAATGACCGGGTCCAGGGAGCGCAAAGGCGCCTCCATGACGGCGGTCAGCGTGGTCTGAGCACTGACCGCCACGGGGGCAATAGCGGTGATGGCAAGGGCAGCCCAGACGGCAGTTAAGGTTTTGGCAGGACGCAAGCGGTCCTTAAGCAGGTTGCTCATGTTTTGTCTCTCCAGGTAGTTAAAAGCGGTCCGCCTTTGCTCTTGTGGCGGCGGTCCCGTCATCAGGGGGGGTTACTGCTTATTCACGGGCCAACTCCACCAAGGTCGATAGCAAAATCGAACATCCCGCTATCAGGTCTTTGTCGTGGGTAAACTCTGCCGGGTTGTGGCTCAGGCCACGCACACTCGGTACAAAAATCATGCCTGTGGGGCAGGAACGCGCCAGCATCTGCGCATCGTGTCCGGCACCGCTGGGCATGCGTTTGACCGAGCAGCCCAGATCCTTGGCGTGTTGCTCAACCTTGCTGATCAAGCGTTCATCAAACTGCACAGGATCAAAGCGGGCCAGATGGCGATGCTTGATCTGCACGCCCTCACGCTCGGCCGCCTGCCGGGCGAAATCCAGCACCTCCTGCTCGGCCTGATCCAGGCTGGCCTTATCCACATTACGCAAATCCACAGTAAACACGGCTTTACTGGGGATCACATTGACCAGATTCGGAAACAGCTCGCAGCGCCCTACCGTGCCCAATTGCGGCGGGCCGTAGCGCTCAGTCAGCTGACGCACAAAACTGCCAATCTGCTGAGCCACCACACCGGCATCGTGACGCAGGTGCATGGGCGTGGTGCCCGCATGGTTGGAGACACCTTGCACCTCGAACTCCAGCCAGCAAATCCCTTGCACACCAGTCACCGCACCGATATCAATGCTTTCATGCTCCAGAACCGGACCTTGCTCAATATGCAGTTCCATATAGGCATGCACATCAGGTTGGCCGCAAGGCACGGAACCGGCGTAGCCAATACGTTCCAGGTTCTCGCGCACGGTGCTGCCATCAATGCCCACGGTGTCCAGCGCCTCTTGCAAGGACAAGCCACCTTGAAACACCAGGCTGCCCATCATGTCCGGAGCAAAGCGCGCGCCCTCTTCATTGGTAAAGGCCACCACTTGCAAGGGACGATCCAGCTGCACGTCGGCATCATTCAAGCTGGCCACCACTTCCAATCCAGCCAGCACACCCAGATTGCCGTCGTAGCGTCCACCGGTACGCACGGTATCAATGTGCGAGCCCGTCATAACCGGCGCCACATCCAGACGGCCAGCGCGTGTCCCGATAATGTTGCCGATCTGATCGATCTCCACACTCATGCCCAGATCACGCATCCAGCTGACCACCTGATCGCGGCCTGCCTTGTCCTCGTCCGTCAGGGCCAGTCGGCAGACGCCGCCCCCATCGATCGCGCCAATCTGCGCCAACTGCGCAATACGCTGCAGCAGGCGTTCGCCATTAATGGCTAAACATGTGCTGGCTGGGCTCTTCATACCGGCTCCTGAGCCAGCACTTCTTTGGCGCTCATACCGACAATGCGCTGATACAGCTCTGCATCGGTATCGCCTTCGCTGGCAAAAAATAGGATTTGACTGTTTTCATCAATGCCCAAAGCCTGACGCCAGTCCGCTTGCTCGCACGCAGCCATGCAAGCAGCCACACCGGCTACAGCAGACTCACCCGCCACAATCGGCGCATCCCCTTTATCGGCACGGGCCAGACGGCGCATGGTTTGCAAGGCGGCATCGTCTTCCAGCGTCATATAGGCATAGGTGCCAGGGTCCAGAATTTCCCAGGCCAGCAAGGAGATTTCGCCGCAAGCCAGACCGGCCATCACCGTATTCAAATCGCCAGTGACCGTGACGGGTTTACCTTGCACAGCACTTTGGAACAGGCAATCGGCCTTGTTGGGCTCAACCACAATCAGACGAGGACGCTGGGCACCCAGGCGCTCCCACATATGAGCGCACACCGCTGCCGCCAAACCACCCACACCACCTTGAATAAAGACGTGGCTGACAGGTTTGCCCGAACCGATCTGGTCCAGGGCTTCCTGCACCATAACGGTGTAGCCCTGCATCACATCCTTGGGCACATCCATATAGCCAGGGTAGGACGTATCGGACACCACAAAATAACCATGCTCTTTGGCATCTTCAGCGGCCTGACGCACCGAGTCATCGTAATTACCGGGCACGCGCACCACCTTGGCCCCGTAAGAGGCAATGGCCTGCTCACGACCCGTACTGACATGTTCATGGATATAGATCACGCACTGGCAACCGGCATTCTTCGCCCCCCAGGCCACCGAACGGCCATGATTGCCATCGGTCGCGCAAGTTACGGTCAAGCCAGCAATAAAGTCCTTGTAGGCAGGATTTTTCAGATCATCCAGCGTCAGGCTGGTATTGCCGGTATGGGCTTGCAACTGGCGCAGCAGCAAACGGTTGACCGCATAAGCGCCACCCAAAGCCTTGAAGCTGCCCAAACCAAAACGACCGGCCTCATCCTTGTAGTACACCCCGCCCACCTTCATCTGCGCGGCCAGACCAGGCAAATGACGCAAAGGGGTAGGTGCGTAACCGGGCCACTGCACAATGCTGGCCTGAGCCTGCTCGAAGGCGGCTACCGACAAAATCGATTGCAAGGAAGCGTCGTACTCCTGGCTGTCCTGAACGCAACGAGGGTTCAGATACAGTTGCACCGCGCCTTGCTCCCGAACGGCATGTTTGTTCATGTCTGCTCCACTTTTATGGGTTTAATTATTGGACTTCAAGTCCTGAAAACTGCGATGGATGGATTCAATCTTCTGCAACTTGCGCGCAACCTGCGTCTCGGCCTGCAGGGCCACCCGGCTGACCAGATAATTGATCAGGCTGAGCGTGCCGGTATGCGAGTCAAACAAGTACTCCCCGCGTGTTGCCACCGTGAATGCGATGTCTTGCGAACGCAGCAAGGAGCTTTCCAGGCCATCCGTCAAAAAAGCCATCTGTACCGACTCGCCCCGCAGATGCTCCACCAAGGAAGGCAAAAGCACCGAGCGGCGACGAAAGTCCATCACGAGGGCCAGATCCCCTGCTTCCACATCAGCCAGTTGCTCGGTCAGATGAGCCACCGTGCCCACCGCCAGATGCACATCCGGGCGCAACTGCTGCAGTAAAGAGTGGGCATAGCACGCCAGGATCTGGCCATTGCGGAAACCAAACACCCAGATGCGTCGTGCTTTCAGAGCGGCTTGGGTGAACTTATCCAGATGCTGTTCAGTGATGTTCTGGAAGGTGGTGGAAATGTTCTGTACGTCTGCATTGATAAACGGCGTCATATCGGCCTGAATACCGCTGCTGGACATGGAGTGCAAACGCTTGAAGGGAGCGCCGTCACCCATTTGCTCGCGGGCCGTGACCCGAAACTCGTTAAAACCGTTAAAACCCAAACGCCGGAAAAAGCGTACCGCGGTGGCCGCCGATACACCTGCTTTCTCGGCCAGTTCCTGAGCGGAGTAAGTCGCCAGCTGCCCCATATGAGACAGGACCACATCGGCCAAACGCCGCTCCGCACTGGGCAGAACATCGAGAATATCCAGGATCGAATCTTTGATGACCATGACACAACCTAAAATTGAAATTTGTTTTTCATATAATACTTAATAAAATTTAAATTTCAATTATGGATGCGATGATTTGGCTCCGTATTTACCCTTGGGGATAGCAAAAAAGGGAGAATCGGGCGGGCTAGCCTTGGCCAAGAACGGCTTTAAATAGGGCTTTCAAAGAGAAACAAGGGATAAACCCTTGCTTGAATAAATTTCTGCATCCTGACGATGAAAGCATAGAACCCATTATGAAATTTAAATTTCATAATGGTTTCTGGTAAGAGAAATTTCAGCACAAGCGCCGCCTACAAAAGCCACAAAACACCTGTTCAGTGGGCCTATGCTACTGGCAGTAAAGACAAGCAACGCATAATCAGAATATCGGCCATGGACAGATTCCTGACCACACTTCGAGACCAGAGCGCATAAATTTGACAAGCCAGCATGGCATCCTCAATGTCAAGCGCCAGCAACTCACGCCGATACGCGGACGCCTCTTGCCAGGCTTGTCGCATCACGGCAGATGATGTTGCCGACGAAAACACCGTGTACACACCCAATTCCAGCAACTCATCGGCCTCTGCATCAACGCAAACAGCAGTAACTGGCAGTGAGGCAATGCTTGGCCACAAGAGACTGAGGCTTAAGAGAAGCAGTAACCCCCCATTTTTAACGATCGTCAAAAATGGGGGGGGTGCCCGATGACAAGTACTGAGACAGCTCACGCCACTCCTTGGCAAAGTAATAGCGCAGGAAACGCTGTTGAGCATGCCAGCGCACCCGTCTGAACAGACCGGCACCGGCACGAGCCTGACGATGCGCCACAATATCGCGCCAGAGTTGGTCTGGTTCAAACCCGGTCCAGATTGAAGGGATGGGGGCAAGCGCATTGGAATAACAAACCGGCGCCACCCACTCGAACAAGGCCCTTTCTACATAGTGGGACGAAAAGTGCTTAGCCACGTTCGCAATCGCCTGGTAATTAACCGGCCTGTCTACAAACAATTCCGACAAGGCCTCACACAACTGTTTATCGCTTGGCCGATCACCCAAGATGTAACTCCTTCTGTCCAGCCATTTCAATTTGAATTAAACCGGCCTCTTTCTTGAACTGGCCCCTACAAAACACTATGGTAGTGCGCGTTAATAAACTGACTGTGCAAGGGAATTGTTTTGCGTTTTGCCATTACCGCGACGTTAACCGTCTTGATGTTTGCCGGATGCTCTCCTGACGGGCCTGGTTCCAAGCTTACTTTTCACCCGGTTGACGGTGACGAACGGCGCTATCAGGTGTATACCGACATGACAGTGGATGTTCAGCGTGGCACACGCCAGCTTTCCGAGAGCATGTCCATCAAGATGCTGATGCATTACGGTGTGGAGGATCAATCCTCCACCTACAAGCTGAATGTTAGCCCGGAGTACATGCGCCTTAACTTCAAACATGGCGGTATGAGCAGTTTTGAACAGGGCGACTACGGCGAAAAAGAGCTGCGTATTGCCTTGAAAGAAGGCTACACCGTAACCGTCGATAAAGAAAACAACCAGTTGGTCGATGTCACGCTCAATACCTCCAGCCAGAAATTGAAAGCTGAGCTTAAGGCCACGTTGGATCACTTGCTCAATGATCAGTTATCTCGGCCAGGGCTCATGCATCAATTAGCGGTGAAAAAAGGGGCCTCGCAAATCATTAAAGGTCAAAACGGCCTTCCTGACATACGCATGACCGTCAAGGATTTTGACTCAGAGCTCGTTACGCTCGCGATTGCCGATACAAATCAGGACGAGACTGCGGACCCGCACACCCGTATTTTTGGCTATGCCGTCATTGAGCGCCAGACAGGTTGGCTGGTGCGCCAGGCGGTCGTCATGCACGTCCCCTTGCCCCCCGAACTGCGCGACAAGGGAACATTTAGGATTGTGTCCGCGATTTACCCCGAGAGCTGGCGCTTTAATCATGATCTGCAGTTTCTAGAAAATGCAGAGGGGTACGAGCTGATTACGCAGGAAAAAACAGACCCACCCGTCCCCTCCCTGTCGTCCTCCACACAAGCCATGCTCAATACACAAGGCGTGCTGGACACGTACGACCAGCGCTTCTTGCTGCACTACGCGCATCTAGGCCTATCCCCTTACATGGTCGGTGAAATAAGCGCCAGCGACCTTGCCGCCTACGATGAAAACAATCAGGCCTTGGCTATCCCTTTCAAAGCTGCCGGCGCCTTCCAGCACCCTGGCCTGGACCATGATGATGCCGAAACCAGTCTTGAGATCCTGCCCCTAGGTTGGGATAAGACTGCCCAGGCTCTGGAAAAACTGCAATACATCGAAGCTACGCTTAACTACCACGCCACGGAGCATATTCAGGTCACCGTGCCGATCAAACCGGAAGGTTCACAGGTGGAGGTTGAAGGGGCCAAAGTCATCGTGCAACCCACAGATAATCCATATGAGTTCCTGATCCAACTGATACCGGGCGAGACCGGCTATTTTTTCCCTGATGTCACACAGATCGACAAAGGGGAATTACGCTACCCACATGACCAGACTGCGGCTGACTGGCTAAGCCTAGGCGAAAAACGCTTACTGGCCATTGTGTTGCAAGGACACCTGCCCCAAGAGCTCAAAGTCAAGTTTCTCGATACCTTGCCCGATGCCGTTGCGTTGACCTACAGAAACTACGCACCCGAGCCTATTGAAAGCAAGACGGTACGTTTTTACGATTTGAATCAGGCGCGTCCCGAGAACGCCGCTGCGCCCATCACCACACAGCGGCTGTTCGACTCTTTTCAACAAAACGATGAGTTCAAAACTGCCACGCTAGAGAACTTGGCCCCCTTCAGCACCGATGCCCCAGACCTCTACGTCACGCTGACTCCCGAGCAAGCGGAGCTTTGTACGCTGCAAGAAACCAGTGGCCTGACAGAAAAAGGCACGCCCTTACATTTTGCGCCCCCTCCCACCGCTGACAACACAAACTATGGCGCTACGCAGCGAATGCCGCAGCAGTATGTCTATCAACTGCAAACCTCCGATCAGGCACGCCTCTACTTTTACGGCCTTAAGGCACACATCGCGCTCACCTGCCAAGGGACGCCCGTCTGGCAGCCACTACCGATCAACCTACCTGAACTCAGTGTGCAAGTGTCCGCAGCCGCACTATTGGGAGAGGGCTGGGAGGAACACGCCCGCACACTTCCTATAAAGCGCTTTTTACGCCAATACCGCTTTCTCGATCAACAGGACAGGGTGTTGGCTATTACCGCCCCCCGATCCCAGCCTGTGGTCGGCAGTCCTCTGGGGGACAAACTGTTTGATTACGTGGATGAGTCCGGCCATATCCAGATTATGGGCCTCGTAAACCGTGTCGAAAAACTAGAGGCAACGGGCACACCCATTACAAAAACCTGGCAACATCAATTCGAACCACTTCCCGATTTCAAGGCGCTTGAAGAGGCCATCCAATGAGCTTGACCACCAGACTGGCCCCCACTCTAGGCTCCCTCACACTGACGGCACTAATGCTTATAGCCTTGCCCAGCCACGCCGCCAAAAACGAAAGCACACAAATCAAGACCGAATACGGTTTGGCAGAACAAGAAAAGTGGTTCCACGAAACCGGCGAACTGCATATTGTGCAGCTCACCTCAGTGGACAAGCGTTGGCAGCTGCACGAAGCCTACAACCCTCAGGGAACCTTGATCGAACGCTCTGAACACCTGGATAAGCAACGACACGGCTTATTTGTACAGCAAGCGTATGACTCTCTTGAGCACACCTCCTATCGGCACGGCAAACGTCATGGCCCCTACCACAGCTACGATCAAGCTGGCGAGCCCATGTCTAGCAGTCACTACACCAATGACCAGAGGACAGGAAAATGGGTCAGCAAAAACTCATGGGGTCAGATCATTAGCCACTACAACCAGCAAGGTGAACTGCACGGCCAGCAAACTGAGTTCGACGCCAATGGACAATTGTTGAAGCAATCAAACTATAAAAATGGGATGCTCCATGGCGAGTTCATCCGCTATGAGAACGGCCAACTTACAGAAAAAGGACACTATCAAAACGACCGACGGGAAGGCGAATGGATAGAAACCTACCCCTTGTCGACCCGTTACCAAGGTCAGTACCGTAACAGCTATCAGGTAGGGATATGGCACGGCTACTCGCAGCAGGGCTATCTGGTTGCCATCATCCCTTTTGACAATGAAGGGAACTACCACGGTGTACAGGTCAGGTTTCACGATAGCGGCGCCTTATCGGAAATAAGCCAATACCGTCACGGCAAGCGTCATGGCACGCAATGGGACTACCTGTTCGGCGCCCCCTATCGCCTGGAGAAATATCAAGACGGCAAACGCGTGGAGACCCGCGATCAAGGCGAGTTTAAGCGCAGCGACTTTCCCTAGGCGCCTACTGACCTTGGCTTGTTTTCCCCGAATCCTCCACTGCGAAAAAGCAGCCCACCATCGCGTGGGCTTTTTTCAATCCATGCATAAGCAAGGTGACATTTGTGTGCTAACCACCCCCTCTAAGCGGCCGTCGAATGAACATTCGGTATAGACCTTCCCAACGCTTCAAGCTGGATTAAACCAAAGCGTAAAGACTATACTTATCCTTAAAATACAATGATTTACAAATTAACATGGTGAGCATCTCAACGATCAGCCTAGTATGAACGTAGACCTTCTCGATAACTGCTTGAAGGCGCTACTGGCGCTGTTGCTCAGACTCTCTGAGAGACATCCCGCCAGTCATGGCAGGAGTGCCTATGACACACAATCTCCGGTCCATAGGAAGAAAAGTTAACTTGCTTCGCTTCCCCCTTCTCTCGGCCACCGACCAAGCCGATCCCCCTATCCCAGACCCACGCGACAAACGTCCCGTCGAAATCGAACGGATCCACGAAGACGATCAAACGCTACCTGCAAATGATGAGCCTATCGGCGACAAAAAACCTCGCACCCCACCACCAGCGCAAAACAACCCATCCATTTTTAACTCGCTCTGAGTGCTTTACCGAGCGGAACCCGCCGCAAGGCAAATACGTCGCTTTTGCAGACTTGCCCCAACGAGTCTGCAAATAGGACTGTCAAACCTCTCAGCGACGGCCCGCTTTCCTCAATAGATTTGCCCCTGGCAACGCTAACAACAACAAAACGTCCCACTACTAGGGCCAACGCCTGGAGTCACTCCCTTCAGGAGAAAAAAGTGCCCTATCAAGGCTCGCGTAATCTGTGCACTTTGTGCCAGCTTTTACCCTTATCCTCGTCACTCGGCCTCAAGCACGAATTCATGACGGTCGCTTGCCCCTCATCACCAGGCCATGGGGAAGCGAAAAAATCCTTATACCAATGCAGCAACTGCAAAACATTGTGGTTGTATGAACGCGATCGTTGGGGCGCTTGCCTGGGCTTTAAGTTATGGCCGGGCCTGTTACAGGATTTTTAAAGCTAGCGTGCAAGATATACGTGCACACACTAAACAACAAAGCCTGCAATGATGACATTGCAGGCCCTTTCTGTGACAGGTTAAAAGAGAGTCATTCGAGTCTCCAGGGCTTATCTACCCCGCGCCGCGCCTCTTCCTGTGGGTTTATGATCATGAGCAGCACTGGCGCGCTTGATCCCCTCGTTGGAAGTCTGAGTTGGCCAACCCACTTGCGGTGGAGCAAGCTCAGACTTGCGTGTACTTGCCTTTTTAGGCGCTTTCCCTTTCTTGTCCATTGTGACCTCCATTGGTCAATGGCTACCCCAACAAATGTCAGGCCAGTAGTACAGGATAGGTCATAAACCAATAAATAGCTTGTTTATCTCCGTCTGGTGATCAATAAACAAAAACGCTCCTAAAGTAGCCCTGATTCCCGACGCGGTAAGAGATGGCGCCCCCACACTCAGTTACTCACGTAATTTTTTGTCCGTTTTGCGCATATAGTTAGCGTTAAAGTCAGTAAAAGCCAAACGCAATGAGGCTCAATTTGTCGTTGGCCAGCTCGCAAGAGCTGAGCTGCTACCTGTATCAACCTTCATAAAAGGAGCACTAGATGGGAAAGTGAGATCACGGCGCGATGTGCACGATGCGTCGGACGTTCCCGCCCTCAAAGACGATGAGAGTGATGGCTATGTAGCAACGAACTCTTTGAAAATCATTCCACTTACGCTAGGTGAAAAAATGACTGATTCAACGACCATCCGTAAACTACTGATTACCTCAGCACTGAGCTTTGGATTAAGCGCAGGCGCCATAGCAGATGACAAGACATCCCATCCAAATCTATCTGCAACACCAGAAAATGTAACGCTAGAGAAGAAAACGCCAGGGGAAGCAAACGCTCAGGAAGTGGCCGATTACAAGACGAATGCTGGGGAACAAGCCAACGATGAAGAAATTTCTAAACGAGTTAAAGCTGTTCTAGCACAAGACAAAGGACTGCAGGGTCAGAACATTACTGTCGAGACAAAAGGAGGCGTCACAATGATTGCCGGAACGGTCTCCAGTGAAGACGCCTATAAGAAAACCGTCGCGGCAGCTAAAAAAGTTGACGGTGTGACTAAGGTTGAAGCCACCGGACTGAGAGTAAAAAGCAACTAACTAAAAGGCGCACAGTAAAAACTGAGCGCCTCCTGACTCTTCCTTTCTTGTCCTCTAATTAACCCGAATGCGCGCGCTTGCCCGGATTTTTCTTGCTGCGGGTGTGCGCGCCACGCTCCTGGCTAACACGTTGGCCCCGGCTTTTTGTGCTTAGGGTGACACCCTTGGGCGCAGCGGGAGGAGGAGTACGCTTACGGTCGGCTTCAGTAACAATTTTGGTGCCCATGGAAATCTCTCCAGTTTGGTTAAATTTGATCTTGTTTCACGTTCGCTCGGTTTATTCTTGGCAGAAGGAACTAGGCAGGGGTATGCCCGGTAATGCCTTAACGTACATAGGCACTCCTGAAAGGTCGAATTACCACGGATAACCTGTCAGCTGGTCTAGCATAGCAGGCATTAGCCAAATCGGCTCAAACGGCTTCGTTAGACTCTTCGCAGTCCATCACGCATCCTAGGAGGCAGAGCCGCTGATTGCGCTTGCATCCTAGGCGCGCAAGCCCTAATCACCATAAGTTCGATCGCTGGTGATCCAACGCCTTAGGCTTGAAAGACCTACACCATGCACGTTCGCCAAAACTTTATGCCAACAGGTCCGGCCAGAGAGTGATCATCGATGCTGCGCGGGGCCATCACATCATACTTCGGCATAGAAAAGCCCCCAAAGATTGGATGGGTGTCCAACTTTTGGAGTGCCGTTCACACCGAAGGCTTTTGTGCTGGGCGATTATGCTAGGCCCGAACATAGCCCCCTTCAATTCGAGGAAGCGTTACAAAGCAATCCTATGATTCAATTGTCAAAACGCCCATACTGGTACAATAAGATTGATCTCATTCAACGATAGCAATCTCGCTATCTCACTACCCCTTCAAATTCAACGCTATACCATTGCCTTGGAAGGCTTCTATGTCCAGGCTGGAGCGAAATTTGGAGTCATACAGAAGGTATCACTATCTACGAAAAACTTAACCAGGCTAGTCGCAGCCCGCTTCATACATCCCCTTTACGCGAACCTAATCGTTCGGCGATGAAAGAATCTCAAGCACTTGCCTCTCGCTTGGTCACAACGCGTCAAACCCTTATCCGACAATTAAAAGACCGGTTCCCCGGCCTTCCGTTCTGATACGTCAGTTCACGTAACGAGCCCATCACCAGAAAGCCCCGAGAGGGGTTTTTTTATTGGGCGCTACCCCATTTCTTATTCTTTGGTATCAGGCTGACGATGCCGGACTCCTGTTTACAGGGCGATTCTTAACCGGTTCAACGTCTACAGCGATCCCTGTGGCCATGTCTATGTCGCTTTCAGTGCTGGTGTCAACAATCAGCTTGTCGTCCTTATCAAAGCGGAACATTACGCTCGTTGAGTCCGCGCATCATCAACGTTACTCATGGAGGTCGTGGACTTCCCAAAGCGCAGCGATTGCCGCTGCAGCCAGCATCTTTTTCACTCCCCTCTCCCAAGCAACGAACAAAGACAAGATCGGGCTGGCCTAGGACCTACATAGCCCTGCTATCCGCCCAGAACAAGCGTCTGGCAACCATAGCTCAGCCTGAGAGCATACAAGCCCTGTGCCCGCATGATGATATCGAGCAACATAACGCGAAAAAGCCGAACCCAATGTTTCAAAGGGTTCGGCCTTAACCGATCAACTCAATACTTGCCTAATCAGGCAAGCAGGGGATCAAATGATCTGGATCTGGGTAGCGCAAGGGCCTTTTTGGCCAGCGCCTGCAACGAAAGAAACTCGTTGGTTCTCTTCAAGAGATTTAAACCCAGTACCCTGAATTTCACTGTGGTGTGCGAAGAGGTCTTTGCCGCCACTTTCCGGGGCGATGAAGCCGAAGCCTTTTTCGTTATTGAACCACTTCACGATACCAATTTCTGTTTTCAATGTATGTCCTAATTATTCAAGGGAAAAATCTCCCTGACGACACTATGATCGCTCTTCATGGATATAGATAGCACTGTTACAAAATAAGCAAGCGAACTACACCCAATGCCGGACTCTCCAGCCGCAGCATTTCAATACCCCCACCCACACGCTCGGGGTGGCAGGACTACTGCAACTAGAGGGCATGGAACTCCCAATCCTGCTAACACCTGCCTTTGCACAGCTACCGTGACGGAGGGGAAAGCAAACTACAAGGACGCAGAACGCTCTGCTGTGGTTGCAGCAGTAAGCCTTGCCCTTTCGTATTGAAGCATCGGGCATGAAGAACCGAGGGGCAAGCTGGTCGTTTTGAATCCTGTCGCCCGTTCGGTTTTTTCGGGCCAGCGTGGACAAGATCCCGTATGGATCTTCCGCACAAGGGCGACCCGATGGCGCGCATGAACGCCTCAGAATAACGCGCAGCCAGGCCCCGGGGCAGCAGAGCAATGGGTGGATTTATATCAACGTCCCGCGAATGCCGGTTTCAGCATTGTGTCGCTGACCTGCCCAAGCTTCAGGCCAAAATCAAGAAGCTTGTTCACAGCACAGAAAAGGCGCCAGTGGTCACGCCACGGAGAAAAAGGCCGGGTCATCGGTGAAAAATGAATCTCCACAAAATCCCCGAAACAATGAAAAAAGGCCTACAGCATTTTTGCTGTAGGCCTTTCAAAATCTGGTCGGAACGGAAGGATGTGAACCTTCGACGCCTTGCACCCCACGCAAGTGCGCTACCAGGCGGCGCTACGCCCCGAAAGAATAAAGCCATCACCCTGTTTGTTCTGTTGTGCACGCTTTTTCTTAAGAAGCATTTAGCTTAGGCCGAGTGGCTTACTACAAAAATCCAGACGGTTTACATCAAAAGGCCAATTACCGCCAGAGGCCCAGACTCCTAGGATATCCCTTAAGACCCTTCTGTTCGCTCAGTAACGAACAGTGGCAAGAAGCATATACAAATAACAAGGGGAAGAGAAGTGTCCAGGCGATCAATAAAAAGACAAGCTCTGCAAAACGTCGGCCTCTTTCCAGCCAGAACCTCGTTTCTGCGCCGGTTCTGGCTGGATTCCTTTACCCTGCTGGTACTGACCGCATGTAGCACCAGCCTGCATGCCGCCTCCTACGAGGATTGGATCAAACAGGCACGCCAAGGCCAATACCAGTCCGCCATTGCCGGCTTGCAGCAGTACCGGCAACAGCATCCGCAAGAGACACGTGTCCAGCTTGATCTGATGCGCATTCATGCCTGGGCAGGCCAGCCGCAAGAGGTCATCCGCCTGTACGAAAGCTGGCCGACCAACCTGCCCTTGCCGGCCGATGTATTGCTGCTGACAGCACGCGCCCACAAAGATACGCGCCAATGGACACCGGCCCAAAACCTGTATCGGGAAGGAATGCGGCGCTTTCCACAGCAAGCCGCCTTCACCATGGGCCTGTGCATGAGCCTGGCCGATGCCGGACTGACTGCCCAGGCCTTGAGCTGCGCCCAGCAACTGCAGCCGGCCACACGCCAAAACACCAATTACCTGCTGACGCGCAGCTACATCTACCGCGCTGCCGGCCAGAACTACGAAGCCCTACGCGTCAGCCAGGATGCTCTGGCTGCCCAGCCAGACAAAACCGACGTCATCCGGGATTATGACCAGTCCCTGCATGCCGCCGGTCTGCACCGCCAGGCGATGGAATGGCAAACGCAACATCCCGACATCTTCTCGAACGCAGACCTGGCTGACCGTCAAGCCGACTATGCCGCTGAATTGACCCGGCTGTCGCCCCAGCCCACACGCACACTGCCCGAACGTTTTCTGGTCGCCAACCGAGCCATCGCGTTGCAAGACAAACTGGCTGACAGCGCCAGCTTTCTGGGTAACCCCGCTTTCGCCCGCCGCATCCGTGGTGACCGTCTGATTGCGGTGGACACACGCGAAGACGCGCCCTCTACAGTAGACATTGCTCCCGAACGGGCGGCCCAGTATCCAGGCTATGCCTACGCC
Organism: Alcaligenes sp. SMD-FA; assembly: GCF_025960365.1. Classification (NCBI taxonomy): domain Bacteria; kingdom Pseudomonadati; phylum Pseudomonadota; class Betaproteobacteria; order Burkholderiales; family Alcaligenaceae; genus Alcaligenes; species Alcaligenes sp. SMD-FA. Next base: position 1,867,769 of record NZ_CP110108.1, on the reverse strand, counting down.
TCGCTAGGAGCCCTGCAACTGCGCGCCCGTCACCCCGAACAAGCCGTATCCAGCTACGAGCGGGCGTTGGCCGAACCCTCGCTGGACGCAAAAACACGCACACGCTATCAAACCGGATTGGCCTTTTCCTTGCTGGAGTCTGGCCGCGAAGATCAGGCACTGGCATTGGCCGAGCGCATGGAAAAAGACATGCCCGCCACTCGCTGGCTACGCGGCAATCCAATCCCCCAGCCCAATCCAGGCTATACCGACACCTTGATTTTGAAAAACTCGCTCTATACCTATACGGGTTTGCTCAAGGACGCGCGCGAAAATCTGGCCAAGGCCAGCGCACAGGCACCAAGCAACGTCAATCTGCGCGTGCCGCTGGCCGATGTCCAGCGCATATCGGGTATGCCAAGGGCGGCGGAACGCAATCTGAAGATCGCTGAAACCTATGCGCCGCGTCAAGAAGACGTCATCATCAGCCAGGCCCAGACCGCCCTGGACCTGCACGAATACCGCCAGGCCGAAGAACTATTAGCGTATGCCAAAGCGCACTACCCCACTAATATGCGGGTCACGGAACTGGAAAAAGACTGGCAAACCTACCGCAAGAACGAACTGATTTTGCGCAGCGGTTTTGAAACCAGCAACGGTGGCGATGTCTCGGGCAATGACGGCATACGCACTGAGGCGCAATGGTACAGCGCCCCCATCGACTACAACTGGCGCGTCACCGCCCTGGCCGGGCATCTGGATACCAGCGACGAGCTTGGCCACAACGTAATCTGGCAGGGAGCTGGTCTGGAATACCGCGGCCGCGACTGGCAATCGCAGCTGATGATCAACAACCAGAACTGGGGCCAGGGCAACAAAATGGGGGCCAGCCTACAGGTCGATCACGAGCTGAACGATCACTGGAGCATCGGCGGCACCTTGGACTATCGCACCCTGGATATTCCGAATCGCGCCCTGGCCGCAGGCATCACGGCCAACCAGGGACAAGTGCGGTTGCGCTGGCAAAATGGCCCCGAGCAATGGGTGCAAGCCGCCTACACCGGGACAAAATTCTCTGACAACAACGTACGTCAGAGCCTGCAGATCACAGGTAACCAACGCATCTACACCAGCCCGCGCATCAAGGCCGACGCCCAGCTGGAGCTATGGGCTTCCGGCAACAAAGACCAAGACAGACCCTACTACAGCCCACGGCGCGAATACATGGCTGTGCCTGCCCTACGTCTGGAGCACCTGATTTACCAACACTACGACGAGCGCCTGACCCAGGCCCTGACACTGGGTGTGGGCCTACATCACCAAAGCGGCTATGGCAGTGGTGCCGTAGGTTCGGTCGCCTACGAACTGAACTACCAGCACGACCGCAATCTGGAAGTCGGCCTGCGCCTGCAGGCCCTGTCCCGCCCCTATGACGGCCAGCGCGAACAGCAGTACAGCGGCATGGTTGAACTCAAGATCAAATTCTAAGCGGCCACGACAATGAGCACACGAATCCTGACCCTTCTGATAGTGGCCTTCAGCGCCCTTTTATCGGCCTGTAGCGCCAGCCCGCCGGCCCTGTATGTGCCGCCCGAGCAGCGTCGCCTCGAACAACAAGAGCAGCCCTGGCGCAATGACGAGCTGCTCATCATCGCCTACCACGACGTGGAGGACCACGATCCTAACCAGGCGTACCTGAGCGTCAGTACCGAGCACCTGCGCCAGCAGTTTTCCTGGCTACAGGAAAACAACTATGTGCCGGTCAGCGTAGAGCAAATTATGCGCGCCCGCCAAGGTGTGGAGCCTCTGCCTGAAAAGGCAGTGCTGCTGTCATTTGACGACGGGTATCAAAGTTTCTATACCCGCGTGTTCCCGCTGCTCAAAGCCTATCAATGGCCTGCGCTGCTGGCCCCGGTCGGCAAATGGTTGGACACCCCCGACAACGAAAAAGTGGACTTCGGCGGTCTTCCCACCGAACGTTCGCGCTTTTTGCACTGGGCGCAAATCGACGAAATGGCCAACTCCGGTTTGGTGGAAATCGGCGCGCACACCCAAAACATGCATTACGGTGCCATCGCCAACCCACAAGGCAATATCCAGCCGGTGGCTGCCGCGCATCGCTACCTGACCGATCAGAAACGCTACGAGACCGATGCCGAGTACACCGCCCGCTTTCGCGAGGATGTGCGCGCCATCAGTGCCCGCGTCAAACAGCACGCCGGTAAGCCGCCGCGCGTCTGGGTCTGGCCCTATGGCCGGATCAGCGGCCTGGGCCTGCAAATTCTGGAGCAAGAAGGCTATCAGATGGCCCTGACGCTGACCGACGGCGTGGCCAACGTCCACGACCTGATGAATATGCCACGCTATCTGGTGGATAACGACCCGGACATCAGCACCTTTGCAGGCTTTATCACTGCCCGTGAAGACCGTCAGGCCGAACGCGTGGTGCATGTGGATCTGGATTATGTGTACGACCCCGATCCGGCGCAGATGGAACGCAACTTGAGCGCCCTGGTGCAACGCATCGCAGACCTGAAACCACGTAGTGTCTATCTGCAAGCCTTCGCCGACCCCACAGGCGATGGCCTGGTGCGCTCGGTCTACTTTCCCAACCGCCACCTGCCCATGCGCGCCGACCTGTTCAACCGCACAGCCTGGCAATTAAGTTCGCGTGCCCACGTCAATGTCTTTGCATGGATGCCCGTGCTGGCCATCGATACGTCCGAGCCGGCGCAACACGTACTGCAATGGCATGCCGACGGCAGCCCGCCTTCCCTGCCCACACAAGGCTACCGCCGCCTGTCCCCCTTTGACCCGCGCACCCGCCAGATCATGGGCGATCTGTACGAAGATCTGGGACGCAGCGCCATCTTCTTTGGTGTCGTATTCCATGACGATGCCACGCTGACCGACTTTGAGGATGCCTCGCCCGCCGCCCTGGACGCCTACGAAAAAGCCGGCTTTGGCAGGGACATCGGGACGATACGAGCCAATCCCGAGCAGTTTGAGCGCTGGACGCGCTTTAAATCACAAGCCCTGATCGACTTGACCCAGGAACTGGCTGATCGGGTACGCAAGCAGCGCGGCCCGCAGATCAGTACGGCCCGCAATATGTACGCCCTACCGGTTCTGCAGGCCCAGAGCGAACAGTGGTTTGCCCAGAACCTGAACGATTTTCTGCAAGCCTACGACTGGACTGCCGTGATGGCCATGCCCCGCATGGAAGACATCCACGATCAGCATGCCGTGACCTGGCTGAACGAGCTGGTCGATAAGGTGGCCAGCCACCCAGAAGGCCTGCGCCGCACCGTGTTCGAAGTGCAATCCGTCGATTGGCCCGGCCAAGGTCAGCCATCCCGTCCGCTGGACTCCCATCTGGTGGCCGGCTGGCTCAATGCCCTGACGGCAAGAGGGGCGCGACATGTCGGCTATTACCCAGACGATTTTGTCAACAATCAGCCCAAGATGAACGTGATTCGTCCGGAAATCACGATTGAATGGTATCCAACAAAAAATGATTGAACGACTGATCGCCCTATTGGCCCTGTGCCTGATCGTCGGAATTCCTCTGGGAATCACCGTCGCCCTGACCAGCCACCTACTACTCTACTTCATCTTCATGTACCCGCTGTTCATGTCGGGCATATGGATAGGCGGTGGCTTGATCTTCTGGTTCCAGCATGAACGCCGCTGGACCTATAAACCACACGCCCCACCCGAACTGGAAGGCATGCCGCTGGTCAGCATCCTGATCCCTTGCTTTAACGAACAGGCCAACGCCCGCTCTACCATCCTGTCCGCGCTGAATCAGGTCTATCCCAACATCGAAGTCATCGCCATCAACGACGGCTCCAGCGATCGCACCGCCCAAGTGCTCAATGAACTGAGCGAGGAGCACGACAAGCTGCGCGTCATCCACCTGGCCCAGAACCAGGGCAAGGCACTGGCCCTGCGCATGGGAGCCATGAGCGCCAGCGGCGATTACTTCGTGTGTATAGACGGCGATGCTTACCTGGACCCGGAAGGCGTCAATTACCTGGTCGCCCCCATGCTGCACAACCCGGAAGTCGGTGCCACTACCGGCAATCCGCGCATCCGCACGCGCTCCACCCTGATCGGCCGCATCCAGGTTGGCGAGTTCTCCTCGATCATCGGGCTGATCAAGCGCACGCAGCGCGTCTACGGAAAAATCTTCACGATTTCCGGCGTGATCGCAGGCTTTCGTCGCCAGGCCTTGGACGAAGTGGACTACTGGAGTCTGGACATGATCACCGAGGACATCGATGTGACCTGGAAGTTGCAGTTGGCCGGCTGGCAGGTGTTCTATGAGCCGCGCGCCCTGTGCTGGGTGCTGATGCCCGAAACACTGAAAGGCCTGTTCAAGCAACGTTTGCGCTGGGCTCAGGGCGGGGCGGAAACCTTCCTGAAATACACCCCGCAAGTACTGCGCTGGGAAAACCGCGACATGTGGCCCCTGACTCTGGAATACCTGTGCTCGACCTTATGGAGTTTCGCCCTGGGCGTGGCGATGCTGGTTTGGTTGCTTGGACAAGTGCTCCACTTGCCTGCGGCCACCCAGATCGACGGCCTGTTCCCACCCTCGTTCACCGGTATGGTGCTGGCCGGCATGTGCCTGCTGCAGTTCGCCGTCAGCATCTGGATCGACCGTCGCTACGAGCCCGATCTGCCCCTGTCGATGTTCTGGATCATCTGGTACCCATTTGTCTACTGGTTGATCAATTTCTTAACCACGCTGTGGAGTTTCCCCATGGTCATGCTGCGCCTGCGTCGCAAACGCGCCCGCTGGAGCAGCCCCGACCGGGGTATCAAGGAGCTGTCATGATCATCACGACCCAACGCCATCCCATCACTCGCTGGATAGACCGTCTACTGACCATCGCCGGCTGGTTCGTCTTCAGTTACCTGATCGCCAAAGGCTTGCTCCTATTGATCGGTCACACCATGGACAAAGCTGGCTACGAACAGATAGACCCGATCTTCCCGACCCTGACCACCTTTCTGTTCTACGGGGCGGTTCTGCTGACCAACGGCCTGCTGCTGTTGGCCTGGTCACGCTGGCGACGCCAGCAGCGCCAGCAGCGCCACCTGCGCCAGGCTCTGTACCGCCAACGCAGCCGCTTGCATCGCGCCAAGCAGCCCCCCCTGCCGCATTTTGATCACGAACAGATCGATACCGTGCGCCACAGCCGCATCGTCGTGCTCTACAACGCCCAGGACGGCGCGGTACAGCATGTGGAAGCAGCCAATCCGTTGCCCATGCAGCAGGCAACCGGCACCCACGACGCAAAACCACTGACACCGCTGATCTTTCGTCCGCGCGCCTACTCCAAACAGCCTACGCCGAATCAATAGTACCGACGCAAAAACAACCCTGCACAAGGGCAAACAGCCTAGGAAATGCGGCTCATGTAATTGCAGATGGCCGTCTCTACCATAGTCAGTAACGCCGATGTATCAAGCCGTAAGGCGAAGGAACAACAGGTGCTGCAATGACAAAACCATACCAACAAGGGGCCGTGCTGCTGGCAATGCTGTGTGTCATGAGCAGCGCCGCCGCACAACCAGGCAGAGATACCAGCAAGCCCAAACCGGCCAACTTCATGGAAGCCATCCGGCAGGCTGAAGTGGTTCGCAAGAACCTGTTTGACGATCCGCTCGCGGGCATCGTCATCAACCGCACCGTAACGGTGCAAGGACAAGACTTTTACCGCTACTTCAGCAATCGCTGGCGCGAGCTGACCGGGGCCAGCCCCTTCACCCTGACGGTGGTGGAGCGCCCGTCGGCCCGCTGGGGCAGCGAAATCTGGGTCGAATACCGTCGCCAGCGCATGTATCACGCTTTTCTCACGCCCGCGCGTTCCGGCACAAAGAAGGCCAGTGAGCGGGCCGTGGATCTTGTTCTGGAAAACGTCAATAAAAGCGAAATCGAACGCGTACTCACCAACAACCCGGACCTTGCTCCGGACGAACTTTAATAAGAGAGACATAACGTGAAGACTTTCCTGCCCCTTGCCTCTGTTCTGCTGACCGGTGCGCTCTTTGCTCCCGTCCATGCAACCGAACTGATATATACCCCCGTCAATCCGAATTTCGGCGGCAGCCCGCTCAATGGGCAATGGCTACTGAACTCGGCCCAGGTCACCAACAAGCACACAGACCCCGAAGCCGAAGACCTGGGCTCGTCCTTTGAGCAGCGCACGCCCTTCCAGGACTTCAACGATCAGTTGGAGCGCTCGGTACTCAGCCGCCTGGCCTCGGCCGCGTCCTCGCAGTTTGTGGACAGCAACGGCAAATTCGTACCCGGCACCTTCGAGACCGGCAGCTTTACTGTCAGCGTCGTCGATATCGGCGGCGGAGCACTGACGATCACCACCACGGACCGGATCACCGGCGCTTCCACTACTTTCCGAGTGATGCAACCATGATGAGCACAGTGACCGTCCTGAACGCGCGCCCAACGCGCCTGTTAAGCGTGCTGGCCCTGACCTCGGCCCTGGCTGCCTGCGCCGTCCCCTCCACCCCGGCCGAAGTCAAAGGCTCTGCCTACCTGACGCCCGCCTCGCCAGCCACGCACGATCTGCTGGAGCTGCCCGCGCCCGCCCAGCGCCTGACCGTAGCCGTCTATGGGTTTCGTGACCAGACCGGCCAATACAAGCCCAATCCGGACAGCTCCTTTTCCACCTCAGTCACCCAGGGAGCCGCCGCCCTGCTGGTCAAAGCCTTGCGTGACTCGCGCTGGTTCACTCCGGTCGAGCGCGAAAGCCTGCAGGAACTGCTGACCGAGCGGCGCATCGTGCGCGCCCTAGACGGATCGCAGGAAAACGGCCAGCGCACCGCCATCAACATCCCGCCGCTAGCCCCGGCCGAAATCATGATGGACGGAGGCATCATCTCCTATGAAAGCAATGTGCGCACAGGCGGCGCGGGCGCGCGCTTTCTGGGCGTAGGCCTGTCTACCCAGTATCGGGTTGACCAAGTCACGGTCAACCTGCGAGCCATCGACGTGCGCACCGGCAACATTTTGCAAAGCGTGTCCACCACCAAGACCATCTTTTCCTACGAAGTCCGGCCCAGCGTCTACAAGTTCGTGAACTTCAAAGACCTGCTGGAAATCGAGGCCGGCGTAACCAACAACGAACCGGCCCAGCTCTCGGTCAAAGAGGCCATTGAATCGGCAGTGGTGCATCTGATCGTGCAAGGCATGAGGGAAGGCCAATGGCGACTGCGAAACGAGGCCGACCGTAACAACCCCATCGTGCAGAACTACATGAAGCAAAACGAAACCTATCGCAGCCTGCGCACCCAGACCGCTGTGACCAATTCTGAGGCCACAAGCGATGAGGTGCAGACCGCTCCAGTTACCGGCAGTTAAACACGAGCAGACAGCGCGGTGGTTCCGAGAAGACCGGCCACCGCTCTCTTTCCTAACAACGGTCTTCAACATGCACTGAGGAGAAGTATATGAACGGCAAACTGTCCACATTAGCTATTGCCCTGGGCACCGCGCTGGCCCTGCCCACACTGGCGCTGGCTGACAACGCCACCGTGACGCAGACCGGCAATTTCAACAAAGGCGTCGTTCTTCAAAACCACAACGCCAACGCCAACGCGACCATCGACGTGAATGGAGACCGCAACGACGATTACATCAACCAATGGGATAACGGTACGGTTCGCACCACCGTGAAGGTCATCAACGGCAACGACAACAAGGCCGTGGTGGAACAAAGCCGCAGCGGCGGCAACTCCACGATCACCATCACCCAGTCACGCAACCGCAACGACGCCTTTGCCAGCCAATGGCAGGCCAACGGTTCGCAAATCGGCATCAAGCAATTACGCTCGGACAACAAGGCGGTTGTGGAACAAGTCCGCAGCACCGGTGACCAGGCCTGGGTAAACCAAACGGGACAAATGGGCGATGCCTATGTCAATCAATACCGAACCCGTGACGCACTGGCTGTCATCAACGACAGCGGCGCGCGCAACGACTCGGTCATCGAGCAAGACAACAGCAGCCATGTCAACGCCTTCATTACCCAGTCGGGGTACAAGGGAGATGCGTACATCAATCAATACAAAAGCATGAGCTCGACCGCCAGCATCACCGACAGCGGCAAGTACGACAAAGGCGTGATCGATCAGTGGAATGTCTCCAACTCGAACGCCTCCATCGTCCAGGGCGGTGGCCACAAAAATGATGCCACTATCAGCCAAACCGGCACGTGGTGGGGCAATTCGGATCGCCTGCACGCCAGTATTGTTCAGATCGGCTCGCATAACAAAGCCGTTACTGAACAGACCGGCTACAGCAACGATAGCAACATCATCCAAAGTGGTTTGGGTAATGACGCCTACAACTCCCAAGCAGGCATCGGCAACGATTCCTACATCAGCCAGGGCGGCGGCTATAACAAGGCCGTGGTTACCCAGGTCGGTTTCAACCTGGACTCGTCGGTAATGCAGAACGGTTGGGGCAACCGCGCTCAAGTGGTGCAAAGCGGCCTGAGCCACAACAGCACCGTCACCCAGACGGGCAACTTCAACAATGCGTATGTCAACCAGCACTAACCGGCTAATGTAAGCCAAATGTCAGCGGCAATATGTTATATAGTAGGCGCCGCTGACAACACCCAAGCTATTGATATGTAAGCGGTTTAGGGATTATGGAGCATAGGAGTAACCCGAGTTTATAAGGCTTTCTAGATACCTAATCCGAGCTTTTCGGCACAGCATGACGTTTAAAACATCAAAATTTAACGGAAACCAACAATGATTAACAATTTCACATAATTCGTCAGTTCTGAATGCGGCTAGCCACCTGATAATTAGGCTGCCAACAGGAAACAAGAAAAGAAAATACCCATAACTACCAAAGACAATGACACATGCAATCCAACCAACAAAAGGCTTATTCAACGTAATGACATAGAGCCTATGACGCAGCGAGGGAGACATAAAATGACAACAATTATCATCGTGGAGCCACACACCTTATTCAGGTTGGGTATCGTACGGCTGCTGGCAGACACCCTGCCCAGCGCGGAACTGCTCAGCATGGACTACGAATCAATGGAAACCGGTCTGCAGACACGATGTTGTGAGCTGCTGCTATTGTCGGTGCCATCGGCCAAGGCCTGTTTGAAGCTGCTGGCTGATGCGCACCGCAGCCTGCAACCCAGCGCCGTACTCCTGATAGCCGAGTCCCACTACGCCTTGCCTGCGCTTCAAGACATGCCTGCCGGCGTTATGGGACATTTGCTCAAGACCGCCACACCGGAATTAATGGCGGCTTCGATCAATCTGGTGTTGGCCGGCGGCTCCTGTTTTCCATCGCCTGCGCCCCAGCATCAAACGACGGCAATGGCCACGCCTGTAACCCCGCCATCGAGTCCATCGCCGTTCCAAGCCCATCCCGACAAGCTGATTACATCCTACGAGCCCATACGCTGGCCACCCGCCGATCCTGAAACAAACCATCTTGACGAAGCACGGCTGCTGGGCCTGACGCCGCGCCAGTATGAAGTGCTGGTGCTATTGGCACGCGGCATGACCATCAAGGGCGTGGCCCGGCAGTTGAATATTTCATCGGCTACAGCCAAAGCGCATGCTGAAACCCTGTATATGCGGATGAACGTACACAACCGCAACGAGGCCGTCTATCACGCGGTCTCCAAAGGAGCCAGGCTAGGGATGCCCAACACCCACATCGAAAAAGCCTGCTAACCGCAGGCTTTTCTACTACAGCATCCCTAATTGCAAGCGGGCTGATTCACTCATACGTTCCCGGCTCCAAGGAGGATCCCAAACCAGCTCCACCACCGCTTTCTCTACGCCCTGGATGGTCTCCAGCTTGTAGCGGGCTTCGTCCGCAATCATGGTGCCCATACCGCAACCCGGAGCCGTCAGCGTCATGTCCATAGTGATGGAGAACGTTTCCGGCCCAGTCTGGTTTACATGACAGGCGTACACCAGACCCAGATTAACGATATCGACCGGGATTTCCGGATCGTACACGCTGGCAAGCACAATCCAGGCAGCGTCTTCAATGGTTTTTTCGCTCAGAGGCAGCTCGGGTACAAAAACCTCGGGTTTATCCTGAGACTCGAAACCCAGCGCATCGGCATCGACACCTTCAATTCGGTAAAGGTTGCCCTCTACCATCACGGTATAGCTGCCACCCAGCTTCTGGGTAATCGTTGCTGTACAACCCGCCTCGATCGTAACGGGAGCACCGTAAGGGATACTGACAGCCGGACAGTCCCGGCTGACCAGCACATCATGTCGTTCAAAGTAGCTCATGACTTGCTTGCGCCTTTATTCGGTTTGCGCGGTTTCTTTGGCCTGATTGATGGCGTTATGCAGGGTATGCCAGGCCAAAGTGGCACATTTAACCCGTGCGGGGAATTCACGCACACCCGACAACACTTCCAACTTGCCCAGATCTCGATCGGGATGGGCCTCTGTCAGCATGGCGTGCATATCTTGAAAGAGAGACTCAAACTCGGCCAGACTCAGGCCCTTCACCGCTTCGGTCATCAAGGATGCCGAGGCTTTGGAAATAGCGCAGCCATGCCCCACAAAGCTGACTTTCTGCACAATGCCGTCTTCCACGACCGCGTAAACAGCCAGTTGATCCCCGCACAGAGGATTGTGGCCATTGGCAAAATGGCTGGCGTTTTCTATTACTTCAAAGTTACGCGGGCTGCGATTATGGTCAAAAATGACCTCTTGGTAGAGCTCGCGCAGCCCGTTGAAATCCTGGCTCATTTAGCCAACTCCAAATAGTTTCTGAGCTTTGCGCAGGCTAGCCAGCAAAGCATCAATGTCTGCGTAATCGTTATACAAGGCAAAGGAGGCACGAGCTGTGCCCGGAATGCCAAAACGTGTCATCAAGGGCATGGCACAATGGTGACCAGCACGCACGGCAACACCGTCCATGTCTAGGATGGTGCCCAGATCGTGTGGGTGAATGCCATCGACCAAGAAGGACACAATGCCTGCCTTGTGTGCGGCCGTACCGACAATACGGATACCCGGCATGGCCAACAAAGCGTCGGTCGCATACTCCAGCAATAGCGCCTCGTGGTCGGCAATACGCTGCATACCTATACCCATCAAATAATCCATGGCAGCTGCCATAGTGATGGCGCCCGCGATATTGGGCGTACCTGCCTCAAAGCGCTGTGGAACCGGCGCGTAATTGCTTTGCTCGAAACTGACGGTGGTGATCATGTCTCCGCCACCCATCCAAGGTGACATGCTGTCCAGAATCTCGTAGCGTACGTACAAAGCGCCCATACCCGTGGGGCCGTACAGTTTGTGTGCCGAGAACGTGTAGAAGTCAGCATCCAGAGCCTGCACGTCCACCACACCGTGGGGAACGGATTGAGCGCCATCCACCAGTACCTTGGCACCGACGGCATGCGCCTGACGGGTCATGTCAGCGATGGGATTGATCGTACCCAAGGCATTGGACACATGCCCCACGGCCAACAAGCGGGTTTTTTCATTGAGCAATTGCTTGAACGCTTCCTGATCCAGCTCGCCATTGTCCAGCACAGGCACCACGCGAATGATGGCACCGGTACGTTGTGCAACCAATTGCCAAGGCACGATATTGGAGTGATGCTCCAAGCCCGTCAGCAAGATTTCATCGCCTGCTTTCAGGTTGTCCATGCCCCAGCTATACGCCACCAGATTGATGGATTCTGTGGTGCCACGCGTAAACACAATTTCTTCGTCGCGCGCGGCATTCAGAAATGCCCGCACTGTGCTTCTGGCCTGATCGTACAGCTCAGTAGCATGCTGAGATAGCCAATGCACACCACGGTGGATGTTGGCATTGGACTGCTCATAGAATCGCGCCTCGGCTTCAATGACCGAGCGCGGCTTTTGCGTCGTCGCCCCGTTATCCAGATAGGACAGGCGTTGGCCCCGGATGGGGCGGGCCAGGATAGGGAAATCCTCGCGGTGATTCAGCAAACCAGCAGCAGTTACGGGCATAGGCGCATTCATGCAAGCTCTCCAAGGGCAAGACCGCCGGGCAACAAAGCATTGATACCAACCGTGGCACGGCTACGCAGACTCTCGGAAGCGATACGCTCCAAAGACTGGGCCGCAAACGCGTAGATCAGCATATTGCGAGCATCTTCCATCGTCATACCGCGCGAACGCAGGTAAAACAGGCTGTCCGCATCCAGTTGACCCACCGTGGCACCATGTGCGCACTTGACGTCATCCGCATAGATTTCCAGCTCGGGGCGGGAGTCCGCACGTGCCATCTTGGACAAGAGCAAACTGTCCGAGCGTTGCACCGAATCCGTACCGTCAGCGCCCTTGCCAACCAGAATGCGACCACTAAATACGCCGCGAGCGGTGTCGGCCAGAATACCGCGGTAGAACTCACGGCTTTGGCAGTTAGGCTGGGCATGATCAATGATGGTGTTGTGATCTACATGACGGCGACCGTCTACATAGTACAAACCATTGAACAAGGTTTCGCAGCGCTCACCATTGAACACGGTAGCAATGTCGTTACGGGCAATACGAGCACCAAACGACAGGGAATGCGAGTTAAATACCGAACCACGGCCTTGCTGAACATCAATAGCGGCCAGATGGAAGTCCTGCGGGGCTTCCTGCTGCAACTTCATGTGCGTCAGGTTGGCATCGGGGGACACGTTCAGACGAGTCACCACGCTGCTCAGGGAAGCGTCAGTCCCTTCCTCACCCAGATAGTGCTCCACGACGGTTGCACTGGCACCGGATTCCAAGGAAATCAGGTTACGCGTGAAACTGGCGCTGCCCCCTTGCGTGCGTACAAACACCAAATGGACAGGCTGCTCCAGATGTTGACCAGCAGCCACATGCAGTGCAGCACCGTCCTGGGCCAAGGCCAGGTTCAAGGCAGCAGTGGAAGCCCCCCGGGATTCATCCCCGTAAGCTTGCTCCAGCCAGTCAGCCTCTTGTTGCAGACAGGCGCTGAGCGACGACAAGCGCACGCCTGCAGGCAATTGACTCAGGTGCGACAAGGACGCGTCGTAATGACCATCTACAAAGACCAGGAAATACCCGTCTTCGTTCTGGCGCACTGCGGCCACCCTCTCAGCAGCCGAAGCCGATTTCTGAGGCGCAAAGCGTTGTTGTTCCAGCAAAGCCAAAGAGGTGTGATGCCAGGCTTCAATACGCGTGGTTGGCCAGCCTTCTTGTGCAAAACGATCCAGAGCGCGCTGACGCATAGCGCTTAGCCATGGCAGACCGGCCCCAGGTGCTTGTGCAGCCTGAGCGGCAAAGCTGTTGACCCAATCTGGCAGACTCATACCGCAGCTCCCTTGGCTTTTTGTTCGGCGGCGGCTTGTTCCAGCACCCAACCGTAGCCACGTTCTTCCAGCTCCAAAGCCAGTTCACGGCCACCGGAACGGATAATCTGACCGCCCGCCAACACGTGCACAAAGTCAGGCACGATGTAGTCCAGCAGACGTTGGTAGTGAGTGATCACCAGCAAGGAGCGCTCGGGGGAACGCAGACGGTTCACGCCATCAGCGACCACGCGCAAAGCGTCAATATCCAGACCGGAGTCGGTTTCGTCCAGAATGGCCAGTTTGGGTTCGAGCAGGCTCATTTGCAAAACTTCGTTGCGTTTCTTTTCACCGCCGGAGAAACCCTCGTTCACGGAGCGGTACAGAAACTCTTCACGCATCCCAACAATCTTCATTTCCTCTTTAACGCGCTTGAGGAAGTCCATGGCGTCCAGCTCAGGCAAGCCCTGATGACGGCGCACGGCGTTCACGGAAGCACGCAGGAAATAGGCGTTGGAGACACCGGGAATTTCAATGGGGTACTGGAATGCCAGGAACAGGCCGGAACGGGCACGGTCTTCGATCTTCATTTCCAGCAGGTCTTGACCCAGCCAATCTACCGAACCGCCTTCAACGGTGTAGTCTTCACGGCCAGCCAGCACCTGGGACAAGGTGCTCTTGCCCGAGCCGTTCGGGCCCATGATGGCGTGGACTTCGCCGGGATTGATCTGAAGATTCAGACCTTTAAGGATAGGTTTATCTTCAACCGAAGCGCGCAAATCTTTAATCGTCAGCATTTCACTATTCTCCTTAACCTACACTGCCTTCCAAGCTGACGCCGAGCAAATTCTGTGCTTCGACCGCAAACTCCATGGGCAATTCTTTAATCACTTCTTTACAAAAGCCGTTCACGATCATGGAGACGGCGTCTTCGGCAGTCAGGCCGCGCTGCATGGCATAAAAGAGCTGGTCCTCGCCAATGCGCGAAGCCGTTGCTTCGTGTTCCACACTGGCGCTGGGGTTCTGCACTTCCATGGTTGGGAAGGTATGTGCTGCACAGCGCTTGCCAATCAGCAGCGAATCACACTGGGTGTAATTGCGGGCGTTTTCTGCCTTGGGAGTAATACGAACCAGGCCGCGATAGGTATTGATACCTTGGCCCGCCGAAATCCCCTTGGAGATAATCGTGCTACGGGTATTGCGACCCATATGAATCATCTTGGTGCCAGTATCGGCTTGTTGGCGATGGTTGCTCAGGGCGACCGAATAAAACTCGCCTTGAGAGTCATCACCACGCAAGACCACGCTGGGGTATTTCCAGGTAATGGCCGAGCCGGTTTCAACCTGCGTCCAGGAGATGTGCGAGCGTGCGCCACGGCATTCGCCACGCTTGGTGACGAAGTTATAAATACCGCCTACGCCGTCCTTATCACCGGGGTACCAGTTTTGTACGGTGGAGTACTTGATCTTGGCGTCGTCCAAGGCGACCAGCTCCACGACCGCTGCGTGCAATTGGTTTTCATCACGCATCGGCGCCGTACAGCCTTCCAGATAGCTGACCGAAGCCCCCTCTTCCGCGATGATCAGGGTGCGCTCGAACTGACCGGTATCGCGCGCATTGATACGGAAGTAGGTGGACAGCTCCATGGGGCAACGTACGCCTTTGGGGATGTACACAAAGGAACCATCGGAAAACACCGCCGAGTTCAGAGCGGCGTAGAAGTTATCGCTAGGAGGGACTACCGTACCCAGGTATTTCTGTACCAACTCCGGGTACTCACGCACGGCTTCGGAAAAGGAACAGAAGATCACACCGACTTCTTCCAGCTCTTTACGGAAAGTGGTGGCAACCGAGACGGAATCAAACACGGCGTCCACGGCCACACCGGCCAGACGAGCGCGTTCGTGCAAAGGCACACCCAGTTTTTCATAGGTGCGCAACAACTCAGGATCCACCTCGTCCAGGCTCTTGGGGCCGTCGGCCTTGCTCTTGGGCGCGGAGTAATAGCTGATGTCCTGAAAATCGATCGGTGGATATTCCACAATCGACCACTTGGGGTATTTCATGGTCAGCCACTGGCGGTAGGCAGCCAGGCGCCATTCCAGCATGAACTCCGGCTCGCGTTTTTTCGCGGACAGGAAACGGATGACGTCTTCGTTCAGACCTTTCGGTATGGTTTCAGACTCGATGTCGGTGACAAAGCCTGCCTCGTAATCACGATCGAGGAAGGTGTCCAGATGTTCGTTGACGGTACTCATTCGGTTAACTCCACGTTGGAGGTGCTCGCCTTGTTTCTGTTTTTCAATTCGGGACCCGGCTTGTGTGTCAGGGGAAATTCATTAACGGGCACACGTATCATGTCTGCAACACTGACCTCTTCCAAGGTGCGACGGACAATATCGTTGATACGCTGCCAATTACTGCGTATATGGCAATCTGACTCCACGGAACAGGCTCCAGGAGTGGCAACACATTCAGTCAAGCCAAAGGGTTGATCTTCCAGTGCATCAATAATCTGCGCTACACTTATCTGTTTGGCGGGGCGGCCCAATACATACCCTCCGCGTGCGCCTCGGCTACTGATCACCAGCTCGTGCTGGCCCAGCAGTTTAAGCACCTTGCTGACAGTTGGTTGGCCCAAACCCAGGATGGCGGCCAAGTCAGACGCACTGAACACACGGTCTGGATCGCCAGCCATGTGTGTCAGCACTAAAGTGCCGTAATCAATGATTTTACTGATTCGCAGCATTCCTTCTCTCTGAACAGGTCGTAGAACTATATAGTACTGCTTTGGTACTATATGGTCAAATTATCCCTGCAGACTTTGCTGGATATTCCACATACGGGCATAGGTGCCATCCAGGGCTAAAAGTTCGCTGTGTGTGCCCTGCTCCACGATCTGCCCACGCTCCAGAACCAGAATCAAATCCGCGTCTGTAATCGTGGACAGACGGTGGGCAATGATCAAGGTCGTGCGCTCGCGTGCAATCTCGTTCAACTCCGCCTGAATCGCCCGTTCCGTGCGGGTATCCAGCGCACTGGTGGCCTCATCCAGAATCAGCACCGGCGGATTCTTCAGCAAGGTGCGAGCAATGGCCACCCGCTGTTTTTCGCCCCCGGACAACTTCAAGCCACGTTCGCCCACAACCGTGTCATAACCATCGGGCAGGCTTTCGATGAAGTCGTGGATACTGGCGGCGCGGGCCGCGGCCACGATTTGCTCTGTGCTGGCGTCAGGACGGCCATAAGCAATATTGTGCAAAATCGTATCGTTGAACAGGACCGTGTCCTGGGGAACGATACCGATATGACGACGCAAGCTGTCCTGCGTCCACTCATGCAGCTCACGACCATTAAACAGGATTCGGCCTTCCGTCACATCGTAGAAACGGAACAGCAAGCGCGACAAAGTGGACTTACCGGCGCCCGAAGACCCAACTACCGCAACGGTCTTGCCTGCGGGAATCTCGAAACTCAGGTTCTGGATGACCTTGCGGCGGCTGTCATAGGCGAAGCTGACGTTCTCAAAACGCACGCCCGCCTGCTCACAGGACAAGACCTGAGCATTCGGCGCATCTTTCACTTCCTGCTTGCGACGCAGCAAGGAGAACAGGCGCTCCATATCGGCCAGGGAATTCTTGATCTCGCGGTAAACAAAGCCCAGAAAGTTCAAAGGCGCATAAAGCTGAGTCAGGAAGGCGGACACCAGCACAACGTCACCGACCGTCATGGTTCCGGCCAGCACACCTTGCGCCGACATGAACAGCAAGGCTGTCACCCCAACACTGATAATCGAGGCCTGACCGATATTGAGCAGATTCAGCGATACCTGATTACGCACGGCAGCATGAACCCACTGGCCCATATTCTGGTCGTAGCGATTGATCTCGTAGTCCTCGTTACCGAAGTATTTGACTGTCTCATAATTGAGCAAGGCGTCAATTGCGCGCGAATTGGCACGACTATCCAGGTCATTCATGGCGCGCCGATAACGCATGCGCCGCTCTGTCACCAGCAAGGTAAACACAATATAGGCAGCAATCGTCCCCAGGGTCACCGCCGCAAAGACCCAGTCGTAACGCCAAAGCAAGATCCCACAGACCAGAGCAATTTCCAGTAAGGTCGGCAAAATATTGAAGACCAGGAAATTTAGCAAAAAGCTGACGCCTTTGGTGCCCCGTTCAATGTCCCGGCTCAAACCACCCGTTTGACGTTCGGTATGAAAGCGCAAGGACAGATCGAGCAAATGACGAAAAACGTGGTTCGCAATCAGGCGCACCGAACCTTGCGTGACTCGCGCAAACAAGGCATCCCGTATTTCACCCAAAGCGCTGGAGGCCAGACGCACAGCACCATATCCCAACAACGCGGCTACCGGCAGCATCAGCGCGGTCGCAGGTAGACTCAAGGCATCGATCACCCGCTTTAGGTAAATCGGCATCATCACCGTAGCGACTTTCGCCAGCAGCAAACAGGACAAGGCCAAGACCACACGAGTCTTGAATCGCCAAACGTAAGGAAATAAGGATTTCAGGGTGCTCAGACCACCGGAGACACCATCAAGCACTTCAGGACGAGGAGGCACACGCAACAGGCCCGAGTCCACCAGCACAAGGCCGAAGAACCGCAGACAGCTTAAAAATAAGTTACAGCACAACGCTGAAATCAAGGCGGGACAAGCAAACGATACTTTCCACTGGCAGGCAGGCTCCTGCTATGCCCTTGATACGAATACAGAAAAGAGGCCCGCTACCTGACTAATCACCAACAACAACCAGGCAGCACCTAGCCAAGCAGTATAGCCTTTTACACTCGCCACCCCTGCCAAGACCCTGCCGTCGGCGTGCTTGTTGGGCTGATTATTGGTCTGCACACCACAGTAGCGGCAGCAAAGGCGTCAGCCATCAAGCCTCCAGTGCTGCAGATGGGGAAATTCACGTCCTGCCACTGCAAAGAAAATGCTGGCAATCCAGCACTTTGTTACCTTCAAGCCCTCAGCGAAAGGCATACAATACCTGCTTGTCTGAAACAGGCGCAAACAAAACAAAAACAGCGTCTGATAGCGGACATATGGCTCTTGAATCCCTTTACCGTGCAAAACCCATCCATGCCGTCTTCTTCTTTTTCGTATTCTTCTTCCCTGGATCAGCTAGCCGCACAAGACAGCCAGGCGCTGGATGTGCTGTACAGCCAGGAAGCGCCCTTGATGCTGGCCTTAGGCCAGGCCGTATTGGGCCGCCGTATTGATGCCGAAGAAGTTCTGCGCGATAGCTTTGTCTTGTTGTGGAAGAATGCCGCCGGCTATGACCCAGACCTGGGCGAAGGACGCGCCTGGATTTACAGCATTCTGCGCTTCAGGCTGCTGGCTCGACTGCGTCAACGCACGCAAAGCGGCGACAACCATTACGCCCTGCCCGCCATCAAGCCACAAGCTGGACAACGTTTTATCCCTGCCATGGGCAAGCTCGATGGCACCAGTCAACGTGCCATGATCCATGCTTACCTGCACGGCAACAGTTACGAACAACTGGGCCCTCAACTGAACCGCTCTCCCGCCCAATTACGCGCGGTGGTCCAACATGGCTTGCAGCAGCTCACTCCCCTGATCAATGAAGGCAATATCAACGACCCACGTCACGCCGTGATGATTGGCGAGTACACCCTGGGTCTGCTCAGCCAACATGAGCTGGTTCAAGCCCATAGCCTGATGCAGCAAAATGATCAGGCCGCGCGTCTGGCATTGGCTTGGGAACATGCCTGGCTGGAACTGGTGGACTGCCTGCCCCCAACATTGCCCGCGCCCACTAGCCTGGCCCATATCCACCACACCTTGGGCTTGCCACCACCTGCTGCACGTCACCAGGCTGGCAACACGGCCACTGGCGCTGACGAATCATCCAAGCCTGACAGCGCCAACAACGCCAGTGCAAGCACTCCAGCCATCAAGTCGGAACGTCAGGAACCCGGCATAAAGACCAGCGCGGCTCAAACGCAAACTGCCACTCGCACTGAACCTCGCTGGTCAGACAACAACACTAACCCGAGCAGCAAGGCAGACGATCACACGCCGCCCTTCCCCACCTTGCTACGCGCCGACTCTGACCCAGCCACAAAAGCCGCTACTGCCGCACCCGATCCAGCGCCGACAGTTGCGCCCCCAGTGGCAGAGAAGAAAAAGTCCGCGAAAAGCGAACCTGAATCTGTGGCGATAGAGCAGAAACGCAGACCCGAACCCGTTGAAGGCGAACGCAAGTCCCTTGGCTTTGCCATGCCCATGCCAATTTTGCTAGGTGGCTTGGCGGCTATCGTGATTCTGGGCCTGGTCATTGCCTTGCTCATGAACCTGAACTCCGAGCCCCCCATCAACGTTATTGAGATGAAGCCGCGTCAAGCTGCCATTTTGCAGGCCCCCGGCCAATCCTCGACCCCGGCCTGGATTGCTACGGTGGATCCACAAGGCAATGTCTTGCTAGTGCCCAAGGTCAACACCGAAGTCAACGCCACGCAGTCGGTACAACTGTGGACACACACGCCGCGTGGCACGCAAATCCGTTCTTTGGGCTTGATTGATCCCAATCGTCCCATCACGGTACCCGCTGCTTTGATTGGCACCGTAGAAGACGAGCAGATTTTTGAAATGACCCTGGAGGCAAAAGGCGGCTCCAATAGCGGTGCACCAGAAGGCCCCGTTCTGTATATTGGCCGCATCGTCAGCTTTGGACAGCTGGATAATCTGCCCCAGGCCAATACGGAAGCTAACTCGTCGGCAACCCGCTCTTAAAAGCAGCATCCAGCCGTTCCAGCTCGTCGATTTCCTCGACCGTGAAGCCCGCCTCCAGGCGGGCTTGGCGATTAAAGGGACCGCGCAAACGTGGCGCGCGATAGCGCTGTGCCAACTGACCATAGGTATCAAAGTCAGGTAAACCTTGCTCTTGGCAGACTTTGCGATACCAGTAATTGCCCAACGCGACATGCCCAACCTCATCACGCAAAATGAGGGCGATAATCGCAGCCGCTTTTTCATCTCCGGCATCCAGTAACTTACGATGCACCAGGGGGCAAGCATCCAGCCCCCGCGCTTCCAGGGTGCGCGGCACTAAGGCCAGACGCGCCAACAGATCAAAGCGCGTTCGCTCAGCCATCTCCCACAGCCCGTCATGGACGGGCAAGTCCCCATAGCAGACACCGAGTGTTTGAAGATGATTGCTTAGCAGCTCAAAATGCAACGCCTCCTCCACCGCCACCTGCAACCAGCCCGCATAAAACGAGTCCGGCAAACCTGGATAACGCCACAACACGTCCAGAGCCAGATTGATGGCATTGAACTCAATATGAGCCAGAGAATGCAATAAGGCAGCGCGACCCTGAACAGTCCGCACGGAACGCTTGGGAACCTGTTGAGGGCTGACAAAACACAAACCCTGGGGCCGTCCTGGCACACCTGCCGGCTCGTCCAGATGTTCGTCTGCCCCTACGGGCAAACCATGAGCAATTGCCCTTACCGCTGCCAACTTGCCAACGGGATCTTGCACTAACAAAGCCTTTAAAGCCTGACTACGTAAGTTCACTGCGTGTTCCTTCCATGAAAAAGGCCGGCTCCAAGGCCGACCTTCTTTCCTGCTGAGCAATTCCGAATTACTGGGCCGAGCCCGGATCGGTCATTGCCAAGGCTTGATCCAACATTGTCTGGATCTGGCCAAGATTAGTGCGCAAAGCCTGCATCTCCTGGCCAGTCAGTCGCACGGCCGCTTCCTGATCAAAAGGCATATCTGGGCCATCGCCCAGGCGATTGCGCGCCCCGCTGATCGTAAAGCCTTCGTCGTACAACAAGCCGCGAATCCGGCGTATCAGCAGCACCTCGTGGTGCTGGTAATAGCGTCGGTTACCGCGTCGCTTGACGGGCTTTAACTGCGTGAATTCCTGCTCCCAATAACGCAGGACATGGGGCTTGACCAAGCAAAGCTCACTGACTTCACCGATTGTGAAATAACGCTTGGCAGGGATAGGTGGCAAGGTCGCCGTCTTTTCGTTTGTGCTCATGGCCACTGATGCTGATCGACAATAGGAATGATTTTACACGTTCAGTCAGGCAAAACTGTACGCAAACGTACCAGGGCTCAGTCCTGGTCATCCTCGGGTGCCACGGGCGCCCCTTCGACTACACTTTTGAGCTTCTGACTGGCATGGAAAGTCACCACTCGGCGGGCCGAGATAGGGATCACTTCGCCGGTCTTGGGGTTACGGCCAGGACGCGGGGGTTTGTCCCGCACCTGGAAATTACCAAAACCGGACAGCTTGACCTCCACACCGTCGGCCAAAGAGTCGCGAATCTCGGCAAAGAAAGTATCCACAATATCTTTGGCTTCACGTTTATTCAAGCCAACGCGCTCAAACAAGAGTTCGGCCAAATCCGCCTTGGTCAAAGTACGCTCTACGTTCATTGTGTCTCCTTATGCCCTTGCCCGAGCGCCATGCACGGATACCAGTGCCGTCAACAATACCTCCAGGCATTGCTCGACACGCTCATCATCCAGCGTGCTTGCGCTGTCTTGCAACCAGAAGCGAATCGCCAGACTCTTTTCCGATGCATCGTTCTTGTCGCGCCAAACGTCAAACAATTGAATGTCCTTGACGATGGCGGCGGCCGCTGCCGTGCTGCGCACCTGGTTCAAGGTATCCAGCACAGCTTGATAGGATACGTCTTTATCCAGCCAAACCGCCAGATCTCGTTGCACCACGGGCTGCTTGGATACTTCCTTAGCATGCACCACTTCGTCGTGAGAGATGGCATCGACATCCACCTCAAAGACCACGGGAGCCTGGCTCAGGCCAAATTCATTTAACCATTGGGGATGGATTTCACCAATCCAGCCTATGGTTTTACCATCCAGCTTCACACTGGCGCTACGGCCTGGATGCAAGGCGGGGTGAGCTTCAGGCTCGAAACGGACTTGAGCGGCACGTTGACCCAGCAAGGTTTCCAGATCGCGCTTGACATCAAAGAAGTCAACCGGACGATCAGGCTGGCCCCACTGCTCGGTCACGACAGGGCCCCAGGCAGCGGCCGCAATGCGATTGGGCTGATTGATACCGGCCACGGTCAAAGGACCATTTTCCTGGGAAGCATCGCGCATGAAAACGCGGCCGAACTCGAACACACGCACACGCGACTGACGACGGTTGGCATTGCGTTCGATATTGGCCAGCAGCCCAGGAATCAGGCTGGTACGCATCACCGCCAATTGGCTGGCAATGGGGTTCAGCAAACGGATAGGATCAGCCTGCCCGTTAATGTCTTTTTCCCAAGACTCTTGCACAAAAGAGAAGTTGATGACTTCCTGGTAGTCCTGAGCAGCCAGCACAGCGCGCAAGGCGTGCGGGCCACGCAAGGACTCAGCCGGCACACGCATTTGCGCTGCCGCGACCGGGGGCAGATCAGGAATATTTTCAAAACCGTAAATACGAGCGACTTCCTCGATCAGGTCCTCTTCGATCGTCAAGTCGAAACGGAAGCTGGGAGGGTTGACCGTAAAGACACCGTCAGCCACCGAGAACTCCAGGCCCAGCAAGGTGAAGATGCTCTCAACCTGCTTTTGTTCCAGAGGAATACCCAGAACACGGCGGCAGCGATCCAGGCGCATGGCAACGGGCTTGCGCTCGGGCAAGGCTACAACCTGATCATCCATAGGACCGGCCTGGCCACCACAGATTTCCAGGATCAGCGCTGTGGTGCGCTCCAGATGCTGAGTAATGGAGTCGAAGTCCACACCACGCTCGAAGCGGTGGCTGGCATCGGAAGAAAACTTGTAGCGACGAGCACGGCCCATGATGGCTTCTGGCCACCAGAAAGCGCCTTCCAGATACACGTCAGTGGTATCCAGCGTGACAGCACTTTGCTCGCCACCCATGATACCGGCCATGCTTTGCGGGACATCGTTAACCGCGATCACGCCAACATCGGTATCCAGCTCGACGTTCAAACCGCTCAACAGCTCCAACTGTTCGCCTTTACGTGCCCAACGCACTTCCAGACCGGCTTGTACACGCTGCAAATCGAACACGTGCGTAGGACGGCCCAGTTCCAGCATGACGTAATTGGAGATGTCCACCAACGCGGAGATCGAACGCTGGCCACTACGCTCCAGACGGGTTTTCATCCAGTCCGGGGTTTGGGCGCGCGCATTGACGCCACGAATCACACGGCCGGCAAAACGGCCGCACAGATCGGCGTCTTTCACGGTAACGGAAACGCGATCTTCAATCGTGACAGGAACAGGTGTGAAGTCTGGCAGAGTCAGTGGTTCGCCCGTCAGAGCGGCCACTTCACGCGCCACGCCCAGCACGGACAGACAGTCTGCACGGTTAGGCGTCAATTTCAATTCGATAATCTGGTCGTCCAGATCCAGCAGTTCGCGCAGGCTCTGGCCCACGGGTGCGTCTGCATCCAGTACCAGCAAACCATCGTGATCTTGCGACAGACCCAGCTCGCGACCCGAGCACAACATGCCGGCGGATTCCACGCCACGCATTTTGACCGGGCCAATTTTCATGCCACCGGGCAGTTCCGCACCCACACGGGCCACTGGAATCTTGATGCCTTGAGCCGCATTGGGCGCACCGCACACAATCTGCAGCAGCTTGCCCGAGCCGTCATCGACCTGGCAGACGCGCAGGCGGTCAGCGTCAGGATGAGGGGCAATCTCGGCAATAAAGCCGACGACAACATTCTCGAACGCTGGCGCGGCGGCTTGAATTTCTTCAACCTCCAAGCCAGCCATCGTCAGTTGATGACCCAGTTCTTCAGTTCCCAGTTTGGGATTCACAAAGCGGCGCAGCCACGATTCGGAAAATAACATGATGCAAAGATGGAGACGTAAAACGGCGTATACCGGAACCGACCGGGCCTAAGAGGCCCAGCGGCGCGAAGTAGGAATCAACGATTGAACTGCTTCAGAAAGCGCAGATCGCCTTCAAAGAACTGGCGCAAATCGTTAACACCATAGCGCAACATAGTCAGGCGCTCCAGTCCGGAACCAAAGGCGAAACCGATGTAACGCTCTGGGTCCAAACCGAAATTGCGCACCACTTGCGGGTGAACCTGCCCGGAACCGGAGATTTCCAGCCAACGGCCCTTGTTGGGGCCGGAGGAGAACATCATGTCAATCTCGGCAGATGGCTCGGTAAAGGGGAAGAAAGAAGGTCGAAAACGCACGACCAGATCATCGCTTTCAAAGAAAGCACGCAGAAAATTCGTGTAAACGCCTTTCAGGTCGGCAAAGGAAATATCCTCGGCAATCCACAGCCCTTCCACCTGATGGAACATGGGCGAGTGGGTGGCATCACTATCGACTCGATAGGTGCGGCCGGGAGCAATCACTTTAATTGGCGCCTGATTCATGCGGGCATAGCGCACTTGCATGGGGCTGGTGTGTGTACGCAGCAAATAAGGCAAACCTTGCTCGTCGTTCATATCGATATAGAACGTGTCCTGCATCGAGCGGGCCGGGTGATTCTCTGGATTGTTC
Source organism: Alcaligenes sp. SMD-FA (assembly GCF_025960365.1). Classification (NCBI taxonomy): domain Bacteria; kingdom Pseudomonadati; phylum Pseudomonadota; class Betaproteobacteria; order Burkholderiales; family Alcaligenaceae; genus Alcaligenes; species Alcaligenes sp. SMD-FA. Next base: position 1,842,942 of record NZ_CP110108.1, on the reverse strand, counting down.
AGAGCGGTAAAGTTTGTCCAGTCATTCTCGATCTCGGGGCCGTCAGCCACATCAAAACCGATAGAGCGGAAAATGGCTTCGACACGCTGCCAGGTCTGGATCACCGGATGGATACCACCGGTACCACGGCCCCGGCCAGGCAAAGTCACATCAATTTGTTCTTGAGCCAGTCGCTGGTTCAATTGTTCTGCCGCCAAGGCAGCACGACGATCGTTCAGCAAACCTTCAATTTCGCGCTTGAGCACGTTGATGCTGGCACCTGCTGCTTTTTTCTGCTCCGGCTCCATCTGGGCAAGGCCTTTCATCAAGGCAGTGATGGCACCTTGTTTGCCCAAAAACCGAGCTTTGGCGTTTTCCAGCGAGGCGGCGTCCTGAGACTGCTCAAATAAGGCCCGAGCCTGGGCAATCAGATCGTCGTGAGAGGAAGTCATGGCGTGTTACTTTCCAAAAACAAACGGAGCCCCAAAGGCCCCGTTTGTGAACTATACAGTCAGATACCGCTTAAGCAGCCAGAGCGTTCTTAGCCTGTGCAACAACAGCAGCAAAACCTGCCTTGTCTTTAACAGCCAAGTCAGCCAGAACCTTACGGTCCAAAGCGATAGAGGCTTTGTTCAGGCCGGCGATAAACTGGCTGTAGCTCATGTCCAGTTCGCGGCAGGCTGCATTGATACGAGTAATCCACAGCGAGCGGAATACGCGTTTTTTGTTACGGCGGTCACGGTAGGCGTACTGACCAGCCTTCATGACAGCCTGTTTGGCTATACGGAATACATTACCGCGACGGCCGCGAAAACCTTTGGCCTGGGCAATTACTTTTTTGTGGCGTGCGCGTGCGTTAACACCGCGTTTTACTCGTGACATGTGTGATTCCCCCTAATTAAGCGAAAGGCATCATTGCTTTTACGGAAGCGACGTCGGCTTTATGAACCTCGACGGCACCGCGCAACTGACGTTTGTTCTTGGTCGTCTTCTTGGTCAGAATGTGACGCTTGAACGCTTGGCCCCGCTTGATGGAACCGCTACCACGAACCACAAAGCGCTTGGAAGCGCTTTTTTTGGTTTTCATTTTAGGCATGAAATTACTCGACTAATTTGTGTCTGCGGGTGGTCGCCTAGGAAGCTGGCGGACACTTGTATGACCCACAACAGGCACTTATTTTTTTCTTTGCCCGCTGCCAGAAACAGATCCAAACAGGGGAAAAGCCCTTGATTATAGAGTGATTCTTGGGAAATTGTCCAGATATCAGGGGGATTTTTTATAGTAGAGCCCTTGCTATCTGACCATCAAGGAAAGCAAGGAGCAGTGTCTCTTCTTAGGGCACGGTACCACACAGCATCCGGGCGATCGTGTGGGACGACCTCGTTCATAGACTGTGCCTGTCACTTATTTTCGGAACACCCATCACCCCAAACCATCTTTAAACACGAAAAAATAGCGCACAGGCAAAAAATCAATTAAATACAAAACATCATCAGATAGAGATTAAAAGCAGGGTATTCAGGGAATGAAAAAAAAGAAAAAACTCAAATAAGACCATAGAGCAGATTCCAAAACATAATCACACCGCCTCCTGATTACTCATATACGCGATCATATTTTTGGAAAAACACATACAATAAATTCAATCAAGAAAAAATAGAAATATAAAATAAAAGACAAGATAAATAGGAATAAGAATACACGCAAGAAGTGAAGTTTTTCTATAAAAGCGATTTTTCAGATAAAAAATAAAAAAAACTTTTGACGCAGCAGCAAGCCCTGCTGTCTTGCATACGGAGTGGCACCATGAACCCACTTACTGATCACAAAGAAGTAGTGACATGGATTGACGCGCTGAACACTCCCAAGCCCCCGTACCCGCGCAGCCCTGCCTACAACAACACGCGACGACAATGAAAATGGTGCCGTCGTCGCTCTAGGCTGCGATGCTTATTTTGTCAGCGGTCTGATTTACCTCCAAACCAAGCTGGAAATCAGCAACGCTCTATTTGAAAAGATACTCACCCTCAAGGAGGGTATCGATGGTGCCCACGTATTTTATTTAAAATCTCACACCCTTGAATCGAATTAAGAAAAAGCCAGAAAAAACGCCAGCGATAAACTAGGTGAGGAAAACACTCATACTAATATCTTGCTGGTAGCGAAAAATTCCGCGACAGCCTCTTCCTTGTCCTCTGGCGCAGCGCACGGCTTTATCCATAACTTGCAAATCTAAAACCCTAGGCGCTTTGGACCTGAGCCTGAGCGAAGTGCAAAGACCATATGCCTTAAACGTTACCTCCTCTTTCAAGCGGCTGATCCGCCCTTGTGGGCCTGTGTGAGTTACGGCAAATCAGGACGAAATTGCAAAGCCTCTGCAATATGGTGACGGACAATTTGATCCATCCCTGCCAAATCTGCAATCGTTCGCGCCACACGCAGCACTCTCCCCTGCACTCTTTCCGACCAATGCCAACGTTTACGTGCGCTAAGCAATAAGTGCACCGCATCCTCAGACAAAACCGCATACTCTCTGAGATTGGCAACCGATAAATGGGCGTTACTGCTTCCCTGGCGAGCAAGTTGCCTATCCAGGGCTTCTTGCACCCGCTTTCGTACGTGACTGGATGACTGTGCGGCCTGATCACGTTCCGGATCAGACTCACTCATCGTCACCAACAGGTCAATTCTGTCCAGCATGGGTCCTGACAAACGTTGCCTGTAGAGTTCTCGCTGAGCCAAAGAGCAGCGACAAGCCCGATGTTTACTCGCCGCCCATCCACAAGGACACGGGTTCATAGCAGCCACAAATTGAAATTGAGCCGGAAAGACAGCCTGCTTCTGCGCACGAGAGATACGCACACAACCTTGCTCCAAGGGCTCGCGCAAGGCCTCCAGAGAACGTCGACTGAACTCAGGCAGCTCATCAAGAAACAGCACGCCGTGATGAGCCAAGGACACCTCTCCTGGCCTGGGCCGGCTACCACCGCCAATCAAGGCGGGAGTGGAAACGCTGTGATGGGGGGCGCGAAATGGGGGACGCCTGCTAAAAAAATCCTGTTCTTGCACAAAGGAATACAAGGCGGCCACTTCCAGTTGTGCGTATCGATCCAAATCCGGCAATAGGCCGGGCAATCGTTGGGCCAACATCGTCTTACCCACTCCCGGTGAGCCGTTTAGCAGAAGGCTATGCCCGCCCGCCGCGGCCACCTCCAACGCACGACAAGCCAAAGACTGTCCCAGCACGTCCGATAAACAAAACTGCTGATCCGTATTCTGTTCCGGCCAAGGCTGAGCTACCGTCTGTTCCAGCTCGGTATCGCCACGTAGATAGGCCGCAGCCTCAGCCAAACTGGCCACACCACGCACCTGTAAATCCGGCACATATGCAGCAATTTCAGCACTTTGCGCGGGCAGCAACAGACAAAGTCCCGAATGCCGACGCGCCATGCCCAAAGCTATCGTCAAGGCGCTTTGAACAGGGACCACAGCGCCGGTTAACGACAGCTCCCCAGCCATCACATAACGATCCAAACCGGTAATTGCCTGCTCGCGCTCTTTATCATCCGGACGACTAAGCTGGCCGCTGGCTAATAAAATCGCCAAAGCCACTGGCAAATCGAAGCGTCCCGAATCTTTGGGCAGATCCGCAGGAGCCAGATTGATCGTCAACCGGGCGGCGGGGAAGTCAAAACCACTGGCGTGCAAGGCCGCTCGTATGCGCTCGCGACTTTCACGAATACCGGCATCGGGCAAACCCACAATATGGAAAGCGGGCAAACCCGGCGCGACATGCGCCTCAACGCGTACATCGATGAAATCCAGGCCCGACAAGGCACAACTGTTCAGCACGGCCAAGGACATATGCCCTTCTCCCTTTCCAAGGCAAATAGTCAGTCTGCCTGCCAGGGAAAAGAAGCTCCAGATACCTACCTTAAAACATCACTGCGTACTTGTACGGCCTGCAGGTCTTACTGAACCTGCACACCCATGGAGCTGACCAACTGGACGGCCTGTTCGACGGACAAGCACGCGCCTTGGAAAGAGTTATTCAAGTCGTACAAGCTAATGCTACCCAACTCTACACTGCGCAGGTCCGTCCCTTTGAAGTTCACCCCTCGCAGACTGGCGCCCCGCAAGCTGCCACCTTCAAATACCGCATCCTGAAAATCACAGCCGCCCAAGTCGGCATCAGAGAAATCCAGTTGCACCAGGGTTTGTTTGCGGAAATTAATGGCCCGCAAAGTCGCCCCTACCAGCTTGCATTCACGCAGACTCAAATCCAGACCACGGGTTTCATTGAAGATAGCCCCACTTAGTTTGGAGTCCTCGATCTGCAACGAAGCAATCTGGGCACGCACCCACTTGCTCAAGTGCAGATCACACACCCGAAAGTGTGCCGAGCTTAAATCAGCCAGACTGAAATCCACTTGCCCCAGCTTGCAGCGTTGCCAGACTGTGTCTTGCAGATGCGCCCGTGTAAAGCGGGTATCCAGAAAACTGCAAGCGGAAAACTGCAAGCCCTCCAGTTCCAGACCCGACAGATCCTCATCATCAAAAGTGCAGTTCTCAAAGCTTAAAGACTCATGGGAGGCGGCCAAAAGATCAATCAATTCATCTCTTGTAATCTGGACATTACTGACTAGCATGCAGCTGCTTTCCCTTCAAAAAAACAGAGCCAGCATTGCTGGGCTGGCTCCTTCATTATCTGCTTCTGATGATCCGACTGTGATCAGAGCAAAACTTAACGGCCATTGGGCAGAACCAATCGTGACAAGCGCCAGGCAATGATCAAGCCCAAAACGGCAAAACTAACCGTCGCCACCCAAGCCCACTGCCATCCGCCCAAGGCATGCACAACCGAAGCCACAACAGGTGGCCCTACAAACTGCCCCAGTGAAGAACATTGCTGCACCCAGCCCACGGAGGTTGAGGTGGTCTCTGGCGACGGCGCTGCCGTAACCGACAGAAAAAACAAGGTAGCAGGAATCAAACCGCCCACAATCGAAAACAGCAGAATGGCGACAAATTGAACCACCAAACTGTGTGTCAGTCCGAAGGCAAGAACTGCACACGCAATCATGCCCAGATAGCCGGCTTGCAGCAGTCGATGAGGCGGGATACCCGCATGCAGGCAACGTCCCGCACCTAGATTGCCCACCACATTTCCAGCCGCAATCAAGGCCGTCAGCAAACCAGCCGTGCCAACCGCCATCTCTGCCTGATTATAAATAGTGGGCATAAAACCCACGACCGCCGCCCATTGTGCCGCGTAAACGCCAAAGGCCAAGGCCAGCAACCAAACCCGGCCCGAGCTTAAGGTCGTGCGCAACAGGCTCGACCAGTGATAAGCGGATACATCCTGCGTCGCACGCTTGGTTTGAGTTTGAGAATCCGGCGGCACCAGAAGAAAGGTCAAAACCATGAAGATGGCCGTCAATACGCCCAGAACTACCCAAAGCGTACGCCAGGAGCCTACTGCCAACCAGGCAGCGCCAGCCCACAGCATCAAGACTGCTCCGGCAGGCATATAACAGCCCCACAACCCCATGACCCGGCTCAAACGTGCGGCATCGGTAATACGTTTGATCAAGGCAGGAATGGGCAGCACTACCATCAAGAAGCCACAACCCTCTATCATGCGGCCCAATAAAACCAGCGAACTATGCTCAAACAGAGAACCAATCAGCGAAGCCAGGCTCAAAATGCCCAGCCCCGTCAGAATGCAGCGGCGCAAGCCGATTTTCTCGGAAATCAGTCCTATACCTAGTCCCAGCAACATGCCGGCCATTTGCACGCTCGCCAGCAAAAAACCCGATTGCACCAGGTCCATGCCCAATTCCCGCTGCATAAAAGGCAAAGCCGGGGGTACTTTCCACACATGCAGTGCGGCGCACACCCCGGTCAACACAAGAAAAACAGCAATAAGCAAGGGGCTGGCCGAATGTTTGCCCCTACCCCCAGGCCTAGTAACAGTATTCAAATGAAGTTATCAGCCTTGGCTGCCCTCTTGAGCAGGAGCATCACCTTCCTGAGGAACAGGAGTTTGGCGCCCTTCCAAGGCTTGCAAACGTGTTTCCAAAGCAGCCACACGAGCCAGCGCACGCTCCAGCATCAACTGGTAAGTATCGAACTCTTCACGGGTGACCAAGTCCATACGGTTGAAGGCCTGTCCCATAAAGGCTTTTACATTGCGCTCAATATCGGCAGCCGGACTTTTGGCGATCAGCTCCGAAACATTTTTTTGTAGATCTTCCAGCCACTCGCTACGATTAATCATGGTCCTCTCCTGAAAATATTGACACTATCAGCAGTATAGAAAAAGCGGGTGCCAAAGGCACCCGCTTTTTTCATCTGGCCAGACAAGCTGCCCAATTATTCAAGCCTTAAGGTTTGGCTTGTTCTGAAGGAACGGAAGATGGTGAAGAGTCAACACCATTACCCAGTTTGTCCTGAATAGCTTTATCAGCTTTGGCTGCGCCTTCTTTAATCGCATCACCAGTACGGCTGGCAGCTTCAGCCATAGCGTCCTTGGCTTCGTCTGCTTTTTCAGCGATTTTATCGCCGGCAGCCTTGGCATCTTCCTTCAAGGAGTTAGCATTTTCCTTGGCGTTTTCTTTCTGTTCCTCTGCTTCTTTTTTGACGTCTTCAGCAACTTTAGCGGCGTCCTGCTTCAACTCTTCCGTTTTTTGCTCCATGGATTTGTCAGCTTCGGGAGCAGGTGCAGTGGAAGGCGCCGTCGATTGTGGCGCAGCGACAGGAGCCGGTGGCGCGCTCGAAGCGGCTTTATCGTCCTCTTTGGAACACGCAGCCAAAAGAGTCATCGAAGCAGCAGCGGCCATGACAGCAAAATGAGCACGAGTCAGTTTCATAAGATTTCCTTTCTACTATTCCAAGGTCGCTAGATAGAATGGGCCGATGCCTGGTGCGACTTCCGGCTCGGCCTTGGGTTTGTTACAACTCCCCTAAGAGCCATTCTATCGGTGCCAGGCATACAGACCAATCTATTAGTGTAAATCCTGATTTCAAATATTCTGACGATATCGCTCAAGGTTTGTGACAAACCCTTTAACAACAAGTACCTAGCCTGAAACCCGGATACGAGACCCTGTTACAAACAGAATCCCTCATCGGGTTACAGCCGGGGTTTGTTACATATTTGCCAAATTAAATTGATCTATTTTCAACCACTTAGGCGGCTAATGTCGCTAAATCGATGCGCTCGGCCCGGTTCAAGGCACTGGCAACCTTGACGCGCAAGGCATTGGAATGCGAAAGACGCACTTCCTTTTTCACATCCAGCAATTGCTGCGGATGCATGGAGAATTCTTTTAGGCCCAGCCCCAGCAACATGCGAGTGACCGAGGCATCCCCTGCCATTTCCCCGCAAATCGCCACAGGTTTACCTGCTCGGTCAGCCGCATTGATGGTATGCGCAATCAATCGCAAGACAGCGGGATGCATGGGGTCGTACAGGTTGGCCACTTCTGCATCTCCCCGGTCTACCGCCAGAACGTATTGAATCAGGTCATTCGTTCCGATGGACAGAAAATCCAGTTCCTGCACAAAGGGCTCAATAGCAATAGCGATGGCTGGCACCTCTACCATGGCGCCCAATAAATAATTTCGAGCAAAAGGCGTGCCGGATTTCTCCAGCTCCCGCGCCGCCGACTCGATAGCCTGGCGGCTTGCATGGACCTCGTTCATGGAGGAAATCATGGGGATAAGAATACGGATTTGCCCGTACTGACTGGCTCGCAGCAAGGCACGCAGCTGCGTGGCAAACATTTCAGGCTTGTCCAGACAATAGCGAATTGCGCGTAAGCCCAGCGCGGGGTTGGTTGCTACCGTTGCGTCACCATCCAAAGTCTTGTCAGCACCAATATCCAGTGTGCGAATAGTGACGACCTTGCCTTTCATTGCCTTGACAACACGAGAATACGCCTCGTATTGCTCTTGCTCAGAAGGCAGATCCGCGCGCCCCATAAACAAAAACTCGCTGCGAAACAGGCCAATACCATCGGCGCCCGCCTTCAAGGCAAGCTCGGCTTCTTCAGGAAGCTCAATATTGGCCTCCAGACGAACATGGATGCCATCCAAGGTCATCGCAGGCGCATCCAGCAATGCCTCCAGCTCGGCCCGTTCACGACGATAGGCCTGCTGACGTTCCCGGTATTCAGCCAGCACCGGTTCAGACGGATTCACTATCACCGCGCCGGAGAAACCATCCACAATCAAATAATCGCCATCGCGAATCAGACTGCGGAAACTTCCCAGGCCCACTACGGCAGGAACACTCAAACTGCGGGCCACAATCGCTGTATGCGAGGTTGGCCCACCCAAGTCGGTCAAAAAGCCAGCAAAATGACCACCACGCAAGCGGAGCATATCCGCTGGGGAAATATCTCGAGCGACCACAATCAGCGGTTCTTCCTGAGCCGCAGAAAAACCCGGCAACAAGGCTGGCTTGCCTGCCAGAACTCGTAATACCCGCTCGATAACCTGGCGCACATCAGCACCACGTTCGCGCAGGTATTCGTCTTCCATTTGGGAGAACTGCTCAACCAACATCTGACCTTGCGAAGTCAAGGCCCACTCTGCGTTGTAGTGCCGCTCGGCGATGATGGCGCAGGTTTGCTGCGTCAACATGGGATCGTCCAGCAGCAGGCTGTGCACAGTCAATATGGGAGCCAGCTCGCGCGGGGCATCCACAGGCAACTGATCAACCATGGTGCGAAGCTCATCGCGAGTACTGGCCATGGCGCTTAACAGGCGCTGACTTTCAGAATCAACGTCTTCGGCTGCAATCCGATAATGAGGAACTTCCAGTGCTGCTGCGCTCATCACCACGGCTTTGGCAATGGCGTACCCCTTACCGACTGCTTGACCTTGAGCGGTAAACATCGAAGGCAAATCAGGTGCCGGGGTACGAGCTGCTGCACTATTCATGAATGGATTGCTTCCCTATTCGTTTTCACCAAACTTGGCATCAAACAACGCTTGAATATCATTGAGGGCCTGGTCGGCATCCTCGCCCTGAGCGTCGATAACCACGGTGACCCCCATTCCGGCGGCCAGCATCATGACACCCATAATACTTTTTGCATTCACGCGTTGAGATCCGCGCGCGATAAAAATCTCACTACGATACCGGCCAGCCAACTGAGTAAGCTTGGCTGCTGCCCGAGCATGAAGACCTAATTTATTACTAATCGTGATGGATACGCTAGGCATAAGGGCAACTGAAAAATGAAAATGAACATTCAAATTAGCAATGGCAGTCTGCGTGAACAATGCCACGCAATGCGCCTGCCATGACATCCTGGGCGAACTGCTCAGGATTGTCACGTCGCTCGGTCAAGGCTTTCAACACCATACACATATTGGTGCCAGTCAATAAATAAGCGCCCTGTCCTTGATCTTGCAAAGCTTGCTGAACCCGCCGGGCCACATTAAAGGGTGTGGCACCGTACAGATCACACAGGATCAGCGTGGCCAATGCGTCCGGCGCTTGTGTTTGCAACCGCTCCAGCAAGCGATCTACCGCTGTATCGGTGCATTCGTCGGCCTGTATGTCAAAGACAAACAGATCGGGCTTTTCACCCAAGACGTGCTCGGCACAACTGGCAAACGCACTGGCCAGAGGCTCATGCATGATCAAGGCAAGGCGAATCACGCGCGTCCCGTCGCTTGTTCGACGGCCTGGGCAAAACGCTGCGCAACGTCAAAGCCTGTCTGGTCCGTGATTTCAACAAAACAGGTTGGGCTGGTCACGTTGATCTCCGTGACGTAGTCACCAATCACATCCAGACCGATCAGCAGCAAACCACGAGCGGCCAGTACAGGGCCCAGGGTACGAGCAATATGCCAGTCGTGTTCGGACAAAGCTTGGGCAACCCCTCGACCACCTGCAGCCAGGTTGCCGCGCGTCTCACCTGCCAAGGGGATACGTGCCAAGGCATAAGGCACCGGTTCACCATCGATAATCAGGATGCGTTTGTCACCCTTGACGATTTCCGGGATGTAGCGCTGCGCCATAATGGTTTGCGTACCATTCGCCGTCAGCGTTTCCAGGATGGCGCCCAAATTGGGCTCTGGATCTTGCAGACGGAAAATACCCATGCCGCCCATACCATCCAGTGGTTTGACGATCACATCCTTATGCTCCTGGTGAAAGGCACGCAGGCGGGCCATGTCACGGGTGACCAAAGTGGGTGGGGTAAATTCTGGAAATTCGGTAATCGCGAGTTTTTCAGGGTGATTACGAATGGCTGCGCCCGAATTGAAGACCTTGGCCCCCTGCTCCTGCGCAAAGCTGAGCAAATGCGTGGAATAGGAATATTCCATATCGAAAGGCGGGTCTTTACGCATGATGACCGCATCAAAGGCATTCAACTCCTGCTCGGTCGCAGGTTCGGGGTGTGTCCACCACGAAGTCGCACGCAAATCGGCATCGGCAGCAATGCTTACAGCCTGACTACGTGTACGAACCCGGCTTTGGGAAATATACAAATCAGACTGCAATGTGACGCTGACGCGATGACCACGCGCCAAAAATGCACGCATCATGGCAACGGAGGAATCCTTGTAAGCCGACAGGCTGGGCAAAGGATCAATGATGAATAAAACGTGCATATCACACCTAGAGAAAAACGCCTTTGCAGCCGAGCTGCAAAGGCGATTGCGCTCGACTCACCACTTGGGAGTGAGTCGAGCGACGCATAATGCTCCTGGGCGGATCCAGGCAGCATCGTGCAAAAGTATCAGGACGCTTTCTTGCGAGGCGCCAAGACCATGACCATTTGACGGCCTTCCAACTTGGGCATTGCTTCAACCTGACAGATTTCGCTGACTTCGTCGCGAACCCGCTCCAGCACACGCATCCCCAATTCCTGGTGCGCCATCTCACGACCACGGAAACGCAAAGTCACCTTGACTTTATCGCCATCATCGATGAAACGCTTCACATTGCGCAGCTTGACCTGGTAGTCTCCTTCGTCCGTGCCGGGACGGAACTTGACTTCCTTGATCTGAATGACTTTCTGCTTGGCCTTGGCTTCTTGTTGGCGCTTCTGTTCCTGATAACGGAATTTGCCGTAATCCATCAGACGACAAACCGGTGGTGCAGCCGTAGGGGCGATTTCCACCAAGTCCACATCATGTTGTTCTGCCATTGCCAAGGCGTCAGGCACCTTGACGATACCTAGCTGCTCACCCTCGACTCCAATGAGTCGCACCTCTGGAATACGAATTTCACCATTGATGCGATGTTTTTTCTCGGTTGCGATGTCGAAAACTCCTAAAAATGTCGATAAAAACGATAGCGTTTCTGTTTTACTGACGGCTATCGATCTCTTGCTTCAATCGTGCTGAAAAATCGGCTATTGGCATGACGCCCAAGTCCACGCCACCACGCGCGCGTACGGCCACTGCGCCATTTTCACGCTCTTTTTCACCCACGACAAGAATATAGGGCACTTTTTGCATACTGTGCTCACGAATTTTACGAGTGATTTTTTCACCACGCAAATCAGAGGAGGCACGGAACCCCATTTTCTTCAGGTTTTGCGCTACGGACTGGGCGTAATCAGCTGAACCTTCAGAAATGCAGCATACCACCACATGCTCTGGAGCCAACCAGGCCGGCAAGGCACCAGCGTGGTTTTCAATCAGCATGCCGATAAAACGTTCGAAAGAACCCAAAATAGCACGGTGCAACATCACTGGCACGCGACGCTGATCCTGGGCATCCACATACTCGGCGCCCAAACGCGCTGGCATGGAGAAGTCCACCTGGATAGTGCCGCACTGCCAGTGACGGCCAATGGCATCTTTCAGTGTGTATTCAATCTTCGGACCATAGAAAGCGCCCTCGCCTTCAGAGATCTCGAACTCGCAACCAGTACGGCGCAAGCTTTCGATCAGGGCTTGTTCAGCCTTGTCCCAGACCGCATCGTCACCGATGCGCTTTTCAGGACGAGTGGCCACTTTATACAAAATCTCGGTAAAACCGAAGTCCGCATACACGGCTTGCAACTGAGCCGTAAAGGCCGCGCACTCGTCTTGCAGCTGATCTTCGGTACAGAAAATGTGACCGTCATCTTGTGTAAAACCGCGCACACGCATCATGCCGTGCAAGGCACCCGAAGGTTCGTTGCGATGGCATTGACCGAACTCGCCGTAACGGATCGGCAGTTCACGGTAGGAATGCAAACCGGAGTTGAAGATTTGCACATGACCGGGGCAGTTCATGGGTTTTAAGCCATACACACGATTTTCCGACTCGGTCGTGAACATGTTTTCAGCATAGTTGTCCCAGTGGCCCGTTTTCTTCCACAGCGACAAATCCAGAATTTGCGGCGCCTTCACTTCCTGATAGCCATTGTCCTGATAGACGCGGCGAATATATTGCTCGACCTGTTGCCAGATCACCCACCCCTTGGGGTGCCAGAAAATCAGACCGGGAGCTTCTTCCTGGAAGTGGAACAGATCCAGCTCGCGGCCCAGTTTACGATGGTCGCGGCGCTCGGCCTCTTCAAGCATGGTCAGGTAAGCTTGCTGATCTTCCTTGGTCGCCCAGGCAGTGCCGTAAATGCGTTGCAGCATTTCGTTATTGCTGTCGCCACGCCAGTAAGCGCCGGCCACTTTCATGAGCTTGAACACTTTCAGCTTGCCAGTAGATGGCACATGAGGGCCACGGCACAAGTCGATAAAGTCGCCCTCGCGGTACAGGCTGATGGGCTCGTTGGACGGGATAGAGGCAATAATCTCTGCCTTGTAGTCCTCGCCAATACTCTTGAAAAACTCAACAGCATCATCACGCAGCCATTCTTCGCGAGTGACCACTTCGTCTTTCTTGGCCAATTCTGCCATTTTCTTCTCAATGGCTTCCAGATCCTCGGGCGTAAAGGCGCGCTTGTAGGAAAAGTCGTAGTAAAAGCCGTTGTCAATCACCGGGCCAATCGTGACCTGGGCATCCGGAAACAGACTCTTGACGGCATAAGCCAGCAAGTGGGCGGTGGAATGACGAATCAAATCCAGACCATCCGCATCTTTGGCAGTGATGATGGCCAAATGGCTGTCCTGATCGATCACATACGAGGTGTCCACCAGACGCGACTCGGTACCTGGCGTGCCGACACGGCCTGCCAGGGCGGCACGGCCTAGGCCAGTACCAATCGAGTTCGCCACTTCGCTGACGGAAACCGGGCCCTGAAACTCTCGCTGGGAGCCATCGGGCAGTGTGATTCGGACCATAACACTTCCTGAAATAAAAAACGCGGCCTTGAAAAAGCCGCGCTTTTGAATTGAACGTTCTTGGAAAGCAAACGAAACGCTACGCGGCCACGGCTAGACTTGCCGACGGGTAGTTCGCGTTGAGTTCATAAGATTCTACTTCCCAAATAACACATTTGATTGGCTAAGTTTATCACCTTCGCCCACGATCGCGGTGCGGTATCACCACAAAAAAACCACATTTGGCAAAGAATTCAGTCCATGCGGGGATACCAGCTACGGTAAAAGGCCCATTCCTCAGACTCCGAGCCATCTTTCATCAAACAGGTTCCATAAGCGCCACGCTCACTTTCGTGAACAATGGTTTGTCCGCCCATGCTCTGACAAAAAAGCGAGGCCAAGTTAGCCTGGGTCGCTGGCGCAGTGCTCGTTTGGCTGGAGCTGGCGCATGCCGATAACATCAAAGAGCCTGCACAAGCAGAAACTAAGCGGAAAAACATGATTTCCTTCTCCTTGACCTGATGTTTGCTAAGGCCTGGTTTGTCATTTGACACGATGATTGACCAAGCAGCGTCTGCTGTTAACGCAAGCTAGAAAAAGCTTTCAGGCGCTGGTCGCGAAACAGATCGTGGAAATAGCTTACTACACTTGTTAGATAGGAAAAGTGAGCAATGGCAGGCGTGCAGCAAAAGCAACACGTTAAGTAAAAGAAGAAGTTGAAATCACGCGTAAGTAACCGGGTTTTATGACAAAGTAAGACAATGCCCGGCGCAATTTATGAGCGATGCAGACAGAAAGACAGCAAAATAAAGCCCAGGATCCCGCAACCAGCCAGCATTAATACCACTGGTACATAATCGATCAGATTCAAGGTAGTAATCATGGCGCACATCCTGAAATTTCAACTAAAACAAGCTTGAAACCATGGTAACTGCCCCTCCTCAGAACATGAAGTCAACGATTGTCAAGATCCCGTACAGCACAGACACAAAGACCAGGCTCGAGCCACACGAGCGTATTTCTGCAGCAAACAAGCTCGCAACATGGAACAACAGCCTCTGCACAGACACTTCGCGTCTGCGCTCTATCCACTGAAGACGGTAAAAATTGCGTAAACCACGGGGACTGCCAAGGGCGTAACCATTAATAAAGCCGTATCACGTTTCCATGTCTTGGGACGGGTATGACAGAGTGTGATGCCCAGTAAAACCATCACCAGTAGATATAAACCGACAATAATGACAGTGACAGCCATCTCCCCTTCCTTTGCGATTGTTTTTACTGTGTTCTTTTATTCAATACTCACCAAGCCAGAACGTCATCCGCGCTTTGCCCGAACATAGGCGGAAACGTATTGGCCGCCCACTGTTCCAACCTTGCTGCCGCTGCCTGGTTGGCCAAATCCAGGGCCTCTAGCGGTTTCAGCCCCCGTTTCCAGGCCAAGGCAAAGTTGGACAGAAACGCATCCCCGGCCCCAACTGTTGAACGCACCATGACTTTACTGGCAGGCTGCACATAATGTTGTCCATTAAAAGCCAATACCGCCCCCTGCACACCCAAGGTAATCAGCACAGCTTGTTGGGGATGATGTTGCAAACGCGTGGCCAGCTCGCACGCTTGATGAATGGATAATTCCAGCTCAATATCGGTATCCTTAACACCTGCCAACATTTGGGCCTCTACTGCATTTAAACCGAGCACATCGGCACGCGCGCAAACTTGCTGAAATCCAAGTCCTTGATGCTGCAAACAAGCCACACTGGGATTGACCACCAAACAAGCTGACGTCTCGCTTCTTTCAGCTAAGGCCTGCGCCAAACTTTCCATAGGCTGCAAGGCAACAGGGGCCACGTAGATCAAGTCTGCTTGCAGATCTTGAGCCTGAACACGCAAGCAGGCATTGGCACCTCGTCGGGCCAGCACCGAAGCACTTCCGGAAGGCCCTACCAGAACAATGGCTTTACCTGTAGGTTGATCAGGGCAACGCTGCATACTGCTGACATCAATACCTAGTTGCTCAATATGGGTTCGCAAACAGCCGCCTAGGCCATCTCGACCCAGCGCCCCCAAGAGTCGAACCGACTCGCCTTGCTCCATAAAACTGGCTGTCGCATTTAGTGCACCGCCGCCCGGATACAAGTCGATCGAACCCACTTCCTGCTTGTCGCCACGCGCCAGCTCGGCTGGCATGCCAGAGACCACAATATCAACGGTAATACTGCCAATCACGACAAGCTGCACCCTGAACCTCGGCAATGAAAAAAAGAGAGCGGAAATCTGTTTGGAACAGTATACCCACGGGCTAGAACGGGTAGTCCCTGGTAGAACATCAACGCTGGGCAGTCGGCCAGAGCCCAGCAACCGTGCGACCTGGTTCCAGCAGCACAAAAACGTCAAAGAAGCGAACTAACAATTCATGCTGCAGATATCACAAAAATCTGGCTCAAGATAAAAAGGCATGCTAAATTACTGTTCATTCATACAGCAAAAAAAAGAAGCATCATGTCCTATACCATTACTTTGCACGACGCTCCTTCCGATATCACCGAACGCGGCCGCCGCGAGGCTGAGGAGCGTTTTCGCCGCAGCTTAGAAAAAGTCATGCAAGGCCCGGAGGCTGTGGTCCAGGCCTATCGAGCCTGGCAATTGGCCGAAGAAACGGCAGAGACGGAGTTATCCGGCGAGGACATTGCCCTGGCCAAGAAATGGATTGCCGCTGCCACGCGCGCCATGAGTGACGGCTTTCGCGATCTGGGCGAGTCTGAAGCGTACTTTGAAGTCCGCATCGAACGCTGACAAAAAAGCCAGCTTTTCGCTGGCTTTTACTCTCTGGCTTCAGGACTTTGCTGAAGGGTGGTCACGACGCATCAGCTCCCACTCCTCAATCACCGTACCATCCGGCAAGGTGCACATGCCCACTTGCCCCGTTGGTGTGTTGACGATCTCCAATCGCCCACCCTTCTCCACGCAATAAGCCGAAGCCGGGTTGGCCATACCCACAGGTGGCTGTGTCGAGGCTTGATTCGCGCAAGCAGACAAAACGCCAACCAGTCCCAAGATTCCCCATTTCTTCATCGTGCTCTCCGGATATGTTCTGTCCTGCAGTGTACTGTGTACAGGCTAGTTCTCAGGCTGATCTTGTAATGCAGTCAAAGGATTGGCAATGGTTTCCCAATGCTGACAGCGAACCGAGCGGTGCTCGCCTTCAGGGATGAGCTTGCAGTTCATGCCAACCTTGGCTTTACCATGCACAAAAGGAAAGGCGAAATCGTAACGCGCCGGTATCCAGACTTTCAGGGATTGATCGTGAAAACCCATCTTCCCCTTGGCGACGAAACGGGCCAGACCTTCTTCAAAATAATCAGGGCCATTGTCGTAAATGAAGGGCCGTAACACTGCTGCGCCCTTTTCATTCACATAAACCCAGCCTTGCTCATCTTGCGTCAGGCTCAGCCCTTGTGCGGCGGGACTGAATACAGGCAGTAGAGCCAGTATGAAAGCGGACAGGGCTGAAATAACCCGACACCCGAATCCAGCTTGCGGCCCTGTCATTGCTGGTGCAGCACCAGCATTCACGTATGGGCCTATACCCTTGTCCCTATCAGACACAGTGCCCACCTTAGTCACCACACTAATACGATTACTGGCACCAAGCTCAGCCCCAGCCTTACAGCTTGCGCGCTTCAAAGGAAATAATCCCGTCCGTATCCTGAGGCGTCTTGCCATACTGATACCCGCCGGAGATAACAATCTCACCAAAGCCCAACTGCTCCAGCGCCATGCGCAGTTCCTGAACGCCCCACCAACGTAGCGAGAACTGTTCCAGTTGGGTTTCCAGCAAGACACCATGCTCCCATAATTCGTAGCGATGCATTTCACGGCTTACCTGGGCACAGTAATCTTTATCCAGAGCAGTGGCATTGAGGGTAATCAGCCCATGCGGCGGTGCCGACCAGGTCCGCATTCCGGGCTGCACATTCACAATCGCCGCCACCGGGTCCAGATCCAGCAACAGCCGTCCACCTGGCTTCAAGCACGCATGAAAACGGCGCAGCGCGGCCATGCCTTGCTCAAACGAATCCAGTAGTTGAAAAGAGCCGGCCGGCACCACGATCGCCTCCAAAAGACGATCTGCCGTGAAATCCGTAAACCCTGCCAGTTGAAGCGGCGAGTTCAAAGACCGCAGTTCCAGTTCACGCTGGCAGTAATCCAGCATTTCCTGGGACAGATCGAAGCCGCTGACATCCAGCCCTGCTTGCAGCAAGGGAATCAAAATGCGGCCTGTGCCTACTGCGGGCTCCAGAATTGGCCCGCTTGTGCCATGCAAACGCTCCAGGTAGTACTCCACATCCCCGAAAGAGCGTCCTACCGGCTTGTCCAGGTGATACACCAAGGAAGCCAGCTTGCCGTAGCGATTGTTCATCATTGTTCTTACACCCTACTATTTATCTTGCTCAACAGCCTGAACACGCATTTCAGCGCCGTCCACTGCCAACACCACAACTGCAGCGCCCTGTTCCAGATTCTGGGTCGCAGTGGCACTGTAATAACTATCGTTAAGCCGAATACGCCCACGGCCACTCACAAAACTTTCGCTGACCTGCGCATGGGCGCCAACGTAAGCACTCAAGCCGGTATTGACAATGTCAGGCTGATTGGCCCGGCTGCGTCGCTGCCAACGCACACCGACCACGACCCATCCCAGCATGGCAACAGCCAGAATCAACCACTGCAACCAGTTGGGGGCATCCGGCCAGGCAGCCGCAAACAAGCCCACCGTCAAGGCTCCCAGACCCAGCCAAAGCAAATAGACACCGGAGATCACGACCTCGGCAGCGATCAGCACGACGCCAGACACCAACCAATACCAGAAGGAATCAAAAATGAACGACAAGATCAGCTCCCCCAGCTATTCACTTAGCTTTGTCCCAGCTTGCTGCCGGTGGTCTTGAGCAGCTCGGTCACGCCCGCCACCGCACCCGTAATGCCGCTAGCCTCCAAAGGCATCAGCACCAGCTTGCTGTTAGGACCCGTACCCACATCACGCAAGGCTTCCACGTACTTCAGGCCGACAAAGTATTGCAAGGCCTGAACGTCACCACTCTTGATGGCGTCAGACACTTCGCGGGTTGCACGGGCTTCGGCCTCGGCTTCACGCTCACGTGCTTCGGCACGCAAAATAGCGGCTTGTTTTTCACCTTCAGCACGCAATACGGCCGCTTGCTTTTCACCTTCGGCTTGCAGCACTTCCGCTTCTTTCTGGCCGCTGGCCTTGGTCACGGCTGCACGACGATGGCGCTCTGCCGTCATCTGCAGATTCATGGCTTCTTGCAACTCGGGCGCCATATTCAAATCGCGGATTTCCACACGGGTGACTTTCACTCCCCAAGGTGTGGTGGCCGCATCCACTGCCGCCAGCAAACGATCGTTAATGACTTCGCGGTTGGACAACATATGATCCAGTTCCATCGAACCCAGAACCGAACGCAGGTTCGTGGTCGTCAGATTCACAATAGCCAGTTCCAGGTGATCAATTTCATAGGCTGCCTGGGCCGCATTGTCGATACGATAAAACACCACACCGTCCGCTGTCACAGCCACGTTGTCGCGGGAAATCACACTTTGTGAAGGCACATCCAGCACAGACTCCATCATTTTGAGTTTGCGGCCCACGCGGTCCATAAAAGGCACCAGCAAAGACAGGCCTGGCGTCAAAGTGCGGGTGTAGCGACCAAAACGCTCAACCGTCCATTGCTGGCCCTGGGGCACAACTTTGACCCCTGCCATCACCACGACCACAGCCAGAAACGCTAACACCATCACAAAAGTAAAAGAGCCACTCATGTCGATACCCTCTCCAAGAACACAACTGAAAAAGCGATTTTAGCCCAGCCTTAATGACAGATCCGCTAAAACGGATGTTTGACCACCCCGCAGCCTCTCTCAGTGCTGTTCGAACTGAACCGCGATGAAAAGAGCGCTCATACCAATCAAAAGAAAGAAACGATCAAGCCTTAGTACCGTGGTGGGAGCGCGTAGTGTCCACCGCTCTTATCGGCAGGAAAAGGATTGGGCGACTGCACGGCAGGTTGAGCCGGAGTCACCGGGCGCACTTCGTAAAGCACCGTACCGATCACACCGATATTGCGTGTATCACCCGCCAGGCTGTTTGCGGCATAAGCCCGATCCTTGAGAGAGAAACGAAACGCCGCCACTTCATCAGCACTTTTACGAAAGCCTTCGATGCGCAACACGGCCCCTGCCTGCAAGAGATAGCCATTATGGCTGCGGCTACCCGCCTTTCCCGACAAGACATCCAGACCATCTACCGTGGCAATGATTTCATAAGGCGTCGCGCTGCGATTGGTATAGACCAGGACGTAACGCTCGCCTGATTTGCCTGCCAATTGATAGTTCTTCTGCCCAATGCGGCTGTAAATAGTCAAAGGCCTGTCGCGTCCATCATGGATAGACAGCTCCACCTTGCCTTGATCGAGCAAGATGCTGCGCTGGGCATCCAGGTTCTGTCCCAACGCCTGGCGAATACTGCGCTCATCGGAATAAGCCAATTGCAGCTCATCGCGCTGCGGCTCGACGCGTTGGGCTGGAACAGCGTAGGCTCGTGACTCGCGCCCCTCTCCCCACTGCGTACCCAAGGTTGAGGCTGTTTGCGGTACTGAGGCCAATACCGCCTCACGCTGTGCCGACTGCTCAGGCAAACTACTGCACGCCGATAGCAAGAAGGCAGCGGCCAACACGCTCCAGCGTCGACGATGGTGTGCAGATAATAATGATTGAGACAGACTCATACGCTTCCCCTTTTATTAATACAAGAGCCATGAAGAGCCCCTGTTGAGCGCGAGTATTCCTGATCTTTACGCGTTTGTGCCGTCAGCAAATTTCTAAATTGAAATTGCCTGTATCAAGACAAAATACTAAGGAGACAAACCAGGCCCCGCAAACAGGCCTACTATGACCATCATCCCTTCAAGCGAGCCACGAGCATGGATATTCAGAATTTACCCTTTTGCACCGTTAACTGGTCCGACATTACTCCCACTGAACACAAAGGCGAAACAGGCATGGCCTTGTGGCGCACCCAGCAATTTGGCCCCATTCGCGTACGCATGGTGGAATACAGCCCCGGTTATCTGGCCGATCACTGGTGTGTAAAAGGCCATATGTTGTTGTGCCTGGAAGGCACGCTGGAGACAGAACTAGAAGACGGACGTCGCTTCACCCTGGAGCCGGGCCAGTCCTATCATGTGGCCGACAATGCCGAACCGCACCGTTCCTCCACCCAGACAGGCGCCAAGCTCTACATCGTGGATTGACGCCTATTACGTAAAAACATCCTTTGGGCGGTCGTGCCTGACTGCTTAAAGGGTGAGCCATCCCTACTGTTCAGACGCTCTTTCGTGTCGTCTACGCTTCACGGCCCCTCCCCCTACCGTTTTCCATACCCACTATGGCCAAGTCTCTGATGACTTCGGCTCTCCTCATGCCGCTTCCTGCCTCTACATCAGATCGCTTGGTTCCCTGCTAAGCGACCCTCATCCGGCTTGCTAGGACACATAGAAGTGCTGGCCTTGAACCACGCTAACAAACGCAGCCTCTAGCTCACTGCGAGCTGCCTGATCTCCACATCTGCCTCTGCCTCTGCCTCTGCCTCTGCCTCTGCCTCTGCCTCTGCCTCTGCCTCTGCCTTCAACAGGCTATTTCAGCGTAGCGAAATAATCCTTATTTGATTTCAACATCGACTTTTCGGAAAGGCCAAAATACACTACCAAAACGTTTTGGTTGAACGTAGAATTCAAAACCAAATCGTTTTACTTATCACGCAACAAAAACCAAAAGGCTGCGGCAGGCTCTTGAGAGACTAGCAACGCAGCACAGGAGACACGGATGAAAGACACCCCCACTGCGCAAGTGGATGAGCTGTACTCCCCCCAGCGCATGATTGCCTTCGGACTGCAACACGTATTGGTCATGGCCGCCTCACCCATCGCGGCTGTGTTCTTGATGAGCAAGGCCCTAGGCTTTGATACGGCACTGACCACTGAACTGCTTAGCGCCACTTTTCTGGTTTGTGGCATAGGCACCTTGATCCAATCCTTCGGTCCGGCCGGCATAGGCGCCAAGCTGCCTTTTGTGATGCTGCCCGGTGGCGCGCCCATCATCTTGTTCATTTTGATCGCACAACAAACCGATCTGCCCACCGCCTCGGGCGCGGTGATTCTGTCCGCCCTGCTGTACTTCCTGATCGTCCCTATCTTCAAACGCTTTTTGCGTTATTTCCCATCGCTGGTGATCGGCATCATGCTCTTGCTGGTTGCCATCAACCTGGCGCAGATCTCCGGCAAGCTGATTGCCGGCACGCCCGGTACGGCCAATTTCGGCAATACCGACAATTTGCTGCTGGCCCTGATCACTATTGCGTCTACGGTGCTATTTGCCCGTTTGCTCAAGGGAATGTTCCGCCAGTTGGCTATCTTGCTGGGCTTGATGGTGGGCGCCTTGTCCGCTGCCTTGATGGGCGACATCAGCTTGAGCGGTGTGAGCAGTGGCTCACTGTTGGCCCTGCCGTCCCCCTTCCCCTTTGGCCCTCCCAAGTTTGATCTGATTGCCGCTTTGCCGCTACTGCTGTTCACCGTGATTTCCATGGTTGAAGCCACTGGCCAGACCATTGCCTTGAATGAAGTCCTAGGCAAAGAAGGGGAAGCCGAGCAACAGGCGCAAGTCCCCAATACGATCCGTGGCGACGGACTGGCGTCTTTGCTGGGTGGCATTTTCGGGACCTCGCTGATCATTACCAGCGGCGAGAACATCGGCATCATCCGCGCCACCCAAGTGCGTTCCCGCTATGTCACGGCGGTAGGTGGGCTGTTCCTGATTCTGTTTGGTGTGTTCTCGCCCCTGTCCGCGCTGATCAGCGTCATCCCAGCCTCTGTCATTGGCGCAACCGGCCTGGTGGTCTTTGCCATCGTGGGCACCATGGGCATAGATATGTTGCGCAAAGTAGACCTGCGCGGTCATGCCGCCATGTATGTGGTTGCCACGGCCTTGGCCGTGGGCTTGCTGCCCATCGTTGTCCCCGGCATCTACGACCAACTTCCTTCGCAACTGCGTTTGCTCTTGTCCAACGGCGTTGCCATGGGCGCTCTGACGGCGGCTGTCCTGAACTATCTGTTCATTCACGTCGGCCAGCGTTCCCCCAAAACCGCCCCCCTTCAACATTCTTGATGAGCTGTGCCATGAATCACGCTTCTTTATTCCAATCCCATGAGCTGGCTCAGGCCCGCATTCTGGAACCTGAACATCTCTTGTTACCGCAAGGCCCCGTCAGCGGACACGCTGTGCTGATTGAAGAAGGTCGCTTCAGCGATATTGGCACGGTGGAAGAAATTGCCTCCCGTCACCCCGGGCTGCCGCGCCTGAGCTTACCCGGTCATTTGCT
This sequence comes from Alcaligenes sp. SMD-FA, assembly GCF_025960365.1. NCBI lineage: Bacteria > Pseudomonadati > Pseudomonadota > Betaproteobacteria > Burkholderiales > Alcaligenaceae > Alcaligenes > Alcaligenes sp. SMD-FA. Next base: position 1,820,269 of record NZ_CP110108.1, on the reverse strand, counting down.
GATGCCCGGCTTTGTGGATGCACACCATCACGTCACTCAGTCTTATGGGAAGTCGCTGGTATATGGCGAGCCTTCGGAGATTTTCCGCCGCGTCTGGGTGCCGCTGGAAAGCACTTTGAATGCCCGCCATCTGTATGCGTCCAGCAAGCTGTCTGCCCTGGAAGCCTTGCGGGGTGGATTCACCACGGTTTGTGATGCGGGCACTCGTTCATCCGAGGATCTGGACGCGATTGTGCAAGCCACCACCGACGTAGGCCTACGCTGCGTTCTGGGCCTGATCTGCAACGACAAACACAGCGCGGTACTTTTGGACGCCGAGCCTATTGTGGCTCGCGCCCAGGCCCACCTCCAGCAATGGGAGCACCATGCTTTGATCAGCCCTTCACTGGCCATCTCTATTCCCGAAGCCGCCAGTGATGCCATGTTGCATCGTATCTACTCCATGAGCGAAGAAGCCGGTCGGGTATTCCAAACCCATGCCAACGAGCATCTGGTCGCGGTGGAACGTTCCCTGAATGCTCATGGCCGCCGCCCGATCGAGCATCTGGCTCATATCGGTGCCCTGGGCTCGGCCTCCTTGCTGGCCCATGCCACCTTGGTCACCCCCAGCGAAGTCCGTCTGCTGGCCGACTTGAATGCCGCCGTTTCCTACAACCCAGTTGCCAGCGCCTGGAAAGGCAATGCCGTCGCTCCTGCCGAAGCCATGCGTGTTCAAGGCATCCGTCTGGGCATGGGGACGGACGGCACTCGCAGCGATGCCTTCCGCATGATGGATTATGGCGAGGCCGCACAACGCTTTGCCTTCGGCATGATGGTGGGCGACTCCTCTTGCGGCGCGGGTTGGACCTGGCTGGACATGGCAACCCGAGGCGGTGCCGAGGTCGTGGGCCTGGGTACTCAAACTGGGCAGATTCGAGTGGGTGCGCAAGCTGACTTCCTGGTGCTTGACCTGCAGGTGCCTGAGATGACGCCTTCCTGGGATCTGCCTTGGGAGCTGGTTCGGATTGCCGCCCGCGATCAGATCCGGGCTGTGGTGGTCCAAGGCAAGCTGCGCCTCTGGGAAGGCCAGCCCGTAGATTGGGATCCCCTGCCCTTGCTGGAAGAAGTGCGTGAGTTGGCTCGTCATGCGGTCGCGCAATCAGACATCCGCAAACTGCATGCGCCGTCTACCGAGCACCTGGCTCGTCGCGCAGCACAAGAAAAGGCCTTGGCATGACGGCTGGTTTGCTGATTGCTTTTGCCGCCGTGTTGGCAGGTGCCTTTATCCAGGGAGCCAGCGGCATGGGTTTTGCCCTGATTGTGGTTCCGGTGTTGGCTTTGGTTCATCCCGAAGCCATACCCGGCGCCCTGTTGTTCCTGATGCTGCCACTGAATGCCTATGTTGCCTGGCGTGAACGCGAGGGGATTGATCGCACCGGTGCGGGCTGGATCACCGTCGGACGTTTTGCGGGGACATTTGCCGGTTTGGGGATTTTGCTGGTGCTATCGACTTACTGGTTAAACCAATTTGTCGGCATCAGCACCTTGCTCGCGGTGCTGGCTTCAGTGCTGGCACCCAGCTTCACGCCCGGTAAAAAAGCGTTTATTGCCACAGGCCTGGTCACCGGCATCACTGAAACCGCAACCGGTATTGGTGGCCCACCCTTGGCTCTGGTGTACCAGCATGCCCCCGTCGCGACTCTGCGCTCAACCGTCGCCTTGTGCTTTCTGGTGGGGGAAGTGATCTCGCTGCTCGTGCTGGGCATCTCCGGCGCACTGAAGTGGTCCCACCTGAGCTACGCCGTTTTATGCCTGCCCGCATTGTTATTAGGCATGGGATTAAGCAGCCTGGTTCATCACAGGCTGGATCAACGCCGTCTGCGTATTGGGGTTCTGATATTTGCGACCGTCTCCGGTCTTGCCGTTATGCTGACTTAAACATCCAACTGTGTAGAGGCACGGGCCCTTAGCTCCGGCTTTGGGCCCAACGCCGACAGGCGGCTCTTATCGCCCGACAAATGCTCAAACAGCAGCTCTACCGCCAAGGTCGCCACTTGTTCCAGATGCAGATCCACAGCGGTCAGAGCGGGTTCTGCGGTACGAGCACGCAAACCGTCGTAACGGGTCGCAATCATCACATCTTGCGGGACGCGCAAACCGGCTTGCTGGACCGCGGCCAAAGCGCCCACCGCGAAAGCATCCACAGGCACACATAAGGCATCCGTATCGGGATACTGTGCCAAAAGCCGAGTGCAGGCATCAAACCCACCCGCTTCACCCAAGCTTTCCTCTACCTGCATATAGCGCACCGGCATGGCGTGCGCGGCGGCGAAGTTCTCGTAGGCCTTTTTATGACTGGCATAAGAGTCTCGCGCGGCGCTGCTTTGCACCAAAGCAATACGTCGCCGCCCCTGTTCCCACAAATGGTTCAACAGCAGATGCGCGGTTGCGGTGGACTGTAGATCAATAAAGGGAATGCTGTCCGCAGTGCCACCCTGACGCCCAATCGACACCAAAGCCACGCCACGCTCCTGCAATAAGCGCACATTGGGATCATCCGTCATGGGCTCCAACAAAATCGCCCCATCAATATCCAGCCCCTCCAAAAAGGCCTGGGCATTTTCCAAGGGGGGCACGAACACCAGAGCCAGACCGCGCCTCATGGCCGCTTCGGCCGCAATCCCCGCCACTTCCATCATGAAACCCAAACGCGACACACCGCCCGACACAGCAAACGGCATGGACGATACCAGCGCTATGCTGTTGGCCGCCCCCGAGCGCAAACGCTGCGCCCGCACATTGGGCCGGTAGCCCATATCAGCCGCGATCTGCTTGACCTTGGCACGTGTCAGTGGGTCCACCACACCTCTGTCATTCAAGGCATGCGAGACAGTGGTCAACGACACCCCTGCCGCTTTGGCGACATCGCGGATAGTGATACGACGAGAAGAGATAGCAGATGAACGTGGCAAGGCTGAATCAATCAGAAAAGGGAAAGAGAGAAAAATAGCATAGGCCCTGACGGACTTGTGTACGCGCAGCAAGGCTATGAATCCGCCATGCACAGCCGTCAGCTACACAATTTCACAGCCAGTTGCCATCGTGACACCCACAGCCCATGGAAAGGCCAGCAGTAGGTACGGCCCATCAGAACAAGTCTGAAAACCCCTTGATCACGTTTAGTCAGAGGCCATATTACAAGTTAATACCTGCCCAAGGGAGCACTAGCATTTTGATTTCCCCTCCAGCAGACAATTGGTTTTACGCTGCTCCCGAAGTTGGTCTTGCATCAATCTACGGTTTTCTTCTTGTTGCGCCCGCAGTTGCCGCAAGGTCTGCACCCGCAAACCATAATCCGCGTCCTGTGCATAACCGTCTCCCAGGGGACGTTTGGCCATTTGATAGCCAAAAACCGGAATCCGGGGAAGGTGCACCCGATTGCTATACGAGACCCGGTATCCACTGAGCCACTGCGCATAACAAGAGTCTGTATAAAGAACCCCTAGGCGCTTATCGTCATCGCTAAGCGCATAGCGAATGGTCAGTGGGGTCTCACCATAGACGCTGCCATTGCAAACGACAGTGGCTCCTTCGGGGTCGCTATAATAATTAACGGCGATACTGGAGCAAGCGCCAAGAAGCAAGGGAAAACATAAAACAAACAAGGTCTTGACACCATTCATTCTTTTTCTGCTCCGTATTATTTCAAGCCACCAAGCGCAATAAACCATAATTTAAGGTAGCCCAGTGGGGATTCCCTGTCATAGGCAATTCAGCATTGGAATATTATCAATAAACGACAGGGCAAACCTTAAAATACATCACTATAAAAACCAGAACTCTTGTGCACCAATGAAAAAGCCGCCCATAGGGCGGCCTGGCTGCTTAATGGTCTCCGCTGTTCTTGGAAAGTTTATATTGAATCGTGTTTACTCGGGAAATCACTGGGCCAGTTCATGGGCATATCATTCATCTCCAAGCCTCCTGCCATTTAGGTAATAAAAAAGCCTAGAACGAATTTTTATCCTAACAAAAAAATTACAAACTTCAAGCATTAAACAGCATATTCAGTGTTTACCCTGTACAAATAGAAACACAAGCAAAACAGGCTCTTCACACAGCAACAGGGGATTTTTCAAGTTCTTTGTATTGAATTTAAAAACACCCATAAAAACATGAGACTTGGCCTTGCCAGACCGGTGATAGGCATAAAAAAAGCTCTCGCAAGGAGAGCTCTTTTTCACAGGTCTGGACGGGCCTGCCGCATCAGGAACGTCGGGCCATGGCCAGGATCACACCAAAACCTATCATCATGCTGCCGCTAATACGGTTCACCCAACGCAGGCCACGCGCATTTTGCATCACGCCTGACAGACGCGTGCCCACATAAGCATAGGCTGCAATCGCGATCACTTCCAGCAGCAGGAAAATCACGCCCTGTGTCAGGAAGCTGGACCAATAATTATTCATATCCACAAACTGCGGGAAAAAAGCGGTGAAGATCAGAATGGCTTTAGGGTTACCCATCGCCACGAAGAACTCCTGGCGTACCAAACCCCAGACATCACTCTTGTTCAGTTTTGTTTGTTCAGCGGACGATTTACCACTGGCACGCAGCACCTTAATGCCCAGCCAAATCAAGTATGCCGCCCCCGCGAACTTGACCACGGTAAAGGCCGTTTCCGAGACCATCAACAAGGTTCCCATCCCCAAGGCTGCCACCACAATCATGATGGCAAAAGCGACCAGACGCCCCATAGCTGCCACCAGGGCAGTCGGTATCCCTTGCTTGGCCCCTACCGTCATGGACAGCAGATTATTGGGACCAAAGGCCATATTCAGGGCAAAACAGGCGGGTAAAAACAACCAGAACACATTAGAACTCATGGCAAACCTAAATACCTCTAGGGGCTTCTCGACAGGATGTCAGCCCTACTTTGACGAAACCAAAGAGTATACCCGTCGACAAAAGCACTGTTTTAACCAGCACTACCTCTTCGGCAATATGGGTGTCCCCAAAATACAACTACCCATAAAGCAAAAAACCCGCCAAGGCGGGTTTATAAAGAATCCAGCAAACAGTTTATTGTGCTGTTTTTTGTGTCTCTTTAATCAGAGTCATGGAGTTTTCCATCGTCTTCCGACTAATCTCAGCGGCATCATCTATATAGGTCTGATTACCCCAACGAGTCACTTTCCCCTCTACGAAAGTCACCACTAAACGGTCTTGCGCAAGAGTTTCATTATCAATGGGCGTAAAGCCGATAATCGCCGGGTTCCAGAAAATCCAGCGCTCGCGATCCTCATTTACATCTGTGCGACGTGGCTCGCCCATTACGGCTCGCACTTCCGATTTATTCATCCCAATGGCTAAATCTATCGACTTCCGGTTGTAATCAACACGCGCAGCGCATCCAACCATAAAGACAGATAGCATCACCACGGCTAGCCACTTGAACATATAGACCTCCCCGAAAGTAAAAGTCAGAGCATAACAAAGCACAGGTAATAAGCCTATCAACTCATTATGCTATTGACTCATTTTTTGACTTCCAGCCCTTCAGGTGGCTTTAACAGGATCCTGATTCAGGCTTTACCTCTATTATTACGCCACCGCAGTCAGCGACATTTTGCCTGCCTGACGTAACGACACCATAAACACCAGGAACGCCAACATCGCCACGACACCCGGCACAGCAAAGGCCATGAAGTTCATCTGCAAGGGCAACTTGGCCGCCATCAGCGTGCCGCCCAGGAAAGGCCCGGCAATGGCACCGATGCGCCCCACGCCTGACGCCCAGCCCAAGCCCGAGGAACGCATGGACAGGGGGTAAAACTGTGCCGTATTGGCGTACAGCAGGATCTGCGTACCAATGGTGGTGGCACCAGCAATCACGATCAACACATACAGCACCAGAGTCGGGCTCTTGAAACCCAGCAAGGTAATGGACACCGCCGACACCAGGAAGAACCAGGCGACCACTTTAGGCAAGCTGAAACGATCCCCCAGCCAACCACCCAGAATCGCACCGAACATGCCGCCCAAGTTCAAGGCCACCAGGAAAGACAAGCTGGAACCCAGGCTATAGCCCGCATTGGCCATCAATTTAGGTAGCCAGGAGCCCAGGGCATAGACCATCAACAGGCAGCAGAAAAACGCCACCCAGATCATCAAAGTGCCCAGCAAGCGCCCTTCTTTGACCAGATCCAGCATGGGCACACCCGTCTGTTTCTGTTCATTTAAGGTCAAATTGGTATCTTGAGACACGCCCATTCCAGGGTCCAAGGCCTGCACAATACGACGTGCTTTTTCCTCTTGCCCTTGGCGTATCAAAAACGTCAGCGACTCCGGCAATTTCCAGACAATAAAAGGGAGCAGCAACAGCGGAATAGCCGCGCAGAAAAACATGGACTGCCAGCCAAAGCGCGGCAACATATAGATGCCAATCGCCGCCGACAACAGGCCACCCAATGAATAGCCACTGAACATGATCGCCACCAAGGTACTACGCGAACGTTTAGGCGAATATTCATTCATCAAGGCTACGGCATTGGGCATCAAGCCCCCACAGCCCAAGCCGGCCAGAAAGCGATATACCCCAAACTCGGTTGGTGAGCTGGCAAAGCCATTTAGAAATGTGGCCAAGCTGAACAAGGCAAAGCAGATCGTCACGCCTTTTTTACGGCCAATCCTGTCTGCCAACGGCCCGAACACGAAGGCGCCAAACATCATGCCAAACAAGGCGTAACTACCCAAGGCTCCGGCTTGCACCGGCGTCAAATTCCACTCGTCCATCAGCACCGGCAAGACCACACCGTAAATAAACAAGTCGTAACCATCGAATATCAACAACAAGGCACACAGGCTCATCACCATCCAGTGAAAGCGCCCAAAGCGCGCCTGCTCAATCACTGCATTAACGTCTACTGTTTTCATGATTTGTCTCCCCCATATGGAGTTTTTTGTGTTGATGTCATTCGCTGTACCAGCCGCCTGCATCGCTTGATCAGCCCTGATCGCCGCCTCCTACTGGCAAGACAGTGCCGGTGATATACGACGCCTCGTCCGAGGCCAAAAACAAAATGCTGGCGGCCTGTTCATCCAGGTTGCCGTAACGCTTCATCAAACTGCTGGCCACGGTTTGATCCACAATCTGCTGATACCAGATCGCTTCCTGGGGATCTTCTTGGGTCTGGGTATTGCGGGGAATGCGCCGTGGCGGTGCCTCGGTTCCGCCGGGTGAGACGGCATTGACCCGAATGCCGCGCTGGGCATTCTCAAACGCCAAGGAGGCGGTCAAGGCATTGACGCCGCCTTTGGCCGCCGCATAAGGCACGCGGTTGATGCTGCGGGTCGCAATCGAGGACACATTCACAATGGCCCCGCTGCCCTGCTTCTGCATGCTGGGCAACACGGCATGACAGGACCACAGGGTTGGAAACAGAGAACGACGAATCTCGGCTTCGATCTGCGGCGGCGTGTAGTGTTCGTAAGGACGCGTCCAGATCGTACCGCCGACGTTATTGATCAAAATATCAATACGCCCCCACTTATCCAGTGCCGCCTGGGCCGCGGCCTGCGCACCCTCAACGGTTTCCAAATCCACTTCCAGCGTCAAGACCGCCTCGTCGGCCAGTTCCCGCACCAGTTCCGAACGGTCTACCGCCAACACCCAAGCCCCTTCGGCCTGCAAGCGCTCGGCAACGCGACGGCCAATGCCTTGGGCCGCGCCCGTCACAATGGCCACTTTTTGATGAAAACGCACAGGCGCAGTCATGATCTTTCCTTATAGGAATCATCCAGCACAGCACGCCCCGAAAAGGGGCGCCGCTTGAATGCATTTATTGGCTGGAGATGAATTTTTCGTAGTAGAAATTCGCGGGAGCATGAGCTTGGGCATCAATAAACTGGCTGACTGCATCCACCATGGGTGGCGGCCCGCACAGGTACACATCCACCTGTCCTTCATACCAATGCGCCAGATCCAGATGCTGAGTCACGTAGCCTTTGCGTTCGTGGCGGGATTCTGGGTCCACCACGCAGGTGGTGTAGCTGAATCCGGGCAAACGCTGGGTGTAGGAATCCAGCTCCGCCAGCATCACCAGATCCTGATCACGCGTGACGCCATAGACCAGATGCACAGGCTGCGTACAGCCTTGCCGGACCAGGGCTTCCAGCATGGACAAGAACGGCGCCAAGCCCGTACCACCGGCCAGGAACAACAAGGGGCGCGTTACCTGACGCAGATAAAAACTGCCCAAAGGCCCGGTCATTTCCACCTGCTGGCCTAGCGGCTGCGCCGCCAGCCAGGAACTCATCAGGCCGCCCGGCACTTGCTTGATAAGAAAACTCAAACGCGGCTCTCCCGGCGCAGAGCTAAAGGAATAGGAGCGATGCGCCTGCCCGCCGGGCACCGTGATATTCACGTACTGCCCAGGCAGGAAAGGCAAGGCGTCATCAGCCGCATCAATCTTCAGTTCGTAAGCCGCATCCTCATACTGACGGCATTCCGATACCTGCCCCTGCCACTTGGCCACGGCGGTCTTGCACACACCCGATGAAATCGGCACGGCAATCACGCAATCCGACTTGGGAATCATCTGGCAAGTCAGAACCAAACCTTTGTCCGCTTCCTCTTGCGTCAGGGCATCTTCGATGTAGTCATCGCCCTGCTCATACTGACCACTTTCGGCCTGACATTTACAGGTGCCGCACACCCCGTCCGAGCAATCCATAGGCAGATTGATCTGGTGGCGATACGCGGCATCCAGCACTTTTTCGTGTTCACCACAGTCCACGAAACGGGTGACGCCGTCCTCAAAATTAAGCGCAATACGATAGCTGTTCACGACTGGTTCCCCGTTTTAAATGTGATACACATCAATCACTTGACGGATGTAGTCGTTTTTGAGCACCACCTTCTTTTGCTCAATCAACCAGCCCTGCTCCTGACGTGACAAAGTCAGATAAATCGTGCCGAAGAATTGATCCGTCACCCGGTAGCGATGGTTCAGTGTCAAAAAGTTGTAGCGGACATCCACCTGCCCCTCACGCTCGGCCAAAATCTCGATATTGCTGAGCATATGAGCGGTACGCGGCTCGGGCGTGGAGGCACCGGAGCGCTCGGTCTTGATGCGGAATACCCGATCCTCCAGGCCATTGCGGTTGGGATAAAAAATCAAGGAAATCTCGCTGTGCGGATCTTCGGTCAGTTGATCATCATCGTCCCAGCAAGGCATCCAGTATTGGACGTTAGGGCTATAGCACTCCAGCCATTCATCCCACTGGCGGTCATCCAGAAAACGGGCTTCGCGATACAGAAAAGCGCAAATAGAGTGATAAGTCGCGTTCATGGCTTAGGCCTCCCCGCTTTCTGCGTTCAGTGCCTGGCTCATGGTCTTGGCCCAGTACTCATGCTGGCAGACAAACAAGCCTTCATCTTCGCTTCGCCCGCCACTGATCAAGGGCTTCATGCCCATGGCGGTAGCGTTCTCGTCCGGGCCTTGCACCCACAAGGGTGCACCTCGGCTCAAGTCATTCCAGGGAGCGGCCATTGCGGCATAGCCTTCCTGACAGGCGCGGAATTCCTCCAGATCGTCTGCCGTCCCCATGCCGGACACATTAAAAAAGTCTTCGTATTGGCGGATACGGATGGCACGCTGCTCCGCACTTTCACCCTTAGGGCCAAAGCAGTAAATCGTGACTTCTGTCTTGTCCACGCTGATAGGACGCGTTACCCGAATCTGGGTAGAGAACTGGTCCATCAGATACACGTTCGGGTACAGACACAGATTGCGGGTCTGGTTGACGATGAACTCGGCACGTTCCTCGCCCAGACGCTGTTTCAGTTCTTCGCGGTGCTCATAGACCGGGCGCACGGTTGGATTCATGGTCTTGGTCCACAGCAGGATATGGCCGTAATCAAAGCCATACACACCGCCCAGGCTTTTGCTCCAGCCATTCGCATCCACCGCTTGCGTCCCACCCTCCTTGCGGCGCCCCATGGTGGCGGCGTAATTCCAGTGCACGCTACTGACGTGATAGCCGTCCGCCCCGTTTTCCATCTGCAACTTCCAGTTGCCGTCGTAGATATAGGAAGAATTACCGCGCAGCACTTCCAGGCCTTCAGGGGCTTGGTCCACGATCTGGTCGATGATGACCTTGGTTTCACCCAGATACTCGTCCAGAGACACCACATCCGGATTCAGGCTGCCAAACAAAAAGCCACGATAGTTCTCAAAACGCGCGACATGCTTCAAGTCATGCGAGCCGTCGGTATTGAACTGCTCGGGATACTGGGTGTTTTTCTCGTCCTTGACCTTGAGCAACTTGCCCGCGTTATTGAAGGTCCAGCCATGAAAAGGACAGGTGAAGCTGCCTTTATTGCCATGTTTGCGGCGGCACAGCATGGCGCCCCGGTGAGCACAGGCATTGATAAAGGCACTCAAGCCACCGTCTTTAGCGCGTGTCAGAACGACAGGCTGGCGGCCAATATAGGTCGTGAAGTAATCATTCACCTTGGGCAGTTGGCTTTCATGGGCCAGGTAGACCCAATTGCCTTCAAAAATATGCTTCATCTCCAGTTCGAACAGATCCGGATTCGTGAAGATGTCACGACGGCAGCGATACACGCCTGTTTCTTTGTTTTCTTCCAGGGCAGTATCAAGCAAGTACCTGATATCGTTGGTTTTATCCATAAGGACTGACATAATGTGGCCTTTATGAGAGTGGCAGCCGTCCCTGCCCATGCCCATGACGGCATAGCAAGTACGTGTGATAGAAAAGAAAAATCGCTCCGGATTGAGACCGGACTGACTCGTAGCAGCGTGTTACTGGCTTGGCCTTGAGCCTGATTCAAGCCCGCCAGCAAGACCATCGGGCTGGTCTTGCCCAGCCCGTTTTATCTAAAAACCTGGGGCTGTTCTGCATGGTTTTCATTACAGTCTTTGGATGCTCAAGCTTCCAATACCATATTGGTCCCGCTTCATAGCAAAATGCTATAGTTTGTTTTTTTGTAAATAAAATCAGATACTTGCATCACCCACAAAACAAAACCTATCGTTAACCCTAAAGCTTGTCAGGTATATGCTTGAGGCTTGGATGGTCGAGATAGGTGATATATTGGTCCGGGTTTTCTGGACCTGGACCACAGGCATGGACTTGAAACAAATCCGCTATTTTGTTGCGGTCGCCCAAGCGCGCAATTTCACGCGTGCTGCCGAACAGTTACACATCGCCCAACCTGCACTCAGCAGGCAGATCCAGTTGCTCGAACAGGAGCTCAATGTGCTGCTGCTATCACGTGAGAGCCGCCCCCTGCAACTGACCGAGGCAGGCCGCATCTTTTACGAACAATCACTGCAATTGCTCAATCGTGTAGAAGTGATGAAGGCGGCAACCACCGAAGTCGGTCTAAACCAGCGTCCGCAATTGTCGATTGGCTTTGTCGCTTCCACTTTATATGGTGGCCTGCCTATCCTGATTCAGAAGTTTCGCCACGCCTATCCGGATATCCGCTTTCACTTTCTGGAGCTGACCTCCAGCCAGCAAATTGCCGCCTTGCGCGCCGGACGGATTGATATCGCTTTTGGGCGTGTGCGCATCCATGACAGCGCGGTCTGTCGCACCGTTCTGCGTGAAGAACGCCTAGTGCTGGCGATCCCGCCCAAGATTGACTTGGCCAAGGACCGGGGGCCAGTGTCCTTGCAAGTCATCGCTGATCACGCCTTTATTGTGTATCCCAAATCCCCACGCCCCAGCTTTGCCGATCATGTACTGAACATTTTGCACGACAACGCCGTTTTCCCCTCCGAAGTACACGAGGTTAAGGAACTGCAAACGGCCATGGGACTGGTTGCAGGCGGTGTCGGCTTATGCCTGATTCCTTCCGCCGCCCAGATACGCAGCGATCTTGTGTACCGGCTGATTGACGATGAGAAAGTAACCTCGCCCATTATTTTCAGCCACAGAAAAAACGACAACTCCTGGTATATCGCCCAGATGCATGCGTTTATCGAAGAAATGTATGCAGAAAAGCCGCCCTGGCTAATTCCAGGGCACAGTGCTTTGAGCAATGGTCCTGCCTGAATAGCGCGACGAAATCCAATAGATGCCATATCAGTGTCATATATTATTTAGCTTAAATAATATATGGCGCCTTTCGAAATTAGAGATAAAGGCATTTTAAAAAATAAGCATAAAACCGTAATACAGTTTTAATTACAAAAAAAGTAGGGTTTTCGACTTAGCATTCCGGTTTATCATCTTGCTAAAGTAATAAATAAAAATTGCCCTCAAAAACAACGCGCAAAACCTAACTCAGTATTTTCGGCAAAGGTGCTTATCAATGGACGATATAAAAGCATTTGCTTTAAAAATATTTCAATCACAAGCCTTCAGCCAATTCATCGGCGCTGAGCTGGTGACATGCTCTAAGGACAGCGCCGAACTGGCACTCGCTGTTCAGGATCATCACAAACAGCAACATGGATTTGTTCATGGTGGCGCAATCAGTTACCTGGCGGACAATGCCATCACTTTTGCTGGGGGGCTTGCACTGGGCGGAAACGCGTTAACCGTAGAATTTAAAATCAATTACATCCGGCCAGCGATTGGCACTCGTTTGGTCGCCAAAGCGCAAGCACGTAGTGCAGGAAAGCGCATGGCAATTTGTCAATGCGAGGTTTACGCCATTGATGGCGAGTCCCAAAAACTATGCGCTCTGGCCCAGGGAACAGTGGTTCCGGCCACGTAAACTCCTTGAACTGACTCCCCCCAAAAGCTTGGCTTCATATCAGGGCACGGCGAACAGCGATAGCCCGGTATAAAGGGAAAGATAATGCGGCACGATGCACAGTTACAACTACTGGATACGCTTCTCGCACTTCATCGCACAGGCCGGGATCAGCCCATGCTTGATCGTGTCGTGCAACTTCCGGTGAATATTTATACAGACCCCGATATTCTGGAAAAAGAAACGAGCAGTGTATTTCGGCATTATCCGATGCTGGTTGGGCACGCTTCACGCATTCAGGAACCAGGTAGTTATTTACTGAGTGATTGGGATTCATTCCCGTATGTCATCGTGCGAACTCAAGAAGGCCATCTGCGCGGGTTCCTTAATATCTGCCGTCATCGTGGCGCGCGCCTCGTTGCTGGCACGGAACCGTGTCTGAAGGCTTTCGTCTGCCCTTTTCATGGATGGTCCTATGACTTGGACGGCAAGCTTAAAGGAGTGACAAAACCCTATAATTTTCCGGATCTCGATAAGCACGCGTTTTCATTGATCGAACTGCCCGTCGCGGAGCGGGCCGGTCTCATCTGGATTCACCCCACGCCAGGCACAACGATAAATCTGGACCACTTTCTTGGCTTTGTCGGCGAGGACCTCGATCATTTCGGCCTGAAGGAGCTTGTGCCTTACCGCAAGTCCCAAATTATCAAAGAAGCGAATTGGAAACTGTTGATCAAGACCTATCTTGAAGGCTATCACGTCCCTTATCTTCACCGCGATACGCTGTCACATGCCTTTCGCAAGGGCGTTATCGCCCACCATGAATATGGGCCACATATTCGCTTGGCGGCGGCGCGAACCAACTTTCAGGAAATAGTGAATGTGCAGGCGGACCAGCGGCGTATTCTTGATTTCGCATCGGTTTACTACTCTATTTTCCCGCACGCTTTTTTTATTATGCATCCAGATTACGTGTCCATTAATCTGTTCTATCCAGAGGCACCGAATCGAACCATCTGGACACATGAAATGTTGTATCGGCCCGAGCAGTTTCACGGAGAAGCGGGCATGAAGGCGCTAGAAAAACGTTTCAGCTATACGAATGATGTCGTATTCGATGGAGAGGATTTCGCCATAGCCGAAGGCGTGCAGCGGGGTTTGGTACATGGAGGCAATGTCATGCACACACTAGGGCTCGAAGAGGGGCTGCTGGCCATATTTCAACAAAATATTGAAAATGCGCTCATGGCGCACCCGTCGAGCCCTTTCATTGCCAAAGAGCCCGACTGATGGAAATTCCTAGCCCTTAAATACGCTTGAACAAGGCCGAGCGCACCTTGCCGCTTGCCCCATCTGCCGCTGTCAGAAACTGCTCCATGTGAATGTCACGCTCAAAAAGACGGCTTTGCATCAAGGTGGAGATCGCCGCTTCGATCATGGGCGGCGGTCCACACAAATAGGCTTTATTGCCTGAACAGCGTTGCTCAAAAAACTGCCCCACTGCCTCATGTACAAAGCCCACAAAGCCTTCCCAGGCATCTTCCGGCAAGGGCGCATTCAAGGCCGGAATGTAGTGAAAATTGTCATGCTTTTCAGCTAGCTGATAGAAATGATCGGCGTGATACAGCTCGGCTTTATTGCGCGCCCCCTGGAATAGATAAATAGGACGGGTATCGCCCTCTTCCAGCAAATCCATAATCATGGATTCGGGGCTGGACAGGCCCGAGCCACCGGCAATGAAAATCGCGCCTTGCGGGTCGGACTTGCGCACAAAGAACTGACCATAAGGGCCGGACACATCCAGAGACTGCCCCACTTCCAGTTCCTCGTGCAGCCAGGTCGTGCCTGCGCCCCCTTCCACCTTGCGTACGTGCAAATCGATAATGCCGGCCATGGACGGCGGATTCGCAATGGAGAAAGCACGGGTACTGTCGATGGACGGCACCTGCAGGTTGATGTACTGCCCGGCCTGGAACGCCATCGGACGATCCAGTTCGAGGCGGATGTGCTTGATCGTGGGCGACAAGTCTTCAATCAGGACGACCTTGCCCTGATAATCCTCGACGGGCAGCCCCTGAAAATCCGGGTCCACGTCCACATCGGCCTCGATGACCATATCGGATTCGGGCAGGCAGCAGCAAGCCAGCAGCTTGCCTTCGTCCCGCTCCGAATCCATCAGGGCAAAGCTGGACGCATCGCCTGCGTCTGCATAACCTTCCAGCACCTGCACCTTGCAGGTGCCACAGGTTCCATGTCCACAGGCAAAAGGCAACCAAACCCCTTGTCGCAACGCCGCGTCCAACAAGGTTTGTCCGTCTTCCACCTCGACCACATCACCTGTGGGTTCTACGGTTACCTGATACGTCATTGCTGCCTCCGCCTCTTATACGCCCGTACCCTTGTAGCCATTCAGGCCAGGGGTTTTGAAACGCAACAAGGATTTGTGATCAAAGCCCTGGGCACCCAAGGTGTCGTTCGGGTTCAGTTCAACCGCCTCGCCATTCAGATTCCATTGCACCTTGCTCCACTCGATCTGTTCGAAGTCAGGGTGCTGGGCAAAGCCGGCCGGCATCAATTGCTGAATCAGTTGCGACACCGTCATGTCGGGCTGAACCAGAAAAGCCTTGGCTGAGCAGAACAACAAGTGCTCATCCCAACCGATGTACAACAACATGCTTTCGCCGTAATGCGATTTCTGATCGCGCGCGTAGCCTTGGTAGTCCGGGGTAATTGCAGTAACTGCCATCTTGATCTCCAATTTTTTTAGGTCGTGGCCGCGCCCGCCGGGGGCGCGGTCCTTTGTCTCGTGTGACTAGGCCGTCACTCCTTTCCATTCATTCCAGCGCGCTTGATCCACCGAACCCTTGAAGTCCATATTGTCGACACCCACGTTCAGCTGGTAGTAGTCGCTCAGGATCTTCTCCAGCTCAGGACCACCGCAGCCGCCTTGCAGGATCTGGTTCACCGGCAGCCAGGCCTGGATGTACTTTTCAGGCTCGTGCTCGAAAATGTCGCGGCAGCCATCCGAGCACGTGTGGTAACGCTCGCCCTTGTACTGACTTTGGCGATAGGTAATTTCGTCGGGCTTGTCCATGTCGGTAAAGGTCATGGGCACCTGACATACCTGGCACAGTTGTGGCAGGCCACTGGAATAGAAACGCTTGCCTTCGGCTTCCATCTTTTTGGCCATTTCCCAACGTGGGCGGTAGTACTTGTCGAACGTATCGGGGTACTTGGCGCTCAGCCAATCCAGTTCCTCGTCGCTGGGGATCCAGGTGTGGAAACCGGCAGCATGGCCGAAGTTGTAGAAAATCCACCAGGCTTGGTGCGAGATGTGCTCTTTCTCTTTCTCGATCACATCGCTGTACTTGGGCATGCGAATGCCATAGCGGGCCAGATCCTTGAACAATGCGCCACCGGCCTGCTCGAAATAGACCTCCCAAGCCTCTTTCCAGGACATGACCTTGTTGGGAAGCATATAGTCCATCATCATGGCCACCACGGACAGCAGGCGGGTGCCGCGCCAGAACCATTTGTCGATCCATTCCTGCACAATCGGCACGTTGTCCTCGTGCTGCTCCAGCAGGAACTTGATCACTTCCAGACCCAGCGTCATGTGGCGTGCTTCGTCAGACTGCGAGCTGAAGCCGAAAGTCACGGTGGCCATGTCGCCGTTGTAGGCCGCACCCGACATAAAGGGCACAAACAGCAAGTTGGTCAGCACATACTCGAAGGAGAAGCTGATTGCCAACAGAAATTCAAAGGGGCCTGCAGCACGGGCATCTTCAAAAAAAGACTTGGGCACGGACAGGTACCAGACGCGGTCGTGCATATGGCTCCAGTCCTGGAAGCCATTGAAAAACTTGTTGTAGTGGCTCATGGCGTGAACCTGCGTCTGGACGTGACGCAGCTCGTCAATCGACTGCATCTGGCACGCAATACGTGCGCCAATGCCGCTGAATTGACGTCCCACATGGGAGTAGCCCTGGTAAGCCTGGTATTCCAACGGGGTCACCGCCGTCAGGAACACCTTGATCGCGTTCAGATAACGCGGATCGGAAATATTCATCTGGCCATTGTTCTGCGCGAAGGCATCAAAAATGGCGTACAGCTTCTTTTCTTTTTCAGCCTGGTACTTCCAGTACGCGTCCATTGTCAGACGGAACGGATCTTCCCATTTGGACCAGTCGGTAATCTTGATTCCCTCGAACTCCTCGTAGGGGAAGGCGTCCTTGCGATCCTGATAGCTGAATTCCCAGTCCAGATCACGCGTTAGATAACGATATTTGTCTTTGATATTTAGTTTTTTCGTGGCCATATTGCCCCCTTTTCTGATTTAGCTGTTCCAGTGCAACAACAAGCGGTCTTCATCTTCATCCACATTGCCACCCAAGGTGATCAGATTCAGATGCAGTTCCTGCATGTCCCACTGCTGCCCGTACTTTTCTTCCACGGTCTCGCGCTTGACGGTCAGTTGGCCCACGCACTCAATGCGAATCATGGCTGGCTGATAAATCACCGTGGCGTCCGGGTTGTCTTGCTCGATGGCCTCGACGATGTAGCGCGACATGTCGTTGTCTTGCAGACCGATATAAACCTTGGATTTCATCAGGCCTCTCCCCCCAGGCTCAGGCCTGCTTTTGTGACGCGTTTGGCAATGGTTTCCTGCACTTGTGCCCAGACTTGATCAGCCTGGTCGGCAAAGGCAGCCTGGATGTAGGGCATGAAGGCGGCTTGCACTTGCGGCAGCCACTGATCCAGCCAGTTTTGCAATTGCTGCTTGTTTTGCTCGCTTTCAGCAACGGCAATCTTGAAGACACTATCGCTCCAGTTGGACAGGTCTTTATGACAATCCAGCATGAACTCCAGCAG
Source organism: Alcaligenes sp. SMD-FA (assembly GCF_025960365.1). Classification (NCBI taxonomy): domain Bacteria; kingdom Pseudomonadati; phylum Pseudomonadota; class Betaproteobacteria; order Burkholderiales; family Alcaligenaceae; genus Alcaligenes; species Alcaligenes sp. SMD-FA. Next base: position 1,802,684 of record NZ_CP110108.1, on the reverse strand, counting down.
CATATCCAGATCGCGGCCGCCTTCCTTGGCCAGATCCGCCACCAGCCCCTGATACACCACTTGATGCACCACGGTGTTGATCAGCAAGGACTGCACCAGCAGCAGTTCAAACCAGTCTTTCTGAACCAGCGTTTTTTCGCACAAGGCACGCAGACCTTGCCAGGCCGCATCCTGCATCCAGGCCTCTTTGGCCTGGCTCAGGGAATCGGCACTATTGCCATCAATCAGCAGGCCAATACGGGAGACGTATTGCGCCATACCCAGCGCGTCCATCCCGGCATAGAGACAGGCTTGGGTAATGGTGGTGCCATAACCGTAGGCCGAGCCGGACATAAAGTTCAGATTGGCGGTTTGCTCGATGTGGCGCAAAGGCAGCAGCAAACGGGTGACCTTGGCTTTGACCTCCTCGCTCAGGTACTGGGCCAGATCACGCTTTTCAAAAAAGCCGTAATTGGTTTCAGCCGCTTCCTGCATGCGGGCACGGTTTTGCACGTAAGCACCGTAGTAGAACTGACGGGGGTCACGGAACACATACCAATCCTTCATCTGGATGGCGGTATGCGTGGGGTCATTCAGGGTCTTGTCCGGCATCCACAGGGGCCGGTAATGAAAGTTGGCCGTCGCCTGGGCATCGTATGTCGCTTCCTGGTAGCGGGTAGCCGGCTTTTCACCAAAGCGGCGAGCCACGTTGGCGAAGGTTTGCCGCACGGGCTGCAAACTGGCCGTTTTAATTTCTAATGTCATCCTCTTGTTCTCCTGAATAAAACCTACTGGGCTTCAGCCTGACGGCTGTTACCGACCAAAGTGTCATAACCAAAACGCCATTTTTCTTCGTTCTCGTCATTGACCCGCATTTGCTCCTCGCTCATGGGCTGGACATTGTTCTGCAGGCAAAACTGCTCAAATGCCGCCGGTGGCATGACCAGCTCCACAAACAGGTCCGGCTGACCAATAGCAAAATCAAATTCCACAAAGCGGGCATTGGCCGGACTGCGCACGCGTACGTACTTTGTCAAAGTGGGCAAGCTCGTGTCTGACATCGGTTCTCCTCCTGATCAAGCTGTTGCATGAGTGTCCACAGCCTGTTCATAGCAAACTGCGTGCCAACTTTATGCTTGAAGGATTTAACCCTTTAGGATTAAAGAGATAGAGGGGGTGGCAGTCAGATACCCTGTGCTACTGAGCGGCTGGCTCAACAAAAAATTGATCATTTGATCAAGTGCTTAGCGCCGTTTTCATCAAATGCTGAGTTAGGGTAAAGCCCTAGAAAAAACCGTTTTATCCGTCCTCTGGACACTATTCTGTTTTCCTTGAGTCACCAGAAAGACAGGCGGCATACTGATTTTTAAAACACCCAAAACCACAATAAGAAACAACAGATGGAGACAGCCATGGGGGCTACGGAACTCACACTGCCATTAAGTCAGGACCTGATCGACGCCATTCGCTTTGATGCCCGTGAAGGAAAAATATGGTTTGGCGAGCAGCGCATGCTTTTGCTGCATGCCAGCGGTTTTGGCCAGCTACGCAAGGAGCTGATTGCCTCTTTGGGCAGCGAGCGCGCCAAATACTTTCTGATGCGCTTTGGCTACCACGCCGGCATGAAAGATGCTGAAGTGTCCCAAAAAGTGCGCCCGGACCTCTCATTGAAAGAGACCTTTCTGGCCGGCCCACAAATGCACACCATTCGCGGCATGGTCAAAGTGGTGCCTACTTCTCTGACTTTTGATCGCGATGCCGGCCAGTACTACGGCGAATTTGACTGGTTTGATTCCTACGAAGTCAGCAATCACCAGAAAGAGCACGGCCAATCCAGCGAGCCGGTCTGTTGGAGCTTGCTTGGGTATGCCAGTGGCTACACCAGCTTCTATATGGGCAAGAGCATCATCTACAAAGAAACCCAATGCGGCGCCATGGGCCACAGCCACTGCAAGATCGTGGGCAAGCCTGCCGAAGAATGGGAAGCGGATGACCCCGAGATTGACCGCTTCATGCTGCCTGACCCGGTTCAGGACGAACTGTTTGCCTTGCGATGTGAGCTGGTGAAGTTGCGCGAACAGGAGTTCAAACACTCCAGCGCCAACTTCACCTTGCCCAACTCCATTGGCCAGTCCGCCGCCTACCAGGCCGCCTGTCATCTGCTGGAAAAGGCGGCACAAAGCAAAGTCTCCGTGCTGCTGCTGGGGGAAACCGGCGTCGGGAAAGAAGCCTTCGCGCGCGGCCTGCACGCCGCCAGCGATCGGGCAGATCAGCCCTTTATTGCAGTGAACTGTGCGTCCATTCCCCCGGAGCTGATTGAGTCAGAACTATTTGGTGTCGAGAAAGGTGCTTATACCGGCGCGCATAAATCCCGCCCCGGTCGCTTTGAGCGTGCCCAGAGTGGCACCATCTTTCTGGATGAAATCGTGGAGCTATCGCCCCGGTCCCAGGCCGCCCTGCTCCGTGTCTTGCAGGAACAGGAGCTGGAGCGCGTCGGTGATGAAAACATCCGCCATATCGATGTACGCGTCGTGGCCGCCACCAACGAAGATCTGGCCGAGGCCGTACAAAAAGGCACTTTCCGTGCCGACCTGTACTATCGCCTGAATGTCTTTCCCATCCACATCCCGCCGCTGCGTGAGCGCAAGGAAGACATTCCGTTACTGACCGAGTATTTTCTGAACAAGTACTCCAGTCTGTACAAAAAGCACGTGCTGGGGGTGAGCGACCGCAGCCGGGAATTGTTGATGCAGTACGACTGGCCAGGCAATATCCGCGAGTTCGAGAACATGATCGAGCGCGGTGTCATCCTGACCGAACACAATCATGAAATCGAAACCCACCACCTGTTTCCGCAACAGAAAAGTGCCTTACAGTATCTGAGCAGTTTGAACACGCAAGGCTTTATGGCCAAAGAGCCCTGTTTCAGCGCGCACCAGACGCAATATCTGGAGGATCTGTTGGAAACGCCCTTCAATCTGGATGATCTGGAAGAGCAAATCATCCAGCTAACCCTGAAAAAGACGAACGGGAATATTTCAGAAGCGGCGCGCAGGCTGGGGCTGACTAGACCTGCTTTGGCATATCGGCTGAAAAAGGTGGCGATGCCAGCGTAAACAGCACCAGCGCCTTGCCCTGCCAGGCGCTCACCTTAACCAAATATATGCTGCCCTTGTAGCAGCCTTGCTCCTATGCCTGCGGCACCCAAGGCAAGCAAACCGATCAAAACGGCGTAAAGCGCCGTTAGATACCAGCCCAGTCGTTTACCAATACCTTGATTTGCCATCGGTAAGCCGCGACAAACACGGTCATAAGTGCGGCTCATGGCAAAAATCAAGCAGGAAAAACACAGACCCAAGGCGGCAAATACATAATTGATCAGCGCGAATTGACGCTGCGGGTTAGCAAACCCATCCACTAAAAACACCAAAGCCAGGAGCAAGGCTAACAAGGACAGCCCTAGTCCTGACACGGTGGCAGCACAATGGAAAAATACTTGTCTTTGACGTTCCACGATTTATCCCAACAAGCTGGCAGCGCCATCGCCAAACACGGCGCGTCAAGAGCCCATGCACACAGAAGCGGCAAGCACCTTGACCTCGCTATAGCGACCCTGACTTGTCTTGACCATGACGCATGTCTGGGTGGCACGATTCCACCAGGTCGTACTTAAACCTTTTGTTTTTACTGCGACATACCCTTCTCTTTGCAGCCTCATTTCTCCCCCCGCCGCACGGGCATCCTGAAGGCTGAGCGGGTCAAACTCCGACGTGTGGCTCTGCCCAGACTGCACGGCCTGCACCTGAATGACCGAACCGTCTTGGCTAATGAGCGCCTCGTGGCTGTGAATCACGCTATCTTTGCCGATCACCACCACATTGCCCGAGGCTTTCAGCGAATTCGCCCCCAGCATTTCAATGCTGTCTGCCTGCACATGGACCCGCCCTAAACGGGCATTTTCTTGTCCGTTGGCAGCGAGAGCCGATGCAGACACCCACAGCAGGCCCACGGTCAGCGATATACGTAACATCGTCATTATTTTCCTTTCGTATTTTTCATACAAACGTTAAGAGTCCATTAACTCGACAAGGTTCCTTGATCCGAGTCATTGCCTGGCTTGTCGGTCTCAATAGAACCCACATCAGCGGCACAACACTGGCCTGATTTCTTCTACCCACTACAATGGAGGCTTATCAAGGAGTCTTATGTTGGAATTTCAGCCCCGTGAACGGGCGTATTTATCTGGTATCCGTGCCCTGTCTCAAGATCAGGACGACAATGAAGTGTTTGTGGGTATGACCGTAGCCGAGTCCATTTGGTACGCAAACTACGTAGCGCAGTCATACAAAGGGGATGTAGCGCGAGGCGATGAGGCCGAAGCACATTACCTGGCCCTGCATGATCAACACGAACAGGCACGCCGTGCCGTACTGGCATCAGAGTCTGTGCTGCAATCGTTCGACACAGCCGCTCAGTCATCCTGAGCACATCGCGACACTCCCCAGGCCGGGCAAGCATGTCATTAGCCCTGTTTCATCAAGCCTGGTTTGCTCGCCCATAAAAAAGCCCGCCCATTTTCAACAGGCGGGCTTTTTTTATGAAGACGGGCCCCAGCCTCTGCTGCGCTTGGCTTGGCTTGGCTTGGCTTGGCTTGGCTTGGCTTGGCTTGGCTTGGCTTGGCTTGGCTTGGCTTGGCTTGGCAGTCATCAAACCAGCTGCCTTGCAAAAGCACAAGCTACAGACGCAGCTCCTTGGACAAAAAGGTTTGCACTCGCTGTGGCCGGCCCTCCAGATCACCAAAGAATACATCCGTGGGTACGTCCTCCAGAATCTGGCCCTGATCCATGAAAACCATCCGATCCGCCACTTTGCGGGCAAAACCCATTTCATGGGTGACGCACATCATGGTCATACCCTCTTGCGCCAAGCTGACCATCACGTCCAGCACCTCATTGACCATTTCCGGGTCCAAAGCCGAGGTAGGCTCGTCAAACAACATGCAGACCGGGTCCATGCACAAGGCCCGTGCAATGGCAACACGTTGTTGCTGCCCACCCGACAAGCTGGCCGGATAGCGATCCGCCATCGCCTTCAGGCCCACCCGATCCAGGTACAGCAAGGCCCGTTCGGACGCTTCATCACGCCCCCTGCCCAGCACTTTACGTTGTGCCAAGGTCAGATTGGCCAAGACATTCAAATGCGGAAACAGCTCGAAGTTCTGAAACACCATCCCAACCCGGCTGCGCAGTTCCGGCAGATTCGTCGCAGGATCGCCGACAGAAACGCCGTCCACCAGGATCGTGCCTTGCTGGAACGGTTCCAGACCATTGACGGTTTTCAACAAGGTGGACTTGCCCGAGCCCGAAGGCCCGCACACCACCACCACTTCCTGACGGTCCACCTGGGCCGTACAGTCCTTGAGCACCTGAAACGTGCCATACCACTTGGAAACACTATCGATACGGATCATTTGCCATCCAGTCGCAGATGTTTGTCATAACGTCGGGCCACCCGATTCGCAAGCAACTCCAGCGTTGCGCAAATCACGTAGTACATCAGCCCGACAAACAAGAAGATTTCAGTGGGGTGAACCATGACCCGATTGCTGACCTGAGTGGCAACAAAAGACAATTCCGCCACGCCAATGACATAAGCCAGCGAGGTGTCCTTGATCAAAGCAACCCACTGATTAATAAAAGAAGGCAGCATCACCGGCAAGGCTTGCGGCAGAATGATGGACGTCATGATTTGAACAGTATTCAGGCCCAGCGCCCTGCCCGCTTGCCACTGCCCTGCTGGCAAACTGCTGATGCCCGCTGATACCGAATGCGCCAGATAGGCGCCGCCAATCAAGGACAAGGCGCAGACCACGGTAAACAAGCCCGGCACATCCACCTTGAACAGAATGGGCAGCAGAAAGTACACCCAGAAAATCAGCATGATCACAGGGATGGCACGGAAAAAGCCCAGAAACAGCAGCAAGGTGGTATGCGCCACACCGCGCGTCAACACCAGGGCCACCCCAAAGACCAGCCCCAAAATAGCCGACAGACTTGCCGAGAGCACGCTTAACAAGAGCGTCAGCGCCGCCCCACCTAAAGGGCCATGCGGATACGCCCCCACCAGGAAATACAGCAGGTTGTCATGAATTACATCGACGTTCATGACAGCCCACCTCGCACTTGCAGGCGATGGCGTTGCAAGCACTGCCCTCCCACCTCCACCAGCATGACCAGCAAGACATACAGCAGCGTGGCAATCCCAAAGGACTGGAAGGTCTTGAAGGTTTCCGTTTCCACCTGACGGGAGGCATAAGAGAGCTCGGCCAAGCCAATGGCCATGGTCAGCGAGGTGTTCTTGATGACATTCATGTACTGCCCGATCAGCGAGGGAAAGGTATTGCGCAAAGCCTGCGGCATCACCACATAGCGCCAGACCTGCATGGACGACATACCCAAAGAAGCGGCAGCGGCCCATTGGCCTTTGCGCACTGCCCGCACGCCGGAGCGTAACTCTTCAGCTACAAAAGCCGTGGTGTAGATCGTCAAACCCACAAAAGCGGCCAGCATCTCGAAACTGGGCCACTGCACATCGAACAAGACCAGTTGCAAGATATGCTGAGTGTTCAACCATTGCACCAGCTCCGGCGGCATCAAGGCCGAGGCTCCGAAATACCAGAAGAACAATTGCACTAACAAGGGCGTATTACGGAACAGACTCAGATAAGCGCGCACCGGCCAGGCCAAGCAGGCAAAGGGCGACAGTCTGGCAATACACACCAGAAAGCCCAAAACAGTTGCAGCGAAAGAGACAACTAAAGAGAGCTGGATCGTGACCCAGAACCCTTGAAGCAACCAGCCCACATAGTGGGGTGCCAGCCAGAAATCAGAAGACGGCATAGCAAACACCAAAAAGCAGGATCAAGCGATCCCGCTGTTAAAAACACAAACAGGAAAAGGCCAGCCTGAACAGTCAAGGCTGGCCTGCAAGCACGTGATGACTTACTGTTGCTGACCGATGCGGTACAAGCGATCTAGCGGGGTCTTGGATTGCGGGCCAAACCAGACGTCATAAATGGCTTGTGCCTTGCCCTGGGTTTCCAGCTCCAGCAAAGTTTCATCCACAAAGGATTTCAGTGCTGTCTCGCCTTTGGGGATACCAATGCCGATCAAGTCCTCGGAAATGCTGAAGGCCGGGATTTCATAGTTTTCCTTGTCCGGCACATTGGCCAGCAGACCGATCAGCTTGGGGCCATCCTGAGTAATGGCTTGCACATTGCCATTACGCAAAGCGGTAAAGGCGAAGGGCGTATCGTCATAGGCAACCAGCTTGGCCTGGGGGTATTTTTCACGCAGGACGATCTCATTGACCGTACCTTTATCCACACCAATACGCAGCGAATTCAACTGCTCGGGAGAGGACAAGACGCCTTTCTTGGCCAGGAATTGCTGGCCTGATGCAAAGTACGGAATGCTGAAATCAACTTGCTTGGCGCGCTCTTCCGTGATGGTGAAGTTGGCCAGAACCAGGTCCACTTTATTGGACGTCAGCAGCGGCACACGATTGGCCGGGTTGGTCGGCAAGACCTCCAGCTTCACACCCAGTTTGTCGGCCAGAGCCTGGGCAAAATCCACATCCAGACCGGTGATCTGACGGGACTTCTGATCTACAAAACCAAACGGTGGGTTGCTGTCAAAAGACGCTACTTTCAAGACACCCGTTTTCTTGATGTCATCCAGACGATCAGCCTGGGCCACGCCAGCCACCAACGCCAGGGTAAGGGTTGCGGCAATGCTTAAAAACGACTTCATGATAAACACATTCCGATAAAAAAATGGCACGTCCGATACATACCGTCGTGCCATTCGACCACAGCCACAAGCTATTCAAAACGATCTAATTTCCCCATGCTTATTACTAAAAACCCTAAGGGGATGCTCTGATTTATGCAGGTGTTGATCGAGCCATTACCGAATACGCGCTACTTGTTGGTCGGTACTACCTTTTGCACTGCGAAGCCTTGCGCGGCTGCGTAATCCAGCAATTCGTTCACGACCTGTGGATCAGCCTGTTTTTCCCTGGATAGCACCCAGAGATATTTCCTGTCCGGTGTCCCTACTAAAGAATATTGATAGTCCCCTTCCAGCTTCATGATCCAATAGTCGCCCCACACCATGGGGAACCAGGATAGCCATTTCGGCGCAAAGCGCACTTCCAATATCGCCGGATCAGCCGGCTCCACACTACGGGACAAACGCCCCTGCCCGATAGCTTCCTTCACTTCACCGTCCTTAGCCTGACAACGATTGGTGACCGTAATCGTCTTATCGGCTGCCATCACGTAATTAGCTTGCACATCACCGATGCACTCACGCTGAAAACTATTGGGCAAACGCGCCTGCTCGAACCAGGTACCCATGTATTTGTTCAGATCCACATTTTCCTGAGTTGCCAGATCAGCTTGAGAAGAGGCGCAAGCGACCAATAGTGCAGGCAGCGATAAAATAAGCATTCTTTTCATCATGGAGCACTCCTTATGCGTGGACCAGGATCGTGTTCCTGGAAGCATTCTTTAATAGCCATGGCAATGCAGGTTTGGCCAGATAAAACACCAGACTTGCACCAGCCAGCCCGATTATCAGGAAAACAACTTGATCACGTCTTCGCCCGTCATCTCCCGCGTTTTATTAGCAAATGCGTAGTTACCAGGTTTGTCATCAATAAAGACCTGCAGCTCAAACGGCCAGCTCCCACTATCCTTGAACAGACCAGCAGAGATGGCATGAAAGCCCCCTGCTTTGAGCTTGTAAAACAAATGGGTACCGCACACATCACAAAAACTGCGCTCCGCCCACTCTGAGGAGGCATAGGAACGCACGTGCTCCTCACCTTCGACCACGGGGGTTCCATGGGACTCCAGCGACAGGAACGGACCACCGGACCAATGGCGACAGATGCCACAATGGCACGCACTAACCGAAGGCTTGTCTTGCTGAACACGAATTGAAACGGCACCGCACAGGCATTTGCCGTGAATCATGGATTTGTCGTTTTCCATATGCGCCTCTTTTAGGTAGGTAGACACGTCATTCTAGCGGCTGAATCAGCCAATTACGGCAAGCCGATGTAAGACGTGTCCAAACCAGTGAAATCGCTCCATTTCCAGCTCAACCCTTGTCTTCCGACATAAAGCCCCAAGATACGACCCCGGTGCGTGAACACACCACCTCAACTGACTTTTTATGTGTTTATGAAGATGACTAAAAGCGCCCTTAATCCCCCCACTGTATTCAATTCTTTGCAATACGGTTTCAGCCAAGGTCTGGTTGTTACCGGCCAACGCCGTGTCATGTTGTCCGGACAAGTGGGTGTCGACGCCCAAGAGCAAACCGTCAGCGGTGGTATGCGCGAACAAACCGAAGCGGCACTGGACAATATAGAACGGGTTCTGGCCGAAGCAGGCGGCACAATCGACCAAGTCATTATGTTGCGAATTTTCATTCGGGAAGATGCCAGCTCGCCCCAAGAGCAAGATGCTATTGCAGCCGCATTGCTCAAACGCTTCCCGGTCAATCCCCCTCCTTCATCCTGGATTCTGATTCATGGTCTGGCCCGGTCGGAATGGTTGATCGAGATTGAAGCAGAAGCCATGCTGGATTAAGCCCAGGCTTTTTTGCACAACCTTGCCCGGCTCGCCTGGTCTGAGCCGGGCCACGGCAAGCAAGCCAACGCCAACCACATTCGCATACGTCGCGCGGCATGGGCGTGCCTTATGCCATCCATCACATCCCTTACACACTAAACACTGAATCTCTTAACAAGAGACATTTAGACACATTGCTAAAACAGCGTTGCCCAAAAGAGCACAAACGGCGCAGCTATACTAAGCGACCGATTGTTTAACCTACAGGGGAAGTTCGTTTTGCATACCGTCATTAAAATCGCCGCCATGAGCGGTGTTATTGTTTTGCTGGCCGCCTGCGGCAGTGCCAAAGATGCCAATAAAAGCAATTTCAGCACGGCGATTCAAACGTATTTGGATACTCAAAAAGGGCTATGTGCTGCCATTCCGGCAAAGGGTTCGCCATTTACGCTATCCAATCGCGACACGATAGGCAGCAGTAAAAAACGGGCAGACGCCTTGGTGGAAGCCGGCTTACTGAGCAAGCGCGATACGGAAGTCAAAGCGATGTTCGGTGACAAGATGGAACCGGGCTCCGAGTATCAACTTACTGAAGTCGGCCAAAAATTCCTGGTTCCTAACGGGGCCAACACAATGGGCGGGCACGATGCCTTTTGCACAGGCAAATTTACCGTTGTGGCTGTAGACAACTTTACTGAGCCCAGCGACATGATGGGTGTCAAAGTCTCGCAGGTAAATTACCGCTTCAAACTGGAAGATGCAGAAGACTGGGCCCGATCCGAGGCGATCGGCGCCAATTACAGAAACTTTGCGGAGCGGGCAAAAGCCGAGGAAATCTCGGGCAAAGCCGCCCTGATTCTGACGAACGACGGCTGGATGCACGAGCGTTTGTTCAAACGCGGCTAAACCTTCGAGGTTAATGACAGCACAAGCCCCTACTTTTGGGGCTCGCGCTGTCACCTCATGCGCTGTCAAGCCGCCTGACTGCGGCAGGCAGGATTTATAGCCCCCAGTGCGCCAGGTCCGGATGACGAGAAAGTCGGCCAAGCGCCTGTTCAACAAGGTGCGCACAATCGAGCAAGGCTGCATCATGCCCTCGCGGGGTCATTAATTGAATGCCTGTGGGCAAGCCCTGCTCATCCAACCCGGTAGGCAGAGAAATGGCCGCCGCTCCCAGGAAATTGCCAGGACGCAGTAACTTACCCAATCCGGCATGCCGTACATCCTCGGGGTCCAGCGCTTGGGCCACCTGATCGCAGGCGGGCATCAACAAGGCAGCCGAACCTTGCATCGCCTGTGCAAAAACCTGCATATCAGTCCTGCGTCTTTGCAAAGCGGCTTCATAAGATGCGCTATCAATCATCCCACCTGCCAAAATACGGTCCCGCACCACCGACCACAAGGCTTGCCGAGAATCAGCAGCGAGCTCGCCGTAATAACGATAGGCTTCATACGCGAGCACCGTTGAATTATCCTCTGCCATCCGAGCAAAAGATAAAGCAGGGGGTGGCGTCCACGTCTGCACTTCCAGGCCCGCCGCTTGCAGACGATCCAGCGTGCCCTGCCAATTCAATTGTGTCGCGCTGTCCAAGGTAGCGGGCCAGGCCTGGGCATCGAGCACAGCGATGGGGCTGTGTATCGGTGCCGCAGGTGCTCGCAGGGCAGCCACACAAGCGGCGGGCAAAACCAAAGTCGATGGGTCGGCAATGTCCGGCCCCGCCAATACCGCCGCCAGTTGGCGGGCATCGGCCACACTGCGGGCAATCGGCCCCAGCACATCCAGGGTCTCGGACAAGGGCAAGCTGCCTGCGCCACTGATCATTCCGCTCGAGGGCTTATAACCGACAAGGCCGTTCAGTGTGGCTGGCGCACGCACTGAGCCACCGGTATCCCCCCCCAGGGCGATGGGCACCAAACCGGCCGCTACCGCCACCCCACTCCCGCTGGACGAGCCACCCGGAGCGCGGGCTACCGCAGCATCCCACGGATTGCGTGCCGTACCCTGAGTCAGGTTTTGTCCGGACAAGCCGAAGGCGAACTCGGTCATTTTGGTTTTGCCCAGCACCACCATGCCTTGCGCCATCAGCGAACGCAGTACAGTCGCCGTCTCCGTGCTGATCTTGCCGACACGGCTTTGAGAGCCCAGGGTCGCCTCGGTTCCTTCCCATTGAACACTGTCTTTGACCGCAACGGGCACGCCATGAAAAGGCCCCAGCACGATGCCAGCAGCCAGTAGACGGTCAGCCGCGTCTGCTTGAGCCAAGGCCCGCTCGGCCGTGATCACACTAAAGGCATTAAGTCCGGCAGCACGCTCGATACGGTCCAGAAAATAGGTGGCAACTTGCCGGGCACTTAATCGGCCCTGTCGAATCTCGAGACCGATCTGAAGAGCATCTCGAAAATGAAGGGCGACATCTTGTTTCAACATGGAGCTTCCTGAAAATCACACAGCCCGCCAAGCGGGCTGTACATGCCCGGCCTGACACCGGGCGAAACGGGCGCGATCAGCGCAGTTTTTTTCCGACTGTCTCGGGCATACGGATGAACGTGATCAAGGTAATGACCGCACCAGCCAGCACATAGTAAAAGAACCAGCGTTCCAAGCCATTGCTTTGCAACCAGGTCAGCAAATAAGGAGTGGTCCCCCCCAGCAACGCCACCATCAGGTTATAGGGCGCCCCGATACCAACCGCACGTACGCTGGTTGGAAACTGCTCAGACATAATGGCAGGGCCAATCGAGGTATACATGGCGTACAGCACCAAGCCAAACAGCTCTACCGTCAGGATGGAACCGAAAGACGGCCCCAATGTGCTCATGAGCGGATAAAAGAAGAACAAATACCCGGCGGCAAACACGATCAACTGCGGCTTGCGTCCGATACGATCGGACAAAGCGCCAAACAAGGGCTGCACCACCATGAACACAATCAACGCCACCGTATTGGCGGCAAAGGCCACCTTGGGATCGGCCTGCACATGGCGGATGGCGTAGGTCGGCACGTAAGCGACAAAGATATAGAACGCGAAGGTTGTCAGAATGGAAAAACCGATAATGCGCAGCACTTCTACAGGATACTCACGCAACAAGGTACGCAAAGGCTGCTTTTCTACACCCGCTTTTTTGCTTTCAGAAAAAGCCTCAGTCTCGGGAATCGAGCGCCGAATCCAAAGGCCAGCCACACCGCCCAATGCTCCCAGCAGAAACGGAATACGCCAGCCCCACTCGGCCATCTCCGCCCGGCTCAACCAGGTCGTGAGCACCCAGCCCACAGCCGAGGCCGCCAAAATACCGACTGCCGCACTGAAGAACACGAAACTGGAATAAAAACCGCGCCGATGAGGGGGCGCCATCTCGGTCAAGAACGTGGTAGCCGAGGCATACTCCCCTCCCAGGGACAAGCCCTGCAGCAAGCGGGCCAGCGTCAACAAAAGAGGCGCCGCCAAACCTATTGCAGCATAGGTCGGGGTTACTGCGATAATAAGCGACCCTCCGGCCATCATCAGGATAGTCAGCCCTAAAGCGGCCTTGCGTCCGTAGCGATCGGAGAAAATGCCAAGCAACCAGCCACCGATGGGACGCATGAAAAAGCCCACTGCAAAAATGCCGAAGCTGGCCAGCAACGCCGTGGTCTCATTGCCGTCGGGAAAGAACTGGCTGGAGAAAAAGATAGCGAAGGAAGCGTAAATGGTCCAATCAAACCATTCAACTGCGTTGCCTACACTGCCAGCCACAATGGTACGAACGCGCGAGACCGGGGCAGGGTCGAGGCCAGGCGGGGCGCTCGGACGATGAGAGGGAGAGCTCATGAATTCCTCAATTTATTTATTTTTGGACAAAAAAAGATTAAAAATTTTGTTTTTTAGCAATTGAAGAAGGTTAATTAGATGAATATGGTCACGTCAAGCAAGGGTAAACCCTTGCTGCCCACGCTCGATGACACCGATCTGGCCTGCTTGATTGCCTTGCAGGCAGATCCACGGGCCTCCTGGCGGGAGCTGGGCGCAGCCGCAGACATTGCCGAACGTACCGTGGGCAGGCGAATCAAACGTCTGTTGGAAACGGGTGCATTACGCGTGATTGCAGAAACCGACCCGCTGGCAACAGGCAAGGGGGTCGTACTGCATGCCTGGATGCGTTGCCACGCCGGTCAGGTCCCTCACGTGGCTGACACACTGGCCCAAATGGAGAACTGCCAATTGGTTGTCACCTTGGCCGGCTCAGCAGACCTGATGGCTGAACTGACTCTGGCCGATGAAGCAGACATGCCCGAACTGGTGACCCGCATTCTGCCCTGCATGCCAGGAGTTGAGCACGTCGATGCACGCCTGGTCCTACGGTCTTTTCGCCGCGCAGGTCAATGGCGCATACAGGCCGACCCAGCCGGCATTACCGATACAAGCTCCGCACACACACCCCTTGCGCTCAACGAGGCTGAACAGCGAATCGCCAACTGGTTAAAAAGAGATGGACGAGCCAGCCTGGCCGAACTGGCGGAGCAGGCGGGCGTGAGCGAACCTACTGCCCAGCGACTGTTGCAGCATTTGGTGGAGCGCAAAGCGCTGTCGTTCAGGGTTGAAGTGGAACCCGCTTTGGTGGGATTCCCAGTTGAAGCGGTGGTATCCGTGCAAGTACGCCCTCAAGCCGTCAATACCTTGGCGGCGCACTTGGCGCAAGATCCCAATACCCGTTGCCTGTTCGGTACCAGTGGCCCCTCACAGCTTTTCTGGCACATTTTGTGCCGAGATAGCCTGCAGCTCTGGGATGTGGTGACACGTCGGCTGGGGGAAATAGAAGGCGTACTCAACAGCAACGTTGCAATCGTCATGCAAGCTCATAAACGCTGCGGTATCGTGCGCGGCCAGGAGTCGGCACAGGAGGAATAGTCAGTTAAAAAAGGAGGACAGGCCGGCCTGCTCATCGCCACGCAGCATGGCTTATGCCGCCCAGCCGTGAGCATCTGCACTTGGCTTCATAGACATAAACTCTTGTCCGTGCCAGACCGGCCAGACCCGCCTGGATGACCAAGGCGGGAAACAGGCTTTTTACCTACTCCTCGACCACTGGAGCATCGGGTATCCCTTTCTTCACAGACTCAATGCTGTTTTGTGCGCTCTGCTTGCTGGTATAGCCTTCCGAACTGACACAAATAATATTTCCATTTGCCGCCTTGAATCGCCACCGCCATTCACCGCCTTTGTCTTTATAAAGCACAAATTTCATGATGCCCCCTCCCTGAAATAAGAACGCACGTCGCGCTGCTCCCATCCTAGAGCCGGGCGGGTTCAGCAGAAATTGGGGTTTACCTGACCGTCTCGGTACGCTAGGCCATGTACCTAGGCCCGGACTTGACACACACCAATGCGAAACCCTGATTTATCCACTACGCTTTCCCCTTACGGCGACAGTCTTACAATCTGCCTACCACCTATTTGGAGAGAAGAGAAAATCATGTATCACGGTGAACGATTCAACGCCTGGACACACCTGATCGGTGCTGTCCTGGCTGTGGGCGGCGTATCCTGGTTGCTCGTCATGGCCAGTTTTACTGGTGATCCCTGGCGCATCACCAGCACGGCCATCTATGGCGCCACGCTTATCCTGCTTTACCTGATCTCCACCCTGTACCACTGCTTCAAGGGACGAGCCAAGAACGTATTCCGGAAGATGGATCATTTTTCCATCTACTTGCTGATTGCTGGCAGCTATACGCCCTTTTGCCTAGTAACGCTGCGAGGGCCTTGGGGATGGAGTCTGTTTGGTGTGGTTTGGGGCTTGGCAGTCATTGGCATTGTTCAAGATATCCGCCCCCGTTCGCCCGCGCGCGTATTGTCGCTGGTGATTTATGCCGTTATGGGATGGATTGTATTATTGGCGTTAGGGCCGTTGGCTTCCAATTTAGGCTCGCAAGGCTTTTCCTGGTTGGCAGCAGGTGGCGCAATTTATACCGCTGGAATTGTTTTCTTTGTGTTTGACGAACGTTTTCGTCATTGGCACGGTATCTGGCATCTATTCGTGCTGGCTGGCAGCGCAGCGCATTTTTTTGCGATCTCCCAGTATGTCGTGACGTAAGGTGAAGTACAAAGATCGCTGAAACAATGGGGGACGGACTATCTGGATGAACAGCAGGAGAAAGCATCCCAAATAGCCATGCCCCGATTCATGCCCCCAAAATACCTTGGCGCAGCTTGGAACGCTGGGCAACAAAAAAGCCCCAAAGCATTGATTTTTGGGGCTTTTCTTGGCACAGCTTGGAGCTGTGTGTATGTATTCTGGTAGGCAGTACTGGATTCGAACCAGCGACCTCTACGATGTCAACGTAGCGCTCTAACCAACTGAGCTAACCGCCTGCGGTGAAGAAATGAAATAATAGATCTTCCCTATGGGGCTGTCAACACTATTTCGTGTTTTTCTATAAAAAAGATGATCTTTTTTTTATGGACTCTCTGCAAAATTAGCTCCTCAGGCCAAAGAAATCGTGCAATCCTTTGTTTTATAAGTATTAAACAAAAAAACAAGCAGATTTTCAGAAACTCACGCCCCGCCTGGCTAGGCAGAGCAATGAAACATATGGATACACACAATCTGTCTCCAGCCAGCATCAAGCTAGCCCATCACCACACGATTTTTCTATCCAAGTTCTTCGGGCAAAAATAAAATAATTGCTTTACGCCTGCAGATCATCGATCTCGTCTGAAACGGATCTGCGGCCGCTACGGGACACCTACGCACATGACTTGCTCTTCTCTCCCGCCTACCCCGACTCAACTGCTGGATTTACCTGGCGTTCAGGAAACCACACTGGAGACGGTGCTTTATACGCCTCCCAATGACGAGATTTTTGATGAAAACCCCTGTTTAAGCTGCGGCGTGTGCTGTTCACATTTTCGGGTCTCTTTTTACAGCGGTGAACTAAGCGGTGAAACGGGCGGTACGGTGCCGGTCGAGTTGACCACCCAGGTTGGTCCATTACGCGCCTGCATGAAGGGAACCGAGCAAGGTGAAGGTCGTTGTATCGCCTTGCGCGGAACGTTGGGCCAGCCTGGGATTCATTGCGCTATTTATCCGGATCGCCCCACCCCCTGTCGTGACTACCAAATCTGGGAGCTGGATGGCAGCCCCAATGTGGATTGCCAGCGTTTGCGCAGCAAGCACGGCCTACCTTTGCTGCCTAGTCGTCCTTTGCCTGCTCCACCTGCTTTGCCGGAGCATGATGAGGCGGCCTGAAATCGCTCAGTACTACAGTAATGCCTCAACGCAAAACCATCGTAAATAACTTGCGATGGTTTTTTTATAAAGAATCAGTTCAATCAGCACACCGGCAAGCAGGCTAAATACGCTACCATGCACGGTTTGTAGGGCCGCCCGGCCCTGCGCTTTCGGGAGTCGAAGTAAATGAAATACCGCAAGCTGGGCAATACAGACCTGGACGTCAGCCTGATTGGTTTGGGCACCATGACGTACGGGGAACAGAACAGCGAGGCCGATGCGCACGCTCAACTGGATCTTGCCCTGGAACTGGGTGTGAATCTGGTGGATACCGCCGAGATGTACCCTGTTCCCCCCATGGCGGCCACGCAAGGTTTGACCGAGCAATATATCGGCACCTGGCTGGCTAAAACCGGCCGCCGCAAGGACATTGTTCTGGCCAGCAAAATTGCCGGTCCCCAACGTGACCCCAAGCGCCCTGGTCATATCCGCAATGGCGGCACCAGCCTGGATCGCAAGAATCTGGAACAAGCCCTGCATGACAGCCTGCGTCGGTTGCAAACAGACTATCTGGACCTGTATCAATTGCACTGGCCAGATCGCAGTACGGTGACGTTTGGACAGCGTAGCTACCCGTGGAAAGAAGAAGACACCATCCCTATCGAAGAGACCCTCTCGGTACTGGACGAGTTTGTGCGTCAAGGCAAGGTGCGTCACATCGGTGTGTCCAATGAAACGCCTTGGGGTGTCTCACGCTTTCTGGAGTTGTCTCGCTCGCGCTCCCTGCCTTTGATTGCCACCATCCAGAACCCCTACAACTTGCTGAACCGCGTGTTTGAAGAAGGTCTGTCCGAATTCTGCCGTTATGAAGGTCTAGGTCTGCTGGCGTATTCGCCATTGGCGATGGGAGTGTTGACGGGTAAATATGACAACGGCGCTCGCCCCGAAAAAGGACGTTTGACCTTGTACAACCGCTTTACCCGCTACGATGCACCGCGTGCCCGTGAAGCCGCGCTGGCCTACAACGAGCTGGCTCGCGAATACGGTTTGACGCCCACTCAATTGGCCCTGGCCTGGGTGAATCAGCAAGCCTTTACCAGCAGCAATCTGATCGGTGCGACCACACTGGAACAACTGCGCGAGAACATCGCCAGTGCGGATGTTCAACTGAACGATGAGCTGATCGCCAAGATCAACGCGATTCATCACCACACACCGAATCCCGCGCCTTAACAGGATCTCCCCCTGCTTTGGGCACATAAACCCAAAGCAGGGCACCCCTCTTTTTTATTCCTCTGTTCCGTGCTTGCGCTTGCACAATGCTGATTTTTTATTTATGCTCAAAAAAAGCATAACAAGAGAGACATACGACTTCCCGTTCAGAAATTCCCATTTCCCATTTTTTCATCCATTTATGCTCAAAATGAGCATCAAGGACAAACATGATACAGCGCTATCCCATTGATGTCTGTCAGCCGGACTCTCAGGATGCTTTGAGCCGTCAGATTACCTGGCATGAAGTCCCTTCCAAATTCAACCTGCAAAGCGATAAGGCCACGTTGAAACAAGCTTTGGCCAAGCAGTTGAAGGAGCAAGACGCCGTGCTGGTCGCTCACTACTACACAGACCCCGATATTCAGGATCTAGCCTTGGAGACTGGCGGCTGCGTGGGTGACTCCCTGGAGATGGCGCGCTTTGGGCAGGAGCATACGGCCAGCACGGTGTTGGTGGCCGGCGTGGGCTTCATGGCCGAATCGGCCAAGATTTTGAGTCCTGAAAAACGCGTGCGGGCTGTACATGACGAGGCGACGTGCTCGCTGGATCTGGGTTGCGCCCCCGAGGATTTCAAGCAGTTTTGTGCTGCGCATCCAGACCGGGAAGTGGTGGTGTATGCCAATACCAGCGCAGCCGTCAAAGCACAGGCGGATTGGGTTGTGACGTCCTCCATCGCCCTGGACATCGTGCGGCATTTACACGCTCAAGGGAAAAAGATTCTGTGGGCACCGGATCGTCATTTGGGCTCCTATATCCAAAAACAAACCGGCGCAGATATGCTGCTCTGGCAAGGCTCCTGCCTGGTGCATGACGAATTCAAGGCCGATGGTTTGAAGGCTTTGATGAGTGAGCACCCCGATGCCCAGGTTCTGGTTCATCCCGAATCACCCGCTTCAGTGGTTGCGTTGGCGGATGTGGTTGGCTCGACAACGCAGCTACTGCGCGCTGCCATCAATCATCCTGCCGACACCTTTATCGTCGCCACCGATCAAGGAATCTTGCATGCCATGCGCCAGCAGGCGCCGGGCAAAACCTTTCTGGCAGCACCAACTGCGGGCGAGAGTGCCACCTGCAAAAGCTGTGCCTATTGCCCCTGGATGGCGTTGAACAGTCTGGAGGCTTTGCGTCAACGTCTCAGTCAACCAGGCCCTGGCATTCAAGTGGCCCCGGATCTACGTGAGGGCGCACGACGCTCCTTGCAACGCATGATGGATTTTGCGGCTGCTCAGCAAAGCAATTTACGCGTCAGTGCGGACTTGGCCGAGCACAGCCAGCAATTCCAACATGTAGGAGCCGCTTAATGCAGTCAGGCCCAACACAGACGCAGGTGCTGATCATCGGTGCGGGGCTGGCAGGCACCAGTCTGGCCCTGTCCTTGCCTTCCTCGATGCATGTCACTTTACTCAGCAGCGCCCCCGTTCCTTGCGGGGCCAGCCCGATGGCCTTGGGCGGTCTGGCGGCTGTGCTCAGTGCCCAAGACAGCCTGGAACAACACATTGAAGACACACTGGAAGCCGGCGCTCGGCACTCGGATAAGGAGGCAGTACGCGGGATTTTGCAAGCCGCGCCAGATGCAGTGCATTGGCTACTGGAAAGGCAGGTGCCTCTGGACAGAACCGAAGATGGCCAATTGCATCTGACCCGTGAGGGTGGGCACAGTCGGCGGCGCATCGTGCATGCGGCCGATGCCAGCGGCTACGCCATCATGCAGGCTTTGGCTCCTCAATTGGCTAAAGCCCCTCATGTTCAGCAGCGTACAGACTGTCTGGCATTGACTCTGCGCCGCAACGAACAAGGCGCAGTGGCTGGCGTGGATATCTACGACAAACACACCCACCGCTACGAAACCATTTTGGCGGACCATGTCGTGCTGGCAACAGGCGGGCTGGGCAGCCTGTATGCGCACAGCACCAATCCCGATAGCGCCTTGGGCGAAGGGGTTGCCTTGGCCTGGCGCGTAGGTGCTGCCATACGGGATCTGGAGTTTGTGCAGTTTCATCCGACCTGCCTGCATGCAGAGGGTCCGACCTTTTTGCTGACTGAGGCCTTACGTGGTGAGGGTGGCCATTTACTGGACAAGCAAGGCCGCCGCTTTATGCCGGATTACGACGCCAGAGCGGAGCTGGCTCCACGCGATATTGTGTCGCGTGCTATTGCCGCACATATGCGGCAAGAAGGCAGTAGCCATGTCTGGCTGGATGTACGCCATCTTGGTGCGGATACCTTACAGCAGCATTTCCCCAAAGCCCTGGAAGAAGGTTTATGCCGGGGCCTGGACTTACGTCGGGACTGGGTGCCGGTTGCGCCTGCCGCGCACTACAGTTGCGGGGGAATTCAAACAGACATGTCAGGCCGCACGACGGTGCCTGGTCTATATGCCGTGGGGGAAGTAGCCTGCACAGGTTTACATGGAGCAAATCGCTTGGCCAGCAACTCCTTGCTGGAGTGCGTCGTCATGGGGCGGGCGGCTGCCGAGGCGATTGCTAGAAGCAAGAGGACCCAGCGTTCAGCTTTGGTCCCGGAGACAGATGCTGCAACTACAAGTTCGATTTCAAGTTCATGTTCATACACAAACTCAAATCCAAGTTCCAGTTCCAGTTCCAGTTCACAGGCTAGTATCGGCCCCAATTGGGGTTTAAGTTTGAACTCTAGTTCGCACTCGAATCCACGACCTTCCCTTATGACAGCCACGGCAGCTGATGCAGTGGAAAACGCAATCATCGCCAACAACGACAAAGCTTGCCAATATGACGGAAACAATAGCTATAGCAACGGCAACGGCAACGGCAGCCATAAAAACCACAGCTCATCCACCAACAATCCCCCTTCTCTGCCCGCCTTGCGCAACTTGATGCAAGAGCATGTCGGCTTGCTACGCAATCACCAGGGACTGATCCAGGCCTTGCACACCCTGGACCATTGGCACGGACAAATTAGCCTTCTGCCCCCCAGCCTGGATCAACGGACCCTCAGCCTGCAACTGGACACCGCCTGGCTGCTTACCCGGGCCGCCCTGGATCGACCACGCAGTCTGGGTGCGCATTACCGCCTGGACTAAGTCCATAAAGAAACAAGCACCGGTCGGGAATCAACGACATGTCGGGCCCACATTAAGCGAAAAAGTAAGTAATAACTCGGTATCAAGGACCGGCAGTCTCAACAATTTTCCGGGCTTAGCCAACAATTGCATCTATCCATAGAAATCCCCCAAGCGCTGCATGCAGCTCCCGGTTTACCCTGATTGCAAACTTTTGTAAGCACAGCTACTGTAGTTGCGTCACTACAGGCGGTATGAAAGAGACCTGTTCAGTCAGGCGCCGACGGAGCAACCACCCCGGAATCTCTCAGGCAAAAGGATCGTACCAGCCCGACACTCTGGAGAGCGGCGCATGACGCCCACCGAAGGAGCCCAGCCTGAAACATCGGTTGGATAAACTCTCAGGTCACAGGACAGATGGGGTATTGCCACTACTCGGTGGTAATTCACCTGTCAGGAGCCTGTTATGTCGCATATTGCCGTCATTGGCGCCGGTATTTCCGGAATCACCACCGCCTACGCCCTCAGCCTGAAAGGCTATCAAGTTACCGTTATCGACCGCCTGCGCTACCCCGCCATGGAAACCTCGTTTGCCAACGGCGGGCAGTTGTCCGCGTGCAATGCCGAGGTCTGGAACAGCCGCAGCACCATACTCAAGGGCTTGAAGTGGATGATGCGCAAAGACGCCCCGCTGCTGTTCAACCCCAAGCCAAGCTGGCACAAATACAGCTGGATGGCGCAGTTTGTAGGCGCGATTTCCGGTTACGAGCGCAACACCATAGACACCGTCAAGCTGGCCATTACCGCCCGCGAGAATCTGTACCAATGGGCCAAGGACGAAAACATTGATTTCGACCTGGAACAGCGCGGTATTCTGCACATTTACCACACCCCCGGCGGCTTTGAGTCTGGCAAGAAAGTCAGCCAACTGCTGCAAAAAGGCGGTCTGGAGCGCCGAACCGTTACCAACGAGGAAATCCACCAGATTGAACCTGCCTTGCAAGGCACCTATTACGGCGGTTTCTTTACGCCTTCGGACGCCACGGGCGATATTCACAAATACACACGCGGTCTGGCCGATGCCTGCGCCAAGCGCGGCGTGAAGTTCCTGCAAGATACAGAAGTTCTGGGTATTGATTGTGGCCCACCACACCGTATCCAGCTGCGTACCGGTGAAGGCGCTGAAGCCCACACCCATACGCTGTCTGTCGATTCCTTGGTGGTGTGCGCTGGCGTAGGCAGCCGTCACTTGGCCCATATGCTGGGCGACTACATCAATATCTACCCCGTCAAAGGCTATTCGATTTCGGTGTATCTGGATACGCCCGAAGCCCAACATGCCGCCCCTTGGGTCAGCTTGCTGGACGAAGAAGCCAAGATTGTGACCAGCCGCCTGGGCAAAGATCGTCTGCGCGTGGCCGGTACGGCGGAATACAACGGTGCCAACAAGGACATTCGCGCCGACCGTATCGCCCCGCTGACCAACTGGACCCGCCGCAACTTCCACGATGCCGCGACCGATCGTGTTGTACCGTGGGCTGGTTTGCGTCCCATGATGCCGGACATGATGCCGCGCGTAAAAGCAGGCAGCCGCCCGGGCGTGTACTACAACACTGGCCACGGTCACCTGGGCTGGACGCTGTCAGCGGCCACCGCGCAGATCATTACCGAGGTCATTGCGCAGAACGAGCGTCAGTCCGCACCTGCTCAATTTGCCACCAGTCCGGCAGCAACTGCTGCACCCGCCGCTGCCCATAGCGCTCGTCCAGCAGATACACAAAACCTTGATCCTGTTCATCGCGAATCACACGACCCGCGGCCTGTGTAATCTTGCGTAGTCCCGGATACAGATAGGTATAGTCATAGGCCCGCCGCTCCCCAAAGAGCCGGGCCATGACTTGCCGCACAGACTCATTGGCCGGGTTGAATTGCGGCAAACCCAGGGTGGCAATAAAAGCACCGATCAAGCGTTTACCGGGTAAATCTACCCCTTCTGAAAACGCCCCTCCCAGCACTGCCAAACCTACTCCCTTTCCGTCCAGCGTAAAGCGGTCCAGAAACTGCGTTCTTTGCAGATCGCTCATGCCCGGCTGCTGATGCCAAAGCGGCATATCCGGCCAGCGCTCCTGCAAGGCCTGGCTAACTTGCTCCAGATAGTCAAAACTGCTCAAGAACAAAAGATAGTTGCCCGGCTGCTCCTGGTAGGCCTGCCCGACAATGTCGCAGACCCCGCCCAGGCTCTGGGCCCGGTCAGCATAGCGCGTAGACAGACCGGCATATTGGCGTACCCGTAGCTGCTCGGCCCGATACGGCGATGCCACGTTCAACTCAGCTGTACTTGGCGGCAAACCCAAGACATCACGATAAAACTGTGAGGGATTCATGGTGCCGGAGAACAGCACCACACCGTGCGCGTCGCCATAGCGTTCAGCCAGAAACGGAGCAGGCACAATATTGCGCAGGTTCAGGAGCACACCATCACGCTGCGCCAAAATATCGAATAAGGAATGCGAGCCGAACTGCCCGGCCAAGTCAACAAAGTACAGCAGCTCAAAATAAAACTGCAGCAAGGGGCTGTCTTGCGGCATGGGATTCTCAGCCACATAGGCCCCTAAGCGGGCTGCCAGATAGTCGCACTGTTCAAGCAGATCCTCCGGGATTTTTTCCAGCCCCCATTGATCGCCCCCTTCCTCGGGTATCAAATCCTCCATCAAGCGAGTCAATGGCGTGAAATGACGCTTCAAGGCCGAAGGCGCGGCTTTACGCGCCATGCGCAACTGCGCTTGCGAGAAGGACGCGGAATACATGGAACGGGCGCGTTCTACCAAGTTGTGTGCTTCGTCCACCAGAACAGCGCTGCGCCATTGCTGAACCAGAGTCTGGCTATACAGCACCGCATGTGTGTCGAAAAAATAGTTGTAGTCGCCCACAATGGCGTCCGCCCAACGCAGCATTTCCTGGCTCAAGTAATAGGGGCAGACCTGGTGTTTGCTAGCCACTTCTTGCAAGCGCTGGCTAGTTAGCATGGGTTGCTCCAGAGCTTGCTGACGGGCCGCAGGAAGCCGGTCGTAAAAGCCTTCAGCCAGGGGGCAGGATTGGCCATGGCAGGCTTTATCCGGATTGGGGCACTGCTTGTCGCGGGCCACCATTTCCAGCACCCGCCACGCGCCCTCACCTTCTGGGTTTAAACGCTGCAAGGCGTCCAAGGCCATTTGCCGACCCGAATTTTTAGCCGTCAGATAAAAGAGCTTATCCAGTCCCGCCTCCGGCATGGCTTTCAGGCCGGGAAATACGACTGCCAAGGTTTTGCCGATACCGGTTGGCGCTTGGGCTAACAGGCACTGTGCATCGCGCTGAGCCCGGAACGCGGCTACGGCCAGTTGCCGCTGACCCGCACGAAACTGATCAAAGGGAAATTGCAAAGCAGTACAAGCTTGATCACGCGCCAGCCGATGCTTTTGCTCCTGCCGCCCCCACTCAAGATACAAGCGGCATTGCTGCTCAAAAAAGGCCCACAGATCCGCGCGCTCCAGGTATTCAGAGACACTGGTTTCTTTGTGCTTGTCCACGTGGTAATACACCACGCTGACAGTCATTCCCGGCAAATCGCGCGCCTGGCAAAGCATGGCCGCATAGACTTTGGCTTGCGCCTGGTGCAGGCGTCTATGGTGCTCGGGAATGGCATCAAAAGCACCTCGATAGGTTTTCAGCTCTTCCAGGCAATTGCTGACAGGATCAAACCCATCGGCTCGACCACGCACCACTAGCCCTTCCATCTCATAGGACAGCGGCACTTCGGCTTCATAGTGCTCGGGGCGACGCAACTTTAACTGCTGGTGGCCCAGAATACCTTCTTGCGCCGTGGCCGCAGGTGTAAAGCGCAGGTCCAGATCCCCGCTGCGGGCGGTAAATTCACATAAGGCGCGTACGCCGACCGTCCAGGCTTTCATAGTGATTCAGGCCGAGTCACATAGCAGACACGCGCAGGGATGGCGTGCTGCTCGAAATAACTAAGCCAACGCCGCTGGTTGTCCTGCAAGCGGTCTCCGGGACCTTTTACCTCAATCAATTCATAGCTTTGCTGGGCAGGCATGAAGCGCACCAAATCCGGCAAGCCGGAACGGTTGTCCCGCCAATCCTGCAAGATACGCTTGAACACCAGTTGTAAGTGCTGGGCGGGGATGCAATGCAAGGCCTGCTCGATCAAGGTTTCATCCAAGGCAGGCCAGATCAGCAAGGGGCACTGTATGCCACGCTTTTCCTGCCAGCGTTGCCAGATCACGGTTTTATAGTCTGCGCCGTCCAGCACACTCAAAGACTGCTCAAACAAATTTTGCCTGCGCGATACAAAGTCCGGGTTACCCCAATCGGCTGGACAAGCTTGATAGGGGTGGAAAAACGCACCAGGCAAGGGAGCAAAAATAGCCTCCCAGCTCAACAAGCCCAATAAGGCCGGGAACAAGGCATTTTCTACGTAAAACACAGGTGCCAAGGGGCTGTCCCAATGAGCCAGCACCTGCGATTCGACCCGATTGCCGTCATCGAACAAAACCAGATCACTGCGTTGTGTGCGGCTTGCGGGTTTATTGGAAGGCGAGCTGGGCGGAGCGTCTACCGCCAGTTTGCGACGCATGCGAGGCAACATACGCAGCAACTTCTGGGTTTCGCTTTCATTTTCGGGCTGGTTCCACGCCTGACAAAACAAGGGCCAGGCACCTTGATGATTCTCCTGATGCTCCAATACCCGCAATTGGCGGTAACGGGCTCCCGGCCAGCTTGTCTGCAAATACGCTTGTTCGGCTAAGGCCCACCAATGTTGACGTTCGGCTTGCTGGCCTAGCTGGAACAGGGTTTTTGCCTTACGTCGTTGCAGCCAGTCGCTGTCAGTCTCAACTGCTTGAACGGCGGCAAAGCGCTGTATCCAAAGATCGGGGTCGGCCTCATCCTGTGCGTCTCGCAGCTCGGACAAGGTTTCATACAAGCGCACGTCCTCATTGTGGCGAAACGCCCGACTGGCCTGATCCAGAACCACGGTTTCGTAGCGATACAGGCCCAGATCGCTCAGCACAAACTCGGACCAGTCCTGATAATGGTTGCCAAAGAACAGCAACTGCAAACGCTGTGCCCAATGCATGACTTGCGGTGATAGGCGCAGTGTGGGAGCTTGCAGGACTGGATCGGCACACCACTGCATAAAAGGCCGAGCCTGTTCGCCGTGAGCCTGCCCAATCCATTCCAGATAGTCCGATTTGCGCCCGGCGGCTGGCAGATCACTGAACAAACGGCGCAGCTCAGGCACTGTATGGACGGCAAACAAGGTTTCCAGATCCAGCTCAGGATCGGTTTCTATTAGCTCGCAAGCCGCCAGCTCTTGCACTGCCGCATCCAGGTTTTCGATCTCGGCATAACGCAACTTGTCGATACGAAACACCGGGCCTTTACGCATCAGCAAGCGCACCAACAGGGCTTGTGCAGGCTGGGAAGCATGCACAAAACGATGGCCGCACTGGACGTGTTCAGGCTCCAGCAGGTCGGAACTGGTGTGTTGTACCCACTGCAAAACCTGATGGAAATTATGCAGATAGTAAAAAGGAGGAAGCTCGGGCGGGGTCATAAGCAGGCTGTGTATATATCCAGCTACTTTAGCATTCCTTCAAGCCTGGCGCGACTCCAACAAGCGCATCCAGTCGCGCAACAAGGTATCCAGACTTTGCCGCTGCGTGGCATCCAGACCTTCCAGCAAATTTTCTTCATTGGCCAAATGGTCCACCACAACCGCATCCACACAGGCCAGACCCGCCGGGCTCAAACGCACCAGAATACGGCGGGCATCTTCCGGGTCGGCAATGCGTTCGATCAAGCCTTGCTTTTCCAGGCCCTGCAAACGATGCGTCATAGTGCCGGAGCTGACCATCAAGGTGGAAAACAAGGCGGTGGGAGCCAAAGTGTACGGCGGGCCGGAGCGGCGCAGGCTGGCCAGCACATCAAACTCGCCCAACTGCAGGCCGTGACGTCTGAAGTTGTCGCTCATCTGTTTTTGGACCAGTTGGAAGCAGCGCGTCATGCGGCCCAACAAGGCCATGGCGTCCAGGTTCTGCAAGTCTGGCCGCTGTTCGCGCCACTGATTGATGATCAGGTCTACCGCGTCGTGTTCTTCGCTCATGATTTCTCGATTTCGATATTTATCTTGATATTAAGATAAATCATCCCTACACTGACATTTATCTCGACATCAAGATACTTTTATCATGAACCGACTTTCTCTCTGGCTGGTGACGGCCTTGACCGCATTAGGCCCCGCCATCTGGGGTTCAACCTATATTGTGACCACAGAAATTCTGCCGCCCGACCGCCCTTTTATCGCGGCCTTTTTACGTTGCTTTCCCGCTGGCGTGATGCTGCTCTTGTGGAGCCGACGCATGCCTGCTCGAGGCGACTGGGGCCGCACCCTGGTTCTGGCAGCCTTGAATATCGGCGCATTTCAGGCACTGTTATTCGTTGCGGCTTACCGCTTGCCGGGTGGTTTGGCCGCCGTCGTAGGAGCAGCTCAACCCTTGGTGGTGATCGCCCTGGCCTGGGCGCTAGAAGGTAAACGCCCTGTCACCCTGGCCTTGGTCGCTTGTGTGATCGGCATCATCGGCATGGGTATTTTGCTACTTTCGCCAGAGAGCCAATGGGATACCTGGGGCATGGTCGCGGCCATTGTCGGGGCCTTGTGCATGGCCATGGGCACCTACTTGTCGCATCGCTGGCGTAGTGGCATGCCGATTCTGGCTTTCACGGCCTGGCAATTGATGTTGGGCGGTTTGATGCTTGCCCCTCTGGCCTTATGGCTAGACCCACCACTGGACAGCTCCTTGAGCGGCGTACAAATCGGCGGTTATCTCTACCTGTGCCTGATCGGTGCACTACTGGCCTATACCCTGTGGTTCCGTGGAATTGCCGTTTTACCCTCTGTGGCCGTGTCCTCGCTCGGCCTACTTAGCCCTTTGACCGCCGTGATTCTGGGTTGGCTGATTTTAGGTCAGGCCATGACCGGCTCCAGTATGCTGGGTATTATTTTGGTGATGGGCAGTGTGCTGGCAGTACAGTGGATCAGCAATCGCCCGGCCAAATAAATATCTTGCGCCCATAAAAATAGCGCCCCTTTTAACGATCTGGATGGGCGCGTAAGAGAGTTCACTATCTTGCTACTCCGTTAGAAGCAGCAAGATAGTGACTAATAGCGTTCTTGCAGGACTTGGGCTAAATCTGTCGCAAAGCGCTGGGCGTCTTTGGCATTCAGATTCGCAAAACTGACACGCAAGCCTTGAGCAGGACTGCTCACACCAAAGACTTGCCCGGATCGCACCAGCCAGCCACGTGCAGCCAATCCTGCCAATACCGGCTCGGCTTCCCGATCCAGCGGAATCCACAGATTGAAGCCTTCCTCGCTATCCCAAAAA
Organism: Alcaligenes sp. SMD-FA; assembly: GCF_025960365.1. Taxonomy (NCBI): domain Bacteria; kingdom Pseudomonadati; phylum Pseudomonadota; class Betaproteobacteria; order Burkholderiales; family Alcaligenaceae; genus Alcaligenes; species Alcaligenes sp. SMD-FA. The sequence goes on along the minus strand of NZ_CP110108.1, from coordinate 1,774,096 downwards.
GGAATGCTCTGCTTTTTCAAGGCGTGCATCAAGTCGGCGCGAGCCTGCACATAGGCAGCTTGCGCAACACGAGTCTGCGCCTTGATCTCGGCATCCGTCAGCCCATGAACCACCATTTGCTGTAAAAGATGGCTGACCCATTGCGCCCCCGAAGCCAAACGTTGCGACAAGCGTTCGCTGGTTTGCAGATCCGACGCCACCAGAGCTACGCGCAAATCCGGCCCCAGACCCTTGGACACTGAACGAATCAAGGCCCAGCGCAAATGATCGGCAGGAATCACGTTTCGGTAAGGGCTGCTGGCCAGCATCCAGAAGTGGTCGTCAATCATCAACAGCAATTCGGGATACTGCTTCAGAATTTGCTCAATCTGCTTGGCACGAGCACGGCTCAGTGAGCATCCCGTGGGGTTGTGCGCACGTGGTGTCAAGATCAAAGCGCGCAGGCCATCCTCCAAAGCGGCTTGCAGCGAGGCCGGCACAATCCCCTCGCTATCAACCTCAATACCCACTGGCTTGTAGCCCAGCGTATGCACCGAGTTGATGCTGTTCAGATAGCCAGGATCTTCAATCCCGACTTTATCGCCCGCCAGCAAAAAGGCTTGCAGCAAACGCTCGATTGCATCGACCGCACCGTAGCTGACGTGATAATCGGTGTCTGGCGGTGTGTCTTTATGAAACACCTGCTGGCACACGGCACGCAACTCAGGCACCAGAGGGTCCGCACCGTATAGAGCCTGGGTTTGACCGCGTACCCCAGCCGTCAATTGGGTGGGCGCAGGCAAATAGCCCAGCGCCGGATTGCCGCTGGCCAAATCCTGCAAGGCCGAGCTGGCGCCATGCCCTTCGCGTGCCAGCTCCCGGATCGCCTCACGGATCCGTGTGCCACGACGTCCTTGTGCATCGGCCACCCCGGCCGAGACCAGGCGCTTGTATGCCAGGGCTACCGTATTCCGGTTCAATCCCAGTGTTTGAGCCAGCTCGCGTACCGGCGGCAAAATCTGGCCCGGAGCAATTCGCCCCAGTGCCACTTGCTGTCGGATATCATCGAAAAGTTCCTTCGCGTTGCTTCCCTGGATATTCATTTTGACCTATGACATAATAGTTTATGCGCGACCCGCAGGGTCGAGTTTATCTTTTTTTTCTTCCTTACTGGTGCGCCATGTCCGAATCCGCCCCTGATCTACTTCACACCGAGCATTATCCCACCTCCACCAGTGTAGAGGCATTTCGGGAACGCATTGCCCTGGTACAACAAAGAATTGATGCTGCCTGCGTACGCTATGGGCGTGCTGCTGGCGATGTCCGTTTACTTACTGTCAGCAAAACCTTCGGGATTGACCGCATCCGCCTGGCCTACCAGGCTGGTTGTCGCTTATTGGGCGAGAACAAGGTGCAGGAAGCCGAAGGCAAGTACGAAGCGCTACGCGAAGAACTGCCAGATTTGGAATGGGCTGTTATTGGACACCTGCAAAGCAATAAAGCCAAGTCCGTTGCGCGCTTTGCCTCTGAATTTCATGCGTTGGACAAGCTCAAGACCGCTGAAGCGCTGGACCGCCGTCTACAAATTGAAGGCCGCAGCCTGGACGTCTTCGTGCAAGTAAACACCTCCAGCGAAGACAGCAAGTTCGGTTTGCCACCCGAAGAAGTACACGCTTTCGTGCGCGAATTGCCACAATTTTCTGCCTTGAAAGTCAAAGGTCTGATGACCTTGGCTTTGATGGACGCCGATCCGGAGCGGGTACGGCCCTGCTTTGCCCTGCTGCGCAATTTGCGTGATCAACTGCGCAACGACATTGCCCACGCTGAAAACATTCGTGAACTATCCATGGGTATGTCGGGTGACTATGAAGTCGCCATTTCCGAAGGCTCCACCATTGTGCGCGTTGGACAAGCCATTTTTGGTGCACGCGCCACGCCCAACAACTTTTACTGGCCCGTCTCCGATACGGCTACAACATCATGAATCCATTACGCCTGATCCTGCGCCAAAACGGTAAAGAAGTCGGACATTTTGAATCCAGCCCCTGCTGCCCGCCCGAACAACTGATTGCCGTGGCCCGCCACCTGATGACGCTGCCTGACAGCGAGCTGGAACTGCAACAAGCCAAAGGCGAGCACCGTATTTTGGATAGCGGCCCGCACGGCTTGCGCGTTCTGAGCGCACAGGTTCTATACGAAACCGCTGATTTGCAAGCCTGGTTGCAGCAAGGCAGCAAGGTTTCTGCCTGATCCTGATCAGTGGTCGGCCACAAACCCGTCGCTGCGGTTCGTCAAAGCGGCGTTCTCAAGACGCCGCAACCATAAAAAACCATACCCGGCCAAGAGCCGGGTATGGTTTTTGTGTTTCAGCCTGCAGGAACAAACAGCAACTTAGCGGTTCACCTGCTTGGCAGGCAAGGCGTATGCCAACAAGCAGCTCACCATCAAACTACCGGCAAACAGCCACAAAGCGGCGCTGCCCGAACCGGTCAGGTCGGTAACCCAACCAATCAAGGAGTTACTGACCAGACCGGCAATATTGGCCAAGGAACATGCCAGCGCAAAACCCGTTGCTGCTGCAGTACCTTTCAAGAAGGTAGCCGGCAAGCTGAAAAACACAGGCACAGCACCCATAATCACAGCCGAGGCCACCGTAAAGGCCAGAACAGTCAACCAGGCGTGATGAGCCACAAAAGTACTGGCAACCAAGGCAATCGCACCGATGGTCAGCGGCACGATCAAGTGCCAGCGACGTTCACGGCAACGGTCCGAGCTGGCACCAATCATCAACATGCCTGCTACACCGGCCAGCGAGGGAATCGCCGTCATCAAACCAATCTGGAAGGGGTCTTGCACACCGGCAGCACGAATAAAGGACGGCATCCAGAAACTGATGGAGTACGTGCCTAGCAGAATGGAGAAGTCAATCCCGCCCAGCATCCACACTTTCAGGTTGAAGAAACCATCTTTAAAGCTGTGCTTGACGCCCTTGCCTTCGGCATCGTCGGCAGCCAGATCAGCAGCCAGCCGAGACTTCTCTTCCTTGCTAAGCCACTGCGCAGACTGATAGTTGTTCGGCAAGGCCCAGAAAGTCAGAATACCAAGCAGCACGCTGGGAATCGCTTCCAAAAGAAACAACCACTGCCAACCACGCCAGCCGTTCATGTGATCAAAGTGACCGATAATCCAACCGGACAAAGGACCACCAATCACGCTGGACAGGGGCAAACCGATCATGAACAAGGCAATGATCTTGCCGCGTCGGTAGGTAGGGAACCACAGGGTCAGGTAGTACAGCACACCTGGCAAGAAACCCGCTTCTGCCGCACCCAGCACAAAACGCAGAATGTAGAACTGCGTAGGTGTGGTGACAAACATGGTCAGGCCAGACAAGATGCCCCAAGTAATCATGATGCGGGCAATCCACAGCTTGGCACCGACACGTTCCAAAATCAAATTGCTGGGCACCTCGAACAGGATGTAACCCAGAAAGAACAGCCCGGCCCCCAGGCCGTACGCTGTCTCACTCCATTGCAAATGATCGAGCATTTGCAGCTTGGCAAAACCGACGTTGATGCGGTCCAGATACGCTGCCAAATAACAAAAGCACAGGAATGGGATCAGACGCCAGACGATCTTTTTGTAGAGATCCCCGTTTCCGTCCCGGCCTGCAGGCACCGCCGTGGGACTTTGGATGGATGAATGCACCTTGTATATCTCCAGATAATTATTGGTATGCCTGGTGAACCAGAAAACTGCCTAAAAACAGCGCCTGACAGAACACAGCAGGACCCTGAACACGTCCGCACTCCCCCCATTGGGCTGCAGACTGTTTACGGATGAGAAATGATGTATCAACAGTGACTCCCGACTGCACATGCCCAGCTCTATCCCTATAGAGAGGCCATGCACAGCGGGACCCGATCAGATTGATGCGCTGCACCCGGATCGCTCCCGGGTTCAGCGCAGCGCACGGCTTAGCTGGACTTCAGGTCCTGGCCGTACAGGTCGTAGCCGTAAACCCAGGCCGGATCTTCTTGCGTGCGCAAGAAGGTATTGGCGTTGGACACGGACTGAACACGCGTCGCGCGCTCTTTGCGGTTGAGCTCGTACAGATCGAAGGCTGTGCGGAAATCCGACAAACCGGTCTCTTGCAAGCAGCGAGTCAACATGGCGGCATCTTCAATCGCCATGCAAGCACCTTGGGCCATATGTGGCTTCATGGGATGACATGCATCACCCAACATGACCAGACGACCACGGCTCCACAAAGGCAGCGGATTGCGGTTGCGCAATGGCCACTTGGTAATGCTTTCGGTCGATTTGATCAGGTTCTGAACCGTGGAATGATAGCCTTCAAATGCGGCCAGCATCTCTTCTTGCGAGCTGTCTACGTACGCCCCCTGAAAATCCCAGGCCGGATGTGGCACGCCAGTCACAAAATAGTACTCATCGCGCTTGCCAGTGGTGTAGTACACCATCATGTGACGGTCATCGGTCCACCATTTCACACAGTCCTCGAACTCATCGGCAAAACGGGCCAGATTCTCACCACGGATCAGGGCACGGTGGGCCACCCAGCCGCTGTAAATCGGATCTTCGACACCCAGCAGGGTTTCGCGGATCTTGGAGTGAATACCATCAGCCCCAATCACAATGTCAGCTGTCACGCTGGTGCCATCGGCAAACTCCAGCAGCACGTCGTCACCCCGATCCACCAGGTTTTGCAAACGCTTGCCAAAGTGCACGGTGCCGGGCTTGATGCTGTCAATTTGCAAAGCATGCATATCACCACGATGCACGGTGATGTACGACGCACCGTATTCTTTCTTGGCAAACTCGCCCAACGGAATACGGGACAGGTAGTCGCCCGTTTCACCATCACGGCTGAACCAGAAGTCCGGGTGCGAACCCATATCGTCCAGCGCTTTTTCCAAACCCATACGGCGGAAAATCTTCATCACGTTGGGGCCCACGTGGATACCGGCACCCAAACGCGAGAATTCTGGCGCCTGTTCAAATACTTCTACCTCAAAGCCAGCTTGCTGCAACAGAGTCGCCGCAGCGGCTCCGCCAAGACCGGCCCCTACAATCGCAATCTTGACTGTTTTTTCCATCGTTAGCTCCAAATCACGGCACAAATTAAAAGTGCTCACTACATGTTTTTTAGTAGTGTACACACTAAGTTTAAGCATGAAAACAGGTGATTGAGCTAGGGTTTATACCTACCATCAGCTATCGCAAAACTGCTTATAACCTTAGTTTTAAAACCAATTACCAGATTAAAATCAACAGCTTAAAACAAAAATTTAAAACAAAGGCAAGCCTTGACCATCGAAGCATACAATTTATTTAATTTATGAATTTAACAGTGTGTAGACTTGTTTATTGCGGTGCACACCCTGAAATAGAAAATACTTTATATGCATAGCAACTGATCTGAATCAGGCGTGAACGGCTCCTTGGACAGGTATACTTTGCCCAGTTGTTACGCAACTGGCCTGCCCACTCCACAACAAGACAGAAAGACTATGCAGCCTACCTCCCCCGTTTCTGAGCCTCAAACCTTGTCCTACGATGTCACCGAACAAATCGGCCACCTGCTGCGCAAGGCTGGCCAACGGCACACGGCCATCTTTCAGCATTACGTGGGCGACACCCAGCTAACCGCTATTCAGTTCGTGACTTTATGCGCCCTGCGCGATCACGGCCCCAGCTCGCAAACCGAGCTGGTCGAAGCCACGGCGGTAGACCAGGCCACCATACGGGGCATTATTCAGCGCCTGAAGTCGCGCAATCTGATCGAACTGGCACCGGACAAAGATGACAGACGCAAGGTGATTGTGGAGCTGACCCAACAAGGGCAGGAACTGCTCGATCGCGTCATCCCGCGCGCCCATACCATCAGCGAACTGACCATGGGCAATCTGAACCCTGCAGAACGCGTGGCCATCGTCTATCTGCTGCGCAAAATGATCGATAGCACGCTGGATATGAGCGACAAGGAATAAGGCCAAACATCACTTGAAGAGACTATGTTTTATTCGGCCTTTAAGATATATTTAAAATACATCTTTTAACTGATCTGCCATGACTCCTTTAACAGCCTCCCCCGTCTCTACTCGCCCACAATGGCGCGCATTCCTGGAACTGGGGTTTCGACCCCTCTATCTTTTAGCCACGCTTTGGGGCGCGGCCAGCATTGCGCTCTGGCTCTATGCGCCCGGCTGGCTGGCCAATGCAGCCATCCCCTCCCTGTACTGGCATGCTCATGAAATGCTCTGGGCCTTTATCGGCACCATTGCCGTGGGATTTTTGTTGACAGCCAGTGCCACCTGGACAGGACAGCCCACCCTGCGCGGCTCCTCTTTGGGGGCCTTGTGTTTGATCTGGATTCTGGCACGTTTGAGCCTGTTGCTTCCCAACGGCTTGATCGCCGCCTTGCTGCTGGATGCCTTGTTCTTTGCTGTTGCCGCCGCTGAACTGGCCCGTGTGATTCTGATCGCTCGCAACAAACGCAATTACGGCATCCCCCTTGCCATGCTGGCCTTGGGCCTGAGCCATGCCCTGTTCATGTACAGCCTGCTGCAAGGGCAAGATCCCATGCCCTACTTCTACAGCGGTTTCTGGACCATGGGTTTGATCACCTTGCTGATTGCTCGCCGCATCATTCCCTTCTTTGCCATGCGTGCCTTGCCGGGTTTGAGCCTACCTGCTCAAACTCGTAGCGGTCATTGGCAAATGGGGTTGAGCGCCATCGCCATTGCTTTGTCACTGAGCCCCTGGCGCTTGGCTTTGGCTATGGTTCTGGCTGCGTTGGGCTTGATTGCCTGCTTTCAGTGGGTACGCTGGAAACCGTGGGCCAGCCGTCACACCCCCCTGTTGTGGATTTTGTACCTGGGCTATGCCGGTCTGGCTATCGGCTTGTTAAGTGCTGCTGCCTATGAAGCAGGCTGGATTCTACGCGCTGCCTGGCCGGTACATATTGTGGGCTTGGCCGGTTTCAGCATCATGATTATCGGCATGCTGACCCGTACCGCTCTAGGTCATTTGGGTCGCCCCTTGCGTGCCACGCCCAAAGTCGTGCTGGGTTACGGTTTTCTGATTGCTGCCTGCGTCTTGCGTTTGTTGGCCCTGATCCCCAGCAGTTGGAGCCTGCCTTTGCTGCATGTCTCTGGTCTGTGCTGGATTTTGGCCATGCTCAATTACCTGCATCAGTTTGCTCCCATGTTGATTCGCCCCAGACTGAACTGAGCGCAGCATCGGCGCCACACTTTAAAAAACAAAGCCCCTGGCGCCATGTATCTTTATTTTCTGCCTGACAGTGCCTGCTTATACTAAGCAGGCACGTTGTTTGCATCCTCTGCAAGCAACGCGGGACGGATCGTTCTGATCCTTGTTTATTCCGCGCACTCATCCCATGTCTCTTGCCTGTCTGGCTGGCCCCTTCTTGAAACGCATTCTGCTTGGCGGACTGTGTGCTTTGCTCTGGCCGCTTTCTACCCAAGCCACGGATGCCTGTCATGGCAGTCGGGACCTGGTCGTTGTTGGCCATATGGATGACGACCTGCTATTCATGAACCCAGACCTGTCCAGCAGTATCCAGGCCGGTGCCTGCATGCAGGTTCTGTACCTGACCGCCAGTGAACGCAAAGGTGGGCTGGAGTATATGTACCGCCGCGAACAAGGTGTACGCGCCGCCTATGCCTTTATGGCCGGGCTGGTCAACGAATGGCAGCAAACCCGCTTGATGGTCGGCAGTGCCTCGATCACGCAATTTACCTTGCGGTCCAGACCGGGTATTCAGCTAAGCCATTTACGTCTGCAAGATCCCTGGCTGGGCCCAGGCTGGGGGAGTCTGACCCCGTTGAGCCGCGCAGAATCGGTACCTGGCCAAACCGTACAAACACTGGATAGCCCGCAACAGACACTGAACCGCGAGCAGTTGGTCCAAACACTGGCCGCCTTGATACGGCTGTATCAGCCCACCAGTGTTCGCTATCTGGATGACACCAACCCCGTGCCTTACACCCAGCTGTGCTGGCGTTGTACCGGACACGGACACCCGGACCATATCGCCAGCGCCCGTCTGGTTCGGGAGGCCATGCTGGCGGCCCCCGGCAATTACGCACAAATTGGCTATGTGGACTATCCCATTCAAGAACAGGCTCGCAATCTGACCTTGAATGAAATCCACAGTAAAACCGAGATTTTCCGACGCTACGCCAGGCACGACCAACACGCCTGCAAAGGCCCCGCTGTGTGTCAGGAACCCGCCGGCCCCGCCGCCGAATGGGTACAGCGCAGTTACTACACTAGCCGTGCCGACTATCCGGCCAGCCTGTTAAGTGACAAGGAAGGCAAGCTCAGCTTTTTCGCCTCGGGCGAACAAAACGACGCCGTCAACCAATGGGATGTGCAAGAACAACGCTGGATGACCTTGGGCGGACGCACAGCCGAAGCCTTAAGCGCCTTTCACTACGCAGACGGGAGCCCTGGTCTGTTTGCGCGTGATGCTACCGGACAGGTCTGGTTCAGCCGCTCCCCCGATGAGAACGATTGGCTGGCCTGGCAAAAAATACCCGGCCCTCGCATGTTGCATACCCCTATCGTCAGCCGCCGGGACAGTCAGGCGGTCGCCATGGGAACCGACGGCCTTTTTTATTGGAGCGCCGCGCGCCAGCCCGACTACGGTTGGGGGGCCTGGACAGCACTGCCTGCGCTGGAACATGCCGCCTACCCCGCCACTCTCAGCCTGGATAGACAAGGGCGCCCCCATATATTTGCCAGCAATTTGCAGGGCCAGTTATTCCAGACCTATCAGCAAAGCGACTTGACATGGCAGGACTGGCAAGCGATTCCTGCTCCTGCCAGTAGTGGCGGCTTGGCTTCTATCCTGAATGCACAAGGGCATATTGAGTTGTATCTGCGCGACCGTCAAAGCCAGCAGTTGCTGCGCCTGACACAAAGCGGCAAGCAAGGCTGGACGGCCCCCCAAAACCTGGGCTTGAACTATGTGGGAACACCCGCACTGAGCCTGGACGAGAAAGAACAAGTCATTGTCGCGGTTCAGAAAAACCCCGGCGGCGCGATTGTGCTGCTTGATCAAGGGCAGGAACGGGAAGTGGACAAACAGTCTGCCTCTCAGCCTGCGCTATACAGACTGAACGGCACCTTGTATCTGGCCAGCCGCCCGGTCGGTCCCGAGCAGCGCTATCGACTGCTGGAGCGCCGGCACGGCCAATGGGTGCAAGTTGCCCTGACCCAGCCCCCACCACCGGGGGGAGGACAGTCCTTTCGTGAAGCCCCCGCCTTTATCAAGCAGCCTTATGTGCAGCCTTGAGCTCCACGCTGCGTTTTAAAACGTAACAAAGTACGCTAAGACGGCCCTTGCTCCCAAGGGGGGGCCGGGCCAACAAGCGAATCCAGTTATTGATTCACGCCTCAGCAGTCAACCCGAAACTCCGGTCCAGTTCGTAACATATGATTACGACAGTGTGCGCTCATTGTCCTAGCTCCAGTACAATCGCCCGCTAACCATCGCCGGCTTATCGGTGCCTTACTCTTTTAGCTACTCTTCAGAGATCATGAAGCCAACTACCTTATTTGCAGCCCTGTTGGGCGTGGCCATCGGCGCCAGTGGCGCTATTTACTACGCCAAAAACGTACCCGTACCGACAAGCGGCCCGGTCAGTACCCCCAGCACCGTCGATGCTGCCCAAACCCTGGTATTGGGCCAATCTGTCTCTGGCGAACTAACCAGCAAAAGCTTTTTGAACCTGAGCGATGGCGTGCGCAGTAGCCTGTTTGATGTGAAAGCCGAAGCGGGCCAACTTATCAAGATCAGCGTCACCGGTCCCTTACGCCCACAAATCACTGTGCTGCGAAACGGCGAGCTGGTGACACGTACCCAGCGCTGTGAGGACTGCCCAGAGAGCGAAACCAAGGGTCAAGCCACCACACTGGGCTTCAAGGCTGATTTCAACGACACCTACCAGGTGGTGATCAGCGGCTTTAACACCAGCTCCTTCGGCCCTTTCCAAATTATGGCCGACACCTTGAAAGCCTACACAGGCGAGCCTTTGACCCCAGACCAGACTATTCATGACTGGGCATTGGGAGGTCAAAAACGCTACCGCTTGAATATTGACAAAGACGGCTTGTACAGCTTGGCCATGAAGGCCGAGCAAAACAGCCTGGATGCCTATCTGAAACTGATGGACCGTCGTGGCATGGAACTGGCTTCGGACGATGACAACGGTGGCGGCACCGATGCACGCCTGCAGGTTTACCTGAAAGCCGGTGAATACATTGTGCAGGCCAGCTCGGCCATGGGTTCGCAAAACTTCCAGGGTGGCTTCTCGCTGCAGATCAAGCCAGAGGAAATGACTGGCGAGGTCGAGCTGAAAAATGGCGATAGCCTGGTGCTGGACGGCGAAGGCAGAAGCGGCTTGTTTACCGGTGAGACCCAAACCTACAGCTTCACATTGCCCGAACCCAAACTGGTGACGGTGCTCATGGACGCCCAAGGCTTCCAAGCCACCATGGAAGTGGATTCCACCAGCGCCAACCAATACGGCGATGAAGCCGGCCAACAACGCGTCCGTGGCGTACTGGCTGCAGGCGAACACCAGGTGAAGATTTCTGGCGCCAATCAAGCCGGTTTGTTTGCCCTGTCCGCCGTGGCTGATGACGTCCCTGCCAATGCTGGCGGCGGCACCATCCGTGTAGGCGAACCCCGCCAGGCACTGATGCTGCAAGGCATCACCAGCGACAGCTACCAGTTGACCGTGCGCCAGCCTGGCAGCTACATCATTGATATGACTTCGCCTATCTTTGACACCTACCTGGTACTGCGCAAAGACGGCCAAACCGTTGCCGAAGACGATGATAGCGGCGGCGATATGAATGCCCGTCTGGAAGTCCAGCTGGAAGCGGGCGACTACGAAGTCAAAGCCATGTCCTTGGGCAGCTACGAGCAGGATATGGAATATGAGTTGTCAGTAAAACGTCGTTAAGACGATTCAGACAAACTGATATCAAGGCTGAACGCCCCCGGGCTTTCAGCCTTTTTTCTTGTCCTGTAGCCGACGTGAACTTGATTTGGAACAAGCATCCGGGCGCTACAGGGTATACACCTAAACACGTCAACCAAGCCCGAAAAGCCGCAGCACCACTGGCTTCAGCGCCCCCGCCCCGCTCCTTTCCAACTGACGTTTGATCTGCTTACGATTTGCTTTTTGGATTTCCTTGATAATATAAATGCAAATCATTATCATTAATTTCATTATTGATGCGCTACCTTTTATCAGGAGCAAAGCATGCAGACCGTTACCCAACAGCCCCAACACGCTCTTACCCAACGCGACGAGCTCGCCTCTTGGCGTAGTTTGATTACGCAGGGAAACCAGGCCTTTCAATCTCGCAATTACACCGATGCCATCGCGCACTACCAACAGGCCCGCGCCTATGTAAAACCGCTGCTGTTTGGCGCTTGTGAAGGGGCCGACGCCACCATTGCCGCCTGGGTCATTGCCCATTTGAATCTGGCCGATGCTTGCGAACAGCTAGATCAAAGTGACGAACAAGGCCTGCTCTTGTGTACCGCGCACGAAACCTTGTGCTGGGCGGCGGCCAACACGCACCTGGCCGATGATTGGCGCATGGCCGCCTGGCAACACAGCCGACGCACCTATGCCGAGCTGGCGCGCTATGCGCGTCGCTACCCCCATCATGTCCCCACCTGCTCTGCCCTTTTCTTAGGAGCCGTCAGCCCGCAGGAACGCTCTTTTTCTCATTAAGTTTCAATCTGTCCCCCAGGCACCGCTGGCCGGGGGTTTATCGAGGAGTGCGTTTTGTCTTACACCTTACCTGCCCTGCCTTATGCCTACCATGCTCTGGAACCCCATATCGACACCCAGACCATGGAAATTCACTACAGCAAGCATCATCAGACCTATATCAACAATCTGAATGCGGCATTGGAAGCAGCCAACTTACCGTACCCGCCTATTGATGAGCTGATTGCTGGGCTGGACACCCTGCCCGAATCCGTACGCAATGTGGTGCGCAACAACGGCGGCGGCCATGCCAACCACAGTTTGTTCTGGACGGTGATGACACCGGATGCCGATACCACTATTCCCAAGGACCTGGCCCAGGCCATAGACCGGGATCTCGGTGGATTCGAACAATTCAAGGATGCCTTTACCAAAGCAGCAATCTCACGCTTTGGCAGTGGCTGGGCCTGGCTCAGTGTCACCCCGGAAAAGAAACTGGTGGTAGAGAGCACCGGCAATCAGGACAGCCCACTGATGCACGGCAACACGCCCATTTTGGGTCTGGACGTGTGGGAACATGCCTACTACCTGAAATACCAGAATCGCCGGCCTGAATACATTGCCGCCTTCTTCAATGTGATCAACTGGCCCGAAGTACTGAGACGGTATTTAGAAGCCGTTAAATAAGACGGTTCTGCCGCCGGTCGTTTTACCACCTGCCCTAAGCTATCTCCCCGCCCGGAGATGGGCGGTATCAAGCAGTTTGGCTTGCCGCCTTTTTCAAGCAACCCTCCATTTCTGGAGGGTTTTTGCTTTGGGGGTGCATCCATACTCGGAACCACTTCCAAGCCTGGGTTTGGCCCAATTGCGCTCTCAATCACCAAAGGCTATGTTGATTGTTAGCACCCTTACCATACTTATCCTCAGGCCCTGCCATGTTCAGTCTCGGCGATCGTATTCAATCCCTGCGTTCCCTGTTTCACTTCGATGCGGTGCAGCTTCTGGGTTGTGCACCGCAAAGCCGTGCCCATCTGGAGTTGCATTGCGAAGGCTATAACCTGAACTGCGCGTCGGCCTTGGGAACCGGCTTTCCACAAATCTACGCACCGGGCTTTACAGCACAGGCCTCTCCGCACGATTTGCTGCCGCCTTCTATTTCCGAGTGCTCGGACACCATGGATCCACCCTTTCGCAGTACTGCCATCTATACCGATGCCCTGCTGCGTGGCGGGTTTCAGGATGGGATGACGGTAGAACTACAGCGCGGGGACTCGTATTTGGGAATGATTCACTTCTCTTCCCAACAAGCAGGATGCTTCAATCGCCATGTCCGCACACTGGCGCTGGGCGCGAAAATCTTGCTGGAAGAGGCCATGCAGAACATGGTCTCGCAAAACGGCATCGTCTTGCATCTGGTGCCACAGGCAGGCGGGCTGATCATGCGTGAGGACATGCTCTCTGACGCTCCCCAGTTCAGCCCCGCACTGGCTAAAGCCTTGTCCTTCATGGGCCGGAAAACCTCGACCTTGCAAGCGTTCTGGCTGGAAGGCAAACGAAGCTATCGACTGCAAGCGCAGCGCTTTCCCAAGGGCGATGTTCTGGTGCGACTGCTGCCCGCCCCCTTGCCCGCTGCGCTCAGTGCCAAGGAAATGCAGGTGCTGGGCTGGTTGGTAACGGGCTACACCGACCGGGAAATTGCCGCCAGCCTATTTTTAAGCGAACGCACCGTGCATTCACATGTCACGTCTTTACTTCGCAAACTGGGCATTACCAGGCGAACAGAAGCCGCTGTCACAGCGGCTCTGAATCATTGGTATGTGCCGGATACGCAGGGTGCGATCCTGGCGGCAGTGCCCGGACTGTGCCATTAAGAGACACGATCCGGGACGCCGCTTAACACTGGCACATCAGGAATTAACGCAGTCCGCTCAACAGGGCTGCGGCCTCATCAACGCAGGCGCGTTCCGCGTCCAATAGCGTGTCGCCACCCATCCCGCCCAGGAACTCCGCATAAGGATCAGCCAGCGTACGCACGCCTGTCAGTTCCTCAATCACGGCCTGACCGCAAAATGGCAGATAGTGCGGGCTATAGCCACCCTCCTGCACAAAGGCGATACGACCTTCGCAGACTTCCTCGGCGCAGTCGATCACCTGACGCGCCATTTGCCGGAAACCGGAAGCCGTCACCATCATGCGTGCCAGCGGGTCCATCATGCTGGCATCAAAGCCCGAACCCACAATAATCAGCTGCGGTTTATAGGTGTGCAGCGCAGGTAACACCACTTTTTCCATGGCATAGAGGTAGGCGGCATTCCCGCCGCCAGGAGGCAGAGGGATATTCAAGTTGTAGCCCAGGCCTTCACCCTCACCACGCTCAGTCGTGAAGCCGCTATTGGCCGGAAAACACAAGTGCTGGTGCAAGGAGATAGTCAGCACCGACGGGTCATTCCACCAAATATCCTGGGTTCCATTGCCGTGGTGGACATCCCAATCCAGAATCGCGACACGATCCAGGCCCAGTTCCTCGCGAGCATACGCTGCGGCCACCGAGGTGTTATTGAAAATGCAAAAACCCATCGCACCGGCACGAGGCGCATGATGGCCGGGTGGATTCACCAAGGCATAGCCATTGCTCACTTCACGGCTGACCACTTTTTTGACCATCTCAATCGCGCCGCCGGCGGAAAGCATGGCGATTTCAAGTCCGCCATTCCCCATAGCGGTAACGCCATCACCTGTATCCCCCCCAGTTGGCAAGGCACTGACACGCTTCATGTTTTCCAGATGCTCGGCCGTATGAACACGCAAAATATCCTTGTCGCGTGCAGGCTTGGCCTGGATGCTGCTCAGATGATCAATTTGACCGGATGCGCAAACCAGCTCGTGAAAGCGGCGCTTCGTATCCGGGTGAGCCAGATGGTGGCTGATCGGCTGTAAACGGGCACCCAGATTAGCCGAGGCAAGGCTGCCCGTACCGGTATCTACCCAGCCGTAAAGAGTGTTCCAAATATATCCTGTTGCCATGTCGTCTCCTTTGTTTTGGTTTGTTTGGCTTAACCATAGTAGGGATCTGGACAACTGAAAGAATCCGTAGGATTGCCGAATTTATGAACTGATTAGGAAACTACCCACAGAAAAAGAGGCAGAGGACGCTCGTTTTCCAAAGCGTCCTCTGCCTCTTTCTTGAAGCTGATTGACTGATAGATGACGGGCACTGCCCAAGGACTACACCAGCTCGGCAATATTGATGCTGTGTGCTCCACAGGCCTCTACCAATTCCGCATCGTGACTGGCAAACAGCACAACACGGTCTTGTGACCAAATCTGGAATTGCTCTGCCAAAGCGGCACGAGCCTGTGTGTCCAGGCCATTGCTGGGGCCATCGGCAATGATCACAGCCGGCGCACCCAAAGCCGCTGCCGCCAGAAACACCTTGCGGCGCGTTCCTGTGGACATCTGCTCAAAACGCTTGTCCAAGTGTGGCTCCAGGCCTAATCGGCAGGCCAGACCCAGCGCATTGTCATCCACATGGGTGTTCTTTTCTGCGGCGATTTGTTCCAGCAGTTCGCGGCCTGTCTGGGACGGAAACAGCATGCAGTTGTCCGGCACATAAGCCATACGGGCGCGGGCTTGTTGGGGCGCTTTCATCAGCGAATGCCCGTCTATCCACACTTCGCCTGCATCTGGTTCGAGCAAGCCAGCAATAATGTTCAGCAAGGTGGATTTGCCGGTGCTGTCTTCTTCACAGAGCGCCACGCAGCCAGGCTGAAAGGTATGAGTCAGCCCCTTGAAAACGGGGTAATCGCCATAGTTTTTACTGAGATTTTCTATGCGTAGCATGCTGGAAATCACTGCCAAAGAAGCGCCTGGACAGATACAAGATGCTGTGCCGAGGCGGGATAAAAAAATAAGTTCGGGGCTGCCCCAAACAGGCGCCTTAGTATAGGTCTTTATTAACTGATGTTTGGGCTGCTTGCTGCGCCGTGACCATGCAGGGTTCAGCAGAAATAAAGCAAAAACCTTGTCGGGAACAATCTTGCCAGGCATTCATGCGCGGATCTACAGCCAAAGCCAAAGCCAAAGCCAAAGCCAAAGCCAAAGCCAAAGCCAAAGCCAAAGCCAAAGCCAAAGCCAAAGCCAAAGCCAAAGCCAAAGCCAAAGCCAAAGCCAAAGCCAAAGCCAAAGCCAAAGCCAAAGCCAAAGCCAAAGCCAAAGCCAAAGCCAAAGCCAAAGCCAAAGCCAAGCCAAAAAAATAGCCTGAAACAAGACGAGCTTGTTCAGGCTATTTTTTTGCGAACCTACTTATCCCAATGCCGTATCCAGCAACATCATCAAAACAAAACCGATCATCAAACCGCCGGTCGCAAAGGTTTCATGTCCTTGCCGGTGCGATTCGGGAATGATCTCGTGGCTGATCACAAACAGCATGGCACCCGCCGCAAAGCCCAGACCAAAAGGCAGAAGCACCAGCGAACTGCTGACTGCCACTGCCCCTAGCACCGCACCGACCGGCTCAACCAAACCACTGGCCATGCCCAACACAACAGAGAAAGTACGGCTGTAACCGGCGGCCAGCAAGGCCAGCGCCACTACCAAGCCTTCAGGCACGTCCTGAATGGCAATACCCGTGGCCAGCGCATTGGCGCGCACCCCTTCATTGCCCACATAGCCCACACCAATGGCCAAACCTTCTGGGAAGTTGTGCAGCATAATCGCGATCACAAACAGCCAGGTACGGCGCAGCTTGGTCGATGAGGCATTACCGGGACCCTCACGCCCTTTAATGAAATGCTCGTGCGGCAGAATGCGATCGAGCAGCATCAAGGCCGCGGCCCCCAGCAAGATGGAAAAGCCCACTGCTACGCCCGCCCCCCAGGCACCACCGCCAAACACCTGCTGCTTTTCTGCCGCTTCCAGACCCGGCAAAACCAAGGAGAAGGCACAAGCGGCCAGCATCACCCCTGCTCCAAAGCCATACAGCGTATCCTGGGTGCGCTGCGACATGGTTTGAGAAAACATGACGGGCACCGTGCCCAGTGCCGTGGCCAACGCCGCGATGGAGCCGCCTAGCAGGGCCTGCAAAACCACCGGGTGATCTTGTGCATATAGCCAGAACTGATGACAGAGCGCCCAGATGCCGCCCATGGAGATGATCAGTCCAATCCATAGACGCAGGTGTTGGTGCCAGTGAGGCGAAGTCCCTTTATTAGGTAAAAAGTAGTGGCTTGTTTTCGGTTTCATCGCCGTGCGCCCCCAGAAAATTACGCAATCCAGGTTTGCCTAGTACAGACACCAAAAGCCGTAAAACGGCTCTTGGCTAAGGCGTGGATGCTATACAAACCATCATAGCGACTTCACCTTCGATTTAAAACACAAATATCGAAATGCTAACAATTCTCATTAGCATTTCAACAAATAAGCCACAATCCATGAAATCAGCTTGAGGTTTAACCGCTATCCAGCCGGTTTTCTGTGTTTTGCATGGCAATGCAAAACCGATTTAATGCTACCTCACGCCGCGTGCAATTGACGCTTGATCGCCTCCAAAGCCTGGGCCTGATCAGCCACAGCATTTTCCAAGCCAATCAGCTCCTGCTTGAGCTGTTCCAGGCTTTGCTCAGCCTGCTCCACTACCTGTTCCGCCAGCTCCTGGGCACCAGTCATCACCCCATCACTCAAGCTCATGTACAGGCGGTTGTAGTCGATCAGCGGCGCTTGCCCTTCCCCCTGCTCCTGGAACACTTCATAGCCAATGTGAGCAGGCAGACTCAGTGTCGGCAAATCCGGCTGGGTCAGTTGAAAGTTGACCAGAACCGTCTGGCTTAGATCTGCAAATGCCTTGCCTATGTTCTGGCCAAGTTCAGTACGCACAGCAGTCACATCCTGCTGGGCGGCATGCTTTTCCAGCACCTCGGGCAATTGGGGCACCACTCGCCGCCAGGTGCCTTCGGTCAGGACCTGTACAGCGCCTTGCAAAACTACCGTTTGTTCTTCAATACGCTGACGCAATTGAGCAGCGCCCTGCTCCAGCGTTTGCATCAAAGGACTTAGAATCGCCTCTTCAATATGGTGCAATTGCAGTTCGGCAGGTTTGCGCTGCTTGTAGGCCAGGGCAGGCGTTAGCAGGTTCTGCACGGCCAGATACAAGCGCTCGAAACCCGCCTGTTCCAAGCCCTGATCTTCGTCCTGCTGACTACGCGCCATATGCACGGACAAGGACAAAGCGGGTTTGAGCAAATCACGGCTCAATCCCCAATGGTTCAGAGCCTGCGCCGCCCGTGTCATCACGTCCTCTTCCTGCAACTGGCGGTTATCGGCTGTCTTGTTGCAAAGCACTTTGACGATCTCGTCGTCGATCTCATCTTCCTCGATGCGATCGCTGCGGGTAATTACCGGCAGCAAGGGTTTGTTGCGGCGCAGTTCCACCAGCAAATCGCCCAGTTCTTGAACCTGCCCCGGTGCGCTGGAGCTGCTCAACCACAAAAGCGCATCCGTGCTTTCCAGAAACTGCTGTGTCAAAGCAGCGTTATGCGCATTGGCCGAGTGCAAGCCGGGGGTATCCAGCAAAACCAGCTTCTCGCCCAGACATACCCCTTGCAAGGCAACCGTGGTTTCTGTTGCCCCTTCCTGAAAACCTTCAGGCATGGGCTGCATCTGCCCATCGGCCAGACGAAAAAAATCCACGCTATGACCCTGACGACGAAAGCGGTCCGCCAGGAAATTACACAAGGAGCTTTTACCGGCATTAAAAGAACCAAACACCAGCAACATGATGCGATCGCGGAAACGATCCGCCAACTCCTGCGCTGGTGCCAATGCCGACCAGGAAGCCGCCCAGGCTTCTCTTTGTGCCTGCAGTTGCTGATTTAATTGTTGAGCACTTTGCGCCAAGGTGCCCTGCTCGACCAAAGCCGTGCCGGACAAGGATTGCGCCACGGTCGTCTGGCCCAAATCCGCCAGCCACTGTTCCATCCTGGCAATAGCAGGCTGCCTATCCTGACTGGCAGGATTGAGCTGCGTAACCGCCTTGATAAACGTGCTTTCCACCGACATTAGGCATGCTCCAATGTGGACAGACCTTCCAAAGCCTGACGCGTTTGCTCAAGCTGGTTTTCAGTCGTTTCGATCTGCTTTTCCAAGGCCACACGGCCATCCGAGACGTCAAAATAATGGGTGAAGTCCTGAACCAGCTTGTCGCGCCCAGCCTGTTCGCAGAAGATGCGGCGCAGGTCAGCACGGTACTTCACCGACACGCCCATCACCGCAATCATGACGGTATCCATGCTGCGCACCGAGGTACGTTGCGCCGCTGGCAAGCCTACGGCACCGTACTCCACCAGGTGACCATTGATCGCAATACACGCACGCGAATAGGCAATCTGCAAACGGGCACGCTCTTGCTTGCCTGCCGTCATCTTGAAACCAAACTCGAAGGTATCCGGCACCAGGGAATGATCCACACCGGGCGCATTGACCACTGGCTCCAGATCCTTTGCGATGCCTTCCAGAATTTTGCGCAGACCTTCAACAAAATCAATGTGCTGCTGCTGTTGCGTCTGCTGCAGGCTGTGCAGGCTTTGCTCTTGCGTTTGCTGCAAGGCATTCAATTCTTGTGTCAGCTCGGTCAGCAAGGCTTCGCGCTCGAACTCGCGGGCTTGCGGCACACGCGTCAAGGCGGCTTCCAAAGAAGCCTGCAAAGCCGGAATTCCGCTTTTCTCCAGCATACGCGGCTTGCCTCCTTCACGGCCCTGGCGATAGCGGGTGCTGGACACCGGGTGCAACGTCACACCGGCACACTGCTGCTGAATGGCGCCCAACACTTTCTCTTGTTGTTCGTCATCGGCCAACTGGTCAATCTGGCTGATGACCATCAGGTTCTGACGCTGCGAGCGCTGATGATCCGCGGCCAGCTCTTGCAGCAAATTGCTTTCCAAAGCGTCCAGCTCACCTTCTTTGGCAGCGTGGACGAACAGGCGAATATCCGCCTGCAAACCCATAGCTTCACGTGCCAGGGCATCATCCTGCAAGGCCACGTCTGCATACAGACCCGGCGCATCCAGCCAGCGCACGCCTTCATGCACGTGCTCGGCCAATGCGACAGTTTCACGGCGGTCAGCCACATTGAAAACATCACTGCCCATCAACTCATTGAGCAGACGACTTTTGCCATGATTGTATTTACCAACTACGGTCACCGTTGGCGGCACATTCAATTGCAAGAGAACGCGCAAGCGATCCAGATCCCAACGGCGCTGTGGCAACACGGCCAGCACAGGCTCCAATATGTGATCAAGGGATAGTGCCAACTGATTCATGTCTCTTCCTTTTTTACTTATGTCTGGACCCAAGCAAGCGATACGCCACCAGGCCAAACACCACGCCCCAAAATGCGGCGCCCAGTCCAAACAGGCTCATACCGGATGCGGTAGTTAGAAATGTGATGACAGACGGCTCGATATAGCCGCTTTCGCTGACCATCACCCGCACATTGGCCACAATGGCCCCAATCAAGGCCAGGCCCGCCAAGGCTGCAATCAAGGAGGCGGGCAAAGCGGTGAACAAATACACAATCGAGCCGGCAAAAGTGCCGCCCAACAGATAAAACACGCCATTGGCTATACCGGCCACATAACGCTTGTCCGGATCGGGATGGGCATCCTTGCCCGTACACAAGGCAGCGGTAATGGACGACAGCACAATGGTGATGCCACCAAAACAGGCCACCAGCATCGAGGCCAAGCCGGTGCCTGCCAACACAGGACGCGATGGCGTGGGGTAGCCCGCCAACTGCAAGACCGCCATGCCGGGCAAATACTGCCCCGTCAAACTGACCAGCACCAAGGGTAAAGTCAGGCTCAATAAAGTCGCGATATTGAATTCCGGACTAACCCAAACCGGGCGGGCCAGCTCCAGCTTGAACGCTTCCATATGTACTTGGCCGGTGAGCACGGCCATCACAAATCCAGACAAGGCCACCAGCACAATCGCGTAGCGCGGCAAGAAACGTTTACCCAACAAGTACACCGCCAACATGACCAGGACGGTGGCGGGCATGTCACTGCTGGACTTGAACGCCGCCATACCGAACTGAAGCAAAATGCCAGCCATCATGCCCGCAGCAATGCCTTTGGGGATGAAGGAAAGAATCTTTTCAAAACCGCCTGTCAGACCAATGACGACGATAATCAAGGCGGCGCTCAGATACGCCCCCACCACTTCAGGCATGGTGATGCCTGGAAACAGGGTCAGCAGCAAGGCCGTGCCCGGCGCGGACCAGGCCGTAATAATGGGCAGCTTCAGATACGCGCTCAGGAACAAACCGCTCAAACCGGCGCCTATGGAAATCGCCCAGATCCAGGAGATCAGCTCTGCATCGGCAATTCGGCCTACTTGTGCAGCCTGAATAAAGATCAGCAAAGGCCCGGCATAGGCAATCAACACCGACAAAAACCCAGCCACCCAGACCGACGCCGATCCACTTTTCAATCCCATCGATTTGTCTCCCCAGTCTTGTTGTTTGAACTCTCAACTGTACTCGGTGCTCAGACTGCGCTGGGATCACAGCCTGAGTTTTTTTACCGCCGGGCCGCCCCAAGGGAAAAGCAGCCCCCTCAAGGATGAGCCGGGACACACAGTAGTCCATTGCGGACTGCTGTGTGCCTGGCGAATCCGAGCGGCATGCAGGCCGCGAGGTGGAGCGCAAGCCGAAGGCGCAGCGTGGGGGCCCTTCTTACTGCTGTGTAACTTAAATGGCCGAAGGGTGCGTCGCCAAGGGAGTCACGGAAATCTGCATGTAAGGGAACAAGGGCAAGGCGCTAAGCAAATTGTGCAGCTCTTCATTGCTCTCGACATCGAACACGCTGTAGTTGGCGTACTGCCCCACCACGCGCCAAATATGCGGCCACTTGCCCGAACGCTGCAGATCCTGCGAGTAGGCTTTTTCTTCGGCCTTGATACGGGCAGCCTCTTCGGCAGGCAGGGAGTCAGGGATATCAACAATCATGTGAACCAGATAAAGCATGGTGTTCCTTTCTAAAAACAAGCGCTCGGGCACTTAGGCCTGGGCTAAAAAATTCAGTATGGCGCGCTCGAAGGCTTCGGGCGCTTCCAGATTGGACAAGTGCGAGGCCGGTACGACGGCCACTTTGGAGCCAGGAATACTGGCTTGCATGGCCTGGGCATCGGCCACCGTCGTGACGGGATCCCACTCGCCGGCGACCAGTAAAGTCGGTGCCGCAATACGGCTGATCTGATCTCGCAGATCCGACTCGGCCAAGGCATCGCAGCAGGCGGCATAACCCAGTGGGTTCAGCTTGGCCAGACCATCCTGCATAGCTTTGACCAACTCCGGCGATTGCTGAATGAAAGCCTCCCCAAACCAACGCGAAGGGGCCGAGTCCGCCAGAGTACGCATCTGGGCGGCACCACTTTGACGCAACGCTTGGGCACGTTCCTGCCAGGCTTGAGCGGTACCAATTTTGGCCGCGCTATTGCACACGATCAGCGCATTCAAACGCTCCGGTGCATTCACCCCCAACCACAAGCCAGTGTGACCGCCCATGGACAAGCCGCAAAACGCAGCGCGTTCAATATCCAACGCGTCCAGAATCGCCAGCACATCACGCCCCAAATCCTTGAAGCGGTATGGGCCGGGAGTAACCGGGCTGCCGCCATGACCGCGAGTGTCATAACGAATCAGACGGTAGGACTGGGCGAAACCGGCCACCTGCGGGTCCCACATTTCTTGGGTGGTACCCAAGGAGTTGCTCAGAATCAGGGCCGGGGCCAGCGGATCACCTTGCACGCTGACGCGAAACATGCCTCGCTCGGTATTCAAGACGCTAGGGCTGACCGTCATTGGCCCTCTCCTTGCATTGCCACGGCAATGGGCAAACCAATCATTTCTTCCAGTGCTTCATGGGTCAAACCGGGCACCAGATCAATCAGTTGCAAACCCTCTGGCGTGCAAGCCAAGGTCGCCAAATCGGTATACACACGTTTGACGCAAGCCAAGCCAGTCAAGGGGTAGCTGCATTGTTCAACCAGTTTGCTGACACCTTGCTTGGTCAGTACATCCATCATGACCCAGGTCTGTTTCGCGCCAATCGCCAAATCCATAGCGCCACC
This sequence comes from Alcaligenes sp. SMD-FA, assembly GCF_025960365.1. Classification (NCBI taxonomy): domain Bacteria; kingdom Pseudomonadati; phylum Pseudomonadota; class Betaproteobacteria; order Burkholderiales; family Alcaligenaceae; genus Alcaligenes; species Alcaligenes sp. SMD-FA. Next base: position 1,751,210 of record NZ_CP110108.1, on the reverse strand, counting down.
CACAGCCGGAATCGCGCCAGGCTCGCCCGTGCTCCAGTTGGCCAGATCCCCGGTTGCCGACACCTGAAAAGCGCCCAGCACACAAATATCCAGATGGCCGCCACGCATCATGCCAAAGCTGTCCGCATGATGGAAAAACGCACCACCGGGCAGCAGCGTGACCGCCTGCTTGCCCGCATTGATCAAATCGTAATCTTCCTGCCCGGCTGCCGGAGCCGGGCCCATGCCCAGAATACCGTTCTCGCTGTGCAGCACCACTTCCACACCAGCGGGCAAATGGTTGGCCACCAGGGTTGGCATGCCAATACCCAAATTCACATAAGCGCCGTCATGGATGTCCTGGGCGACGCGCTGCGCCAATTCGTCTTTACTGCGGCGCTGATAAGTAAGCGTCATGCTGTCCCCCTTCATGCTCTGTTCGTTCATGCCTTGAACCCACCTGCCTCTGTACGGCTGCGCGGCACCACCACGACGCGGCGCACGTGAATGCCGGGCGTCACAATGGTTTCAGGGTCCAGCTCTCCCAGTTCTGCCAGCTCAAACACACTGGCAATGGTGGTGCGAGCCGCAGTCGCCATGACGGGACCAAAGTTGCGCGCCGCCATGCGGTAGGTCAAATTCCCCCAACGGTCCCCCCGCTCGGCCTTGATCAGGGCGACATCGCCATGAATGGGCTCTTCATAGACATGCCAGCGACCATTGATCAAACGTGTTTCCTTGCCCTTGGCCAGTTCTGTGCCATAGCCTGTGGGGCAGAAAAAGCCACCGATACCCGCACCGGCGGCGCGCAATCGTTCGGCCAGATTGCCTTGTGGCACCAACTCCAGCTCGATCTTGCCGCTGCGATACAAGTCATCAAATACCCAGGAATCAGCCTGACGGGGGAAGCTGCAAATAATCTTGCGTACCCGGCCTGTTTTAAGCAAAGCCGCCAGCCCCACATCGCCATTACCCGCGTTATTGTTGACGATGGTCAGGTCACGAGCGCCTTGCTCGATCAGGCCGTCGATCAACTCCGTGGGTATGCCAGCCGTTCCAAAACCACCGACCAGAATCGTGGCGCCGTCCTGCACATCCTGCAAAGCCTGTGCAACACTGCTTACCTGTTTATCGATCACTCCGTTCTCCGTATAAAGCACTGACGCTACGGATGGGCTTAGCCCTTACGTCAGGCACAGCAAAAACAAGTCAGCCCAGGGCCTGGTTTGACGAGGCAAACACAGGCGCTGGGCTACAGCAAGACTTAGGCAGCCAGACGTGGACGATTCACGATCTGGTTGTCCTTGCCATCGACCAAGGGGGTCAAGGAAATATCAAACACGATCTCTGCAAACGGACCATCCAGGTTTTCGGCAGCGATGCGGGCAGGATCCGTGTGCTCGGTCAGTGGTGGTACCAGACCGTCGCGAGTGGCGTAGGCGAAGTCGTCGTACACCAGCGGATCGCCGTCGATGTTGATCTGCGTGGTCAGCTTGCGGTGGCCAGGAGCGGTCACAAAGAAATGAATGTGCGCAGGACGGTTACCGTGACGGCCCAGCTCGTTCAGCAAGCCTTGGGTAGGACCATCCGGAGGACAGCCGTAGCCCTTGGGCACAATGCTCTGGAACTTGTAGCGACCATTTTCGTCGGTAATGATGGTGCGACGCATATTGAAGGGCTGTTGCTCGCCAGTGGGGTCAAAGTGCGAGTAAAAGCCTTTGGTGTTGGCGTGCCAAACTTCAACCTGGGCACCCGCGATAGGCTTGCCGTCCGCACCAGCCACGACGCCGTGCATGATCAGGGTTTCGCCGGCGGTATCGGAACCATCGTCCAGGCGAACAAAACCTTGGGCCACAGGCGCGCCCGATACGTACAAAGGACCTTCAATAGTGCGAGGGGTACCGTTGTCCAGACCCAGTTCCTTGTCCATGGCGTCCATGCGCATGTCCAGGAAACGATCAAAGCCCAGACCGGGAGACAGCAAACCGGCTTCACTGGCCGTGCCCAAACGGTTCAGGTAAGCCACGGCTGCCCAGTACTCGTCGTTGGTGATTTCCAAATCTTCAATGGTCTTGAACAGATCGCTGATGATGCGGTGCATGATCTGCTTGACGCGTGGATTGCCACCGGGCTGATCCAGGCCAGAGGCCAAACGCAGGAAGTCTTGTACATCGGGGGTATCAAAAATTTTTACGCTCATTCTGTGTCTCCTAATATCCTGAAAAAAGTGTTCCAAGCAAAGCCGTTACGACTGGCTTCTTATTGCGCCTAGGCAGCCGAGCCAACACTGATGTGTGTCTTGTCGCGACGGAAATACTGGACACGATCCTCGTCCAGTACGATACCCAAACCCGGCCCTTGAGGTATCTGTAATTCAAAATTGCTGTAATTCAGTGGCTCTGCCAGAATTTCCTCGGTCAAGAGCAAAGGCCCGAACAACTCAGTGCCCCACTGCAACTGGTTCACTGTGGCAAACACATGAGCTGCCGCAATCGTACCGATCGCGCCTTCCAGCATGGTGCCGCCATACACTTCAATACCAGCCGCTTCGGCAATCGCGGCGACTTGCAAGCCCGCACGCAAACCACCGGACTGTTCAATCTTGATGGCGAACACATCAGCGGCACAGTCACGGGCCAGTGCAAAGGCCGAGGCCGGGCCGGTCAGGGATTCATCGGCCATCAAGGCAATCGGGAAGCGCCCCTTCAGATCGGCCAGCGCATCAGCTCGCCGCACCGGCTGCTCTACCAGGGAGCAACCTGCATCAACCAAGCCCGCCAAACCATGCTGAGCCTGCAAGGGGCTCCAGGCCATGTTCACGTCCACACGCACGTCGGCACGGTCACCCAACGCCTTCTTGATGGCCGCCACATGAGCCACATCGTCCTTTACCGGGCGGCGACCAATCTTGAGTTTAAAAATACGGTGACGAGCCTGCGCCAGCATGCGCTCGGCTTCATCAATATCCTTGGCGGTATTGCCCGAAGCCAGCGTCCATGCCACGGGCAGGCTCTCGCGCATGCGGCCACCCAGCAGGTGCGAAACCGGCAGACCCGTGCGCTTGCCCAAGGCATCAAACAGGGCCGTTTCCACTGCACTTTTGGCAAAACGGTTTTCCTGAATCGCCGTGTTCAAGCGGGCCATGATGGCAGGCACGGCATTGGCATTGGCGCCCAGCAGCAAGGGCGTGAAGTAGGTGTCGATAGCCAGCTTCATGCCTTCGGGCGACTCGGCGCCGTAGGCCAGACCACCAATGGTCGTGCCCTCGCCGACACCCACCGTACCGTCCGAGCAGTACAAGCGCACCAGCATCAAAGTCTGGCCTTGCATGGTCGTCATCGCCAATTGATGAGGACGGATCGTAGGCAGATCCAGCAGCAAAGTCTCCACCCGTTCAATCAGGGCCGGAGTTGCTAATAGTTGAGAAGATCGCGTGTGTTCCATGGCTTGATTGAACACGAAGCAGGCCCGTTATTTCCAAGACTAAATAGGTCTAGTTCTATACCTTATGGGTATAGTTTCTGATATAAATATTAAAAATCAAGAAACTAAACCCCATCAATTCAGACTAGGTATGGTTTTCCCTTATGGATCTACGTCAGCTCAAATATTTTGTGGCCGTTGCCGAAACCCGCAACTTCACGCGGGCATCCGAACGCCTGCATATGGCCCAGCCCCCACTGAGCCGACAAATCCAATTGCTGGAAGAAGAGCTGGGCGTCACACTGCTGCTGCGCAATAACCGGCCCTTGCGGCTGACCGAAGCCGGACGGGTATTTTATGAACAGGCCTTGCAGATACTGAGCCGGGTGGATCAGTTGGTGCATACGACCCGACAGATCGGGCTGCATCAACGGCAAACCCTGTCGATAGGCTTTGTGGCTTCTACCCTGTATGGTGGTTTGCCCGCCTTGATGCGCAAGCTACGCCACCAATATCCGGAAGTGGACTTGCAAACGGTGGAGCTGACCTCCATGCAGCAGTTGGAGGCTTTGAAGTCGGGACGGATTGATGTGGGCTTTGGGCGAATACGGTTAAATGATGCGTCAGTGCAAAGAACCGTATTACGGGAAGAGCAACTGGCCCTGGCCATTCCACCCAGCTCGGATCTGGCCGATTCAGACACGCCTTTGAGCCTGAAAAAAGTGCAAGGCCAAAAGCTGATTGTTTACCCGAAAGAGCCCAGGCCCAGCTTTGCAGACCACGTTCTGCACCTGCTGCATGATCACAGCGTGCGCCCGGCGCAAGTCTATGAGGCCGGGGAAATTCAAGCCGCCTTGGGCCTGGTGGCGGCTGATTCCGGATTGTGCCTGATCCCGACCTCGGCACGCCTGCGCAACGATCTGCACTATCGCTTGATAGAAGAACCGCAGGCGACCTCACCAATTATTCTGACGCACAGGATGAATGATCAGGCTTGGTATATCGAGGCAATCAAGGGCTTGGCGGAAGGGATGTAAGGCCTGGCTGCCCCGTTGAGACTGGATTGATTCACTTCTCAGGCCACTCCGATATCGTTAACACCTTAACTAGAACCAGCAACAAGCATTTATCAGATGATGATTCAACAAACTGACAAAGCCATAACTCAGAAGGCTGAGCAGCCTGCCTAAGCGCCTGGCCTTGAGTGTGGCCCGCACTGATTGGTCGATTAATCAAGTAGCACGGACCACCGCACACCGTTGACTGCTTACGCCTTGACCTCCTCAAATCGCGCCGCCGCATTCATGACCGCCATCACACTGGCCGTGATGATATTCGCGTGTTTGCCCACGCCAAATTTCGATCCAGGCACACCCGGCATGACCGCTTCCACAATTGCCATGGCGCAGGCGTCTGCGCCAGAGCCCAGGCTGCGTTCCTCGTAGCTGTCGATACGCAAAGGCAAATTCAAGGCTGCCACCGTCGCCGCAATCGGGCCATTGCCTGTTCCGGTATAGGTTTCAGTCTCGCCATTAGCATTCACGCATTGCAGCTCTATACCCTGCTTCCCTTGAGCCTCATCGAACAGACCATGGGTACGGTAGCTGGTGCTCCCTTGGCGCTGATTGGCTTGCAGGTAGGTGGTTTCAAACAGCTCCCAGATCTGCTGACTGTTCAACTCCGTTTCGCTGGAATCGGCAATCTGCTGAACAATGGCGCTGAACTCCACCTGCATGCGACGCGGCATCACAATGCCGTAGTCGCGTTCCAGTAGGAAAGCGATGCCACCTTTGCCGGACTGGCTGTTAACACGCACGATGCTGTCGTAGGTGCGGCCCAAATCCTTGGGATCGACCGGCAGATAAGGCACGCGCCACGGGGCATCTTCTTTCTGCACCGCAAAGCCCTTGGCAATCGCGTCCTGATGAGAACCGGAAAAAGCGGTGAAGACCAGATCACCCACATAGGGATGACGCGGGTGGATGGGCAAGGAAGTCGCCTCTTCCGCAATACGGGCTACTGCCGAAATATCGGAGAAATCCAGGTTTGGCGAAATGCCTTGGGTATACAGATTCAATGCCAAGGTCACCACATCCAGATTGCCACTGCGCTCGCCATTGCCAAACAGGCAGCCCTCAACACGCTGTGCGCCAGCCAGCATGGCTTGTTCGGCGCAAGCAACGCCTGTGCCACGGTCGTTATGCGGATGCACCGACAAGACGATATGTTCACGTCTATCCAGATGGCGATCCATCCATTCAATCTGATCGGCAAAAACGTTCGCAGTCGTCACTTCCACCGTGGTGGGCAGATTGATGATCATGGGTCGCGTTGGCCCCGCGTCCCAGGCATCAATGGCCGCGTTGCAGACAGCCAGCGACACGTCCAGTTCTGCCATGCAAAAGGTTTCAGGCGAATACTGCAACACCCACTCCGTTTCCGGGTGCTGGGCGGTCAGGCGCTTGAACAGCTCCACATGGTGCCGCACCATGTTTATGATTTGCGGCACTTTCATACCAAAGACAATGTCACGAAACGCTGGTGCGATGGCATTGTAGAAATGCACAATCACACGACGCGCCCCCGCCACGCTACGTACCGTGGTTTCAATCAGATCTTCACGCAGTTGGGTGATCACCATAGGCGTGACGTCATTCGGGATCATGCCCTCGTCAATCAGTTGACGAACGATATCAAAATCCGTTTGCGAAGCAGACGGAAAACCCACTTCGATTTCCTTGAAACCAATGCGGACCAGCTCCTGAAACAGGCGCAATTTGCGGTCGCGATTCATGGGCTCGAACAGGGCCTGGTTGCCGTCACGCAAATCGGTAGACAACCACACGGGCGCCTTGTTCAGGGTACGTTGTGGCCACTGGCGATCGGGCAAGTTGACGACGGGAAAGGGACGGTATTTGTGGGAAGGATCAGTCAGCATGAGAACCTCGAATATAGGGAATGACATACCTGGCTTCCCTGCTCCAAGGAGCTGGCTACAGTCGGGGTCTGGGGAAACCAGGATAGGACCATTCGCACACACAGGCGTACGGACCCCGACCGGATGTCAGGGCTAGTAGGCCTAGCGATAGCAAGTGCAAATAAGTCACAGCAGCTTCAATCCCAAAGTGCTTGATGAAGACGATAAAAGCACTTTAGACTGCAAGTCACTTGGCCTTCTATCAAAAAATAGTCATTTGTTTTATCTTTTTGGACATTTCTGAATATGGGCTACGCATCCCCTGAACGCGGTGGGCGGGCGCTGGACTTGTCGCACTCCGATACCTCGCCCTTGCTGGTCAGCGGGGTGATCGAGCATTACCCGGCCGGGCATGAAGTGCCCCGCCATCGCCACCACCGTGGGCATCTTTTGTATGCCACTGAAGGAGTGCTACTGGTGCAGGCCGATACCGGCCAGTGGCTGGTGCCGCCTACTACGGCCGTCTGGTTGCGGCCCGGTGTGCCGCATCAGCTCAACGCCACCACAGCAGTGAATGTGCATGGTTTGTTTATTGATGAAATTCTGGCCGCACAACTGCCGGACCATGATTGCGTGATCCATGTCACACCACTGGTGCGTGAACTGATTGCCGCGCTGGTGCAGGTAGTTCCGCAAGAGAACCCACCTTTACGAGACGCACTGCTGGGGCAACTACTGATCGAAGAGCTGCGCGTGCTCCATCCCCTGCCTTTTCATTTGCCCTGGCCGGAAGATGATTTGATGCGGCGAATTTGCGAAGACCTGGTGCGCTGGCCCGCCCAACAAAAAACGATGGATGAGGTGGCGCAGCAATATGCCTTAACGCCGAAAACCCTGCATCGGCATTTTCTGAAAAGCACGGGGATGAATCTGGGGAAATGGCGGCAACAGATGCGGCTGATGGCCTCGATCCAGTTTCTGCTGCAAGGCAAGTCCATCACGCAGGCGGCGTTGGAAAGCGGCTATGAAAGCCTGAGCGCGTACTCAGTGGCCTTTAAAAAGACCTTTGCCTATCCGCCTTCAGAGTTTTTGGCGACCTTGAGCCAGTCTCCTGATAGGGAGCATGATACTGGCATGGTCTGAAGCCGATCTCTACGGCAAGAATGCTTGGCAGACTGCAGTAACTACTCAGTCCGCCAACCTGCTTCCTGCTTGATTGAATGCTCGATGTGGATATTCATCCGACTACCCCTAGGCCCATCTACAAGACCCATCACCCTCTTGAGCACTTCAAAAAACAAACCGCTCAGCAGAGACAAAAGTACGGCGCCACCAGACTAGAACCGCGATAGCAACCAAGTATCATCAGCTCTTGCAGACTTCCTGCCGCAATTGCTCTGCCGAGAGCTTGATCATCTTGCCGTTCTCCACCAACACCACCGAGGTATTGGTTTGCATGGCCACAAAACGTGCCGACTGCGCGGCACGCTCCAAGGCGGCCAGGGACGCCCGCAAGTCCGGGTTCTTTGCTTTGGAAATATCTTCTTTATTCATCTTTCGCTCCCCACTCCAACAGGACTGGCACACTGCCTGCGTTATCGTACAAAACCCAAAGCAGTTTTTCAGGCAATAAAAAAGCTCCTTGAGCAGGATAAACCTTCCCAAGGAGCAGGCGGGGATGCCCCGCTATCAGGCAATAGGGACTGACCTACTGACGCTTTTTCAGCGGGCAGGTGCTCAGACCCAGCATGGGGTACAAGGGGCAAAAACCGACCAGGCCCGTGATCAGGGGAATCAGGCCCAGCCAGCCCCACCAGCCGATGACATTCGTGACTGCCAGCGCAATCAGCACCACACCGACAAGGATACGGATAATACGATCTACACTACCGACGTTGCTTTTCATGGCTCATCCTCTCAACAAAAAAGTAAGGAAAAAACGGAGCGGGTGAAGGTACCTACACGCAGGATACTGATGCTGCCCAGCCCCCTAACACCCGCCGGTTCAGGGACAAAAAATATCCTTCAAGGTGCCAATCAACTTGGCGACGTTCGGGTCCTCAATCCGGTAATACAGGGTTTGCGCCTCGCGCCGGTAGCTGACCAAACCTTCCTGGCGCATGCGTGCCAGATGCTGCGACAAGGCCGAAGGGCTAAGCGTCACCATCTCGTTCAAGGCTCCCACACTCATCTCGCCTTGCTGAATCAACAGACACAAAATGACCAGACGCTTGGGATTACCTACCGCCTGCAACAAGGCGGCCGCCTGATCAGCACTTTCTTGCAAAAGCTCGATGTCGGATTTGCGTTGCATCATGGTTTATCCAACTTTTTTACGCATTAATTTAGATAAATCTTAATTTAGCATATACTGAATTAATGCAGTCAATAATTTCAGCATTTCTTTGCTTTTGTTAAGTACAAAGGACCTTACGCATGAGTGAAACCAGCTACAAACAATTAACCCACGGTATTTCCAGCAATCTGGCGCAACTGCGCCAGACACAACCCGATGTCATGAAGGGCTTTGGGGAAATAGGCAAGGCAGCCATGAGCGGTGGCGCTATTGATGCCAAAACCAAGGAGCTGATAGCCTTGGCAATTGGCGTGGCCACGCGCTGCGAAGGGTGCATTGGCTTTCACAGCAAGGCACTGGCGCACATGAACGCCAGCCTGGAGGAAGTCCATGACGCCTTGGGCGTTGCCATTTATATGGGCGGTGGCCCGTCCGTGATGTACGCCGCCAATGCGGTTGCCGCTTTTAATGAATTCAAGTCTTGAACCGGAAACAAGGAGAACTGTGATGCCTAAACCCGCTGCTTTCGTATCCACGCTGTTTCATGCACAGGGCAATCCCGACAAAGTGACCGTGGCTCTGACCATGGCGGTCAATGCCGTTCAGAAAGGACATAGCGCCTGCCTGATTCTGATGGCGGAAGGGGTCGCCCTGGGTGTACCCGGCGCCGCTGACCCGATCCGTATTGGCGAGCCTTTTGAACCGGCAGCAGATCTATTGAAGAAGTATCTGGAGCAAGGTGGACGTATCGCTGTGTGCAAGTCCTGCATGGTGCATAACGGTCTAAGCGCCGAGCAGATGGACCCACGCTTTGAAATTATTACCGCACCGGATGTGATTGACCTGCTGATGGGGGCAACAGGGTCCTTACAGATTTCCTGATTCGCTGCATCGCCCCATGCCATGCAGGCTAACACCCTTTCTGTGTGTTGGCCTGCTTTTTCTGCACGACAGGATATTGCTATTGCGTACGGCAATCGTGCTTGGCATCCTCGTTTTATGGACCGGCCTTAGGCCAGGAAACGTACACCATCGATTTCGCGGCCCCCTCGATCACGCAAAGGGGCAAGTAACCGAACTATCAGTCCATCAAGCCAAATGCGCCAACAAAGCCTCCAGCAAAAAGAAGCTGGCGCAAGCCGACTCCACTAACTCCGACTGCCCCGGCGCAACCTTATAAAGATGCCCCACAAAACGACCTGTCTCACTTAACTCAGGGGTCAGCAAGGCATCCAGATACAGGCGCGATTGCTCGTGCAGCCATTGTTGCTCCGGCAAAATCTGCCACAGCTCATACATGGCCAAAGAAGCAATCGCCCAAGCCGAGCGGTCCACCGGACTCAGTGGGGACTTCTGCCTCAAAAAGCCATGTGCATATTTCCCCCAACGCTCGTGCCAATAGCGACAAGCCTTCAAAGCCGCGTGAGCATAGGACGCTCTGTCGTACAGTCGCGTGGCGCTTGCCATGCCCAACATGGCCCAGGCTTGCCCTCGTTGCCAGGTTTGAGCGCCCTGCTCGGCCAGCACATCGTTCCCGCGTAGCAAGACGGTATCGCGCCAGGCTCCGCTACGCTTTTGCAAGTAACGCAGACAAGCATCCACATGCCATTGCCCAAATTGACGCGCCACCGGCCCACCCTGTGCATTCAACACCAACAGCGTCGGCGCCAACGCATCCACATTCAACATGTGATTACCTGATTCTCCGCCCCCCATCCCAGAACCCAGGGGCCAGAAGCCACTGGAGGCATCGAAACTGTTCAGCAAGGCTTGAGCCGCCAGATCTACATTCGCTTCCGCCTGCCTATTCCCATGCCAGATACTGCCTAAGCCAGCGCCATACCAGAACACAAAGCTGCGATTGATACTGGGCTCTTGCAGCCAGACTTGCAGCTTCTGGCTCCAGCGCAGCGCCTGGCGCTTGTCCTGCTCCCGACCGCTGATCAGGGCACGTCGCCACCATAATCCAGCCCAAAAGCCCCCCAACCAGGATCCACGCCGCGACAAGGTCCATTGCTCGGACGAGGACTGTCTGAACAAGGGAAACTGCTCCCCACATTGCTCGGCAACCTGATCCATATTGGCAAAGATAGCCTGTATGCTGACTGATCCCAAGACATCGACAGACATTGCATCACTCTCCTTTCGCGATGCGACGCACCTGGTACAGAATCAGGCACAACAAGCTGGCGCACACCAAAATACCCATCAAAAACGGCCAGGCGGCGGCAAAGCCTTCAGGCGAGCGCAGCAGCACGCCAAACAAGGGCGGGCCAAAGGCGAAGCCACCAAAAAACCCGACGGACAAAAGCCCTGCCGTGCGGGCGGGAGCACCAAAGCGGGCATCACGCAACAACATACTCATGGCAATTGCATTGGTCGCAACCAGGGTCAAGCCAATCACCAAAACCCCTACCCCCAAGGGCCACAGCCTATCCGCGGCGGCCATCATCATCAGCAACAAGGCCACAACCGGGATCACAAACAGGATGCCAAGCAGCAAGGTTTCATCGCCGAAGCGGGCGGCGATAGGCGTCAAAAGAACGCGGGACACAATCCCCATCACCCCAAAGCCACTGACCAGCATCCCGATCCAGTACGGCGACACACCCAACTGCTGGGCAAAAACGCCCAGAAAAGTGATGAAGGACGACAGCACCAGACCCGCGCACAACTGGATGGCCATCAACAGCCAAAGCTGTGGGCTGGGCCAAGGCAAGCGCCAGGACATGCTGCCGGCGACGGTATTGGCTCTGGCAGGCAAAAGCTGCAAGGCAAAATAGGACAGGCACAACATGGCAGGCACCCACACCACAAACGCCCCCCGCCACCCCAGCTTGTAGGCCAGGGTGGGCAGGACCAAACCGGCCAGCAAGGCCGAAGCCTGCACGCCGGATTGCTTGATACCGACCAGCCCGGCCTTGCGCTCTGCCGGAACCAACTGGGCAATGGCCTGATTGGTCACCGGGTTCGCCAAGGACTGCGCCAGGCCGCACAAAAGCAAGGCTGTCAGCACGCCCCAGAAACCCGGCAATACCGCGATCAAACTAAAGGACATGGCCACCAGCAGGAACAGCAAAAACAAACCTTGCCGATTACCCATGCGCTGCACCAAGGCCCCCGCCCACGGCGAGAGCAAGGCAGCCAGACCAAAGGTGCTGGTGGTCAACCAGCCCAATTGTTCACGCGAGATGCCCAGATCCTGAATGATTTGCGGACCCAGGACGCCGATAGCGTAAAACACCATCATGGGCATGCCCATCGCCAGCGTCATCAAACTGGCCAGCACCCAGGGTGAACGACCTGCCCGTGTCGATAACATCATGCGACTGCCTTGTTCATCTCTACTGTCTCTTGAATGGCGGAGTGCGCTTGCAGCAAGTGCTTGCCAACCGTGCTGATCAAGGCATCGTCCGCCCCATCCAGAATATGCGTGGTACGCGCTGCCCGGTAGATGCCGGACAAGGGACTCCAATCGGCCAACCCTTCGGCCCCCATGATCTGGATGGCGGAGTCTGCCGCCTCGCTGACCGCATCCGACGCCGCCAGCTTGGCCACATTCACCTCCACCGAATTGGGTAAACCCGCATCGAACTTGATGGCTGCTTCGCGCAGCAAGCAGCGGGCCGAAGTAATGGCGCGGTACACCTGATAGACCCGCGCCCGAACCAGTTGCTTGTCCGCCAGACGGGCCTGTTGTCCACGCTCTGAATGAATGCGCTCGCACATGATGTCAAAGCTGCGTTGGGCCAAGCCCAACCATTGCACGGATCGCAAAATGCGGCCCAAGGCCAGACGCTTTTGCATCAAGGCAATGCCCTGCCCGGCGCTGCCCAGAACATAGTCCTCAGGCACAGTCACATTGTCGAACAACAGCTCGTTTTGCCCCTGGTAACGTCCCAGCAAGGGCAAGGGACGCACAACTTTAAAGCCCGCTGCGTCTGTGGGCACGATCACCATGGACAAGGACTCATTCACAGGGCCATCCGCGCTGCGCGCCACCACGGTCGCAAAGCTGGCCAGTTGCGCCCGGCAAATAAACCACTTGCGGCCATTCACATGCCATTGCCCGTCTTTCAGGCGAGCCTGACATTGCATGGTGGCGGGAATCGAACCAATGCTGTCCGGCTCGGACATGGCGTAGCTGGACACCGCATCGCCCTTGAGCAAGGGTGTCAAAAAGCGCTGTTTGACGCTGGCCGAGCCATGATGACTCAACATATACGCGTCCAGCGTGGCATCCGCCCCGAAAATACCGGGGCCATATTCAGAACGCCCTTCTTGTTCAGCCACGGGCAAGTATTCGACCAAACTGGCGATTCGACCACCACGATGCATGGGGTAGAAACTGCCAAACAAACCGGCCTGTTGGGCACGACGCGTCAGGTCCAGGGTCAGCTCGCGGGCCAGATTGTCCCCCTGAGCCAGAATGCCCTCGTTAGGAATGATCTCGGTATCCACAAACTGCCGCAGCTTGCGGCTCAAGGCCGCACTGGAAATAGCAAAGTGACTCATGCGGCCATCCCTGCTGCAGTCTTGGCCCCGGAACCTAAAGCGGCAGCGTCAGCAGCCAAGGCGCGCTTGTCAATCTTGCCCGCAGGCGTCAGCGGCAAGCTGCGGTAAAAACGCAGATACTCGGGCAGCTTGTTCACTTCCAGGCCCTGTTCACGCAAGAAGTCGGTGATCTCTTTCAAGGAGAAACGCGGCACGCCTTCCCGCACCGTCACGCACAAGCAAATACGCTGGCCCAGGTCCGCATCGGGGACCGGCACGCACGCCACGGTAACCACATCCGGGTGAGCCATGACCAGCCCTTCAATTTGCACCGGACTGATATTGGCACCACCACGAATGATGATGTCTTTCTTGCGACCGGCCAACACCAACTGCCCTTGCGTATTGATATAGCCCAGATCACCCGTTTTCACCCAACCCTGCTCGTCCCGATACTGCGCATCCAACTCCGGGGCATTCACATATTGCATGGGGCTCAAGGGACCGCGTGCCGTGATTTCGCCTACTTCACCGTGTGGCACTTCGGCACCCTCGTCATCAATCAGACGGATCTCGCACACTTGCGGATTGGGGGCCCCCACACTGCTCAAGACCACGTCGATGGGATCGTCCAGCGTGTTGTGGCAGTTCACCCCATCTGCCGAGCCGTACAGGCTGATAAAGCCGCACTCAAACGCTTCCACGCAACGGCGCACGGTAGCTTCGTCAATGACGGAGCCGCCCACAATCAAGCCGCGCAAACTAGCTTTATCGGCTTTTTCCAGCTCGGGCGCTGCCGCAATACGCTGGAACATGGTGGGCACGCCCAGAATGAAGCTAGGCTTGAAGGCATTGATGGCGGCAATCGCACTAGGTACATCAAACTTGGGCAAGACCACCAAAGAACCACCTAACCAGCACAGCACGCCAAAGGTGGCCGTAGAGCCAAACGACGAGCCCAGCGGCACCAGATACATGCCCCGGAACTCCACATCGTTGGGGGAAATGCGTTGCAGGAATCGGCCGCGCCCGCCCACCAGGGCATTGTGCGAATACGCCACCAGCTTGGGCTCGGATTCGGTACCGGAGGACACCAGCAAACGTACCGGCGAATTGGGGGACACCTCGGGTAATTCGGACAAGGCCAAAGGCTCGCCCTCGAACAGGGAATCCAAGGTCATCCAGCCCGGACGCGATGGGCCTTGCACGATCAGAACACGCAAGGACAGCAACGTCGGCCGCAAGGACTCGATCACGTCGCACAAATCAATGCCTGCATATTCATGCGGCACAATCACCGCCCGTGCATCGCAACGACGCACCAGCGATTGAATATCCAGCTTGCCCCGTCCGGGTGGGAAAGGCGCCACAATCGCCCCCAACGCGGCGGCGGCCAGGTCAATGGCGCAGCACACCCAATGGTTGCTAAGCTGATAGGCCACCACATCGCCCGCCATAATGCCCGCACGACGCAGATTAGCTGCCAGACGCAAGGCCGCGTCCATCAAGGCGCTATAGCTGATATTGCCTTGTGGCGAGAGCACCGCCAGCTTGTCCGGATGGGCCTGGGCTTTTTCCGCGAACAGCGTAAAGACCGGCTTGTTCGGGTAGGTACCGTCCTCTATCCAGCGTTGGCGCAATGACGCGGGGACCAGATCGATGATGCCAGCGTGATTCATACAAACCTCCAGGGAGAATTAACAGACGAATAGCCCTTGTCATGGAAATGGGACGCCAGGCGTGGATCAGCACGCAGTTGCGCCAGATTGCCTGGGACGTGGCGAGCCGGTATGCCCAGCACATCCAGTTGCGCCTCCAGGCTCAGGGCAGACTGGGACAGAAGACGATCCGGCAAGACCGTCCAAACGGCATCGGGCGACACATTCAGCCACCCGGCCAGCGCGTGCAAATGCGTTTGATCCTGGCAGTCGATGACCATAAAGCCATCGCCCGTCTGGAACACCGCCGACACGCCGGTTTTACTAATAGGAGAGGCGGCCTGGGCCAGATGATCGGCCGTGGCCAGCAAGGAACTGTCTACCCGCAAGCCCGACCCGCTCAGGCCCCGGCGCAGCAAGGCGGCACTGATACCCAGCGCGGCCATCACGCCGCCCAGCACATCCAGCACCGTAAACAAAGACCCACCCCGTGCATCCGAGGTTTGAGAAATGGTGTGAGCAATGCCCGACCAGGCTTGCACCGTGAAGTCCGTGCCCGGTGCGTCCACTTGCTCCTGCCCCCAACCGCCCGCATAGGCGTAGACCAGATCCGGGCGCACCGCATGCAAGTCCTGAGCATCCAGTTGCAGTTCGGCCGCCTTGCCCGGCGCCCAGTTATGCAGGAACACATCGGACTGACTCACCAGCTCGTAAATGGCCTGGCGGCCTTGAGCCGACTTGATGTCCACTTCCTGCACCGTCTTGAGTTGATTGAGCGCATCAAAACGCACCGAACAACCATCCACGCAAGGCGGCATAGCACGCAAGGGATCGCCACCGGGCGGTTCCAGACGGATCACTTCCGCCCCCAGGAGCGCCAGCAAATGACCGGCAATCGGCCCTTGAATCCGGCGGCAAGACTCCACTACCCGCAAACCGCGCAAGGGCAAATCGGCGTTGAACGGCAAGGCGCGCAAGAAGGAGTCAGACGCGGCATGAATCTGATGCTGCCACAGACCAGCCAAGGCCGCGTAATCACTATCACTCTGGCGTTGAGGCGGTGTACGCACCGGCAAAATGGCCATTCCTGTTTGCACGGCCAATTCCTGCAAGCGGGCAAAGTTCAACGCTCGCAAACGGCGTAAACACGTCTCTGGCATAGGGCACACCGCCTTGGCATAACGCAGCAAAAAGGCTTTCCAGGCCTGACCAGCCAAATCAGCCGGTACGCCCACCGCTTCCCAAAAGGCGCGCCAGGGTCGGGGGTCCAGCGTTTCCAACTCGAAGATCACACCGTCTTGCGAGACAAAGGGCGGCCGCAAGCCGGGATCGTAGCTGCCTGCCAATAACTGCTCGGGATCCTGGGCCGCCGTTGCCCCGGCCAGATACTGACCGATACTGAGCAAGCCACAAGCCAAGGGCGAGACCGACACCGTGGAGAAACGCCCGCCACGCAACTGGCCCAAGGCGGCTGCCAAGGTCGCCTGCAAGCTCATGGCTGAACTGAGTACAGCCAGATAATCCAGGCCCAAGGTACCCGACGGACCACTGGAGCGTCCATGCACGGACAAGATACCGCTGGCAGCCTGCATGCTCAGCTCGCTGATCGCGGCTTGCGTCATGCCGCCTGCCTCGGTTTCCAGACGCGTGCTAATCGTTCCAAAATCAGGCGAATGCAGGCTGAATGCTGCTTCGTCTTGCTGGCCTGCGGTTTGCTCGGACAAACCCAGCAATCGGGCCTGACGGCTCAAGGCAGCGGGCAAGCCCTGCCAGTACGGGGGCGGTGAGCCCATCTGCCAACGTAATCCGCAGCCATGTAGTAATTCAGACATAGTTCCAAACCAGAGTGATGCACACGCCAAGTGCTGATTGCAGAAACCAGCACTTGCACCATGAAAATCCAGACCAGGCGGTCTTAGCCCCCTGCCACGGCAGGCAGTACGGTCAGGCTGTCGCCAGCGCAGGTGGCGGTTTTCAGGCCATTGCTGAAACGGATGTCCTCTTCGTTTACGTAAATGTTCACAAAACGGTGCAGGTCTTCGCCGCTCATCAGACGTGCCTTGATGCCGGGAAACTGACCGTCAAGATGCTCGATCACTTCGCCTACCGAAGTGCCCTGGGCCTGGACTTTCTTCTCGCCATTCGTCAATGGACGCAGTAAGGTCGGAATAGAGACTGAAATGGACATGCTTAAAACTCCTTTGAAATAGTGGTTTCCAACAGCCGGGACGCACGCCCCCTTAGGAGCGACGCTGTTCCCTAGACAATCACAATGGTTTCTTCGGTCACACCGCCATCGATAATCCGGAAGGATCGAACCGGCACCGTGGCCTGATCCCAGGTGGACACGATCAGGTAATGCAGTTCGGGATGGCCCGCAAAATCAATGTCGTCCTTGCTGGGAAACGCCTGGCTGGCGGTATGAGAGTGGTAGATCACGCAGCACTCCTGATCGTCCTCATCCAGACGGCGGTAGACCTGAAATTGCTCGCGCGAATCGAACTGATAAAACACCTCCGAGGCCGCCCGGTTTTGCATGGGCAGCACACGTTCAGCCACCAGCGAGCCTTCCTGGGCGGCAATCAGTCCGCATGCCTCGATGGGGTGATCCTGCTTGGCATGATTCAGAACTTGTTCCAAGGCAGAACGACGAATCTGCAAGGCCATGATGTGCTCCTTCCCGAACTTAGTAAGACGCCAATTCGGGAGCGACCTGCTCTACCCAAGCCAGCACGCCACCTTCCAGATTGCGCACCTTGGGGGCATTCAACTTGATCAACTCTTCGCACACGGCCTTGGAGCGCGCACCGGAGCGGCACGAGATCACCAGATCCGCATTCGGACCAAAGGCAGCCAGAATCTCGGCAGCGACGGTGGGAGACTTGGGCATCAGAATGGCGCCAGGAATGTTCACGATTTCCCATTCATTGGGATCGCGTACGTCCACCAGGACGGGGGCTTGCACTTGGTCCAGCCGTTCTTTCAGCTCCAACACCGTCATGACAGGCACGGGAATGGCCATAGCATCAGCAGGTGGGTTCAGGCCGCAGAAGGTTTGGTAGTCACCCAACTCAGTGACCGGCGTACGATTGGGCAGGCGACGGATAGGCAGTTCGCGGTAGCACATATCCAATGCGTCATAAGCGATCAGACGACCGATCAAAGGATCACCAATGCCGGTAATCAACTTGATGGCTTCGGTGGACATGATGGAGGCAATCGAGGCGCACAAGACACCAAACACCCCGCCCTGCGCGCAAGAGGGAGCCAGCTCGGGGGGTGGCGGTTCGGGGTACAGATCACGATAGTTCAAGCCTATGCCACCGGGCGCGTTTTCCCAGAACACCGAGACCTGGCCTTCAAAGCGGAAAATCGAACCCCAGACATAGGGTTTGTCGGCCAGCATGCACGCATCATTGACCAGATAGCGGGTCGCGAAGTTATCGGTGCCGTCCAGAATCAAGTCGTAGCGCGAGAACAGCTCGACCGCCATATCCGGTTCCAAGCGGTCGGTATAGGTTTCTACCTTGATGTGGGGGTTGAGCTGGTGAATCGCACGCTTGGCGCTTTCCACTTTCAGCTCGCCAATGCTGTCTACGGTGTGAATGATCTGGCGCTGCAGGTTGGATTCATCCACCCGGTCAAAGTCGATGATGCCCAGTGTGCCCACCCCGGCCGCGGCCAAGTACAGCAAGGTGGGCGAACCCAGGCCCCCCGCCCCGATGACCAGCACTTTGGCATTTTTGATGCGGCGCTGGCCTTCCATGCCCACATTGGGAATCAAAAGGTGACGGCTATAACGGTTCACCTCTTCGCGGCTTAAGGGCTCACCGGGTTCAACTAAAGGGGGCAAGGTCATCATGACTCCTGGTTAAATACATATAAATACGAACAAGACTTATTCTCAAATATGACTGAAAATGACACAATGGCCTTCGGGCTCTAATTTCTATGCAAAACGGAGCAAAAACGATGAACGCCAACGCAGCCTATGTACGCCGGCGTTTTCAGCAGAGGATTTACTGGCTGCGCAGCAACACTTCAGTGCTGGCACCAACGCTGTGGCGGACGCGCCAAGCCAGTACAAAGGCGAACAGAACGCCTAAGGTCAAGGCACCCAGCATGACGACTTGCCCGAAGCGGTCCAGCACAATGCCCGCCGCAATCGGGACAGCCATGCGCGCCAAGGTGAAGATGGTCGACTGCAAACCGTAGTCGGAAGCATTGCGCTGTCTACGGGTGAAAAACATAGTCAGGCCAAACAGCAAGGCCGACACCGCCCCCATGCTGGCAGCAATCAACAGGGCACTGCTGATCAGCCACACCGGGCCCAGCTTGGCCCAGACCGAGACCATCAGCAAAACCAGAGACAGCAAAGCCGCCAGCAGATAAATAGGAATGGCACGCGCGGCACCCAGGAATGAGGCCAAACGACCACCAATCAGGCTGAACACGGCACCGGTAATGCCACCAGCAATCCCGACCGTCCAGGCTACCTCTTCCAGGGGCATGCCCTGGTCCAGCATCAAGGGTTTCAAGTAAAACCAGACGGCACCAATAAAGGGAAAGCTGGTCAGCAGCAAGCTGGTCCATTGCTTGGCCCCTTCCTGCCCAAAAAAACTGACCCAATCAGCGACAAAACCAGGCGGCGCCTGCTCGGCCTCTGCCACGTGCAAGCCCGCTTTAGAGCGCAGAAACACAAAGGGCAAACAACCCACAACCAGCCCCAGGCCCATCAAGGCGAACGGTGCCCGCCAACCCCAGCGGGCCTGCACCAGCACCATCACCCCTGCCCCAACAATCGCGCCCAGAAACAAGGCGGCAGAACGAATACTGCCCGCACGCAACTGTTCCTCGCGCGGCAGGTATTGCACGGCCAAGGCATTCAAAGGGATGTCCATCCAGGTCGCCACAATGCTGATGGCAAACGTCAGGGCAAACAGCAGGGTCCGCTGATCAATCAGATTCTCGCGGCCTATGCCTACATACAAAGCCAGCAACAAGACCGCCATCAACCACAGCCAATGCACAAAATGCCCGCCCCCCAGGCGAACGCGCTGCACCGGCATGGCCAGCACCAGCTTGAAAACAGCGGGCAAGGCCGCCAACTGAAACAAGCCTATCTCGGTGCCGGACCAGCCATGCTGGCGCATCACCAGGGGCAGGCCCAGCATCAAATAAATACTGGGGACAGCCAGCACCAGATTCATCCAGCCAAACAGCAGCTGTGCCCCCCACGCTTTCCACGTCTTCATTCTCATCACCCTTTGCACGCCTTGCGCGCAATCAATGCAGTGACGGGCGCAACCGGAAAGCGCACCTCATCAAACTGCTGAACCTCATCAAATCCGGCTTGTTCCAGCAACTGGGCCAACTGCCCTTCCGGCAGCACCTGGCGGCCTTGCATACGCATATGCAGGTAGTAATGCAAAATCCGTTTGGCCTTGCTGACTTCCTTATGCACTTCGGCGTGACAGCACACCAGCACCCCACCGGGGCGCAAGGCGCGATACAGACGGGCCAGCAAAGCGGGAATGTCCGGCACAAAATGCAGCACGGAGGAGCACCAGATCAGGTCGTAATCCGCCCCGAAATCGTCCACCAGCAGATCACCGGCCAAGGTGCTGACACGCGTTTCCAGGCCGGCATCAAGAATTTTTTGCTGAGCGACGGCCGCCGCTGCTTCGTACTCGAACACCACGGCATTCAAGTCCTGCTGCTCTTGTGCCAAGGCAATAGCCACCAGGCCCGGCCCACCGCCCAAATCCAGCAAACGTTGCGCCCGCCAGAACTGCGGCACGGCCCCAAAAATCTCACAGGCCACCTCAGCCGTTACCGCCGTTTGCTCCTGGGCAATTTGCGAGCGCGCCGCCGCTGCCCAACCCTGCTGAATCAGGGCCGGATCCGCCGGAGGAGATTTGCCATTACGCAGCAACTCTTCCAACTGATTGCCCACCTGGCGCAAAACGCCATGCCGAAACAGCAAGGCATCGCCACAATATTGCGCCGAACCCGGATTCAGATAACGTGCCGTTTGGGGCAGGCTGCGATAGCGTCGCGGACAGGTCCACTGACACTCCAGCAGTTCCAGACTCCACAACAACTCCAGCAGATAAGCGGTGTTGTCAGCGTCCCACTTGAGCACAAGCGCCAACTCCTGGGCAGCGATAAACTGATCCAGATGCGCAAACACCCCATACCCCAAAGCCAGGTTCAAGGCATCGGCACTTAAGCCCGCCAATTGCGCGTCCCAACAGGCTTGCAGCGCATGCGACTGCAACAATTGCTCCGGCAAAACAACGTCTCCTTGCGATCGATCCAGCACTGTTTTTCCCTCCGTAAATTCCACAATGGCCCTTCCCTCTGCCATGACAGCTAGAAATGATATATATTTAATGAGAATTATTTGCATTAAGATCTATGCTGAACGGAGCAATTCATATGCGAGGCGCTTTTAGCAGGAGAAATGATGAATACGCGCAAATGTGGCTATCGCTTAACCACGGATGAACCCAGATCATGCCGCGCTCTGAGCGATGGCCGAGTCCGGCTGCAACTTCCCGAAGAACTGGGCCACTGCTATTCCGAATGCGTGGAGCTGGAACACGGGTTTTTGTTAGGCCGTTTGCACTATCACCCCAGCCGATCGCTGGTTGAAGAAAGCAACGGCCCTCATGCGGGCCGTGTCATTGTGGTGACCGTGGGTCTGCAAGGAC
The DNA here is from genome assembly GCF_025960365.1 of Alcaligenes sp. SMD-FA. Taxonomy (NCBI): domain Bacteria; kingdom Pseudomonadati; phylum Pseudomonadota; class Betaproteobacteria; order Burkholderiales; family Alcaligenaceae; genus Alcaligenes; species Alcaligenes sp. SMD-FA. The sequence continues at coordinate 1,729,727 of NZ_CP110108.1, read as the reverse complement.
AGTCGGCCTATCAGGGACGGGAGAGTTCAGACCTGCTGTTCAAGGCAGGCCATACCACGGTGACAGCTTTCCGATCCCTGCGGGGGGAACGCCACTATCAAGAGGACCAATCCGTATCGCAATTACGGCTGGTCATCAGCGAGGCGGCCTTGAACAAATACGTGGGCCCGGAACGCGCCACCCAACTGATGGATTGCGTAGGACTGCATCGTCTGTCTTTTCATGCCAGCAGCCAGGCCACCATGGCCCATGCTGCGGCACTGGCACGCTATATGCAGCCGTGCACCCCGGAGCAGCCCATTCATCACCACAGGCTGAACCTGCAAATCCATGCACTAAGCTTGCTGGCCGAGCAGTTCAACCGCCTGGCTCCGCCCGACGCCCCCAACAGCGCCCCGCTGTCGGTAGATGATATTCAACGGGTTGAGCGAGCACGCGATTTGCTCAGCTCGCAACTGGATCAACCTATCACGGTGGAGTATCTGGCCACGACAGTAGGCATTAACGAGCACAAGCTTAAAGAGGGTTTTCGCTATCTGTACGACAACACGCCTATCGGCCTGCTGCTGGAACTGCGTATGCGCAAAGCCTATACCTTGCTGGAGTCCGGCCAACAAGTGGCCCAGGCTGCCTGGCAAGTGGGCTACAAATACCCCAATAATTTTTCCGTCGCCTTTACACGCTACTTTGGCCGCTCACCCAAATCCATTTTTGGCAACAAGCGCGCCTAAACCCTTGTATTTCCGCTGTTTTCGGCCTCTTTATTCATAGAGGCCCACCCTTCTTTTCGGGCCGCCCCCTGCGGCCCTCTCCCTGAAAAGTTCCCCTTCTGCTTTGACAAGTTCCTGCCATTGCAGCGGATTTCCGGTTCTGCATAGGAATTGCTCCGTCCCGCATATCAATCTAAGTGATAATTATTCTCATTAATAGGAATAATATCCCCGTGCCATTCCCCACCTTTTGAGACAAGGGGTGAACCTGGCCAGCAAACGGGAGCCTTTCCCCACGACAGATTGTTATTTTTCACACGGAGCCCTGGTTCGTTCTATGTCCGCTACCCTTTCCCCCCTACACAAAAAACACGCGCTCAAGCCGCTGGTGTATGCCTTGATTCTGGCCTCCTGGGCCGGGCAGACACAGGCTCAAAGCGTGGGCAGCGCCCCACCCTCTTCCCGTCAGGATGAGAGCCAGGATGACACGGACCGAGCCACTCGCCTGGACACCATTACCGTCGTACGAGAAACCCGCGATGAGGCGGGTAAAACCGATGTATTCGAGAAAGACGTCTCCAATGTGTACGCCGGCAAGGAGGAAATCGAGCTATACAAGGGCAGCTCCGTGGGGGACTTGTTCAAGGGCCTGAATGGTGTGTATGCGGGGGACTCGCGCAATAGCGGCGCGCTGGACCCGAACATTCGCGGTATCCAGGGTGAAGGCCGCATTCCACTGACGATTGACGGCACGGAACAGGCCACATCAGTCTGGCTGGGACCGGCCGGGGTCGCCAACCGCAACTATGTTGATCCCAATATGATCAGCAGCATTCTGGTGGAAAAAGGCGTGTCGGCGACGTCGGGCGCCAGCGGGATTGGCGGATCGGTGCAGATCCGCACGCTGCAGGTGGAAGATATTGTCAAACCGGGCGAGACCTTCGGGATTGAGCTGAAGGCGGAGACAGCGACGAATTCAACCAAGCCGAATGAGCGGGCTTTTGGGATTTTCGGAAAGGACTATCGCGATATTCCGGGGGCGGTCTTTGATAGAGGAGGCCTCAACAGCGTTGTTCTACCTGAGTACATTTCTGCAGACCGTATGCCGAAAGTCGGGAATAGCGGCAAGAACTTCAACTTTGAAGATCACTCCTATCGTCTGGCCATCGCCACGCAACAAGAACATTTTGACCTGTTGGCCGCCTACAGCTACCGCAGTCGCGGCAACTATTACAGCGGTAAAAAGGGTAGCGAGAAGTACGAGAACGACACTTGGCAAGAGGACGCAAATAGCGACTACAACCCGTCGTACTCCTTCCCCAGAGTGAGCTACATCGCCAAGTACTACCGTCCTGGTGAAGAAGTTCTGAACACATCCAGCGAACTGGAAACCACGCTGCTGAAAGGCACGTTGCGCCTACCTCATGATCAAGCCATTGATATGAGCTACATGCGCAGCAACCATACCTTTGGCGAAAACGTGCCATGGAACGTGGTCTGGGCCATCCACGCCCTGGATGGCTATGGCGAAAAAAATATCCTCCAAACCGAAAACCCGTATAGCAAGGTCAAACAAGACACCTGGAACCTGAACTACTCCTGGAATCCCGAAGGCAGTCGTTTCATCAACTTGAAGGCCGGAGCCTGGATTACCCAAAGCGATAGTGAGCGTCATCAGAATGGCGACGTCATTTATGGGATTCAAGGCCAAGGTCTTAATTACGGACGCGATGGTGACTGGGACAACTACACAAATTGCCATGTCCTGGGCACAAACGGCTCTGAATGCGCTTGGGTACCGCCTACCGCCCCAGAAAAGCTGCCCAATACAGACGGACGTTTCAACATCATCCCCAGAGCCTTGCAAATTACCGACCATAGGCGTAGCGGGCTGAACCTTAGCAACGCCATGACTTTGCACCCAACTCTGGATCTGAGCTTATCGGCTGATTTCACACGAGAAAAGCTCAAGCAGCATGACGCGTCGGAGAAGCTCGAGCACCTGAATGAATTGACCTGGGGCGTGAACCACATGGGGCCTCGCTCGGGGACACGTCAGCAATGGAATTTTGGTTTTAACTTCGACTGGCGGCCTGTGGACTGGCTGCAGGTGAATGCTGGTGCACGCTATAGCGACTACTGGTCGTACGACGACAAGCTGGCCGAAATGCGTAGTCAGCAGCATAAAAACTGGGCAATTCAGCCTGCTCTGAAAGGCTATAACTACCAGGTTCAGCGCTTAATGAGCAACCAAGAAGTTGCTGATTACGAAGGCCAAATCATTGAAAGAGAACTCCCCCTGTACAAGCAATATGAAGAAGACTGGCAGTTCATTTCCGATTTAGATCCGAGCATGCTGGAGGCCGTTTTCGGGCATACAAGCAAAAAATCATTTGAAGAAATACTAGGCGATTCATTTCATAAAGGAAAAATTAACGGCTATCGCTATACCGAAGAAACGGTTTTTGTTCCCTCTGGCGAAAGTCACAAAGGTTTTACTGCCAATAACCCCTTTACCAATGGCGAAATTGACTCAACAGAGCAAGTCACCGATGCGCAGGGACAAAAAGGCACAGTAGACAAATACATTGCCTCGATAAGCAATCGCAAACCTGTTTACCAAGACGAATCTGAAATACCCAACAAATGGGAAGAACCTAAAAAACAAAAAGACCATGCTTGGGTTCCTCACATCGGGCTGACAGCCTTCATTACAGACGATATTCGTCTTTATGCCCGTTACAACGAATTTGTACGCTTTCCAAGCCTGTTTGAATCCTCCATGGCATTGGCTGGCGGCAGCAAGCGCTCGACCGGGGCAGCTACTCGTCCTGAACATGCCTACAACTGGGAAATCGGCTATGTCCACAATCTGAGCAGCTACTTCCCAAGCCTGGAATATGCAGACGTCAAGATCAATTACTTCAACAACCGGATCAAAGACTATATAGACCGGGACTGGGACTTCAATACCGTGCAGTTTGCCGAGAAGAAAATGTCCGGTATTGAACTGCAAGCTCGCGTGGATAGCGGTAAATACTTTGCGAACTTTGGCGGCACATACCGCTTGAAGCAACAGCTCTGCGACGCCGACTACGCCCAGACGTTTATGCCCATCCCTGGAGCCGCAGGAAGCGACAACATTCCTGCCTGCGTTGATGGAGGCTTCCCTCGCACCTTTGCCAGAACCAGTCTGCAACCGCAGTACTCCCTGAATCTGGATGTCGGTGCACGCCTGCTGGAAAAGAAACTACTGCTCGGAGCACGTGCGGTGTATCACAGCGCTGCGAAAAACAAAGATGAAGGCCATTTTGGTGGCCTTGGCTGGGCATTTAACAGAACGAACTACTGGAACCCCATTTTGGTGTTCGATGCCTACGCCAGCTATCAGGTACAGAAAAACCTGAATGTGGACGTGGCAATCAGCAATCTAACTAATCAGTACTACCTGGACCCTATGGCCCGCACCTCTATGCCGGCCCCTGGACGGACAGTGCGTGTCGGTATGACAGCACGTTTTTAAGTTAATCGGTTTTTTTGGTCGTTTTCGTAAAAACGCCCTTTTTCTTCACTTAATGGAGTTCGTAATGAAAGCAAGTCTGAATGTACAAAAACTGGCTATTGTTTCGGCTTTCCTGCTGGCCTCCGCCAGCAGCTTCGCTGCCCCCGTCGCTGGTGGTTCCTCGAAAGCATTTGTAGTGGCTAATAAAGAGTCCACAATGATGGCTCAAGGCGAAGCTGGTATCTCCATGCCAGGTACTGACCCATATGACGCCACCAAACAATCGGGTGTGGTGAGCTTCAAAAGCGGTCCTCTTTGGCAAACCAATCAAGTGCTGGGTGGTGCTGATGGCAACGGATATATTCAAATGCCCTTGGGAACAAACATTGCTGAAACATGGCGCCATACCATCACCAGCGGTGTAGGAACAGGCACTCAAATTTACGCCTATCGCCAACTGAACAATCCTCTGCCGGGCTACCCCCACTTCGGTGGCGAAGTAGTTGCCAAGGTTTCCGGCCAGGAAGTGTATTTTGGTGAGTGGGCTCCCCGCATAGCCGGCACACCTCCAGCAAGCAGCACGGATCTGAACCTGAGCCATGCTGACCGCACGGTGTTCTACACTGGCGAAAACCCAACTACAGCCATGCCTAACCTGGTCAATGCCAAGTACGATGTTGTAGGCGTCAACCAGTACAACCCTGGCACTCAAGCAGGTATCTCCAAAGGCACCCTGACCGCCAACTACGGTGGTGGTACAGGTACCCTGGCTGGTCTGGTTGGTACTGTTTTGTTTAATGGCACAACCATTGCTTCCGATGGCTCTTTCGCTAAAAACTTTAGCGGTAGTACAGCCAAAATTGAGGGCCAATTCTACGGCGCAGCCGCTGACGCCCTGGCAGGTATTTACTACAACCCAGCCAACGGTGCCAATGACATGGCCTTCGGCGGTGCCAAACAGTAATCCGCCTCTGACAACACCCTAGTGTTGCCATAAGAAAAGGGGGATCGACAAGCTCGATCCCCTTTCTCTCCGGACCCTGCGTCCATCTCCCCTTTTTCTTGCAAGGTTTTCATTCATGCATGGGCGAGCCCTTCCCCTTTTGTGCCTGCTGCTGGCCATGGCATCCAGCGCGGTGCAAGCCAACGACGACGATACGCGCCGACTTTTGAATCAAATCGACCGCAATCTGAACGAACGCGAACGCTCCCATTTAGTGGAAGAAACCCCGCCCGATGTGGACCCCTCGGCCCTGATCACCATCAACGGCACAACCTATAGCGTTGATGCCACGCTGACCGATCTGGAACCGGCCATTTATGTCGCCATCAATCTGCAGCAGTGGGCCAAGGTGGATCAGTTTGTAGAAAAGTATCAGGAGCTGCCCGGCCACAACCCTGCTTTGGTGCTGATGGCTCAAGGGATGGTGGCCCGTAGCAAGGACAATCACAGCCTGGCGATCAGCAAGCTGCGCCAAGCTCAAGAAAGCGATCCCAATATGATGCGCGCCAAGCTCGAACTGGCCCGCGTACTGTTCGAGGACTATCAATCCAGCGAAGCCAAGGAACTGTTCAGCCAGATTTCCTCTGCCGGTATTCCGGATGAAGTGCGACCCGTGATCGAAGGCTTTCAGGGTGCCCTGCAAGACCGCAATGCCTGGCACGGCTCTGCCTCGATTGGCCTGGGCTACAACAGCAATATCAACAAAGAAAACGGCCAGCAAGACACCTTCCTCACCTGCTATTTCTTTGGGTGCTTTCCGTCGGTACGCAAGATGCCGGACCCGGTCAAATCCACGGCCATGGTCTACGACCTGACCTTGAACCGGCGTTTCCAGCTCAGCGGCAACCACAATCTGCTGCTGCGCGGCCTGAGCTACGGCAATCTGTACGACAAGCACAAGCAAGCCGAGCCCAAGGACATTTATTACAGCGACAACACCAGCATTATTTACGCGGGCTACAACTATCAGGACGCTAAAAACGACCTGTCGATTACGCCCTTGTTCGAGAACAATTACACCAACCGTCGCACCAGCTATCAGTCCTGGGGTGGGCGCGTGGACTGGAAGCACAATCTTAGCGACAGGCTGCAAGTGGGCGTGAATGCCCAGCACAAGAGCCTGTCCTACAAAGGCGATTTACGGCAGTACTTTGAAGGCGTCAAAGAGAACCAGATAGGCTTGTACGGCTCGTATCTGATCGATGCAAAAACCGTGGTCTACGGGGGCCTGAATTACACCCGTAATCTGCAGTCTCAGCAAACCGCACAAAGCCGCAGCTATATGGCAAATCTGGGAATTTACAGGGCCTTTGATGCAGGCTTGAACATCAACGCCACGGCACTGTACCGGCAGACCCGTCACGATGCCGAGGACTTGTTCTTGGGTGGGCTGCGCAAGGACCGGCAACAGATTTATATCCTGAACGTGGGCATGCCACGCTTTGCGTTCCAAGGCATTACGCCCAATCTGTATCTGAAGCACACCTTCAACAACAGCAATATCGACTGGGCCTTCAAATACAAGCAAACCGAAGTCGCGCTGAAGCTGGAAAAGCGTTTTTAAGCAGGGACTTCTTCGACCTTGGCAACTGATCTGGTGCAGTCCCGTTTTAGCATCAAGCGCCTGAAGCGACAGGTATCTTTTTTAGTGACAGGGGGCGTCGTGTCACTGTTGAGAGAAGCGTTTCCAATGAGCTATCGGGGTTCTGTGGCAGGTCTCCAGGCCCAGCCACAGCTTGTAGATCAGCGCCTTTCTCGGATGCTGATCCAAGAAGCAGGACGATAGGGTCTTGTTCTCCCGATCAAATACCAAACAAGCATGAGACTATGACGAACATGCAGGGCAAACCACCCTGCTGTTGATTTGTCTGCCTGCTCGGAACGCGCTTGGGCGCCCCCAGCCCGGACAAAAAAAACCACAAAAATTGCCAAGTGAAAGCCCGGTTGATCATCAGTCGGGATATAGTCGAGCAATCGATTTTCCTTAGCAGACAGAACACGTATCCCTTGGAGTCTTCACCCATGCTTGGCCAAGAAAAAGAAACTCGCTCTGATACCAGCCCTCAAGATAGCGCCTTTCTGGAAGAAAAAGCCTTCCGCGCCCGTACTGTGCTGGTCTTTGGCACCATCACGGATAAGCTCGCCTCGGAAACCGTGCGCAAGCTGCTGGCGCTGGATGCCGAATCCACCGCCCCCATCACCATGATCGTGTCCTCGCCCGGTGGCCACCTAGAATCGGGCGACGCCATCCACGATGTGGTGCGTTTTATTTCCTCGCCCGTCACCATGGTGGGAACCGGTTGGGTTGGCAGTGCTGCCACCCACCTGTTCCTGGGCGCGGCTCGCGAGCGACGCGTATGCCTGCCACAAACCCGTTTTCTGATTCACCAGCCCAGCGGTGGCGCCGGTGGTCAGGCCAGCGATATGGCCATTCAAGCCCAGGAAATCATGAAAGCGCGCGAACGTATCGCTCAAGTGATTGCCCGTGAAACCGGCCAGCCTATCGAGCGTGTGCGCGACGATATCGAACGCGACAAATGGATGAGTGCCGAGGAAGCCATAGAATATGGCCTGATCTCACGCATCATTGAACGCCGTGACGAACTGCTGCCTGCCAACAAATAATCTGCGCCTCAGAGCCCCCTCATGCTGACCATTCTTGGCAGAGAATCCTCCATCAATGTGCGTAAAGTCATGTGGGCCTGCGCGGAGCTAAGTCTGGAGTTTGAGCGGCAGGATTGGGGCCTCGGTTTCAAGGACGTCAACACGGACGAATTCCTTGCGCTGAACCCTAACGCAAAGATCCCCGTCCTGCTGGATGGGGATCGCGTGCTGTGGGAGTCCCATACCATTGTGCGTTATCTGGCCAATCGCCAAGCGCCCACCGCCTTGTATCCACAAGATGCCTGGCAACGGGCCAAGGTAGATCAATGGATAGACTGGCAGGCGTGCGAGCTGAACCCATCCTGGTCCTATGCGTTTATGAGCCTGGTACGGCAGTCACCTCAACACCAGGATGCGGGGCAGGTCCAGGCATCGTTATCGGCCTGGGCACAGATGATGTCCATTCTGGATAAACAGTTGGCTCAAACCCAAGCCTATGCAGCCGGACCGGCGTTCAGCCTGGCCGATATTATTCTGGGCCTGTCCATTCACCGCTGGCTGAATACGCCGTTTGATCGCCCGAAACTGCAGGCGGCCGAAGACTACTACCACCGCTTGGCCTCACGGCCTGCGTTTCTAGAACAATGTGCCGGTTTTCCCTAAACGCTGCTTTGTCTTAGCTAAGCCAAGCCGCCCCCTGTGTTCGCGGCTTTTTTTACGTGTGATTGACGCTGGGGGCCACTTGACGCCCTTTTAACAAACTAGAGACGTAGACATGGACGAAACCATACGAGTGGGCTGCGGTGCAGTCATTATGCAAAACGAAAAAATCTTGCTGCTCAAGCGCGTACGTGAGCCGGAAGCCGAGCACTGGGGCATCCCGGGCGGCAAAGTGGACTGGCTGGAAACCCTGGAGCAAGCCGTCAAACGCGAAATTATGGAAGAAGTGGGGTTGCGTTTGGATAGCCTGGAGCTGCTGGTCAATGTGAACCAGATTGATGCCAACAAAGGAGAGCACTGGGTTGCGCCTGTCTATTGGGTGACATCTTTCACCGGCCAAGCGGTGGTGCAGGAGCCAGAAAAGCACAGCGGCATGGACTGGTTTGCATTGGACCAACTGCCAGGGCCTTTGACGGTGGCGACCCAGCTAGCCGTCGCCGCTATTAAACAGCGTAAAGAGTAAAACACTTAAAGTTTGGCGCCAGATAACTGACAAACACCTCATCTGTCGGCCACCTCTTTTGTAATATACTTTTCCGCATGCGCGCCCTGGGTCCCCATTTCGTTTTTCGCGAAATCCGAGTCTGGCAATTTCTGTTTTGCCTGGCTCTGCTAGCCTACGTCTGTCGCGCCATCGTCCCAGCAGGCTATATGCCTACCCGCTCTGCACAAGACAATGGTTTTGCCATTACCTTCTGTACTGCGGGCAATTCAGCAAATACGCTCTGGATTGATCTGATCGGCCAGGATGGTCAAGCGGATTCCAATACCCATCACACGCAGCAGGACTGCCCCTTTGGCATCGCGGCTTCTCCCGCTTTATTGCCAACGCTGGATGCACCTGTTCTGATCAGCCTGATTACGTATCGACCGGTTTTACTGGTCGAAAGCAATCAAACCCGGCCACCGCTACCCGCACAAGGCCCACCTTTAGGGTCACGCGCCCCACCCTTATCCCTCGCTTGATATATCCCCGTCCTTTGACGGTCTTTCTTTTTCTATCTAGCCGAGGTTTTTCATGTCGATTTCTTCTATGTCTTCCCGTGCCATTCTGGGCATGGCTGCTGTGCTGTTCGCCTCTTGCGCTGTTGCACACGTTTCCCTGCAAACCAAGCAAGCCCCGGTGGGCAGCAGCTACAAGGCTGTTCTGTCCGTGCCGCATGGCTGCAAAGGCTCTGCCACCACCAAAATCCGTGTCCGTATTCCGGAAGGCGTGGTCGGCGTCAAACCACAACCCAAAGCAGGCTGGACGCTGGAAACCGTAAAAGGTGACTACAAGCAGGCCTATACGCGTTGGGGTGCCAAAGTCAGCTCCGGTGTTCAGGAAGTGGTCTGGGCTGGCGGCCCTTTGCAGGACGAGCACTATGACGAGTTCGTGTTCATCAGCTACTTAGGCGATGAGCTCAAACCCAATAGCACGCTCTACTTCCCGGTTGTGCAGGAATGCGAGCAAGGCGTGGAGCGCTGGATTGATCAAGCGGCACCGGACACCCAGAAAGCGGCTGACCATTCCGACGCCCCTGCTCCTGCGCTGCAACTGTTGCCCAAACCGTAGACACCCAGGCGGCGGCTGCCCTTGGACATCCGCCTAAAGGAGATCTTATGCAAACCCAGTCCCTGCATAGGCAGGCATGCTGCCACCCATTGCTTGTGCTGCTGATCGCCTTGCTTTTGCTGGCCTGGGTGCCAGCTCTGCATGCTCATGCGTCCTTGGTGGCCAGCAAGCCCGATAGCGGCACAATACTGGCCCAGTCGCCCAGAACCGCCAGCCTAAGTTTCAATGAGTCCGTCTCCCCCTTGCTGATGACCTTGATTCGTCCCGACGGTTCCTCCGAAGAACTGGGGGACGTTTTGATGCAAGACCAGCGGCTGGAACTGGCCTTGCCGCCCATGGAGACCGAGGGTACTTATGGACTGAGCTGGCGGGTTATTTCTGCTGACGGCCATCCCGTAGGCGGAACACTGACATTTTCCATTGGGGCGCCCAGCTCAAATCTGGTGGACAGCACCCACAGCAATCCCCTCAGAAATGGACTGATCTGGCTGGCCCGACTTCTGGGCTATGTGGGCCTGTTTACAGGGATAGCTTGGGTGGTCTACCGCGCTCTGGGTCCAGCATCAAACAACGCATCAAACCCGCAAAGTCATATCGCACCACGAATGCTGGCTTTAGGTGCCGTCGCCTTATTGCTGAACCTGGGCCTGGTCGGTGTCGATGCGCTGGATTTGCCGCTGTCCGCCCTGTTCAGCACATCGGCCTGGAAAACGGCGGCATCCACCTCGATGGGCTTGGCCGTGCCGCTGGGCTGGGTCGCCCTGGCCTGTGCCGCCCTTTCCTGGAATGCAAGAAACGCCACTAGTCAGAAATGGCTGGCTGCTTTGGCGCTGATTCTTCTGGGAGCTTCCCTGGCGTCCAGCGGACATGCCAGCACAGCAGATCCCGTCTGGCTATCTCGGCCCAGTGTCTGGCTGCATGTCGTGGCGCTGACACTGTGGATTGGTTCCTTCCTGCCTTTGGTTTATGCACTTCAGCATGCTCAGGAATCCCGCTTGCTGACGCTGTTCTCGCGCTGGATTCCCGCTGTCCTGCTGGTTCTGGTCCTGAGCGGAGCCGCGCTAATCTACGTGCAATTTGATCAGCTCGCTTCTTTATGGGAAAGCCGATATGGACAAGTGCTCAGTGCCAAGCTGATTCTGGTCCTGCTCTTGCTGGCTCTGGGAGCCTACAACCGCTATCGCCTGACCCAAGCCGTCTTACAACAGCGTAGCGATGCACGACAGGCTCTGCGACGTGTGGTTCGTCTGGAATATGTGTTGGCGGTGCTGATCCTGGCCGTGGCCGCATTATGGCGCTTCACCCCGCCCCCGCGCGCCCTGGCCCAACTAGTTCCACCCAGCATTTCCAGCCATATTCATACCGAAGCCGGTATGGCGGATCTGTTGTACATCCCGGCCACCACCCAGCACCCGGCCATTCTGACCGTCTCTTTATACGAGCCGGATTTCAGTCCCCTGAAGGCTCAAGAGGTGGAGGTGATTTTCAGCAACCCGCAAGCCGGAGTGGAGTCCATTACCTTTCCGGCGGAACTCACGCGGCAGGATCAATGGGAGGTGAGTAATGTCGAGCTGCCGCATCTGGCCAGCTGGGATATTCGTATTCAGGTGCTGATTTCAGACTTTGAACGCATACACCTGGATAGCACGCTGGATTTGCAAGCCAACTAAATCGCACACAAAAACAGGCCGCATCACACGGCCTGTGGTCCCTCTTTTGATCTGACTTCCTCTTTCTGGCAGCCATGCCGCCCGCAATTTAACGGGCCAGCAAACGGCTGGCTTCAAGCCGTGCCTCGCCCTCATCCACAACAAAACTGAATTGCAGGCCCAACACCCGGCCCAAGGTTTGCTGCGCCAAGCGTGCGGCGGCAGGGATGGTCCGCCCCTTGCTGATCACCACCATGCCAGCGCACAACGCCTTCAAACGCGGCTTGTTCTGCTTGAAAAACAGGGCACGTTGCTTGCGATCTTCATGGCTTTCTTCATGAGCAGGATCTTCACCGCCCATTCTGTCAGTCAGCAAGACAAAGCGTTGGCCCCGATTCAACAAGGCCTCTAATTGATCCTGCGCCTGTTGCGGTGTTTGCTGCGGGCTGTGTTCTCTTAAAAACACCAATGGAAACTGCGTGTCATCGACTTGCATAAGCGGCTCCTTGCCATCAATAAAGACAGCCACTATCAAAGCGGCGCACGCCTAAATAGGGGATGCCTCCAAAGGCACGCATCAAGCCGCCGGATAAATACAAGCAGGCGGTATCGCGCAGCCAATACGGACGAACCGTTGCGCCTTCACCTCTCATCACAGCCTGGACTCCACAAAATCACGCAATTGAGGGTCCCGAATCTCCAAGGCATCAAACAAGCCCAAGGCTTTCAAGGCTGGCAAGGCCGCCACAATATCGTTCAAGGCACGCTGACGTTGTGCATCGCTGACACCAGGCTGGCGCAACGTCGCTGCATTGGCCAGAAAGGCGCCAACCGTGCCTTTGCGAATAGTGGTGCCAGCAATCTGAACTTCGCTGGCGTGATCGGGAAGAATGTCATGTGCTTGCATGTATCGCTCCTTTGTTCATCAAGGCTTTCAGTGTAAGCACAAAGGTTTTGGCAGATGTACACTGTATCGGTCAATGAATAACAAAATTACGCCATGCCTGAACGAAAAATAGGTCTGCATGATTTTCTGAACTTCCCCGAGCATCCTGTGCTGTTCGCCGTCACCGGTAATCACGACTCGGAGCTATCCTCGCGCCCCCATCAGCACGCTCGCGGGCAGTTGTTCGGTTCTCTGCGCGGCTTGCTTTCCGTCGGGGTGGAAGACGCCGTTTGGGTGGTGCCCGCTATCCATGCCGTCTGGTTGCCGCCGCATGTCCTGCACTCGGGCCAATCGCACGGCCCTTATCATGGCTGGAGCGTTTATATAGACGAAGCGGCCTGCGCCGACCTGCCCGCCCACGCCTGCACCTTGCGTACCTCGGGCCTGTTGCGTGAAGCCGTGCTGCGCGCCTGCTCCTGGGAGTTGATTCCCGCTGCCCCCTTGCCCCAAGAACAGGCGCATATTGCCTCCGTTATCCTGGATGAAATCCGTACCCTGCCCGTCGAGCCTTTTGGGCTGCCGCTTCCCCGGGACCCGCGCTTGCAACGCATTGCTCGCGCCCTGATTGCCGACCCCAGCAACAACCAGGGCATGGAGCACTGGGCGAGCTGGGCAGCGGTCAGTCTGCGTACCTTAAGCCGCCGTTTCGTGACCGAAACCGGCTTTAACTTCACCGCCTGGCGGCAACGCGCCCGCCTGATGCGCTCCCTGGAAATGCTGGCGGCCGGTGTTCCAGTAGCCACCATTGCCTATGATCTGGGTTATTCCAGCCCCAGCGCCTTTATCAGCCTGTTTCGGCGCAGCTTTGGGCATACCCCGGCCAACTACCGTCACCAACTTTCAACCTAGCCCCTTCTGCGCTGTACGACGCATCGGAAATGTCATAAAGTGATTGAACGAAAACCCAAACATCACTTTTAGACATAGGAAAGCCGGTATGGAAATGCGCCAATTACGGATTTTTTGTGCGGTTGCCGAGCATGGCAGCTTTACGGCCGCTGCCCAGAAGGTACACACCGTGCAATCCAATGTCACCATGCGCGTCAAAGAGCTGGAGGCAGAGCTGGAACAGCAATTGTTCATACGCCAGAAAAGCGGCGTGGTGCTAACTGCGGCTGGCCATACTTTTCTGGACTACGCCCGCCGTATCTTGCAACTGACCGACGAAAGCCGTGCGGCCCTGCAAGACACGGGCACGCCCAGCGGTCTGCTGCGCCTGGGTTCCATGGAAACCACGGCTGCCATCCGCCTGCCCCAGGTTCTGATCCAATACCGCGAGCGCTACCCCCAGGTTCAGTTGTCCTTACAAGCCGGCACCACGGCAGAGCTGATTAAAGCCATCGAGACCCACCAGCTAGATGGTGCTTTTGTCGGTGGTTTTCATCAAAACCCGGCCCTGATTCAAGAAGAGGTGTTTGAGGAAGAGCTGGTGCTGGTCAGCAGCAAAACGGTGGAGTCCTTGCCTGCCCTGATCGAAACAATCCCCCAACAAACGGTTCTGGTCTTTAGAACCGGCTGCTTTTACCGCTCTACGCTGGAACACTGGTTTTACCAGGCCGGGCTGGTGCCCAACCAGATCATGGAAATGGGGACGCTGGACGGCATTCTGTCCTGCGTGGCCTCGGGCATGGGCATTACCTTGCTGCCCAAAGCCATCGCCCAGAACAGCAGCTTGCGCTTGCCCGTGCAATGCCACGCGCTGCCGCCTGAGCTTGCGCGGGTGAAAACCGTGTTTATCCGTCGTGCCGATACCAATCCTGGCTCGGCCCTGCGCAGCTTTGTGGCCCTGGCTCAAACGCAGTTCGCCCAATTGCCCAAGCCAGATCAAGGCCATGCCGAACTGCCTGCTCTAACCGGCCAGCCTGTGGGTCCGTCCAACAGCGTCGCACAGACCTTGCCACAATAAGCCATCAAGGCAGCCCCAAGACCAGCTCCGCAACCCGCTCTGCCGCTGGCACAATGCTGTGAATCTTGCCCACGCCCTGACCAGCATACAAAGACAGTTTCCTGGCCATTCTGTCCTTGTCAATCGCCCGCGCCCCGCCCCCGACCCAACGCAGCACATTCCACTTGTCGCGGTTGGGAATCACACGATGCGGGGTGCCATAGGGCCAGCCAAAGGAATAGCCGGTGCGATATTGCGTATCGTCCGTACTGGCTTGCAGAATCTTTTGCTTGTAGAGCGGGTGTGCATTGGACTCCTCGCTGGCCAGAAAGGCCGTGCCCACCAGTACACCAGAAGCCCCCAGGGTCATGGCCGCTCTGACATCCTGGCGGGTAACAATTCCGCCTGCGGCCAGTACGGGACGGCCCTGCGCACCGTCCAGAATTGCAGGTAGTAAAGACATCAGGCCAATCGTGCCGCGATTCAGGTGACCACCGCCCTCACTGCCTTGGGCGACGATAATGTCGGCCCCCTGCGCCATCGCTTGGCGAGCCAGTGCCACCGTGCCGGTTTGCACCATCACGATCATGCCGGCGTCTTTGGCGCGGGGAATCAGGTCGGCGCAATAGTCCTCGGCATAGAACAGCGACAAGATGCGGGGCCGCTCCTGCAAGATCACCTGGAACTGGGCCTCGAACACTTCCGGGCCACCAAACTGCGGCACGATATTCACCCCAAAAGGCCGGTCCGTCAGCGCTTTGGTTTCCCGCAGCCAGTTACGCAACGTCAAGGGAGCCAGACGCAAGCCGCCCAGCACCCCCATCCCACCCGCATTCGCTACCGCCGCCACCAAGTGCGGCCCGGAAATTGCAGCCATGCCCGCCAAAAAGATCGGGTATGGCACACCACACATCTGCGTGATGACATTGCCCGCAAAGACTCGGTTTGCTTCGCTCATGATTTACAACTCCACCTGTTTGCCCAGCATGCGCCGCAGGGCCAGATTTTTGAGCACAACATGGTTTTTGAATGCCCCGAAAAGGTGCAAGGCCAACCCCAGCAAAAAGGCAGTGGCGCCAATATTGAACAACACATCGACCACGGCTTTGAGCTGCTCATTCGGGCTGATCAAGGTCGGCAAGGCCAGACCACCGGGCAGTTCCACCGCCACCCCCGCTGCCGCTCGGGACAGCCAGACAGCAACGGGCAGCAGCACCATCGCCAAGGCCAGGGCTATCGCCACGGAACGGGCCACTATCACCTCTACCGGATTGGGCGAGCCCACCGGCAAGGGATGAAAAGACGTCACCCGCGCCCAGAAACGGTAGATGGAGATCAGGAACAGCAGCGTCCCCAGCAGATTTTGCAACAGCACCAGCCGCGCCTCACCGGGGCTTTGGGCGATGGCCACCTCCAAACCCAGAATGGAAAACAGCAAGGCCGCAATAAGCCAGTGCAACACAATCGTGATGGGCGAGAACCTGAGTCCGTTGTCTCGCAGTTGCATGATTAGCTCCTTGAAAAGGTCATCGAGGACAAGTCCTTTACCGTGCAATACCCAACGTGATACGTCGTGGGCCGCCTACCCAACACGCACAAGCGGCCAGCTTCGGTCATCACCTTGCCTCCTGCTGGTCTGGGCCTGGGTCACGGTGTCCTCAGAGCCTTGACGATAGGCGCAGTTATCAATCAAGTAAAATGATGAATATTGATAAATAAAATCTTTTTTAGTGATCAATGAGCAGATAGTTTTCCTCATGCCCTCACGCGACAGACAGGCAACCCTCATCATCTCAGCCCTCTGGCACTGGCTCCTACCTGCTGGCCGTCTGCAAGTACGCCTAAAGCTCGTCCAGGCAACACTTATAGGGATCGCTTTTTAATCATTATTAATGATCCATAAATTCACTATTCATCATTTTACTTGATCTACTCAGTCTTCTATCTTCCCTATGGATAGCGCCGCTATCTCAACCTCAAACTAGGAGACTGATACCGTGACCCACCCTGCTGCCTATCTCGTTGACTGCACAAATGGCCACATCTTGCCTGGCTTTTGACTTGTATGTTGACAGACGCTCAACGCGACATCATCAAGGCGGCTGTGCCGCTGCTGGCAAGCGACAGTGAAGCCTTGACCACCTATTTTTATGAATTGATACTGCGCGACTCCCCACCGCTGAGTCCCTTGGCCAGCCAGATCACCAACAATCGCGTTGCTCTCCAAATCCAGTCCGAGCGTGCCCCACATGGGGACACTTTCCTGCTGCAAGCCCTACGCGAAGAGCTGAGCGAGAGGATAGCCAGCAACGAGCTTATCGATGAATGGGCCGCCGCTTACCAGCAACTATCAACCTTGCTCATCGAAGCCGAACGCCTGATGTACGACGATATGGCTATCACTCCCGACGGCCTTGCAGACCGCACTTCCTATCAAGAATGACCCACCATGCCACTACTGAAATTTGACCTGATCCAAGGCCGCAGCGACGACGAACTACGCCAGCTACTTGACACCACGCACCAAGCCATGGTGCACGCCTTTGATGTTCCTGCCAGCGACCGCTACCAATGCGTCACCCAGCACCGTCCCGGCGAGCTGGTGCTGGACGACACCGGCCTGGGTTACCCTCGCAGCGACAAAGTAGTGCTGCTGCATATCGTGTCCCGCCCCCGCAGCGAGAGTCAGAAAGTCCAGTTCTACCGTTTGCTGGCAGAGCGACTGGAACAAAACTGTGGCGTATCACCCGATGATCTGATCATCGCTCTGGTCGAGAACAGCGATGCAGACTGGTCCTTCGGGCGTGGGCGAGCGCAGTTTTTGACGGGGGAGTTGTAGGCGAAAGACAGGTATACTCGCCCAGACCGTTTTAACAAGAACGGTCTTTTCACCGAGGGGAGCCTGGCGAGCAGGCTGAGAAACTGCCCGAGCAGATTGCACCGCAGTGACCCGTTGAACCTGATCCGGGTCATGCCGGCGAAGGGACGGGTATGTACCTGCTCGCCGCTTGCTGCCGGATGGCTATCCTTGAGTAGGAGTTGCTATCTTGTCGTCTGACCACTCTCCCGCCCCCGTCGGCCCGGTTGCCGCCACCCTGGCTGCCGTCATCCGTCAAGACCAGATTTTGCTGATACGCCGCGCCAATCGGCCCGATGCCGGACGCTGGGCCTTTCCGGGCGGCAAAATCCGCGCGGGCGAAACCATCATGGCGGCGGCCCATCGGGAATTGGCCGAAGAAACCGGCATACAAGGCCAGGCCTTGCAGGTCTTTGATGCGCTGGATGTGTTTGACCGCGAGCCCAGCACCACACCCTTGGCCTATTCACACTTCATTCTGATTGCTGTGCTGTTTCGCTGGCAGCAAGGTGAGCCGCAGGCAGGCGATGATGCCCTGGACGCACGCTGGTTCAGCAATGCGGAACTGAACAGCCTGGATGTAGCACACAGTTTTGACGTCGTCCGAGTTGCCCGCCAGGCACTGGCATTGGCTGCCACTCAAGATCAAGTAGGCCAAGCATGATTCCGAATGTATTGAGTATTGCGGGCACAGACCCGACCAGCGGCGCTGGTATTCAGGCTGATCTGAAAGCCATGTACGCCTTGGGTGCCTACGGCATGAGCGTAATTACAGCCGTGGTCGCGCAGAACACCCAGGGCGTGCGGCGTTTTGTGGCGCTGGAGCCGGACTTTGTGGCGGACCAGTTGGACGCGGTGTTTGAGGATGTGCGCGTGGATGCCATCAAGATCGGCATGGTCGCCAATGCAGGGATTGCGGAAGCGATTGCAGACCGCCTGCACCATCACGGCCTGGACTGCCCGATTGTGCTGGACCCGGTCATGGTTGCCAAAAGCGGGGACCGTTTGCTCAGCCCCGAAGCCGTCTCCGTGGTGCGCGACAAGCTGCTGCCCATGTGTACCCTGCTCACCCCCAACTTGCCCGAAGCAGGCGATTTGCTGCAAAAACCGGAACCCGCCTCGCTGCAAGAAATGCACAGCACTTTAAAGGAGTTGTGCTTGCTGGGCCCTGAATGGGTGCTGCTCAAGGGCGGCCACCTGGACGGCCCGGACAGTGTGGATCTGTTGCAAGGTCAGGGGCAGAGCCATGTTTTTCAGTCGCCCCGCATCCCGACACGCAACACACATGGCACGGGCTGCTCGCTATCCTCCGCCATTGCGGCCCTGCTACCGGGGCGCAGCGTGCCAACTGCGGTGGGTTTGGGCAAGGAATACCTGAATGGCGCTTTGGCCGCTGCCGACCAATTGCAGATCGGCCTGGGGCAAGGTCCGGTGCATCATTTCCATGCTTTATGGCCTCTCAAGTAAGCTCTCTCCCATTACAACTGATCGCTATGCGATGTTCAGTCTGACTGCCCTGCAGTTTTACGAGTGCGAACAGTCAAGCGGCTCCATTGAATGAAACAAACACTACAGCACAGTGGGATTGGGCACATCCCCATACACTTCTTTGGGATCAAAGGTCTTGGCGGACTCGACAAAGACCAGATCCTGACCTTTGCTATGCTCGGCACCCACCGGCACCTGCCGGTAGAAACAGGAGTAATAGCCCACGTGGCAACTGGCTCCGGAACCGGCTACCCGCACACGTAGCCACACCGCGTCCTGGTCGTCGTCGATACGCATTTCCTCTACCGTCTGCACCAGTCCACTGCTGGCACCTTTATGCCAGAGCATTTGACGCGAGCGGCTCCAGTAATGGGCTTGCCCTGTCTGTATGGTTTTCTCCAGGGCTTCCCGATTCATGTAACCCAACATCAAGACCTCGCCATTGCTAGCGTCTGTCGTGATGCAAGCAATCAAGCCGTGCTCATCAAACTTGGGGGCCAGTTCGTGGCCCTCTTCCACTTGCTCCACCGAGATTCGGCGGCTCATTTGGACTGTCGCATTTTCAGCAGACCTGGTTTCTTGTCCTTCAGTCTTCACGTTTTCTCCTTGTCATCATGGGTTCCGGGCGATATTCGCAATCCGCTTTCAGGCAACGGCCATACAGCACATGGCTATGTTCCAGAACCTGAAAGCCCCGTTCTTGAGCAATCGTTTTTTGTCGCTGCTCAATAGCTTGGTCATGAAACTCCTGCACACGTCCGCAGTCCGTGCAGATCAGGTGATCATGGTGTTCGCCGTCATCCAGCTCATAGAGCGCCCGGCCAGATTCAAAATAAACCTGCTTTAGCAAGCCTGCCTGTTGCAACTGGGTCAACACACGGTAGACCGTCGCCAGGCCGATCTCGCTGCCTTGTCGTATCAATTGGCGATACACATCGTCTGCCGTCAAATGACGAATGCCGGGGGCCTGGAATATCTCAAGAATCTGGATACGGGCTGTGGTCACCTTCAAGCCACGCTCTTTAAGCTCTTTTGAATCCGTCATGGCGCACTCCTGATTGAATGGGCGGCTAAGGGACGTCCAGAAAACGCAGCGGCCTGCCTTGCGCCTGCCGTTCCAAGGCTTCATCACGAACCACACAATGGCCGCGCACAATGGTGTGAATTGGCCAGCCTACAACGGGCATACCGTCGTAGGGAGACCAGCCGCTGACACTGGCAATCCAGTCATTGCGGATACGGCGGCGTGCCTTCAAATCCACAATGCTGAAATCCGCATCAAAGCCCACAGCGATGCGTCCCTTGCCTTCCAGACCAAAAATCCGGGCAGGCCCGGTACTGCTCAAATCCACCAGCCGTTGCAGACTCAAGCGACCTGCATGGACATGGTTCAACATCACGGGTAGCAAGGTCTGCACGCCGGTCATGCCGCTGGGTGAAGCGGGATAGGCTTGGGATTTCTCCAGCAAGGTATGCGGCGCGTGATCGCTACCAATGACATCCACCACACCCGAGCGGATCGCCTGCCACAGCGCATCTTGATGAGCTTGCTCGCGCACCGGCGGATTCATTTGCGCCAAACTGCCCAGACGCTCATAGCATTCAGGGGCTTGCAAACTGAGATGATGCGGGGTCACCTCTACGGTCACGCGGTGTTTGTGGGCGGCCAGAAACTGCATTTCTTCTGCGGTGGACACATGCAGCACATGCAAGCGGCGATTCACCTCTGCCGCCAGACGAACAATGCGTTGGGTCGCCTTCAAGGCACTTTCCACATCACGCCAAACCGGATGTTGGCGCACGTCGCCGCTATCCAGAGCGATCTGTTTGCGTTCATGCAGCCTGGCCTCATCCTCCGCATGCACCGCCAGCCGTCTACGGCCATGACGCAAGATGCGACGCAAGACGTCGTCCTCATCCGCCAACAGGTCTCCAAAGGAACTGCCCATAAAGACCTTGATGCCTGCGCAGCCTGGAAGCTGCTCCAATTCCTGCAAAGACTCGGCATTCAAGGCAGAGCCACCGATATAAAAGGCGTGATCACACCAGCTACGGCCTTGGGCGGCGTCCAGCTTGGCTTGCAAGTCAGTGGCTCCCAAGGTCAAGGGATGGGTGTTGGGCATCTCGAAAACCGCCGTCACCCCGCCCAGGACCGCGCCCCGTGTCCCCGCTTCCAGATTCTCTTTGTGCTCCAGCCCCGGCTCTCGGAAATGCACCTGGCTGTCGATTACCCCTGGCAATACGTGCAGCCCCGTAAGGTCCAGCACGCAGTCCGCACTCCAGCCGGGCTGCAAATCGCCCAGAGCCATAATCCGACCTTGCACACAGGCGATATCGATAGGCTCGGCCCCGTTAGGGGTCATTACCGTACCGCCACAGAGCAGCAAATCAGCATGGCGCAGATTATGCCGCTTGGTCGTTTCTGCGGTCCGGGAGAGAGGGGCCTTCGGGATTGCTGGTGTCATTGTTTTGCCTTTGCGGCTTCTGCATCCAAAGCGGCTTGCGCCTCCAAACGAATCCGCTCCATCATGTGAAACAGACCATTGGCACGATTCGGTGACAAGTGCTGCTCCAGTTCAATTGCCTGTAAAAAGTCAGGGGGATGGGACAGGATTTCTTCAGGCAAACGCCCCGAATACACCTTCATCAATAACGCCAACAAGCCGGTGACGATGGCGGAATCACTACGAGCTTGAAAAAACAGCTTGTGATCACGCAATTCAGAGATCATCCAGACCTGTGCCTGACAGCCATGCAAGCGGTTCGCCTGCGTACGCCATTTTTCTGGGAAGTCCGGCAAGGAGCGTCCCAGATCAATCAGATATTCGTAGCGCGCCATCCAGCTACCCAGGCACTGGAAACTGTCCACAATGGATTGCTGCGCCTGGAGTATGGACTCTTCTGGTACTGCCCCCTTATCCACGGCCATCTCCTGAATGCTTGGGCGTTTGGCTACCCTGATCGCCACGAGCCGGAACAGGGTCATGCCCGCCCGGATGCCAGGGGTGACAACGGACAATACGCCGTGCGGCCAGCCAGCTTCCTTTGAGTGGGCCGTGCGTCTGCAAGGCTTGGATCGCATATTGCGAACAAGTCGGATAAAAGCGGCAACGTGGCCCCAGCAATGGGCTGATAAAAAGCTGATAGCCGCGAACCAGCAAGATCAGGGCAGAGGCAAGAAAGGTTTTCATCGCCGCTCCGATACACGGAAGCGAACCACTCGCTCAGACGGATTAATCGTGATCTGGTTTGTCCTCTCCAGCGGCAAGGACGCGTGAGGGTGCAGTAGTGTTTGGCAAGGATTGATAAATACTAAAACACTCATGACGCCACGCCCCCGTTCAATCGCGCAAAAGGCGTCTCTGTCATCAAAGGCGTTTTAAACGCCACCGCATCATGGGGGTGCAAACTCTCCAGATGGCGGACCTGAATGCCAGCGTTCTGATAGTCCACCAAGGCCGCTTCTATACGACGCGCCGCGTCCTCCACAAACATCAGATTCTGGCCATTCAAGGCCGCAAAGGCTTGCTCATCGGCCCGTTTGACGGCCGTTTGCAAAGGTGTTGCCAGTGCCTTCTCGACGCGATCAATCAAGGCTAAAAATCCGAAATCCTCGCTATCTTCCGATACCTGAACCTGAACCAGAGCCTGACTGCGCTGGCTGTGCGCAGTAGCCAGGCTGGCGTGCTTGTGCAGCCAGGCCGCTACCTCCTCAGCACGCAAGTCAGGCTGCCGTCCAAAGGCCTGCATAAAGCCCTGTTCAATCAATTGCCGAGCCAGCGCAGCGGAACAAGGACAGGTCGACGAATAGCCAATCTGAACCTGCATTTTGCACACAAAACTGCCGTCCACGAGACGGGCTTCCAGCACAACGGGATAGGACTTCCATCCTGCCAAGTCCTGCGTCACCAGGGCAGGCCGTCGCAGCAATAAATCAAAGCTGAAACCCAGTCGCGCACTGCGCGTGCCGCAGTCCTCCTGGCTATCCACCATGCTTTGCAAAAGACGCCGCAGCCCCAACAGCGACAAGGCCTGTTCTGGTGGCACGTCATTGAGCAAGCGATACAGCCTGGACATGTGTATCCCTTTCACATGTGCCAGCGGCAAATCAACCTGGGCATCGACACGCGCATGAAGTTGGCGCGTATAGCCCGGTTCGACCACGGTAATAGGTAAATCGATTCCCTCCATGCCCACCCAGGACAGCGGAGTCAGGCCATAAGTGGAATCGTTCAAAGCCGGGTCGGGAAGGACAACAGTCATACTCAACATCCAATCAAAAGGTCTTGCCCAAGCCGACAGGGACTAGGCAAGACCTCATTCCATCAAGGCCAGTCTGAGAACGGATTCGTCCATGTTGTCCAGGTGCTGGGACCGCTGGCCATTTCTTCATCACTTAACAGGCAGGCATCGAAACGGGCACGCAATGCGGCCTCGTCCATATCCATGCCAATCAGAACCAGCTCCTGACGCGCGTCCCCGACGCGCTCATCCCATTTTTCCTTGATCAGGGCTACCGCTTCGGGGTCTTCCGGCCAACGTTCGGGCGGCATGGAAGCCCACCAGTAACCCGCCACGTGATAGCGAGCCACCGCACCCGCCTGTGACCAGGAACCGGCCAAGGTCGGGAAGTTCGCCAACCAGAAAAAGCCTTTGGAACGCACCACGCCGGGCCATTCGCTTTCAACGAGCTCCAGAAAACGCTGCGGATGGAACGGGCGGCGGGCGCGGTACACAAAATTGCCTATGCCGTACTCCTCCGTTTCCGGGGTGTGAGTGCCACGCAATTCCTGCAACCAACCGGGGGCTTTGGATGCCTCTTCAAAATCGAACAAACCGGTGTTAAGTACGCGATCCAAGGGCACCTTGCCGAACTCGGCTGTTTCAATACGAGCACGGGGATTAAGGCTATTCAGAATTGCCATCAGGCGTTCACGCTCTGGTTCGCTGATCAAATCAATCTTGTTCAGAACCAGCACATCACAGAACTCGATCTGCTCAATCAACAGGTCCACAACGGTGCGCGCGTCGTCTTCTCCCAGGGATTCGCCACGGGACTGAATACTGTCTTGCGAACTGTAATCGCGCAGAAAGTTAAAAGCGTCTACCACCGTGACCATCGTATCCAAACGAGCGACCTCACCCAGGCAACGACCATCCTCGCCTTCAAAGGTGAAGGTTTCAGCCACGGGCAGCGGCTCTGAAATACCGGTGGACTCAATGACCAGTTGATCAAAACGCCCTTCCTTGGCCAGACGGCCCACCTCCAGCAACAAGTCCTCACGCAAGGTGCAGCAAATACAGCCGTTACTCATCTCCACCAGCTTTTCATCCGTGCGCGATAGCTCCGCCCCACCATCACGGACCAGAGCGGCATCAATATTGACCTCACTCATATCGTTCACGATGACGGCGACACGGCGGCCTTCGCGATTGTTCAGGATGTGGTTCAGCAAAGTCGTCTTGCCCGCTCCCAGAAAACCGGACAAAACCGTTACGGGAATGCGTGCCGAGGGATCGACCGGCGTGTTATCGGGGTTCATCGTCATTTCTCTTCGTCCTTGAGCCATCAATGGGCGGTTCCTTGCAAAGGATTCTCACCAATTATGAGATGTTATAACATAACAATAATAAACCAGAAAAAAACCCTCTTGTAAGGAGGGCTTGAAGCGCAGGACGGAGAAACTGGTTCTCACAAAGCGGCGTAGCAGGGATCAGGAAACAAGAAGCAGGTGTCAGGTGTCAGGTGTCAGGTGTCAGGTGTCAGGTGTCAGGCACATAGCTTAGCTCTGTTTGTATTTCGCGCCACTGCTTGAACAAATCAGCCCGATGCCGAGGATAAGACTCTTCCAGACTGACCAATCCTCGTATCCTGTCCGTGCGGAAGTGCCGGAAATCCCCTTTCAATTCACACCAGCCCACCAGAATCCGAAAGTGCTGAAAGTAGCCCAAGGAAAAAGGCCAGATCACTCTCTCCGATTCTTGCCCTGCCCCATCTATATAGGTGATGCGCAGCTTGCGCTGCAAACGAATCGCTGTACGCGCAATGCCAAGATCAACACGCTCAGCATCCTGAATCACCCTGGGCCCAACCCGTAAAGCGGTACTGTCCAGACTGTCTCTCAAGCTATCCGGCAAGACCGTCGAAATCTTGGCCATGGCATCGCCAGCCGCTTTGGTCAGCGGTTCATCCGCGAACTTTTCTACCCAGCGAAAGCCCAGTATCAAGGCCTCCAGCTCCGCTTGAGAAAACATCAAAGGGGGCAACATAAAACTAGGTCGCAGCACGTAACCCACACCGGGTTCCCCTTCTATATCAGCACCTTGTGCCTGCAAGGAAGCAATATCTCTATACAGCGTCCGAATGCTGATGCCCAGCTCTTGAGCCAGCCGCGCACCGCTCACCGGACGCTTATGTCGGCGTAGCACTTGTAAAAGGGAAAGAAGTCGTTCCGCTCGGGCCATGCTAGATACTGCCATTTTTTGGCAGTATGGTCACCCATAATGATCTGCTTAATAACCATGTTGGAGCGATCATGAATCACCCAAATCTTTTGCTGCTCTACGTCCAAGACCCCGCTGCCAGCCGCCTTTTTTACGAAAAACTGCTACAAAAAGCGCCTGCTGAATCCTTCCCCACCTATGTCGCCTTTGAGCTGAACAAGGGCTTGACGCTGGGCTTGTGGTCTACCCAGGCAGCCAGCTTTGTATCATCCGGAACCGGCCATCGCTCCGAGCTCTCTTTTTTAGTAGACGATGATGCGGCTGTTGATCAACGGCATCAAACCTGGGTAACAGCGGGTATCCCCATAGAGCAGGAACCCAAGACAGCCGTTTTTGGGCGCACATTTGTCGCTCTGGATCCCGATGGGCACCGACTAAGGGTCTGCACGGCAGCGTAAAACGGAAGCTGCCTTGCCTGCAAAGCCGCCAAGATCAAGCAACAAGGGCTATCCAAGACTTAGTCCTGATAGCCCTTTGCTCACTCCATACTTAGTAAGCCGCACCAATCAATCTGCCACCATCGCTCTACGCATGATTTTCTGCGCGACTGACAAGGACGTTGTCATTCCCAAAGTGCCGTAATGCGCCCCCCAAGTTCCAAGCTCCCCGGAACTACGCGTACTTAAAAACACATCCGCCACTTCCTGCGGGCTATAGCGCAACAGCTCAGCGGCCTGCAAAACACGGGCGACGGCTTCGGTCATAGGGCGGGCCAGGAACTCATCCTCAATCGCGGCTCTCACCAGACGTTCAGTGTGCTGTACCAGGGCATCGAAGCGCTTGTCTTGCCCGGCCAAGGGTCTGATTTCATTGAAAACCGCCTCCACCGTGAGCGGATCTCTGATCATGGCGCGCCGCACATCCATACACATCATATTGGCCGTCCCTTCCCAAACGCTGTTCAAGGGGGACTCTCGATACACACGAGCCATGGGGTTTTCTTCAATAAAGCCATTGCCGCCGTGACACTGCAATGCCTCGTTCGCAATAGAGGGCGCGCGCGAGCAATTGAAGTATTTAGCCGCAGGCGTGACCACCCGCGCCAGCAGCCTTTCGTGTTCACTGCCTTGCATCAGGTCAGTGGCCTTGGCGACTCGCAAGGACATCAAGGTTGCCGCTTCCACTTCTACCGCCATATCCGCCAGCACATTGCTCATCATGGGGCGGTCGGCAATAGAGGTCCCAAAAGCCATGCGTGATGTGGTGTGACGCAGGGCCAAGGTCAGCGCCTGCCGCATTAACCCCGCCGAGCCAATCGCAAAATCCAGACGTGTCAAATGCGAGTGCGACAGAATTTCCCGAATACCGCGCCCCTCTTCCCCTACCCGAATTGCCAGCGTGCCCGCATATTCCACCTCACTGGATGCGTTGGAGCGATTACCCGCCTTGTCCTTCAGACGCTGCACAAGAAAACGGTTATAGCTGCCGTCCGGCAAGGTACGGGGCAAGAAGAAACACGTGACATCCCCATTGACCTTGGCCAGCGTAAAAAAACCATCGGACTGCGGCACCGAACAAAACCATTTATGCCCCGTCAGCTCATACCAATGCGCCGTGGCACCGTGATAATCCACACTATGGGAGAAGCGCGCGGTCGTCTGTGTCTCGCGCAGATCTGAGCCGCCCTGCTTTTCTGTCATCGCATAACCAATCACCACCGAGGGCTTGTCCCCCACTTCGCGGCGACTGTATTCATAGCGTGTCCCTTTGAGCTTGTCCGCCCAGATCGCCAAAGCAGGCTCGGCCTCGAAACCGGCATAAGCCGCATAAGCCATGCCAGTCGGGCAGCCCGTACCGTGCTCCACCTGATTCCACAGATAGGACAAGACGGCGCGGGCGAAGTGACCGTTTGCCTCTTGGGTACGCCAGCTTAAATTGGGCACCTCGTGCTGCCAGGCCAGGCCCATCAACTCATGCCAGCTAGGGTGAAATTCCAACCAATCAATCCGGTTGCCGAAGCGATCATGCGTTTTAAGCTCAGGAATATGGCGGTTCGCCAAACGAGCCAGTTCCTGCACATTCTCATCACCAGCTACCGCCCCCAAAGCCTGACAGCGCGATGCGGCCCAAGGGGCTTCACGGCTGATGGCATCACGTAAAACCTGATCGCCTGTAAAAGCATTGAAACCACTGGCGGGCAAGGCCTGATTCAAAACCTGATGTGTGCTGTAACGATCCTCGGGCGTATTCAACATGCTGGGGGAAAGCGGCTGGTTCATGGTTGTCTCCAAACTGTTTTTCTAAGACGTGGCAGAAAGGACTGCCACACTGGCACACGCCATCTGGGCAATCTGGTCAGCCAGCGCGGCCACTTGGCGCTGGTAACTGTCCGTGCCATCGTGCTGCTGACGGCTTAAAGGAGAAAGCGGGCCAATCAACCCTTCCATGAAACCGCCCACAATGACGGTCGCCGCAATATCGGGCTGCACATCCTGGCGCATTTCCTGCGCGTCCTGGCCTGTGGAAACAATGGAGTGGATGACCTGGCTGATCGCGGCGCGGTACACCAGACGAGCCGCGTCGATTTCCTTGTCGCAAGGCTCGGCAATCAAGGCATAGGCCAAACGAGGATTACGCATGGCGCGCTTCACAAAAGTGGAGACAGCGGCATGCAGGCGCAACATGGAAGAACCATCGGCCTGTGCAATGTCCGTGAGTACATCGACCTCCCGCTGGGACACCAGCGACAGGACTTGCGCGAACAGCTCGGCTTTGGAGGGGAAGTAACGATAGACCGTCCCCGTGGCAATACCGGCAGCGGCTGCCACACTGGCCACCTGCGCTTCCTGCCAGCCTCCTTCACTGACCAAAGCGCGAGCGGCTTCCAGGATACGGCTGCGATTGTCTTGCAGACGGGCTTGAACGGCGGGGGTTTGACGGTAGGCCATAAAGAAGTGAACCAAAATTCATTACATGAGTGAATCCTAGTTCATTTCTTTGCCATGGACAAGAATTTCTTTAATCAGGGGTGTAAATAGACTCGCCTACTGACATTGCAGGCTGCTCGGGACCATCTGTTATTTGAAACCCAGTCCCTAGGGCGTAGGGTTTGGCGTTTGGGCAGTGGAGTTACGCATTGCTCTGCCCTTTCCCCCGTCTGTCCTCCTTTTATGCCCGACCCGCCTTAACACCAGGAGCACTGAAGAAACAAACCCAAGGCCCCCAGCAGACCTCCGAAACACGCTGCATTATGTTGCCAAGGCCGGCGCACATGGAAGGATCAACACAATCAGTCGCCCCAATAAAACTGCCCCCAGTCACAGCGATGGCAAAGCCATCAATACTGTTTGCTGAGGGCAGTCTGAACGAGCTAGCGTGCAGGCATCAAGCCTATCAGGCCGACAGTTCCTTACGAACGATTTCAGCACCGGCGCTCAGGGCGTGCAACTTGCCGCGAGCCACGGCACGTGGCAAAGGTGCCATACCGCAGTTGGTGCAGGGGTACAGCTTGTCCGCGTCTACAAACTTCAGCGCCTTGCGCAGTGTATTGGCCACTTCGTCAGCGGTTTCGATCACGTTGGTGGCTACGTCAATGGCGCCAACCATCACTTTCTTGCCACGGATCAGTTCGATCAAATCCATAGGAACATGGGAGTTCTGGCATTCCAGGGAAATGATGTCGATCTTGGATTGCTGCAGCTTCGGGAAGGACTCTTCGTACTGACGCCATTCCGAACCCAGCGTCTTTTTCCAGTCCGTGTTGGCCTTGATGCCATAGCCGTAGCAGATGTGCACAGCGGTTTCGCACTTCAGACCTTCAATGGCTCGTTCCAGAGTCGCAATACCCCAGTCGTTCACTTCGTCAAAAAACACGTTGAAAGCGGGCTCGTCAAACTGGATGATATCCACGCCTGCAGCCTCCAGCTCTTTGGCTTCCTGGTTCAGGATCTTGGCAAATTCCCAAGCCAATTTTTCACGGCTCTTGTAGTGGTTGTCGTACAGCGTATCGATCATGGTCATGGGGCCAGGCAGCGCCCATTTGATCGGCTGCGAGGTTTGCTGACGCAAGAATTTGGCATCATCCACAAACACGGATTTGGGACGAGTCACGGCACCCACAACGGTAGGAACACTGGCGTCGTAACGGTCACGAATACGCACAGTCTCACGCTTTTCGAAGTCCACACCTTCCAGATGCTCGATGAAGGTGGTGACGAAGTGCTGGCGGGTTTGTTCGCCGTCGCTAATCAGGTCGATACCGGCGTGCAATTGTTCTTGCAGGGACAGACGCAGTGCATCTTTCTTGCCTTCGACCAGGTCCTCACCGTCCAGTCTCCAGGGCGACCACAGCTTCTCGGGTTCAGCAAGCCAGGAGGGTTTGGGCAAACTGCCAGCGGTGGAGGTGGGTAGCAATTTTTTCATAATTAAATAACCTTGTTGTTTTTGATGAATCAAAGCGCGTAACTGGCTGCCCATTGATCAAGAATCACTTTGTATGGCTTGATAAAACTTTCTTCGGTAAACCGGCCCTGTTCAACCGCCAGACGGCTACGTTCTTCGCGATCGTAGACAATTTGCGTGATCGAGTGATCGGAATTTTTCAGGCTGGGCTGATAGCGCATTCCTGCGGCCGAGTTGGCATTGTAAATCTCGGGGCGATAGATTTTCTGAAATGTTTCCATCGTGCTGATGGTACTGATCAATTCCAGATTCGTGTAGTCACTGAGCAAATCACCACGGAAGTAAAAAGCAAAGGGCGCAACGCTATTTGGGGGCATGAAATAGCGAACCCGCAGTCCCATTTTTGCGAAGTACTCATCCGTAGGCGAAAACTCATTTTGCTGATACTCAATGCCCAATACCGGATGCTGGTTCCCCGTACGGTGGTAGACCTTGCTGCTGGACACGCTCAGGCAAATCACGGGGGACTTGTTGAAGTTTTCTTGGTACAGCGCAGAATTCACGAAAGACTTAAACAGTTTGCCGTGCAAATCACCAAAGCCTTCCGGGGCGCTGAAGCCATTTTTGTTCTTGTTGTGCTCCTGCAGAACCACGCTGAAGTCGTAGTCACGCACATACGAAGAGAAGTTATTGCCGACAATCCCGTCGATACGCTTGTTTTCTTTGTGATCGACGATATTGGTTTTCAGGATTTCAATGGTAGGGAAAGTGGAACCATTACCTTCAACATCAATATCAACAGAGACAATATCTAGTTCGACCGAATAACGATCGCCATTAGGATTGTCCCAATGTGCCAGATTGTTGAAGCGATTATTAATCATTGCCAGGGTATTGCGCAAGTTTTGCTGACGGCTTTCACCCCGGGCCAAGTTGGCAAAGTTGGTGGTGATGCGTGTGTTATTGGATGGACGGTAGTTTTCATCAAAACGAATGCTTTTGATGCTAAACGCGAATTCTTTATTCATTTTTTATGTATGCCCTGATTTCTGATTTCAATCTCGAATTTATTTTTAGTTAATACGTTGATGTATAAAAATAAATTCATCTTATTTATGTATGCCTTGCGCTGATTGTCTGGCCGACTGCTGGGGCCACACTGTTTGCCCTCTTCTTCCTGGTAAAACCAGAAAACAGTGCTGAATCGCCTCCAAAAAAAGTCCCGGCTTTGGCCGGGACTCACCGCCAAAACGGTTCCCGACTCAATCAGGCACTTGCCCGCAAGACTTTGGCTGCCGCCACCATATTGGTCAAAGCCGGAATCACCTCAGCCCATTGACGCGTCTTAAGGCCGCAGTCGGGGTTCACCCACAGACGCTCTGCTGGCACGCGCTCGGCGGCTTTCTTCATCAAATTCACAATGTGCTGCTCGGTCGGAATATTGGGCGAGTGAATGTCGTACACGCCGGGGCCAATCTCGTTGGGGTACTGGAAATTCTCGAAGGCTTCCAGCAACTCCATGTCCGAACGGCTGGTTTCAATGGTGATCACGTCCGCATCCATATCCGCGATGGAGGAAATGATGTCGTTGAATTCCGAGTAGCACATGTGTGTATGGATTTGCGTCTCGTCACCCACGCCGTTGGCGGCGATGCGAAAGCTCTCCACCGCCCAGTCCAAGTAGCTTTGCCATTGCGATTTACGCAGCGGCAAGCCTTCACGCAAGGCAGCTTCGTCGATCTGGATCACATGCACACCGGCCTTTTCCAGATCCAGCACTTCTTCGCGAATGGCCAGCGCCAGTTGCAGGCAAGAAGCCGAACGAGGCTGATCATCACGCACAAAGGACCAATTCAAAATCGTCACGGGGCCGGTCAACATGCCCTTCATGGGTTTTTGAGTCAGCGACTGGGCGTAGGTAATCCATTCCACCGTCATAGCCTGAGGGCGGCTGATGTCACCAAACAGGATGGGTGGTTTCACGCAGCGCGAACCGTAGGACTGTACCCAAGCAAACTGAGTGAATGCGTAACCGTCCAGTTGCTCACCAAAGTATTCGACCATATCGTTGCGCTCGGCTTCGCCGTGCACCAACACGTCCAGACCCAGTTTTTCCTGCTCACGCACGCTGCGCTCAATCTCGGCACGCATGGCGGCCTGGTAGCTGTTCTCGTCCAGACGACCGGCCTTGAACTCGCTACGAGCACGACGGATTTCTACCGTCTGCGGGAAAGAACCAATCGTGGTGGTGGGGAATGCAGGCAACTTCAAGAACTCAGCTTGCTTGGAAGCGCGCTGTGCGTAAGCACTCTTGCGCTTGCCCAGCTCGGCCGAAATGCGAGCCACCGCCGCCTTCACTGCAGGATTGTTCACTCGAGGCGAGTTGCGACGGGCCGTCAACGCGGCCAGGTTCTCGGCCAGCTCCTCCTTGACAGCCTCACGGCCTTGGCTCAAGGCTTTGCCCAATACGCGCAGTTCGTCCAGCTTTTGCAAGGCAAAGGCCAACCAGGACTTCACATCGGCATCCAACTGTTGTTCGCTGTCCAGATCAACTGGCACATGCAGCAGCGAGCAGGAAGGAGCAATCCACAGACGATCGCCCAATTGCTTGGCGATAGGCTCAACCCAGTCCAGCACGGCGGTCAAATCTGTTTTCCAGATATTGCGACCATTGATCACGCCCAGAGACAAGACTTTCTCGTCACCCAAAAGCTTAAGCAATGCCTCCACGCCATCACGATCGTTGATGGCATCCACATGCAGACCGGCAACAGGCAAATTGGCTGCCAAAGCGGCATTTTCCAGCAGCTGACCAAAGTACGTCGCGACCAGCAACTTCACGTCAGCAGACTTCAACTGCTGATAAGCGGTCTTGAACGCTTGCTGCCAATCGGCATCCAGCTCGGTAACCAGAATAGGCTCATCAATCTGCACCCACTCCACGCCTGCTTTGGCCAGCGTATCCAGCAATTGAACATACACAGGCAACAAGCGATCCAGCAGGGCCAGCTTGTTGGATTCATCCTTGGCCTTGCCCAGTGCCAGATAGGTCACGGGGCCAATGATCACAGGCTTGGCGTTCACGCCTTGCGCCTTGGCTTGCGCCAGTTGCTCCAGCAGATGCGAGGCATCCAACTTGAACTGGGTATCAGCCGTAAATTCAGGGACGATGTAGTGATAGTTGGTGTCGAACCATTTGGTCATTTCACCAGCAGCCACACCACCGCAGCAGGCGCCGTGATCTTCCAGACCTTTGGCCGAACGACCCCGTGCTACGCGGAAGTAGTTATCCAGCTCGTCACCCTGAAAGCCCTGAACACGCTCAGGCAAGTTGCCCAGCAAGAAGCTGGCATCGAGCACCTGATCGTAAAAAGAGAAATCGCCCACGGGCACCAGATCCAGTCCGGCCTGATTCTCCCAATGACGCTGGCGCAGTTGGGCACCCAGAGCCTTGAGTTCGTCACGCGAAGACTCGCCCTTCCAGTAGGACTCCAAGGCGAACTTCAGTTCCCGTTTGGCGCCAATGCGCGGAAAGCCAAGATTATGAATCGTCGTCATGTGCTGCTCTCAATAGGCCAGTGGATTAAAGAATGACTTGCATTGTAGAAAGCCCAATCAATGAAGTAAAATGGTCTTATCTCACCAATCCATGAATATCATTCACGTATCATGTTAGAGCGCATCCATCTGGCCGTCGTCCAGCAAGTTGACAAGCAAGGCTCCCTGACCGCCGCCGCCGGCGTGCTGCACGTTACCCAATCCGCCCTTAGCCACACCATGCGAAAACTGGAGCAGCAACTGGGCACCGAAATCTGGCGCCGCGAAGGCCGCAACCTGCAATTGACGCAAGCTGGGCAGTATCTGCTGGCCGTTGCCAACCGCGTCCTGCCCCAGTTGGATCTGGCCGAAGAACGCCTGGGCCAGTTTGCCCAAGGCGAGCGAGGATCACTGCGTATCGGCATGGAGTGCCACCCCTGCTATCAATGGCTGCTAAAGATCGTCTCGCCGTATCTCAGCGCCTGGCCAGACGTGGATGTGGATGTGAAGCAGAAATTCCAGTTTGGCGGCATCGGCGCGCTGTTTGGCTATGAAATTGATCTGCTGGTCACCCCAGACCCGCTCTATAAACCCGGTTTGAAATTTGAGCCCGTGTTCGACTACGAGCAGGTACTGGTGGTCAATAAAGACCATGCCCTGGCGAACGTGGACTATGCCAAGCCCAAGGACCTGGACCGGGAGGTGCTGATCTCCTATCCGGTGGACATAGATCGGCTGGATATCTACAACCAGTTTCTGCTACCTGCAGGCATCGCCCCACGACGCCACAAAGCGATTGAGACAACAGACATCATGATGCAGATGGTAGCCAGTGGACGAGGGGTCGCAGCCCTACCCCGATGGTTGGTGCAGGAGTATGCAGAGAAACTGGATGTGGTGCCGGTAAAGCTGGGCAAGCACGGCATCGCCAAGCAAATTTTCCTGGGAATGAGGGAAACGGAAGCAGTGATTGATTATCTGCAGGCGTTTATGGATCTGGCTCGGGGGGCTGGGCCGGACGGCGTGCCAAGCAGTCCTAACGCCTAAGCTCAGGCAGTCAACGCTAAGGCATAAGATGGGCTGCCAATGAGCGGGGTGGCCTCGTTACAAGCCCTCGGCGGGATAATCCGATTGTCAGCGTCCAGGATATTAGGTTTCGTTTGGCAAGATTGAGGGCCTGACGTTGCCAAAGAACAATAGCGATCTGTCAGCTTGCTAGGATGAGGCATTCCGTATCCTGCACACCCATTAACATGAAACCATCACTGCCGTTTTCAACGATCGTATGCGCCAACACAATCAGGGAACTGGCTTTTCATCGTTAGCGAGATTCTTGCGAAAGAAAGCAAGCACTGTGCTGTTGAGTTCCGTATGGAAGACCTGACGGTCAAACCCAGGGGGATCTAAACAAATTTCGGGGGCCCGCTTCGCCATTTCGGGAGGGCACGGCGCTAAGAAAGCAAAATGTTCGGCAGCAGCCACGGTATGAAACTCGACTCTCTCTGACAATGCGTGAGCGATGGCAGCAACGCTTTCGGGCGTTACGCCATCACCACCCTGCTCAGAGCGCCAGAGTTGCACCGGCACCTTCACATTTTTGAAACTCTCAACCGTGAAAAAATCGCTGAGCGGATCAGCGACCACGGCAGCCTTGATGCGCGGATCATGGGTAAGTGTCAGCAATTCCCCCTGTTTCGCCTGCTCGCAGGCCGGGTTGTCTTTGTGTTTGCATAACAACTCACCAAGTGGATTGGCACCGATGCTAACCAACCCGGTGTAGCCGCCACGTGAAAACCCAAAAAAACCGACACGCTGGGCATCAAGCTTGGGCGCATCGGGCCATGAGTCAAGCATGAAGTCAATCAAACGCCTGATATCAGTTGGCCTTTCGACCAACACAGACAGGTCTCCGTAACGCCTTGGATTCAGTGCGTTGTCACCATGATTAATGGCGGCAACGACAAAACCCGCATTCGCCAAGGTCTCGGCAATGCCCCGATGACCAAGGAACGTGCCACCCCAACCGTGCGAGATCACCACGAGCGGAAGATGGCGACCGACGACTGGGCAATCCTTGGCAACGGACATGACGTAAGGACCAATCTTTACCTCCTCCAAAGGCTGCGAACATGGATACCAGACAGCACCTTTTAGTGCAGGACTATCCGATTCGGCCGGAATTTCAAGACGATGAAAGCCAGCCGCATGGGCAAAGATCGTCGTAAAGCTCAAAGCAGCAGCAAGAACAAGTTTTAGAGGATGCATTTATGTATTTTATTCTGAATATGAATCATCCTTAGCGCAAAGCTGGACTTCGATTTTTACCTATTTGCTCATGATGTAGGCTGTTCACAGGGAGCTAAATAATTTCACTCTGTCTGAACGCAGCTCACCCCGCGACGATAGGTGCCTATACCTGGCCCACCTCGCTACGCAAAGCTCTTGGCATGGATCGCAGACCTCGATGTCGCACTACCCTATTACCATTTCCGACGCCAAACAGCCCGCTATTGGCATTGGGTGACAGAAACCCAAAGGAGGCCTTTCTTTGGCGAAGACGACGCACAACAGTTCCTGAAGGGTAAGAACACGCCGAGTCAGAAATGCAGACAAGTGCTCACACCGAGCTGCCCACCGCCTGGGCGCCTTCGCGTAGCAATGAAATTGATAAGCAGCCAAAAGAAAAGACAGGCAAGACGGGGAGCTGCTTGAAAACAGAGAAACAGCAACACTTATGTTTGAAACTGACTCACTCTGCCGAGCAGCACCACTCCAAACACAAAAAATCCCGCAATTACGCGGGCTTAGCGGCTTTTTATGCCTTCAGATGCCTGGCCGTGCCAGACGGGGGATCATTCCCACTCGAACATTAATAGCGATAATTTTTATTTATATATCAATTGATTAAAAATATCATCATCAATGCCATGAAAAATACCATTGCTTAGTGACCGGCTTGATCTGCGTATACATCTAAAATTCGATCACGCATGTTTGGACTGTAAAAATCCTTCTTGCTACCCTTTGGATTGTTGGGATCAAGAAGCCTCGAGTGCACCAACCCCTTTTCCAACATCAAAGACTTCTTGATGAGGTGAAACTCGTTGTTAAACTTGATGTCTGGCTTGCGTCGTCTCAACTGAGCCTGCAACTCTGCATATGACCATGGATACGCGGCCATAAGTTGATTTTCGTCCAGACGAATTGCCAAGGCTTCGGGATCACGGGTGACCTGAACATTAGCCGCCGTGTCCAAATTAGACCGATGCAGCCTCACATCCACGCGCACTGCGACTTGGTACTCACCGTCGGCTACTGCCTGAGTTGCGGTCGCCTGTAGGCGATCGATAAGGCGCTTTTCGTCCTTCGTGACCACCACGGCCCCCACATCATCTGCGCCGTGGAAAAACGCTACGGGTAGCATCAATGACAGGGAGCTAGAGAAATCGCGGTCAAACCACGTCTTGCTCAATGAAACGTAATTACGGACGCTCGCGCAAGCCAATTCCAACACGTTCCGCTGCAATAGAGAGCTCGCAACAATGAAGTGCGTTGCATTGTCACGGACATCGATTAGAGACT
Source organism: Alcaligenes sp. SMD-FA (assembly GCF_025960365.1). Taxonomy (NCBI): domain Bacteria; kingdom Pseudomonadati; phylum Pseudomonadota; class Betaproteobacteria; order Burkholderiales; family Alcaligenaceae; genus Alcaligenes; species Alcaligenes sp. SMD-FA. The sequence goes on along the minus strand of NZ_CP110108.1, from coordinate 1,692,844 downwards.
CAAGATTCAATGACACCCCTTGGGGCACCCGGTCGGCACGACTTTGAGACTTTTCCAAGGCAGTAATGCACGCAGTTAACTGCAAGGTCATCGGATTGCCAGTACGGTTTTTCTTCACCGTCATGTGCTTCGTGCTCTTGCCCCCACCCTTCAACTTGCGCGGCTCGCGCACTTGGATAACTTTCGGATCGTTCTTGGAATCCTTCAATAGCTTGGCCTTCAAAAGCAGTTCCCAAGCATTGACCGCAAGGATGCAAAACGTCTCTTCACGGTATGAAAAGGTGGGCTTGTTGTAGACCTCAATAGCGGCAAGCATTGCCGAATGGGATTTCTCAAGAAACTTCTGGTGTAGCGCCATAGCCATTCTACGTGCCTCCATCGCCCTAAATGTACTGACTCTCGCATGGTTCCCGCGACCCAGCGCCCCTAGATGAACAGCTCGCCGACCATGGAAATACTTTACGAGTATGTATTCCAGATGCCAGCCACTACCAGACGCTAGCCTACAGATTCTAGTCGAGAGGCGCTAACAATCACGCGCACACGCTCGCCCATTTGGATCACGCAATGCAATTTGGCAGGATTGATCGATGCAGCACTGAAATCTTTTACCCTGCTAGGCCAGGATGAAATTGATTCTCTAACCTACGGCGCTCGCGCTCTTGGTCAGCGATCTCGCCCGGCTGCAACGCCAGCTCGGCATCGCTCATACGCTCCAGCACACCACGCAGACGCCCCGTGCAGGCAATGGGCGGCGGCTCGAACTCATAGCCAGCGGCGACCATCTCGGCCCCAATTTCGTCGGTGATGAAAAACGGCTCGCTTGTGCTGTCCCTCTTCATACGCTGCGGCTCCGATAGTCACTGATCTGATTCGTCATTGTGCTTGCACGATCACTGATAGTCATATGCCAACCCGCTGCTGAACAAGACCTCCGCCCCCTGAGCAGCCGCCACCGCATCCTGCACTTCCCGCCGTTTCAGGTCGAGCACGCGCAGTTTGTCGCTGCCCTTCACCTGGGCAATGGACTCAATCCGGCGATAGGCATCAGCATGGCTGGCCGCGTACAGCGCCAAGCCTTGTAGCTTGGCAAGCGCGTCACTCAAGTGCAGGCCGTGCGGGTCAACCAGGTCAACGACAAGCATTCCATCCTGCTCGACGAAGAACAGGAAGTCCGGGCGGACGATTCCATACTGCTCGGCCTTTTCATAGGCAATCCCCAGCGAAGCCTGTCCAGGCTGCTGCGGATTGCGATACCAGAACGAGAACCCCGACCTTGCGGACTCAGTTTCGACTACCGTTCGCTCCCAGTCATTCAGTTCAGCGGGATACTTGCCGTCATCGTTGCACAGCAAGTGGCCATCCCAAACCGGGAGCACTCTCACCTTGCCGTTTTCGTTCGCCTTGGTCGCCTCATAACGGGCCTCGGGCTTGAGCAAGCCCACGTCCTGCGGCTCCGTGCTCATTTCGATGATCTGCCGATAGGACTCCCGTCGATCATCGCTGAGCGCCTTGATCTGCATCCTATACTTGACCAGCCAGTTCTTCGCCAGCTTATCCGCCTCTGCATCAAAATAAGCCTGTGCCTCCATCACCAGTCCCAAGCCCGCAACGGTTACGCGGGCCTCCATGATGGCCTCAAGAAAGCCCTCCGGGTCTTCGTCGCGGTCGGCCTGCTGGTCGGCCAGATGATCAACATAGGAATGAGCAATCGCCGGACTGAAGATGCGCGCCGCACGGCGGTAGGCATCGTCGATCACCGCTACATCGGCATCTTCCCAGAACTGCTCCAGGCTCCGGCCTTGACCCAACAGGTCAGCCTTCACTGTCCTGCCGTCAACCACCAGCACGGACTGGCGCTTAGCTTTGATCTTGGCTTCGTTTTCAGCCTGAAACGCATCCAAAGCGGCATGCATCTTGGCGTGAGCCAACCGGCCTGCGCCGGACAGAATATCGTCGGACGCCAATTCGTGCGCCAACGCGGTTAGCCTGACTGCTGGCTTGGCACCTCGTTGCGGCCGCGTTTGTGACGGCAACGCCTCGAACGTTTCCCACACGGCAGGCGCAACAGCAGGGTTCGGCCGCACCTCGATGTAGTCGATCAACACGCGTCCTGGCGTTGCTGCCTCGTTGCCAGTGGTTAGCTCATCGACTACCTGCTCCACAGCCTTACGATTGAATTTCGGCAATAAGCAATCCACCGAGTTCAGGCGGTCATTGCCGGGGATACGGCGGGCCAACGGCGAACGCACCAAACGGCCCAGCAACTGCGTGATATGCGTCTTATCGCTGGCCGCACGGAACGACACCATGACTTCGGCTCGCGGGCAATCCCAGCCGGTACTAATAGCATCCTTAGCAATTAGCACCCGCACCCAGGTCGACTCTTGAACCCGTTGCGGCTCAATGTAGGGCACATCGCGGTTACCGAAGCGCTGTGTGGTGTGATCCCCGAAAACGTGCGCCACGCAGGCTGAAGGCAGCTCCGGATACTGTTTGAAAATGGTATCCAGCGCCCGCCCTATTTCATCGGAGTCAGGCGTGTTGGGCACCTGCAAAACCATCAACGGCACGACAACCTGGGCTTCCTGTTGCTGCTTGGAGTAAGCGCTCCAGGCAAGACTGGATTCCTTCAATTTATCGGTCGCCCTTCGCACCAGCACGGTATCGAAATCGCCAACATTATCTGGAATATCCAGCAGGATGGTGTCCTTGATAAGGCCAGACTCCTGCACTTTTGAAGCGTCAACTTCGACGTTGGGCAGCTTGATGTGCTTTCCTGCCGACTCAATCGCCTTATTGAACCGCTCCACAGTAGCTGAAATACCCCAAACCGCCGGGATACCAGGCACGCTGCCCACGCCATTGATCAGCCTCTGGACAATGGTGCTCTTAGCATTCTGACTGGCCGCCGTCTGTGCGCCCATGCCACGATGTGCCTCATCCAGTACCAGATAAAGTGTCAAATCCGGGTCTTCAATGGTGTTCTGGATGGTGTCCCAAATCGTGTATGCCCGCAGGTCAGGCCGCATGTCCGGGAAGGTGCCGTCCAATTTGGCTGCCATCTCCTCAGGATCATGGCCACGCACCAGCAAGCTGTTCTTGCTGAGTTTTTGGGTGTTGAGGAAATAGATTTTTCCCGCCTGAAATTTCGGCCTGTTAAAGGTGTTTTCCACTACCACTAAGTCGGTGTAATTGATGCGGTCACTGGCCTCGATAAAGCGAAATCGAGTCTGCTCGTTCAACGAAGGATCGTCGCTGAACCAGATCACCACTGCGCCTGGGTCGGCATCGAAGCTGAACTCATCGTCACCGTGAAACAGCGCCTCGAAAGTAGCTGCAGCCATAACGGTCTTACCCGCGCCAGTTACCGCAGTGAGGGAGAAGGCCGTCCGGTCATTCTCCCTATGCCATAGGCGGCGAGCCTTACCCAGGTTATTCAAGGAATCGCGGACGGCGTCGCGCTGATAGTCTTTGAGCGTGAACTTCATCCATTACTCTCCGTTGGTGAAGCTGAAATTGGTCAGATACGATTCGTACAAGCGCACCGGCTCGACACCATCAGGCAAGCGCTTGGCAATGGCCTGAAAGCGGCGGTCGTCATCGGTGACGATATAGGCAATGCGGATTTCAGCGGCCCTAGCCAGCGCCTTGATAAAAGGTGTGGCCGCATCCACATTGCTTAGCAAGCCATAGGCGTCTGCTACCGCCCAGCCATCGTCGGGCAGCTTGTCTATGCGGCTGCCTCGCGCTCCGGCTCGCAGCCACAGCAACGGAACAATCCTGTTGAACGCCAGGTTGTAATTGACCGATACCGGCGTCTCATAGGTCAGCGTAAAGAACTCGGCGTTTTCCTCGAAGCCATCGGCCATCGGAAACTCATCGGTGAATTTGTAGTCACCCTTGATCGGCTCGCCGTCTGGCGTTAAGCCGGTAATGGCAGCGGCAACACGAGGTTTCGTAATGTAGTCACAAATACCCCACTTTTCCCATTCGGCATCGCCGGGGCGCAAGCCTGCTTCGCGCAACTTTCTTTGCTCGTCGGCAGCGACTTCGTTGTTGGTGACCGAAATGCATTGGCGATGGCCACCGTCCTGCTTATTGAGACGCATCACAGCGTGAGCGGTCGTCCCAGAGCCCGAAAAGAAGTCCAAAATAACGGCCTCTGGCTTGTCCTTCACGAAGAAACGAAGAGCATCCTCGACGGCGTAGAGCGCCTTGGGAAAAGGAAAGCGCCGCCCCGGAAGCAAAGCACGGATTATGTTCGTTCCATGACTTCCAGCATCGTGAGAAGTCATGTTCCATATGGTTTTGGGTGCTGTGGAACGACTCCCCTCCGCGTAAGCAATTTCCAGCGTTCCATCGTCCCTGCGGCCAGTGACGATGATATCGCCGGCTTCAATCTGCTCTAGCTGATTGAACGACAAGTAATAGATTGGAACCGAATTACGGGATAAATCGATCCGACCGATCCGCACTGCTCCTCGAGACATTAGTGCGCGCAATGTGTCTGGAACCACAGACCAACTGTATTGCTGCCCGTCACTAGATGGTGGCCACACCGCAATAGTTCCAGGCGGAGCATCCATGGGATCATCGGTGCCAAGCGGAACGGTATTGCCAACGGAGTGAATGCCGCTTCCATCGCTCTTAACGTAAATCGGATACCAAGAGCCGGGATTATGCGGCCGCAAGCCCTTTCGTCCCGTGCGTGCAAGGCCACGCCACCGAACATCAGCATCTTGCGAATAATCGCGTTCGGTTAGCATATCCCGACTCCAGCGCGTTAGCTTAGCCTTACCGAACGAGACAAAGAAGATATATTCATCAATACGGGAAAACTCATTGGCCCGTGCTGTGCCTTTCGGATTGATGACGGATGCTACCATCTGAACCTGGGCCTCTGGGAACAACTGTTCCAACAATAACCCCAAGCGCAGATATTCCTTTTCATCAATGGTAACGATCAAAACGGAGTCTGCTGGGTTCAGGAGCTCCTTAGCTACCAGCAAGCGCCGCTCCATCATCGCCAGCCACTTACTGTGTCTGTAGAGATCATCACCCTCAACGTAATCGTTGTTGTATTTCCAGTCCTTCGCCCCACTGTTGTACGGTGGGTCGATGTAGATGGCATCTACCTTGCCTCGATGGGTATAGGTCAATGCCTTGAGGACGTGGTAGTTCTCACCATTGATTACTGTGTGGCAGGGCTTATTACCACCACGCTGAACCTTGCCGGTACTGACCAGGCCCGGATAGATGGTGTCGCGGAACTCGGCCACCACCACCAGATCATCCAGCGCCACGGTCTGCGTTTCGATCTCTGCCGCACCCAGCAACTCCAGGTCAGCCGTTTTCTTCACCTTGTGGATCGCCTTTACCTGCCACAACCGCAGATCTCCTTTTCGGGTCGCGCCACGCTCTGGTAGTACGCGCACCTTGTCACCCTTGCGCTTCGGGCGCAGCGGCAGTTCTACCGCTTCGGGGCTATGCCGCTCGAAGTTCAAGCCGAAAGGAAGGCGCGAAGAAAGAATCTTGAACTCTCGATCCAACTCAGCCCCCAAGGCCGAATCTTTGGCTTTTGCCTTGGCAATTAAATCAGTCAGTCTGGACACGGAAATGCTTTCCCTCTTTTTTTCTTCGCTATTGATGGCGTGGTTGTACGACGCCGCAATGCTTGTAAATTGTGGTTCGAGATACGCCATAGCGACGGGCCACGTCGGCCACCTGAATATCGGGGTCACGCAGCAGGGCTTTGATCTCTCTAACCTGCTGTTCATCCAGCTTCGGCTTGCGGCCACCGGCGCGGCCACGGGCACGAGCGGCCGCCAACCCGGCTTGCGTCCGCTCTCGGATCAAACCGCGCTCAAATTCGGCCAGCGCTGCGAACACATGAAATATCAGCTTGCCCGCCGCGCTGCCTGTGTCGATCTTTTCTGTCAAACTTTCAAAGCCGATGCTGCGCTGCTCAAGGTCGGTCACGATCTGCACAAGGTCTGGCAGGCTGCGCCCGAGCCGATCCAGCCGCCACACCACCAGGGTGTCCCCTGCCCGCAGCGCCTTGCGGCACTGCTCAAGCTCGGGGCGAGCCGTATTCTTGCCACTGGCCGCTTCTTCGTAGATCACGCCACACCCAGCCTGCTGGAGCGCGTCGCGCTGCAGGTCTAGGTGCTGATCATCAGTCGATACGCGGGCGTACCCTATGCGTTGATTCATGGACGCATCCAGGACATTGAAAACTTGACGCCGATATTAACACTCATATGCGACTTTCACGAACACAAAGTGCGCCACTTTGATCTGTACAAAAAACCACCGTTTTCCGAACACTGAGGCCACGTGCGAAAATATGAACTCAAGGTTTAGAGTGGCCACCAGTGGCTACAAAAGAGGTACAAGCATGAACAAGAAAGAAACCGAGAATACGATTGCAGATAGTCATGTCGTCACAGCTGGCCCGGTACGCTACACCATGGCCAAGTTGCTGGCCGACGCGGGAGCCTCTGGGGCTTACCCGCTGCCTCCAGAGGAACGGGAATGGGTCGATGCCCCACCTGTAGGCCGAAAATGGCCCAATGATGAGAAGTAAAAAGGCGACCACTGGCCGCCGTTCTCCATTTGCGCATTTACTCAAAACATCATTAGTCACATGCTTGACGTACGACCCTCATAGATTCCTGAAAATCTGCCCTGGTCGCCAGCCCTGTTTCGGCTTGATAGTAAACCATCATAAAAGTGTTAGCGACGGCTCCGACCAATGGCCCAAGGCTCCGCACTTCCGCTTAGTTGGTGTACTCCGAGGGGGCAAGAATAGCGAATACTTAATCCTGCCTGAAAATGCCAGACAGTCGGTACGACGCAAAAAAACAAAAAAGCCCGCAGTTACGCGGGCTTAGCGGCTTTTTATGCCTTTAGATGCCTAATCGTGCCAGACGTGGGATCATTCCCACTCTATTGTAAACAAGACATTTTTATCTTTTATATTCAATGGCTTATTTTCCTGCTAATTGGTAATACCATGAAAAATACCATGCTCAGAAAAGGCTTAACAATATTTTGAAAAATTGCCTACTGAGCGCTGCCGCACAGCTCCATAGGCCGCTTTCCTGGCTTTGCTTCCAGATGTATGCTCTTCTGCTCCTGCAGCTAATGGATCACCGCAAACAGGTTACTCGCCTGGGGATTCCCTTTCGACCCGAGCATCCGTATGAGACTCATGCTCGATTATTATTATTATAGAAGCCCCCATGAATAAATCGCTCATCATTTTCGGCATCGTCAACATAACCTCGGACAGTTTCTCCGATGGAGGCCGGTATCTGGCGCCAGACGCAGCCATTGCGCAGGCGCGTAAGCTGATGGCCGAGGGGGCAGATGTGATCGACCTCGGTCCGGCATCCAGCAATCCCGACGCCGCGCCTGTTTCGTCCGACACAGAAATCGCGCGTATCGCGCCGGTGCTGGACGCGCTCAAGGCAGATGGCATTCCCGTCTCGCTCGACAGTTATCAACCCGCGACGCAAGCCTATGCCTTGTCGCGTGGTGTGGCCTATCTCAATGATATTCGCGGTTTTCCAGACGCTGCGTTCTATCCGCAATTGGCGAAATCATCTGCCAAACTCGTCGTTATGCATTCGGTGCAAGACGGGCAGGCAGATCGGCGCGAGGCACCCGCTGGCGACATCATGGATCACATTGCGGCGTTCTTTGACGCGCGCATCGCGGCGCTGACGGGTGCCGGTATCAAACGCAACCGCCTTGTCCTTGATCCCGGCATGGGGTTTTTTCTGGGGGCTGCTCCCGAAACCTCGCTCTCGGTGCTGGCGCGGTTCGATGAATTGCGGCTGCGCTTCGATTTGCCGGTGCTTCTGTCTGTTTCGCGCAAATCCTTTCTGCGCGCGCTCACAGGCCGTGGTCCGGGGGATGTCGGGGCCGCGACACTCGCTGCAGAGCTTGCCGCCGCCGCAGGTGGAGCTGACTTCATCCGCACACACGAGCCGCGCCCCTTGCGCGACGGGCTGGCGGTATTGGCGGCGCTGAAAGAAACCGCAAGAATTCGTTAACTGCACATTCGGGATATTTCTCTATATTCGCGGTTCAGCAGGCATGTCCCCTTTGAGGGCGACCCGACGACAGGATAATCGACCTTATGGTGCGCAAATATTTCGGCACAGACGGTATTCGTGGCAAAGCCAACGAAGGCGCGATGACGGCGGAAACCGCCTTGCGCGTCGGCATGGCGGCTGGCCGTGTCTTTCGTCGCGGTGACCACCGCCATCGTGTCGTGATCGGCAAGGATACGCGCCTGTCGGGCTATATGCTTGAACCCGCGCTCACAGCCGGTTTCACCTCGATGGGCATGGACGTATTCCTTTTTGGCCCGCTGCCGACAACGTATAGGAAGAATAAACGCCCTTTTCACCCAAGTCCAACAGCTTTGGACCGCAGTTGACTCTTTCGACACCCCTGCGATGCAACCCAATCCGGCTGACGGGGAGCCAGCAACGCTGAAAATTTACCCTCCTCTTTCCCACTAGCGGCTCCTTTTCCGACAACCAGCACGGCGGATCCCTGCCGCGGCGCTGTGAACGCAGCATTTTGATTGGTATCGTTGGCCTTCAGGCTCGTCAGTCAAACAGACCCAGGAGCAGCTCAGCCGGTGGCGCCCGGCTTTCGGGTAACGCCCTGGTCCCGCTGGTTTCGGCTTTGTGCTTCAGGTGATCAAGGATCTGCTTGATCACTATAGGGTCTTCAATGCAGGCGATGACTTTCATGGCGCCGCCGCAGCCGCTGCAGGTCTCGATGTCGATATTGAAAACACGCTTGAGCCGTTGCGCCCATGTCATCGACGCTCGCCGTTGTGCTGGTGTTGCCGGTTCATCAGCCACCCTGACCTTGTTGCCCCTGCCCCGTTTTGCCGGCGTGACCAACGCCCGGTGCCGACTGTTGGGTGCGAACACCCCGTGGAAGCGGGTTAGGTTGACTCTGGGCTTCGGTACCAGGGCGGCCAGCCTTGCAATGAAATCCAATGGTTCGAAAATGACGTGCGTGGTGCCGTCCCGGTACGGCGTCTTGAGCTGGTAGCGCACGTTGCCGCCTCGTGTTAACGACAGCCGCTTCTCGGATACCGCCGGGCGGCTGATGTACCGGCACAGCCGTTCGAGCTTCTTGCGTTCATCGGCCCTGGCCGCCACGCCGGCGTGCAGGCTGGACCCGGCTACCTTGCCAATCCCGTCACCGAACGGATCACCACTGGTCGGCAGAGTTTGCAAAGTGAACACCTTTCGCCCCGCCTGTGAACCGACAGCGATACGGTAAGTGATCGAGTGCCCCAGCAGGGGTGTCATCGGGTCGTCATCCACCGCATCCGAGGCCAGATAGCTGTTTTCGACATCCCGTTCCAGCAGGCCTTGCCGTTCCAGATAGCGACCCACCCGGTGGGCGATGGTGTGCGTCAGCTGGGTGAGCTCTGGGCTGGTCGGCGCCTTGACCCAGCGGAAACGCGCTGAGCCGTGGGATTGCTCGACATACACACCGTCGAGAAACAGCATGTGGAAGTGAACATTCAGATTGAGCGCCGATCCAAAACGCTGGATCAGGGTGACCGCGCCCGTCTTGGCCACTTGGTGGGTATGGCCCGCTTTCTTGACCAGGTGCGTGGCAATGACGCGGTAAACGATGCCCAGCACCCACCCCATGATCTCGGGCCGGCTGGCAAACAGGAAACGCAGCTGAAACGGGAAGCTCAACACCCACTGACGCATGGGTTGTTCAGGCAGTACTTCATCAACCAGCAAGGCGGCACTTTCGGCCATCCGCCGCGCCCCACAGCTCGGGCAGAAACCGCGACGCTTACAGCTGAAAGCGACCAGGTGCTCGGCGTGGCAAGACTCGCAGCGAACCCGTAGAAAGCCATGCTCCAGCCGCCCGCATTGGAGAAATTCTTCAAATTCCCGTTGCACATAGCCCGGCAATTCCTTTCCCTGCTCTGCCATAAGCGCAGCGAATGCCGGGTAATACTCGTCAACGATCTGATAGAGAAGGGTTTGCTCGGGTCGGTGGCTCTGGTAACGACCAGTATCCCGATCCCGGCTGGCCGTCCTGGCCGCCACATGAGGCATGTTCCGCGTCCTTGCAATACTGTGTTTACATACAGTCTATCGCTTAGCGGAAAGTTCTTTTACCCTCAGCCGAAATGCCTGCCGTTGCTAGACATTGCCAGCCAGTGCCCGTCACTCCCACTCGATTGTAAACAAGCACACAAAACCCTTTAGTGACAACAATTTGCAAGAACTATCAGGCTCAGTGCCATGAAAAATACCATGACCAGATCATGAGGTTGAACACGGCTTGCGCCGGCAGCGTTCACGCTCCTGGTCGGCGATCTCGCCCGGCTGCAATGCTAGCTCAGCATCGGTCATGCGCTCCAGCACGTCGCGTAGGCGGATGGTGCAAGGAATGGGCGGCAGCTCGAACTCATAGCCGCCGGCGATCATTTCGGCCGCAATCTCCTCGGTGATGAAAAACGGCTCGTCGTCTTGGTTCGGCTTCTTCATGCCCTTTCCTCCTGGCGCTCATCCTGGCCGACAGCGGCCAGGGCATCGGCTTCCGTCAATGCGTCCTCCACGAACGCGCCGTGCTGCTTCGCTTCGGCCTGGCTGACCTCGGCCCATATCCGTTTCACCTGGGCCGCACTGTACCCGGCCAGCTCGGCGGTCTTGTTGATGCTGTAGCCGGACTTGCGCAGCGCGACAACTTGGGCGCGGCGCTTCGGATCAGCACGGCGGCCCTTGTACCGCCCGGCCTGGCGGGCCAACTCAATGCCTTGGCGCTGGCGTTCGCGCCTGTCCTCGTAGTCGTCGCGGGCCATCTGCAAGGCCAGGCGAAAAAGCATGATCTGCACGGCTTCCAGCACGATCTTGGCGACGCCCTGGGCCTCGGCCGCCAGGTCGGATAGATCGACCACGCCAGGGACGGCCAGGCGTGCGCCTTTGGCCTGTATCGAGGCCACCAGGCGCTCGGCCTCGGGCAAAGGTAGGCGGCTGATGCGGTCGATCTTCTCGGCAATGACCACCTCGCCGGGCTGTAGGTCGCCGATCATGCGCAGCAGCTCAGGCCGGTCGGCGCGTGCGCCGGATGCCTTCTCACGGTAGATGCCGGCGACGTAGTAGCCGGCGGCCTTCGCGGCCGTAGTGATCGCCTCTTGGCGTTCCAAGTCCTGCGCGTCGGTGCTGACGCGCAGATAGACCCGCGCCACCATCGGCGCGGCTACTGGCTTCGTCCTGCGCATACTTGCGGGCTCCTTTGGGCATACTCAAATGCACCCATCTTAAACTGGCAGGCCAATTTATCACATATCGATCTAAATGCGCCTAGCTCATTTTTACAGCTTAAATGAGCTATTGAGCACACTCCATATTTCGACTATTATTGAAACATGGAAACGATAAATGCTGTAGCCGCCCTGGCGGCCATCGCTCAAGAATCGCGCCTCGCGGTGTTCCGGCTTCTCGTCCAGGCCGGCCCCGCCGGCATGGCCGCCGGAAAAATCAGCGAAGCGGCCGGCATCCCGCCGTCTTCGCTATCCTTCCACCTGAAAGAGCTGGCACACGCCGGCATGGTCACGTCGCGGCAAGAAGGCCGATTTGTGATCTACGAGGCGAACTTTTCGACGGCCACTAACCTGGTGGCCTTTCTCACGGAAAACTGCTGCGGCGGCCAGGTGTGCAACCTGTCTTGCACCACGGAAGCCGGGAAGGTGTTGGCATGAGACTTCGCCATCTTTCCGACCCCGATTCTTTGCCCGCTTTGGACAAATCCTTTGCCATCGAGCGCCCGGCGCTCGGGCTGGCACCCGACGCCCCGCCGGTGCGTATCCTGCTGCTGTATGGCTCGCTGCGCGCCCGCTCGTTCTCACGGCTGGCCGTCGAGGAAGCGGCCCGGCTGCTGCAATTCTTTGGCGCAGAAACACGCATCTTCGACCCGTCCGATTTGCCGTTGCCCGATCAAGTGCAAAGCGACGATCACCCGGCCGTCAAGGAGCTGCGCGCCCTGTCCGAGTGGTCAGAGGGACAAGTCTGGTGCAGCCCGGAACGCCACGGTCAGATTACCAGTGTCATGAAGGCGCAGATTGACCATCTGCCGCTTGAAATGGCCGGCATCCGGCCGACCCAAGGCCGCACCCTGGCCGTGATGCAGGTATCCGGCGGCTCGCAGAGCTTCAACGCCGTGAACACCTTGCGTCTGCTCGGCCGCTGGATGCGAATGTTCACCATTCCGAACCAGTCGAGTATCGCCAAAGCGTTCCAAGAGTTCGACGCGGCGGGCCGCATGAAGCCCTCGCCGTACTACGACCGAATAGCCGATGTGATGGAAGAACTGGTGCGCTTCACGGCGCTGGTACGGCCGCACCGTGAAGCACTGACAGACCGCTATTCCGAACGGAAAGCGGCCGGCCACGTCATCGACGAGGCCACCGATCTTTCATCCATCGCCATTGCTCCCCAGCCACTACCAGAAAGCGAAACATCATGACCGAAAGAATCTATAACGTCCTCATCCTCTGCACCGGCAATTCGGCGCGCAGCATCATGGCCGAAGCTCTCATCAACACGATGGGGCAAGGGCGCTTCCGCGCCTACAGCGCCGGCAGTCACCCAACCGGCAAGGTCAATCCCTTCGCCGTCGAAAAGGTGGAGTCGGTGAATTACCCGACCGAGAATCTGCGCAGCAAGAGCTGGGACGAGTACGCCACGCCCGACGCACCGAAGATGGACTTCATCATCACCGTCTGCGACAACGCCGCCGGCGAAATGTGTCCGGTGTGGCCTGGTCAGCCGATCTCGGCGCATTGGGGATTTGAAGACCCGGCCGCCGTCGAAGGCACTGACGCCGAGAAGCGCCGGGCCTTCGAACAAACCTTCCGGCACATGATGAACCGCGTCCGCCTGTTCGTGAATCTGCCTCTCAAAATGCTTGACCAGACGGCCATCAAGCGCGAGCTGGCGAACATCGGCAAGACCGAGCAGGAAGCATGAGCGCCGGCGCACAGGCCATCGCCGCGAAGCCGCGCCAGGCCCCGATGAGCGGCTTCGAGCGTTACCTGACGCTGTGGGTGGCCCTGTGCATCGTCGCCGGTGTTGCGCTCGGCCAGGGCCTTCCTGACGTGTTCCAGGCCATAGGCCGCATGGAAGTGGCCCAGGTCAATTTGCCGGTGGGCCTGCTGATTTGGGTAATGATCGTCCCGATGCTGGTCAAGATCGACTTCGGGGCGCTGCACCAGGTCAAAGAGCATTGGCGCGGCATCGGCGTCACGCTGTTCGTGAATTGGGCCGTCAAGCCATTCTCGATGGCCCTGCTGGGGTGGCTGTTCATCCGACAAGTGTTCGCTCCGTTCCTGCCGGCCGATCAACTGGACAGCTACATCGCGGGCTTGATCTTGCTGGCCGCCGCGCCCTGCACGGCAATGGTGTTCGTGTGGAGCCGCCTTACCAACGGCGACCCGCTTTTCACGCTCTCGCAAGTGGCTCTGAACGACGCCATCATGATCGTGGCCTTCGCGCCCATCGTCGGCCTGCTGCTGGGCATGTCCTCGATCTCGGTGCCTTGGGACACGCTGCTGATTTCGGTCGTGCTCTACATCATCGTGCCGGTGATCCTGGCGCAGCTCTTGCGGCGGCATCTGCTCAAGCAAGGACAGGCCGCCTTTGAACGGGCCATGCAGAAGATCGGGCCGTGGTCGATGGCCGCGCTGCTGCTGACGTTGGTTCTACTGTTCGCCTTCCAGGGCGAGGCCATCATCCGGCAGCCGTTAGTGATCGCCATGCTAGCCGTGCCGATCTTGATTCAAGTGTTCTTCAATTCCGGGTTAGCCTACTGGCTGAACAAGCGGGCGGGGGAAAAGCACTCTGTCGCCTGTCCTTCGGCCCTGATCGGTGCCAGCAACTTCTTCGAGCTGGCCGTGGCGGCCGCCATCAGCTTGTTCGGTCTGCACTCCGGCGCTGCATTGGCAACCGTGGTCGGCGTCCTGGTCGAAGTGCCGGTGATGCTGCTGGTCGTGCGCGTGGTGAATCGCTCGAAGAGCTGGTACGAACGAGGTTGAACATGAGTAGGAAAAAACTGAGGAAATGATTGCAGATTGCCGCGCCGGCCGCTTCCTGGCGCATTCGATCACTGACCTGGAACACCTAGTATCCATGCTTGCTGAGGTCGCCCGATGACAGACCCAAAGAACCTAGAGAACAGGCTGCATGAGAAGGCCGACCCGGCCCGCGCCGTTTCCACTGGTCGGGTGCGCTACACACTGGCCGAACTACTGGCCGACGCGGAAGCATCCGGGGCTTACCCGCTGCCGCCGGAGGAACGCGAATGGATGGATGCGCCGTCTGTGGGTCGGGAATGGCCAAACAGTGAAGATTGAAAAAGGCGGCCAGTTCGAGTGGCCGCCCTTTCGTCATTAGCTGCACGCTTGGCGCAAGGCGTTCATTGCTTCTTGAAAATCAGCCTGTGTCGCCCGGCCCGTTTCAGCTTGGTAGTACACCACCATAAAAGCATTAGCGACGGCTTCGGCCAATGGCCCAAGGCTCCGCGCTTCCGCTTGGTTGATGTACTCCAAAGAAGAAAGAATAGCCGCTGCTTGATGCACTGCTTGCCCTGGTTCGATAATATGTTGTGTTGTCATAATTCACCTCTCCAGTAGGTGTTGATTGAAAGTGCCGGGCTGGTTGTGGCCAGCCCGGTGCGCCTACAGGTACAGCCCCGCCGCCTCCGCGAATGCTGACCGCTCATTCCTGCCGCCATTAACCTCAATACTTATCGGCTTAGTTTCGCTCTCTCTCATAGGGTCTGGCCGTGATACAAAAGCGGCTGTTTCTGTCTCTGCATCGACCTCGGTCGATTGATCACCCAGCGGCGAAATAAATACCTGGCTGACTTCTTCCCTTGGCGCTTCATCCAGGGCCGCCAATGCGGCCATGTATGTTGATGTCGTCATCGTGCTAACTCCTGACTTCGTTACTATCTGGGCCAGAATCGGCGCCCAAGCTATTGCCCTCGAACTGGCCAGATTGGCTTGCTTCTTTCGGCTCCATGCTTTCGCGTATCGAAGCAGCCAGTTTTCCGCCTGTGGTTTCGCTCACTCGCTCCTGGAATCCCTGCTTCACTTGAGAGCCGACACCCTTGGCTAACTCGGAGGCCGTGCCTGTGGCCAGCTTCGCGGCCTTGGCAAAGCCGCCACCGCTTGAGCTACTGCCGCTGTCACCAAAGCCAGCCGCTTGGGCGAATGGGCTACTGCCAGCAGTACCCGCTTCACCACCACCGTTTCCGCCACTGCTGACAACTGACCCCATGCTGGACATGTCACCGCCGGTTTCCATACTCGCTGATGCTTTCTGAAAAGCCGCTTGGAGTGCACTTGCACCTCCGGCTGCACCGGCTGCGGCACCCATAACCGCTTTACCTGCCAGGGCAGCGCCGCCAGTTGCCATACTGGCCGCCGTCACCGCCGCCCCAACTGCCGCACCCGCACCGAAGTTTCCAATTCCACCGGCTGCGCCAATACCACCACCAGACACAAGACCAGAAATCATCGGCGGAACTTTGTTGACCAAGAAAAGCAAGATGACCGATATAACCAACATCACGGCCAGTTCCTGGGATGCCATGTTCTCGCTGATTTGCGTGTAGTAGTGATTGATGAACTCTTTGCCAATCGCAACCAGAAGCACCATTGCCATAAGCTGTGCGGCCAGGCCCAGCACGGTCTTGTAGTAATTGATCGCCATGTCGGAAGTCCAACGACTTCCACCAAAGCCAAGGAAGAACACACCGGCATACAACAGAATCCAGGCTGATGCGAGCAACAGCAACAGGTTGACCGCAATCAACGCCAGGACAAACAAAACAGCCAGGGCCATTAGCTCCATGACCAGAGCAGTTGCCATCTGCCGCCATCCCAGCTCCGAGGTGGCCTGTACTGTGCGGTTGTATAACTCGAAACCAAGATCAAGGATGCTGGAGGGCCCAAGATTGCTATTGGAAAGTCCCCCCGCCTGCGCGCCCAGAGTTTGCAATGACTGAACAATCGTACCGGCGATATTCATGCCCTGGTTCGCATTCGTCAGCAACCACCAGAAAAAGCCGGTGAAGATCGTGAAGCGAACGAACTCCGCGAAGAACTCGCCAATGTCGGCCTTGCGCAAAGCCATCATGCCGAATGTCCAGACCATCGAAATCACAACCAGCGTCCAGAACAAACGCGATGCAGCGGACTCAATAGCTGGCCCCCATGTTGCGGCAGCATCATGAAAACGCTTGAGCACATCATTCATAACACCGCTGCTACTTAGCTCCTGCGCCATTGCAGGTTCAGCCAGCACCATTGTGGCGACCATCATCAAGCCACCTAGAGCAATTTTCTTTCTCATGGCGACCACCTCAATAATCATCTTTAGGGCTGGGCTTGAACTCCCACTGACGCATCTGCTTGGCCTTCTGGAATGCTCTGCATTCCTCGGTAAAGGCCTCTCGGTTCGCTTCGCTGCGCATTTCATTCAGTGCTGCCTGGAACGCATCGGGGGCACACGTCGCCGCATTTGGTTCGGGCATCCTTTCCTGTTCACATCCAGCCAACAACAGCAACGTAGCCGCGGTAGTAAAAAAGATTTTTTTCATCTCACCGCCTCCCTAGTAGTTGTCTGCCGGACTCGGGCGAAACGTCCAGGTACGCATTTGCTCGGCCCTGGCATCACCTCGCGCCTCGGCATCGAGTTCTGCTGCAATCCGGGCTGCCTCCGCGTTGTGTTGGGCGGTCAACATGGTGCGAATCTGCAAGAGCTGATTGGCCTGCTGGCTGGCGAGCTGGTTGGCGTAGCCGATGGCCTGTAGCTGGCCAGTTGCACCCTGGGCCGCGCCTTGCAGCCGCTCCAGGGTACGGGCGTCATCCTTCAAAGCCTTTTGCTGGTCGGCAACGGTCTGGAACAGGGCATCGTTGGCCTTCTTTTGCGACTCTGACGCCAGGCGGCGGTTCTCTTCCATCGCTGCCTTTTCGGCCGGCGTGCATCCGCCGCTGCCGTTGAAGCATGGCGAGCTGCGGTAATAGGCCACGTCCTGAAACTTGGCCAGGTAACGATCCAGGCTGCCTAGCTGGTTCTCGTAATAGGCCAGCGTGTTTTGCGCGGCAATCAGCCGGTTGATCGTAGTCTGCGCCTGATCCCAGATATACGCGGCTGGGGCCATCGTGTTCTGGAGCTGATTTTCGTACTGCTGCAACTGGGTCTGGTACTGCTCAATCTGCTTGAGCGTCTGCGCCACCGACTCGATGGCCGTCATGATGTTCTGGGCCAGGTTGCCGCCGTCGATGACGGGGATACCAGCTTGCACAGGGGCGGTGGTAGTGGTGATAAAGCCGGTTGCGAGTGCAACGGCTAGAGCGGTTTTTTTAGCCGCTAAAATTTTGGACTTCATGGTCGTACTCCGTCGATGAAAAGAAGGCATTGCCTTGACCAAGCGTTGTGCTTGTTCTCGGCAACGTTTCATCGAAGAGCTACGCCACTAGCTGATCGGTATTGCCCTTGGCGCTGAGGCCCGGACTTACAAACGTAAAACTACTCTGTTTTTTTATCGCTTTCGGACAAGCCAACTTCCCGGCCAATCTCTTCAAGCTCTAGCGGCTGTACTGCCGCCGTCAGTATTTCGCGTATTTCCGCGTCGGTGCTCCTATCGTTGAGCGCTGCTCGAACTTTCAACGCACGGTGCACCTCGGCGGGTAAATTCCTGATAAGCACATTTGCCATATCAATACCCTTTTGGTGTACCCGACAACCATGCTATCAAAGATATTAAAAATAGCAAGACCTATACTCTTGCAACCGGCGGTAGCCGATCAGCCCCGCAGGGCAGGATTCCCGTTGAGTGCCCCCGGCGCGAATAAGGGACAGTGAAGATAGATAACCGGCTTGCCGGTTAGCTAACTTCACCCATCCTGCCCGCATTTCACCCACTATTGAAAATCTAGCGCATATCGAACGTAAAGCGTTTTATCGTCAAACAAACACCGATTCTTGGCAACATAACCGTAATCGTCACCAAATCGGCCTGCAATCGACATAGTCGCTTCAAAATCGCTGCTCAATCGGCTTTAAATCGGAACCTAAAATGCCAACAATCGACACAAACCATTCGCCCCGATGGGGCGAGTTGGACGCCAAAAAAGAAGGGCATAACCCGCCCCTCAAGTGTCAATGAACACAAGAAATTTGCCTCCCCTCCCGTCATACCACTAAGGCGACGTATTGATACTTGAGGGGCAACCTTTCCTGATGTTGACACCTTCACGCAGGTTACTGGTTATGGGCGTCCAACACACACGGCTCATTCCTGCTTGGTAATAATAAGAATAATAATCTTCTTATTATTCTTACCGAACGAATGGGCACTGCTTAGCCATTTCACGTTTCGAGCCAAGGTTTCAGTACAGATAACTACAAGTGCACACAGCGGCCCTCCAGCACCGTTAGACGCAGATTCTGCTTCAGCTCATGGAATAAGGGACTCCGGGTTGTTTTCCCCTCTCACAAGGCGTTTCAGCGGCCACTGAAGCCGCCTTCTCTTCTTGGCGTTAAACCATCGGCCTATGGCCGATTGATAAAGCCCGCCAGGGCTTTATTGGCAAGGTCAGAACGCGCCCTCAAGGCGCGAGCTGCACCGCGCATGATGGATTATCTTTAGATAATCTTGGATGGATTTCCCAAACTGCCCGCAAAGCAGCGCACCGTCTGGGTTTTCCAAATTGGGACGGGGAACGTTACGACGGCAGAAGGGGAGCGTTACGACGGTAACAAGGGAACGTTACGACGGTAAACGGGTGCAGTTGCCGTGGGGCCAGGCCTCTTGATCTCCCATTTTCCCTTGGCGTATTCGTTCACTACCCAACCCACGGCGGCAAGTTCGGCCAGTGCCTTCCGGGCAGTCTGACGGCGTTTTTTCATAGCTTCGGCATTGGCTTCATCTGGCCAGACATAGCCGCAAAGCGTGTCCAGTTCCACGCGCCCGGATTTGCCGGGGTCGATCCAGCCGCATAGCCGTTGGTGCATCAGCCGTGCCGGATCAGTCTGTAGCACCCGCACTTCCGCCATGTCGATACGGGCATATGGACGATGCCCCAGGATCGCTTCGGCAATACGCGGATTCAGGGCAACCCATAGCCTGCCGTCCGTCTCGTCAAAAGCATGACTCATCAGGTGGAACGCGGCTTGCCGCCGTCCCTTCGTCACAAGGATGGTGACGTTCGACATGCGCAGCAGGCTGGCTTTGAGCGCCTTGATGTTGTCGCCGCTATCCGTCATGCCCGTTTCTGAGAGCAGTTTGGTCAGGCTCTCACGAACCACCAAGCCGTCTTGCTCAATGGCTTCGAAACGGGGTTCAAGGAATAGCCGTAGCTGTCGCCCCGTCTCACTGGTCGGTTCCGGGGTTAGCAAGATGCCGTTCGGGCCGCCAAGGGCCACGATGCCTTGCAAAAGACGCATATCATCGGCCCCGAGAGGTTCGAATCCGACGAAACGCATGGATTCGTCCTCGCCAAAGGTGTAGGTCACGTCCAGCTTGCAGCGTTTGCGATCGCCACGCTTGAGGCTGCGGAACAGGCCAGGTGCCAAACAGTGCGCGGGATCATGTCGGACGTGGGTCAGGTCATGCTTAGGCTTCTTCACGCTGTCTCCTTTTCACCTTGCACTGCCGCTCCAGTACAGCAGGCTTCAACACGCCGCCGTCGTGCCGTCTAAACCAGAGTTCTTGAAAAGGTGCGCCATAGTTGGCCTTGCTGACGCCAAAGCGGACAAAATACCCACGCTGACAATCATCGACCCCCAGTATCTCGGCCTCGCCTTGCGTCATGCCGGATAGGTACGATTGCCAACGGATGTTATCAACCAGTACGGACGATCCACGACTGGCCTGCTGTTGATCGCCCGACCCCATCATGGCTGCGCTTTTACTCGCGTGGTGCAGAAACACAATGGAGCAGCCTGTATCAGCGGCTATGGCCTCCATGTGCCCAACAACCTGCGCCATCGGCCCGCTAGCGTTCTCCTCCTCAATGTGGAAGCGCCGCAAAGTGTCCAAGATCATCAAGCGACGACCTTCAGCGGCTCGTTTGAGAGCATCGAACCAGCTAGCAGCCATGATGTTTGGGCATTTACCGATCAAGGGTTCAATGAGCAAACCATCAGCCACGGCTTGCCGTTCCGCTGCGCTGAGGTGTGCCCCAAGGGCGTGCAGACGATGGTGAATAGCGGCCGGTGGATCTTCAGCAGGCAGATAGACCACTTGCCCGGTGGGAAACTCGCCTATTTCAAGTAAATCAGGCCCGCCTGCAATCTGTGCAGCCAATTGAAGGGCCAACATGGATTTACCAGCCCCACCAGGCGACACAAGAGCACCAACAGTGCCAGCAACCATATTAGGCAGAACATAATCAATGGGTGGCGGCAATTCCGTGAAAGCCGCCATAAGATCAAGAGCCATATAACTAGCCCTCTATAGGGCCAGGTCGCGCAGCTTGATCACCCGATGATTTACGTGCCTCAATCCACTCTTCGACCTCTGACAAATCCCAGGCGACATTTCTACTGGTTAACGCGATACGGCGTGGAAAATCCCCTCGCTGCTCCAGGTTATAAATTGTTCGTGTCGAAAGCGGGATCATCTCCAGGAGCTTCTTCCTGTTGATGAGGGTCTTTATATTTTGCATGGGTCAATACCTCTCAAATGAATAGTTGCTATTCATCGAGTAGCTGCGCGAAGCAGCTAATCGGTAATTGACCTGCCCGATGCCAATGGCGGCCTTATTTATAAATTCACGGCATCAACTTCAATGCTATCAAAGATAGCAAAAACATCAACCCTTACTGCCTCCCGAAGTCCACTCATCAATCATATCGGCCCAATCCTGCAACATCGCCGCCCGCTGCTCGCGGTACTCAGCCTTGTTGTAGACAGCCCTCACGCCCTTCTGCTCGTGCGCCAGGCACTTCTCGATCCAGTCGGTGTTGTAGCCGGCCTCATGCAACAGCGTGCTGGCTGTGCGCCGCAAATCATGCGGTCCGAACTTGGTAAGTGACTTCCCATCTTTCTGCGCCGCCTTGTAAGTCAGCGTCAGCACCTGGTTAAGTGTGGCAGCGCTCATCGGCGCATCCGAGTCGTACCGTGATGGCAAAACGAAGTCGGAACCACCGGCAAAGGTTTTCATGGCAATGAAAATATCCAGAGCCTGCTGGGACAGAAATACCAGGTGCGGGTTACGGCGTTTCATCCGCTCCTTTGGAATCGTCCACAACGCTTCGCTGAAATTGATCTCGCTCCAGGTCGCATTGGTCAGCTCGCTCTTGCGCACCATCGTCAGCAATAACAGCTTGGCCGCCGCACGGTTTGTTGGGCTTGTGCCCACTCGCTCCATGTACTGGTACATCAGCCCAATTTCTTCTGGCGTCAACGCTCGGTCACGTGGCTCGAATCGAGCGATGCTTGTTGGGCGCACCAGTTCTGCCGGGTTTTCGACCTTCTGCCCACGCTCGATGGCCCAGCGAAATACCTGCAACACGATTTCACGCACATGAACGGCGGTGGCCGGTGCGCCTCGCTCAACAATGGCATCAGCCAGCGCCCGCAAGTCTTCGTGGGTGATCTCCACCAGCTTCTGATTGCTGAATTTCGGCTTCAGCTCACGCTCATAAACCGAGCGGCGCATATCGCGGGTGGAGTCGGCCATCTGGTAGCCACGCAGCCACTTCTCCGCCCAGGCACCGAACGTCTCTGCATCTTTCACCCGCGCCTTGTCTCGGGCTTTCTCCTTGGCCGGCGACTTGCCCGCCGCAACCATCTTCTTGGCGTCACCCAACAGCTCGCGGGCTTCGGCCAGGGTGATGCCACCGACACCATAACGCCCAAAGGTGATGGTCTCCTGCCGACCGTTGATTGAGTAGTTGTAACGGAACGAGATGGAGCCGGCTGGAGTCACTGCCACATAGAGACCTTCCCGGTCATTCACTTTGTAGAGTTTGTCCCTGGGCTTGAGATTGCGCAGCTTGGTATCGGTCAGCATGTACCTTGTCCTTCTTCGTCTCCGATACCATGCTGAAAAAATCTCGAATTTATCGTATTTTTTCTTACGAAACAGTAACTTATAGAATATTAATACCATGAACACACAAAAGAACGCAGCATGGTATCGGCATCAATCATGGCATCGCCAAACCATAATACCAGCTTTAATGCCATGCTCAAACGGTGCTTGGCGCTTCCTCCCGTTGCCAGATCGTGCCAAACACAAACAAAAAAAAGCCCGCAATTACGCGGGCTTAGCGGCATTTCATGCCATCAGGTGCCTGGCTGTGCCAGACGCGGAATCATTCCCACTCAATCGTTGCTGGCGGCTTGCTGCTGACGTCGTACGTCACACGGTTAATGCCGCGTACTTCGTTGATGATGCGGCCAGAGGTACGCTTGAGCAGCGAGTATGGCAGTTCAGCCCAGTCAGCCGTCATGAAGTCGGTTGTCTGTACTGCGCGCATGGCAACAACGTATTCGTAGGTACGGGCGTCGCCCATCACGCCTACGCTTTTCACGGGCAGGAAAACAGTGAAGGCCTGAGAAGTCAGGTCGTACCAGTTCTTGCCGGTTTCTTGGTCGACGGTGTTGCGCAACTCTTCGATGAAGATGGCATCAGCTTGGCGCAGCAGGTCTGCATATTCGCGCTTGATTTCACCCAGGATACGGACGCCCAAGCCTGGGCCTGGGAAGGGGTGACGGTAGACCATTGCGGGTGGCAGGCCCAGGGCTACGCCCAGTTTGCGCACTTCGTCTTTGAACAGTTCGCGCAGGGGTTCCAGCAACTTCAGGTTCAGCGTGTCTGGCAGGCCACCCACGTTGTGGTGGGATTTGATGCCAGTGGCTTTACCGGATTTGGCAGCGGCAGATTCGATGACGTCCGGGTAGATTGTGCCTTGGGCCAACCAGCGGGCGTTGCTGAGTTTCGCGGCTTCTTCCTGGAAGATTTCCACAAATTCGCGGCCAATGATCTTGCGCTTGGCTTCTGGATCGGTAACACCGGCCAGTTTACCCAGGAAGCGGTCGGAAGCGTCGATATGGATGATTTTCAAACCCATATTGTCGGCGAAGGTGCTCATGACTTGCTGGGCTTCGTTCAGACGCAGCAGGCCGTGATCCACGAATACGCAGGTCAGCTTGTCGCCGATAGCCTGGTGGATCAAAGCGGCAGCAACGGAGGAATCTACACCACCGGACAGGGCCAAGATAACTTCTTCGTCGCCAACTTGTTCACGAATATTGGCAATAGCCTCTTGCACGTAGTCCGGCATGTTCCAGTCGCCCACGCAACCGCAGATGTCGCGCACAAAGCGTTGGAACAAGGCAGCACCTTGGACGGTATGGGTGACTTCGGGGTGGAACTGGACAGCATAAAAGCCGCGATCTTCATCGGCCATACCGGCGATGGGGCAGGTGGGCGTGGAAGCCATCAGTTTGAAGCCAGGGGGCAGCGCGGTGACCTTGTCACCGTGGCTCATCCAGACTTTAAGCATGCCGTGGCCTTCTGCCGTGGTGAAATCCTGGATACCGTCCAGCAGCTTGGTGTGGCCGTGAGCGCGGACTTCGGCGTAACCGAATTCACGCTTGTCCGAGCCTTCCGTAACGCCACCCAGTTGGCGGGCCATGGCTTGCATGCCATAGCAAATGCCCAGAACGGGTACGCCGGCATTAAAAGCAGCAGCGGGCACTTGAAGGGCGTCTTCGGCGTAAACAGAAGCGTGGCTGCCCGACAGAATGATCCCTTTCAGGCCTTCTTGGGAACGGATGAATTCATCGCTGACATCACCGGGGTGAATTTCACAGTAAGCACCGGCTTCGCGTACACGACGCGCAATAAGCTGGGTGACCTGGGAGCCGTAATCAAGAATCAGAATTCGCTGGTGCATGAAAGTATCGAGCCAATAATAAAGCGGTAAAGGATCTATTTTACGCTGTGTAGCGCCGCTTAGGGAGCCGCAGAAATACTCCAGGCTGAAATTGTCCTGCATCACTGGTATTCATGCGGCAAGGCAGCTACAGTACATGCAGCCATTTTGGGAGTTTCAGCATGTCTTCGAGTCGTACCCCTCATCCGAGCGAGCTCAATGAACACCATGAATCCCGACCTGCACAGGCCGGTCCACAGCAAAGCGGCGGCAGCTATATCCCTGCTCCCGGTCCCGCCAGCGATCGCTCGCACAGCTTTGCCTACGAATGCCAGGAAGATACCGACGAGGTATCCGACAGCCTGACGTTTGTGCTGGTTCACGGCGCCTGGCATGGTGGTTGGTGTTGGTCCCGACTGGCCTCACGGCTGCAGGCCAAAGGCCATAAAGTCTATACCCCTACGCTGACCGGCCTGGGCGAACGCAGCCACTTGCTCAACCCAAACATCACCCTGAATACCTTTGTGGACGATGTCGCTAATTTGATACGTTGGGAGGAACTGTCCAATGTCATTTTGGTGGGCCACAGTTTTGGTGGACTGGTGATTAGTGGTGTGGCCGATGTCATGCCCCGTTGCATACGCCATCTGATTTATCTGGATGCCTTTATCCTGCCCAATGGTACGAGCACGTTTGATACCCTACCTGAAAAAATGGTGGAAAACATGATCGCCTCGGCCGGCCAAAGCACAATCCCCGCCGTCCCCCCTCCTCCCCTTAGCGCGTTGGGCTTGCATGCTACAGAGGATTTGCACTTCGTTGGAAACCGCCTGACGCCGCAGCCGCTTAGCGTTTACAAATCGGCTTTGCTATTGCAAAACCCGGTTATCGGCAATTCCCGGCCCTGCTCCTATATTTCCTGCACGCAGCCGACTTTTCGCGGCGTAGACACGTCTCGCGAGTGGGCCCGCCAGCAGAAGGATTGGGAGTTCCGTGAATTGGAAAGCGGACATAGCGCGGCGATTACCCACCCAGATCTGCTGAGCCGCTTGCTGTTAGAGATTGCAGACTAGTCAGCCTGTGGGAAAACCTGGCCGCCAGGACAATAGAATTTGCGTGGAGCACTTTCTCATGTCGCCGGACAGCGGCGGCCCTCATGCACTCAATGGTATCGACCTGGAGCCAAGCCTCTGAATAACAAGCTTACGGCCCAACTTTTCAAACCCTACCATAAGCGCTATTCCCCAAAACGGCTTCTTCAATAAACTAAAAAACCTGAGTCCTTGCACTGGACTCAGGTTAAAACACATCATGACCAGAATCGGCTATTGAATCGATTCAATCCTTCTCCCACGCAGCGTCTGCGATATGGAAAAGCAATCAAAGCGAAAGAAGCTATTTCTTAGGCTTACTAGGTTTAAGGGCTGACGTATTTCCAGGGGTTTGTTTGTTGTCACGACGACGCTGATCGAGCTTACCCGTTGATTTGGCAACAGGTTTAGGGCCAGGCTTAAGTTCCATACATACTCTCCTTTACATATCTGAATGATGAGTAAAAACAGGAAAACAAGGAGCGAAGCCAGTCATGAAAATCGCGTTAATTGTGCAGGCCGCTAGATACATTACCCGCACGGTGCTCCACACGATAAGCCATGGTAATAGAATTTGACTGTTTTGCCAGCATCTCCAAACAGTTAGCTAGCCACCTTCACGCCCTGATCAAAAACAAGGCCACCCTCTATCATCCGATCAGCCAAATTTGACATAAAAAAACCGCCAACCCAAAGGCTGGCGGTTTCTGGCATGCAAGAGACTGGCTAAGATCAGTCCGCGCGGTAGTTAGGCGCTTCCTTGGTGATCTGCACATCATGCACGTGAGACTCACGTACGCCCGCAGCCGTAATTTCCACGAACTCGGCCTTGGTGTGCAATTCCTCAATGGATTTGCAACCGCAGTAGCCCATGGAAGCACGGATGCCGCCAATCAGTTGGTAAATAATGGCAATAACACTGCCCTTGTAAGGTACACGGCCTTCAATACCTTCTGGAACCAGCTTGTCAGCGTTGTTCGAAGGATCCTGGAAGTAGCGGTCAGCCGAACCATCGACCATGGCGCCCAAGCTACCCATACCGCGATAGGACTTGTACGAACGGCCCTGGAACAGCACCACTTCGCCGGGAGACTCTTCGGTACCGGCAAACATACCGCCCATCATGCAAGCGGATGCACCCGCGGCCAAAGCCTTGGACACATCGCCGGAGAAGCGGATACCGCCGTCAGCGATCAAAGGTACGCCAGTACCTTCCAGTGCCTTGGCAACGTCAGCAATTGCTGTAATTTGAGGGACCCCCACACCGGCCACGATACGAGTCGTACAAATAGAGCCAGGGCCGATACCGACCTTGACGCAATCTGCACCGGCCTCGACCAGAGCACGAGCGGCATCAGCGGTAGCAATGTTGCCGCCAATAACCTGAATGCGAGGGAAATTCTTCTTGACCCAGCGAACGCGTTCGATAACACCACGGGAGTGACCGTGGGCAGTGTCCACCACCACCACGTCCACACCGGCTGCGGCCAGTTTCTCGACACGTTCTTCGGTACCGTCACCCACACCGACCGCAGCGCCAACGCGCAACTGACCGTGGCTGTCTTTGCTGGCCAGAGGGTGCTCGGTGTTTTTGACAATATCCTTCACCGTTGCCAGACCACGCAGCTGGAACTGATCGTTAACGATCAGCACGCGCTCCAGGCGGTGGCGGTGCATCAGGGCCTGCGCCTCGTCCAGCGTGGCGCCTTCGTGCATGGTGATCAAACGCTCTTGAGGCGTCATGACATCACGCAAAGGCAGATCCAGGCGGTCTTCAAAGCGCAGATCGCGGTTGGTAACAATACCTACCAACTTGCCGGCTTCCACCACAGGCAGACCGGAAATTCCGTGTTGACGTTGCAGATTGATGGCATCGCGCACCTTCATGGTGGGCGTGACAGTAACCGGGTCAATCACGATACCGAACTCGTGACGCTTCACACGTGCAACTTCACGTGCCTGGGCATCAGCCGTCAGGTTCTTATGGATGATCCCGATACCGCCTTCCTGTGCCATGGCAATAGCCAAGCGCGCTTCGGTTACCGTATCCATGGCA
Source organism: Alcaligenes sp. SMD-FA (assembly GCF_025960365.1). Taxonomy (NCBI): domain Bacteria; kingdom Pseudomonadati; phylum Pseudomonadota; class Betaproteobacteria; order Burkholderiales; family Alcaligenaceae; genus Alcaligenes; species Alcaligenes sp. SMD-FA. The sequence goes on along the minus strand of NZ_CP110108.1, from coordinate 1,665,731 downwards.
GCCGAAACCAGAGGAATATTCAGGGTGATGTCCCGCGTAAAGCGGGTGAGCAAGGATGTATCACGAGGCAGAACCTCGGAGTAAGCGGGAACCAACAACACATCGTCGAAGGTCAGTGCTTTCTTGATGAGACGCATGCTTTTATAACTCCGTCCAAAAATCGATTATACGCGTAAGCAATTACGCAATCCAGACCCGAGCGTTGCGAAACATCCGCATCCAGGGAGTAAATCCACCATTTGCCATCTGATCAGCCCCCTGATCGGCGGCGCCCCACTGCTCTGGCGTCCAGGACATCATGACGTTACGCGTCACGCGTTCCGGGTGAGGCATCATGATGGTAAAGCGGCCATCTGCCGTGGTAACACCCGTCAAACCGTAAGGGCTGCCGTTGGGGTTCAGTGGGTACTGCTCGGTGTGTTGACCACGGTGATCCACAAAGTGAACCGCAGCGGCGACCTTGGAGACATCGCCTTGACGCTGGAAGTTGGCAAAGCCTTCACCGTGAGCAACAGCCACGGGCAGGCGCGTACCTTCCATGCCCTTGAAGAACAAGGATGGCGAAGCAGCGATTTCCACACTGGAGAACCGAGCCTCATACTTTTCCGACTGGTTACGGGTAAAGCGTGGCCAGAACTCCGCACCTGGAATCATGGGAGCCAAGGCAGCCATCATCTGGCAACCATTACAAATACCCAGACCGAAGGTGTCGCTGCGACCAAAGAAGGCTGCAAACTGGTCGGACAATTGATTGTTGAAACGAATGGTCTTGGCCCAGCCTTCACCCGCGCCCAGAACGTCGCCGTAGCTGAAACCACCCACAGCCACCATGCCCTGCATGCCTTCCAGCGATGCGCGACCCGACAGCAAGTCGGTCATGTGTACGTCCACAGCCTCGAAACCGGCGGTGTCAAATGCCCAGGCCATTTCGACTTGGCTATTGCACCCCTGTTCGCGCAAGATTGCCACGCGGGGGCGCTTGCCGGTAGCGATGAAAGGAGCAGCAATATCTTCCTGCGGGTTAAACAGGACGCGCGGCGTAATACCGGGGTCCTGCACGTCTTCCCAGCGATCAAATTCAGCCTGTGCGCAAGCGGGGTTATCGCGGCGCTCCATGATGCGGCGGCTAACTTCACTCCACTGTTGTGCCAGTTCCACACGAGGGGCCTGGTAAATGCAAGCGCCATCACGGTAGAACTCGACCTGATCGGTCTTGTTCAAGCCACCAATCACGTGGGAGTGGGCCGACAAGCCCGCTTCACGCAGGGTTTGCATGACCTGATCACGCTGGGCCAACGGCACCTGAATAACCGCACCCGCTTCTTCATTGAACAAAGCACGCAAGGTGATTTCATCACGCTGTACGGAAACCTGTTCGGCGCGAATCTTGTAGTCACCCCAATCGGCAGCATGCGGATCGATGGTCAGCATATCCAGATTCACGGACACGCCTGTGTGACCGGCAAAGGCCATTTCGGCCACAGTCGCGGCCAAACCCCCGTCGGAACGGTCGTGGTAGGCCAGAATCAGATCCTGGTCGGCCAATTGGCGAATCACCTTTACAAACGCCAGCATGGCTTGGGCATCCTGCATATCCGGTACGGACTGGCCAACCTGATTGAAGGCATGAGCCAATACGGAGGCGCCCATGCGCTGCTTGCCCTGCCCCAAGTCGATCAAGACCAGCGCGGTGTCGCCCACATTGGTCTGCAGTTGAGGGGTCAGTGTGCGACGCACATCGGCCACTTGGGCAAAAGCGGTCACAACCAGGGAAACGGGCGAGATCACCTGACGGGATTCACCGTCTTGTTCCCAACTGGTACGCATGGACAAGGAGTCCTTGCCCACCGGAATGGACAGACCCAGGCTCTGGCACCACTGGCTGACAGCCTGAACAGTGTCGAACAAAGCAGCGTCCTGGCCATCGACGCCGCAAGCGGCCATCCAGTTGGCGGACAATTTGACGTCTTTCAGGTCTCGCACATCGCTGGCGACCAAGTTAGTCAGGGCTTCAGCCACAGCCATACGGCCCGAGGCAGCAGCGTCGATCATAGCGCTAGGGCTACGCTCGCCCATGGACATGGCTTCGCCACGCACGCCTTCAAAATCGGCCAGCGTCACAGCACAATCGGCCACAGGCACTTGCCAAGGGCCAACCATCTGATCGCGGCTGCACAGGCCACCCACACTGCGGTCGCCAATGCTGATCAGGAAAGTCTTGTTGGCCACGGTGGGGTGGCGCAGCACCCGGTGCATGGCTTCAGTCAACGGAATAACGGTCAGGTCCAACTGTTCGGCCACGCCGTCCAGACGCTTGACGTCACGCTCCATGCGCGGGGCTTTACCCAGAATCACATCCATAGGCACGTCAACAGGACGCTCCTCGATGCTTTTGGGAGTGTGCACGTCGTCCACACCCGGCAGGCCCTCGCCGAAAGTCACGCGCAATTGACGCTCTTCGGTTGCCACGCCCACTACAGCAAAGGGGCAACGCTCACGCTGAGCGATACGCTCGAAGCGCGACAAGTCCTGGGGCAGAATGGCCAGGACGTAACGCTCCTGGGATTCGTTGGACCAGATTTCAGCAGGCGACAGACCCGACTCTTCCAACGGAACGCGAGTCAATTCAAAAATGGCGCCACGCTCGGCATCGTTCACCAGTTCAGGGAATGCGTTGGACAGACCACCCGCCCCCACGTCGTGGATGGCAATAATGGGGTTGTTCTGGCCTTGCTGCCAGCAGCGGTCGATCACTTCCTGAGCACGGCGTTCCATTTCCGGGTTGCCACGCTGCACGGAGTCAAAATCCAGTTCGGCACGGTTCGCCCCCACACCCATACTGGAAGCAGCACCGCCACCCATACCAATACGCATACCGGGGCCACCAAGCTGAATCAGCAAGGCGCCCACGGGTAGCGGGTCTTTGTGAGTCAGGCGATCGTCAATCGAGCCCAGACCACCGGCAATCATGATGGGCTTGTGGTAGCCCCAGCGCTGATCGCCTGCCGTTTGTTCAAAGGTACGGAAGTAGCCCAAGAGGTTAGGACGACCAAATTCGTTATTGAAGGCAGCACCACCTATCGGGCCTTCAATCATGATGTCCAGCGGGCTGGCGATACGGTCAGGAATGCCATGGGAGTCTTTTTCCCAAGGTTCCATTTGCTCAGGGAAACACAGATTGGACACGGTAAAGCCAGTCAAACCCGCTTTGGGCTTGGAACCACGACCGGTTGCGCCTTCGTCCCGAATTTCGCCACCGGCACCGGTAGACGCACCAGGGAATGGAGCAATTGCGGTGGGGTGATTGTGGGTTTCCACCTTCATCAAGGTATGCACCAGCGCGTCATGGCGCTGATACACGGGCTCGTTGGCCTGATCGTTGATACCGGCGTGGAACAAGGTGGCAGGGCCACCCGTCATGATGGCAGCGTTATCCGCATAGGCCACCACGGTGTTTTCAGGCTGAGCGGCGTGAGTTTCGCGGATCATGCCAAACAAGGTCTTGCCCTGGTTTTGACCGTCAATTACCCACTGCGCGTTAAAAATCTTGTGACGGCAGTGTTCGCTATTGGCTTGTGCGAACATCATCAGCTCCACATCGTGCGGGTTACGACCCAGACGTGTGAAAGCATCCATCAGGTATTCAATTTCGTCCTCGGACAGCGCCAGGCCCATTTCCTCGTTGGCCTGCTTCAAGGTTGCCACGCCACCGCCCAGCACATCTACGGTCTGAATAGGTTTGCCTTCCAACTGCGTGAACAGGTCCTGACCGTCAAAATCCAGGCCCACTACCGTCTCGGTCATGCGATCGTGCAGCAAGGCAGCCAGTTGCTCCAGCTGCGCCTGATCCAGCTCTTTAGCGCCTAACAAGCCACGCTTGGGGGTGATGATGTAGCGCACGCCACGCTCGATACGGCGTACCGCTTGCAAGCCACAGTTATGGGCGATGTCAGTCGCTTTACTGGCCCAGGGCGAGACGGTCCCCAAACGAGGAACGACTCGCAGAACCAGGGCGCCTTTAGGCGGCTCAGGGTCCAGCGCAGGCAGACCATCGTCCAGCAGATCGCTCAGGTGCTGGCGCGCACTGGCATCCAGACCGGACTCTTCAGTCCAGACATAGTATTCGTGCAAGGCAAGAATGTCGGCAACAGGCAGTTGGCGCTGCTCGACACGCTCTAGCAAACGCTCACGACGAAATGCGGAGAGCACGGACGAACCGGGGAAGTACAGGATTTGGCTCACGATACGGGAGGGGCAAAAAAGGTGGGAGAAATAGAAAACACGCCATTTTAACCGGAAGCGACACAAGAGGTCACATCGGCAAATGGCGTGCAGAAAAAGGGAAGATTCAGTTCAAACAAAGGTGACGCGACCCGGGCTGAAGACACAGCGCACCCGACAAGCTCGACAAGACGTCTTGAGGGGCCGGAGCGATTGGCGCCCCGTAATCTCCAATACGGACCCGGTACGGCGTTCAAATCGGGCTGTCTCCATCCAGATCAGGGGCTGGCGCAGGCTCGGGATAGGACACTTCCAGAATATCCAGCTCTTCCTTGCCAGCCGGGGTGCGCAGCACCACGGTGTCGCCTTCACGCGCTTTGATCAGAGCGCGGGCCACCGGAGAAATCCAACTGATCCGGCCTTGCAGCGGCTCGGCCTCGTCCACCCCCACAATGGTGATGGTGAACTCTTCGCCCTGACTATCGCTATAAACAACCGTTGCGCCAAAAAACACCTGATCAGGATTGGGCTGCAAGCCGGGATCGACCACCTCGGCAATTTCCAGACGCTTGGTCAAGAAACGGATACGGCGGTCAATTTCCCGCAGGCGCTTTTTGCCGTACAGGTAATCGCCGTTTTCGGAACGGTCACCGTTGGAGGCAGCCCACGAGACAATCTGCACCACTTCGGGACGTTCTTTGTTCATTAAATGCGTCAGTTCGCCACGCAAGCGGCGGTAGCCCAAGACTGTCATGTAATTCTTGGTGCCACTGGGCAACGCACTGGCCGGGGAGTCCAGATCGTCGTCATCGTCCTGATCGGACTCTTTCACAAAGGCTTTATTCATCGCTTTCAAGGCTCCTGCTAGAGCCACTCCTGCCAAACGGGTTTCAACCCCGAGGGCAAAGGTGGTAGACCGCCTAAATCCACACGCCCTTCGTTGGGACCATGAAAATCCGACCCACAGGACACTTCAAAACCATAGCGACGTGCTACCTGGGTATACACGCTGTATTCCTGCGGTGTGTGGCTGCCCGTCAGCACCTCAATACCCACGCCGCCCAGTTCTAGAAACTGGGCATATAAGGCATGACTGCGGGTATCGTCCAATTCATACCGTGCGGGGTGAGCAATAATGGCCTTGCCGCCAGACTCGCGTATCCAGCCCACCGCCTCTTCCAGCCTGGCCCAGACCGTTTCTACTGCGGCGGGCTTGCCATCTGCCAGATAGCGGCGAAAGGCTTCATTCATATCAGCGCAATATCCTTTCTGCACCAGGAAACGGGCAAAGTGCGTACGGCTGATCAATTCAGGGTTGGCCGCAAATGGGACGGCCCCTTCATAGGCATCAGGGAAACCCAAATTTGCCAGGCGCTCACCCATTTGACGCGCACGCTGTCCACGGCCAGCACGCACATCATGCAGCGCCTGCTGTAAGGCAGAATGATCGGGGTCCACCCCCAAACCCACAATATGAATGGTCTTATTTGCCCAAGTGACGGAGATTTCCACCCCATCCACAAAACACATGCCCAGCTCCTCGGCATAGTGCCGGGCCAGTTTCAAGCCACCGATTTCGTCATGATCCGTCAGGGCCCACAGTTTCACACCGTTAGCATGCGCACGCGCGGCTAGCTCCGCCGGGCTGAGCACACCATCTGAATAAATGGAATGGCAATGCAAATCAACGGGCAAGCGGGCCTGAACACTCATAAGGGGCTATCCAGCAAGAAAATAGTCGATGGGGTCGATTTGCTCGGCATTGCGCAGCATGGGCGCATGCCCCACATTGGGAATGGTCACCAGTTGCGAATTGGGATTGCGCTGCAACATGTCCTGTACCACTTCCGGTTTCAAAAGATCGGACTGTTGGCCGCGTACAATCAGCACCTTGTCAGGCAAACTCTCATAAGCGCCCCACAATAAAGCCTGTGCCGCGTCCAAATCCACGTCCGCCTGGTGAGCAAAGGCAAGCGACAGGCGCAAGTCGTAATGGCGACGCCATTTGCCTTCATGCTCCACAAACACATGGCGGGACATTTCCGCCCACTCTTGGGCCGAATGCTCGCCAAAGGAAGCCGAAACAGAGCGTACATACTCCACCGCCTGCTCGAACGTATCAAACAGCACGGACTGACCGACGTACTCACTGATGCGTTGCAAGCCTGTCATATCCAGCACCGGGCCTACATCGTTCAGAACGACTCGACCCAAGGGCAATGTCAGTGGCTCGGTACCCAGACCGGGACCGGGGCGAGCCGGACGCAACAAGGCCGACATCGTTTGCGCTCCGTGTAAGCCCAGGGCAATCAAACCGCCCATGGACGTGCCTACCCAATCCAGTCGCGTCGGATGCAAACGGGCAATCAGCACCAACATGTCGGCGACGTATTGGGGGATAGCGTAAGCGGTCGGGTCAATCAGCCAATCCGAGCGACCACGCCCGACAATATCGGGGGCTACTACGCGGTAGCGTTTGGACAGTCGCTGGGCCAATTGATCAAAATCCCGGCCCGTGCGCGTCAAACCATGCACGCACATCAAGACGTGGTCGTTACTTGGATCGCCCCACTCCCAGTACGCCATACGGTGCGTACCCGAGGCACTGGCACACATAAGCCAATTAAGGCGCGGCTCCTGAAGATCAGTTGTCATGAACGCTCAGACCAGAATTTGACGGATAAAGAACCATTGTAGCCCAGCCCGAAGGCTTTACTGTGCCGTTTCTATCCTGCTGTCAGGGTGGCGCAGGAGATTGCCAGTAGCGAGCATAGCGATCACGCTCGCCAAAATAATAGAGCGCCGAGGGGCGCGACTCCACCGTCAGGGCACCCCATTGATCAGTACGCAAGAATAAAGCGCCGGACCGTTCCCAACGCGCTTGTACCAACGGATACGGATGGTTAAAGCGGTTCCACCAACCCACTTGAGCAATCGCCAACCCGGCCTGCATCTGTTTGACGAAATGCGCCCCCGAGGACGTGCGGGACCCATGATGCCCGACCACCACGACATCAATAGGTCCCAAACCCGCCGCCACAATGGCCTGTTCCTGTGCCACGCCCGCATCGCCCAACAGCAAGGCACTGTGTCTGTGGCCCTGGACCTCCAGCACACAGCTAATGGCGTTTTTGTCTTCCTCGCGCCCATAGGCAGCCTTGAAACTGGCCTCGTCAGCAGGCGGCCACCAGAACCGGAAACGTACACCGTCTACCTCCCAGCTCACATCCTGCTCGCAACGCAAGGCCTGCTGCGGGCGCATAGAGGAGCCAGCAGGCACACTCAGTAAACGCTCCTCCCGACTCAAATGAGCGTCCAGGTCAAAGCTGCTATAGGAGCGACCAACCGACACCGCCGCTAATACGCTGCGCGCTCCACCCACATGGTCCATATCCGCATGAGACAGTACCAGCGTGTCTACCCGCCCTATTCCCTTGGCCTTCAACCAAGGCGCAATGCTGCGCTTGCCCTCATCAGAATCGGGGCCATAGCGGTTTCCAACATCAAATAACAACACCTGATTTCGAGTACGCAGCACCACGGCACTGCCTTGGCCGACATCCAAGGCGAACAGGTCCCAATCCCCTTCCTGTAACAAGGAGGGGCGTAAGGTCAGTGCGGGCAACAACAAAGACAAGCCGCTCAAACGGGACACGAAACCTTTAGGCAAGAGCATCAACAAGACCCCCAGCAAAGCCAGAACCGTCCACGCCCAATGCTGGGCAGGCACGGGCACGCTGGCAAGACTGTGCTCGGCCAACCAGACCGTAGGCTGCATGGTGAAGTCCAACACCGCATGAGCAAAATAGGCGACAGATTCGCACCAGGTCGGCGGGGCCTGCAGCGCCGCCAGAAGCAACAAGAGCAGCACCAAAGGCGTCACAATCGAACCAATCAAGGTGATGGCGTAGGCGTTCGCAGGCAAGGAGGCTAACGAAATCTCATGAAACAAGGGCGCCAGTGCTGGCAATAAAGCTAGAGTGATCAGCACTTGCAGTTGCGTCGCAACCCAGATTCGCCGCCCCCAGCGCTGCCACCACGATCCCGGCTGCGGCACTTGCCCCATCAAATAGCCAAAAGCAAACAGCACGGAAACAGCGGCGAAAGAAAGATAAAAACCCGTGGTCAACCCCGACCACGGATCGTGCAAAACCACACAAAGGGCGGCAATCAGCAAGGTACGGCTGGCTCCCAAATGCAATCCCCGAATACGGCAGACGCCCAGCACCAGCAACATCAAAAACGTACGCTGCGCGGGGACGCCCCAGCCCGCTATCACGCAATACGCGCCCGCTGCAGCAATACCTATGTAAGTGGCGGCAACTGGAGCGGGTATCTGTTGGGCCAATACCCAGCGCCCCCAACGAAGCCGTCGCCAGCACCAGGACACGACCGCAGCCAGCAACACGGCCAGGAACGTTACGTGCGTGCCGCTGATGGACACCAAATGCGTCAGCCCAGTGCGATTGAAGATCAGCCAATCCGACGGGGCAATACTGGCCTGATCACCCAAAGACAAGGCCAGCATCACCCCGCCCCAGCGCCTTTCTTGCACATAGGGCCCCAACGTGCCGCGCAAATGGTGACGCAGGCGCTGCGTCCAGGTGGACCAGGACTGCGCCGGATCAAAGGCCAAGCGTTCGGGCTGACCTCGCACACTGCCCACCGCCCGCCAGCCCTGAATCATGGCATGACGTTCCGCATCAAATCCATGGGGATTGCGCGCCCCTTGAGGCGGGCGTACTAATAAAGACATACGCCAGCGTTGACCGGGCATCAACTCCGGAAAGTGCTGCACAGACGGTTCGCGGTATAAGGACCGATGACCTTGAGCCGCAGTCCAGCGAACCAGAATCTGCTCGGGCAGACCGGGGGGCTGAGAGCGCAAGACCTTGGCCTGAAACTGTCGGTAGTTCGATCCGGCCTGTATCAAGGACTGAATTTCCAGCTCTACCCGGCTGACTTTATTGATATCCGCTGCCGGGACAAATTGAGCAAGTCGATCTTGTATATGCCAAACGCTATAGCCTGCCCCCACACAGGCGAAGACCAACACGTAGAAAAAAGAAAAACGCTGGGCCAGAAAAAGGCTCAAAACAGCGCCACCTAGCCACAGCCAAACAGGAAAAGCAAGATAAGAAGGCTTCAGGAAATGGGTGAATGTTGCTGCAAGCACAAAAGCGGCTAAACACGCACGCCCTATCATGGGCACTGCCTTGTCATCGCGAACTCCATGCAAATCTATAGCGTAGAGTTCAAGGCTGCTTCAGACATCTGGAAAAAGGACTCTTTGCTCACATCGGCTTATACCCATAGGCAAGAAGACCCTCTTAGCTAAAAGATGGACTATGTGCAAAGACACAGGCAAAAGTAGCAAGAAGAAGAGCAGGGAGTTTCACCGCAACCTTAGTGGGCAGAGTTAATGGCAGCGGCCTGCCCTAAATAGAGGCAGCGATAGAGCCGGGGGGAATGATGGGGCTGAGGAAAAGATAAGAAGCGAGAAAGCTAGATGGCTTGAGATGAAGCGATTGGACAAGCAAGCACAAAGTCAGCCTCAAACACCTCAGACTGCAGAAAAACAGTCCCGACAAGCTAAAAAAACTGAATTCAACTTAAAGCCCTTGGCTAGCTAAAAACGCATCCAGTCGTGGCAAGACTCGTCGTGCTGTCGCCCCGGTCTGGGCAATAACGTCGGCCACGTCCATCCCTCTCAGTTGCGCCAGACTTGCCGCGATGCCCTTCACTTCAGCCGGCTCATTACGAACCGAAGCCAGCGGCGTTCCCGGCTCCACCAGCCAGGACGGCGCCAGATCCGGCGCATCGGTCTCCAGCACCATATCAGCCAGGCTCATGTCCTGCGCCAGACGGCGAATCTGCTTGGCCCGGCCAAAGGTCATGGCCCCGCCAAAACCCAAGGCACAGCCCTGACGTACAAACATCTGCGCCTGCTGCTCGCTCCCGTTAAACGCATGAGCGATTCCGCCTACTCCCGGAAACTGCCGCAGATATTTCAATACCCTATCCTGGGAGCGGCGTACATGCAGAAGTACAGGCAGGCCATAGCGTTGCGCCATGGCCAATTGGGCTTCATACAACCATTCCTGATGACGGCTGGCCTGATCGGTTTTCAGCTCTGGCACAAAGTAATCCAGACCGATTTCACCCAGAGCAACAAAACGCGGATCATCCAGACGCCGCTGGATTTCCTGCTCCAGGGCTTCCAGATCCGCTGCCCCCGCTTTAGGTGTAAACAGGGGATGAATACCCAAGGCATACACACCACCGGGCGCCGCCATGGCTGTCTCGCGGGCGGCCTGAAAATCGAATACCCCTACGGAAGGCACCACAATCGAACAGACGCCCGCCGCACGGGCACGCTCAATGACCTGCTCTCGGTCTTGAGCAAACTCGGGAGCATCCAGATGGCAGTGCGTATCGATAAGCATAGCGAGACTCTCCCCCAAAACCAGGCCGAGCCGACAAGGAACGGGACGCGGCGCGACGGGCCACGTCCTTGCTAGCGATCAAGACCGACGATCGGCCTTGATTTCCTGAGTCAGGTAACCCTTGTCCATGACCAATTGACGATGGGCCAAAGAAGCCAAGGCCTGGTCATGGGTCACGATGACAAACGCCGTGCCGAACTCTTCATTAACCCGGCTTAACAGCTCAAACATGCCCTCAGCGGTGTAACGATCCAGATTACCGGTAGGCTCATCGGCCAGCACGCAGGCAGGTCGTGTCACCAAAGCACGCGCCAAGGCAACCCGCTGGCGTTCGCCCCCAGACAATTGGCCCGGATAGTGATGCACACGCTGCGACAAACCCACTTGTTCCAAAAATTGCTGGGCCTGTTCGCGTGCGTCTGCGCGCTTCATGCGGCGCACGATCAAAGGCATGGCCACATTATCGAGCGCATCAAACTCAGGCAACAGGTGGTGGAACTGGTACACAAAGCCCAACACTTTGTTGCGCAAGTGACTGCGCTCGCTTTCATTCAAGCTTTCCGTCTGGGTGCCGTTGACCTCGATGCTGCCTGTATTGGGTTTGTCCAGCAGACCCAACGCATGCAGCAAGGTACTTTTACCCGAGCCGGAAGCACCAATAATGGCCACCATCTCGCCACGGCACACTTCCAGATTTACCCCGGAAAGCACGTGGATGGTATTGCCGCCTTCCTCGTACTGGACGCTGACATCACGGGCGCGCAAGACGGTTGGAGCGATAAGATCAGTCATGGCGCAGTACCTGTGCAGGTTGAAGCTTGGACGCACGCCAGCTTGGGTACAGCGTGGCCAGAAAGGACAGAACCAAAGAAACGATGGCAATCAGCACAATGTCGTAGACCTGCGGATTGGACGGCAGCTCGCTGATGAAGTAGATCTGCTGAGGCAGGAATTTACGGCCCATCAGGTTTTCAATAAAGGGCACGATGACGTCAATATTGTAGGCAATCAAGGTGCCCAAACCGACGCCCAGCAAGGTGCCCACCACGCCAATCAAGGCCCCTTGCACCAGGAAAATACGGGCAATCTCACTGGGGGTAGCACCAATCGTGCGCAAAATCGCAATATCCGACTGTTTGTCTTTTACCGCCATCACCAGCGAGGACAGCAGGTTGAACGCGGCCACGGCCACAATCAGCGCCAGGATCAGAAACATCATGCGTTTTTCAGTTTGAACGGCGGCAAACCACGTGCGATTATTGGCTGTCCAGTCGGACACCAGCACGTTACGCGGCATTTTGCTGGCCAACTCCTGAGCCACCATCGGCGCCTGCTGCATGTCTTTGATACGCAGACGCACGCCGCTATTGCCGCTGTCGCGGAAAATCTTGGAAGCGTCTTCCACGTTTACAAAAGCCAGGCTGGCATCGTATTCGTAATAGCCGGAAGAAAACACGCCGCTTACCGTGAACTGGCGCATGCGGGGCGAAAAACCGGCCGGTGAGATCGATCCTTGCGGAGCCATCAGCATGACCGTATCGCCCGTGTTGACACGCAACTGATTGGCCAACTGCTCTCCCAACACAATGCCGAACGTGCCTGGCTGCAGACTTTCAAGTCTGCCCACCACCATTTGCTGGGCCAGCTCGGACACCTTGCTTTCCTGGTCAGGCTCAATGCCACGGACCTGCACACCCATCAATTGATTGCTGCGCACCAGCATGCCCTGCCCGGCCACATAAGGCGCCGAGCCCACCACCGCCGGATTGGTCTGGGCGTTTTGGGCCAGCGTTTTCCATTCATTCAACACTTGTTGATGGTCTGCATTGCGCACAATCAATTCAATATGCGGCAAGACCGACAGCATGCGATCGCGCACCTGAGTCTGAAAACCGTTCATGACAGACAGCACCACAATCAGCGCGGCAACACCTAAGGCAATCCCCGCCATTGAGCTGCCCGCAATAAAGGAGACGAAACGGTCTTTTCGTCCCCCACGCCGTTTGCGACCCTTAGCCAGGCCGGCATACCGCGCCCCAATCCAAAATTCGTATCCCATGCGAGCTGCTATCGCCTCAAAGAAAACACTACAATCGCTATCATGCAGATCGTAATCAACGGTGCGCTGCCGGAACCGGCCATCGCGCGCGAACTCATCAAACACTTGCCCCAGACGGCCCCTTCACTGGTTCAGTTACTCACTCAGGGCAAGGGGACGCTGTCGGTACGTGATCCGTCCGAGGACCTGTGCACGCCAGCACAATCCTGGCTTTTGCACGCCCATCACTTTACGGCGCACCAAGCCCAGCATCTTAGCGCAGGTCTGGCCCCTTTGCGGCTACGCCAGTTGAAACAAATCCACTCAGTGGCACCGGACCAAGCGGTCTGGCTGGCAGAGCTGGTTCACATCGCCCCTTCTCGCGAGGGCGCCATGCTGATACCGGCGCCACAGCTGACCTTGTCCGAGTCCTATAGTCGGGCCCTGCTGGCGGCTATTGGCCCCTATCTTGAGGACACCGGCTTTCAGTTCGAGTACGTTAGCCCCGAGTTATGGCGCGTCACTCCACCGGCTGATTTTACGGTGCATGCGGCCTCTACAGAATTGGTCAGCCAAAGCAATTTGAATAATTGGTGGACACAGGATGTGCAAACCCGCCCCTGGCGTCGCCTGATCAATGAGTTCCAGATGCTGACCTTTGCGCTCCCGGACAATCAGGAACGCGAACAGGCGGGCCTGCCCAATGTGAACAGCTTGTGGCTGTTTGGCGGAGCCACCTCTCAACAGCTAGGCCCCGAGCCTGCCGGGCTGCGCATTATTGATGATTTGCAAGACAGCCTGATACGACAAGACTGGGGGCTTTGGCTGCAACAACTGGCCGAGCTGGATCGTACCGTGCTCGCCCCCCTCACGGCAGGGCCCATGCCTGAGCTGGTGCTGACCGGACTGGACCGCTACGCTCACGTCGGTCCTGCCTCGCGCCGTCTCTGGCCTCTGTCCCTGTTCAAACAAACCTCTAACTGGAGTCAGTGGTGGTCACCCCTATCCTGAAAAACCGTCCCGCCCAAGAAGCCGCCAGCCAAGCCCTGAAGCAGGCCGGGATTCACGATTTAATGGCCCGCTTGCTGGCCTCTCGAGGTGTGACCGATGCCGCCCAGATCGATCCGGCCTGGCGCAACATGATTCCGCCCAATATGCTGACCCAGGCGCGTGAAGCCGCCGTCTTGCTGGCCGATACCATTGCCCGTCGGGATCGCATGCTGATCATTGCCGACTACGACTGTGACGGCGCTACCGCCTGTGCCGTGGGCCTGCGTGCACTTCGCAGCATGGGCGCTGTCGTGGACTTTCTGGTGCCAAACCGCTTTGAAACCGGCTATGGCTTATCACCCGCCGTGGTGGAACTGGCTGAGCAACACCCCTCGGGCAAGCCAGATCTGCTGATTACGGTGGATAACGGCATTGCCAGTATTGATGGCGTGCAAGCCGCCCATATGGCGGGTATGAAAGTTCTGGTCACAGACCATCACTTGCCTGGTGATGAATTGCCCGATGCTCTGGCGATTGTGAACCCCAATCAGCCCGGCTGTGAATTCCCCTCCAAGAACCTGGCCGGTGTGGGCGTTATTTTTTACCTGATGCTGGCTTTGCGTGCCGAGCTGCGCCAGCGCGGAGTGTATGAAGCCAACGCCGGCCCACGCCTGAACGAGCTGGCTGATCTGGTCGCCCTGGGTACTGTGGCCGACGTGGTCAGCCTGGATGCCAACAACCGCCTGATCGTCACTCAAGGGCTGGAGCGCATGCGCAAGGGCCAGATGCAAGCCGGACTGCGCGCCCTGTTCCAGGTTGCAGGCCGCGATCCGCGTCAGGCCAGTGCCTTTGATCTGGGTTTTGCCTTGGGCCCACGCATCAACGCCGCTGGTCGACTGGCCGATATGGCCTTGGGCATACGCTGCCTGATCACGGACGACGAGGATGAAGCCGCCAATCTGGCCCGCGAACTGGAAGAAATGAACCAGGATCGCCGCTCGATTGAGCAGTCCATGCGCGAAGAGGCGCTACGCGCGGCCGAGCTGGCTGAACCGGACACCAGTGCCACGGTGTGCGTGTTTCACCCGGAATGGCACCAAGGCATCGTCGGACTGGTCGCCTCACGTCTGAAAGAAAAGTATTGGCGCCCTACCCTGGCCTTTGCCCAAGGTGACGAAGGCGAGATCAAAGGTTCGGGCCGTTCTATTCCCGACGTGCATCTGCGCGATGCGCTGGACTTGGTCTCCAAACGCTATCCCGGTCTGATTCTGAAGTTTGGTGGTCACGCCATGGCAGCCGGCCTGACCATTGAAGAGGACAATTACGATGTATTCGTGCAGGCTTTTGAAGAAGCGGTGCAGGAACTGACAGGCCGCTTTCAATTTGACCCTATCATCGAAACCGACGGTTCGCTGGAACCTGAACACATCAATATTACGGTGGCGGGCATATTGCAAAAACAAGTCTGGGGTGCAGGTTTTCCAGCGCCAGTATTCCGTGACCGGTTCTTTGTGCGCCAGCAGCGCCTGCTGAAAAACAAGCATTTGAAACTGAGCCTGGAGCGTAACGGCGAATACTTCGATGCCATTTGGTTCAATCGCGATACCTTGCTGCCCGAGCATATCGAGGCGGCTTATCGTCTGGATCAGAACGAATGGAATGGAAACGTCAGCGTGCAATTCATTATTGAATTTGCTCAGGACTGTCCCATCGATCCACCTTGCTGACCGTACCCAATCACTTCTTTCGCGACCATACATCTACGTCCGCTATCCCTTGTTCATAACCACACAAACAGGGATAGCGCACTTAGGATGCGTTAACTCAAATGCTCACGAAAGAATTTGCGAATGCGTTTATAGGCCGCTTCGCGGGCGGCCGGATTAGCTCCTACATGCACCCCCGCCTCGCCATTAACACCGTTGGGGACATTTTTACGGACATAGACCTCATTTTCGCTGTCAAAAGCGTGATAGGCACCCTCATACACAAGCAGTTCAACGGGCTCGTTGCGCTGCTGACTACGGGTAGCCAACTCCTTGCAAGGCTCTACTGGCGTCCAATCGTCTTTCTCGCCCGCTAAAATCAGCAAGGGGCCATACGCAGAAAACTCGGGACGCTTGCGCGACTGCCAGCCACAACCTGGATATAAGGCCACCGCTGCTACAAATTTCTGTCCCGAACGCTTATACCCTTCACTTGTCGCATCCATTGCCGACAATGCACCGCTCCCCCCATGCGAAAATCCGATGGCGCCGATCTTGTCCCTAACAATGTCGGAGCGCGAATTCAGGTATTGCAAGGCCCCATAAGCATCCAAGATCCGGTGTCTGTTCTTGATATCCCGATCCGCAAGAGGAGTCGTGCATATCTGTGACACATCGCGTGGATTAAAGCTGTCCACCATCAACACCGCATAGCCCATCTCGTTGAGCAACTGCGCCATATTGATAAATCGCGAGGTGATGCGCCCGGTCTTGGCAGATAATGCTCCGGCGCAGCCATGAAACATAACAACAGCAGGAAAAGGCGCCTGGCCTGCCGGCTTGAACAGGTATCCGTCCAGCATTAAAGCCTGATCTCCCTTCCACGTATCAAGGCTAGGAAAACTAAGCTGCTCGGGCTGCACCGGTTCTCCCCGTGCCACTCCCAGCATGGTCCCGCCCAGCACAAAAACCAAGGCCGCTGCAACCAAGTTCCTGATCCGCGAACCAGACCTACGCGTAAAGTCGCTGGCTGTCTGCTCTGCACCAATCCGATTATTCACCAGGCTCTGTCTACTGTTTTTCATCGCCACCACGACCAGGAAATCTCGTTCAGAACATAAAGCGTGCCGCTGTCACCAAGTGGTACGGCGACGCTGCGGCTTCATCCCTAGTGCAACATAAATAAAAGTGTGATTCAACCGAGCTTGGCAGGCCTATGGACGCTATTGATTGCCATGACCGCTTGTCCCTTAGTGCTCTTTGCTCACACTCCCCGCTACTGAGACAAGGTGCAAAAAATGATCGGCCCTTTGCTTTAATTTTTGTTAGAACCTATTTACATCCCCCATCAACATTCATAGTCGATTTCGTTCTACTTGTCTGACATCGTGCCTTTCAAATGCGAATTTGGAGACTGCTCAGGTAAGGCCCATAGGGCCATGAACAATGAGGTGCCGCCTCCTAACAACGCACTCGCCCAATCCTTTAGACCGGGAAACACAAACATATTCCAAAACAAGGCAGTCAGCGCCCCCAGAAGGGTAATCAATAAGACACTAAGCCCTGTTTTTGTAGGTTTCACTACGCTATAGAGCAAGGCTAATAGCAGCGCTGGAACACCATAGAAAATAAGCGCATTGAGTGCGGCC
The DNA here is from genome assembly GCF_025960365.1 of Alcaligenes sp. SMD-FA. NCBI lineage: Bacteria > Pseudomonadati > Pseudomonadota > Betaproteobacteria > Burkholderiales > Alcaligenaceae > Alcaligenes > Alcaligenes sp. SMD-FA. The sequence goes on along the minus strand of NZ_CP110108.1, from coordinate 1,648,681 downwards.
AGCAAACCACCTGCCATACTGCCTACCAGCACCACCCATGCCTGATCCCCGGACTGTGGCCCCGCCAACGCCAGCCATACCCCAATAAATGGGCCGGCCAGCACGGGACACAGCAAGAAACTCAAAAATACACGCCAGCGTGGGTACGGACTCATGGTTTGCATCCCTGTTTCTGGCTATACCTCAGAAATTGAAACATAAACAAACCTAAACCCTTCTCACAAGATGAGTTAAATTATTCGACGCTAGGGTACTTAAACAAATCCCTTAATACCATCAAGAGCAGCAATGGCACTGTTGGTGCCGGTAGCCGCATCCAAGCCACTGCCCATGAGACCAGATTTGTCGACCCGCTTGAAATGGTTTTCACGACCTGAAGCTTTGCTCTCCCCTAGATGGAGGCAAAACAACCATCGCCGTTATCAGCGAAAATATCGCCCCTAATACGAATGCCTTTGACTGTCTGTTCTGCAAAATGAAAGGATAGGCATGTTGAAATCTAGCTGATAGATCATTTCCGCCCAGCCCAAAAACATACGCTGTCCAAACATAGGCTGTGGCACCTCCACATATAAAGACAAGCAAGTAACTCAATGTTCCTCTTTTTAGCTTTATCCAGGCATAAAGTGCCCCCAAAATAGCTGCGAGAACCACTTCAAAGAACAAGGCAACAGCCATAGGGAGCAACAACATTACGAATTGAAGCCACACATTCAACAAAAGTCCTACGGTATCGGAGGCAGGCATCGTGAATAGAATTACCAATCCCATACACAACCCTCCCCACATAGGAACGAGAGAGAAAGCCAATATAACCCTCAATACAGGATACTTATTCATGGTTTACATCCCTGCGCTTCGTTATATCCAAGCAGCTTGCATGGCAATGTACTGCGTGGCTGTATTGACCGCAGTACGACATGCATCGCCAATCGGATTGGCCGCACATATCGCATTCATTTCTTGATCCAGGAACTGACTGAGCCGTTCAGCCTCTTGCTTGCTGGCCTTCTTTTGCTCCTCGGAGGAACATGTCTTGCCGCTCAGGCAGGCTTTCACTTTATCGATGGAGGATCGCGTCAGATGGTTGTTATCAAGGGCAACAATGGCGCTGTTGGTTACTGTGACCACTCGCACCTTTATGCTCTTCGTTTTCCCGCGCCAAGTAAAAAAGGTGCTAAAAAATGATCGATTCATCGACTAAATATTTAATAGCGCCCATTTACATTAACTTATCGCAATTCATGATCGGACTCCTTCCGACGATTTCATTCTGTCCCATAGACTTCCGGCCGTTTAGGTAAAACCCATAAAGCCATCACAAATGAAGAAATAGCGCCAAGCACGAATGCGCTGGCGAAGGGCGTAGATAGCCAGCTCTCAGCAATTGCCTGCCAGTAGCCCTTCCCCCTGTTTATCGGCGATATGTACGCACCCCAGAAAAAAGCCCCACAACCACCCAAAAAAGCGACCAGCAAATAGCTTTGCCATGAACGATATAGGCGTAGGGCCAAATAAATCACTGCTAGAGCAATCGCAGGCGGGATATTAATCACAATAGCTGTCAAAGCCATTACAAATGAAGATCCAACAGCAACTCCAAGAACCGAGATACCATCTACTTTCGGGTCTAACACAGCATAGTATGTAAGTACTAGCGCCATAATTATTCCAGCAATGCCAGGACATAATGAGAACCCTAATCCAACCTTCCAATATGGATAACCCTTCATGGCGTGCAACCTTGCTGTTCAGAATAAGCTAGAAGCCTACATCCGTATCTAACACGAGACTGATAATCCAGGATATCAACCCCTCCGGGCTGACCTTGCTTATCAGAAGTAACAAAGTTATTTCCAGCACCAAGGATAAAATCAGTATCAGTCATGAACTCTGATATAAACCTAAATACAACCCTATTCTTAAGATATTTCTCATGAATAGGCTGAAGTGTCTGCTGTTCACTTATTAACTGATTAATATCCCACCGCACCGGGTCGCCTCCATGGTTATACAGTGCACTAAAATTACTAAAACCTGCACTCATTAACGCTTTACCTGCTTCAGATCGCCAATCATAAATAGTATCTGCGTTTATTCCAGCTAAAGTAGACCCAAGCAGAAACGTATAACCAGACCCACTTCCATCTGCCCCCAAGCCCGTTAATGGTGCCCTGGAAACAAATTCCGCCCCCCCATACCATTTCGCCCCCGAACCAATGTTCTGCTCATAACGGTCCGATGCCCCAAAGAAATCCGCGCGGTTATCAATGGTGTTGTAGTACAACGCAAAGCGCGCTTCTGCTCCAAGGCTGTTGTAGACATAATCAAAGGTGTTTTTGGACGAACGATTCACATCCCCGTTCAATAAGGCCCAGGCATCTTGCATGGCAATGTACTGCGTGGCCGTATTGACCGCCGTACGACATGCATCGCCAACCGGATTGGCCGCGCAAAGCGCATTCATTTCTTTATCTAGAAACTGACTGAGCCGTTCAGCCTCTTCCTTGCTGGCCTTCTTTTGCTCCTCGGAGGAACATGTCTTGCCGCTCAGGCAGGCTTTCACTTTATCGACCGCAGATTGCGTCAGATAGTTGTTATCAAGAGCAGCAATGGCACTGTTGGTGGCAGTAGCCGCCTCCAGACCACCGGTTGCACTGATACCGGCCACCAGCGTTGCAATCAGATTGCGCTTCGCTTCTTTTGCCTGCGCCGTCTCTCCCGGTTGATCCAAGAACAGATTGGTCAACAAGCTACTGGTGGCAGCGCCTAGTGCCCCGCCAGCACAACCTTGATCGCTGGCCGCCGCTCCCGCACACGCCAGCACCCCGTGCAAGGCGGCATGCAAGGCGCTGCCTTCGGTCAATGTGCCATCTTTAACTAAGCCTCCGATCAACCCGGCACCTTGCTGCTGCAGGTAATTGACCACCAGATTCTGAGCAAACTGGGAGGAGGCGCCCGTCACATTACCCCCAGCGGCCGCCGCCAAGGCTGTCAGCACCTGACGGCCTGCACCACCCGGGGCCCAGATTGCCGTGGCTTTTAGCTGTTGTTCAAGCGCCGCCAAACGAGCAGGATCACGCTCACCTTCCGGCTTGCTCCGCTCACGATCCCATGCATTCTGGGCGGCTGTGGCTTCTTTGGCCCGATTGTTCAGGAATACGCCGGTCTCACGTTGCAAAGCCCCGACAATCTCAAAACCCGCCTGGATTTCCTGCTCGTTGAAAATCGGCTTAAGAGCATTGCTACCGTCCTGGCCCGTCAATACCTCACGGTTCAAACTGGCCAGACGCTCATCCAGTGTTTCCCCTGTCAGAAGCTGTTGCTTAGCTTGATCTGTAATGGTGATTTGGGCGCCACTAATACCGCTAGACGTGGTGCTGCCACTCTTGCCGCTGGCCGCCATGACAATCGGCGGGCTGGCGCTAAAGCCGCCCTGCTTAGGCAAAGTGGTGCCAGGCACCTGCTCGCCCGTGGCAGCTTGGCCTTGCTGGTCCGTACCTACACCCGATGCGGTATCACTACCACCTGAACTATACCCAACACCCAGGCTCATACTACTGGCTTTGTAATGGGCGTAATTGTCGATGTCGCTCGTAGTGAGCGTACCGGTGCTCAAGGTGTTCAGGCCATCCTTGACGGCTTGCTCGGAAGAGGTGATAACGGCCCCTTTCAGGTCCGTATTCCCTTTGACCTCGATTTGAAAACCGCCATCCCCGGCTTCAATACGGGACTGCTCATGAACGCTGGCGTAATCACTATTGATCTTTTGCTTGCCGACGTTGGCACTGGCCGAAAAACCGACCCCGACCATCACGCTACCGCCCACCTGACTCTCGTTGCTGGTAAAGCGGCTCGTATCTTGCAGACTCTCTATAGTGAGATCACCGCCCACATCGGCCACCACTTGCTGGCCACTGGCTACCGTGCCACGCAGATTGGTATCGCCGCCAGATTCCAAAACAAGACGATCTCCCGCCGTGACATAGCTATGGCTCCAGGTCAGATCGCTACCCTCGCCCTTGCCCTTGCCACGACTGGCGTTTGCCGTGAGACCAAAGCCAATCCCATTGGACCCCAAAGAAACAGCAACCCCTACGCCAGCACTGGAACTACTGCTGCGACGATCCGTCTGGACGGTGTTTTCTGCTGCCAACAAGTTGATATCACCATCTGCCTTCAGGTGAACATCGCCCCCTGCACTAACGTTACTGCCGCGCACCGTCAGGTCAGAATCCTGACCCGCACCTGTTGCGCTGATACGCACATTGCCACCGGCTGCCACGGTGGAGCCGACTGCCGTGTCGTAGGTGGTCGTGGACTTGCTGTCACTTTTACTAGAACCAACCGTAATCGAGAGGTTGATCCCCCCGCCCGTTGTAGGATCAGCGCTAACCGCATCATAGGCATTGACGGCCGCCAGCCCCGTCGTCGCGGCGGCTAAGGCTTTCATTCGGGTATCAGAGGTATCGCTGGAGGCCCGCTTCATCTGCTGACCCGTCTCAATAGCGGAGATGACCGGCGAGGTCAAAGCCACTGTCAGGCCCGACTGACGAAACTTACTTTCTTGAGTGTTTATGCCGGTTTCACGAGCTTCAACAATATCCACCTGCTTAGCATGAATGTCGATATCGCCTTTGGGTGCCAGGACATGACTACCTGTCTGTTGATAGCGACTACCCGCTGCCAACATGACATCCCCATCCGTCGAGCCGATTGTCGAGGCCGCTGCCCGTGTGCTGGCATCCTGTTGATCAGCACTTTGCATCTGCTTGCCAATCGTGAAACTCAAACCGCCACCGGTCATGAAACCAGATTTGTCGACCCGCTTGAAATGGCTTTCCTGCTTGGTATCTGTTGCAGCCTGAATGGTCAGATCATTGCGGGCCGCAATAACGGTACCCGCATCAGACACCACATTACTGCCAGTGACCGTGACATTTCCCCCTTGCACAGCCACAGTCTTACCACTGAAGATACTGGATAAGGCCGTTGTTTCCTCCAGACTGTCACGGGTGGTCGTTTTCTTGGAACTGAGCAGACCACGACTTTTGATTTGCCGGCCTTCACTCCAGTTACGACTATCTTGTCCGGCCAGAATCTGGGCCTGGCCTTGCGCAACAGCGACCACAGCGCCTTGCTCACTGGTCACGGTCGCAGCACGCGCGGTCAAGTCTCGACCTGCTTGTACTCGTACGTCGCCCGGGGCCGTAATACCGGTGCCTACCTCCCGCTCATACCCTTGCTTCAGGTAGTTGTTGGTATCAAGAACATTATTCTCTTGTTCTGCAAGGGTGACTGTCCCCAGACTGACATCACGACCGGCCACCAGCGCGGTCTGGCCGTCCTTGCCACTATTGATCACTTGTGCTGCATTCAATGTGAGGTCACCACCGGCTGCCGCCAACAGAATGCCATCAGAATTAGTCACGTAAAGGCCGGCTACACGGTCCAGATTGGTCCGGCTAAAGTCACTTTTTCCTGCCTGCTTGGCATCACTGTGGGTCGTACTGGCCACGTTAAGGTCGCGTCCGGCATCAAGCAACAAGGCGCTCTTGGCCTGGATCGTGCCACCCACATGGTCAATATCCCCACGGGCGTTAAGGACAAGCGCGTCACTGTCAATACGCCCGCCCAGGTTACGCAGGTTCTGTCCTGTGATCCGGACCGCTGTGCGCCCAGCTATCGTGCCAGAATTGAGCACATCATCCTTGATGGCCAGATCGATCGCGTTGGCCGCCACTAAGGTGCCACGTCCATCGAGATCATCCGGTCTTACGCGAACATAGACTTGCGGCACTAGCGCACGCGCCGTGCTGCCATCCGGTAAGGTGACATCCTGCTCGACCAGCCACACCATATCGTTAGTCAGTTGGGCCATTTGCTCAGCACTGAGCGCCACCCCGGGACGCAAATTCCATTTCTTGGCATAGGAGCTGCCTGCTTCCAGCAAAGCGCGATACTGCTCCTCATCGCTCACGTAGCCCTCCAGGAAACGGCGTCCTGTCAATTGATTGATCTGGTCACGCACCAGCTTTTGCTCATAAAACCCGTCACCCAGGCGCTTGAGCATGGTGACTGGATCATAGCCAAGTCGGGTCAACATATAGTCTGAGCTGAGCCATTGGCGATAGTCGGTAAAGCGCGGGTCGGCCTCAACCAGATACGTACCGGCATCGGGACTGGTGCGGAACAAACTGTTAGTGGGGATCTCGGTGTCGATCTGGACCATCCGGATGTGATCGAGCGTATCACCCTTGACGCCAGGGGCCTGAGCCTGAACGTCACTTATTGGCTTGCGCTCGACGGCACCCTTGCGCTCCAGTTGGCCTCCCACCTGAGCCGTCTGTCGATCATCAATGGCAAAACCGCTGCCCTGTCCGGCGGCATGCTCGATCACTTTAGAGACATCCAGACTGAATGTCGTGACGATATCGGCCGGGTTGTAGGCAATTTTTGACTGCCATTTGCGCTGGTGATAACGCTTGAAACCACCCCGCCACCGACTGTAGGTGTATTGGCTGGTTCCAGCCTGACGAATGACATGCTGCCCAAAGACCGCTTCATTCTTTAACTTATCCAGATCACCTTGCAGGACGCCACCTGCGATGATCTGGCTCTTGTCGTTCAATAGCTCGTTACCACGTAAAATCAGATTGCCACCGGCGCGAATCAGGGATGGAGCACTTTCGGTCACCTGGGTTTCATATTCGCTGCGGGTAATCTCATACTGAGTCCATTTGCGCACCTCAGCACCCGTTTCCCGGTGACGATAGCGTCCAGCACGGCTCCAGCCTTCCCACCGATACTCACTGATATCGTGCTTATTCGGATCTCCCGAGGGCTGAATATAGGTATGCTGTGTCGGCTCGCCTACCCGGACCAATTCGGTATTGAAATGCAGGTTGCGATTGAGCAAACGGTTGGCATCGATGCTCATGCCACCCAAAGATTCAATAACGGCGCTGTCATTCAGAACCAGGTCCGCGCGACCGCTCGCCTGCCCCTGCCCATCCAGCGCACCACCGATATTAAGAGCATCAGCACCTGGGCCAGCACTGAATATCAGCGCTTGCTCCCGGTTATTAATAAGCTTGGCACCGATATCCAGGCGCTCTCGTGCGGCGATGACAGCAGCACGATCACCCTCTTCCCGGTTATTGAGGGTATCGGCCTGAATGCTTAAATGATCCCCATATAGGCGCCCCGTACCTGCATTATCCAGTGTGCCCACATCAATATGAGTTCGAGCGCCATCGATAAGGCCACGATTACTTAACGTTCCATTGGCAACAACGGTCGTGCGCCCCCCGCTGATCTGCCCCGTAGCCGTGTTATTGACGTGTTCGCCCCGCACTTCTAGTGTGCCTGCCTGAATCACGCCCTGATTGTTCAATTGGGCAGCCGTACGAATCACAGCCTGACCGTTAGCTCGAATATCATTCAGATTAGTGAAATCCTGCTGAACAGACAGACTCAAATCGCCTTTTGAATGCAGACTGCCATCCCCACCCAGCGTATCCGCAGCAAGCGCTAAGGATTGGCCAGCCAGCATCGTACCGGACTGGTTATGCACCCGATGGGCAGCCAGTTCAATATGGCCGTCCGAATACAACTGACCTGCCGTGTTATCCACCACACTGGCCATGCCGTTACCACGAATAAGCAGGGAATCATCCGCGGCCAAATCGCCATCGGTGTTATCGACATGGTCAGCCGTCAAAGTGACCTGTTTGCCTTGTATGCCCCGAGAAGGGCTGGCATCGGTGCCTCGGGTATGCTGATTAAGAATCTGCTCCGCCTGAAGGTGTAGTGCCTTACCTGCCGCTATCAGCCCAGCCGTATTGTTCGCTACGCCCGACAGCTCCAGATTGGCATCACCTTGGCTGTAGATCACCCCTTCACGGTTATCCACGTTCGCACTGGTCAGCGTCAGGGCCTGGCCGCTCACGATCCCGCCCGCACTGCCCGAGCCTGTGTTGATCAGTTCCTGCCCATGGGTATCCAGACGCAACGCTTGGGTCGATTGCAGCAAGCCGCCGGCATTATTCAATGCTCCACTGTCCAGATTCAGCGTGCCATCCGTGCTGGCAATAGTGCCGCCAGCATTGTCCAGCAAGGCCCCTTGGGTATGAACATCAACTTGGGAGCCCAACACGATGCCCCCCGCATTGCCCAAGCCAGCATTCATCAGGCGGGTAGCCGCAGCACCTTGTACTATGCCGTTGGCGTTCTCGGTACGGCCCTGTGTCCGTACCTCCATGCCACCGTCCGTGGACACAAGCAGACCGCCTTCACGGTTATCAACGGTTCCGGCGCCAATAAACACATCGGCCACACCCAATACCTTGCCACCTTGATTATTGAGCTGCTCTTGAACCTCCATGCCCAGTGTCTGTGCGGACGATACCGTACCGCCCTGGTTATAAAGAGCACCCGCTTGCACTTGCACATGACCATTGCCGATGATCATTCCGTCACGGTTATCGCTCGAGCCTTGCACCTTCAGTACCAAGGCATCCCCACCCGTGGCCAGCAAAGTGCCTCTGGCGGTATTGAGCGTGCCAGTCTCAACGATTATTGTCTGTGCCTGCGTCGTGGCCTGTTGCAAGTCTGTCGTTGTACCGCGAAGATTCAAGGTGCCATTACTAGCAATATGGCCTTGCTGCCCCTGCAAGTTGGCGGCATCCAGGTCAAGGTGCCCACTGCCTGCGTGCAAAACCTCACCTTCCTTGTTTTCCAAGACACCGGCTCGAATGTTCAGATCAGCATTACTGGCCAGTTTCCCCCCGTCACGGTTATCAAGCGTGCCCACCACCTGTACACGAGTAGCTTGATCGCCTGTAGCGACAAGCTGGCCGCCACGATTGGACAGTTCCTGTGCGCTCAGATCAAGCGAACCGGCCGATTGCAGCAGGCCCTTGTCATTACTGAACTGTCCGACGGCAATCTGGGCCTGATCGGCAAGTTTGATTTCCCCCTGACGGTTACTCAAGTCACCGCCGCTCACCTCAAGCCGCCCTAGGCCCAGGTATCCCCCATCATTATTCAGCCCCGCTTTGGCAAGCATATTGATATTGCCACCAGCCACAATCCGGCCACCCGTATTGTCCAAGCTGGTCGCAATATCAAGCTGCCCCGGCTCCAGCGGCGCAACACTACCACCGTCTGGGCCTTCCTGGCCGGTGCCCGGCCCCTGAGGCGCCGGATTAGCACCCGTACCGCCCGTTTCCCCATCCGCACCGCTCCCCGGGGAAGGCGTCTGTCCTGACGATGGGCCCTGAGCGATCAAACCAATACGCCCCCCCTCCCGGTTGCTGATTTGCGCAGCAGACAATGACAAACTCTGGGTTCCAGCCTGCTCAATGGTGCCTGCCTGATTATCCAAAGACTGGGCTTGAATCGCCACCCGCCGCGCGTTCAACGTCCCCTTGCGGTTATCAATATCCTTGACACTGCCTATGGACAGCTCACGGCCCGCACTAATGACGCCGGTGTTTGCCAGGCCATCATTGGCCTGTATCTGCGTATCTGCCTTGGCCTGTATCGTGCCACTGTTTTCCAAACGGCCATCGGCAGTCACCACCACCTGCCCCACATGAGCACCAATAGCGCCCGCATTACGCACTCCGACCCCGCGCTCGGTCCCCACAAGAACAATTTTCTGGCTGTACATACCACCCAAGGCACCGACATCCAAGGCAAACGCGGGCGCCTGACTACGGGCCTTCACGGCTTGTACCTTGCTGTGGTCGGCACTGACCTCATTCACCCCTGTAGTGACCTGTAATTGCTGGGCCCAGATGCCCGCATTCACTTCCACCGAGCGGGCAATCAAATCCGTATAGTGAGTGGCACTGGCATCCAAACCTTTGCCCAAAACCGAAATGGTGCCGCCTTGCACGCGGTAGCCCTCCAGCGCCCCCCCATTGATAATCGGTTTGCCAGTGGTCAAAGTGCTACGGTCAGCATTGATAAAACCACAACCATCACACGAGATACCCGCCGGGTTGGCAATGATCAGTTGTGCACGATCACCCGCCACTTCCACATAGCCCCGTAACAGGCTGGGATCATTGGAGTTGACCTCATTTAAGATAACGCGTGCCGTACCTTGCGCCAGCCAGGGGTTACCTTGCACCCAGCCACCCAATTGGGACTGCACACTGGTACGAGCATTGTTGAGAATCGCCCCTTGGGGGTCGACATCGAACTGCTGATAAGTATTGCGCGAGACACCCGCCGCGCTGGGCGTTTGGATGTTAACCAGCGGCACCCCATTAGCGGCTTCCAGCACTGTTGGCTGCTGATTGCCCGGGGCACTGGGATCGGCCACAATCTGAGCATGTGCGGTCGGCACCATAAAGACCTGGCCGAGCGCCATCGCCAGGGCGAAGTAGACAGGGTTGACAATGGCCAGGAAGCGACTGTGCGCGGTCGTGCTCACACCAGCACGCCCACCGGGTCCATTGCGGCGCACAATTTCCGCTACCACCTGGAATAAGCCCAACGTACGGTTAAAAACAATACGATATAAATTCTTGTTCATATCATCACACTCTTGATCTGGCGCGGAATAAGGAAGAGAGGTTCAGTTCAGTAGGACCAGCTCAGGGTAAAGCCCGTCGTGACCGAATCGGTCTTAAATCCTTCGGGCTTATAAAGAGGCACACCGGCATACAGATCCCAGTAAAACCCCTTGGCCCCTCCTCGCAGCCCAATCACCGAACCCACTAAGTTGCGCCCCTGAAGCCAGCGCGTGGACGGCCCACCCACATGACCATAATCGGCACCCAGGTACAGTTCCTGGCCTGCCCCCACTGATACACCGATTTCATTGCGCCAGACCCAGCCACGCTCACCCATGAGCATCAGCTCACCATCAAAGCCACGCACCGAGTAACGGCCACCAATAGAGAAGCGATCCTGCGGGACCAGAGGCGTACGATTCCATTGCGCTCGCCAACTACTGATGTAGCGGGCGCGCTCAGTCCCCAGCGAGAACGGCACCATCAACTGCACATCGGCAGTAATCAACTTCATCCGTGAAGTGCCTTCTCCAAAGGGCTCCTCAGGCGCACTTTTCGCTTTAAAGGCTCCCGTGCCACGGCGATAAGCCACACTCGCATCCAAGGTACTGTTACCCAGATACTCACGATGGGTCACCCCCAGCTCCCAGCCACCCGTGCGACGGTTCTGAACCTCGATCTCCACATCGTCAATAAAGTTACTCGAGCGACGCGTCCAGGCTCGGCCGAAAAGGGCTGTTTTTCGTGTCGCGTCCCGGTAAACCAAACGTGACAAACGCAGCTCTGCATTGTCACTGGTACCGCTATACACGTAGCCTTGGTTGTAGCCCGCAATCGTTTGATGATAGTTATAGCTGCTTACGGTCGCGCCCAGCGTCCAGTAGCCATAGGGCACACTGTAATGAAGCGTCTGTGCCCGGTTACCTTTGCCCCGACTGCTGAACAGATCGTAGTTAAGGTTGACGTAAAACAAATCGTTTAACATCAACAAATCATCCAGCGAGACCGTCACCCCCCCTTGCAGCTTGCCCGTTGCCTTACTGCCCGAGTCATCTAAATGGGCCGATAAGCGGATTGGCGGCGAGCGTTGCTGCCAGGCGATGACCAAATCACTATCGCCCGGCCGGGCATCATCGCCTTCAGCGGGAACAATTTGAATATCTGCCTCTACGGTCGGAACACGCTTGAAATTCTCCAAAGCCTGTTCGATATCACGCAAATTGAGCAAATCGCCCCGTCGGATAGGAACCGCGTTCCAGGCCGTCGCTTTCAAGGATGTTTCTTCGGTAAAATGCACGTCACGCACACGACCAGACACCAGCGTTAAGCGAAGCTGGCCCGTGCGCAAATCTTGTGCAGGCGCCAACACACGCGTTGTGACATACCCACGTGCGATAATCGCATTCTGGATACGGGACATAACGACGTTGATCCCGTCCGTGCCCAGGCACCGCCCTGTAGCCGGATCATGAGCAGGGTCGGCTGCCCTCAATGCCCAGGTAAAACGCTGGGACTGATCCCCCTCCAGCCAGATCTGTGAAATAGGAAAACAAGGACTTTCCTTGTCAGGCAATTGCTCAGGAGCGGGAATTTGCACAGGCGGCAAACGTATATCGGGCACGCTTTCTTGCTGCTCACGCAGGACACGTTCCCGTTCCTGCTGTCGCAACAACTCTTGCGCCATTCCATTTTGTGTCTGCGCCAATGCAGGAACAAACGGCGCAAACAAAACCAGCAAAGGCCACCTCTTGGGCCAAACCGTGCCCCTCATCACCCATATCCCTTTTCGTAAGCATCAATATTTTTTTCTAATACCAGGAAACTGGCGGGGCTAATGATACCCAAGTAAACAAATGATGGGCGCGACAGTAATACCCTGTAGAAATACTTACGAATAAGGACAATTTGAGTGGCTAGCCATCAGGCCAATCTGGCTTCTGAACGCTGCGGCAAAGTCGCGAGCACCAAGCCCGCCAAAGCCAGGATGAAAGCGTATACATGCACGGTGGTAAAGCTCTCGCCCAGCACCAGCACACCCACTGCCGCCGTGCCTAAAGGCATCAAAACCATAAATACGGCGGCTTGCGAAGCAGGCACGGAACGCACACCCGTCATCCACAGCCACACCGTCCAGACACTGGCGGCCAGGGAATAAAACACCAGCAAAGGCCAGATCCAGCCTGCCGGTGCTGTGAAATCAAAATCCCAGGCGGCGTATAAGCCTAGCGGCGTAATCAGGGCCAGACTGCACAGATTGATAATGGCGCTGATACGCTTGGGGCTAAGCACAGCGGTCAAACGCTTGCCAATGACGGCATAGGCTGATTCGCACAAGACAGCACAAAAAATCAGTGCATTACCCAACCACATTTTCCCCGGATCCAGTTGATCCACACCGTGGTCATCAGCCTGCACCAAAGCGAGCAAGGCAATACCGCCCATACCCAGGGCCAGCGATGCCCACGTACGCGGGCCTATGCTTTCTTTCAGAAAATACCAACTAAACAAGGCCACCATGCCGGGGATAGCTGACAAGATCACGCCTGCCGACACCGCGCTGGTCATGCTGATACCCGTCACCATGCACAGGGTGAACAGAAAATTGCCCAGGAAAGACTCCAGAAAGATCAAGCCACGGGTGCGCAAATCCAACGTGGGTTCATTCGCGGGTTTACGTAGCCAGCGCAGCATCGCTAACCCACCAATCCCAAAGCGCAACCAAGCCAACAAGAACACCGGCAGTGCCGTCACCAAGGGCCGAGTCAAGGCGATATAACTGCCTACCAAAGACATGGACAAGGCCAAACAGGCGTAAGCCGCCAGACGTGATCCCGCTCTATTCACCCACCTTCTCCCAATACACACATTTGCAAGCAAGCTAATCAAAATACCCTGGTGACCAGGGTCTACAATACGCTCGAGCCCGGCCTTCCAGGATAAAAAAACATGGCCTGCCATGTTGCCCGTTTCGCCCACCACCCCCTGTACAACTGACCTTACCCAGATCTGCCCGTACAGCCCCGTGCTGCCAGCGCTTTATCCCACCCTACCGGAAAGTCGTATCGCCAGTCCTTAAGCAGGTCTGCGATGGACGGTCTACACCTGGCCCGCCCCATGCTGCTCCCCATAACAGACTAATCCGCACCACGCCGGCCTACCGGCCTGCCGTGCTCCTTGAAGGATATTTCATCATGCAGGCTATCGCCCGCCTGAGCCGTTTTGTTGGCAATACCTTTGCCATCTGGGTTCTACTGTTTGCCATTTTGGCCTTTTACTTTCCCGACCACTACCGCTGGTTAGGCGCTTATATTGTTCCACTTCTGGGCATCATCATGTTCGGTATGGGGCTGACTTTATCGCGCCAGGACTTCGCTGAGGTGTTCGTACGCCCGGGCCGAGTGGCTGTGGGTGTTCTGGGTCAATTCCTCATCATGCCCGTCTTGGCCTGGTCCCTGGCCTATGCGTTTTCCTTGCCGCCCGAATTAGCGATTGGCGTCATTCTGGTTGGCTGCTGCCCTGGCGGGACCTCATCTAACGTAATGACCTTCCTGGCACGTGGTGACCTGGCCCTGTCGGTTGCCATTACCTCGGTCTCCACTTTGCTGGCGCCTATCGTCACCCCCGCCCTGATTTACATGCTGGCCAGCCAATGGCTGGAGGTCAGCGCCTCGGCCATGTTCTGGTCCATTGTTCAGGTCGTGATTCTGCCCATTGCCCTGGGTGTTATTGTGCAGTCCCTGCTGGGCGAAAAAATCAAAGCGGGCGTGGCTGCTCTGCCCCTGGTCTCTGTCGTGGCAATTGTGGCTATCGTAGCTGCGGTTGTAGCCGGCAACCAGGCCAAGATTGCGACCAGCGGCCTGCTGGTATTTTCGGTCGTTGTCGTGCATAACACCCTAGGCTACATACTGGGCTATGTACTGGCCCGCCTGAGCGGCATGCCGTTGCCACAACGCAAAACCCTGGCAATTGAAGTAGGCATGCAAAATTCCGGTCTAGGCGTAGCTCTAGCCAGTGCCCACTTCTCGCCTCTGGCCGCCGTGCCCAGCGCCATTTTCAGTGTCTGGCACAATATTTCCGGTCCTTTGGTCGCGACGATTTTCCGCCGCATGGGTAATGGCAAGTAACCCTCTGCTGGCACGTTCAAGAACTTGAACCCGAGCCTACAAAGTAAAAAAGGACGCTCTACCGGGCGTCCTTTTTTCGCTGGAGCCCCCCAATACCAGGTGCTCTCAGGCCTTAGCTTTTACGTGACGATACATAAATTCCGCCCACAATCAGAAGGAACGCCGCGCCGTGGTAAAGCTTGGGGGTATCGCCCAGAATAAAAACGGACATCAAGGCCGCAAATACCGGCATCAGGTTCACGAAAAAACCGGCGGTTGCGGCACCGACTCGTTGGACAGCCACCCCCCAGCAGCGCAAGGCAATCAAGGCGGGACCGGTGCCCACATACAAAATAGCCAGCAGTAAGCCCCAAGACCAATCGATATGCCAGTCCGTGAATGTCCACTCCATGGCGGCAAATGCACCGGACCAGATCAAGCCAAAAAACACCTGCGCCATCACGACGGTGGCCCATGTCTGTGCGATGACACCCTCATGGCGACGCGTACTGAGCATCCAGCTATAGATCGCCCAGGCAATGGTGGCGATCACCATATAGACATCGCCCGGCACAAAACGGAAGGCCATCAGCTCTTGCCAATCCGCGCGAGTCAATACCAGAACCACACCCAGCAAAGACATCAAACCACCGACCAGTTGCCGCCCATTGACTGTAGATTTGAAAAACAGGCGGCCGATCACCAGCATCCAGAACGGCAAGCTGGCATTGACCAGCGTCACGTTAATGGGGGAGGAACTTTGCAGTGCCAGATATTGCAAAGCGTTATAGATCCCTATGCCCAGCAAACCCAAAATGGAGTAGCGTTTCCAGTTGGCCCACAAATTGCTGCCGCGTCGCAGCACTTGCCGTCCCACAAAAAGCAAGATGGTGAACGCCACCAACCAACGAAAAAAATTCAGGGTAATAGGCGGCACCTGATCATGAATCAAGCGTCCGACGATGGCGTTACTGGCCCACAAAATCGTAGGTAAAACCAGTAGAGCCGTCGTGCCAGGGGTCAGTTTCTGAGTGCTCACAAGCATGTCCTAAAAAACGGCAACGGCGCGTGTGATCCCTGCTCAGGTCAACACGGCGCCGCTACGATGGGGCTAGTATATAGGCAAGCATGCCCTGCCCTCTACGCCTTTACCCGCCTGCTTGTGACCACGTAGGCTGGTCAATCTTTGACCAATCCATAAATATTATTTATAATCATACAATTGTCACGTCATGGCGCTGATTGAGTTTTATTGGCCCATCCCATCCACGCTCGTCTGGCTTTGACAACATCAGATGCAGCTACCCAGGGTAAATCGACCTTGAAACACCCCCACTTTTGGGAATAAAGCTTGACCCGATCAAGCGCCCCAAGTGCATTACTTGGCACCACAACCCGCACTCTTAACCGCAAGGGACTGTCCCGCGCGTCGTTATGCAGGTCTACGTTCCTGGCAAGTACTCGTGTTTTTGCCCGTTTTTCAGGTAGGCAGACCTTGTCTGCCCTGGCCGGTTCTTCCCACGAACGGCGGGCGTGTTTTCAATTTGATCAACCCGACCCTGTCTGGAACCCAACCGTTCTGACAGACACAGATTCACCCCAATTTTTATGGGCCTAGTGCAAGGCTGGACTCCAGACACCGCTTGTACGGTTTGTCGGTCTGCCTGGTTGCTAAGCCCGTCCCCGTCCCGCCCAGCAGGGCCAGACGGGAATCATTATTTTTAAAGGAGTCCCGATTTATGGCCAAAGAAGAGCTACTTGAAATGCAAGGTTCCGTCACCGAAATCCTGCCTGACTCACGCTTTCGTGTCACCCTGGACAACGGTCACGCCGTTATCGCCTACACGGGCGGCAAAATGCGCAAGCACCACATCCGTATTCTGGCTGGCGACAGCGTCACCCTGGAAATGTCGCCCTACGACCTGAGCAAAGGTCGCATCATTTTCCGCCACTTGCCCAAACGTGTTGGCGCCCCGAGCTCTGCCCCTCGCCGTACCCCCCATCGTCGTTAAGACATAGCGCCACACCCCTGTCACAATCAGATGCAAAGATAGGTGCGCCTGACAGGGGTGCGACAAGAGCCAGCAGCGCTCGGACGCGCCCCACTCTTTGTGGGAGTCGCCTTGAAAAAACTACTGACGCTCAAAACCGGCTTTATCGCCTACTTTGCAACCCTGAGCCTGTTTTTAGTCCTGATGCTGATTGCCCTGCAGCACCTGAGCAACAGCATCGATCAACGCAAGCACCTGGAAGCCCAGCGCCACCAAACTACGGCGCTTAGCAAAGACTTCAAACGCATCAGCGAATTGCTCAGCCGTCAGGCCATCGCCTTTGTCTCCAGCGAGCAAATTGAATTTCAGGATAACTTCCGCCGTCTGCTGGCGATGTTTACCGGTGCCCAGCCGGATCAGGACGGCGTCAGCTTGGCAATGCTGGACCGTTTCGGGAATCTGGAACTGGAACCGGCTGAACAGGATTTGCTGCGCTCTGCCTATGAACAAACTCTGGCCCTGAGTCAGGTTCAGTCCGAAGCCATTCAAACGGCCAGCGGCCAATTTGAAGACGGCGACGGCGCGATCCGTATCGCTCTGCCCAATGCCTTGATGGCTAAAGTGCTGGTATTTAGCCAGCAGTATATTCAAGCCTCTACCCAAATCACGAATACGCTGGATCAGTTCGAGCACCAATTCAGTGAGCGCCTGGACAGCTCTCTGGATCTAGCAGGCCGCAGCAGCGACCGGGCATTCAGCTTGGCACTGGCGGCCCTGGCCTTGTTCTTCATCGCCAGCACCGTTGCCCTGCGCCTCTTGTATCGCTCTATCAAGCAACCTTTGGATCAAGGGGCGAATCTGGCCAAGGAACTGGCCCAGGGCAAACTCAATGCCCAGCTCAACGTACGTCGTCACGACGAGTTCGGAACCTTGCTAAGCGCCCTGAACGGGATTGGGCAGGGAGTGCAAACCGTCGTACATCAGATCCGCGAACAAACCGGCTTGATCCGCGACGGTTCGCACACGATTGTGCTGGACAGCCAAAACCTGAGCGAACAGATTTTGGAGCAGTCCACCGAGCTGAACCAGACTGTCAAAACCATGAACCAACTGGCCGATACCGTAAGACAAAACGCCAAACAGGCCCAAACGGCAGACCATCTGGCTCAAGACACGTCCAGTCAGGTCGCACAGGGCAATCAGGCCGCCCAAAACTTGCTCGATACCATCAACGCCATTGCCGACAGCTCGAACCAAATGAGCGAGATCACCAAGCTGATCCGCAGCATTGCCTTCCAGACCAATATCCTGGCCTTGAATGCGGCGGTGGAAGCGGCCCGTGCTGGCGTGCACGGTCATGGCTTTGCGGTGGTTGCCGCTGAAGTGCGTAATCTGGCTTTGCGCTCCACCGATGCTTTACAACAGATTTCCACCTTGATATCCAGCTCGGTCGAACAAACCGAACAAAGCTCGGCGGCCGCACGCGGAATGGCGCAGGTCATGGCCAGCACACAAGACAAAGTCAATGAAATGCGCAGTATTGTGGCCGATATTGCCCAGGCCTCTCAGGATCAGGCGACACATATCGAATACGTAAACCAGGCCATGACGCGTCTGGACCAGCAAGGTCAGTCCAACCGCCAACTGCTTGAACACAGCGCCCACACGGCCCAGGAGCAACTGGAACAAACGACGTTTCTGGCTCAGGTGGTGGCTCATTTCAGCCTGGATAGCGATCTTGCCGAGCCCTCTTCCCCCACGTTGCCCACCGTCTCACACCAACCTTCCTATCGATCTGCGTCCGCCTATCGCACCGCTGCTTGCACAATGTCCAGTTCCTGAGCGGCCAATACGTGCCATAGACCTCCGATAAGGGTAAAATCGGAAGTTTGCCGCGCGCCGCCCTGCTGGCTGGCGCGGATGGCACCTCAAATATAGGAAAGCCGCTGAATCATGGAATCGGAACGACTTAATCAACTGGAAGCCCGCCTTGCCGATTATTCGGAGCGGGAAAATGCCTTACGGAGGTATCTTTGACTACGATGACAAAGCGCATCGTTTGCACGTAGTCAATGCCGAACTCGAGGACCCCAACGTCTGGAACGATCCTCAACACGCTCAGGATCTGGGCCGCGAAAAGAAAAGTCTGGAAAACGTGGTGCATGTGCTGGACGCCTTGCACACGGGTTTGAAAGATTCGCAGGACCTGTTCGAGCTTGCCGCGATGGACGATGACGATGCCACTATCGCCGCCATCGAAGAAGATTGTGCCGCCATGGCCAGCCGTATTGAAGAGCTGGAATTTCGCCGCATGTTCTCCAACCCTGCCGATCCGCTCAATTGCTTTATGGATATTCAGGCTGGTGCGGGTGGTACCGAAGCCCAGGACTGGGCCTCCATGCTGCTGCGCATGTATGTGCGCTATGCCGAACACAAAGGCTTCAAGGCTGAAATCCTGGAACAGTCTGACGGTGACGTTGCCGGTATCAAATCGGCCACCATCAAGATTGAAGGCGATTACGCCTACGGCTTTTTGCGCACTGAAACCGGCGTACATCGTCTGGTTCGCAAAAGCCCCTTTGACTCCTCCAATGGCCGCCACACGTCTTTCACCAGCGTATTCGTCTACCCGGAAATCGATGATTCCTTTGAAGTGGAAATCAATCCGGCCGACTTGCGTATCGACACCTACCGCGCCAGTGGTGCCGGTGGTCAGCACATTAACAAAACCGACTCGGCCGTTCGTATTACGCACGAACCCAGCGGCATTGTGGTGCAGTGTCAGAACGACCGCTCGCAGCACCGTAACCGTGCTGAAGCCATGCAAATGCTGAAGTCGCGTCTGTACGAGCTGGAAATGCGCAACCGCATGGCCGAGCAGCAGAAGCTGGAAGACTCCAAGAGCGATGTGGGTTGGGGCCACCAGATCCGTTCCTACGTGCTGGACCAAAGCCGCATCAAGGACTTGCGTACCAACTACGAAAGCTCCAATACCCAGAAGATTCTGGATGGCGACCTGGATGCCTTTATTCAAGCCAGCCTGAAACAAGGGATTTAATATGCACACTTCCACGCTGACTGTTCTAAGCGGTGCCTCTCGCGGTCTGGGCTTGTCCCTGGCGCGTCAGGCGCTGGCTGCTGGCCATCAGTTGATCACTCTGGCCCGCAGCGAACTGCAACTGGATGCGCCCCAAGGGGCACATCAGCATCTGCAAGTGGATCTGGCCAGCGCGGAAGGCGCACAACAGGCTGCCAAGGCTCTGCAGGCCTTGATCAGCCAAACACAGGCTCAACGCTACGTCCTCATTAATAATGCGGGCACGGTTGATCCCGTTGGGCAGGCCAGCCACCTGCTCGATGCCCAGGCCATTACACAGGCGCTGCAATTGAACCTCGCCAGTGTCATGAGCCTGACCGCCGCCTTTTTGCAAGGCGCCCCCAAGGATGCCCAGCGCCAGGTGCTCAATATCTCCTCGGGTGCTGGCCGCAAGCCCGTCTCGGGCTGGGCCGTGTATGGCTCCAGCAAGGCAGCACTGGACTTCTATACGCAAACCCTGAAACTGGAAAATCCCGAGCTGGACGTTTGCTCTCTGGCTCCGGGCGTGGTCGATACCGATATGCAAGGCCATATCCGTAGCCAGTCCCGCGATCAGTTCCCGAACCTGAGCCGCTTTATCGACCTGCACCAGCAAGGTCAGCTAAGCAGCCCAGACGATACGGCCGAGCGAATTTTGCGCCACCTGAACAGCCCGGAGTTTGGCCAGCACGTCCTGGACGACATCCGCCACTACGAATAAGTACTGACACAATGACTGAATCGCTAGACACTTCCGCACCCGTCGTAGACGAAAACCGCCTGATCGCCGAGCGTCGTTCCAAGCTGGACCGCCTGCGCGAAAATGGCATCGCCTACCCCAACGATTTCCGCCCTGATGCCCACGCTGCCGAGCTACACAAGCAATACGGCGAGCAGGACAAAGAGGCACTGGCTGCAAGCCATAAAGTCGTGAAAGTGGCTGGCCGCATGATGCTCAAGCGTGTCATGGGCAAAGCCAGCTTTGCCACGCTGCAAGATACGTCCGGCCGTATCCAGATCTACCTGGACAAGGCCGCACTGGGCGAAGACAGCTACGCGGAATTCAAGGGTTGGGATATCGGTGACATCCTGGCTGTGGAAGGCACGGTCTTCAAAACCAATAAGGGCGAGCTATCCGTACACGCCTCCAGCGTGCGCCTGCTGGCCAAGTCCCTGCGTCCCCTACCCGATAAATTCCACGGCCTGGCCGACCAGGAATTAAAGTACCGTCAACGCTACGTAGACCTGATCATGGGTGAAGACACCCGACAAACCTTCCTGGCCCGCAGCAAGGTCATGAGCAGTCTGCGTCAGCACATGGCCCAGGCGGATTTCCTGGAAGTGGAAACGCCCATGCTGCACCCCATCCCGGGTGGCGCATCGGCCAAGCCCTTTATCACGCACCACAATGCGCTGGACATGGAAATGTACCTGCGTATTGCTCCCGAGCTGTACCTGAAGCGTTTGATCGTGGGCGGTTTCGAGCGCGTGTTCGAAATCAACCGCAACTTCCGTAACGAAGGCGTCAGTCCTCGTCACAACCCTGAATTCACCATGATGGAGTTCTACGCGGCCTACACGGATTACCAGTGGCTGATGGACTTCACGGAAAACCTGATACGCGAAGCCGCCATCAGCGCCCGAGGTACCGCTACTTTGCAATACCAGGAACGCGAGCTGGATCTGAGCCTGCCTTTTGATCGCCTGACCATTACTGGCGCCATCATGAAGTACGCTCCGTCCTATCAGATCGAACAACTGCAGGACATCCAATTCCTGCGTACCGAACTGGCTCGCCTGAAAGTGGACGTGAACTCGCCCCCACTGCGTGATGCCGGCCTGGGAGCCTTGCAACTGGCTCTATTTGAAGAAACTGCCGAGTCCAAGCTGTGGCACCCCACTTTCATCGTGGACTACCCCGTAGAAGTGTCGCCGCTGGCACGTGCCTCGGACACCCAGGAAGGCATTACCGAGCGCTTTGAGCTGTTCATCACTGGCCGCGAAATTGCCAATGGCTTCTCGGAGCTGAACGACCCTGAAGACCAAGCTGCTCGCTTCCAGGCTCAGGTTCAAGCCAAGGACGCTGGTGACGAAGAAGCCATGTTCTACGACGCCGACTATATCCGTGCGCTGGAATACGGTATGCCCCCTACTGGCGGCTGTGGTATTGGTATCGACCGTCTGGTCATGTTGCTGACTGATAGCCCGGCTATCCGTGACGTGATCCTGTTTCCGCACCTGCGTCGCGAAGACTAATCAGTCTCAAGACAGAAAAACGCGCGGCCTCAGCTGCGCGTTTTTCGTTCTGAATCCCTACTACCACTTTTGTGCAGCTATTCTGCGCATACAGGTGCAGCAAATTCGCGGGAACGAAGCACAGCTGTAATATCGTGATTCAGGCTTGCAAGCACGTCATCGGACGACCTTGTATTGCGGTGCTTGCAAAGCATGACTCGTAGTCTAAGAAACCCACATCTGCTAATCAAGCTGATCTCGTCCACGCGATAAATCAAGCCACTACAAGCAACTTTTACATAGCCTGGAGACTTGTCCAGCAAACATCACGCAGAAACCAAAAAGGACGCTTAAAAGCGTCCTTTTTAATTGCCGTACAAGGCACTATACCCATCTTGCAGCGCCTATGCTGATAGTGCGAACTTACTGGTTCGTTCTCGCTAATACGCCCCTGTGCGATCAATCCACCGGCAAGCGCATCACCGCCTGCGCCCATTTATGGGCCACTTCGGGCGAAGAAAAACACGAAGCCTTGTCCGCCACCACACGCACCGCGCGTTCCAGCAATTGGATATCGGCCTCGTGTTGGCGTGCGACATGCGGGTCCTCGAAGAAGATCACACGCTGGCAACGGTTTTCAAGGACCAGCTCGGCAATTTGCGCATCGCCGCCCAAAGGACCGCTTAGATAAGACTGAATCCAGGGTGTTTCCTTGGGCCAACCTTTGGACCAGGCCAGTTCGTTCAACAAGCGACTGGTCGTACCTGTTCCAACGCGTTGGCCAAAGCGGGACAGCAAATCAAAATGCTGGTCAACGAACTCAACCATTTTCTCCTTGAGCGCATCGTGCGCAATCAAGGCCAGGGTTTGATTCGGAAAGTCAAAAATACGTTTGCAGCTGGAATCGGGCCACAGCCCACGGCTGACTCGCTCCACTTCAATCCATTCAATCGCACCCATCAGAGTCGAGATAAAAGGACGACCATGCGTAATGCACTGACGCTTGAGCGCCAATGCTTCCGGAAAAATGGAGGAAGGATCTACCGGGTCAATCAGGTATATAGCCCCATCAAAAGGCGGCGTGCCATCCGGACTTTGTGTAACTCGGGCTACCAGCTTCATCAAACCGCCATCACGGCCATAGGGATAGCGAACCAAGCCGCCATACCCCTCCAACAAGCCCGAACGCTCAATGGCGTTACAGGTACGACCCACCGTGTAAAGCTCAACTTCCAACTCGCGAATACCGCTGGCTGAGCGCCGCAACCACTGAAACAAAGCCGCATCTGCCGAATCATGGTGCAATTGATTGGCCGCCAAACCGAAACGTAATGACATGAGTTCCTACACGGTAAACGATTCGCCACACCCGCAGGAGGCTTTCTCGTTTGGATTGATGAATTTGAAACCTTCATTGAGGCCATCGCGGCCATAATCCAGACGCGTGCCATCAATAAAGGGCAGGCTCTTGGGATCCACAAACAGTTTAACGCCGTGCTCTTCAAACAACTGATCGCCTTGAACCGGCTCATCAACAAAATCCAGCTTGTAAGCCAGACCCGAGCAACCGGTCAGACGTACACCTAAACGTAGCCCCAAACCGCCCCCGCGTTTTTTTAAATGACGCTGGATATGTTCTGCGGCGGGCTGAGTAAGAGAAATAGACATGATCTTTTCCTTTCTATAAACCTGAAGGAGATTTAGCCTTCAGGCTTGGACAACTAAAACGCGCCTTTGTTCTGTACCGAGGCAATGGCAGCCTGAACCGCCTCCTGGGCCAACAAAGCACAATGCACTTTGACCGGTGGCAAATCCAGTGCTTGCTGCACATCCGTGGACGAGAACTGAGCCGCTTGCTCCAGAGTGCGATCCTGCAGCCATTGCGCCGCAAATGAGGCGGCAGCGATGGTACAGCCACAGCCATAAGCCTTGAAACAGCTATCCTGAATCTGGCCCTGCTCCGATACCTTGAGCTGGATACGAATCAATGCCCCGGTTTCGTGACTTCCTGCTTCTCCCGTACCTACATCAGCATCACTGCTGTTCATGACACCCACATGACGCGGGCGCAGGAAATTTTCCATGACAGCGTCACTATATATCATTGCGCGAACTGCTCCGAAGCAGGCTCGCTCCACAAGGGAGAGATGGCCCGCAATTGTTCAACCACACGACAGATGGCGGCAATCGTGTCATCAATGTCCTGCTCGGTCGTGAAACGGCCCAGACTCAAGCGCAAGGAACTGTGTGCCAGCTGATCGCTGCGACCCAGGGCCGTCAATACATAAGACGGCTCCAGGCTGGCCGAGGTACAGGCCGAGCCACTGGACACCGCCAGATCCGTCAGAGCCATCATCAGGGCTTCCCCCTCGATGTGATCCACACTGATGTTCAGGTTATGTGGCACACGCTGATCCAAGGTGCCGTTCAAGTACAGATCTGGGATTTGTTGCAAACCAGCCCACA
Organism: Alcaligenes sp. SMD-FA; assembly: GCF_025960365.1. NCBI lineage: Bacteria > Pseudomonadati > Pseudomonadota > Betaproteobacteria > Burkholderiales > Alcaligenaceae > Alcaligenes > Alcaligenes sp. SMD-FA. The sequence continues at coordinate 1,624,281 of NZ_CP110108.1, read as the reverse complement.
GTCGGTCACGCAGCGCGGCAATGCGCTGATTGTCAGCGTCCATTTCCTGGGCGGCCAATTCAAACGCACGTCCCATGCCCACGATTTGATGGGTGGCCAAGGTGCCGGAACGAAAACCGCGCTCGTGGCCACCGCCGTGAATCTGCGCCTTCAGACGCACCGCCGGTTTACGACGGATATACAAGGCACCTAGCCCTTTGGGCCCGTAGGTCTTGTGCGCCGACATGGACATCAAATCGACTGGCCATTCCTGCAGATTGATCGCCACCTTGCCAGTGGCCTGGGCGGCGTCCACATGGAACAACACCTTGTGCTCCCGACAAATTGCACCCAGAGCCTGAACATCCTGAATCACGCCAATTTCGTTGTTCACCAGCATGACCGAGGCCAGGATAGTGTCGGGACGAATGGCTTGCTCAAACACCTGCGGATCGATCAGACCACTGGGCAGGACATCCAGAAAGGTGACTTCAAACCCCTCGTCCTGCAAGGCCAGACAGGTATCGAGCACAGCCTTATGTTCCGTACGGACGGTAATAATATGGCGGCCCCTGGCCTGATAAAACTGCGCGGCACCCTTCAAGGCCAGATTGATGGCTTCGGTCGCACCGGAAGTCCAGACAATTTCACGCGGCTCCGCCCCTATCAGCGAGGCAACCTGACGACGCGCCTGATCCACAGCCTCTTCCGCATCCCACCCGTAGGGATGACTGCTGGAAGCGGGATTGCCAAATCGTTCCGTCAACCAGGGAATCATGCTGTCAGCCACACGCGGGTCTACCGGTGTGGTGGCGGCATAATCCATATAAATACGCTGAGCGCGACTCATACAAAACTCCGGAGTCAGTAGCGGCGACTGCCCACTACAAAGTACATTCTTCTGGCTGACCAGCTTCCTGAGCGGCCAACTTGAGCTGACGCAGGCGCTGCTGATCAACCAAGTCCTGTAGCGAGACAGAGTCCAGATAATCCACCATTTTACGACTAAGCGTCGCCCAAAGCTCGTGAGTCATGCACTCGCCTTTCTGCCCATTTGTGCCCTGCTTGCAATTACCCTTGCCACCACACTGGGTAGCATCAACGGGCTCATCGACCGCAAACACAATGTCAGCAACGGTGATATGGCGGGCCAGACGCGCAAGCGTATAACCACCACCCGGACCTCGCACGCTATCGACCAGTTCGTGACGGCGCAACTTGCCAAACAACTGTTCAAGATAGGAAAGCGAGATACCCTGTCGCTGGCTGATGCCTGCGAGCGTCACCGGTCCACTTTGCTGGCGCAGCGCAAGATCGATCATCGCGGTTACGGCGAAACGCCCTTTTGTCGTCAAACGCATGATAGTTTCCTTGCCAAAGGCGAAAGCGGCCGGATTGCCAAGGGCAAATCCGACCAATTTGGTCCAGTATAGCAAATACAGGGGAAACTACCGTGCTTGAGCGTGTGTTTTTACACTTATACTGCAGTGTTATTTTAATCGCTCAGGCAGCACGGTAATTGGGTACGCGCTTGCGAACCAACTCGAACACGCCCTGGCAGGCATCCTCAATATAGTCCATGACCTTATTGAAGCCATCCTGGCCACCATAATAAGGATCAGGCACGGTAGCCGCTTCGTAATCAGTGGCAAAGCGCATCAGCAACATGAGCTTGTGACGGTACATGGGAGGACACATTTGCTGCAAGGCAGCGTGGTTTTCCCAGTCCATACTCAAGATAAGGTCGAAGTTGCGAAAGTCGTCGCGCTGGACCTGTCGGGCCTGATAGGTAGAGATGTCATAACCGCGTTTACGAGCGGCTATCTGTGCGCGTGTGTCAGGATGCTCGCCAACATGAAAGCCATGCGTGGCAGCTGAATCCACCAAAATAGCCTCCGACAAACTGGCTTGATCAACCAGTTGGCGCAAGACACCTTCGGCGCTGGGGGAGCGGCAAATATTCCCTGTACAGACAAACAGAACCTTACTCATAATGCGTCAAAGTCTGCGGGAAAACCCCAAATAAGGCAAGACAGAACAAGGACCCAAACAGGTTCCCGAAACGGCTTTGAAGACAGCAAACCCGGATCGTTTGGGGGCTGCAAATAAGAACAGTACGCCGGTGCTTGAAGTTTGGAATAAACCAAAGGCGCGGCACCCTTTGCTTAGCGGATACTGCGCCTTCACGAGATGAGATAAATCAAGCAATACACCTGAGCGATGAAAGCCGGTAGCGGAACCGTGCTTTTACTGTCTTTTCGTCCAAGCCTAGTTGCGAATACACAACAGCAACAAGCAAAGATGAAAAAGCTCCACGTTCCCAGGAAGGGGTTAAGCCTGATACCGACACACACACGCCCCATCTGGTCCAAGCGAAGGTTTGCGCTCCTGCCCAAGGCACACTGCAAGGGGCAAGCCCTTGCCTGATGCCATTAGGCCAAGGGCCGTCACGCCATCAGCAACTTGGCCTTGAGCCTTTGCAACTTGTCGCGCGCAGCCGCAGCTTGTTCGAACTCCAGGTTACGGGCGTGATCCATCATCTCTTTTTCCAGACGCTTGATCTCACGTGCTGCCGCCTTCTCGTCGCGAATCAAGGCTTCTGGCACGTCCTCGCGCAAGCTGGCGGTAGGATCCGAAGCCACAACGCCGTCAATCAATTCGCGTACCGCCTTGTTCACGCCGCGCGGCGTAATGCCATGCTCTTCGTTAAAGGCGATCTGCTTGGCACGACGACGCTCGGTTTCCTCGATAGCGCGACGCATGGAGTCTGTCATTCTGTCGGCATACAAAATGGCCTTACCGTTCAGATTACGCGCTGCCCGACCTATGGTTTGAATCAGGCTGCGCTCGGAGCGCAGGAAGCCTTCCTTGTCCGCATCGAGAATGGCCACCAAAGACACTTCAGGCAAGTCCAGGCCCTCGCGCAACAAGTTGATCCCGACCAGCACATCGAATACGCCCAAGCGCAAATCACGGATAATCTCGGCCCGTTCCACGGTATCAATGTCCGAATGCAAGTAACGCACCCGGATGCCATTCTCGGACAAGTAATCCGTCAAGTCTTCGGACATACGCTTGGTAAGCGTTGTCACCAGCACACGATCTTGCTGCGCCGTACGCAACTTGATTTCACCCAGCAAATCATCGACTTGGGTGGTGGCAGGACGAACTTCAATTTCGGGATCCACCAGGCCGGTAGGCCGCACCACTTGCTCGACCACGTTGTCGGCATGTTCTTGCTCGTAAGCAGCCGGTGTGGCCGACACGAACACGGTTTGCGGCATGCGACGCTCGAACTCTTCCAGCTTCAAGGGCCGGTTATCCATGGCCGACGGCAGGCGGAAACCGAATTGCACCAGCGTTTCTTTACGCGAGCGGTCACCACGGTACATCGCTCCCAACTGCCCGATCGTGACGTGGCTTTCATCAATAAACATCAGGGAGTTACGCGGCAGGTAATCAATCAGCGTTGGTGGCGGATCGCCGGGCGCCGCCCCTGACAAGTGGCGGGAATAGTTCTCGATGCCTTTGCAAAAACCCAGCTCCTGCAGCATTTCCAGATCAAAACGAGTGCGCTGTTCCAGGCGTTGGGCCTCGACCAAATGCCCTTCCCGCGTCAAAAATTCCAGACGCTCACGCAGTTCCAGCTTGATGGTTTCAATTGCCCGCAACACCGTTTCACGGGGGGTCACATAGTGCGAACTGGGGAACACAGTAAAACGGTTCAGCTTCTGCACCACTTTGCCAGTTAGCGGATCAAACAGTTCCAGCTCTTCCAGTTCGTCATCAAACAGACTGACCCGCAAGGCCAGCTCGGCATTTTCCGCCGGGAAAATATCGACCACTTCGCCACGGGCCCGAAACACACCACGCTGGAAGTCCAGGTCGTTGCGCTCGTACTGCATGGCAACCAGCCGGGCCAGCAGCTCCTGCCGAGCGATTCGGTCGCCCTTGCGTAGCGTCAGCACCATCGCATGGTAGTCGCCAGGATTACCAATACCGTAGATGCAAGAGACCGTGCCCACAATAATGGTGTCCGGTCGCTCCAACAGGCTTTTGGTGGCCGACAAACGCATCTGCTCGATGTGTTCATTGATGGACGAGTCTTTTTCAATAAACAGATCGCGCGATGGCACATAGGCCTCGGGCTGGTAGTAATCGTAATAAGAGACGAAGTATTCCACGGCATTGCGTGGGAAGAACTCGCGCATCTCTGCGTACAGTTGCGCGGCCAGGGTTTTATTGGGTGCCAGAACAATGGCCGGACGCCCTGTCCGAGCAATAATGTTCGCCATGGTATAGGTCTTGCCCGAGCCCGTTACCCCCAACAGGGTCTGGCACATCAAGCCGTCATCAATCCCCTCGACCAACTGCTCAATTGCCGCTGGCTGGTCACCAGCAGGCAAATAAGGTTGGAAAAGCTTGAAGGAACTCCCTGGAAACTCTTGAAAGGCAGGCTCAAATTTCATGCTAGACACACTTTAGGGTAAGCCCGTATTATCACATTAATGCTTTGTTTTTCTACCTTTCTGCGCTAACGCCCCCATATCATCATGACATCGCTCTTCGAAACCGTCGAACTGGCTCCACGCGACCCTATTTTGGGTTTGAATGAACAATACAATGCCGACGAACGCAACGGCAAAGTTAATTTGGGAGTCGGTGTTTATTACGACGATCAAGGGCGTATCCCGATTTTGCAGGCTGTTCAACAAGCTGAAGACGCCTTGATGAGCAAGGCCGCTGCACGCAGCTACCTGCCTATCGAAGGTATCAATACCTACAACCTGGGTGCTCAAACCCTGTTGCTAGGCGCCGACTCCCCCGTTATTGCCGAAGGCCGTGCCTTGACGGTGCAATCCCTGGGCGGTACCGGCGCACTGAAAATCGGTGCTGACTTTCTGCACCAACTGCTGCCACAGTCCGAGGTTTACATCAGCGATCCAAGCTGGGAAAACCACCGTGCTCTGTTCGAGCGCGCCGGCTTCAAGGTCAACACCTACGCGTACTACGATGCCACCACTCATGGCCTGAACTTTGAGGGCATGATCGCTTCGTTGCGTGCCATGCCTGCCCAGTCCATCGTGGTCTTGCACGCGTGCTGCCACAACCCCACCGGCGTGGACCCCAGCATGGAACAATGGGCCCAGATCGCCGAACTGATCAAAGAGCGTCAACTGGTTCCTTTCCTGGACATCGCCTATCAAGGCTTTGGTGCCGGTCTGGAGGAAGACGCCAGCGTGGTACGCCTGTTTGCCAAGCTGGGCCTGTCCATGTTCATCAGCTCTTCTTTCTCCAAATCCTTCTCGCTATACGGCGAACGCGTCGGCGCCCTGACACTGGTCACGTCCAGCAAGGACGAAACGTCCCGCGTGCTGAGCCAGGTCAAGCGCGTGATTCGCACCAACTATTCCAACCCGCCAACACACGGCGGCAAGGTTGTAGCCACTGTCCTGAGCTCACCCGAGCTGTTCCAGACTTGGGCTACCGAACTGGCTGGCATGCGTGATCGCATCCGTGACATGCGTGCACAACTGGTTGCCAAGCTGAAAGAACATGGTGCCACCCAGAACTTTGACTTCGTACTGCAACAGCGCGGTATGTTCTCCTACTCCGGCCTGACGGCCGAGCAAGTAGAACGCCTGCGCCAGGAACACGGCATTTACGCCGTCAGCAGTGGCCGTATCTGCGTTGCTGCGCTCAACAGCCAGAACATTGATGTCGTGGCCAAAGCCATCGCTCAAGTCCTGAAATAAGCTGGCCGTCCTTACCGCCTCCAACGCCCTTCTTCGGAAGGGCGTTGTCGTTCCGGACCTTGGAGTACCCCATGACAGACGCTATTTCCCTGCACACCGAACGCCTGATCCTGCGCCCCTGGAAACCGACCGACCTCGAGCCCTTTTACCGATTAAATAGCGACCCCCACGCGCTGCGCTTTTATCCGGCCACCCTGGACCGCGAACAAAGCGATGCTATCGCCCACCGCAGCCAAAGCCTGATCGAAGAACATGGCTGGGGGCCCTGGGCTGTGGAGCTGAAGGAAAAAGGGGCCTTCATCGGTATGGTCGGCTTGAACCGCCCAACTGCTGAGCTCTACTTTCAGCCTTGCGTAGAACTGCTCTGGCGTCTTCTGCCTGAATACTGGGGCAAAGGCTACGCCACCGAAGCCGCCCGAGCCTGCATGGATTTTGCCTTTAACGAACTGGACCTGGAGCAAATTGTGGCGTACACCGCTCAGTTGAACCGGCCTTCGCAAACCGTCATGCAACGCCTGGGCATGACAAAACAAGCCGGCACCTTTGCTCATCCTGGCGTACCTGTGGGCCACCAGCTTGTCCCTCACGTGCTGTACACGCAGGATCGCAAAGACTGGTCTCCATCTGCCTGAACAGACCTCGAAGGGTCGAAAATTAAGCCTTTAAGGTCCCCAAAGCTTGCAAAAACGGCAACTGTAACGCACAATCTTTACTGTATATATATTCAGCAGACAATACTATGACCGCCAAGCTCACTGCACGCCAGCAACAAGTGCTGGACATTATCCGTTCTGAAATCGAACGGACGGGTTTCCCCCCCACTCGCGCAGAAATTGCTCAAGTGCTGGGTTTCAAATCCGCCAATGCGGCCGAAGATCATTTGAAAGCTCTGGCCCGCAAAGGCGCGATCGAGCTAACCGCCGGTGCCTCGCGCGGCATACGCCTGCTTGGCACGGATACACGCGACCATGCTGCGCCCAATAGCAGCCCATTGGCCAATCTGACTGACGCCCTCTTACTGCCCATTATTGGCCGCGTTGCTGCCGGTAGCCCTATTCTGGCTACTGAGCATATCGAGCGCGAAATTGGTGTTGCCCCTACCCTGTTCACCCAAACGCCTGATTACCTGCTACGTGTGCGCGGCCTGAGCATGAAAGACGCCGGAATTTTTGACGGCGATCTGCTGGCCGTCAAAAAAGCTAGCGAAGCGCGTAATGGGCAGATCGTGGTGGTCCGCATTGGTGATGATGTCACCGTCAAGCGCCTGTCGCGCTCCAGCAATCAGGTCATCCTTTTACCTGAGAACGCGGACTTTGAACCCATCATCGTTACCGACCCGGACTCTCTGTCCCTGGAAGGTATTGCTGTAGGCCTGATTCGTACCAGCCCGCTGCATTAAACCTTGTCTCTCTAGGCTATCAGGCCTGTTTTATGAGCTTGGTGCACCTGATAAGAGAAAAACCCCATATACCGTTTGGTGCATGGGGTTTTTTTACTGGTCAAAGTGCATGCCGCTATACAAGTTTGAGCAGATTAACGGCGACAAGCGCTTTGACTATGGCCATCACGGTATGTCTGCAGTTGCAGTCATGGCTGCAATCGTGGGGGCAGCCATACCTGGCCCCCCCACATGCCTACATGCCTACATGCCTACATGCCTACAGCAAGAGTTGAGCAGCCGTAAACCTCTCGCGCAAGCTTGCGACCCTCACCTTCCTCATATCATTGCCCAAAGATCTGGCTCCCACTGCTGTCAACATGGCTAACCTCAAAGCCACGATCAGTCTGACCAAAATGCAAACAGGCTACCTTGGGTTCAAGGTAGCCTGTTTCACTGCTTGCTTACTACTGCTGATGCTTAGTGCTTGAAGGACTCCGAGCCCGTGCCTGCGGCACGAGTGGCGGCCAAAGCCTCAGCAGCCAGGCGAGCCACCTCTTCGTCGCTCAGAGGCGTGACGGCGTCTTGCAGGGCCACTTCTAATACACGATCAATCCAACGCACTGGAATGATCTCCAGCGTGTTCTTCACGTTATCTGGAATGTCGGCCAAGTCTTTGACGTTTTCCTCCGGAATCATCACCGTTTTGATGCCACCGCGCTGCGCTGCCAACAGCTTCTCTTTCAAGCCGCCAATAGGCAAAACTTCGCCGCGCAAGGTGATTTCACCCGTCATGGCCACATCAGAGCGAACCGGAATACCCGTCAGACTGGACACAATAGCCGTGGTGATGGCGATACCAGCCGATGGACCATCCTTGGGCGTAGCGCCTTCAGGAAAGTGCACATGCAGGTCGCGCTTCTCGAACACCGTGTTGGGGATGCCCCATTTCTGGGCACGCGAACGCACCACTGTGCGGGCCGCCTCAACGGACTCTTTCATCACATCGCCAATCGAACCGGTGCGTAACACATTGCCTTTACCGGGCATATCGGCCACTTCAATGGTCAGCAGATCGCCACCCACCTCGGTCCATGCCAGGCCGGTCACCTGTCCAATCTTGTTCTCCTTCTCGGCCAGGCCGAAGGAGTAGCGACGCACACCCAGGTACTCGTTCAGGTTCTCCGAATTGACCACCAGAGTTTCCTGTGTCAGGGCCTTGTTACGGGCAGCACGCGTACCAGCCTGTGGATTGGCCACCAGCAGCTTGCGAACCACCTTGCGGCAGATCTTGCTGATTTCACGCTCCAGCGAGCGTACACCCGCCTCACGCGTGTAGTAACGCACGATGTCGCGTACAGCATCTTCGGTGACTTCCAGCTCACCAGCACGCACACCGTTGTTCTTCATCAGCTTGGGCAAGAGGTAATCAAAAGCAATGCGTACTTTTTCGTCTTCGGTGTAGCCAGACAAACGAATCACTTCCATACGATCGAGCAAGGCCGGTGGAATATTCAGGGTGTTACTGGTTGCCACGAACATCACGTCGGACAAGTCGTAGTCCACTTCCAGGTAGTGATCCTGGAAAGTGTGGTTTTGTTCAGGGTCCAGAACTTCCAGCAATGCCGAGGAAGGATCGCCACGGAAATCCGCGCCCATCTTATCGATCTCGTCCAGCAAGAACAGCGGATTACGTACACCCACCTTGCTCATGTTCTGAACAACCTTGCCGGGCATAGAGCCAATATAGGTACGACGGTGACCACGGATCTCGGCCTCGTCACGTACGCCACCCAAAGCCATGCGAATGAACTTGCGGTTCGTTGCCTTGGCAATGGACTGACCCAGCGAAGTTTTACCCACGCCTGGAGGGCCAACCAAACACAGGATCGGAGCCTTCAATTTGTCCACACGTTGCTGAACTGCCAGGTACTCAACAATCCGCTCTTTGACTTTCTCCAGACCAAAATGGTCCGCATCCAATACTTCCTGTGCATTGCTCAAGGAATTATTGATACGGCTCTTTTTGCGCCAAGGCAGACCAACCAGCGTTTCAATGTAGTTGCGCACCACCGTGGCTTCAGCTGACATGGGCGACATCAGCTTGAGCTTCTTCATTTCAGCTTCAGCTTTCTTGAGCGCCTCTTTGCTTAGCTGAGCCTGCTCGATGCGCTTTTCCAGTTCCTCGACATCGGCACCGTCCTCGCCTTCGCCCAACTCTTTCTGAATCGCCTTGACCTGCTCGTTCAGGTAGTAGTCGCGCTGGCTCTTTTCCATCTGCTTTTTCACACGGCCGCGAATGCGTTTTTCGACCTGCAAAATGTCGATTTCACCTTCCAATTGCGACAGCAAGCCTTCCAGACGCTCCATGGCCTTGGGCGTTTCCAGCATGCCCTGCTTTTGCTCCAGCTTCAACGGCAAGTGAGCAGCAATGGTATCGGCCAGCCGGCCAGCGTCATCGATCCCGGTCAGGGAAGTCAGAATTTCCTGAGGGATCTTTTTATTCAGTTTGACGTACTGTTCGAACTGACCCAGCACAGCGCGGCGCAAGGCTTCGGTTTCAGCCGCATCACCGGCATCGCCAGGCACTTCAACCACCGAGGCCATAAAGTGGGTGTCAGCATCCTGAACCTGGGTGATACGAGCGCGTTGCAAGCCCTCTACCAGCACTTTTACGGTGCCATCAGGCAACTTGAGCATTTGCAAAATACTGGCCGCACACGCAATTTCGTAGAGATCCTCAGGAGCGGGATCGTCCTTGCCTGCGGACTTTTGCGCCACCAACATAATGTTATTGCCGGACTCCATCGCCAGCTCAAGGGCTTTTATCGAGCGAGGCCGACCAACAAAAAGCGGAATCACCATGTGAGGGAACACCACTACATCGCGCAAGGGAAGCAGCGGCAGCTCAATAGGTTCCGTAGAAAGAATCTGGCTCGCAGACATAGTCATTTCCTATAAATGTCCTTAGACGCAAAAGGGAAGCCTGGGCTTCCCTTTCACGGTTTAACCTGTTGTAGCTCAGATTGTGGCGAATTTTGATATTTCAAGTAGGCCGTACGAACATTAGAACAGAACTTCACAGAGTTAAAGAGAGACAAATTTTTATGTCTGGTGGCCATCATGAACACCCACTCTTTTCTCTTTACCTTCGCCTGTCGCCCGGTCTTGCCTGTGCCCTTCCGGTCAGAGCCAGACAGAGCACAAACAAGGAGATATCTCTAAGCTACTGCGTTCTTCAAGGGCGACTCAGTGTCACTGGCTTCACTATCGGACAAAGTGCGACCCAAAATCAATTCGGGTTTACTCTTTCCGGCAACGGCGTCCTCGGTCAGCACCACTTTGCTGACATCCTTGCGCGACGGCAACTCGTACATCGTGTCTAGCAGCGCTTGCTCGACAATGCTGCGCAAGCCGCGGGCGCCTGTACGACGTTTGATGGCACGCTGGGCCACAGCACGTAGCGCGGCAGGTTGAACTTCCAGCTCCACACCCTCCATGCTCAGCAGTTTCTGGAACTGCTTGACCAAGGCATTGCGTGGCTCGGTCAAAATGCGGATCAAGGCATCTTCGTGCAGCTCTTCCAGTGTGGCGACCACAGGCAATCGTCCTACCAGCTCAGGAATCAGACCGAATTTGATCAGATCCTCGGGCTCGGCCTCTGCAAACAGCTCACCTACGCCACGCTCGGATTTGGCTTTCACCGAAGCGGAAAAACCGATGCCGGATTTTTCTGTACGGTCACGAATCACCTTTTCCAGGCCATCAAAGGCGCCGCCTACGATAAACAGGATATTGGTGGTGTCAACCTGTACAAAGTCCTGGTTAGGGTGTTTGCGACCACCTTGTGGAGGCACCGAAGCCACGGTACCCTCGATCAGCTTGAGCAGTGCCTGTTGCACGCCCTCACCCGATACGTCGCGGGTGATCGACGGGTTATCCGACTTGCGGGAAATCTTGTCGATTTCATCGATATAAATAATGGCACGCTGCGCTTTTTCCACATCGTAATCGCAGTTTTGCAGCAGCTTCTGAACGATGTTCTCGACATCCTCACCCACGTAACCGGCTTCGGTCAGGGTGGTCGCATCGGCCATCACAAAAGGCACATCCAGCATGCGGGCCAGCGTTTGAGCCAACAGCGTTTTGCCCGAACCGGTAGGCCCGATCAGCAAAATATTACTTTTGGACAGTTCCACATCGTCACGGCCTGCCTTGCCGCCACGAATCCGTTTGTAGTGGTTATATACCGCTACGGCCAAGGTGCGCTTGGGCGTCTCCTGGCCAATGACATAACCGTCCAGAAACTCTTTGATTTCCTGGGGGGTGGGCAATTCTTTACGTTCACCATCAGGAGTGGCGCCCGCAGCTTCGTCACGAATGATATCGGTACACAGATCAATACATTCGTCGCAGATGAACACCGACGAAGGTCCAGCGATCAGTTTCTTGACCTCATGCTGGCTTTTATTGCAAAACGAGCAATGCAGAACTTTCTCGTCGGCCGATTTCTTTTCGGACATAAATTTAAATTTCACTTCAGGATGGTAAAAGGACGGGAACAAGTCCCGCCCCCGAACAGCCATAGTACTGCTTCAGATCGATCCCTGTTGGGACGGATGATTACTCGTCACGCGTATTCATCACCTTGTCGATCAGGCCATAGGCCACAGCGTCTTCAGCTGCCATGAAGTTATCACGCTCGGTATCGAGCTCGATACGCTCGACAGGCTGGCCGCAGTTCTCGGCCAGAATCTTGTTCAAGCGTTCACGCAGACTCAGGATTTCCTTGGCCTGAATCTGGATATCGGAAGCCTGACCACGCGCACCGCCTGAAGGCTGATGAATCATGATGCGCGAGTTAGGCAAGGCAAGGCGCTTGCCCTTGACGCCCGAAGACAACAAGAAAGCACCCATGCTGGCAGCCATGCCGGTACACAATGTCGAGACTTCCGGCTTGACGAACTGCATCGTGTCGTAGATGGCCAGGCCTGCGTAGACCGAACCACCGGGCGAATTGATGTAGAGCGAAATATCTTTCTCGGGATTTTCCGACTCCAAAAACAGCAGCTGGGCCACAATCAGGTTGGCCGAGTTGTCATGAACCGGGCCCACCAGAAAGATGATGCGCTCGCGCAGCAGGCGGGAGTAGATGTCGTAAGACCGCTCTCCACGACCAGACTGCTCAATCACGATGGGCACGTAGCCCAGACCCGTAGGGGCAACGGACTGCCCCCCATGCATTGAAGCGTAGAAGTCGACAAAGGTTGACGACATTAGTTGGTTCCCATGATTTGGTCGAACGCCACCTCCTCGTCGGACACCTTGGCCTGGGACAGTACGTGCTCGACGACGTTGTCTTCGAGTACCACTGCCTCAATCTCGGCGCGACGCTGGCGATCGGACAAGTAGTAGGCCACCACTTGGGCGGGCTGTTCATAGTTCTGGGCAAACTCTTCGATGCGGGTACGAACCTGCTCGGGCTTGGCTTGCAGTTCAGCAGCCTTGACCAGCTCGGAGACCAGCAGACCCAGACGCACACGGCGTGTGGATTCTTCCTGGAAAGCCTCGGCAGGGATAGGCATCTTGTCTGCGTCGGGCACGCCACGGTCTTTCAGTTCAGCACGAGCCGAAGCGATACGGCCTTGGACATCGTTGTCTACCAGAGCCTTGGGCACCTCAAATTCGCTGGCGGACAACAAAGCATCCATCACGGCGGATTTATTGCGAGCATGCACACGAGCCTTGATTTCGCGCTCGATGTTGGCACGGATGTCTGCCAGCAAAGCGGCTACATCACCTTCGGCCTGACCCAGGGACTTGGCAAATTCAGCATCCAGCTCGGGCAGAACGGGCTGGGCCACGTCTGTCACGGTGATCTTGAATTCAGCGGTTTTGCCAGCCACTTCCTTGCCGGTGTAATCGGCCGGAAATTCCAGGGGGAATGTTTTGGTTTCGCCTGCTTTCATGCCGGCAACGGCAGTTTCAAACTCGGGCAGCATGCGGCCACGACCTTGCAGGTATTGGAAACCTTCAGCGCTACCACCTTCGAAAGGAACGCCGTCAATGGTGCCCACAAAGTCCAGAGTGATGCGATCATCTTCCTGGGCTTCGCGATCAGCGCTGGACTCGTAGTTGGCGCGTTGCTTGCGCAACACGTCTACGGTGCGCTGGATGTCTTCGTCGGTCACAGGCGTAGTGGCACGCTTGATTTCCAGCTTGGACAGATCGGGCAAGGCCACTTCCGGATAAACTTCGAAGGTCGCGGTAAAGGCCATCGTGCCTTCAGCAGGCTCGCCTTCTTTGGCTTCCAGATTAGGAGTGCCGGCTACGCGCAATTTGGAGTCCTGGATCACTTTATCCAGGGCTTTGCCGATTTCTTCGTTGATGGCGTCGTAACGAATACCAGGGCCGTGGCTGCGCTCGACAACGGACAAAGGCGCTTTACCGGGACGGAAGCCCTGTACCTTGGCCGTGCGAGCCACACGCTTGAGCTGGGCCTGGACTTGTTTTTCTACGTCGGCCACCGAAACGACCACATCGACTCGGCGCTCCAAGCCGGACAGAATTTCAACCTCGGGCTGCATTGAAGACCTATATTAAATTGAGTAATTGATAAGAGTAATCCGGCATTTTACCGGAAACTGGCACGGTAAATCCAAACAAACGTATTTTGAATCATAATTTCCTGTCAAGACAATACAGCCGTGCCGGACTATGATCCCTTACTTTACCTTCCCTACGCAAGACTGATATGCACATGACTACCCCTTTGGGCGGCATCCGGGTCCTGGAACTGGGCCAATTGATCGCCGGCCCCTTTGCTGCCAAGATCCTGGGCGAATTTGGCGCGGACGTGATCAAGGTTGAATCCCCTAAAGGCGGCGACCCCTTGCGTAAATGGCGTTTGCTGCATGACGGTAACTCGGTCTGGTGGGAGGTGCAATCACGTAACAAAAAATCGCTGGCCTTGGACCTGCGCCAAGCGCAGTGCCAGGACGTGATCCGGGCATTGGTAAAAGAGTGTGACATCCTGATCGAAAATTTCCGTCCCGGCGCCCTGGAAGAATGGGGGTTGGGTTGGGAAGCCCTGAAAGCCATCAACCCAGGCTTGATCATGCTGCGCGTGTCGGGCTACGGCCAGACAGGCCCTTACAAGGACAAACCTGGTTTTGGCGTGATTGGCGAAGCCATGGGTGGTTTGCGTCACCTTAGCGGTGAAGCCGGACGCCCACCGGTACGGGTTGGCGTCTCCATTGGAGACTCTCTGGCGGCCTTGCACGGTGTCATCGGCATCATGATGGCCCTGCGCCAACGCGAGCAAAACCAGGGTGTAGGTCAATATATTGACGTGGCCCTGTATGAATCCGTTTTCAACATGATGGAGAGCCTGCTGCCGGAATACTCGGCTTTTGGCGCAATACGAGAACCGGCCGGCAGCAGCCTGCCCGGTATCACCCCCAGCAATGCCTATGTCTGCAAAGACGGCAAATATGCCCTGATTGCCGGTAATGGTGACAGCATTTTCAAGCGTTTGATGAACGCCATTGGCCGCGCCGATATGGCAGAAAATCCCGACTATGCTCACAACGATGGTCGCGCACGGCATGCAGGCGTGATTGATGCCGCTATCGGTCACTGGGCCAGCGCCCTGGAGCTGGACAAGGTACTGGAGATTCTTGACCAGGCCGGCGTTCCGGCAGGCCGCGTGTATGACATCGCCGATATTGCGACCGACCCCCACTACCAGGCCCGCGACATGCTGCTTGACAGTAATTTGCCGGATGGCACACCGCTTAAAGTGCCGGGCATTGTTCCCAAGCTTAGTGACACTCCCGGCGGTATTTACCGCCTTGCTCCCCATCTGGGCCAGGACACCGAAGAAATCCTGAATCAGCTGGGCATCAGCGCCGAGCAACAGGCCGACTGGCAAGCTCGTGGATTGATCGCAAAAAGCCCAAAACGCCGATAAAACAAAGCGGTACAAAAACGTTTGAGGGCCGCATCAAGATGGCCCCTAATCAATTTACTTCCCCATAGGGCGGACTACTTGCCTAGGGTGAAAATCCACGCTAGAATCTACTTCTTTCGTGTTGCGAACGTGGCGGAATTGGTAGACGCACCAGATTTAGGTTCTGGCGCCGAGAGGTGTGAGAGTTCGAGTCTCTCCGTTCGCACCAAAGCATGAAAACCGTTGATTCAAAAAAAATCAATTTTAAGTAAAATCAACAGCTTAGCTTCTTCTCTAATGGCTTTTGATAGCCTGTTTTCAAGTATTCAACATCGTAGGCCCCATAAAAGCCCCACGAAAACAGCTTATAGCCAGCATCAACAAACACACTTCTGGGTATCGAACCCGGATAAAACTGCCCCCTGCTGCGCAATCAGCCCCCTTATCGGGAAAGCCGGGTCTTTTCGACCAAACAGGAAACGCAGACCTGGGCGATGCAACGCGCGCTTTACCTTCTCTCCCCTACGTTTGAGACCGCTCGCCTTGAATCCGCATAAGATGACACGCTCATTGTTGGCATCAAAGCCGCACGCCTGGCCAACTCAAAAGTAGCAAAATGTGCAATCGACCCAGTCATTTCTCAGAGCCCACACAAGTCTGCAATGAGGGTCGCTGCGCTTGCTCAAACACAAGCTTCAGACACAAAAAAGCCGCTCTTGGTGAACGGCCTTTTTATTTGGGTTTGAGGACTATTACTGCCTATCATGCTTGCCGGGAAAGTCACTAGGCCAACGCATGGGCTTAGGTTCCGGATCGGGCCTGGGGGCTGGATTGGGAGAAGGGATACCATTCACGTCCGAACCTCCTTCACATAACAATCAAAAGTGTGCAAGGCCACGCATTAATTGCACTAAATACTATACCAATGGTGGAAAATCACCAGCCTTCTAGTATTTACCCCAGTGCAACATGGCACCACGTCCTCAGATTAAGCGTTCTCCGGGAAACGTAGTACGGACACGAAAGCAGACTTGCACTTCCTTTTAATCAGACTGTTTTTTAGCCTTGCAGTTCCGTGCGACTATGATCCCAAACAATGGCGCGACGGCAAATACGCCAAATAGATAATAAGCAGCCTGACGCGTCCCCGCCACTCCACCCGGATCAATAAGTCCACCTGCATTGGCAACCATCCCCGCCAAAGCCGCTCCGCTGGCCGTTGCGAAGAGCTGAATGGTGGTGATGGATGCCCCGGCCAGTTCTTGCTCCTGAACAGAAGCGGCTTTTAACACCCGTATCAGCAGGTGGGGCCAGGCCAGTCCTACTCCCAAGCCGATCAGCGCCAGTGCCAAACAAATCGGAACCAGGTCCAGAAACAGGCCCGTGCTGGTCTCCGGTACCAGAAAGGTGAGCCCTAGCATGCCCAGCAAGCCGCAAACCGGCCCGACCAGAATCGCCCGCTCAATCGCCCGTCCGCTCAGCCCCGAGCTGATGACAGCACCTACCGTCCAACCCGCTCCCATCAAGGCGGCCAGGTAGCCCGCCACCAAAGGAGACTGCTGATGCAAAACTTGCAGAAAAAGCGGTGCGAAAACCTCTCCGCTAGTGACAGTCAACACCAACAAGGACATCAAGGCATACAAACCGGCAATCTCGGAACGAAACTGAAAGGTCCCCGACGGCAACAAGCGGCTTGGCGAACGTTTTTCGACGGCAATCAAGGCGGCACCCAACACAAACGCCAGCGCCAGGCCCAGGACATTGTGCACCAGCTCTACCGAGGTGCTACCCGCAGAAATAGCCAGCACAGCCAGCGTCAATAAAATCAGCTGAATCAACGGGATAGATGCCTTTGCCTCAGTGCCGGATTGAGGCTCCCGTTTAGGCAAGACACCAGAAGCCACTACAGCAAAAAGAACTGCGATCAGGGCAACGGATCCAAAAGCAGCCCGCCACATGCCCCACTGCGCAAACAGGCCGCCGATCGCCGGGCCAGCAAGGGTGGCCACACCCCACATGCCCGACACCAAAGCCATCGCACGGGGCCATAACTGCTCGGCAAAAACCACGCGAATCATGGCGTAGGCCAATGCAAAGAGCAAACCCCCACCTATGCCCTGAACAAAGCGACCGAACAGCAAAATGGACATGCTGGGTGCCCCCGCACAAATCACCGCCCCCACCGCAAAGGTCACGGCGGCCAAGCCGTAGCTTCCTTTAGGGCCTGTCATGGCCAGCAACTTGGGGGACAAGGCCGAACCCAGGATGGATGCCACCACAAACAAGGTCGTGTTCCAGGCATAGAGATCCAGTCCGCCGATATCCTGCACAACCGTAGGCAAAATGGTGGTCGCAATATAAACATTGACGGCATGCAGCACCACGCCGCCCGCCAGCACCAGTGCACGCATGGCATTGGCGCCAGACAATAAATCCCCCCAGGCTGACTGGCTGGGCGCCCCCTGCCCCCCATTCGCGGCCAACTGGTCTTGTGCCGCTGGCACCTCGCCCGCAGGGGCTTGCTGATTCTTCATAAGATCTCGACTCGTTCACAATAAGACGCCCCGCTGCTCAAGGAGCTTGCAGGGGCAAGAGTCGTCTTTTATAAAACCTCATGCATAGATGAGGTCAAGAGAATCAGTCACCATGAAAATCGACATTACTATCCCGCTATCGGTAGGCGAAGTTGCACGCCGCAGCGGAGTAACCATTGCCACCGTGCATCACTATGAGGCCAAAGGCTTGATTCAAGGCTGGCGCAGCGATGGCAATCAGCGACGGTATCACCGCGAGGTTTTGCGGAAGATCGCGGTAATCAAAATTGCCCAAAGAGCCGGTATTCCGCTGGCAACAATCAAGGAGGCCTTGGATGAGCTGCCATCCGGCAAGCCACTACAGGCCAAGGACTGGGCGCTGCTCTCGACCCGCTGGCGCGACATGCTCAATGATCGGATCCGCAGCCTGACCCAACTTCGTGATGAGCTGGATGGCTGCATAGGCTGTGGATGCTTGTCCATGACGAATTGCCCGTTACGAAACCCGGGGGATCAATTGTCATTGGTGGGAGATGGGGCTGTGCTACTGAAGCAGAAGAGCACCATTTAAGGCATTCACCAGCAGGATCTGCTCAATTAGGCAAAGAGCCTTCAATGCCGCCCTGAGGGCCCGGTCGGGATGCCGGGCCTGTTCTTATGGGGATTTTTATCAAGCGAATACTAAGCCGCTTTAAATCACGCCCCAGAAATACAGCAAGGCAGGCAGCAGCGCCGTCAACACTCCCTGTACGGCGGACACCATGCCTGTCAAGCGGGCAATGGGTTTATTCAGGACCAGCAGCAAGAAGAACAGGAACCAGAGGACGGCCCAAGACAGCCAGCTTAGCACTTGCCAATAATCAAAAATCCGCTCGGCAAGACTCAGGTTGGTGATCGCGGCAGGAACGGCAATGCAGGCCACCGCCAGGGAGTACCAACCCAGCGCACGGCCGTCACTGCCAGTAAAGGCGTTCACCCCGACCCAGAAATAGGTCAGGGCAAACAGGCCCAGGTAAATGGCGGACAAGGGGGAGTACACCACGCTGTTGGCCGGATTCAGGATGTGAGACATGCAGATGAATCCCAACACGGCGGTGAACAAATTAACAATGGCAGCATCTTTGGCATCCACCAGCCTGCCCGCGTGGTGACCTTCAGAATAGTAGAGACGAACACCATTCACGAACAGGCACAGGCCTGCAAACGCCAGAAAAGCGGCAACTAGCATTTTGAAGATTTCCTAAGTAATAGAAAGCGGACACAGAACATGCCCGCAACATGATGTTGCACTCAGAGCCGAGGCGGAGCAGATCATAGAGCCTGGTAGCCCAATCGCCATGTATGTTTTTTTATAAGCTCTATAAGAAAAAACCGCGCATTTTTACGGCGGTTTTCCAGTGAGTAATCATCCTAAAAAGCAAAGATTTTGCACGGGCTTGAACAGGTCAGATCAGCCCTTACCCATTTTGAGAACGAAACCTAGCCGAAAACAGAACAAACGTTCTCCATCAATACGTGGAAAATCCCATCGAACTCAGGACAAGCGTGCTGCAAATGATATTTGCCAGCCAACAAACGGCTTACACAAGAAACCACTCAAGCCTGTTCGTTTTAGCCTCCGCGAGCCAATACGCGCACATAGACCAGTTGCGCCAGCAACTCCACCAAGGTCTGGGTCAAAATGATAGCGGGCAACAAGGGCAAGGCACCTGGAATAGCCAGGGCCAAAGGCAGAACAACCAGGGAGTTACGAGTCGCGCTGCTAAAGGCCACTGCTCGTCGCAAAGGGACTTCCAGACGTACTTGTTGCGCCAGCACCCAGCCAATGACAGGAGCCAGGACGGCAAACAGAACATACACTGGCAAGACGCGCCACAACACATCCAGCGCCGGCTCCAATTGCCTCAAAACGGCGGCTACCACAATAAACAGCACCAGGGCGGTAGCCGGGACAGGCGCCAGGCCTAAACCCGTCTGGATCTGCGCCCAGACGCGACTTTTCCCAGCAAGATACTGAGTCGCCCCCGCCAATAGCAGTGGAGTCAAAATCAGAAAAAAGAAGGCGTCCAGAAAAGGCCCGGCCTTGATGTACAGGCCAAACTGTTCTCCCAATGCCAACTTCAGGAACAAGGGTAAAAGCAGCATTTGCACCACAAGCAGCACCGGCGTAGCCGCTAGCAAGCTTCGCGCATCTGCACGGCCTAATTGAGCAAACGTGACAACGTAGTCAATGCAAGGGGCCAGCAGCACCAGCAACACACCCAGACGCAGCATGGTATGGTCTGGCAGCAAGGGCAGCAGCGCAAAGACAAAGAGAGGAATCAGACAAAAATTGGCCACGAGCAGCACGGCCAAAAAGCGCAGTTGCGTCAGCGCCTTACCCAGTTGAGAAACAGGCACCTGCAAAAAGGTGACATACAACATGAAAGCCAGTGCCGGATTGATCCAGTCGACCAAACTGGCCGGCATCACCCAGACACTGGACATCAAACCGGCCAGCAACATCGCCACACAATAAATGGCGATTTGCCGACTTTCCAACGCTTCACGAATCACGGTCAGCACCTCGCTTGGCAGCAAACCCGCAGCACTGCCGTGAAAAAACCTTACAGACCGCTACGACGCAAACGGGCGGCCGACTGACGATTCAAGTCCCGAGCCTCACGCTCGGCATATTCGCTTTCACCAGCTTCGTAGCGACCTTCATGCATGCAGGACTCACGATCCCAGGTACATTCATTGAAGAGTTTGGAGACGGGGCCACCGCCTGGTTTGGCCGAAGAACACGCCGCCATCAAGGCAGTCAAACCAATGACCGCAGCACCTTGGATCAGTCGTCGAAGCATCATTTCGTCTTCCCTACAAAAAATCTTTTCTTACCGCAAATCGAAACGACAGCCAATCGCGGACAATACGAACACTGTACCCCGAGGCCTAAAAGCTCGTCGATTCCCTTTCCTGTTAATTTGCAATTTATGACTCAAGAACAATTTCTGCTATTGGCCCAAATTTTGCACTTATCACCCAGCCCGGAGCTTGGGCACGAGACGCAACGTCCAGACGGGTCCCTTAGCCCAGAGGCACAACAAATCCTGGCTCTACATCATCAACTCAAGCAGGCCTATGTTATTCACCGGCCCACCGCGTTTCGGGTTGTGGTCAGCCATGACGATCTGGATCGATTCCCTGGCGCGCTGGACCTAAAGCAGGGCATGCGCGTCCAACTTGTCTCCTACATCAGTGAACGCTACATCAACGTTCGCATCACCGAAGTTCCCTCTACACCCAAGGCCTATTTCCGAGGGATGGTCACGGAGCAAAACACCGGCTACACGCTATTTGAAGTCGGGGACAACGTGTATTTTTCTGAAGACCAAGTGCACGCTGTCCTCAAGCCGTCGGCCGGGCGACATCCCTGATCCCGGGTCCCGCCTCTATCCCAAGGTTTTCAGGCTGGAATCGGGCAACAAATGCAGCCCAGTCCGACGGACAAACTCTTCGTAGCTGATGGGTGGGCTAACGCGAGTGGACGCCTGATTCGCCTGCCAATGTACCCAGGAGCGTCGAGTGCTTGCGTCGTACACCAACTTGAATAAATGACTGGGAACGGCAACCTGACTAGAGCCAATGCTTGCCGCACGGCGCGCATACACTGGCCCGGTAAAGACATAGACATTACCGGCAGCACGGGCGACGTATTTACGAGTATCCGCTTCAATCTTGTTCCAGGGACCGGCATTATGAGTCTGGTTTTGCGGCACCATATTAGCCAAAGAAAAGCTTTGGGCCATACTCTGTTCAGAGGCCATGTCCCCTGCCGGAGCCATGTGTCCACGTGAAAATCCCGAGCCCCGGTAGTCATTCAGTTCGGCGCGTTCGGCCTGAGGCAAACGGCCTTCGGCATAAAAACGATCCGTACGCTTGACGCCCTTGGCCGACTGAATCTGTTGCCGATTCAAACGCTGCACAACAAACACCGGGGTTTTGGTTTGGCCGCTATGCAAAATCGCAAAAGCGCTAAAGCATAACTCCCGTTGCGCATAAGCCATGGGCACAACAGGCCGTGAACCGGGAAAGAACTGGGGGCATTGCGCAAAAGAGGTCTGGACATACCCATCAATGGCAGCAGGGACGGGCGCACTGTCTTGCTGAACGACCGTGGGCCAACCCAAAGACACCAGAAACGGCTCAAGACTTTGCCAGTTCAGCCCCTGGGGATGAAGCCAGGCAGTCGCAAGCCCGAAACTGGTCAAGGCCGCTGCAATGACTGATTTCAAAAATCGGGACGGGCTGCTCTGCCTTGTTTTCTTTCTACTACTGGTTTTTTTAACGCGACGACCTGTGCTTTTTCTGCTCATACCACTCTTGTTTTATGCTTGGTCGGCCTACATCATTGCGCCGACTGCACCTGTGATTATAAGCAGTCCTTTCTATATAAAAGGAACGTGCCCCCACCGGGAGCACGTATTTCCTTCTGACTCCTGCCTTTTTCAGTCCATTTGACGAGCCTAGCAGAAGCGGATTCAAAAGCTGGAGCGCGCTTCTTACTTTGCGCTCAAGGCCTGCAGCTCTTTCAATTCCTCTTGCAACTGCTCCAGCTTGGCGCGATCGCGCTCCAGCTTTTTCTCCAGCTCCTGCACCTTGTCTTGCCGCCCTTCAGCACGCTTTTCGGCGATTTCGTCAATACGATCCTGAATGTCCTCTTCTTGCTCGCGGATATCATCCTGCACATCGCGCAGCAAGTCAGCATCTCGACAATGCATTTGCACATTGGCCAATGCGCGCTGCAGACCACGCTCGCGGTGCACATTCCCGTGCTGGCGCGCATAGTCGATCTGGTTCTGGATCTCAGCAGCCCGATACTGGCAAGCTGGGTTATCCGCCCAGGCGGGCAAAGCCATCACACCTAAAACGGCGCTCAAGCACCATACAGAGCTTTGCATCATGATTACTCCTGCTGTGTTCATCCGGACTTCCATCCTACCAGCGCATGCTCTATTTACCCGGAATGGACTCTTAAAACAAACTTCGTCGGTTTGTGACGAAAGCGTGATTAAATTCGGATATTCCTTCGTTTATGCCATGCTTAAGTAACAGAATTGTCGCAAATTGTGGCAAAGAACTTACACAACGTGTCTTTAAGCATAAAACAGTTCAGTTACACTCGAAATCCTCATAAAGCAAACTTTTACTTTTAATCGTGTCCAACATCACCATCAGGAAATGGATTTTTTTCCTGTGCGCTGCTTTGATTGTTTTGTGGCTCTTTCCCTTTGCGCACATCAACGAAAGTTTGCTCAACTCCTCCCAGGCTTATTCAGCCTGGCACACTAGTGTGCTCAACTCCTTGATGCCGTTGTCAATCCTGGCCGTTGCCAGCTTGATCTGGGCAGACAAAGCGGTGTCCGCCTGCCTGGCGATGGCCGTCAATACCGCCTTGTTTTTACTGGCGATCAAAAACATCTGTGATACCGCCGACCGTTTCTCGCACGTATGCGGTATTGATGTTTCTGTTTCCTACGGAGCCATCCTGTATGGACTGGGCATGGCAACGCTGTGGGTGCTGCTGCTTATCTATCGCTGGAAAAGTCCTAAAGAGCGGCACGGCTCCTGAGATAGCCCTGCCCCCCGGCCTCAAGACTTCTCCGCCCGCCCCTGCATCACCATAATCGTTTGCTGCATCAGCGCACATAAAGTCTGCTTGCCTTTTTCCACGGCCAATACCTCGGCCTGTGTCACGATCAAACTGCGGCCGTGACGAACCACGCAACCTCGGGCCAGCAAAGACTCCCCTTTGGCCGGCGCCAGAAAATTCAGCTTATATTCCACACTGAGCACGCTGGCGCCCAAAGGCGTACAGGTCATGGCGGCATATCCCCCGGCCGAGTCGGCAATCATGCCCACAACGCCGCCGTGCACAAAGCCATGCTGTTGCTGCACACCCTCCCAATGCGGCAGATGAATCTCAACCAAACCTGCCTCAACAAGCGGCATAGTGGCGCGAATCAGACCCATGGCCTGCTGGCGCGAAAAACTATCTTGCACGGCTTGAAGCACTTGCGGATCCAATGCGGGATTGGCAGAAGCGAGGGCTGAATTCATAACTGGGGTCTCCTTTATTGTTATCGTGGACACAGCAGTGTCAAACTGGATTGAAAGGCCAGAAAACGGGAATCAACATCACGCCCAAGACCCAGAAAATCAAGTTCAAGGGCAAACCGACTTTCAGAAAATCAGCAAACCGATAACCACCCGCGCCGTAAACCATCGTATTGGTTTGGTAGCCCACAGGTGTTGCAAAACTGGTGGAGGCGGCAAACGTCACCGCGATCAAAAAAGGCGTGGGATCAACCCCCATCATTTTGGCAGTGGACATCCCTATCGGTGCCAGCAGCACCGCGGCGGCGGCATTGCTCATAAACTCTGTCAAGACCAAGGCCATCAGATAAACCACAGCCAGCACCGTCAACGGCCCAAAAGACTCAACCAGACCAACCGTGTTTTCCACCAGAAACTGGGCGGCCCCCGTCTCGCTCATGGCCAATCCCAAGGGCAACAGACCTGCCATCAAGATAATGATGCGCCAATCAATGGCGTCGTAAACATCGTCCGCCTTCAGGCAACCGGCTAGCGTCATCGCCACGGCGCCCACTAATGAGGTAATACTGATGGGCACCCAGCCCAAGGCAGGCACCACAATCACCAAAGCCATGGTGACCAGGGAAAAAGGTGCGCGCCAGCCCATTTCTTTTTCAGCCTCACGCTCGGACAGCACAATAATATTGCTATCAGCCCGCAAATCGGCCGCCTCGGAAGCCGGGGTCAACATCAGCAAAATATCGCCTACCTGCAAGCGTACAGCACGCAATTGCTCGCGTAAGACCTGACCACGGCGGTGAATCCCCAACACGGTGGCATTCCTTTGCCAACCCGCCCTCAAGCTGCCCAAGGTACGCCCACTGATACGCGAACGCGGCGCAATCATGACCTCCGTCAAAACCTGATCGACTTGTTCAAAAGATCGTTGTTCCAACTTGAACTGCGGGTCTACTTCCAGGCCAGCTTCTTTGCGCAATTCATCCAGCTTGGTCCAATCTCCACGCGCCAACAACACATCATCCTGCTCAATCTTCTGCTCTCGCGGCCCCCACACTTTGATATCACCGCGCAACAACTCCAGAACAAATACGCCATACTGCTCACCCAACTTTGCGTCGCCCACAGACTGACCGATCAAGGACGAGTCCGGCATGACCCGCAGTTCGGTGATGTACTTGCCCAACTCATATTGTTCGACCAACTCGCCACCACGCGCAGCAGGCAATAGCCAGCGCCCTACTGTCAGCAGGTAAATACAACCGACTGCCATGCAAATGACACCCAGCTTAGTGAATTCAAACATGGTGAAGCCGGGATGCCCCATGTCGCGAGCAATGGCATTGACCAGCAGGTTGGTAGAGGTCCCGACCAAGGTACAGACCCCGGCCATTTGCGAGACATACGACAAGGGAATCAGCGCTTTGGAGGCTGACATGCTTATCCGTGCGCTGGCGGCCATCACGATAGGAATGAACACCGCCACCACTGCCGTGTTATTGACAAAGGGGGCGATCACCGCCAGGACCAGGAACAAAAGCACCAGAAACTGAAGTGGGGAGCGGGCCTTGCCCAGCAAATCCCCAATCCCTGACAGGGCTCCGCTGTTTTGCAGGCCGGCGGCCAACACAAACATCGCAGCGACGGTGACTGTGGCCGGATTACTGAAGCCGCCTACGGCCTGTTCAGGAGTCACCAAGCCCAGAACAGCCAAGGTGCTAAGCACCAATAAAGCAATCGCATCGATTCGGAGTTTCTCTGTGGCAAACAAGACAATCGCAACTAAAGCCAAGCCCAAAACCACTGCAATTTCGGTTGTCATGTTGCCCCACTCCTGTTTGTTCTGTGCTGCCAAGTATAGGTAAAAATGCAGCACTCCAAGCGCTGCATTTCGCCGTACTAAACAAAAAAACACAAGTTTTTCAAAACAGGCAAAGCGAAACCCGCTGCATCAGGTAGATGCTGATACCGCATCACCCTGGCCAGATCTAGACCAGCAGCATCACCAGGAACACCCCTGCCAACAAGGCGATATAGGCTTTGGCATGAATACGGTCGGGGATCTTGCCGATCCAGCGTGAGCTAAAGCGAATCCCCAGCCAGGAGCCAATCACCAGCACCAGACATGCGCGCAAGTCGATATAACCCACATGCCAAGGCCCCAATGAATCTGCATTCCAGGCCAGCATGGCGTAGCTCAGACTTCCCACCACCGCCATCGGCAAAGACAAGGGATTTGCTGCCGCTGTGGCAGCCGTCATGCTGGCACCGCGTCGACGCATCAAAGGTACCGTAATCACGCTCCCGCCCACGCCCAAAAAGGCGGCCATCCCACCAATAAGAACGCCTGCCCCGGCGCTGCTGGCCTTGCTTAAAGGGCGAATGATAGTGCTTGCTTCCTGGGTAAAACCCGCTCGAAACAGGCTATCAAGAATCGTCAGGCCCAGATACACCACAAAAACCCAACGCACCCAGGCCCCGCTCAAGGCCATGGCCGCTACCGCACCAGGAATCGCCCCCAGGGCGATAAACCAAAGCAAAGGACGCACCTGCCCCCAAGGCACGGTGCCAGCCTTGTGATGGCGCCAACTGGACAGGCCAGCCCCAAAAATCATGACGCAGGTGGACGTGGCCACGGCAATATGCATAGCAGCCTGACCCATCGGACTGTCCAGGCCATACATACCAATCAGCACCGAATACAACACGGGAACCACTACAAAACCGCCACCGAAGCCAAATAACACGGTGGTCATTCCGGCCAGCAAACCAAAAAACAGCAATAGCAAATACATAGCCACCGATCAAAAGAGATGCTAAAGCCCAAGAATAGGCCGCCCCGCTTTGGCTGACATGCTAAAACCAGTCAATAATACTTTCGTTTCGGCCAGAGGCTTGCTGATGCACAATGTACGACTGGATAGCGTGGATGCCACCCCCCGCCCCTTGCTGGCGATTGGCACGGACTACGCCCCGGGCACTCTGCTGGACTTTCATGTACACCGGCGGGCGCAAATGCTCTATGCCATGACAGGCTTGATGGAAGTAGAAACGGACGATGGCGCCTGGGTCATTCCACCCTACAGTGGCGTCTGGATTCCGGCCGGCAAGCGCCATCGCGTGCGCATGCAAAGCGCCAGTACGCGCAGTCTATATATAGAACCCGAGGCCGCCCCCCGCCGCAGCACACATTGCGAAGTGCTGGTGATTACGCCCTTGCTGCATCACTTGCTGCTGGCCTCCCTGGCCTTGCCCGCCTTGTACGAGGAAAATGGCCGCGACGGTGCCTTGGCTCAGCTTCTCTTGCATGAAGTTGGCCTGGCACACACCATGCCGCTCTTTGCGCCCATCCCCCAAGATTGCTCCTTGGCCGCTCTGTGCAAAGCATTCCTGGGCCAGCCTAATATCCAAAGCACGCCAGAACAATGGGCCAAGCAATTGAACAAAAGCCTGCGCAGCTTCACACGTCTGTTCCGGCAGCAAACCGGCATGAGCTTTAGCGAATGGCGGCAACAAGCCTGCCTGTTGACAGCCTTGACCAAGCTGTCTGCCGGCCAATCAGTCACCCAGATTGCGCTGGACCTGGGCTATGACAGTGCCAGTGCCTTTTCCACCATGTTCCGTCGCCGTTTAGGGCAAGCTCCCAGCAACTTTATTCGTGTTCCCTGACGCGTCGGGCCAGGCAGCAGCTTGATCGAAGCGGATACAAAAAGGCCCCCGAAGCTCTGAAATTCGGGGGCCTTGCACCGCTCGCTTCAAGGGATAAGCGGTTCATCGTCGTACAAAAGGCTTAACGCGTGATACGCGCCCGTCCACCAATCGTGGCCGCCAGACTGGCCACAAAGGCACCGACCAACAAGGATGCAAATGCCCACAGCGCGAAAGCAGCAGCAGCCTTGCGAGCGGTATCTGCTGCTTCGCGTGCTTGCTGCTCCAACTTCTCGGCTGTTTCCTTGGCTTGCATTTGAACTGAGTCCAGACGTTCCTTGGCCTGTTCAGGCGTCAGACCGGTGCGATTGGCCACCAGGCGCAGCAAGTAATCCTGATCCTGCTGGGACACCTCACCTTCTTTCAGGCTGCGCGCCAGAATGCGGCTGACTTCACGCTCAGGGTTGCCCGTGTGTGCCGATGCGTTGGCAGGGTCAGCCGGACGCAACAAGGCGTCGGTGAAATAGCTCAGACCTGGACCTTGAGCATGATCTTTTCCTGCCTGGCCCACAACCGCCGACGCGGCACCCACTCCGGCCCCAGCCAGATTCGCCCCTGCCTGTGCCGTACCTGACACCACGGAGGCAACGCCCGAGCCCAGCAAGAAAACGCTGACAACCACACTGACAGCCCACACAAGAAAGCCATGCGCCGTATCGCGGAAATGAACTTCGTCGCCATGCACACCGGCCCAGTTAGTACGCAAACGGCCAGTGACATAACCCGCAATGCCATAAGCGACGATCTGTGTGACAAACAACCAAACAATCGTGCCGATAGCCATGGTGGTGCCCGAGGCCCCGTCATTGCCCCAGGGAGAGATCGCCATGAAACCCAGCCCCGTCCCGCCTACCAGCAAGGTAGCCGTCAAGGCTGCGGCGATCACCGCGCCCCCGATGATAGCTCCCCAAGACACCGCGGAATGCGATGACTCTGCGCCGGCGTGCGTACCCAAAGCTGTCTCCGAACCCAATTGTGTCGTAGCCATGATGACTCCTTACTCAAGATTGTGATCGCAAATACCTTAGTGCCAAAACAAGGCCAGCAAAATGATGATAGGAATAGGGACACCTAAAAGCCATAAAAGAATCGATCTCATAACCCCTCCATTAAAATGAAGAAACAAGAGCAAAATCTGGCTAAAACAAAAACAGCACAATCATTCTAGGCAGATAAAAATCGAATGAATTTTAAAAAATGTAAAAAACACTACTGAATTATTGAGCATAATGACGACCCCTTTTTCTTCACACCAACACGGAAACATGCCTAGGGAGAAAACGGTCAACCGCGTTTTACTTAGCGCTCACAGAGGAAGAGCAGAAGTTTTCAAGCTGGAAAACAATCCGACACAAACGCCAAGCCAAGCCTGATCAAGAACACTGCATACGATCACCACAGTAATTGGCGCTTATTTTTTATTATTTTGAAATAATTAATTACGTAGACGACTTAATAAAATAAACGCAATAAACAATAAAAAAATAGTCATATAAAAAAAATAAATTTTTATCAAAAAACAAGAATTCAGAAAAACCGCCTTAAAAGAAAAAGAAACAGCGCAAACATGCACGTCCAGCCATGCTGCTCGTACGGTTTCACGGCTCAATCCTGGTCCAGAAACCACAACCGTCCCCCTTCACCCACCCTCATCCCACACTCATCTGCTCTCAAAAGCGACAAAGAAAGCCATAAAACCGTGCATGGATGGGGCAGACTCGGTTATTCTGTTGCCTCCATTCAAGCACGGCCGCTGCGGTAGTTAACCGCGCATCATGCGCCTTTATTCCGGTACTGCCCATGACGGCCTGCATTCACAGAGCCTAGCCTATGAGCGACCTCCAAAGTCTGATCGAGTCAGCGTGGGAACAACGAGCTTCCCTCAGCCCCCAAGAACACAGCATTGAACTGCGCACGGCCATCCACACCGTGATTGAAAAGCTGGATTACGGCTCCCTGCGCGTGGCGGAAAAAATCGACGGACAGTGGCAGGTCAACGACTGGGTCAAGAAAGCGATCCTCCTGTCCTTCAGGATCAACGAGAACCGTGTGATGGCCAGCGAGCCCGCTCCCTTCTACGACAAAGTGCCACTGAAGTTCGAACAGCATGATCAGGCCGCTTTTGCCCAGGCCGGTTTTCGCGCCGTCCCCGGTGCGGTGGTGCGCCAAGGTGCCTACGTCGCTCCGGATGTCGTGCTGATGCCCTCGTTTGTGAACATCGGCGCTTATGTCGGTGAAGGCACCATGGTCGATACCTGGGCCACCGTGGGTTCCTGCGCCCAGATCGGCAAGCATGTTCATCTATCGGGCGGCGTCGGTATTGGCGGGGTATTAGAACCTCTGCAGGCCAACCCCACTATCATTGAGGACAACTGCTTTATCGGTGCCCGCTCCGAAGTAGTGGAAGGGGTCATCGTGGAAGAGAACTCGGTGCTGGCCATGGGCGTGTTCCTATCGCAGAGCACCAAAATTTACGAGCGCGAAACGGGCAAGATTTATCAAGGCCGCGTCCCTGCAGGTTCGGTGGTGGTCCCTGGTTCCCTGCCTTCGGCCGATGGGCTGTACAGCCTGGCCTGCGCCATCATCGTCAAGCGTGTGGATGCCCGTACCCGCGCCAAGACCAGTATTAATGATTTACTTCGCGCCTGAACATGAGCACTGACTTTTCCGTACTAGATACCCTTAAAGCCCTGATTGCCCGCCCCTCGGTGACCCCCGAGGACGCCCACTGCCAGCAATGGCTGGGCGCCAGGCTGGAGCAAGCGGGCTTTAGCCTGGAACATCTGCCCAGCGGGCCGGTGTCCAACCTGTGGGCCCGCCGTGGCACCGAAGCGCCCTTGTTTATTTTTGCAGGTCACACAGATGTGGTCCCTGCCGGGCCAGAAGCCGCCTGGGACTCGCCCCCGTTTGAACCTACCGTGCGCGATGGACAGCTCTATGGCCGTGGCGCTGCGGATATGAAGGCCTCGATTGCGGCCTTCATCCACGCAGTTGAAGAATTTACCCAGGCCCATCCTGAGCACAAAGGTTCGATTGCCCTGCTACTGACTTCGGATGAAGAAGGCCCGGCAACCGACGGCACCGTGCATGTTTGCCGGGTCCTGAAAGAACGTGGCGAACAACTGGACTATTGCATTGTGGGCGAACCCACTTGTTCACGCCAACTGGGTGACACCATTAAAAATGGCCGTCGTGGCTCCATGTCCGGGCATCTGATCGTAAAGGGTCGCCAGGGCCACGTGGCCTACCCGCAGTTAGCGATCAACCCACTGCATATATTCGCGCCTGCGCTGCACGAGCTGACAGACCGCATGTGGGACGCCGGCAATATCGACTTCCCACCTACCAGCTTTCAGATCTCGAATATCCATGCCGGTACTGGCGCGGGTAATGTGATCCCCGGTCAGTTGGATGTGCATTTCAACTTCCGTTTTTCCACCGAGCAAACCCCTGCCGGCCTACAAGCCGAAGTGGAGTCCATTTTGCGCCGTCATGGTGTGGACTTCCAACTGGAATG
Source organism: Alcaligenes sp. SMD-FA (assembly GCF_025960365.1). Taxonomy (NCBI): domain Bacteria; kingdom Pseudomonadati; phylum Pseudomonadota; class Betaproteobacteria; order Burkholderiales; family Alcaligenaceae; genus Alcaligenes; species Alcaligenes sp. SMD-FA. Next base: position 1,593,362 of record NZ_CP110108.1, on the reverse strand, counting down.
GACAGTAAGTGGCGAGCCCTTCCTGACCGAGGCTGGCCCGCTGAGCCAGGCCCTTGCCAAGGCCATCGAAACCGAAACCGGCGTACAAACCGATCTGTCCACGACAGGCGGCACCTCCGATGGTCGCTTTATCGCTAAAATCTGCCCTCAAGTGGTCGAATTTGGCCCGCTCAACGCCAGCATTCATCAAATCAACGAGCACGTTGCGGTTGCTGACCTTGAGCCTCTTAAAAACATTTATCGCCGTACATTGGAATCCCTGCTTTGTTAAGCCCTTGCATCGATCATTCCTCCCTGCTTCAAGCCCAGCAGGAACTGCGCACCGTGCGCGACGTGTTGCGCTGGTCTGTCAGCCAGTTCAACCGCTGTCAGTTGGCCTTTGGCCACGGCAGTGACAATGCCTGGGACGAGGCCGCCTACCTGCTGCTGCACACCCTGCATCTGCCACTGGACACGCTGGACCCGTATCTGGACGCCATCATGCTGGAGTCCGAGCGCGCCGCCTATCTGGCTCTGGTTGCCCGCCGCTGCAACGAGCGCGTGCCCGCCGCCTACCTGACCGGCGAAGCCTGGCTGCAAGGCCATCGCTTCCGCGTCACCACCGACACCATCGTGCCGCGCTCTCCGATCGCGGAATTGCTGGCAGAGCAGCTCCAGCCCTGGATTGCCGACCCAGACGCCATCTACAACGCCTTGGATTTGTGTACCGGCTCAGGCTGCCTGGCTATTTTGACGGCGCTGGCTTTCCCACAAGCGCAAGTCGATGCGGTGGATCTGTCCGATGCCGCGCTAGAAGTGGCGCAGTCGAATATCGATGCTTTTGAGCTGAACGATCGCATGAGCCTATACAAGAGCGATCTGCTGGATCAATTGCCACAAACCGCCTACGACCTGATCATTTGCAACCCACCGTATGTAAATGAGCAGTCCATGCAGAACCTGCCCCAGGAATACCAGCACGAGCCACAACTGGCTTTGGCTGGCGGTGACGACGGCATGGACCTGGTACGTCGCATTCTGGAAGCAGCCCCCAATTTCCTGTCGCCTGAAGGCGTACTGGTATTAGAAATTGGCAATGAGTACGACAATTTCATCGCCGCTTTCCCGGAGCTGGAGCCTATCTGGCTAAGTACGGAAACCGCTGAAGACCAGGTGCTCTTGTTAAGCCGGGAGCAACTGGCTCTGTGATACGCGCAACTGGAATTACGCTGCGTCGCGGCGTCAAAGTCCTGCTGGACAATGCGGATTTTATCGTCAATCCGGGTGAGCGCCTGGGCATTGTGGGCAAGAACGGTGCGGGCAAGTCCTCGCTGTTTGCTCTGCTGCAAGGCGAGCTGGATCTGGACGGGGGTGACCTGAGCATCCCCGAAGTCTGGGAAGTGGCCAGTGTACGCCAAACCATTCCAGATCGTGACCGCCCTGCCCGCGAATTTGTTATCGACGGCGACGAGCGTCTGCGTGCCTTGCAGGAAAAACGCGCCAACACGCCCGATAGCGATGGCCAGGCCATTGCCGAGCTGGAAAACGCCCTGATCGAAGCCGATGCCTGGTCCGCCCCTTCGCGTGCCGAGCAACTGTTGGCCGGCCTGGGTTTCCGCCCCGATCAGTGGATGCTGCCCGTGCGCGAGTTCTCCGGTGGCTGGCAAATGCGCCTGTCCCTGGCCCGCGCCCTGATGGCCCCTTCTGACCTGCTCTTGCTGGACGAACCCACCAACCACCTGGACTTGGACGCCATGCTCTGGCTGGAGCGCTGGTTGGGTTCCTACCCCGGCACGGTCCTGCTGATTTCGCACGACACCGAGTTTCTCGATGCGGTGGCCCGTTCGATTCTGCACGTAGACCAAGGAAAGTTGGTTCGCTACAAAGGCGGCTACAACGACTTTCTGGTGCAACGTGCCGAGCGCGTCCAACAAAGCCAGATCGCCTACGAGCGCCAAACCCGTGAAGCCGCGCGTCTGCAAAGTTTTATTGACCGCTTCAAGGCCCAGGCCACCAAGGCCAAGCAGGCACAAAGCCGCGTCAAGGCTTTGGCCCGCATGCAGACCGTAACGCTCTTGCGCGACGACTCAAGCGTTTCCATTCGCCTGCCCTCGCCCGAGTACACCCCCGATCCCTTGCTGACATTGGATCAGGCCGATCTGGGTTACCCCGGTCAGGACAAAGCGATTTTGAGCCAGGTCCGTCTGATGGTGCGCGGTGGTGCCCGTGTGGGGATTTTGGGGATGAACGGCGCAGGTAAATCCACGCTGGTCAAAACCCTGGCTGGCAAGCTGGAACCTATCAAGGGCGAACGCCTGGAATCCAAGGGCCTGGTAATTGGCTACTTTGCCCAGCACCAGTTGGACTCCATTGACCCGGACTCCACACCCCTGCAACATCTGGCGCGTCTGGCTCCGGATGTGCGCGAGCAGGAACTGCGCAATTACCTGGGCTCTTTCGGTTTTAGCGGTGATATGGTCACCAGCCTGACTGCCCCCTTCTCCGGGGGTGAAAAGGCGCGTCTGGCCCTATCCCTGATTGTCTGGCAAAAGCCCAATCTGCTCTTGCTGGACGAACCAACCAACCACTTGGACGTGGATACCCGCGAAGCCCTGGCGGCTGCTTTGGCTGACTACGGTGGCAGCGTACTGCTGGTATCTCACGATCGCCACTTGCTGCGTTCTACCGTTGATTCGTTCTGGATCGTGGCCGATGGTCAGGTTCAGGAGTTTGACGGCGACCTGGAAGACTACCGCGACTGGCTACTGGCCCGCAGCGCACAATCACGCTCGGAAGCTCGCCAGGAAGCGCGTGCTGATACGGGCAATGAAGGCACAGACCGCAAGACGCAACGCCGTCAGGAAGCCGAGCTGCGCCAACGTCAGGCCCAGCAACGCAAGCCCCTGGAAAGCCGCTTGAAGAAAGTGGAGTCGGCCATGGAGAAAGCTCAGCTACGTTTGCAGGAGCTGGATACCTTGATGCAGGACCCCGACTTTTATTCGGACAGCTACAAAGACCAACGGCCCGCCTTGATGACTGAGCATGGTGAACTCACCAAAACACATCAAACGCTGGAAGAAGAATGGCTGGAAATTCAGGAAGCGATGGAAGAAATTGGGCGGCAGGTTTAGGCCCATCAATTCCGTTCTGCTCATGAACTCCTGAAAAAGAAGGCGCCGTATCCACCAGGATTGGCGCCTTTTTTAGCTCTTGATGGTCTGTAAAACACGCATTGAGGCTTTACGAGATTGCTGACACCTTGGGGCTGAGACAGGGCTATGGCACAGGTACTCGCAACCTGGCTATGACACCCCACGTCCTGCGTTTTGCTGCAGTACGTCATTCACTGCCTGCGTTTAGCTAAGGCGATTCCGACCGCTAAACAGCAACAAGCTCATATCAGCCAAGCTCCTCTCGAAAATTGAATCGACAACTCAGCGTCCTGATCACTTCTTCCCGAAGTTGGCACAGCCCCACTAAGCGCACAGCAGACCCACAAGGGAGTCTTTCAACTATTCCGGCGAATAAAGCACACACGGCGAAAGAACTGCCCGAGCAGGCGGATTAATGGTACAAAGCAGCGCATTCACTTTGAATCATTAATCGGCTTACTCAGGACCCGCACATGCACCTTGCTACACAGGAATTCCCCCGTATCTGGATCTCGAACAGCTCTCCATCCAACTGGAAAGCAGAACTGGAAGCCTTGCTGAATCAAGGACAACGCTTTGTCTTGCTGACCCGCGAGCTGCCCGGTGCAGAGGAAGGTGCGGACAAGGAGGCGTTCTCGCAATGGATCAAGGACAACCGCAGCCGTTTAAGCGTTTCCTGTGCCGCCAGCCTGGTGGTCGTGGACAATGCCTTGATGGCCTTTTCCCTGAATGCCTTTGTCGCCCCCTTGAGCGAAAAACTCGGCTTTCCGGTACGTGTGGTGCATGAGGACGATCTGGACGCACAAGTGACTGCGTTTCTGCAAGCCAAGCCGGAAATGGAAAACAGCTAAGCGGCATGCTCTCACGGACAAGTGCTTATCAGCCGGACACGAAGGGCTCGCTTTTTGACAGGCGACCCTTCTTGTTGGTATTTCACGCATTAAGCACTTTATCTCCACATGCAGCGGCAATGCAGGCGTACCGATAGACAGAGCTGGCACTGCAACTTTCTACACTCTACACTGTCCATTGTCTTTTCTGATTCTGGCTGTTACCCGTTTGAGTCTCTCCCAACTTTCATCGAACTTGCCTCCAGTACTAGCTGGCCCTATTTTGCGTCGCCTGGATTCCCAGCGTTTAGTCCTGTGGTTGGTCGGCAGTTCAAGCCTGTCACTGGATCTGATCCTGGAGCCAGAAGGTCACCCCGCTCAACGTATCTCCCTAGATGCGGATCAGTGCCGCATCGTGCCGCTTGGCACACACGCCTTTATTCATTTCCTGGATATAGAACTCACTGCCGAGCTACCCCTGGACACGCTGGTGCACTACGATCTGATCCTCTCGGCCGGCCATGGAGCGGGACAAGGGATTGCGGATTGGGCGCCACATCTATTGCATCAAGATCAGACCAAACCCAACTTTGTATTGGCCAGCCGCGCTGATAATCTGATGTTTGGCTCCTGCCGCAAACCTCATCACGCCTCACGCGATGGCCTGGCGCAGGCCGACAGGGTCCTGAGTGAACACATCACCGAGGCCAAAGCCCGACCCGCCTTGCTCATGCTGTCCGGCGATCAAGTCTACGCCGACGATGTGGCAGGCCCCATGCTGGCGGCCATTCATTCTCTGATAGCGCGCTTAGGCTTGTATGGAGAGTATCTGGAAGGCGCTGTCGTCTCGGATAGCGAAGCCCTTTACCAGCATCCCGCCAGCTATTACCGGCGCGCGGATTTGCTGCCAGCGTTCAAATCCAACGACGATCTGCGTGAGCGTTTTTTTGGTGGGGTAGAAAAACCAATTTTCACCACCGCGAACGCACACAACCACTTGGTGACACTGGCTGAAGTCTTTGCCATGTACTTGCTGGTCTGGTCCCCCACCCCCTGGCAGATCATTGCCGAGCCAGCGCCCCCTTGCCTGGAACCCAAACATCAGCAACGTTGGGAGCGTGAAGCCACTGCTCTGCAGGGGTTTCGTCAGGATCTGCCCCAGGCAGCCCGTTTGTTGGCGCACGTGCAAACCTTGATGATTTTTGACGACCATGACATCACTGATGACTGGAATCTGTCGGCCAAATGGGAAAGCGTTGCCTACGGCCATCCTTTTTCACGGCAGATCGTGGGCAATGCCCTGATCGCCTATCTATTATGTCAGGCCTGGGGTAACCGCCCCGAGGTCTTTGAGTCTGTACTGGACACGGTCACCGCCTGGACCCGCTCGCCCGATGAGCATCAACGCCTTGAACATCAGACACAGGATGCAATCATCAAGGAGCTGCTGGAGTTTCGGCAGTGGGACTATGTCCTGCGCACCCAGCCTACGTTGATTGTGCTGGATACACGCACGCGCCGCTGGCATAACCGCCGCCTACCCAGCCGACCTTCTGGACTGATGGACTGGGAGTCCCTGACCGAGCTGCAACACGAGTTGCTGGACGAGCGTGCCGCAGTCATTGTGTCTGCCACGCCCATGTTCGGCGTCAAGCTGATCGAAGTCATTCAAAGCATCTGTACCTACGCGGGCTTTGCCCTGACGGTGGATGCAGAAAACTGGATGGCCCACCGAGGTGCCGCCAACACCATGCTGAACATCTTCAGACATTCACGCACTCCCGGTAACTATGTCATTTTGTCCGGCGATGTGCACTACTCCTTTGTCTACGATGTACAAGTGCGTCATAGCAAACATATTCCACATATCTGGCAAGTCACCAGCAGCGGCATCAAGAACGAATTTCCGGAAAGTTTGCTGAACTGGCTGGATCGGCTGAATCGCTGGCTCTATTCTCCACGATCCCCCCTGAACTGGTTTACGCAACGCCGTGACTTAAGCATCAGTCCACGTCTGCCAAATCAGCGCAAACACGGGGAGCGCGTCTGGAATGGCTCCGGCATTGGGCAGATCTGGCTGGATGAGAAGGGCCGCCCTGCCCGCATCCTGCATCACAACGCCAACAAAAAGCCGCCTACCGAATTTCTACCTCCAGATCAGGAGAAGAAAGGGTAAGGCGGCTAGCGTCTGGCTACTACAGGTATAACTTATTGACCCGCTACAGAGCTGACGTAGGTGGCGATAGCATCACGCTCTTGGTCACTCAGGGTCTGGGCAAAGGACGGCATGGCACCCATGCCTTCTTTCATGACTTTCAGGATCTGCTCCTTGCCTGGCTTGAGCTCATCCAGATCCGGACCGATTGCCCCGGCTGAACCAGCGTCAGCCAAGGTATGACAGACCGCACAGGCAATGGGCTTGGCGCCCGTTAAAAACAGTTCCTTGCCTGGCTCCTGAGCATAAGCCTGGGTACTAAAAACAACGACAGATACTGCAGCAACGAGATATTTCTTCATGATTCGCTTCCATAGCCGCCCCGAACGGACGGGGCGGATACAACATTCAAAACTTAAACAACAGTGACAGCCAGCATGTGGTCACGCCAGCTATTGTTCAAATAGCCACGGTTATTAGGTACGCGTTCTTCAGGCTGGACCGTGCCTGCTTCGCTGGTCGCCCGACTAGTAATTTCATACTTGCCAGGTTTCAAATCCACGCCCACCACGAACTGGCGCCACGCATATTTGCCCAGATCAGGGCCTACAAAGCTTGCTTTCACCCAGTTCTTGCCACCATCGACGGACACCTCAACCTCTTTGGCGGCCGACATGCCCCCAAAAGCCAAGCCTTGAATCTGTACCTTGCCCGCCTTGAGTTCTTCGCCAGGCTCACCACTAGGGCTGGTCACCCAGGACTTGACGGGCATTTCCCATACCGACTCCTGATTCGGGTTGGATTTTTCACCAACCGGCGCCAGACGATAGCTGTTTTGCTGAATGTTGGCGGCAGACTGTTCCTTGGTAAACGCCAACTGCTTGATGTACTTGACGTTGTTGACGCCGGTGTAACCAGGCACAACTAAGCGCAAGGGACCACCGTGAGCCAATGGGATAGGCTGGCCATTAATTTCCCAGGCCAGAATCGCGTCATCAATGGCATCCAAAGGAAGCGAACGCTCCACCATGATGGTGTTCGGGTCCAGTCCCTGAGGAATTTCCTCGCCACCTTGCCCTGTCATGTACTTGGCACCCTCGTCCATCCCACCGACAGCCTCCAGCACAGCCTTGATCGGCACGCCGGTAAAGACCACACAGCCTGCTGCGCCAACCGTCCACTGTGTACCGCTGGGTTTCTCGGGGAAAAAGGCACGGCCATTGCCCGAGCACTGCAGCACCATAGGCACAGCCACCAAGCCCAATCGTTTCAGCTCGGCTACGGTCATGTCTTTAGGATTTTTGACACCCTTGATCGACAGTACCCATGCGTCCGGATCGGCCACGATTTGTTCAGACGGGGGAGTCACGTTATTGCGTACGAACAAGCGGTCCAACGGTGTGATCAGCCCCGAACCAAATGCGCTGCGCTTGGTTTCAATGGTATTGGCACTGTGCACGATCAAGCTGTCGGCATGTTTCCAAGATGCATAGGCGGGCAAGGCTTTAGCCTGCGTTTTTGCCTTTTCCTGCGCCAGTGCGGCTGACAAGGGAGTCAGGCTTGCCGTTCCGGCCAGGGCCATCATCCCGCCCGTGGACAACAGCATGCGCCGGCGTGAAAGATTGCTAGGTTCCATGATCGCCTCCATGTGTATTTGGTATTTGTAATTAATTTAGGCTTCGATTTTATGGCGGCACCATCTTTATAACTAGAATCCATAACCCTTATATATAACGCTCATATAGAGGTTTAGCGACAAATCCTGAAAACAAGAACGCCTGATTAAACATGCGGTTTCCATGCAAGATCGCCTTTTGCCTGAACGGTGAAATCAGGCGTCGTTTTTTCTTGAAAGGTGGCAGCGACAGGCAAGACGGACTACAAAAAATAGACAGTGTGAAAGAAGACGCGTAAGAAAAACTGCAGCCGTCTAAAACTTCCCACGGCATTGGGCAGACCATAAAAAAAGCCCCCGGGGGGTCCCGGGGGCCTTCAAACTGCAATTGATTGACTCAGTCTTTGTTTCGTCTTCAGCTAACAGGATCCAGCTTGGCAATGGCCAAGGCCAGAGTCTTGCTACCAACTTCACGGAACTGAATCAAGGCCTGGGCGTCGTCACCCTGCCCCGTCAGATTAACGATGGTGCCGTCACCAAAACGGTTGTGATGCACTCCCTGCCCCACACGGAACGTCTGCCCATTCACTTCCAGCACACTGGTGTGGCTACGACCGCCGTAAGGCTGGGCCGAATAGCTCTTGTCTTTGGACTCCCAGCTTTGACCGCGACGAAATGCCCCCGAGCTAGCCTCGGATTGCATGGGCGGGCTAGTGTAGCGGGCCGACAACCACTTGATATGTTGCTCCGGCAACTCTTCCAGAAAGCGCGAACGCATGGCGTAACGCGTCTGGCCGTGCAACATGCGGCTTTGCGCCAAGGTGATGTATAGACGCTGACGCGCCCGCGTAATCGCCACGTACATCAAGCGACGCTCTTCCTCGATACCGCCCGGATCGAACAAGCTGTTCTCATGCGGGAACAACCCCTCTTCCAGGCCAGTAATGAAAACCGCATCGAACTCCAGACCTTTGGCGGCATGGATCGTCATCAGTTGAATGGCATCCTGGCCTGCCTGGGCCTGATTGTCCCCTGCTTCCAAAGAAGCATGGGTCAGGAAGGAGCCCAACGGCGACATGGGGGCCAGCACAGAGGCAGCCGGCTGATCTGGATTTTGCATGGCCTGCTCGGACTCGCCCGCCACGGCTTCAGGCACTCGACCTGCAGGCAGCTCGGCAAAGCCTTCTTCACCCACAAAAACCGTAGCCGCGTTGACCAATTCCTGCAAGTTTTCCAGCCGCTCGGCACCTTCGCGGTCGGCCTGATAATGGGCCAGCAAGGTACTGTCGTGAACAACGTGTTCAATCAGCTCGGGCAAAGACAAGATCTGCGCCTGGCTGGCCATATCCTGAATCAGGTTCGAGAAACGCATCAAGCTGGCAGCCGCACGTCCTTGCAGATAAGGGATGGCACGCAGCAAACTGGTACCGCGCTCGCGCGCCAAATCGGCCAGTTGCTCTACCGAACGGGCACCAATTCCGCGAGTCGGGAAATTCACGACGCGCAGAAAAGCGGTGTCATCATCCGCGTTATCCATCAGGCGCAAGTAAGCCAGCACGTGCTTGATTTCCTGACGCTCGAAGAAACGGTGGCCGCCATACACTTTGTAGGGCAAACCTTGGGAAAACAGCCTGTGCTCAATCACTCGGGACTGGGCGTTGCTGCGATACAGAATGGCAATTTCACGACGTGGCTTGCCTTCAGCAATCAGGGCGCGGACTTCATCCACAATCCACTGTGCTTCCAGGGCATCCGAAGCCAGTTCGCTGATGCGTACCAGCTCGCCTTCGCCGCTATCGGTCCACAGATTCTTGCCCAGGCGACCACTATTGTTCTCGATCAGCGCGTTGGCGGAATCCAGAATATGACCGCAGGAACGATAATTCTGCTCCAGGCGGATCACATTGCCACGGGCATAGTCGCGCTCGAAGTCGGCCATATTGCCCACGTTCGCGCCACGGAAAGCATAGATCGACTGGTCATCGTCGCCCACGGCAAACATGCAGGCCTGATCACCGGCCAAAAGACGCAACCAGCGATACTGCAGCACGTTGGTGTCCTGGAACTCGTCCACCAGAATGTGTTTGAAGCGGCGCTGATAATGCTCGCGGATTGGTGCATTGCGAGACAGCAGCTCGTAAGCGCGCAGCAGTAGCTCGCCAAAGTCCACCACACCTTCACGTTCGCACTGCTCTTGATAAAGCTGGTAAAGCTCGATCAGGCGGCGGCGGTGAGGGTCATGAGCTTCCAGGTCGCCAGGACGTTGGCCGTCTTCTTTACAGGCGTTGATGAACTTCTGAATTTCCTTGGGCGGAAATTTCTCATCATCCACATTGTTGGCCTTGACCATGCGCTTGATGGAGGCCAACTGATCTGCCGTATCCAGAATCTGGAACGTCTGTACCAGACCGGCATCGCGGTAATGCATGCGCAGCAAGCGATTACACAGGCCGTGAAAGGTCCCGACCCACATTCCGCGAGTATCGATAGGCAATAAAGAAGTAAGCCGCGTCAGCATTTCGCGCGCGGCTTTGTTGGTGAAGGTAACAGCGGCCAGTCCGTGAGGGCTGACCTGCCCAGTCTGGATTAACCAGGCCATTCGGGAGGTCAGGACACTGGTTTTTCCGCTACCCGCTCCGGCCAGCACCAGGGCATGGCCAGAGGGGAGAGTAACGGCGGCTCGCTGTTCCGGGTTTAAGCGATCCATCATGCCGCGTAGCGGCGCAGACGCAAGGCGAACTGCTCAAGACTTTCAATACCACTTTGCTGAGCGCGCTGGCACCAGGTGCGCAGGTCAGACAGCAACTGCTCGCTGGAGGCGCTGGAACTTTCCCAGATACCGGCCAGTTCACGCTGCATGCGAACCAGAATGGACAGGCGGGAATCGCCAGCCGCCACGGTTTCCAGTTCAGCACGCTGCTCGGGAGCCAGAACGTCGTCGCCACGGCCAATCCAGTCGTTGCAGCTCTCCAACAGGGACCAGGAGCAATTTGGGTTGTCTTTGTTCACCTGTGGCTTCAAACGAGCAATTTCTTCCGAAGCCGTGGTTTTGATGATGTCCGCATAGCGGGCCAGAATTTCGTAGCGGTGCGTAATGACGCCTTGCAAGGTTGCCAAACTGATGCCGTCGATTGGGGCATTAGAAGGCACACTAGGTTCCAGACGCAGCTTGGGAGCAACCTTCTTGACCTTGGCCAGACCCAATGCCTTGAACACCGAGATATAGCACCAGCCCAAGTCAAATTCGTACCATTTGCTGGAGAACTTGGCGGACGTACCGTAAGCGTGGTGGTTGTTGTGCAGCTCCTCACCACCAATGATGATGCCCCAAGGGAATACGTTGGTGCTGGTATCAGGGCTGGCAAAGTTGCGGTAACCGATCGCATGACCCAGACCGTTGACCACACCGGCGGCCCAGAAAGGAATCCAGGCCATCTGGATAGCCCAGACCGTCAGGCCCAGCAGACCGAACAGGAACAGATCAATACCCAGCATGATGGTAATACCCAACATGCTGTACTTGGTGTACAGGTTGCGCTCGAGCCAGTCATCGGGAGTACCGTGACCGAAACGCTTCAAAGTTTCGGGGTTAGTGGCTTCCTGGCGGTACAGTTCTGCACCACGGAAGAACACCTGGCCCAGACCAAAGACCACGGGGGAATGGGGATCGCCTTCGCGTTCACATTTGGCGTGGTGCTTGCGGTGAATCGCAACCCATTCTTTGGTGACCATACCGGTGGTCATCCAGAGCCAGAAACGGAAGAAATGCATCAGCGCCGGGTGCAGGTCTAGCCCGCGGTGCGCCTGACTACGGTGAAGAAATACGGTAACTGACACAATAGTGACATGAGTCACCGCCAGAATGACAAGAGTAAGCTGCCACCAAGACAGTTGCAGCCATCCGTCAGCAAGAAAAGAAAGAAACGATTGCATAGACCCTTTTAGACCTGATCTTTGTTAAGGGAAACCGGAAAAGTGTAGCCCACCTAACCAGTTAACAATAACATTATTTAAGGACGAACTTGCTTTAAATCAAGCACTTTCCGTGATTCGTTCAAGTGCCGCACCAAAGAAACAGTCTGTCTGGTGACGGTCCGTGCGCAGATTCAAATAAGGCCCCTCTAGCGCAAGGGCTGGACATTTGTCCTTCAAGATTTCCCGGGCATCCAGCAGTCGGAACTCGGGGTGTTTGTCCAAGAATGCCTGCACTTGTTGCTCGTTTTCTTCGGGTAAAAAGCTACATGTTGCATAAACCAAACGACCTCCTGGTGCGACACACGCCGCAGCCTGCTCCAGAATGTCGGCCTGCATCTGAGTGTACTGCTCCAGAGCTTGTGGGTGTTGACGCCACTTAAGATCAGGATTTCGACGTAAAGTTCCCAATCCGCTGCAAGGCGCGTCCACCAATACACGCTGTGCCTTGCCATGCAGGCGGCGAACACGCTGGTCGCCCGATTCCTGTATGACAACAGGCACCACATTGGACAGGCCGGCACGTGCAAAGCGCGGCTTGGCCTTGTTCAAACGGCTTGCCGATACGTCAAAGGCGTACAAACGGCCTGTAGAGCGCATCAAGGCGCCCAGCAGCAAGGACTTGCCGCCGGCACCAGCGCAGTAGTCAATAACCATCTCGCCACGACGAGGCTCCAGCAAGGCGGTCAGCAATTGGCTGCCCTCTTCCTGAATTTCCAGCTCGCCTTTCTCATACTGTGGCCATACTGCGACAGATGGGCGGCCTTCAATACGGATACCCCAGGGTGAAAACGGCATGGCAACCGGTTTGAAGCGGGCCATGGGGCCATTTTGCAACTGGCGCAATACCGTATCGCGCTCGGCTTTCATGGGGTTGACGCGCAGATCCAGCAAGGCCTGCTCGTTCATGGCGGCCATCAGCTTGTAGGAATCCGGGATCTCTTTCAGACGCTCTTCCAGCCACTCGGGCAGACTCAGGCGTACGCCAACCGGCAGACCGTCCACGTTCAGGGCACGGATATGGCCCAGCCACTGGCGCTCTTCTTCCGTCAACCCCAAAGACAGGGATTCCTGACCGATTGCGGTAGACAGGCCCAGAATGGCCAGACGACGGGTGGATGGGCCTACGCCGCTTTCCGCCCAGTTACGGTACTGACGCAAGTGGCGCAGCACATCGAACACAGCTTCGCGAATCTCGGCACGGTCACGCGAGCCCATTTTGGGGCGGGTACGCGCCCAGCGTGTCAAGGCCAGGTCGGCGGGGTGCTTCCACTGCAAAACTTCACCCAGGGCGCTGGAGACCTGCTCCAGACGGCGCTGTGCCATCGCTCCCGGCTCGGGTGGACCCGAGGGCTTGTCGCGGCGTGCTGCATAAGGGCGACCACGCGCTCCGGACTCGTTACGTTGGGTAGACGAGGACGGGCGCTTGCGGTCCGAGCGGCCGCGGGATTGTTGGTGATCAGACATGAATATTCAAAAATTCCAAATAGCCCGCTCAATCAGGCGGGAAAATAAAAGCCGCGATGCGCAAGTCCGGCAACCTCGACACGGCCATCAGCCTGTAAACGCACTCGCCCCTCGATCAGCCAGCGGACGGCCTGGGTATAGACGTGGTGTTCGGTTGCCAAAACGCGCTCTGCCAGGGTTTGTGCATCATCGTCGTGCAGGACGGGCACGATACTTTGGGCAAGGATGGGACCATCATCGAGCACAGGGGTCACAAAGTGCACCGAGCAGCCATGAAACTGCACGCCCGCGTCAAGTGCCTGTTGATGGGTATTCAAACCGGGAAAGCTAGGAAGCAAGGATGGGTGTATATTGATGAGCTTGCCTGCATAGTGCTGAACAAAATCGGTGCTCAGGATGCGCATGAATCCCGCAAGTAGAACATAATCTGGCTGGTAGCGGTCAATCACGCGTGCCAAAGCCTGATCAAAGGCTTCACGTGTTGCAAATTCGCGATGCGAAACCGTCTCGGTAGGCAGCCCTTGACGCTGCGCCCATTCCAGTCCGGGCGCATCGCCCTTGTTAGAGATGACCGCCTCAATACGGCCATTTAAGCCCGCTGTCTTGATCAGTTCGCCAATGGCCTGCAAGTTGGAGCCCCGGCCTGAAATAAGCACAACAAGGCGACAAGGTAGGGTGGAATCGGTCAAAATCCTGTTTCCCGAGAAATAACGAATCCAAAATTGTAAACTCTCGCTTGTGAAATCTGATCTAAAACTCTATCGCTCTCTGCCACGGCGCAACAGCACGGCCCGCAGCGCTGTCACCATTGGCAATTTTGACGGGGTCCATCTGGGCCATCAGGCCATCTTGCACCGCGTCAATGAAGTGGCGCGCCAGCAGGACCTGAGCTCCTGTGTGATGACCTTTACGCCCCACCCGCGTGCCTTTTTTGCGCAGCGTGGCCAACGGCCCGAACTGATCCCCACGCAGATCAGCGGCCTGCGCGACAAGGTCGAAGCCCTGCACCAATGCGGCATTGAACAAATTTATCTGGCCCGCTTCAATCAGGCCATGGCCGATATGTCGGCCGCCACCTTCATTGACGAGATTCTGGTCCAGGGCCTGAACACCGGCTGGTTGCTGGTGGGCGAGGATTTCCGCTACGGCCACAAACGTGCCGGCGACATTGAAATGTTGCGCCAAGCGGGCAAACGCCATGGCTTTAGCGTCGAGACCCTGCACGATGTGGCCGATGCCGATGGCCGCCGCATCTCCAGCTCAGAAGTGCGCACCGCCCTGGCCGTGGGCCAACTGGACCGCGCCCGTGCTCTGCTGGGCAAACCCTTTCATATTAGTGGTCATGTCATTCATGGCCAGAAGCTGGGCCGGGACATTGGCTACCCGACCTTGAACGTGCGCGTTCCCGAACACTGTGCCGCCCGCTCCGGCGTGTACGTGGTCCGGGTTCACGGACTGACCGGACAGGCTCTGCCCGGCATTGCCTCCTTGGGGGTACGCCCAACCGTCATCGACCAGGGACGGCTGCTGTTAGAGGTGCATTTACTGGACCAACGCCTGGATGCTTACGGTAAACTTGCCCGTATAGAATTTCTGGAATTTGTCAGGGACGAAGAAAAATTCCCGGACCTCATCACAATGATCGCCGCCATCGACAACGATGCACAACGCGCTCGCGACTACTTTGCTTCAAATGGACTATAAAAACTCTCTCAATTTGCCCGACACTCCCTTTCCCATGCGTGGTGACCTCGCCAAACGTGAGCCGGGCTGGATTAGCCAGTGGGAAGAAAACAAAGTCTATGCAGCAATTCGGCAAGCCAGTGCCGGTCGTCCCAAATTTATTTTGCACGACGGCCCTCCCTATGCGAACGGCGACATTCACATTGGTCACGCGGTCAACAAGGTTCTGAAAGACATCATTGTCAAAAGCCGCAATATGGCCGGCTTTGACGCGCAGTACGTGCCCGGCTGGGACTGCCACGGCATGCCCATTGAAGTCCAGATCGAAAAGAAATACGGCAAGAACCTGCCTGTGGCTGAAGTTCAGGCCAAGGCGCGCGCCTACGCTCTGGAACAGATCGACAGCCAACGCAAGGACTTCAAGCGTCTGGGCGTGCTGGCCGACTGGGACCTGCCTTACCTGACCATGAACTTCAGCAACGAAGCCGACGAGCTGCGCGTGCTGTCCAAGATCATGCAAAAAGGGTTTGTGTTCCGTGGCCTGAAACCCGTGAACTGGTGTTTTGACTGTGGTTCCGCCCTGGCAGAAGCCGAGGTTGAATACGCGGATCGCACCGACCCGTCCGTGCACGTGGCCTTCCCCTTCGCGCAAAAAGACAAGCTGGCTGCCGCCTTTGGCGTGGACAGCGTGGACGATGGCGCCATCGTCATCTGGACCACCACCCCCTGGACCATTCCTGCCAACCAGGCGCTGAACGTACACCCTGAAATCAGCTACGCTCTGGTCAAACTGGACAGCCCACGTGCTACCGGCTCCATGCTGATCGTGGCCGAAGATCTGGTGAAGTCCTGCCTGGAACAATGGGGCCTGAGCGGCCAGGTTGTAGCCACCGCCACTGGTGAAGCCCTGAACCTGATCGAATTCAATCACCCTCTGGCCCACGTGGACGCAGGCTACCAACGCCGCTCCCCTGTGTATCTGGGCGACTACGTCACCCTGGACAGCGGTACCGGTGTGGTGCACTCCGCCCCTGCCTACGGTATTGAAGACTTTATCTCCTGCAAAGCCCACGGCATGAAGGACGACGATATGCTCACGCCCGTGATGGGCAATGGGCATTACGCCGAGAATCTGCCCCTGTTTGGCGGCCAGATGATCTGGAAGGCCAACCCGCAAATCGTGGAAGCCCTGCAGAACGCCGGCACCTTGCTGAAAACCGAACAGCACCCGCACAGCTACATGCACTGCTGGCGTCACAAGACGCCCATCATCTACCGTGCCACCAGCCAATGGTTTGCCGGCATGGACAAGGAAAACAGCAGCGGTCGTACCTTGCGTGAAATGGCGCTGGAAGCCATTGATAACACCGAGTTCTACCCCTCCTGGGGTCGTGCCCGCCTGCACGCCATGATCGCCAACCGCCCTGACTGGACCTTGTCGCGTCAGCGTCAATGGGGTGTGCCCATGGCTTTCTTTGTGCACAAGGAAACCGGCGAACTGCATCCCCGCACGCCCGAGCTGATGGAGCAAGTGGCCGAGCGCATCGAAAAGAGCGGTATCGAAGCCTGGCAAAACCTGGACCCACGCGACCTGCTGGGTGACGAGGCCGATCTGTACGAGAAAAACCGCGACACACTGGACGTATGGTTTGACTCGGGTACCACGCACGCCACCGTGCTGGGCGGCAAGGATCACACTACCCACGGCTCGCACGCTGACAAACTGCAATGGCCTGCCGACCTGTACCTGGAAGGCTCGGACCAGCACCGTGGCTGGTTCCACTCGTCTCTGCTGACTGGCTGCATGCTGTATGGCCGCGCACCCTACAAAGCCCTGCTGACCCACGGCTTCGTGGTGGACGGCAATGGCCGCAAGATGAGCAAATCGCTAGGCAACATCATCAAGCCGCAAGAAATTGCCGACAAGATGGGTGCCGAGATCATGCGCCTGTGGGCCGCCTCTACTGATTACTCGGGCGAGCTGTCCATCTCCGACGAAATTCTGAAGCGTGTTGTGGAAGGCTACCGCCGTATCCGCAATACCTTGAAGTTCCTGCTGGGCAACCTGGCCGACTTCGACGTCACCCAACATGCTGTACCTGTTGATCAACTGACCGAGATCGACCGCTACGCCCTGCAAATGACCGCCGACATGCAGGCCGAGTTGCTGGAGAACTACAAGCGCTACGAGTTCCACCCCATCGTGGCTCGCTTGCAGACCTTCTGCTCCGAAGACCTGGGCGCGTTCTACCTGGATATTCTGAAAGACCGTCTCTACACCACCGCCAAAGATGGCCTGCCTCGTCGCTCGGCTCAAACAGCGCTGTATCACCTGACGCAGACCCTGCTCAAGCTGATGGCTCCTATCCTGTCCTTCACGGCAGAAGAAGCCTGGCGCGACATGCACGGAGGTTCGGTTCCTAGCGGTACCATCTTCACTGAACTGTTCCATACCCTGCCCGAGCAAGGCGAACAGTCGGCACTGAGCGCCAAGTGGCAACGCTTGCGCGCCATCCGTGCCGACGTGATGCGCCGCATTGAAGATGTCCGTAGCACCGGCGCCATCGGTTCGTCCCTGGCTGCCGAGATCGACATCTACGCCAAGGGCCAGGATCTGGAATTCCTGCAGTCCCTGGGCGAAGATCTGCGCTTCATGCTGATCGTCTCGCGTGCCGACGTGCACGCTGGCGAAGGCGATGTGCGCATCGACGTTACGCCTACCGAACAGGCCAAGTGCGAGCGTTGCTGGCACCACCGCCCAGATGTGGGCCAGAGCGCCGCGCACCCCACCCTATGTGGTCGTTGCGAGGACAATCTGTTTGGCCAAGGCGAAGTGCGTCACCATGCCTGATAAGGACATGGCCCCTTCTCCCGGCCAGGCCCGACTGCCCTCGCGGCAGTTCTGGGCCTGGATTGGTCTGGCCGCCTTTATTGTCGGTCTGGACCAATGGACCAAACAGTATTTCGACACCAACCTGTTCTATCAGGAACGTTGGAATATCCTGCCCTTTTTTGATTTCACCCTGGTCTACAATCCCGGCGCCGCTTTCAGCTTCCTGGCCGGTGGCCAGGGTTGGCAACGCTGGTTCTTTGTCGGCATTGCCGCTGTCGCGACCGTCTTTATCGTGACCATGCTGCGCCGCTCGGCCAAACAGCCCTTGTTTTGCCTGTCACTTAGCCTGATTCTGGGCGGTGCCATTGGCAACGTGGTCGATCGCCTGATGCACGGCCACGTGGTGGATTTTTTGCTGTTCTACTGGAATCAATCCTACTTTCCGGCTTTCAATATTGCTGACGTCGCCATCAGTTGCGGCGCTGCCTTGTTAGTGCTGGACGAGTTCATGCGCATGCGCCGCAACAAACGACAGCGCTCCTGAGTCTGTAAGGATCATGTCCTATGCTTAGCAATAAAAAACTGGTGTTTGGCATCACCGGCGGCATCGCTGCCTATAAAACTGCCGAGCTTTTGCGTCGCAGCCAGGACCTGGGTGCCCGGATTGATGTAGTCATGACCGAATCGGCCACACGCTTCATCAGCCCGGTCACCTTTCAGGCCTTGTCGGGCCGTACTGTCTACACCGACCTGTGGGATGCGCGTGTTCCCAACAATATGGCGCACATCCAGCTTAGCCGGGATGCCGACGCCATTCTGATCGCCCCCGCCAGCACCAACTTCATGGCCAAGCTGGCCAACGGTCTGGCCGACGACTTGCTCAGCACCTTATGCGTGGCCCGTGGACACTGCCCCCTGCTGATCGCCCCGGCCATGAATCGGGAAATGTGGCTGCACCCGGCCACTCAGCGCAATGTCGAACAACTGCGCCGCGACGGCGTGCATATTCTGGGCCCCGGCAGCGGCGACCAGGCCTGTGGTGAAACCGGCGACGGTCGCATGCTGGAACCGGCCCAACTGCTGGCTGAACTGACCGCCTTCTTCCAGCCCAAGCTGCTGGCCGGTAAACGAGTTCTGATCACCGCTGGCCCGACCAGCGAGCCGATTGACCCAGTGCGCGTCATCAGCAACCGCTCCTCCGGCAAGATGGGTTACGCCATTGCCCGTGCAGCCCAGGAAGCGGGTGCACAAGTCACGCTGGTCTCCGGCCCTGTTGCACTGGAAACGCCCTACCAGGTACGCCGCATCAATGTGGAAACGGCCCGGCAAATGCACGCCACTGTCATGTCCCAAGTGGATGATGCCGATATCTTCATCAGCGTTGCAGCGGTAGCAGACTGGTACGTCAGCAATGCCAGCGACATCAAGATCAAAAAGACCTCCGAACAAGCCACGCCGGACCTGCAATTCAGCCCCAACCCCGACATTTTGGCCGAAGTTGCCGCACTGAAAAACGGTCCTTTCTGTGTCGGCTTTGCCGCCGAGACCGACAACCTGATCGAGCACGCCCAGGCCAAGCGCCAGCGTAAGAATGTGCCTTTGCTGGTTGCCAACCTGGCACAGCGCGCCATGAACGCCGACGACACCGAACTGGTGCTGTTTGACGAGCAAGGCCATATGCACTGGCCTGCCCAGGATAAACTGCTGGCGGCGCGCCAACTGGTTCAAGATATCGCCCAGCGGCTTTAAACCCTTTTCTCTTTTATGATGACGGGCAGCGCTAAAGCAGGTGCGCTGCCTCTTTTTTTTCAGGATACCGTCTATGCATCGCCGTATTGAAGCTCGCATCGTCAATGACTTGTTGGGCACCACTATTGAAGCCCCCAGCTATGCCACGGACGGCTCGGCCGCCATGGACCTGCGCGCCTGCCTGAGCGAAGCCGTTACCCTGCCCGCAGGCGGCCGTACGCTAGTTAGAACCGGCCTGGCCATCAATATGATGGACCCTGGCCTGGTGGCCATCGTCGCCTCGCGCTCGGGCCTGTCCCTGAAGCACGGCGTGCGTGTTGCCCAAGGCATTGGTGTCATTGATGCCGACTACCACGGCGAAATCGGCGTGATTCTGGCCAACGACAGCGACCAGGATTATGTGATCCAGCCCGGCGAGCGTATCGCCCAACTGATGTTCCAACCCGTGGTGCAAGTAGCACTGCAATTTGTGAATGAGTTCTCTACCGAGACCGAGCGTGGTACGGGTGGGTTCGGCAGCACAGGCAAGAACTAAGCATTAAAACTAGGGAAGGATGCGATGCAGAGCGACGTAGTACAGCAAGCATCGCTCCTTCCTTAGTCCTGGCACTTTGCTTTAACAACGTACTAGTGCCACGACTCAGACTTACCCAGGCCAATTTCGGACTTCAATGCGCTCTTCAAAAACAGGTAATTCCAAGGCTGAATTACCCACTTCCAACAAAACAGCGGCCCAGCTCCACCCGCACAACCGCCATCAGGGCCGTTACGACTTTGACGCTCTGATCAAAGAAACGCCCGAACTGGCCGCTTTCGTTTTCTTGAATCCGTACGGTGATCAGAGTATCAACTTCGCTGATCCGAATGCCGTCAAAACTCTGAATCGCGCCCTGCTCAAGAGCTTTTACGGCATAGCGCATTGGGATATTCCTGCCAATTACCTGTGCCCTCCCATTCCGGGTCGAGCCGATTACGTACACTACCTGGCCGATCTGCTGGCTAACAGCAATAAGGGGGCCATTCCTAATGGTGAGGCGGTACGTGTCCTGGATATTGGCGTAGGTGCAAATGCCATCTACCCGTTGATCGGCCATGCCGAATATGGCTGGCAGTTTCTAGGCTCGGACATCTCGGCTGATGCACTGACATCAGCACGAAGCATTATTCATGGGAATCCTGGTTTATCGGCTGCAATCAAGCTACGCCAACAAAAATCGCCCAGACATATTTTCAAGGGCTTGCTGGGCACAAACGATTACTTTGACCTGGCGCTGTGCAATCCACCCTTCCATTCCTCGCAGGAAGAAGCGGTAAGCAGCAGTCAACGTAAATGGCGTGGCTTAGGCAAGGCTGCACCTAAGCACAATGCTCCTGTATTGAACTTTGGTGGGCAGAATACGGAGCTATGGTGCGAAGGCGGCGAGGCGCTTTTCATCCGCCGCATGATAGAAGAAAGCGTGACCGTAGGCGGGCAAGTGCTTTGGTTCAGCACCTTGGTGTCCAAAGCATCGAATGTACCCAGTGTGTTGAATGCCTTAAAGAAGGCCAAGGCGGTTAAGGTCAAAACCGTAGAAATGACGCAAGGACAAAAACAGAGCCGTTTCGTGGCCTGGACTTTTCTTGATGCTGGAGAGCAAGAGGCTTGGCGCAAGGAGCATTGGAAGTAGACTTACCTCAAATGTTTAGCGAAACATAAGGCTCATAAATAGCTCTTTCCGCGCTAAAGGTGATGAGTAAAAACAGGTTTGACGGGTGTAAATCGCTGAAGATGTCGGCTCACGGCTAGAAGCAGCCATCTCAAGATGGCTATGGGCACTACACAGCACCTGAGGGTGGAAGACCCCCGTAGACGGAAAGGTAACAATAGGCTACCGTCTTTGATCAAATGCAGAGGCTTTTCAGGGCGTCAGATTCATATCCAGTGGCCACTGATCGAAACTGATAGATAAAGTCTTGCACCTCAGATCTGTCTTCAGCGCGGGAAGGATATGCATGATTTACCAATGCCACGGATGCAACAGAACAACTTTTGAGACGGCCTGCCCTTGGTGCAACAGCTCCGACACATCACCGTCTGCTGCGCTGTCAACTCAGCAGTTGACCCCGCTTGACCCCTCTTTCTACCCTGACTTTCAGTATCAGTCCAAAGGACTTATCAAAGATTTTCTGGGTAAGAAGAAAGAGCAAGCACAGTTGAACGATTTGCTTAACAATGTACTGAGAAAATACGCGCAGCTTAAGCAGCCTTATTTCACAAATTTCATCCATACCACCCGGGAAACTGCGTCAACGTCCAACGACGTCGGGATGCCGGGGCCTAGGCCCGAAGGTGTCTACACTGAACGTGAGCTCTTCAGAGAGGTGCTGATTCGTAAGGGGTTTGATGAGCTTGAAGGCTTGCCCTCACTGCTGGACAAGCTGCTTCTGACGACTTCGTTCAACTCAACTTACCTTGGCTTCTCCAGAGAGCTCAGCCGTCACATAAAAGCCGACCTGACCGAGACTCTTCGATCATGGATCGACGAGGCTGGAACGACGTTCAGATCCGATCTTGCTCTGTTTTATTACTACCTCTGGGAAAATGATATTTCCTACCCGGATATTCAATTCAACGCTCAAGCGAACGCAACGGTGAATATTCCTCTGATTTCCTTGTCCGCCTTCCTATCAGGGCTGAACCATTGTGAGCAGGTCTACTTCGACGTTCTCGTCGAGCGGCTGGGAAATCAGCTTGAACACTTCAATCCGAACCGGTTCATCACGATGTATCTGGTGGACGCAATGGACGGGTTCCAGTTCGAGGCCTTTTTGATGGAAGTTTTCCAAACCATCGGTTTCGACGTGAAAGAAACGAAGAAGACCGCTGACCAGGGTGCCGATTTGTTTGTGAGTCGGTTCGGCAAGAATATGGTGATCCAAGCAAAAAATTACACTGGCTCCGTTGGGAATGCCGCCGTTCAACAAGCGATCTCGGCCAAGGCATTCTACGGTTGCGACGAAGCCATGGTCGTGACCAATTCCTATTACACGAAATCGGCCAAAGAGCTTGCTTACACGGCTGGTGTTCGCCTCATCGATCGTGAAGGCTTGCAGACCTATCTGGATGATTACAATCAGAAGCTGATTGAGGTCTTCCAGGCTGAATCGGAGGATGAGGATGAAAAAACAATGGCGTAATTTAACAGTTCGATTAACTGCCAGATTGACCCTCACGGAATTGATTGAGCGTTTCGATGACCATTGAGCGGCAATGCCCATTCTTGATCACAACTGCTGTTTCGCTCATGTGCAACTGAAAAAGCCTCGTTTTACATGCCAGGAAGCGAAGCCATACAGGGAAAGCACAGTGCACCAAAGCACCAGGCAGTGGTCAACGTTATCAGTCTATGTTGTGGTCGGAGAGATGCGCGAAGCAGCGAAAGCCGATGATGGGCTAAGGATAAGGTTCTAACCATTTCACTCCAATACATGTCGTCTGACCCGTTGCGACGTGACTGGCTGCTTCGGATCGATCACAGTCGCTCACTAAAGACGGCTATCGGCTAACCAAGCAAAAAGAATCACTGCACCAACGATGCTGCTCACAGCATCGTTGGCTAGGCGGGTTCACCCCAACATCTTCAGCAAGGCCTCGGCGGCGGGTCTGGATGACGCCGGATTCTGACCGGAGATCAGCAGGCCATCGCTGACCACATGAGGTTGCCAGTCACTGCCTTTGCTGTAATTGCCACCATTTCCTTTCAACATATCTTCCACCAGAAATGGCACGACGTCGGTCAGACCGACAGCCTCTTCCTCGCTGTTGGCAAAACCTGTAACCAACTTGCCTCGAACCAGCGGTGTGCCGTCAGCCGATTTCACATGGCGCAACACGCCTGGAGCGTGGCAGACGGCAGCAACCGGCTTGCCTGCGGCCAGCATGGTTTCGATCAATGCGATCGATGTGGGATCTTCGGCCAGATCCCACAAAGGCCCATGGCCGCCCGGATAGAACACGGCATCAAAATCGGTGGCCACAACGTCCATGAGCTTTTGCGTCTCGGCCAATACAGACTGAGCCGCCGGATCATCCTTGAAACGGCGGGTGTCATCGGTTTGCGCCGCTGGATCATCGCTCTTTGGGTCCAGTGGCACTTGTCCACCCTGCGGCGAGGCGACCGTGATCTGCGCGCCCGCGTCCTTAAAGACGTAGTAAGGCGCGGCGAACTCCTCCAGCCAGAAACCCGTTTTTTGGCCAGTGTTGCCCAGTTGATCGTGCGAAGTAAGAATCATCAAAATCTTCATGGAGCACCTTCTTTGAATGGAGGATAGGAAAGCAAGCAGTCACGCCAACGAGGTCTTACTCGCTAACGATGCCAATCACCAGCTTACCAAACGGCTGCTGGTAAGTATGCCGATCAAGGCCTGCGACGGCTGCCGAGATCGTCGTCCATGCCGTTGCGAGACAGAACCATGCCTTCCCGCAGCCACTTAAAATGATCACGTTGCGGCACCCACATTGCTAGGTCGTCCGTTCCAGGCTTGCTTGAACCCAAGCTTTACTCAAACAGACAGACGGCGAATTTAACATTGCCAGTCTGGCTAACGTCAGTCAGGAACAAAGGAAGGATTTTGTATATGGATTCACCGCCGTTTCCTGCTGAAAACAAGGTACTGAAGAGACTGTTAGCGTCAACATCGAATTACTATTGATCCAAATACTTTCTAATTACATGCCGAGACTGAAAGCGCGTGCTTAACGTAAGCGGGTCATTCGTCACACCACCGGTTCAGTACGTAATCACACATCAACCTGGGGCTACCCATGAGACATACAGAAAGACACAAGACGCACCGGACAGGATGGCTTCGTGCTGCGGTTCTTGGTGCGAATGACGGGATTGTCTCTACAGCAAGCTTGGTCTTGGGTGTGGCCGCCACAGGAGCAAGCGCAAAGAGCATTCTTGTGGCCGGCGTTGCCAGCCTGGTCGCTGGGGCCATGTCTATGGCGGCGGGTGAGTATGTGTCGGTCAGCTCCCAAGCCGATACAGAGAATGCGGATCTGGCCCGCGAGAAGGCAGAGTTGGCTAAGGACCCCGAACAAGAACATGCAGAGCTCACTGCTATTTATGTCAATCGGGGCTTGGATGAAAACCTGGCTTCAAATGTAGCGACCCAGCTCATGGCTCACGACGCACTCGGGGCCCATGCACGAGACGAGCTTGGCATATCCGAGACCTTGGCGGCCAAACCGGTACAGGCTGCACTGGCCTCCGCTACGACGTTTGCAGCAGGCGCCCTGCTTCCTTTGCTTGTGGTTCTGCTGCTGCCAACGGCTACACTCATGTGGTATGTCGCAGGCAGCTCACTGCTTTTTCTGGCACTGTTAGGCTTGATCGCTGCCAAGGCAGGCGGCGCTCCTCTATTTGTCTCGACCGCCCGCGTGACCTTCTGGGGGGCATTGGCGATGGGACTGACGGCTGGCGTCGGTGCCTTGTTTGGCGTTGCTGCTTAATTGCAAGTCGTTCTTTGGCAATCATAGGCCCGAACACAAAATTTCCGACACTCTCGACACTCTCTCAGCTACCCACGCTAAGACCCACGACTCCTAAACCTTTCGCCCAACAAACACCGGCCTTAGCGCGCAAACGGATCAATCGTCGGATCACTGTTCCAGACATACTCGGTCCAATGCGCGATGCTTTCAGCTTGCTCACGGTTATACAGCTTCTCGACCAGGGCCAAGGCCATATCCGTCCCCGCTGACACACCCGAGGATGTGACGTACTTGCCATCAAACACCCAGCGGGCCTGCTTCTGCCAAAGCACATCCCCATCCTGAGCCACCGCAAAATCAAACGCCAGCTTGTTGGACGTAGCCCGCCGCTGCTTCAGAACACCGGCTTTGGCTAATAAGGCCGCCCCCGTGCAAACCGACACCGTCCACTGCGTTGCCTTGTCCTGCTTCTGAATGAAGGCCAACATGGCAGCGTTATTGATTTCGCTACGCGTTCCCATACCGCCGGGAACCATCAGAATGTCAAACTGCGGAGCCGTCTCGAAACTATAGGAAGTCTGGGTTTCTATCCCTTGAGACGAACGCACCAGCCCACCCTGCTGAGACACCATAACCATCTCGTAATCCGGCATCCCACCCCACATCTCCACCGGCCCGAATACATCGAGAGTTTCAAACTGATCAAACAGCACAATGCCGATTTGTTTTTTTGCTGTGTTCCCTGTTGTGCTGGTGGATGTAGGCGATGCTGTCTTACCGCTCATGGTGTGCCCCTTCATGGTTGAAACTCAATAACTCAGATCGTAGCTCGTACCAAACCGCCATCAATAGCCAAATTCTGGCCCACGATAAAACCTGCGGCCTCGCTGCACAAGAAAGCACATGCAGCACCAAATTCACTCGGTGTTCCAGCTCATCCTGCTGGTACAGACGCAATCATTTTCTCTGCAACAGTACCCAACTCTCGCAAGCGATCCGTCATGATGGTGCCGGGCAACAGGTTGTTGATCGCTACGTTATGCTGGGCTACTTCGCGAGACACGCTGGCAACAAAACCGGTCAAGGCCATACGGGCGGCAGTGGGCAACTCCAGGTTGGTCACAGGCGAACGGACGGACACTGAGGTGATATTGACGATGCGGCCAAAGCGGCGGCTTACCATGCCTGGCAACACAGCCTGAATTAGCTCCACCGCTGCCAGGAAGTTTTGCTCCAGCGCGGCTTGCCAGTGAGTGGCCTCTAACTGAGCAAAAGGCATAGACGGAGGCCCGCCCGCGTTGGTCACCAGGATGTCGATATCCGAACACGCGGCAGCTACGGCTTGTCTGTCGGCCGCCTGAGAAAGATCGGCGGCAATCCATTTAGCTGCAACACCAGTCGATGTCTCAATCTGCTTGGCGGCTTCTTGTAGCTTGTGCTCACTGCGGGATGCTAGGGTGACATTTACACCTTCAGCGGCGAGAGCCTGGGTACACGCCAGCCTCAAACCACTCGATGCCCCACAGATCAGAGCACGTTGTCCGGTAATTCCTAAATCCATTCTTTATTCTCCTTGGCGGGTCTTTACAACGGAGTCATTCGCATGGGGGGCATGCTCGACCCATTGTCTTTTTGGATAGCTGAAGCTAGCTATATCCACATCACAACCTGTCGGTGATATCCAGAGTTGCTATGGTAAAGATTTACAGCCACCCAGAGCCCACCCAAAACCGCTAATTATTATTTGCAGCACATATATCTACCCAATCACGGGCTGGCATAACTTTTCTACACAAAAAAAACAAAACATCACCTAAGCATACTAATGCTTTACCCTCATCGGCATTCTGCGCTTTAAAGACCTTTAAAATTCTCACGTCACTTAATTACCTACTAGATAAAAATATTTAACGAACGGAGCCGTTCGCTATTTATCAAACGTAGAGACGCGTTACTTTTTGTCAGTTACTATGCGGTCTGCTTTCGGCCACAACAAGACATTGGCCTTGCTTGCCTGTAGCAGCTGTTCGAAGTCTTTATTATGATGACGTTGTTAAACGCTGCTATTCTCACCTGCTTAATAGGCATTGTGCCCAAGCCTGCTTCTCAGGACTCCAGTCGCTATAGCTGTTTCGGGGGAACTTAATAGTTCGAAGCTAAGAAGCGGTTGTTGGTCTATAGCGAATAGTTGGTTGTTAAAACGAAATTGAGCGTCTTGCTCCCTTTCAATGGAAATATCATGGCTCTCGTTGAGAAAACGGATGAACTGAATCGATTGATCCGAGCCTTTGAGGCGGAAGCTGCGAATTTCTATCCGCTGACGCTTTCATTAATGTATGTAACGCAGGATGGCCCCAGTTTCAATCGCCCAATCGCGAAGCCACATCATGCGATCATGCTATGGCAGTACTACGGTGCGATCCAATGCGACACTGACGCTGGAGAATTCGCCAAAAACTTGGAGAATAGCGACCTGACATGGGGAGTTCGAGGTGCCGAGCTTTCTTGCTTCGGCTTACTCGAGGGTGAGGGTTGCGAATTGTTTGTCCGCATGGCGCAGCGCGCGGGGGCTCTATTCGACAAGGATGAAGCGCGCTCGCTTAAATCGCAGATGGTTCGGGAGCTACTTGATGCCGAATTGAAGAGATGCGCGCAAGCCAAACCAGCCGCAGTATCGAATGACAATCCGCTTGCACTTTGGCTGAACTACCTGTTATTCCATCTCTCATTGACTAATCCTGGTAGGGATCGGGCTCAGCGCATCGATCCCGATCCGTTTACTCTCTCCCTGCTCGCGTTGGAAAGGCTCTACTCAGCGCGCTCAATTGAAAAGGTGGATATGTCGGCGAAGCCGCTGTCAGCACTCCAATTTAAAGTGGCGATGTCATTTCCAGGCGAACGACGACAGTATGTCTCCGCCACGGTCGCCGCCCTTCGGCCGCACCTGCCGCCAGACTCCATCTTCTATGATTACGATTATCAAGCTCAGCTTGCTAAGCCCAATTTAGACATATTATTGCAAGATGTATACCGAAATAAAGCCGATCTCATAGTTATCTTTTTGTGCGAAGAGTACGCGGAGAAGCAATGGTGTGGTCTTGAGTGGCGAGCAATCCGAGACCTCATCAAGCATAAGAAGGACGATCAGATTATGTTTATTAGGTTTGATGACGCTCCCGTCGATGGCCTTCTATCGATTGATGGGTATGTCGATGCCAGAACTCTCTCTCCAGAGAAATTGTCCGAATTCATTTTGCAGCGGATACAAGCTCCGATGTTGTGAACACAGAGGCCTCGAAGCCTTCGACCAATCCGATCAGCTACGGCACTTACCTTCGCCGGCCTGTTCGCTTGAAGTTAACGGTCCGCTTTACCAAAAACTCAAGGACAGCATAGGGTCGGTAGCAGACCGTCGTGACCGGCTCCAATCGACCTGAAACGGCCCTTGGCGATGGGCAGCAACCGGCTGACTTGGGCAGCTCAGTTTCGGGGAGCTAGCAGTATCACTTGTCTCGTGATATTTATTGTTAAGTCATTTTTTGTTCTATCGAAGATGATGGTCACTTACATCTACGTATACAAACTCAACAACGACTGCTATTACGTTGGCCAGACGGCAAGCCCTTACAAGCGGTATGCACAGCATGAAAAAGGTGAAGGCGCTGTCTGGACACGCCTTCATGGAGGGGCGGTACTGGTGGAATGCAACAGGCGGGTAGTCAAGAACAAGGAGGAAGCAGACGCAGCGGAAAACATCAAGACGCTGCAATTGATGCAGAGATACGGCTGGAAGAATGTAAGAGGCGGCTGGTTCTGCAACGTCGATGAAGTCCTTACAGAGAAGGGCTTACGACATCACAAGGTTTTCGACCTTGTTTCCACGCCTAGCAAAATGCAGAGCGCCCCGCCCCGGCAGTAAAACAGATATTCAATTGCATCCCTTGAATTTCCGTTCATGGCCACTCAGCGACAGTCACAAATCGGCCCTAAGCAGTCCTACAGATGAGCGCTCAAAAGCCGTCATTCAGCCGGGCCGCAAGTGCCTGGGCAACACGCCCAAAAAACGCTCGTTTTGCACTTGCACCATGTCTCGCAGATGCCGAAAACCATGCCATTTCACAAACATGCGTAACCACTGCACGTAGGCCTGCTCAGTTCATAGGTTATAGTGTTTATAACGAATTCGCTCACGGACTTGCTCTAGCAGCCGTGTGGCGCGCAACACAGGGGGGAGGTGGGTTTCATAGCTGAATTTGTCAGTGTATTCCCATACAGAATACGCGCCGTCAAGCTAGGTTACCCCCCTTTCTGCATTTTTTTCGTGCCGATTTAGACAGCAAGCGCCAGATCTGGCCTGCGGCTTGGTGCGTTCTACATTACGTTAGGCCTACAGGGGAGCATTATGGAAGCTGATACAAGAGCATGCGCTGCTTATGTAGCCCTGCGGCTGATCTCAGGCAAGCAATCAAGCTCGGTGTACGACTACTCTCAAGGTAGGCATGTCAGCATCGGAGGCACCATCTCCGAGTCAAACATCAATGTTTATGACTACAGTCGTTCTGCTCATTTTGGCGGCAGCGGCTCTGGCGGTCGCTTCAACCTCTACGACTATGGCCACTCACACCATGTAAGTCTTGAGATCAACGGCAATCAGTATAAAGGGTATGACTATGGCTCCAGCAGTCACTTCAGTGGCACGGTTAACGGTCACTCAACCGCACTGTACGATTATGGACATGGCACACACTTCAATTACTCGGTTTAGGCCTAAAGATTCATTCAAGCCGACGCCACTTCGTGGTGCGACTTAATTCATCAAGCATTGAATGTCTACTTCTTGATCCCACCAGTGGCAGCTATGGGCCGAAAGCAGACAGCCGTACATGACTCGGCGCTACTTATAAAACCCAGCACAAAAAAAGCCAATCAACCTAAAGGTTGATTGGCTTTTCTTTAGATATCGTACTACCTACGCCGCAAAATCCTCTTCCCCCAAATAAGCCGCCCTCACTTTCGGATCATGCAGCAACTGCGCAGCCGGGCCTTCCAGGATAATCTGGCCTGATTCCATCACATATCCCCTATCCCCCAACTCTAAAGCCAGTCGCGCATTCTGCTCGATCAGCAAAATCGTCACACCTTCTTTAGCAATCGTCTGGATCAGTTCAAAAATCCGTTCAACCATGATCGGCGCCAAGCCCATGGACGGCTCATCCAGCAGCAGCAATGAAGGCCGGGATATCATGGCTCGTCCCATGGCCACCATCTGCTGCTCCCCACCGGACAAAGTCCCTGCCGATTGTTTCTTACGCTCGGCCAGGCGCGGGAACAAGGTATAGATACGCTCGATATCCTGGCGGACTTCGTGGTGGTCCTTACGGGTATACGCCCCCATGGCCAGGTTTTCTTCGATCGTCAGTTGCGGAAAAATCCCCCGCCCTTCCGGCACCATGACCACGCCACGGCGCACCAGTTGGTGCGATGGCAGGCCGATGATGCTTTCACCTTGATGTTCGATCTGTCCTGCGGCCGCAGGCACCAGACCTGTGATCGCTCGCAGCGTGGTGCTTTTACCGGCGCCGTTGGCACCAATCAAGCAAACCAGTTCACCCTTGCCCACTCGCAGGTCCAGGCCGCGTACCGCCCGAATGCCGCCATAAGCCACATCCAGACCCCGAATATCCAGCATTAACGGTTCTGTGCTCATGACTTTTCCTCTTCAACGGTAATACCCATGTCTTTGGCGGCACCTGCGCCCAGATAGGCTTCAATCACACGCGGGTTGTGTTGGACTTGGGCGGGTTTGCCTTCGGCCAGTACTTTGCCGTATTCCAGCACTAAAACCCGGTCGCACAGGCCCATCACCAGCTTCATATCATGTTCGATCAGCAGGACGGTAATGCCGTCACCACGGATTTTTTCAATCAATTGGCGCAGGACGACAGTCTCGGACGGGTTCATGCCGGCAGCGGGTTCGTCCAGTGCCAACAGCATAGGATCCGTTGCCAATGCACGGGCAATTTCCAGGCGACGTTGGTCGCCATAGGACAGGGAGCGTGCAATCTCGTTGGCGTGCTGGGCAATGCCGACGTAATCCAGCAGCTCGTAGGCACGGGCCTCGATCTGTTCTTCTTCCTGACGGGTAGCGCGATTACGCAATACCGCGCCCAACACGCCTGCACGAGTGCGGACGTGGCGGCCGATCATGACGTTTTCCAGGGCAGACAGGCTGCCGAACAAGCGGATGTTCTGGAAGGTACGCGCAAAACCGGACTCAGCGATTTGATGGGGTTTGCAGTCGGTCAGGTTGCGACCGGCAAAGGCACAGCGGCCCGACTCGGGGATGTACAAGCCCGTCATCACATTGAACAGCGTGGTTTTACCCGCTCCGTTCGGACCGATCAGACCATAGATATCGCCCTTGCGAATGCTGAAACTGACGTCGGACAAGGCCTGCAAACCACCGAAGCGTTTGGACAAGCCTTCTGCCTGCAGCAGCACCTCACCGTCTTTTACGTGTTGGTTCATGGTCAGACTCATGCTTGCACCTGCTTCATTTTGCGCTCACGACGGCGCACCGCAGAGGGCCACAGGCCTTCAGGGCGATAGATCATGACTAGTACCAGGGCAAAGCCAAACAGCAGCATACGAATGCCGTCCGGATCCAGAATCACATCACCAAACACGCTTTGCTGCAGCGGAACCACAACCGAGCGCAACAGCTCCGGGAATACGGAGAGCAGCAAGGCTCCCACGATCACACCGGGGATATGGCCCATGCCGCCCAGCACCACCATACACAGCACGGAAATGGATTCTGTCAGGCTGAAACTCTCTGGGCTGACGAAGCCTTGCATGGAAGCAAACAAGCCCCCTGCCACGCCACCAAACGTTGCACCCATCGCAAAGGCCAGCAGTTTGACGTTACGGGTATTGATCCCCATGGCCTTGGCCGCGATTTCGTCTTCACGAATGGCTTCCCAGGCACGGCCAATACGAGAGTGCTGCAAGCGTACGCAGATAAACACAATCAGTAGCGTGATCAGCAGGAGCAGGTAATAGTATTTCTCTGGCCCGGTAATCCGTATGCCAAACAGGGTTTCCGCCTTGCCGAAAATGAAGTCGCCAATCTTGAAGGTATCGACCCGGTTGATCCCTTGCGGGCCGTTGGTGATATTGACGGGCGCATCCAGGTTATTCATGAAGATACGGATAATTTCTCCGAATCCCAGCGTCACAATGGCCAGATAGTCGCCTCGCAAGCGCAGCACCGGAAAGCCCAGCAGCACACCGAATACGGCCGCCAAGGCGATCCCGGCTGGCAGCACCATCCAGAACGGCAAGTGCAGACCAAAATGTGGTGAGGCCAACATGGCCCAGACATAGGCCCCAACGGCATAGAAGGCGATATAGCCCAAATCCAGCAAACCCGCAAAGCCCACCACAATGTTCAGGCCCAGGGCCAGCATCACGTACAGCAGGGCAAAGTTCAGCGTGCGGACCCAGCTTTGACCGGCCATCCCCAAAACAAACGGCAGAATGGCCAGCACCACACCGATAAGAAGCGCACCGACCCAGACTTTAGCGGGTGTTGCGGGACGCTGTTTGGAGCCAGCGCCACTTAGGGTTTGATTCAGACTCATGCGCGATCTCCCACACGTTCACCCAATAAGCCCGAGGGACGGAAAATCAGCACCAGGATCAGTACGATAAAAGAGAACACATCCTGATAGTTACTGCCAAAGACCCCATTGGTCAGGTCGCCGATATAGCCTGCACCCAGAGCTTCGATCAGGCCCAGCAGCAAGCCCCCCAGCATGGCGCCGCCCAAATTGCCAATGCCACCCAAAACAGCGGCGGTAAAGGCTTTCAGGCCCAGCATGAAGCCCATGGTGTATTGGGCAACACCGTAGTAGGTCACGATCATGACGCCTGCGACAGCCGCCAAGGCCGAGCCAATCACAAAGGCTGCGGAGATCACCGTATTGATGTTCACCCCCATCAAACCGGCCACTTCCCGGTTCTGGGCGGTGGCACGCATGGCCGTGCCCAGACGGGTACGGTGCACCAGCACCATCAGGCCGGACATGATCGCAGCGGCACCAACAATAATCAGAATTTGCAGCAAGCTGATGCGCGCTTCGCCCAGTTGGAACACCATCGGCTCAATAATGTGCGGGAAGCTCAAATAATTGCGCCCCCAGATCATCATGGCCAGATTCTGCACAATAAAGGACACACCGATAGCCGTGATCAATGCCGCCAGACGGGGAGCACGACGCAAGGGACGATAGGCATAACGCTCTGCCGTCCAGCCTATGCCCATGCAGACCGGAATCGCGGCCAGAAGGGCCAGTCCCACCATCAGCCAGGCGGACAGCCCTGCCGGGTCCGCGCCGACCAACGACAACACCACTGTCGTAGCCAGCATCGCCCCAACCATGACGACATCACCGTGTGCAAAATTAATCAGGCCAATAATTCCATACACCATGGTGTAGCCCAGCGCCACCAGGGCGTAGACACTGCCCACGGTCAGGCCATTTATTAGTTGTTGTATCAGGATTTCCATAGATTGGGACTCGTGGTCATTGCTCCCTGCCCTAGCGCATGGCGATAGAACAGGGAGCGTGGGCCTGCCGAACACAGGCCACGGTAAAGATGAGCCCCATAGGGCTCAAACTGCAGGATCAAACGCGCTTAGTTAGCCTGACTGACCATGGTTTTTACCATCGTCCACTTACCATCTTTCACTTCATAGATGGTGACGGCAATTTCTTTCAAGTCGCCGTTCTGGTCATAGGCAATGTTGTTGCTGGTAGCGCCGTTGCGTTTCAAGGCGGCCAGCTTGGGCAGATAGTCTTCTGCTTTGGAGGAACCCGCTTCTTTCATGGCGGTGATCATGTTCCAGGCACCGTCATACGCGTAAGGCGCGTAAACACCAGGATCAGCCTTGAAGCGGGCCTGGTAGTCCTTGGCGAACTTCTCACCAGCGGCCATGGTGGACAGCGGCACACCGGCCAGGGACGCGTAGGTGCCGTCAGCCGCATTGCCAGCCAAGCGCAGGAAGGTGTCGCTGCGGGTCATTTCGCCCGAAACCAGCGGTGCCTGAATGTCCAGAGTCTGCATCTGGCGCTTCATGGGGCCGGACTGCGCATCCAGACCGCCAAAGAAGATGGCATCGGGCTGTTTGGATTTGATGTTGGTCAGAATGGAGGTGAAGTCGTTGGCTTTGTCCGTGGTGTATTCACGGGCGACGATCTGGCCACCGGCTTTTTCTACCGCACGGGCCACCTGATCTGTCAGACCTTGACCGTAGGCGGTCCGGTCATCGATCAAAGCCACTTTCTTGGCAGCCAGATCCTTGACGATGAACTGGCCCACCGCCGCACCTTGCTGGGTGTCACTGGTCATCATGCGAAAGGTATTGTCGTACCCTTGCTGGGTGTACTCAGGCGAGGTTGCCATGGCGATCTGGGGGATACCCGCGTCATTGTAAACACGCGAGGCGGGAATGGTGGTGCCCGAGTTGAAATGACCCAATACGCCATCCACCTCATCGTCCACAATTTGCTGAGCCACCTGAACGGCGGTACGCGGGTCAGCCTGATCATCCTTGGCGACCAGCTCAAAGCGGGCGGTTGCACCGTCAATCTCAATCTTCTGGGCGTTGGCCTCTTCCAGCGCCAGCACCAGACCGTTGCGCATATCTTCACCGTAGTGAGCTTGCGGGCCGGTCAGGGGAGCCGCAAAACCCAGCTTGATAACTTTGTCAGCGGCCAAGGCGGGGCTAGCCGCCAATGCACCGAAAACCGCTGTCGAAACCAAGGCCAATTTAAAGGTCGTGATGGACTGCATATTGTTCTCCTTCGTTTTTAATATAGCCGCGCTACAAGCCGGCCCGTGCCGTGAGAATAGACGCCGGGCCGCCGCTCCAGGTGAAATGTGCGACCAAACGTGTGCATAGAAATGAGTGCCCGCCAAGATCAACCAACCATCATCAAACTGGCATTGCCTCCAGCTGCCGCTGTATTGGTACTAACTGAGACTTCACGCAGCAAACGCTCGATCACGTACGCTGCGCCCTCCTCCAATTCCTGTGTCAACAGCCCCTGAACCCCAACAATGGGACCAGGGCGTTCAGCCACCTGGCCCAGCACGTGCCGGAGTTCATCGCTGTCGCCTTCAAATAAAACAGCATCATAATCTGCCTCACCCAAATCGGACATGGTGATTTGCTCGGCAGGGGCATCGTGCCAATTGCCCAGACCCAAACGGTCCAGCAAGATGGCCTGGTTGCCGCTTTGTGCGCAGGCCTCACGCTGGGCGCGCCAGCCAGGTACGCTAACGGGCATGCACAGAACGCGCCCCCGTGGGTACAGCCGATACATATTGGATTCACCTGTCGGGCCGGGCAAGACCACGCCCTGTTCCTGCCAAGCTTGCAAGGGCAGATTCTGCGGACAACGGCTAAGCAGTCGGCGCAGGTACAAGGGGCCGCCCGCTTTGGGCCCCGTACCCGACAAGCCTTCACCACCAAAAGGCTGTACGCCTACCACCGCGCCTACCATATTGCGGTTCACATAAACGTTACCGGCGTGAATGCGCGAAACGACACGATCCACGGTTTCGTCCAAACGAGTGTGAACGCCAAAGGTCAGGCCGTAACCACGTTCGTTGATCTGATTGATCAGGCTGTCCAGTTCGCTGCGCTTGAAGCGCATCACATGCAATACGGGGCCAAAAATTTCACGTTCCAGATCCTTGACCTGTTCGATCTCAATAATGGTCGGCAAGACAAACGTCCCTGTCTGGATACGGTTTTGCTCGCTTTGGGTAATGCGGAAACCCGCCTCGCGCATGGCGCTGATGTGCTCTTCAATACCGGAGCGGGCTTCTTCATCAATCACCGGGCCTACATCGGTACTGAGCAGATCGGGATTGCCCACACTCAGCTCCTGCATGGCACCGTTGAGCATGCTCAGCACGCGTTCGGCCACATCCTCCTGAATACACAGCAAACGCAAAGCGGAACAACGCTGACCGGCCGAGTCAAAGGCCGAGTTCAAGACATCAAACACCACCTGTTCAGGCAAGGCCGAGCTGTCAACCACCATGGCGTTCAAGCCACCGGTTTCAGCAATCAGCGGCACGGCCTGACCGTCTGCCGTCAGGCGTGTGGCCAATTGACGGTTCAAGCCCTGGGCCACGGCGGTCGAGCCGGTAAACATAACGGCATTGACCTGCTCACTGGCAGCCAAAGGGGCTCCTACGGAAGGGCCATCGCCAGGCAGAAGCTGCAAGGCACCAGGAGCAACCCCGGCTTTGTGCAACAACTCGACCGCCGCCGCCGCAATCAGGCAGGTTTGCTCAGCGGGCTTGGCCAGGACGACGTTGCCTGCCGCCAAAGCCGCCGAGACTTGACCCAGAAAAATAGCCAGGGGAAAGTTCCAGGGGCTGATGCACAGCACCACGCCCACAGGACGGTATTCGTCATTATCAAAGTCACGCAAGACTTGTCCCGCGTAGTAGCGCAGGAAGTCCACGGCTTCTCGCACTTCAGCAATCGCATTCGCATAGGACTTGCCGGCTTCACGCACCAGCAGGCCCATCAGATCTTGCATATGATCTTCCAGCAGTTGGGCGGCTTGCTGCAAGGCGGCGGCACGCTCTTGTACCGGCGTGGCCTGCCAGATAGGCGCATAGTGGCTAGCGGCTTCCAAGGCCTGCTCCACATCCTGCGCCGTAGCAAACATGACCTGCCCCACCACATCCTGATGATTGGCTGGATTACGCACCATCGTTGCCTTGGACTCATCCCAGACCGGATTGCCCTGCCCCAGGATGGGCTGAGCCTGACGTGGCAAGGCGGCGGTTTGCATCAAGGTCGCGGCCAAGGAACCCAGGCGATGCTCATTGCTTAAATCCAGACCAGCCGAGTTCAAGCGCTGCTCGGCATCCCAGTACAACTGTCGCGGTAGAGGAATCTTGTCATGTGGGCGACCCAAGGGTTGCAGGCTCAAGGCCTGGGCGACGGGATCGGCAATCAGTTGCTCCATGTTCACATCGGCATCACCAATCTGATTCACGAAGGAGGTATTGGCACCGTTTTCCAGCAAGCGACGCACCAGGTAAGCCAGCAAGGTTTCATGCGAA
Source organism: Alcaligenes sp. SMD-FA (assembly GCF_025960365.1). Classification (NCBI taxonomy): domain Bacteria; kingdom Pseudomonadati; phylum Pseudomonadota; class Betaproteobacteria; order Burkholderiales; family Alcaligenaceae; genus Alcaligenes; species Alcaligenes sp. SMD-FA. The sequence goes on along the minus strand of NZ_CP110108.1, from coordinate 1,556,295 downwards.
CCCACAGGTGCGTAGATACGGCAAGGACGATTCAACTTGCCGTCCTTGGTCGGGCCGACCACTTCGTCGTACAAGTCCTCACCCATGCCGTGCAGGCACTGGAATTCATACTGGCCGGTGTAGTAGTTCTGACCGGCCATCACGTAAATGGCGGCCAGAGTTTGGGCATTGTGTGTCGCAAACTGCGGATACACGGCTTCGGGGGCCTGCAGGAGTTTGCGAGCGCAGGCCAGGTAAGACACGTCTGTATGCACCTTGCGGGTGTAGACGGGGTAGTCTTCCAGGCCATCAACCTGGGCACGTTTGATTTCCGAATCCCAGTACGCGCCTTTCACCAAGCGAAGCATCAAGCGGTGTCCGCTACGGCGGGCCAGGTCAATCAAGTAATCGATGACAAAAGGTGCGCGTTTTTGATACGCCTGCACCACAAAACCAATGCCGTTCCAACCTGCCAAAGACGGGTCAAAACACAGCTTGTCCAGCAAGTCCAAGGACACTTCCAGACGGTCCGCTTCTTCTGCATCAATATTCAGGCCCACATCGTAGTGGTGAGCCAGTTGCGCCAAGGACAGCAGGCGCGGGAAGAGCTCATGCATAACACGATCGCGCTGGGCACGGCTGTAGCGCGGGTGCAGAGCAGACAGTTTGACGGAAATGCCGGGGCCTTCGTAAATACCGCGGCCCTGGCTGGCACGACCAATCGCGTGAATGGCCTGCTCATAAGCCTGGTAGTAGCGCTGGGCATCTTCCGCTGTCGTGGCGGCCTCACCCAACATGTCGTAGGAGTAACGGAAGCCCTGCTCTTCAAATTTGCGGCTATTAGCCAGTGCCGAAGCAATGGTCTGCCCGGTGACGAACTGCTCGCCCATCATGCGCATGGCAACGTCCACGCCTTTACGAATCAGGGGTTCGCCACCCTTACCAATCATGCGGGTTAAGGCAGAGGATAAATTCTTTTCGCTGTTTACGCTGACCAAACGACCTGTCAGCATCAACCCCCAGGTCGCGGCGTTCACAAACAGCGAGGGAGACTCGCCCATATGCGCGCGCCAATCACCGTGACTGATCTTGTCGCGAATCAAGGCATCACGCGTGGCGCGATCAGGGATGCGCAGCAAGGCTTCGGCCAGACACATCAAGGCCACACCTTCCTGGCTGGACAGGGAAAACTCCTGAATCAAACCCTCGACCCCACCACCACGGCGCTTGGCGCGCAGGGCTTTGACCAAACGAGCGGCCAGTTCCTGGGCACGCGCGCTTTGGGACGCACGTGCGGCGCTCAGCAGCAAAGGCAGGCAATCAGTTTCGGGACGGCGATAGGCGGCCGTAATGGCAGCACGCAACACGCTTTGCGGTTGCACATCTTGGGCAAAGCCATAAAACGGGATCGACGGCATCAACACACCGTCCTCAAGCGCCTCGGCATCGCCTCCACTACGCAGAGCCAACTCGCTGGGCAACACACCACGCTCTATCCCTTCGATATAGGACAGCAAAGCCTGCTTATGCAGCCAATGTGGGGTGCACTGCAACTGATCAGCCGCACGCCGCAAACGTTCGCGCAGCTCTATATCGACTTTGATCCCTAAGGTTGTGCTCGCCATGCTTCTTATCCCGGTTACGCTTTTTTGACTGCGATATGCCGAAATAATACTGACGGTTAACCCAATTTCGTATTCAGGTTAACCCGTGCAAGAAAAAGTTAACCCTAGCATTTAACTCACACAGATCATGGCCTTGCCCAACATCGCAGGAACAGATTTGCCTTGCATTTGAGCGGCCAGCGCATCGGCCCAGCGCTGCTGCAATTGACGATGTGCCTGCACCAGTTCTGGAACAGTAGACGCCGGCTCGGAGTCCAGCCAGCGGCACTGTTGGGTTTTCCCCTCAAAACCAATTGGCGTCAAGGTCCAGCTCAATTCCAGGGTGGCACGTTCGCCATAGACAGACTCAAAGCGCTGCACCAACACATCAATCTGCCAGTGGGGTGTTCTCGCGGCGGTACTGGCCAACTGAGGAACACTCAGGCGATCCTGCAAACCGGACACCAAGGCCAGGGACATTTCATCGGGCAAAGGCGATGCCCACTGGCTATCGTTCAGCAAATTAACCTGTCCACCGGCCGCCTGCGTCAGCACAAAGGCTCGGCGATCCAACTGGGCGGGCATATCCATACGCCGCAACTGAAAGCCCTTCCATGCTTGTGTGGATGAGGCTGCAGCCGCCGGAGCGGCATGGGCGGTTTGCAAGGTGTAGTAAGTAGGCGTGGTCGAGGCGCAAGCCGTCAGCAAACCGGCAAACGCCACGGAAATCAGAAAACGGGACATCATGGCGCAGGCTCCGGCAGTACGTCAGGAGAACGACCTCGCAATATTGCCGAGGGCTGGCTTTGCAAGGTATCACTTAAATCACGCAGGGATCGCAAGGAGCGTTTCAGCTCGTTCAAGGTTTGATCCACCGAGGTATTGAAGGAAGAGTCCGAGTCCAGCATGGCGCCCAGTTTCTGAACTGCTGCATCCATGGATTTGAGAGCCCCATTCAATTGCGGCACCGTCGTCTTGTCCAGTTGCTTGAGCACCTGGCTCAACTCCGTCAGCCCGCTTTGCAGATTCTTGCCAATCTGATCGAACGGAATCGCTGAAATCTTCGTGACAATGTCGCTGACCTGCTCTTGCAAGCGATCAAAATCACCGGCGATCACGGGCACCACCAAGGGTTTGGCCGTCTCATCGAACTCGACCTCATCGGCCTTATCGAAAAACTCCAGGGCAATATACTGCTGACCGGTAATCAGGCTGGCAGGACGCAACTGGCCCCGCAACCCACGTTCAACCATCGGTTTAAACAAAGCACTTATCGGGTCTTTTTCGTCTGGTCGAGTTTCTACAATCCGCTCGTACAGGTGACCGAAGCGTTGCGGATAAATACGCGCTTTTACTAAAGCGAAAAAGCGTTTGCGCTCAAAGTCGAATTCCAGATCCACGTCGTAGACCTGGCCCAGTTCCAGGCCCCGGAATTCAACCTTGGAACCCGGCCTCAAACCGCGTACAGACTGATGGAAATGAAAGCGCAGCTCCACCGCCGGGCCGTCCGGCTCGGCCATGGCACGATCTTGTGTAGGGAAGAGCTCGTATTGGGTATCTGCTGCTGCTACTTCCGTAGGCTCGCCTTCCATCTGATCAAAAGCCAGACCGCCTGCCAAAGCAGAAACCAAGGAGTGCGTACGGACATTGAAACCCGTGGAATCCAGAGACATATTTACACCACTGACGTTCCAAAAGCGCGAACCCTGGGTCACGAATTTATCATTGGGTGCATCCACAAACACCTGTACACGCACCCCATCACCTTCTTCGTTCAGCTCGTAGCTGCTGACCTGCCCAACCTGAATACCTTTGTAGTACAGGGGGGAGCCCAGATCCAGCGAACCCAGTTCCGATGCGGTCAGCACATAGCGTTTGCCCGCACGGCCACTAATCACTTCGGGTGGGCTTTCCAGACCCACAAAGTTCATTTTCTGCGCCTTTTTGTCCACTTCAAAAGGCGCGTCTACACCGATATACACACCCGAGAGCAAGGTCCCCAATCCCGACACACCACTTAAGCCCAAACGTGGACGCACCACCCAAAAGCGCGTGTCTTTTTGTGTGATGAATTCAGAGCCATCGCGCTCTAACTGTGCGGTCACCAAGACTCCCTTACGGTCCGGGGCCACCTGAATGTCGGAAATCGTGCCCACATCCACTTCGCGGTAACGTAGCTTGGTCTGGTCTACCGCCAAGCCTTCGGCCGAGTCGAAGCTGATCGTGATACGCGGCCCGGTCAACATCCAGTTTCGCAGTACCAACGACGCCCCCACCAAAGCAGCGGCGATAGGCAAAATCCAGATCCAGGAGAATCGGGATCGCTGCGCGGGAATCAGTCTTGGCTGCGCGGGCTCGGTTTGACCGTCAGGCTGATTAGTTGTGGGATCGTGCACCTTGTTTCCTTCAGGAAGTCGCCTGTGATGCAGGCGAAGACAGCTTGGTTTGCGGTTCTATTGTTTGTTCTTCGTCGGTGTCCTGGTCCCAGCCCTGACGCGGGTCGTAGCTAAGTGCGGCCAGCATGGTCAAGACCACGACCATGCCAAAGCTCAAGGCCCCTGCCCCAGGAATAATTTGTGACAGTCCGGGGAAGTTGGCCAGCGCTGCCATCAGGACCACCACGAATACGTCCAGCATGGACCATTGCCCAATCAGCTCGACCATATCGTAAATACGGTTACGTTGACGCTGTACACCATTGCCCCGCCAACGACGCCCCACCAGCAGAACCACCAAAGCCAGGAGCTTGGTAATGGGGACGACAATACTGGCGATAAACACGATCAAGGCCAGGTCCCAGGAGCCCAGTTGCCAAAGCTGAATCACCCCACCCAAAATCGTATGGGCACTCGTACCCATAATGCTGCGCAGCTCCATCACCGGCAAGACATTGGCGGGAATATAAAAGACACAGGCCGTCAGCACCAGGGCGGTAACCCGCGTGCGGCTATTGGGTTTGCGTTTGTGGACAGGGGCTGCACAGCGATGACAGCGTGTATTCTGGCTGGCTTGAACAAAGCCGCAATGGGTGCAGGCGCTCCAGTCCGGATGCGCGCTCAAGACCTGGCGCGTCGCAACTGGAACCAGCTCACGATCCTCTGCCCAGCGCCAAAGACGAGCTGCGGTAATACGGCTCAGGCCCGTCAACAGGAACGTCAGCGCAAAAAATGCGTACAACCCTGGTGCCACAGTCAAATGCCCGATTCCGGCAAACTTCACAATCGCCACAATCAAGCCCAGAAACAGTACGGCCGTCATGGACCAATGCTCCAGATGACTCAGAACACGCAGACCGATGCCAAAATCGCCCGGCAAGGGCTTTTCACGGGCAATCAAACCCAAGGCCCAGAACTGGAAAATCAGTTGGAACAGCGGCAGCCAGAAACCGACTAAACCCGCCATCACGGACAGGCCCCAGTACCCCTGCTGCCAGATCAGCAACAAGGCTTTGGGAAACGTGGGCGATACTGTTTTACCCGCCATGCTTAGATAGACAACGGGAAACAGATTGGCAATCAGGAAAAGGATGAAAACCGCCAGAACCAGCGCTTGCCATTCACGTGGCGAAAAGCGGCTGTGGCGGTAAAGTTCGGTATCGCAACGTACACAACGCGCGAGCCCCGCTCCTGGAACGGGGACTCGCTCGTGTACGGCGTCACAGTGCGTACAGACGATTAAGGGGCGCGATGCCCTCACGGCTTAGTCGACTAATTCCGGCTCGGGACGCGAGGAGGTCTTGCTGCCGGGTTCGTCGGGTCCCGAAGAAGGATATTCCAGTACCACCTCGCCATTCTCGTCCAGATCAACCTCGACCTGACCACCATCGACCAGGCGGCCAAACAGCAGCTCGTCAGCCAGAGCACGGCGAATGGTGTCCTGGATAAGTCTGTGCATGGGGCGGGCACCCATGGCGGGATCGAAACCCTTGGCCGCCAGATGCTCGCGCAAGGCGTCCGAGAAGGACACTTCGACGCGCTTCTCGTGCAACTGGTTTTCCAGCTGCATCAGGAACTTGTCCACCACGCGCAGGATAATGTCGCGCGACAAAGGCTTGAAGCCAATAATCGCATCCAGACGGTTGCGGAACTCTGGCGAGAAGTGACGCTTGATGTCCTGCATTTCATCACCCGAGCGCTGCGGCTGGGTAAAGCCAATGCTGGTTTTGTTCAGCGCTTCGGCACCCGCGTTGGTGGTCATGATCAGGATGACGTTACGGAAATCTGCCTTGCGGCCATTGTTATCCGTCAGCGTGCCATGATCCATCACCTGCAGCAGGATGTTGTAGACGTCCGGGTGCGCTTTCTCGATCTCGTCCAACAACAGTACGCAGTGCGGCTGTTTGGTAACCGCTTCGGTCAGCAAACCGCCCTGGTCAAAGCCCACATAGCCGGGAGGCGCACCGATCAGGCGCGACACGGTGTGACGCTCCATGTACTCGGACATATCAAAGCGCAGTAGCTCTACCCCCAGCACGAAGGCCAACTGACGCGCCACTTCGGTTTTACCCACGCCGGTCGGGCCGGAGAATAAGAAGGAACCGATGGGTTTGTCGGGTAGACCCAAGCCGGAGCGCGCCATCTTGATGGCCGCTGCCAGGGCGTCAATCGCCACATCCTGACCAAACACCACCGATTTCAGATCGCGTGCCAAGGTTGCCAACTTATTGCGATCGTCGCTGGAAACGGTCTGGGGAGGAATGCGAGCAATACGCGATACCGTCGCCTGGATGTCCGCCTTGCCGATAACTTTTTTCTGCTTGGAGCGTGGCAGCAGACGCTGCGCCGCACCGGCCTCGTCGATTACATCGATAGCCTTATCAGGCAAAAAGCGATCGTTAATGTAACGGGCAGACAACTCCGCCGCCGCGGTCAGGGCAGCCGCCGAATAACGCACCCCGTGGTGCTCTTCAAAACTGGACTTCAAACCACGCAAAATCTGGATGGTCTGTTCCACCGTGGGCTCGGCCACATCAATTTTCTGGAAACGACGCGACAAGGCGTGGTCTTTCTCGAAAATCCCCCGGTATTCCGAGTACGTGGTTGCTCCAAGACACTTGAGCTGACCGGAGGACAGCGCAGGTTTGAGCAGATTGGACGCATCCAGCGTACCGCCCGAAGCCGAACCGGCTCCGATCAGGGTGTGGATCTCGTCGATAAACAAAATGGACTGCGCTGTTTCCTTGAGCTGCTTGAGCACCGCTTTCAAGCGTTGCTCGAAGTCGCCCCGATACTTGGTACCGGCCAGCAAGGCCCCCATGTCCAGCGCATAAACGCGCGCTTCGCTAAGAATGTCCGGCACATCACCACGCTGAATGCGTAGGGCCAGGCCTTCAGCAATCGCGGTTTTACCCACGCCAGCCTCCCCCACCAGCAAGGGATTGTTCTTGCGGCGACGGCACAGAACTTGGATGACGCGCTCCACTTCCTTTTCACGGCCAATCAAGGGGTCAATACGACCCAGGCTGGCTTCAGTGTTCAGGTCCGTGGCGTACAGATCCAGTGGCGATTTCTGGGCGTCCGAGCGGGTATCCGCTTCCGCCGCCGCAGCGGCCTTGGGAGGCTCGGGAGCGGCGGGCTCCGGATTGGCCTTGGTGATGCCGTGCGAGAGAAAATTGACGACATCCAGGCGCGAGACACCTTGTTGCTGCAGGTAATACACCGCATGAGAGTCTTTTTCCCCGTACATCGCCACCAGCACATTCGCGCCGGAAACCACGTTTTTACCGGAGTTGCTGGACGATACGTGCATGATGGCACGTTGTATCACTCGCTGAAATCCCAGCGTGGGTTGGGTGTCAACCTCGCCTTCACCAGGGAAAGTGGGCGTATTTTCGCTAATGAATTTACGCAGATTCTGGCGCAGTGCATCAATATCGGCAGCACATGCTTTCAACACTTCCAGCGTGGAGGCGTTATCGAGCAGGGACAACAGCAGATGCTCTACCGTGATGAATTCATGGCGCGCGGCACGAGCCTCGACAAAGGCCATGTGTAGACTGACTTCAAGTTCTTCGGAGATCATGCTTCCTCCTACACGGCAAGAGTAAAACTAGGGGTTAAAGCTATTCTATGACTAATTTGCCTGATCTGAACAATACGGTAAACCACTAAATGGTCAAGCATCAGGCACCGGCTCCATCACACACTGCAAAGGATGCTGTCGCGACTGCGCCAGTTGTCGCACAATTTCCACCTTGGTGGCCGCGATATCGCGCGGATACACACCACAGACAGCCCGACCCTCGTAATGTACTTTAAGCATAAGCTGTTCGGCCTGCTCCGGGGTCTTGGCAAATACCCGCTCCAGTATATTCACCACAAATTCCATGGGCGTGTAGTCATCATTGAGCAAGATGACCTGATACATGGGTGGTGGGGCAAGCCGCGCGGATTGGCGCTCTACCGTTGTGGCGCCTTGCTTATCGATCTCAATGGCCATAATACAGAACTAGGTGCTTTCCATAGGTTGACTGGGGGGAACAAAATTCAGCATCATCCGACTGATCGTGTCAACTTCACAATAAAAAGTGGTGTGCCGCGATCACAGGCCCAGGGAGGGGCCGAAAAAAGTATCAACCATACACTAAGTTGAGAGGCAGCAAGCATGTCGGAAACTACCACCACCGCAGGCACTGGAGACAATCAAAAACTATCCGGGACCGTTAAGTGGTTCAATGATGCCAAAGGCTTTGGGTTTATTACACCCGATAACGGCGGCGAAGATCTCTTCGCTCATTTTTCATCCATTCAGATGAACGGGTTCAAGACTTTGAAAGAAGGCCAGAAAGTTCTGTATGAAGTTGCCCAAGGCCCTAAAGGCAAGCAGGCACTTAATATTACTTCGCCTTAAGATCTCTTGCGCTCTCGATTCTAACAAAAGCAGGTTCGCAACACACATGCAGTATCGCACGACGACTACGGGGCCTGCGCGCCCTGTTTTTTTTGCCTGTCTTCTGGCCGCGTTTTGTATCAGCGCCCCGGCCCAGGCCAAAGAGACTCTTCCCACCCTGACCCTGAGCCTGGGTTCCAAACAAATTCAGGCTGAAGTGGCCGATCGCGACGAGACTCGTGCTCAAGGTTTGATGCATCGAGAAAGCCTGGCCCCCAATCACGGCATGTTATTTGTATTCGAGCAAACCGGAATGCCTTGCTTCTGGATGAAGAATACGCCCTTGCCGCTGGATATTGCCTTTATTACCGATGAAGGCACGATTACCAATATCGAAGCCATGCAACCCTTTGATCTTCAATCCCACTGCCCGGTGCGACCTGTGCGCTACGCCTTGGAAATGGAACAAGGCTGGTTCAAGCAAGCAGATAAAAAGGCCGGTGAGAAAATCACCGGCCTGCCTGCTCTGAAACCGTAGTTAGACGCGCTCAAGAATCAAAGCCACGCCCTGTCCGACGCCAATACACATGGTGCACAGGGCGTAGCGACCGCCTGTGCGGTGCAATTGGTTGATGGCTGCAATTGCCAGACGCGCACCACTGGCACCCAAAGGATGACCCAGAGCAATTGCGCCCCCGTTCGGGTTCACACGCGGATCGTTATCAGCCAGACCCAACATACGAGTTACCGCCAAGCCTTGAGCGGCAAAGGCTTCGTTCAGCTCGATCACATCCATTTGATCCAGTGTCAGGCCGGCCAAGGCCAGGACTTTCTGGCTGGCCGGTGCTGGCCCAATACCCATGATACGAGGCTCGACACCCGCAAAGGCCATGGCCACCACACGAGCGCGTGGAGTCAGACCCTGAGCTTGAACCGTTGCCTTGTCGGCGACCAGCAGCGCGCAAGCGCCGTCGTTCACACCCGAGGCATTACCGGCCGTCACGGTGCCATCGGTACGCACGACAGGCTTCAGACGAGTCAGGGACTCCAAGGTCGTGGCACGTGGATGCTCGTCCTTGTCCACCACAATGGGATCGCCCTTGCGCTGGGCAATGATCACGGGGGTGATTTCTTCAGCCAGAATGCCCGCTTCCTGGGCCGCAGCCGCACGCAGTTGGCTGTTCAGGGCAAAGACGTCCTGGTCTGCACGGGACACATTGAACTGCTGGGCGACGTTTTCAGCCGTTTCAGGCATGGAATCCACACCGTACTGCTCTTTCATGGCTTTGTTGATGAAACGCCAGCCAATCGTGGTGTCATAAATGTTGGCGCTACGGGAGAACGCCGATTCAGCCTTGCCCATCACGAAGGGAGCGCGGCTCATGCTTTCCACACCACCAGCCAGGATGAAGGAGGCATCGCCAGCGCGAATCGCGCGAGCAGCCGAACCAATCGCGTCCAGGCCGGAGCCGCACAACCGGTTCAAAGTCACACCAGGTACGTCCACGGGCAGACCGGCCAGCAGCGCGGACATGCGTGCCACGTTACGGTTGTCCTCACCCGCCTGGTTGGCGCAACCGTACATTACATCGTCCAACTTGGACCAATCGACTTGCGGATTGCGCTTGATCAACGCGGCGATAGGCACTGCACCCAAGTCATCCGCCCTCACAGCGGACAGCGAACCGCCATAACGTCCGAAAGGCGTACGAATTGCGTCACAAATAAAGGCGTCCTGACTCATGAAAATCACCCTGATAACTTGAATAAAATCACGCGAGAGCGCTATAGAGAGCGCTCGAAATCTACTGTTTTGATAGTAGCGCTTGAGAGCTGGCAGGATTTTTATCGTTACGGAGGCCGTCCGCTGCGCGGTCAATTTCTCAGCCCCCCAACAGCCAGCTCGAAAGAAAATACGGATAGACGAAATCCACCGTTTGCCGTCCAACTATCCGGCAGCTCTCTCGAACCTCAACCTCGCCCCCCTCTCATCGTCCCAGTGTAAACCCCATGACGCGTAGCCCCATGGCATACTTTCACCGTTGGCATTCTCTACAGGCTCATCATCATGCAAGGTAATCCCGAAGTCCTCGACTATCTGAATCAATTGCTGCGCGGCGAACTCGCAGCGCGTGACCAGTACTTTATTCATTCCCGCTTTTATGAGCATCTGGGTTTCACGCAGCTTTACGAGCGCATGAACCACGAAATGGAAGAAGAAACCCAGCACGCTGACGCCCTGATCCGTCGCATCCTGATGCTCGACGGTATTCCCGACATGCGCCCCAATGCGTTTGAGCCCGGCAAAGACGTAGTCGGCATGTTGCGCAAGGACCTGGAGCTGGAATATGAGGTTCGCGCTGCTTTGCAAAAGGGCATTGAACTGGCCGAATCCGCCAGCGACTTTGTCACCCGCGACATTATTCTGGCCCAGTTGCGCGATACGGAAGAAGACCATACCTACTGGTTGGAAAAACAATTAGGTCTGATCGAGAAAGTGGGTCTGGAAAATTACCAGCAATCCCAAATGTAACGCTTTCGACAACAAGGTATGGCGGCCTCTGCCCTATGCCTTGTTTTCATTGAAGCCATAAAAAAAACCGCCAGCATGCGCATGGCGGTTTTTTCTTGCCGGGCAGCACTCCAATGAGCGCTACCCACGACCTGAGCGATTAACCCAGGTTTTTGGCGGCAAAATCCCAGTTCACCAGGTTCCAGAAAATTTCCAGGTACTTGGGACGGGCATTGCGGTAGTCGATGTAGTAGGCGTGTTCCCACACATCACAGGTGATCAGGGCAACGTCATCGGAAGTCAAGGTCGTGCCAGCGTTGCTGGTGTTGACGATATCCAGGGAACCGTCGGCCTTTTTGACCAACCAGGTCCAGCCCGAACCAAAGTTGCCAACAGCAGACTTGGTGAAGGCTTCTTTGAAGGCATCAAAGCTGCCCCATTTGGCATTGATGGCATCGGCCAGTTTGCCAGTAGGAGCGCCGCCACCGTTAGGGGACAGGCTGTTCCAGTAGAAAGTGTGGTTCCAAACCTGAGCAGCGTTATTGAACACGCCACCGGAGGATTTCTTGACCACATCTTCCAGGGAAGCATTTTCAAATTCGGTGCCAGCAACCAGGTTGTTCAGGTTGGTGACGTAAGCCTGATGGTGCTTACCGTAGTGAAACTCCAAAGTCTCTTTGGAGATGTGTGGCTCAAGGGCGTTGAGTTCGTATGGAAGAGCTGGAAGAGTGAATGCCATTTCAATTCCTTCTAAAAAAAAACCGGGTTTGGTATCCAACAAGGACGACGCAGCCTAAAGCAGATCGTGCGTGCGCACCACATCCACCGTCACATGACCGCGACTCAACTCGACATCGAGTCGTTCACCAATCTTTAAGTCTAACGCATTTTTTACAACTTTCCCCTCGCTATCCCTGACTATGGCATATCCACGATTGATGATAAGGCGCGGGGACAGGGCTTGCAGTGTTTGCTGAGCCGCAGCCAGGCGTTGACGGCGCAAAACCAGCGCATGGTCCAGACCTTTTTCCAGCCGCTGGAAAAGCATATTCAGATTTTGCTGTCTTGACGTCAGCTGCGGAATGTTGCGCTCCAAACGTGCCTGCAATGTGGCCAAGCGCAAAGCGGCAGCATCGGGCACGCTGCGGGCCACGCGTTGCAGTCTTTGGGTCAGATGATCCAGGCCTTGCTGCTGCTGGGCCAGGCGTTGATGTGGGGAAACCAGTTTGGCCACCGCTCGATCCAGACGCAAAGAGGCCCGGTCCACATGGCGCTGCACGCCGTGGCTCAAAGCCCCTATACGTGCAAAGACCTGCTCCAGCAATTGATCACGTCCCAGGCAAGCCAGTTCGGCTGCTGCCGTGGGTGTAGGTGCACGCAAGTCGGCCACGAAATCGGCAATGGTGAAATCCGTCTCATGCCCCACCCCACTAATAATAGGAATAGGACTGGAGGCGATCAGGCGCGCCAGCCCCTCATCGTTAAACGCCCAGAGATCTTCCAAGCTGCCGCCCCCGCGTACCAGCAAGAGCGTATCAACCTCGGCTCGCTCAATCGCGGTTTCCAGCGCTTGTCGCAATCGCGGTGGCGCTTCAGCACCCTGGACCGGGGCGGGGTAAACAATAATGCGCACATGCGGAGCGCGACGCTCCATCGCCGTCAGCACATCTCGCAAGGCCGCAGCAGCCAAGGAGGTGATGATGCCTATGCTACGCGGCAAGGTGGCAATGGGGCGTTTGCGTTCCGGCTCGAACAGTCCTTCGCTTTGCAACTGACTTTTCAGTCGCAAAAATGCTTCATGCAAATCCCCCAGGCCCGCGCGGCGCATGCCCTCAACCTGAACTTGAAAATCCCCACGTGCCTCGTACAAGGTCACCGAGCAGCGAAACTCGAAGCGCTCGCCTGCACGCGGCACAAAGCCCACGGTTTGGGCGCGCCCCCGGAACATCACGGCACGCACCGCCGCCTTGTCGTCCTTGATGGAAAAGTACCAATGCCCGGAAGCGGCCTGGGTAAAGTTGGATACTTCGCCGCTGACCCAAACTACCGGCATGTGCTCGTCCAGCAATTGGCTGACACGGCGGTTCAACTGCGCCACGGTCCATACTGCGGGTGCTCTAGATTCTTGATAATGCATCATATTCTTTGTTTTTGACTCGCCACGAGCTAGTTTTCCACCGCTCCGTATCCACAACTGTCATGCTTTTGTCAAATAGACGCCAAGACAATGGTTTCCGCCCAACACCTGATAGTTCACATCACATAAATTCATTAAGTATTTGAAATTACACGATATTTAATAAAACACAAAAATGGTCGAAAATTAGCCAGAGAACCTCTAAACCACCACCCGAGCCACTATGGGATGTTTTATGCACAGAATTATCCACAGTTTTTGTGGATAGTTTTAGCACTACACTTATTACTTCAAATACATCAGGGGTTTGGCGTCATTTTGCGTGGAAAAGACGTTAAAGTGTACCGCGCCAGCGCCGGAACATTCCCGCAATGCAGACAGGGGCTCTACAATAAGTGCTGATTTATTTCCTGACCGGATAATCGACTCGTGCTTACTTTGATCCATGCCGCTGGCTGGCCTGTCTGGTTTCTGCTGGCCTGCTCCATTCTTGCCCTGGGTTTGATCCTGGAGCGCCTTCTGGCCCTGCGCAGTAAACGGATCTTACCGGCTGGACTGGCACGCCAGATCAGCGAACTGACAAGCCAGAACCGTGTTCAGGACGACTCCCTGCCTCGCCTGTACGACAACTCCCCCTTGGGTCGAGTGTTAGCCACTGTACTGAAGAACCGCCACCTGTCCCCCGCCTTGCGTGAGGCTGCTGTGGAAGCAGAAGGCAAAGACATCAGCTACCAATTGAACAAATATATTCCGGCACTGGGCACCATTGCCGTGATCGCCCCCTTGCTGGGCCTGTTCGGTACAGTCATTGGCATGATCGACATTTTTGCCGCCTACGACCCCGCTGGGGGTGACCCCAGCCTGATTGCCCGTGGCATTTCCGTTGCCCTTTACAACACCGCCCTGGGGATTCTGATTGCCGTCCCGGCCATGATCTTTCACCGTTACTTTCGCAGCCGTGCCGACTATCTGCTGCACTGCCTGGAAACAGAAGCCGGTGCCCTGGATCGTCTGCTGGCTCAGAGGGCTGCCTGATGCGCTTTCGCCGAGCCCAAGACCCAGACACGCTGGAACTGAACCTGGTGCCCTTGATTGATGTCTTGCTGGTCGTGCTGATTTTTCTGGCTGCCAGTAGCACCTTCGTGCGCTATCGCCAGCTGGATGTGTCCTTGCCCCAGGCTCAGGCCCAAGCTGCCCAAGCGGCTGAACTGTTATTGGCCATCAGCCAGGATGGGCGCTATGCCTTGAACGGCATGTGGCTGGACGCCAGTAGCGCCTCCCCCCTTAGTCAAGCCTTGTCGACTGAGAAAACCGACGAGAACATTAGCCTGCTGATTCTGGCCGATGCCCAAGCCCCTCACTTTGCCGTCGTTCAGGCTATGGAAGCCGCCCGTCAGGTAGGCATCCACCGCGTTCACTTTGCGACCCAGGCCCCATGAGTGTGCGTGTCCGCCTGACTGATTGGCTTCACCAACAGTGGCAGAAAAAAGGCTGGTTCAGTCTCTTGATGCGCCCTCTTTCAACGCTGGCTGCGCTTTTCGTACAGCGCAAACAACGACGCTACGAGCAAGATCCCAGCGCGTCCTACCGCAGCCCGGTGCCGGTCATTGTGGTGGGAAATATTATTGTGGGTGGCGCAGGCAAGACCCCCATCGTCCTGGCGCTGACCGAGCAATTGCGCGCGTTGGGGTGGACTCCCGGCATTATCAGCCGTGGGTATGGCGTAAAAATCGGCCCCAGCCCTCGCGTAGGTCAAGGTCAGCTAGCCGCTGAACAGTTTGGCGACGAACCCGCACTCATTGCCGCCCAAACCCAGGCCCCCATTGCCGTCCACCCCCGCCGTGCGCTGGCTGCCCAGGCTTTGCTCACTAACTTTCCAGCAGTCGACCTGATTATTTCAGATGACGGCCTTCAGCACCTGGCCCTGCAACGCGATATGGAAGTCGTAGTTCAAGATGCCCGTGGCGTGGGCAACGGCTTGCTGCTGCCAGCCGGCCCATTGCGTGAAGGCCCCGAACGCCTGCGCAGCGTGGACTGGCTGATCAGTCAAGTGGTGGCCGATCAAACGGCTCCATCCACCCCTCAACCCGCCGAACCTGGCCGCACCCTGACCATGAACCTGCGCCCGCATCAGCTGGAGCACTTGAGCTCGGGCCGCCGCCTGAACTGGTCAGACTGGCAGCAGGAATACGGTCAACAAGAACTGCAAGCTCTGGCCGCCATTGGCCAGCCCGACCGTTTTTTTTCGATGCTGCGCACTTGTGGTCTGCATCTGAACCAAACTTTCCCCCTGCCCGACCATGCTGCCTTGCAAGCCCAGGACTTTCAGGCCCTGCATGATGGGTTGGTACTCATTACCCGTAAAGACGCCGTAAAATGCCAGCACCTTAACGACCCACGTCTGTGGGTTGTGGATGTCCAGCCCATGTTTTCACGTCCGGACTGGATTGCTGAACTGGATGGCCTGTTGCGCAAGCGGCGCTTAACCTCCCCCTCTTTACCCGGAGTTCAATAATGGAAACTCGCCTACTCGACGTACTGGTCTGCCCCCTGTGCAAGGGCCCTCTGCGCCACGACCGCGAACAAGAAGAACTGGTCTGCAAGGCCGACAAACTGGCCTTCCCTATTGTGGACGGCATCCCCACCATGCTGGTCAACGAAGCGCGCCAACTGAACGCGCAGGACCCCGCCAGCAACTGATATGACTTTTTCCGTCATCATCCCCGCACGCCTGGGTTCCACTCGTCTACCCAACAAGCCGCTGGCCGACATCGCTGGCCAACCCATGATCGTGCGCTGCGCCCAGCAAGCGGCGCTCAGTGGAGCGCGTCAGGTTTGGGTGGCGACGGACTCGACCCGCGTGCTCGAAGCCGTGCAGGCGCACGGTTTCAGGGCCTTGCTGACCGATGCCGAACATCCGACCGGCACCGACCGTCTAGCACAGGCCGCCCGTCTGCTGCAGCTGTCCGAGGACGAGATCGTGGTCAATGTGCAGGGTGACGAACCCCTGATTCAGCCCGAACACATCCATGCCGCCGCCGAACTGCTAGCTCGCAGCGAGCAGGCCGATATCGCCACGCTGGCCGCGCCCATCAAGAGTGTCGAGACCCTGTTCAATCCCAATGCTGTGAAAGTGGTCTGCGACCTGCAAGGCCGCGCCCTGTACTTTTCGCGCGCGCCCATGCCCTGGGCCCGCGACGCACTGGCCCAGGGAGAGCGGGTACTGGCCGACGGACTTCCCGCATTGCACCATATTGGCCTTTATGCGTACCGAAATCGCTTCCTGCAGCAGTACGCCCAGCTACCACGTGGGCCGCTGGAGCACTTTGAGTCTCTGGAGCAGTTGCGAGCCATGGAAAACGGCTTCCAGATTATGGTTCACCGCCTCCAGGAGATTCCTGCAGCGGGGGTAGACACCGAACAAGACCTGGAAAGAGTACGCGCTCACTTCGCAAATCGGTTATAAAAGATCTTTTTTCTGCTCCATCCGAATAAAAAATGCGCTCATTATGCTGCAACGCATCATACTGAAGCGAGAATCGGATCGACGCATTTCCTGGAGGAATTCATGCGACTTATACTGCTCGGGCCCCCTGGTGCCGGCAAAGGCACTCAGGCTGCTTTCATCACCGAGAAATTTGGTATTCCACAAATTTCCACGGGCGATATGTTGCGTGCCGCTGTCAAAGCCCAGTCCCCGTTGGGTGTAGAAGCCAAAAAAATCATGGACGCCGGTGGCCTGGTCTCCGATGACATCATCATCGGTCTGGTTCGCGACCGTCTGAAAGAAGCAGACTGTGAGCCCGGCTACCTGTTCGACGGTTTCCCGCGCACGATTCCCCAGGCCGACGCCTTGAAGGATGCTCAGGTCAAACTGGACTTCGTGATCGAAATCGACGTACCGGAAGAAAGCATTATCGAACGCATGAGCGGCCGCCGTATTCACGCTGCCAGCGGTCGCAGCTACCACGTCACGTTCAACCCACCCCAAACCCCCGGTGTGGACGATGTAACTGGCGAACCCTTGCTCCAGCGCGACGATGACCGCGAGGAAACCGTCCGCCACCGCTTGTCTGTCTATCGCGAGCAGACCCGCCCTCTGGTCGATTACTACTCGCAATGGTCAGCCACCGGCGACCCGCAAGCTCCGGCCTATCGCAAGATTTCCGGCGTGGGCAGCGTCGATGAAATCCGCCAGCGCATTGTGGACGCCCTGGCAAGCTAAGCAAATCAAAATTCAGCCGGCCCCAAAAGGGCCGGTTGTTTATTATTCAAGGGAGACAAGCTCATGCAAATCAATAACAAGACTTTTATTGTCACCGGCGGCGCATCGGGTCTGGGCGCAGGCACCGTACGTATGCTGGTTCAAAACGGCGCCCGCGTGGTGATTGCCGACATTCAGGACGAGGCCGGCCAGGCTTTGGCCAAAGAGCTGGGCCAACACTATCAGCGCTGCGATGTGACTTCCGAGCACGATGCCCAGGCCGTCGTGGATCTGGCGTGCCAGGACAGCGCCCGCCCTCTGTTCGGATTGATCAACTGTGCCGGTGTGGCGCCTGCCTCGCGCACCGTGGGACGCAACGGCCCACACACGCTGGACCTATTTCAAAAAACCGTCATGATCAACCTGGTCGGCACCTTCAATATGTGTCGTCTGGCCGCCGCTGCCATGAGCAACAACACGCCTGAAGCATCGGGCGAACGTGGTGTGCTGATCAATACGGCTTCGGTCGCCGCCTATGACGGCCAGATCGGCCAAGCGGCTTACGGCGCCTCCAAGGCGGGCGTGGTCGGCTTGACCCTGCCCCTGGCCCGCGACCTGGCCCAAACCGGCATTCGTGTCATGACGATTGCTCCCGGCATCTTCGGCACCCCCATGATGTTTGCCATGCCTCAGGAAGTTCAGGACTCGCTGGCAGCCAGCATTCCCTTCCCCTCGCGTCTGGGTCGCCCTGAAGATTTCTCCCAACTGGTGCAGAGCATTATCAATAACGAAATGCTCAATGGTGAAACCATCCGTCTGGATGGCGCCATTCGTATGGCACCAAAATAACTTTCTGTATCGGCTCCAATGGGTTTGTTTCGCTCGGCGGCCACGATTAGTGGCCTGACGCTGCTGTCTCGTATCACCGGACTGGCACGCGATATTTTGATTGCCCGCGCCTTTGGGGCGGGTCCGCTTACCGACGCTTTCTGGGTCGCATTTCGCATTCCCAACCTGCTGCGACGTCTGTTTGCTGAAGGGGCGTTTTCGCAAGCCTTTGTACCCATCCTGGGACAGGTGCGCAAAGAACATGGGCAAGACAAGGTGCAGCAATTGCTGGACCGTGTCGCCCTGCTGCTGACCTTTGCCGTCATGCTGGTCACGGTCATCGGCATCCTGGCCGCCCCTTGGGTGGTCAGCGCCATGGCCAGCGGCTTGACCGCCCCCGAACGACAAACCGAATTTGGCGCCGCCATCACCATGACGCGGATGATGTTCCCCTACATCATCTGCATGTCGCTGGTGGCGTTTGCGTCTGCCGTACTCAATACCTGGAGCCGCTTTGCGGTGCCGGCCTTCACCCCTATCCTGCTGAATCTGTCCATGATTGGCGCCAGCCTGTTTCTGGTGCAGTACATGGACACGCCGATTTATGCGCTGGCTGTTGGGGTGATGATAGGTGGTCTGGCCCAATTGCTGGTGCAATGGGCCGCACTGGCTCGTCTGGGCCTGTTGCCACGATTCTCGCTACGACTGGGTCAAGCGCGCCGCGACCCCATCGTGCAACGCATTCTTAAACAAATGCTGCCCGCCATTTTGGGGGTGTCCGTGGCGCAGATTTCCCTGCTCATCAATACCAATATTGCCACCTGGCTGCAGTCAGGCAGCGTAACCTGGCTATCATTTGCCGATCGCCTGATGGAGTTTCCCACCGCCCTGCTCGGTGTAGCGCTGGGCACGGTCTTGCTGCCCAAGCTATCGGCTGCCCATGCCAGTAAAGATGACCAGAACTACAGCGGTTTGCTGGACTGGGGCCTGCGTCTGGTTCTGCTGCTGGGCCTGCCAGCCGCGCTGGGCATGGCCATGCTGTCCGACGGCCTGGTCGCCACTCTGTTTCATTACGGTGCGTTTGCCGCCGCTGACGTTGCCCAGACCAAGCTGGCCGTGGGTGCGTACTCAGTGGGTCTGGTCGGCCTGCTGGCCATCAAGATTCTGGCCCCCGGTTTTTATGCCCGCCAGGATATTCGTACACCGGTGCGCATTGCCATTGCTGTTCTGATCATTACCCAGCTCTTTAACCTGGTACTGGTGCCTACCTTTGCCCATACCGGACTGGCCTTGTCGATTGGCCTGGGCGCCACCGTCAATGCGCTGACCTTGCTGGTCATGCTGCGCAAACGCGGGATTTACCAGCCCAATCATGACTGGTTACGTTTTTTCCTGAAGATTATTCCCGCCCTGGCTGCCCTTGCTGCCGTCCTTGTGCTGGCTGACCGCTATATCGACTGGATCAGCCTGGGAGCCACGCCCTTGCTGCGTGTGCTGTATCTGGGCGGCGTGTTGCTTGCCAGCGGCATTTCTTATTTCGGCATGTTGTTTATCGTAGGCATTCGGCCCTCTTACTTTACAAAGCGGGCTTAGTGTCTTAGAATAATTGTCTTTGCCGATTAAACTTTAAAACTTAGGCTTTACTAAAAATGGCTAATACCGCACAAGCACGCAAGCGCGCCCGCCAAGCAGTGGCTCGCAACAAACACAACGCCAGCATCCGTTCCATGCTGCGTACCGCTATCAAGCGCGTTCGTCAGGCCATTGACGCCGGCGACAAAACTGCTGCTAACGAAGTTTTCCGCAAAGCGACCAGCATCATTGATCGCGTTGCCGACAAGAACATTATTCACAAGAACAAGGCTGCCCGCCACAAGAGCCGCCTGTCTGCTGCTATCAAGGCCCTGGCCTGATTGCTGAAGATTTTTAATGGTTTAATCGGCTCTGGCCTAAAAACCAGTTAGAAAGGGGGTGCTTAGCACCCCTTTTTTATTAGCCACAAAACCATTGCCTGAACATGCAGGCCAATCATGCTAAGTTATGGATTTGCTTGTTCATCAGCGAGTCCCCATGACACGTCCCATCGTGCTGCAACTGGCATCTTTGGCCCAGCACCCTTCTTTTGACGACATTGATCGTTATTTCGAGCGCATTGTCCTTCCGGACCTGAACCAGCTCTGTGCCGAACAGATCGAACGCGTACAGGTACTCCTGACTAGCGCCGTCACCCCCACCCCCGCCTCCTTGATAGACCGCCTGCCCGCTTTAAAAGCGATTTGCAGTGTGGGAGTAGGCTACGACTGCATCGACGTGCACGCCGCCCAACAGCGTGGCATCCAGGTCAGCACCACCCCCGATGTTCTGAACGACTGCGTGGCGGATATGGCCTGGGCCTTGATGCTGGATGCCGCCCGCCGGGTGACGGAGTCCGACCGCTACGTACGTGCCGGCCTGTGGGACAGCCCCAATGGTTTTGGGCTGGGCACTCGGGTCAGCGGCAAGAAACTGGGGATTGTGGGCCTGGGTCGCATCGGCCAGACCATTGCCCGCCGTGCCAGCGGCTTTGATATGGAGCTGCGCTATCACAACCGCCGTCCACGCCGCGACGTCCCCTGGCACTATGAACCTTCCCTGATCGAGTTGGCCCATTGGGCCGACTTCATGGTGATTGCAGCCGTCGGTGGCGACGAGACACGCGGGCTGATCAATATAGACGTGCTGAATGCTTTGGGACCCAAAGGGATTCTGGTCAATATCGCCCGCGGCAGTGTGGTTGATGAAAGCGCACTGATTGCCGCCCTGCAAGAAGGACGACTAGGCGCTGCCGGGCTGGATGTGTTCGAAAACGAACCCCAGGTCCCCCAGGCTTTGCGTGACCTCAAGCAGGTCGTTCTGGCACCGCACACAGCCAGTGCGACACACGAGACGCGTCAAGCCATGCTCTCGCTGGCACTGGACAATATATTGCAGTATCAAAAAACCGGCAAAGTACTGACTCTGCTTGCGGTATAAAAAATAAATCGCCTACCGTTTTAACGGTGGCGACTAGTTGGATGTGCTGCCTTAATCAGGAATCGACAGGGCCCATATTGGTGGGATCAATGCCGCTGGTTTTTAAATTATTATCTTCCGCAAAGCCACAGACAAATTTCCAGGCCAAAGGCTCCAGCTCCCGCAAACGCGCATCGACCACCACACAGCGCACGCCGTCAATCAATCGCGGCACCACATAGGGCGAATACGTCAGATGCCCTCCCATCGCCCCAGCCGGACGGAACTGAGACATTACACCGGCCAAGCGTTCTGCCCAGTCACTGGGACGAAAGCGCTGATCCTGCCGGGTCACACCATGGATTACAAGTTGCTTCACTGGCTCTGTCATAACAATTGATCACTCATCGTGCAGTTCAGGTAGGCTGCACCTTTTCCTTTCTCGCTCCGCATTGTATCCGATCGCGGCCAAGCAAAGCCCGGGATTCAATAAATTAGCCACTTGACAATTTATTGCTAATCATTACCTTACCCTTTCTTTTTATCTTAAAACCAAGCTATTTCCCCTTGTCGTGCACAGGCCGGCTTTGCTCTAAATAGCTGGACAGGTTAAGATGGCTTTCTTTATCCGCAGGATTTTTTTATGGATGCCATCGTGCACGCAGGACCGCTTCGGCACTTTCTGCAATTTCGCGACTTTTCTCACGACGAAATTTTATATGTGCTGGAACGCGCACGCCTGATCAAAGACAAGTTCAAACGCTATCAGCCGCACCACACATTGCACGACCGCACCCTGGCGATGGTTTTTGAAAAAGCCAGCACCCGTACCCGTGTTTCCTTTGAAGCCGGTATGTATCAGTTGGGCGGTTCGGTCATTCACCTGACCACCACCGACTCACAACTGGGTCGCTCCGAACCTATTGAAGATACCGCCCGCGTAGTTTCGCGCATGGTCGATATCGTCATGATCCGCACCTTCGAACAAACCCGTCTGGAGCGCTTTGCCTCCCACTCGCGTGTGCCGGTCATCAATGGCCTGACCAACGAATTTCACCCTTGCCAGATTCTGGCCGACATCTTCACCTTTATCGAACATCGTGGCGATATCAAGGGCAAGACCGTGGCCTGGATTGGGGATGCCAACAATATGGCCTACACCTGGCTGCAAGCGGCGGAAATCCTGGGCTTTACCCTGCATGTATCCGCTCCTAATGGTTACCACCTGGAGTCAGATCGTACTGGCAACCCGGACTCCAGCATCCTGCGCGAATTTGACGACCCGCTGGAAGCCTGCAAGGGCGCACACTTGGTCACCACCGATGTGTGGACCAGCATGGGTTACGAAGCCGAGAACGAAGAGCGTCGCAAAGCATTTGCCGACTGGTGTGTGGACCAGGAAATGATGGATGTGGCTGCTCCTGACGCCATCTTCATGCACTGCCTGCCCGCCCACCGTGGTGAGGAAGTCACAGGCGAAGTCATCGACGGCCCACAAAGCGTGGTCTGGGACGAAGCCGAAAACCGCTTACATGTACAAAAAGCATTGATGGAGTTCCTGATTCTGGGTCGTTTGGAAGCCTAAACGCTGCCACTCGGAGCAGATTGCTCATTGATGACAAAAGGGGATGCTACGGCATCCCTTTTTTACGCAACAACGTCGCACACCTGCATCCAGGCCATCATTGAAAAAAGCGCTTGAAGATCATTTCAATAGGGCAGGACCTAGCCTGCTTCATGTAAACGACGCGAGACGACGGCTCTGTTGAGTGCTGCGACGATACCAACTACAAGCGACTACAGCCAGACCATGACCCTGTGCTGCGCTGTGCCCCTGATGCTCAGCGCAGCGCGCCCGCCCCTATTCTTCAACCTCCAAACCCGCCAATCGGTAACCAACCTGCAATTCCGTCAACAGATACTTGGGCTGTGCCGCATCCTCTTCCAGCTTTTGACGCAACTGCATCATGTACACCCGCAAATAATGGGGCCGATCACAGTAAGCCGCACCCCATGTTTCATGCAACAAATGCTGGTGCGTCAACACCTTGCCATGACCTCGAATCAAAGCCGTCAACAAGCGAAACTCAATCGGCGTTAAATGTATCGCCTCCCCGTCGCGGAACACCTCGTGGGAGGCCAGATCCACACGGACACCACCGAAGCGAACCAGCGATGAGGCTGTCTGTGCATTCGGGACTAATTGAGAACGCCGCAGCAAGGCCCGAATCCTGGCCAGCAACTCCGGCACCCCAAAAGGCTTGACCAGATAATCGTCCGCCCCCGCATTCAGCGCAGCCACTTTCTCCTCTTCCCGATCGCGCGCAGACAACACCAGAATGGGCGAGTAGACCCAAGCGCGCAGATCGTGAATCAAGTCCTTGCCGTCGCCATCGGGCAAACCCAAATCCACAATCATCAAATCCGGGCGACGGGTTGCCGCATCCATGCGCGCTTGCGCCAAGGTGCTGGCCTCGACCACGAACATACCTTCCTGTTCCAAGGCGATCCGTACAAAACGACGAATATTGGATTCGTCCTCCACAATCAATATCTGGGTTTTGTTCATGTCAGTAGTTCGTCACCATCCATCTGAGGAGCCGCTTTCCAAGGCAGGCTGATTTCGAAGATCACCCCATGAGGCTGACGCGGCTTGGCGCTGATCGTACCACCATGCGCGGCAATAATTGTTCGGCATAGCCCCAAACCCAAGCCTACCCCTGCTACAGAAGACTCCTTGTACCCCCGCGTAAACGTCTCAAACAAACGCTCGGGATCGCCTGGCGGCAGGCCGGGTCCATCGTCACTGATCAATAAATACATGGATTGGCCAGAACACAGGCCGCGTAGCGAGATTGTGCTGGTAGCGGGGGTATATTTGGCCGCATTATCCAACAGATTCGTCACCACTCGCTCCAGCAACACACCGTCCACCTCGACCAAGGGCAGATCCGTGGCGAACTCGGTCACAATTTTGCGGGGCTGCAAGGCGGCTGCACAGCGGGCAACGGCGATCCCCACAATCTCGCCCAAGGCATGCCACTCTTTATGCAATTTCACTCCTTCACTTTGCATGCGAGCCAGATCCAGCAAGTTAGATACCTGGCGACGCAGTTCGTCAGACTCAATACGGATGGAATGGGCAATATCCGTGCGCTCCGCCTCACTCAAGCCCTTGGGCTGCTCCAAGGTTTCAGCCAAGCCCCGGATCACGGTCAAGGGCGTACGTAAGTCGTGTGAAACGGCAGACAATAAGGTATTACGCATTTTCTCCCCCTCCATGCGCAGCACGGTATCCTGGGCAATTTCCACGTAATGAATCCGCTCCAGAGCCTGAGCCAACGTAAAGCAACAAGCATCCAGCAAGCGCCGTCCGTCAGGAGTGCTTAAAGAGGCAGCAGCCCCGGACTGCACCACCAGGACACCCCGTGGGGCCATCGGGCCTTTCAAGGGCAGGTACAAGGCACTGGCGCCGTTCAGGGTCTCCGTACCATTACCGGCAGCTTCCATGTGATCAAACACCCATTGCGCTACCGACAGCTCGACAAAGCCGGTGTGGCGGGTTGCCACCAGTTGGTTCTGTTGATCCGGCACCACCAGCACCAGTTGCATCTCAAACAAAGGCTCCAGCGTATCGCGGCAGACCGCCAGGACCTGCTCCAGGGCCAAGGCCCCCGCCAAATCCCGACTAACACGCGTTAACGCCGCCGCACGACGTTCACCATCACGCGCAGCCCGGGCCTCGGCCTGCAGTTTGGCAGCCAACTGGCCAATAATCAGCGTCACGACCAACATGACGCCAAAGGTAAACACGTATTGGGTATCGGTGACCGAGAAGGAGTAGCGCGGCGCGACAAAGAAAAAATCAAAAAACGCCACTGACAGCAATGACGCCCATGCCCCCGCCAGCCGTCCCAAATGCAAAGCGATAAAGACCACTGTAATCAGGAACAGCATGATGACATTGGAGAGATCAAAAAAGGACAAAAGCTGCTCGGCCAACAAGGTGGTCGCCACGCAAATAATGGAGGCGATGGACAAGGCCTTGCCCTGCGCCATGGGCTGCTCCAGCTCCAAAGGCCGGATTGGTCGCTGAACCGTATCCATGCGCAGGAGCAGCAAACCAATTTCAGGATTACTGCGGGCCAGACGCTCGGACAGGCTGGTGCGCCAGGGCCAGGCAGAGCGCGCTGAAGAGTTCCCCAGAATCAGCTTGGTAACATTGCGCTGACGGGCATAGGCCAGAATCGTATGCGCCACATCCTGCCCGGCAATATTGGCAAACTCGGCCCCTGCATGCTGAGCACTGGCGGCCAAACGCACCAACGCCTCCTGCGCCTTGATCTGCCCGCTTTCCTGCGGCGTATCCACATGCAGCACAATCCAGGGGGTTTGCAATTGCTGCGCCAAGCGCGCCCCCTCCCGAATCAGGGCTTCCTGAGCACTATCGGCGCTGACGCAAACCATTAACAGCTCACGGGTGGGCCAGACTGTTCGTATCGCATGGGAGATTCGGTAGACATGCACATCGGCATTGACCCGATCCGCCACACGACGCAACGCCAACTCACGCAAAGCGATCAGATTGCCGCGACGAAAAAAATTCTGGCGCGCGTGGGCGACCGAGTCGGCCAGATATACCTTGCCCGCATTCAGACGAGACAACAAATCGTCTGGAGGCAAATCCACCAGCAGGACATCCGCCGCTCGATCAAAAATACGGTCCGGCACCGTCTCCCGAACCCGTACCCCGACAATGCCACCCACCACCTCATTGAGACTGTCCAGATGCTGCACATTCAGCGCGGTATATACATCAATACCGGCATCGAGCAGTTCCTCCACATCCTGCCAGCGTTTGGCATGACGGCTACCCTCAAGATTGGAATGCGCCAGCTCATCGACCAGCAGCAACTGATAGCCCGACGC
Source organism: Alcaligenes sp. SMD-FA (assembly GCF_025960365.1). Taxonomy (NCBI): domain Bacteria; kingdom Pseudomonadati; phylum Pseudomonadota; class Betaproteobacteria; order Burkholderiales; family Alcaligenaceae; genus Alcaligenes; species Alcaligenes sp. SMD-FA. The sequence goes on along the minus strand of NZ_CP110108.1, from coordinate 1,530,283 downwards.
CAAGGCGGCATCCAGATCAAACTCCGTCACTACCCGCCCCTGACGCTGATACGCCTTGCGTGCCAGTACGGGCAAACCGTCGATCAAGGCCTGGGTTTCCTGGCGACCATGCGTCTCTACAATCCCGATGGCCACGGACACCCCTTCGGACTGGCGTTGATGCGCCTCCTTGAGCATGGCGTAGGTTTTCCCTACGCCCGCACAAGCGCCAAAGAAAATCTTGAGCTGCCCACGGCGAGGCTGATGCGGATCCTCGCCAATGACCTGCAACAGCGTATCCGGGTCCGGCCTATCCTCAGGTGACATGAATCTGTGCACTCCATCCAGAAAATAGCTATTGATCTTACGCTCTTATCCGAAAAACGGCGTCAGCAGCATATCAATCAGTTTGATACCTATAAAAGGCGCAATCAGCCCGCCCAAACCGTAGATCAGCAAGTTACGCCGCAGCAGTCTGCTTGCGGGCTCCGCCCGATATTTCACGCCGCGCAAGGCCAAAGGAATCAAGGCGATGATGATCAGAGCATTGAAAATGACCGCAGACAGAATCGCTGTGGCTGGGCTGTGCAGTTGCATCACATTCAAGGCGCCCAGAGCCGGATAGGTGACCACAAAAGCCGCAGGAATAATCGCAAAGTACTTGGCCAGGTCATTGGCAATACTGAAGGTGGTCAGGGCACCACGCGTCATGATCATCTGCTTGCCTACTTCCACCACACGCAAGAGCTTGGTGGGGTTGCTGTCCAGATCTACCATATTGCCGGCCTCTTTGGCCGCCTGGGTACCGCTATTCATGGCCACGGCCACATCTGCCTGCGCCAGAGCAGGCGCATCATTCGTCCCGTCGCCAGTCATGGCCACCAGGCGACCTTCATCCTGATAGCGTCGAATCAATTGCAGCTTGTCCTCGGGCGTGGCTTCGGCCAGATAATCATCCACCCCGGCCTCAGCCGCGATTGCTGCGGCGGTCAGTTTGTTATCCCCCGTAATCATGACGGTCTTGATGCCCATGGCGCGCAGCTCGGCAAAACGCTCCTTGATACCGCCTTTGACAATGTCCTTGAGCTCCACCACACCCAGCGCCTTATTGCCCTCGGCAACGACCAGCGGTGTGCTGCCACGCCGTGCCACCTCATTGACCAAGGTATCCAGTTCACGAGGGAACACCCCGCCCTGGGACTCAATGTGCGCGCGCATGGTATTGGCCGCCCCTTTACGGATCTGGCGACCCTCAATATCAATCCCGCTCATGCGGGTATGGGCACTGAAGGCAATGGTCTGCGCGCCCTGCAATTGACGGCCACGCAAATTGAAAAGCTGCTTGGCCAGCACCACAATAGAGCGCCCTTCGGGAGTCTCATCGGCCAGCGAGGCCAATTGAGCCGCATCCGCCAAGGCGTGCTCCGATACCTGCGGCGCGGGCAGAAATGCCGAAGCTTCTCGATTGCCCAGTGTGATGGTGCCTGTCTTGTCCAGCAACAAGACATCCACATCCCCGGCCGCCTCGATCGCACGGCCCGAGCTGGCCAGTACATTGGCCTTCATCATGCGGCTCATTCCGGCCACGCCCACTGCCGACAACAAGGCGCCAATCGTGGTCGGAATCAGGCACACCAGCAAGGCGATCAGGGCCGTAATCGTGACGGGCGAACCTTGGCCGGTCAGCGCGGTGGCAAAACTGGAGAAAGGCAACAAGGTGACGCACACCAAGAGAAAGATCAGCGTCAAGGCGACCAGCAAGATATTCAAGGCAATCTCGTTTGGCGTCTTGCCACGTTTGGCCCCTTCCACCATCGCAATCATGCGATCCAGAAAGGCTTCGCCGGGTTTGGCGGTGACCTGCATCACAATCCAGTCCGACAGAACACGCGTCCCGCCCGTGACCGAGCAAAAGTCACCCCCCGACTCCCGGATAACCGGCGCTGACTCCCCAGTAATAGCGGACTCGTCTACCGAGGCTGCCCCCTGCAGCACTTCACCATCGGCCGGAATAATCTGCCCAGCTTCCACCAGCACATAGGCACCGGGCACCAACTCATCGCTGGGGACAGGCCAGGAACGACTATCTCGCCTGGGCTCTTTCAACACTTTGGCCATAACCCGCTTGCGCGTAGATCGCAGCGCATCAGCCTGCGCCTTGCCACGCCCTTCTGCCACCGCTTCGGCCGCATTGGCAAACAAAACCGTAAACCACAACCAGGCAGCAATGGACCAGATAAAACCAGCGGGGGCCTCGCCCTGCCCCATCAAAGCCTGCACACCCAGCAGGCTGGTCAGAATGCTACCCAGATACACCACACACATTACCGGGTTCTTGAACTGCACCCGAGGGGACAGTTTCTTGAAGGCTTCCTTGCACACGGTGCCCCAGGGAACAGCCTGAAACACCGTTGCGTGCTCCGCCTCTTGCGAGGCTTTTAAATCAGTAATAGACATATTGACACCTGCTCCTAACGCACGACGGGCTGGACGCTCTTGGCCATATCCAGCGCAAGATTTAGCTCCAGGACCTGCACACGTGGTTCACCCAGTACACCCAATTGACGAGCATGGGTATAGCGATCAATCAAGGCCTGCACCTGTTCCAGCGACATGCCGCGCACCCTGGCAATACGCGCAGCCTGCAAACGGGCATTAGCCACCGAGATATGCGGATCCAGACCCGATGCCGACGCTGTCACGGCATCGACAGGTACGGGGGCATCCTCTGCCAAACCATTCATCAGACGATAAGCCTTGCTTCGCTCTGCCACGGCATTGAGCAAATTCTTGCTTAATGCCCCTTGATTGCTGCCCCCGCTAGCGGCGGCGTTATAGGGCTGCGAGATACTATTGGATGGATCTGAAGGGTCCACACCCAGGGTCACACTGGGGCGGCCATGAAAATACTCTGGCTGACTGAAATATTGGCCAATCTGGCGTGAACCCACGACTTGGCCATCACGCTCAATCAAGCTGCCATTTGCCTGCTCCGGGAACAAAGCCGTCCCGATGACGGTCGTTGCCAAGGGATAGGCAATCCCGGTCAGAAGCATAAAGAACACAGCCGACAGCAACACGGGACGCAGCAGGCTTTTCACCGTCGGTGCCACTGGGGTTGAAACCATAAATTGATGGGTAGACATGACAGTCAATCCTCAAAAAGTAATGCCATCGAGCATCAACAGGTGCTCCACAATCGGGCCCAGCGCCAGAGCAGGCAGAAAAGTCAGACCGCCCACCACCAGGACCACGAAAATCAACAGGCCAGTAAACAAAGGGGTGGCCGTCGACAAGGTTCCTGGACCAGCAGGAACGGCTTTTTTGGCCGCCAGCACACCGGCCAGAGCCAGCAACGGCAATAAAGTCAGATAACGCCCGACCAGCATGGCCAGCCCGATCGTGGTGTTGAAGAAAGGCGTGTTCGCGTTGAAACCGGCAAAGGCCGAACCGTTATTGGCCGTACCCGAGGTGTAGGCGTACAGAACTTCGCTGAAACCATGCGGCCCCATGTTCGAGAGGCTGTCCATGGTGGACGGCAGTACGCTGGCCAAGGCCGTAAACCCCAGAATGCTGAAGGCGTGCGCCAGCATGGCCAGCATCACGTACTTCATCTCCCGGGCCTCGATCTTCTTGCCCAAAAACTCCGGGCTGCGTCCTATCATCATGCCCACCAGAAACACGGTCAGAATGGCGTAACTGACCAGGCTGATAAAGCCCACCCCGATCCCGCCAAACACATTGTTCAGCATCATTTGAGCAATCGGCACCAAGCCGCCCAAAGGGGTCAGCGACGCATGCATGGCATCGACCGAGCCAGTGGTAGCTGCGGTGGTCACTGTCGCAAACAGACTGCTTTGCGCCACACCGAAACGCAGTTCTTTACCCTCCAGATTGCCCCCGCCCAGCGTACTGCTTTGGGTCTGATCGACTCCCAAAGGCGTCAACAAAGGATTGCCTGCTTGCTCGGCGCTGTAGATCAGAGACAAAAAGCCGATGAACATCACCAGAAAGGCTGCAAAAAAGGCCCAGCCCTGCCGGCGACGAGCCAGCATGGAGCCAAAGGCATAGGTCAGGGCCGAGGGCACCAGCAACATGCTAAGCATATGCACGGTATTGGTCAGCGGCGTGGGGTTCTCAAAAGGATGCGCCGCGTTCATGCCAAAGAAGCCGCCGCCATTGGTTCCCACATGCTTGATGCTTTCAAGACTGGCCACGGGTCCCAAAACAATCTGCTGCTTGAGTCCTTCCAGCGTGTTGACCACGACCTCAGAACTCAGTGTTTGCGGCATACCTTGCCAGATATAAAACAAGGCCAGCAAGAAGCTGCACGGCAAGAGCAGGCGATACAAAGAACGGGTAAAGTCCACCCAGTAATTACCAATATCAGCCGAGCTTTTACGGCTTAAGCCACGGATGAAACCACCTGCCGCCGCCAGACCCGTGGTGGCACTGATCATCATCAAAAAGGTGATGGCCGCCATTTGGGAAAAATTGGACAGACTGGATTCGCCCGAATACGCCTGCCAATTGGTATTGGTCGTAAAGGACACGGCCGTGTTAAAGGCCAAGTCTGGCGTTTGTGCGGCACGCTGCAGGCTGTCTCCGGGAATCCAGCCCTGCACCCGCAAAAGAACATATCCCAGAAGCAACATGGCGGCGTTGCTCAATAAAAGCGCCAGGCCATATCGCTTCCAGGACATTTTCTCTTCAGGATTCACACCCAGCAGCCGATACGTACCGCGCTCCATCAAACTGTGATTCGGGCTGCTGAAAAAATGGGCAATCCATTTACCCACCACCACTAACAAGACCGTTGAGACGGCCAAAATAACTAGAAACTGCATCAGATCGTCCAGCATGACAGCACCTCTTACAGTTTCTCAAGACCAAGAATAAATCCGGTCGCCATCGCAAAGAACGCGAACAGCACCGCTAGAAATAGAAAATCACTCATATGCACACCTGTTCCAAACAATGAACACTTGTCGGCCTGAAGCTAAAATTTTTCGGCCTTTATCAAGGCATAGAACAAATAAATAAACAGTCCCATAGAAATCCCTCCTGCCAGAACCGTAAAAAAAGGCGCACTCATTCCACACTCCCTCTCAATGCTGACTTGCAGCAGACAGAGAAAGTCTAGAATTGGCGGCATAAATTCAGAGCAGTGTTTACTGGCCTGCGTATAAAGACGGCATATGGATTTGGGTGCGGGCAAACCCGGAGCGCTCCAGCAACTGATCTGTCCAGCGCTGGTAAGTCTGTCTGGCAAGAAGATGCAAGGTGCTCACATGCTGATCCAGCCCAAGCAAGATATGGTCAGCATCCTGAGCGGCAGGACCGTATACCTGCGCCAGCTCGTGGCGACCGTGGTCGCACCACTGCCGAATGCTATCGGCAGTCACTTCCAGATGACCTTGAAAAGCCCAATGCGGACCCAAGCCAAAGCCCTTGTTCAGACAATGAGGGCCATACAACGTCCGGCTGGCACCCGCAGGAATCTGAAAAGTGTCGTAATGCCAGTTAAACAGCACAGCACGTCTGGGCAGGCCCATCACACGCTGGGCATAAGGGCTGCTCCAGACCTGACCCCAGCCTATATTCGGATACGGGCTGCGCTGCACCTTGGCGCCCAGAGAACGGGCCAGAAGCTGCGCCCCAAAGCAATGGCCCAGCACAGGAACATGGCGCTGGACTGCATCCTGCAAAAGCGCCTGTTCACACACTATCCAGGGCAGATCCTCGTTAACACTATGGTCGCTGCCCAAGACGACAATCCCGCTGTAATCACGTGCCAAGACCGGTGCTCTCCCCTCCAGCGGTGACATCAGTAGTTGATAGCAAAGGCCGTTTTTCTCCAGATGATCCAGTAATACACCTGGCCCTTGTGTAGCCTCGTGCTGCAAAACAAGAATGGGTTTCATGACGTGAAAGCCTGACCGCGCAGGCCTGTTGTTCAGGAGAGCCCACTGTAGAATCCGCCGCATCAAGACCAGGATCTGTTTCAGATCCCGCTCGTATAAGTGGCATCAATTTTGGTGAGGAACGATGCTTCCGGCCACGAAACCCGATAAGGTTCTTGGCGTCCGGCAGGAAAAAAAACGATTCGTCATTTGCCTGACATATGCCTTTGCTCAAATGTAATCGTTTTCATTTTGACGGCTGAATGTCATGGCCAATGTTGGAATCCTGGATGTTGCCAAGGCAGCGCAGGTATCGGTTGCCACGGTATCGCGTGCGCTCAACGAGCCAGAGAAAGTGGGTAAAAAAACCCTGCTGCGTGTGCAAGCTGCCATCCAGGCCCTGGGTTATCAACCCAATGCCTCGGCCCGCAGCCTGCGTAGCCAACGCAGCCGTGTGATTGGTGTGGTCTTGCCTACTTTGCTGAACCCCGTCTTTGCCGAGTGCCTGAAAGGGATAGCCGATACCGCCGCCCATGCCGGCTACGCCATCTTGCCCTTCTTTACGGAATACCACGTCGAACGTGAATCCCAGGCCGTGGCCCTGCTGTTGGCCAGCAATGTCGAAGGCATTGTGCTGGTGGTCTCCAATCCGGCCACGTCCCCGGCATTGGAACGCTTGAGCACCACACCCTGCCCCTATGTACTGGCCTACAACCAGCATCCCGAACACCCTTGCGTCAGCGTCAATGGTGAGCAAGCCATGGTTGAGCTGATTGGTCACCTTGCCACCCAAGGGCATCGCCGCATTGCCATGGTGAGCGGACATTTGCATGTTTCGGACCGGGCCCAACAACGCAGTTGCGGTTACCTCAAAGGAATGGAAAGCGCGGGCTTGGCCCCCATGCCGCTACTGGAAGTACCTTTTATGGATCACCCTCCTGAAGACCCGACAGCCCCTGCCTCCACAGAAGGCGGCATTCACTTGGCCAGCGTCGCCCGACTGCTGCGTCAGGCTGATCGGCCTACGGCCGTCATTGGCTCCAATGACCTGATTGCCATTCGTTGTCTGCGCACCGCCCAGCAGATCGGTTTACGCGTACCCCAGGACATCAGCATCATCGGCTTTGACGGCATTGGCCTGGGGGCTGAACTGTTCCCTCGCCCGGCCACCATTGCTCAACCCAATGAGGAAATTGGCCGCCAGTGCATTGGCCTGCTGCTGGGTTCTATCGCCCGGCAGCAAGCTGTCCCGGCTCAAGAGTCGATATTGCTGCCCTACACCTTTGATCCGGGTGAGTCCTGCGCCCCCTCTCCGTTCCAACTACAGGCGCCCTGACAATGCTGTGCCTTCCTTTCCGGGAAACTTTCCCGCAACACCCCTGCTTGCAAGCCATGCCGGCTTTATCTAGACCCACCTACTAACTGGAGTGACCAACCATGAAACACATCCTGAGCACACTGGCCTGCCGCGTCGCATTGCCATTGGCCATGCTGACATTGGGCAATGCGGCCGCCGCACAGACGGCGATTTGCTACAACTGCCCACCCGAATGGGCTGATTGGGCCAGCCAGATCGAGGCCATCAAACAGCACACCGGCATTACCGTGCCTCCAGACAACAAGAACTCCGGTCAGTCGCTGGCCCAACTGGTTGCCGAATCGGCCAACCCGGTGGCCGATGTGACCTATCTGGGTATTACCTTCGCCATTCAGGCCCAGAAAGAAGGCGTGACGCAGGCCTACAAACCCAAGGGCTGGGAGCAGATTCCGGAAGGCTTAAAGGATCCGCAAGGCCACTGGTTTGCCATTCACTCCGGCACCATGGGCATCATGGTCAACAAATCAGCCTTGGGCGATGTACCGGTCCCTGCCTCCTGGAACGACTTGCTCAAACCGGAATACAAAGGTCTGGTCGGTTACCTGGATCCTTCGTCCGCCTTCGTGGGTTATGTGGGCGCCGTGGCCATCAATGAAGCCCTGGGCGGCACGATGGATAACTTTGATCCGGCCATCAACTGGTTCAAGGCCCTGCAGCAAAACAACCCCATTGTCCCTAAGCAAACCGCCTATGCGCGCCTGATTTCCGGCGAGATCCCTATCTTGCTGGACTATGACTTCAGCGCCTATCGCGCCCAATACAAGGACGGAGAAGATGTGGCCTTCGTGATTCCGCAAGAAGGCACGATTGTGGTTCCTTACGTGATGTCGCTGGTCAACAAGGCACCGCACACCGAAGAGGGACGTAAAGTGCTGGATTTTGTGCTTTCCGAGCAAGGTCAATCCATCTGGGCCAATGCCTTCCTGCGTCCGGTTCGCAGCAGCGCCATCAGCGAACAGGCACAGTCGCGCTTTTTGCCTGACAGCGAATACGCCCGTGCCAAAGCAATTGACTATGACCGCATGGCACAAGGCCAGAAACCCTTTGCCGAACGTTACCTGGCCGAGGTCCGCTAAGCGGCCCTCTGAGATGTGGAGTTAGCGTATGCAACGCAAATACCTGTTACCCCTGTGCTCGGCCCCCGCTGTCGCTTTCTTTGCCGCCTTCTGGCTCTTGCCTGCAGCACAGCTCCTGGCACTACCCGCACAAGAAGGCATGCACACCTATTGGGTCGTTCTGACATCAGGACGTTACTTGCAGGCCCTGCTGCAAACGCTGCTCCTGTCTGCCATCGTGACGCTGGCGACCCTGATATTGGGCGCCATGGTAGGAATTGTGATGGCTCGCTATCGCGTCCCTGCCAAGCGTCTGCTGCTCTCCTTGATGACCCTGCCCCTGTCTTTCCCTGGGGTGATTGTCGGTTTTTTCATTATTTTGCTGGGTGGCCGGCAGGGGCTGCTGGCCCAAATTACACAGGGTCTGGGATTGGGACGCGTGACCTTTGCCTATGGCCTGTTAGGTCTGTTTCTGGCCTACCTGTACTTTTCACTGCCCCGCGCCATTGCCACCTACACTGCGGCGGCAGAATCCATCGACCGCAATCTGGAAGAAGCGGCACGCTCTTGCGGTGCCTCGCGTTGGGCCGTCGCCAGAGACGTCTGGATACCGGAACTCGCACCTACCTCCTTGTCCTGTGGCGCCATTGTGTTTGCCACCTCCATGGGCGCCTTCGGCACGGCCTTCACCCTGTCCAGCCGCTACGAAGTACTGCCCATCACCATCTATAACGAATTTACCAATTATGCGAATTTCACCCTGGCCGCCAGCCTATCCATTTCATTGGGGCTGCTGACATGGTTTACCTTGTGGATGGCTCGGCGTCTCGTGCGCGACCCCTCCGTCATCGCGTGAGGGTTCCATGAAGACGATCTCTTCTGGCAGCATGCATCGCCCCGCTCCTTTGCTTTTGGCGGTCACTGGCCTCACTGTTTTGTTTCTGCTGGGCCCCATCCTGATTTCGGTGATGGCGGGCCTGGTCAACAACTATCGACTGGGCCTGAAAAGCGGCCTGACCCTGAAATGGCTGGAACAGGTCTGGGTGAACTATGGCGGTACGGTCTGGCTATCACTACAACTGGCTTTACTCTGCGTACTGGCTGTCATTGTGCTTGGTGTGCCCTGTGCCTACGCATTGGCTCGCAGCCGCTCGCGCCTGGCCCGAGCCTTTGAGGAACTGCTGACCTTGCCAGTCGCCGTTCCCGGGCTGGCCTCGGCGCTGGCTCTGCTGCTGGCCTACGGCTCCTTGCAAGGTTTTCGGCAAAGCTTCTGGTTCATTTTGGTGGGCCACATTGTGTTCACCCTGCCCTTTATGGTGCGCACCACCAGTGCAGCCCTGCAAAAACGTAGCCTGATTGATCTGGAAGAAGCCGCCCGATCCCTGGGTGCCAGCTTTAGCCAGATCTTTTTCGGCATCTTGCTGCCCGCCATCCTGCCCGCGATTGTGGCGGGCAGCCTGATGGTGTTCACCTTGTCCCTGGGCGAGTTCAACCTGACCTGGATGCTGCATACGCCACTGACCCGCACCCTGCCCGTGGGGCTGGCTGACAGCTACGCGTCGATGCGTATCGAAGTAGGCTCGGCCTATACACTGATTTTCATGCTCGTCATCTTGCCCGTGCTCTGGGGGCTGCAAACACTGGCGCGCTTGCTGGAGAAACACGATGGAAAATAAACACGTCCCGGTACGTATCGAACAATGCGCCAAAACCTATGCGGATGGCACGCGGGGTTTGCATCCCAGCACACTGGACATCGCCCCCGGTGAAGTCATGGCCTTGCTCGGGCCTTCGGGCTGTGGAAAAACCACCTTGCTGCGATTGATCGCCGGTCTGGAAATGCCAGACGCCGGCAGCCGCATTCTGTTCGATGGGCAAGATGTCACCCATCTACCTATTGAAAAGCGCGAGGTGGGCATGGTGTTTCAACACTACGCTTTGTTCCCCTCTATGACGGTAGAAGCCAATATCGCTTATGGCCCTAAAATCAAGGGCATGGCACCAACCCTGCGCCAAGAACGAGTCGGCGAGCTGGTCGATCTCATGCGTCTGAATGGCCTGGAAAAACGTCTGCCCTCTGCGCTGTCCGGGGGCCAACGACAGCGGGTCGCCATTGCGCGAGCCATTGCCAATCAGCCCCGCGTCCTGCTATTGGACGAACCCTTGGCCGCCCTGGATGCCAAGTTGAAAATCTCCTTACGCGATGAACTGGCCGAACTACTGCGGCGTTTACGCATCACCGCCATTCATGTCACCCACGATCAGCAGGAAGCCTTTGCGATTGCCGATCGGCTGGCCGTCATGCACGAGGGCCGTATTGTTCAAACCGGTGACGGTGAAAGCCTGTACCGCAACCCGGCCCACCCTTTTGTGGCGACCTTTTTGGGGCGTGTGAATGTACTGCAACGTACAGCGCAAAACCTGCTGAACAAGGACATTCAGCTAGCCGATCTATGCCTGCCCTGCCCCGAGACCTTGCTCGGCACCGATCAGTTGCTGGTCCGGCCAGAAGATATTGACGTTTCCATGAACAGACCAATAGGCTGGGCACAGGCACAGGTGCGTCAACGCAGTTTTATGGGAGGAAGGGTGCAACTGACACTAGGCGTCGAAGGCCAGGCAGACATGATTGCCGAAGTTGATCGGGATCACACAGCGATGGTCGGCAGTATCGTGGGCATTCGGATCAATCCCATAAAACTGATGCCAGGCACCGTGACACACTCCCAGAATGTCCCTAATCAACCCTGATCCTGAACACGCCACTTACCTTCCCCACCGAACCGTTGACACAGAAAGCGCCCACCTAGGGGAGCTCGGAAAAAGATGCTGAAAACACTACTGATTCAAATGACAGACCCGCATATCCGGGAAGAAGGCAGGCTGGCCTATGGGCGCCTGAATACCGCACCCTATCTGAAACAGGCCATAGAGCACGCTCTGGCCCTGCCCCAAAAGCCAGATGCGATCGTGCTGACGGGCGATCTGACTGATTTTGGCAGACCGCAGGAATATGCCCACTTGCGCCGCTTGCTTGCCCCTCTAGGAACGATTCCTGTGTACCTGCTGCCCGGAAACCATGACGATCGACAGCAATTACGCGCAAGCTTTCCCGAGCATACTTACTTGGGCAAGACCGGCCCCGTTTGCTACGGCGTGGATGTGGGTGAGTTAAGACTGTTGGCCCTGGACAGTGCCGTCGCGGGTGCCAGTACGGGAAGTCTGGATCAGGAGCAACTGGACTGGCTGGCAGCCGAACTGAGCGCACAGCCCAAGCGCCCCACCGTCATTGCCTTGCATCACCCTCCTTTCAACACCCTGATCGGCCATATGGATAAGATTGGCCTACTGAACGGGGCAGAACAACTGGAGGCGATTGTGCGTCAGCATAGCAATGTGGAACGTGTAATCAGCGGACATTTGCATCGCAATATACAGATCCGCTTTGGCGGAACCATTGCCAGCACCGCCCCCTCTGTTGCCCACCAGGTTTGCCTGGACCTGGCTGAGGATGCCACCTCGGCCTGGACGCTGGAACCACCGGGCTATGCCGTTCATGCACTGAGTAATCACGGCCAGATCGTCACCCATACCGCCACAGTGGGTCAGTTCGATGGCCCATTCGCCTTTCATGAGCCAAGCGGAAAACTGATCGACTGATTCGATGCCCGACGCACACTAAGCGCAGCTTGCGTCTTGCTGGTCTCATCAAACCAAATTGACGATAGGCTCATACCGCTCTGCGTACTCAAGCAAGTAGCGACAACTGCAGCCATTAAACAGAACGGCTCAGGAACGCTGGGCCAACTCCATAAAAAACACCCCAATGCCTGTTGAATCGGGCATTGAGGTGTTTTGACACTGCTGCTTCAAATCAGGGGTTCTACTCAGAGCCCCCCGATCTGCCGCCATGTCTTACTTCTTGCTGTCTTTGAGCTGAGGCACAGCCGAACCGGCAGCAGGAGCCAGCAGGCCAACCTGGGTGTAGGTGAACAACTTATCACGTGTGTCCACGATGTCCAGATTGCGCATGGTCAGTTGACCAATACGGTCGCGTGGCGAGAACATGCTGTCCACTTTTTCCATGCTCAGGCGCTCGGCCTTGTAGGTCAGGTTAGGCGAAACCGTATCCAGGATGGAGTAGTCATTACCGCGACGCAGTTCCAGAGTCACTTCGCCCGTAACAGCACGAGCCACCCAGCGCTGGGCAGTTTCACGCAGCATAATGGCTTGTGGGTCAAACCAGCGGCCTTGGTACAGCAAGCGGCCCAAACGCAAACCGTTGATGCGGTACTGCTCGATGGTGTCTTCGTTGTGGATGCCGGTCACCAGGCGCTCGTAAGCGATGTGCAGCAAGGCCATGCCGGGAGCTTCGTAAATGCCACGGCTCTTGGCTTCGATAATGCGGTTTTCAATTTGGTCGCTCATGCCCAGACCATGACGGCCGCCGATGCGGTTGGCTTCCAGCATCAGTTCCACCGGGTCGGCGAATTCTACGCCGTTCAAGGCAACAGGCTGGCCTTCCTCGAAGCGCACACGCACCTCTTCAGCGGCCACAGCCACGTCGTCACGCCAGAAAGCCACGCCCATAATGGGTTTGACGATATTGATACCGGCGTTCAGGTATTCCAGATCCTTGGCTTCGTGCGTGGCACCCAGCATATTGGAGTCGGTGGAGTAGGCTTTCTCGGCCGACATCTTGTAGTCGAAGCCGTTTTCCTGCATGTACTCGGACATCTCGGCACGGCCACCCAGCTCATCAATAAACGTCTGGTCCAGCCAAGGCTTGTAAATCTTCAGCTCAGGGTTGGTCAACAAACCGTAGCGGTAGAAACGCTCGATGTCGTTGCCCTTGTAGGTGCTGCCGTCGCCCCAGATATGGACGTCGTCTTCTTTCATGGCAGCAACCAGCATGGTGCCAGTCACAGCACGGCCAATAGGCGTGGTGTTGAAGTAGGTGACACCGCCGGTGGTGATGTGAAAGGCGTTGCACTGCAAGGCGGCAATCCCTTCAGCCACCAGTTGCTGACGGCAGTCCACCAGACGGGCCAGCGTGGCACCGTATTCCTTGGCCTTGCGGGGAATCGCATCGTAATCGGGTTCATCAGGCTGACCCAGGTTCGCGGTGTATGCGTAAGGGATCGCGCCCTTATTGCGCATCCACAAAAGTGCAGCGCTGGTGTCCAGGCCACCGGAAAAGGCAATGCCGACCTTCTGGCCGACTGGAAGAGATTCAAGGATGGTTGTCATTATCGCGTCAGTAGTGGTGTGCAAGTACAGTTCCGCCCGTAAGACTCTATAGCAGAGCCATGCCCGCGGCAGGATCAATATGTCATTATATCGTCTTGACCGACCCTGGACACCTTTGCGTAGCTGGATTTAATTACTCGATGAACTAGAACATCCATTTTCACCTGGAGACAAGCCATGCCCGAGACACAAGCACAACCCGCTATCAGCCGTTATCCCGTCCCTACCCTGGCCGACATGCCCGAGGATATTCGCAGTCGTATTGAAGCCGTACAGGAAAAATCCGGTTTTATTCCGAATGTATTTCTGGCTCTGGCACACCGCCCTGACGAGTTTCGCGCCTTTTTTGCCTATCACGACGCGTTAATGGAAAAGCCCAGTGGTTTGAGCCATGCCGATCGGGAAATGATTGTGGTGGCTACCTCCGCCGCCAATCAGTGTCATTACTGCATCATTGCCCACGGTGCGATTTTGCGCATCCGCGCCAAGAACCCGTTGGTGGCAGACCAGGTTGCCGTGAACTGGCGCAAGGCCGATATTCCGGCGCGTCAAAAAGCCATGCTGGCGTTCGCCATGAAAGTCTCGCAAAACGCCCAGGAGATTGAAGACGCGGACTTCCAGGCCCTGCACGAGCACGGCTTCAGCGACGAAGACGCCTGGGACATTGCCGGCATCAGCGCCTTTTTTGGTCTGAGCAACCGCATGGCCAACTTCATGTCCATGCGCTGCAATGACGAGTTCTACATGCTGGGACGCGTTCCCCGCTAAGCATGATGCGTTACGCCCTGATGGTTGCCGGGTGGGTATGTGTAGCGCTGGCCATTGCCGGCGCTGTTTTACCCTTGCTGCCTACCACGCCTTTTGTGCTGCTGGCTGCATGGTGCTTCTCCCGTAGCTCCCCCCGCTTTCATCAATGGCTGCTGGACCAGCGCCATCTGGGCCCTTATTTGCGCAACTGGGAAAACGGCCAAGGCTTGACCCGCAAAGCCAAACGTCGGGCGCTGATCATGTTGTGGCTGTCGCTGGCCGCCTCGGCCTGGCTGACCAGTCACTTGGGCTGGTATCGACTGGGCTTGTTAATTCCGGGCATTTTCGCCACTCGTTATTTGCTGCGAGCCAAAACCCTGGATGACACCCCTTCCGAGCCTGTGCAAAAATAGCCTGCTTGAACCGATCCTGGCTTGACCCCTTTTGCTTGAAGAACCCATGTCTCATCCTGTCATCTTGCTGGCTGCCGCCTACATCACCAACTCTGCCGGACAAATTTTGCTGGTCCGTAAACGTGGCAGCGCCTATTACATGCAAGCCGGTGGCAAGCTGGAAGCAGGCGAGACGCCCTTGCAAGCCTTGCAACGTGAACTGGATGAAGAACTGGGCTTGAAAGCGGAAGAAACCGCCCAGGCCCGGTACGAAGCCTACTTTGAAAGCCCCGCCGCCAATGAGCCTGGCCATATGGTTCATGCCCACGTGTTTACGTTGACAGTAGACCGCGACATTCAGGCCGCTGCCGAGCTGGAAGAAGCCCGCTGGGTCAGCCCGCAAGAAATCCGTTCGCTGACGCTGGCCCCTTTGCTGGCTAACCACATCCTGCCGCGTCTGTGCGCACAGGCCGCGGCCTAAGGCTCAACCTGCACAAGACGTCCTTCCGTCTTGTGCCGTCCAAACCACGAACCGCCTATTTTTTGGCATAATGTCGCCCTTGAGTCCCCTCTTGCGGGGACGTAGCTGTTTGCCCGACCAGCCCGCAACGGCGGGCTTTCTTTATTGAGCGCTAATTTATGTCCTCTTTGCCCTGTCAAGGCGCAATCGTCACCTTTACCCTGCAGCAGCTGCGTGCCGCCACGCAAGCCGGGGGCATTTTAGGTGTGTCCATCAAAGGACAAGGCAATCATTTTTTTGTACAAGTGGCCACGCGTGCCGGTCAGGCGGTGCTGGTTACCGCCCGCAGCAAAGATCCGCGCAGTTTCAAAAGTCCCTTGCAAGCCATGGTTCTGCTCAAGCAAGTGGGTATCGTTACAGGCCAGTTTGACCTGACCCAGTACTCGCCCGACCAACAGGAAACCGCCCCGCGCAGCCGTCGCCGCCCGGCCAAGCCCAGCAAACTGGGGCTGCGATGGAACCGAATTGCAGAACGCATCTCCAGCCCCGCTCAACCTTCTTTGGACGATCCCAGTCTGGACATTAATGAAGAACAGACGCGCCGCCTGATCGCCCGACAGGAAAACCAGCAGTTAAGCCTGCTGGGCAACTAAGCACAGCCCCTCTGTGTTTCTGGACGTGTTAAGGGCATAGGCCGCATCCAAAGCCTGTGCCAGATCTTGCTGCAAGTGCTGGGGCTCTTCCAGCCCTACATGCAAACGCAACAACTGCCCCTGCCCGAACAAGGCGCGCCCGTTGCGCTTGGGCATATCCATAGGCAAAGCCAGGCTCTCGAACCCGCCCCAGGATAGACCGATACCAAACAGGCGCAAGGTCTTGAAAAATAAAGATAACTGCGCTTGACTCAACGGTTCCAGCACCACACCGAACAAACCCGTAGAACCGGTAAAATCCCGCTTCCAGATCGCATGGCCGGGATGAGACTCCAGCGCCGGATGCAAAACCTGTTGTACCTGTGGATGATGTTCCAGAAAACGGGCAATCTGCAAGGCACTGGCCTGATGCTGACGCAAGCGTACACCTAAGGTGCGCATGCCACGCAGCGCCAAAAAGGCATCATCAGGCCCGGCTGTCTGACCAAAATCATGCGCCGCCCGACGCAGCAACGGCCAAGCGCGTTCATTGGCCGTGGCAACTCCCAGCAAGGCATCGGAATGCCCCGTCAGATATTTGGTGGCAGCCTGAATAGACACATCCACGCCATGTTCAAACGGCTTAAAAAACAAGGGGGTAGCCCAGGTATTGTCCAAAAGCACATACGCCCCGACCGCATGCGCACAACGTGCAATGGCCGGGATATCCTGAATCTCGAAGGTGGCCGAACCGGGCGACTCTACGTACACCACCTTGGTATGGGGACGAATCAGGCTGGCTATCTCCTCCCCCAAAGACGGCTCGTAAAACTGAACCTGAATACCCATGCGGCTAGCCAGTACCTGCTGCGCAAACGCGCGTACCGGTCCATAGACCGAATCCGGTATCAGCAAATGATCCCCGACTTCCAGCATGCCCAACAAAGCATGGGTACACGCCGCCAAGCCAGACGGGAACAGGCTGGCCTGAAAACCGCCTTCCAGCTCGGCCACGGCTTGCGTCAAGGTTTGCAAGGTAGGGTTGGTGAAGCGGCCATAAGAAACATAGGGATTGTCAGGTTCCTTGCGCTGGGCCCATTGTTCCAGATTGTCGGCCAAAATAGTCGAGCCACGACAAACGGGCACATTCACAAAGCCAGCCGACACGCGGGTGTCCCGGCCTAAATGCGTCAAACGCGTATTTTGATAATCGCAGTCCTGCATGCTGTTTTCCTGATCGTGATCGCTAAAGACGAATGGAAACAGTCTACGCAAGAGCCCAGGGGCAATTATTGCGTTTTCACGCTACCACAGGCAGAATTCAGAGAATAAAAATCCACAACTACCGATATTATTGGGAAATTATTTTTATGCTGGATAAATTCGACAAGCACATCCTGGAGATCCTACAAAACGATGCCACCTTGGCGATCCAGGAAATTGCCGATCGGGTGGGTTTGTCCAGCACTCCCTGCTGGCGACGCATACAACGTCTGGAACAAGAGGGCTATATCGAAAAGCGGGTGGCGCTACTCAGTTCAGAAAAGCTGAATGTAGGAGTCACGGTATTTGTGGCTATCAAGACCAATCAGCACAACAAGCAGTGGTACAGCCAGTTTTCGGCGGTGGTCGAGGCAATCCCACAGATTGTGGAGTTCTATCGCATGAGCGGCGATACCGACTATTTACTGCGTGTCGTCGTGCCGGATATCAAAAGCTTTGACCGGGTTTACCAGCGACTGATCTCGGAAATAGAGCTGACCGATGTCAGCTCCAGTTTTGCCATGGAGCAGATCAAGTTCACGACACGTCTACCCCTGGACTACGCCTGATCCGGCGCCGGTTAATGCTTAAAAGCTGTATTCCACGTCCAAGGTCTGGCCAATCGTCAGCCTCTGAGACCGGGATTCAACCAGCATGGCTTGCATGCCAAACAAGGTGCCTTGCGGAAACTGGCGACTTTGCGCCAAGGCCAAACCGGGTTGTGTGCCCACCTCGGCCGTTCGCTGGTTCACGTTGGGCATAGGGCAACGGGTGCACTGACGGACAAACGCAAAGCTCAGACCCTCGCTGCTCACACCCAGGACGTAGTCTTCCTCGTAAGCGGGCAAACCCGTGAAAACGACGTTGGCACGGAAACGATCCATGGGCACCGCTTGCTCCCCAGACTGCAGAACCAGGCGATTGAGCTCTTCCAGGGACGCCTCATTGGTGAACAAAAAGGGCAAGGCGTCGGCAAAACCAAAACCGTTTAGCTGATCACCGATCTGGCGCCAGCCCTGAGACTTTTCTTCCCAAGGGCGTACCCGTTCAGTCAGGACATACCGACGGGCACGACTATGGTTACGCAATACCCGACAAGGGGTTTGCAAAAAGTCGCTAAACCATTGCGCGACTTGATCGCCTTCATCCCGGCCCAACGTATCTGAACTCCAGATACGCACAGAGACGGCGACGTTATCCCCTACCGGAGCATCCAGAGACCAGCTCAACGTCTCCATACCGGGCGCTTGGACCGTAATCTGCCCATCCTGTACCAATGGTCGAATCAAGGACATACGCGGCCAGCGACGCTGCGTCATGAATACGCCCTGCTGGTCAACAACGACCCACTCGCGATCGTGGGCCAGGCCCGCAACGCTAACCTCAACGCCCTGCGGATGCGCCTGGGCTGCACAGGATTTGATGGGATGGGTGAACAAGCCGGTGATGGTAATCATGGGAGGCAACAACAAAAGGCAAGATAAAGAACGTATTCTAAAACAGCCTGTTCAACAGCCCGCCCCTGCTTTGACGATAGCGTGCAAAGAAGTGGATTAGAAACATCGACCTGCGGCAATGACGTCCCCCTGACACTTGACAACATCGCAAACCTATGACTTAATAGTTAGCTGATCGCGCCCATATATCCATTACATCAAGAACGTGCGATCAATATTTTCTTGAATATACCCACGTAAACAGGTCCCTTTGACCTTCTGGCATGTCCCCAAACATGCGGGTATTCATTTACTACGGCGACGGCAGCCACATCCAGACTTATTTTTTGCATCGTAGCGGACTACTTGCTCCGTCCATATGCTTGGCAAACGAATAAGGCGCTGTCCATGCTGTCACAGAGTACGTTTGCTTGACATTGTTATTGTCCAGTCAGCGATGCTCTACATTGAAATAGCAATGGCCTGACCTCCGTGTGGAGGCTGGTCCATCATGGTGTCATCAAATCTCAATAAAAAAACGATGTAATGACACCACACGATAAGGAAAAAAATATGAAAAACATCTATCCAACTGGTTTGATCTCGCGCCCTGACCATATTGCCTTGAATAAAACCGATATTCGCATTGGCGATACGGTGTATCTGCAGCCTAAAAACGGCCCTCGTATGGCTGGTACCGTGATCTTCAGTTCACCTGTACACGGCTGCACCACCTACACTGCCGACGCCCATAGTCAGGATGCCAACGTACGGTTTCGCTTCCGCCTGCAGGACGTGCATCACGTGGCCCCTCGCCATCCCATGCCCGCTCTGAATTAAGAATATGTTCCCTAATTAATACGGGGCAGTCAGATACAGCCCCGTATTAGTCTCATTTGATAACACATAATTACAATCTGTAATGGCCATTCCTGCTTTCGTCCTAAAATAGTGGCGGCTTAAAACTTATCCGACGCTGTAAAGCGTCCACGTTGAGCGTGCGCTCCTATGGCAACGGATATGAAACCAAAGCAGGCTTTCTGCTTGCGCCCACCCCGGCGCTACTCCTATCTCTCCCGGTTTTTCCTGTTCAGCCTGGTCCTACTTCTGACCCTGCTGGGTACCAAGCTGCACCATTCCGATGCACTAACCATCTTCTGGCCTACCGAAGGTGTGCTTCTGGGTCTGTTTATCCGCCGCCCAGACTGGGCCAGTCAAAAATTTAACTGGCTACTCATTACGCTGGCCTATTTCTGTGCCGAGCTGCTTGCCACCAACCCCCTACCCATTGCGCTGCTTTTAACCATAGCCGATGTCAGCGGCGTCAGCCTGGCGTATTGGCTGATCACCCGCAATCGCCAGTTGGATCTTTCCCTGCGTCGCCCCCAGGCGATGTTGACGCTGGCCTCCTACTACGGCCTGGCCTGCGTTTTATCTGCCTTGCTAGGCGGTTTTGCCCTGTATCTGCATACCGATCAGGATTTGCCTTTGGCCATTCTGTCCTGGATGCTGACTAGCTTGATTTCCTATAGCGCTATCTTGCCCGTCATCCTGACCGCCCCCGCGCGCCCTTGGCGCCGCTTTCTGGAATACTGGAACGAACCGCACCTGATGAGCCTGGCCCAGTTAGCGCCCGCTCTGTCCTTGTTATTGGCCAGCTTGTTAAGCCTGCTGATTGACGGCCCCGGCTCCCTGGCCTTTCCCGTCCTGCCTTTATTGTGGTGCGCCCTTAGCTACTCGCTCTTTTCGACCACCTTACTGACGTTGTTCTATGTGCTCTGGACACTGTTTGCTCTGAGCCCGCCGGTGTACTTCTTGCCCAATCAGTTCCACACCTCGCTAGACCTGCTGTCACTGCGCATCGGGATTGCTTCCATTGCGCTGGCCTCGATCACCAGCGCCAGCCTGATGTCAGCACGCAATCTGGCGGTTGAAAAACTGCAGCAACTTGCCCACCACGATGACCTGACGGGCTTGCTCAACAAACAGGCTTTTTATCAGCAAAGCCAGACAATACTGACCCAATGCCGTTTGAAACAGGTTCCTATCAGCGTCATCGTTCTGGACATCGACCACTTCAAGCCCGTTAACGACACCCACGGCCACCATGTCGGCGATCTGGCCTTGAGCGCAGTTACCCAACGTATTTCACTGGCTTTGCGCGAGACCGATGTATGTGGCCGGCTAGGCGGAGAAGAATTTGGTATTTTGTTGCCGGACTGCAGCGCACTACAAGCGCATGCTGTTGCTGAGCGAGTCCGTAAAAGCATTTCCTTGCTGCCCTTTTGCCTGGACAACGACCAACAACTGACTATGACTGCCAGTTTGGGCATCGCCACTTTGGACTCTTCAACCCTGGATCTACACGCGTTGCTACGCCAAGCAGACACTGCCTTGTACGAAGCAAAACGCGCGGGTAGGGATCAAAGTTATTCCTATCATTTGCCCGAGCCCAAGACAGGTACTTGACGCTATCCGTAAGCAAACCGATACTGATGTATCAATACGAAACAACACATCAGGGAGCGGTGATATGGCGTCAGTTTACGGCTCGCCCTTGTGCCAGGCATGTTTGGCCTTGCCACAGGGTGTCAGTACTAGCCAAGCGCATGCCGATTTGCGCTTAGTTGGGCAACACCCCCCATCTCCTGACGGAGCCCACGAAACACAGTATCGCTGTCTGAACTGCCAGACTCACTGGCTACTACGCACCAATCGCTGGGGAACTCCTGAAGGGTTTCGCCTCAAGCCCGTATAGGCAAAGCCAGACACATGCACTACCATGACGGCTTTGTCTGTTAGCGATTCTTGTATGTCTGCCCTGCTGTTTGATACTGAAACCACCGGCACTGCCCAGCCTCAAGTCATCGAGGCCGCTTGGTTGCGTTTGAGCGACCCGGTATTTTTGCTGGTCAATGAAGAATTTGAGCAACGCTACCGGCCTGATCAAGCCAATACGCTAGGCGCCTTGGCCACGCATCACATCTATGACGAGGAGCTGCAGGACTGCCCCCCGCACACCGAATTCAAACTGCCTGCCGACACCCAATACATCATCGGCCACAATGTGGACTATGACTGGGGGGTGGCCGGTTCCCCCAATATCAAGCGTATCTGTACCTTGGCCTTATCGCGCCACTTGATTCCAGGCCTGGATAGCTACAGCCAATCTGCTCTGATTTATCACATTGATCGCGCCAATGCTCGCGAACGCCTGCGCAACGCACACAGCGCACTGGCCGACGTACGCAATTGCCTGTCGCTGCTGCAGTATTTGTTGGGGCTCAAGCAGAACATCAACACCTGGGAACAGTTGTGGCAGCTCTCCGAGCACGCCCGCATTCCCACCGTTTTGCATTTTGGCAAACACAAGGGCATGGCTATTGCCGATGTGCCACAGGATTACAAGAACTGGTTGCTGCGCCAGCCGGACCTGGACCCTTATCTGATCAAGGCTTTGAAGGTATAAACCTCAAGGTTCGTAAAATCCCTAATGGCTACCAGCCTGCTTATGCCCAATGATGAAGGTCCCAACAAGAACTTCATGAGGTGGCAAATGATCGAGGTTGCATACGTCACGAAAGATATGCGTCGGGACCCTTACGAACGAATTACCCATCTTGGAGGAGCGGGCTGGCAACGCTCTCAACCCGATGTTGTCCAGCAAATTGAGCAGGGCCAAGAAGACTACTACATTCTTCTGGATGGCATTCCCGCCAAACTGACCGTGGCGCTCAGCCGTTTTGGTGCCAAGTACCTGAAAACTGAGCTTGAAGTTGAAGAGCCTCACATTTTGCTCAGCCTACCCAGCCAGGCTGCTTGAACAGCAGCCTGACTTTCCTTCCATCTATCAGGAAACACAAAAAACGCGGCGTGACGCCGCGTTTTTCATACCTGCCTTCGAACCTGTTTACGGTTTGAGCAAGCGCCATTGGCCGTTACGCACAGTGATCAGTTCACGACCACGCTCGTCAAAGCCGCTATGGTCCTCAGGCGACATGGTGTAGACACCTTGGGTTGCCACCAAGTCACGAGTTTGCTCCAGTGCATCACGCAAGGCAGAACGAAACTCAGGCGTACCCGGTTTGGCCTTGCTGGCTGCTTCAGGAATCGCCTTTTCCAGCAATAGGCCGGCGTCATAGACGTTGGCACCAAAGGTAGCAGGGGCCTGACCATAACGCTCGGAGTAGCGCTGGATATAATCTTGAGCAATGGGCTTGGCAGGATTGCTGTCTTCAATTTCAGGCAACACCAGCATCAGGCTGGCGGCCAGAATCGTGCCCTCCACCTGCTCGCCCCCCAGACTCAAGAACGCGGGTAAAGCGGCGCCGTGCGTTTGATAAATCTGCCCTTTGTAGCCTTGCTTGACCAAAGTCACTTGCGGCAACACGGCAGCCGCGCCCGTGCCGGCCACCAGAACCACATCCGGTTTAGCGGCGTAAACCTTCAAGGCCTGACCCGTTACCGAGGTGTCCGAACGTACATAGCGTTCCGTAGCCACAATCTTGATATTGTTTGCGTCCGCCAAGTTTTTGAACACGTTCAGCCAGCTCTCGCCATAGGCATCGTTGAACCCGATAAAACCAGCAGTCTTGACGCCATTGTCAACCATATGCTTGACCAGGGCCTGAGCAATAATGTCATCGTTCTGGGTGGTTTTGAACACCCATTTCTTTTGCTCAGTCATCGGCAACACAACCGATGCCGCCCCCACCGGTGCCAGCACCGGCGTGCCCGCATCAGCCGCAAACTGAATCAGGCCCATTGCGTTGGGCGAGCCAGTAGGCCCGATCAGGGCATCGATCTTGTCCTCGGAAATCATTTTCTTGAACAAGGTGACGGTCTGGTTCGGATCACTGGCGTCATCCATGGAGATGTACTCAACGGTCAAATCTCCAACTTTAGTTGGCAAGAGGGGCACTGTATTGCGCTGCGGCAAACCAACCACCGCTGTCGGCCCGGTTGCCGAGGCGATCACGCCGATTTTGACTTGTGATTGGGCCGGAGCGGCCAAGGTGGCCAACACTACGGACAAAGCGAAAGCAGTTCGAGTCAATTTCATAATATACAGAGCCAGTTAAGCCCTTCCCCCCTTGATATCAGCGCAAGCGCGCCTATATGGATTGATCGGGACACAAGACACCCAATTGCCCATGCCATACCCGCCTTCTTAGGCGACTTTCCCCGGCAGGTCTGCTTACAATTGTACGCGGGCGCGCCCAATAAAGTAGTTTATAACGAAGCTACTGTTTACCCCTTACCTGATAGAGCGAATCCATGTCACTTCAGCAAATGTTGCAACAAATTCTGCAAAGCGGCCAAAGCGCCCTGAAACAAGGCCAAGGCCAGTTAAATACCTCCGGCCTGGGTAAAAAGATCAGTGAACAGGCGGGTGGTTTTGGCGGTGGGGCCGTTGTAGGCGGCGTTCTGGGCGTACTGCTAGGCAACAAGAAATTCCGCAAAATGGGGGGTTCCATGGCCGCCTATGGTGGAGCCGCTGCCCTGGGCGCCCTGGCCGTCAAGGTGTACCAGAACTGGCAAGAGCAAAATGCGGGCCAACAAGCTGCCCCTTCTCCAGTGCAAGCCGTTCCTCCCGCCCCACTGCCTTTGGCCGCCAGCAGTCAAGCCGATACACACGCCATGGTCATCCTGGCCGCTTTGGTCTCTGCTGCCAAGGCAGACGGTCACATCGGCGATGCCGAGCGCGAACTGATCGATGCAGAAATCGATAAAATGGCCGCCCCCGAACAGGCACGCCACTGGTTGTCCCAGGAGCTGCTCAAGCCTGTTGACCCGCAAGCCGTTGCCCAACTGGCTCAAACACCCGAGATGGCGGCCGAGATTTATTTGACCAGCGTACTTGCCATTGACGAGCAAAGTTATATGGAACGAGCCTATCTTGATGAGCTGGCACGTTTACTATCCTTGCCAGACTCTTTGCGCAAAAGCCTGGATAATCAAGTACAGGCTTTAACAACAAACTAACTCCAACTGGCAACTGTTCCGTGCAACGACGTCACCGGAGCGCGTTTGTTTTCCTCAAGGGCGCCACACAAGGCAAGCCAAGGACTCAACAAGGAAACCACCCATGAAAAGCACCTTCAAGTTAACGATTGCGTCAATCGCACTAATGGGTCTGGCCGCCTGTGCGGCTCCAAACAACTCATCCAGCCCCGCTAACTCCGAGCACCATATGGACAAAGAAACCGCTTTGCAGGCTTATCACTGGCGTCTATTTGCCACTGCAGGCAAAGACGGCCAGCCAGCCCCCGCTATTGCTGGCGCAGGCGGTGAACAAGTCACCCTGAATTTCACCGACAAGATGATGTCGGTCGACAATCTGTGTAATGTTCTGGGCAGCGGCTACACCTTGAAGGGCTCCAGCATTAGCTTTACTTCGCCGGTCAGCACTATGAAAATGTGCGCGGACCCCGAACTGATGCGCAATGAGCAAGCCGTGGGCAAGCTGCTGCCTACGGCAACGACATGGAGCATGAGCAAGGCCGACTCTGCGCCGAACAACCCGGCCCCTGTCCTGACTCTGAGCTTCAAGGACGGCACCCAATGGCGCCTGAAAGGGGAGCCTACTGCCACGACCCGTTATGGCAGTGAGCCTACCCGGGTGTTTCTGGAAGTAGCGGCGCAGCGCGAAGCCTGCTCGCATCCTCTCATGCCCAACTACCAGTGCCTGAAAGTACGTGAAATCCAGTACAACGACTCTGGTGTCAAAACCCACCTGGGCGAATGGATGTACTACTACGGTGACATCGAGGGCTACACCCACACACCAGGTGTTCGTAACGTGCTGCGTATCAACCGCTACGAACTGAAGAACGTCCCTGCTGATGCCTCTTCCAAGGCCGACGTGCTGGACATGGTGGTGGAATCTGAACAAATCGGCAAATAAGTCAGGCAGCTACCCTATCTGAGTGCTGTCTTCACGAATGGCCGAATT
This sequence comes from Alcaligenes sp. SMD-FA, assembly GCF_025960365.1. Classification (NCBI taxonomy): domain Bacteria; kingdom Pseudomonadati; phylum Pseudomonadota; class Betaproteobacteria; order Burkholderiales; family Alcaligenaceae; genus Alcaligenes; species Alcaligenes sp. SMD-FA. Next base: position 1,504,833 of record NZ_CP110108.1, on the reverse strand, counting down.
CAATACCCCCAAGGCTGGTTTAAGCCATCTTGGGGGTCATTTATTTCAGGCTGTTTTTTTATTAGGCTTAGAAAAAAACCCTATTTCAAATTGCCACAACAGGATAAGAAATCGCAGCCAGGGAGCCACAAACAGTTACGCACTGCTATGCATTGAACCTAGTCAACAAGCTTACTCATACGTAATATGGGAATACCGGATAACATTTTCCACCTCCCTATTTATCCGGCTTCAAGCCTTGCAATATGCGAGGCTTTTTTTTGTCGCCGGGCCGCCCCAAGACAACCCCCCCCCGGGGGGCAGCAAGCCAAAGGCGTAGCGAGGGGGCCCTTTTTGTACCGGCAATAAGGTATTCCTTATTTCAGTGGCCCATAAAATATAAAAAATGCCCCGGCACCAATCAGCGTGAAACCGACCAGGTGATTAAGCGTAAAACTCTCTTTTAGATATAGCACCGAGAACACCACAAACACCAGCAAGGTAATCACTTCCTGCATGGTCTTTAACTGGGCCGCACTGTAAACGGTATGCCCCAAACGATTAGCCGGCACTGCCAGGCAATATTCCACCAAGGCAATACCCCAACTGATCAGTACAACTTTCAGCAATGGGCTATTGGGATACTTCAGGTGCCCATACCAGGCAATGGTCATGAACACATTGGAGACGACCAACATCAAGATAGGGAGGATCTTAGCCATTCTGGACACGAAGAAAAAAAGCGACCTGCGCCGCGACCCGGCCAGTGTAGCGTCACATTGGATTAGCGCCTATGAGGATAATCAGGCAGCAAAAAAACGGGGTATCAAGCAATGGTTATCCGTCCACGGTTTTCAGAAAATCCGCCACGATCTGCCCGCGACCACCAGACAACAGAAACTTGTGGTGGGCCGTTTGAGGTAGCAGATGGCCTTGCTCCCGCATGTCCTGATCACCCAAAGGATGTTTCAAGGCTTCCGCTTGCGTCGTCTGACCACTCTCCGACGGACCCGTGTACTGGGCATGGGAAGGAAACGACAGCACGCTTGAGAACAAAGTCAGTGCAACGGCCAAGCACATTTTGACCTAAGTGGGCCCAATAACTCGTATTGTTCATCGTTTGAAACCCAACCATAACAGCAGCTATCATCAGCGTCCTGATCACAATAGCGGTGTTGGGCTTGCCTGCTTACCAAGCGCGACGAGATAGGGCTGTGATGATAGACTCAATTCACCTTAACTTAGCTCACCGCCACTGACCTGCCTCACACCTGCACTGCACCATGCCCCCTCTTGAAAGCCTCGGCCCCCGTATCTGCATTCTTGGTCCGTCCAATAGTGGCAAATCCACCTTGGCTGACGCTATCGAACGCAAACTGGCCATCCCGGCCGTGCACCTGGATCAGCTCTACCACCTACCCCATACCAATTGGATTCCCCGCCCCGAAGCGGATTTTGTTGCGCTGCATCAGGCGGCTATTGCGCAAGAACAATGGGTGATGGAAGGTAACTACACTCGTCACCTGGCCCCACGCCTGGAGCGCGCGACAGGCTTTATCGTGCTAGAGGTTTCCACTGCGACCAGCCTGCTGCGCTACTTTCGGCGCACCCTGTTTGAGCGAGATCGTCGTGGTGCTCTGGAGGGCAGTAAAGACAGCGTGAAATGGCAAATGATCCGCCACATCGCCATCGTCACACCGCCTAATCGCCACAAGTATTTGAGCATTTTTGAAGCGAGCACCTTGCCTAAAATTAGGCTGCAGTCAACGCGAGAACTTAACCTTTTCTACAAACGTGAACAGTTGAAAGCTTAAGCCAAACGCAATCGAACACTCTTTAAGCCCCCTCCCGCAAACGGCTGCACCTTTGAACGAAAAGCGCTATATTCATTTATTTTGACATAGGACAAAATACAATGCTTAGCTCTTGGGCACTCATGCTAAATGTAGGCTTTTATGCCTTTCTCTGGCTCTTCTTTACCACACTGATCGTCAATGGACTGAGAGATACGCTCCTCTGGGACGGACGCGTTTTTGGCGTCATTGCCCTCATTTTTTTGGCTATATTGATTTACTACTGGTGGCCTTGGTTTAGATATGACCCTATGCAAAGAGTGCCCAGACTCGACATGCTTAACGAGGACGCATTGTTAAGTCGACTTAAGGCAGCATTTATCGGATCCCTGATCGGAATAGGTGCTGGAGCAATCGCTTGGCAATACTTTCGCTCAAACCGATAACTATCAAACACAGCCAGCATTACCGCACATTAAATACATACCCCTGCAAACCACCTAAAGCGCTCCTGTATCCGTCAGCAACGCTTGCCATTTCTGTATATCGTTCTGCGCACAGGCCGACCACGTGGCGCAGCTCGCTGGCAATTCGGGCGTTTGCATCCAGCGTTTGTCCGGCTCGGGCAGCCTGAGCGGCGACACGATCATTGGCGGCGACGAGCTTGCCGCGCAAGCCGTCAAGATCGGCGCGAACAGCCACAGCAGCACGCTGGGCCGCATCCAACTGTGTTTGATACGTAACTCGAACATCCTCCACCTCCTTTTGTAATCGTTGTTCCATCAGGCGCGCACGGACTTCCGCCTGCAACTGCGCCGCCCTGGTCTCTGCGCGAGCCAGCTCATAGCCCTTGCGATACTGCCCCTGGCCATACAGCGCCACCCATAAAAAAAGGGCTGCCAGAACAGCAGCCCCTGCTAAAGCAGACTTGATAGACATAGCTGCCTCTCTGCCTGACGCCGCCGCTCCAGCCCCCGCAGTTTGCGGCCACCGGCATAAACCCAACGGTCTAGCTCCCGACATGCTCCGGCTATATCCTGAACCCGTAGCTTGCGCAGCAAAGTGGAATTGGCAAACGCCCCGGCCCCCACGTTATAAACAAAGCTGCTCAGTGCCACACGGACTTCGTCGGGCAAGGGATAGCTCACAGAGCGATCCACCACAGCCAAAGCACGACGCACCTCCTGCTCGGTCAAAGCGTCACAATGTGCCGGGCTGGCCACATCCCCCAGCTTGACCCCTTGCGTGTAGCCGTCGCAAATGGTCGGGATGCCCACCGGGTCCACATAGGCGATCAAAGAGCGCCCTTCCCAAGCAGCAACCAAAGCAATCGCCGCCGAGATCACCCCCGCCCCCCACTTAGTCTTCAGATCCATGCTTCCACTCCTTGAGCTGGCGCCAGGCCTGCCGCACCCCACCCACAATCCGCGCAGCCGCCCGAATGAACTCGGGCAGCTTGGTCACGATCAAAATCACCACATAAGCCGCCCATAAAGTCAGCACAAAATCCTGCATGGTCCAACCATAAATAAGCAGGGCCGAACCGGTGCTTATGGGTAGGTGAGCGGCGTCGTTATCGAACATCATTTTTTTTCCTTAAATAAGCGTGATCACCAAACTAGGGAACCCGCAAAAACGCCGAATAAACGCTCCACAGAAACATGGGCTGTTAAAAATCACAGTTGAAGCGAGCTGCTATATGGCCTACAAGACAGATTTACTTATGAATGCCACCCGTCAGCGCCGCCTTTCCCGAACCTGCCCTTCATTGGCAGAGGCCTTGGAGCGATACCTGAGTGAGGTGTCTACACTAAAAAAATCGGCCTACCAGGAGCGTTCACTAACCCGGGCCTGGAATAGCACCCTGTTGGCAAACCGGAACCTAGCGCGGATTACCCCGCAAGACTTGCAACGCGTACGCGACGAATGGATGCAAGATCGCGCTCCCGCTACCGTCAATCGACGGATGGCCCTGCTATCCCATCTATATACCGTCGCCCGTAAAGATTGGGGCTATAGCTGGTTGGCTAACCCGGTTCAGCTAATTCGACGCCCCGCTGTCAACGATGCACGCGACCGTCGACTTTTTAATCAGATTCGTCTGTATGGCGTCAGCGCTGAGGAATGCCCACGCTCCGAGTTCGAGTGGATCCTGAAACACACCCGCTCCAGTTGTCTGCCCACTGTGGTCAGCTTGGCGGTGGAAACAGGCATGCGTCGCTCGGAAATCGTGAATCTGACGCGCGAGCAAATTGATCTGACCCATGGGGTCATTACCTTGCAAGACACCAAGAATGGGGACACCCGTTATGTGCCTTTAACACCGTTCGCCCGCGACGCACTGCGCAAATGGCTAGTGGGCAAACCACTGCGTGGCCGCATTTTTGATGTCACTCCCGGATCTATCAGCCGAGCTTTCGCGCGCGCCCGCCTGCGCGCACGTAAAGCCTACGAAGCCTTGTGCCGTGGCTACAACCGGCGTCCTGTACGAGCCTACTTTCTGGATTTGCGGTTTCACGACTTACGCCATGAAGCTACTTCTCGGTTAGCTGATGTCTTCCCCGCCCACGAGCTTGCCAAAGTGACCGGGCATAGAGATACCCGGATGTTGCAACGCTACTTTCATCCTCGCGGGCGGGACTTGGCTCAAAAACTGATGCGCAGCAAACTGGGCCGCTCCCAAGCTGACCACTTACGCCTGAGCGCCTGATACCGGCCAAACAATGGCTTTGACAGCCTCCTCGGAAACAGCAGCATCAATCTGATCACGCAAGCCCTGACGCACACCAATGAGATGCTGGGTCAACTCCAGAAACGACCGCACTTGTGTCAAGGTCTTTTCACGCATTTCGTCCAACGAAATGCCACGGGCAGTCGCAATGCCATCCAGATACGGCGTTGCTATCGATGAGTCTTTGGACCATGCCAGGGCCTCTGCCTGCTGTACAGGCCAGGTCAAGCGCTCAGTTGCAGGATAACCGGCAGTCAACTCAGACACGGCACTCTCAAAACCCGCGTTCACAAGGGTTAACTGCTGTTCACGCAGTTGCTCCAGGCTTGGCTCCACCTCAGGACCAGACTCGACACTCAGCCAAGGGGGCAAGACTCCCAGGCCATCATAAGTCTGGCCAAAGTAGGATTCGCCGAGGGTGTAAGGACCATCCGGGGTATAAAGCGTAGCTTGGCGATTGTCCTCCACCAGTTGCCACTCTCCAGTATTTGCATCCCCGTACTGAATATCCAGCGTTTCCAGGCGAGACACCCAACGTGCTACCTTACCGGCAGGAATAGTGCTGGGCGGCGCAACGACGACATCACCAAATCCTTTCTCTTGATAAGGGGTCTGGCCGCAAAACAGGCCATGAGCATCAGTTTGAAAATAAGTCATAAAAACTCCTGACCACATCGTGGTGGCTTGAAAAATTAAAAAAGTGACTATGGGACTGCAAATGCGAGAGGTTTGGGTAATGCGCAACCTGCAGCCACAAAAATGCTCCCGATTCAGACTTGGGCATCAAGTAGCTTTGACGTGACAGGCGCATCTATTTCTTTAGTGGGGGCTGATACAGGCGGCTCTCTGGGGCCTTTATCCGCAGCAATGGTCCCAAATCAGGGCTCCGAAACGCGACCGCAAAATACGGCTCTCCACCCGCGCATTCAAACCTGAATACGTGGGTGCAATCCCATATTGGCGGAGCGTGTTTCAACTCCACTTCCTGTCTGAACAAAGCCGTAAATAATCCCGGGATCAATTGAGTCAGGCAAACCAATCGAGGCACTAACCCCTATAGCACCAAGCTTTGCTCTGTCCAAAGTATGAATATCCCCCCCTGATTTCAAACCATAGACATCATGCTTCTCTCGCCTGACGGTCTCTTTTTGAGCAGTACCTAACACCCTCGCATTTGCAGTGTCAGCGTCAGTTCCGGTTGCGCGGATGAATTGATCACGCAAATCAGGCAGGCGGAAACTGCCTGCAGAGACTTTCGAAAACACAAATGCCCCCTTCTTCCAGTCCCCTGGAGCGACGACGTGGCCGTTTGCCTCCGCCCAGGCCACCAGGGCAACAAAGCGTGTATTGGTTGGAGCAACGACCTGCCCAATTGCATCAACTTCATCCACGCGGGCATTCTTCGACGTCCCCCAGACAAAACGACCGACGTTCAGGCTGGCATAGCCTGTAAACGAACCGATAGTCTGCCATTGCAAGAGCTGTTGGCGATCGATCACGTAAATCACCGGACCTTGGTTGGTCTTTGGTGCAGTGGCAAATGTGGGGATCGAGGTCGATTTGTCGGCCTTCGTATCGGGATCAAAGTTCTTGTTGTGCCAGATTTTGCAGGCGGCCCGATACTCCTTCTTGCCCGACACACCACCGTTCAAATAAAAATTATCAGTGTAAGGATCGGTAGAAAGGCGCAAACCTGCATTCAGTGCCGTGCCATACGGCATATCCAAAAAGAACGAGCCTCCACCCCAGGTCGTAGTACGGTTCTGGTAGTACCAGCCAAATGGATTGACACTATCCCGGCCATTAGCCGGATTAACGGTACCCGCACCCAAGCCATAGTCACCCACAGCCAACGCCCGGTTCCACGCGGTGTACTCACCGGATCGACGGCCACGCCAAGCAAGCTCACCATCAAAAGAGGCATAGAGCTGACCGCCACCGGAACCTGACTGACGGTGGAATACCACCCCTTGATTAGTCACACCGGCGGGTAAATTGCTGGCGGCTCCTTGTGCATTTGGCACGTAATACATGCCAGCCCCCACGTCCAGCGTGCTCAGGTTTTCCGCTGGCCAGGCATCAATCGTCGTATCTGCACCGGCCCTTCCCAAGCCAAATGCACCCACTGTCAGGATTTTGCCGGCGGTGGTATCCCGGGCCGAGGACTGCAGGTTCAGACCCAGACCATAAGGAGTTAGGGCCTTGGTCTTGACCGTCCGGGCAGCGGCTTCCGCATCACTGGCGTAGGCCGTCATGCCCTTGACCGTCGCACTCGCATCAGGTGTCGCTGCCGTCAACAACTTGTTCAGCCCCAGCAGGTCATTGGCACCAAGCGTGACCTTGCGCGCACTGGCAGCCGACTTGAACTGCCCCCACAACCAGGCAAACTTTTCATCATTCAGTTGCTGCAGTTTGTTGAACTGCTCCACAGAAGGCGGGGTCGAACCGATAAAGGCCCAGCCCAGTTTGTACTGATCATCTTGCAGATCAATCACACCGCCAGTTTGGCCCCATTTGTATTCGAAGCCAGAATAAAAATTCACTACTGCCATGTTCACACCTCATAAAAAGACCGTCCGAAGGCGGTGGCTACCAACACGCGTGCGTGGTTGGCAATATTGGTTGTCAAATCACTCGTGCAAGCATTCCGATGCCAAAGCCATAAAAGCCCTGACTGGTAAAGCCAAACGGTTTGTCGTTAGACCCTGTCAATATGTGGACCCCCACTCCAGCCGCCGCAGGCACCCATTGATACGGGTCGGCCATCAAGGGATTATTAGGGCCGGGTAAAGCGCTGATCCAGATATTCAGCTTGGCGTTACCCACGTCTTTGATGCGCACTTGGGACACGTCAAAAATCGTCTTCAAGGCCGCAGCCATTTCCGGGCTCGTGCCATGCCCATTGTTGACGGCGATCTTCCAGTACAGGATGCGCCGGTACTCCGGATCCAGAGGCTTGCTGGATCCGGATATTTCGCTTTCATGCTCACGACGGATACGCGCCAAGTCGAAGCCAACGGTCGCAGGCTGGCCAACAAAGCCGAAGAACTGCACATAAACCGAGTTTTCAATTTCGCGAGATTGCCCAACGATCTGGCCAATGCCATCCAGTTGTCGGCCCACCGCGACATCCAGCCAGCGCTCGTCGTGCAAAGCCTTGAGCTGATGATGTTCAAGCGGTGCATATAAGGCTCGCACCAAGGACTCCAGTCTTGAGGAGCCTCCGTATTGGTCCAGAAAGTGTTTCCAGGCAACATCGGCATGACCTTGTTCCAGATTCATCACGTCACCTCAATCCGGCTGGCATCAAACAGCGCCTTCTGGGCATCCCCGATCTCGATATTGGCTGCTTTGTAATCAGTTGGACGAGGCACAAAATCAGGGTCAGTGGAGTGGGCAAGTTTCAAATCCACCTGTGCAATTCCCCTGGTGCCATAAATCAGGCAAAAGAATCGCTGGTGGCGCACATCCAGACCGATTGTGTGCTCTTGTCCGGTCGCCAAAATGGCTTTCTCAATCTGCCCGAAACCATCTGGCGGAAAGGCCTGCTCGTCCACCGGTAGCAGGCTCACCACTGCTCGCACCCACACATACACAGCCTGGGGCCGATCAAACTGAATCAGTTGGGTCCCTTCCGATGTGTCCAGTACTTTGGTGACTGCCCCGTTGGTATCAATGCCACCGCTCTTGAAGCGATAAATCGCGTGAGCAATATCATCATCAAGCCCACCATCAGCAATCACATGCACGCTGTGCGGCTTGCGCCCAGCGGCATCAATTTCATCGGTTTGATTGTTGAAGACCCGGATATCACGAATACCGGGGACCTCATTAAGAATGTTGGGGCCGATACTTGGCAGCGTGGCGGCACCAAACCGGAATACACCCAGGCGATAGCGCGCACGCAACTGAGCGTCTGTTTCTCGCTGATGTCCCACTGCACCTGGCTGCAAATTCACCACCCGCGCCCAGCCAGCAACCAGCGTCACTATCGAATCCAGATCACCTGGTTCGGCCTTCTCGGCAATCGCATCCACGGTTTCGGCCAGCACAGGCGAACCAATCTCTGCGAAAGACAGGTTGCTGCTAAGCTGGACACTGACTGCCAAGGTGGCCACAGCAACCAAACGGATGGTTGCGCCGTCACTGGCGATCTGCAAACCGCTGGGTGCCAAAGCCGCCATCAACCCCGCCAGGACAGAAGCCATGGTGGCCCCAGCGCCACTGGTATAGACATAAGGCGTGCCATCCACCGTCACCGAATAGCTGGCCGAAGACTGCACAAGCGGAGTAATGCGCACATCTGCGGCGGCCTCTGCTCCGATAGTCAGGTTCTGTGTTGTGCGCCAGATCGTTTGCGTACTGCGGTGCCGAATCTGTGCGCTGGCCGGAATTTGAGTGCCCTGCAAGCCGTAAGCCACGACATACACTCGACTGCGCTCTGCCTTCAGGCGCTTGACTCCCGAAAAGGAGACGGCCCGATCCAGGGAGGCGCCACTGGCCGAACCCGGGTACATGGCGTAATACACCCCCTCTCCCATTTCCCATAGAGCCGCTTCACGCTCGGCAAACGTGTCGATCACTATCCCCGTTACCGAGTCCGGCCTAGTTTCCATATCATCAGGCAAGCCGCGAACACGTAAATTGCGGCGCAGCTCTTCTATGATTTCCATCCGGATCTCAGGCAGGCGCGGACGCACAAATCCCTCCGGAGTCACACCGTAATCAGCCATTTTTAAAAATCCTATTGGGTGACGGTGACCGTAAGCGGGCCCGCGTCTGTTTGAATTTCAGGCAATGTGATCCGGGCTCGGCGCGCAATGGCATTGAGCTCAATCTGCACCATGGGCACAGCAATCACACCGGGGACGGCACGCACTTTGGCGCGCACAATATTTTCGATCTCGGCCCGATTAGGAGCCTTGACCATGATTTTTTCCAGATAGGGAACGCCCCAGCTCTGGTCCAGAAACCACTCACCCAGAAAAGTCAGCAAGGTGACGGTAATTTGCTGACGAATTCGCGCAGCACCATCAATCAGAACCAGATCCTGCGCTGAAGACAGCGCCAAATCATGACGGCCATTCAATTGCAAATCCCATGTCATTACACTGGCCCTCCCGTCGTGCCACCACCGGTTTGCACCCCGCTATGACGATGGTCCGAACCGATGTTCTTGCCGTTATGCATAATCTTTCCCCCCTCAAAACTGGCACCACCACTGATGCTGATTGAACTGCCTGAGCCCCCCGAGCCGGCCATACCTGCCGTGTAAGTCAACAAACCATTAACCGTGACCGGGCTATCAAAAATGGTTTCCTGGGCAATGACATGCTGACGAGGCACTCGCACAGTCAAACTGCCGTCGGGTGCCAGCTTCAAAGAGCCGGGCCCATACTGCACTGTCAGGTTTTCCGTATCTGCTACCGGGCCAGGACGCATCACTGGCGTAGCGAAGGCATCACTCAAATCAAATTGACGGGGATCATCGGGAGCCTGGTCTGAGCCCGATAGCCAGTTTTCCAAGCTACGTTGGGAAAAGTGCAGAACAACAGGGTCGCCAGGTTTCAAGGGGACCGTAATCATGGCCTGCCCCCCATCCGCAATCGGCCAGCACACGGGTACTGCAACGATCAACGGTGCAGCCAAGGTTTGACCATTGGCCAATTGCTTGGGCAAAGCGGGTTTTGCAGTCACGGTCCTGCCGTCGTAAGCCTGCACTACGCCAGGCAGACAAACATTAATATCAGACAAAATAGACGTAATGAGCTGATTCATGAGCCGTCCTTCTCTTTAGGCGCAGCATGGCGATCCAGCAGCTCCATCGTGGTTTTCCAGTCACCGGAACCATCCCAATCACCCGAGTGCTTCAGACTTTCCACCCGGAACCAATCCACCGCCTGACGGCTTTCCAGTTTGACCAGATCACCAGGGTTCAAACTGGGCAGCAGCAACGATGTGACACGCCAACCATCGGCCTGCTGACGCTCGGACTTGATCTTTTCGCTCCCTTTACTGTCCGCCTTTTCTTTGGCGCTCTGCCGTATCCGCTCGGGATTACCCAGCAAGCCACTTTCCGGCGACAGCACAAAACCCTTGCGAGGCGTTACCCCGCAACGCTCAATAACCTGCAGTTCACCGTTCTGTATGGAGTACTCCAGCCCGCTTCCCTGCACGACTTTATGCAAGGCCACTCGGGCAGCCCCATAAAAACTGAAGCCGTTTTGCCAGACCCGATCCGGAGCATCCTCAGACATCACCAATGACAAGCCCATTTGAAATGCAATGTCTTCAATGATCAGCCTGGCCCGAACGCCGGCACCACAGCCCAAACTGACAACGGTGTCTCGAATTTGAGCAAAGCCGTCCCGCACTTCCAGCTCCGTCACAATCTCCGCGTTCTGAAAGCTGCTTGCCCCTTGCACCACGGTTCCATAAGCCAGGAGCAAAGCCCCCTCTTCCTGCTCGTAACCTGCATAAAGAGCGACCACATTATCGGGCTCCACAACAGCCTCGCGGGTGTGCGGGCTCAGGTTCCAGATACTGATCTTGATCTGGTTCGGGGACTCGTTGGTATCCTTGCTCACTTCAAATTTCATACGCAATGGCGGAGCGATCTCCAAGCCCGGTTCTCCAGGTCGCCCCACCAGCAATCTGTACGTTCTATCGAAGCGCGCCATACTCTTGCCTGCTCAAGTAAAAGAAAGTGGCCTGACCGCTCAGAAAAGAGCTTCGCGTCAACTGCAGTTTTTCATCCTGCACATCTACGACAAACTCTCCAGGCGGCACATTCAAGTGCCGGAACTGATCCAGCAAAGGTGTGTTTGGTACCAGCACCAGGCCACTCAAAATACTTTTTGTATGGGCATCCTGCAGCCCCAGAACCCAAATTTGAGCCTCGCTGTTCCAGTTGAAACTCAGAAAATAGCTGGCTCCCTCCAGGCTGACTTCAATCACGAAGCTGTTCTGGTCCACCAAGGGAATTTCAATCATGTTCCACTCCCTGTTTGCACTTTCAGATTGCTGGAAGGCACAGTTTGGGACCGGGTATCACTGACTTTGCCAGTTGCCGCCCCCGTCTGGCCCGCCTTGCCTTGAACGGAAGGCGCTACCTTGTCAGCAGAGATATCAGCCTGGCGCAACTTGGCTACAACAATCTTCTGAAAGTTGCAGACCACATCCAGTTTTTCACCTTCGTTCTTGCGAGTGATCGCTGCCTTGGTCATGGCGTAGTTCTGATAAATATCCGCCCCGGTCACGATAGTGATGGGCTGACGACGCTCATGAATCTGGCGAAGCGCATCCTTGGCCGCAATCAACTTGGATCGACCACCACTGAGAAACGTGTAAATGCTGGCAGCGGTAATGACACCCGACAGGCTCAAGGTTTCTGGCTCACGAGCTATGTGGTCAGAGATGACCGAGCCATCTTCCACCGCATACTTGCTGACGCTGGCGGTCAACTCGGTTTCCTCGGTCAACAAAGCATCCAAAGGAATACTGCCCAGCATGCTTTGCTTGCCAGCCAGATCAAATAACAAGGTTACAAATGCCATAATGAGCCCCCATAAAAAAACGCCGCTCTGTGGCGGCGGGTTTGCATTCAGCGCATCCAGGGCGCAAAAAGAAACAGGTTCAAGGTGGAGTTTCGGTATAAGGGGCACGCAAACTCAGATCCTGATTCGAGTTGGCAAACCCGTATTGCTGCACTGCTTGCCCTACGGTATCTACAATCTTGTCGGCCTGGTCTTTGGTCTGCACATTCACCATCATGGTGCGATTATCGGTGTACTGGCCTCTTGTGAAGATACTGGAGACGGGCGTCGCCGTTTCAAAGCCCAGCGCACTCTTGACGCCATCCAATGTCGCCCAGCTTGGCAGCTCCGGCACCATGGAGGAAAAGAAAGCCCCCACTTGGGCGAACTGCTCTTCAAACCAGCTGAACATACGCGTGAATGTGGCTTTGATCTCGACCCAGGTCTGCTCGGCAGCCAGCACGAATGTGTCCCAAAAGTCTTTGGCAAAGCTCACAATCACGTCGCGGTAGCTCAGGATCAGTACAACCAGCGTCACGATCAAGGCCGGAATGCCTCCAATCAATAACACCAGGCCGGTCACTACCGTAATAACCGCCCCCCATTTCTCGATCCAGGAATCTACTGTCTCGGCGCCGCCCCCCAGCAAATCCTTGACCCACACCAAAGCACCTCGAACGGCTTCAATCTCCCCTTGCCATTGCTCGGATCGGCCAATAATCGAGCCCAGTACAGAATCTCCTCCCTGGAACCAGGAAATCACATCCTGAACGACCAAACTGATGGCTTCCACAATAATCATCCAGCGCAGGAAGGGGCGAACAGCGACCCACAGCTCCTTGACCAGCACACCGGTCACACCGGCCAGGCCACGCAGCATTTGCGTTACGGACTGCCCACGCCCAAGCAATGCTCCCATACCAGCTTCCAGTTTGCGCAGCCCCTGAGCCGCTCCAATCAGAAACAGCAAGTGTGTGATCTGCTCAAGATGAGCACCCAGCACCTTCAAGGCGAAACTCAACAGCTCGATCACGCCGGTCTGTTGCTGCAACACCCCGCTGACCCGCGCCAACTTGTCCGAGAACTCAGTCAAAGAACTAGCCAGGGAAGCTGGTAGCTTTTCCACATCCCCACGCATGGTGCTTAACTGATTGCCGAAGGCGGACACCATCATGTCAGACGTAATCAGGCCTTGCTGGGCCAGCTCAAACAAATTCTGACGAGTAGCACCCAAAGCAGGATTGGTGTTATTTAGCCCATCAAGCAAATACGTCAACATGCGCCGATTATTGATCAGCATGGTCTGAAAACCTTCACCGCTCAGCTTTCCCTGGACCAGATCTTTAGAAAACTGCGCTATAAAAGCACTGACTTGCTGCGGGTCCGAGCCACTTGCCGTCAAGGACAAGCCCGTCGCCGCCACCATGTCCAGACTGTCTTGTGCCCCTTTTCCTTGACTTTGCATAAGCGGATGAATGCGCAGAAATAAATCAGCACTCTGCGAAAACGGCTGACGTGCTTGCTTGGAATCCGCGCTCAAACGCTGATCAACAAACTGGTGTTCTTGTTCACCCTGGGAGCTCATTACCAGTTGTGCCTGGACCTGGTTGAACTGGTCACCGGCCAACAGCACATCCTTGACCGTATCAAGACCAATATTCCTGGCGATGGTTTGCTTGATAGCCCCGGACACGGAACCAATCGCCGCTCCCCCGGCTGCACCCGGTGCTGTGCTCTTGCCAGCACGTGATGGATCCGAAGAGCGCACACCCACCCCAGGCCCACGAATGCCACGTACCAGGTTTCCCATGGCCAACTGAGCATTTTTTGCGCCTCGCTCCAGCGCATTCAAGGCGCGGCTTTGCTCGATGGACTGCTTTGCCAACTTCGCAAAATCCACCGCATCCTGTTGAAGGCGCTGGTACCACTGCGCATACGCCTTCAAGTCGGACAGGTCCACCTGGCTGCGCACCTTCGCGACAATTTCACGGACATTTGTCATTACTTGTTCACTGTGCGTGCTGCTTCCATAGCAGCAGCCTCAGCGTCCATAAGGTGGTTTAACTTGATCAAATCCAGCAAAAGTACTTCCCGTCGACGAATCTCGCCGACGGTTACTTTGCTGGCCATCACGGGTCGCCAGATCAGGAACTCTCTTTCGAGTTCTGGCTGATAGCTCCCAACGGGTTTGCTGACAGTTGGCTCAGGTCCAGACCAGAACGGCTGAGCCAACGCCCTAAAGGGGAGGCGAAGTTCACCTTCAAAACATGGAACAACAGCTCCAGAATATCGGTGAACTCCTTAAAAACCATCGCACGCGCCGCCGCATCCAGACGCACGTCTCGACCATTCATCGAAACAGCGACAGAGTCAGCATTGATCAAGCGATCTGTCCACTGCTTGAGCTGACGCCCACTCAGTTTTTCGGACAGCTTTTCAATGGCACCCGACATCAACACTTCAGCCTGCTCCGCTTGCGCTCCCAAACTCAAAGACAGCAACTCCCCCACTGCTGGCAAGAGGTCTTTTTGCAAATCACCAAAAACCTCCAGCGCTTCAAACGCATCCATCGGCGTGATCAAGAAGATGGTGTCGTTGACTGTCACCTCCACAGGGCGTGCCATCAGTCGTTACCCCCGTTAGTGAAGCCGCCCACCGCTTCCAGAGTCCACTCACGGCTACCGATGCCCTTGGCAAAAGTGGCATTAGCCTTCTTTTGCACCCAGGCCATACCCGTAAACAGCGTGCTGCCACGCAGGTCCGTAATCAGGATAGGAAATGCACCTGCACCGCCCGAGAGACGATCCACATCGCACAAGGACGAGAGCACGTCGTTGGAGCGGCTGGTCTGTTGCAGGGTGATCTTGATGGTGTGACGGGGATCATGACTGATCGAGCGAGATACATCGCCATAGACCCCCACCGAGCTGCTGACACCGTCACCTTGAGGTTCAATACTGATAAAAGTGTCATCAGCTGGGCCCGTGACGGTATGCGCGCCCAGAACACATTTAACTTGCTTGGAATCGTAGCTTTTCAATTCATAGGCCATTTCAGGCTCCCAAAGAAAAAAGCCTGGCACTAAACCAGGCTGGATTTATGACAAAAAGGGAAACTTATGCGCCTGGATTACAGGGCGTAGCTCAAGCTGCCCTTGATTTCGGACACGTGAATGGCGCCAGCCAGGCGAGCAGTGAAGTACACGTCGCGCAAGACACGATTCGCCTTGTCGTTGAAAGGAACCTGGCTGCTGCGTGGCAGGCTCAGGGTGTAGCTGGGAACAATACGATCGTTCTCGTCCAGCTCTTCAGTCGCAATACCACCACGACGCACGTTTAGATCCAAAGGAGCACGGATGGCATTGCCGATCATCTGGATACCATCGTCAGTGAAGGCGACTTTGCCATCTGCATTGATCATGGCCGAGACCACCGACACTTTGATCTGTTCGACCAAGGCATCACGCAAGCGGATAACGTCAATCCATTCTCCCGCGGCCGTCAAACCACCTTGGGTAACTGCAAAGTTGCGGAATGGCTCAAAGGTGGAGAAGTTCTTGCCATGTGCCACCAAAGCCTGGCCTTCACTCAGTTCGTCGTAGGCAATACCTGCCAGCTTCTTCAGTGCCCAGGTTTCCTGACCGGGGTAGTAAGTAAACATGGAGGACATCAACGCGGCTTCAGGGTACTGCGTTGCGGCTGCTGCGCTGTAAATGCCAAAGCTGCGGAAGTACTGTTTTGCCTGCAACTGGCTAGCCAAATCCTCGCTCGAATCGGGATCAATAATGCCCGCATCAGCCGAAGCCGTACCAAACAGTTTCTCGTTGGCTTCGGTCCAGGCGGCAGCCGACAGCACATCTTCTTTGGCACGGCTGGTAATAACCAGGCCATACCAATTAAAGGGGCTATTGGCGATCGAGGACAGAGCTTGGGTCACAGTCTCAGTACCGGGCACCACCTGCATGGCCAGATTGCCTTGCAGTTGAACCGCCAGGGCCGCACCCACCGTTTTATTGCTCACAGTCACCACAGCTTCGGCTGCAGTCGCCGTCACAGGAGCAGCCGTTTGTGCAATCGCGCTAGCCAAACCCGAGGCAATTTCTGCCACCGTGTCTGTTTCCAGCGCCTTGTACGACACCTGCGCATCCAGCTGTTGACCCTGTTCGTCACGCCAGCGCAACTGGACACGGTAGTTGGCATCAGGCACAGCACGACTTACCGAAACTTTGAGCTCGTCAACCTGACGACGGCCAATAAAGACCTGACGAACGGCAGGAATCTGTGCGAAAGCATCGCGCGCAGCCCAGTACAAAGGATCCGTATCTTGCAGTCCCATGTCCAGCAGTTCATCCGCACCGGTAATGGTCATGGCGCGTGCTGTCGAGAGCACATGACTGCCCAGAATCAGCATGTCGGAAAAAGATTGTTCATTGATTGCGGTCGTACGCAACGCAATATCTACGTTGGCGATCCGAGATAGTTTTGCCATCGGTGGCTCCAAAAAGAAAAAACCACCTGGATCGGTGGCTAAAGCGCTAAAAAAACACGTTCAAGAAAACAGGCCCGGGCAGGCCTGCCTGGTCACTCAAGCAGGGGGCTGCCCCCCTTTCACTTCCACAAACTCAATCACATGCACTTCATCATCCATGCTGGCCGTATACAGGACATCCAGATCCAGCCGTGTATAAGCTTGCCCCTGTTCAGCCTGGTCAGGTTCCACCTCCGAGAGCACAGCGCGAACTACAGCAATGTTCAGCTCCTCACTGAGAGCCTGCAAAGACTCGGACTCCAATGCCAGATGAACACGTTCCAGAATGTTCCAGCTATCCGTCGCAAAGCAGCGCAACTGAAGCTGTGCCTGATAATGCGCGCTGACTTGGCGGATACCAGCCTCGTTAACCCGTCCGTGATGGCTAGGGCCAGGATGACCCTGGGTCATGGAGAAAAGGAGATAAGGCATCGCAGGTAACTGCCCCTCCTCTACAGGCTCACGAAGCACCGTATGCGGCTCGGCCGCTTTGGTAATCAGCGTATAAAAATCGTCTTGGGCATAGCTCATGGCGGTACGTTTCCTGGTCTGGACAAGCAGGCCGATACAGAGATCAAGTAAGTTCATCAAAAAACAAAGTGGCTCCTTGTGCGGAACATAAAAAAACCCCGCCGCAATTTCTTGCTCGGGGTTGTTTCGTTTGCATTGGACGCAACTTTGCACGCCCATTATTGCAATTGTGCTTACAGATTCATAGCGGGCCATGTTGCAGACTGCAACGCCACGCGTAAAAGGCAGAGGTTTCACCCTCTTTGATCTTGTCCACCTGGCCTGAATCCTGCAGTTGCACCAGCACGCGCTTAACGCCTTCGCGCATGGCGTTGCGTTGTGCAGTGGACAGATCCATGCCTTTGCTGACATGCCGCACAATCTGAATCATGCGGAACTCTCGTCCCGGATAGGCCGCTAACAGGTCTATGACTTCGGCTGCATACTTCACCGCAAAATCTCCTTCTCGACTGTGATTCTGAAATCCATCAAATGGCGGCGGTAATCTTCATCCCGAAGGACCGCGCCAGTCACCTTTTTGATCCACAAACGGGCTGTGGCCTGACGTTCGCTGGCGGTCAGATGGCCGTACTGGGCATTCTTGCGTGGGTACTCGGCCTGTATGACCATGGCTTGATAGTGCGGCAGGCGCTGGTACAAGGCATCCACCGCCAGAGCATGGTCCTGGTGTATGGGCCGAAAGTCCTCTTGCCAGGGAACGTAGCGCTCCATATTGCCCACGGTCTGCCCGGACCAGCACCAGCGGGCCCAATTCCAGAGCAGATCATCGCCGCTTAGGCCCTGTTTGTTTTCTGCTTTGATTGTCATGTGTACTCCTCCTTCAGGCACGCTGGACGGTGATGCCGTGCATCCAGGTCAGCAAGACACGTTTGATACCTTGAAACAGACTGTGTGTATGGCGGCCTACCTCCACAATGCGACGGCCGCTCCTGCTATCCGTGTAGGCAAAGTCCGCGATGTAGCAAATCCTGCTGGCAGGCATCAGGTGGCTGAAAAACCGGGGCACCAGGCTCCAGGATGGTTGCTGTACCAATTGCCTGATCTGTCCGCGCTGCTGCAAAACCCGTAGCTCCTTGTAGCGATGGGCCGGTGTTCCGGTGATAGGCCTACGCACTTTTTGATGAAGCGGTGTTGTCAGATCCATAACTCACTCCTTGCCCAAGGCGGCTTTAGCCATTTTCAGCACCGCCAGAGAACGCTCTTGGGGGTGCGCCAGGATCCTGTTCGCCCAGACTCGCGGGTCCTTGTTGTTGTCGCCTGAAATAACCTGGGCCAGATCGCGTACGCGTCGCTGTCCTTCCCGACGGCCTTGCTCTCTGTCTTGTGGTGAAGACAAAGCCAATCGGGGCGGCGGGATTTCTGGCCATTGCCCTTTGGCCAGTTGATCGCCCAGAACTTTGTGCCAACGCTGCTCCAGCTGCGTGTAAGCCTGATTCAGCAAATCAAACTGCCCGATACTGATTGCCGCGTAATAGATCGCCGGGTGCGACCACTCGCCCATTTCTCCTCGCACCCGTGCCTGCATGCCACGCACGGCCTGGAAAAAGGCAGTCTCTGGTTCCAGTTGAGGACGGCAGGCCCGCAAGAACTCCGGCAAGCTGGGTGGCCAATCGAACATGCGGCGACAATTCTTGATGCCCATTGCCACATCCGTGGGCGAGACGCCCTCTTCATCAAAGGCCTCGGCCCAGGCTTGTTTCCAGTCTTCAATGGCTTGCTTGTCACGGAAGTTGGAGCGGAATTTGTTGGGATAAATGCCATTGAGCCGGTTGTACAAATGGTCCATCAGGCTGATGCCTTCCAGCTTGGTGTGACGCAGCAGCCAGGGGTTAGAAAAATCAGACATCGATGACATCGTCTATCTCCTCGCGTTGCCGATGACGGTTCACATAGGCCAGGGGGTCAAAACCCGATGCTTGCCCTGCACGGAACTCATTACGCCCTTCCAGCCAACTGGCCTTGCCCCCACGCCAGCCACGCAACATGCACTCGGCCAGAAAGTCATCGACGCTGTAACCCATCTCCAACGCCCGGTGGGCCTCGGCGCCCAGGCGATTCAAGGCAGTTTGCGTCAAGGGAGCTTTGATCTCGCGACGATGACGCAGATAATCCGCGACCACTTCTGCACTGGGTTCAGCAGGCCAGGCAGAGAACTCCAGCGCCGGAGCCTTGCGCCGCGCATTTGTTTTTTCTTTATCTTTTTCTGTCTCTGTCTCTCCTTCTTTATCTGTCTCTTTATCTAGCGCGTTACCTGTCCGTTTCGGTAACGTTACGGGCACGCTACTGCCCTCCTTACCGTCTTGTTCCTGCTTTTTTCTGGCCCGAAAGCGCGCCACCCGCTCTGCGCTGCTGTCAGATTTCATCTGACGCTTGTCCCACGCCAAGGGCTGCAAAGTCTCTGGGTCGATCAAGCCCACTTCGCTTAAACGACGCACAACATCATCCAAGGTGCGCAGGTCCAGACCCAGCTTGACGGCCACCTTGCGCAGCATCAGGGTGTCCCCACTGTCGAGCACGCCCTGCCCCTTCAGACACAGCAAGGCGACGTAGTGCCATCTGTCCTCAAAAGCCAGTAGACGCAACTTCTCGTCATCCACCATCTCGGTGTAGGCACGAAACCACGGCATATTGCTCATCGGCACGCTCCATCCTGTTTTACGTTCTGCTGTGCCCAAGCCCACACAGGCTGCACTCCCAGTTTCTGTCGGGCTGGGTGACAAGACGGCATGCCCGGGCGATAAGCCAGTCGGACAAGGGCTTGGCCCTTCGGCACGACCTGCCTGAGCAACGGCAAAGGCTGTACAGCGATTGGTTCTGACACAAGCTGCTTGGGCGGCGACCCCATCGCCTGCGGCCAGTGGCTTTCAATATGTTTTTTCATGGCATCCCGGAATGAAATGCCACACGCCTGAGATCTGTTTGCAAACATGTGGCGCGCAGCAGGACCCCTGACCCCAACAGGCCAAGAACATCCGATTAATAGGCAATGCCCCAAGGGCACAAAAACTGTGTCACCCCATGACACAGCCGATCTGTCAGGTTCGGCTTACAAGCCACCCCCATCTTGAATGCTTAGATATTTCTATAACTTTCTTTGGGTGCTGGGGCAGGCACCACCGGGTTCATGTGATGGAACACCAGTTGCCAAACGCGAGGAATGACACCGGCCTTCTCCCATTGAGATATGCGGCCTTTGCTCAAGCCTGTGATACGCAGTACGGCTCGGCGACCGCCCATTTCTTCGATGATGTGTTTAGCGTTCATGTGTTGAGTATAGATAGTTCTAAACGTAAAGAAAAGAAATATCTAAACCAATGTTTAGTTTTTTCTTGTTTTAATGTTGAATATGGATATTTACTCGATTCGCCGCAGAAACCTGCAACGCCTAATTGAAGACCGCGCTCACGGCAACGCGGCTGACTTTGCGCGCTCTATTGGGCGCACACGGGCGCAGTTGGCCCAGTACCTGTCATCCACCTACAACGGCGGGCGCAGCATTGGCGAACGAGTGGCGCGCGCCATAGAAAAAGAAGTGGGTCTGGAAGCACATAGCCTGGATCAACAAGGCTATGGCTATGGTGCCAAGCGTGATTTTGACTCCAACGTGCAAAACGCCATGATGGGCGAGCGGCGCATTCCCCTGCTCAACTATGTGCAGGCAGGTGTCTTTCGAGACCCGGGCCAGAACTTCACGTTTGAAGAGGTAGAGTATCTGCTGACAGATCTGTGCCTGTCCGAGCGCTCTTTTGCTCTGCAGATCAAGGGCGATTCCATGTTGCCGGACTTCAAGGAAGGCGACCGAATTATTGTTGATTGCGAGCTCACGCCCCGCCCCGGTGATTATGTCGTCGCCAAAAATAGTGAAGAAGAAGCCACTTTCAAGAAATACCGCCTCCTGTGCATTGATGAAGGCGGGCAAGAAATCTTTGAGCTGGTGCCGCTGAACGAAGACTACCCGTCCATTCGCAGCGACCAGCATGCCATTGAAATTATCGGCACCATGGTGGAACACCGGAAATACTATCGCCGGTCATAAGCCACTGACTGCGCGGCCTACCCGGCGTGGCGCGGCCTAACGCTTTTTCATTTCCTGATCGACCTTCTCCATCCAGGCCTGGTCGCAAGGTACGGGCTCTACAGAAGCTTTCCCGTACAAACGAAAATGGACCACGTTGCACCACTCCTGCGAGCCATAATCAGGACCATGGCCTTGGCCATCTGAAACAGCCAATTGGCGATCCACCTGTTCCAACCATGCTTGGCTGCCAACTGCCTCAGTGGGCGCCATCGTTTGACAAGCGGCTAATAATAAAGCGGGGAAAAGCATTACGATTCGCATGACATCATCCAAAATAAAATAGCTATTACAGCAGAGCACAAAAAGAAATGTATTTTCAACGCTCTTTCTATGGCAAAACCATCGGGGGTTCAAGCTCGTCCCTGGCGCGTGAGACAAAAATGAAATGCTTGTTCCTGTGCCTGATCATGGCACTGCTACCTCTCGATACACAGGCACGAAATACCCCCTGTTCAGGCAAAAAAGGCGGTATCTCCCATTGCGAGGGGGAGGTTTTTGTATGCCGTGATGGTTCTGCCAGCGGCAGTAAACGATCTTGCCCCGCGTACATCGGTACAACAGGACGAAGTTCGCCATCGGCTCCACAAACGCTGCTGTCAAACAGCGCTTGCACATGTGCCAGTGGCACCTATTGCACGGGCCCGCGTGGGGGCCGCTATTGCGAAACCAGCACAGGTAGCAAGCGCTATCAACGCAAATAAAAATGCCGGCTGAAGTGCTTGCTTAGCAATTGCCTTTTTTCGCCTGGCCGGGTGGACAGTGGCGCTGTCCATATCCGCCGTGCCCATCTGGATCCACAATGACAGAACCTCTGGGGGTATGAACAGCACAGGCAGAAAGAATGGATGTCAGGGTCAGGGCTAAAAACAGTGTTTTCATCATTATTCTCTGGATTTCAGACGCACCCATTGTCCTCCGAGGATAAACAACAAGGTGCTACCAATCGCGAGCAAATACGGTTGGCTTCCCAGACGCCCCCATCTCTTGCGTTGCGCGCAGCTTCGCTAGGCATAAACACGGACTTTATGTAATAATTGCGGACTTGTTGCCCCTCTAGCTCATGCTTGGTTAGAGCAGCGGACTCATAATCCGTTGGTGCCGTGTTCGACTCACGGGGGGGGCACCATCCCATTCCCCTTGCCAGCGTCGGCCTACACAAATAATGATAATGCCGAACTTGCTTGTTCTCTGCCGTTTGGCGTCCAGCCAGCAGCAAGCTTAAAACCTGGGTTTGGTGCTATTTGAGCACGTCACCCAGGCTTGAAAAGCGCTTATTTATCAACAGGCGAAAGTGAGGAGTGGTGGCTGACGATGAGCCAGTCCTGGCCGTTCCACTGATACGTATAGGTATAACGCGCGCCTACGTCTTTACCGCTGCTGCCCATATGAAACGTGTACAGGCCCGAGTCCACGGCCATATTGCAGCCCAGGGTGATTTGTCTGTCCGTTACCTTGCCTTGCGGTTTGGCGGCCAGAAAATGTTCAAAGTAGTCTACTTTTTCTGCCGTGCTAACGCGGTTTACTCCAGACAGTGTGGGCAACAGAATCGAACGCTCTGCATAGTTCTTAGCAACAACGTCAGGCTTGCCAGTTTGTAGAGACTGGTTCCAACGTTCAAACAAAGCGGCAACGCCTGACTCATCTATCGGTGCACAGTTCTGTGTCATTTGGGCGCCCGGACCACGTTCGCCCTGGGTGTGAGCCGCGCACCCCGCCAGTACCAGTGTTCCCAGCAACACCATGATTTTCTTACTCATTTCCTTGTCTCCCTCTCGTTTTGTGAAGTAAATAGTAACACTGGTACCTAATCATTACATTAGCGTTTACCTCCGAATGGGACTTATCTTCTGGGCGTCCCACGGCAAGCATTCCAGCATAAATATCATCTTGGATTAAAATGCTTTAACCTCGCTTATCGTGCTCGCCTACACCTCTTATCTGCGCGCAAGGGCGGCAGCAATAATTGTTAAATATTGTTTTATATACAGACCCTTCACTGTCGAATCATTAAAATCGCTTCTTTTTTTATAAGTAGAAGGGGAAATCCATGACTTTTCGTATGGGTGCGTTGGCTGCCATGTTGGCCGTCGCTGGCCTGACCGCAGGCTGTCAGACTATGGATGTGGGTGGCTTGGTGGGTGCTGGCAGCAAGGCTGTTCAGGCTTTCAGCTTGTCTGATCAGGAAGTGGTCGCTTTGTCTGATCAATCCTGCAAGCAGATGGACGCTGAAAACAAAGTGGCCAGCGCCAACAGCAAATACAACAAACGCCTGCAACGTGTCGTGAAACCATTGACGAAACAGTTGAACGGCCAAACACCAAACTTCAAGGTTTACCAGACTCAGGAAGTCAACGCCTGGGCCATGGCTAACGGTTGTATCCGTGTTTACGCCGGTCTGATGGACAAGATGAACGACGACGAGTTGCGCGGCGTGATCGGTCACGAAATGGGTCATGTTGAACTGGGCCACAGCAAGAAAGCCATGCAAACCGCCTACGGTCTGTCCGCCGCTCGTGATGCGGCCGCCGCGACTGGTAACAGTGTGGTGACTCAGTTGAACTCCAGCCAATTGGGCGAGCTGTCCGAAGCATTCCTGAACGCTCAGTTCTCGCAATCGCAAGAGTCCGCTGCTGATGACTACTCCTTTGACCTGCTGACCGAGCGCAAGCTCAAGACGCAAGGCCTGGTCTCTGCCTTTGAAAAATTGGCAGCCCTGGACGGCGGCGAGAGCAGCGTGATGAGCTCGCACCCCGGCTCCAAAGAGCGCGCCCAGCGCATGCAACAGCGTATCGACGCGGCTAAATAAGCCAGTTCGACGTAGCCAAGAGCATGCCTGTGACCCGTCCGCTTTTGCGGGCGGGTTTTTTATGGTGCACACATGGGCGAGCAGCAAGACTTGGACAATCGCAACGTCGCCACCACAAAGGCAAGCAGGAACTTTTCGGCAGTCAGAAATACCAATTACACAGCTTCAGTACTCGTACTAGCTCGAACACCCCAGGCATGAGAAGCCGCCGCCTTGAAAAAGTTACTTTTCGTCGCGGGGGGCCATAAGCCAATACCGGCTTTCAGGTATGCTTGTGCCATTCTTTGGTCTTGGCAGTTACGCTCTTGAAAAAGTATTCCTCTTCAAAACCTTCCTGCCCCTGTGGCAATTCCAACCCCTACGAAGCCTGTTGCGGCCCATGGCATCAAGGCCCCCAATACTTGCAAGCTCCCGATGCCGTCACGTTGATGCGTTCACGCTACTGCGCGTTTGTACGCGACGATCTGGACTACCTTCTGGCCACTTGGCATTGCTCCACCCGCCCCCATTCACTGGAACCCAATCCACGGGGTTTGCAATGGCTGGGCCTGGACGTGCGACGCCATGAGCGTGTTTCCGACACAGAGGCGATTGTAGAGTTTGTGGCACGCAACCGTTTGCATGGCCGGGCCAATCGTCTGCATGAAATCAGCCGTTTTGTCCTTGAGCAAGGCCAGTGGTTTTACGTGGACGGGGATTTTTCATGAGCCAGCCCAGTAAGCCGGAACAAGTGCAACAGATTCATGGTTCCAGCCTACCCATGGCTTTACTCCTGGGGGCTGACCCCAGCACAAGCCTGATTGAACGCTACAGGGACACGCCGCACGCCTGGTGCATCCGGGATCAGCAACACATTGTGGCCGCAGCGATTTTGCAGCGCAACAATGCCCAGGACTG
This sequence comes from Alcaligenes sp. SMD-FA, assembly GCF_025960365.1. NCBI lineage: Bacteria > Pseudomonadati > Pseudomonadota > Betaproteobacteria > Burkholderiales > Alcaligenaceae > Alcaligenes > Alcaligenes sp. SMD-FA. Next base: position 1,479,956 of record NZ_CP110108.1, on the reverse strand, counting down.
GGAACTGATGAACATGGCTGTTTTGCCCTCGCATCAAGGTCAGGGACTGGGTCACACGCTGCTGTCAGCCGTGATTGATTATGTGCGCCAACAAGGTGGACAGACCTTGTTTGTCGGCACCGGCACAATAGGCTACCCGCTGTTTTTCTATCAACGCGCCGGTTTTCGGATTGTGGCGATTGAACCCGATTACTTCCTGCACCATTACGACGAAGCGCTGTTTGAGGACGGTTTGCAGCACAAAGACCGCCTGATTCTGAGTTTCCCCCTGAACTAAAGGACAAGCCATGACTGTCCCTTCCTTCTGGTTGATATGCTAAGTACTTTAAGCAATTTTGCCGAACAAGCCACAGCGCTGATCAGCGCGCACCCTCAATGGGTTGCGCCTGCCGTATTTGCGCTGTGCCTGGTTGAGTCTCTGCCCTTTTTGGCGCTCATCATTCCAGGTACCGCTATCCTTTTATCTGTCGGTGCGCTGGTTGGCGCTGGCGAAATGGATTTGCTGCCCGTCTGGCTGGCCGTCACTCTGGGCGCAGGCATCGGCAATGCCATCTCCTTTTATCTGGGCCAGCGCTACGGCGGTAATCTGTTCCATTTCGAATGGGCGCGTAAGCGTTTGCACCTGTATGCAAAAGCACAAGCGTTTTTTGCTCGCTGGGGGTGGTTCAGTATCGTAGCCTGTCGTTTTGTGGGCCCTTTGCGCTCGACGGTTCCATTAATTGCGGGCACCTGCGCCATGTCACCCGTCAGCTTTCATATCTCCTCCTGGGCTTCAGCCGCTTTATGGGCCAGCGTCCTGCTGCTGCCTGGCTGGTTCAGTTTTCAACCTTAATTTCCCATGACTCCTGTAAGCCTGGCCTACCTGCATTTATTCGTCGCGATTATCTTCGAGATCATTGCCACCAGCTTGTTGCAACGCTCTGAGCAGTTCACCCTTGTCGTACCCAGCGTATTGACTGTGCTGTTTTATGCAGGCGCGTTTTATTTTTTGTCGCTTAGCCTGCGCGTCATGCCTGTTGGCGTGGCGTATGCCATCTGGAGTGGTGTAGGCATTGTGCTGATTTCGCTGATCGGCTGGGTGCTTTTCAAGCAGAAACTGGATTTGGCCGCTATGATCGGTATCGCCTTTATTGTGGTGGGCGTACTGATTGTGAATCTGTTCTCCAAAGCTGTCGGCCACTGATCTTCGTGAACTATCTATGATTGCCTTGATTCAACGGGTACGGCAGGCCCAAGTCGATATTGAAAACCAAACCGTTGCAAAGATTGGGGCTGGCATGGCCGTGCTGGTCTGTGCTGAACACGGTGATACCAGCGAGCAAGCCAGACGTTTGCTGGACAAGCTATTAGCCCTGCGCATTTTTTCCGATCAACAGGGCAAGATGAATCTGAACCTGTTGCAAGCGGGTGGCCAGCTTTTGCTGGTCAGCCAATTTACCTTGGCTGCAGACACGCGCAAGGGTAATCGCCCCGGTTTCAGCCGTGCGGCGCCCCCTGCCCTTAGCCAACCCCTGTTTGATGAACTGGTGTCCATGGCCCGCACCCGCCTTCCTGATACACAGTGCGGCGTGTTTGGTGCCGATATGCAATTGAGTCTGACCAACGATGGCCCAGTCACTATTCCCCTGCATATCACTCCTGACACTGCCTCAAGCTGACGTTTGCCTTAAAGAAACTCCCTCCCTATAATTGCGCAGGGTGTTTTGCTGGCATGGTGCAGCAGGGCAGGTTAAACATATACGCAAGGTCGGGCCGCCTTGTGGAGATTTGCCGACCATGTCCCACCCCTCCTCCGGTACGCCCTTACCGCGTGCCCATGTCGTAACCCGCCAGCTTCAAGCGCAATTACAGCGGCTTTTGCATATCGAAGCCCTGGGCGGGGTTGTCTTATTGCTAGCCGCTACCGTGGCTTTGATCTGGGCCAACTCCTCATTTTCCGATAGCTATTCAGCCCTCTGGCACACACAAGTGACTTTGGAGCTGGGCCCATGGCGTTTCTCGCAAGATCTGCATTTTTGGGTCAACGACATTTTGATGACCCTGTTTTTCCTGGTTGTCGGGATGGAGATTCGTCGCGAGATCCATGACGGGGCCCTGTCTGATTGGCGCTCGGCCATGCTGCCTATCTGTGCCGCCCTGGCTGCCATTACCCTGCCCGCGCTGATCTATGCGGCCATGAACCCCGATCCAAAAGTGTTGATGGGCTGGGCCATTCCTACGGCTACCGATATTGCGTTTGCCGTTGGCGTATTAGCGTTGCTGGGCCGTTCCCTGCCCCCCAGCTTGCGGATATTTTTGCTGGCGCTGGCTATTATTGATGACCTGATTGCCATCCTAATCATTGCCTTCTTTTACTCTGGCGGACTGGACTACAGCGCCTTTCTAATTGCCGGTGTTGGCATTGTGGCTGTTCTGGGTCTGCAAAAAATGGGCATCGGTTCGGCTTGGGCCTACGTCGTTCCCGGCGCCATTCTATGGTTTGGCATGCTCAAAACCGGTGCTCACCCGACCTTGGCCGGTGTGGTCCTGGGCATGATGAGCCCGGTACGTGCCCTGCCCCTGCCACGCAAGGCACGACACCTGAATCTGGAGCTGGCCACCAAGCTGGAAAGCCAGCACGATACCCATGAAATCATGTATACCCTGCAAAAAATGCAGTTAGCCCAGCGTGAAATCCTGCCTCCGGTCCAGCGCATTCCCGCGTTGCTGCACCCATGGGTGGCATTTATCATCATGCCTGTGTTTGCCCTGGCCAATGCCGGGGTCAGCCTCAATGGTCTGGACCTGAATGCCGCCGGCGCGCAAAGTGCCCTGTTTGGCGTGGCTATTGCCTTGATTGTGGGTAAACCCTTGGGGGTCTTGCTAGGCACCTGGCTACCCGTGCGCCTGGGCCTGTGCACCCTGCCGGCTGGCATGAATTGGTCCGGTGTCGCCTTGATCGGTTTGCTGGCTGGTATCGGCTTTACCATGTCCATCTTTGTCGCAAACCTGGCCTTTGCCGAGCCTGTTTTGCTGGATGCAGCCAAGTTGGGCGTACTCTGCGGCTCCCTGGCATCGGCCATCCTGGGGTTGGTATGGGGCTTGATCGTACGCCGTCGTTATCAACGCTCTGCGTCTGAAGCGGCGTATAGCCGAGCATAAAAAAAACAGGCCCACGCAAGCGTGGGCCTGTTTTTTTAAGGGTGAATCAATTAATCAATGGTCAGCACACGCTCGTTCAAGATACGACGGCAATCCATTTCATACTCCAGATCCTTCACGGGAGGACGAGCCAGATGCCAGCCCAGACCATGGCTAATCGCCCCGCGCCTGGCCAACTCACTGGCCATAAAGGGGTGCACATTATGCACGGTGTAAGCATGGGTGGCCGTGGTATCGGCCCACTCATGGCCCAGCACTTCCAGACGACGCTCCATTTCATCCAGAACCCATTGGGCTTTCTTGAGTAGGCCGTCAGGCGATACATCCCGATAAGCCACAATGCTTTCAATATCATCATCGGGGGTTTCGGGCACTTCGCAACTGCCCGCAATCACAAAGGTGGCTTCTTCAATATCGGTTTCCACCGTATAGCTGAAGGCATAAAAGCTAGGCTCGGCAGGCGCACCGACCAAAGGCGACACATTGCTGCGCGCGACCGGATTGTGTTTGCCTTTGATCAGGCCCCACTCTTTCAGCGTTTCCAGGTACAGCTCATTGAATTTGTTGAAGTCGCTGTCGCTGACTGGCTCGGGGGAGCGCAGCTCGCAAGCGCACAAGGCCGTCAAAGGACGCTCTTCCGCTTCCAGCACGGCTTGAATCAGGTCAAAGCCTTCTTTCAGTGGCACGGGAGCCGAAAACACGACCCGGCAGATCTCGTAACCGGGCTGAGCGGCCACCCCGCCCGAAAAGCGGGTCACGCCGGTCGGAATGAAGCGGTAGTTGCCTTGGTCAAAATTAATCGCATTGCTCATGGTTGTTCCTGATCGTGTAGTGGGCCTGGGCCCGCCTGGGTCGAGTCGCCGCCAACGCGGCAAAGCGGGCACTATAGCACCCTCTGAGCCATCTCAAGTTCGATGCATGGGCGCAAACGCCAACTTAACCGCACAAATCATTTATCCGCACCTCATCGCAATCATTTTGACTTCCCGCGCAGACCTCCCTACGATGGCGATATTCTTCACCACGCTGATTGTCTGCTTGGGATAGCACTGAGCGGTTCTATGGGTAAATCATGGATCGATTCACAGACATACTTCACCCCTTCTATCAGCCCTTCCCCCAAAAAAATACTCGCCTGACGTTTCCCACGCCAGACCATTTTCTGTACTTGCACGTCCACTGGAGTACTGCATGTCCCTGCCCCCCTCAACTGATTTACTAGGCCCTCAGACCCCTGTTGCCGACATTGCTCTGGCCCTGAACGAGCTGGAACGGCGCCCGGCCCTGCAAGCTGCCCAAGAGCTGGATAACCAGCGCTTACAAGCCTTGCTGGAGATACCGGAGCTGCGTTGGGCCAGTGCCATTGTGTTGGAGCTAAGCAGCCCCGAGCGCCTGCCGGTGCTGGAAACACTGGCCGAAGACCGTATGGCCGACTTGCTACAGGATCTGGACCACGAGGACCAAGAGCAGATTCTGAGCCGCCTGAGCCAAGCTACCCGCACCTCCATCATGCGACTGATGCACTATCCGGCCGATACCGCCGGCGGCATCATGACCACCGAGTTTCTACAAGTGCCCATGAGCTGGAACGTCGCCCAGACCCTGCAGCATATCCGCGAAGTAGAAAGCACTCGCGAGACGGTCTACGCCATCTATGTCGTTAACGACAAACAACAACTGCAATTTGTCGTGCCCTTGCGCAAACTGGTGTGTGCCGACCCGCAAGCCGCCTTGACTGAACTGTGGAGTGGCGACAGTCCTATCGCCGTGCAGGCGCTGACCGATAAAGAAGCCGTTGCCCAACTGATACGCCGTCACGACTTTCTGGCCATCCCGGTCGTGGACGAGACCCAGGCCATCATCGGCATTGTGACGGTGGACGACGTCATTGACGCCCTCATGGACGAAGCCGCGGAGGACATGAACCGCTTCGGGGGGGCCGAACATATTGGCAAACCTTATTTGCAGGCCGGCTTTAGCACCATGATCCGCAAGCGTGGAGGATGGCTGGCCATTCTGTTTTTGGGTGAAATGCTGACTGCCAGTGCCATGCAGTATTACGAGATACAACTGGAAAAAGCTGTGGTCCTGGCCATGTTCATTCCCTTGATCATGAGCTCGGGCGGTAACTCCGGCTCGCAGGCCACGTCCCTTCTGATTCGCGGACTAGCTCTGGGTGAAGTCCGGGTGCGTGACTGGTGGCGCGTTCTGCTGCGTGAACTGCCTGTGGGCCTGGTGCTGGGCACTATGCTGGGGGCGATCGGCTTTATTCGTATTGAAGTCTGGCAACACCTGGGGCTGTACGACTACGGCGAACACTCCTTGCTGATCGGTTTCACCATCTGGCTGGCCCTGGTCGGGATTGTGACCTTTGGTTCCTGCATCGGCTCCATGCTGCCCTTTATCTTGCAACGCGTCGGTTTTGACCCGGCCAGTGCCTCGGCGCCTCTGGTGGCGACTCTGGTGGACGTGCTCGGTTTGGTCATCTATTTCTCCGTAGCCGCGCTGCTCTTGACCGGAACGCTGCTCTAGTTATGAATATTTTTGTTCTATCCATACAAAAAACTGCACAGTAAGAGACAAACTCGGTAACCTATCCGAATTTCACCGTTACATTCCCTCTGGTAGGCAGGGGAAGCCTGACACATTTCGTCTAACTTGGCCTTCCTGGGCCGCTTCGGACATAAGCACCTATGCAGATACTCGACCAGTTCTTCATCAGTGCGGACCAGATGGCTCCCTTTTTGGTTGGCAGCTATAACAGTGGTCTGGTCATCCTGTCGCTACTGGTTGCCATCTTCTCCTCGGGCATGGCCTTGCACACGGCCCATATTGCCCGCATGGCGGACTTGCGCCTGCATCGCCAGATTGCTATCTGCACGGGTGCCATTGCTCTGGGCGGCGGCATCTGGACCATGCACTTTATTGGCATGCTGGCCTTTGAACTCTGTACCAGCGTCCATTACGACCCGGCCATCACCATGCTGTCGGTTCTGCCCAGCGTGGGCGCATCCTGGGTGGCGCTGCAAATCCTCTCGCAAGCTCGTGTCCAGCGCTTGCACCTGATTGTGGGCGGCATTTTGGTGGGCCTGGGCATAGGCACCATGCATTACAGCGGCATGGCGGCCATGCGGATGGCACCGATGCTGCGCTACGAGCCCTTTACCTTCTTCTTGTCGATTGTGCTGGCGATGGTACTGGCAACCGTGGCCCTGTGGATACGCTTTCGCCTGCATCGCACTCGCCTGACCTTGCTGCAACGTGTGGTGATCAGCGGCATTGTGCTGGGCCTGGCCATCTCCGGCATGCACTACACCGGCATGGCCGCCGCCCGTTTCATAGGCCAGACCACCCCGCCCGATGACATGATCGTCTTCAACAGCACCTTTGCGTCCATGGTGCTGTCTACCTTCACCATTACCGTGACGGTACTGGTTACCGCAGCCAATGGTTTGCTGCGCTATCGCCAGCTGTTTCTGAAGATGGAAGAGAGCGAATCGCATAACCGTGCCATTGTGGATACGGCGATTGACGGCATCATTACCATCAACAGCCACGGGACCATTCTGGACTTCAACCATTCGGCAGAACGCCTGTTTGGCTGGAAAGCCGGTGAAGTGCTGGGCCGCAATGTGAACATGCTGATGCCCGAGCCGGATCGCTCGCGCCATGACAGCTATCTGTCCAATTACCTGCGCAGCAATGATCCCAAGATTATTGGCGTAGGTCGGGATGTGACCGGACTGCGTAAAGATGGCAGTTTGATGCCGATGCGCTTGGCGGTCGGCAAGGTTCGCCAACCAGGCGACCCGCTATTTGTGGGTTTTGTCACCGACATGAGCCGCTACAACGCGCTGACCCAGTCCCTGCGTCAAAGCGCCGAAAAAGCGGAACAGGCGGCCCAGGCCAAAAGTGCCTTCCTGGCCAATATGAGCCACGAAATCCGCACCCCATTGAACGCGATTATCGGCTTTAGCGACTTGATGCTGAACGACCAGCTCAATGCGCAACAGAACAAGCACCTGGCCATCATCAACCAGTCCGCTCGCTCCTTGCTGGCCTTGCTGAACGATATTCTGGACACCACCAAGCTGGAACGAGGCTCGGTGGAGCTGGAACAGGTCGATTTTTCCTTGATTGAACTGTGCGAGCAGGTCATGGCCTCGCTGCGTTTGGCCGCCGACGCCAAGAACCTGGAATTCCGTCTGAATTATGCGCCCAATCTGCACCCCTTTTACAAAGGCGATCCGCTGCGTATTCAGCAAGTGCTGAACAATCTGATCGGCAATGCCATCAAATTCACACAAAGCGGTGCAGTGCGCGTAGAGGTGAACCCGGAACCCGGACGCAATGCCGTTTCCATCCGTGTCACCGATACCGGCATCGGCATGACGCCCGATCAGCTGCGCCATGTATTTACCCCCTTTACCCAGGCCGACGTGTCCATCAGCCGCCGTTTCGGTGGGACGGGGCTGGGCGTGTCCATTGCGCGCCAGCTGGTCGACTTGATGGGCGGTACGCTGGAAGTTCAAAGCACCCTGGGCGTAGGCAGTGTGTTCGAGGTCCGCATTCCACTGGAGCCCGGTAAAGAGCCCAGCCTGAACCCGGACGATCCTCATCTTCCGCAACTGCCTCCTTTGCGCATTCTGGTGGCTGATGACGTCAGCCTGAATCAGGAACTGTTGACCCTGGCACTGGAGCAGCACGGGCATTCGGTGATTGCTACCGATAATGGCCACAAAGTGCTGGAACTGCTGTCCGAGGAAGACTTTGATGTGGCCTTGCTGGATGTCCATATGCCCGAGCTGGACGGCCTGGAAACCGCCCGCCGCTGGCGCGAGCAGGAACGCCGCGAAGCACGCCTTCCCTTGCCCCTGATTGCACTGACCGCCAGCGTCATGGAATCCGATCGCCGCGCCGCACAGGAAGCCGGCATGAACGGCTTTGCCACCAAACCGCTGGACCTGCCCTCTTTGCTGCAGGAAATTGCCCTGGTCATGGGGTTAAGCCCCACTGACTCTACGGAGCACAACGTTGAGCCGCAAGAGAGCAGCCTGATCGATTGGGACATGGGCCTGAGTCTGTGGGGCTCGGAAGTCCGTCTGCGTCGCGCCCTGCTCAGTTTCCTGTCAGACCTGCATACCCGCTACCCGCTTGACGAAATCAAGCAGCCCTCACCGAACTGGGAAATTGTGCTGGGCAGCCTGCACGGTATTCGCGGCACCTCCGGCAATCTGGGCCTGCCACAAGTCTCTGCCCTGAGTGCCGAGCTGGAAGACAAAATTCGGCATGGTCAGACTCGCCAGATGCGTGGCCGTATTGAGCAGCTGCAGGACATGTTCAGCCGCATTGCCCACGAGTTAAGCCATCATGGCGCCCCCACGCCCTATTCGAACCCGCAAAACATCGTGGTGCACACCCCCGACGTGGCCTTGAACTACCTCCATATCCTGCATAACAGTGTCTTGCTCAACGAGCTTGATGAACCCGCCTTGCAGGTGGTTTGCCAGTACCTGGAAAGCACAGGGCAAACGGATACCCTGAATAATCTCAATAAAACTATAGACGTATTCGACTTTGCTCAGGCCAGTATCATCCTGTCCGCGCTGATCAAAGACCTGAATGCCAGCTTGGCCAAGGATACGCCACGCCATGAATGAATTTACCGCGCCACGCTCTACCCTCTTGCTCATCGATGACGAGCCGGCCAACCTTCAAATTCTTCGTCATACCCTGCAACAGGACTACCGCTTGCTCTTTGCCAAAGATGGCGTCAAGGCACTGGAGCTGGCGCAACGGGATCTGCCCGACCTGATCCTGCTGGACATCATGATGCCGCAAATGTCGGGCTACGAAGTCTGTCGGGCCTTGAAGGCAGACATCAAGACCCGGCATATTCCTATCGTCTTTGTGACGGCGCTCTCGCAACCACATGACGAGCAAATGGGCCTGGACATGGGGGCGGTGGATTACATCTCCAAGCCCTTCAATCCGGCGATTCTGAAGGCGCGCATCCGCAACCATCTGTCTTTGGTGCAAATGCAGGAACTGCGCGATAGCCGCCTGCAAATTATTCGATGCCTGGGTACGGCCGCCGAATACAAGGACAACGAGGTTGGCCGCCACGTTATCCGTATGAGCCACTACACCCGCATTCTGGCGCACTGGCTGGGCTACTCCAGTGAAGCGGCCGACGAGTTGCTGCATGCTGCACCCATGCACGATATCGGCAAAATCGGTATCCCCGACTCCATCCTGCAAAAACCCGGCAAGCTGACAGCCCAAGAGTGGAAAATCATGCGTACGCACACCTTGATTGGCGCCCGCATTATTGGCCAGCACTCCCATGGCCTGCTGAAACTGGCGCGCACAATTGCACTGTATCACCACGAAAAATGGGATGGCAGCGGTTATCCCTACGGCTTGAAGGGCGAGGAAATCCCCCTGCCCGCCCGCATTGTGGCCGTGGCCGATGTCTTTGACGCCCTCGCCAGTGACCGGCCCTACAAGAAAGCCTGGAGTGTGGAACGCTGTATCAGCTATCTGCGCGAGCAATCCGGCCTGCACTTTGATCCGCAACTGGTGGCCCTGCTGGACAAATGCTTGCCCGAAATGCTGCATATCAAGGAAAAATGGGCGGACGATCCGCATACGCTGGCCAAGGCATAGACAGGCCCCAAGCTCATCCGCAACTCTGCTGTCAGACTGGCCGTTCGCCCTCAGCCCGGCAGGCCTGTCTTACAATGACGGCTTTATCATCTCCTGCCCGATCCTACATGGCCGCTTTGCGTATTCGCCAAGTCCGACTTCATAAAAAACTGTCTTTGCGCAAGCTCGCCGAGCTGGCCGAGGTCTCCCCGGGCCTGATCAGCCAGGTAGAGCGCGGCTTGACCCAGCCCAGTCTGGACACCTTGCGCCAGATCGCGCGTGCGCTGGATACGCCTTTGTTTTCCTTGCTGGATGACAATGTGGAACAAGTGGCGGTGGTGCGCCAGAACGAGCGCATGAGCATTCAATCCGCCTCGGGCGTGCAGTATCAGCGGGTATCGCCCGGCTTTGGCAGTATCGAAATGCTGGCGGGCTTTTTGCCGCCGGGCGGAAGCTCGGTCGGGCAGCGCTGGAGCCACCCTGCCGAGGAATGTGTGCTGGTGACCGAAGGCCAGCTACTGGTCGATGTGGGGGATGATCAGCACTGCTTGCAAACGGGCGACAGCTGTTATTTCAACTCCAGCCTGCCCCATGCCTATCGCAATCCTTACGACAAGGATGTGCGTTTTATTGTGGCGATCACCCCGCCCAGCTATTAAGCGCCAGAACTAGGCCGCGCTGTGCAGCTGGGCCTGGATCAGATCCAGCTCGGTTTCATGGCAACGCTGCAAACGCAGCCAGCGGCTTTCATCCATGTCTGCACCGCGTGTCGCCAGCATGATCAAAATGCAGGAATCCTGATCCAGCGGCTGCACCATGGCGCTGATGCGTGGCGTGCGTTGCGTGGCGCTGCCGACCCAGTAGCGAATCAGCCCTTGCTCGGCCAGAATCTCCACGCTGACATGGGTCTGGCCACCGTCAAACAAGGACGTGCCCACGACCAGGCCCGGCTCCACCGTTTGCGTATCAAAGCAGCCCAGGGACCAGCGTCCCAGAGCATCCAGATCCGCCATATAGTCCATCACGACCTTGGCCGGTCGTTCGATACGGCGGCTGGCTTGATGCGCCCAAGTTTGGCTATCCATCCCTGTTTCTCCTTACCAACCGGCTTGCAAGGTGTCGCACAGGCGCAGCACATCCTGCTCGGTGCAGACATTGCCGGGCGACAAGCGCAAAACGCCATCACGCTGGTCACAATACAGCTCCTGCTCGCGCAACTGATCCACCATGGCCTGCGCACGCTGGGCACTGCTGGCACGCAACATGATGCTGCCGCCGCGCTCATTCTCGGCCAAGGGCGTCAGCACGGGCCAATTGGCCTTGTCTGCACGATCCAGCAAGATAGCCGTCAATGCCCGGTTTTGTTCCAGCAATTTTTCCACGCCGGTTTCCAGCACAAAACGCATGCCAGGCAAGGACGCGATACTGCCCAAAATAGCCGGTGTGCCATGGTCAAAACGACGTGCGCCTTCGGCATAGCTGAACTGGTCCAGATTCCAGTTAAAGGGATCTTCCTGGCTGAACCAGCCACGGAACTCGGGTTCGCACTGCTCGATCAGATCCGCACGCACGTGCAAAAGGCTGGCTCCCGACACGCCGCAGGCCCACTTCAAGGACGCCGACAAGGTAAAGGCCACGCCTTCATGCACGGTAAACGGCACCAGACCGGCCGCTTGCGTCAAATCCAGCGCCATCAGGCTGCCATGCTCCGTCGCACACTGCGCCATACGATCGACATCCACCCGGTGCGAGGATGTCGAGCTGACCCAGGTCACCAGGGCCAGGCCCACGTTGTCGTCCCAGGCATTGATGAAATCGTCATCCGTCACATAGGACAGGCCCGCGCTCAGGGGCACGGTACGGAGGGTGAAACCCAGACGCAGGGCCAGCTTTTGCAGTAGAAAATGCAGGCTGGGGAAGCAATCAGCGGCGACCAGCAAGGTACGCCCTTTGAGCACATGCGCAGGCAAGGAGCCCAGAATGCTGTAGAGGCCACCAGTGACGTTTTCGCTAAGCGCAATATCCTTGGAGTCCGCGCCAATCAGGCTGGCCCAGGCATCCATGAACGCCTGTTTCTGGCCCAAGGCGTAGCCCCACTGGCCATCATCCTGTGCCGACCAGACCTGGCTGAACTGATCCAGTTCGGCACGCATGGCGGCTTCCTTGCCCTCGAACATGCCAATGGAGTGATAAAGAAAATATCCGGACATCATTCACTTCCTTGAAAATCAATCGGCCAACTGACGGCCAGAGGTTTCCTGCACCGTGCTCAGGGCGGCAATCCCGATCAGCGCCACCACCATCACATAGAAGGCGGGTGCCATGCTGGAACCGGTCAGGCCCGTCAGCCAGGACGCCACGAACGGCGCCGTCGCTCCACCCAGAATGGTGGCGATGTTAAAGCCCAGCGACACGCCGCTATAGCGCACTCGCGTAGGGAACAATTCGGCATACAAGGGATAGCCCACGGCCTGGACCACGATGAAGGGCAAAATGGACACGGCTACGGCAATGACCGCCAGCGGGAAACTGCCCCAGGAGGCAACCCACATGGTCAAGGGCACTAGCACCAGATAGCCCAGCAAGCCAATCGTCAACAAAGGCTTGCGACCGAAGCGGTCAGACAGGCCGCCGGCAAAAGGCATGATGAAGGCCGAGCACAAGGTGACCAGGGAAATCAGCCAGAACACCGCAGTGCCGTCGTATTTCAGGGTGTGGATCAAGTGGGTACTCAGGTAGACCACGCCCACGTAACCTGCCGCATTCTGGGCAAAACCAATGGCAATGACCTGCAAGAGGGGGCGGCGGTAATCACGCACAATCAAGGACAAGGGCGAATGCTCGGGGTGATGGCTTTTGAGCATTTCCTTGAAGCGCGGCGAATCCTCAATGCGCGAACGGGCCCAGACGCACAGAATGATCAAGGGAATGGACAGCAAAAAGGGAATGCGCCAGCCCCAATCCAGCATGGCTTCCTTGCCCACCAATGCCGTCACCAAACCAGCTACCCCCGTGGCCAGGGACAAACCCAAAGTGGCCGCTGCCGGATTGAATGCACCAAAAAAACCGCGCTTGCCGGGGGGCGAGCATTCCGCCACATACGTGGCCGCGCCGGTAATTTCACCCCCGGCAAAAAAGCCCTGCAGCAAACGGCACAGCAAGAGCAAGGCCGGCGCAGCCAGGCCCAGGGTAGCGTAGGTGGGCAGCATGCCCATTAATGCACTGGCCACCCCGATGCCCACAATGGTGAACATCAAGGCAGCGGTACGACCATGCTTGTCACCGAACCAGCCAAAGAAGATCCCGCCCAAGGGCCGGGCCAGAAAGGCGCCGCCAAACACGACCAGCGTGGACAGCAAGGCCGCATTTTCATTACCGGCGTGGAAAAACAGCACGCTCAGCGTGACCGCCAGGACGCCGTACAACTGAAAATCGTAGTACTCGATCATGGTGCCTAAACCAGCAGCACTGGCAGCACGCCAGGGCGATACGGGTGCTTCGCCCTGAGAGGACTGTTTCTTGCTCATGTCTCATCCATCCTGATGCGCATCACGCGCTTTTTCTGTTTAGTGTGGCTAAACAAATTATACGGATGAATATTTCAGCTTTCAATCACTGGGAAAACCCTAAAGGTCTTCGTCCTCGGCCCTGTCCTTGTCCATGGCTTCCTGCACCCAGCGTTGCGCCGGATGCAAGCTGATGCCCTGCTGACGCAGACGGCGCAAGATATCCAGCATCAGGTTGCTGCGCACCCGGCGGTGCACCCGCATGCTGTTGATGAAACAACGCGTACTGAACGCGACCCCATCACCAAAAATCCCGTCACACGACAGGATGGGGGCAGGCTCGTCCAGAATTTCCGGCTCGGACAGCACAGCGTCGCGCAGAATCTGCATGACGGCATCCGCGTCCACATCCAGCGGGAACAACAAGCGGGACTCAATCGCCCCCAGAGAGGTGGGCGTGTAGGTCAGGTTGCGTACCTGCCGCCCCATCATCTGGGCGTTGGGAACCATCACCATCGTGCGATCAAACCGCTCCACATACGTCGCCCGCAAACGGATCTGGCGCACATTGCCTTCGCTGCCCTCCACTTCCACCCAGTCCCCGACTTTGACGGGGCGCTCCACCATCAGCATCAAACCGGAAGCAATGTTCTGCACAATACCCCGCAAGCCAAAACCCACCCCCACCGTCAAAGCCGTAAAAATCCAGGTAACGGACTCAATCGGCACACCCAGCATGGATAAGCAGATCACCAACAAAACGAAGTAAGCGACATAGCCCACCATGCCGACGATGGCATTTTGCAGGCCGGGTTCCAGAGTGGTGTTGGGCATGTAACTCTGACGTAACCAGGTACGCAGAAAGTGGATCAGTACCGCCCCCACCAGCATCACGCCCAAGGCAATCAGCCACAAGTCCAAACGCCACTGCACGGCCCCCAAGCGCAAGGCCTCACGCGAGACATCCAGGCCCGACTCCAGCATCTGTTTGGGTTCAGTCAGCCAATCCCCGCTGACCATCCAGATGGCCAGACCCAAAACAGTCATACGGGCGATAGCAAAAAACACAATAATGAACTGACTTTGCACGCGAATCGGCGCTGCATCCGGATCGTGGCTGCGATGACGCAGATACGCCAGCAAAGAGTCCGCCATGTCCTGCAACCACACCATCCCCACGTAGGCCAGCAAGCCCAGAAGCAAGGGCATGGTCATGAAATGCGACATCAAGTCATCCGACAGGCCTTGCCAGCCTGCGATGAACAAGCCCAACACCAGGGTGTACACGAGGACACCGCCTTTAAAGGCCAAACGCGCCCAACTGCGACCTGTTCTGCCTGCCCCCTGCCCCGAAGCGTCCGTACGGTTGAATAGCTCGTCACGCAAAACCCACAAACCATAGCCGTACAGGATCAGATACAGCAGGCTGCTCACACCGTCAGCCAGCGACTGAAATGCATCCGAGACACCTATCGATCCTCGGAAAAAACCACTTATGACGTCCGCGTAGACGACCAGAAAGAAAGCGGGCGCAAAGTAACGCAGTCGACGTTGAGTCTGCGTGGACACAGGGATCAAACGCCAGGAAGCCCGAGGCTGCAGCACTATACCCTTGATACAGGCTAGCGCCACGGCCGCCACCCATGCACCCACTTTCAAGTAAGCCAGGAGCTCCAACTGGGTTTGAACAAGATCTGGCCGCTGAAACACCCGTTCAATCAACTGATCCACCACCACCCAGATGGCGATAAACCATAAGAAAAAATTGGCGATGGTCAGGCTGGAGCGACGCAAACGCCCAGTTGGCAGATAACGGCTTACCCAAACTGGCATGCCGCGAAACAATACCAGCATCAACAACACAACAGCGGCCGCCATCCACAATGAAGCACTACTTTGCCGCCAACTGCTGTTGCTCCACGTTTCACGCCATTGCTGAGCAAAGTCGGACAGTTTCTGGCGGTCTGCAGGCCAGGCCTGGCCCAACTCGGGCAGGCTTTCCAGCAACATCAGGGAGGAATCGCGTTGCCAGCGCTTGGCGTGCTCGTAACGCTCGGTCGCCTCTCGCAATAGTTGGCGGGTCTGCTGCGCTTCCAGCTGTACCAGGCGCGCTACGCGCAAATCAGCGCGCAAGGCCGCATCAGCCCGTCGTAACTGCATTCGCTCGTTATGAAGCGTAACTTGATCCGCCTCATCCCCCGCGTCCTCGCCCAACTCTTGCAAACGGGCTCGCAACAGGCGGCTGCGGCGCTCCAAGGACTGCACCGTCCGGCCAGACAGCTCCAGCGCCTGCAACAGTTTCTGATCTTGCTCGTAAGCACGCTCCGGTTGTATCGAGATCTTGTTGTCGTCCAGACGGTACTGCATCAGGCGGATTTCGTCCTGAGTCCGCTGCAGATCGCGCATCATTTGACGCTCTTGCTCGACCTCGGACAAGGCTTGTGCCTGTGCGCTTGCCCAGGCCCCCATCAGGCTCAGGCACAAGAGCAAGACCTGTACACCTAGTCGTAGCGGCTTCATGGTTTCCGTCTCCCTGGACCCTGCCTGTTGTTGTTATCTGGATTTAATCATTCAACAAGGGATTATTGTTTTCTGTCTGGCTGGCCGCCGGCGTCGTTGGCAAGACCGTCATGGTTTGCGTATGGTGCAACGCCAACCCTTCTTTTCGCAACTCATCCAGAATATCGAACATCAAGACGCTACGTACCCGGCTGCCAATACGAGGTGACGAGACATAGCAGGTGGCGGTGAACTGCAAACCATTGGCATCAAAGCCATCGAGTGTCACATCCGGTGCGGGGTCGGCCAATACATCGCTATAGTTCTGCATCACATCCAGCATGATAGAACGCACCCGTTTAGCGTCCGTGTCGATAGGCATATTGATCTTGACTTTCACCACCCCCAAAGGATTGCTCAAGGTCACATTGCGCACGGTTTTGGTGATGAATTCGGAGTTCGGCACAATCAGGGTGGAGCGGTCAAACATCTCGATTTCTGTGGCACGAGCATTGATCTTGCGAACATTGCCCTCCACCCCGTTCAGGCTGACCCAATCGCCGATTTTGATGGGACGCTCGGCCAGCAGGATCAAACCCGACACGAAGTTCTGCACCACCGCCTGCAAACCAAAACCGATACCCACGGACAAGGCGGAAATCACCCAGGCCATGCGCTCCAGGCCAACTCCCAAAGACGAAATTGCCGTGGCCACCACAATGAAATAGCCCACGTAGCTAAACAGATTGGCGGTAGACACGCGCATACCGGGATCAATACGCGTTGCGGGCAAAAGCTGGTTGGCAACCCAGCGTTGCAAGGTTTTCACGAACACAATACCCAGAACCAGAATCAGCACCGCCAGCAACACAGAGCTAGGTTTGAGCTGCACCTGTCCTAGAGAAAAACCCGTGACCAAAAAACCAAGACGACGCTGCAACCACTGCGTGGGGTCTTCCCCAAAGGGCAGCAAGACCAGCGTAATGGCCGTGATAATCAAGCACAGACGCAGAGCCCCGGACAATACAATCACAATCTGGCTGCTGCCGCGCAATTGTGAACTGGTCCATTCATTAGCAGCCCGCTTTTCCTTGAACTGCAGCAACAGGCTTTGGCCGATATCGGCAATCAGCGCGACCAGCACATAACAGGTGCAAATCACCAGACTTAGCCACAACATCTCCTGCACAATCAAGCTGCTCAGCGCGATATAACCGAGCAAAAAGGCGATCATGCCCAGCACAATCACCACCCCCAGGGTGATGGGAATAGCCCGCAACCAGGTCGTCCCGTGCTGTACGGGGGCCGTTTTTTGCGGGTCGTCACCCGCGTCAGGCGCCGGCGTCTTGTCCCGCCCCTGACTTAAATTCCAGGCGGCGATGGCGATAAAAATGCTCAGGGTCAACGTGTTAAAGCTGTTGACCAATAACGTCGTGCTTAGCGTGGCGTTGATCAGTCCCAGCAATTGCTGCGACATCCAGGTCAAGGCCACCATGATGCCCAGCGCCAGCGGCAGCCAGGCCAACTTCAAGGCGACCTTGCTGGGAATAGGAGGCAAACGCCAACTAGGACGTTGTGCTGACAAGAGCACACGCCCCATTCCCGTCACAAAACCACCCAGATACAAGGCAAACACGGATTTGGACACAAAGCTGGCCAGATTCGCAGTCAGATTGCCGTTCCAATAAAACAGCCCTGCCGCCACCGAAGCCAGCAAACCGGGGGTCAGGCTATAGAGCACGATCAACGCGGTGGCATAAAAAGAGCGTCGCAGGCGCGACGGCTTGGTGTGGCTGATGGTAAAGCGCTCCAGCCCCCGCACCGCCCATACAGACAGGCCCAGCAATACCAGGGCTAACGCTGCGGCCAACCACGGCACATAAGCGGGCAAGTCCGTAACCCGCTGGGCCAGATCCTTGCGCATGCGCTCTACCCGAGCCAGATCACCGGGTAAATCACGCGATACATTGCGCCAGAAGCGCGGCGTCAAAACCGATTGCGACTGTCGCCCCAGCTCCGCCTGAAAAATCACGCGGCGCTGCTTGGACACCTGATCCAGGCCTTGCGTGGTTTCCACTCCAATCAAACGGGCCAGCTTGATCATGCCGTCCAGTTCGGTCACCGTTTGCTGCAACTGTGCGCGCTGACGGGCAATGTCCTCGGATTCGCCGGCCGGGTCATCGACCGGCCCCAACTGAGTCAACCGCGCCGTGACACTCAATAACTCGGGCTCCAGACGCATGCTCATATCCTGCGCCTGCTCTTGCGCCAGCAAGAGCTGGTTGCGCAGAGCCACCAGATCCGTATCACCTAAACCGTCATTTTTGTGCAAACGCTCCTGCACCGTTTGCAGCGTGTCCCGCAATTCATTCAAAGACTCACTGGCCTGGGCAGGCGTCCAGGCTACCGTCTCAGCCGCAGTGGAAACCGTCGCCATGCTCAGCGCAAGCACCAGCAGCCACAAGGACAAAAAAGTACCCAGGCGCGAACGGCGAAAAGCGTGCATCAATAAAACTCCGGCTAAACCATCAGGCCCCTCATGAAATCGTCAGGGCAGCAGAAACATGCACAGAATACCGAAAGAATCATCCTCTTGGCACAAAACAGAAGGGGCCAACAACAAATTCCCCCGTTCTCAACCGGCTCAGATCATCTTGCACAGCATGCCCTGCCCCACTTTTCCACGGTCACTTTCAAGTTTCCCCGGATAGCAAGTCGGCTAACACTCTAAGCAAAGTTCAAAAAAACGTCTTAAAAACCAGCCGCAAAAAGAGAAAAACCCAACAGAGTAATCAAAGAAAATTAAAAAACAATAAAAACCCCAAAAAACAAAAAGCATTATCCATAATCATTTTTTTGATTAAAAATTAAGTTATTCTTGCAGCATGCTTTAACTATAAGATGGCTATTAAATATAAAAAAACAAAGAAAATAAAAAATCAGGCGACAAACAATCAACAGATAAAATCACAATAAAAACAATTAGCCGCTAAATAGTTAGGCAATTTGAAAACTTTTTTTGAAATATAAAGAAAGGAATAATTGTGCTCCTTACCAAATACAGCAGAAATACCAAGATGACATCCATCGTGCTTTTTTTAAGACTGTCGCTTGCCCTCACACTTTTATCTGCGGTGGCAGACCGCTTTGGGCTTTGGGGGGAGTTAAATAATTTCGATATCACGTGGGGCGGAATGCACCGATTCCACCAGGATGTAGAGGGCCTGACGCCGTGGCTTTTTTCAGCTGCCATTCCCGCACTGAGCTGGTTTGTCACCCTTTTGGAATTGCTGCTGGGCATTGCCTTGCTCCTTAACTACAAAAGCGCGCTGGCGGCTCTACTCAGCGGTGTGCTGTTTCTGATTTTTGCTCTGAGCATGAGCTTTTTCCTGAGCACAAAACTCATGATCAATTTCAACGTCCTGGTCTGCTCGGCCAGTGCCTTGCTGCTATGGCAGCTAGAAAAAGACCGAACCTGCCAAGACGGTAGCAAAACCCAAGGCTAAAACCGGCGTATTCACAAGAACGCCCCAACCCTTTTCCCACTGACAGGAGATCCCGTGTCTGAGACTCGACTTAACCCATCCAATTTGTCCCCCAACATCTACAAGACCATCGTCAAGTACGACGCCCAGATCTATAGCGAGACCACGCTGAACAAAGAATTGATTGAGCTGGTCAAGGTCAGAATCTCGCAACTGAACGGCTGCGCATTTTGCATTGATGTCCATAGCAAACATGCGCTGAGCCTGGGCATTTCCGAACGAAAACTTCTGCTTTTAAATGCCTGGAAAGAAGCCCCCCTGTTCACTGAGCAAGAGCAGGCCGCGCTGCGCTGGGCTGAGCAAGTGACCTTTATTCAGAATCTGGAGGACAAGCAGACGCATCTGCAGGAACTCAAGGCTCACTTCAATGACAAGGAAATCGTTGATCTGACGTACCTGATCGGCTTGGTCAACGTCTGGAACCGCTTGGCCATCAGCATGAACTACGAAATCAGCCGCTAACAAACAGACCATTTTCCATACAAGAGGGTGATTTATGATCGACGAGCTGCATCTGGATGAACTGCTCAATGACGAGCATCTTGGAGCAGGCAATTTCATCCACAAAATCCATGAAAAATTCTATCAGGGTAGTGATAAAAAGATTCTGTCCCTGATCGACAATGAAGCGTGCAAAAAGCAAGATTTCTCTATTCAGGAAATCATTGAAACGGCCAGACGGATTGCTTCATCCTACGAACAAACAGGTGTCAAACCCAAGGAAGTGGTCAGCCTGTATTTTCAGGACAGCATCGACTACTTCTTGCATTTCTTGGCCTTGAACAGTATCGGGGCCATTCCTGCACTGATCAATGGCGAGCTGAACACCGATATTTTGCTCAAGTTCTTGCACAGCGTACGTCCCAACCACCTTGTAATCACACCCGAAAAAGAAGCAGAGATCACACGGGTATTCGCACAAGCGAACTACCGCTTGCCCGTACACACGATTGACGCGTTAAAAACACGACAACAAGCCACGTCACGGCCTTTCTATTCGCATGAACCACAAGACGTGATCATGATTGGACACACGTCGGGGACCACTGGCATTCCCAAGGCGGTCATTTTCACGCATGAATCCATGTTTCATGGCGTCAGGTCGCAGGTCAAGAAACAGAAAGGGGACAACATCCTGTCCATCCTGCCCCACTCCCATGGGGCCTCGATTTCACTGCTGATGCTCTCTTTCACCCGTGGGGCACACGTCACTATTCTCAGCAAAAAAGATCCCGCAACCATTATCCGGGCAGTGCGGGAAACCCGTCCCAATGTCGTCATTGCTTTTCCGAAAGTCTACGTAGACCTGTGCCGTCACACACTGAACGAATCCGACTTCCAATCCATCAGCTACTGGATTGCAACCGGCGATGCCAGCCATGAAAAACACATCAGAAAACTGGTATCCCTGGGCCATCACGAGCGGGACGGGCAAACGGTTCCAGGCTCGTTCTTTGTCGACAATCTGGGTTCGTCGGAATTTGCCTTTGCCATTTTCAGAAACGTCCACTCTCCCCAATCCGACAATTACAAGCGTTGCATTGGAAAACCGTTTCCCTGGGTTGACGTGGCTGTTTTCAATGAGCAAGGACAATATCTTCAAGAAAACAGCGTAGGCCGGCTAGCGGTGAAATCCAAATCGGTGACTCAAGGGTATTGGAACAACCACTCCCTGACCGAGATGAACAAGATTGACGGCTATTGGCTGACGGGTGATCTGGTCTATTTTGATGAAAAGCGGAATTTCTATCATGTAGACAGAACCAACGATTCACTCTCGTTTAATAACGTGGAAATTTATAGTTGTCAGATCGAAGAAGCGATTATTGCGGACATCAATGAAGTCTTCGAGGCCACGGTCATCATGACCGATAACAATGAGCTGATCGCCTATATCGAACTGCTTGATTCCTGCGCAGTGTCAAAAGATGAAATCACTGAACGAATCAATCAGCTCATGCGGCAAAAAAACTGGCCAGCCCTATCCACGGTTGAATTCCAGTCTGCTAACGAATTCATCGGCGTAACAGGCAAGAAGCTGAAACGACAGCTACGCGAATTGGCCCACTCATAAGGAAAAAGTATGCAAAAAACATGCCTGATCACCGGAGCCAGCAGAGGGATTGGCTATGAGACCGCCAAGGGTCTGGGCCATAAAGGCCATAAGGTCTACATCACGGGGCGCAATAGCCAAAAAGGCCAGGAAGCGGCCCAGAAACTGAGCCAGGAAGGCATACAGGCCCGCTTCATTGAACTGGACATTACGGATCCGCAGTCCATTGTCCGCGCACGCACGCAATTGGCCCAACACGAGGAAAAGCTGGACGTACTGATCAATAACGCCGGCATCATGATCGACTCCATTTTCACCCCTGACAAGGTCTCGTTTGAGGACTTTTCCTCTACCTTGTCGACCAATACCACCGGCCCCTACTTTCTTATCCAGGAATTCATGCCGCTGCTGGCCAAGTCGCCCGATGCGCGCGTTATCAATATGTCCAGCGACCTGGGAGCCCTGTCCCAGGCCTCGGACCCGCAGTCCCGATTCGACGCTGTGCTGGCCCCTGGCTACCGTATTTCCAAAGCGGCATTGAATATGGTCACGCTGATCTACGCCAAACACTTTCGGGACACTGACATCAGCATCTGCTCCTGCAGCCCTGGATGGTGTCAAACCAGCCTGGATCCCCACATTGACTCCTCCAAGGCGCCCAACACGGCCCTCGATGGTGCCCAAACACCGATCTGGCTTGCCGCAGAGGCCAACAAAGCCGACATCAACGGTCAGTTTTTCTATAAAAAATCCACCATCAACTGGTAGCGTTTTTCATTACGATACCGAAGGAGAGCCCTATGGACACCCTAGCCTCACCAGAACACAGCCTTGCAGACAGCGCCCTGGTCACCGTCCAGAACGCCGTTCAGGCGCAACCCGCACTCGAACAAGCCAGCGACGAGCAAATTGATGCGTTGATTACCGACATTGCCCAGGCATTTGAACAAAAACTGGAGTACTGGGCCCAAACCGAACTGGACGCCACGCGCATCGGTAACCTGCCTGACAAGATACACAAGCTTGGCTTGGTCACCGACCGGGTTTACCGGGAACTCTACGGTGAAAAAACCTATGGCCGCCTGCATGGCAGCAAAACCTTTATTGAATACGCCAGTCCGGTAGGCGTCATTTTCGCCATTGTTCCGCTGACCAATCCGGTGCCAAATTCGCTGTTCAAAACCCTGCTCAGCCTCAAGACCCGAAACGCCCTGATTCTGAGCTATCCCCGCAAATCGGATCAACTGGGAGCGCAGGTGGTGGCCACGGTTCAAGCGATTCTAAAAAAGCACCACCTGCCTGAAACGCTGATTCAAGCCGTGCAGACGCCTTCGCGTGAGACGACCCAGCTCATCATGCAGTCAGACCAGGTCTCCTTGATTCTGGCAACCGGTGGCGGCGACCTGGTGAAAACAGCCTATAGCTCCGGCACCCCAGCCATCGGAGTCGGCCCAGGCAATGTCCCAGTCTATGTCAGTGCCAGCGCAGACCTGTCACAGGCAGCCGACGATATTTTGCAAGGCAAAACCTATGACAACGGCATTGTGTGCGGCTCTGAAAGCAACATCATTATTGATGAGCGTGTTTACGAGGAATTTGTCGAGATTTTGAAACAGAAA
Source organism: Alcaligenes sp. SMD-FA (assembly GCF_025960365.1). NCBI lineage: Bacteria > Pseudomonadati > Pseudomonadota > Betaproteobacteria > Burkholderiales > Alcaligenaceae > Alcaligenes > Alcaligenes sp. SMD-FA. The sequence continues at coordinate 1,456,945 of NZ_CP110108.1, read as the reverse complement.
GGGGCGCTGTTGATATCGGAAAAACAGCATATCGATGCCCTTTTTGATGACAGCACAGGCCGACTGCACCGCACACTGATTGGCGTTGACGCCATGACCTTAGCCAAGCAAATGGATGTGGACAGCCCCACACCGATCAAGCTGATTCTGATTGCCGCCGATCCCGAGCAGCACGCCTTCCTGAGCCGGGAAAAAATGGCTCCGATTGTGACGCTATACAAATCTGAGGCCGGCCAGGGAATCAGTCTGGCGGCAAAATTGTTGTGGCAGGAAGGAGCCGGGCATTCAGCCGTCATCCACAGCAAAGATCAGGACGAGATTCATCAGTTTGCCAGCACCCTGCCTGCCGGGCGCATTCTGGTCAATATGCCCGCTACCCAAGGCATGTTGGGCATCAGCTCGGATATCCCGCTCTCGTTCATGCAAGGGTCGGGATCCTGGGGAGGCAATATTTCTACCGAACCCGTGCATTGGCGGCACCTGGTCAATATCAAGCGTTTGACGTTCAAGAAATAAGCCTCAAGGCTGCAACAGGCCCGCTTCCTCGCTGATCCGGCGATAGCCTTTCGGGGAGGATACGGGGCCTGGACAGCCATGTCCGACCCATGAAAACAGGCCAGATAGACCGTCATGAGATCTGTCTGGCCTGTTTCTTTGTCCGAAACGAACTTCCCTATCGAATCTGCTCCGCCACCATGAATCCGGACGCCCCTGCCAAGCCTGGACCTGGGTGGGTGGAGGCACCGATGTGGTAGATGTTCTTGTACGGTGTGGCGTGGGAGCGAGCACCGTTACTGGCCGCAAAGGGACGCATCCAGAAGAACTGATCGGGGGAGCAAATACCCGAATACGGGTCGCCGCCCACCAGATTGCAGTTGATGGATTCCAGATCAGCGGGCGAGAGCACTTTCTGGCCCACGATCTGTTGACGCAAACCGGGCATGACGCCTTCCAGTTGGTCGATAATGCGCTCAGCCACGGCCTTGCTGACTTCTTCAGTCCATTTGCCGTCGGCAGGCACATCAATCTTGCCAGCCGCATCGCCACGCAGCTTGGACGGCATATCCTGCATCTGCATCCACAGTATCCATTTGCCTTCCGGCGCACGGCTGGGGTCCACTGCACATGGCTGGCCAATAGCCACAGTGAACTTGGCGGGGATCAAGCCATTATTGGCCTGGGCCACGCTCATGCTGACGTCCTCCAGGCTGTCGGACAAGTGCAGCAAAGGCACTTTCAGCAGTTCCGGATCGCTCCAGTTCGGCATGCTGTCCAGCGCCAGATGAATCTGCATGTCGCCACGGCCAAAGCGGTAGGCATTGGCTTGTTCGCGTACTTGAGCGGGAGCGTCCGGCAACAGACGACCATAAAGCTGTGGCGGCGTGACGTTGCACACCACATGACTGGCTTCGTAGAATTGGCCACCAGCGCGCACGCCACGGGCTTTTTGTCCTTCCAGCACAATTTCCTCCACTTCGGTATTCAATTGAATACGGCCGCCGGCCTTTTCAATCATGGCGCACAAGGCACGCACCAGATTCTGGCCGCCGCCCTTCACCACAGGCATACCGCCCGCGACTACGGCCGCAAAAGTCAGCTTGCCGATCAGGGCCGAGCAGGCATCATCCGGGCCCAGGCCCGAGTGCAGAACCCAGGGCGCCATCATGCCGCGCACACGGTCGTCTTTCAGTTCACGGTCGGCCCAGCGGTGGAAGGACTCCAGCGACTCGCGTCCGTACTGAACCATACCGTCCATGCGGCGTTTACGCCATTGCGAGAACAGCAGACCCAACAAGCCCCGGCTGTAGGGCTCCGTGCCCAGCAAACCAAAGGTCAGGCCCGCATCGCGCTCGAACAACTGACTGCACATGGCACCAAAGGCATCGCCATCGCCTGCTTGCAAAGCATTGATACGCTGAATCGAATCGCCCACATCCTGGCGCAAGGCCAGGCCCTTGCCATCGCTACCCACCACGCCGGTGGTGTAGCCGTTTTCCAGAAACTCCACGCCCTGGGCGGCCAGATCATCCTTTAGGCGGGCATACGCAGCACCAGAGGTGAACAAGGGGTACCAGGACGACAGCAATTCATGGGTAAAACCGGGAAACAACTCCTCGGTACGGATACACCCACCCGCACGGTCGTTACGTTCCAACACCAGGACTTGCTTGCCCTTTTGCGCCAGCAAAGCCGCACATACCAGGGAATTGATGCCACTGCCCACCACAATGACGGAATACGATTTTTTATTTGTTGAGTCTGTCATCCCACACCTTTTTTAAATTGCCCTGAACGGGGTCAGGGCTTGTGAACACGCAGCAAGAAACAGGTGTTCACAAGCCCTGGACCTCTTTTACCGCACTTTTCTATTTATGAGCCAGACGACTGCGCCCGCCAGCGTTCAAACCAGTGACGGGGCGACTTGCCCTGCTCGGGCCCGAGCACGGAAAAACCACCGTCAACGGGCAAATCAACCCCTGTCATCCAGGAAGCGGCGCCCGACACGGCAAACAACACCACTTGGGCAACTTCCTCACCGGAACCGACTCGGCCCAGAGGATGAACCTGCGCCCCCACCTGATTGGCCAGTTCACGCGAACCACCACTCATGCGTTCGACGGACGGCGACCAGGTCCAGGCAGGTGAAACCGTCAGCACGCGAATCCCCGAAGGAGCCAATTCCACGGCCAAACTTTTGGTGAACTGCAAGATGGCCGCCTTGGAAGCCGGATACAGCGCACGTCCGGCCACGCCGAATTTGCCACCTGTACTGCCCATATTGATGATGACTCCGCCCTGTCCCATATGCGGCGTGACTTTCTGGGCCAGAATCGCGCTGGAGATCAGATTCACATCCAGCGTCTGATGCCACAGCTCCCGGCTGGAAGCCAAGCCTTCATCCCCGTAAGAGCAGGCATTGTTCACCACAATGTCGATGCGGCCGGTTTGTGCCAGGGCGGCCTGCACGCAGGCATCCAGCTGGGCATCATCGCAAATATTGGCAGCCATGAACTGAGCCTTGCCCACAGCCTGCAGACGCGCCTCGGTACGCTGGCCTTCTTCCTGACTGCGACCCACGATCAGCACCCACGCACCGGCGGCACACAGAGCCAGGGCGATGTCCGCCCCCAGCCCTTGCGTGGACCCGGTCACGATGGCGACCTTACCTTGTAAATTCACCTTCATGTCCTGCTGCATGTGCTTCTCCTACTCTGCTTTTGGCGCGCCGAAAACCGTCGCCCAATCCTCATCCCGATCAATATGAGCAATCAGGCTCATGCTGGCCAGGGAAGCTTCATGGGTCGCAGGTGGTGCGCCGCAGGCGCTGGCCACCACCGCTACCTCATAGCCCATATCCACCGCATGGCGCACCGTGCTTTCCACCACGGAATGGGTGGCTACACCGGCTATCACCAGACGCTCCACACCCAAGCGACGTACGACCGGCTCCAGCGCAGAACCAAAAAAAGCGTTGATGCGCGTGTGATGGACTTCAAACTCGTTGGGCAAGGGAGCCAGCCCGTCAAAGAACTGGGCTCCCCAACTGCCGGTCTGCATGGCACCGATTCGTTTCACATTGTGCAGAATCGGCGCGTTGCACAGCAGATCGGCATAATCCGGCCGATAGCCCACCCGCACATGCACAATGGGCACGCCTTGTGCACGGGCCTGTGCCAGCAAACGGCCTGCGGCCTCGATCAGGGCCTGACGCTGAGGGCTGTTGGCCTCTACCCCTACACGGATCAGACCATCGGCGTGCAGGACGTCGTTCTGATAATGCAGAGCCAGCAAGGCCGTGTGATGGGCTGCCGACATTAGATGTATACCTGAATGGCGCCGTGAACCGCGTCACGGTCCACCAGGTTCACTTGCTTCATGCGCAGTTTCCAGCCACCACCTTCCTGGGCTTGCAGCTTGTGAATCAGACTACCCACACGGTAGACCGGATCTTTACCGCGCCACTCCATGGAGTGAAAGCTGGAACGCACCACCAGATAACCTTCCGGGTCGGTGCCGTCGATCATCACATTGCCCAGCACGCGGCAGGACTGGGTAATCGGCTGCTGGGACCAATTGCGGTGGTTCTCCAGACGACGAATACGCAGTTCACGCAGCAGCTTGTTTTCCCAGCATAGGGAAATGTGCTCGTACGGGCTTTCCTGATCGTAGCTGTGAGGAATCCAGTACATGCCTTCCTCGGTCCACAGATCCAGCCATGCTTGCCAGCGACGTTCGTCCAGTAGACGAGCTTCGTGATAGATGAACTGCTCTACTTCGCGAATGGCTTCCAGACTCAGATTCACAGGCGTGACCTGATCCACGCTGACGTCAAAATCAATATCAAACAACATAAGAATTCTCCTTGGCTCGGACAGCAGCCCGCTTAAGCCTGTGTTGCGGGGGCAATAGGCTCACCAGAGGCCGAGCGCACGGTGGCTTTACCACTGTCTTGCGACTGCGCAGGCGCATCATAAATAGTGGTGGTCATGAAGTGTTTCCAGGCGCGGAACTGGTTGCGCATGGGCAATTCACTGGTGCCGTTGGTGGCCACCATGCCGCCTTCGATAGGCTTATCGGTGCCGTCGTAGCGGTGCATACTGATCCATTCGCCGCCATGGGTCTTATTGCCTTCCTGGCAACGGCCATAGACTTCGATATCGTCCGGCATCACATTGGACGAGGGCGAGTTGATCAGATTGGCGTACATCAGGCCACGCTTGTAGATATCGTCCGGAGCGCCTTTCAGGCGGAACAACTGGATCTCCACGTGGGTGCGGTCCACCGCTACCGGACGAATCACACGGAACTGCTGGAACACAGTGTGTGGCGAGCCACTGCCGTAAATAATGCTGTTATGACGGTTCTCGCCCAGAATGTTCAGGGCTTTTTCTTCACCATAGGCTTCTTTCAGGGTTTCGTAGTGCGCCTTGGTGACCGGGTCGGTTTCGATGGCCCCTGGATTGAAAATACCTTCCATGTAGCCGTGGCCATTATCAAACGCGTACAGATCCAGCTTTTCCCAAAAACCGTAAGGCTCACCATTTCCGTCCATGATATGCAGTTCCAACGGCATGGAACCGTAATCCTCGGCCTGTTCGCGGGCAGCCACGTAGGACGACTCATGCGTGACATTCGCGTGCATGGTGTCGTGCAGGTTTTCGTAAAACACTTTCCAGTTGGAAGGCTGCCAGACCTTGAAGCTGCCACCGGCCACTTCCACTTCACCCACAGGCGAGCGATCGCACAGATTGTCGATGGAGGTGATGATGGGGCCTAAAAACTCTTTCAGATCCGGGCCGTGGGCGCTTTGACAGGCGAACACAAAGCCACGATAGCTTTCCACACGAGCCACACGGCGCATGGAGAAGTCCGGGTGCTTGGGATCAAAGCAGGTGTTTTCCAGGCCGTTTTTCATGGGCGCGGCCAGATGCTGGCCGTCCAGCTTGAAGGTCCAGGCGTGGTAAGGGCAGCGGAAGAACTTGCCGGCATTGCCACAGCCATCGGCCACCACTTTCGCGCCCTTATGTGGACAACGGTTGTACAGCACGTACACCTTCTTGTCGCTGCCGCGCACCATGATGACGTCCTGACCACCCAACAAAGTAGTGTGGTAGTCGCCCGGCTTAGGCACCTGGCTGTCGTGGCCGATGTAGATCCAGGCACGGCCATAAATGCGTTCCATCTCCAGACGGAAGATTTCAGGGTCGGTATAGACCGATTTATGTACGCTGTCTCCCCGCACCAATGCGGACAACTGTTCGTTGCTATAGCTCATCATTACCTCCTTGCTGCCGGATGCTTGACGCACCCTCTTTATGACTTTTCCATCTTGCACTGCGGTGCAAAATGATCCTGGAACTGCTCGAATACGGTGGACACAATCTTGTTGCTCATCTGGCCTTTGTCATTCGGGGCCACTTCGCGCATGTAGTAGGTCTGCACCGGATACTGGTTGTTGTTAAAGGCAAAAGCCCCGCGCACGGACTCGAACGGTGCGCTGCGCAAGGCTTTGCGCAAGGCCTCGCGGTCGGTGGCGGCCTTGGGATCAGACTTCAATGCGCCATCCAGCAACAAAGCAGCGTCATAGCCCTGGGAGGCATACATGGACGGCAGGCGACCGTAGGTCTTTTCAAACTCCGCCACAAAACGCTTGTTGGCGGGGTTATCCAAATCCGGCGACCATTGGGCGGCGTTGGCCATGCCCTTCATGGACTCGCCAATAGCACCAATCGTGTCCTGGTCAGCCGAGAAACCAGGGGTATATACGGCCATCTGCGTAGACAGACCCGAGTTGATCAACTGCTTGATAAAAGACACGCCCATACCGCCGGGCAGGAAGAAAAACACCGCATCCGCACCCGAAGCCCGCATCTGGGCCAATTCGGCGGCGTAATCCATCTGGCCAACCTTCACATAAACTTCGTCGGCAATCTCTCCCTTGAACAGGCGCTTGAAGCCTTCAATGGACTCACGTCCACCGGGATAATTGGGGGCGATCAAATAGACTTTCTTGTGCGCCTGATCGGTCACGTACTTGCCCATGGCGGCAGGGATATCCTCGTTCTGCCAGGACACGCTAAAGAAATTGGGGTTGCAATGCTCACCCGCATACTCAGCCGGGCCCGTGTTGGCGGAAATATAGACGGTGTCGCTGCCCATAATCGTGGGCATCACGGGCAGCAGCACGTTGGAAAAAGCAATGCCGGTAATGACATCGACCTTGTCGCGCTTGACCAGACGGTCCACTGCTTGACGGCCTTCCATCGGTTTTTGCTGATCGTCCAGCACCGCCAAGGTCACATCCACACCACCGAACTTGCCGCCCGAGTGGTTCAGGCCCAGCTCGAAACCATCACGGATTTCCTGGCCAATAGCCGCACCAGGGCCGGACAAGGTGGTCAATAGCCCCACCTTGAATACTTCCTGACTGGACGCCGGGCTACAGGCCAGGGCCAAGGCCAGCGTGCTCATACAAAACGCTACTTGTTTTTTCATGTTTGTCTCCGTCCTCTGTCTGTCAAAAAACTGGACTTCAGGTCTGCCTGGGATCACCCCCACTACGACGGAAGCTGTGTATCACTGACGCCTGTGGTTTGTGCGGCGCTTGTCCTGCAGGCCGCAGAGAACGGCCCCAAGGGACTACGTGAATACAGCAATTCCCAGTCGTATCCCAATCTGCTAAGGTGCCGGGACAGGATTACTGTTTTAGGTTTGAAATACATTAGACCAGCTCAGAACAGGCGGCTATCCAGATTCGGCAAGCCTTATCCCTAACCGGCAAAAATTTGGAGACACACATCATGCAAGCGTGGTTTATGTCAGGGCTGGCCCCCTTGCAACACAGTGCGCCGCGCTTTGAATCGCGCTGCCCGGACCAGACACGCAGCGAGACCGCCGGTTTTCTAACCGAACACCGTCTGACCTGGAATGACGGCCCAGTCGACGCGTCCCTGCGCTACGCCAGCAGCCACAGTTTTTCCTTTGTCTTGCTGAAATATGGCGCGGCGGTGCAGGTATCGCCCGGCATTCTGGAAGACTTTTTGCTGTTTCAAGTCCCCATACAGGGACGATCCTGTATTCGGGTTGGTCGGGAGTACGTCCAGGCCAACCCTAACATTGCCAGCGTGATCTCCCCTTCCCTCCAGGTTGAACTGGATTGGGAACAGGGCTGTGAGCAGTTTTTAGTGAAGATCCCACGCCACAGGCTGGAAGAAGTGGCCAGGCAGACCTTGGGCTTGAGCCTGGATCGGCCCATTGAGTTTGCGGCGGGCATGTCTCTGGACTCGCCACACGGCTGTGCCTGGCAGCACCAGATTGGCAGCTTGCTGGCCTATGGCGGGCATTTGCCGCCGGAAATGGATCAGTGGTCGCGTCAGGCCGAGGACAATCTTCTGCTGCATCTGTTCCATACCCAGCCGGGTAACTACAGCCAGCAATTGCAGCAAAGCGTGCGCCCGGCCAGTTCGCGCCGGGTACAAAGAGCCGAAGATTTCATGCGGGCCAGCCTGGACGAGGCCCTGACGCTAGAGCAAATCGCCACCGCTGCCTGTGCCAGTGTACGCAGCCTGACCTTGGCGTTCCGTACGGAACGGGGGCTAAGCCCCATGCAGTTCTTAAAGCAGATTCGTTTGGAAGCGGCCCAACAGGCCATCCGCCACGCGGTGCCGGGCACCCAGGTCAGCGAGATTGCCTTGCGCTGTGGGTTTAACCATTTTGGCCGCTTCTGTGCCGACTACAAGTCCCGCTTCGGGCGTTCGCCCTCGCAGGACTTGCGTATCGTGGATTAGTCCTTCAGGGCCTTGCCGGGAACCCAGACACGGCCATCAAACAGACGGCGCGCCGTACGGTAGAAGGAACCAGCCTTGGCATACCACTGGCCGTCTTTCTTTTCCACTTCCGCACCAACTGTCAGTACGCCAGAGGGCATGCCCAGACGCAGCGGGCCTTGCGGGGCAACCGAGTCGGACAGGCATTGCGAGGGCAGACTGCCCGTCAAACGAGCCGCCACAGCGGTACACAAGGAGATGGTCAGTGGCAAGGCGCGGTGCGGCTGGCCGTTGGAAATCACGCGGGCAACCAGATCAATCTCTTGGGCGGGAACCACGTCGCCGGACAAGGTGGGGTTGTCCTGGGCGGGCGACACGATGCAGACAAAGGGCACGATGCGAATCTGACGCGCAGCGTCCACATCCGGAGCAATACCCATGCGCACGGAGGCCTGTACACGAATCGCGTCCAGACGCTCCAGTACTTCAGGGTGGGCTTCCAGCCAGTCGGGCAATTCCAGACCGGTCAAACCTACATCGGCCGCACGGACAAACACCGCCGCGTTGGCCGCGTCCACCAGCGACACTTCGATACGGCCTACGCCGGGCACATCCAGCCATTCGGTCAATTCACCGCTAGGCAGCAAGGAACCGGTAGAGGCACCGCCTGGTTCTACAAAGTCCAGACGGATAGGCGAACCTGTGCCGCCTACGCCGGGAATGGACAGATCGCCGTCGTAACGGGGCTGACCCTCTTCCACCGTGAAATGGGCGTGGATGATCTTGTTGGTATTGGTATTGAGGATGCGCACACACGCGTCACCGTCCTGAACCTTGACCATGCCTTGCTCAACAGCGTATGGGCCAACTGCCGAGCTCATATTGCCGCAGTTGCCACGGTAATCCACCTTCTCTTCCTTGATCGCCACTTGCGCAAAGGTGTAGTCCACATCGGCATCCGGATGGCTGGACGGGCCGATAATACACACCTTGGACAGGGAGGAGACGCCGCCGCCCATACCGTCCAGTTGGCGACCGTAAGGGTCCGGCGTACCCATGGCGGCGGAAAACAGAGGCGTCCAGTCGTCGCGCTCGGCAGGCAGGTCTGCAATATTGAGCATCAAGGCTTTGCTGGTGCCACCACGCATGAACACGGCGGGAAGGGATTTTTGCTTCATCACGTTATTCCTGGTTCTTGGCTTGCGCCATTAAAGAAAATTGCGCCGTCTCCTGCATGGGTTCGGCGTGAGAGACAATCGGTTCACTAAAAGAGTCTGATCGGGTCGTGCGCTGCTGTTGTCGTTCCAGTTGCTGCACTTTTTCCTCGCTGGCATTGCCCAGATGGCGGGCCAGCAAGGCGGAGGCCTGGGCGCGTTCGCCCTTTTCCAGCAAGTCCAGAATCGCCAGATGCTCCAGACATTGACGACGAATACGTTCCCGATCCAGCGTTTCCTGATATTCCAGCAAGCGCCGCAACTGGTTTTGACGCGTCACCGTCTGGGCGATAAAGCGATTGCCGGACAAGGAGGCCAAAGCCTCATGGAAGGTGGCATTGGCCTGATACATCTCGGCATGCCCGGCGTGACGCCAGCCGCCGTCGGCCAAGGCTTGCTGTTGCAGCCGCACACGGCGCAAAACGGTGGAGTCAATGGCAAAACCGGGCAGCAACATGGCGGCGGGTTCCAGCATCTGACGCAAGGTATAGCTTTCTTCGCAGGCCTGGGGGCCGTCAATCATGGGCAGGAAAGACCAGCCTTTGCTGGCACGTTGCTCTATCCAGCCCTCATTAGCGGCACGAGCCAGAATACGGCGCACACGTTCGCGCGTCAGACCGTAACGGCGCATGGCGTCGTTTTCCGACAAGGTATCACCCCAGATGCCCGAGAGCTTGTCGCGGGCCAGTTGCAAGTAGATCTGGTCGTCCTGGCTGGTGCCCAGCTCTTCTTCGATCACACCGAGCTGGTCCGCCCCTTTCAACAGGTACAAGCCACGCCGAGGTGGCTGTGCGCCCACAATCCCTTTTTCCGCCAGATAGGCCAGCGCCCCGCGTATGGGCGAGCGCGAAGCACCCAGCGCCTCGGCCAGAGATTGTTCCGTCAAATGATGCCCGGCCTGCAAATGCCCGGCCCGCACGTAATCCAGCAGGCGATGCGCCAAAGTGACATGCAAAGAATTGGATTGGCTTTTCATGCCGACATTCCTAAAAATCGAAGCGATCCTGGATCGTTTTATTGTATTATATACAAACAAAATACAATTTAATTGTTTTACAAAGGCTCCAGACGCATAATTTTGTTGGGATTATTCTTGTCGAAAGCCCGCTGACATCGCGCGAGTCCACACGGATTCACACAGCGATGACGTAGTCAGAGGGCCCTCAGGTCGGCCCCCTCCAACCTTCTCATTACGGATGAATCGTTTGCCATGTCTCAGTCTCTTGCCCTAGAAACGCTGTCCCTGAACGGACGTTCCGTACGTTACGTTCCTATCGCCGACATACCCGGTATTGAAAAACTGCCGTATTCGCTGCGCGTTCTACTGGAAAACCTCTGTCGTCAAAAGGCCGTGCGTCACGCCGACGTGGATCAGGAGATTGATTCCCTGCTCCAGCGCAAGGTGGGCGACGGCATCACCTTCTACCCTGCCCGCGTATTTGGTCAGGACATTCTGGGTTTGGTGATGTTGCTGGATATGGCAGCTTTACGCGAAGGCGTTGAGGCCGCCGGTGGCGACGCCAGCCGCGTTCGGCCACAGGTGCCTATCGACGTCATTATTGACCACTCCCTGCAAGTGGACAGTTGGGCCAACCCCAAGGCAGCCGACATCAACCTGGCACGCGAATACCAACGTAATGGCGAGCGCTTTGCCTTCCTGCGCTGGTGTTCCAGCAACTTTGATGGCGTCAAAGTCGTGCCGCCCGGCAAAGGCATCATGCACCAATTGCACATCGAGCATATTGGCCAGGTTGTCTGGACCGAGGAAGGCAAGGACGTGGATCTGGTCTACCCAGATAGCTGTGTGGGCACCGACAGCCACACCCCTATGGTCAACGGCCTGGGCATTCTGGGCTGGGGTGTTGGGGGTATTGAAGCCGAAGCCGTGATGGTGGGTCTGCCCGTTGCCATCGCCCTGCCTGCCGTAGTGGGTATCGAGCTGACCGGCAAGATGAATGACGGCGTGCTACCTACCGACCTGGTGTTGGTCATTACCCAGAAACTGCGCGAACTGGGCGTGGTGGGCAAGTTTGTGGAGTTCTTTGGCCCCAGCGTGGACGAGCTGTCCCTGGGCGACCGCGGCATGATCGCCAATATGGCCCCTGAATACGGCGCCACCGCCGTATTCTTCCCGATTGACGACGCTGCCCTGCACTACATGCACATGACGGGCCGTCCGCAAGAACAGATTGATCTGGTTGAGCAATACAGCAAGGTTCAAAAGCTGTGGCGCGATCCGGCTGCTCCCGCTCCTGTTTACGACACCGTACTGAAACTGGATCTGAGCAGCATCAAACCCAGTCTGGCTGGCCCCAGCAATCCCGAAGATCACCTGGATCTGGATACTGCGGCCCAGTCCTTCCCCGCCCATCACCAGAAAATTGCTGGCCGTCCTTACGACCCGCAACGTGCGGTGCCCGTGGAAGGCGAGGACTTTGTTCTGAATGATGGCGATGTGGTCATTGCCGCTATTACCTCCTGTACCAATACGGCCAACCCCGCCAATATGATGGCCGCCGGTTTGCTGGCCCGTAACGCCGTGGCTCGTGGTCTGCGCAGCAAGCCTTGGGTCAAGACTTCGCTGGTGCCCGGTAGCCAGGTCACTGCCGACGTGCTGGAACGCGCCCAACTGCAAGATGACCTGGATGTGCTGGGCTTTAACATTGCTGGTTTTGGCTGCACCACGTGTAACGGTGGTTCGGGCCCGCTGCCTGCCAATATCGTCAACGCAATTGAGTCGGAAAAGCTGATCGCCACCGCCGTGCTGTCGGGCAACCGCAACTTTGAAGGCCGTATTCACGCCAACGTGCGTGCTGCTTACCTGGCATCGCCCGCTCTGGTCGTAGCCTACGCCCTGGCTGGCAACCTGAATGTAGACCTGACCCGCGACCCGCTGGGCAAAGATCAGGACGGTAAAGACGTCTACCTAAGCGACATCTGGCCCAAATCGGCCGAAGTGCAAGAAGCTATCCACGGCGCTTACGACCGCGACCTGTTCATCGAACGCTATGCCGAGCTGTACGACGGCGGCGAACCTTGGGACGCCCTGGCCCGCGAAAGCAATGGCGGCCACTACCCATGGGAAGCCGACAGTACCTACATCCGCAAACCGCCTTACTTTGACGGCCTGCAACGCGAGCCCGCCCCCGTGGCCAACCTGCGCGGCATGCGTCCGCTGGCGATTTTGGGTGACTCCATCACCACCGACCACATCTCGCCATCAGGTTCGATCAGCCTGGGTACGCCTGCCGCTGACTTCCTGCTGTCCAAGGGGGTGGAGCAAAAAGACTTCAACAACTACACCACGCGTCGTGCCAACCACGAAGTGGTCAAACGTGCGACCTTCGCCAACATCCGTCTGCGCAACAAGATTGTTCCCGGCGTGGAAGGCGGTGTCACCAAGGTGATGCCTGAAGGCGAAGTGATGCGTATTTTTGAAGCGGCCCAGGCCTATCAAGAGCGTCAGGTTCCCCTGCTGGTGATTGCCGGCAAGAACTACGGTTGCGGCTCCTCGCGCGACTCCGCCGCCAAGGGCCCCGCTTTGCTGGGTGTGAAGGCCGTGGTCGCAGAAGGCTTTGAGCGTATCCACCGCACCAACCTGGTCGGTATGGGTGTGCTGCCTCTGCAGTTCCAGGACGGCACCAATGCCGACACCCTGGGTCTGGATGGCACCGAAACCTTTGATGTGAAAGGCCTGGAAGAAAACCTGGGGGTACGTTCCCAAGCCGAACTGATCATCCACCGTCTGGATGGCAGCACCCAGTCCGTGCCGGTGATCGTGCGTCTGGATACGGTCGAGGACATGGAGTACTGGCGCCACGGCGGTATCCTGCCACGCGTCTGGCGCAAGTACCTAGAGAACTAAGCCTGTGCAGGCTTAGCTCATCCAGCTAGTTCGCCACATCAAACGCCAGGGGTCACACCCTGGCGTTCTTGTTTGGCCAGTCGCAACCAATGCTCGATGCGCAGCAAGGCGTGATGCGCACTTTGCTGACGGATTTCATCCCGCGTCCCATCAAACACAATGGTTTCGGTATAGACGACCAAAGGATCATATTTATCCTGCGGCTTGAACAGCCAGGCAAAACATTGCGTCCCGGCCGGAATCTGCGGCTCTGCAATATCGTCCGCCACCCCCGTATTGGCAATGATCACATTGGCCGGAGTCAATTCCGCCGCTCCTTTGGCCATAGCCCGTGCCACTGCTTCACTGCACAGATTGTTTTCTGCCAGCACCCGCTGATCGACGCCCAGGCATCGATACTTGGCCTGCGGCGAGTAAGTCACAAAAGCACAATCGAGTACGGTTGCCGCCCCCGCTTGGTCAGCCAGCGTGGACGCAATCAGACCTGCTGTGCAGGATTCTGCGGTTGCCAGCGTCAGCCGGGCCTCGGTCATGGTTTTAACCAAGCGAGCAAGATCTACATCGTTCATGGCATACCCTCCTTATTGCTGAAACAAGGACGGTTTATTCAACCATAAAGTAAAAAAGCAGGAAACCAGCTCCTGCTTTCTGCTCACCATCGGGAACATACGCTTACGCTGCCCAAAAACTTGATCAGTCCCCAAACAGGCTGGACATATCCGTTGCTTCCAGCCCCAGATTGCTAGCCAGTTGATCAAAGCAGCGCAAGGCCGCTTCTATATCCTCGTCCGGGATCCCTTCAAACAAGGGAGCACGAGATTGGCGCAGCAATTCCAGCAAACGTTTGTGAAAGTCGCGCCCTTTATCGGTCAGGCACAAAAGGCGTGCACGCTTGTCCTGCTCGTCGGGCAGGCGCGCCAGCAGGCCGCCAGACTCCAACTGATCGATCAGACGCACCAGCGTTGGTCCCTCCAGCCGCATCATGCGTGCCAGTTGCCCTTGCCGTATCGGTTCGCCCAACTGAGCCAGATAACGGATAGGCAAAATAGTGGCCTCGGACACACCGTAACGCACCAGGGTCTGATCCAATTCACGACGGTAAAGGCGCGCCAGCACAATCATGGACAAGCCGAACCGTTCATAAAGTTGGTGATTCATCAGGAGGTCTCCACAGCGCGCGGCATAGCATTAGGCGGGTAAGCATAAACCAAAACCGGTGTGGCCCCTTGCAGGGACTGGGCGACGTCCAGTATCGCCTGCGCTAAAACGGTATCGCTGCAAGATTGGCTGATGCGCTGCAATTGTTGGGCCAATTCCTGCGGCTGGTGCTCAAACCCTTCCAGCAGCTCACCTACCAGCGATACACACGCCTGCTGCTGCGCCCCGCGCTTGGCCAGGCGTTTGAGTTCAATCACGCCACGCCCCAAATTGATCAGTGACAACAGGCCCGGCGGAGTCTGCTCCCCCATCCAGTGCAATAACTGCACCCATTGCCGGGCCACTCGCCCACGCCATACACGAAACAAACGGGGGCGGGAACGACGTATCAAGGGATACAGCTCACGCACGACTCGCCGCACCAGCGCTTGGCCACGAGGATGCGTACGACGCGGCAAAAGGAAAAAAGCGCTGCACACCACCGCCGAACCCGCCAGCAAAGGCAGGGATTCTTTCAGGATGATGGGTCCAGTCACCGCTGCCATTCCCGCCTGGCTGGCCAACTGAAAACACATATTCGCATCCAGCGCCCAAGCCGATGTTGGACGATTTGCACGCAACAAACCGCCGATCACCACAAAGGGCAGTACCGAGGCAATCACCTGCCAGTCCGTCACCAAATGCCCCTGAAGCAGATAACGATACAAACTGGCCACCACCACACCCACAGTAATCCCGGTAAACATGGTGCGACTCATTAACTGCGGGCGCGGCATGGAGCCCAGAATGATGGAGAAGGTACACACCCCCATGGCCATCAATTCCAGCGCCGGGCTGGACAAGGCAAAGGCAATTGCCCCGGCACTAAAAGCCGCCAAGCCACTGATCAGTCCCGTGCGAGTTGCCAAGGGCCAATCTACAGAAATAGCGGGCGTGGTCAGAAAGCGGTGGCGACCACGTCGGGCGGGCGCCTGAGTGGCAAACAAACCTTCTTCTGCCCGTTGGATTTGCCCCATGGCACGGCGCAAACGGGCCAGGCTGATTTGCCCCTCCTGTCTGGCTGCCGTCTTTGCCAGCACCTTCAAAGGCTGACCGTCCTGCAGGCGTTGCGCCTGCTCCAGCAAGGACGATGCATAATCAGCGGCGAGGCACCGCCCTCTTTCTCTTTGACGCACAATCATTTCACTGGCAGCCAGCAACTCGATCACCGCATACAAAAACGCATCCACATAAGGCAAGCGGCGATACGCATCCCAGGAACCGGCCGCCAAAATACGGGCTTGGCCGTCCAGGTCCACCATCTCCTGGCGGATCCGGCTGAGCAAGGCCTGATCCGGCTGTGCATAAGACGGCCCCAAGGCGTGCGCCGCCAAACGCAAGGCATCGGCTGCCAAAACCCGCACACGCTGGTAATACGTCTTGCGCTGACTACGCGGTGTCGTCCGGGAACACAACAAGGTTGTCACCAGCACCCCGATCAAGGTGCACTCCACCCGCGACAAGGCCAAGTCCAGCGACGTATCCGGTGCCAGCACAGACGGCAAGACCACCACACCAATGGTGATGCCTGCCAACATGGGCAAGTAGGACAAAGCACCCCGCAACACGTGGGTCAAAGCCGACGCCACGCCCACCACCAGCGCCATACCCAACAATTGCAAATAGGCGTTGGGCAAATGTAAAAACGCCAAGCCCAGCCCTGCTCCTATCAAGGTTCCCAAGATTCGCCACAAGGCCCGCTCATACACCAGGCCCCGATAGGCTTGGGACAAGACCCACACCGGCATGGCAGCCCAAAAGGGGTTATCAACGGACAACAAAACAGCAATCGCAAAAGACAGCCAGGCAGCCATGGCCATATTCAGGCCATGCAAGAGCGCAGGCCGATCCAACTGCATCCAGGGAGAAAAGGCAAACATAAGAAAAGGGAAACTGAACAGTCGCTAAAGCATGATTATATAGATAGCTTACCTACCTATTCAATTAACACCCGCCTTTAAGGGCTAAACACCCCGCGCCTGACCCCTATTTATCAGCCACCTCATTGTTCATTGTCAGTTTTCATAAACTATCGCTCTCCAGACATGGTCAAACCGTACGGGACCGTTCTATGATGTTGGCATCCTGATAGGCGGGTACCCGAAATCCTGCCCTATCACCCCGTTTTCTTGGCAGGAGTCATTATGCAAAAGTGGCTGACACGCTACACCGCCTTCTACATCATCATTGGCCTGACCGCCTTGTTCTTGCTGCTTTCCTTGTTCAAAAGCGCAAGCTGGCTATGGCTGGCGATCCCAGGGCTGGCCCTGTGTATTCAGGGCTTGGTGGACATCACGCAAACTCGTCACGCCATTCGTCGCAACTATCCGGTTATTGGCAATCTGCGCTTCATTTTTGAAGCCATTCGCCCAGAAATTCGCCAGTACTTTCTGGAGGGCGATGAGCAGCAACTGCCCTTCTCACGTGCGGACCGCTCCCTGGTGTACCAGCGAGCCAAACAGCAAATTGACAAGCAGCCTTTTGGTACCCACCAGGAGGTCTATAACAATGGATATGAGTGGATGAACCACTCCATGACGCCCAAACACATCAAGGACGCGCAGTTCCGTATTGATGTCGGCGGACCGGACTGTACCCAGCCTTACTCGCTGTCGGTGCTGAATATTTCAGCCATGAGTTTTGGGGCGCTGTCAGCCAATGCCATCCTGGCCCTGAACAAAGGCGCCAAGATGGGCAATTTTGCGCATGACACGGGCGAAGGCGGCATCAGTACCTATCACCTGCGCCACGGTGGCGACCTGATCTGGAATATTGGTTCGGGCTATTTTGGGTGCCGGGATGAACAAGGCAACTTCTCGCCCGAACGCTTTGCCGAGCGCGCCACCCAGGATCACGTCAAGATGATTGAAATCAAGCTGTCGCAGGGAGCCAAACCCGGCCACGGCGGCATCTTGCCCGGCACCAAGGTCTCACCGGAGATTGCCCTGGCGCGCGGTGTACCCGAGGGCGTGGATTGTAATTCGCCAGCCAGCCATAGCGCCTTTCACTCCCCCGTCGAATTGCTGGAGTTCGTCGCCAAGCTGCGTACTTTGTCCGGCGGCAAGCCCGTAGGCTTCAAACTCTGTATCGGGCACCCCTGGGAATGGTTTGCCATTGCCAAAGCGATGCTGAAAACAGGCATTACACCGGACTTTATTGTGGTCGATGGTGCTGAAGGGGGTACCGGTGCCTCCCCCGTGGAGTTCATTGACCACGTTGGTACTCCCTTGCGCGAGGCTCTGCGTCTGGTCCACAACACCTTGGTCGGTATTGGCCTGCGCGAGCAAATCCGCCTGGGCGCCTCGGGCAAGATCATCAGTGCCTTTGATATGGCCCGCATCATGGCCTTGGGCGCAGATTGGTGCAATAGCGCACGCGGCTTCATGTTTGCCGTGGGCTGCATTCAGGCCCAGGCCTGTCATACCGACAAATGTCCAACCGGCGTGGCAACGCAAGACCCGCAACGTCAAAAGGCCCTGGTGGTGGATGACAAGTCCTTGCGCGTGGCCAGCTTTCACGGCAATACCCTCAAAGCGCTGGCTGAATTGCTGGGTGCGGCAGGCCTGGAACATCCGAACCAGCTACGCCCTCACCATATCGCCCGTCGTATCAGCAACGGCGAAGTGCGTGTGATGTCGGCTCTGTTCCCGGATCTGAAAAAAGGCGAACTGCTGCGCGGCCACTACCGTCAAACGATTTTCCGCGTAGGCTGGCCCATGGCCAATCCCGACTCCTTCGAACCGGCCTACAGCCTGAGCAAAGCCTTGTCCTACTTGAATGATGAGGCTGACCCCGAGGACACAATCAAAAAACAGGATGCCGCCGACAGCGCCGGCCAAACCCTGGTCTGAACGCGGTATGGCGGCTGTTTCCCTAGCGAGACTGCCGCTGCATCCCTACCCCTGCATCGACTTCCCCGTAGACTTGAACACCGGAAGGCCGACTCCAGCTGCTGTCGGCTGAACGGTCCGGTGTTGAACACGCTGCCAGTCCCAAGACCATGACCAAGGCGCTCAGCACCCCATAAATCTGTCGCATATCAAGCTCCTTGATGATAGGCGTCTACTGTGCCACAGAATTTGGGCAAACAAATTTCCATCTGTACTAGAATGCTCTGATCATGGTCAGGCACTGCGCACTCCCCCTCTCAGGTACTCGCCGCCAGTTTTTACTGGTATTGGCGATATGCGCCCTGCTCTTGCGTGGCCTGATTCCCAATGGCTATATGCCCAGTGCCGACCCCGCCAATGCAGCCGCCCTCAGTTTATGCGTACAGGGCGACCCTTTCCTGGCGCAATGGAGCGGTCAATTCTCCGGACCGGAACACGACGAGCAGCACACGCTGCATGCCGCCTGTTTATTTGCTCAGGCCCAAGCACAAAAAGCCCTGAATGATACGCCCAGCCCCGCCTGGGATCTGGCACAAACACCACGACATACCTGGGACACTGCCCAACAGGCGGCGGCTCCCGTTCTTCCCCTAACGGGCCCGCCCCTGAGTGCGCGCGGACCTCCCGCTACGTCCGTTTCCTGACTAGCCCTGGCTGCCCGGCGCAGCCACTCCATGTTGTCAATTAGCGGGATATTTCTATGAACGCCTCCTTCTCACGCCGCCAGCTCTTGCTTGCCATGCTGGCCACTCCTTTGGTCCTGAGCGCCTGCGGCGACAAAGCCCCCAAGCAGCCTGCCTTTCGCAATCTGGAAGGTGTGGATATGAGCAGTGCCGACTTTGCCAAGGATTTCAGCTTGCTCGATACCGAAGGCCAACGTCGCACCATGGCCGACTATCGCGGCAAGATCGTACTGATCTTCTTTGGTTTTACCCAATGTCCCGACGTCTGCCCGACCGCACTGACCCGGGCCGTCGACATCAAGGAGCAGTTGGGCGAGGATGGCGACAAGCTGCAAGTCTTGTTTATCTCCATTGACCCGGAGCGCGACACGCCCGAATTGCTGCGTGCCTACATGCAGGCTTTTGACCCCAGTTTTGTGGCTTTGCGCCCCACCGAAGAGGAGCTGGCCAAAACCGCCAGCGACTTCAAAGTTTTTTACCAAAAGGTTCCTACCGGCTCCAGCTACACCATGGACCACAGTGCCTTGACCTATGTGTATGACACACAAGGCAAGTTGCAGATCGCCCTGCGTCATACGCAAACGGCTGAAGAAGCCGTGGCTGATATCGGCCAGGTACTGGCTTTGAGCAAATGAACCCCAACAGGATTACCAACATGAAACGTACTATTGCTTCCTCGCTTTTCTCCCTGGCCGCTTTGATAAGCCTGCCTACCCTGGCCCAGGCCGAAGTCACCGTGACCGATCCCTGGGTTCGCGCCACGGTTCCCGGCCAGCAAGCCACTGGCGCCTTCATGGTGCTGCAATCGACTGACAACGCCCAGTTGGTGGGTGCCAGCAGCAGCTTGAGCAAACAAGTGGAAGTGCATGAAATGGCCATGGAAAACGACGTTATGCGTATGCGTCAGGTCGAGAAAATCGACCTGCCCACCGGCAAAGCTGTCGAACTCAAGCCTGGCGGTTACCACATCATGCTGCTGGGTCTGGACAAGCAGGTTCAAGAAGGCAGCTCGGTGGATCTCACCTTGCAAATCCAGAATGCCGCTGGCCAGAAGGAGGAGCTGAAAATCAACGCCCCGGTCCGTGCCTTGAACACCAAAGCCAACCAGGGCCACAAGGGTGCACACGGCCACTAAGCCACCTGCCTGCAGTCCTGAACACGAGCTACCTTAGCTGTTTGAAGGGCTTTGTTTCAGACTTGCGGGTTTTCCATAATTGGCGGGTTTTGATTCGCTGACGTACAGTGAAATCACTGACATAGTGTCAGTAAGCTGTCTGAAACACAGCTTCCCAAAACTGCCATCATGGTAGTTCACCGCCGCCAGAGCGGCATATAGGCCCTACCGCAACGGTAGGGCCTTCGTGTTTCTGGAGCCGTCTCATTGCGTATCACTAGGCCCCTGCCCAGGTCTGGAGTACAGTTAAAACCGTAGCGTCGGTTTAACCTTGCAAGGAGTACCTAGATGGCTCTAAGTCCACATGACAACAATCGCTCTGAGTTGCTACGTCAACTGCCCTTGAAACCAGGATGGTTCATTGGTCTGGGCATTGCCCTGATTATTTTGGGTCTGATCGCCTTGATCTACGTGGTTGGCGCCACCGTTGCCAGCGTGGTGTATGTCGGTATCCTGATGAGCATAGGCGGCGTGCTGCATCTGGCTCATGCCTGGAGCGCCAAAGGCTGGCGCGGCTTTCTGTTCTGGAGCCTGAGCGGCATTTTGTACTTGTTCGCCGGTCTGATTGCCATTAGCAATCCTCTGGTGGGTGCTACCGTCCTGACCCTGGTTTTTGGCGCATTCCTGATCGCCTCCGGCGCGTTCCGACTCTGGATCTGGTTCCAGAACCGGGCCCAGGCAGGCGGCGGCTGGATGGCCTTTTCCGGCCTGATTACGCTGGCAGCCGGTTTGATCATTGCGGCAGGCTGGCCTGGCAATAGTGTCTGGATTCTGGGCTTGATCCTGGGTATTGATTTGCTGACCCAAGGTTGGGCTAGCCTCTTGCTTGGCATGGCGATCAAACGCAGCAACACGTAATCTGACAGCAACACTCAAAGGCAAGTTTGCTTGCTGTTTTGATCGCCTTGTTAGCACTGCGCAATACATAACAACTCACAAAACAATGCCCGATCACAGCCTCAGTCTGGTCGGGCATTATTTTCACATAAAGGTAGGAAAGCCCTTGCAGCTAGAACCCTGTTTGCTGTTTCTCATCCGCAAAACATCGGCTGCCAAATTGGCCAACGCTAATAAACTCGAAGCACAACTCTCTGACCCAACGTCCAGCGCAATTATTGGCTCTCCAATTCCGGCAAAGCTGCATCTCGTCCTCGCAGCCAAGGCTGACGCGTATGCGCCAGCATCTGCGCATCGCCAGGGCTATCGCCATACGCCATATCCAGTGCGACTGGTTTATCCCCCAGCCAGGCCTGAAGACGATTTACTTTTTCCTGCCCCCAACAATTAGCACTGGCCATTCCCACACAGCCTTTTTGCTCATCGAAGGCCAGCTCTGTTGCCAGCACCTGCACCATGCCCTGAGCCTTAGCCCAGGCTTGCAAATAAATAGACGGCGAGGCACTGACCAGCAGCACAGTATCGCCCCGTTCTCGGTGAGCACGGATTCGTTCCATCATTTCAGGACGGACAATCTGTGGCACATAGTCCCGCACATACGTGTCGGCCAAAGCCTGAACCTGCTCCCGGTTCAATCCACCCAAGGCACTACGCAAAAAACGATGCTTGATCGCCTGACGACGCTGCGGGCCGCGATCCCACACCAACACGCGGGGCACGCAGGCTAGATAAGCACGAATACAGACCGGCCAGCCCCGCATGCGGCGTATAAAGTCCTGCAAGCTGTCCCGATCTGTAATCGTGCCATCAAAATCAAATGCGACCAGCACAGATACCCCTTTGGTGTTTGGAAAACAGGCTAGTGTAAAGGGGAACCCCCGCCCTTCCCAAGTCCGACCTTATAAAGCCCAGCCACCCAGGTAGAAAACGGCCAACGCCAGTGCAATCAGAACCGTGCCTACATTCAAGCGGCGCAGCTCGCCGGAGAACAGGCGGCCCAGCACCAAGGTACAAAAACCCAGCATGATGCCCGTGACAATATTGACGGTCAGCACGATAAACACGGCACACACCAAACCGGCCATGGTATCGACCGTATCGTCGGTATTGAGATGACGCACGCCCCCCAGCATCAACAAGCCCACGTACATCAAGGCTGGCGCCGTTGCGTAGGAAGGAACCAGACCGGCCAAAGGCGACAGGAAGATCAGCATCAGAAAACCCAGGCCCACCACCACGGCCGTCAGACCGGTACGGCCACCTGCTGCCGTCCCCGCTGCGGACTCAATATAAGCGGCAGCAGGCGACGCCCCCAGACTGGCCGACACCAAAGAACTTAGCGAGTCTGTCGTCAAGGCGCGGCTGCCGTTGATGATTTGGCCGTCCTTGTCCAACTGCCCGGCATTGCCTGCCACCGCCCGGATCGTGCCAGTGGCATCAAACACCGCCGTCATCACCAAGGCCAGAACGCTGGGCAGAACCACGGCATTTAACGCCCCGCCTATATCCATCGCACCGATCAAGGAGTGCTCGCCCAGCAGGCTAGGCATGGCAAACAAGCCGGTAAAGCGCACATTGGGATCGAAAATCAGACCCACCGCCGACAGCCCCAGAATCACCAGCAAAATGCCGCCTGTCACACGACGGCGCTCCAGGCCAAAGATCGCGGCCAGACCCAACACGCTCAGCCATACCGGCATGGACGTAACATCCCCCAAGGCAAGCGGCAAACCTGCACCGGTATTACGCGTGACCAAGCCCACTTCATTGGACGCGATCATCAGCAGGAACAGGCCAATCCCGATACCCGTGCCATGCGCGATACCCAAGGGCAAATTGCGCAGGATCCAGGTGCGAATCCCGGTGGCGGAAATCAGGGTAAAGATCAGCCCCATCAGGAACACGGCCCCTAAGGCGACAGCCGGACTGAGTTGCTGGCCCAGCACCAGATCAAAGGCCAAAAATGCCGTCAAAGACAAGGCACAGCCCACGGCAATCGGCAGATTCGCCCACAGCCCCATCAGCAAAGAACCAAAGGCACTGGTCAGACACACGGCCACAAAAACCGACGAGGTATCAAAGCCCGCCTTGCCCAGCATGGACGGCACCACAAAGACGGAATACACCATTGCCAGAAACGTGGTCAGCCCTGCCAGAACTTCCTGGCGCAAGGAGCTGCCGCGCTCTGTATAAGCAAAATGTTTTTGCAACCAACCACCCGCAAGTGGCGGGACCAGGGCCTGCTGCCCGGGTCGCAATGCGGATTCTTGCTCAGCCATACTTCATGCTCCTTTATCAGTATTGTGATGTCTGAAACGGTGCGTTGCCGTCATCAGGAATCAGTAATGGACAGTCCCAGCCCCAAGAAGGGCGAGAGGCTTCACACAAACTGAATCAAAGGAAGTACCGAGCAAAGACGAGTCCTGCCCTGCCCGCAACAAAATGCAGACATGGACGAGGAAGAAAAAGGTATACGGGGGTGTCTCCGACCGAACCGAGGCCTTTGCGGCGCTTCTTTTAATCCCGAGAATGGGAAGTGAGGCCCATTCTACGAGCCGTCAAAGACAGGAAAATCACCTCTAGGTAATGAGGGTTATCAATCGCTTGGGTGGCTGGACACAGGCATATAGGCCTGAGTGATGAACTGCTGGCGCAGCGTCTGCCATTGGGATTGCATGTCCTGGGCCTGCTGCTCGTCAGGCCGCAAACGCGCCGGCTCCAACTGCATCAAGGCCAATCCATATTTTGCCGCCGACAGCTCCTGGGCCACACTGGCCGACTGCTGCACGGCCTGAGCCGGGCGCTCCTGCCACAACGCCGCCAAGCCCATCAAGCTATCAGAGGCCTTGGCCAAACGCTGACGCACCGAACCGGCAATACTGACAGGCCAGATTTGGGTAAACATCACGTACATGACCGCATTGCCCAGCAAAATACCGATCACACGATCACGAGCCGAATCCAGATCGAAGCTAGGGCCAAAGCCTTGTAAAGTCACCAGATAAAAGGCAAAGGCAATTTGAATGCCGGCATAGGAAATACGCTCTGGGCCATAAAACACCCAGGCTCCCAGCAAGGAAACCAGGAACACGACGACCATCAGGCCACCAATATCAAGCAAATGCGGCATCACGAACAGGATGGTGATAAATCCCAGCGCCGCCCCCAGCAAACAGCCCACAATCCGCAAAGCCAGCTTGTGCACAGTTTCCCCGGTAGAACCCAAGGCCGCCACATAGCAGGTAATCATGGCGGTATGAATACCCTGCCAGTCTGCCGCGCTGTAGATCAGATAACACAGCACGGCGGCCGCTGTTGCCTTCAAGGCATGGTGCTGATACACGGGATTGGTGAAGGCATCAGGCACCATGAAAGAGCCATGCTCCGGGTCCGCTTTGCCAATGGACACCGCCCCTGACAAAGCCAGCAAAGCATCTCGTAAGTCTTGTATCGCCAAGGAGCTGGACGCCGGCAGTTCGGGCAGATCATCCATCTGCGGCAAGCGGCCTTGTTCAATATCCTGTGCACTGCGCTCGCAAATCTGGGCAAAAGCGGTGGCCTGCTCATTATCCAGATGCTGATCGCGCAAAACGGCCACGGCCAGCAAGGCGCGATAACTGTTCAAAATGGCCTGATCCAGGTCCGCCTGCTCGTGTGTGGGCCGCAAATAAAACAGCCGTATCCAGCCCAGTCGTTTTTGTTGTGCGCTAACGCCCAAGGCCAGCTCGTCCCACAAATCCTGCGTGTCTGCCTGCCCCGTCAAACCCTGAGCCGCCAAACGCAAACGCGCTGCCAGCTCACGGCGCAACACCTTGTGCGGATACAAACCAAAGCACAGATTGAAGATCAGCACCAAGCCCATGGGGGCGAAGGTCATCAGCCAGGCATACAACACCGCACGGGTCGCAATTTCGCCAAAAGGCACATAGCCCAGCAAGGTCAGCACAAAGGCGATCACCAAAGCGATAATGCCGCCCAAAGGGCCCAGCTTGCTGGCTACCCCTAAAAACAGCAGCACAAAGGACGTCAGCACCATGGCCAGCAAACGCCAGGCCGGATACTGAATCGTGACCTGGATCAGTGGTATCAGCAGCAGCACCACCAGAGACACCAGCACCACCAGGGCCAACGCCAGTACCGAGCTTTCCCCGGCGTCGGACTTCATCACAAAGAAGATGACAAAACAACTGACCGCAGATTCGGGAATGCCGTAATTCATGGCCAGCAGCACCATCAAGGCGCACAGCACGGCCACTCGCCAGCTTTGCGCCAGACGGCCAGGGGTGGGCTGCAAGTCTTGCCAGACCAGCCGAGCCAGCCCTGACAAACCGGTCTTAGCAGTTGCCATCGCGATGAATAATCGTGGTGGCCGAGGCCCCCATACGCATCAAATCCTCGGGCGGGGCATCCAGGCGGATACGCACCGGAAAACGTTGTGCTACCCGCACCCAGTTCATGGATTTTTGAATATACGGCAGGCTGCGCGGTAGATTGATCTGTTCCTGGCTGCTGACGCCCCAACCAATTTCCTCCACCTTGCCCGAGAGCTTGCGCGAAGGATCAGACAACACATACACGGTGGCGCACGTGCCCGGTTTGATCTCTTTCAGATCCGTTTCCCGGTACATGCCCGTCACATACCAGGAGTCCGTATCCAGCAAGGTAAAGACAGACGTGCCCGGCAGCAGATGCTCCCCCGACCCGATACGCAAACCCACGATACGACCATTGTGGGGTGCCTTCACCTGGGTATGCTCCAGATCCCGCTGGGCCATCGCCAGCCCTGCTTGGCGCGCCTGCACCATCGCTTCTTCTGCTTGCGTGTTACCGACCAGCGCCTGAGCCGCACCCGATTGCTCGGTGGCCTGTTTCAAGGTGACTTGCGCATCGCGCAACAAGGTATTGGCCTCATCCAATTGCTGTTGGGACACATAGCCCTTGGCCGCCAGATTGGCCAAACGGCGCTGGCTTTGAGCAGCCATCGCCAAATTGGTTTTTGCACGCGTAATTTGATCATCCGCAATCACAGCGTTATGCCCTTCTGCACGCACGGCACGCTGTTTCATGTCCAGCGTCGCCTGAGCCAGCGCCAGTTCAGCCTGGGCTTGCTCCAGACGCAACTGATAAAACACCGGGTCCACGGTAAAGAGCAATTCATCGCGGTGAACGAACTGGCCGTCACGCACCACCATGCGCTCAATTCGCCCTGGCAAGGAGCTGGAGATATGCACGACATCGGCACCCACCACCGCATCTTCGGACAAGGGGTTGTTGGCAGATCGCTGCCAATACCACCAGGCCAAGACAAGGGCGGCGACAACAATCAGCACACTCAGCAGGCGGGCAGCGCCTTTACGGGAAGAAGATTTCTGTGCCTGGGTCATGGCTCAGTCACTCGAAAAAAAGAAGAAGTGCGGCAAAGGTCAGGGCTAGCGTCAGGCAGGCATAGACAGGCAAACGCATGGGCAGGGCATCATCCACACCTGCGCGAATCAGCCCCCAACGAATCAGTAAAGTCAGTAGCAAGGCGCCCAACACGCACACCAGCCAGGCAGGAAAATACGAGCCCGCCAGAGAGACCGACGGTGCAAGAGAACATCCCCCCAGCAAGGGCAAGGCGGCCAGAGCGGCTATTAGCGCACGCATGCGTGGCATCTCCCGATTGTTTTTAATACGATCTGCATAGGCTGCCCCGATCGCTGCGAAGAATTGTACCTGAGCCCTTTCAAACCCATTCCATTTATTCCTGCCCAATTAGATCCCTGTGTACCTCGCATTTTTACGCGTATAGTGACCAACCATTTTCTGCTAGGGTCTCAATGACAGCCATCATGTATGCCGAGTTGCTATGGACGAGGTAAGGCCGTTTACACTTTAGCCCGTACACACCAAGTATCCGATGAAATGGCTCGCGAACGGGTCCGCTTGTTAGACCTGGTCGAATTGCATATGTCTTAAGTCCGCCCTCCTTCTTTCATGCTTTTTTGATTTTTCAGGACGCCATGCAGACTCACTCTTACCTGGGACAGTCCCCTGCCCTGCGCCAGCAACGCCAGGCCTATCGCCACGGTGTACCAGCCTGCGTTTGCGCGCACCCTTCCATCCCCTTCATTCACACGCGTTTAAGCGCCTCGGCCAGTTTTGCACCAAACGCGGCTCCCGCAGGCCCGGCCTTTCAATCCCATAATGCACTGGATCAAAAGCCCATCACCCTGGCTCCCAAACTGATTCTGAGCAATCTGCGCCTGTTTGATGGTGAAACGACTGAGCTGAAAAAAGGACTAGCCGTCCAGATTGACCAGGGTCGCATTACCGCTGTCATGCCCATTGCCGAGATTCCGGCCGACGCCACGGTCATGGACTGCCAGAACAAAGTCCTGATGCCCGGCCTGATCGATGCCCACTGGCATAGTTTGTTGTGCGCTGTCGACCAGATGACGGCCATGATGGCTGATCCAGCCGACCTGCATTTGATTGCCAGCAAAGAAGCCGAGCGCACCTTGCTGCGCGGCTTTACCACGGTTCGTGATGCCGGTGGCCCCAGCTTCTCTTTGAAGCGCGGTATTGATATGGGTTTGCTGCATGGCCCGCGCATCTATCCCAGTGGTGCCATGATTGCGCAAACGGGCGGCCACGCGGACTTCCGGATGCGCTACGAAGTCCCACGCGCCGAGGGCGAGCTAAGCCACACGGAACGAGCCGGTGTCACCTGCATTGCCGATGGAGCCGATCAAGTTCTGCGCCGCGCTCGTGAGCAACTCATGCTCGGCGCCAGCCAGATCAAGCTGATGGCCGGGGGCGGTGTTACCTCCTTGTACGATCCGCTGGAAGGGCTGCAATTTAGCGATGCAGAACTGCGCGCCGCCGTGGGCGCCGCTAGCGACTGGGGGACTTACGTGATGGTGCACGTGTATTGCGCCCGTGGCATCCAACGTGCCATCAAGGCAGGCGTGAAATCCATCGAACACGGCCAGCTTGCGGACGAGGAAACCGCCCGCATGATGGCAGGCGAAGGCGTGTGGTGGAGCCTGCAACCCTTTTTGGCTGATGAGGATGCCAACGTTCAGCACGACCCGCGCAGCAAAGCCAAGCAGCAACAAGTGGCCGTGGGCACCGTGCGTGCCTACGAGCTGGCAGACAAGTACCAGATCCAGACCGCCTGGGGCACCGACATTCTGTTCACCCCCGCCCACCTGCCCCACCAGGGCCGCATGCTGTCCAAGCTGACCCGTTTTTACGATCCGCTCAAAGTGCTGAAAATGGCCACCGGCGACAATGGCCGACTGCTACAACTGTCGGGCTTGCGACAAGCCTATGACGGCGAATTGGGCGTAATCCGCCCCGGTGCTTTGGCCGACTTGCTGCTGATCGATGGTGAACCCGAGCAAAGCCTGAGCTTTCTGGAGCAGCCCGAGCAGAACCTGCTGCTGATCATCAAGGACGGCAAGCTATACAAGAACGCTCTACCCGTCTGACCCCCATCCTCTAGGAATGTCCATGCCAAACGAATTGATGCAGTTGTTCAAATTGATCGGTCTGGGGCTGGCGTTTTTGCTGCCCATGGCCAATCCCTTGACCTCCATGGTGATGTACCTGTCTCTGGGCGAAACCCTGAGCGCGCAAGAAAAGAAGCAGCAACTGCGCCAAGCGACGTTGTATGTCATTCTTGCTTTGCTGATTACCTATTACGCAGGTTTGTGGATCACCTCGGCCCTGGGCATCTCCATGGTGGATATGCGTATCGCAGGCGGGCTGATTGTGGCCTATATCGGCTTTCGCATGCTGTTCCCCCCGTCCGTCAGCGAGGTCGTCTCCAAAGCAGCGGATCAAAATACGGCCGCCCACGACAATATCGCGTTTGTCCCACTGACCTTGCCCTCTACCGTGGGCCCCGGCACCATGGCTCTGGTCATTAGTGCTTCCTCCAAAATGGCAGGCATGCGCGAACACTATGCCCAATGGGTGCTGGTGGCAACGCCCCTTATTCTGGCCCTGCTGATCGGCTTGATCTTCTTCATTTGCCTGCGCTCCTCGCTGAGCATCGTGCGCGTGATCGGACATAATGGCGTCGATGCCATCTCACGCATCATGGGTTTTTTGCTGGTTTGCATGGCGGTACAGCTCGTTCTGGAAGGCGGACAGCAGTATGCTGCTACGCTGCTGACTCATTCTGCCGCATCCTGAATTTATGTCTATGTCTTGTGCTCCTGCAGTGCGTCTTACCGTGGCAGTCATGGCTGCCCTTACGCTGGCCGCTTGCGCTGCGCCCGATCGTAAGTCCATGACCCAGTCCCTACCCGAGCAGGATGCGCCGCAGCCACCCCGCCTGACATTGGCCGAGTACAGCGGCCCTGATCAAAGCCAGCCCGCTCCCCATGTGCGGGCCAATCATGAATACAGCCTGCCTGAACTGATCGACCTGGCCCAACGCCTGAACCCCAGCACCCGCATTGCCTGGGGTGAGGCTCAACAAGCAGCCCAAGCCGCCGGCATGGTAGAAAGCACCTACCTGCCCTTGATCTCTGCCAGTGTCGTGGGCGGCTATATGCGCAGCGACCGCGACAGCAGCGTACATATTCTAGGCAGAGAGGTCGATGTGGACTACGACACGCATTTAAGCGGAGCCGTCCCGTCCCTGACCTTGAAATGGTTGCTCTTTGACTTTGGCAAACGCGCTGCCTTGCAAGAGGCCGCCGACAAGCTGGCCATGGCCAGCCGCATTACTTTCAGTGGCGTGCATCAAGCCGTGATTGCCGAGGTATCCATCAGTTACTTCAACTACAACTCGGCCCGCCAGCGGGCACAAATCTCGGCTCAGGGCCTGAAAAATGCCGCCCTGATTGAAGACATCGCCCTGGAGCGACAACGCAATGGGCTGGGTACCCAGATTGAAGTGGCTCAGGCACGGCAACTAAAAGCCCAAGCCCGTCTGCACCATGTCAACGCCAGCACCCTGGCACGTCAGTCTTACCAAACCTTGCTGGGTGCGATTGGCCTGTCCCCCGACACAGAGCTGAACGTGGCCGACAGTACCGCCCGTCCCCTGCCCGATGAACTGGACATCCCCGGTAATGACACGCTGAAAAAAGCCATCGCCCAGCGGCCCGATGTGCAGGCCCTGCAAGCGGCCCATCAGGCCAGTCTGGCCGGTATAGATTCCGCCGAAGCCAGTTTCATGCCCAAGCTGGCCTTGATGGGTTTTATCTCCAAACGCATGGGTTCCTTAAGCGTAGGCAGCCTGCCCGAAGTCAGCCCGCAATCCTCGTCCCGAGGCGCCGTGCTGGCACTCAGTATTCCGCTCTACGATGCCGGACTACGCAACAAACAGGTACGTGAAGCCCAACTACGCGCTGACACTGCTCGCGAGCGCGTCGCCAAAACCGAGCAGGACGCCTACAAGCAAATGATCATCGCCGCCGATGCGCTGCGAGCGGCACTGGAATCTCACCAAGCCGCCACCAGCCTGGTCGAAGCGGCCCAGATCACCTACCAAGGTGCGCTGGAGTCCTATAAGGAAGGTCTGACTGGCATGACCTTGCTGACCGAAGCACACACGGGCTTGTTGGGAGCCCAAGAAGCCCAAACTGCCGCCCACACAGCCGGTTTACTTAGCTCTGTGAATCTGGCTTTTGCCATGGGGGAACTCAATCAGGCTCCCAAACAGCCCTGAGCACGACGGACTACGCAATCTCGCAATCACAGCTCCAGATTCCTCTCGCCCTGTTTCGCTCTCCCCCGCTTACAAGCGCATCAGCTCGCCTTGTTCAACTTATGCGATCACACGCAGTGTAAAAGCCAGGCTGTAATCGCGTTGGCCAGGCCGGATTTCTTGTCCTAATTGACGCTCCGTCGATAGAGGGAAAAAGTGTCAACGGAATTCAGGACGAGTCATCCACCATAAAAAAGGGAGCCACTCAGGGCTCCCTTTTATTGACGCGATTGCCAGGGCAACTTACTGTTCTTCAATCGCGTCCAGCGCCTTGGCCAAACGCTCCACCGAGCGTTCCAGATTGTTCAGCTTGTCCAGGCCAAACAGACCAATTCGGAAGGTCTTGAAATCAGCAGGCTCATCACATTGCAAAGGCACGCCCGAGGCGGCTTGCAAGCCCGCCTTGGCAAACTTCGCAGCCGAATGAATCCCGTCGTCCGTGGTGTAACACACCACCACGCCCGGCGCTTCAAAACCCGGTGCGGCCACGCTGCGGAAACCATGTTCGCTCAGCAAGGCACGCACCTTGCGGCCCAGCTCCAATTGACGATTACGGATCCAGTCAAAACCCAAGGCTTCTGTCTCGGCCATTGCTTCCTGCAGCACCTTCAAGGAATCGGTTGGCAGGGTCGCGTGGTAAGCATGCGCCCCATTCTCATACGTTTCCATGATCTGCAGCCACTTGCGCAGATCGCAGGCAAAGCTGGTGCTGGTCGTGGTTTCAATGTGCTGGCGAGCACGCTCACTTAGCATCACCAAGCCGCAACATGCCGAACCGGTCCACCCTTTTTGTGGAGCACTGATCAGCACGTCCACGCCCACCTCCTTCATATCCACCCACACGGTGCCCGATGCAATACAGTCCAGCACAAACAGGCCACCCACCGCATGCACGGCATCCGCCACCTGACGCATATAGTCATCGGGCAACATAATGCCGGAAGCGGTTTCCACATGCGGGGCAAAGACCAAGTCCGGTTTTTCAGCCTGAATCGCAGCGACCACTTCTTCGATAGGAGCAGGCGCATAAGCAGCCTGCTTGCCTTGCTCAATCGGGCGGGCCTTCAGAACCGTGGTGCTGGCAGGGATGGAACCCATGTCAAAAATCTGAGTCCAGCGGTAGCTGAACCAGCCATTGCGTATCACCATGCACTTGCGATCCGTTGCAAACTGACGGGCTACCGCTTCCATACCAAACGAGCCACTGCCCGGCACCACAATAGCCGAATGCGCCTGATAGACCTGCTTGAGCGTGCGAGAGATTTCGCGCATCACTTCCTGGAAGGTCTTGGACATATGGTTCAAGGCACGGTCGGTGTAGACCACCGAATATTCAAGCAGGCCGTCCGGATCAACGGGGGTGCTGGTTTGAGACATGAAAACCTCGGGATTCAAAGGGAGAAGATATCAAGATCGACCGATTTTAGACCAAGCCGCTCTGTACGGGCAGCTTGCCCCCAAGACCCTGCCAGTCAGAGGAAAGTACACAGACAGCTTGAATAAGAAAACCTGAATGAGAATTATTGTTATTATTCACTATTCTTTTTTCTGCCTGCTCTGCTAAGTCGCTCCATGTCTCACCCTTCACGTCCCAGAAAAGCCTGGCTCGCCTCGTATAGCGAGCTGTTTGGCCTATGGCGGCGCAAGGCCGAGAGCCGGGAAGATGCGGAAGATGCCATGCACGACACCGTAGTAGGCATGCTGGAAAACAACACAGCCTTGATCGACAACCCACGGGCCTATCTGGCACGAGGCACCAGCAACCGTCTGATCAGCCGCCATCGCCACCAAACCGTCCTGACTGTTTTGCCCTTGGACGAACTGAGCGATACCGAGCATCCCCGCCAGGCCGGAGCCGACAGCCACGCCCAATTTGAACAACTGGCCGACGCTCTGGTGAGCGCGCTGGCCGACTTGCCCCCTAAATGCCGAGAGGTCTACATCAAACACCGCCTGGAGGGCTGGACCCATACTGAAATTGCCCAGGACATGGCGCTTTCCCGCAGCATGGTGGAAAAATACATGACTCGTGCCTTGCGTCACATCCATGAACGACTGCACCATTACGTACCTGACTGACGCCATGTCGTACACAAAGCCCGCGCAATGACCCGCCCCTCTTTCTCCAACGAACTGGATCACCCCAGCGATGCCGCTCATTGGTTCGCCCGACTGCAATCGGGGCAAGCCAATGAACAGGATCACCAGGCATTTCACGCTTGGCTGGATGCCGATCCAGTCAACAAGCGTCGCTACCGCGAGGTGGAATACCTGTGGCGCGCCACCCAAGCCGTCCCGGATGAACGCCTGCGCAGCTTGCTACCCCATTCCCCTGGCCTTGTCCCGTCTCCCAAACGCCGCTACCTGACACTGGGTTTGGGCGCACTTGGCGTGCTGGCCCTGTCCGCTGGTGCCATCCATCAATCAGGCTGGTTCAGACCGGTAGAAGAAACGATGCAATGGCTTACCGCCAAAGGTGAGCGTCAACAAATCACCTTGCCTGATGGCTCCGTCATGGACTTGAATACCGACACCATTGCCCAGGCCCGTGTCTCTGCATCCAAGCGGGAAATCGAACTGCTCCAAGGTGAAGCTTTTTTTGCCGTCCAGCACGACCAAACTCTGCCCTTTATCGTGCGTACCGACTTGGGCACCGTAACCGTCACCGGCACCCGCTTCAATGTGCGGCGGCTGGCAGACAGCCTGCAAGTCAGTGTTCAATCCGGTTCGGTCAAGGTGCAGTCCGGCCCTTGGTGGCGTCGTCAAGAACGCCTTTTGGGTGCACAGCAACAAGTGCTGTTGCGCCAAGGTGCAGAGCCAGGCCCCGTACTCACTACCGACGTGGAAAGCCTGACAGCCTGGCAGCGCGGCAAGATCATTTTCAAGAACACACCGTTGGAAGTGCTTGTACAAGAAATGGCTCGCTACCTACCCCAGCCTTTGACTCTGGACGCCCCTGCCCTGCGCCAGCACCGTGTTTCCGGCATTTTCGATATCGATCACCCCGAAACAGTGCTCAAGGCACTACCCGCTATTGCTCCAGTCCACATTCACCGCGAGGCCTCAGGTGTGCAGCGCATCGTGGCACGCTAAAACAAGCCTCTCAGGGCCTGTTACAAAATAGTCATGATTCTCATTCCGGTACTTGGGTGCTTTGTGCGTCTAGGTAGGTGAAGGCGGCCATCCCCTGGAGGGCAGCCCCCTGAGTCCCTTTGGCCAAAGGCTGAGCGCGTCTATCGCGCGAGATATATTTTCATTGGAAAACGTAGGATCGTGAGCCCCTTTACCCCACGTCGTCGCCACTCGCCCCTTTTGCGGGCGAACTTGAGTGCCTTGACCATAAGCGTGAGTCTGGCCTTTAGCCTAGCCCCTTTTGCTGTGCAGGCCCAACACACTGTTTCTCTTCAAATCCCTGCCCAGCCTTTGGGCGATGCCCTACTGAAACTGGGCGAGCAGACCGCTTTGCAGATCTTTTTCTCTCAGGATGTGGTTGCTGGCCGTCAAGCCCCGGCCGTATCGGGCCGTCTGGCACCTGAGCAAGCTTTGCGCCAGTTGCTCGACGGCAGTGGCATCAACTACACCCGAGACGGCAACACGATCACCTTGTCAGCCGGTGTCACTCAGTTGACGCCGGTCACGATACGCCGTGCCCCCACAGACACTGCCGACAGCTACGTCGCACTGAGCAGCCGTGGTGGCAAGCTAGACGTGCCCTTGATCGAAACCCCACGTTCGGTCTCCATCGTCACGCAAAAGCAGTTAAAGATTCTGGCCCCACAAAGTATTGAGCGTGCCCTGGCTTACACCCCTGGCGTTCAGACTGACGTATCCGGCTCGGGGGACCTACGCATGAGTGGCGCAGTGATACGTGGCTTTAGTGACGGCAGTGCCTACTACAAGGATGGTTTGAAGCAGCTCTCGGCGGGCACCTATGGTTCCTGGAACGATGACATGGACAGCCTGGACAGCATCGAAGTGCTGAAAGGCCCGGCCTCGGTGCTGTATGGACAAGGACGCCCCGGCGGTGTGGTCAATGTGGTGTCCAAGCGCCCCACAGCCGAACACGTCAACAGTCTGGGCCTGGGCTATGGCAGCTACCAGCGCCGTCAATTGACGGCGGATATCGGTGGAACCTTGAATGACGACCAGTCCTTGCTGTATCGCCTGAACCTGTCCGGGCGCAAAAGCCATGGACGCACCATAGACTCACGCGACGATCGTGTCTCGGTGTCCCCCTCCCTGCTGTGGAAACTGTCCGACCGTACTAGCCTGACGCTTTTAGGCTCTTACTCGCGCGAACGCGGTACCCCCAAGTCCTGGTGGCCCAATCTGTTTTATTATCCCGAAGTGACCGACCTGCCGCTCAAACGCACCGCCGGGGATCCGGCGTTTGACTACTTCAACCGCGACACTAAATCCATAGGCTACGCTCTGGAGCATGACACCGAAAGCGGCTGGCGCTGGCGTCAGAACCTGCGCTATTCGGAAATCGACATTGATTACCGCCATATCTACGCCATGGCTGTTCTGGCAGACCAGCGCAGCGTCTCCCGAGCCAGCCTGGCCCAGGAAACCAAAGGTCGTACCTTCACCGTAGACAGCCGGGTCGGCAAGGACTTTAACTGGGGGCCACTGGAGCACACATTGGAATTGGGCGTGGACTATCTGCGCTACAAAGAAAACGACGGTTTGGGCTTTGGCTGGAACGTGCCGGATCTGGATATGCTCGACCCGGTATACGGGCTATCCATTGCGCCGCCCGAACTGGATTACTCCGAGCGCGATCTGAAGCAAACCGGCATTTACATGCTGAACCAGCTGAAATGGGACAAGTGGGTCGCCAATGTCAGCTTGCGCCACGACACCGCTCGCACCGTACAAAGCAGTGCGACGCAGCCTCGCATGACGGACCGCGCCACCACCGGCAGTGCGGGTTTGCTGTATCTGTTCGACAATGGTGTAGCTCCGTACATTAGCTATTCCACCGCCTTTGATCCGACCACAGGGCGAGCCGCAAATGGCACGGCGTTCAAGCCCCGCGAGGGCAAGCAGTACGAAGCCGGTGTGAAATACCAGCCACCGGGTACCGATGCCCTGATTACCGCTGCGGTGTTTGATCTGCGCCAGACCAATGTCACCACACCCGATCCGAACTTCCCGCGCTTTAGCGTACAGACAGGCGAAGTACGATCCACGGGGATTGAACTGGAAGCCAAGCTGCCCATTACGTCTGAGCTAAACCTGATGGCAGGCTATACCTATCTGGACCCACGGACCACGAAAAGCGAGCGTCCGGCGGAGATTGATCGGCAGACATTACAAACCGCACGTCAGACCGCCAGCCTGTGGTTGGACTATCGGCCCCAGCAGATTCAGGGTTTGATGGTAGGGGCGGGTGTACGGTATCGGGGCAAGTCGCCCAATGATGTACGGCCCGATGGCAGTCTGAACGACAACCCCTCTTTCACCTTGGCAGATATGGCGGTGGCCTATGAGACCTCCCGCTATCGGGTGGCCTTGAACGTCAACAATGTATTCAACAAGAAGTACTACACCGGCCAGTTCCGGGGCATGGAGCGCGAGGTGATGTTGAACATGAATCTGTATTGGTAAGGCTGTTGCTGGACATGGACCTGTCTTGCCTGGCAAGCACGACTTGCTCTGACTGAATGCAGCGGCAGGCCGCGTCTTTCTTGACTCGGTCTGCCACTCTGAGTACCGTGATGAGCACGTTTCACCTAGTCTGGGTCTCATCATCATGCAGGTAGCACGCTTTAGTCAGAACACCCTGGGACGCGATATTGCGGTTGGCGATATTCACGGTTGCTTCACCAAGCTGCACGCCTCTTTAAAGCGGATTCGCTTTGATCCGTCCAAGGATCGGCTTTTTTCGGTGGGAGATCTGGTGGATCGCGGCCCGGAGTCGCACCATGTTCTGGGGTGGTTGGACCTGCCCTGGTTTCATGCAATTTGTGGCAATCACGAACAACTGACTTGGCGGCGCGCGGTTGGGCAAGCTATTCAAGAGGTTGATCACCGTGTGCATGGCGGGCTCTGGCTGGATGATTGCACTCCGGACGAACAATCCATTATTGCGCAGCGTCTGCAAGCCCTGCCTTTAGCAATGGAAATTGAAACGCCATTGGGTTTGGTGGGGATAGTCCATGCCGACTTTCCCTACGATGATTGGCAACACATCCATACCGAGAGTTTTGATGCCCATGACCGCCATGTCTGTATGTGGTCCAGGGACCGCTATGTGACTGGCTACGATGGCATGGTCAATGGCCTCCGGGCCTTAGTGCATGGACACCAGACAACGCACAAGATGCGGCAATTGGGGAATGTGTTTTTCATTGATACCGGCGGGTGGCTGGATCATGGGCATTTCACCTTGCTGGATTTGAAGCGTTTGGTGGCTTTGTAGGTGCTTTTGTTTTCGATTACGGATTGTGAGTGCAAGATTAGTCTCTGGGGAAACGCTGTTTCGGTCCTGCTGAGGTGTCGGGGCTAAGCACTGGCCGGCGCTACGCACCGGCAAGGAGCCAAGCCCAGAGGACGGCCCCCCGGTCCAGACTGGCGTTTTCACGAAGCACTATCTAAACAAGCAGCCTCTACGTTTTTTGTCTCCATACACAGCAAACCCCCAGCTCAACACACAAACAGCCTAGCCCCCAGCAACCAAGAAACCGAAGAAGAAGAAGAAGAAGAAGAAGCCAAAACAAAACCGCCTCGGTTCCCAAAAGAAACTGAGGCGGTCTCACCGTCAGACAAACAGCCAACAGGCCAAAGGCTTACTTCTCCACGCCTCCACCCAGAATCACGCCGTTCACTTCCTTACCGTAATAACTTTCCTCGCCATCGTGGAACTCCACACGCGCTTGCTCAACCGTCCCTTTCTGACGGGCATCCTTGGGACGCTCATGACTATTGATATACGCCGCTACGTCCCACGCATCCTGATCGGACAAGGAGAACGGTTTACCCAAAGGCATATTGGCCTTGATAAAACCGGCAGCCGTATCAATCCGTGCCATCCCCGCTCCCCAGTTGTAGGAGTTGGCCCCCCACAAGGGCGGGAACACCACACCACTTTCGGCATCCTTCTGTCCCTGACCGTCCACCGCGTGACACAACACACAATTGTTGGTGTAAACCTCTTTACCCCGCGCGACGTCATAGCCCAGCTCGGTCTTTTTAAGTTTGGGAAAACCAGCACCCGGCAGCTTCTGCCCCGTCGGCGCCCCATCGGACATCCAGTACATATAAGTCATTAGGTCACGATACACATCACTGCCAGCGGGCGGCGCAACACCCGAAGGCGAAGCCTGGGCATTCATCGAATACGTGAAACAGCCCATGATGCGATCTTCCAGGGTACTGATGGCCTTGGTCTTGGAGCGATACGCCGGGTAACGAATATACGCGCCCCACATGGGTGCCGAGTGCTCACGGCGTCCCGCATCCAGGTGGCAGTTCACACAGGCCAGGGTGTTGCCCACGTGATCCGACACGGTCGTGGAGGTTTCCATAAAAATAGTGCGACCGCGACGAACCGCTTCACCATAAGGGGTATCCGGAATGCTGCTCTCTGCAGGGGGCAGGTAATACCCATCTGCCCCCACCGGCAGCCCGGCGGTCACCGCTAACTTATCCTTGCTTTGGGTCTTGCGATCCGCTTCCATCGCCGCACGACTATAGGTAGCCTCACCCAGTTGAGAGGTTCCCTCATCGGGCGATCCCAGCGAAAACGACAGCCAGCCCTTGGCATTCAAGCCATAGCCAATTGCAAAAAGCAGCACACCAATGCCGGCCCCCCAGGCCAGCCTGCGTCCACCCGACATAGCGGATTTGCTGCGACCATTGTGTTGAGTGTCTTTCATGAAAAGCTCTCTGTTCTGATCTTATTTCGCCTGCTTGCCATCGGCGGGCAGCGAGGCGGCATAGTAGGAAACCGCATACAAGTCCTCGTAGGACAAACGCGAGGCAATATCGTCCATCAGGTTTTGCGGCGAGTTGTGGCGATGCCCGCCCTTCCAGGCCGACAACTGGCTGAACAAATACTCGGCTTGTTGCGCGGCCAAAGGAGGGAAAGAAGCGCCCACACCTTCACCCTGACTACCGTGGCAACTAATGCAGGCTGGCACGTTCTGCTTCCAGTCCCCTTGATGAAACAGGACTTCGCCACGGGCCAGGTTCGCATCCGAACTAGGCACATTAATGAGAGGTGCAGGCAGTGTGGCGTAATAGCTAGCCAGCTCTTTCATATCGTCCGGCTTCAAGCCACGAGCCACATACTGCATGGACTCGTTCAGGCGTGTCCCGTTGGCAAAATCCTCCAGTTGCTTGAGCAGATACGCTTCTGGCATACCGGCCAAACGTGGCGTGATGCCCGCACCTTCACCCGCCTCGCCGTGGCAGGAAGCACAACTCCACACACTGCCCTGCCCGGAATGCACCAGCACAGGGGCATCCTTCAAAGCGGCAATAGCGGGTACCACGGCAGTCCCGCCCGTGTTGGAAACAACAAGGGGGGCGGTCGGTTCATCGGGCGCAGCATGCGGCGCCAGATCGTGCAGGTACAGGCCCACACCTGCCAAAGCCAAGGCAAACAGCACAGCCAGCAGAAAAATCGGAATGGGGCGAGGCGGCTCCCAGGGCTCGAAAGTGGGGTCGATGTTCTCGACCTGAGGCGAACTAGAAACTTTTTTCATTGTCATGACTTGTCCTATTTAGCGCCCGAGTCCGTCGAGACTTCAGCGGGGCGACGATCGTAGCCTCGATCGCGTTTATCCAGTTCCTGAGCCGTGGTCGCATAGGTGCGATCCAGCGCCAACAGATACGCCACCAAATCCAGGGCCTCCTTACGGGCAACCACGTGTTTGCCCGCAGGCTGCAAGGATTCCGGTAAACGCACGACCACGTCACCTTCAGCCAGTTGATCTTTCAGCTCGAACATATAGGGGTAGGACGGCATCAGGCTCCAGTCAAAAATCGCACGGGGCTGATACAAATGGGTCAAATGCCAGTCACGGCTTTTCATGCGCGCCCCCACGTTGAACAGGTCCGGACCAGTACGCATGGTGCCCAGCAAGTGAGGCGAGTCGTAGAAGTAATCGCCCGGAGTGGACGCACGGCCCCAGCCATGTGAGGTGTCAAACAAAGTTTGACCCGTGGAGCGTGGCTGCTGGCTGTGGCAGTACAAACAGCCGTTGGCCACGTACGCCTCACGTCCCAACAACTGCTGAGCGGTATAAGGTTTCAGCGGCTCGGGTGGTTCCGAGGTACGTAGTTGCCAGGCTGGCAGAATCACCAGCATCAAGGTCGCCAACAGCAACACGCCAATGGCCCCGATCAGTAAAGGTAAGAGTCGATTCATGACGCATCTGCCTGAGCAAGAGTAGGAGTCGCATTAACAGCGGAGTCTTTGCGCAACAAGAGCAAGGCAAAGTGAGCCGCAAAAATGAAGTGGCCCAAGGTCATCATGGTGCCGCCAATGGAGCGGGCTTCCAGATACGGAACCATCTTGCGAGTGATCTCGCCAAAGCTTGAACCAGGGTCCATCAAGCCCATGCCCTGCACCACACCGGCAATGCTCAGGGCCAGCACGTAAATCGTGAAGCCTGCGGTCACCAGCCAGAAATGGGTTTTGATCAGGGCCGGAAAGGGCCAGCGACGTCCCAGAATGTGCGGCATCATGTAATACAGCGTGCCGAACATCACCATGGACACAAAGCCGTAGGCACCCAGGTGGGCGTGACCGACGGTGTAATGCGTAAAGTGCGTGACCGAATTCACCGAGCGAATCGCTTCCAGCGAACCCTGGAAGGAGGACAAGGTGTACATCAGCGCACCAATCCACACGAAACGCAGGGCCATGGATTGCTTGAAGGCCCACAGGTTCTGCGCAACGGTCACGTGCTGGTT
Organism: Alcaligenes sp. SMD-FA; assembly: GCF_025960365.1. NCBI lineage: Bacteria > Pseudomonadati > Pseudomonadota > Betaproteobacteria > Burkholderiales > Alcaligenaceae > Alcaligenes > Alcaligenes sp. SMD-FA. The sequence goes on along the minus strand of NZ_CP110108.1, from coordinate 1,416,122 downwards.
AATCGCCACGGCAATCACCGGCACAAACATCATGATGCTGTGTACTACGGACAAGGTAACAGCCCAGGTTGGCACCGGTCCGCCCATCAAGTGGTGAATACCGACCTGGCTATAGAACAGCGCCAGACTCCAGAAACCCAGCAAGGACACGTTGTAGGAATACACGGGTTTGCCGATGATTTTGGGGATGATGTAGTAAGCCGCGCCCACACCCATAGGCGTCAACCACAGACCCAACACGTTGTGAGCAAACCACCAGTTCACCGTTGCCTGCTGGGCACCGATATGCAGACCAGGGATGTTGGACACCAGAAACAGAAAGGGAAACCAGACCATGCCGGCCAGGAAGTACCAGCCTGACACGTAGATGTGACGCGACTTGCGGTTCGCTGCGGTCTCAATCGCAGGCCAGGCCAGGAAAAAGCCTCCTACCGCCAGCAAAATGTCGATCTGCCAGGGAAATTCCAGCCACTCGATCCCGTCAGACCAACCATTGGCCACGGCAATCGTGCCACCCAATACGCCCAGGGTCCACAGCGCGGCGCCAAAATACACCATATTGGGGCGACGCAAAGGCGTATGAAAAATACGCGGCAACAGCCACAGGGCCACACCAATCCCGGTCACCGACAGCCAGCCATAGGCCACGATGTTCAGATGCAAGGTCCGCGCACGGCCAAAGGTCACTTGGGCCACATCGGCCAACCAGTCGGGCCAATGCAGTTTCAACGACGCCATCACACCAAACACCGAACCGATCAGCAGCCAGGTAATCCCGACGGTAACCAGCAGCAGAACCGGCCCCCGACCACTGCGGTCAATACCCGCGCGTAAAACGTCAAAGCGATGCGTCTGTGCTTCGTTCTCCCCCCCAAAGGAAGCACTATCATCCGGCTGCCCAAGCTCACCTTTCATGAAGATGGTCTCGGCTTCGTTCTTCCCAACGAAAATCAGCTTGTTTGCTACGGCCCAGACAAGAATGCCCAGTGCCACCAAAGAGGCGACAAAACTGGTCGCCAGTAATATTCCTAATATAGGAGTCATGTGAGTTAATACCCGATATCTGTCATGCGGCTAAGCCTAAAGAAACGTCATTGCCCAAGCCGGTTTTATTAAAAAAGTAAGTACCGAGATACAAATGCAATGCAATCTCCTTCACAGTAGAGGATCAGGATTAAGGCCAAATTAAGAGAATTTCTCCTCTCGCCCCTACCTTCAAGACTGCTAACATGAACGCCGAAATGTAATAAAAATCAGGCTTTACCTGCACAAGCCGCATTCGCTACAGGGGGAGAGAATGCACGTTTTACTTGTTGAAGATGATGCGCTTGTCGCCAGCGGAATTGTGGCGGGCCTGCGACTGCACGGACTGACCGTGGACCACGTGGACACAGCCAGCCTGGCCGACACCGCCTTGCTGTCTTCGCACTTTGATGTCTGTATTCTGGATCTGGGCTTGCCCGATCAGGACGGGCTGACGCTGCTGCGCCGCTGGCGCGACCAAGGCCGCAAATTGCCCATTCTGATTCTGACGGCCCGCGATGCCCTGCATCATCGGGTCGAAGGACTGCTGGGCGGGGGCGATGATTACGTCATCAAACCTTTTGACCTGGACGAATTGCTGGCCCGTCTGCATGTCTTGACACGACGAGTCGCTGGCCATGAAACCGATTGCATTGAATATGGACGGCTCAGTTTCTGTGCCTCCACCGGCCACGTCACACTGGATGGCAGGCCGGTCAACCTGGCGCGCCGCGAACTGTCCTTGCTGCGCGCCTTGCTCAATAAGCCCCACACCATCCTGAGTGCCGAACAGCTATGCGACAGCATCTATGGCTATGACCAGGATCTGGAAAGCAATGCCATCAATGTGCATATCTACCATTTGCGCCGCAAGCTGGGCAGCCATATTGTCCAGACCGTGCGCGGCCTGGGCTACAAACTGGGGCCTGCCGGCTAGGTATTGAACGCCATGAGCTTACGCCTTAGATTGCTGCTGATTATCGGCATTTCCCTGACCGTACTCTGGAGCGCAGTCGCCACCTGGATGCTGATGGATGCGCGTCACTCTTTGCGAGAGGCGCTGGATAGCCGACTGGCCGCATCGGCCCGCATGGTGGCCGGACTGGTCGCCCAGTTCCCGAATTTGCAGGAGCTGGCCCAATCGGCACAGCAACCTTTGGACATCATTGCCCGTGACGGGGTCGCCTGCGAGATCAGCGTGGTGCGCAGCGAAGTGGAAATCCAGGCTGTCAGCCGTACTGCAGGCAGCCCCGACATGTCGCAAGTGGCTTTGGGTTTTGGTACACACGTGCATGGCGGCAAGCGCTGGCGCACTTTTGTGTTGCGTGAAGGCCATATCCAGATTGCCGCCGCCGACAGTATCGAGATACGCGAATCGCTAGTGCGGGAAATCATGCTCTCGGCCGGTCTGCCCTTTGTGGTGGCTTTGTTTGGCAGCCTGTTGCTGTTATGGATTGGTATCGGTCACGGCTTGGCCCCACTGGAGCGGATTCGGGATTTGCTGTCGCGCCGCCGTCCAGGTGACGACAGCCCGCTACCCAAAGTCAAAGCCCCGATTGAGCTGCAACCCTTGCTGCGAACCATTGAAGAACTGCTGGAGCGACAACAAGCCGCCATCATGCGCGAGCGCCGCTTTACCGACAGCGCCGCCCACGAGCTACGCACCCCGTTAACAGGCATCAAAACCCATATTCAAGTTGCTCATCTGGCCGCCCAACGCCCTGGAGAGCGCAACACGCTGGATACAGCCTTGAGTCAGGCCGACCAGGGCGTACAGCAGCTACAAAACATTTTGCAGCGACTGCTGGAGCTGGCCCGACTGGACGGTCAGGGCGCCAGTCAGGAAAGCAGCCAGGCGGACGAGGCCGTGTATGCTGCCTTGCATGCGCTTAAAGCCATTTACGGCGACACCATAGACCAAATCACGCTGGATATACGCAGCAAACCAGGCCCGGTGCAAATTGAAAAATCCCTGCTGACAGTGGCCGTACAGAACCTGATCGACAATGCCTTGCGCTACACCAAAGCGCAGCAGTCCATCAGTCTGCGGATTGAAGCGGGAGAACCGGGTTACTTGCGTATCAGCGTGCTGGATCATGGCCCCGGCTTGAGCGACAGTGAGCGGGATATGGCCATGAACCGTTTTTGGCGCGGTTCGCAGCAGCAGGCGGGGTATGGGCTGGGTTTATCCATCGTGAACGCCATCGCTACCCAGCATGGCGGCACGCTGGAACTGCTGAATCGTCAAGGCGGGGGGCTGGAAGCGCGTCTGACCGTGCCAATCGGTGCGCCAAGGCCGCTCTATAACTAACGTCGCTGTTGCTCCCCAGCATCTGGCCTATTACTTGTAAAGCACGAAACGCTGATTGCCGATTGCCGATTGCCGATTGCCGATTGCCGATTGCCGAGCAGTCTACGGGCACAACGCCCGTTCTAGCCTAGTCAGACATCATCGAACACACCGGCTGAAACCGAGTCAAGCCACAAAAAAAGCCCCCACGCTGCGCCTTCGGCTTGCGCTCCACCTCGCGGCTTGTATGCCGCTCGGATTCGCTAGGCACACAGCAGTCCACAATGGACTGCTGTGTGTCCAGGCTCATCCCCGAGGGGGAGCTTTTGCCTTGGGGCGGCCCGGCGACAAAAAAGCCCCCACGCTGCGCCTTCGACTTGCGCTCCACCTCGCGGCTTGTATGCCGCTCGGATTCGCTAGGCACACAGCAGTCCGCAATGGACTGCTGTGTGTCCAGGCTCATCCCCGAGGGGGAGGTTTCGCCGGGGGCGCCGAGCCTTGGGGCGGCCCGGCGACAAAAAAAGGCCGGAGCCCCTAAGGGTCCGGCCTTTTCAGTTTGACGCGGTGCTTGCCTGTTCAGGCAAGCCCATCATCAAAGAATTTGGATTTTAGTTGCGCATGGGCCTTTTTGGCCTGCACCTTCGATGAAGGAAACGCGTTGGTTCTCTTCCAGAGTTTTGAACCCGGTTCCCTGAATTTCACTGTGGTGTGCGAAGAGATCCTTGCCGCCGTTCTCCGGCACGATGAATCCGAAGCCTTTTTCGCTGTTGAACCACTTCACAATACCAATTTCTGTCTTCAAAATAAGTCCTAAATGTAATAACGAACAGAGAAAATAATTTTCCCTCCCAGAACTATCCTCTGATTTTGTCCACAAAGATAGCTCCGTTACTTTTAAATCCAAAAAATCCGGCTTTTCTGTTGTTTCCTGAGCGTTTTTAAGCGTTAACCCTTACCCACAAACCAGCGTAGCCGGCCCTTGGGCAGCCTGCCTTGATGACCCGCCCCTCCCCTAAATAAGCACCGCCGCTGCGCCGCTCCTGACCGGTGTTTGACTCCCGTTCCAGCGGCATCGCCCGGCAAAAAACCCCACGCATCCCCAGCACTCTTGGCTATACTGGCTCGCACAAAGCGGTCCACTTATCCTGATTGACGTGTGTCATGTCATGATCACGAGGAACATACAATGAATCGTAGAAACTTCCTGCTGGCCACCCCAGCCGCCGCACTTGGAACGCTGGTTCTGCCCTCCACCAGCCTCTCTGCCCCCGCCATCATCACCAACACCAGCCAAATCCTGCCACGCCACACCAAAGGCCCGCGCATTGTCATTTGTGGCGGCGGTTGGGGTGGCATGACAGCTGCCAAATACCTGTCCAAACTGGTGCCGCAGGCGCAAGTGGTACTGATCGAGCGCAACCCCACGTTCTGGTCCGGCCCCATGAGTAACAAGTGGCTGATTGACATCGTCAACACCGACTTTCTGAACCACGACATGCTGGCGCCGTCCATCAAGTACGGTTACAGCCTGGTGCACGCCGAAGTCACCGCCATCGAACGCGACAAGAAAACCGTGCGCACCACCCAGGGCGCGCTGGAATACGATTACCTGATCCTGTCGGGCGGCATACGCAATGCCTACGATGCCTGGTTCGGCAATGACACCTACGCGGCAGAATACACACGCCAACACTTCCCCAATGCCTACATCCCGAATGCCGAGATGTTTGCCTTAAAGAACAAGCTCAAAGCCTTCAAGGGTGGCACCATTGTGATGACGCTGCCCCCGCCGCCCCATCGCTGCCCGCCCTCACCCTACGAACGGGCCTGTTTGATGGCCTGGCATATCAAGACCAACAAGATTCCGGGCAAGATCATTATTCTGGATCCCAAACCCACCATCGCCCCCATTGGCGAAGGCTACCGCGCGGCCTTCCAGGAGTTGTATCCGGACATCATCACCCACGTGCCCAATGCCCGAGTGCGAGAGGTTGATCCCTTCAAGAAGCACATCAAAACCACCGCCGGCGACTTTGATTTTGACGACGCCGTGCTGATGCCCCCGCACCAGGCCGCCGATATGGTCTGGAATGCAGGTTTGGTCGGCACGGGGCCTGACGGCAAACCCACAGGCTGGGCCAATATTGACCCACGCCTGTTCACCGCCCGTGACGACGACCATGTTTACGTGGTCGGGGACTCCATGGGCTTTATTTCCGACCAGTTCGGCCACTATCCCAAGAGCGCCCACGTGGCGCACGCGGTGGCCAAGATCGTTTCCCAGAATCTGGCCGAACGTATCGCGGGCAAGGAAGTGGTACCCGTCCTACCCGACAACCTGTGCTACATGATGGTCAACGGGGATCCGCAAGAGGAAATCTCGGTCAAGTTTGAATACGAACTGGACGCAAGCGGCAAGGTTCTGCAAACGCAGATTGATATGGATGTCCGTACCCCCGACCTTGTTCAAGAAGACTTCCAGTGGATCCAGAGCCGTTTCAATGACTTCCTCTAAACTTCCTTCCCGTTTTGTCCGCCGCCGCCAGCTTTTGCTGGGCAGTGCGGCCGGGCTGGGCGCCGCCTGGCTACCCATCAATTTGCATGCGCAAGTCGCCTTTGATCAATTGCTGAAACCAGCCACTGCGGCCCAGGTGCAAGCCATTGTGGACGAGTTCCTGAAAGGCGCCAGCCCAGAAGAAAAAGGCATGAAGCTGGAGATGCCCGCTCTGGGCGACAACCCCGCCGCTGTGCCGGTCAAAGTGGTGCTGGACTTGCCAGCAAGCGACGATGTGTACTGCCAGGAGCTGATTATTCTGGCCCAGGGCAACCCGCACCCGCTGGCCTGCCGTTTCAACTTCACGGCCCTGGCCGGAACAACGGAAGTTGCCGTTCGCCTGCGCCTGATTGAAACCCAAACCATCCGCGCCCTGGCTCGCTTGAACGATGGCCGTGTCCTAAGCGCCCAGCATCACATTACCGTGACGGCTGGCGGTTGCGGCATGTAAACAAGGGGTACTCATGAGTAAACCACGTATCTGGATCAGCAATGCCACGCCCAAGGCGGGCGAAATGGTGCGCGTGCGCGCCCTGGTCGAACACCGCATGGAAAGTGGCCTGCGCTTAAGTAAAGACGGCCAGGTTGTGCCACGCAACATCATCCACGAATTCAAGGCCACCTTGAACGGCGAGCCCTTGTTCAACTGGTTTCCAGAAACAGCGATCTCCCAAAACCCGTACATTGAATTCACCTTTGTCGCGCGGCACTCCGGGGCACTGGAAATGAGCTGGACGGACGATCAAGGCGCCGTCATTACGGGCCAGACTGCGCTGAGCATCAGCGGCTGACTGCGGGCCACTTGCTGCCAGACGCCCTGACCTGCCCCATTCAGCGCCCCTACCGGGCGCTGAGTTCATAACAGCGCTCTATATAGTCATACAGGGGGGGCTTAACGGTAATGCTACGCTGGCGTCCTTTCCTACAACGAAGCACATTGACAAGAAGCATGCCCATGTCCCTCTCTCTGGTAGGTCGTCTCCTTATTGCCCCCGCCTTGTTAGCGGCCAGCAGCGCCGCCGCGCCGGCCTGGGCCAGTTCCACACTGGACATCAAAACGGTGGCCAGCTCCTGTGCGAACTGTCACGGCCCAGATGGGCGTTCCACAACCCTCATTCCTTCGTTGGCAGGCCGTCCCGAAGCCACCTTGCTGGAACAGTTGCGCTCCTTTGCCTCGGACACGCCCCCAGCGGGCACCACCATCATGAGTCGTCTGGTCAAAGGCTACCAGGACACAGACCTGGAGGCCCTGGCACGTCATTTCTCTGAAATTCCTTCTACCCCACGCAGCGTTGCGCAAGGACGTTAAGCATGAGCACCCCCTTGAACTCCTCTCGTCGCCAATGGCTGAGCCGTGTCGGTAAAACCAGTGTGGCTGGCCTGGCCCTGAGCACCTTGCCCGTGTACGCACGCAGCAGTTCGGCCCATGTGATTGTGGTCGGTGGCGGCTTTGGCGGTGCAACGGCTGCCCGCTACTTGAAGCGCGGTGATCCATCCCTGAAAGTGACCTTGATTGAACCGGCCACCACTTTCTACACCTGCCCTTTCACCAATCTGTATCTGGCCGGCTTGCGCCGTTTTGAACAGCAAGGCCACGGCTTTGATGATTTGCGCGCCGCCGGAATTGAGGTCATTCACGACCTGGCCACCGCCGTCGACTCCCAAGCCAAGACCGTGACCCTGGCCAAGGGCCAGAAGCTGTCTTACGACAAGCTGCTGCTCTCGCCCGGTATTGATTTTCGCTGGAACACGCTGGAAGGCTATGACCAGGCCGCCTCCTTGCTGGCCCCGCACGCCTGGAAAGCGGGCGATCAAACCCGTTTGCTGAAAAGCCAGCTCGATGCCATGCCCAATGGCGGCACCTTCATTATGGTGGCCCCCGAAAATCCCTTCCGCTGCCCGCCCGGCCCGTACGAGCGCGCCAGCATGGTGGCTCACTACTTCAAACAGCACAAACCCAAATCCAAGATTCTGATTCTGGATGCCAAAGACGGCTTTTCCAAACAAGGCCTGTTCCAGGACGGCTGGAAACAGGTCTACGGCGACATGATCGAATGGGTGCCCTTTTCCAAAGACGGCAAAGTCGCCCGCGTGGATGCCGTCAAACTAAGCGTAGAGACCGAGTTTGGCGAAATCCACAAGGCCGATGTGCTGAACGTCATCCCACCTCAAAAAGCCGGAGCCATTGCCGAGCAGGCCGGTGTCACCAACGCCAGTGGCTGGGTGCCCATTGACCCGCATACCTTCGAGTCCGAGCAGGTCAAGGATATCTATGTGGTGGGCGATGCCACCATTGCCTCTCCCATGCCCAAGTCGGGTTTCTCGGCCAATACACAGGCCAAGCTGGCAGCGGCTTCCATCATTAATGCCTTAAGCGGCAAGCCTGCGCCCCAGGCTACGCTAAGCAATACCTGCTACAGTCTGATCGCCCCCGACTATGGCATTTCCGTGGGGCACTTGTACGCCTTTGCCGATGACAAGCTGGCTGAAGCGTCCGGCGGGGTCAGCCCCAAAGAAGCCAGCCCGGCCTTTCGCAAGCAGGAAGCCCAGTATGGCGAGGCCTGGTATGCCGCGATCAGTCGCGACATCTGGGGCACCAAAGGCTAAGTGGTTCTAACCCGGTCCTAATAAGCAGCGCACATGATGAATACAGAATTTGTACTGTGGGTCAGCTTGGCCATTGGCCTGCTCTTTGGCATTAGCGGCCAGCTCAGTGGTTTTTGCTTTTATCGTGGCTTGACCGAGCGCTGGTCCGGGCGCAGCGGCTACAAACTTCAGGGCTTTGCCCTGGCGCTGGCCGTGGCCCTGGCCGGGGCACAACTGGCCGCAGGCTATGGCCTGATCAGTCTGGACAAGGCCCTGTATCTGAATCCTACTTTTTCCTGGCTGCTGGTGCCACTTGGGGGTGTGCTATTTGGTGCAGGCATGACCCTGGCCAATGGCTGTGGCGCCCGTGCTCTGGTCCTGTTAGGACAAGGCAATCTGCGCTCTTTTGTCGTACTGCTTTGTTTAGGCATCACCGCCTACATCACCTTGACAGGCCTGCTGGCGCCGCTGCGCATCAGCGTGGCCCAAGCCACCAGCGTCACCCTGCCTGCGGTCACCCTGTCTGAAGGTCCCATCCGATCTATTGTGATTGCCCTTATCGTCGCCGCCCTGATCGCTTTTGCCTTGCGGCGCCGACAGGACGGCCTACGCTTGAATGATCTGCTGGCCGGAGCATTGATAGGACTGCTGATTGTGGCCGGCTGGCTGACCACGGGCTGGCTGGGCGATGATCCCTTCGAACCCTTGCCCGTCAGCTCGCTAAGCTTTGTCGCCCCGATTGGTGAAAGCATTCAATACGCCATGATCTCCACCGGCATGAGCCCACGCTTCACCATCCTGATCGTGGTGGGTGTGGTGGTCGGTTCCTTGCTAAGCGCCCTGCTGCGTCGCCACTGGAAACTGGAAGGTTTTGAGTCGCCCCGCCACATTCTGCGCTCCATGGCAGGCGGAGCCTTAATGGGTGTAGGCGGCGTGCTGGCCCTGGGCTGCACCATCGGCCAGGGCTTAAGCGGCCTGTCCACCTTGTCGGCCACCTCCTTGCTGGCGGTGCTCGGCATTATCGTCGGCGCACGCCTGACCTGGACCCGCCCAACAGCCTGACTCCGTGTTTCAATAAGGGCTTGATTGACGGCCCTTCAGACTGCCCAGGCCACCTCCGTCTGGCATCGCTGATGCGCTCTTATTGAGACTCCCGCAATGCGACAGATCCTGCTTGTTGTCGATGTGCAAAGCTGCTTTTCGCCACCTCCGTGGCTAATTGAAGGCATTAACGCCCTGAGCACCCGCCTGCCTTGCGCAGCCTTGATTGAACTGCACGACGAGTCGCAAACGCCCTTTTCCAGCCAGTTGGGTTGGTGTCCGCCGCGCAGTGATCGTTGTCTGGTCGATGCCAAGCAAATCTTCATCAAACATGGCTACGCCCCTAGCCCGGCCGCGATGGAGTATTTACAGCAATGCCAGGCTGATCGCATTCTGGTCTGCGGCATTCAAACCGATACCTGCGTGCTGGCCGCAGGCTTTGCCTTGTTTGATGCGGGGCTGCACCCTACTCTGATTACGGATCTAACGGTCGGCTCGTCCCTGGATCGCTCCGGCGAGCTGGGTATCAAGCTGTGGAAACATCACTTCGGGCGCACAATTCACAGCAGCGAACTGTTGGCTGAACTGGGCCAGCCATAAACAGCTCGCTTTCACAGCATGCGCCTCTTCACACCCATCTGATCCCCCCTTCTGTCTACCCTAGCCACAACGCCCCTCACTCGATTCCCAACTCCTGTTGCCCCACTTCCTGAAAACCGCGCCTGCTCCGTGCAAGTACAAGAGCGTGCTAGATGAAAGCTCAACCACCGCGTCCCTGACTAATCATTACGTTTAGCGTAATCATTCAGCCATGGGCTTTATTGATAGCCCCATACCGCCACTGATAGGGTCGTTTCCAGAAACCTGCAAAAGGTTCACTTACAAGGAGACGAGACATATGCATTGGCTATCCATTGCCGTACTAGGAGGCATGTTCGTACTGGCGACCGCCCTACCCATCAATATGGGGCTGATTGCCTTTGTAGGCGCTTTTCTGGTGGGTACGCTAGTGGCGGGCATGGGCGCCAAGGAAATCATGGGCGGCTTTCCGGCTGACCTGTTTCTGACCCTGGCCGGTATTACCTATTTGTTCGCGCTGGCTCAAAACAATGGCACGATCAACTGGCTGGTCAGCATGGCTGTGCGAGCCGTGCGTGGCCGCATCGCCGCCATTCCCTGGATCATGTTTCTGATCACGGCCGCATTGACCGCTGTCGGTGCCGTCAGCCCAGCCGCCGTTGCCATCATTGCCCCGATTGCACTGGGCTTTGCTCGCCAGTACGGCATCAACCCGCTCTTGATGGGTTTGCTGGTGATTCATGGCGCCCAAGGGGGCGGCTTCTCCCCGATCAGTATTTATGGCGGCATCACCAACCGTGTGGTCAGCGCCGCCGGTTTGCCCTTGAATGAAATGGCCACCATGATGGCCAGCCTGGGCATCAACCTGGCCGTGTCCATTTTGCTGTTCGTGTGGATGGGTGGTTTGAAGCTGATGCGTCAGAAAGTGGACTTAAGTTCAGCAGACGTAAATGTTGCCCGCGTGGCCCATGGCTCGGGTGGTCCGCAAGTATTCGGCGATGCCGAAGCCGAAGCCTTGGGCGAAGAGCGCAAGACTGCCCGGAAAAGTCCCGATGCCCTGGTCGAAGCCGGCAATGGTGCCAGCGAGGCCCCGCACTGGTATCGCGTCTTGACCCTGGCAGGCCTGTTTATCCTGGCCGTTCTGACCTTGTTTTTCAAACAGGATATTGGCTTTACCTCGATCACCATCGGTCTGGTACTGACCTTGATGGCCCCCAATCTGCAAAAACGCGCGCTGGGCCAAGTGTCCTGGCCTGAAATCATGCTGATTGTGGGTGTCAGCACCTATGTGGGCGTGATCGAATCCATGGGCACGATTGATTTTGTCGGCCATCGCGTTGCCCAACTGACCTCTCCCTTGATGGCGGCCTTGCTGCTGCTTTTTGTGGGTGCGGTCGTGTCGGCTTTCGCCTCGTCCACCGCCGTGCTGGGTTCGCTGATTCCACTGGCCGTGCCCTTTTTGCAAGGCGATGGCGGCGTGGGTCCCGTGGGCTTTATTGCAGCCATGGCGGTATCCTCCACCATTGTGGACGTCAGCCCCTTCTCCACCAACGGCGCACTGGTACTGGCCAATGCTCAGGGAGTGTCGCGTGATGCCTTCTTCCGTCAGCTTTTACTGTACGGTGCTGCCGTCACGGTTATTGCCCCAGTCGTCGTCTGGCTGCTGTTTGTGGTGCTCTAAAAACACCTGAGCAAACAGAAAAGTACGGCGGGCCCCGATACCTTGGTAGCCGGGGCCTGTTTAATGGAAATTCTTACCGCAGCCATGGGCAGTTCAGGTATAAAGACTCGATCCATTTTCAAGCGAGCCGCACAACATGAGCCTGACAGCAGAATGTGACGACTACTTCAAACAAGTCGAACAAGGCCTGTATGCCGAGCGCTTCGATCAGGAAGTAAACTTGCTCCCCTTCGTTCAGGCCCAAGCCTTCAGCGAACAGTTCAGCGGCCACCCCACGCTGGACGCCCTGGGCGGTCTGATTCTGGACGATCCCGATACCAGCAGTCACCATGTCTGGGTCTGCGAATCCCCACTGGCCGGGCAGGTGTTTTACCTATCCCACGACGACGACAGCCGCATTGTATTCCCGTCTTTGTCAGCCTTTCTGACGGCAGCCCAACAGGCGCTGGAACGGTCTTGTTGCTTGAGTGAGCTGCATCCATCACACACACCCTTGTGTCCTGATCAAACGGGCTTGAGCAATTTCATCACCCATTTGTGCGGGAACGATGAACATGAAGAAATCGCTATCCCGCTCATTCCCAGCCTGGACTTGCAAGATTTTCCTTTGCTAAGAAGGCTGGCCAGCGCCGACAACTTCTTTTTAAGCGAAGTCTTGGCGCAGGAAATCAAAAAACGGCCTCGGGCCGATTTGCTGACCATTGCCGAACTATGCAGTGCCCATCCTCATCCGCAAGCTGCAAAAGCGGGGGTGGCCGCTTTACGTGCGGTTAAAGCGCTATAAGCCATAAGATTGGGTAGTAGGGGGGTTATGCCTGCAAAGCCTATTCCCGTCTGTCCCTCCCCGGCGGTCAGTCCTCAGCCTAAGGTACGTCAGCCTGGAGCCGACAAGGTTTACTCCCTTCCAAGTCCCACCAGCCCCCCCTCAACTGCGCCCTCCCCCCTATGGGAAACGCCAAAACAGCTATGGCGTCGCATTGATTTCTGAATAAAACCTTGAATCCTGGCAAATTCTCACACCGTAATGAGAATGATTGCTATTATTTTGCCGTTGTTTTAAGCCAGATGCCCTCTTTCCTTCTCTGTCACCCGCTTTTCGCGTCCTGAAAAACGCGGCTTGCGTGACGAGTGCAGCGTCCAAGAAGAGCGGATTCCATCCGTCACCCGCAGCGGCCAGGCAAGCACGGCTTTTCTCAGTTTTCCAGTTATCAATCCAGCACCCGGAGACGGTGCTGAAGTAGGAGGCGCGTCAGCGTGAAAGAGTCATTTCGCCAATGTATGGCATGGCTGCATACCTGGGTCGGTCTGGTAGTGGGCTGGATCCTGTTTTTCGTCTTCGTCACGGGCACGGCAGGCTATGTAGACGATGAAATCACCCGCTGGATGGAGCCCGAGCGTCCCTTGCCCATGCAAGTTCTACCTGAGCAATCCAGCCAGATGCTGAATCAGGCCCTGACGCAGCTACAAACACATGCCCCGCCAGACTCCAAAGCCTGGACCATTACCCTGCCGCATCAAGCCCTGAACCCACGTGCCACGCACGGGCTGTCCATTGCCTGGGAAGAAATGTCCCAACCCGGTCAGCGTGGCCGTCGCGGGGTCGAGGAACTGGACCCGGTCACCGGCCAGATTCAACCAGAAACAGAACCCCGCGCCACCGCTGGTGGCACGGGTCTGTATCGCATGCACTATGCGCTGCACTACATGCCGTACCCCGTCGCTATCTGGCTGGTCGGTATCTGCACCATGCTGATGCTGTTGGCCGTCATGACGGGCGTGGTGACACACAAAAAGATCTTTACCGACTTTTTCACCTTCAGACCCGGCAAGGGACAACGCTCCTGGCTGGACGCACACAATATCGTCAGCGTGATGTCCCTGCCCTTTTTCCTGATGATTACCTACACGGGCCTGATCTTTTTCATGTCCTTCTATATGCCGACCGGACGAGAGATCATGTATGGCGCAACAGAGGAAGGACGACAAGCTTACTTCCAGGATATTCGCCAGCAAAAACATGACTTCCTGCCCGTCAGCATGCCGCAGGCTCCGTTAAGCGCGATGATGCACAGCGCTGAACAAACCTGGGGCAAGAACAGCATTGCCTCGGTACACATTACGCATCCGGCAGATAGCCAAGCTTATGTAGAACTGCGCCGCACCGGCGTGACGGGCGTGTACTGGACCCGTGCCGAAACCCTGCGCTTTAACGCCATCGATGGCAGCGCCATGAAGCCGGACAACACGAGCAATATCACGGGGGACACACACCGCGTGCTGCTGGCCTTGCACGAAGGCGCATTTGCCGAATGGTGGTTGCGCTGGCTGTACTTTATTTCTGGTTTGCTGGGCTGCGCCGTTATTGGAACGGGCCTGGTGCTGTGGACCGTAAAACGCCGCACCCATCATCAAAAGCGCCTGTCCAAAGCCACCGCGCTGAGCGTATCCGAGCGCTTTGATGCGGCGGGCCTGCGTCTGGTGGAAATCCTGAATGCCGGAACCCTGGCAGGTTTGCCGCTAGGTCTGGCCGCCTACTTCTGGGCCAACCGCCTCTTGCCGGTCACTATGGCCGACCGCGCCGCCTGGGAATTTCATGCGCTGTTTCTGGTCTGGGGCTGGTCCTTCCTGTATGCCTGCTGGCGACCCTTGAAGCGCGCCTGGCTGGAACTGCTCTACCTGACAGCCGCCGCCTATGGCCTGATTCCCGTCCTGAACCTGCTGACGACCGACCGCCATCTGGGCGTTACCGTCACCCATGGCGACTGGGGGCTGGCAGGCTTTGACCTGAGCATGCTTGGCCTGGCCGCCATCTTTATCTATATCGCCGTAAAAATGAAACGCAAATGGCACATTGCCAGCCTGTCTAAAAAAACCGCAACCCCTGCCAACTTGCATACTGCGGGAGTGAACGGATGAGTGGACTGACTCCTCGTTACCGCCTGCAAGTGTTGTCGCGCATCGTGGCCGCCACGGTGGGTGGCTACGCCTTGGCAGACGCCGCCACCGTATTGCTGACCTTGCTCTGGCCTTTGCCCAGAGCCCAGGCTGTCCTGGCGGCCAATATGTTGAGCTTTGTCTGGTACACCATCGCCGTCATGTGGGTGTTCAGTACCAAAAGTGCCACTCGCGCCTGGTTGGGCATGGTGCTGCCTACCGCTTTGATCGCCTTGCTCTGCTTTCTGGTGATGCCGGAAGGAGGGCTGCCATGAGCAATACCAGCCTGTGGCTGAATCTGGCCGTATTTATCAGCAGTCTGGCGGGCTTTATCTGCCTGGCCTTGGCCAGCGATCGCCAGGGTGAATTTCTGCTGCATCGCGCGCCTCGCAAGCAGGAAAGGCGGATCTTTCGTTTAATCGGCTGGCCTTTTCTGGCCGTGGCTTGGCTCTTGTGCTGGCAAGGCTGGGGCTGGAGCATCGGCACGGTTGCCTGGCTGGGCTGGCTAACCATGGCCGGCGCCGGACTGACCTTTTACCTGCCCTGGTGGCCTTGGCAGGAAAAGAAACCTGTGCGGGCCAAACCTGCGCCAGTTGCGAAGGCAGCGCCTAAAGCGGCTGGAATAGGTAACACTGAATCGGCATCACGCATGTCTACACGTAGCCTGGTCTTGGCCAGCAGCCTTCTGGCCATCCCTGCTGCCTTCGTGATTTATCTGACGCAGCAAGGCCCGCAGCCTGTCTTTGGCAACAATGCCCTGCAAAGTCAGATTGGTCCGTGGTCGTTTGCACTGGCTGAAACGAATGACCAAGCCCCTATCAGCGGGCCCACCGGCGCACATCGCAAAGCGTTCCAGATTCGCTTTTGCCAAGCCTGCGACCCGCATATACGCCGCGCCTATCTGCAAGTCAGCAAGCCCGAGCCTATGCCTACACCCCGTCAGGCGTTTAACAGCACACGCTGGACACGATCGGTAGAAATTGCGATCCCGCCCAATAGTGAGGTTGAGCATCAACTATGGCTAACTGTAGAAGCCAAGAATGGAGAAATCTACCATCAGGCTTTTGATTTCCACCAGGTATCACCCGTGACAGCGGCTTTCATTGAGCAAATGCCGTAAGCGTGACCTAAACCGAAAGGGCCAAGCATCTTGGCCCTTTTTTTATTTCTACTCAATTCAGATTTTCCACTGATCCTCACTAGTCACTGCTTAAAAATCAAAACACATCAAGAAAACATAAAACCAATAAAGACGTCAGAATAAATACGTCCCAAAATCCGCCCCCTCAATTACTGAAAATCTAAACTCGTAAATAAAGCATCAAATAACTATTTATATAAACAACTTTCCCTGTTTCATCTTTATTTCGCACCCCTGATTTTTATATTTCATTCAAAGCAAATAAAAATTAGCCCACAAATTACTTATAACGCCATCCCAAAAAGCAGCAATTCTTCGCAATTCCAACAAAACCCTGCATCTGACACAAACTGCCACTTTAAACATATTCCTCACATTTACTATAAAAAAACACCACCCTCAACAAAGGAAAACTTTTGACAGTTGTTTTCCTTTCCTTCAGTGGGTGAACCGTGCTTATCGCTAGAATGCTGCCGTGTTACATCACTAACAGGGCCATATCATGGCTTTAATTAAACGATGCACCGCAGAAACGCTGGGCACTTTCTGGCTGGTCTTTGGGGGCTGCGGAAGTGCGATCTTTGCCGCTGCCTATCCTGAACTGGGAATTGGTTTTGCCGGAGTAGCCTTGGCCTTTGGCCTGACCTTGCTGACCATGTGCTATGCCATTGGCAATATCTCTGGTTGCCACATCAACCCGGCTGTCACGCTGGGGCTGGTCGCTGGCGGACGCTTCCCCGCTCGTGACGCTATTCCCTACATCCTTGCCCAAGTTATCGGCGGCCTGCTGGCCGGCGGCGTTCTGTACCTGATCGCCAGCGGCAAAGCCGGCTTTGATCCCGTGGCAGGCTTTGCCTCCAACGGCTTTGGCGAGCACTCGCCAGGCAATTACAGCCGCAACGCGGCCCTGATCGCAGAAATTGTGCTGACCGCCTTCTTCCTGTTCATCATCATGGGTGCGACTCACAAGCGTGGTCACGCTGGCCTGGCCGGTGTGGCGATTGGTCTGGCGCTGACCTTGATTCACCTGATCAGCATCCCCATCACCAACACCTCCGTGAACCCTGCCCGTTCCACCGGCGTGGCCTTTTTCCAAGGCACCTGGGCCATGGAACAGTTGTGGCTGTTCTGGGTGGCCCCCTTGATTGGTGGTGTGATCGGCGCCTTGGTGTATCGCTTTTTACATGCCAACGACGAGTAAGCAACACTGACATCGGCATGCAGAACTAAAGAGCCGCATCGTCTGGAGCAAGGCAACCAGCCCGATTCAAGACAATGCGGCTCTGTGCAAAGGACGCATCCTTGGTGACGTCACGGCAAAATGCCCAGCACAAACCTCGCCGATAAACAAGAACCATTCTCATCAATCACCTACAGGTTAACGATAGTAGTCATCGCTTTTTACCTGTCTATACAATAGCGACGTCAATAACGGTTCAGGTGAGAGTCTTCACCTTGATGAAGCGCCGACGGAGCAACGACCCCGGAATCTCTCAGGCAAAAGAATCTTGAACCCTTGACGTTCTGGAGAGAGGCACATCAGTGCCCACCGAAGGGGACCGTCGCCCGCCGATGGATAAGCTCTCAGGTAAACGGACAGAGGGGGTACAAAGGCCATATGGTCTTTGTCCACCTATTTGTCCGGAGCCTATTTATGAGCAGATAGTCAGGCGCCTTGTCTGACCGCCTGGCACACCACCCCTTTATTCCCATTTTTATTCGCACACAGGTCTGTTTTGACATTTCATGTCGTCAGAACAAGGAGGACTGCTGTGCGCTCCCTACTTTATGTAGATCGGCATCAAGAAAACCGTTCTTGAGGACGGGTTGTGCCCATTGTTTTCTCGCAGCACAGTCATAATTACGCATTTGAACGAAAAAAAACTAGGAGTACAGTGTGTCTCAGCAACATTCATCTGGACTGCAACGCTCGTTGAAAAACCGGCATCTGCAACTGATAGCAATTGGAGGCGCTATCGGTACCGGGCTATTTATGGGATCAGGCCGCACCATTAGTCTGGCCGGACCCTCGGTCTTGTTTACCTACATGATCATCGGCTTCTTTTTATTTTTTGTTATGCGGGCAATGGGAGAATTGCTCCTGCATAACCTGGAATACAAATCTTTTGTGGATTTTTCCGCCGATATTCTCGGGCCCACCATGGGCTACTTTCTAGGCTGGAGTTACTGGTTCTGCTGGGTAGTTATTGGCATTGCCGATATTGTCGCCATTACCGGCTATACCCAATTCTGGTGGCCGGACATTCCACTGTGGCTACCCGGTCTGGCTTGTATTGCCTTTTTGCTGATCTTTAACCTGCTGTCGGCCAAATTGTTTGGCGAGCTCGAGTTCTGGTTTGCCCTGGTCAAGATCATTGCCATCGTGGCACTGATTGGTGTGGGCGCGTACCTGCTGTTTACCGGCTTTGTGGGCCCAACCGGCGAAAAAGCCAGCCTGACCCATTTATGGGATCGCGGCGGGATGTTCCCCAATGGTTTGAATGGTTTCTTTGCCGCTTTCCAGATCGCCATCTTTGCTTTTGTGGGTATCGAACTGGTGGGTACCGCCTCGGCTGAAACGGCTGACCCTGCCAAGAACCTGCCCAAAGCCATCAACAAGATTCCGGTTCGCGTGATTGTGTTTTACGTGTTGGCCCTGACCGCCATCATGACCGTCACCCCTTGGGATATTGTCGCGCCCAACAAGAGTCCGTTTGTAAATATGTTCTTGCTGATTGGCGTAGGTGCAGCAGCGGCCATCATTAACTTTGTGGTGCTGACCTCGGCCCTGTCGTCCGCCAATAGCGGCATGTTCTCCACGGGCCGCATGTTGTACGGTCTGTCCAAGAACAAGCTGGCTCCCGAAGCCTTCAGCCAACTGTCGCGTAACGGTACTCCCCGCAATGGTCTGATCTATTCGTGCGCCCTTTTGCTGTCCAGCCTGTTCCTGCTATACGCAGAAGGCGATGTGATGCGTGTGTTCACAATTGTGACCACCGTGGCCAGCATCTGCTTTATCTTTGTCTGGGCCGTGATCCTGATCACCTACCTGAAGTACCGCCGGGTTCGTCCTGAGGCACACGCTGCATCAAGCTACAAAATGCCCTTTGCCATTCCCATGTGCTATCTGACTCTGCTGTTCTTTGCCTTTGCGCTGTACCTGTTCAGCCAGGAAGAAGAAACCCTGATCGGCCTGATTGCCACACCTTTCTGGTTCCTGGCTCTGCTTATTTGCCTGCCTTTCTACAAGAAACGCATGAAACAAGATCTGGCCCTGAGTCTGGCGACGCAAAGCGTACGCTAAACCAAGCAGGACACAGCACAGTGCGCCCCCGCACTGTGCTGCCGCCACCGGGACTGGCCGTACTGCTGGACCTGTGTGTTTACTCGGTCCGGGCTGCCCCTTCTGGCTCGCCCCCCTTCGCCACATACAAAGTCTGACTGGGGAAGGCAAAATCGGCACCGTGCTGCTGCACAATATCAATAATCTTCAAATACACATCCTGCTGAATGCCCAACCACTCGGCCCACTGAGTTGTTTTGGTAAAGCAATACACCATGATGTTCAGTGATGAGTCTGCAAAGGCATTGAAATAGACCAGCGTCGTCTGTGTCTGATCAATATCAGGGTGTTGAGCCAGCATCTGGCCAATATCATCCACAATACCGCGCAGCTTGCCGGCATCCTCATACCGTAACCCCACCTCGGTATTGATCCGCCGGTTCGTCATGCGCCCCGGGTTTTCCACACTGATGGAAGAAAACAAGGAGTTGGGCACATAAAGCGGCCGTTTATCAAACGTCATGATCTTGGTCAGGCGCCAACCAATCTCAACCACCGTCCCTTCAATATTGCGATCAGGCGAACGTATCCAGTCGCCAATCTTGAACTGACGATCAAAGTACAACATGGCACCGGAGAAGACATTGCTCAAAATATCCTTGCCTGCCATACCGATCGCAATGCCGCCGATACCGCCAAAGGCCAACAGTCCGGACATACTTAATCCGAAGTGCTCGCCAAAAAACAGCAACATGAGAACAAATGCGCCGAACTTCAACACCCGTGCAATCAGGCGTGCCGAGGTCGGATCCCGCCCTTTGCTAAGCTGCGTTTTCTCCAGACGGTTGATCAACAGCGACAACGTATGCATCAACACCGCCGCTGCCGTCAGCACAGCCACAAAATCGACCATGCGCGGTGTCACCAACGTGACGTGGTAATCGGCAATAGCCATGTTTACGTACTGGCGGGCAACCGCAATGGCGCCGTACAACAAGCCCAACTGCACGATTTGCGCGATGACATTGTGCGACCACTTGCGCCGACGATGTCTCATAAAAGCCAGAATAAATGCCGCCAGCAAGCAGGCCAGAAAGATCCCCATACCTGTCAGGTATTTGATCAACAAGGTGTGATCCTGCACTTTTCCTCCAATTGCGCCGTCCTTGGCCAAGCGATTATAACGAGTTAGGTTTACGTAAGGGTAAACCCACGTTGTGACAGGGCTTGCCTTGCTCATAGACTAAACCGTCAGTCTGAAACAATAACAATTCGCGCCAAAGGAAAACGATGGTTTTAAAGGCTATTGACTCACTCAATGAATTCATCGGCAAAATCCTCTCATTTATCGCCATTATTTTTGCCACCATTATTATTTATGAAGTGTTCATGCGATATGTGCTCAATCAGCCTACCCGATGGACATTTGATGCCACCAAACAGCTCTACGGTTTTTACTTTTTGATGTTGGGCGCCTATGCCCTCAAGCATCAATCTCATGTCCGCGTTGACCTGCTGATCCAAAAGTTTTCCCCTACCGCTCGCAAATGGACCGAGCTTGCGGGCTACCTCATTTTCTTCTTCCCCTTCGCCTGGGTATTTCTGACTCGCAGCTATGAGTTTGCCATGCGTTCTTTGGCCCAAGGTGAAACGACCTACGGCGCCGTTCAACTGCCCGTTTACCCACTGAAGATTTCCATGGTGGTGGCTGCCGCCCTGTTGCTGATTCAAGGTATTGCCGAGGTAATCCGTCTGCTGACCCAAAAGGAGCCCGGCCATCATGACGCCTGAGTTGATTGCACTGCTGATGGGTGGCCTGCTGTTGCTGGGCCTATTCATGGGCCATCCTTTGGCTTTCGTTCTGGGTGGAACAGCCGTTATTGGTACGCTCATTGCCGGCAAACCCATGGTCTTGGGCATTGTCGTCAACCGCATCTATGGCGATGTTCTGGACAACTACACGCTGATCGCCATTCCCTTGTTCATCTTGATGGCCCGCTTTCTGTCCGACTCGGAAGTCACGGACAAGATGTTCGAGGCCTTGCGACTCTTGATGTCGCGGGTGCGCGGTGGCCTGGCACTTGCCGTTGTTTTTCTCTCCATTTTGCTGGCGGCGACCACCGGCATTATCGGCGCCTCTATCACCGTCACCGGCATGATGGCATTACGCCCCATGCTGAAATATGGCTATTGCCCCAAGCTGACCACCGGCGTGATCGCCGCCTCGGGGTGCCTGGGCATTTTGATCCCACCGTCCATCATGCTGATCCTGATGGCCAGCTACTCACCGCTGTCCATTGGCGAGCTGTTTGCAGGCGCCCTGATTCCAGGCGTGCTACTGGGTTTGCTCTATGCCGCCTGGGTCGTCTTTATTGCCTGGCGACACCCCGAACGAGCCCCGTCCGTCGAGCCGGAAGAACAGATCTCAAAACCGGCCCTGATCAAAATGTTGCTCCTGGAGGCCGTCCCGCCTATTTTCCTGATTCTGGGTATTTTGGGCTCGATGCTAGCGGGTATTGCAACGGCCACAGAGGCATCAGCCATCGGGGTCTTGCTGTCTTTGCTGATCGTCATTTTCCGAGGCAAATTCCAGTGGCGCACCTTCTTTAATGCCCTGTATGAAACGGGTCGCACCTCGGCCATGATCCTGTTCATTGTGGTCGGTGCCACGGCGTTTACCGGAGTGTTCAACATTACGGGCGGACTGGGTGCGGTCCAGGACATCATGCGCGGCCTGGATATGGAGCCCTGGCTGCTGATCGTGGTGATGCTGCTGATTGTCTTTATCCTGGGCTGTTTCCTGGACTGGACGGGTATTGTGCTGCTGTCCTTCCCCATTCTGTTGCCCATCGTTCAGGAAATGGGAGTCAGCCTGCTGTGGTTTGTTGTTTTGGTTGCTGTTGTGTTGCAAACCTCATTCCTGACCCCTCCTTTTGGATACGCCCTGTTTTATCTGCGTGCCATTACCCCTCCCTCAGTCAAAACTACGGAAATTATTACGGGGGTTATTCCGTTTATTTTCCTGGTCATTCTCATGTGTATATTGATAGCCATTTTCCCCAATCTGGTCACATGGCTACCACACGTGCTGTACGGCAGTTAATACAACTAGGAGACACCATGAAGCCAACAAAAAAGATACTCACCGCACTGACCACGGCCGCTCTGCTCAGCATGACAGGCCTTAGCCAGGCAGCCCCTCAAAAATGGACAATGACCAGCACCTGGCCCGCCTCCATCGAATTAGTGGAGATGGACAAAAAGTGGGTCGAGCTTGCCAATAAGCTGGTCGGCGACGAGCTGAAAATTGAATTTTTTGAAGGCGGCTCTCTTGTCCCAACCGGTGAGGTCTTTAGCGCGGTAGAGTCCGGCACCATTCAGGCCGGTGCCGACTGGCCCGGCTATTGGGCAGGCCGTAACCCAGCCTTCTCCCCGCTGGCCACGCACTCGAGCTTGTTCAATGCCATTGACTATGCCAACTGGATCAAAGAATGGGGCGGTGCAGAGCTCTATAACGAGATTTACGGTAAATACGGCATGGTCTATCTGCCCTATGCCATTACCAATAATGAGTCGGGCTTTCGCACCAACACCCCCATTCGTAACCTGGAAGAGCTAAAAGGCAAGCGCCTGCGCTTATCCGGTCTGGAACAAGGTCAGGTGCTGGAGAAAATCGGTGGCACCCAGGTATCGATGGCCGGCCAGGAGCTGTATCAATCGCTGGAGCGCGGCGTGATTGACGGCGCCGAGTTCTCGACGCCCAACGTGGATGTCTCGGCGGGCCTGCATCAAGTCACCAAGCACTGGTCCACACCTGGCTGGCATCAATCTGCCTCTGTATTTGGCGTCATGATCAATAAAGCGGCCTGGGATGCCTTGAGCGACACCACCAAGGAAAAGCTGAAGATTGCCGCCGACGCAACCATGATGTGGTCCATTGCCTTTACCGAAAAACGAGCCACCGAAGGTTTGCGCACTTTCCAAAAAGCGGGTGTTCAAATCCACCGCATGGATGACGAAAGTCTGAAAACCATTCAGCAGGTAACCAACGAGGTCATGATTTCCGTGGCCTGCAGCAACCCCGATGCCGCCAAAGTCTATGCCAGCCAGATCGAATACCTGCAAGACTACAAAGACTGGCGCGAGACCTCCATGCCCTTTAATCTGGGACGCCCCATTGACGGCCCGGACCTGGAAAAAATCAAGGCCTGCATGAAGTAAGAGCCTGCTCGTTCATGAGTCAGAAAACGATAGTGGTTCGCCACTATCGTTTTTTAACTCGCCAGACCCCGCAACAATGAGACCGTCATGAGTTTGATCTCTTTACCCGGCAGCTTACTGATTGGTGGTGGTGTTCTAGAGCAACTACCCGATTTGCTGCGCTCGATGCACTGCCAGAAAGCGCTTCTCATTACCGACCCCACCATGGTCTCGTTGGGCCATCCACAGCGGGTCCAGACTTTGCTGGCCCAGCACAACATACACTGCGATATCTTTTCCGAGACTGTCCCCGAACCCACCGCCGCCTCGATTCAGGCCGGTGTCGTTCAAGCCAGCAGCGATACGTACGATGTCATGATTGCCTTGGGCGGTGGCAGCCCGATTGATAGCGCCAAAGCCATTTCCGTTCTGAGCCGTCATGGCGGTACGATCCGAGACTACGCCGTTCCAGCCCACGTCACCCGCAAAGGGCTTGCTCTGATTGCCATCCCCACTACGGCCGGCACCGGCTCTGAGTTCACCCGTTTCACCATCATTACCGACGAACAAAACGACGAAAAGCTACTGTGCACTGGCCCGGCCTTTGTACCGGACGCGGCGCTGATCGACTATGAGTTGACTCTGACAGTCCCGCCGCGCACGACTGCCGACACCGGCATTGACGCCATGACACACGCTATCGAAGCGTATGTCAGTCGCAAGGCCAATGCCTACAGTGACAGCCAGGCATTGGCGGCAATGAACCTGATCGGTCCCAACCTGGAGCGAGTCTACCAGGACGGTCAAAACCGTCCTGCCCGTGAAGCCATGATGCTCGGAGCGAGCCTGGCAGGTGTTGCCTTTTCTGCCGCTTCAGTGGCACTGGTGCATGGTATGAGCCGCCCCATCGGCGCCTTCTTTCATGTTCCGCATGGTCTGTCCAATGCCATCCTACTACCGAC
Organism: Alcaligenes sp. SMD-FA; assembly: GCF_025960365.1. Classification (NCBI taxonomy): domain Bacteria; kingdom Pseudomonadati; phylum Pseudomonadota; class Betaproteobacteria; order Burkholderiales; family Alcaligenaceae; genus Alcaligenes; species Alcaligenes sp. SMD-FA. The sequence goes on along the minus strand of NZ_CP110108.1, from coordinate 1,391,848 downwards.
GGTCACGGCCTTCTCCATCCCGGCAGCCCCTGAACGCTATGCACAATGTGCCCGAGCCTTAGGGTTCGCTGCACCTGAGGATAACGACACCCTGGCCAATCAAAAACTGCTGAGCACATTGCATCAACTTAACCAGAACTTGCAGGTTCCCAGCCTACGTGCCCTTGGTATTGAGCAATCACATTTTGACTCTCTACGCCCAACCATGGCCCAACAAGCCCTGGCTTCAGGATCACCCAACAATAACCCCCGGCTTGCGTCTCAAGAAGAGATTGAGGCCCTGTATGCTCAACTCTGGACCTAAGCGGCCTTCAAGAACAGTCGTGTCTTGGCCCACTCCTGCTCGTCGCAACGAAAATAAAAAATAAACCCCAAATCAAAAAACGTGGGGTTCATCAGCAATCTGGATCGTGGTAAACACGATCGTTTTTTTTGTGCCCGCCAGTCAGGTTTGGCCCGCTTTGATCACTACAAGACCTCCAGAAAAGCACGTAAAGCCTGGATTTCCTCGTCACTCAAGTTCAGCTCCCGGATCCGTTCAGACTTGCGCGGCACCAATGGACCGGTTTCTTTAGGGTCCGGGCCCATTGCCGCATCGTACATACGCAGCAGGCCGTCCAGACTAGGGAACAAACCATTGTGCATCCAGGGACCGGCCTTGGCGACATTACGCAAACTGGGAGTGCGGAACAAGCCCAGATCAGCGGGGTCTCGGCTCCACTCGAACCGCCCCAGATCCTGCAAACGACGTCCATAAAAAGACAGGCCAATATTGTGAAAACCGTTGTCCGTCAACATGGGGCCGTTATGACAGTTCATGCAACGCGCCTTGGTACGAAACAGATGCAGGCCGATCAGCTCCTGATCATTCAAAGCGGCCGTATCCCCGGCGATAAAGTCATCAAAGCGCGTTGCTGCCGGACGGAGGGTGACTACATAAGCGGCCAAGGCTCGGGCCAATCGCGCGGCGTCGATGGGATTGGATGAGGATGCGCCAAAGGCTTGTTGAAATGCCTGTCTATAGTCCTCTGACTCCTGCAAACGCGGCATCAAGTCACTCAAGGCATGGTTCATTTCCAGCGGATTTTCAATAGGGCCAACAACTTGCTCCTGCAAGGTGTTGGCACGGCCATCCCAGAACAAAGCTTTGGCAAACGGCGCAGCAAACAAGGGCGGAGTACGGCGCTTGCCCATCAAGCCGTCCTCCCCGACGGCGGAGGCTTTGCCATCGGTAAAGGACTTGTCCGGCTGATGACAGGACGCACAAGAAATCTGCTTTTTGCGGGACAGTTGCTTATCAAAAAATAACCGGGCACCCAAGGAGACAATCTGTGTGTTCCTGGCATCCTCTGCCGCCTGGGGCTGGGCGCTGGAGCCCGGCCCCGGCACGGGCCCCCACTCTTGCCAGGGCTGCCCCGGATCAATAGTGGGCGCAGGCCATTGAGCGGGGACATTTTTATAGAGGATGCGTAGACACTCGGCCTCCAGCCTGTCCTTAGCTCCACAGGATTGCTCTGTTATCTCCGACGCGGAAGGCCCCGTAGTGAGCACAGGAGCAGAAGCTAAACCTGAGCCAAGCTTCTGCTCCGCTCCTGTCTCCACTCCCCCCGCCGCGCAAGCGGCTCCTGGCAGCACGGTTGCCAGTGCCACCATCAGCAAACTTGAGCCTGCTCGCCCCCCTTTTAATATCGATAGGAAGCGCGCAACCACAGCTCTCGTCCTGTGCGATAAAGGTTCGGGTTCAGCACCGAAGTCGGTGTCGAGACCACTACGGGCGCTTGCTTGTCCAGCACGTTTAGCACATCCAGCCCCAGGCCCAGACCTTTAAGCATGGCCGGCTCCCAATCCAGGCGCATATCCCAGGTCCAATAGGAACCGACCCGACCGGACTCATACTTTTCCAGTCCGTCGTTCCGACTCAGACCCACATAATGCACATCCATGCGCGCACTGTTCCAGTTGATCCGGTTGTTCATCTGCAAACCATAACGCGCCCACCTACCAGTCACACCGGCACTGACTCGCCAAGGCAGGTTGTAATCCCCCACTGGACGATCGCCCCGGCGTATCAGGTCACCGTTGTAATAGATGTTCTCCTCCTGTGCTTCGGCCTCGCCATCGTAGCCGTCAGCCAGCTTGTTATTGCGCTTGCTGTGCTGATAAGTCACATCCACACGCGCTGTCCACAGGCTCTCGCCCAAGGTCCAAGGGGCCGTGCTCATCAGACTCAAGGTAAAAGCATCCGTTTTGGACTTACCGTTGTTCGTGTAGGTGTAGCCTGTCTTGGCCAGCCCTTCGAGAGAGACTTGTTGACGACCATAACGGCGTACATAGGCCAGCTCGGCGGCCACCTTGCTCGATAACTGCTGCTGCAAGCGCAAGGCCCACTCGTCGTCATACGGTGTTCTCAGCCCATCCAGCTTGTAGGCCGTGTGCGACGGCCGGTCGACCGGCTTGCCCCCCGTCACCAACAAAGTGTGTAGTTGGCTCTTGCGCTCACGCATGGCGGTTCCAAGAATATCCATGCCGTAATAACGCGACCAGCCACCCGACAGGCGAGTTTCTCCTGTTCCCAGCACATCCCATTCCAGCAAGGTACGTGGCGCCAGATTGGTGTTGCCAAAGTAATTGTCTTTATCCATGCGCAAGCCCGTGGTCAGGGCCAGATTCTGCCAGGACAGGCGATCCGACACATAAACGGATGCATTGGTATAGCTGACTCCTACCTCTCCAGCACGGTAGTAGTTCAAGGTCTGGACCTTGCTAGCTTGCCCGCCGCTGTAATGACGTTTTTGCCCCCCATACGCATCCTGATGACGGACAAACTCTCCCTTGGTGTGGGCCAGCTCAAAACCCACATAAGGCGTATGTTCAATGGCCCCGGTCTGGAACGGCTTGAACTCCAGTCGAGACTTCAAGGTCAGGTTGCGCTGCTCGGTGGATTCCTGCCCAAACCCGCCGCTGATATAGGTGTAGTCTGGTCGGCCATTAGGCAAAAACACCATATTGACCATGTACTCCGTGCCGTCGGAATTACGGTAGCTGTTCATCTGGTCATAACCCAGTTGCACACGGCCTAGCCCCCACCCAAAGTCATGGTTCAGATCGAAACCCAGACCATAGGCTTTCTGTTGATGCTGCCACTGAACCCGATTGGCCAGGATGCCGGAATCCACCAGGTCCTCGCGCCGATCCGCGTACTTGAAGGTCAGGGCGGAGTCCGTGCTGGCACTCCAACGGGTATGAACTTTGGCGAACACATTATCGACACGGTCCTTGGAGTTCGTATTCACATCGATGAACGCCTTCTCGTGCAAGACGCGCATGGTGCGATCAATGCTGGACTCACGCCGGGACACATTGATCAAGGCAGCGGTGCTATCCGTAATGCCCACATCCAGCATGGCGGACGAAAAGCGCTTGGTCCAGGCAGGAGTGAAACCCGGTTCACCGGCCCCAAACTTTTTCTTTTGCTCTTCGGGCACAGTCTGCGACGTTAGCCCCGAAGAGTTGTAGCTGAAGTCCGCACGAAAGCTGTTATCCCCCTTGGGATCTCGCACCTTGGCATCGACCACGCCCCCGGTAAAGCGACCATACTCCACGGGAATGCTGCTATCGAGCACCGTTACGCTCTCCAGCATATGGGTATCCAGGTTGTAGGCCTGAGCATAGGCGGGCACGTTGCCCACCTGCAGGTTCAAATTACGGCTGGCCGGATCAATCTGATTGGTGGAGCTGATGCCATCAATCTGGAACTGATTCTGGAAGGGGCTGGCCCCATAAAAGCTGATATCTTCCAGCGCCAAAGAGCCACGATTTGCACTGGTTTTTGCGGCTTCGTTCTGACGAACAGCCGGGTTGTCGGCCAGAAGGCTGGACAGATCACGGTTACCCGCTGCGCGTTGATCCAGTTCTTCGCGGGAATAACGGCGCTCTCCGACGCGCTGCCCGTGGACACGGACGGGATCGAGCACGGACAAGCCTTTGGCAACAGGAGCCGTCACAATCGTATAACGCTGATCGCCCTGAGCTCTGGCCGCCAGTCCCCAAGGGGCCAGCAAGGTATCCAAAGCCTGCTCAACCGTCAGTTCACCTTGCAAGGCTACAGCGCGCTTTTCCCGAACCTGCCCCGGTGAAAACGCGATCTCCACCTGGGCTTGACGGCCAATCTGCAAGAGTGCATCGGCCAAAGGCTGAGACGCCATATCCAGCACGATCGGCCCGGCCGCGTGCGCCTGCATGGGCTGCATCAGCAGCAAGACACTGGCCATCAAGATAGCCACTTGCCCCTGCTTAAAGCGCGAGCCTTGGGAAGAAGAAAAAGAGTCGGTTGCCACGCCGGAACGAACATGCCTGCGCATGGCAAAAAGAGGCGGCGTGTCCTGCAAAGCGCACTTCATGATGGAGCATCCTATGTAAACAACTACCCTCAGGACGCTGTGCTACCCCTCTTTCCTCACCCCTGATGACCATCGTATTTTTTTATTGATAATAATTATCATTAGTAAATAACTATAAGCCCCGGCAACTCCCTGATTTGTAAGCCTTGCCCCACGGTCAGCAAGTTCAGGGCGGCGGCTGGCCGAGCCGCTTGCACCACACCGGACACCCGCGTTGCCTCCGCCTTCTCGCTACCCATCCAGATCACGCGATGCGTGTACTGTCCCAACTGACGGGCCGCTTCCCGCAGGCTGACATCATCAAAACTCAGTAAACCATTCGTCCAGGCCGGGGCCGCTTCCGCGTGTGTGGAAGCCGTAGACTGGGCCAATTGCGCCTGCAATTGCCCGTGCGCCACCGTGGCCCTGTCTCCCGGCTGCAAGATCACCGGCTGCGACGTATCGCAAGACTGGCACTGCACCTGCACGGTATGTTCATACACTGCCACAGTACTGACCTGATCGTTAAAGCTGACCTCGTAGCGCGTCCCCAAGGCCGTCGCCTGCGCCAGGCCGGTTTGCACAGTGAACGGGCCGGTCTGAGCCGTGGCAGGCACCACCTGAAAGAAGGCGCGCCCCGACTCCACGCTGACCTGCCGTTGGCCATGTTCAAAATTCAGACGCACACGGGTCTGCGCGTCCAGAATCGCCACCGAGCCATCAGGCAGACTTAATTGGGTGATCTCTACCCCACTGTTAATCAAACCTTGCTGCTCAAACATCTGCCAGGCGTAAAAAGACGCCCCCATCAAGACACAGGCACTGGCCAGCGTTTTGACACGGGATTTTCGCTTATTACGGGCAATGGGCAGCACCGACACCTGATCCAGTCGCCGCCAACTGGCCGCCAAGGCATCATAGGTTTGAGCATGTAAAGGATCAGCCCCATACCAGGCATCGAACTGAGCCAGGGTGTCCGGCTCTAGCTTGGCACCTTCTTTGCGCACCACCCAACGAGCGGCATCTTCATCCACACGGCTCCAGGCCGAATCTGGCGGCGCCTTCATTCTGCGCAATTAAAGACTTGGTGCGCCACCAGCAAAATACGCATCATGTGTTTTTCAATGGTGCTCTCGGACACCGACAACTTCTGGGCGATCTGCGCGTAGCTCATCTCTTCACAGCGATGCATCATAAAAATACGTACGCTGCGCTGGGACTGAGCCATCAGGGCCTGCTCCAGACGCTGCAAGGTTTCCTTGGCCAGCACTTCCTCGTACGTATCCGGGGCATGGTGATGGGCGACACTCAAGGCGTAGCCATCGAACGCAGCCTGCTCGCGTGTTTGACGCCGATACCAATCCGCCGCGATATTGGCGGCAACTTTGAACACATAGGCTCTGTGGTTGTCCGCCGTAACCTGCTTCCCCTTCTCCAACAAACGCAGCCACGTGTCATGTGCGCAGTCTTGCGCCAGTTCAGAACAATGCGTACGCCTGCGCAAATAACGGATCAAATCCGGGTAATGGGTCAGGAACGCCGCCGTCAGCTTGGACATAGAAAGACAATCAGATAAACATACAATTAATAATCATTCTCATTATTATATACACGCCCAGCACCTTGTTTGCTACTACCTGCCATTAATACGCTGACTAATGGTTGCCGTCGCCTGGATGCCTTCCCCTGTCTGCAGGCATAAAAAAAGCGCAGCGTGTCTATACGCTGCGCCTGCCAAAAACCCAAGTTTGAGTGCTTAGGCTTTCTTCAAGTACATGGCCTTTAACAAATAGCTAATGCCATCAATCTTGCAATCGACTTCGTGGTCACCCCGAACCAGACGGATGCCTTTGGCCTTGGCCCCCTTTTTCAAGGTATTGGAACCTTTCACCTTCAGGTCTCGGATCAGAATCACATCGTCGCCAGCGGCCAGCACATTGCCGTTGCTGTCTTTAACGATCAGCTCATCACCATCAGTTTCAGACTCCAAGGCCGGGTCTGCGTCTTGCCATTCATAGCCACAATCGGCACATACCCATTGCTCGGTGTCATGGTAGGTATTTTCCAAGGTGCACTGAGGACAGGGAAGCGGTGTGCTCATATTTTTTTCCTGTAAAAAGCTGGGTGCTGCTGCACCAGAAGTGCGGCCAGTTTAGCCCTTTGCATCAGGAAGGCCAAAAACGCTGAGCCCCAATACAGCCAGACCGTACCTTTCACGGGCACCTGCCTGCGTATTGCGAAACGGTTGTCTGCACAAACTCGAACCTGTTGAGCATCACACTAACAAGGCAACAATCTGTTCAAGCACCAATCCCATACCGCCTGGGCCGACTGTCTGACCGGGGCTGAGCGCCTGCGCACCAGATAGAAGTCCGGTCCCAAAATCCCTGCCTGCGCCACCTGCACCAAGCGCCCAGCGGCCAGATCCGTTGCCACAAAAGCCTTGCAGGCCAAAGCCACGCCTTGGCCTGCCATAGCAGCATCCAATGCCAGCGTTGTCTGGTTGAATACCGCGCCCGGCAACTTGCCGCCGGCTTTCAAGAAGGTAGCCCAATGCCCTTGAGCGTCATGCAATAAGGGCAACACACGCAACTGTTCAAGCGATAAAGGAAGCGTCATATTCCCCACCAAACGGGGGCTGGCCACGGCCACGACATCCTGACGAAACAACAACTGGGCCTCCAGGTCTGCCGCAAAAGGCGGGCGAGTCAGGCGCACGGCAATATCAACCTGATCGCGCTCAAAATCCGACAAGGCCTCCGTTGCCACGGTACGTAGCTCCACATCAGGCAAGGCCGCCTGCAAATCCCCCAGGCGGGGAATCAGTAACTTGGCAGCCACCGTGGGCGTGACACTGATCGTGACCGTATCAGGGCGTACCAACAAGCGCCCTGTTGCATCAGCCAAGGTATCAAAAGCACGAGTCACCTCGGCCAGATAGGCCGCACCCGGCAAAGTCAGTTGCAAACCACGCGGATGACGTTGAAACAGCGCAAGGCCCAAATGCTCTTCCAAGGCCCGGACTTGCTGGGCAACAGCCCCTTGCGTCACCCCCAGCTCATCGGCGGCAGCACGGAAACTCAAACGACGACCAGACACTTCAAAAGCACGCAAGGCATTGAGCGGGGGCAAGGAACGGCGAGATTTCATCATTTTTTAACAGTAGTTTTTCTACACCCTTGAAGGCTTATTTATCGCATGATTTTTCCAATGCAGGCTGAAATAATAGTATCAATCTCAATACAAGGAGGATTTCATGACTGTAGAAAAAGTAGCACTTATTAGCGCAGGCGGCTCGGGTATGGGTGCCGCAGCGGCCCGCAAACTGGCCCAAGATGGCTACCACGTCGCCATCCTGTCCTCGTCCGGCAAGGGCGAGGCTTTGGCCAAGGAGTTGGGCGGCATCGGTCTGACCGGATCGAATCAATCCAACGAGGACTTGCAGCGGCTGGTTGACCTGACCATGCAACGCTGGGGACGTATCGACGCCCTGGTCAGCTCCGCCGGACACGGCCCGCGTGGCCCGGTTCTGGAGATCAGCGACGAAGACTGGCACAAAGGCATGGACGTCTACTTTCTGAATGCCGTGCGTCCAGCGCGACTGGTGGCACCCATCATGGCCGCGCAAGGTGGTGGGGCGATTGTGAATATTTCTACAGCCTGGGCGTTTGAGCCTGCGGAGATGTTCCCCACGTCGGCGGTATTTCGCGCCGGACTGGCCAGCTTCACCAAGATTTTTGCAGACAGCTATGCAGCCAAGAATGTACGCATGAACAACGTGCTGCCCGGCTGGATTGATAGCCTGCCCGCCACGGAAGAGCGACGAGAAAGCGTGCCCATGGGACGCTATGGCAAAGCCGAGGAAATTGCAGCGACAATTGCGTTTTTGTTATCGGATGGCGCTGGGTATATTACCGGCCAGAACATCAAGGTGGATGGTGGACTGACTCGGTCGGTGTGAACGATAAAAGGCTGATCAGGCTGCTGTATGCATACTGGCTAGAAGCCGTCTGACTCTAAGCACTCACACTGAACCACATCAAACGACACGTGCATTCTGACGTATCCAAGGTGACAAAAGCCGTAGACCGTCATGCCACATAGGTATGGCTGGCAGGCCCCAAATTATTAGGTTTGACAGTTTTTTTCTCTCTGCTGAGGGCTGTCGTCTATATGAAGCATGGAACGCTAGCGTTCCTTCAAAATCGCCACAATAATAGACTTCAGTGCTGCAATCGCCTCTTCAACACTATATTCTCCGATGGATACTGACCTGGCAACCTCTTCAATCGCCCCGAAAATTGCAATAAACCTCAGCCTGACGTCTGCTCCTTTTTTCGTCATGAAACAGCGAAAGATTTCCTCGTATGCGTCCGCAAAGAAGTCCCTGATGCGTAGTCGTATATCCTGATAATCAGGATAGGCCAGCAGTGCAGAAACAATCGCTTCGTATTGATTGCCGCCGTAGCAGGTGCACTCGATGTATGAGACGACTACTGCCTCAGCCGCGCACTCTATTGTTTTAGCGCCGGAGGAAATGGCTGCCTGAGTCGCTGCAATGACTCGCTCGTCGTAGCGTCTATAAAGCTGGATGAGCAGGCCTTCCCGAGTAGAGAAGTGGTCATACGTAAGAGCTTTTGTCACACCAGCCTTATCGGCAAGAGTGATGAGAGTCAGGGCCTCCGTCCCGTTGGCCCTGACGATACTATCGGCAACGGAGAGCAACTGCTCCCGTCTTTCCTGCTTGGATAAGCGCTTGGCCATCACTTTGCCCTCCCTTTTGCAGGGCTGGGAAATACAACAAACATCTGATCCACATAAATAAACACTGCTATTGCCGAGAGCATCATTTCACCGATTTTGTTCAGTTTCGTTTTGAATCGTCTTAAGGTTCGATAAACAAGGCTTTCTGAGCAAGCAGGATAACAATGCGTACAGTAACCAGACCGCCTACGAAGAAAAAGAAGCGAAGAAACTGTGTTCATTATGCTCATCCGTAGCGCGGTCCCTGACATCACGTGGTTAATTGTGTTCGTCACTACTCGCGCCAAAGTGTGCATGCGCATCGAAGCTAAGGTACAAAAGAAGTTCGCTATATCCTGGATAAGGATGTATGGCACTTTGCAATCCCTGTAGCGGAATGCCATGTTGCTTCATGACTTGGAGTTCACCAAGTAATTCACAAGCTCGTTCACCCAGGATACTGGCCCCGAGAATGTGGCCATGCTTATCGCACACAACCTTTCCCATACCGACGGTTTTCTGATCAACGACGGCGCGGTCCAGGTCAGAGTATTTGCCCGTGAATACGGTTATTTCATCACCGTAAACGCCTCGGGCCTCCTCTTCCGATAGACCGCAATGCGCCAGTTCAGGCTCCGTAAACGTGCACCAGGCCACCCCGTCCAGGCTGATCGGCTTCGGCGAGTCTGAGCTATACAGATTGCGTACAAGCTCTCTTGCCTGATAACCACCGGTGTGCGAGAACAGATAGGGGCCAACCACATCACCAACCGCATAGATACCTGGTGTAGTTGTTTCACAGAAGTCATCAACCTTGATTCCCTTTGCGTCATACTCGACACCCACATCGGAGAGATTGATGGTATCGGTATTAGGTTTTCGTCCCAATGCCAGTAAAAGACTATGGCCTCGAATTTCTTCAATGCTGTCTCCGGCGGCGAAGGACAAAACAATATCAGCGCCCTCCTGCCGAACCGACTTGACTGTGCGGCCAACATAGATCCCCACACCTTCTTTCGATAACATGTCTTGAACTGCACCAGCAAACTCTGGCTCCTCACGAGGCAAAATTGTTTCCGCCTGATCTACAAGCTTGACCTTGACTCCCAACCGTTGGAATGCCTGCGACAACTCGACGCCAATGGCGCCAGCGCCCAAAACGATCAGACTCTCCGGCAGGGATTCGAGCTGGAAGATATTTTCGTTGGTCAAATAGGGAACGCTCTGCAGGCCAGGAATACCCGGCACGACGGGCGACGAGCCGGTAGCAATCACTATCCGGTCTGCATAGATAGCCTGGCCATCAACATCAAGCGTCGTATTATCAATCAAACGTGCAGTGCCATGTCGGTACTCAATACCTGCATCTTGCAACGTGGGTACCGCTTCTGCTTGGTGGGCCTCTTCAATCAATGCCCTGACTTTGCGCATGATCGCAGCGCCATCGATGGCAATTGAGGCATACTTTTGCGCTACCTTGACATCTTTGGCTATCTGAATGAGCGCTTTACTTGGGATACACCCAGCCCATGTGCACTCTCCACCGGGCTTGTGTCTCTCGATGAGAACCACCCGTTTCCCAGCAGAAACAGCTGTCAGTGCCGAATTCAACCCACCGGCTCCAGCGCCAATCACGGCCAGATCAAAACTTTGCACGCCTACTCCTAGTCTTTCTAACAAGCACTGCTCATTAACCATTAACTTACCTTTGGTATATTACCTTTAGTAAGTTATGGAGTAAAGCCCTGTAACCGGATTGATTTAACAAGGCCCAGTGAGGATGGAATAGTGTGAATAACCGGGTCTGATGAATGACCGTCCCCCGTTTATGGGGTAGAGCCAGTAGAGCCTTTAGCAACTTGGTGGCGCATCCCAGGCACAACGGTGCAACGCCGTGCTGCGATATGAACTCACGCAATTCTGTATATAAACCATCGCTCCACTATCTGATGAGCCCCAGATAAAAAGCCGCTGTCTGCCAGGATATTGGGGGTTGCTGGCAGACGCCGCCTCAGCCAGGCAAGACCGTTTGTTGAATGCTCTTGGCTCTCGCTCCCCTTGCGGCAGCACCACACATGCCGCTTATAGCTAGCGCGCAAATTGATGAGGTGGGTGAACGTCCAAGCTACGCGCTTTGCATTGCACGAAAGTATCCGAGTGGATACAATCAATTCCATGAACACGATCAACCGCAGCGAAACCTTCAGCACCTGGCTGATAGGCTTAAAAGACCTCAAAGCCAGAGCGAAGATCGTGGTTCGCATCAAACAAGCCAGCCTGGGCAATTTCGGAGACGTAAAGCCAATTAGTGATGGTGTGTATGAAATGCGCATCCACTTCGGTCCTGGCTACCGTCTCTACTATGCTCGTGAGGGCCGTGTGGTCTATCTGCTGCTTAGCGGTGGTGACAAGTCCTCCCAAAAGCAAGACATCAAAACTGCAATCGCCATGTGGAAACAAATTCAGGAGGATCAATCATGACCACCATTAAAACCGCCCCCTTCGACGCTGCTGAATACCTTGATAGCGAGGAAGCTATTGCCGAGTACCTCTCGGCTGCTTTGGAAGAAGACGATCCAGCCTTGTTCCTCTCTGCGCTTGCGGATGTGGTCAAAGCCCGAGGCATGACAAAAATGGCTAAAGACGCCGGTGTAGGCCGAGAAAGCCTGTACAAGGCTCTTGCTCCGGGCGCCAAGCCACGATATGACACTGTCTTGAAGTTAGCGCGGGCTGCTGGGGTGAAATTAACGGTAGAGCCGATCTCACGTTGTAACGCAACCTAAACCATCAGGAGCACCTACGATACGCGCACCTTGCGCCAACTCACTTAGATACTGCTCGACCCGCTAGTGGTCTAAACCTACAAAGAAAGCAGACTGTTCGCTTTCGACCCAAACCAGCTGCTCAAACGTCGGGAAGATAGTCGCTCAACATCAAAAACTCAGAAGTGCTGCGTGGTTTTATAGCTCAGCATTCCTGCGCAGTAGGTTAGGGCACCTTTACATGTGCAATTATCTCTTTGACACGAATACGCGCAGCATAAACACTAATCGCTAAACAAAGTTGCCCAACCAAACTTGCAACGAACAATAATAGTCCGGTGCCCGTACCTATTCCAGACTTAACCACCCACGGCAAGAAGGACATGATCGTGAACAGCCCAGCAAAGCCCAAGCTGGTCCACGTATGAATCTTCAACCGCCAATAATCCGCCCAGTTCGTAAGGATGCGGATGGTCTCCTTATCTTCCTGTAGCAAAACTCGTATCTCATTGATTATCCACGCAGCTAAGACAGTAGGCAGCAGCATCAGGTAATTCAATACTTCGTTATTCAATGAAAGCGAAGAGGCCAAGGATTCCAATTCGCTTTCAAAATACACGAATGCCAACCAAGCGCCAGCCAGTATCAGTGTCTCAACGCTGACTACGATAACTCTGAGTATGTAAAGCGTACGCATAAGGTTTAATGCTTCATGTCGCGTTCGGTACTGACTCGCTCGAATTGCACTCGTGCGAACTTTGCAAGTAACTCAGGCTCCGGTTCCTTATCAAAAAGGAAACTCTTTTGCGACTCGGAGGTCCTCACTACTACTTCGTTATCGCCCTCCGTACCAACAGCCTTACCCGACCCATAGCCATCAGCTGCCATGAGCACAGCAGCGTCAGTAATAGCAAGGGGGTGTGTCGGCTCGTACTTGGGATTTTCAAGGATGTCCTTTATAAGCGTGAGCAGTTGCGTCGACAACCCCCCCGGTTTCTCAGACTTTTCTCGAACAGACACCTCATCAGCTTGACGCTTCTTCACATATTCATCAAGGCTACCCCAGAGGCGCCCGAAAAGAGGATTGGGTGGGTGCACCTTCGCCGAAAGTTCAGTGATTCTATCTAGGCTCCAAAGCTTCTGAAGAAAGGCGCGATAGTCAGTGACTGGCTCTACAGTGCAGTCGACAAAAAAATTATCGTATGCTGCTTCAACAATTGCCTTAAAACGACGGGGAAATATATCCTCTTGAATCCCATTCCAGACATGAAGGAAAGCCAAACCTGAGAATTGAGGGAGGTACACAAATGGAGCACTGGCCTCAAGAAGATTTTTTGCCCGTGCCTGAAGTTGGTTTTTGGATGTTTCGTCAACAACCTTAACCTTTCCTTCCTTCGAGTACTTCGTGAGGTTGCCGAATACGAAGGGATCCGTGGCGTCACGCATGTCAATTGCATCTGTAACCGTCCACTCAAACTGGCCAATTGCCACAGTAGGAGCATTAATTATTGCATCAAGTAGCTTGGTCTGATTTAATTGCCCAAGCTTTATTACTCTCGCCATATAGTACCGACCGCGTCGCATTGTTCGATTTTCCTGTTTATTATATAAAAAACCCTAACGATTGATGCTGGTGATGCTGAAACTATTGTACCGAATACATTGTTTCAAATTACTGAGAATTTTGACTATTAATATAACTCCAACATACTGTGCTTATGTCTGACTCTATATCTACTCCTAGCCTATTGTTTTAAAAAACTGTCCAGTCCTAAAATAGGTTGACAGGTTTTACTGCACTAACAACGCCTGATGCACCGCATCAGGCGTTTTGTATTTCAAGGCGGTATGAGGCCTTTCCTGGTTATAGATACGCACCGATTGAGCCACCATTTTTCTGGCCTGGGCTAGATCGGCAGGACGATTGAGCAAGACCCCCCCTTCAGAATGCCGTTGACCCGTTCAGCCAAGGCGTTTTGGTAACAGTCATAGCCGTCCGTCATGGAGCACACTAGGCCATGACGACGATGAATGGCCTGATAGTGACTTGAGCAGTCTTAAATTCCACGATCCGAATGGTGAATCAAGCTTGTGCGAGTATGACGACCCCGCACCGCCATGTTCAAGGCTCGGCTGACCTCTTGGGCCTGCAAGCTGGCATGCACGTGATAACCCACGATCTTGCGAGACTAGGCATCGGTGATCAAGCTCAGATACACGCACTTGCTGCGCGTAGGCAGGTACGTAATGTCAGCGATCCAGACCTGCTCGGGCCCGGTGGGCACCACTTGGTGGGGACCGTCTTTGAGCAGATTGGGATGACGCCAGAAGCGATGATGGCTCGGGGTGGTCTTGTGGTAGGCCCGCTGGGGTGGCACTAGCAAACGTGCCGTACGCAGAATCGCAAACAAGCGATCCCGTCCTATGGGGTAAGCAAGGCGAGTACGAAGTACATGATGCAGCTTGCGCGTGCCCAGGCGAGGTTGGTGCAGCCGGATCGGCTGCACCAACTCAATCACCTGCTGGGCCTGGCGCGTAGCGGCCCGCTCTCGCTGGCACCGCTGATAATACGCTTGGCGACTGATGCCGATAAAGCGGCAAGCTCTCTGGATGCTCAGTCCGGGGACTTGACCACCACCGATAGCTTGCCCGAGGACTTTTTTACCGTGATCCCGTGCTCGTCTCGCATGATCTCGATGACCTTCTCAAACAGAGCCGACTTCAGCTTCTCATCGTGCAACTGCTTCTCCAGTTCTTTAATACGCTGCTCGGGGGTTAACGGTTTGTTCGATGTATTGGGCGTGGCCGCTCCAGGCTTGCGTCGGCCTCGGGGCGAGGTCCAGTCCTGCAAGCCGTGTTACGGCACCATACTAAAACGGTCGAGCGACCTTGAATACCGTAGCGTTGCTGAGCCTGCTTGTAGGTTAGCTCACCTTGCTCAACTTGCTCGACCACACGCAATTTAAAAGCCAAGCTGTAATCACGTTGGCTACGTCGGATGCCTTGTCCCAATTGACTCTCCTTCGATAGAGGGAAAAAGTGTCAACGTAATTCAGGACGGGTCGCAGAAAACAAAAAAACCACCCGGCTGGGTGGCTTTAATGTCCTGATTTAACAGGGGTATTCTGGTGGCGCATCCCTGATTCGAACAGGGGACCTGCGGATTATGATTCCGTCGCTCTAACCTGCTGAGCTAATGCGCCGAAGAAGAAATTATAGCAAGATTTCTTCTTTTGGCAAGCACTTATCTCGAACTTTTTTCATCTTTTTGATGATTTTCTCCTATGGAAACGCTAAGCCCTTGTATTTATTAGGCTTAGCCATTTCCAGATGCTCTTACCCAAACCGGGCACATGCTACAAAAAGTAAGCACTCAAGCCATCCCCCCTTCTCTCCCCCTTGCGCGCTATCAATCCTGTTTGTCATTCTCTGTTGCTACACTGCCTGCTCGGCGCTAGATCCGTCTTCATTTAATGACTCGTCCGTGATCCGGACTTTCCACAGGAATTTTGTTTATGGCCAGTACGCTTGCTATTGTTGTCTCGCTTTTGCTGCTGATGTTTTTCGCTTATCGGGGGGTGACGGTTCTGTTGCTGGCTCCCTTGATGGCCGCCTTAGCTGTGCTGCTCTCGGGGGACTCCGGGTTTTTGTTGCCCATCTACACCTCCACCTTCATGAGCGCGCTTAGCGGCTATGTACTTCAGTTCTTGCCCATCTTCCTGTTAGGTGCCTTGTTTGGTCAGTTGATGGCAGACTCCGGAGCGGCTCAGGCAATTGCTCAATGGATTACACACAAACTGGGGCATCGCCATGCGATTGCCACCATTGTGTTGGTATGCGGCGTACTGACTTATGGGGGGGTGTCCTTGTTTGTGGTGGCCTTTGCCATCTACCCGATTGCCAAGGATCTGTTTCGTGCGGCAGGTATTCCCAAGCGTTTGATCCCGGCTTCGATTGCCTTGGGTTCCTTCACCTTCACCATGACTGCTCTGCCTGGCACGCCTGCCATTCAGAACGCGATTCCTATTCCCTACTACGGCACCAACGTGTTTGCGGCCCCTGGCCTGGGGATTATTGGTGCTTTGATCATGGCTTTGGGTGGTTTGTGGTGGCTACAGTCGCGAGCACGCAAAGCCATTGCCCGAGGTGAAGACTATGGCGATCACGGACAGGATCATTTTGATGCTAGCGCCGAAGACAGCACGCATACTCAGAAGCCCATGCCCATTTTCCTGGCTATCCTGCCTTTGATTCTGGTGATTGGCATCAACGCCTTGTTTACCTATCGCATTTTTCCCGGCACGAACTTTACATTCATGGCCGAGCGTTTCCCTCAAGTTGACCCTGCCAAGATTACGGGTCTGTGGGCGCTGATTATCGCCTTGATTACGGCAAGTCTGGTGCTGATCATCAGTCGTCTGGGTCACTGGAAAAGCCTGCGCGAGAGCATCAACAAAGGCGTGTTTGGTTTTATGCTGCCCTTGTTCAATACAGCCTCTGAAGTTGGTTACGGTGCCGTCATTGCCAGCCTGGCAGGTTTTGCGATTATTAGAGACTTTGTGTTGAACGTAGCCCCCGGCAATCCGCTGATTTCGGAAGCGGTCGCCATGACGACGCTGGCCGGGATTACGGGTTCGTCCTCGGGTGGTTTGAGCATTGCCTTGCAGACGCTGGGTTCAGATTATCTGGCGATGGCTCAACAAGCCGGCATCAGCCCGGAGCTACTGCACCGTGTGGCGGTGATGGCTGCCGGTGGTCTGGATACGCTCCCCCATTGCGGCGCGATTATTACCTTGCTGTCCATCTGCAAGCTCAATCACCGCCAGTCCTATGGCAATATCGCCATGGTGACCATGGTGACGCCTTTGATTGCGCTGATTGCAGTCATCACACTGGGGACGATTTTTGGCAGCTTCTAAGCAGGTTTAAAAAACAGACTCTCTATAAAGCAGCGATGTGCGGATTTCCGCCTAGCTGCTTTTTTTATGGGCCCTATCTTTTTTTCGCGAAAATCCGTAACGCTTTGCCATCCGGCAACCACCCTCAGCGTGCTAGGATTCAGAAATAGGTTCCCGAGTCATCAAGATCAATAATCAGGAGCACACCATGAACTACACCTACACCCTTAATGAGTTAGGCACTGAAGCCATTCGTCAGTTTGTTCTGGATCGTGGCCAGCCTGATCTGAACCTGCAGGCTTATATGGCCGCCGCCGAGGTCGAAGCTGACAATTTCAATGCAGGTGGCAGCCAGCGCGGCCAGATAGAGATCGACTCCAACTGCAGCAAGGACGGTTTGACCCACACGTTGCTACTGGAAAAACACTGGTTTGCGACCCAGCCTGTTCCTGAAACTCCCAGCGAGGACAGCTTCTTCTAATAGAAGCAGGTTTGTCTGTAAGTGCATAACCGTTAGTTAGACAGACACAAGCTCAGTTATCTCCCCCCTCTCTATAGACATTGGCCCAGACACGCCCAAACGGCTGTCTGGGCCTGAAACTATCTGAAAGGCCAACACGACTCTATAGAGAAGCTGACTATTGCCTGAGGCGCTGATGTATTCGAGTGCTGGAGCAGGACAACAACAACTAGGGCTCACAGTCCTCGATCAGGCATTGCACTGAAACAAGTCCTTCCCCGTTCTAATCCACCTGCAAACCAATCCTATACGCCAAGTCCCCAAAACGGTCGATATCATTCCAGATCATGGCCTTGAAGCCACTGGCTTGCGCTGATTGATTGTCTTCTTGCGGCGTATAGCCCAGTCCCAGCAGTTGCGATTGCATGGCTGGGTCCGCCACAATGTGTTGCACGACACGATTCAACGTTTTGATGATGTGTTCAGGCGTATGAGACGGCGCCAACAAACCGTGCCATTGGTCCAGCTCGAAATCAGTTTCACTGATTTCAGCCACGGTAGGCACATGGGGTAAAACCGGACTGCGCTGGGCTGAAGTGACGGCCAAGGCACGCAAGTGTCCAGACTCGATCAAGGTGGCCGCACTGGACAAGGTCACGATCCCGATAGGCACTTGCCCGGCAACCACGTCATTTAATGCCGGCCCGCAGCCACGATACGGGATGTGCAGCAAGGTCGTGCTCCACAAGTCGTAAAGCATTTCCCCGGCCAGATGCTGGGGAGTGCCATTACCGCAGGAGGCATACGCCAACGACGGTTCGGACTTCTGCTCCAGCACCTGTTCCAGAGTCTGAATAGTCGAGTCATGCCCGGTGACAATCACGGAAGGTACAAAACCGATATTGGCGATCGGCGCAAAGTCTTCTTTGGGCTTGAAGCCCAGATTACGAAAAACACCGGGATTGATGGCAAAAGAGCTATTGGCCATCAACAAGGTATAGCCATCGGCACGAGCGTAGGCTACTGCGCGTGCGCCAATATTGCCGCTGGCACCGGGGCGGTTGTCGATAATGACGGGTTGACCCAGGTTTTTTTCCAGCTCGGGCCCCAACTTGCGGGCCAGCAAATCCGTCCCGCCCCCAGGCGGAAAGGTGACAATCACGGTAATAGGCCTGACGGGATACTTCTCCACCTGCCCGGCAGTCATCTCCTTGGCCTGCGCCGCCTGATGACTCATGCCCAACGCCACGATTGCCAGCAAGGCGGCGACAGCCACCCGCTTACCCACCTGAAAACCCGCCATGACAGCCAACACGTTTCTCTACTCAAGCATCCAGACCAATATCCAGTACACGGGCACTGTGCGTAATCCAGCCCACTGCAATTCGGTCTACACCGCAACGGGCAATTTCTACGGCTGTTTCTGGGGTGATACGGCCAGAGGCTTCGGTTTTGGCACGGCCTGCCACACGGGCCACGGCCTCGGTCAAGGTTACGGTGTCCATATTGTCCAGCAGAATGCTGTCCACCCCCAGTTCCAGCACCTCGTCCAGTTGCTCCAGGGTGTCAACTTCCACCTCGATGCAAACCAGATGACCAATGTACGCACGGGCCGCTTCCACGGCGGCTTTGACGCCTCCGGCCACAGCGATGTGGTTATCTTTAATTAGTACCGCGTCATCCAGACCAAAGCGATGGTTGCTACCACCACCGACCCGCACCGCGTATTTCTGCACGGCACGCAGGCCTGGCATGGTTTTGCGGGTGCAGGTGACTTTGGTGCCATAAGGCGCAATCGCGCGGGCGATGGAGGCCGTTGCCGATGCCACGCCACTTAGATGCCCCAGAAAGTTCAAGGCGCAACGCTCTGCCGTCAGCATGGAACGGGCCGAGCCGCTGATGACCGCAATCTGTGCACCTGGCGTCAAGGCATCCCCATCTTGCAATTGAGCTTCAAAGCGCAGCGTAGGGTCCAACAAGGTGAACGCCAAACGCGCCAAATCCAGACCCGCCAATACGCCTTCCTCTCGGGCAAGCAAACGCATCTGAGTGCGTGTTGCTGCAGGAACGATGGAATCCGTCGTCAAATCACCGGCGCGGCCCAAGTCTTCTTGCAAAGTGGCGCGCACCAAAGGCTCAAGAATGACGTCGGGCAAGGCAGGGATACGGTGAGCTCGTGTCTGTGCAGCTTGCGCTGCCGGCTCGGGGGCATTTGTTATGCTCATTATGAGTATTTAAATTACTAAAAATAAGGCCTACTGGCACGGTGCATTTATGCTATTCCTGAGCATAAGCACTGTCAAGCCATCGGCCCAATTTTTAGCGGGCTTGTTTGGCCAGCGGCAATTTACTGCCCGAAATGGCGCGCTCAAACAAAACGTCCCCACGGAAGCGAAACAGCTTGGCGGGTCGGCCTGACCCTCCCAGGCTCATGGCGCCAGTTTCTTCCACCAAAGCTTGCTGCTCGATCAAACGGCGGAAATTTTGCTTATGCAGTCCCCGCCCAGCCAAAGCTTCCACAGCCTGCTGCAATTGCAACAAGGTGAATTCTGGTGGCATCAGCTCAAACACCACGGGACGGTATTTGATTTTGGCACGCAGACGCGCCAAGCCAGTGGCCAGAATACGGCGGTGATCGTGGCGCATGCCCAGACCCAGCTCATCATGCTTGCCCAGCTCTTGCTGTTCACGCTGGCGACGGCGACAGGACTCGGGCAACAAGCCCGCCTCATACAGCAGCTCGTAGCGCTGCAAGACAAAGTCCTCGTTCCAGATTGCCCCTTCCAGGCCAAAGCTGTAATTGACTCGCTGACGACGCAAGGCGCGCAAGGACTCATCCTGCTCGCACCAGTTCAGCAGCGCAGGCACGATGGTGCTCTGAATAATGCTGGGCGCGCCGTCGCGCCAGTCTTCCCACGGGAAATAGCGGTAACAATCCTGCCAGATCACCTGGGCCACATCCGGTTGACCCACTTCACGTGTCAGCCCGACATAGCTGACCGACACAATACGCATGCCCTGCGCATCAAAACGATCCCTATCTGCAAAGGTATATAGCTGCTCCACATACCCTACCGGGTGATGAGTCTGGGTTTCCACCCAATCGCGCAGCCCCGTTTGCAAAGAACGGTGCGTGTGCTGAAACGGTCCGGCGGGCAAGGCCTGTCCGGCATCCGTGGTCAAAACACGAGGCTCACCGTCACTGACAGCCACCAAAACAGCCACCAGTTCCGCACTGACTACAGGTTCCTGCATATCGCTCACATATTCTCCTTCTGAATCGCGCCAGTGCGCGTCTGGCGGATTATAAGCGAGGCCCGCCCTGCTCCGGTTGACGACAGCCATACTACCGGCAAATACAGTCAGTACATTATTTTCAGATGATCAAATTATCATTCATGAACATCTAAGCCTAAAGAAATGAACCTGGCTGCCGTTAAGCGTTTGAACTGTATGTGTTTGCCATAAATGACAAGCAAGCGCTCAGTCAGAGGCCTGATCAGACAACAGTTTCACGCTTTGTTCTGCTCCGCCATTCGCAAAAATATAAGGCTTTTGACAATTTAGCTTGTTTCCAGACAAACCGAAGCCTATGCCTTTTGCATGGTCCATGCGGGCTTGACGGCCCCCCGCGCCCCCTTTGTTCTCCTCCAGGATGATGAATGCGTAAGAATTTCCCCATTACCCAGGACGAGGTTCGCGTCCGGGCCGATCAGTACCTCATTTCAAAGACCGATCTGAAAGGTCGGATTACCTACGCGAACGCGGCCTTTATTGCAATCAGCGGCTTTACCCGTGAGGAGCTGGTTGGCAAGGCTCATAATCTGGTCCGTCACCCCGACATGCCGCCCGAGGCCTTCCAGGATTTCTGGGATACCTTGCAAAGCAAACGCCCCTGGATGGGCGTGGTCAAAAACCGTCGCAAAGACGGTGGCTTTTACTGGGTGTACGCCATGGCGGTGCCCATTTATGAAAATGGCACAGTGGCCGGTTATGCATCCGTGCGCGTCAAGCCCAGCCAGGAACAGATCGACGAGGCAGAAAGCCTGTATGCCGCCATCAATGAAGGACGCGCCAAGGGCGTGCGCTTGCATGAAGGCCGTGCCGTTCCCACAGGCTGGCGCAAAGCCCTGAGCCAACTACGCCGCCCTTTCAGCAATTCCCTGCGTGCCAGCCTGTTCCGCATGGGCACCTTGGCGCTGGCGACCACCGGCACGGCCCTATACTTCGCCCTGACCGGTGGAGTTCCCCAAGGTTCGGGCTTGTGGCTGACGGGCGGCTTGTGTCTGGCCAGTGCCGTGATGATGGGCTACGGCTGGCTGATTGCCCAACGCGTGATCCGCCCCCTGGACCAAGCCTCTCTGATTGCTCAACAAATTGCGACCGGCAACCTGCAACTGGACATTGACCTGAACTCCAGCGAAAGCAATTCGGAAATTGGTCAGCTTTACTTCTGTCTGGATTTGATGCGCAAGAGCCTGGTGGGGATTGCCAGCGACGCCCGCGCCGGCATTGACGCCTCTATCCATGCTGCGCGCATTTTGGAAGTGAACAATACCAATCTGGCCTCGCGCACTGAGGATCAGGCCGCGTCCTTGCAAGAAACCGCCGCCAGCATGGAAGAGCTGACGGTGACCGTACGCCAGAACGCCGACAACGCCAATCAAGCCAGCCAACTGGCCGATGCCAGTATGCAGATTGCCCAACGGGGTGGCGAAGTGGTCAATGAAGTAGTGCAGACCATGCAAGGCATTCACGACAGCTCGCGTCGTATTGGCGATATCGTCACCGTGATTGAAGGCATTGCCTTCCAAACCAATATCCTGGCGCTGAATGCGGCCGTGGAATCAGCCCGTGCTGGTGAAGCAGGCCGTGGTTTTGCTGTGGTGGCCGGTGAAGTGCGTAGTCTGGCCCAGAAAAGCTCGCAAGCCGCAGGCGAGATCAAAAACCTGATTGATGCTTCGGTGGGCCGCATGGCCGTGGGTGCCGAGCAAGCCGCCCGCGCGGGCGACACCATGGGTGAGGTCGTCGATTCGGTTAAACGCGTCACCGACATTATTGGCGAGATTTCCACCGCCTCGATCGAACAAGCCAGCGGTTTGGATCAGATCAACGAAGCCATGGCCAAGATGGATGGAGTCACCCAGCAAAATGCAGCCTTGGTGCAGGATCTGGGCAACACCATGAGCGATCTGGCCACGGAAGCGTCCGAACTGGCTGACGCGATCAAGGCCTTGAATACCGGTTCAGCCGAAACCACCCAAAATGCCCCCGCGTTGACCCAACTGAGCAAGGCGCCCACCATGCAGGTGCTGTCTTACCAGAACACGCCCCCCTTTCAGGCTCAAAGTGCCAAAACAGCGAACGCCCGCCTGGAAGCGATTCGCCGCTAAACCATAAAATCAGGCTCGGCGGTTCCCTCACCGAGCCTGACACAACTGACAGCTAGACAAAACAATAAATCTGGGATCGAGTTTTAAACCCGACATCCCTGAAAAAAATAATCAATAATAAAATCAACTAACTAAGACACAAAACCCTACCCCTGGAACCCTGGGTTTTGCATGTCATCACAATGAAACATTTAGACTCTAATACAAATACTAGGTAACAAAATTGAGTCGATATGCAACATAATGATCTGTCCTTTTCCGCCTACGTCTTTAACAGGGCCAGATCATGCGTGAAAATCAAGCCATTACGTCTCATGAAACACAGGTACCCGAAAAAACCTATTTAATCTCCAAAACAGACCTGAAGGGGCGCATCATTTACGCCAATCCGGTCTTTATCGAGGTTAGCGGCTACAGCCACAATGAGTTGATCGGGGCTCCCCACAATATCGTGCGCCACCCCCATATGCCCGCCGTGATTTTTCAGGATTTATGGCAGACCCTCAAGCAACAACGATCCTGGTCGGGGCTGATCAAGAACCGCCGCAAAGACGGCGGCTTTTACTGGGTGAAGGCCCGCGTCATTCCTCTAATCGAAAACGGCCGCGTCAATGGCTATGCCTCGGTACGAGTACGCGCCCAGCCCAAAGAAATCAAAGAAGCAGAATATCTGTACCACTCCATCCAGCAACAAGGGCTGCGCGGCTTTCGTCTGCATGAAGGCCAGTTGCAAGCCAGAGGCTGGCGCTCTGCCCTGAGCACCCTGTTGCAGCCCTTGAACCGCAGCCTGCGCGCCAGCTTGCTGCGCTTCGGGGTTCTAACAGGCGCCTTGGTCAGCCTAAGCGTTGGCCTGCTCCTGGGCAGTGGTGCCTCGGGCACCTATCTGACAACCGGGCTAGCCTGCCTGGGGGTAGTCAGTCTAGCCACGCTGGCCTATGGCTGGATTGTGACCCAGCGCATGATGCAGCCCCTGCACAGTGCCACCCATATCGCCCAGCAAATTGCGACTGGCAATTTGCTGATCGACCTGAACCCGCAACACACCCGCAGCCAGGAAATTGCGCAACTGTACTTTTACATGGATATGATGCGCAAAAGCCTGCTGAGCCTGGCCACCGACGTGCATCAAGGCATTCAGGCCTCGTTGGATGTCTCCACGCAAATTGCAGACGGCAACCGCCAGTTATCCAACCGTACCGCCGCCCAATCCGGCTCCTTGCAACGCACAGCTGCAAACATGGAGCAACTGACCATGAATGTGCAGCAAACCGCAGACAATGCCCGACTGGCCAATCAGTTGGCCGACCAAAGCCTGTCCAATGCGCGCCGTGGAGGTGAAGTGGTCCAGGATATGGTCAGCACCATGCAGGACATCCACAATAGCTCCGAACGTATTGGCGATATTGTGTCAATTATTGAAGGGCTGGCGTTTCAGACCAATATTCTGGCGCTGAATGCCGCCGTGGAATCGGCTCGGGCCGGTGAGGCCGGCAAGGGTTTTGCGGTGGTGGCTGGTGAAGTACGCAGCCTGGCGCAAAAAAGCGCACAGGCCGCTGGGGAAATTAAAACCCTGGTGGAAGATTCCTTGGCCCGCATGGCAACTGGTGCTCATCATGCAAAACGCGCCGGCACCACCATGGATGAGATCATGCAATCGGTCTCGGATGTCACGCATCTGATCAGCGAGATCTCCACGGCTTCTAATGAGCAAGCCAGCGGCTTAGCACAGATTAACGATGCCGTCTCCACCATGGACAATGACACCAACGACAATGCCGATCTGGCCCGCAGCCTGGGAGAGACCGTCCACGAGCTAAGTCGCCAGGCACAAGAGCTGAAACTGTCCATTCAACTGCTGAATACGGGTGTGGCTAGCCGCTCCACGTATGTCCCTGATCCGAATGCCACCCAGGAGCCTGTGCCCTTGCTGAAAGTGGCCTGATAAAAAATATTGGGGGGCAAAGTGCCGAACGTCTCTCTGCCCCCCTTATATTCCACATTCGACAAGGCCGTGGATTAAGCCCATCTTGATCAGCAATGCCCTGTTATGTTTTCCAAACACGGCCAAGGCGTTCGCATAAGGCTGATCTAGCAGGCTCTTTTTTAAACCAGACCCAATAACAGGATCGCGTGCAGGCCTACACCAACCAAGCCGCCCACCACCGTGCCGTTAAAGCGTATGTATTGCAGATCCGTACCTACAGTCAGCTCCAGCTCGCGCACCAGTTGCCTGTCATCCCATTGACGCACGGTGCGCGCGATATGGTCTTTGGCCCCCTCGCGCAATTGCTCGGCCAGGCCCGCTGCCGCGGACAGCATATGTTCATTCAAGGTTTCACGCAGCGTCGCATCCGTATTCAAGCGCGTACCCAAATCCTGAGCGACCTGACGCAGATGGGCCGCCACAGAAGAGTCCTCTTTGGCCAGGTCATTGCGTACAACTCGCATGACATCCGTCCAGACACCATCAATGTACTCACCCACATCCTTATGGTGCAAAAAGCGCTGCTTGATGGCCTCCACCTGCTCCATCAACTCCGGGTCCTGACCCAAACGCTGAATATAGTCGTGTACCCATTGCTCGTAATCCTTGCGCAAAGGGTGCTCGGGTTCGCTCAAAATGGTTTGCACTTCGTCCACCAGGGCACGCGCCAGACGGTCCGCCATTTTTCCCGATAGCTCATCTACCGACGTGACCACTCCGACCATGGCCAGGAGCTTGGGCCATTCACGCTGGGCGTAGCGCACCAACACATCGGCCACGCGCTGCTTGACCGCCTCATTGGACAGATAGCCACCCAATTGCTGCAAGACCTCATCGAGCAGGCGCTGGTGCCGGGCATTGCGTGTCAGCAGCCCCAGAATCTGGGAACTGGAGCCAGCCATATCCACCCGCATCAAATAGCCGCGCACGCCATCGGTCAGCGCTTGTTTGACACTGCGCTCGTCCAGCAAACGCAGAGCCTCACCCATAGCGGTTTGCAAGGCACGGCTGACACGTTCACTTTGTTCGGGTTGCGACAGCCACTGCCCCAAGCGCGCCGCCGGGTCCAGACTACGCAGCTTTTCCAGCAGCATGGCGGAGTCCAGAAAGTGGTCGCGCACAAAGACGCCCAGGCTTTCACCCAGGCTGTTTTTCTTGTTGGGAATAATCGCAGTATGTGGAAACGGCAGACCCAGCGGGTGGCGGAACAAGGCGACGACAGCAAACCAGTCTGCCAACGCACCGACTGTGGCGGCTTCGCTAAAAGCACGCAGCCAGGGCCAGAATGCGGCGATAGGTGCCGCCTCGCCTTGCCGCATCATGGCGTGACTGAGCAGGAACAGGCAGATAGTCAGCGCCAGCAAGGCCAAAGCGCTGCGCTTCATGCGACGCAGGCGGCGTTCGGGGGAATCAGGACGAGAGGGGGAGGTAGACATTGTCACAGTCTATGCGTAGTTCAGCGCAAAAGCGGTATTGAATAGTGCGGAGCCAAGTCTCGGGGAAAACGATTCCAAGCTTCAGACCTCCCGTTCTGTCACAGAAATCTCATCGCGAACTTGGCCTCACTTACGGTCAATGCGGACAGAACCAGACCTCAGCCCTCTTGGCAAGTTCACACATAGTCATCAGGCCCTTATTGTGACCCTGTCTTTTTCTGCCTGTCCAGAAACGAATCAGCCTGGGCGAGCCCAGGCTGATCAAGGCACAAGATCAAACGGTGTTTATTTGCAGGCTTGCTCGGCGCGCTTTACAAAGTCCGTTGTGGCATCGCGCAGGGCTTTGGCAATCTGACCAGACTGCTTCGGAGCCAGCGTGACCCCGCCGGTTGCCGTTGCCGCGCAAGCCGACAAACCTTGCCCGGTAATATCCACCACGTTAATGCGCAAACGTGGCTTGGCACGCGCAATGCTGCGCGACACAGCACAAATATCCTGATCGCAACCATCATTGCCATCCACAAACAAAACGATCAATGCATCCCGGTTCACCCCATCCACCCGGCTCGCAGCCAGAGTCAGGGACTGCACCAGATTGGTACTGTCCTTGGCCTCGATATTCTGGATCAGGTTCTTCAAGCGTCCACGCTGGGCAGTCGTAAAGCGGCCCTGGTAATTGGGCGCAGCACACTGCTGCGCAAAGGTCACCAAGTGCAGATCCTGTCCGGCCGGCAAACTGTCCACCATGCTGGAAAACGCACTGCGCGCCGCATCGATACGCGACGTACCCCGGAACAGGGTTTGAGCACGCTGGGTTGCGTAATCACTCCAGGAGCCCATATCGTCCAGATCCTGACTGAAGAACCACTCCTCGTCCTGAATCTTGGCATCGACGCTCAGCAACATGGACATGGAGGAATCAAAAACAATGTAGACCTCGGGCTTGAGCACCTCACCCTTTTCGTCCTGAGCACACACAAAGTTAGGATCAGACGACACCTTGGGACCCGGCTTGGGTTTGGGTTCAGGCTTGGGCGGCGGCTCCGGTGCAGGAGGAGGCGCAGGCGGCTCTTCCACCACGGGCTCGGGCACGGGCTCTACTTTAATTGGCTCGGGTTCCGGTTCAGGAACAGGCACCACCGGCTCTTCGGGTGGTGGCGCTGGAGGGACAACAGGCTCTTCCACCACAGGATCAGGCTTGACCACGGCGGGCGGCTCTACTGGCACCACCTCCCTGTCCCACCAGCCCGGAGGCCACTTGAACCACCACGACAAGAACAGCGCCAGCAATAAAGCCAGCAAAGCAGCCAACAAGAACCACAGCCACGGACGAGCTTTGGAGGTGGCCACCGTCGTCGCCGCAGCCCCTGCCCCCACGGCTGCTGCCGCAGGCACCACAGGTGGCACAGGTGGCACAGGCGGTGGCGGTGCCACCCGCTTCTGATAGGACTCGAACAAGGGCTCGGGCGACAGCGCCGGGTTCTCGCTCATGACCAGCAAAGGCTTGCCGCCTACGCTGTAAACCGCCCCTTTGGCCGACACATCTTTCAGCAAGGCTTGCAGCGCTTGCGCGTCCTGCGTCGCCCCCTGCTCTTGCAGTTGGCGGCTCAGAACCTCGATCCGGTCCAGCGATTGCTGATAACGCGCATCCAGAGCCTGTTGCTGTGCCGCAGACAAGCTGTTTTTGGGCACGGCCTGGCCCTGCATGCCCGTCCACCAGGCT
The DNA here is from genome assembly GCF_025960365.1 of Alcaligenes sp. SMD-FA. Taxonomy (NCBI): domain Bacteria; kingdom Pseudomonadati; phylum Pseudomonadota; class Betaproteobacteria; order Burkholderiales; family Alcaligenaceae; genus Alcaligenes; species Alcaligenes sp. SMD-FA. Next base: position 1,364,070 of record NZ_CP110108.1, on the reverse strand, counting down.
GTGGTGTCGGAACCATCAGCCTGATAGGTGGAAAACAGATGCGTTAAAGGTTCATCTTGGCGTTTCAGCACATTGAGCGCATGCTGATGCTGCTGATACGCCGAGGATGGTCCAACCGAATCAAGAATGACGCGCTGCATAGGCTTTTACTCGTCGTAACCCAAACTGGACTGCAGGCGACTGACGTCTTTTTGCAGCTTCTGCAATTGCTGCTGCTTCTGGGCGATCGCGGCCGGGCTATTGTCTTCGATAGAGCGGTTCACGTCTTTCAGGCCCTTATCCAGGTCCTTGAGCTGGTTCTGCAAACCGGCTTCCTTGCCTTTGCTGGCCTGCAAGCTGCGCACCAACTGCCCCATGGAACGGTTCAGGGCCGTCTGGGCCTGACGCTGCTGGGCCAGACTGGCTTTGCTCAGACTTTGCTGGGTCTGAATATCCTTGTAGACCTGATGAAACAGCGCATTGGCTTCCTGCGCGCTCAGCAAGCCCTGTTCGCGCGCATCAATATGCTGGCGATACGCGCCCGAAGTGTCGCAACTGATTTTGGTGAAAAAGCCGGCGTCCTGATCAAAGGGGTCGCATTCGCTCATGGTGGTGGCACAACCGGCCAGCAAGAGGCTGGCAGCCAAGGGGGTCCAACGCAGAAATACTCGCATAAGAAGCTCTTTAACCCAAAGTAACGGCGGAACGCATGGAATACAGGTCGTCTACTTCTTTTTGCAGCACGGCCACTTTTACATTCATCTGGTCAATCTGACGGTCCAGGCGCTGGACTTCGGACTTCTTGCCACCGTCCTTGCGCTCAGCCTCGGCTACATCGCGGTACAGGCTGACCTTTTCATTCATGTTTTTCAGATCACGATTGAGCACTTCGATATTTTTATCGATACGGGCCAATTGCTTCTCGGCCTGTTTTTTCTCCATCGTTTTTTCTTTCATGTGCTTTTCGATTTCAGCAATCTGCCGCTTGTCGTCAGCAATCACTTGTTGAGCCGTATTGGTGCGCTCAATGATATTGGCCGTATCGGCTTCTACGTCGCGCTGCATGGCGGCCAGACGATCCGAGGTATTGGCGTATTCCGTGCGGCGCTGGTCCAGATAGTAGTTGGTACCCATGGCCACACCGCAAGCGGCCACACCCGCAATAATCGCGCAAGCCGCTTTATTGCTGGAATTGGACAGCATGCAAGCCAGCACGCCCACCGCTGCGGCACCGGCACACGCCTGAAAGCCCGAGCGGCTAAAGAATTTCGCATCCTGACCACTGGTCAGACGATCATCGGCCTGGGTACCGCCCAGCAAACTACTGCCAGTACTGGCACAACCCGAGAGCAAAGCCACGCCCAGCATCAGGCTGCCCAGCAAAGTTCTAGGGGTAAAACGGCGCACGTGTTGCATAACTTCCTCTTCCAATTGAAGTACGTCTGTTTTTATTGACTCGTGATTTACGAGTTGGGCACGGATTTACAACTGTTTTTCCAGGCATTGATATCAATAGCATCTGTTTTCAGATAATCCTTCTGATTTTTCCAATGCACTTCCAGGTAGGGTTTCAAGGCACTGAGGCTCTTGTTCTGTTCCATCATCTGGCGCTCTACCGGCACCTGTTTTTCCAGCAAGTTCAGCCCGTACAAGGACGAGGCATCAATCAAATTGCTCGCATAATAGCGGGCCAGTTTGGCGACACGGTCTTCCTGCTCATCCAACTTCAATTTGCGGCTGGCACATTGTTTGTCATCCGTATCGGCTTCGCACAAGGCATCGTAATTTCGGTGCAGCAATTCTACGAAGAGCGCATCGTCTTTCAGCTTGGTGCACAGGAACGAGCCCAGCTCCAGATTGGCGCGAATGGCCTGATCACGCATCTCTTCCTGACGCAGATTGGCCGCTCGCAAATCCCCTTCCAATTGCTTTAACTGGGCTTTGAGCTTGTCGTCTTCCAGCGTACTGGCCAAGGAGCCCAGGCGCTGCACCGCGGACTCCTCGGCTGGCTCATTCGGGTTCACCGTGCCTTGCTCGGTGCCCAGGGCTTGCCAACTCTTTTCAATAGCCTGCACGCGCTCGCGCGAAGTCAGGGCAATCGACACCAGGGCCAGCCGCATCCCGGTTGTTTTCGCTTGTGTGGGCCCTTTGGGGCCGTAGTACGCCAGCTCTTTACGAGCCGAAGAACGCAGTGCTTCAGGCTTGGCCAGGAAATTGCCACCACGCACCACAAAGCCGCCAGCTTGCCCGTGCTGACGATCCAGCTTGTTCAAGCGGAAGGACTCCAGAATGATCTCGTCCACATTGCCCAGCATGTCATGCAGGCCCAGCGGATTGGGCTTGAGCCGTCCCATCAACTGAACAGCGCCGTTGGAGGACTGCGCACCGGCATACCATTCGTAGTCGTTCATGCCTTCGGGCATGGGGTAACGCACATCACGGAACTCGGCCGAAGACAGGGCCGAACCGCCCCGTGCCGCGTATTCCCACTCAATTTCCGTAGGCAGACGTACAAAACCGGCCAAACCATCTTCCTTGGGCAGCTTGTCGGCCGCGTTCTCGCGCAACCACTGGTTGTACAGGTCGGAGAAATGCACCGCGTCCATCCAACTGATGTCGGTCTGCGGCACCACCAAGGTGTTCTTGGGTGTCGGGCAAGTGGCTTCCGTCATGGCCTGATACTGCAACTTGTTCAGTTCGTACTTGGCCATCAAGTAGTACCGCGACGAACCGGCCTTGCTATCGGTAAAGCTGCCCGCAATGAACTCGGGGCGCTTGTGTTCGATATAGCCCCACTCCTCGGCTTCCTGCCCCACCACCACACGCATATCATCCAAAGGACCAGCGACGGGCACGGCTACACGGCGAAACACCATGGCGCCTTCGCAAGGCATGGGTAGAACCACATCGCCCTCAGCTGGCTTGGGGTTGTAGTACTTCTCGTCCCAGGGCGCTGCCTGCGCCACAGCGCTGAAACCCAGCAGCAAGCTGGCTGCACTGAACAAAGGATTAAATTTCACGCAAACTCTCCGCAGGTTGAACACGAACGGCCCGCCACGCTCCGATTGCCGCCACCACACACGCCAGACCCGCCACCATCAATAAGGCGTACAGGGCATGGGCCACGGTGATGCGACATACGAAGTCCGTCTGGAGGCCATCTCCTACCAGTAGTTGATTGAATAAGGTACTGCCCAGGCCGTACAGGCCCAGTCCCAAGGCGTAGGCGATCAGACTTAACAAAATGGCCTGAATCAGCACGTAGCGGATGACTCCGCCGCTATCAATACCCAGCAACCGCAGGACCGCCAGATCTTTGCGCTTGCGGTCCACGTTCGCCAAAAATGCCCCGCCCAAAGAGGCCGCGCAGCCCACGATGGCGGTCAGGGCGATCACACCAAAGATCAGGCTCAGCACGCGGTTAATGGCGCGCACGTTGTCAATATCGGCGTAACGGCTGGCGACCGGAATGCCTTGCTGCTCCAGGCCTTTTGCCACCTCGCCAACCTGATCAATCGTGCGGGCATAGACACGAGCGCGGGCGTAGAGCACGGGCATATCGGCGGCCAAAGGCTTGCCGGTCAGCATGGAAAAATCGGGGATTTGAAAACCATCGCGGGCGTATTCCAGAGCCAGCAAGGTTTCAAGGGCCACGAACACGGCGGGACGCGAATAGCGGTGTTCCGCCAGCACATCCACCACGGTCATGGCCTTGTCGCCCTGCTCCAGCTGTCCGTCCAGACGGCGGCTCAGGCGCAAATGCACGGACTCGCCCGCTGTCCAGTTCAAGCGACGGGCGGCTTCCTGAGTCAGGATGATTTCATGGGGAGACAAGTCACGGGCCTGATTCTGCAACAAGGGGTCGCCCTGTGCGCTGGCCAGCACTTCTACGTTTTCCAGAAAGCGGCGTCGGTCCAGACGCAAATCTGCCTGGGTATTCAAGGAGCGCGTCATGCCAATGGCATAGCCCACGCCGGGCATTTGACGCAGCTTGTTCAGCCAGGCCTGATCAAAGCTGCCGCTGCTCAACATCTTCACTTCCAGGTTGCGCGGATCTTGCAGCAACTCCTGCTGCAACTGGGTGACCACACCGTGCTTCAGGCCAAAGAGCAGCAGCAAGGGAGCCACCACGGCCACCATGGCCGCAACCATGCAAAAAGAGATGCGCCAGTCAAAACGCAAGTCGGCCCAGGCCAGACGAAAGACGTTTACAAACATGGGGCGGCAACCTCGGGGACAAAAATGCTCAAGCCCGGTTCCAGCTTGGCTTGCAAGCGCGGAATAGCGAACTGGCTCAGGCTGTCCCAATCGTGCGAGACCAGCAAGACCGCCAGATCCAGCTCCTTGGCCAAACTGAAAAACAGTTGGAACACATTGTGAGCCGTCTCGGGGTCCAGAGCGGCGGTAGGTTCATCGGCCAGCACCAGACCAGGGACGTGGGCAATGGCACGAGAAAAGGCCACGCGCTGTCGTTCCCCAATGGACAAGGCCGACGGGTACAGATTCAGCAGCCGCTCCAGCTTCAGGGTAGCAATGGCTGCGTCCAGATGGTCCGCCTTGACGGGCAGGCCCAACAAGCGGCGCGGCAAAACCATGTTTTCCCAGACCGACAGATACGGCAGCAGACCACCATTTTGCAGCACAAAGCCCAGGTTTCTGGCCCGCCATTGAGCCAGTTCAGACTCGCGCCCGCTGGCATACAAGGCATTGATATCCTTGCTCTCTTTACCCAAGCTAAAGACCTGGGCCTGAGTGGGTCGCAAGAGCAGACCCAAGGTTTCCAGCAAGGTGCTTTTGCCGCAACCGCTCACGCCGGTCACGGCCACAATCTGCCCCGCGTCCAGAACAAGCTCGGGCAGTTGCACACGAAAAGCGTGGGGGCCTTGCCCCCGGGAGACCTCTAGCTGCTGAATGCGGAGCATGTCAGGGCATCATCTCCAAAGGCACGGGATAAACGTCATCACGTGCATCGGCGCCTTCGGCCAAGGACACCCAGCGATCCGCATCGGCGTTATAGCGCTCGTAGTAGCGCAGCTTGGTGCTCAGGTCACGAATGAATTTTTCCTGGCTCAGAGCATCCCAACTGGTCCAGGTGTCTTCATCCAAGGTCAATACCGCGCTCTGGTAAGGCAGGTCTTCCAGGTACTCGCTCATCAGGCCCAGCTCGGCCAGCTTGGTGCCCTTTTCTTGCTTCAGGGTGCTGGGGTCCGCCCCCATGGCCGCTGCCACGGAACGCAAGCGGTTGAACATATCGGTGGGCGAGATCATGCCTTCGTTGGCCGCGTCCAGAATCTGTTTGACCACATCGCTCAAGTCACTCAGCTGAGCTTTGGTCAGCAGGACACGGACGTCGGTTGTCGGGATGTTCTGGCGCACCAGATCACGGTCGCTGATCCAGGCATGGAACACTTCGGGCGCGGTGGTGCCCGTGGTTTTGCCCAAATAAGCCAGGCGCATGGCATGGCCGATCAACTCGGCATCGGTCAGCATCTGGTCGGTGGTGGTGTCGCCGGTCTCCTGGGCACGCGCTGCACTGCCAATTGCATCCCCACCCTGGTAAGCCACTTTGACCTGCTCGGTCAGTGCGGTCGCCAGGTTATCGACCATCTTGCCAAACTGGTTCACGTCACCGGCATTAACCGGGTAGTACAGCGAGGTCTGTGTGCCACCGTAAGTGGATAGCTCGCGGTATTGGTCTTCGGCCTTGGCGTGGTTGTTCTTGCCCGATGGTGTCTTCAAATGCAGGGTGTAGATTGCCACACCGGGCTTGGCTGCTTCGATGCGCAGTTGCGGTGCATCCAGTCCAGTCGAGGAGTACTTGTTATTGCCTTCCAGCGCCCCGGCATCCGTAATCAGCACCACATAACGCGCGCCAAAATTGTTCCAGTTCACCTTGTCCAGGGCTTCCAGCACGCCCGCGTAAGCGTCTTCGTCGTATGCAACGGTAGACACCTTGGCTTGCTTCAAGCCCGACACTTTGGACAGGAAGTCTTCGCTGCTGGTCACGGTATTGGGGTCCGCATACACATGCGTCAAATACTCGATGCCCGGCGCGGCTTCCATATTGGAGCGAAACGCGATCAGGCCAAACTTGACCTGTTCGGACAAGCCCTGCTCTTCCACCTTGGCATAGACCTTGCGCACAGCCTCGCGGGTGCGGTCGATATACGGGTCCATGGAAATGGTGGAGTCAATCACAAAGACCACGGCCGCACTAAAGCCCTTGATCTGGGATGTGCGTTGGGCGGCATCCTGATCCTGAGCCTGTTCAGGCTCTTGCTTAGCGGCTTCCGGCTCTTTCTGATCTGCGGTGTGCTTGGTGACAGACGCCACATTCAGCAAACGGGTACGAAAACCGTTTTCAGTCATGACCTCTTCGCCGCTCAAGACGGGCAACAGGTAGAACTGTTCCTGCACATCCACAAAGTACTCGGGCTCTTGCGCCAATACGCCCTCTGTTTGCGAATCTTTACGCAAAGCCTGACGCATAGGGGCCACCAAAGTGGCCGGGTCCGGCGTGTCCAGCACTTTTTCCAGCAAGGCGCGATCCTGGAAAAACAGCATGCGATCGCGGTTGGCCGGGTTGGTAAAGGCCAGGGTCAGCTGCATTTTCCAGTCCACCGTGCAGGCCTTGTCCAGCCAGCCTACGGTCTTGCCCTGGCTATCCGGGCCAACCTGCACACGCTCTGCCCCGCCCTGCTCTTTGCGCTGGTAAATATAAAAGCGGCTGAACGCAGGCACCGGCTTGCCCTGCTGATCCGTTTCCGAAGAAAACAGACGGCAGGACGGCGTAGTCAGAACACGTTGATACAGCGCCTTCTTGCCCTCTTGCAGCAAGGGAGCCGCGGCCTGTGCCTGGCTTGCGCCCAACAGGAGAGCACCAAGCAAACTGAATCGAACAAGGGGACGCATCATCATTGACTCAACTCCTGGAAGCGGGCCTTGGCTTGCGCGTTATCAGGCTCGGACAGCAAGACGGTTTCGTACCAGTACGCAGCCGTAGCGGGATTGGGCTTGCTAAAGCAGGCATTGGCCTGGTGATCTTTGGGGTCGTATTCACGGGCGTAAGCCATGGCGATTTTTACATCACCGGACTGTGCCTTGTTCACGTACAAGCGCTGGGCCACGTCACACTGTTCCGCCTTTTTGGCTTCTTCAATCACGGCCAGCCATTGTTCGGAGGTTTTGTTTTCCTTGACGCACTCTTGCACAAATTGCAGGCCAGGACGGTCTGCCAGCTTGTCCATGGTGCAGTTATCTGTTTCCACGACCGCAGGCCTGGACTCTGGAGCATCGGGGGCGGCCGGGCTGTCGTCCTTGGCAGATTGGCTGTAGAACCAGTAACCGGCTGCGCCCGCCAGAATCAACAACAGAACAAGCAAGACAATCCATTTGCCCATACCGCCTTTCTTGGCAGGAGGCGCAACAGGAGCAGCCGTCTCTACCTTGGGGGCAGGTGTTTCTTCCTTGACGGGTTCTGGCGGTGGAGGGGCCACCGTTTCCACCACCGGAGGCGTTTCAACAACAGGCTCCGGAGCAGGCGTTTGGGGTACGGCAGCCACTGGCATGGTCAGCTCCATGGCCTGGGCATTGCCACCGGCTGTGGAGGGCAAGATACCCTTGTCCAGCTTCAGCGGGCTGCGGCCCAGCTCTTCGCCGTTGGCCTCCGCCAAAGTGATTTGATACGCATCGCTGGCATTGGCCAGCAGCGAATCCACAATATCGGCGTTCAGCAGAACGGCAATACCCTCGTCATGCTCGGTCCAGCCTTGTTGCGGCAACCAGCGCAAGGACGCATCCCAGCTTTGTGCCGAGTGCAGGTAATAGCTGTTCTGACTGCGCTGAATGGCGATCGCGTATTCGCCCAGGTCCAGCTCTTCATCCAGATCACGCACATACAAACGAGCACGGCCAGGGACCACGGGCTCCAAAGCCTGCAAACTAAATCTTAATTTCATGCCACGCTCTTATCGGTAAATCGTTCCAGAATGCGTCCCAAGGCCTGGTTCTGCTCCAGGCTCAGTTCACGGCCACCTTCATAACCGGCGTTATGCAAAGTGGTGTGTGCCAAAGCGGCCAGCCATTGTTCAAAGAAAAGCGCGCCGTGGTCCTGGGGCTCTGCCGGTAAAGCCGGCATGCCATCCTGGCCAAAGGCTTTGGGGCTCTTGAAGAAGTCGTCGCTGCCGCCTTTCAGGTAGAACCAGGTCACAAACTCGCTGACCGTCATGGCCACATTGCACACCTGCCGATCGGCCAGACGCTCGCGACGCACGCCGCTTTGACGGCGCTTGGTCAGCACAGCCAGCAACTTGTCGCGCAAGGCCCAACGGTCCGAGGCCACAATCAGCTCTTCAACCAGACTGGAGAGCAAATCCACCGGCATGCGCAGCACGTTCTGATTGGTACGGCTGGCGGGCAGCTCGCGCAACTGGCTGACCCAACTGCGGTACACCAGATCGGCGTACTGTTGCTCGAAGGGCTGCTCTTGCGTCAGAACGCCCGGCTCATCGGGTTCGGATTTGCTGGAGCCCAGGCTCAGGAACAGATCACGCAAGGTATCTTGCGGCAGGTGAAGCGCAGCCAGCAGCTCTCCCACAATGGCGCGGTAAGCAGGCAGTTCCTCGCGGAACTGTTTGGCCAAGGCTTCCTTGACCACCGATTGCTGGTCGCCGTCCTGGCTGTACCAGGAATGCAGGGACTTCTTGACCAGGCTGTCATGCAGGCTGCGGAACTGTTCCTGCAAGCGCATCAGCTTGAAGTCCAGGCCACCAATCTGGGCCACATACGCACGCAGACGCTGCATGCCACCATCATTCAAAGCCAGCATGGCATCCCAGGCTTCGGCCGGATCGCTTAATTGCTGTGCCAGTAGCGGGTTTTCGATAAAGCTGCCACGCATGCGCCCCATTTTCTCGGCCACGGATGCCGTAATGGATAGCTCCCGGCTTTCAGTGTCCAGATCAATAAAGGGGGTGGGCATGCCAGGCTTTCGCACCAGGAAGGTGTTGGAGAACGGCTGGTCCGGACGCCATTGCTGCAACCATTCGCAGTGGCCGAAACGCTCTTTGAAGCTCATCTTCATCAAGCCATCCCAGCTATCACGCACCTGGGCGTCGTCCTGAATCAGGGAGGCGCCGATACGTTTGTCGAACATGGTAATAGCCCACATCAGGCCCACTTTACGGTTCTGACGTTCCTGCGGCGTAGCACCTTGAGTGCGATGGACCCAGCGTGTCAGCACAGGCTCTACATCTTTCACATCGCTTTGCTTGTCCGAAGCGGTACACATGACCAGACCGTTCATTTCCTGCTGGTCGGTATAGCGTTCAAACAGATAAGCCACCTTGCCGCGCAGAATCAGTTGCGAAGCGGGGTTGCCACCGCTGCTTTCCGAAGCGGCACCGGCATCCTGCACGGAGCGAATATTCAAGCGACCGCGGTAACCGGGGAAGTCCAGCAGATCCACCTTGTCCACGCCACCGCCTTGGGTTTCACCAATCAGGGGGAAGGTCAGTTCCACCGTCAGCGCCGCCAGGTGGGCCAAAGGCACTTCTACCGCCTGGGCAGCCACAACGGGCTGGCCGTCCTGCTCGCGCACGGGCAACACGCTCAGGCTTTTCTCGGTGGCACTGCCCAGCGATTCGAGCACGTCCACGTTCATGATGCTGTCTTGCTGCACAAAGCCATTGCCTTCGCGACGGATCAGCGCCGTCAGTGGTGCGTAAACCTTGCTGGGGTGACCCAGAGCCTGCAGCACTTTAGCCAGACCGATATAAAGCTCGCTCAGCTCAGTCTGCTCGCCCCACAAGATGGAGAACAGCTGTGCCCGGTCTTCCAGACGCAAGGCGGGGGCCAGATTGATGACCTCCGGCCAGTAGGTGCTGTCCAGCAAACGAGTGGTATTGCCAAAGCTGCTGCGCACGTAGTCCCACAGGGACACGGCATCATCAGCGCTCAAGCCTGCATCGTTCGCACCGGCACGGCTCTTGAGCGATTCGATCAAGGCTTTGATGCGGTCTGCGGCAAAGGTGTAGCCGATCTGTTCCTTGTCAAAGTCATTGAAGTAACTATTGACCAGAATTTTCACCATATCGACTTCAGAGAAAATCTGCAGTTCGACGGGATAGGCATCCGGGCCTGCGGTGGCATTGCGGCTAAAGCGCGTCACCAGACCCGTGGCTTCCTTACCGCCCCCTGGCGGGTTCACGTGGCGCAGGAAGTCGATGGTTTCCCCGCCGTAATTGGTTTCCAGACGGCCATTGCCACCGGCGGCAAGACTGGAAATCAGGTAAGACTTGCCCGCCTGCGACAGGCCAAAAAAACCAATCGTCATGGGGCGGCCCGAGACCACGCCCAGACTGCGGGCGGTATTGCGGGCACGGCGCAGTTCCAGCACCAGACTATCGGCCTGCGCGTTCAGGCGCTGCGACGAAGCGCGAGCCTGCATCACCCAGTCAATGGCCTGTCCGGCACCTTGGTATACGTTCTGCCAGTCCTGGCACAAATCCTGCTGTAAGGTCGTCATGTCCATCATTTGAGCACTACGCTCCCGCTATCGAGCCAATATGGAGAATCACCCAGGCCTGCTTCCAGCATGGTGTTGAGCTGGATACGGACGGCCCCTTTGGACACGCCACTCAGTTTGAAGTCTCGGGGTGCCGAGTTCTTGATCTTCAGACGATCGCTGATCAACCGGCGGCCTTGACCACCTTGGGACGCCTTGTCCACCATCAAGGTCACTTCCATGGATGGCAGTTGGCCATCATCGTCAGGCGCATCGGCCATCTGGCGACGCACCTTCTCGTTCAGGTGCAGGTAATACAAGGGCGAGGCGGGCCAGCGCTCTACATCCAGTTGCCGATAACCCAGACGCAGATAGCTGCCCTGCATGAGCAGGTGGTAGCCATCGGAGTCTTCACTGCTGACACTTTCCAGCGTCACCATTTCCTCGCGCGTATCGGGGTCCATCTGGAGCACGTCCTTGTAGACAATGTCCTGATCCTTGATCTGATTATTGGAGTCAATAATCCCAATATGACGCAGGGTGGAACGTGGACGCAGATTCGATACTTTGAAATTGAACTGGTCAATATTCATGTTGTAGCAAAGCAGGCACAGCATGGCGCCCACCGAGGCCGTGCTCTTGGGATCGTCGATCCGACCATTGGTATGGAAGGGATACCAGCTGCCTGTACGGTAATTGTGCAAAGGCAGCAAGCGCGCAGGCGATACCGGCATTTGCGAGCGCACATAGGCTTGCACGCCCGGCAAACGCGAAGGACGTCCGGCCATCAGCACAATGTCGCAATCGTAGTAATTCAGCACTTCGCAGAAGGCGCGCAAGGGATCGTTGATATTCAGAGAACCACTGACCAGACCTTGGTGCAAATGGGCCAGATCAAAAGGCTGTTCAACCTTGGCCAATTCCAGATCGACGCGCTGACCGGCATGCTTGTGCAACTCGTCCAGCACGTACTGAACGACCTTGCTGGAGACCCGTGGCAAGGCATCGGCCGAGCCTGCCGAGGCGTGGGACAGCGGTGCATTGGCCTGATCGCCCTGCAAGTGCTCGAACTCCAGCAACTCGCCCCACGGCAAGGACTGGACGGCGCGCGGGTCTTCATGCGGATCGTAGGCTTCGTAGCGTTTCAGGAACTCCAGGCCCAGCGGTACAAAGACCTGCAAGGCCAGTTGCTGACGCAAGACGGCTTTATCGGCATCGGCTTTTTCATTGCCGCACAGGCGCGACAGGAACACATCGGTGTCATCCACGCCCGCATGACTCAAGGCATCCTCAAAGGCGGGCAACACATAACGCTGGATGACGTCCAGCAAGATGTCATCCCCGGCCACGCGGAAGCTGTCGCGGAAACGCTGTTTGGGCGAGATGGTCAGGTTGCTGCCACCGCCCGCCCCTGCCGGGCGACGCAAGGTGTAGTCGCTGATCACGATATCGGTAGTACCGCCGCCAATATCAATAATGCCCAGCGTCAGTGTTTCCCGATCTTCCTTGTAGGGAGCGGCAACCGCATCAAAGAACTCGTCAGCATGGCCGGCAAAGTTCTGGGTAATTTCGGTAAACAGGTATACCAACTGAGAGCTGGTGGCCTCGTCCCATTCCACCCGGAACTCGGGCAGAGGCACGCGCAGGTTCTCCGGCATGCGGCCCAACTCGGAAGGCTCCAGACCATAAGGGTCTTCTTCACCCTGATACCAGTCCATGCTGGTCCACAGCAGGCCAATGGCCTGACGCAAACGCTCAGCCAGTAAGCTGCGTTCTACCAAGGGCATGCCGGGCGGCACGGTCAGAACGATATTGCTCAAGCGGCGAGGCTTGTTGGAGTGACCCTGGCGTACCCGTTGGGCCGGGCTGTTGATTTGCAGCAGCGCCTGGGCCAGCACCTCGGTCAGCATGAAAGTCATGACCGAACTACGCGAATAGAAAGGCTCGAACACCGGCAGGCGGTCGTCTTCGTCCAGGGTATACAGGGCTTCACCACGCTCATCGATATGCAGGGAGAACGGTGCCGCCAGGGCACGCGGTTCTGCATCGGAGCGGTCATACTGCTGACTGAAACGCCAGCCGTGCTTGTATTCGTTTTCGTCCCACAAGTAACGCTTGGGGCTGGATAGCCCGGTCGTACCCTCGGTGCCGCGACGGCGGGCAGCCAGACGCGCGGCCTCATCCCCGACACGCACCAAAGTGGGCCAGGAAAAGGCGGTGGGACGTCCGCTTTTCAGGGACAAGTGGTTCTTGCCGAAGTCCGTCTGCGCAAACTCCACGCGACTTTCAAAAGGCTTGCTGTACACCTGATGTGGATGCGACAAGTCCCGCAATTGCAGCACATAGTTCTGCCGCAAGCCGGAATCGTCCTGACCGTGGTTTTCAATCAGAATCCCGCAAGTGCGCGAATTCCCCACGTCCAGCACCAAATCAACAGGAATGACCTGCTCACTTTGCCAGTTAGCGGCCAGCACCTTGATGTCCGGCAGACGCACCCAGGCCTCGGAGCGGCCATCCACACACTCATGCGGCGGCGCAAACAGGCTGAGCAAATTCAGGAAATGCAGCTGTGCCGAGTGCAAGGCGCTGACATCTTCACCAAAATCGATGTTGCGTGTTTTATTGACGTTGTCTTTATAGACTTCCAGCAACCATTCCTGAACCCAGTCGCGGTTCAGGAACCAGTCCATATGCGCGCTGTCGCAGGCAATGCGGAACAAGGCTCCGGCATTGATATCTTCACGCAAGGGGGCCAGGTAGGCCGCGCCCTCGGTCAGGTCCACCACACTGGTATCGCAGGCAAGCGTAATACGGTGCGTATTGCCGTCGCGATCAGGCGTTTCCAGGCGCACCACGCGCAGGCGGCTCCAACTGGCCGGGCCATGGTCAAAGCGATGCGGCGCCACAAAGCGCACATAGGGCACGGGCAGCCACAGGCCATCGAACAAATCCAGGGTACGGCTCAAAGAGACATCACATTCCTGATCATTGCGGCCACCACCCTGGTACACCCCAACCTCGCCTTCGGGCTGATGGAACAGGGTTTGCTCCTGACCAAACTGCAGGCCTTCAAACAGAAAGCGCCAGTTCTGGCCGTTCGTGCTGAAGAAAGAATGGTTCAAGGTGCCCAGCTTCTTGCTGCCCAAAGTGGGAGCATTGATGTCAAAACCGAAGTCCATGAACTGGACTCCGGTGTTTTCAATCAAGGTAACCAAGCCATCGTGTTTGAGTAATTCAGGCAACATAAGATTCAAGCACTCATCATTCGGATTGCTGCAAGATCAAAGGAAAGGCATTGGAGCCGTACATGCCCGCGCATTGGGCGGCAGCGCCCGCCGCACCGGGATCGCACACAATCTTGGGCATATCGTAAGCGGCATTGTCCGTGCACTTCGCGGCGGAATTGGCATTCAAAATCAGGCGGCCCTGCTCAGACGAAGCAGACACGGGGGCTTCACACTGAACGCCGTCACCCCGCTTGATCTGCACATTGCCGGCACCGTCTTTCAACTGATATTGCAGTTGCACGGGTTTGCCGGTCTGACTGTCTTGCACACCCATGCGGGCAGCCCACTGGCCATTCAGGAAATCCATCTTGCCGGACTGCAAGGCATCGGGCGGCACCACCAAGGAACCAGGCGGGGTAGCAGGCGTTGTCGGAGCAGTCGGGTTGGCATCCAGTGCTGGGGGCGCGGCAGGATCAGCAGGCGGGTTTGCCGGGTCTTGAGGCAATTCAGGCGGCTGAGGATTGGCGTCTGCGCCGGGTTCGGCTGGCGGTGTAGGCGGCGTGGCATCAGGAGCCTGCCCCGCATCCGGAGCACCCGCTGCGGCAGGAGCTTCCGCCCCCGGAGCGGCTGCCCCTGGTGCTTCAACACCGGGAGCGGTGCCAGCACCCGTAGCGCCTGGAAGCACTGGAACGGTGCCCGTGGGGACAAGGCCTGTCGCATCCACACGACCATTCGGTAGCAAGGCGCCCGCATCCAGTTTGGGCAAGGACCAGCCCAACCAATTACGGACTTTCTCGGGTAAATAGCTGCCTACGCTGGAGGTGAAAGAACCCAACGGTGTATCGGGCACGACCGGCGTGGTGCACCAGCGCAAACCAAACAAGAGCAAGGCCAGCAACAAGAGCAGAGCCAGCAAACGCCACCACCAACGGGACCACCAACTGGCGGCCACCGGGGCCACAACAGGGGCGACCACGGGCTCGACAGGCGGCACTACCGGCGGGGCCACCACGGCTGCGGGTTTAGGCGCTGGCCTCAACGGCAATAAGGGGTCCTGGTTCTGATCCGCACCATGGTGCAGAAACCCCCAGAAGGTCAAAACGGGCTTGCCGTTGACCAGATAAACAAAGTTGTCGTCCGGGAAATAAAGCACGCGGCGCAGCAAGCTGGAAAACAGAGCCTTGTCGCCCAAAGCCTCTTGCTCTTGGGCATCCATCGTTGGGGCCATCTCGTTCAGCCGGGCCTGAAAAGCACTTAATTGCTTCAAGCCTTCTTCGCGTTCTTGCTCGGTGGCTGCAGTCCAGGGCACAACCTGGCCGGAGACCGGGCTGTACCAATCCAGCGTGGAACCCGTTTCATTGCTTTGCGGAATCGCCAGATGGTCAGCAAAGTTGCCTGCCCGACGGCGCAAGGCTTCTCGCAACTGTAAAGCGGAGCGAAATACCGGTCGACCGCCCTCACCTAAAGCCATGAAAGCATCGGCACGGCCACTGCGCAGTAAAACCCCTTGCTTCATTGAGTTCCCAAAAGAAAAAAAGAAACATAGTACAACAAATAGGAAGTATCAAAGCCTGTGGGAAATGCCCATTCATAGGGCTTACACAAGGGAAAAAACGAGCTTTGAACCTTAAAGATTGCTGAACACCAAAAAGAACTCAAGGTCGCTTTAGTCCTTGTGTTCTAAATAGATAGGGAAATAAGCAAACAGGGTTACGGCAAAAATATAAAAAATGTACGACTCTGTACATAAAACAAAATGGTTATTCGCCAAATAGCCAAGACACTGATTTTTTTAATTAAAACAAAAGTCCAATTCCGACCTCATCTGGCGTCCAAACCTGCATCGTGAAAATGGCGCCTGACCCTGCCCGCTTGCCAACGAGCTTCACCAGATACGGCCAAGCCGCCAAAAAACCACCACCCCGGTCATTCAGCTTGTTGTCATAGTCCTTTCACCTTGAGCCACTAGCATGAGCGCTACCCCTACAACTCAGCCTTGGCGCTATTGATCACTATGAGCAAACATATCTCAGACAAGACAGTACGTAACGTCAGTCAGAACACCCCTTTCAGTGAAATTCTGGAAAAAAGCCTGTCGCGCCGTGCCGTGATGCGCGGTGGTTTGGCGGCTGCCCTGGCCACCATGACCAGCTTTGGCCTGGCAGGCTGTGACAGCAATAGCACAGGTGGCAATTCCACTGATAACAGCGGCGGCGAGAAGCCGAACCCCGGTCCCGGCCCTGATCCGGAACCACCAGCAAGCGTCAAACTGGGTTTTGAATCCCTGCCCACCTCCATGACCGACGGCTGTGTGGTCCCCCCCGGCTACATCGCCCACGTATTGGCTCCCTGGGGCACGCCCATCAATGACAACGCCCTACCCTGGGACAAGAACGGCAATAACAGCTCCAACGACTTGCTCAACTCCATGGGCATGCACCATGACGGCATGCACTTTTTTCCGCTGGAGGGCAGCTCTACCGAGGGTTTGCTGGCCGTCAACCACGAATACATTGACTCAACAGCCCTGCACCCCAATGGTCCGACATTGGTCAATGGCAAGCGCCCGGCCGAGGAAGTGCGCAAGGAAATCAACGCCCACGGTGTGGCCATCATCCATATTCGCCGTAGCAATGGCCGTTGGGACATCGTTCAGAACTCGCGATACAACCGTCGCTTTACCTCTGCCACTGCCATGAAACTGGCGGGCCCCGTGGGCGGTACGGACTGGGTCAAGACCCCCTTCTCGCCCAACGGCACGCAGGTGCGCGGCACCAACAATAACTGCGGTAACGGCACCACACCGTGGGGCACGTACATCACCGCCGAAGAGAACTGGGCGGCCTGCTTTGTCAACACCGGCAATCGCCCCGCACACCAGCTGCGCGTCGGCGTATCAGCAGGCCCCACTGGCCGCTACAAATGGGAAACGGCTGCCCAGGACCCTTCGGAAGTGCTGGGTGAATTCGCCCGCTTTAACGTCACCGAAACCGGCGCCAGCGCCACGGATGACTGGCGCAATGAGGTCAATGGCTTTGGTTACCTGGTCGAGATCGACCCCTACGACCCCAGCAGCATTGCCACCAAGCGCACCTCCATGGGCCGCTTCGCGCACGAAGGCTGTGCTTACAGCAAACCCGAAGCCGGCAAGCCTCTGGCTTTCTACAGCGGCGACGACTCGCGCTTTGAATATGTCTACCGCTTCGTGTCCGACGCCAACTGGGACCCGAAAGATGCCCAGCGCACCGATCGTCTGGCCGTAGGCGCTAAATATCTGGACAAAGGCACCTTGTATGTAGCCCGTTTCAACGAAGACGGCTCGGGCGAGTGGCTGGCACTGACGGGCACGACCCCAGGCAAAGATGGCGGCACCTTGGCTGATAAATTCCGGACCTTGGACGAAATCCTGATCAATACCCGTGGCGCAGCCGACTTTGTGGGTGCCACCCCAATGGATCGCCCCGAGTGGACGGCCACCCACCCCAGCAACGGCGACATCTACCTGACGCTGACCAATAACACCAGCCGCAACGCGTCGACCGGCACCAACGCCGCCAACCCGCGACTGAACAACGTCAATGGTCACGTGATTCGCTGGCACGACGAACCCGGTTCAAACAAGTTCAAGTGGGACATCTTCGTGTTTGGCTCGGATTCCGGTGCAGACGCAGATACCAACCGCTCCGGCCTGACCGACCTGAACCAGTTGGCCAGCCCCGACGGCCTGGGCTTCGACAGCCGTGGCATTCTGTGGATTCAGACCGACAACGGTATTGACGGCGGTCGCAAGAACAATGTCGCCCGCGCCACCAACGACCAGATGCTGGCCGTTATCCCTGGCGCGCTAGCAGACAGCTCGGGCACTGGCCCGGCCATCAATGCCAACAATCAGTCCGATCTGCGTCGCTTCTTCGTGGGGCCAAACGAAGCCGAAATCACGGGCTTTTCCATGACACCCGACCACACCAGCCTGTTCCTGAACATTCAGCACCCGGTGAACTGGCCTGCCTATGACACCCATGACGCAACAGTGGCCAGCATGGATACGGTGCGTCCACGTTCTTCGACCGTGGTAATTCAACGTGCGGATGGCAAGCCTATTGCTGTGTAAACACAAAGGTGGGTTCGCGGCTTGAATCCACCTGATTCCGTTTTTTGCTCAATTTTTGCCAGGCGGGGTCGTCAATAGATGGCCCCGTTTGCTTTTTTTGCGTTTGCTTCTTTACGTTTGCTTCTTTACTTATATAGATAGCGCAATTCAAACAAGACCTCTTGATTGCCTGCTACCGCCCAGAGATCTCTGCCCCATCACCAAGCACCGGACAGGGAAAAGTCAGGCCCCAGGACCAGAACATGAAAGCAAACAGCCCATCGGCACACCGGGTGGCAATGCTTGAAGCCGCCGCTATCAAGGCGTCAAGGTAAAGTGCAGAAAATTTTCTCAACCACCCCCTAAAGAGTTTTTGACCCCTTCCGTTAATGGTGCTGTACAGGAAGAACGCAGTGTGTCGAATGCGCGATCAGCCCCCTGGGGCCTAGCAGAACGCCAACGCTTTCCTGGGCAAAGGGCGAAACCGTTTCGCCGCTCTACTCAACATTGGGAGTTACCATGTCTGTTATCAATACGAACTCGCTTTCCCTCGTTGCCCAAGGCAATCTGAGCAAATCGCAAGGCGCACTGGGTCAAGCCATCGAGCGTCTGTCCTCCGGCCTGCGCATCAACAGCGCCAAAGACGACGCCGCCGGCCAGGCTATTGCCAACCGCTTCACGGCCAACATCAAAGGGCTCTCGCAGGCTGCTCGTAACGCCAACGATGGTGTCTCCATCGCTCAGACGACAGAAGGCGCGCTAAACGAAATCAATAACAACCTGCAGCGTGTTCGTGAGTTATCGGTTCAGGCTGCAAACAGTTCGAACTCCGCTGAGGACCGCCAGTCCATTCAAAACGAAATCAACGAGCGTCTCGCTGAGATTAATCGCGTATCCCGTGAAACTGACTTTAACGGCGTTAAGGTATTGGGTGACGATGCCAGTGCGTTGACGATTCAAGTCGGCGCAAAG
Source organism: Alcaligenes sp. SMD-FA (assembly GCF_025960365.1). Lineage (NCBI taxonomy): Bacteria > Pseudomonadati > Pseudomonadota > Betaproteobacteria > Burkholderiales > Alcaligenaceae > Alcaligenes > Alcaligenes sp. SMD-FA. The sequence goes on along the minus strand of NZ_CP110108.1, from coordinate 1,345,298 downwards.
GACGGCCAAACCATCAAAATCGATCTGAAGACCATAAATCAGACCACACTGAAACTTGATGGTTTCAATATCGGTGCAACGTCTGGCGCGTTGAAGAATCTTAGCTTCACCGATAGTAATGATCAAACTCATTCAGCAGAAATCACACTGGCTCTAAGCAACGCTCCAGCAGGTCTTGACACAGATAAGTTCACGCTGCATGGCTATGGACAGTTGAATACAAGTACAGGCCTGTACGCTAATTACGCTCTGAAGGACGAGAACGGGGTAATGTACAAGGTAGATGCCACGGCCATGGAAGGAGACGAGACAGACGCAGCATTCGGCACCTTCACATTCGACTTCGTAGACGCTTCCACAGCCCAGGCAGCTGCCGACGCCTACAATGTGGATGTCAAAGCAGGTCTGGCCAGCACAATCAATCCGCTCGAGGCTATCGACAATGCACTACAAAGCGTGGACGATCTGCGTAGCCACCTCGGTGCGATTCAGAACCGCTTCCAGTCCACGATCGCCAACCTGAACAACACCGTTACCAACCTATCCGCAGCTCGTTCGCGTATTGAAGACGCCGACTACGCAGTCGAAGTTTCCAACATGACTCGCGCTCAGATCCTGCAACAGGCTGGCACTTCGGTTCTGGCCCAAGCCAACCAAGTACCGCAAAGCGTTCTGTCGCTGCTGCGTTAATTGACGCTGCCGAACCATTCACTTTGAATTAACAAGCAAAGTGAATGCACAACAAAAAGCCAGCCCAATAACAGGCTGGCTTTTTTCCATCTGAATCAACACAGCAGGACATCACCGAAAAGGCAGACTGCAATAACTGTCAGCTCGACACTCAATCCAAATCCTCACTTAATCGCTGAATAGCAGCGCGGTACACTGCCATGCCCTCCCGCTTGTTTACCGCCAAGACCAGAACTACCAGAACATCATCCTCAACGGTATAAACCAGACCAGACGATAGCCCTGCTTGAGGCAGCTTGATTTTGTAGCAGTTCAACAAATCACCTCACAAGGCGGACCCGGCACATGCAGTGCATCCAGTCTTTTGCGAAGCAGACTTTTGAAGGTGGTTTTAACGCTGCCATCCAGCCGCTCCCACTCCTGCAAGGCTTCGGCACGAACTTTAATTTGTATTTTATGGGCTGTCTCTCAGAGCTGCTCAAGACCAACCTCGACCGCCGTATCTTTGACCGCCAGCCGTTGACGCTCCAACCCATCCAGATCCCCGTTAGCCATTTCCTCGACCAACGACTCACACAAGCGAGGCGTCACCATATAAAAGGCGGGTCGGTTATGGCTCAATACGGCAACAGGTTTTTCTCCAGCCGTACGCAATACCTGTGCCGGGTTCTTCTTGAACTCGGACATGCTAATAGAATAATCAGTCAAGAAAGTGGAAGATTAGCAGCCGGTAGGCGCAGGCTTACAAAAGTACCTGAAACTCAGCACTGTCAGAAATAGCGTCCCACTTGTCTTTTGCCAGACTGGCACGGATACGGGCCACGGCCTGGCTACGAAGTTGAGACACCCGACCTTCGGTCACCCCCAGCACCAGCGCGATTTCTTTCTGGTTCAAGTCTTGCTCGAATTGCAGCGCAAAAAGCAGTTTTTCACGCTCGGGCAGTTGATCGATGGCGGTAATCAAGGCTTGTCGCAGCCCCTGGGAGGTCAACAGGTTCAGCGGGTTGTCAAAGTATGCCTGCTCCCGCGAATTGTCCTCCAGAAACTCCAGCGCATCGGCTGATGGGTCAGCATGGCGTTTCAGGTCTTCGTAGTGAATCACCTGAACCCCCACTGCCTCGTCCAGCAGCTCGTAATAATCGTCCATGCTCATGGACAGGGCTTGGGCAATTTCCGACTCGGTGGGCTCGCGCAACAGCTCCTGACGCAAGGTGCTGACGGCCACTTCAATCTGACGAGCTTTGGTGCGCACACTGCGTGGCAACCAGTCCTGACTGCGTAATTCGTCCAGCATGGCCCCACGGATACGGGTCACGGCGTAGGTTTCAAACTGAGCCTCGGCCACCACCTGGTAGCGGCGTACGGCATCGAGCAGGCCCATCATGCCCGCTTGCATCAGATCATCCAGCTCCACACTGGGGGGCAGGCGCGACACAAGCTGAAGCGCCTGGCGGCGCACCAGTGGGGCGTACTGCTCAACCAGGACGTCTTCTGAACGAGGCATGGACGGGCACGAATCCGGACAATAAAGATGGGACTATTTTGCCTGTCGCCCCTGCCACACAGTCCCCAAATCAAACTGTCTTTCGCCATCTTATTCAGGCTTTAAACGGGATGGATGCGCTTGAAAACCGAAATACCGCCTAAAGATACGCGCCAAGGTGCCGTAATTGGAGCGTTAAAGGTGCCAAGCCCTGCCTTACTTTCGCGGCCTGCCACCAAGCCCCTTCTGGAGTGATGTCATGATTAACTCTGTTTCATCTCAAACGACGGCCTTGGTGCCCCCGGTTTCTCCTGTAGAGCAAAACCCTGGCACCCCTATGCCTTCGGCGGCCACCACGGTGACCCCCATCAAGGAAAGCAGTACCGATACCCAGTTGCAGCAGCGCTGGCCCGATAAACAGGAACCCGTGCCTGGCATGGTCAACTCACTGGACGACACGCTGGACCAGATCAACGATTCCCTGCAGGCCTGGTCCACCGGGATTCGCTTCAATATGGATGACGAGGCGCAACGTCTGGTGGTCTCGATCGTGGACAACACGACCGGCGAGGTCCTGCGCACCGTACCGTCCGACGCCGTGATCCAGATTGCCAAAATGATCGTTCAACTGCAGGGCAACGCGGTCAGCGTGAAGGTTTAAAAACCAAACTGGCATCGAAACTTCCCATTGACATGGGCTTTGCGCGCGGCACATCCGCGACAAAATAGGACACTACAGGAGTATTTGATATGGCTATTTCTTCAATCGGTATTGGCTCAGGCCTGAAATTGGATGAGTTACTGGAAGACCTGCGAAAAGCAGAGAATGTCTCCCTGACCGCTATTCAGAATCGCCAAGTCGAAAACGTGAGTCGGATCTCCGCTTATGGGAAACTCAAAGCGTCTATTACTGCCCTGCAAAGCGCAGGAAAAACACTCAATGACCCAAGTCTATACGGGGCAGTCAAAGTCAATGCTGCTGGCGACGGTATCTCCGTCACAGGAAACAACAAGGCCACCCCTGGCCAGTACAGTATTGTGGTCGAACAGCTTGCCAGCAAACACTCGCTAAGCACCGGCCAAGTAAGTGACCGGTCTACTCCACTCGGTGTTGATGGAAAAGTAACCATTACCCTGCAGAATGGAACAGCACATACCCTGGATTTGACGGGCAAGGACACCTCTTTGCAGGGAGTCATGCAAGCGATCAATGCTGACCCTAAACTAGGTGTTACCGCGACTATCATTAATAACGGTGATCCCAATCACCCCTATCAATTAGTTTTAACCGCCTCCGACACCGGAGAGCAGGCTTCCATCAAATCTATTTCTGTAGACGGAAATGCCAATCTGGACGGTCTGCTTTCTTTTACAGCAGCCACTGAAAGCAGCCCAGCTCAAGGCATGAAACAACTGAACGAAGCCGTCAACGCCAAAGCAACTATTAATGGCATTGACATCATCAGTCAAAGCAATACCCTTAAAAACACTGTAGAAGGGCTGGAGATCACTCTCAACAAAGCCAGTTCAGAAGCAATCAGCCTGGATGTGACACGAGACGACAGCATCCCGACCAAGGCCGTTACCAATTTTATTGAAGCCTATAACGCCTTAAACAGCACGATTAGCTCACTGACCTCCTACGACGTCGAAAACAAAAAGGGCTCTGCCTTAACGGGCGACTCCATGCCCCGTCGGATTCAGTCCAGCTTACGTTCCACATTGAACATTCCAACGACTGAAGGAAACTTACGCTCCCTATCATCGATGGGCATTACTGCTGACCCAAAGACAGGAGACTTGGTCGTTGATGACAAAAAACTGGCAACCGCACTGAAAGATAATATGGCGGATGTCCAGCGCCTGTTTGCTGGCGAGGATGCTATTGGAAACCGCATTAATCAAGCGGCGGATGAATACGTCAAAAAGGGCGGTTTCATCGACAACGCAACCGACGGCGCTGACAAAATTGGAAAGACCCTTGAAAAACAAGCTCTTGCCACTGCTGAACGCATAGACAACAAGATTGAAGCTTATCGTAAGCAATTTATTCAGCTAGACAGAATGGTCAACCAAATGAAAGGCACCAGCGATTACCTCACCCAGCAGTTATCCATGCTGGGCAATATGAACAGCAACAAATAAACCTCTATGAGCTATCCTGCCCCTTCCCGTCGCTTTGGCCAACAATCGGTCCGCGCCTACGCTCAAGTAGGTCTGGAAACCGAGGTCCTGAGCGCAAGCCCCGAGCATCTGATTACCCTGCTCTTTAACGGTGCGCGCACCGCCATGCTGCAAGCACGCCTGCATATGGAACAGGGCAATATTGCCGGGCGGGGGCAGTCTTTATCGAAGGCTATTGATATTGTCGATAGCGGCCTGAAAATGGCGGTCGATACTGAAAAGGGCGGAGAACTGGCGCGCAATCTAGTTGCCACCTACGATCTGATCTTGCATAACCTGATGCTGGCCAATCTTCGCAATGACGCGGAAAAGCTGGCGCTGGCCGAGCGTTTACTGACCGATATTGCCGATGCCTGGCGCAGCAATGTTGATACCCAACGTGCCAAGCAACCAGCTTGACCCCGAGGTTCACAGGACAGACTCTATTTCTGACCTGCACCTCCAACCTCCTTTGCGCCTTTAGCGCCTGGTACGAACATGAGCGAGACCTCTAACCCGATCGTCGATCAATATCAAATTATCGCCAGCATCACCCGTCACATGCTGGAGCTTGCCCAAATGGCACGCTGGGAGGATGTGTTTGAGCAGTCCGAACACTATCAGCTCGCCGTAGAAAAGCTCAAGAACATGGAAGACCTGTCTATCACTGAGAAACAGGCACGCCGTCAGTTGCTGACCCAGATTCTGGAAGACGATGCCCAGATCCGCCATCTGGCCACCCCTGAACTGGGCCGCCTGGGTGCGTTGCTGGGCAATATGAAGCGCCAGCAGACCGTTTTGCAAGCGTATTACACGCCTAGCGTCCTTCCATGAGCGTAGGCGGCCCCTCCCCTTTGGGGACGCTGCTTATTCAACGGCTCGATGCCGTTTTGGGTATCAGCACCGGACAGCAAAGCAATATTGCCACGGGCGCCCGCCCAGATGCGATCAGCCAAACACCGGGCAGCCAACGCCCCGAGCGCGTTGAGAACCAAACCGCTCGCGATCAACGCCAAAGTGTCGATCAAGCCCGCGCCCACACACAGGGCCGCGACAGCCGGAATCTGCGTACTCAACAGGGTCAAACCTCGACAGATCCCAGCGTCAATGCGCGTGGCCCTAACACGGCCACCACCAGCTCGGCCCCCACAACTTTGGGGCGCACGGCCCAATTGATTCTGTCCTTGCTGGAGCGCTTCCCGGACCGTGCCCCAGCCATCCAGGGACGACACGCCTTATTACCCGGCCGCCCCGGCGTGCAAACAGACGGGAATGAATCCGCGCGCCCCGGCGCTGACTCCCAGGCAGGAGCACGTGCAGGCTCCACCCAGAACACCGCCAGTACCATCGCGACCCTGGCCCAACAAAGACTGCCCTTGCCCGGCAGCGCCGCAACAGGTGGCGCCAACGCAAGCTCTGCCAGCGCAAGCACAGCAGGCACCAATGCCACTGGAACAGCGTCACCCACAGGCATGCCCGGCGCCGGAACACCGGCCACAGGCGCCGCAGCGCATAGCGCACTGCCCACCGGCAGCACCGCCGCACTGGCCCAGCATTTCACCCAAGCCTTGCCGCAAGCCCTGCAACAAAGCGGGCTGTTTTACGAGTCCCACCTAAGTGATCTGCACTTTGGACAACGCAACGTAGGACAACTGCAGCAAGAGCCACAAAACCTGAATCGTCCCGTGGCTGAAGCCAACACGGGCACAAACCACACGACTCAAGCCCAGACGAATACTCAGGACCCAGCCAATAGCCTACTGGTGCGGCAGCAACTGGACACGCTGGCCCACCAGAATCTGCAATGGCAGGGTCAAGCCTGGCCGGATGCCGACATGAACTGGGCCGTGCAACGACACCAAGCCCAATCAGAGGAAGAAACTGAGCACTGGTCCAGCACCTTGCAACTGAATCTGCCCACCCTGGGGGCAATCACCTTGCGGCTCAATCTCCTGAATCAGCAATTGCTGGTTCATATCCAGGCCGATCAGTGTGCAGATTATCTGGACGAAAACAGCCTGCCCTTGCGCGAGCGCTTGCAAGACCAGGGCCTGTTCCTGAGTCAACTGCAAATTGAAGCCGACCCGAACCTGCCGCAGGACGTACCCGATGAGCCATGATGTCCCGACCCCTCGCCCACAGGCGCTGGCCTTGCGCTACGATCCTCAGGACGGCGCACCACGGGTGGTGGCAAAAGGCTATGGCACGCTGGCCGAGAAAATCATCGAAACCGCGCGCGAGCACAATCTGTATGTACACGAGTCCCCCGAGCTGGTCGGTCTGCTGATGCAGGTGGATCTGGACCGCCACATTCCCCCTCAGCTCTATCAAGCCGTGGCCGAATTGCTGGCCTGGCTCTACGCCCTGGAACAGGGCCATCCCCAGGCTACACAAGCCTTGCAGGCCTTGCACGACGCATCCAAACCTTGATGCCCTTGTTTATAAGGGCTGAAAAGCCCCTGTTTTTGGGCTTAGATACCCTGCTTAGCCTGGCCTTCTACCCGTTACATTAAGCACGGCAAGCTGCCCACACCTGTGCGCGTGGCCTATCCTGACTTTCTGGCAAGCGAATATGTCGATTTCCAATCTTTCCAGCATTGAAAACCTTTTGGCCCAGATGCGCGCAGTCGCGCAAGCGGCCGGGGCTTCCAGTTCTGTGTCCTCCTCGGCCAGCAGCGCCGCCCCCGGTGGCTTTGCCGCCGAGCTGGCACGCTCTTTGAACCGGGTGTCCCAGGCACAAAATGAAGCCAGCGCCCAGGCCCAGGCCTTTGAAATGGGCGAGCCCGGAGTTTCTTTGAATGACGTGATGATAGACCTGCAAAAAGCCAGCGTCGGTTTTCAGGCCACCGTTCAGTTACGCAACCGCTTAGTGGCTGCCTACCAAGAAATTGCCAGTATGCCGGTATAAGTGCCTGATTCTTTCGTACCCGCCGCCCTTTCCTTAATGCTGCCTGAGCACGCCCTGATTTGAACTCCCCTGATTCCATGCAGAACCCTGCCTCTGCCTCACCAAGGTCATCCATGAGTCAGACCGCACAGTTGCTGAACAAACTCCCTGGCTACGACACACTACGCACCCTACCCAAAGTGGTGCTGATCGGGCTGGGTGCCGCACTGATTGCTCTGATTGTCGCCCTCTTGCTGTGGAGCCGTGGGCCTGCTTACCAGGTTCTGTTCTCCAACCTGGACGACCGCGATGGCGGTGCGATTGTCTCGGCCCTGGGCCAGATGAACGTGCCTTACCAATTCAACAGCAACGGCACCGCCATTTTGGTGCCACAGGATCGTGTGCACGATGTGCGTATGCAAATGGCCTCACAAGGTCTGCCACGCAGCGGCAATGCCGGTTTCGAGCTGCTCGATCAAAGCCGTTTTGGCGCCAGCCAGTTCACCGAACAAGTGACGTATCAGCGGGCCCTGGAAGGCGAACTGGCTAACTCCATCAAGGCCGTGCATGCCGTCAAGGAAGCGCGTGTTCACCTGGCCATGCCACGTGAAACCTTGTTTGTGCGCGATCGTCAGTCTCCCACCGCCTCTGTCGTGCTGTCGCTGTACCCAGGCCGTGACCTGAGCGAGGGCCAGGTTTCCGCCATCAGTTGGCTGATCTCTTCCAGCGTACCCAATCTGCAGGCCGACAAGGTTTCCATCATTGACCAGAATGGCCGCTTGCTGACAGCGCCCACCGGTGAGATGGGCGCTGATAATCAGCAACGCAATTTTGTAAACGATATTGAATACCGCGCCGTCCAACGTATTCTGACCTTGCTGACCCCCCTGGTCGGTGCCGGCAACGTCCGTGCGCAAGTTACCGCCGAAGTGGACTTCTCGCGCCGCGAACACACCTCCGAGGTCTACAAGCCCAACCAGCTGCCCGGCCAGGCCGCAGTGCGTAGCCAGCAGACCAGTTCGTCCCTGCAGCGCAATCCGCAACAGCCTCAGGGCGTACCCGGCGCTTTGAGCAATCAGGCCCCCAATAATGCCGTCGCCAATCTGGTGAACCCGCCTGCCGCGCCCAATCAGCCCCAGGCTCCTGCGGCCGACCCGGCCAATGCGGCAACACAAACGGCCAATGCCGCGAACGCGACGGCTGCCGGTACAGACCCGTCGCTGGTATCCCTGGCCGAGCAAGCCCGCTTGCTGCAAAACACCGGCAATGCGCGTAACGACTCCACCGTGAACTACGAAGTGGATCGCACCATCAGCCACGTCAAAGGTCCCTTGGGCCAATTAAACCGCCTGTCGGTGGCCGTGGTGGTGAACTACCGCGATACGGACAAGGACAAGCAGCCGCTGGATCAGGCAGAACTGGACAAGATCAGCGATCTGGTCAAGCAAGCCGTTGGTTATTCGGCTGAACGAGGCGATAGCCTGAGCGTGGTGAACGGACAGTTCAACGAGCAAGGCGATATTGATACCCCCTTCTGGAAAAATCCGGAGTACCGCGAGCTCGCCATGGAACTGGTCAAATATCTAGTCTTTGCATTCATTTTGTTCATGGCGTGGCGCATCGTCATCAACCCCATCATCCAGGGCCTGATCCAGGCCAAGGCGGTCGCTGACGCGCGCGTCGAACGCCAGAAAGAGGAATCCGCTCGCGAGCAGGCCGCCGAACAACGTGCCGCTGAGATGAGCCGCTACGAAGAGAATCTGAACACCGCCCGCACGATGGCTCACGATGATCCACGCGCTGTGGCTATGGTGTTGCGCTCCTGGTTAAACAAAGATGAAAAAAATGAAAACGGCTAAACCGGACGATTCCATCGAACGCAGTGCGATTTTGATGATGTCCTTGGGGGAAGATGCCGCCGCCGAGGTGTTTCGCCACCTCTCGCCTCGTGAGGTACAGCAGCTCAGTACCGCCATGGCGTCCTTAAAGCAACTGACCCGTGCCGATATGGACGATGCTCTGGAGAGCTTTCGCCAGGAAGCCGACCAGTTCATGGCGGTGGCACTGGACTCCAATGCCTACATCCGCTCCGTACTGAACAAGGCTCTGGGCTCGGACCGAGCCGCAGGTCTGATCGAGGACTTGCTGGAGAACGGCGAAGGCAGCAGCAGTGGTATTGATGCCCTGAACTGGCTGGATGCGTCCAGCGTGGCCGAGCTGATTGCCGACGAACACCCCCAAATTATTGCCACGATTCTGGTGCATCTGGAGCGTGATCGCGCTGCCGACATTCTGGGCTACATTCCGGATCGTTTGCGCGATGATGTGGTCCTGCGTATTGCCACGTTTGGTGGCGTACAGCCCACTGCCCTGAACGAGCTGACCGAAGTGCTGAACGGCATGCTGTCGGGTCAGGGCGCCAAACGCAGCAAGATGGGTGGCCCGCGCACAGCAGCGGAGATGCTGAACTACATGAACGCCAACCTGGAAGAGTCCGTGCTGACCAGCTTGCGCAGCATGGACGCGGATCTGACCCAGCGCATCGTGGACGAGATGTTCGTATTCGAGAACCTGGCCGATGTGGAAGACATTGCCATCCAGTTGTTGCTCAAGGAAATCGAAACCTCTGCATTGACCATTGCCCTGAAAGGTGCGCCCGAGGAGTTGCGCGACAAGTTCTTCCGCAATATGTCCAACCGTGCCGCCGAAATGCTGCGCGAAGACATCGACGCCCAAGGCCCGATCCGCATGTCCAAGGTGGAGCAAGAGCAAAAAGCCATTGTGCAGGTGGCCCGTCGTCTGGCCGAAGCTGGCCAGATTACGCTGGGTGGCCTAAGTGGGGACGAGTATGTCTAAGACGGCCCCGTTTGGGCAGTGCTTACCCGCCCAAACCCGTACGGTCCTGTGTCCAGGCACAAACCACCTGCGCGGGAGCCTGTAAATGTCCAGCCACCGTAAAGCCTCGGCCTATTCGGACCTTCAGGAAAGCTGGAGCCGCTGGCAAATGCAGGGGCTGGATGATCCTGTTGTCGCCCCGGAACCGGAAGAATCGGAATTCGTCCCGCCTACGCAGGAAGAACTGCAACGCGATCTGGAAAACCAGCGCAGTCAGGCCCAGGAAGAAGGTCATGCCCAAGGCTATCAGGCTGGCTTCAACCAGGGGCATGCCGCTGGTCTGGCAGCAGGCCAGGAAAGCGGTCACGCACAGGGCTATGAAGCGGGACTGGCGGCTGGCATGGCCAAGGCCCAGGAACAGATCGACCAATACATCAAGGAATTTGTTGCCCTGAATAAGAACTGCGCCCAGTCCATCGAACTGATGGATCAGGAAATGGGCCAGTCCCTGATTGAGCTGGCCACGCGCATTGCCGAGCATGTGTTGCAAAGCACCATCAAGACCGAACCCAGCCGCATTCGCGATCTGGTGGCTGAGGTGCTGCGCAGCGATCCGGGCGATACCAGCGCCCTGGAGCTGACCTTGCACCCGGACGACATCAGCCTGGTGCGTGAATTTCTGATCGAGCAAGGCGAGCCCCGCGCCTGGCGTTTGCAAGAAGATGCCCAGCTGCAACGCGGCGAATGCCGTGTGCGCTCCAGCTATGGCGATATTGACGCCACCTTTGCCACCCGCTGGAAACGAGCCCTGGCCAGCCTGGGCTTGCCCGTGGCCTCGGAGCCTTGAATGGCAACGCCCCTATTGGCCTCCTCCCCCGAACGCTGGCGCGCCCAGTTGCTGTCCGCACAGCAGCGGGTTCAGGCCATTGAGCCGAACCTGCGCAGTGGCCGCGTGGTCCGCGCCACGGGTCTGGTATTGGAAGCCACCGGTTTGAAGCTGGCAGTAGGGGCTGCCTGCAAAGTGGAGCTGTCGGCTGCGCAAAACATCTGGGCCGAAGCCGAAGTCGTGGGCTTTGAGGGAAGATCCCTCTATTTGATGCCCTTAAGTGAAATCTCCGGCCTGCCTCCCGGCGCCCGCGTAGTACCGGTTGAGGCGCAATTGCAGCCACCCGTGCCACTACCCGACTCCGATCAGCCCGACAGCCTGCCTGCTCAGGCGCGCTCCCGCCATGTCCCGGTTGGGCCCGGCTTGTTAGGCCGAGTCGTCGATGGCAGTGGCAATCCGCTGGACGGTCTGGGTCCGATCGACGCACAAGCCTGCGTCTCGCTCAGCCACACCACCCCCAATCCGCTCAAGCGCAGCCCCATCGACACCGTGCTGGACGTGGGCGTGCGTGCCATCAATGGTTTGCTGACGGTGGGCCGTGGTCAGCGCATGGGCCTGTTTGCCGGCTCCGGCGTCGGCAAGAGTGTGCTCCTGGGCATGATGGCCCGCTACACCCAGGCCGACATCATTGTCGTGGGCCTGATCGGCGAGCGGGGCCGCGAAGTTAAAGAGTTTATTGAACACAACCTGGGTGAAGAGGGTCTGCGGCGCTCGGTCGTGGTCGCAGCACCTGCTGACGTCTCACCCTTGCTGCGTTTGCAAGGGGCGGTATACGCCACCCGTCTGGCCGAGTTTTTCCGCGATGAAGGCAAAAACGTCTTGCTGATCATGGATTCGCTAACCCGTTATGCCATGGCCCAGCGTGAAATCGCGCTGGCCATTGGCGAGCCTCCCGCCACCAAGGGCTACCCTCCCTCTGTGTTTGCCAAGCTGCCTGCCCTGGTGGAGCGCGCCGGCAATGGCGAGCCCAATGCACAAGGTCGTTGCGGCTCGATCACCGCGTTCTACACCGTGCTGACCGAGGGTGATGACCAGCAAGACCCCATTGCCGATTCGGCCCGCGCGATTCTGGACGGCCACATTGTGCTGTCGCGCAGTCTGGCGGAAACCGGCCATTACCCAGCCATTGATATCGAAGCCTCCATCTCGCGGGTCATGCCCAGCATTGTGGATCCGGAGCAGATCAAGATGGTGCATCGCTTCAAGAGCCTGCTCTCCAGCTATCAGCGTAACCGCGACCTGATTGCCGTTGGCGCCTATACCCGTGGCAATGATCCCGCCATTGATCAGGCCATTGACCGTTTCCCCTGGCTGCAAGCCTATCTGTGCCAGGGTATGCAACAACGTGTGGACGTGCCACGCGCCTTTGATGAATTGAACGCCGTTTTAAATAGCGAGCAATAGCCATGAAAGCCAATGCCTCTTTACAAACGCTGGTCGATCTCAGTCAGAACAATGTGGACGATGCGGCCCGCCATTTGCAAGAGCTGCGCACGGAGCGCGATGCCGCCCATTCGCAGCTGGACATGTTGCAAACCTATCGCCAGGACTACGCCCAGCGCTTGCTGAATGTGGGTCAAACCGGGGTAACCATGGCGAATTACCACAATTTCCGCCGCTTTATCGTGACATTGGACCAAGCCATTTCCCAGCAAAATAGTGTTATCCAAGCGCTGGAAGAGAAAATGGAGCAGGGACGCCAGCTCTGGTATGGCCACCTGCAACGCTTGAAGGCCTATGAAACCTTGATCGACCGCCGACTCCAGACTCAACAAGTCCAGCAACAAAGAATGGAACAACGAAACAGCGATGAAATCGCTGCTCGTCTCTTTACCCGTAGCCAGACCGCCTATTAAACAAGCGCCGCCATGACTTCGCCCTCTCTTTCGGTTTTACCTGCGGCCCCTGCCGCACCCTCGGCCCCCGCCACTCACACGGCCGGGCCTGCGGCTGCGCATGCGCCCAAAGACGAAGGTTTTGCCCGGCACTTGCACACGCAACAGCAACAGGTGCAAAACAAAGGAGCTGGCAAAACACCGGCACCTGCCAAACAGGACAGCGCCAAAACCCAGGTTCCTACAGACAATCCCAAACTGGCAGACGCGGTAGCCGAACAAGCCGACACCAGCGAGCTGGACACCCTGATCAAGGACCCTGCCCTGCTGCTTGCCGATCAAAGCGATTTGAACCTGGACACCGAGGCTCAGGCCAATAGTGGCCTACCCGCCATGGCCTTGTCGATTCTGTCTCAAGTGCAGGCCATCAAAAATGGCAAGGCCGATCTCAACGCGGCACAAACCGATAGCAAGCTGCCTCTGAAAGGGGCTGATACACGCCAGATTCTGGCGACCGACTTGAATGACAACATCCGCCGACAGCCTCAGACGCTCCCCTTGAGCGCGGCTGAGGTGCGAACCGACGTTGACCTGAAGGCTGAACTGACTACGCCCAAAATCGTGGAAATCAGCAATCCAGTCGCTGCCATGGCTGCCCGCAAACCTGCCATCCATGCCACGCAAGTGCTCAATCACAAGCCGCTTAGCGCCGACATCTCCACCACGGCGGTCTGGTCCCAGACTCAGTTGATGGATGAAGCATCGGCCAGCCTGGCGGCCTTTGGTCGACAAATTGCTGAAGATGCGCGTGCTGGCGTGAATCTGAACCTGCCGGCGCTAGATGCGTCCTTGCTGGCCCAACTGACCACCACACCGGGCGCTACCCAGACCCACAGCCCAGCGACTTTGCCCAGTCCCATGACGCTGGCCGTTGCCACGCCGGTTCACTCCCCCGAATGGGGAGCCGCCATGGGCCGTCAAATGATCTCTTTGGCCCAACAGGCTCAGGGGGGCGTTCAAAGTGCTGATATTCGCCTGGATCCACCCGAACTGGGCCCCTTGCGCATTACCTTGCAGATGCAAGATGGCGTGGCCCACGCCATGATTACCTCGCCCCACGCCCAAGTCCGCCACACCCTGGAACAGTCCTTGCAACAACTGCAACAGCAGTTTGCAGACAGTGGCCTGAGCCTGGGACAGGCCGATGTAGGTGACCAGCACGCCTCGCACCAAGCTTTTCACGAGCAATTGGCGGCCAAGGGCAATCAGGGCGATCAACCCCGCTTCAGCCTGGATGGGATGGCTTTGCCTGACGAGACCGGCTCCTTGGTGAACAGCAGCACTACCCGCTCGCTCAATCCTGACGCGCTGGTTGATACCTTCGCCTGACTCACAGCCTCACAGACAGCCCGGCAAAAAGCATGATTAAGCTCGAAAAGCAGCGTCTATTCGCCGGGCCTGTCCTGTCTGACCTCCGGCACAATAGCTCAGGCATGCAGTCAGGCTCAGGCCAGACATGCGTTTGTCTGTTTGTCATACGCTAGAAAATTCAACGCTCACATCACATGGCCCGAAAAGCACCCACCAAACTTGCACGCCTGATGAAAACCGGTCTGCTGGTTCTGTTTATTATCGCCGCTAGCGTGGGCGCAACGCTGTACTACTCCCTGCAACAAAGCAGCACGCCTGCCTGGTTGGCCTGGGCAGAAAAAGGCCAGTCGGTTGAAGCCGCAACTGCGCCTGATGCCCCCCCGGAGGTCAAAGTCAACGTCAAGCCCATCTTTGCGCCCCTGGATCCCTTTACCGTCACCCTGAACGAGAATGGTCGCTCGCGCATCCTGTACGTAGGCATTACCTTGCGTGTCCAGGACGATGGCTCGCGTGCCATGCTGGTGGAGTACATGCCGATGGTGCGTGACCGCGTACTCAAGATTCTGGCTGAACAGCGCCCCACCTACATCCAGACTTCCGAAGGGCGTCAAGCCTTGGTTGCACAGCTTAGCGCCGGCCTGAAAGAGCCCTACGCGCTCAATACCGCTGTACCGACCATCAATGATGTCCTGTTCACCGCCTTTGTCATCCAATAAATGTCGTATCAGAGCTTCCTATCCCAAGACGAAGTCGATGCACTGCTGGCCGGTGTTACCGGCGAAGGCGCTGACACCAAGCCCTTAAATGAAAACCTGACTGGCGTACGGGCCTATGACCTGACTTCGCCAGACCGGGTAGTGCGTCACCGCATGCAGACCCTGGAGCTGATCAACGAGCGTTTTGCCCGTCGCTTGCGCTCGACCATGCTCAGCTTCATGCGCCGCAACGCGGACATTACCGTCGGCTCCATTCGTATTCAGAAGTACTCGGACTTCGAGCGCAACCTGCCCGTGCCCAGCAATCTGAACATGGTGTCCTTAAAGCCCTTGCGCGGCGTGTCGCTGTTTACCTTCGACCCGAACCTGGTCTTTTTGATTATCGACAGCCTGTTTGGTGGCCATGGCCGCTACAACACCCGTGTCGAGGGCCGCGACTTCACCACCACCGAGCAGCGCATCATCCAGCGTTTACTGACCCTGACCCTGGAGAGCTACTGTGGTGCCTGGGAGTCCATCTACCCGCTGGAAGCGGAGTACATGCGCTCAGAGATGCACACCAAGTTTGCCAGCATCAGCAGCAGCAACGACATCGTGGTGGTGACCTCGTTCAATATTGAATTTGGTGCCCAAGGCGGCAATCTGAACATCTGCCTGCCCTACTCCATGATCGAGCCGGTGCGCGACCTTCTGACGCGCCCCTTGCAAGACAAAGGCACCAACGACATTGACCAGCGCTGGACTCACCAGCTCTCGCGCCAGGTGCGCAGCGCCGAGGTCGAACTGATTGCCAACTTCGTCAACATAGACATGACCATTGCCGAACTGACTCAGCTCAAGGTCAATGATGTGTTGCCGATTGAAATCCCCACCCTTATTGAAGCCCACGTGGATGGTGTACCGATTCTGGAATGCCAGTATGGCACCTCCGGCGGCCGCTACTCCTTGCGGGTAGAAAACATCTTGGCCACCCACGACAGCGATTTGACTAAAGGTAAGTCCCTATGAGCGACCCTCACAACCCTAACGACCGGTCTGCGCCCGAGGACGACTGGGCAGCCGCGATGGCTGAGCAACAGGCTGGCAGCCAAAGCAGCACCCAAGCCCAAGGATTGGAACAGCCCCTGCAGGATGACTGGGCCTCGGCCCTGGCCGAGCAAAGCGCCGCCGCTCCTGTGCACGACGAGCCCAGCCCAGCCAGCAATCTGTTCCCGCCCATAGAGCACGCCCAGACCAATGCCACCACCGATATCGACATGATCATGGACATTCCAGTCCAGTTATCGGTGGAACTGGGCCGCACACGTCTGACCATCAAGAACATTCTGCAACTGGGCCAGGGCTCGGTGGTGGAACTGGACGGCCTGGCCGGTGAGCCGCTGGATATTTACGTGAACGGCTACCTGATTGCGCAAGGTGAAGTGGTCGTGGTGGACGATAAATACGGTATTCGCGTCACCGACATCGTGACCCCATCGGACCGTATCCAGCGCCTGAACGGCCGCCGCTAGAGCATGGAACAAGCCCAGCTCGTCAGAATCATGCTTAGCCTGCTGCTGGTTGTAGGCCTGATTCTGGCAGCCGCCTGGGTTGCCCGTCGTGGCGGGCTGCTGAAAAACAAGAACCAGCAACGTATCAAGATTCTGGACAATCAACGCCTGGGGCCACGCAGCAGTGTGGCCTTGGTGCAGATCGATGGCCAGGAAATTCTGATTGGCATCACCCCTCAACAGATCAGCCTGCTGCACACCGCGAACCCTGCTGGCTCCGAACCGAACTTCCAGGCCCATCTGGACCAGCACCGTGCGCCCCGCTGACCGCCTCATGACCGCACACCTTTCTCCCGCCCAGCGCACTGGCCTGATCGTGCTTCTGGCCTTGATTGGCCTGTTCCTGCCGTCCCAGACCTGGGCACAGGCTATTCCGGCCATTACCAGCACAGCCGGCCCGAACGGTTCGCAGACCTGGTCACTCAGCATCCAGACACTGGCCATGCTGACCATGATGTCCTTTCTGCCAGCCGCCTTGCTGATGATGACCGGTTTTACCCGCGTCATCATTGTGCTGGGGCTGCTGCGAAATGCGATGGGTACGGGTACAGCACCACCTAACACCGTGCTGGTGGGCCTGGCCCTGTTTCTGACCTTCTTTGTCATGTCGCCGGTGTTTGATCAGGTCTATCAAGACGCCTACAAACCTTTGTCGGAAAACAAGATCAGCTTTGAGACCGCGCTGGAGCAAGGCGCACAGCCCCTGAAAACATTCATGCTGCATCAGACCCGCGAGGCGGACTTGAAGCTGTTTGGCGATATGGCGGGCGTGGCTGAGCTGCAGACGCCGGAAGACGTGCCCTTGCGCGTGCTGGTGCCCGCTTTTGTGACCAGCGAGCTGAAAACTGCCTTCCAGATCGGCTTTACGATTTTCATTCCCTTTCTGATCATTGACCTGGTCATTGCCAGCGTCCTGATGTCCCTGGGGATGATGATGGTCCCGCCGGTGACCATCTCGCTGCCCTTTAAGCTCATGCTGTTTGTGCTGGCCGATGGCTGGCATCTGCTGCTCGGCTCCCTGGCCCGCAGCTTCTACCAATAAAGGACTGCCATGACTCCCGAGACCGTCATGTCCATGACCTATACCGCCCTGAAACTGGCCCTGTCCATGGCCGGCCCCATGTTGATTGTGGTGCTGGTGGTCGGTTTGGGCATCAGTATTTTTCAAGCGGCTACCCAGATCAACGAGATGACACTGTCCTTCATCCCCAAGCTGCTGGCGATGGGTATTACCGTTGTGCTGCTGGGCCCTTGGCTGATCAACAATATGGTCGACTACATGCAGGGCCTCTTGCGAGGCATTCCTGGACTGGTCAACTAAGACCGGCCACCGCGACAAGGAGCCCTTTGTGAGTACACCACCGTGTGACTGGCCAAGCGCAGGGCCTTGTTCACTCAACAGGCCCTAGGTTTGCTGCCGTGCTCGACCTGAATTCTGCCCAGCTCTATGCCTGGCTTAATGCCTTTTTGTGGCCCTTCATCCGTATTCTGGCCACCCTGGCCACCGTTCCCTTTTTCAGCGAATCTGCGATCCCCAAGCGGGCCAAAGTGGGTCTGGGTTTTGTCCTGACCCTGATTATCGCGCCCTCCCTGCCGCCCCTGCCCGACCTGCCCACCGCCTCTTACGAGGCTTTGCTGATTGCAGCTCAACAAGTCTTCATCGGGATTGCGCTAGGGTTGACCATGCGTATCGTGTTTGCGGCGGTGCAAACGGCAGGCGAGTTTATCGGTCTGCAAATGGGTTTGTCTTTTGCCTCATTTTTTGACCCGGCTACCGGCGCCAATACCGCCGTGCTGTCACGTTTGCTGAACGTGATTGCCGTGCTGACCTTTCTGGCCCTGAACGGTCACCTGCTCTTGCTCGGTGTTCTGGTTCGCACCTTCCATGTGCTGCCTATCGGAGCTGACCTGCACATCAATGGCTGGGGTGCCTTGCTGGATTGGAGCAGTGAGCTCTGGGTCTCAGGCATGTTGCTGGCCCTGCCGCTGATTATTGTGCTGCTGACGATTAACCTGGCCTTCGGAATCTTGAACCGTACCGCCCAGCAACTGACCATTTTTGCCGTTGGTTTCCCAATTACGCTGACGGTCGGTCTGACTTTGCTCGTGGTCGTGATCCCGCAAACCACCCCATTCCTGGCCCAACTGTTCAATTCCGGCTACGAAGCCATGATGCGAGTTGC
Organism: Alcaligenes sp. SMD-FA; assembly: GCF_025960365.1. NCBI lineage: Bacteria > Pseudomonadati > Pseudomonadota > Betaproteobacteria > Burkholderiales > Alcaligenaceae > Alcaligenes > Alcaligenes sp. SMD-FA. The sequence continues at coordinate 1,326,699 of NZ_CP110108.1, read as the reverse complement.
CTTCGGGCTGGCCGGCCCTTAAAACGCGTGGGCCTGCCGTTGCTTGTGTGACTGCATCAGGCGCCGGGCCTGCCCGATGGTCACCACGCCTTTTTGCCGGGCACGCCCAATCAAGAGCTGCATCAACTGCGCACTGACCAAGGCATCACCCAAGGCATCATGGCGGTCACTGACAGGCAGGCCACAATATCTCAGACAATCGTCCAGACCCAGGCGGCGGCCACGCCACTCAGGCAATACACAAGCAGCCAGCTCGGCCAGGTCCAGAATCAAAGGCCGGGCTTGCTCCAGACCTGCCTGCGGCCAGGCACGATCCAGAAATGCCAGATCAAAGTCGGCGTCCCAGGCCACCCACACCGTGTTCTCTGAATAACGCGCAAAGTCACGCATGAGCTGTGGCAGTGGCTCGCCTTGCTCCTGTCGCTGTGGGCTGATCTCATGAATCAGCAGGCTTTCCGGGCTGCGCTCACCATGAGTCCGAACCAGACCGGACCAGACATTACCCAAGGCAATGGAACCGCTTTCCAACCGTACCGCACCGATCTGCACAATATGGTGACGCTTGGGATCCAAACCGCTGGTCTCCAGATCCAGCACGGTAAAAGCGGCGTTATCCAACGCCTGCTCGTCTATTGCGCTCCAGGACAAGGAGAGGCTGCGTGCAGCAAACGAGGGTTTGCGCCAAGGTAGCCACGAGAGCCATTTCATAAGCGATACCGGAAAGCCAGAATACGTTGGGCACGACGCACTTGGGACAAGGCCTCACGCAAGACACGCGCATCCAATGCGCCCAAAGTACTCAAGCGCACCAGATTGTCAGGTTCCTGCCCCTCCTGCAACTGGGTCTGATGATGCTGCAAGCGCAACAATTGCAGATAACGGTAGGCCTCACGCAGGCCTTCTGACTCCTCGGCCGTAAAAACACCACGCTGGGTCAGCACAGCCAGCCTGTCCATGGAGGAGGGCAATTCGCAACCATGGGCCAGGGCCAGCACACGCAGCACATCCACCATCGGTGCCAAGGCCTGTTTCTTGATATCCAACTTGTCATCGCCCTGCCCCATCAAGGCTTCCAGGCGACTGCGTTTTTTACCGCTGGGAATACGGGTCTGACAGGTACTTTGGGCCAGCATGCGCTGGAACACAGGATTATCATTCACCATACCCAGAACCCGACGCTGCATGCGCTGCAACACGCTGCTTTGGCCCCAGATGGCACGGCAATCAAAATAAATCGTGGACTCCAGCAACTGCTCGGGGGCAGGCCGTTCGATCATGATCTGAAAGCGATGCAACCACTCGGCCTCAGACAGGCACAGCTCAGGATTGCTGGCCATGATATTGCCAGTACACCAGACCATCCCGCAGCGATCCAGGGCTTCATTGACCCGACGCGCAAAAGGCAAGAGCAAGGCTCGATAGGCCTTAGCCTGTTCGGGGGAGTTGGCGACAAACACAATCCCGTTGTCCTGATCCGTGTGACGGGTTTGCTCACCACGGGCCTGGCTACCAAAAGCCAGCCAGCAAAACTCGATCTCATCCAAGCCGGAGCCGGGCAAGGTCAATTCAATCGTGCGCTGAACCGTGTGGTCATTCAGGCGCGTAATAACAGCCGTCAATTGCTCGGATCGTGCACCGTGAGCCAGCATGGCATCGACCAGCCGCCCAATATCCGACTGCAAGCGCACCAGCACCGACACGTCCTGTGCACAGCGCAAGGCACGCGACAAATGCACCAGATCCACGCGTTGCAAAGAAAACACATCACGCTCGGACACCATGCCCACGACCTTGTGGTCTTGAACCAAGCAAATATGGCCGATTTGGTGCTCCACCATCAGCAAGGCCGCATCAAAGGCCGAAGACTGTGGCACCAGCCAGACCGGATCCGGTGTCATGACTTGCGACATGGCCTGAGTCGGGTCGTACTGGCCGCCCGCCACCAAGCGACGCAAATCTCGCAAGGTAAAGATGCCCAGCAAATGCTGGTCGGGATTAACGACCACTATGCTGCTGACCTGACGCTCATGCATGTCTTTGACGGCCTGCTCTACCGGACAGTCTGGCAAGCAACTGAGCAAACCGCGTTCTGTCATCGCCTGCAGACTCATGTCCAAGGTATAGCTGGCACCCAAATCCGCACTGGCACTTTGCTGGGCACTGCGCCAGACCGAAGCCAGCAAGCTGCTGGTACCTCGCAGGCAGTAATCCCGAAATGGTTCGCTCGTACTGAGCAGATGGGCAACGGCTTCACCGGACACGCACAAGGTAAAGCAGTCTTCCTGCACCTGGTAAGCACTACCCAGGGCCTGTCCCGAGACCAGCTCACGCACGGGCAGAAGATCTCCTTCCACATAGTCGTGCGTCTCGCCATGCTCCTGGCAGCTAATTTGCCCTTGGCGAACAATGTAAAGCTGATCAACCCGCGCGCCTTCTTCCAGCAGCACCTGTCCGGCTGAAAAGAACCGTAGCTCGCTATGTTCGATCAGGTAATCGCCATGCTGAGCCTGCATCTGATCAAAAGGCGGGTAAGCAATCAACCAGGCCAAGATGCCGGGCGCCTTTTGGCGCACCGCCGTCTTGGCCACGGATTCACCGGGAATCGCGAAGGACATGGGGCGTCTCTGCTGGCTATAGACAAAGAATTATTGTGCCATGCAGCATGGCCTTCACAAGCCCTGTTTTTCTAGGGGATTTCAACTATAGGCATAGGCCTGTTTTTTCCCCGCAAAACGCTTAACGCAAACGATCGTAGTCGCGCTCGCTCATGTCGATCACGTCGCCTTCCTGCACCTTGAACTGGGATACGGCCTCGGCCAAGGTCTCTGATTGCGACTGCAAGGAGCCTGCCGCGGCCGCCGCCTCTTCCACCAGTGATGCATTTTGCTGCACCACAGCATCCATCTGAGCCACTGCCGTGTTGATCTGTTCGATACCGGCAGTTTGCTCTTGGGAAGCGGAAGAAATCTCGCTCATCAAGGTGGTCACGCTGTTCACCGCACGCACCACTTCTTGAATAATGTCGCCCGCACTGGCCACTTGCTGTGTACCCGTCTGCACTTCGTTTTGCGAGGCTTCAATCAAACCCTTGATTTCCTTGGCCGCTTGCGCACTACGCTGGGCCAGACTGCGTACTTCACCGGCCACCACCGCAAAACCCTTGCCTTGCTCACCAGCGCGAGCTGCTTCCACGGCCGCGTTCAGGGCCAGAATATTCGTTTGGAAGGCAATGCCATCGATCACATTCACGATGTCAGCCACCTGACCAGAACGGGCAGAAATCTGATTCATGGTGTTGACCACCGCGCCAACCGACTCCCCTCCCTGGCGAGCCACCTTGGCAGCGTTATGAGCCAATTGGTCTGCCTGACCTGCATTGTCCGCGTTCTGACGCACTGTGCTGGCCAACTCTTCCAGACTGGCTGCGGTTTCCTGCAAGGCGGCAGCCTGTTGCTCGGTACGGGAGCTCAGGTCCGTATTGCCTGCAAAAATCTGCGAAGAACCCGACGCAATTTCGTCCACACCTTGGCGCACGGTCAGCACAATGCTTTGCAAACTTTGTTGCATGCGACGCATGGAGTCATACAAAACCCCCACCTCATTGGCCGAGCGGTAGGTAATTTTTTTGGTCAGATCACCATTGGCAATATAGTCAAAGTGCATGCCGGCTTCACGCAAGGGCTTCAAAGCGGCACGACCCAGTATCAGACGCATTGCCACAATAATGGCGAGCCCCAGCAACAAGGCCACCGCAATGACGATGTTGGCCACACGGGTTTGCAGCTCGGTCTGCTCCAGCAGCACATCCGTCTGGTCGTTGTAGAACTTGCTCAGCTCCTCAATGCGAAACTGGAAGGTGGCAGCACGCAAAACACCAAAACCCTCACTGACAAAGTAGAACGTACTGTAGTCACGGGTTTCCAGGGCCTGGACCATGGGTTCAATCCCGTCGTCCAGATAGGCCTGGTAGGACGCAACCAGCCCCATAGCCAAGCGGCGCAACTCAGGCTCGGTAGGCATATTGGCGCGAATATCGGCAAAGGCCTTACGCACTTCATCCAGCTTCTGATTGGCCATGATCACCAGATTGTCTGCGCTTTGCAGCATATTGGCGTCATTATCAATGCCCGCTTCCTGATAAAAGCGCGCCGCACTCATCAGGCTGACGCGGGCTTCCATCATATTGTTGTTCAGTTGCAGAATCTGCATGGCACGCTGATCCTGGCGATTGATCGTGCGCAAGGCATCACCGCTTTGCTGCAGAAAATAGGCGGCCAGCCCCCCTACCGCGACAATCAGAACCAGGAAAAAAGCCATGCAAATCATCAGCATGGTGCTGATTTTCAGCCCCGAAGCCGACTTCAGGCTGGGGCGAAACGATTTGGAGGAACGACGTTTAGAAGCGCGGGACGCGGACGGAAGACTGCTTTCAATACCCAGCATTTGCTAAATCCAAAGAAAACTCTAGTGGCTGACCGGCAAGATGGTGATCATGTCCGTGCCAGGGTGTTCAATCGTGACCGAGCCGGTGGCGGCGCTGCGCGCCTGCTCGCGGTACACGGAAGGAATGTGACTGCGCTTGACCACTTGCTGGAAACGCCCCTGGGCATCAAACTGAAGCCACAGTTCCTGTCGAAAATAGACCGCATCCGTTGCCAGGGTTGTGCCCTGGAACCAAACGGCCATTTCACTGCCATCGAGCTGTCGGTAAACCTGATGAGGGCGGCCTTGCAAGGACAGCTCGGCATCGGCACGTGTACTCTGGCCCAGAATCAGATCATTCAAGCCCGAAGCCTTGAAAGAGGAACCCTGGGTAGCGCACGCTGCCAGGGTGAACAAACACAAACCTATCAGCGCCTTACGTCCCCGCCCGACCCAGAGGCTTAGTCGGGTGAAAGACATTAAAACTCCTCCCAATCATCATCGGAAGATGCGCTGTTTTGTTTGCCGCTCAAATCGGGGCGCAGCAGGCGCTGGCTATCGTCCTGAGCGGTTGCCGAAGCTTTGGCGGGCGCTGCCGCCTTGACCGGCGCGGACAAGCCTTTAGTTGCCGTACCGGCCGGTTTGCCGGCTGGCGTACTGCCTTTCAAGGAGGGGCTGCGGCGCTGTTCGGAGTCGGAGCTGGAGACACTGGCACTGCGGCGATTGGCAACACGACGAGCGCTGACATCAATGACCTCCGTACCCGGAGAGCGAAAGAACCCGATGGCCTGGTTAACCTTGGTCACCTGCTCGCTCAGGCCAGACGATGCCAGGGCTGCCTGCTCCACCAGACGGGCGTTGTACTGTGTCGTTTCGTCCATTTGCGACACGGCACGGTTCACCTGATCAATCCCGGAAGATTGCTCAATCGTGGCGGCGGTGATCTCGCCCATAATGTCGGTCACACGACGCACGGAATCCACAATTTCCTGCATGGTGGCGCCAGCACGTTCCACTTGCGAGGAACCTTCAGTTACTTTACGCACCGAGTCTTCGATCAAGGCGGTAATTTCACGCGCGGCCTGGGCACTGCGCTGCGCCAAGGCTCGCACCTCTGCCGCCACCACCGCAAAACCCTTGCCCTGCTCACCTGCTCGCGCGGCTTCCACCGCAGCGTTCAAAGCCAGAATATTGGTCTGGAAGGCAATACTGTCGATCACGCCCACAATGTCGGAAATCTTGTTGGAGCTGGCCGAAATGCCTTGCATGGTTGCAACCACTTCATTGACAGCACTGCCACCACGATGGGCGACATCCGAGGCCGTCGCAGCCAGTTGGTTGGCTTGTTGAGCGTTATCCGCATTCTGACGGACGGTACCAGCCAACTGTTCCATGCTGGCTGCGGTCTGCTGCAAGGAGGCGGCCTGCTCTTCAGTACGGCTGCTGATATTGGTATTGCCCTGGGCAATTTCCTGAGCACCGGCGTGGATCTCTTCCAGGCCCAGACGCACTGTGGTGGTCGTCTTGACCAAGGACTCCTGCATGCGGCCCAGCGACTCGAACAAATCACCAATTTCATTGGCGGTCAGCACACGGATACGCTGGGTCAGATCACCTTTGGCAATCGCATCAAAGTAGCTGGCAAAATCGCCCAAAGGACGCACCACACGGCGAAAGAAGTAACTGATAGCAGCCAGGCCCAACAGCACGGCCAGCACCAGCACAATGGTCAGAACGATATTGAACGTGCTTTGCTGCTCTTGCAAGGTACGCAATACCTTGTCGCCCGAGCCCAAGGCCAACAGACCATGAAAGTAATACAGGGCCCAGCCTGCCATGGCTACTGTCAATGCCATCAAAGCAGCAATACAAAAGGTCATACCGACCTTTAGACTCAAATTCTTAAAAAGCATAGAAGATTCCCGCATGTGGTGCTTGACTGCCGGTTAAGGAAAAACCACCCAAAAAAGAACGCAGACTTAGCGATTCATATTGAACAAACTCATGCTCTGAATCGTCTGAAACGCCATGGCTGACATTTCCAACGCCGCCTTGCGCAACTCCAGATCCGTGGAAGCCTGAAAAACATTCAGATCTTCCAGACGTGAAAGCTCATTGGTGTAGTTCAAGGCGCGGGCCGCGCCGTTGGCGCTCAAAGCATCAATTTCGTTCATACGCGTACCGACCGAGGAGATCACGGTTTGTACGTTATCGAAGTTCTCACCCAGGCGCTGCATGGCTGAGTTCATCGTATTGCGGAACTCGGCCTGAGCAACCGGATCACCGCTGACAGGTTTACGCAAAGCCTCAACCACCGACTGCAAGGTGTTGAACATGTTCATGTCAGCCGAGCTGGTGCTATCTACCGAGCTGACCTCAAAGCTGTCGCCCACAGCAGGCTTGCCTTCAATCTGAACACTGACGCCACCGGGCAGGTTGATGCGCTGACGCTCGTTCTCATCCAGTACACCCTGGCTGACCACCGCACCATTTACTTCAATGTCGTACTCGGTCTCCGACGTAAAGCGGATGGTGTAGTTGGCCTCTGCCCCCGTTAAGGAAGAGTTGCCATTGGGCGCACTGACCACAGCCGAACCAGTATTGGCATTGGCCTGCGTGAAGTAGGCCGTGGAACCTGGATTGGCGCGCTCGAAAATGGTACGACCGTGGTCGGCTGAGTCCATCTGACGGGTTTGCTCAACCTGAATATCGCGACCATTGGTATCGCCGGTATAGGTAAAGGTGCTACCCGAGCGCTCGAACGCTTGCGTCGTGCCTTTCGAGCCGGAGAACAAGTACTGTCCTGAACCATCCTTGGTGTTGGCAAAGCCAAACAAGGTATCCAGAGCACTTTCCATCACCGTGGCCAAGGTGCTGCGATCAGCATCGGACATGGTGCCGGTAGACGCTTCCACCAGACGGGTCTGAATACCTTGCAACTGCAGGTTGACGGCGTTGAGCAGGTTTTCCTCTTCCCCCAACGAACGCATGGCCACCTCGCGGTTTTCACCGTAACGCTTGTCCATGGCCTGGGATTGCGCCAGATTGATCGTCTGCGCCGAAGCCAGTGGATCATCCGACGGGGTGATCATCCGCTTTTGCGAGCCCATCTGCTGAAAAACCCGCATCAGATCGGACTGCTGCTTGTTGATCGAGGTCAGGCCCGTCTGAAAGAAAAGAGAAGAACTAATACGCATAGCAAGTTTCCAATTTCAAGACCAAAGAGCCGTACTCAACTACGCAGGCCTAAAAGGGTGTCAAACATCTTCGAACTGGTATCAATCAGGCGGGCAGCCGCCTGATATTGCTCCTGAAAACGTTGGAGCATGATGTATTCCTCGTCCTTGTTCACGCCGGACAAGGATTGCTGAGCGGCGTAGTTTTGCTCGATCAACTTTAATTGCGCCTTGGCCGCCGTGCCGTTTTGCTGTGTTTGCACCGCAATACGGTTCACGATCTGACCAAAAGAATCGTTCAGGCTCAACGAACCGTCAGCCAGCACCTTGGTATTGCGCAGATCGGCCAGTTGTTGAGCGATCGCGCCGTTGGCCGAACCGGTGTCTTTATCAGCGGCCGCAATATCTTGCGGACGCTTGATCTCTACCTGCAGGCTGCTGCCTGCATTGACGGTGGGCTGCACCAACCAGGAATCCCCATCCTGAGACTGGTTCTTTAAGCTGGACACATCAATTTCCAGACCATCTACCCGTGTAATCCCGCCGTTCGTATCCGGACCATTCAGGGCGGTCACATCGTTGCTGCTCAAGTTGCGCAACTGAAAACCACCCTCCACGCGCTCGATGCGGTAGTTATCACCCGTTAGCTTGTCGACGGGCTGGGTGTAACCCTTGCTGGGATCAGCCGGATCAACCAGGTCTTTGTAAAAAGACACACCAGGCACACCGCTGCTGACCGGGTTATTCCCATTGGCAATAACTTTGGGGCCACTGACGCTGAACACATCTTTGCCCGCCTCCCCTTTCAAATCCACGCCTTGGCGGTGAATGTCATTTACGGTGTGGGCCAGCCCCACGGCCAAACGCCCCAGGGCATTGATGGCAGGTTCCAGGCTTTCCTGACGGAACTGCAGCAAGCCACCCAAGGTGCCACCTTTAATGGCACCTTCGCGGAACTCGGACACCACCATCTTGCCGTCCACGTTCAGGGCAGACGTAAAGCCGACCACCATACGCTCGGGATTTTCAGCCGAACGCACGGCGTGCAAGGGGTAAACACGATCACCGCCCAGCAGCATCTGACCGCCTGCCGTGGTCACGCTCAACCGTCCGTCCTGCTCAACCGTACTCACGTCCACCAGTTGGCCCAGCTCGGCCACCAGTTGTTCACGCTGATCAAGCAAGTCATTGGGTTCGTGACCGGGCGTGGTGCCTTTGGCCGCCACGATCTGTTTATTGACGTTATCAATACGTTCCAGATAGCTGTTGATCTGGGTAACCGTGGTGCCCACCTGCGTATTGATGTTCTCGTTAACGCGGTTCATGTAGGCCGTCGCGTCACGAACCTGCGTGGCCAGGCTTTCGGCACGGCCCAGCAACTCCTGACGAGCAGAAGAATCTGCTGGCTGCGAGGCGACGGCTTCCAGGCCATTGAAGAAGTTTTGCAAAGCCGGGCTGATACCAACCGTGCGGTCCGAGAACAGATTGTCCAGTTGGGAGATTTCGGTTCCATAGCTGACCAGAGCCGCGCCAGCCGTTTGCGAGCGCATCAACTGCTGATACAGGAAATTGTCATGGGAACGCTGCACGGTGACCACCTGCACGCCACGGCCATAGTAGCCACTGCCGCTTCCCACCGACCCCGCCGTCTCGACCAGAACCGATTGGCGGTTATAACCAGGGGTATCGATATTATTAATATTGTGGCCCGTCACCTGCATGCGCTTTTGAGCGGCAAACAAGCCGGAAATACCAAGGTTGGCGAGATTCATATCAAATCCTTTCTGTCCTGCCCGGCCCGTAGTGTCCAAGGCGAAAAATGAACATGCTGCTTTTTAACGACCACCTTGGTGCAATATTTAGACCTGTATCAATAATTAAGACTTGCCACCATCAAAGTAGGCCATGATGGAGATCAGTTTTTTGGCGTAGGAAGGGTCGGTGGCGTAGCCCGCATCCTGAATACGCTGAGCGGCTTCTTGAGGCGAAGCGGCTTGTTTTACACTTTCATAACGTTTGTTATTACCAATCAGGCGGGCATAATCCGCAAAAGACTCGGCATAGGAGTCATAGGCACGGAAAGTCTGCGTCATTTTGCGCGCCACGCCGTTCTGATATTCCGTGGTCATGACCTCGACCGTTTTGCCCTTCCAGGAAGGGGTCGCCTTGATACCAAACAGATTGTGGCTGGTGGTGCCATCGGGGTGCATGATTTCACGCTTGCCCCACCCCGACTCCAGGGCGGCCTGGCTCAGAATCAGCTTGGCCGGGACACCGCTGTCTTCGGCGGCCACTTTGGCGGCCGTATTCATGCGGTCTACAAACTGGCGAATATGGTTGGGTGCGCCCTGAATCGAGGAATACACGCGCTGCACTGTGCTGTTATTGCTGAGCTTGTCGATCAGTTCGGCAATGGAAGCCGCGTCAATGGAGCGGTCATTGGGCATGCGCGAGCGAAGATCCGCACGACGTGACTGAGCGGCTTCTGGATCATAGGACGCAGCACCAAAGGGCTCACTGAACTGCCCGCTCATCTGCGCTTGCAAGGCTTTGGCCAAGCCAATGCCTGGGTCAGCCAATTGCATGGCCAGTTGCTCGTCCCCCAGGCTTTGCGCCATACGCACGGACTGCGTGTCAAACATGCCACCCGGGAGGTTGGCGGCCCGCGCCTGCTTCAAAATATTCTGAATAAACAGGGACTCGAACTGGCGGGCCACTTGCAGTTGGGTCGCCTGATTCTGGCCGTCTTGTCCGGCCCGCTGACGCAACTGGGCCAGTTGTTGCGGGTCAAAAATCGAAACCTGCGTTCCTGTACCAGGACGCGGGAAATACTGCACCGTCATTAGATGATCTCCAGATCGGCCCGCAAAGCGCCTGCGCTTTTCAGGTTCTGCAAAATGGACAACAAGTCTTGAGGGGTAGCACCCAAAGCATTCAAGGCGCGGACGACATCGGCCAAATTGGCGCTGGTCTTGACGCGTTGCAAAGAGCCGCTGTCACTGCGCATTTCAATCTGGGTGCTATCGGCCACAACGGTCTGACCGCCGCCAAATGGCGTATCCGGCTGGCTAACTTGCGGTTGTCGGCTAATGACCACAGACAGATTGCCGTAGGCAATGGCGGCTTCATCAATCGTGACGGTACGGTTCATGACCACTGAGCCGGTACGAGCATTGATCACCACGCGCGCCCGTGCCGGTGGCAGGTTCACTTGCAGGTTTTCCACATGCGAAATAAAGGCAGTTTGAGCTTGCGGATCCAAAGGACCACGCACCTGAATCAGACGGCCATCCAGGGCGGTCGCCGTGGACGGGCCAAACTGCTTGTTCAAGGCCGCCACCACGTTCTGGGCTGTACCAAAATCCGACGAATTCATTTCCAGATTGATCACGCCATCTCGTGCGTAGGTCGTGGGCACGCTTTGCTCGACCGTTGCGCCACCGGGAATCGTGCCGCCATTGAGCTGATTGACCTGCACGCTGGAACCACCGGCTTCAGCCCCCGCTCCGCCGACCAGCAAATTGCCTTGGGCAATGGCGTAGACCTGTCCGTTCGCGCCTTTGAGAGGCGTCATCAACAAGGTGCCACCACGCAAACTCTTGGCGTTACCCATGGAAGACACCACCACATCCACAGACTGCCCAGGGCGGGCAAAAGCAGGTAAACGAGCCGTCACCATGACGGCTGCGACGTTCTTGAGCTGCATATTGCTGCCCTGGGGAATCGTTACTCCCAACTGGGACAGCATATTGGTCAAGCTTTGCTGGGTGAAGGGGGCCTGGCGCACCTGGTCGCCACTGCCATCCAGACCTACGACCAGGCCATAACCGATCAGCGGATTATCACGCACGCCCTGAATAGAGGCCAGATCCTTGATACGCTCGGCCTGGCTGGCCGGTGCCAACAACAGGCCCGCCGCCAGCATGGCTGCTTGCAGCACATGGCGATAAGAAAAAAAACGAGTACGACTCATGGAAAACGCCATATCAAGCAAAAGGCTCAGAACGGGGAAATATTCAGGAAAAAACGCTGTAGCCAGCCCATGGTCTGGACTTCATCCATGACCCCTTTGCTACGAAACTCGATACGGGCATCGGCCACCTGAGTGGAGGGCACGGTACTGCTGCCGGAAATGGAGCGCGGGTCCACCACGCCGGAAAAACGGATGTATTCGCTGCCACGGTTAATGGCGATCTGCTTTTCACCCGCAACCTGCAGGTTGCCATTGGGCAAAACGCCCACTACCGTGGTCGTCAAGGTGCCAGTAAAGGTATTATCGGCACGACTGGAACCCTTGCCCTGCGCCTTGTTCGAGCCGCTGACCTCAAAGTTCTGTTTGCTGCCTATTTCATTGGGCAGGAAAGCCGGGACACCCGTAAAGTCCAGACCACCGCTCCCCGTCCGATCCGTGTTGGTCGAGACATTCTTGGCAGCGTTGGTACGCTCCTGAATCATGATGGTGACAATGTCGCCCACATTGCGGGGCCGTCTGTCTTCAAACAGCGGGTAGTTGCCATACGCCGAGGGTTGGTAGATAGAGCCATTGGCCACCACGGCCGCCGGAACGGCCGGTGGCGGGGCCGCGGTCAAGGGGCCAGTGACCACATCTTCAGGGGGCACCAGCGCGCAACCGGACAGCACAACAAGCGCACCCAGTGCAAGACGGCTCAACAGAGCTTGGAACATTGTCACGATCTCTTCAGGTTTACAGCTGCGTCAGGCGAGCCAACATCTGGTCAGCGGTGGACACGGCCTTGCTATTGATTTCGTAGGCGCGCTGGGCACTGATCATATTGACCAGTTCCTCGGCCACGTTGACGTTGGAGGTTTCGTTGTACTTGTGCATGACCAGACCTGCGCCATCCATACCGGGCTGCAGGAAGTTGGCAGCACCCGAGGCATCGGTTTCGATGTACAGGTTCTCGCCCATGCTTTGCAAGCCAGCCGGATTCACGAAGGTGCTCAGTTGCAACTGGCCCACTTCCACACTGGCACCTGCGGCACCAGGCTGAGTGACCGATACCGTGCCATCACGGGCAATCGTCAGTTCCAGTGCGTTATCGGGAATATTGATAGGAGGCTGAATAGGATAGCCACCTGCGGTAACCAGTTGACCATTCTGGTCGCGCTGCAAACTGCCATCGCGCGTGTAGGCGAAGGTGCCGTCCGGCATTTCCACTTGCAGAAAACCGCTGCCCTGAATGGCAATATCCATATTGTGACCCGTATGCTTCATGTCACCTTGGCTATGGATACGCTCGGTCGCCACCGTGCGCACACCGGTACCGATCTGCAAGCCCGTAGGCAACTGATTGGCCGCACCTACTTGAGCGCCGGGCTGACGAAGGGTTTGATACATCAAGTCTTCAAACACCGCACGGGTCCGTTTGAAACCGGTGGTATTTACGTTGGCCAAGTTATTGGAGATAACGTCCATATTGGTCTGCTGGGCTTCCAGACCGGTCTTGGCAATCCACAGAGAGCGAATCATGTGTGTGTAATCCTTAAAGCCAATGCCTGCGCTATCGGCGCGGCTTAGCCATTAAATGAAAGTAGAGAATTGGCCCGATCTTCGCGGGCGCTGGCGTCCTGGATGACCTTCATCTGGGTCTCAAAACGACGCGCATTGGCAATCATCGCGACCATCGCCTCCGCCGGGTTCACATTGCTTTTTTCGATGAAGCCCGACACCATGCGCACCGACGGATCAGCCGGGGCCGGCGCGCCATTGTTCATGCGAAACAAGCCATCCTGGCCACGCAGCAAATCGGCTGACGGGGGATTGACCATCTTTAACTGGCCCATCACCTGGATATCGCGCGGGTTGTCACCGGCACCCAAGGCGGTCAATTGACCGTCGCTGGAGAAGGTGATCGAACCGCGATCCGGAATTTCAATGGCCTGCCCATCGGCGCTTAGCACGGGCAAGCCACCTTGTGTCACCAACTGGTTCTGGGCGTTGACCACCAGATCGCCCGCCCGCGTGTAGGCTTCCTGGCCATCCAGCGCACGAACGGCAAACCAGCCCTCGCCCGCAATGGCCACATCCAGCGCATTGCCGGTCTCGGCCATGGCACCAGGCTGAAAGCGGCTGCCCGGCGTCACCGTGGCCGTGCCGACGCGGGTTTGCGAACCCACGTCGCTGGTAACGGGAACAGAACGGTAGTACGCCAGTTGCTGGCGGAAACCGGACGTGTTCACGTTGGCCAGATTATTGGTAATGACGTCTTGTTGTTCCAGCGTGCGCTGGGCGCCATTCATGGCGGTATAAATCAGGCGATCCATGACAAGGCTTAACGCAGGTTGACCAGGGTTTGCAGAACCTGATCCTGTGTCTTGATGGTCTGGGCATTAGCCTGGTAAGTACGCTGGGCAATAATCATATTGACCAGTTCCTGCCCCATATCCACGTTGGAATCTTCCACCGCCTGACCTTTGATCGACGCCAGGCCGTTCTCGCCAGGACGACCCAAGATAGGCTGACCCGATGCGCCGGTCTCGGCCCAGGCATTACCGCCCACTGGACTCAGGCCTTGCAGGTTGCTGAAGTCAGCCAACACCAGCGAGCCCAGACGCTGCGTGACACCGTTGGTATAGGACGCGACCATGGTGCCGTCCTTGTCGATGTTCATGCCAGCGTACTCACCCGTGGCATAGCCGTCCTGATAAGGCTTGCCCTTGGCAAACTCGCCACCGAACTGGGTGGTGCCGGTGTAACGCATATCAAACACCAGATCATCCGCGGGCGAGGCATTGCCACCGGGATTGGCCAGGGTGACGTTGACGGTAGCCGGATTGGGGCTGGTCATCACGCCTGAACCGTTAAAGGTCAGGGTCGCGCTGGCAGGCGACAACGGTGTGCTGCCTTTCATGTAGTACACGTCCCACACACTCTCACCGGCCGCATTGGCGGGGCGCTTGACAAAGTATTGGGAAATTTCGTGGCTGTTACCCAGCGAGTCGTAGACGGAATAGCTAAACGAGTTGCTGTACGTCGTGTCGTCTGTGGGATCGAATGCGTTAATGGGATTACCACTGGCATCTTCTGTAGGAATCGCCGCAGCATCCGCAGGCAAGTTGGGCTTGAAATCCAGAGCCGTCGTGGCCTTGGGAGGCACGTTGGCCGACGGCACTTGCAGACGTTGCAACTGAGTGCTGCCTGCACCGTAACCGGTCAGGTAATGACCTTGGGCATTGACCAGGTAGCCGGCCTTGTCTGGAAAGAACTGGCCATTGCGCGAGAACAGCACGGCGCCGTTGCTTTGCTCCAGACGGAACAAGCCATTTGCCCCGTCAATGGCCATATCGAACATATTGCCCGAGTTACTGATGTTGCCGACCGAAAAACGTTGGCTGACACGCGATACCTGCACACCCAGACCGATACGGGAGTTGGCATACACATCCGCAAACTGAACCGTCGAGGCCTTGTAGCCCACGGTGCCCGAGTTGGCAATGTTATTACCGATAGAATCCAGGTTTTGGGAGGCGGCGTTCAAGCCACTCAATCCTTGTCCGAAGCTCATGAACTTTCCTTTTAATGTCGTGTTGGCCCAGCCCACTGACGGGCTGGTGGCACTTACATGATTTTGCGTATATCCAGCAGGGAGAACGAACCGGTCAGGCCAAGATCCAGCATCAAACCGCTGGAGGTATAAGCCACGCTATCGACCTTGCCATGCGTCAATGGACTGGCGGTGACGGCCGTGCCGTCATTGCTGGCCAAGACACTGACGGTGTACGAGGCGTCGGCCAGCGGTAAACCATCGTTATCCAGGCCGTCCCACTCCATGGAGTACACACCCGCCTCTTTAGGACCCAGATCGTATTCACGCACCACTTTGCCGCTGCTGTCCTTGATCTGCACCACGGTCGAAGTCGTCCCGCTGACCAGATCAATTCCGTAGGGCATAGCCACTTTCTCGCCGCTCTGGCTGGTCCCCAGAGACACTTTCGCGCCCGGCACCAGCACTTGCTTGCCGATCAGATTAGCGGCCTGCATGGACTGGCTGACGTCCATTTGCCCGGCCACCGCCAGCAAAGTGTTGTTCAGCTGCTGAATCCCCGCCACCGTGGACATCTGCGCCATCTGAGTCGTGACCTGGGCGTTATCCATAGGGTTGAGTGGGTCCTGATTACGCAACTGCGTAATCAGCATGGTCAGAAAACGGTCTTCCGTCTCGGCCATGGCGCTTTTGTTACGGGCATCCACCCCGGCCATCGCTCCTGCGGTGGGGTCCAGGGAAGTACGATCGTTATTGACTGTGCTCATGCTCTCTTTTTCCGTAAACCGGCTTACTGACCAATGGTCAAGGTACGCAACATCAGATTCTTGGACGTGTTCACCACTTCCACATTGGCCTGATAGGAGCGCGAGGCGGCCAGCATATTGACGGTCTCGGCCACCACATCCACGTTGGGCAGGGTCACGTAACCTTGCTCGTCCGCGTACGGGTTGCCAGGGTCATATTGCAGACGGCCAGGTGCGGTGCTCTCTTGCACGCCCACCACCTGCACACCACCCACAGGACTATTGCCCTGGGGGGTCATTTGAAACACCACCTGGCGAGCTTTGTAAGGCTGGCCATCGGGCCCAACCACACTATCGGCGTTCGCCAGATTACTGGCCGACACGTTCATGCGTTGGGACTGAGCCGTCAGCGCAGAGCCGGCTATCTGGAAAATACTGAAACTGGACATGAAGACTCGCTATTACTGTTGCAAGGCCGCCATCAAGCCTTTCAATCGCTGGGACGCCAGGTTGATCGTGCTTTGATAGTGCAAGGTGTTATCGGCAAATTGCATGCGCTCCACGTCCATCTCGACCGTATTGCCGTCTAAAGAAGGTTGTACAGGAACGCGATAGAGCAACTCGTCCGTACTGGGTGGACGGCTTGCCTGGGCGGGAATATGGCGGGCGGACGTCAAGGCCAAGCTGGTATTGGGCAAGGCCATCTGCCCTTGCCCCCCTAAAGCCGCCTTCATGGCGGCCGTAAAGTCCATATCTCTGGCCTTGTAGTTGGGCGTGTCGGCATTGGCAATATTGGAGGCCAACACCTCCTGGCGCTCCTGGCGCAAAGCCAGTGCCGTTTGGTAAAACTTCAGGTGCTCACCGATGCGATCAATCATGGAGTCAAGCCAATATTCTGTGTTCAAGTTTGAGATCCAGTGAACGCGCGCACGCCTTTTCACCGTCATAACAGCATGGTAGCCAGAGGTACTGCTTCACAAACCCGGGAACAAAACGCAATTTATCGGCCAATTCAGCTCTTGACCTGGCTGCCGAGTCCGTAAAATTCAGCCATGACCTTATATAGACTCCTGACCTGCCTGTGTCTGTTTACCTTGGGTGCGACAGCAAGCGTACGCGCTCAAGAGGACGTTCAGGCTCTCAGTGTGCAAGCTATGCAGGATCAGGCGCAGGACTACCTGCTCCAGCAAGCGCAGATGTATCCTGGCATCGCCACCATCACGCTGGATGCATCGCGCCTGCACGCCATGCCCGCCTGCACTCAAAACCAGTTTTTTCTGCCCAGCGGCCAGCGTCTGCGATCGCGTATGAGCATCGGTGTGCGCTGCCTGAGCCCACAAAGCTGGAGCACCTCCATAGGTGCCACCCTTTCTATCCAAGGACACTATTACGTCCCCAACCGCCGCATCAATCCGGGCGAGACGATCCATCAGGACGACCTGCTTGAACGCGAAGGAGATTTGCTGGCCCTGGCCAACGGCGTGGTCATCAACCCCGAGCAGATCATCGGTTATGTCGCCAGCCAGCGTATTCCTTTAGGCAGTGCGATACGCGCCTCGGCGCTGCGCGATCCACAGTCGATTATGCGCGGCCAGACAGTGCGAACCGTTGCACGTGGCGCGGGCTTTGTCGCCACCGGCGAGGGCCAGGCCTTGCAAAGTGGCGCACCGGGCACCCAGATTCAGATCAAGGCCAGTTCAGGGCAAGTGATTTCAGCCACGGTACTGGATGCGTCCACGGTTCAGGTCGTTCTCTAAACTAAATCCGATGAGCATGCTAAAGTTTGCCTCCAGAGCGCCGTTACAAGATCAACGCAAAGAACAGGCCGCACGGAGAAACACGTGAAGATCAGCCCCTCCTCCCTCAAGACACCGCTTGCTGAAACCACTACCGCAGAACGCAGTACGGGTTCGAATCGTGCGCACCAAGCGTACAACAGCGGCAGCACCAACGAAGTGGACTTCAGCGCCGCCGCCCGCCAGCTCAATTCGCTGCAAGACAGCAGCGCCGATGTAGACATGCAAAAAGTCCAGGCCTTGCGCGAGGCCATTGCAGCAGGCGAGCTCAAGATTGATACCAGTCGGATTGCCGACTCCCTGATTGCCTCCGTGCGCGATCTTCTCAAGTAACCTCCCGAAACGGCCATGTCTTTGCAAACCTGTCTTGCCGATCAACACCAGAGCCTGTTGGATTTTGAGCAGCTATTGGTAGAAGAACACACCCTGCTACTGCGCAGCTTCGTGCCCGAAGAGCTGGCCCAGATTACCCTGCGCAAGTACCAGTTACTTGAACGCATCGAACAACTGGACCAGAGCCGTGCTCAACTCCTGCAAGAGCGCGAACTGGAGAACAACCTTCAAGGTCTGCGCTACGCCGCGGAAGAAGACGAACTGGAAGACGAGCTGGAACAACTGATCGAGCTCAGCGAGAAAGTGCGCAACGCCAGCGACAATAACCGCATTCTGGTTGACACCTTTTTGATCGATACCCAACAGAACCTGGACGCGCTGGAAGCCTTTACGGGCCGCAACACGTTTTACGACGCATCCGGGAAAACACAGAACACGCAGTCTTCCTTGAGCTTGAAGGCTTAAGCCCCAACAGACTCAAGCAGGGTCATGCCAGAGACTGAAAGCGCCAACTAAATAGTTGGCGCTTTTTTTGTCCTGCCTGAATACGGAGAACGCTGCAAGCCACGCTAAGGTACAAGGGCTGAACGCCTGAATGTCCGCATGCCTGAACTCCATTACATTAAATATGATGTATTCTTTGAATACACCAAAAACGATGTATGTTTAAAATACATCAAATTTATTGTATTTAGAATTCAAAGGAGCTAGGCGATGCCAACAAGACTAGACGCCATTGCACTGCACAGCCCGGAGCAAATGCCCAAGCTCATCCGCTCGCTGCGCAAGCGTAAAGGCTGGAGTCAGATAGAGCTGGCAGACAAGCTGAACACGACGCAGCAAGCCATTTCGCGCATGGAAAATGACGCGTCGGGCTTATCGCTTAAAAACCTGTTTTCGGTTCTGGCCGTCCTGGAAGCCAAGATCTCCATTATTGACGCTCACGAACCTGACAAACCTGAATCTATGGAGTGGTGATGCCTGTTCTGGACCTGTGGATGAATGGTCTCTTCGTTGGAAAGTGGTATAAGCCTACCCACGGCTCATCACAACTTCGCTACGCACCAGACTGGATCGCCCATCCTCAAGGCCGGCCGCTGTCTCTATCCCTACCCTTTACATTCAACAATGAAGCACTTCGTGGCGAGGTCGTAGACAACTACTTTGACAATCTACTGCCCGACAATCCCGGGATTCGCCAACGCATCGCCTCCCGCTTCAAGACCCGTTCGCTGGAAACGTTTGCCTTGCTCGAAGCAATAGGTCGGGATGCTGCTGGTGCCGTGCAACTTCTGCCTGAGAACTCTCCAGCGCCGGATATTCACACCCTCACGGCCCGCCCTCTCACTGAAAGCGACGTTGCCGAACATTTACGCGGCACAATTACCGCCCGCCAGGATCTGGCCCCCGAAGACTTTCGTTTTTCACTGGCAGGTGCCCAGGAAAAAACGGCTCTGTTATGGCATCACGGGCAATGGCACATTCCGCAGGGATCGACACCCAGCTCACACATCTTCAAACTACCCTTAGGATTGGCGGGCAATGTCCGCTTTGATCTGAGCCACTCGGTGGAAAACGAATGGCTCTGCATGGAGCTGCTCAAAGAACTGGGCTTGAATGTCGCCCAAACCCAAATTGGCCAGTTTGAAGATCAAAAGGTTCTCATCGTGGAGCGCTTTGACCGTGCCTGGAGCCGTCATGGTCATTTGATACGCCTGCCCCAT
Source organism: Alcaligenes sp. SMD-FA (assembly GCF_025960365.1). NCBI lineage: Bacteria > Pseudomonadati > Pseudomonadota > Betaproteobacteria > Burkholderiales > Alcaligenaceae > Alcaligenes > Alcaligenes sp. SMD-FA. Next base: position 1,306,997 of record NZ_CP110108.1, on the reverse strand, counting down.
GAAGACCTGTTACAGGCAAGTGGTTTGCCTTCCCATGCCAAATACGAGTCCGACGGTGGCCCTGGCATCCATGCCATCATGCAGGTCTTATCCGGCTCGTCCAATGCTCTGGCTGACCGACAGGCTTTCTTCAAAACTTTGTTGGTGTTTTACTTGCTGGCCGCCCCAGATGGCCATGCCAAGAACTTCAGCCTGGCCATAGAACCTGGCGGCTACTTCCGTCTGGCACCACTTTACGATGTGCTCTCGGCCTGGCCTTGGGTAGGCACAAAACAAAATCAATGCCCTATTCAGCACGTCAAAATGGCGATGGCACTACGCACCAGCAACACTCGCTACAAGATGCAGGAAATGCTTCTCCGGCATTGGCTTGCCGTAGGAAAAACCTATATAGGACAGCAAGCCACTGAATCCTTAATCGAAGACCTTCACCAGCTTGTGGAGCCAGCCATTCAAAATGTCGCGGCACGATTGCCAGCGCATTTCCCTGAACATATCAAAGACGCCCTCTTCCAGGGACTAAGCAGCAATTTGCAGCGCTTGAAATAAAAAAACCTGCCGTGTGGCAGGCTTTTTCAATCTCGCTGGATTTAGCTCATCGCTTCTTTCAGCACCAGCATCTTTACCAGCGCATCGACTGACTGCCCGGACTTCAGGTTCGGCTTGCCCAGCAAACGCGCACTGAGTTGCCGCACTCCCCGATTATCCGGCGCCTGCAACAAATCCCAGGAAGCCAGCGTTAATTGAGCAGCAGCCAGCAAATGGAGCTCTTCTTCAAACTCGGAATTGCTGGCAGGCAACAAGCCACGCACCGCATTAAACAAACGTGCCATTTCCTGTACCTCGCTACGCAGCATCATGTAGCAGGCCAGACTAGCCGGGGCAATGGCCTCGGAGCCGACGCAATGATGCATCAAAGCAAAGCGGGTTTTCAACACTTTGCCATCGTGACGAGCAACGGTACGCAAGACGATCAAATCCAGATGAACAGGCTCGGCATTGCGGTGCCGCAATTGCACCGGCTCCACGGCATACCACAAGGCAATTTCACCCAGCTTGGCACGTCCCAGTGTTTCCAGATGCAGGCGCGCTGCCAAATCAGGAATGGCGTGAAAAGCCAACTGTTTGCTCAAGGCATTAGGCGTGGTCTTGCCGTCTTTGTGCCACAAGGAAGTCGCGCCTGGAATCAGAGCCAGCCAATCGGCTTGCATATCGGCCCATTGACGCCACATCGTGGGCGAACCACCTTCGAAAATATGCAGCAAATTCACAGGCTGGGCCTGAGCGTTCAGAACCTGCATGGCCTGATTCAGTGCCTGGGTGGGGCTGGGCCGCTCCATACTGCGCACACCACGCACATCCGACCACTGCGACGGAGTTTGCCGCTGATAGTACGGAATACTGAGGGCCTGCCCTTTGGGGCTGAACAGAAAGCTAAAAGAGCATTGTTCCTGAGCACCCGCCGGTTGATGATCTGCGTGGATCACAAGCAAACGGGACATATTGCCTTCGCTGACCTCCTGACACGCGGCACGCATCAAGCCTTGCGCCCGTTGCGCCGCCGCCCCATCCTGAACGGAGGCATTGGGCGCATGCAAATCACGCCAAAAATCATAGGCTTCGGCGCAGGCCAAGCGTTCGTCCAGATCCGCCGCAGCGCGACGGGCCTGCTCCGGGGAAATAGGGCCACCGGCAGAGGCTGCCGACAACAGGCGCGGCAAAACCCGCGCCCGGCGCTCTTGTTCGGCTTGCAGTTCCTGTGCGGAGTGCCCGCCGCTTTCCAGCAAGGCCGCCAGATCGCCAGAACTGGGCGCGTACAGGGGGCGCTGACCCTCGCGTACCTGCAAGGCCGAGTCGACCAGTTCGGCAGCGCTCATAAAGCGTAGATCCTCGGGCACTTTCTGGCCGTTAGACACGTAATGAATGGGCAATTTGAAGCGGATGGCGGTATCCAGAGGGCCGCCCAGCTTGATGGCCTCGTCCACTTTGGAGATGATGCAGCCACTGAGCGCAGTGCCACCATCGTGCGTATAGCTACGTGCCACCTCATCCAGGGTATCGCCTTGGCTGGCCGCATTGAGCACCAGCAAACGCTGCACCCGGCGTCCGGCACCGGCCAGCAAAGCGGCCTGCTCACGCACATAGCGGTCACGCTGGCTGATGCCCATATTGTCGATCAGGATCACCTGATCGGGTCGCACGCCCAGCATCACACTACGCAGTTGCGCCACATCCTGGACAATATGCACGGCGACCCGCATCAAATCGCCATAAATTTTCAATTGCTCATGCGCACCGATCCGATACGTATCGGTAGTTAGCAAAACCACTTTATCGGGACCGAAACGACGCACGGCTCGAGCCGCCAATTTGGCCAGCGTGGTGGTCTTGCCCACTCCCGTGGGCCCCACCAAGGCCAAGGCCAAGCCAGGCTGCCACAAGGAGTCCTCAGAACGCAGCACCGGCAAATGGGTTTCCAACTCTGTACGTACCCATTGCAAGGCCGCACGCGCGCCCAGCTCCTCGGGCAAACGCTTGAGCATGGCACGCAACAAGGCGGTACTGAAACCTTGCGACAACAGGCTCTGAAACAGATTCACCGCCACAGGCGTGCGACGCATCTGGTGACTCCAGACCAAATCATCCATGCGTCCTTCCAATGCGCCACGCAATGCCCCAATCGCGCCCATGACATTGTCAGCCGCTGGGGGCGGAGCCACTTCCTGCTGACGAATGCCGGCGGCCTGATGAGGCACGCTGCCTGGCATGGGCGCACGCTCGGTGGCGGCACCGGGCACGGAGCTGGAATCCGTCGCCAGAATCTCCACCCCGCCATTGACACGACGGTTGGACACAATCAGGGCATCGGGGCCCAAGGCAATGCGTACCTGACGCATGGCTTCACGGCTGGTACTACCAAAAAAGCGACTTATATTCATTCAGACTGACCAATAATGGTGGTGACCCGAAGGATGCGTTCTTCAGGAATTTCAGCGTTAGACAAGACACCCAGCTGGGGAATGTGGTGTCGCAGGAAACGGGACAAGGTGGCCCGCAAAATGGGGGGCACAACCAGCACAGGCGGATCACCATGCTCTTCCTGGAACTGTGTAGCCCGCATGGCATCGGTCAATACCGACTCGGCCAGTCCGGGTTCGAGCGCACCGCTGCTGGTCAGCGCCTGCGTCATGACCCGCTCCAGACGAGCATCCAGACCGATCACACGCAACTCGCCTTCGCCAGGGAACCACTGCTGCACAATGGCGCGGCCCAGCGCCACGCGCAAGACAGCCAGCAGCTCACCGGCCTCCTGGCCAGGCTGAACCGCGCCAGGAGCCAGAATACGCGGCGCATGCTCGGCCAAGGTTTCCACAATGCTGCGCATATCACGAATAGGAACGTCCTCAGCCAGCAGGCCCCGCAAGACCTTGAGCAACAGGCTAAGAGACAGGGTTTGCGGCACAAAATCCTCGACCAGCTTGGGCGCTTCGCGGCCCACATGATCGAGCAGTTGCTGCACTTCCTGACGACCCAGCAAATCGGCCCCGTGGCGATGCAGCAAGTGGTTGATGTGCGTGGCAATGACCGTGCTGGCATCGACCACGGTATAGCCCGCGATCTGTGCCTGCTCGCGCATACTGACATCCACCCATACTGCCGGCAAACCGAAAGCCGGATCCGTAGTCGGTGTACCCGGCAGCTTCATGGTGACGCCACCGGGATCAATGGCCAGCCACTGGCCTGGCGTTGCGGTACCACGGCCAATTTCCACCCCAGCCAGCAAAATGCGATAGTCGTTAGGCTTGAGTTCCAGATTATCCCGAATGTGAACCACAGGCGGCAAAAAGCCCACTTCCTGCGCAAACTTTTTACGCAAGCTGCGGATACGATGCAGCAGCTCGCCATTTTGCGCATGGTCTACCAAAGAGATCAGGCGATAGCCCACTTCCAGGCCCAAGGGGTCCACCATGGACACATCATTCCAGCTAGCTTCGCTGGCAGCAGAGTCAGCCGCCGCCAAGACTTCGTCGTTGGGTTCAGTGGCTTGCTGCACCTGTTCGTTCTGATGCTTTTGCATCAGCCAGGCGCCCGCTCCCAAAATCGCAGCCAGCAGCAAGAACACCAGATTGGGCATGCCGGGAATCAAACCCATCAAGCCTAAAATTGCGGCCGTGATATATAGCACCACAGGGTTGCGGAAAAGCTGGTTGACCATCTGCTGGCCCACGTCTTCGTCCGTCGCCACGCGCGAGACCACCACACCGGCAGCCGTCGAGATGATCAAAGCAGGAATCTGGGCAACCAGACCATCACCAATGGTCAACAAGGTGTAGACGCGGCCGGCCTCCGAAAAGCTCAAACCATGCTGCACGACACCAATAACCAGACCACCAATCACGTTGATGACCATAATCAGCAGGCCCGCTACGGCGTCACCGCGCACGAACTTACTGGCACCATCCATGGAACCGTAGAACTCGGCCTCTTGCGACACCTCAGCGCGGCGGCGCCGTGCATCGTCCTCGCCGATCAAACCGGCATTCAGGTCCGCATCAATGGCCATCTGCTTGCCTGGCAAGGCATCCAGGGTAAAGCGTGCGCCCACCTCCGCAATACGCCCGGCGCCCTTGGTAATCACCACAAAGTTGATGATGACCAAAATCACGAACACGATCAGGCCAACAGCAAAACTGCCACCGACCAGAAAGTGGCCAAAGGCCTCAATGACCTGGCCAGCCGCATCCGGGCCCTTGTGACCGTTCATCAGCACCACACGCGTGGAGGCCACATTCAAGGCCAGGCGCAGCAAGGTGGCAAACAACAGCACGGCCGGGAAAGCGGCAAAGTCCAATGGCTTTTTGGTGAACATGGCCACCAGCAAGATCATGACGGCCAGAGCGATGTTAAAGGTAAACAACAGGTCCAGGAAAAACGGGGGCAAGGGCAAAATCATCATGGCCATCACCATGAGGATCAGCACCGGACCCGCTAAAAGCCGGGCGTGTTGGCCACCATTTTGTTTGAGTAAGGCAAAAAAATTGTTCATTGCTTTTCATGTTTGCGCGAACGCAGTGGGCCTTCATCCATGCCTGTCGGCACGTTCAATCGGGTGGGCATGATCGGGCGCTCGCCCTGCCCCTTGTTCCAGTTACGAAGCTGATAAACCCAGGCCAGCACTTCGGCCACCGCCGAGTACAAATCCACGGGAATCTCGCGCTCCAGTTCAACGTTAAAGTACAGGGCCCGCGCCAGCGCAGGCGCCTGCAACGTGGCCACGTTATGCTCCGCCGCCAGTCCTCGGATCTTGGCGGCAATCAAGCCCGTGCCTTTGGCCACCACACGGGGAGCACCGCCCTTGCCGTCCTGATACTTCAAGGCCACCGCGTAATGCGTGGGGTTGGTCACCACCACATCAGCGCCCGGTACCTGAGACATCATGCGCGAACGGGCCATGGACCGTTGCTGCTGCCGAATGCGACCTTTGACGTGCGGGTCACCTTCGCTTTCCTTATGCTCTTCTTTCACATCCTGATGCGACATGCGCAGCTTCTTGTAAAAGCTCCACAACTGCCAGGGCGCATCAATCAATACAATCACCAGCAAACTGGCAGCGATCAGGGCACAACACTTGATGATCAGCTCCATCCCCGTGGCAATAGCCGCCGTGGGATGCACATACATCAAGGCCGTCATCTGTTCGCGCTCGGTCCAGATGACATACATTGCCACCGAGCCCACCAGACCAGCTTTGGCCAGGGTTTTGATCAGCTCCACGACCGTCTGCATGGAAAACATGCGCTGGATGCCCTTGGCCGGATTCATGCGCTCGAACTTGGGCTGCAGGGCCTTGCCGCTAAAGCTCATACCGCCCAGCGCCATCGAGGCCATCACCGCGACCACCACCAGCAGCAAAAACAAGGGCGCCAACCCCTTTAGTGCCTCACCAGCCAGACTGGCCGCCTGCATCACCATGGCACTGGGATCGTGCGCGACACGTGGATCAAACCAGACGCTGCGCCGCACAATACCGCCAAAGGTCTCGTACAGATAGCCGGCCCCAATCCAGATTCCGCCTATCCCGGCCAGCAGCATCAGGAAGGTAGTCAGCTCTCTGGAACGCGCTACCTGCCCTTCCTCCCGCGCCTTTTCCAGGCGCCGGGGTGAGGCCGGTTCTGTTTTTTCGAGATCGCTGTCTTCTGCCATGGACTGCCAAGACGCAGGAGTTGAAAGAATGAATCACGCGCGCAGCACACATTTTGCGCTCGCACGGCATGCTGCGGGGTCATTCTAAAAGAGGGCTGTGGCTCTGATAGCGCGGAGAAAGCCTGATAAAAGCAGGCTGTTCCTCACAAGCAAAAAGGCGCTGCAATGCGCAGCGCCTTAAGAAAGCAAACCCAATGATCAGGTAGGACCAGAAATCAAAAGCCCAGATTGGCCAGCAAATCGTCCACTTGATCCTGGCTGGTGACCACTTCCGAGGCTACGGGCGAGACCACCGGACCATTGATAAGGCTATGAGTTTCTTCACGTTTTTCTGTAGGAACGTTATCGACCAGCACCTGAACCAGTTCGGTTTCAATCGTACCGACCACACCGAGCATGCGCGTGATCACCTGACCGGTCAGATCCTGAAAATCCTGAGCCATGATGATTTCCAGCAGATTGTCCTGCGTCTGCTGGGCCTTGACAGGCACATCGCGCAAAAAACCACGGGTGCGCTTGACCAGTTCGCGAGCCTGATCCTGGTCCAGGGGCTGTTCAAACCATTGGTCCCATTCGGCATCCAGCGCCTGGGCGTCTGCCTGCAGGGACTCTTGCAAAGGACGCACTTGCTCGGCTGCATTGAGCACCCGGTTGGCGGCCTGCTCAGTCATGCGAGCCACATAGTGCAGACGATCGCGGGCATCCGGAATCGCGTGCGCGGCATCTTTAATGGCCTGATCCAGACCCAATTCGCGCATGCTTTCCCGCAACAGACGGGTCAGATTGGCGATGCGGTAAACCAGATCAACCGGTACGCTCTGGGGGTCGGGATGATTCGATGTTTGCTGTGGATCCATGACGTACTCCGTATTAACCGGCCATTTTCTCGAAGATCTTGTTCAGCTTCTCTTCCAGCGTTGCGGCGGTAAAGGGCTTGACGACGTAGCCATTGGCGCCCGCCTGAGCGGCGGCAATAATGTTCTCTTTTTTGGCCTCGGCCGTCACCATCAGCACCGGCAAAGAAGACAGGCTGGCATCGGCGCGAATCTGCTTGAGCATCTCCAGCCCGTCCAGATTCGGCATGTTCCAGTCAGAGACTACAAACTCAAAATTGCCATTACGCAATTTTTCCAAGCCCATCTGACCATCTTCTGCTTCGTCTACATTCTCGTATCCCAGATCCTTGAGCAGGTTCTTGATAATCCGGCGCATGGTGGGAAAGTCATCGACGACGAGAATTTTTATATTTTTTTGTACCATTTACATTCTCCAAATGAGTAGCATGCCAGTGCGTTCAGGACCGTTTATACACGGTGCCCAAAAGCCCCCACACTGGCCAGAATTCGTTCGCTAATCTGCCCCAAGGGCAACGCTATGTCGGTTGCGCCAATTTGCAAGGCTTCACGCGGCATGCCAAAGACCACGCTGGTGGCCTCGTCCTGGGCAAACGTCATGGCACCGGCCTGTTTCATGGCCAGCAAACCTTGCGCGCCATCCTTGCCCATACCAGTCAGAATGACCCCCACGGCATTGCGTCCGGCCAGTTCGGCGGCAGAGTGAAACAGCACATCGACCGAGGGCCGGTGGCGATTGACAGGTTCACTGTCCACCAGTTTGACCACATAGTTGGCACCCGAGCGGGCCAGCTTCATGTGCGCCACGCCACCAGGAGCCAGATACACGTGACCGGGCAACACGCGTTGGCCATCTTCCGCCTCGTGCACCTGCATGGAGCACAGACCATCCAGCCGGTTTACGAACGAGCGCGTGAAACCGGCTGGCATGTGTTGAGTGATCATGATGGCCGGGCAGTTGGCGGGCAAGGGCTCCAGCACCTGACGAATCGCCTCGGTGCCACCGGTGGAGGCGCCAATCATGATGAGTTTTTCAGTCGTTGAAAAATTATGCGTCAAGCGACGCACCGGGGCCGAGCCTGGCACTGCCGGGACAGCACGGCGCGGACGGGCAATGGAGGCGGCACGGATCTTGTCGGCAATCAGGTCCGAATAATCCAGCAGACCATCGCGCAGACCCAGCTTGGGCTTGGTCACAAAGTCCACTGCACCCAGCTCCAACGCGCGCAAGGTCACGTCCGAATTGCGCTCGGTCAGCGAGGACACCATCACCACGGGCATGGGACGCAAGCGCATCAGACGCTCCAGAAAGTCCAGACCGTCCATGCGGGGCATCTCGACATCCAGCGTCAAGACATCCGGATTGTGCTCTTTGATCAGCTCTCGCGCCACCAGCGGATCGGGGGCAACGGCCACCACTTCCATATCCGCATGGCTATTGATAATTTCCACCATCAGGCTGCGCACCAAGGCGGAGTCATCTACACACAAAACTCGAATTTTCTTCATGCTACTCATAATCCCGATTTCAAGCGCCAACAGAGCTCAGGGCGTGCAAGCCCCCCTTGGACCCTAGTTCCGGACATACACCGTCTGACCCAGCAGGCGAAAGGCTTTGGTCAGGTAGGAGAAGTTCTCGGAATGCCCCACAAACAACAGGCCACCCGGTTTGGTCACAGCGGCGAATCGCTCCAGAATGCGCGTCTGATCGTCCCGGTCAAAATAAATCATGGTGTTTCGACAGAAAATCACATCAAAACGACTGGACGAAGGCCAGGCCGACCCCACCAGATTGAACTCCTCGAACTCCACCATATTGCGCAGCACCGGTTTGACACGCGCCAGGCCTTTGCGAGCCCCCACACCGCGCTGAAAGTAACGCGGCAGCCACAAATCGGGTACGGGCTGGATACGCTCCAGGGTGTACACGCCCTGACGGGCCTTATCCAAGGCGGCCGAATCAATGTCGCTGGCCAGGATAGACACATTCACATCCGGCGAAGGGCAATGTTCGCGCACCGTCATGGCAATGGAATAGGCTTCCTCGCCGGTGGACGCTGCGCTGCACCAGATATCCAGAGGTTTGCCGCGTGTACTGACAAACTTGCCCAGAATATCGAAGTGATGTTGTTCACGGAAAAATGCCGTGTGATTGATGGTGAACGCGTTAACGAAGTCCTGCCACTCCTGGCTATGGGTGTCCTGCTCCAGAATATCCAGGTACTGTCGCACCTCCCGCATACCCGCGTTCTGGCTGCGCATACCCAGTGTGCGGGCCACCATATCTTCTTTGTGGGTACCTAAGATGATGCCCGCATACGACTTGAGCAAGCGCGCGGCTCGCTCACAGTCGGCCCTCGAGGCCTGCGGGATCGAGGGCAATGTATAAACAAAAGGTTCCACAGATGTGCTCATATAACTACAGGCTGGCCAAGGTCCCGCTAAAAGGCCCCGTCGACAGACGCTCGCCGGAACGCAATCGCTCCGGCTCGGGCGCCTCATACGGATCATCGATAATGTCTTGTGCGCTCACTTTGAACGCCGACACCGCGTCGGACAGACGGGTTGCCTGATCCTGCAAGGAGCCCGCTGCTGCGGTTGCCTGCTCGACCAAGGCCGCATTTTGCTGCACAACCACATCCATTTGTGCAACTGCCCGGTTAACCTGCTCAATTCCTTCTGACTGTTCGTTCGAGGCTGACGAAATTTCCGCCATGATAGTGGTCACACTCTGTACCGAACTGACCACCTCCATAACCACTTTGCCCGCCTCATCGACCTGACGGGTTCCTTCTTTAACTTTGGCCAACGACTGCTCGATCAAACCCTTGATCTCACGGGCCGCTTGCGCGCTGCGCTGGGCCAGGCTGCGAACTTCGCCGGCCACCACGGCAAAGCCCTTGCCCTGCTCCCCTGCCCGGGCCGCCTCTACCGCCGCGTTCAAGGCCAGAATATTGGTCTGGAAGGCAATACCATCAATGACATTTACAATCTGGGCAATTTGTCCCGAACTGGCCGACAAGTCTTCCATGGTCTGCACCACAGTCGAGACCGCCTGTCCGCCACGCAGCGCCACATCCGACGCACTCTTGGCGACCTGATCCGCTTGCTGGGCATTGTCCGAGTTCTGACGTACGGTGCTGGCCAACTGCTCCATGCTGGCCGCAGTTTGCTGCAAGGAGGCCGCCTGTTCTTCCGTGCGGCTGCTCAAATCCGTATTGCCCACATAGATTTCACGCGAGCCAAACGTAATTTCTTCCACCCCCTGACGCACGGTATGCACCATGGACTGCAAACTGTTTTGCATGCGTCGTACGGCGTCATACAGCACACCGATTTCATTGGTGGACTTCACTTCCACACGCTGGGTCAAATCGCCGCTGGCAATGCGATCAAAATGTGCACCCGCCTGACGCAAGGGACGCAGCACCATGCGGTTCAGGAACACATACACCGCCAAGGAGATAAACAGGCAAAACACCATCGCCAGCCCCACCAGACGGACCACCATGTTGTACTGCTCGTTTTCTTTCTGGTACTGCTCATCGATAGAGCGCTGCTGAGCTTGCTGCAAGGAATTCAAGGCGCTATAGAGATCTTCTTCCAAAAACTTGGTCGTGGTGGCCACATAGCCACGAAAACCAGCGATATCGCCCTGCTCCAGATAGGCAATCAAAGGCAGCACCCCACCTTGCATCAAGGACATGAAGGCGGCATCCACGCGCTGATAATAGTCGTTGGTGCCTTCCAGTTGCGTGGCAATGCCCTGATACTCAAAAAATGCTTCCTGCGCCAGCTCGAACTGCTTGCGTGTTGCCTCCAGGGCATCCTGGGTCGCTGTGCTGATTGCCGAGGTTTTGGGAGCAACGTCGCTCCACTCGGCCATCAGGTCCTGATTTTGCAGATCGTTGCTGACCACATAGCTGATAGCCGCTCGTCCAATCAGGGTTTGGGTCTCTTTGTAGCTCTCGATGGCCTGATACATGGCCGAGCCTACTCGCTGATTGACCACGATGCTTTGCAGCGCACCGTTATTGGCGCGCAGGGACAAAATCCCCAACGCAGCACCTGCCACCAGCATGACTAAAAAAAACACCAGTACCAGAATCAGACTGGTCCGCACCTTCAGATTGGCCAAACGTAATCCATCCAGCATTGCAAGCACCTTGTCTAGAGTAGATCCGAACATCAGAGGCGCTTGTGACGCCTCCCCCGACCCGAACATTCCTTAAAGGACCCGGTAAACAGGTCCCCGCTTTGCCAGTCTTTGCAGACTCGGGCGATCAGGCCACTGCGCTATCGACCAGCGCCATCTCTTCGCTGGTCATCAATTTTTCAATATCCACCAAAATCAGCATACGTTCACCCAGCGTACCGATCCCGGTCAGGTATTCGGTCGAGAACGCCGTGCCAAAGCTGGGGGCGGCGCTGATCTGGGACGACTGCAAAACCAGCACGTCCGACACACCATCGACCACCACACCGACCACACGGTCGCGCAGATTCAGAATCACCACCACGGTCTGGTGGTCGTACTCCACCCGCTCCATGTTAAAGCGCACCCGCAAGTCCGCGATCGGCACAATCACGCCGCGCAGATTGGTGACACCCTTGATGAAGTTCGGTACGTTGGCAATGCGGGTTACGGTCTGGGAGTCGTAGCCCCGGATCTCCTGAACTTTCAGAATATCGATGCCGTATTCCTGGTCGCCCAGAGTAAATACCAGATACTCCTTGCCGCCAGCCTCGGCAGCTTCGGAGTGGGAAGTAAAGTCGTTGGACATAAAGATCTCCGAATAATCAGGCCCACGTCGAGGCGGGGTCACGCGCCAGACGTTGCAAGGCAAAAACATCAACAATCAGGGCTACGCTGCCATCGCCCAAAATGGTGGCAGCAGAAATACCCGGAATTTTTCGGTAGTTGGCTTCCAGGTTCTTGACCACGACTTGATGCTGACCAATCAGGTGATCGACCAGCAAGGCAAAGCGCATGTCTTCGGCCTGCAAGATAACGGCAATTGCGCGGGTCACATCTTTCTCGGCCTCTTCAACCGAGAAAATATCCCGCAGGGAAATCAGGGGCAGATACTCGCCGCGCACAAACATCACGTGATCGGTATCGGATACACGGCGCAACTGCTCTTCGGTGGGCTGCATGGATTCGGTCACGTGGGCCAACGGCAAGATAAAGACCTCATTGCCTACCTGCACCGACATGCCATCCAAAATGGCCAGCGTCAGGGGCAGGACAATACGGGTGGTAGTGCCCTGACCCGCACGTGAGTACAGTTGCACGTGACCACCCATGCTTTGAATATTGCGTCGCACCACGTCCATACCCACGCCACGCCCGGAAATTTCCGTCACTTTCTCGGCCGTAGAAAAGCCCGGTGCAAAAATCAGTTGCCAGACCTCATCGTCCGGCATGGTATCGGTCACTGGCAAGCCCGAGGACATGGCTTTTTTCAGAATGCGTTCGCGGTTCAGACCAGCGCCATCGTCCACCACCTCGATAATGATGTGGCCACCTTGATGCTGGGCCGACAAGGTCAGCACGCCCTCTTCTTCCTTGCCCACAGCCAGACGATCCTCAGGCATTTCAATGCCGTGGTCGATACTGTTGCGCACCAGGTGAGTGAGCGGGTCAATAATGCGTTCGATCAGGCTCTTGTCCAGCTCGGTGGCCTGCCCTTTGGTGACCAGACGAATTTTCTTGTTCATGCGCGCGGCGCTTTCACGCACCACACGCGGGAAGCGGCTGAACACATAGTCCATGGGCATCATGCGGATGGACATCACGGACTCTTGCAAATCACGTGCATTGCGTTCCAGTTGCTCAATACCGTTGAGCAAACGATCATGGACGACTGGATCCAGCGTCGAGGCCGTTTGCACCAACATGGCTTGGGTAATGACCAGCTCGCCCACCAGGTTGATGATTTGATCCACTTTCTCCACACCGACACGGATAGTGCCGGACTCTTTGGGAGCGGCAGCCTTGGCCGGTTTTTCTGCTGCTTTGGCCGTGGCAGCAGGCACAACCGCTTGGGTTTTCTCAGGTTCGGCAGCCGCAGCAACTGGCGGAACTGGCGCAGCAGTCGCTTGTGCTGTCACGGGAGGCTCGGCAGCCTCGGTACTCACAGAAGCCACGGTCGCCTCTGAAGCCTGAGCAGGTGCAGCGGCTTGTCCCGGCACAGCGGCCGGTTTTACCGACACCTGATCGGCATTCAAAATAAAGCAGCACACAGCCAGAATATCGTCAGCCGAACCCGTGGTTTCCACCCAGATATCCAGGCGGTCACCCTCGCGTGTCTGATGGACGATGGTGCCCATCAGCTCCATTTCCTGTTGCAAAGCCTGGGCATCTTTATCCGACACCGGTCCCATGGACACCCGCAGCGGCAGGCCGGTTGTATCGGCAGCCGGTTCGGGTTCCGGTTCAGGCTCGGCCTGCAAAATCGCTTCGGTGCCTTTCGTATCGGTTGCCAAAATGCCCTTTTGTTCCAGGGCCAATTGCCTCAGTTGCGCGCAGATGCGGGTGTAGGCTTCCTCGTCAGGCTCCTGTTCCTCGCGGTAGGCATTGACTTGTCCGGTTAGCACGTCCTTGGTTTCCAGAAAGAGGTCAATCATGTCCTTGCGCAATTGCATTTCGCCATTACGGACCAGATCGAGCAGATTTTCGAGTAAGTGGGTGGTTTCAGCCAGCTGACCGAAGCAACCAAACGTGCCGGCACCACCCTTGATTGAGTGCGCGGCCCGGAAGATGGCATTGAGCTGATCGCGATCAGGCTCGTCCAGATCCAGCTCCAGCAGCAAGCGCTCCATGTCCGCCAGCAACTCATCGGCTTCATCGAAAAAGGTTTCGTAAAACTGACTCAGATCTACGCCGGAGCTCATGAACACTTCCTTCCTGGTTATGGCTTAGAACAACAAAACAAAAAGCACAGCCCAATCGCGTAGGCCATCGGGCCTATTAACAGGCCTTAAGGCACCATTGGCAAGGCAGAAGGCATTTCAGGCAGACCGGGAATATGAATACTGATGGGTCCCTCGGTCTCCTGCATGGCTTCGCGCAAATCAAACTCTTCCGAACCGCTTGCGGCCTGCTCATCCATGCGTCGTTCCGCCCGGCTATTGAGCACGAGCAGGCTGATACGTCGATTTACGGCTGCAGCCGGGTTATCTTTAACCAGACTTACACTATCGGCCAAACCCACCACCTGCTTGACTTTGGCCTCGGCCAGGCCGCCAGCCACCAGCTCCTGTCGAGCGGCATTGGCACGGTCGGCGGACAACTCCCAGTTACTGTACAAACGCTCGCCACTGGCGTACTGCAGCGAATCGGTGTGACCGGAAATCAGAATCCGGTTAGGCATCTCGTTCAAGGGGGAACTTAGCGAGCGCAAAATGGCCCGCATGTAAAGTTGCACCTGGGCACTGCCCGTAGAGAACATGGGGCGGCTTTGACGGTCAATAATCTGAATACGCAAACCGTCCTGGGTCATGTCCAGCAACAACTGCGGACGGAACTCTTTCAGGACGGGATCAATACGAATTAACTCCTCCAGCGCTGATTTCAAATCCTCCAGACGCTCGACGTCCTGACGGTCGTCGGCGGCCTGGTTGTTGCTGACACCAGGATGAGGATTGGGAACCAGACTGGGCTGACCACCCGGGATGACACTGCGTGAATAGTCAGACTGATGGCCACCAGAGACGGCATCCATCAAGGGCATGCGAAAGTAATCGGCGATTTCCTTCAAGTCCTGCTTGGGAACCAGAGAAAGAATCCACATCACCAGAAAAAAAGCCATCATTGCCGTCATGAAATCGGCATAGGCAATTTTCCAGCTACCACCATGGTGCTCGGCATGGGCCATCTTCTTGCGACGGATGACCACGCGATCCTTATGATTGCTCATGAACGCATCCGCTTACGCTTTGCGACCAGCACCCGAGCGGGCCTGACGCACATGCTCCTCCAGTTCCTGGAACGAGGGGCGATCGGAGGAAAACAGCACTTTACGGCCAAACTCCACCGCCAGTTGGGGAGGGTAGCCATTCAGGTTGGCCAGTAAGGTCACCTTGATGCATTCCAGAACCTTGACCGAGTCCGACGTACGGCGCTCGATCGTTGCGGCCAGTGGCGCGACAAAACCGTAGGCCATCAAAATACCCAGAAAGGTCCCCACCATGGCCTTGGAAATCAGATCAGCCAGCACGGCGGGCGGCTGGTCAACCGAAGCCAGGGCTTTCACCACCCCCAGCACCGCCGCCACAATGCCGAAAGCGGGCAAGGCATCAGCCACTTCACGCAAGGCGCGCGCTGGCACATTCAGCTCATGCTCGTGGGTTTCAATGTCCTGATCCATCAGCGTTTCAATTTCAAACGAGCTCATATTGCCGCTGATCATCAAACGCAGGTAGTCGGACACAAAGTTCATCAGAACCGGATCCTTCACCACATTGGGGTAATCGGAAAAGATAGGACTTTGCTGAGGATTTTCGATATCGGCCTCGATAGACATCATGCCATCGCGCCGTGCCTTGTTCAGCAGCACCGACAGCATGCCCATCAGTTGCATATATAACTGCTTGTTGTAGGGGCTACTGCGAAAGGCGGTCGGCAAGGCTCTGGCCAGCAGCTTGATGGACTTACCGCTGTTGGACGCAAAGTAGGCCCCAAGGGCCGCGCCACCAATCAGCAATAACTCAAAAGGCTGGTAGAGCGCACCCAGATGCCCACCCAGCCCCACAAAGCTCCCGAAAACGGAAACGAAAACAATGATATATCCAAGGATGATAAGCACGGATACGCCTTCTTCAAATACACGCTGCTAATGATGGCGGCAAGCAACCGGGCTAAAACGACGCGTTAATGGCCTTTTTCCAGCCTAGATCGACGCTTCCAGTTGCCTTGACACGTTCAGATTCTTATCAGATCCACATCAAAAACCAGCATCCATCCGGCTTTGCTGCACACTGACGATACAAAAGCTCTTGTTAAACGGGCACGTCTACCTGGACGTTGACATGCCCCGGGGCTCTGGATTGCGACTGCCTGACAGGCTCCGATTTTCGGCTTTTGCTAGCAGGAGACGTAGAGGCGCTGCGCGCCTTGCTGGCACGCGTCTTGCCTGCCCGTGGGGGCGGACGGCAAATGGCACAAATAAAGCCCGCGTCAGGGTCGTGCGCATGGGCCACAAAGCCCCCTTTGCAGCGTTCGCATTGGGACAGTTGCAGCAAGCCACTATCAAAAAAGCGCAACAGCATCCACGCACGGGTAAAACTGAGCACAGGCTCTTCATCTGGCTCGAGCTCCGAGCGCCCGGCCGAGGATTGCTCCAGGTACAAACGATAGGCCTCAACCAGCGCACGACTTTTGTCGCAAGGCGTATGCACAGCCATGAACTGGTAAATACTAAAGAAAAGACTGGAGTGGATATTGGGCAGCCAGGTCATGAACCAGTCGACAGAAAAAGGGAGCATGCCTTTAGGCGGCGAGCAGCCTTTGACTTCGCGGTATAAACGGGCCAGCCGGTCATAGCTCAATGATGTTTCTGCTTGCAAAACCTGCAAGCGCGCCCCCAGCTCAATCATGTCGGAAGCCAGCCCAATTTCCTGGGCTTCTTTGGCGACGCTTTTTATAGCCATAGTTCTTGATGTAATAAGTTCGCAGCGGGTTTAACCGGCTTGCTCTGCCGTCGCGCGTTGGGACAGAAGAATGGTGGAGTGGGCCTGCTGCAATACCCCTCCGAGCACATCCTGCGTCAAGGTGGTAAGCAGGTCGTAATCGTTGAAACGGAAACCGCAAATCAACGAACTGGAGCTGGCCAGTTTGACCAATTGAGCAGGTGACAGACGCAGCAAAGTCTCTGCCACATCGGAGTCAAAGCCCAAACGGAACATACCTGCCGAAAAATTCTCCCGCAGCAAACGTTGTGCGAGTAACAAGTACGACAAATTGACTTCCTGAATATCATTCAGCAGCGAATTTTCCGATACGGGCATGTCAGCCATCCTTGTAAAACTGTTAATCAGCTAGTTCTGTAACGAAACATATTTAAAACATATAAAGTTACATAAATATGTTTCATGCCTTGCAATATATTGCATGAATACATTTTTTACATTATCAACGCTCTCGACACAAACTGTCCATGAATACTCTAAAAACATGGAAAACGTCGGATATATGCAATAAACGTATCAAGACACAGCAGAATATTATCAGATGCTCACTTAATGTTGTATATATAAACTAGATGTAACATGACAAAAATCAAAACGCTTGTATCAAAAATGTGTTTTGTTGCATGTATTAATCATTAATTCATGACTATTTCGTCGATCCCGCTTAGGCTCTGCCTGAAAATCGACGAAATATCGGATATTCTTCCGATAAGCGTTTGTGCCGCCAACCCCACATCCGTTTTGTAACAGCCCATGATTCCTGCTGCTTTTACGCAACGTCTGCTTACCCTGTGCCTGACTCTGCTTCTGGCGGCTTGCGCACATACCCCTTCTTCACGCCCTCCAACTACCCATACCTTTGAGCTTGATGAGCAACGGCGTTCCGCCGTGGTCCTGTCCGCCTTGAGCCTGCTGGATACCCCGTATCGCTACGGCGGGCACAAACCATCTACCGGCTTTGATTGCAGTGGGCTGGTGCATTATGTATTCAGTCAGGAATCCAGCTCCCCTGTTCCGCGTCGTACCAGCGATCAGGCCGGCGCGGCGCGGCGCGTCAGCCGCTCGCAGCTACGCCCTGGCGATCTGGTGTTTTTTAATACACTGGGCACGCCCAACTCGCATGTCGGTATCTATATAGGCAAGCAACAGTTCATCAATGCGCCCTCCAGTGGTGGGCGCGTACGAATTGATTCTTTGGATAATCCCTATTTCGCCAAACGCTTTGAAACGGCTCGCACATTCTTTGATTGATTCATCGACAAGCCTGCAGTATCGGGATTGAATGGAACATGAGCCTGTATGACAAGACCCTGTTCCATTGAGCACAAATAACAAAAGGGCCCATGATGAGTGGGCCCCTTTTTTATTGCGATGCGGCTAGCACGTCGGCACGGTGGCGTATTGCTCGGCCAACGCCAGAAAAGCATCCAGCTCGGGCGAACGCCCCGTTTCCTCTTGCATAATCGCTGCCACTGCCGGGGCAAGTGATTGCGCCAGGCGCGCATCCAGGAACAAAAGCCGAGAACGACGGGCCAGCATGTCTTCCACGGTACGGGCATATTCAAAGCGGCAGGCAAAGCGCACCATGGCGACGCTCAGGCCTGGAGCCAGCTCTTGATCGGCTCCGGGCAAGGTCTGCACCCAATCAGCCTCACTGCCATAAGCATCCAGGCCAGCGGTACGCCCCAAAGAGCGCCGATCGCCTACATAAGAAGCCCCCACCAAGCGTTGTTCCTGAGTCCGGCAGGCAGGCAAAGGCCCCAGCAAACCGGACTGCTGGCAACGTTCCAGCACATCCTCAGCCATAGCTCGGTACGTTGTCCACTTGCCACCCGTTACCGTCAATAAACCATTGGTGCTCACCGTAATGCTGTGTTCCCGGCTGATCGATTGCGTTTTCCCCGCAGCCGACTCAGCAGCCGGACGCACCAAGGGCCGCAAGCCTACCCAGATACTGCGCACGTCCCGCGCAGTCGGAGCTTTTTGCAGATAATTCGCAGACTCTTTCAGAATGAAATCCACTTCCTGGGCCATAGGACGCGGCTCCAAAGGAACATCATCCCGGGGGGTATCCGTGGTTCCCAGAATCAGCTTGCCCAGCCAAGGCACGGCAAACAGTACTCGGCCATCCTTGGTACGCGGCACCAGCAAAGCGTGTTCACCGGGCAGAAATGTCTGATCGACCACCAAGTGCACCCCCTGGCTGGGCGAGACCATAGGCCGCAATTGACGCCCGGCTTCCCGCGCGTCCAGTTCTCGAACCTGATCCACCCACACCCCCGTGGCATTGACCACGCAGTGACTCTGGATCGTATAGGTTTGACCACTTTCTCCGTCCTGGCAGCTCACCCCGGACACCTTACCGTCGCGGTGCATCACTTCTACAACCGGGCAGTAATTGACCAGCAAGGCACCATTCAAGGCTGCCGTACGGGCCAGGGCCAAAGCCAGACGCGCATCGTCAAACTGACCATCCCAATATTTGACACCGCCTTTCAAGCCACTTTGACGGGCGCCCGGCAACAGTTGCCGAATTTTAGAAGCGCTCAGAAACTGGGTATGGCCCAACCCTTCCCGCCCTGCCAAACCGTCGTACGCCATCAAACCAACCCCATAGAACGGGGTTTCCCAGCATTTGTAGCTGGGCATGACAAAAGGCAGGCGCTGCGCCAGATGCGGCGCATTACTGAGCAAATGCATGCGTTCGCGCAAGGCCTCGCGTACCAGGCTGACGTTGCCCTGAGCCAGATAACGCACCCCACCGTGTACCAGCTTGGTGGCCCGCGAGGATGTGCCCTTGGCAAAATCCTGGGCTTCCAACACCACCACACTCAAGCCGCGCAGGGCCGCGTCCAGGGCCACACCCAGGCCGGTTGCCCCGCCCCCCACCACGACCATATCCGCCTGAGTGGTGCGCGCCAAGGCGCCCATCATCTGGGCTCTATCGGTTAATAAGGGGGAACTTAATGTAGTCATAAGATGAGCTTTGGACCTGAAATTAGCAGACACCCGAAAAATCACTGGCTGGCTCGGGATTTACCCTGATTTTAGCCCCTGAACTCTTACCGTCCAGTGAAACTTGTTTGCTCGCGTATCAAGGTGCCTTCAGCTACCGGACACAGGCTACACAGAGCCAGTACACTGTGGTCTGCTCCGCTTTTACTGCCTCATTCGCATGACATTCATACTTGCTCTTGATCAGGGAACTTCCAGCTCGCGCAGCCTAGTTGTCGCGGCAGACGGCCGCATTCTGGCCAAGGCGCAGCAGGAAACCCAGCAATACTATCCACGCACAGACTGGGTGGAACACGATCCCCAGGAAATTCTGGACACACAGTTTCGGACCGCCCGACAAGCGATTGAGCAGGCCGGTCTGCGCCCCCAGGACATTCACGCCATAGGCATTACCAATCAGCGTGAAACCACCGTGCTGTGGGACCGGAAAACCGGACAGGCCCTGCACAAGGCCATTGTCTGGCAAGACAGGCGCGCCGAGGACTTCTGCGCCCAGTTGCGCGAGCAGGGGTACGAAGCCACCATTACCAGCAAAACCGGCCTGCCCATCGATGCCTATTTTTCAGCCTCCAAGCTGCGCTGGCTGCTGGACTCCATTCCCGGCGCCCGTGAGCGGGCACGGCGCGGTGAACTGGCTTTCGGCACAATTGATAGCTGGCTGATCTGGCATTTAAGCGGCGGCAAGGTCCACGCCACTGATGTCACCAATGCCTCGCGCACCCTGCTCTACAACATTCATAGCCAGCAATGGGACGAGGAGTTGCTGACCCTGTTCAACATCCCGGCCAGCGTATTGCCCCAGGTACAAAGCTCCGCCTCTGAGTTTGGCTGTTGCAGCCCCGAGATTCTGGGCAGCCCCATCCCTATTTGCGGTGTGGCGGGCGACCAACAAAGCGCCCTGTTCGGGCAGGCCTGTACCAAGCCCGGCATGGCCAAAAATACGTACGGCACGGGCTGCTTCCTGTTAATGCACTGTGGCTCGCACATTCCCCAATCCCATAACGGGCTGATCGCGACCAGTGCAGCCCATCACAGCGACACTCCTGCCTACGCACTGGAAGGCAGTGTTTTCATTGGCGGTGCAGTCGTCCAATGGCTACGCGACGGGCTGGGCGCTCTGGAACACAGCGCCCAAGTTGAAGAGCTGGCCCGCAGCGTGCCCGATGCCCAGGGCGTACGGCTGGTTCCCGCCTTCACTGGCCTGGGCGCCCCCTATTGGGATGCCCAAGCCCGAGGCACCATTACCGGTCTGACACGTGCCTCTACCATGGCCCACATTGCCCGCGCGGCCCTGGACAGTATTGCCTACCAAAGCGCCGCCGTGCTGCAAGCCATGAATCGAGATGTACAAGCCAACGGCGGCCCAACTTTGCACGAGCTGCGTGTGGATGGCGGAGCCTGCGCCAATAATCTTCTGATGCAATTTCAGGCAGACTTGTTGGGCCTGCCTGTCGTGCGTCCCGTTACTATTGAGACGACCGCCCTGGGCGCAGCCTATCTGGCGGGCCTGGGCAGCGGTCTGTATTCAGGTCTGCCGGAAATCGCGGCGCTGTGGCAATGCGATCGGGTGTTCGAGCCGGCCATGTCGCGCGACGAAGCTCAAACCCTGATGCTCAGTTGGGAACAAGCCGTGCGTCAGGCGCGTACTTATTGAATTTGCTGTTTTTTTGACGGAAACACCATGCTGCAAAAAATCATTCTAGGCATTGCCATTTTCCTGATCGTCATGTTGGGCTTAACCTTTGGCGAGGCCATCATCCGCTACCTCTCCTCCTACCTGGGGTTTCTGTTTGATGACTTCGTCCACTTGATGCGTGAAGTCCAGCATTACCTGACGGTCCACTGGGGTAAGGCCTTGATTGCCTTGCTCATTACCATCCCGCTGGTCATCTGGATTTCCAAGAACAAAAAAGATGAGATGTCCAAACCCAACAGCCACCGCAAGATTGCGATTGTGTTGGCGATTTTCCTGGGCTGGCTAGGCGTACACCGCTTTTACCTGGGCCAGATCGGCATGGGACTGCTGTTCCTGGTACTGTTTGCCATCTGGGCCCCGCTGGCTTACTTCCTGGCCCTGATCGACGCCTTGCGCTACGCCTTCATGGGCGACGACGAGTTCAAGCTGGTTCGTTAATTTTCATCATTCCCCCCCTTACTCGGTAACGACACCCCAAAAGTTGGAGACAGATCCAACCTTTGGGGATGAGCCGGGACACACAGCAGTCCATTGCGGGCTGCTGTGTGCCAGGTGAATCCGAGCGGCATGCAGGCCGCGAGGTGGAGCGCAAGCCAAAGGCGTAGCGTGGGGATATTGTTCTGGCTGACCGCTTGGTGCGTTCCCCAAACTTGATAGCGGCAAATGAACACGCTCCATTCAGAAGGTTTTGTGGCTCTATCAGGGAAAACCACAGCGCGCGCGGCACCCAAGCCTAGCTCCTTGATTTTCAACATTTATATTAGCCACCATACTTTTTAGGTATTCAAGTAAACCTTTTTAGTCTTGGAAATCTCCAAGCTGCTTCGTGTTCAATCAAATCCGGGAGGACACTCCCTATGGCACTCGCATCCACGGCTTCATAAGCGGGCACATCTGCAACTTGCATCGGAGGTCCGCCAGATGACGAGGGTCACGACAAACATAACTAGATTGAGACACAAGACAATGCGATGCACTAAAACTACCTATTTGCTGCGCAGCGTGCTGGGCCTGGCCTTGGCCGCCTGCACGCTAAGCAGCCACGCCGCCACAAAGACACAACGCCCCAATATTTTGCTGATCGTGGCCGATGATCTGGGCTATTCAGACATAGGTGCGTTTGGCGGGGAAATCTCCACCCCCAACCTGGACGCCCTGGTCAAAGACGGCGTAGCCCTGACCGACTTTTACGCCTCCCCCTTCTGTTCCCCGACCCGCGCCATGCTGATGTCCGGCGCGGACAACCACCAGGTCGGCTTTGGTGGCATGGCCGAACTGATGACACCTCAGCAGCGCGCCCTACCGGGCTACGAAGGCTTTCTGAGCGACCGGGCCCTGCCCTTTCCACTGGTCCTGCAAGACAATGGCTACCGAACCTATATGGTGGGCAAATGGCATTTAGGCGTGACCGAAGAGGTCGCCCCACCCAATCGCGGCTTTGACCAGTCCTATGCCTTGATGCACGGTGGCGCCAGCCACTTTGACCAAAGCGGCATCATCACGTTCGACGCCAACAAAGCGCCGGTTGCCCTGTACCGTGAAAACGGCAAGCAAGTGCAGTTGCCCAAGGACTTTTACTCCAGCGAGTTTTTTGCCTCGCGCCTGCTGTCCTACATGGACGCGGACACGCGCCAGGACCAGCCTTTCTTCGCTTACCTGGCCTTTACCGCGCCGCATTGGCCTTTGCATGCGCCCGAAGAATACATACGTAAATATGAAGGCCGCTACGATGCAGGCTATGACGTGCTGCGTGAAGAACGCCTGGAACGCATGAAGAAACTGGGGCTAGTCCCCCAGGACATGCAAGGCTATGTGGGCAATCCAGCCTGGCCACGCTGGAAAGCGCTGAGTCCTGAGCAGCAGCGCGTAGAAAGCAAACGAATGGCCGTCTACGCCGCCATGGTGGAATCCATGGACGCGCAAATTGGCCGCGTCATCGACCACCTGAAACAAACCGGCCAATACGACAACACCGTCGTGATCTTCCTGTCTGACAACGGTGCCGACGGCAATACCGTGCTGGATGAAGGTGAAACCCGCGCTTGGGCGCACAAGCATCGCGACAACAGCTACGAGAACACAGGCCGTCCCGGCTCCTTTGTCGAATATGGCCCAGGCTGGGCACAAGTTGGCTCCACGCCATTCAACCTTTACAAAGCCTTTATGTATGAAGGCGGTATCTCGGTGCCCAGCATCATGCGCGTACCCGGTGCTACACGTCAGGGCGAGTTTGTGCGCGCCCCAGCTCACGTCACCGACATCGCCCCCACGATTCTGGCCTTGGCCCAGATCGAGCAACCCAAGGGCGAATACCGTGGCCGCCAAGTTATCCCCATGCAGGGTAACTCCATGGTGGATGTGCTGACAGGTCTCAGCGATCAAGTGCATGAAACCTTCCGCCAAGGCTGGGAGCTGAATGGCCGCCGCGCCATGCGCCTGGGTGACTGGAAAATCGTCTACGCCAATGCACCGTGGGGCAAAGACCGCTGGGAGCTGTTCAATCTGGCCGAAGACCGCGCCGAGCTGAACGACCTGTCCGAAACACATCCTGAAAAGCTGAAAGAGCTGATTGCCGAGTACGAGCACTATGCCAAGCGTAACGGTGTGGAGGATTTTGAAGGTCTGGCGTCCCGCCCTGGCTACAGCAACAGCCTGAACTACTACAAGGATCTGGATGAAGTCCTTTAAGCTCCCCCGAGCCAAGGCACTGCTGACAGTATGCGGACTGCTGGCAACAGCTCCGCTGCCCGCAGCGGCACAAGGCTCCGTCCTGCCCCCTCCCCCGATGCCAGCGCACGATTGCCAGGCGTATAGCGGCATACCGGCAGGCTTCGGCCCAGCCAAGCAAGGCGTCGCCAATCAGGCCGGTTTGGTCGCCATTGCTGGCGGGCGCTTTCTGATGGGTTCCGACGAGGGCTACCCTGAAGAAAAGCCGGTACACCCCGTGCAAGTCCAGGCCTTTCAGATAGATCAGCACGAAGTCACCAATGCCCAGTTCGCGCAATTTGTGGCGGCGACAGGCTATGTCACCCAGGCGGAACGGGTGCCGGAATTCCCATCGAATGCTCAGGTTCCCGAGCAGTATCGTCAGCCCGGATCCGCCGTCTTTACGCCACCGTCAGCGACACATGACCACGATCACGATCACCACGACGGGCACAATCAGCATGCCCCTACCAGCAATTACAACTGGTGGGTATGGGTACCGGGTGCCAACTGGCGCCACCCCGGTGGCCCCGATACCAATCTGAATGGCCGGGACAATCATCCGGTCGTCCATATTGCTTACGAGGATGCGCTGGCCTACGCCCGCTGGTTGGGACGCGATCTGCCTACCGAAGAGCAATGGGAATTTGCGGCGCGCGGCGGACTGGAAAGTGCACGCTACCCTTGGGGCAATACGCCTGAAGTGCGTGGCCGTTTGATGGCCAACACCTGGCAAGGTAACTTCCCCGCCAAAAACCTGCTGCGTGATGGCTACGAAGGCACTGCCCCTGTGGGCTGTTTTCCGGCCAACAACTATGGCCTGTGGGATTCAGTCGGTAATGTCTGGGAATGGACACGCAGTGCATGGCAGCCCCAACATCGGCCCCTGACACCCAAACCCCTTGTCGCAGCGGCAAAGGATGCCAAGGAAAACCCGGCAACGGGCGTCATCAAGGGCGGCTCGTTTCTGTGTGCGGCCAATTTCTGCGTACGCTATCGTCCAGCCTCACGACAGCCACAGGAAACCACCCTGTCTACCCAGCATGTGGGCTTTCGTACCGTGCTGAATAGGGAACAAAAGTAAAAACTGGAAAAACAGGATTGGTTCTTGCCAAGCCTGGCTCCAAACAATCATCCCCTCGTTGTTGACGAGGGGATGATTTCACACAAGGTCTTGTCACGAGCAGGCTAACAAAAACGCTTCGCTTAAGTCATCACGCCTGTTTCAGACAGGGCCACGTCTTTCTCCTTGCCGGCCCGGTGGTCCAGAGTCTCGCTGACACTTTCCCAAGCGTTCTGCAAACTATCAAACACACGACTGGCGTGAATCTGCTTGAACAGTCCCATGCGTACCAGCTTGCGAGTCACTTTCTCGTTGGCTTCGCAAAGAGCCACCATGACATTGCGCTGCTCCAGCTCCGCCAGGGCGGTTTCCAGAGCCTGCATGGCCGTCGCATCCACAAACGGCACGTAATTCAGACGCAGGACCACGGCCCGAACCGGCTCGGGCACCGTCAGCAAGGAACGATTCACCGCCTCCACGCTGGCAAAAAAGTACGGCCCTTCCAAGGTGAGCACCGAAATATCCTGGCGCAGCTCCTGGTTAAGGGGCAAATCCAATGCCCGCTGCAAACGACGGCCTTCCAGCGCCCGCACCTGCACCCCATCTGAGGTGCGTTTGAGCACATACAACATGGCCAGAACCACCCCGATGTTGACGGCCACGACCAGATCCGCAAATACCGTCAGCGCAAACGTCACCCATAAAATGAATAAGTCAGCCGGGGGCATGCGACGCTGCAAACGAAGCACCAGCTTGGCCTGACTCATGTTCCAGGCCACCATGAACAAAATGGCGGCCAGCACCGTCAGCGGAATATAGGCGGCCAGCGGCGCTAACAGTAACAAAACCAGCACCAGGAAAACCGCATGCACGATACCGGCGATGGGGCTGTCGCCACCATTACGAATATTGGTAGCGGTACGGGCAATCGCCCCGGTCGCCGCGATCCCGCCGAACAAGGGCGAGAGTACGTTGGCAATCCCCTGCCCGACCAGCTCCTGATTGGAGTCGTGGCGGGTCCCAGTCATGGAATCGGCCACGACCGCGGACAGCAAGGACTCGATCGCGCCCAGCATGGCAATGGCAAAGGCAGGCCCGATCAACTCCACCACACGGGTCAAGGTAATGTCTGGCCATTGGAACGACGGCAAGCCACTGGGCAAGGCCCCGAAGCTGGAACCGATCGTGGCCACCGACTCAAAACGGAATATCGCCTGGATAAGCGTGATGAGCACCAAGGCCACCAAAGGGCCGGGTAAACGCACCAGACTGGGAACCTTGGGGACCAGAATCAAAATAGCCAAGGACAAGGCACCTAAAAGCGTGGTTGCCCCATCCAGTGAAGGCAGGTTCTGTAGCAAGAACCAGAGCTTCTCGTGAAAGTGCTGCCCCTCGACAACGGGAAGGCCAAAAAAGTCCCGCCACTGGCCCACCCAGATAATCACCCCAATACCTGCGGTAAAACCCACAATGACCGGATCGGGGATAAAGCGGATGACCGCCCCCAGGCGCAACAGGCCCAGCAGCAGCAAAATCACCCCAGCCATCAGCGTGGCAATTTGCAGCCCAGCCACGCCATGCTGGGCCACCACCCCGGACAAGATGACAATGAAAGCGCCCGTCGGCCCGGCAATCTGGACCCGACTGCCACCAAATAAAGAAACCGCCAAACCGGCAATAATGGCGGTATACAAACCCTGCTCGGGCTTGACTCCAGATGCAATAGCAAAAGCCATGGCCAGCGGCAAGGCCACCACCCCCACCACCAAACCAGCCAGCAGGTTATTTAGCCAATGTTTTCGCCCCAGGAGCCCGGCTCGACCCGCTTCCAGCAGTGCAATCATCGCGCGTCCTTGTCATGCCCAGCCTGCTCGACACAGATGAGAAACAAGCGGGGCCCAAACTCAAATGAAGCCTTAATGATACTACTGTGTGTCAAATCAACTTCACGTTAGTGATGGGCTTATTTGACGCAACATAAGAATGAAGCATAAAAAAACCCCACCTAAAAGAGGTGGGGCTCAATTGCACGAAACACGGAATTTAAGGATTGCGGGCGCGAAGCAGACGCAAGCTGTTCAGCACCACCAGCAAGCTGGCGCCCACGTCGGCAAACACCGCCATCCACATGGTGGCCTGTCCGGTCAGGGCCATCACCAGGAATACCGCCTTGATACCCAAGGCCAGGCTGATGTTCTGCCACAGAACGGCGTGCAAGGCTCGGGACTGACGCATCAGCAAGGCAATCTTGCCCAGATCATCGTCCATCAAGGCCACGTCAGCAGTTTCAATTGCAATGTCTGAACCCAGCGCCCCCATGGCGATACCTACATCCGCACGGGCCAGGGCAGGCGCATCATTGATGCCATCGCCCACCATCGCCACCAGGCCCTTGCCCAGCTTTTCCTCGATACGGTCCAGCTTATCCTGTGGCAGCAACCCGCCTCGGAAATCCTTGATTCCGGCTTGCCGAGCTACATGGCGCACAGCTTGTTCGTGGTCGCCCGAGAGCACCTCCACTTGCACGCCCTGCGCCTGCAGATCACGGATCGCTGGGGTGGTGGTGGGACGCAGGGTATCCATCATGGCGAACCAGGCCAGCAGCCCTTGCTCATCACCCAGATACACCATGGTGGCACCGCTCTCTACGGCTTGCTGTTCGCCCTGACTGGACTGGGCCTGGTTCTGGCCCAGCACCCAGCTACGCTTGCCCAGACGCAATTGGCCTGTCGCCCCTTGTGCCTGCACACCATTGCCGGCCAAGGCCTCGAACTGGTCCAGGCTTAGCAGGCCCGATGCCACGCGACCACGTGCAATCGCTTGCGAAGCGGGGTGATCCGAACGCTCGGCCAAGGCAAGCGCCATATCCAGCACTTCGCTATCCGACAGGCTTGGACGCAAACTGCCGTATTCGCTCAAGGAAGGTTCGCCCAAAGTCAGGGTGCCAGTCTTGTCCACCGCCAGGTAGCGCAATTGACGAGCCCGTTCCAGATACACGCCGCCTTTAATCAAGATACCGGCACGTGCGGCACTGGCCAAGGCACTGACCACCGCCACCGGGGTGGAAATCACCAGTGCGCAAGGGCAGGCAATCACCAGCAGAACCAGAGCACGGTACACGGACTCCGACCAGCTCACGTCCCAGATCAGGGGCAAGGCCACGGCCATCAAGGCTGCCGCCACCACCACCAAGGGGGTGTAGATGCGAGAGAACTGGTCGACAAAACGCTGAATCGGGGCCTTGTTGGCTTGGGCTTCCTGTACCGAGCGCGTAATGCGGGCCAGCAAGGTGTCATCATGCGCAGCCTGGACTTGATAGACCAGCTCGCCCATACCATTGATGGTGCCTGCAAAGACTTCATCACCAGGGGCTTTATCTACGGGGGCGCTTTCACCCGTAATAGGTGCTTGATTTACCGTGCTTTGACCTTGTAGAACTTCACCATCCAGACCAAACCGTTCACCAGGGGCCACTCGCACCTGCCAGCCAGCCTGTACCTGATTGGCCGGTACGCGTTGCCAGTCCTTGCCATCGGCACTGACCAGCACCTCATCGGGCACCAGCTTAAGCAGACTGTCCACCGCGTTACGGGCGCGGTCCAGGGAACGGGCCTCAATCCATTCAGCCAGGCTGAACAAGGACATCACCATGGCGGCTTCGGGCCATTGGGCCAACAGCACCGCGCCGGTAACGGCAATACTCATCAAGGCATTGATATTGAGCTGACCATTACGCAGCGCAATCCAGCCTTTTTTGTAGACCTGAACGCCGCCGGACAAGATCGCCGCCAGAGCCAGAATAATGACCAGCCACTCGGGTGCCGCCAGCCAATGACTGATCTCGGCGGCCAAAGCCAGCACCACAGCCCCGGCAATGCGGATCAGACCTTGTTTAGGCGAGACCTGCTTTACAGGCTTCTCGTCAGCCATGCGGGGCTCAAAACCCAGGCCACGCAGGGCACTGAGCACCTTGTCGCGAGCGCCCTCCATGTGATCCACGGTCAAAACCCGCTGCATCAGATCAAAACCCAGACTCTGGACCTGATCCAGCTTTTTCAGGCCGGAGCGAATCATGTTCTCTTCCGCCGGGCAGTCCATGTCGGCAATATGCACCACCAGACGGGTAGAAGTACTGGCCGCCAACGCGACCGATGGCCCCAAAACAGGCGCCGAGCAGCACGCCCCTTCGTGAGCGTGTGGCGCCTGTTCAGCATGGTCGTGACGGTGATCATGCTCATGGTTGTGATCGCTCATCGCATGGCCATGATCATGGCTATGCTCATGGCCGGTCTGGCAGGCCGATGATGTGCGCAGCCCCACCTCGGGCTTGGACGTATTGTTCGCTGATGTCATAGCAGTTCCTCGCTTCTTGCATGAGACCAGTAGAAAGCCTAAAGTAACTACAAGGTCAAGCCTATTGGAGGCAAAGCAATGAAAATTGGCGAGCTGGCTGAAAAAAGCCACTGCAACACGGAAACCATCCGCTATTACGAGAAGGTCGGGCTGCTGCCCGAACCTGAGCGCAGCGAGGGCAACTACCGCCTATATCGCACTATCCATCTGGAACGGCTGCGTTTTATCCGCAACTGCCGCAGCCTTGACATGACGCACGAAGAAATTCGCGGTCTGTTGGCGTTCATGGACGGTCCGGCGCAAGACTGCGCCCCGGTAAACGAATTGCTCGATGAACACATCGAGCACGTTGCCGTACGAATTGCGGAACTGGAACACCTGCAAAAGCAATTGATTGAGCTTCGCCACCGCTGCGGACAAGCTGGTGGCCTGGAGCATTGCGGCATTTTGCAGGGTTTGGTGAATATGGAGCCGGATCAGGTTCCGGCTCCCAGCACTCATTTGGGTTAAGGCTGTGTGACGTGGCATTTAGCCACGCACCCGCCCTGCCACCCACATTCCGATCAGCATTGCGACTAAAAACAACACCGCCAAGGGCGCGCCCGACGCCGCCAGCACAACGGCCGGTCCCGGACAAAAGCCCGCTATCCCCCAACCAGCACCAAAAATCAGGGAACCCAATACCAAAGGACGGTCTATTTGACGTTGCTTGGGCAGGTTCATGGGCTGACCCGTCACAAACGCACAAGGACGACGACGCGCCAGAGTGAAGGGCACAATCGCCACCGCAATCGCCGCAGCCATCACCAAGGCCAAAGATGGGTCCCAGGCCCCGGCCAGATCCAGAAACGCCAGCACCTTGCCAGGATTGGCCAAGCCGGAAATCAATAAGCCCAAACCAAAAATCAGGCCGGAAATTAAAGCGATGAAATATTGCATGGCAAGCTCCTTACACCAGATGACGCAGCACAAACACAGTCAAAAAACCGCTGGCCATGAAAGCAAGCGTTGCGACCAAAGAGCGAGGCGACAGGCGCGACAGGCCGCACACACCGTGCCCGCTGGTGCAACCTGAACCCAGACGAGTTCCAAAACCCACCAGCAAACCGGCCACGACCACCCACATCCAGGGCTGCGGCTGTACGGCAGGCACACTTTCCCCGAGCAAGCGATACAGCCAGGGTGCCGCCGCCAAACCTAACAGAGCCATCCAACGCCAGCCCTTGTCCCCCGCCTCCCCGCTCCAGGTGCCGGACAACAAGCCGGATATGCCAAACACCCGACCATTGAACAGCACCAGAATAGAGGCTGCCAAACCCACCAAAGCGCCCCCAAACAAGGCGCTCCACGGTGTAAACGAAGCCCAATCAATTGTGATCATCAGTGCCTCCCGGGGCGCAAAAGATTCCATATAAAGTCTGCATTACCGCCAGCACCGCTGGATTCTCCAAACGGTAATAAACGTATTTACCCTCTTTGCGGCTGGCAATTAACTCTTCGCGCCGCAAAACTGTTAATTGCTGCGATAAAGTAGGCTGAGCAATGCCACTGCGCTGTGCCAACTCTCCCACATTGCATTCTCCCTGCACCAGGGTGCAAAGAATCATCAGGCGGTCGGGATTGGCCAGGCTGGCCAGCAGGCTGCTGGCTTGGCCTGCTACCTGCCGCAAGGCGTCCAATTTTGTTTGATCCATATCGTTCTACAAAAACACAATATATATTATTATATAATATCTTTTAATATTTTATAAGCAACAAGAGGTCTGACATGCTACAAGCCCAGGTCGCCAGCTTCTTTCACACAGACACCTCCACGTTCACCTACGTGGTCTATGCCGCAGGCCAACGCGAATGCGCCATCATCGACTCGGTGCTGGACTATGACGCCGCCTCTGGCCGCAGCAGCACTGTCTCGGCTCAAAAGGTCGTGGATTTTGTGCGCCAGCAGCAGTTGGACGTGCAATGGATCCTGGAAACTCACGCCCATGCCGACCATCTGTCTGCTGCGGTCTGGTTGCAAGAACAAGTGGGCGGCAAAATCGCCATTGGTGAGCACATCAAGCAAGTGCAGTCCACGTTCAGCCGCATCTTTAATATAGAGGCCGAAATTCAGGCCAATGGCACGCCCTTTGATACGCTGTTCAAGGATCAGGAACAGTTCCAGATTGGTGCGATTCAGGTGCAAGCCCTGCACGTACCCGGCCACACGCCAGCCGATATGGCCTATCACGTTCAAGGGCTGGGCGTCTTTGTAGGCGACACCTTGTTTTTGCCCGATGTCGGCACCGCCCGTTGCGACTTTCCGGGGGGCAGCGCCAGCCATCTGTATGAATCCATCCAGCGCCTGCTGGCCTTGCCCGCAGAGACGGTCTTGTTCATGTGTCACGACTATCCGCCTGAAGGGCGGGAACCTCAATGTCAATGCACGGTTCAAGAACAAAAAGAGGGCAACATCCATGTACACGATGGCATCAGCGTGGAGCAATTTTGCGAGCGCCGCACAGCACGCGATAAAACCCTGGGCATGCCGCGCCTGATCCTGCCATCCATCCAAGTCAATATCCGGGCAGGCCACTTCCCCAAGCCAGAAAGCAATGGTCAGGTCTATCTGAAGCTGCCCGTCAATCAACTCTGAATACGGCTGTACTTTGCGCCCAGGCAGACACAGGCCCGGGCGCAAAAAAACTTTTAAGTCCCAGCCTGCGTATACTGCCTTTTTCTGCAACCCGAACTTCAGAAGGAAATACCAGGCATGACTTACATGGCCCTCAAACACTTGCACATGACAGCCGCCGGGCTGAGCATCTTGTTTTTTATTATTCGGGCCTTCTGGTCAGTGTCCGGCTCATCCTGTTTGCAGAATCGCTTTGTGCGCATTGCCCCACATGTGATCGATACCGTCTTGCTGGTCTGTGGTCTAGCACTGGCCGGCATGTTGGGCGCCGCGGCCAACCAACCCTGGCTGATAACCAAAATTGTGCTGTTGGTGGTTTATATCGTGGTAGGCAGCTATGCCATCAAACGCGGTAAAACCCCCTTTAGCCGAGGTGTGGCCGCACTGATCGCGATTGCCATCTTTGCCTATATCGTGGGCGTGGCGCTGAACCGCAGCCCGGCTTCCTGGTTCGTTTAAGCACACAAGCAGCACATAAAAAAACCCCTGGCAGTGGAGGATTATCCCCACTGCCAGGGGCTTTTTACTGCCCCGCCTTACCAGACACCTATCCAGCGCTGAACCAACAAGCTGCTGACGGCAACTGCAATCCAGACTCCCAGGCCCAGCAAGGCAGGTCGCGCGCCGGCTCGTGCCATCACCTTTAAATCCGAGCACAAGCCAATGGCAGCCAGGGCCAGCACCATCAGGAATTCAGCCAGGAAACGCAGCGGTTCCAACCACTCCACCGGCACCCAACCGAGCGAGCGCATTGCCGAGGCCACCATGAACCAGACAATGAACCAAGGAAACACCCGCATCAGGTCAAAATCCCGACCCGCCTGACGCGAACGCCACATTTCCAGGCCAGCCAGAATCAGGCAGATAGGAATAATCAGGGTGGCACGCGTCAATTTCACGATCGTGGCGTGGTCACCAGCCTGACGGCTGTAGCTATACCCTGCCGCCACCACCGAGGACGTATCGTTGATGGCCGTGCCCGCCCATACCCCAAAACCGGCGTCGGACATATTCATCATGTGACCGGCCAAGGGGAAAATCAGCACCGCCACAATATTGAAGATAAAAATGGTCGAGATCGCCAGAGCCGTTTCATGCTCTTCGGGTTTAAGAATCGGTGTCACCGCCGCAATCGCCGAACCGCCACAAATCGCCGTCCCCACCCCGATCAAGGTACGCAGCTTGGAAGGAATGCCCAAGGCTCGGCCCAGTACCAGTGCCGTCACAAAAGCCACCGTCAACGTCACCAGAGTTACAGCCAGCGAATCCATGCCGGTACGCATCACTTGCGGCAGGCTCAAACCAAAACCCAGGCCAATAATCGACCACTGCAACAGCACTTTGGACGAAAAGCGCAAACCGGGCTGAAACACCGGAGCCACGCCCATGCTGTTACGCAGTACCATCCCCAGGACAATCGCAAAAACAGGGCCGCCAATCAACGGCCACAATTTCCCCAGGCCCATGGCGGCAACACCCACAGCCACCGCCAGTAAAAAGCCCCACAAACGGGACGGCTTCAGAGAGAAACCCGATTTGCCCTGCGCCTTCAGGGCGGTGCTTCCTGCTGGTAAATCGGTCACACTGCTCATCTCGTCATTCCAGATATGTAATAAGTAAAAGTAATTTTAGGTTGACCCCGAGTATTAAAAAATTCATTATTACTTATCGTAAGTATCAATTTTATTTATCATGAACGCGATCAGCATCAGACAACTGGAAGTGTTTGTCGGCATTGCCACTTTGGGCACGGTGCGCGCTTGCGCGGCCAACATTCACTTGTCCCAACCCGCCGCCAGCATGGCCTTGGCCGAACTGGAAAAGCAGCTGGATTGCCCCTTGTTTGAACGCACACCAGGGCGCATGCAGCTGACCAGTCGTGGCAAGCAATTGCTACCGCACGCGCGCGAAATCCTGGAGCGTCTGCGGGAGATGCAAAGCCAGCAGAACGAGCGCGAGCTGCGTGGCGAAATTCGCATCGGGGCCAGCAATACGGTCGGTAACTACCTGATCGGGGATCTGGTGGGGCCATTTGTACGCCAGCATCCGCGCGTGTCCCTGCATGTGTCGGTAGACAACACGGCCAACATCATCAACCAGTTGCTCGAGCACAGCTGCGACATCGCTTGCGTGGAGGGTCCGGTCAACCATCCGCAATTGGAAGCCTGGATCTGGCGCGACGATGCGCTGGTGGTCTGCGCCGCCCCCGACCACCCACTGGCCACCAAAACCACTTTGAAAAAACAGGACTTTGCGGGCATGAGCTGGATCATGCGCGAACGTGGCTCGGCCTCCCGTGCGCTGACCGAACAAGCCCTGAATGTGCTGCCTGGCGGGCATGTGCTGATGGAGCTGGGCCAGGTGGAAGCCATTAAACAGGCCGTCATCGCCGGGCTAGGTCTGGCCTGCCTGCCACAAGCGGCCACTCAGGATGCTGTTGCCAATCAGCGACTACGTATTCTGGATACGCCCTTTCTGGACTTAAAGCGTCGTCTATCTCTGGTGCTACACAAGGAACGCTACCGCAGCCAGGTTTTAAGCGCCTTTGCGCAACATCTGCACAGCCCGGAACCGGGCTCGTCAGGCACGGAAAATTGACGCAAGTTTGCATTCTTGAAAGGGTGAAGACCGGCGGCAATGGTATCCTTGCTGCAGTGCAGCATAAACAGAAGGGATCATAAATCCCGCTCTCCTGCCCACCTCTTGAACCGAGTGATGCCATGAATACTGTTCCTACGCCACAAGCGCAAGACGTCCCCGCTTTTGCCCGTCCCTCTTATTTGCCACCCTACGAAACCGTCGCCCTGGTGTTGCAAGGCGGTGGCGCCTTGGGGGCCTACCAAGCCGGTGTGTATGAAGGTTTGCTGGAAGCAGGAATTGAGCCCGACTGTTTGTCCGGCATCTCTATTGGCGCCCTGAACACCGCGATTATTGCGGGCAATCCCCCCGAGCGGCAGGTAGAGCGCTTACGAGAGTTCTGGAACACCATTTGTGAGCCCTACTATGGCTGGTCTAGCCCGGCCTGCCTGGAGCGCGCCCTGTTTGGCATTAACGATGTGATGCGCGAGGCCATCAGCGCCTTCAATGCCAGCAATGCCCTGGTCTTGGGACAGCGCGGCTTTTTTCGCCCCCGCTTTCCCCCTCCCATGCAAGCCACACCAGGCGTTCCCGAGGGAGCCAGCTATTACGACACCAGCGCACTGAAAGACACGCTGGAGCGCTTGTGTGACTTTGATCGCATCAACGACAAACGTCAGCGCATTTCGGTCGGCGCGGTCAATGTGGGCACGGGTAACTTTGTGTACTTTGACAACCATCGCACCACGCTGCGGGCCGAGCACTTCATGGCCTCGGGCGCTCTGCCCCCAGCTTTCGCCCCTGTGGAAATTGATGGGCAGTATTACTGGGACGGTGGCCTGGTCTCCAATACGCCGCTGTCTTATGTGCTGGATCAGTCCCCCCGCCGCGACACCCTGGTTTTTCAAGTGGATTTGTGGAGTGCGCGTGGCCCGGTGCCCAATAATATGGGCGAAGTCAGCGACCGCCTGAACGAAATCCGCTACTCCAGCCGTACGCGTATGGTGACCGAGGACATGCGTCATTCGCAGTACATGCGTCATATCCTGTCAGAGCTGTTGCCGTTGATCCCCGAAGAGCAACGCAAAGAACTGCTGCCTTGCCGTCTGGCCGAAGAGCTGGCCAGCAACAAACGCTACAACGTGGTGCACCTGATTTATCGCAACCAGCCCTACGAACAGCACTACAAGGACTACCAGTTTGGCCGCATGACCATGCGCGAACACTGGCGCAGTGGCCTGGATGATATTCGCCAGACGCTGATCCACCGTGACAAACTGAATATGCCTGCAAATCTGGCCGGCTTTACCACCTACGACGTACATCGCGACGAAATCGAAAAACGGCTGGCAAACAACGGCAAGTAAGCCAGCCTGTGCAGGGACTTAGCGGCGGCTCAAGACCATCGCGCCGCTAAGCACAAAGGCCGTACCCAGCAATTGCATGAGCGTAATGGGCTCATTCAGGAACCAGTTCGCCAGAAACAAGACCGAGACCGGGCCAATCAAACCCATTTGAGCACTCATGGGCGCGCCAATACGTTCCACCGCCCACATCGTCATAAAAGTTGGCAAGACCGTATTAAAGACGGCGTGGATCATGGACAGACCATAAACGGGAGCGGGCTGCACCAAACCCTGCCAGCCAAGCACGGCAAAAAAGTGGATCAGGGTATAGACCGCCGAGAAAGACATGGCATAAGCCACCAGCCGTGTAGAGCCAATCGCTTTGAGCAATTCGCCTGAGCCAATCAAGTAAATGGCATAGGAAATGGCCGAGCCCAGTACACAGAGCGCGCCCAGCAACACATCATCGCCTGTCAGGCTCAAATCCTGTATAAAGACCAGCCCTACCCCCAGATAAGCCAGCGCCAGAGCCAGCCACTGCTTAGGCAAAATCCGTCGTTTCAGAAAAACGGCGGAGAACAGCAGCACAAAGGTAGGCGACAAAAACAGAATCAGCCGCTCCAATCCTGCCGAAATATATTCAAGGCCAATGAAATCCAGCAAACTGGCCAGGTAATAACCCAGAAAGCCCAGCACCACCAGCTCCAGTTTCTGGCGGCCAGTCAGTGCGGCCAGCTTGCCCTGACGTACCTTTTTTACCTGCCATAGAGCGATGGCCAAAAAGAAAGGCAAGGACAACAACATGCGAAAACCAATAACGGTCAGGGCGTTGACATCGTATTGGTAGGTCAGCTTGGCAACCACCGCCTTGGCGGAGAAAAGAATAGAACCGCCCCCCGACAGCGCCAGCCCAATTAAAAAGGAGCTGCGTTGCGCACTGGGGCTTTGACTAACTTGCATGGGGATTCATCACTTTGCAGGGCGACATGGTTAGCGCAAGAGCTATTGGCCCCGGCGAAAAAAGAGTCAGTAAGGACAATAAGATGTCGATTCTACCCTTTGCCTTGCACTGCGGCCATGTTGTCCCTGCTCGCATTCTCCACAATGACGAAGCAGCCCCTACAGCGCACCAAAAACAGAAGGGTGTGCCTGAAGCGATATCGAACAACGGGGTTCAATCAAGGCCAAGACCTCGCCTAGCCATCCTGAAAACAGCATCAATGTGCAAACAATTTTATCGCTCCCGCCCACAAAGGCTTGCACATTTCTAAAAATACATGCTATATTCTTTTTCTCTGGTCCCCGATAGCTCAGTCGGTAGAGCGACGGACTGTTAATCCGCAGGTCCCAGGTTCGAGCCCTGGTCGGGGAGCCAAGAAAACCATCGAAATCAGCCCATCGCATTTGCTTTGGGCTGATTTTTTTGTCCCTGCAAAACGCGTCCATCCCATCACGAAGAAACGGCGTTATTAACATTTGGACAAACAAAATCCACCCACTTATAAAGGACAGCGGGACTGCATGTTGATGCAGCCCCGCTGTGGCTCTTTTCCCCTGACCTAGCCCCTGCCCGGGACGATGCCGCCGCTGCTAACGCACTACGTCGACCCGGGACTGGCAGAATCAGTCAAAAAGATCAGAAACGGTGCGTAATACCGACCGTAGCAACCGTGCTCTTCAGATCGTTGTAGTAACCGATATTGCGAGCATAGGAACCAATGGCGTACAGATTGGTGCGCTTGGATAGATTGTGCAGGTAGCCAGCACTGAACACGTGTTGAGTCTTGGCATCATCCGTGCTGCGTGGCGTCGAACGAGGGTCAGCCATGGTCCAGGAAGCCAGAACCGAACCAGCCTTCCCGGTAGGAACGGTCACACCCAAGGCATAGGAATTGACCTTCAGGTCTTTGCGCAGACCAGGGCCAAACTGTTCTGTTTGTAGCGAGCCACCGATGTAGCCGTTGCGGCTTTGACCAAAGGCAGCATGCACCGTAGCAAAACTGAATTGGTAGCTGGCGGCCAGACTCCAGGCGCTGACATTGCCGCTTTCAGCCGCAACCAGGTTGCCACCTTGCTCACGCGCCGAACCATAACGGGCCTGGTCGAAACTCAAGGCGGCTTTCAACGGACCATCGCTATAGCGCATGGCGACGCTAAAGGCTTTGACATTCGCGTCATCGCTGTTGATGGCATTGCCCGTCAAACCGCTGCGATCCCACTTTTGGGTGCCATTGGTGTTGAAGGAGTAGCCCGCACCAAACTGAAAGCCGGAAAATTCGGGGCTTTGGTAGGCGACCATATTGTCATAACGAACCGTATTGGCGGCGTTGAATGCAGCACCAACACCGTACTGGTAGCCGTTACCACCAAAGGGGCTGGCCACACCGGCAACGTACAAGGAAGTAACCGTGGTTTGACGGCCCAGGTCCACACGCCCCCAGGAATCTCCACTCAAACCGATCGTCGCTTGACGGCCAAACAAACGGCCTTGGCGCATATTGCCAGTGCTCAAATCAAAGCCGCTTTCCAGCACAAAGTTGGCTTTCAGACCGCCGCCCAGATCTTCGCTGCCCTTCAGGCCCCAACGATTACCCATCCAACCCTGGTCATACAGACCAAAACGGCTTTGTTTGACGGCGCCACCGTTCAAGTCACTTCCTTTCCACTGCTCGTAGCCCAGGCCGGTGTCCACCACGCCGTACAAGGTCACGTTCGATGCTGCGTAGGCGGGAGCCGCCAATACGGGCATCAACAAGGCTGCCAAGATAGTTTTTTTCATGTTCTCTGTTCTCTGTAAACGTCTGAATGCCGGATTTCTTGTCTTGTCCGACTCTTGATCCAGTGCTGAGACCTACCGCCTGAACGCTGATTTACCAGCGTCAAATTCCCGCACCCCTCCTGTTTCTTGAAGCAAAACGGCTCAACAGATCAACCCTGAAACGGGAACGAAAGGGGCTTGATAGTTGAAGCACATATACTGCAAGTATTTATATTTCAGACATAAACAATATTGATGTCAACAAATTGAATGCAGCGTGTTTTCTAGGTTTCATACGCATTTTCCCTAGTTTTTCACCTACAGAGAATTCAGCAAAAAACAGGCAAAGCAGGCGCAAAGCCAGTAAACAACCGGCTTGCAACCATTTGCTACAAAACAGAGCGATGGACCTTATTGACCAGACGGTATGTTTTCAAGGGAAAAATCAGGAATTACGCCTATTGCCAAATCTGCATCCAGTTTTGCGTATATGAAAATACATTTCTTATAAAATAACTCTTTACAAGCTCGATAGCTTTACCCTATAATTATTTTCTTTGCTGGTCCCCGATAGCTCAGTCGGTAGAGCGACGGACTGTTAATCCGCAGGTCCCAGGTTCGAGCCCTGGTCGGGGAGCCAAAAATACCAAAGCCCAGCGACGCAAGTCGCTGGGCTTTTCTACGTCTGCTGCCATGAAAAAGCCTCTTGATTACGCAAGAGGCTTTGCCGGCCAGATCACGATCCTGGATCGCCTACGTTGCTCCTGCGGGCGTGATGCGGATCTCTATGGAACAAAGTTCTGCACATCCAGCCGGTCCTTGGCCAGCAAATCAACACGCTCGCCATTCATCACCGCCGTCGCCCCCGTCACCTCCACTCGCAAATTCTGATCGCAAGCGATTTCGTTATGCCAATACGCAGTGGCATAACGATCGACACTGGAACTGCCAACATCGTCCACCTCGATCACATCTTCAGCCACCAGCTTATTGTTTTTCTTGCTCAGCGCCTGAACAGGCTCCATTAGGGAATCAAACGTAGCGTTCGCAGCGCCCATCCCCTGATTCGCAAATACCGTATCGGAATGCCACATTTGAACCGCCTGCGCCTGACTAACCTTCAAACCCTCAGCAGCATGGCCCCTGCGGCCAGCTTCACGCTTTTACAAGAATCCACATTGCCCTCTCTTTTACAATAGGGATCCCAGCGCTTTTCTACACAAAAAGAGAATGATCGCTGCATTTGCACCATACGCTTGCACCAGCATCCTGTGTGCAACACTCAAGAATTTCACTCCACAGACAGCGTAACTGGCGATAATGCACCATCCAACATTGTGTTCCGGCTTTTCTCGCCAGAACCTGCCGATTATTTCGCTGTTCGCACTTTTATATGCTTGATACTCTTTTCCCCTTTTTAGGGGGGCTTGGTCTGTTCCTGATTGGCATGATGCTGCTGTCCGAAGGGCTGGTGGCTTTTGCAGGCGGCTCTCTCAAGCAGATTCTGCTGGCGTTTACCGGCAGACCTATCAAGGCCTTTGCCTCAGGCGCGCTGATTACCGCCCTGGCACAATCCTCTACCGCCACCACCGTCACCCTGATCGGCTTTGTTAGTGCAGGACTGATCTCGTTTACACAAGCCATTGGCGTGGTCATCGGTGCCAGTCTGGGTAATACCGCGACCGGCTGGATCGTCTCCGGCCTGGGACTAAAAGTGGATCTGGGCTTTTACACCCTGCCACTCCTTGGTTTGGGTGCCCTGCTCAAACTGCTGGCCCCCGGTCGCTACAAAGAACTTGGCCGTGCGCTGGCGGGTTTTGGCATCCTGTTTCTGGGGCTGAGCATGTTGCAAGACGGCATGCAAGGGCTGGCCGCCAGTTTCAGCCTGGCTCATCTGCCTACGCAGGGCTATGGTGCTCATTTTCTGATCATGTTGACCGGCCTGGCCCTGACTGCCGTGCTGCAATCGTCGACAGCCGCTATTGCCATGACCTTGACCGCTCTGGATGCCGGGGCCGTCAGCTTTGACCAGGCCGCCGCCGTTGTCGTGGGTGCCTCCATCGGCACCACCCTGACCGGAATATTGGTCGCCATCGGTGGCACTATCTACGCCAAGCGCACGGCCATCGCCTACATCCTGTTCAACGTCATTGCCGGTCTATTGGGGCTGCTGATCCTTCCTGTGTTTCTCAAGGCCATGCACGCCACCGGTTCCTATATCAACATCCCGCCCGGCGCAGTCGGATTGGCCGCATTTCACAGCTTGTTCATCAGCATCGGCGCCGCCTTGTGCCTGCCCTTTACGCAACAATTTGCCCGTTGGGTGCAAAGACTGGTGCCAGATCGCTCGGCCCGTCCCCAGCACCACCTGGACGACAGCTTGCTACAAGTACCGGCTCTTGCTCTGGAAACCACCCAACGCACCTTGGAGGAGCTGGCGCAGCGTCTACTGAACCTGTATCAGCACACCCTGAACATGAGCCGCCCCAACACCGCTACCGCCGACTTACAACAAATCGAAACCGTGCTGGATCAAGCCTACGAATTTGTACTGCGTATCCCCAGCGCAGCGGATGATCCTGCCGTGGCCACCCGCATCAGTGCCCTCTTGCACACCATTGACCACATGCATCGCCTGCGCAGCCGCTTGCAAAACCCTCCCAACGGCGATCTGCACGATAGTCGCTATCAGCAAGCCCAAACCCTGGCCACCGAACTCAATACCCTGGCCCAGGCAAGCCTGCACGGGCAAGCCCCTGCCGATTGGCTCGAGCAGATACAAGTCAAGGCCCATGCCCTGACTGAACGCTTGAGCACCATTCGCGGCCAGCTTCTGGCCGCTCCGCAAGGCCATGACGACGCCTCCCGTACCCTGCGTATCACCGATACCCACCGCTGGTTCGAACGCAGCAGCCAGCATGTCTGGCGCAGCAGCTATTACTTGAATCTGGCCCGCCAAACGGAACTGTGAGCCACAACGCCCCGGTTCCACCAAGGTGACGCCGCTACCCGCAGGCAGACATGCTCCCACCTGACGATTCATACCTAAAGCAGCTATTGCAGCCCTCCTGCGTGGCAAGACTCATATAACAAGAATATGAAAGAGCCTTTGTTCCAAGACTGACCAGAACCCTGCAAACAGATACCAAGATTCACTCCCGTCGTCAGGATTCCCCTTACAATCGGCTCAAATTCACGCTAATGGAAAAACTCCATGTCCACCCGGCCAAATTTACAATTCCGTACTTTTTTGCTTTTACTGGC
This sequence comes from Alcaligenes sp. SMD-FA, assembly GCF_025960365.1. Lineage (NCBI taxonomy): Bacteria > Pseudomonadati > Pseudomonadota > Betaproteobacteria > Burkholderiales > Alcaligenaceae > Alcaligenes > Alcaligenes sp. SMD-FA. The sequence continues at coordinate 1,264,794 of NZ_CP110108.1, read as the reverse complement.
CGCGGTCTCCGCTGCCTTTGTATGGATACTTCTTCCCTTTTACGGCGCCATATTCTGGGGTGCCGTTCTGGCTATTTTGTTTATTCCTTTGCAACGCAAGCTGCTGGCTAAAACAAAAGGCCGGCGTTCGCTGTCTGCCCTGATCAGTTTGCTGGTTATTGTGTTGATCGTCATTATTCCGGTCATCCTGATCTCCATGTCATTGGTTCAACAAATCGCCTCTCTGTACGAGTTGATGAATAGCGGCCAATTGAACCCTGGTGCCTATTTGCAAAAGATCCTCAATGCCCTGCCTCCAAGTGTGCATGACTTTGCCGCCCGTTTCGGCCTACATGACACCGCATCCCTGCAAGAGAAGTTTTCCCAGTTTGCCGTACAAGGTGGCCAGTTCCTGACCAAACAAGCCCTGAACGTAGGCCAGAACACCTTCCAGTTCCTGGTCAGCCTGGGCATCATGCTGTACATGCTGTTTTTCCTGCTGCGCGATGGCGTGGAGCTGGGTCGTCACTACCGCCAACTGATTCCCTTGAGCGAGAACCAGAAAACCCATCTGTTTCGCAAATTCACCACCGTGGTGCGTGCCACCGTCAAAGGCAATATTGCTGTGGCTGCCACTCAAGGGGCGCTGGGCGGGATCATGTTCTGGTTCCTGGACATTCAGGGCGCCTTGTTCTGGGGTGTCCTGATGGCCGTCCTGTCCTTGTTGCCCGCTGTAGGTGCCTCGCTGATCTGGGCTCCCGTCGCCATCTATTTCTTTGTCGCGGGTCACTACGTCCCCGGCATTATCCTGACGGCCTTCGGTATTTTGGTCATTGGCCTGGTCGATAACCTGCTGCGCCCCTTGTTGGTGGGTAAAGACACCAAAATCCCGGACTACGTGATTCTGATCTCCACCCTGGGCGGTTTGTCGATTTTCGGCCTGAACGGCTTTGTGATCGGCCCGCTGATCGCCGCCATGTTCATTGCCTGCTGGGATCTGTTCCCCTCGGCGGTCAGCGCCCGCGTTGAAGCTGAAGAACAGGAAAATCACAGTAACTAAGCCCCAAGCACCCAGCCCAAGACATCCGCTGCTCTGGCCGGTTTATCAGATGAGATAACGTGTTGTCTGGATGTATAAAAAAGGGGCTGGTTCTACCTTCTCAGGCGGAACCAGCCCCTTTACCTTTGCAGCAGATTTACACCACGACCACTGGCAAAAACAAAATCCAGATATTGACCGCCACGGCCAGGAACCACACCAGCGAACGCAAGCTGGCCTTGTCCATGATGTACATCAGCAGATACAACACACGCAGCGCGATCCAGACCATCATCAGGTTTTGCACGCGCAAGGCATCCGCCCCCGACCACAAGGCCAACAACACCGCCGCATAAAAGAACGGCAGTGCCTCAAACGCATTGGCCTGCGCCGCATTGGCCCGAGAGCGCCAGCCCGACAAACTGGCCAGCCACGGACGAGGTTCGTGATTCGTAAAACCCGCCGCACCGGCTTTAGCACAAATCGCTGCCAACCAAGGCAAGAAAGCCGCTACTACCAAACTGATCTTGATCCCCAGCATCACCGTCCCCTTAACAGGCTGAAAACGCCCAACATAGCACGCTACGCCGCAAATGCGCGCGCAGAATTTACAAACTCAAAAAAAACAGGATATACTTACTGTCTTAGGTTAGCCGATGTAGCTCAGTCGGTAGAGCAGCTCATTCGTAATGAGAAGGTCGAGGGTTCGATTCCTTTCATCGGCACCAGCTAATCTAAAACCATTGAAATAAAATAATCAATAGTCATCAAATCAATGGTTTAGCTTTCTCAGCGCAGAAGCATTTGATCGCCTAGCTTCAACTATTCCACATAGACGGCCCCCAAAAAGCCCCACGGCAGGCCCCACGAAAATAGGCGCATGACAAAACAGGCGGGCAACCATCGCGGTCCAGCCCAGAAGCCGTCGGCATCTTTCAACTTGCCAACACACCATCGCCAGACTGAGCACAAAAAAATAAACCCCAGACTCCAAAACCGGGGCTTATCAATCTCCAAAGGCCGCATCAATGGCTTTTGTACAGCCTCACGGCCCAACAACTTGGCTGAGATACTCCGGAATAACCCAAGCGCCCCCCGCTCGAATCAGTGCGCAGCGCCCCGTGTCGCCGCGTTCACTTGCAACAAACTCGGCTCCATCCCAGACCGATGCTTCATAACTCCAGCAATCGCCCAACCCACGGCCCTTCATGCTGGACGAAATGGTTCCATTATCGTAGTCAGTGGCACTGGTACTGACTAATACTGGAGCAGACTGCATAGTGTTATCGATCACAAAATAGGCTGCCCCAGCGTTGTAAGCCGCTAGCCAGCAAGGCGCGCCAACCAGGGAGAACTGCTGATTCAGTCGTGCAATTTCCCATGGCTCGGACAGTATGTCTGCGCTGCAGGATGGCTCTTGGTCAGCGGCTAGCACCTTCAAAAGCACAGGCCTGATCAAGGCGTCCTCTTGCGCTGTCATCGGGCGCAGGCTTTTATCCACTACCGGGGCACGGTTGATAACTGGCGCAGCAATAGGCGCCTTTACCGAAGACTCACTGCCTTTTCCTTTACGCAAAATAGCGCCTGGGGTATTTACCCGCCCTTGAACATCGTCCATTTTCAACAAGACCGCACTTGAACCGGCTCCCGAGAACGCATAGGTGCTGCCATTCTCACGAAAGGAGATTGCCTGATCTTTTTGCAAGGCTGTCAAAAACAGGGCTAACTGTGCCTCGTTCATTTGCCATGCCTCGTCACTCGCAAAACTCAGTGGACCTGCTTTACGGCCCGCAATAACAAGTTCTGGTGCTGAGCCTTTTTGCCACTTGGCATCACTATAGTGGGCAAGCATGACTCTATTGGCCACCGGCTCTCCACTGCCCGCTTTACGAGCCAATAAAACCGTTGAACCGGACTCTTCACCATCAGCAGCGTAACCGGCAGCACGGCAAGTTAGCGTGTTATCGCAGCTCAGGTCCCAGTCCTTATGAGAAAACGAGACTGACGCAGCATGAGCCGCTGCACCTCCCATACAGAGTACGAGCGATATAGCGACTGTTCGTACTGAAAAAAATGCACTGCGATCTTGTTTCTGCCCGCTCATTTCCTCTCCTCCCTAAGGCCTTGTCTGGATACACAGCACATGTTACGTCGCCACGGTGCCAAATGCGTTTTCCCAAGCCTATTTCCGAAAACCACATTAAACGTCCGACCGCGTGTGTGCGTGACATTATTCTGTTCTATCGCCCTCTTGGCAAAGCTTGGCGCTATCTGGCTGAGCTGCGGACGCCTGGTTCACCCTGTTGCCGTTTGTGCTCTGGCAAACCCTTTGCATCGAATGCCAACAAAAAAACATGAAATGTCTATCAAGCGATAGATAATCAAACCTCATTCACGTCGAGTACATTCTGATGCGCAAATACCTGAATCCCATTGCAATTGGCTTGCTCAGTCTCCTTGCCGTTGCCAGCCACGCGGCTTCTACCGACTTTTCCGTCACCACTGAAGATCTTAAAAAACTGCGCTCGACTTCCGCCATGCCAGGCCAAGCGAGTCCTTCGCCAAGCACGCCCAGAGTTCCAGCCCAGGACTCGGAGTTCAGCAGAAACTTCCAAAAGGCACTGAACAATGAGGAAAAAGCACGCCAGGCGGCTCGCGAGCAGCAACTGGAGCGCAACCGCCTGCCTCAGCTTGAACAGAACAGGAACCCGGCCAATCGCTTCGGCCCGCCCGACAACAAGAAAGAAGACATGGGGATTTATTTTGATGCTGAGGGCACCGCTGCGACCTCTTGCCGAAAGGACGAGCTAGGAAAGACTCGTTGCAAAGTGCGTGAACTGCGTTAGAAACCTAGCCTCAGGCGTACCGTCCGCGCGCTATTTTCAGGAACGAAACGTCATGGCTTATCGGCACGCATCAGGCCAGCCAGCGATATAAGGCCGGACCCTGCGGCTCTCACCACGGCTGCGCCGCACCATGCCAAAGTATCGAACATACCGTGTGCTGGCCCAGGCAGACAGGGCCTTAAGCTCATCCGCTCACCGTGCAAAAGGAAAAGACACACGTCCAACTCGAAGACAGAACACCTAAAATTGATTCGGCTACTCAAACAGTACTGTTCGCATAAAAACGCATAGCTGCTAGTACATATTCGATGTATTTGCCTGCTGATTTTTTCACGACAATACGCCAAACAGCGAGTAACACAGCAACATCTTGGTGGAGAAAAAAATGCGAACTCAAGTAGCTATTATCGGAGCGGGCCCGTCCGGTTTGCTGCTGGGACAGATTCTGTCCCGAAACGGTATCGACAACATCATTCTTGAACGTCAAACGGGAGACTACGTTCTGGGCCGCATTCGGGCCGGCGTGCTGGAAAGCGTCACCGTCGATGCCCTGGAGCAGGCCGGTGTCACCGATAATCTGAAAAAGAACGGTCTAGTACACAATGGCTGTGAACTGGTGTTTGGCGACACCTCGTTTCGAGTCGATTTTGAAAAACTGGTCAATCGCCATGTCGTGGTCTATGGCCAGACCGAAGTCACCCGCGACTTGATGCAGGCACGTGAAAAGATCGGCGCAACAACCGTCTATGAAGCCCAAGAGGTGGCCTTGCATGAAGTAGAAAGCAGCCACCCTTATGTCACCTATAAGCACGAAGGGCAGACACACCGTCTGGACTGTGACTTCATCGTCGGTTGTGACGGCTTTCATGGTGTATCGCGTCCCGCCATTCCGGCCGATATCCTGAAAACCTACGAGTGTGTGTATCCCTTTGGCTGGTTGGGCCTGATGGCTGACACCCCACCGGTCTCGGACGAACTGATCTATGTAAAGCATGAGCGCGGCTTTGTACTGTGCAGCCAACGCTCCAAAACACGCAGCCGCTACTATCTTCAGGTGCCCTTGAGCGACAAGGTAGAAGACTGGTCCGATGAGCGTTTCTGGGACGAACTACGCACCCGTCTGGGGCCTGAACGTTCTGCCAACCTGGTCACCGGCCCCAGCATTGAAAAAAGCATTGCCCCTTTACGCAGCTTCGTGACCGAACCCATGCGCCATCACAACCTGTTCCTGGCAGGTGATGCGGCCCATATTGTTCCTCCCACCGGCGCCAAAGGCCTGAATCTGGCCGCCAGTGATGTCTTGTACCTCTCGGAGGCGCTGCTGGACTTCTACCAGAACCAGTGTCGCGACAAAATAGAGAGCTACTCGGATCGTTGTCTGAAACGCATCTGGGGCGCGGAGCGGTTCTCCTGGTACATGACCCGGATGATGCACACCTTCCCGGACATGAATCACTGGGATCACAAACTTCAGGCAGCAGAATTTAACCAACTGATGAACTCCGAGCACGGCGCCCGCCTGCTTGCCGAGAACTACGTTGGTCTTCCCTACTAACAAAAAACATCAAAATCAATCGTAACCAGGAGACGGATATGGCTTACCACAGGCCAGCAATACAAGGCTTCACTTGCCACGCTCTCAGAACGGCTCGCTTGCTGACATTGGCGGGCCTGGGAAGCTTGTGTTTGTCGACAGGCGCTGCCGCCGAACAAGCAAAGACACTGGGGCAGAAAACCTACGAAAAAACCTGTATTTACTGTCACGAAGCAGGAATCGGCCCGGAACTGAAAGGCCGGCAGCTTCCGCCCGAGTTCTTTGCCATTATTGTGCGCAGCGGCCTAAGAGCCATGCCTGCCTTTCCGCAGACCCATATCAGCGATGCCACCCTCAAGGAGCTAGGTCAGTATCTGTCCACCTCCCCGGCCCGGGTGCCCGCCAGCGCGACCAGCAAATAAGGAGCCTGGCATGAACAGTCAACGTCGTCAGGTTCTCAAAGGCATGGTACTGACAGGATCGGCCCTGGGCAGCCTGAGTTCATCCGTCACTACCTGGGCAACCCCTGTACAGCAAGAGCCGCCCCTGCATGTCATCCTTACTCCGGGCCAATGCGCGTCGGCATTTCTCAGCGGCGTAAAGGCGTACCAGCCCGCGTCAGCCCCCCAGGTGCTGTACACCAGCACCGACTTGTCCTTTCTGCGCCAATGGCAAACCCTGCTAGAGCAGACAGGGCCTAAAAAAATCCTGGGGCTGGTCGATGATGCCAGCGCCACCATTGTGATCGATCTGCTGCGCAGCGCTCAGGGCCGTCTGCATTGGCAGGCCCACCACGCACAGCTCAGCACCCGGGACAGCCAAGGTCTGGGCGCTGCCTTGGCCGGGGCCGCACCCATACAATCTGCCATTCAAAACACACACTACGTAAACGGCCATCACGTGTCGTTCATGCTCGAAATTTAAGGAGGGGGTCGTGCAAAACAACAAACAAATGGTGCTACCCAAAGGGGTAGATCAGTCCCAGTTTCAACAGGCGCTGACCCAGTTCCAGACCTTGTTGGGCAAGGAAAATGTCCTGCTGGAGTCGGCACAGATTCAGCCCTACACCAAAATCATGATGTCGGTCTCCGAAGAGGCGCATACGCCCTCGGCGGTGCTGTCGGCCACCACCGTGGAGCAGGTACAGCAGATCGTCAAGATCTGCAACGAATACAAGATCCCTATCTGGACCATTTCCACTGGGCGCAACTTCGGTTATGGCTCGGCCGCGCCCGGACAACGGGGCCAGGTGGTGCTGGATCTGAAAAAAATGAACAAGATCCTCCATGTGGACCCTGATCTGTGCACCGCTTTGGTCGAACCCGGGGTGACGTATCAGCAGCTCTACGACTATCTGGAGGACAACAATATTCCTCTCATGCTGTCCTTTTCTGCGCCCTCGGCCATTGCCGGCCCGTTGGGCAATACGATGGATCGTGGCGTGGGCTATACCCCGTACGGCGAACACTTCATGATGCAATGCGGCATGGAGCTGGTGCTGGCCGACGGTCAGGTATTGCGTACCGGCATGGGCAGTGTTCCGGGCGACAAGGCCTGGCAGGTTTTCAAATGGGGATACGGTCCCACTCTGGACGGGATGTTTACCCAGGCCAATTACGGCATCTGCACCAAAATGGGGTTTTGGCTCATGCCCAAACCTCCGGTCTATAAACCCTTTGAAATCAAGTTCGAGCAAGAGGCCGATATTGCCGATATCGTGGAGATGATTCGCCCCTTGCGCATTGCCCAGGTCATCCCCAACTCGGTGGTTATTGCCAATATTCTGTGGGAAGCCGCTACCTGCAATACGCGGCGCAGCGACTACCTGAGTGAACCGGGCGCCACCCCGGACAGCGTTCTGAAGCAAATCCAGAAAGACAAGAACCTGGGAGCCTGGAACGTCTACGCCGCCCTGTACGGTACACAAGAGCAAGTGGATGTGAACTGGAAAATTGTCCAGGAAGCAGTCAAGAAAATGGGTAAAGGCACGTTGGTGACCCAGGAAGAGGCGGGCGATACACAACCCTTCAAATACCGCGCCGAACTGATGTCGGGCGTGCCCAACTTGCAGGAATTTGGCTTGTACAACTGGCGCGGAGGCGGTGGCTCCATGTGGTTCGCCCCCGTCAGCCAGGCCCGTGGCAGCGAATGCGACAAACAAAAAACACTGGCCAAGACCATTTTGAACAAGCACGGGCTCGATTACGTCGGTGAGTTCATTGTGGGCTGGCGAGACATGCACCATGTCATCGATGTGCTTTACGATCGCAGCAATCCACAAGAGACGGCACGGGCCGATGCCTGCTTTAATGAACTGCTCGATGAGTTCGAGAAAGAAGGGTATGCCGTGTATCGGGTCAATACACGCTTTCAGGAGCGGGTCGCCCAATCATACGGAACGGTGAAACGCCAGGTCGAACACGCGATCAAGCGCGCCCTGGATCCGAACAATATCCTGGCACCGGGCAAATCCGGCATTGACCTGAACAACCCGTTTTAACTTTGCCTATCTATCCGCAGCATTGCAGGAGACATAATGAACACCAGTCAACTACTGATCAATGGCCAGCTTCGTGAGGCCAGTGGTCAACAGACATTTACGCGTCAGAATCCCGTTACCGGCCAAACCGCGACCGTCGCGGCGGCCGCCCAGCCCGATGATGTACAAGCCGCGCTGCAGGCCGCCGAGCAAGCCTTTGTGCACTGGTCAGCCCTGGGCCCCACCGAGCGCCGCCTGCGCCTGCTCAAAGCGGCGGACCTCATGGACGAGCGCGCAGCCGAGTTCATCGCCACGGTCCGTCAGGAAACAGGTTCGACCGACTCCTGGTATGGTTTCAACGTACATTTGTCGGCCAACATCTTGCGTGAAGCCGCTGCCATGACCACGCAGATTGACGGCTCCATCATCCCCTCGGATCTGCCCGGCAGCCTGTCCATGGCCTATCGCGTTCCCTGCGGCGTGGTCGTGAGTATCGCTCCCTGGAATGCACCCGTGATTCTTGCCACCCGTGCCATGGCCATGCCCCTGGCCTGCGGCAACACCGTCATCCTGAAAGCCTCCGAACAGTGTCCGGCCACGCATGTTCTGCTGGGACAAGTGCTCAATGACGCGGGCGTCGGAGCCGGCGTGATCAACGTCATTACCCACGCTCCCGAAGATGCGCCTGCCGTCGTCGAGCAGCTCATTGCCCACCCGGCCGTCAAACGCATCAACTTCACCGGCTCCACCAAGGTCGGCAAGATCATCGCCGCCACCGCCGCCAAATACCTCAAACCCGTCCTGCTGGAACTGGGTGGCAAGGCACCGGTTATTGTGTGCGAAGACGCCGACCTGGAGCAGGCCGTTGCCGGCGTAGCCTTTGGCGCCTACTTCAACCAGGGCCAGATCTGCATGTCAACCGAGCGTTTGATTGTGCATGAGTCGATTGCCTCGTCCTTTCTGGAAAAACTGGTCGCCAAGATCAAGACCATTCCGGTTGGCTCACCCGATCAGGCAGACACGCGCTTTGCCTATCTGGAAAGTGCCCAGTCTGCCCAGCGCATCAAAGCCCTGGTAGAGGACGCCGTTGCCAAAGGTGCCACCTTGCCGCTCCCCCTGAACATCGAGGGCGCCCTGATGCATCCGCTGATCGTCAATGACGTCACCCCCGACATGCAGCTCTATGCCACGGAATCCTTTGGCCCGGTCGTCACCATGACCCGCTATCACGAGGACAGCGAGGCAATCCGCTTGGCCAACGATAGCGAATATGGCTTGGCGGCAGCGGTATTCACCCAGAATGTGAACCGTGGCCTGAGTATTGCCAAACAGATACAAAGCGGTATTTGCCACATCAATGGCCCCACCGTCCATGATGAGGCCCAAGCCCCGTTTGGCGGCATGAAAGCCAGCGGTTATGGCCGCTTTGGCAGCAAATCCGCCATCAATGAGTTCACCGAACTGCGCTGGATTACCGTCCAGACGACCCCCCGCCAGTATCCTTTATAAATCTGGCCTGCAGGCCCGGGCGCAGGATCGGTCCCGGGCCGACCCTGCGCCCTGTTGTCATGCCTCACCCTGCCCCCGCACCGCTTGCTCCTTTTCAAAAAACCATGTTGCCCGCGCTGTTGGCGTTGGCAATCTTCATGCAAATGCTGGACGTCACCGTACTCAACACGGCGCTGCCCAGCATGGCCCGCGACCTGAACACCTCAGCCCTGCACATGCAGTCGGTCATCGTCAGCTACGTCCTGACTGTGGCAGTATGCATCCCCATCAGCGCACACCTGAGCGACCGTTTTGGCACCCGACGAATCTTCATGGCCGCCATGTTTCTGTTTGGCCTGGGATCGCTGTTGTGTGCCCTGTCCTCGCAATTGTCCATGCTGCTGGTCTCCCGTGTGATTCAGGGCATGGGCGGAGCCTTGCTGACCCCAGTGGCACGACTGGTATTGATGAAATCATTTCGCAATGCCGAGTTATTGCGTGTACTGAACTATGCCGTCATGCCCGCTCTGCTGGGGCCCATACTGGGGCCGCTGGTAGGCGGCTATCTGGTGCAATATGCCAGTTGGCACTGGATTTTCCTGATCAATCTGCCCTTTGCCCTGCTGTCCCTGTTTTTTGCCAGCAAGTGGATGCCTAACTACACCGAAAAGCCGGGAAAACTGGATCTGCACGGCTTGCTGCTGTTCATTGGCAGCGCCTGCCTGCTGACGCTGGGCTTTGAATTGGCGGGCCACATCGCCAGCCCCGCTTTGTCAGGGGTGTTAATACTGGCCGGTTTTTTTCTTTTGCTAGGCTACAAGCGCCATAGCACGCACAAACAAAACGCCTTGTATCCAGGCCATCTGCTGTCTGTACGTACCTATCGGATTGGTTTGAGCAGCAATCTGCTTAGCCGGATCGGCATGGCAGCATTGCCCTTTTTGCTGCCCATGCTGTTTCAGATCAGCTTTGCCTACAGCCCCGTACAATCCGCTTTCTTGCTGTTGCCCATGGCCATTTCCGCCATGGCAGCCAAACCCTTTTTGCACCCATTGCTGAACCGATTTGGCTATCGGTCCATTTTGCTCAGCAATACCATCCTGATCGGCCTGCTGATTACGGCGCTGGCTTTTATTGACGCGCAAACCAGTACCGTGTGGATCAGTCTGCACTTACTGCTTTTGGGAGCCGCCAACTCGATTCAGTTCAGCGCCGTCAACACCCTGACCATGGCCAGATTGCGTCCCTATCAAAAAAGCAGCGGCAATAGCCTGATGGCGGTAAACCAGCAACTGGCCATGGGTTTGGGAACCGCCATCGGTGCCATGCTCCTGCGCTACGGACAAGCCCTGTTTGGCGCCTCATCCGTACAAACGGCCACCACAGCCTTCCAGTTCACGTTTGTCATTGTCGGGCTCATTACCCTGAGCTCCGCATTCATTTTTCGACGCCTGCATGCCATGGATGGGCATAACATGACCCAAAAGCAAGGCGCTTAATCATCCCGACCAGGGAAATGTCGCTGGCAAATATCAATCAGGATCTGCCGCACTTTAACCTGGAGTTTGGTGGGCAAACGTTTGGAGGAATAGGCCAGGTACAAACGATTGACCAAGGCCGGCTGCTCGATTGGAATAGCCGTCAGTAAGCCACTTTGCGGGATGAACTCCAACACCGAGCGGGACAAAATGGCAGCCCCCATGCCTTTGGCCAGCAATTGAATGATCACCCCCACACTGTTGATCTCAAACTCAATCTGCGGCTTCAGATTGAGCTTTTGCATCTCTTTTTCCACCAACATCCGAAAACTGTTGGACAGGCTGGGCATGATCAGCGGAATATCGGCCAGATCTTTAAGCGCTATACGGCTGCGTCCCTGCGCATAAGGGCTGTCCACACCGCAAATCAGGTGCAACTGTTCCTCGGCCAGAAGCTGCGTCTCCAGTGTTGGCGAGGAAGAAGGGTTATACAGCAATCCCATATTGACCCGATCCAGATGAATTTGCTCCTCCAGATTCACCGTCAGGGACTCGATAATCGTCAGGTGTGCATCGGGTAACTGTTCCTTGAACGCCTGCACGACATCCAAAGAAATGGTGCGCGCCACCGTTGGCGGCAAACCTAAATACATGTGCCCCGTCAGCTTGCCCTCAGACAGACTCAGATCCTCCTGCGCCTGCTCCAACTGGCGCAAAATCAAGCGGCTGTGTTTGAGCAAGATCTTGCCGGCGTCGGTCAACATGACACCGCGCCCGTGACGAATCAGCAAATTCTGCCGCAAATCAATTTCCAACTTGCGAATCTGCCGGCTCAGGACTGGCTGAGCCACATTGGTAAATTCTGCAGCTCGGGTATAGCTGCCCAGTTCGGCCACATGCGTGAAGTAGCTCAATTGCTTGAGATCGATCACGTATTCCATAGGGCGCTTGTCTTCGCTATGTTTTTTTGACATATCTACTAGTCGGGTTTCGTTCTTTTATCTTTTATCGGGCTTACTAAAATAGGTACGCATAGCAAGAGCGAATGGGAACACAGTCAATGTGCCTCGCAGTTTGCCTGTTTTTTCAGTGACCTATGGAGCACCACCTATGGCCAGCCAATATAGCATTCCTTGTATCCTGATGCGGGGGGGTACATCCAAAGGTCCATTCTTCTACGCCAAAGATCTGCCCGACGATATCCAGGAACGAGATCGACTCTTGCTCAGGCTGATGGGCTCACCCGACCGTCGTCAGATCGATGGCATCGGTGGCGCCCACGCCTTGACCAGCAAAGTGGGGATCGTGGACATCTGCAGCACCGGCCAAGCTGATTTGAGCTTTTTGTTTGCCCAACTGCAGCCCGACTCCGATCTGGTGGACACCAAGCCCAATTGCGGCAATATGCTGGCGGCGGTCGTCCCCTTTGCCTTGGAAAAAGGCCTGATCCAGGCGCAAGGCCCCACCACCACGGTCAAAGTCCTGACGCTCAATACCGGCATGGTCAGCGAAATTCAGGTGCAAACCCCCGAAGGCGTCATCAGCTACGACGGCGATGCCGCGATTAACGGTGTACCGGGCACCAGCGCCCCGATTGCCATCAATTTTCTGGATACGGCAGGCTCGGTTTGCTCGGGCCTGCTGCCCACGGGCAACCCAAAAGACACCATCACCGTTCATGCGGACGGCTTGCCCCCGTTCACCCTAGATGTCACCTGCATTGACAACGGTATGCCGCTAGTGATTTTCAAGGCGACCGATGTGGGCGTAAGCGGTCTGGAAAGCGTGGCTGAGCTCAACGCCAATACGCAACTGAAGCAACGCGTAGAAGCGTTGCGCCTGCAGATATCCGAACGCATGGGACTGGGCGATGTCTCGACCAAGAATTACCCGAAGATGACACTGATCGCCCCGCCTGAACACGGCGGCGCTGTGACCACCCGTAGTTTCATCCCCCATGTATGTCATGAGGCCATTGGCGTGCTGGCTGCCGTGACAGTGGGTACGGCCATCAAACTGCCCGGCACGGTTTGCGAGGGGATCGCCCGCTTCGAGCAAGCTCAAGGTCCAGTCACGCTATCGGTCGAACATCCCACTGGCGAATTCAGCGTCACGCTCGATAGCGACCCCGAAAACCCCGAGATTGTGACCAAGGCAGCATTGCTGCGTACCGCAAGAGCACTGATGCGCGGCGACGTTCTGGTCCCGCACTCGAACTAAACGCATTTCAAACAAAAAAAGAACACCGCAGGGCTTGCGCCACTGGGGTGGCAGGGGGTGGGCTGCGCCTGCGCATACGGTGCCCACCGAAAAACAATGATATTGGACGAGACAAACCATGACATCCCTAGCCAACAACACAGACCAACCCAGCCTTGATGTGCAAACCTTGCTCAACGAGTCCCCCTTTTCTGGCTTTCAATGGCTCATCTTCAGTTTGTGCTTTTTGATTGTGCTGCTCGATGGTTTTGATACGGCTGCCATCGGCTATATCGCCCCTTCTTTGATCGCCGAATGGGGTGTCAGCAAGCCTGCTCTGGCCCCCGTACTCAGCGCTGCTCTGTTCGGACTGGCAACGGGAGCCTTGCTGTCCGGGCCACTGGCTGATCGGCTGGGCAGAAAGACGGTGCTGGTCAGCTCGGTAGCGGTTTTTGCCCTCGCCTGCCTGGCCTCCGGTTTCTCCCCAGACATCTGGACATTGGCCGCTCTGCGCTTTGTGACCGGTTTGGGCCTGGGAGCGGCCATGCCCAACGCCGTCACCTTGATGAGCGAATACTGCCCCGATGCCCGCCGTGCCACCCTGACCAATGCCATGTTCTGCGGCTTTCCTCTGGGTGCCGCCCTGGGCGGCTTTCTGGCCTCCTGGATGATTCCCCAGTTTGGCTGGCGCAGTGTATTGATACTGGGTGGCATTGCCCCCCTGCTGCTACTGATCGTGCTGATCCCGAAGCTGCCCGAGTCCGTGCGCCACATGGTCGCCCGAAATGACTCCGCCGACCGCATCCGCCGAGCACTGGCCCCCATTGCCGGCAAGGCCGTGGACGGCGTCCAACGCTTTACCCTGAGCGAGACCAACCCCCAGCCTGCCGCCAACAGTGGCATCGCTATCGTGTTATCGCGTCAGTACCGCTTGGGATCACTCATGCTCTGGCTGGCCTACTTCATGGGGCTGGTCATTTTCTACGCCTTGATGAACTGGATGCCCGTGCTGTTCAAAGAGGCCGGGCTTAGCTCCCAGACCAGCACCCTGGTCGCCGCCCTATTCCCCTTGGGTGGTGTAGGTGCGGTGCTCTCTGGCTGGTTGATGGATCGCTTCAACGCCAACCGCATCATCGCTCTGGGCTACGCATTGACCGCTGTATCCATCTGGTGGATAGGCCAGATGGCCGGACATCTGGGCGGCCTGGTCGTGGTCGTCTTTCTGGCCGGCACGCTCATGAATACCGCACAGTCCTCCATGCCTGCGCTGGCAGCCGCCTACTACCCCACTCGGGGACGCGCCACGGGCGTGGCCTGGATGCTGGGCATCGGCCGTTTTGGCGGGATTGCCGGTTCTTTCCTGGTGGCCGAGCTGACGGCGCGCGACCTGGATTTCAGCCAGATCTTTACCGTTGTGGCCATCCCAGGCGTCATCGCCATGGCCGCCCTCCTCATCAAGCAATACAGCCGTGCGCAGCCGCAAGACGGCACGGTTACCCCCTCTCATTAACCCCTTAAGCATCAAGACGCAGGAGACCCTTCCATGATCATCGACGTACACGGGCACTACACCACGGCCCCCGCCGCACTGGGGGCCTGGCGCGACTTGCAGATCGCCGGCCTGAAAGACCCCAGTCAAACGCCCCGCGCCAGTGATCTGAAGATCAGCGATGACGAGATCCGCGAGACCATCGAGAACAACCAGCTCAAGCTGATGAAACAACGCGGCTCGGACCTGACCATCTTCAGTCCCCGTGCCAGTTTCATGGCCCACCATATCGGCAACTTCGAGACCTCCAGCACCTGGGCCGCCATTTGCAACGAACTGTGCTATCGCGTCAGCGAACTGTTTCCAGACCATTTCATCCCGGCTGCCATGCTCCCGCAATCGCCGGGCGTGGACCCCAAAACCTGCATTCCCGAACTGGTCAAGTGTGTAGAAGAGTATGGCAACGTCGGCATCAACCTGAACCCTGACCCGTCCGGTGGTCACTGGACGGCCCCGCCGCTGTCCGACCGCTCCTGGTACCCCATTTACGAAAAAATGGTGGAGTACGACATCCCTGCCATGATCCACGTCTCGACCAGTTGCAATGCCTGCTTTCACACCACCGGCGCCCATTATCTGAACGCAGACACCACGGCCTTCATGCAATGCCTGACCAGCGATCTGTTCAAGGACTTTCCCACGCTCAAGTTCCTTATCCCTCATGGTGGCGGCGCTGTGCCCTATCACTGGGGCCGTTTCCGTGGTCTGGCACAGGAGCTGAAAAAGCCCCTGCTGGACGAGCACCTGCTCAACAACATCTTCTTTGACACCTGCGTGTACCACCAGCCGGGCATCGACCTGCTGACCGAGGTTATCCCTGTCAAGAACATCCTGTTCGCCAGCGAAATGATTGGCGCGGTGCGCGGCATTGACCCCACGACCGGCCACTACTACGACGACACCAAACGCTATATCGAAGCCACGCTCAAGCTGAACGAACAAGAACGCCACCAGATCTACGAAGGCAACGCCCGCCGCGTGTTCCCGCGCCTGGACGCTGCCCTGAAGAAAAAAGGCTTGTAAGCCACCTGCAACCATTCACCAAGGAAACAACCATGTACGAACTGGGTGTCGTGTACCGCAACATTCAACGTGCCGACCGCCAGGCCGCCGATGCACTGGCAGCCCTGGGCTCGGCCACTGTCCACGAAGCCATGGGCCGTGTCGGTCTGCTCAAACCTTATATGCGCCCGATTTACCCCGGCCAGCAAGTCTCGGGGACCGCCGTCACGGTGCTGCTGCAACCGGGCGACAACTGGATGATGCACGTCGTCGCCGAGCAGATACAGCCCGGCGATATCGTGGTCGCTGCGGTGACCTCGGAGTGTAGCGACGGCTATTTTGGCGACCTGCTAGCCACCAGTTTCCAGGCCCGTGGAGCGCGCGCCTTGATCATTGACGCCGGAGTGCGCGATATCAACACCTTGCAGGCAATGAACTTTCCCGTCTGGAGCAAAGCCATCTCCTCCAAGGGCACCATCAAGGCCACCTTGGGTTCGGTCAATATTCCAGTCGTGTGTGCCGGCATGTGGGTCACGCCCGGCGATGTCATCGTGGCTGATGATGATGGCGTGGTGTGCGTACCCGCCGCCCAGGCCGCCGTCACGCTGGCCGCTGCCCAAAAACGAGAAAGCTTCGAGGGGGAAAAACGCGCCAAGCTGGCCAGCGGTGTCCTGGGCCTGGATATGTACAAAATGCGCGAGCCCCTGGAGAAGGCCGGGCTCCGCTATATCGACTGAAGGAAGGATGATGAGCCATTTCGAGAAGACTCCCGGCTGGCTGGACTGGTACGCCGCCCCCTCCAAACCCCGGCTCCAGTTGCCGGCTGGCGCGGTTGATGCCCACTGCCATGTGTTTGGTCCCGCTGAGCAATTCCCCTTCGCCCCCGAGCGCAAATACACTCCCTGCGATGCCAGCAAACAGCAGTTGTTTGCCTTGCGCGACCACCTGGGCTTTGCCCGCAACGTCATTGTGCAAGCCACCTGTCACGGCAAGGACAACCGCGCCCTGCTCGATGCCTTGCAGGCCTCACACGGCAAGGCCCGTGGCGTTGTCACCCTGGGCTCGGATGTCACGCAACAGCAGTTGGACGCCATGCACCAGGCTGGCGTGCGCGGTGTGCGTTTCAATTTTGTCAAACGTCTGGTCGATTTCACGCCGAAAGAAGAACTGCTGAGCGTTGCCCATAAAATAGCGCCTTTGGGCTGGCATGTGGTGGTGTACTTCGAGGCACAGGATTTGCCAGAACTATGGGATTTTTTCACCGGTCTACCGACCACAGTGGTCGTTGACCACATGGGCCGTCCGGATGTCAGCAAAGGGGCTGAGAGTGCCGAGTTCGACCTGTTCGTACGCTTGATGGCCGAACACCCGAACATTTGGTCCAAGCTCTCGTGTCCCGAACGTCTGAGCAAAAGCGGGCCTGCCGCCCTACATGGCGAGCAGCATGCGTATCAGGATGTCGTGCCATTTGCCCGCCGATTGATGCAGCAGTTCCCCGACCGCGTTTTGTTCGGCACTGACTGGCCCCACCCCAACCTGAAAGACCATATGCCCGATGACGGTTTGCTGGTTGACTACGTGGCGCAAATTGCGCCCAGTCCCGCAGAGCAACAATTACTACTAGTGGACAACCCGATGCGCCTGTATTGGCCAGAAGAGTTGACATGAATTTGAGGAGATAACGATGGCACTGGACAAACCGTACCAGGATATACCGGGCACGATTATTTTTGACTCGGAACAATCGCGTAAGGGCTACCACCTGAACCAGTTTTGCATGTCACTGATGAAAGCAGAAAACCGGGCCCGCTTTAAAGCGGACGAGTCCGCCTATCTGGATGAATGGCCCATGAGTGCAGAGCAAAAACAGGCTGTACTTAGCCGTGACCTGAATCGCTGCATGCAACTGGGCGGCAACATCTACTTTCTGGCCAAGATCGGCGCTACCGATGGCCTGTCCTTCCAACAAATGGCGGGCAGCATGACCGGGATGAGCGAACAGGACTATCGGGAAATGATGCTCAAGGGTGGCCGCTCCCCCGAAGGCAACCGCTACTTACACGAACAAGAAAAATAACCGGAACCTATCATGGCAAAGATCAAACACTCTGTTTATACCTCGCACGTTCCCGCTATCGGTGCCGCGCTGGACCTGGGCAAGCACACCGAGCCCTACTGGAAAAAAGTGTTCGACGGCTACGAATTCTCCAAGCAATGGGAGCAGGAAAACAAGCCGGATGTCATCATCCTGGTCTACAACGACCACGCCAACAACTTCAGCCTGGACCTGATCCCCACGTTTGCCCTGGGCACAGGCGCCTCTTTTGAACCCAGTGACGAGGGCTGGGGCAAACGCCCGGTTCCCACGGTACAAGGGCATCCCGAACTGGCGGCCCACATTGCCCACTCGGTCATTCAGGACGATTTCGACCTGACACTGTGCAACAAAATGGAAGTGGACCATGGCCTGACCGTTCCGCTGTCGCTGATGTTCGGTCAGGTCGAACAATGGCCCTGCCCCGTGATCCCCTTGCACGTCAACGTGGTTCAGTATCCGGCCCCCTCCGGCCAGCGTTGTCTGGATTTGGGCCGGGCAATCGGTCGCGCAGTCACCTCGTATGACGAAGATCTGAATGTCCAGATCTGGGGCACAGGCGGCATGAGCCACCAGTTGCAAGGCCCGCGCGCCGGACTGATCAACGCGCAATGGGACAACGAATTTCTGGATCGCCTGATTGCCGACCCCGATGCCCTGGCTCGCGTGCCCCATATCGACTATGTGCGTGAGGCAGGCTCGGAAGGCATTGAGCTGGTGATGTGGCTGGTCGCGCGTGGCGCCATGAATCCACACGTCGATGTGCGCCACCGCTTCTACCATGTGCCCGCCTCCAATACCGCGGTCGGACACCTGATCCTGGAAAACAAAGAGACAGCGTGAGCGGGCCTGGCCCCACACTCTGAACGAAAGGAAATAGAAATGAAGAAAGTCAATATTGCACTGGTAGGCGCTGGCGCCTTCGGCATCAAGCACCTGGACGGCCTGGCCCGTATCCCCGAAGCCCAGGTCACCTATATCGTGTCCAGCACCCAGGCCAAGGCCCAGGAAGTGGCGCAAAAGTACGGGGTCCCCCACGCCTCGGGCGATCTGAACGAGGCGCTGGCCAGCAAGGAAGTCGATGCCGTCATCTTGTGTACCCCGACTCAAATGCACGCCGAACAAACACTGGCCTGCCTGAAAGCGGGCAAACACGTACAGGTTGAAATTCCCTTGGCGGACACCCTGGCCGGCGCCCAGGAAGTGCTGCAAGTACAACAGGAAAAAGGCCTAGTGGCCATGGTTGGCCACACGCGCCGCTTCAACCCCAGCCATCAGTGGATTCATCAAAAGATACAGGCGGGTGAATTGAACATTCAGCAAATGGATGTACAGACCTATTTTTTCCGCCGCAGCAACACCAATGCTTTGGGCAAGCCGCGTTCCTGGACAGACCATCTGCTCTGGCATCATGCCGCGCACACCGTCGATCTTTTTCAATACCAGACTGGCTCCAAAGTCATCAAGGCCAATGCCATCCAAGGCCCTATTCATCCTGAGCTTGGCATTGCCATGGACATGTCCATCCAGTTGCTGACAGAAAGCGGGGCACTGTGCACACTATCGCTATCGTTCAACAATGATGGGCCTTTTGGCACCTTCTTTCGCTACATCTGCGACAAGGGAACCTATCTGGCCCGCTACGACGACCTGACCACCGGCAAGGACGAGGTGATCGACGTCTCGCAGGTGGATGTCTCCATGGATGGTATTGAACTGCAAGACCGGGAGTTTATCGCGGCCATTCTGGAAAATCGCGAGCCCAACTCCAGCGTGGCCTCAGTGCTGGCCTGCTATGAAACACTGGACCAGCTCGAAAAACAACTGACCGCCTAAGCCCGCACCGCCCCTTCCCGCAACACAGACTGCCGGCCCAACAGCGGCAAGCACATCATCAAGGGGCTTTATTGAACGGCAGGCAGGATGGCAAAACCCCCTACTTTGCCCCTGCCTGCCTCGATACTCACACGCAAACGATGTGGCTGCTTTGAACCAGGCCTTTCTGAGCCCATCAACGCGCAGCAGAAAGATACCCGACAGCCCAAGCAGTCCACAGTCCTGCGCCTACCTCAGGTATTGATCCACCAGCTCAATCCAATGCTTGACCGGCGTGCGGCCCGCTCCATTCAAATGATTCCCGCAAGCCATATTGGCCGTAACAATCAGGTCAGGTTTGCTGCTCTCCAGCGCATCCATCTTGCGGTCCCGCAGGCGTCCGGCAATTTCAGGTTGAGTCAGTGAATACGTACCGGCTGAGCCGCAGCATAAATGGCTATCAGGCACCGCACCCAGATCAAAACCCAGACGAGTCAGCACCGCCTCGACTCGCCCCCCCAGTTTCTGCGCGTGCTGCAAAGTACAAGGGCAATGAAAAGCCAGACGTGGGCGGGTTTGCGTGTTCAGGCATTCCTCCAAAGGCTGCTCCTCCAGCACTTCGACCAGATCTTTGGCCAGTTCACTGACGCGGCGAGCGCGCTCGGCGTAGGCAGGATCATTCCTGAACAGATCCACATACTCTTTCACAAAGGCCCCGCAGCCACTGGCGGTCTGCACGATCGCCACCGCCCCCTGTTCGATCTGCGGCCACCAGGCATCGATATTTCGACGGGCCTGCTCCAAGCCCTGCTCTTGCGCGCCCAAGTGAAAGGACGATGCGCCACAGCAAGCTGCCTGAGCGATAGGCGTGACGCTGATGCCCAAGCGGTCCAGCACTCTGGCCGTCGCGGCGTTGATAGACGGTGCCATGGCAGGTTGCACACAGCCTTCCAGCATCAGGACGCGTTTGCTATGTCGCTGTGCAGGGCGCGTCAAATCCGCATTCTGCTTGGGCGGGATTTTTTCCTGTAAAGAAGATGGCAGCAAGGGACGCATAGTTCGCGCGACCCCCAACAAGGCACCGACGCGACCAGGTTCTGGCAGAATCTGCGTCAAGGCGACTCGCATGGCACGATCCTTTAAAGGACGCTTGACTTTGGGCTCCAACGCAGCCCGGCCAATATCGAGCAAGTTGTGATACTTCACCCCCGAAGGACAGGTGGTTTCACAGTTACGGCAACTCAGGCAGCGATCCAGGTGGTGCTGAGTCAGCTCCGAGGTCGCCTTGCCTTCCAGGAACATCTTGATCAGGTAAATACGGCCACGGGGACCGTCCAACTCATTGCCTTGATCCAGATAAGTCGGACAGGTGGCATTACAGAACCCGCAATGCACACAGGAGCGCAAAATGGCCTGGGCTTGCTCGGCTTGCGGCAGTTGTTGAGCCCATGATGTCAATTGTGTTTGCATGTGGACTCCAGCGAAGGAAAGAGACGGCCAGGGTTAAAAATCCCAACAGGGTCCAGTTGTTGCTTCAAGCGCTGATGCCATATCAACAAGGACTCGGGCAAGATATCCTGCCCGGCGCCTGATCCAGACCAGCAACGGGCATGCCCTTTCATGGTTTGAGCCTGCTCATGAATCTGCTCGGCAGGGGCATCGGATTTCAGCCACAGTTGTGTCCCACCCCAGTCCACCAGAATCTGGCCGGGCCATGTTTGTACGGGTGCATCCACTGGCAAAGCAATTCGCCACAAAGTGCCGGGCTGCCTGAAAAACTCCAGGCGCTGTTCGCACAAATCATCCCAATAGGACAAGTCCAAGGCCTCCCCGCCGATTTGCTCCTGAGCCAACTGCACCGAACTGTCTCCCCCTTCCAAACGTAAATGCAAACGTCCGTCCTGCCATGCTGCACCCGTAATGGGGCGACTTTGGTCACGCCAGCCACGCAATAAACCCGCAATGTCTTGCTGAGCGACATCCAGCACCAGACTGGCGCGACTACGTGGGCGCGGCAGGACCTTGAAGGACACTTCCGTAATCACACCCAGGGAACCCTGCGCACCGACCATCAGTCGCGACACGTCATACCCGGCAACGTTCTTCATGACCTGGCCACCAAAACGCATATGTGTGCCCATGCCACTGATCAAACGACAGCCCAGCACATAGTCCCGTAGTGAACCTACCCAGGGACGGCGCGGTCCCGACAAACCACAGGCGGTGGCTCCGCCAACCGTAGCTCGGCCATCAAACAGAGGTGGCTCAAAAGGTAGGCATTGGCCTTGCTCGTTCAGGACTTTTTCCAATGCTTGCAAGGACGTCCCGGCGCGCACCGTGACCACCAGCTCCGCCGGGTCGTAATCGACCACACCTTCATGGCCTGCCAGACTCAACGCTTGCCCCTGCACGGCTTTGCCCAAAAAGGCTTTAGTGTTGCCGCCTTGCAGACGCAACGGGGTTTTCGTGGCCAGGGCTTGCTGAACCTGCTCCAGCAATTCAGCGCTGCGATCCTGATTCTTGTGTTCTACGGTACTCATCAGAATCGCTCCAACTCTGGGAAAGGCAGTTGCCCGTGATGGATATGCATGCCACCCATTTCGGCACAGCGATGCAGGGTAGGAATGTTCTTGCCGGGATTTAGCATGGTTTTGGGATCAAAAGCAGCTTTGATCGCATGGAAAAACTGCAGCTCGTCTTCGTTGAACTGCACACACATCTGATTGATTTTTTCTCGACCTACGCCGTGCTCGCCAGTAATTGTGCCGCCGACTTCCACACACAATTCCAGAATCTTGCCACCCAAGGCTTCCGCGCGTTCCAGTTCGCCGGGCTCATTGGCATCGAACAAAATCAGGGGGTGCATATTGCCATCGCCAGCATGAAATACGTTGGCGACACGCAGGCCGTACTCTTCGGAAAGCTCGGCGGTTTTCTTCAGGACATAGGCCAACTGACGACGCGGAATGGTGCCATCCATACAGTAATAGTCGGGTGAGATCCGGCCTACGGCGGGGAAAGCATTTTTACGACCAGCCCAGAAACGCTGCCGCTCCTGTTCGTCCCGAGCCACTCGCACCTCTTGCGCACCGGCCTGGAACAACACCTGCTCGACACGGGCCACATCGTCCTGCACATCTTCCAAAGCGCCATCAATCTCGCAAAGCAAAATCGCTTGTGCATCAACGGGATAGCCTGCGTGAATAAAGTCCTCGGCCGCACGGATGGACATTTGATCCATCATCTCCAGCCCTGCCGGCACAATGCCCTGGGCAATAATCTGCGCCACGGCATCGGCCGCTTTTTCCACTTCGTCAAAACTGGCCAGCAGCACCACCGTACAGGGCGGACGCGCCAACAACTTGACCGTAATTTCCGTGACGACGCCCAACATGCCTTCGGAACCGGTGAACAAAGCCATCAGATCAAAACCGGGCGAATCCAGGGCTTCGGAGCCTAGAATCAAGCGTTCGCCTGTGACGGTAATGACTTCCAGGCGCAAAATATTATGTACGGTCAGGCCATATTTCAGGCAATGCACACCACCCGCATTTTCCGCTACGTTGCCACCAATCGAACAGGCAATCTGCGAAGATGGATCCGGCGCGTAATACAAACCAAAGGGTTGGGCCGCCTGAGAGATCGCAATATTACGCACGCCTGGCTGAACACGGGCAATCCCGGCTACGGGATCCAAATCCAGAATCTGGTTCAAGCGTGCCATCACCAGCAAAATGCCCTGCTCCAAAGGCATGGCACCGCCCGACAAACCGGTACCCGCACCACGGGCCACCACCGGCACGCCGACTTCATGGGCCAAACGCATTACGGCCTGTACCTGCTCCACATTACGGGGCAACACCACCAGCAAGGGTTTGGCGCGATACACACTGAGCCCATCACACTCATAAGGGTGCAACTGCTCATCCGTGTGCAGCACATCCAGGCCGGGAATATCATCACGCAAACGGCTAAGCAGCTGCATTTTGTCCACGCGGGGCAGCACTCCGTCCAGTTTTTCGTCGTAGCGCAAGCTCATGACGCCTCCTGTCTTTTAAAGTCTCCTGAAACGGATGGTCTTTGATGCTGGCGGGCTTGTCCAGCCGCCAGACTACTGGTCCGACCAGTTTTTACCCTTAGAGAGTATTAGGGTTTATATTTATACTTAAAAATCAGACAGATAGATAATCAGCTTGTTATCATTTTCACACGCACACAACTGGTCTGACCACGAATGAACATGCAGGAATCCAAGCGTTTAGAAGTCACCGCCGAGCTGGTCGCCCAACGCATCGAAACATTTATTATGGATGGCGTCCTGAAACCGGGACAAGTTCTGCCGTCCGAGCGGCAACTGACGCAACGGCTAGCAGTGTCCCGCTCTGCCCTGCGGGAAGGACTACAAATCCTGCGCGTGCGCGGCTTGATTGAAACCCGACATGGCAAAGGGTCCTTCGTTGCCAACCTGATTGACTCCACTGTCAGCAAACCGCTGGAGCATCTGCTGCAAGCGCAAGGGCGCACACTGTATGACTTGCTGGAAGTGCGTGAGTTATTGGAAAGCGAGGCCGCCCAGTTAGCTGCCTCCAGAGGGACAGAAGCGGATCACATCATGATAAGACGGCGCTTTCAGGAACTGGAAGATCTGCAAATGCAGGATGCGGCTCCTGAACAGGTTGCTCGTGCCGACCACGCTTTTCATGCCGCTATCTGTGAGGCCTCGCATAATCCGGTGCTGGTACACATGATCAGCCTGTTCAACGACTTGATGTTGTCCACGGTACGCGTGTCCGTGCAGCACCTGTACCCCGATCATGATTCCAAACGCAGGCTGGACAGGCAGCATGCCCGTTTATGTAATGCCGTCACGCAAGGTCAAGCGGACTTGGCCCGACGCGCAGCCAAAGAACATATTGATGGGATTCGGCGACAGCTTCAGGAGATAGAGGCCAAACAGTTACGCCTGGAGCATGCTCGGCAGCGTCTGAATGGCCTCTAGGTTGTGTGGGCTTACTTCGCCAGCAGATTGGCCAGCATATAGCCTGATCCAGCCCCTGTCCCTGCACCCGGCCAGGTCGAGGCACCGCATAAGTACAGATCCTTGATCGGCGTCTTGTATTTGGAGTAGCCGGCCACTGGGCGAAAGAAAAAGTTCTGATCCAGGTGGTGGCTGCCCGAGAGGTTATCACCACCAATCAAGTTCGCATTGAACTGCTCCAGATCCTGGGGCGACATGATGTGGCGGCCCAGAATCTTGCTACGCAAACCGGGCGCATAGCTTTCGAGCAAATCCAGAACCCGCTCTGCATACGCCTCTTTCAGCTGTGACCAGTCGCCGGCCGCAATCTGAGCAGCAGCATCGCCTTTGACCTGAGCAGGTAGCACACGCACTTGAATCCACAAGGTATGTTTCCCCGCTGGGGCGCGGGAAGGATCCAGGGCCGTACCCTGCCCAACCACCAGCACAGGCTCGGCAGGCAACAAGCCTGCGGCGGCTTCGGCGTAGACACGGCTCATCATGGCCATATCGGGTGCCAGATGCACGTAGGAGAAACGCTGCAGCTCGGCACCGGCTTTCCAGTCAGGCAAGCCATCCAGCGCCAAATGAATCATCATGGTGCCCAAACCGGGGCGGAAGGCATCGACTTTCTTCTGATAATCTTTGGGAACCGCAGCGGATTGCACCAGACGACCAAAGACGAGTTGAGGATTCAGATTCGCAATCACGGCCTTGCGCGCTTTCAGGTGGCGGCCATCGGCCAGAACGACACCACTGGCTCGACCGTTTTCCTGCTCAATCGTTTGCACGGGGGCATTCAATAGCAGCTCCCCGCCCAACTCCTGCAACAAACCCGTCATGGCACGAATAATCGTATCGGCACCGCCCTGCCCGATCACCATACCGAAAGCTTGATTAGCCATGGATTCAAGGTAAGGGAACAAGGCACCACCGGCAGTGTCTGGTGTGAAATCCACATGCAGCCCCCAGGCCGCCATCATGGCTTTCAA
Organism: Alcaligenes sp. SMD-FA; assembly: GCF_025960365.1. Taxonomy (NCBI): domain Bacteria; kingdom Pseudomonadati; phylum Pseudomonadota; class Betaproteobacteria; order Burkholderiales; family Alcaligenaceae; genus Alcaligenes; species Alcaligenes sp. SMD-FA. The sequence continues at coordinate 1,239,282 of NZ_CP110108.1, read as the reverse complement.
TGAGTCGCTCTCGAAATGGCGGTCCAGAAAGTCACGAGGCGTCGCCAGCAGCAATTGCATCAGCTCGGCCACGCCATCCTTGCCCAGCTCACGCCAGCTCTTCCACGCGCTTTTGAACAGGCCCATGGAAGGCATAGGGCTACCCAGCACCGCAAACAAATGAGGAGCTTTACGCTGAAAGTCCTCCAGCATGGCTTGCCAGGCCTGAGCGTCTTTTTCAGAAACCGCACGAATGCGCGCCAAGGTCGTTTCCAAATTCGTGCTGACACCCAAATAGCTTTGATCCCGGAACACACTGGCAAAGCAATGCTCTGCGGGGACGAAAGCCAGACCATGGCGGCCCAAAGCATCCTTATGACGCTGGAAAAACGCAGAGCCGGCAAAAGAGGACAGGTTCATGGCACATACGTCATGCTTGAAGCCCGGCAAGGTCAGCTCTTGAGTGCTGACCGCACCGCCAGCCGAACTTTTGGCTTCCACAACTTGAACCCTCCAACCACGGCTGGCTAACTCCACAGCCGCCGCCAGGCCATTGTGCCCTGCCCCAACCACAATCGCATCTACTGTTGTCTCTGCACTCACCACAACTCCTTTAGCTCTAAACTATTTTGTTGTATTTTACGGTGCAAACTCCAAAGCAGGTAAAAAAAGCGGCTCCTTATCCACCGCCTGCTCAGGCCACGTTGACACGCCACCTGATACCGGCAAGGCTCAAAACGTAATCAACGGGAAATGCTGCTGAATACCTCTTCGGACGGTCTCTTTCAGAAACTCCTGAAACATTACCCGCGTATGTTCAACAAAGTCTTGAGCCAGGGCACTATTACTCAGCAGATAAATGTTGCGGGAGTAGCGTCCGTCAAACACATTGCGCACAATCAGATGGGGAGACAAGGCGGTAATCCCTTGCAGACTAAAGGCCGAAATCAAGCCCCAACCAACCCCGGAGGCGACCAGCTTGGAGAGCGTATCAAAAGAGTCGACATAAAGCGTATTGTTGACCGTGATGTCGTGCTTTTGAAAAATGGATTCTATTCGACGACCAATCTGGGAGCGCCTGTCATAGCCGATATAGCTCAGTTGCTGAACCATCTCATTGAAGGTGAGGCGGGCGTGAATACTGGGGGCAATCAGCACATACGGGTCTTGCACCAACAAAGACGCGCGACAGGCGGGCGTACCCGAGGCCACGTGCGTGCTTACCAACAAGTCCAGCTCGCCCGCATTGAAACTGGAATCCAGACTGCTGATCACCCCCGATTGCACATGCAGTGTTTGAGCACGATCAGAGAAGTTCTCGACAATGAACGGTGCCAGAACCGAGGTAATTGAATCGATGATACCGATACGCAGATGCTTGACCTGAGAGGAATGGCTGAACTGCAGAAAATTCTGCATATGAACCGCTTGCAATAACCAGGACTGACCCAGTTCGAGCAGTTTTTTACCAGCCTGCGTCAGTCTGACCGGGCGGTTCTGACGCTGCACCAACAACACGCCATAGCTCTCCTCAAGCTTGGCTATATTCTGCGAGACCGCCGCTTGGCTAAGCTGCAATTGTTGTGCGGCAGCGGAAAAACTTCGCGTTTTTCCCACTGCCACCAAAGCCTGGATCTGCCTTAATTCAAATCCTATTTTTTCCATAGACCTGTGAAATGAACTGCGGGTGTCAGGCCGCCTTCAAGCGCAAGGCACGCCCCTTGAGCATTCGACCGATCACGCCCACTACGATCATATAAGCGACCAAGGCAGCCATTGTTTCATAAATGAAACCCTGCAGAATCAGTCCAGGCATGAACGAGATCAAAATAATGTCGAACACAGCGCCGGGCACATACGCAATGGCGTAATCGTCCAGAATCGACGTTTTACGATCCGGGTCGGCAATGCGCAAGAGCAAAATGGCAATCGCCACCGTGCCCGTCATCCAGCCCCACGAAAACACACCTTTCTCGAACCAACGTTCGTCGAGCATGCGAGGTGCCACATAAAACACCATGAACAGGCACAATAGCAAACCGATGATCATCAGTACCAACAGGGGTACAGCATAGCTCAACAGCACAGTAATCTTGATCGACGCAATCCCAAAGACGATCAGATAGTCCGTTGCTGTACTGGAGACATGATTAAATAGCTTGACGTCAAAATGCTGAAGCAAGCCCAGTCGATCCAGCAAGGATCGGCTGACCGTTCCAAGTAAAAACGCGCAGGCAAAAGTCGGCACGGAAATAAAGTCATTCAAACCAGACAGGTAAGAACTCAAATAGTATGCACCGGCGGTAATCAGCAATATCAGTGCAATATGCAAGGACAAGGCATCAATCGAGGAAGCCGATACCGTTTCTTTGCCAATAGCGACGCGGTCTGCCGCCTCAATCAAGCCCTTGCGATGATGCTTCTCCATTTGTTCAAATGGGGTCAAACCACTGATCAGACCTTTGCGGGCGCCATAGCGGATAATCGCCAGACCAATCAAAATAGCGGCAAACACCCCTACCGTTGCCGAGGTCAAAGCCAAGGTTGTGGCATCTGCCCAGCCCAACTCGGCAAACGAGTTCCCCATCGCCACAGCAGTTCCATGGCCCCCCATGAAACCAGCAGGCATGATCAGCCCGAAGGCAGGGGATAGATCCGGCCAGAAGTAGGTAAACAGCAAAGCTCCTGCCACCAACCCCAGCAACCACTGCGATGCCGTTGCCATCTGATTGAACGCCCATAACTGTCCGGATCGTGACACCAGCAATGACGGTGCAGGAAAACGGGTAGAGAGCCCAACGCCAGCAAAAATAACAGCGATCAACATCCCGCCGTAAGCGTTGAACGAACCGGAGAACGGCAAAATATCAGCCCCCTGTGGTCCCAGCGCCAGGCCCAACAAGCCAGCAATCAGGGCGACCGGCATAAACAGCTTTTGTACCAGGGTGACATTGGCCCGGATCAGTTTGCACAGCAGGATCAAACCGCTGGCAATGCCAAAATCGATGGTTAAACTCCAAATAGTCATTCAATATGCTCCTCGTTATTGTTAGTGGCAGAGCTTATAGCTCACTGGCAGACGCACGCCTGGCCAAGGCCATGCGTGCGTTAACGCCGATACTCAAGAAAGGTTCAGGGGGGTTGATAGCGGGTTTCTGGCTGATCTCCAGCATGTCCGACAGGCTCTCGGAGTGCTCACCCAAGGCCAATTGCGCCAATAACTTGCCGGTAATAGATCCCCGAGTGGCCCCCACGCTTTGGTGGACACCCGAAAAATAAAGATTGCTATCCAATTGGCCAAAGAAAGGCTGGTAATTACGCGACAAGGCGCAAGCTCCACCCCAGGTATAGTCCAGCGTCAAGTTTTCCAGTGATGGATAGCGCGCCTGCAGACCTTGCAGATGGCTGTCCCGTATGGCACGTCGGCTCTGGAGGTCGTCATGGTACTTGGGGACAAACTGGTAACTATTGCGGATCACCAAGCGTCGGTCCCGAGTCAAACGCAGAGTTGTCCCACCATGATCGGCAGGCGTGGCCCCCCAAGAATGCTGCTCCCGAAACAATTGCATTTCCTGCAGGCTCAGGGCTCGGGTCATGCTGGCATACGTCATGGTCGGCAACATGCGAGAGCGCAAGTAACCAAACTCCTGGGTAAAGATATTCGTTGCCAGAATCACCTTGGGACTCTGGAACACCGCATCTTGGGTATGGATATGATATTGACCATTGTGCTGTTTGAACTCCAGCACAGGGTGCTCTTCATAGAGCTCCACATTTGCCGGCAAATGCTCGGCCAGCCCATTGACTAAAGCCGCAGGCTGTACAAGCACCGAACGCTCTGTATAGATAGCTTGGCTGTAGTAGGTCGAGCCCAGCACTCGGGCAAGCGACTGCCCCTCAATACGCTGGTAAGGGTAATCAAAATCATCCAGCAAGCTGGCGTAATCGTTCAGAAATGAAATGCCACGCTGCCCGACCGCAACCTGATACTTTCCAGCCTCTTCCCAATCACAGTGGATCTGATGTTGCTGTACAGCCGATCGCAAGTCCTCAATCGCCTCCAGATTAAGTCTGTAAATCTTTTTCTTGCGCTCCAGGCTACCAAACTCCAGGTCACGCTTATGGGGCAGATCAATCAGGAATCCTGAATTCCGACCCGAAGCCCCTTGCCCAACCTTCAATGCCTCCAGCAATACAACCCGATGCTGAGGCTTTAACAAGGCATAGGCACGAGCAGCTGCCAAACCCACAAAGCCAGCACCCACAATCACCACATCTGCCGCCTGTGTGCCGTGAATTTGGCGACTGGGGCGATTGACTGTCAGCAACTTATACCAGCCACAGCGGCTGTCATCACGGGGCAAAATAATAGACATGATCAGTACGAAAAAATAATGGATCATGGATATATACCGCGCCCACAATCACACTTCATCTACTATCAGCCCACCGCTCACAAGATAAGCGATTCTTATAATGACAACACCCTTCACTATCGACTCAAGGACTACTCAGCACGCTACAAAAAGCGAGGTACACGCCCACCTGCACACCCACTCATACCCTACTCAGGTAAAGAAAAGTGCGCTTATGCAATTAATCTAAAACGCTTGGCTTGCTTCAGAATTTGACTCTTTCCCGCTTACTGGGCAAGAAACAGCCGAGCATTAAATGCCGAACTACGTCTCCCCCTTACTTCCCCACCACGAGTATGCAACTGCCTTGCGAATCAGTCCTCTTGCCGAGGGGCAAGCCGAAGCAGACGCTAGTAAGCCGTACAGAAGAAGAAGGGAGACAAGGTGCCCAGAACGGGCCAGGAGGCAGGAAGGGACGTCCGACCGATGATCGCAGGGATCCGGTCCTTATGCCGCCAGAACACGGCTGAGCAGCCGTGTGTACGTGTGGCGCGCATAAAAAACAAAACCCCCGCAAGGGATACTTGCGGGGGTTTTGAGCAATAAGAGCTTGACGATGACCTACTTTCACAGACGTCCGTCCACTATCATCGGCGCAAAGGCGTTTCACAATCCTGTTCGGGATGGGAAGGTGTGGGACCACCTTGCTATGGTCGTCAAGCGTAACTGGTTGCCAGGCCGTCTTTACAGGGACGTCCCAGCCAATTGGAAGAAGCACACTGCCAGCGATCAGTACGGATCAGCTAGCAGCGGTTACGAAGGTGTCGAGCGCGGGTTGCGCTGCACTTCAATATTACGTTCTGTGGTCAACAACTTAACTCACTACAACCTCAAGGGTTATAGGATCAAGCCACACGGGCAATTAGTACTGGTTAGCTACATGCATTACTGCACTTCCACACCCAGCCTATCAACGTCCTGGTCTCGGACGACCCTACAGGGAGGTCAAGCCTCCGGGATATCTAATCTTCAGACGAGTTTCCCGCTTAGATGCCTTCAGCGGTTATCTCTTCCGTACGTAGCTACTCGGCAATGCCATTGGCATGACAACCGATACACCAGTGGTACGTCCACTCCGGTCCTCTCGTACTAGGAGCAGGCTCCGTCAAATATCCAACGCCCACGGCAGATAGGGACCAAACTGTCTCACGACGTTTTAAACCCAGCTCACGTACCTCTTTAAATGGCGAACAGCCATACCCTTGGGACCGGCTACAGCCCCAGGATGAGATGAGCCGACATCGAGGTGCCAAACACCGCCGTCGATATGAACTCTTGGGCGGTATCAGCCTGTTATCCCCAGAGTACCTTTTATCCGTTGAGCGATGGCCCTTCCATACAGAACCACCGGATCACTATGTCCTACTTTCGTACCTGTTCGACTTGTCAGTCTCACAGTCAAGCACGCTTATGCCATTGCACTATCAAGACGATTTCCGACCGTCTCTAGCGTACCTTCGAACTCCTCCGTTACACTTTAGGAGGAGACCGCCCCAGTCAAACTGCCCACCATGCACGGTCCCCGATCCCGATAAGGGACCTAGGTTAGAACCGCAAACAGACCAGGGTGGTATTTCAAGGATGACTCCACGCGATCTGGCGACCACGCTTCAACGTCTCCCACCTATCCTACACAGGCCGGTTCACAATCCAATGCAAAGCTACAGTAAAGGTTCATGGGGTCTTTCCGTCTAGCCGCGGGGAGATTGCATCATCACAACCATGTCAACTTCGCTGAGTCTCAGGAGGAGACAGTGTGGCCATCGTTACGCCATTCGTGCAGGTCGGAACTTACCCGACAAGGAATTTCGCTACCTTAGGACCGTTATAGTTACGGCCGCCGTTTACCGGGGCTTCGATCAAGAGCTTGCACCCCATCACTTAACCTTCCGGCACCGGGCAGGCGTCACACCCTATACGTCCACTTTCGTGTTTGCAGAGTGCTGTGTTTTTAGTAAACAGTCGCAGCCACCGATTCACTGCGGCCTCTTCATGCTTTGTGCGCAGGCACATCACACTAATGAGGCATACCTTCTCCCGAAGTTACGGTATTAATTTGCCGAGTTCCTTCTCCTGAGTTCTCTCAAGCGCCTTGGAATATTCATCCCGTCCACCTGTGTCGGTTTGCGGTACGGTCTCGTAGAGCTGAAGCTTAGAGGCTTTTCTTGGAACTGCTTCCAGTTAGTTTAGAGCCGAAGCTCTATCCAGTCACACCCTTGAATTACGCACCCGGATTTGCCTAAGTGCCTTCTATGATGCGCCAACGGGGACATCCAACACCCCGATAACATTCTGCAATCCGTCCCCCCATCGCACTCTACGACGGTGCGGGAATATTAACCCGCTTCCCATCAGCTACGCATCTCTGCCTCGCCTTAGGGGCCGACTCACCCTGCGCCGATGAACGTTGCGCAGGAAACCTTGGACTTACGGCGAGGGGGCTTTTCACCCCCTTTATCGCTACTCATGTCAGCATTCTCACTTCCGATACCTCCAGCATTCCTCACGGAACACCTTCACAGGCTTACGGAACGCTCTCCTACCATGTGTACTAAAAGTACACATCCGCAGCTTCGGTCTATGGCTTAGCCCCGTTACATCTTCCGCGCAGGACGACTCGATCAGTGAGCTATTACGCTTTCTTTAAAGGATGGCTGCTTCTAAGCCAACCTCCTGACTGTCTATGCCTTCCCACTTCGTTTCCCACTTAGCCATAGTTAGGGACCTTAGCTGGCGGTCTGGGTTGTTTCCCTCTTGAGTCCGGACGTTAGCACCCGGTGCTCTGTCTCCCGTACTGTACTTGCCGGTATTCGGAGTTTGCCATGGTTTGGTAAGTCGCTGTGACCCCCTAGCCATAACAGTGCTCTACCCCCGGCAGTAATATACGAGGCACTACCTAAATAGTTTTCGGAGAGAACCAGCTATCTCCAGGCTTGTTTAGCCTTTCACTCCGATCCACAGCTCATCCCCTAATTTTTCAACATTAGTGGGTTCGGTCCTCCAGCACGTGTTACCGTGCCTTCAACCTGGCCATGGATAGATCGCCTGGTTTCGGGTCTACACCCAGCGACTGAATCGCCCTATTCGGACTCGCTTTCGCTACGCCTCCCCTATTCGGTTAAGCTTGCCACTGAATGTAAGTCGCTGACCCATTATACAAAAGGTACGCAGTCACACCACGAAGGTGCTCCTACTGTTTGTATGCATACGATTTCAGGATCTATTTCACTCCCCTTCCGGGGTTCTTTTCGCCTTTCCCTCACGGTACTGGTTCACTATCGGTCGATCACGAGTATTTAGCCTTGGAGGATGGTCCCCCCATATTCAGACAGGATTTCACGTGTCCCGCCCTACTTGTTCGATGCTTAGTTCCACGTACTGAATTTCGCCTACAGGGCTATCACCTGCTACGGCTGGACTTTCCATTCCATTCGACTATTCACTACGCTAAAACATCCAGGCTGGTCCGGTTTCGCTCGCCACTACTTCCGGAATCTCGGTTGATTTCTTTTCCTCGAGTTACTGAGATGGTTCAGTTCACTCGGTTCGCCTCCACATGCCTATGTATTCAGCATGGGATACCGTATTACTACGGTGGGTTTCCCCATTCGGACATCTACGGATCAAAGCTTGTTTGCCAGCTCCCCGTAGCTTTTCGCAGGCTACCGCGTCCTTCATCGCCTGTGATCGCCAAGGCATCCATCATATGCACTTATTCGCTTGATCCTATAACGCTTGGTGCTGTTATAGGAATATGAGTATACGTTGTTGCCGTTCATCAATCCTTAGCTGTTATTCAATCCGAGGACTGAACAACGTCTATATTTTTGAGAACTTTCGTTGAACATAATTTGTTCTGTTGCAATCACAACCCGTGTATTGTCATCACAAGGCGACTAATCGCTTTGCGTTTATTAGACAACACACCTTCGTTGTGCTTCTTCCTAATTGTTAAAGAGCAATTCGTGGGTTGTATAACCCAACGAGCAGTATTCTTGTAAAAGAACACTCTTCGTTGAATCTAACGCCAGGCCAACCGTTGTTGTCCTGTGCCCTATACTCTGTCATGAACCTTGCTGTATCTACCAACCACAAAAGCGGTGGTGGAGGATGACGGGATCGAACCGACGACCCCCTGCTTGCAAAGCAGGTGCTCTCCCAGCTGAGCTAATCCCCCGAGGTAATCGTTGGTGGGTCAAGTTGGAATCGAACCAACGACCCCCGCCTTATCAAGACGGTGCTCTAACCGACTGAGCTACTGACCCATCTATCACCAGTGGGCGATACCTTCAATGGTCATGACATTAACTAACAGCCAATAAGTGTGGACGCTTTCGCTTTGCGAGCCATTCGCTCTAAAAGGAGGTGATCCAGCCGCACCTTCCGATACGGCTACCTTGTTACGACTTCACCCCAGTCATGAATCCCACCGTGGTAAGCGCCCTCCTTACGGTTAGGCTACCTACTTCTGGTGAAACCCACTCCCATGGTGTGACGGGCGGTGTGTACAAGACCCGGGAACGTATTCACCGCGACATTCTGATCCGCGATTACTAGCGATTCCGACTTCACGCAGTCGAGTTGCAGACTGCGATCCGGACTACGATCGGGTTTCTGAGATTGGCTCCCCCTCGCGGGTTGGCGACCCTCTGTCCCGACCATTGTATGACGTGTGAAGCCCTACCCATAAGGGCCATGAGGACTTGACGTCATCCCCACCTTCCTCCGGTTTGTCACCGGCAGTCTCATTAGAGTGCTCTTGCGTAGCAACTAATGACAAGGGTTGCGCTCGTTGCGGGACTTAACCCAACATCTCACGACACGAGCTGACGACAGCCATGCAGCACCTGTGTTCCGGTTCTCTTGCGAGCACTGCCAAATCTCTTCGGCATTCCAGACATGTCAAGGGTAGGTAAGGTTTTTCGCGTTGCATCGAATTAATCCACATCATCCACCGCTTGTGCGGGTCCCCGTCAATTCCTTTGAGTTTTAATCTTGCGACCGTACTCCCCAGGCGGTCAACTTCACGCGTTAGCTGCGCTACTAAGGCCTAACGGCCCCAACAGCTAGTTGACATCGTTTAGGGCGTGGACTACCAGGGTATCTAATCCTGTTTGCTCCCCACGCTTTCGTGTCTGAGCGTCAGTATTATCCCAGGGGGCTGCCTTCGCCATCGGTATTCCTCCACATATCTACGCATTTCACTGCTACACGTGGAATTCTACCCCCCTCTGACATACTCTAGCTCGGCAGTTAAAAATGCAGTTCCAAGGTTGAGCCCTGGGATTTCACATCTTTCTTTCCGAACCGCCTACACACGCTTTACGCCCAGTAATTCCGATTAACGCTTGCACCCTACGTATTACCGCGGCTGCTGGCACGTAGTTAGCCGGTGCTTATTCTGCAGATACCGTCAGCAGTATCTCGTATTAGGAGATACCTTTTCTTCTCTGCCAAAAGTACTTTACAACCCGAAGGCCTTCATCATACACGCGGGATGGCTGGATCAGGGTTTCCCCCATTGTCCAAAATTCCCCACTGCTGCCTCCCGTAGGAGTCTGGGCCGTGTCTCAGTCCCAGTGTGGCTGGTCGTCCTCTCAAACCAGCTACGGATCGTTGCCTTGGTGAGCCTTTACCCCACCAACTAGCTAATCCGATATCGGCCGCTCCAATAGTGAGAGGTTCCGAAGAATCCCCCCCTTTCCCCCGTAGGGCGTATGCGGTATTAGCCACTCTTTCGAGTAGTTATCCCCCGCTACTGGGCACGTTCCGATATATTACTCACCCGTCCGCCACTCGCCACCAAGAGAGCAAGCTCTCTCGTGCTGCCGTTCGACTTGCATGTGTAAAGCATCCCGCTAGCGTTCAATCTGAGCCAGGATCAAACTCTTCAGTTTAATCTCTGTGGTTGTCCCGTCTTGCGACGAGACCGATTGTGTCTCAAAGAAAAATTCAGAGTTACACAAGGTAATTCTTCATCTTTCGTTTGTGAGCACTTGATACAAACTTGTGGCGATCCCCGAAGGGTTCGACTCGCTCATTCCAAGCGCCCACACTTATCGGCTGTTAATTGTTAAAGAGCAGTGACAGTTGCCTGTCGTTCTACTGACTAACCCGGCTGGCTCGTCGCGTTTAGCGCTTCGTGCCTTGCTGTGTTAGCAGCAGAGAAACGAGATTATGAAGCAGATCAGGCAGCGTGTCAAGCGTTTTTTTGAAGAGGCTAGAAAGTTTTAAACCGTCTAACTCGTCCCGCTTAAACTAGAACTTTCGTTCTGTCCTACCTGGCGAACAATCAACCGTCAGGCTAACCATTCAACTTCACAAACAAGGGTAAATTTTCAAAACCGTTTCAACTTTCAAAACAGCTAAAAACTTAACGTTGCGTTCTCTGGAGCAGAACCTAGAACTTTAACACAGAATTTTCTGATTTGTCAAGCTCCGGGTTTTACACCGTGTCAGTTACCTGACCAGTCATTCAAGCTTCGGTGCGGGCCTCTTGGCCAAGGCGGTGAAACTTGTCTAACTGCTCTCTGCGGCGCTTCCGGGAAAACCCTGTGTGTGCTGCAGCGAGAAAAGAACTATAGCACGATGATTTTCCGCCCTGCAAGCCTTCTTTGACATTTTTCTGGATATTTGAGGAGAGAAAACTCTGCAAAACGATGTAGTCGATTGATAACTATGAAGAATAACTATAAAAATAATTTTTAGATTAACTTCGAATTTTTGCCTACGGGCGGAAGACTTCAGCCCTCTACAGAGCAAAACATGGACTGACCGCTGTTTTCCTCACAGAAATTCGTCAGTTCATCCCCCCCACCCTCTGATAACCCCCCCCCTCCATATAGATAGGAGGGGAAATTCCTTCCCAAAATAGTCGTCTGTCGATGGATCGGCTGACTGACTGACTGACTGACTGACTGACTGACTGACTGACTGACTGACTGACTGACTGACTGACTGACTGACTGACTGACTGGATGGTTAGATGGTTGGATGGTTGGATGGTTGGATGGTTGGATGGTTGGATGGTTGGATGGTTGGATGGTTGGCAAACAGGCTAGCGGCGGTAAACACACAGCGCCATGCCCTCGCCCCAAATCAAGAGTGTCTCTATATAGATAGGCGGTTGAGTGGCCTCCAAGATCGAGCACGATGCAGAGCTGTTAGCCGCTCGGGGCCCCGGTACGGGGTGTTGGGGCGAGTCAGACGACTTGCCGCAGTCGGAGTCACCATCGGGGATGCAAGCAGTCTGCTGTTTGAGCCCAAGGTTTGTGATTGGTCCGGGGGACCAATCACTGGGCGAGTTCAGACTGCGCCCTGATGGTGGCTCTGACAAGGGGACCGGCGCGTTGCGCCGGCACGTAGTCCGCCCCATCACCCCGTACCGAGGCCCTTAGCGGCGTCCTACATAGAGCGGCTAGAACCACATCCACCCCAAAGCAGCCTCCTGAACAAAGACAAGCAAAGCATTCATCACCCCTAAACACTCTATATAGTCATAAAGGCATAGCAGCCTCACTGACTTGGCCCTACACTAGCTCGGAACAGATATTCCTTTAGCGAAACTAACTATGCATGAAGACATCCTGATTAACGTCACTCCGTTTGAAACCCGTGTTGCCCTGGTCGAGCAAGGTGCTGTCCAGGAGATTCATATCGAGCGCAGCATCCAACGCGGCTATGTGGGGAACGTGTATCTGGGAAAAGTGGCTCGGGTTTTGCCCGGCATGCAAAGTGCCTTTATTGATATAGGGCTGGAACGCGCGGCATTTATCCACGTGGCCGACTTGCGCCAGAATCGCGCCGAGCGCAATCAAGGTAGTGCGACCACGCCAATTGAAAAGCTCCTGTTCGAAGGCCAGTCTTTATTAGTACAAGTCATCAAGGATCCTTTGGGCACCAAAGGCGCTCGTGTCTCGACGCAGATCAGCATTGCTGGCCGCATGCTGGTGTATCTGCCTTTTGATCCTCATATTGGTGTGTCGCAACGCATTGGTTCGGATGCTGACCGGATCGAGCTGCGCGAACGCGTCAGCCGTCTGATGCCCAAGGATGAAAAAGGCGGTTTTATCGTACGGACTCAAGCCGAATGCGCAACCGATGAAGAGATCAGTGCAGACCAGCTATACCTGCGCACCTTATGGACCCGTATTCAAGAGCGTATCCGCGAGCAAGGCGCCCCCTCTGTGCTTTATACGGACTTGAACCTGGCGCAGCGTGTTTTACGCGATATGGTCACACCCAACACCCAGTCCATCGTGGTGGATTCGCGCACGGTCGTGCAAGAGATGAAGGAATGGGCACAGATTTATACGCCATCCGTGCTGGAGCGCATTAATCATCACAAAGGCAGCCGCGCCTTGTTCGATACCGCCCATGTCGATGAAGAGATCAACCGCGCCTTGTCACGTCGAGTGGATCTGAAATCGGGGGGGTACTTGATTATCGATCAGACCGAAGCTCTGACGACGGTAGATGTGAATACAGGTGGTTTTGTCGGCGGCCGCAACTTCGACGACACGATTTTCAAGACTAACCTGGAAGCAGCGATTGCCCTGGCCCGCCAACTGCGCCTACGCAATCTGGGTGGCATCATCATTCTGGACTTTATTGATATGGACGACCCCACTCACCGGGAGTCTGTCTTGCAAGAGCTGCAAAAAGCACTGGCCAAAGATCGTACTCGTGTGACGATCAATGGCTTTAGCCAGTTAGGTTTGGTGGAGATGACACGCAAACGCACGCGTGATTCCTTGGCGCACCAACTGTGTGAGCCCTGCCCCACCTGCCAATCGCGTGGTTCCGTACGTACGGCCCGTACCGTCTGCTATGAAATCCTGCGCGAAGTGCTGCGCGAGGCCAAGCAGTTCAACCCTAAAGAGTTCCGTATTCTGGCGGCTCAGGAAGTGGTGGATCTGTTTCTGGAAGAAGAAAGCCAGCATTTGGCCGTGGCGGGCGACTTTATCGGCAAGCCTATCTCCCTGGAAGTAGACCCGCACTACTCCCAGGAACAGTACGACATTATCTTGCTGTAAGTGCTCTGTTTTGGGATTGGCTGGGTAGCCAATCCCCTTCATCCCTTATCGCACGGCAAGATCTCTGCAGTCTGCAAGCAGGTACCACTCAATAGCGGTTTGGACTCAGTTGGCCAGCTCAATAGAACAAATCAAACAAATAGAGCAAAGCGCTTTATGTGCGCCATGAGTGGTTTGTCATAAAAGGCATCAACAAACACACCACTACTCCCAGGCTAACGCTGTATTACAGCTCACTCGCGCGAGCATCGACACACACAAAGCCCAGACACACATGCAGAGGCAGTCAAGCAAACGGTATCTGGCAACTAACAGCCAGAAAACAAGCCCGTAGCCTATTCCGCAACCTGATGACGAATAACATTAAAGCCCTCTGACTGCTGCGGTGCTACAAAATAGCGGCTGAACAAATCAAACTGCGCTTCAGTTGCTTCAAAGGGATGTTCCCCACGGGCATTACGGGCATGCAAACGCGCTTTGCACACAGCATCAGCCACATCCAGATAATGCAGTTCGTGAGCCACGCCCGCGTTTTCAATCAACTCCCGCGCCCAAGCTCGTGTTGCCAGCGTGTTGGAGGGAAAATCCAGCACCACGGATACCCCGGCCTGCAACAGACCCGTAATATGCGGTGCCATGGCGGTACGCAACAAGCCGGAACAACGAGCGTAATCCTCCAAAGACCCAATTTGACTGGGATACAAGCTAGCCAGCCAAAAGTCTTCGCTGATCAGGACTGTCTTTGACTGCTCGGACAGTTTCTTGGCGAAGGTGGATTTGCCCGCCGCAATCTTGCCGCAAATCAGATAGAGCATTGTTGCCGTCACGGCGGTCTGTTTGACTTGGGTTGTAGAGGCAGAATCCATCATCATCTCTCTTATTAGAAGCAACTAAAAACAATAAACCCGCCTGAAAAGACGGGTCAAAAGCAGGCTTGTCCTGCCGTTTGGGCACCTCACGTATTGGAAGTGCCTCGTTGCGCAACGCTTGAACTATTACAGCGGTGCAACGGGGACAAAATCATCCTCGGGCAACACCTCTTTGGGCGCATCATCAGGATTGCACACGCCCGGAGCACGAATAGAGGTGAAGATTTCCTTGATTTCTTTTTTTACATCGGCACGGTAACTATAGACCTTGGCATCTACCCACCCCTTTTGCATCAAGGTCAGATCAATCAAAATACTGTTATCCCAACCCGCCCCCGGCTCCAGTTCATAACGCAAGGTGCCGTAGCTGGCCTGCCCCGGTTCCATCTTGAACACAGCGGCTTTGCCACACTCTGCCTGGTGCTTGAACAAGGCACGCTGAATGCTCACAAAATCCATATTGATGCGTCGCTCAGTCTTGAAAAAACTGGATCGACGCAAATCCTGTTCCCGCAATTCTGCATTCTGCTTGGCACATCCTGCCAACACAGCCAGCCCGGCCAGCGCAAGAATGATCTTCTTCATGATGTTCCTTATCGTGCAGCCTGAAGCCGCTTATTCGTTGAACTGAAACTGCATTTGGTAGAACCCGGCATACACACCATTGCGGGCCAGCAATTCGTCGTGACTGCCCTGCTCAATAATCCGTCCCTCATCCAGCACCAGGATTTGATCGGCATTTTGTACGGTAGACAGGCGATGAGCAATCACCAAGGTACTGCGCCCCTTCATCAAGGTTTCCAGAGACATTTGAACCTGACGCTCGGATTCGTTATCCAAGGCGGAGGTTGCTTCATCCAGAATCAAGATGGGTGCATTTTTTATCAGGGCGCGAGCAATTGCCAAGCGCTGACGTTGGCCACCTGACAGGAAGTTGGCGTTCTCACCAACCATCGTATCCAAGCCTTGAGGCAAACCCTCTACAAACTCACGCAGATTGGCTGCTTCCAGGGCCTCCCAGATACGCTCCGGTGAGACCTCGGCTCCCGCGCCATAAGCCACGTTTTGGCCGATCGTCGCCTCAAACAGCACCACATCCTGGCTGACCAAAGAAATCTGGCTACGCAAGCTGCGCAACGTCAGCTCTTCCGAGGGGATACCATCGACCCGCAGTTGCCCGCTGCTTGGAATTAGAAAGCGCGGCACCATATTGGCCAGCGTGGTCTTGCCACTGCCGGAACGACCAACCAGCGCAATGGTCTGGCCGGGCTGCACCGCAAAACTGACCTCAGACAGGGTGTCGCGATGGGCGTTAGGGAAACGGTGAGAGACCGCATCAAATTCGATATGGCCACGAACGGGCTGCTTGAACTCCCGTGTTCCTGTGTCAGGCTCCGGATCCTGATCAACCAGCTTGAACACGCTTTCTGCCGCTACCAACATGCGCTGCATGGTGCCCGTAATATTGGTCAAACGTTTGATAGGATCAAAAATCTGCCCCAAAGCAGCCATGAACGCCGCAAAACTACCGATAGTCAGTGTGCCGGTATTGGCCTGATACAAAGCCACAAAAATCACCCCGGCCACAGCGATGGACACAAACAACTGCGTAATGGGCGACAAGGCCGCATCCGCAGAAGCGGCGCGCATGGCAAAACGGCGCAGGCGCGCGCTCACGTACATGAAACGTGTGTTTTCACGCTCGTAGCCGTCAAACAGCTTGATGACACGCTGAGCATCAATGGCTTCGCTGACCACGCGGGTCAGCTCGGCGTTCATATTCACCGTATCGCGGTTAATGCGGCGCAAGCGACGCGACACCATCTTGGCAACAAAGACCGACGCGGGCATGACCAAAAACACGATGACCGTTAATTGCCAGGACATATAGAGCAAGACGCCCAGCAAGGCAATCACTGTCAGGGTTTCACGCACCACGACCGTGACCACCTCGGTAGCCACCCCGGTCATGGTGCCAGCATCAATCGTAAAACGGTTCAGCAAACGCCCCGTATCCCCTTGCTTGAACTCCGAGTCGGACAATCCCAGCAAGCGGGAGAACATGTCGCCACGTAAAGTCAGCAACATTTTGTTGGCGATCCAGGCAAACAAATAGGAGCTACCGTAACTGGTCACACCCCGCACAAACATCAGTCCGATCACGGCCAGCGGAATGGACCACATGTAATCAGGCTTGGCACCGGTAAAGCCATCGTCCAGCAACGGCTTCATGATCACCGCCAGCACCGGCTGGGTAGCCGAGGACAGACTGACCAGGATCAATGCCAACACCGCTACCTTCCAATAAGGCAGCAAACGGCTGTAAATGCGCCTCCAGAGATCGGATTTGACGGGATCGTGCCCAGCAGGCTTGATTTTAGTTTCTATGGCGTTGGACAACGAGGACACCCTATATACTATCTAATTGTGTTTATTCTAACGCTCATTGCCTGAATCGAGCGTCCCCGCTTTGGTTCGTTCTGCCTCGTTGTCCCTGTTCATGTCTGATCCCTCTGCCCTTTACCTACGATTGCCTAATTGGCTAGGCGATGTATGCATGAGCCTGCCGTGTTTACAGGCTCTGCTCGATACCGGTTTGCCCGTTGTGGTTTGCGCCCGTCCCTGGGCCCGCGAGCTGCTGTCGGCGTACCCTTTGCATGGCTTCATCCCCATGAGCAGCCACTGGCACCAGGATGCCAAAGCCATACGCCGCTATCGTCGCCAGCACGGCCATCGCCATGCGTATGGCCTGCTGCTGCCTGATTCGCTTAGCAGTGCGCTCAGCTTCAAACTGGCTGGCCTGCCAGCCTGCGGTTATCGGGACGACGGCCGTAGCCTTTTATTACGTTGGCCTTTAAATAAGCCGCAAAAGCGGTTGCACGCGGTGCAATCCTGGTTCTATATTGTTCAACAGGCTTTGAAGCTGTGGAATTTGAACCCGGCAGCCGAACAAGCCCCAGCCACCCTGGATTTGACGCTCAGCCCCCTGCAACGGCAAGAAGGCGACAACAGTTTGCGCCAAGCCGCCCTGCGCCCCGGTGACTATATTCTGATCGCCCCTACTGCAACGGGACTGCACAAAGGCCGCGTCAAAGTCTGGCCCTATTTCGACCAACTGACCCGACATCTGCAAGCCCAAGGCAAAACCGTCATTATGTGTCCTCCGCCCAACGAGCATGAGGCTGCCCTGCACAATGCGCCCAGCGCACGTTGTCTGCCGCCCCTACCCTTAGGGGCGTTTGCACGGCTTTGCCAACAGGCGCAGTGGGTAGTTTGCAATGACTCTGGCGTCTCCCATGTCGCCGCGGCCATCAAGGCGCAGCAGCTGACCTTATGTGGCGTCACCAACCCACAAGACACCGGCCCCTGGTCACCACGGGCGATCTGCCTGGGACGTGATGGCCAATGGCCTACGCTGAACGAAGTGCTGCAAGTGTTGGAGTCAGAACAGGAGCACCCATGAGCGTATCGAGCATCCTGACCAGCCTGGTCATTCCATTGAACTTGTTTGCAGCCCTATTACTTCTGGCAGTGTTGCTGTTTATCTTGCGCCAGCGTAAAACGGCTGCCGCCCTGGCCTTGGCCGGACTGCTCTGGACCGGTGCCTGGTCCCTGCCCGCCACCAGCCTGTATGCCGGTGGGTATCTGGAAAAAATGTATCCCTACCAGCCTGCTGAACAGGTGATGCAGGCCGATGCCATTGTGGTTCTAGGTGGCCACACTGCCCAAAACCGCAGTAATTGGTTCTTACCACAGACAGCCCAAAAGACATCGGCACGCGTAGAACGGGCGGCTGATCTGTATAAGGCAGGACGTGCGCCTTACATCGTCTTGTCGGGAGCAGCGCTGGACGGCGGCATCAGCGAGGCCAAGGTCATGGCCAACACCCTGAACAACCTGGATGTCCCCACCTCGGCCCTACTGATGGAAAACGACAGCCTGACCACTCAACAAAATGGCGAATATACGGCCAAACTGTTGCAAGAAAAGCAGGCCAAGCATGTCCTGCTGGTGACTTCAGCCTTGCACCTGCCACGTGCCATGGCCATTTTCCGCAAGCAAGGGGTTGATGTGATTCCAGCCGGTGCAGCCCCACAGTTAACGGTTCCGAACAGTCCCGGGTTTTCCAGGTGGAAACCCAATCTGATGGCCCTGCAGTCCAGCCGCTCCATCATTAAAGAATATGTCGGGATTCTGGTGTATTGGTCCCGAGGCTGGGCATGATTTGTCGCTCCGAATGCGGGGCCTGCTGTATCGCCCCCTCAATTTCCAGCCCTATCCCCGGCATGCCCCACGGCAAGCCAGCCGGTGTGCCCTGTATCCAGTTGGATGAGCAACTGCGCTGCCGGATTTTCGGCCAGCCCGAACGGCCTGCCTGTTGCTCTGGTTTACAGGCCTCGCCTGAAATGTGTGGCACCAAGCGCGAAGAAGCCTTGCTCTGGCTGGCAGAGTTGGAAACGCTGACAGCCCCCCCCAGCCCTAACGAGCGAGATATAAAAAAAGAGGTGTTCTGAAATACACTCAAAACGCCTCTTTGTATACACCCTTAATAAGCTGACGCTGACAGCGCCCGCGCTTTCAAATAGGCCTGATAGGTATCTACTGAAAAGCGTTGCGCGTCAAATCGCTTCTCTGCCCGCTTCCTGGCCCGTCTGCCCACCGTTTGCAAGCAATATTTCTGACACAGCATGTCTCGCACATGCGCTTCAATGGCCCCGACATCACCGCAAGGCACCACCCAGCCTTCATACAAGTGTTCAATACTTTCAGGCAAGCCACCGGCATTGGAAATCAGAACTGGCAGCCCCAGTGCTAGGGACTCGTAACACGCGTAGGAGGCAGATTCTTTATAAGACAACACAAAACCCACATCACATGCAGCCAACACCGAACGTACATCCTTGACCAATCCAGGAAAGAGCACTTGTTCGGCGCAACCCAAAGCCTGCACTTTTTCGCAGACGGCGGCGGCTGGCGGATCCCCCGCCACCACCACCCGGACTCGCTGTTTCAGCTCTGGTTCCAGACGAGCAACCGCCTCCACCAGCAGCAACCAGCCTTTTTCCAGATCGGTACCACCTACCGAGCCCAGCACCAGACAATTGTCAGGCAAAGTCGAGCCGAAGAGCGTCTGACGTGCGGCCCACTTTTCCTGCGGGCTCACTGGACGATAATGCTCCAGGTCCAGGCCGTGATAAATACGTTCCACATTGCAACGTCGGTAATCGGAATTAGCCAGTTGCCGCGCCACATAATCGCTAACGGCAATACAAAGATCCGTCCCAAAGCGCGCCCGCAAGCGGTTACCCACGCTATGGAGACGGTTGGTATTGTGTTTGGTCCAGATAATGACCGGAGGATTAGGCAGCGTTTTACACGCGATCATGACATGGCGGTGATCGGTGCTGCCATTGCAATGCACGATATCAAAAGCCTCGCGCTGCAAAAAACGGCGCAAACTCCATATCTCTGATAACGCCGTCCCGATACGGGCGGTGTACAGGCCCGGCAACACTCTGACGCCAGGTACCTGCAAAGCTTCACGATACAGTCGGCCTGTTGCCGGGGCCGCCAGAGTGAAATCACACTGATGAGCCAACCCACGCAACAAACCCAAAATATAGGTAACATGGCCTCCGCCATTACCGTGATGAATATCAGTGATCAGGACCTTCAAAACTCGCTCCGTCAGCGGCTATGAATGACAGGCAAATGCTCTGGCCGAGCATCTACGGGTCACAAAGTGTATCCGCTATTGCGCAAGCTGAACAATGACTGAACAGCAGTTTTGAAAATTTAATACCAATAACAAAGAAAACAGCGTTTTAAGCTTGGCGGCGAAGCAACACTTTTTGGTACAGCTCCTGATAACGACTTGCCACCGCAGGCCAACTGAACTGGGCCAGCAATTCCCGAGAGTTCTCGACCAGATTACGGGCCATCACCGGATCCTTGCTGATTTTCTCAATCGCTTGGGCCAGTTCCTGGGCATCTTCCGGATGGCTGAGCAGCAAGGCGTGATAACCACCCTGCACATATTGGGCAAAGCCGCACCACGGCGCCGGACTTAGGACGACCGGCAAACCATAGGACATGGCTTCCAGCGGTGCCATGCCAAAGCTGTCATTCAGGGTGGGATGCACGTAAATATCGGCAGCACGATAAAAGGGTTCGACGTTCGAGGTCTCGCCTTGCAAGATGACACGATCCTGCATATTCAGAGACTGCAACTGTTGGCGCATCTGATCTCGCAGGCCAGGTTTTCCACCCACCACCAACAGGCGGTAATGAGATGGCAATTTCGCCAAGGCCTCCAGCACCGTACTCAAGCCTTTGCGCAGGGGATTGCGCGCCACCAGCAGACAGACGACCTGCTCCTTGGTGAAACCCAAGGACTCACGCACTTTGGTACGCTCTTCCCCTTGCAAATCGGCTTGCGGCAAGGCCACGCCAGGAGCGATAACGGGATAATCGTGCACGCTGCCATAGGCTTGCTGCAATTGTTCGGCAATCAAGCCTGAAACGGCGACAACGGCATGAGGGCCGGGCCGCAAACGGCGTTTTTCCAGACCCAGATAGCCCCAGACACGCGGGCTGAAGTAGGAACCCAGCTTTTTAAGCCAGGGCAAGGGTCGCACCCGCCAGTTGAAACGCACGGGGGTGACATGAACCACTTCCACGTCCCCGCACCACCCGTTCATGTGCGAATGCACAATATCAAAACCTTGGGCCGTGGCCTTGGCCGCCTTGCGGGCGAACAGGATGCCGCGTATCCAGCCAGGCCAGTGTGACCAATGACGGATAGGCACGTAGGCCAGCTTCAAGTCGCAACGACTGTCATACTCACGCGCAAACACGGTAATTTCGTGCTTTTCGGCCAGTTCACGCATCAGCTCCACGCCATAGGCCTCGGCACCGCCAAAGCGGTTACCAAAACGATCGACCACAAAAGCAATGCGTAAACGCTCGGCAATCGCAGCAGGCGTGTCGTGGATTTGATCTGAACTCATGAGCGGGAAACCGTACGGCGCTTGTCTTCCAGGCGTGTCACGCACTTTTGCACAAAGCGCAAAATATTGGTGGAACGCGAGACCGTCACGCGGGGCAAATCAAACAAGTCATCGTCCGAACGCGCCAGGCCACGATTGGTGGTGGTGGCGTTCAGATACCCTGCCTGACGCACTTGCTCACGGATAGCCTGATTCTGATCGCCATAGGGATAGCAGAAAGCGCTGACTTCCACTTGCAGCGCATCTTGCAGCTCTGCCTTGGATTGCGCGATCTGGTAATGGGCAATTTCCGAGGACACATCAGTCAGATGCACATGGTCCAAGGTGTGCGAACCGGCTTCATGACCGGCATTTACCCAGGCGCGCAGCTCGGGCAAGGACATCAGACCGGAATGCGGCACACCTTTGGGTTGATCCCAGAAGTTGGAGCCGTCCAGATGCCGCGCAACAATGTAATTAGTGGCGGTAAAGCCCAACTCATCCAGCACCGGCATGGCATTTTGAAACACGTTACGGTAGCCGTCATCAAAGCTGATTCCCACAACCTTGCCCTGCTTTTCACCGCGCAGGTACGGCATCAATTGCGCCATGGACAAACCCTGATAGCCCAAGCGCTTCAGCCACGTCATCTGGCGCCGAAAATCAGTGGGATGCACGGTCAAGCCTCGATACGGCGAACCTTTGGGAGCAGGCACCCCGACCTGGTGGTACATAAGAATCGGAATCATAGGCGGCATTATAAGGGGCTAATCAGACTTCTGACGGGTGTAATACCACAGCTTACTATATCGAAACAAGCTGCCTGCGGCGGCCATACACGCCAGGATGAAGCCTTGCGGGCCGTCCAGAAAGCCGCGTCGAACAATATAGTGACGTACAAAGGTCCAACTGGCATGACCGGCGATACCCGGCAAGCTAGTGGTCTTGCCCTTGGCCTGCATTTGACGGGCGGCATCCGAGGAATAGCGGTTGATCTTGTCAATAAAGACTTCAAGGCTGGCGTAGGGGTAATGCAGGAAATGCCCATCCAGAATCAGGACAGGATGTTCAGTCTGCACACTTTCATGGACTTTGGCATCGTTAAAGCGAGCGGTACCGCGCTTGAACAGGCGCAACACCCGGTCCGGCCACCAGCCACTATGACGCATCCAGCGGCCAGCAAATTCAGACAGGCGGGCAATCCGGTAAGCCGTGCCACGCGGCTGGGCTATTTCCTGCTGAATCAGCTGTGCCAGCTCGGGGGTAACGCGCTCATCCGCATCAATGGACAGCACCCATTCGCCCGTGGCCTGATCAAGCGCCCGATTCTTCTGCGGCCCAAAGCCGGGCCAATCCGGGGTAACCGTGACTTTCGCGCCCAGGGAACGGGCAATTTCCACGGTCTGATCGGTACTGCCCGAGTCCACCACAATGATCTCGTCCGCAAAGGCCACCGACTCCAGGCAGGCACGAATATGCGCCTGCTCGTTTTTGGTAATCAGGATAACGGACAGGCGCTTGCCGGAGGCGCTTCGCTCTACTTCTGTCGTTGACGACGACGCCATGCTTTCCACCTGTTGAAAATCGGACCAATCACGGGATGTACCGCGACATTCAGCCTGCGCCCGACTGACACGCCAGTCGTATCACGCACGGCGAAGCGATAAATATGCAAAGGATCGCTGCCAGGCTGGTTGGAGCCAAAGGCACGCGTCGTGTACAGATAGCGGAAACCTGCCTGCTGGGCGACCTGCACGTAATCTGGATCAAAATAACCTTGAGGCCAGCACAACTGATCGGAGACCGTGCCCATATTGGCTCTCAAGGTTGTACGCGACTGCTCCAGTTCCCAACGCATCTTGTCATTCTTTTGATCGCGCTGTTCGCTCAAATCCCAGCGAGTATGGGTATGGGTGTGGCTGTGGAACTCAAACACGCCATCAGCCTGCATGGCGTGGATTTCACTCCAGCGCAAAATCACCTCGTCACTACGACCTTGCTCGATACGCGCTTCACATTCACGATGATCCGGGCACTCGGGCACGTCCTGGCCCTGGCCCAAATAAGGACGCACAGGCCCCTCATTGATCCAGCTCGTCACCAGGAAAATCACGGCATTGAAGCCATATTTTTTCAGCAAAGGATAGGCGTAGACCCAGTTATCCAGGTAACCATCATCAAAGGTAATCAGCACCGATTTGGGCGGTACACCCTGCCCTTGCAGATGGCCTACAAACTGCTCGGTTGTCAGGCTGGTCCAGCCATGCTTTTTCAACCATTGCAAATGCTGCTCGAAATGCTCGGGACTGGCATTGATCATGCCCCCTTCCGGGGTGACATGGTGGTACATCATGACGGGCACCGTGCTTGCCACTTTCATCCCTGAAGCTCCTTTAACCAGCGGTAGTAAGCGCTTTCCAGCCGGTCACCCATGGCAACCGGGGTAAAGCGCTCGTCGCTACGACAAAACAGGCGGCCTGCGGCTCCCATGTCCTGACGCAGCTCAGTGCTTTGAATCATTTTTTCCAATGCGGCGCGCCACTGCTTAGGGTCATGCAAGTCCGCCAAAAAACCGCTGTGACCGTCCAACATCATCTCCGGCACTCCACCGACGCGGCTGCCCAGCACGGGAATGCCAGCACACCCCGCTTCTACAAATACGGTGCCCGAGGCTTCCATATGGGTCGCCAAGGCAAAAATATCCAGATTGGGCAGAATCGAGGGCACATCCGCACGAGCGCCCAGCATATGAATCCGCTTCTGTAATCCCAGCTCCACAATCAAGGCCTGCAATTGCTCGTAGCCCGGCGAGCCGCCCCCCACCAGCACCAAGTGCAATTGAGGATAGCGGTCAAACAAGGGGTGCATAGCGGCAATCAGCTCACGATGGCCTTTCTCACGGCGCAACACGGCAACGCAGCCTACCAGCAAGGAGTCAGATGCCAAACCTAGCTCAGCGCGCAAATCCAGGGCGGGTGCCGAATCGATCACACTGGGGTCCACACAGGGGTAGACCACCTGGACATGCTCAGGCTTCACGCCGCGCTCGATCAGGTGATCGCGCACATAATCGCTGGGCGTAATCACTCGTTTGGGCACGATGGTGTAAGACATCAAGGAACCGACCTTCTTGGCCAGATGACGCGTGCGCACAATCAAAGGCGTCCCTGCCAAGCGTCCGGCCACGCCAGCCAGCATGGTGTCCCGGCGGCTATGGCTATTGAGCACATCAAACCGGCCTTGACGCAAGACCCGACGCAATTGGCGCACACCGCGCATGTAATTGGCCGGGCCATCCATCAACAGGGTATGAACAACAAAGCCCTCATCGCGCAAGCGCTCGGTCAATTGTGCATGGGGTTGGCACGCGGCCTCCACCTGGTGCCCACGCTCACGCAAGATACGCATGGCACGCAGGATGTAATTCTCCTGACCGCCAAAGCTGGTGGCTGCTTCCGAGTGCAAAATGCGCAAGGGCTTCATCGGTAGCTGATCTCCACCTCGTGTGTGGCATCCCAGCCTTCCAACTGCTCCAGCAAGGAATCAGCCAGACGAACACGCCATTGCGGGCCTAGCTGCACCACACATTCGTAATCGGGGCGTTGCAACTGCACCTCTACCGGCACACCGCCCTGCTGCTCGGCTCGATGCGGCGCCAGCAAGGCTTGCAAACGCTGCGCGTCCGCATTGTTATTCAAAGCAATGCTCAAGCAACTGGCACGCGCTTCACGGGCCAACTGCAGATCAAAAATCGAATCGGCATTGATACGCAGACCGCCGGTGTAGTCGTCGTTGCTGACCTTGCCCTGAATGATGATCAACTGGTCTTCTTTCAGACGCTGGCGGTGCTCTTCAAACAGTTCATTGAAGATCGCCACTTCCAGTTGCGCCGAGCCGTCATCCAGCATGGCATACAGCATCTTGCCGCGACGGGTCATGCGTACCCGCGCGGCTGACAGCACGCCAGCAAACCACTGCGGGCTGCGCGAGGCTTCCAGGCGTGCCAAGGGTGTCGGTGCGAAACGACGAACTTCATCCCGCCAGGCGTCAAACAAGTGGCCGCTGAAGTAAAAACCCAGTGCCGTCTTTTCCTGACGCAAGCGATCTTGCAGGCTCCAAGGGGCGACTTTCGCGACCTCGCCTTCCACGATATCGTTGGAGTCATCATCAAACAGCGAGGATTGATTCGCGCTACGCTCGGCCTGCTCAGCCGCTTCCGTGGCGGCACCAATACTGGCCAGCAAGGCGGCGCGGTTTTCGTCAATCGAATCAAAAGCACCGGCGCGTACCAAGGCTTCAATCGTGCGCTTGTTGACCTGATGACGGTCCACGCGACGGCAGAAATCAAACAGGCTGGTAAAAGGACCACCTTGCTTGCGAGCTTCCACAATCGCTTCAACGGCGGCCTGACCCGTCCCTTTCACAGCCCCCAGGCCGTAACGCATAGTACGCGGCGGCAAACCTTTTTCTGTATAGCTGTCCTTAACCGGCTCAAAGCGGTAATTGGACGCGTTGATATCGGGTGGCAAGACTTCCACACCGTTAGCCAGCGCGTCTTTCCAGAAAATCTGCACCTTGTCGGTATCGTCCATATCGGACAACAAGGTCGCGGCCAGAAACTCGGCCGGATGGTGAGCTTTCAACCAGGCCGTCTGATACGCAATTAGCGCGTAAGCAGCCGAGTGACTCTTGTTAAAGCCGTAACCCGCGAACTTTTCCATCAGGTCAAACAACTTCACCGCCAGCTCAGGGTCGTGACCTTTCTTGACCGCCCCTTCCTCGAACAAGACGCGATGCTTGGCCATTTCCTCGGGCTTTTTCTTGCCCATGGCACGACGCAGCAAGTCGGCACCACCCAGTGAGTAGCCACCGATAATCTGCGAGATCAGCATCACCTGTTCCTGGTAGACGATCACCCCGTAGGTGCTGCTCAGCGTGCTTTCCAGATCCGGATGGAAATAATCCACCTCAGCCCGACCGTGTTTCCGGTTCACGAAGTCCACCACCATGCCCGACTCCAGTGGCCCCGGACGATACAGGGCCAGCATGGCGATAATGTCTTCAAAGGTGGAGGGCCGTAGACTACGCAGCAGCTCCTTCATACCGCGCGATTCCAACTGGAACACGGCGGTGGTATTGCCTTCGCAAAGCAGTTTGTAGGAGGCGTCGTCATCCAATGGCAAGGCCATGATGTCGAACTCGCGCTTGTCGGCATTGAACTGGCGCACATAGCGCACGGCCCAGTCCAGAATGGTCAGGTTACGCAGGCCCAGAAAGTCGAACTTGACCAGACCGGCGGCCTCCACGTCGTCCTTGTCGTATTGCGACACGGCGTTGGCGTCGGGGCCGGACTGCGCGTACAGCGGGCAAAAATCAATCAGCTTGCCGGGCGCAATCAGAACCCCCCCGGCGTGCATGCCCACGCTACGGGTCAGGCCTTCCAAGGGGCGGGCCAGATCGATCAGGGCTTTGACTTCTTCGTCGTTCTCGTAACGCTCGCGAAAGGCAGGCTCATCGGCCAGCGCCCGTTCCAGCGTCCAGGGATCAGCAGGGTTGAAAGGAATCAGTTTGGACAAGCCATCGCACAGGCTGTAGGGCAGCTCCAGCACACGACCGACGTCACGCACCACGGCTTTCGCACCCAGGGTACCGAATGTGGCAATCTGGCTGACAGCCTGGCGGCCATACTTCTGTTTCACGTAATCAATCACGCGTTCGCGGTTGTCCTGGCAAAAGTCCACGTCAAAGTCAGGCATGGACACCCGCTCGGGGTTCAGGAAACGTTCAAACAGCAAGTCATAGCGCAAGGGGTCCAAGTCGGTAATCCCCATGCTGTAGGCCACCAGCGACCCCGCCCCCGAGCCCCGGCCCGGTCCGACCGGCACACCATTGTGCTTGCCCCAGTTAATGAAGTCCGCCACGATCAGGAAGTAGCCGGGGAACCCCATGGAGATGATGGTGTTGCACTCCCACATCAAGCGCTCTTCGTAGGTCGGGCGTTGCTTCTCGCGCTCCTGGGGATCGGCATACAGCTGCGTCAAGCGGATTTCCAGACCGTCCTTGGCCTGCTGGATCAAAAAGTCGCCCAGCGACATGCCATCGGGTGTCGGGAAGTCGGGCAGATAAGGTTTGCCTAACTCCAGCTCCAGGTTGCAACGCTTGGCAATCTCCAGCGTGTTTTGCAGTGCAACAGGAACGTCCGCAAAACGCTGCTGCATTTCATCCGTGCTCAGAAAGTACTGCTCTGGCGTAAAACGCTTCACTCGCTTGGGGTTGGCCAATTGCTCGCCTTCAGCAATACATACCCGCACCTCGTGCGCACGGAAATCGTCCCGTGCAATAAACTGAATCGGGTGCGTCGCCACCACCGGCAAATCCAGCTCTGCGGCCAAACGCATAGCGGCTTGTACATAAAGCTCATCGCCGTCCGCACCGCTGCGCTGCAGTTCAATATAAAAGGCACCGGGGAACAAGTCTTCCCAATGGCGGGCACAATCCCGGGCCAAGTCCAGATTGCCATCGGCCAGGGCATGGCCAATATCACCCATACGCCCGCCGGACAAGGCAATCAGGCCACTACACTCTTTCAACCAGGCGCGCTGTACCTCGGCACGTCCTTTGTACTGGTTGCCCAGCCAGGCACGGGTCAAGATGTCGCACAGGCTCAAATATCCTGCTTCGTTTTGCACCAGCAAAAGCAGGCGCGACGGTTTTTCGCGGTCTTCCTCGTTCTGCAGCCAAATATCACAACCCATGATGGCTTTCAGCCCGGCTTTACGCGCCGAGGTATAGAACTTGATCTGTCCAAACAAGTTGCACAAATCCGTCAACGCCAATGCAGGCTGCCCATAGGCCTGCGCTTTTTTGATCATTTCGGGAATACGGGCGATGCCGTCCACCACGGAGAACTCCGAGTGGGATCGCAAATGGACAAAGGAAGGGGTGGTTTCGCTCATGATGGAATTGTACTTAAGCCAATGGACATTGGTGGCCCTGAAGCGATGCTCAGGGTGAATAAGGGCAGGCAATATGTTTCGATTGGTTCACATCTGGCTGAACAACAAACGCACAATCACCCGCCCCCTACCGACCAATACCAAAACAACAAACAACCTAGCGCTGCAAGGCAGCCCAGGCTTTTTCCAGACGCTTGACCGAAACCGGCATGGGAGTTCGCAACTCTTGCGCAAACAAGGACACGCGCAACTCTTCCAGCATCCAGCGAAAGTCCCGCAAACCGCTATCGGTGGCGCCTTTGAGCGCCGCCACGGCACGCTGGTACTTCGTCAGCAAGACTGACATATCCTGCATCAAGCGTTGATCGCGGGCCGGATCGGCTCGCAGCTTGTCCACCCGGGTTTGTACGGCTTTCAGGTAGCGCGGCATATGAGCCAACTGCGCGTATTCATTGCTTTCCAGAAACATGGCGGGCATCAAGGCATTCAATTGCTGCTGTATGTCTTTCAAGGCCTCGGGGTGAGCTTTGATTTGCGCCAGTTTTTTCTGGGCGGCACTCCACTCATTCAGAATCTGACCGGCCAGACGCGCTACTTCCTGGGCCACCAGACCCAAGCGACTGCGACCTTCTTGTACGCGTGCCTCAAACTCGGCCTGGTTTTTCGGCCACGGCTCCATCATGCAGGATTGCTCCAGGGCCACATCAATAATCTGATCCCGCAATTGTTCCTGCGTACCCAGATTGATATACAGCATGCTGATGCGGGTCAGATCCGTAATGTTCTTTTCCAGAAAGCGCACTTGCTCGCGCAAGGCCAAACGGAACAAGCGACGCAAACCCAAACGGTGCTGACGCTGGGCCTGAGCCGGGTCGTCAAATACATCCAGATCGCAATGGGTTTTCTTGTCGATCAAGGCCGGGTAACCAATAAAGCTGCGACCTTTGCGCTTGATTTCCATCAGCTCGGGCAGTTCGCCAAAGCTCCAACTGGTCAGTTGCTCGTGATCCAGCACCTGCGCCACTTGCTCGTCGCTGGCAGCCATCTGCTGGAAGGACGCCTGCGCCTGACGGCCATGTTCGGCCTTGAGCTGGTCCAGATTACGGCCGCCCGACAACATGCGACCATGCTCGTCAATCACTCGGAAGTTCATGAACAAGTGAGTCGCCAACGTTTCCGGCTTGAAATCGCTGCGCTGTGGTCTTTGTTTGACGTGCGCCCACATATCCTGAGAAATCGCATCCAGCAGGCTCATTCCGGGATCGGATGCTTTTTCAAACCAGCGCTGGTGAAAGGCGGCCGCGTAATCAGGCAAGGGCACACAATGACGGCGAATACGCTGTGGCAAGGATTTCAGCAAAGCCAGCACTTTTTCCTTCAACATGCCGGGCACCAGCCATTCGCAACGCGCGGCGTCGATCTGGTTCAAGGCGAACAAGGGGACACTCAAGGTCACCCCATCGCGCACCGAACCCGGCTCGAAGTGATAATCCAGCGCCATCTTCACGCCCTGCCATTCAACCGAGCGCGGAAACACCTCGGTGGTGATACCGGCTGCGTCGTGCTGCATCAGCTCGTCGCGGTTCAGCTCCAGGCCCTTAGCCTGTTCCTTGGACAAACCCTTGAACCATTTTTCCAATGTGGCGGTCTGGTACACGTCCTTGGGGATACGCTGATCGTAAAAGGCGTAGATCAGTTCCTCATCCACCAGAATGTCAGGACGACGCGATTGGTGCTCCAAACGCTCTACCGCCTGAATTTGCTGACGGTTATGGCGCAGGAAAGGCAGGTTGGAATCAATCTCGCCCGGCACCAGAGCCTGACGCAAGAACAATTCACGGGCCTGCACCGGATCAATGCGGCCAAAGTGAATGCGACGGCCACTGTAAATCAGCAAGCCGTACAAGGTCGCACGCTCATTGGCAACGACCTGACCGGCCTTTTTCTCCCAACGCGGGTCGCCCCAGGTTTTACGCAGCAAATGGGCGCCAACTTTTTCAATCCATTGCGGTTCGATACGCGCCACACAGCGGGCAAACAGGCGCGTGGTTTCCATCAGCTCGCCGGCCAGAATCCAGCGGCCTGCTTTCTTGACCAGCTTGGAACCGGGGTGAATCACAAAACGCAGCTCACGCGTGCCTTGATAGACGCCGGTTTCTTCGCTCTTGTAGCCAATATTGCCGATCAGCCCCGTCAGCAAGGCCAGATGCACCTGCTCATAAGTGGCAGCCGAGGGATTGGCGACCCAGCGCTGTTCCTGCACCAGGCTACGCAATTGAGTATGGACATCACGCCACTCCCGAATCCGCAAGGGTGACAGCAGGGCCTGTTTAACGCTATTGGCAAACTTGCGCTGCGAGCTTTGTTCCTGCGACAGCTCTTCCAGCCAGTTCCATAGCTTCACATAGGACAGAAACTCGGACTTGTCGTCATTGAAACGGGCATGGGCCTGATTGGCCGCTTCACGTTCATGGACAGGACGATCTCGCGGGTCTTGCACGGACATGGCCGAGGCCACGATCAGCATTTCCGTCAAACAATGATGTTCGTGACCGGCCAGAATCATGCGGGCCACACGCGGGTCCACCGGTAGCTTGGCCAGGGAACGGCCAACTTTGGTCAGGCGCTGCTGTTCATCCAGCGCGCCCAGCTCTTGCAAGATTTGATAGCCATCAGCAATGGCGCGGCCAGTCGGTGGCTCCACAAAGGGGAAGGTTTCCACATCGTCCAGATGCAGGGCCTTCATGCGCAGAATCACCGAGGCCAGCGAGGAGCGCAGAATCTCGGGATCGGTAAAGGGGGGGCGGCTCTTGAAGTCCTGCTCGTCATACAGACGAATACAGATACCGGGACCAATACGACCACAACGCCCTGCCCGTTGGCTGGCCGAGGCCTGGCTGATCGCTTCAATGCGCAACTGCTCGACCTTGTTGCGCCAGGAATAGCGCTTGATACGCGCCAGGCCGCTATCGACCACAAAGCGTATGCCAGGCACGGTCAAGGAAGTTTCGGCCACGTTGGTCGCCAGCACCACACGGCGCGCATTGCCTTTGGGGCGGAAAATACGTTCCTGATCCGCCTGCGACAGACGCGCAAACAAAGGCAGGATCACTGTATTGATGGGCTTTTCTTTTTCCAGTGCCTCGGTGGCTTCACGGATCTCGCGCTCGCCGGGCAAAAACACCAAAATATCGCCAGTGCCGTGCCGGGCGCATTCCTGCACCGCATCCACAATGCCTTGCATCAGATCCCGCTCTTCCTCGGAGGCAGAACGGCGTTCTTCGGCATCGACCAAAGACGGGTCCAGAATCGGGCGATACACAATATCCACGGGATACAGACGGCCCGACACTTCAATCACGGGCGCCTTCTTGCCCTTGTGGGCAAAGTGCTCCGCAAAACGCTCGGCATCAATGGTGGCCGAGGTGATGATCAGCTTTAAATCCGGACGCCGTGGCAGCAACTGCTTTAAAAAGCCCAGCAGAAAGTCAATGTTCAGACTGCGTTCATGGGCCTCGTCAATAATGATGGTGTCGTAGCGGCTTAACAAGGGATCGCGCTGGGACTCGGCCAGCAAGATCCCGTCCGTCATCAACTTGATGGCCGAACGCGGTCCGGTCTTGTCGTTGAAACGAATTTGATACCCTACCCAGTCACCAATCTCCGATTGCAGCTCCTGGGCAATACGCTTGGCAACCGATGTAGCCGCCAGACGGCGCGGCTGGGTATGACCAATAATCTTGCCCTGCAGGCCGCGCCCCAGCTCCAGGCAGATTTTAGGTAATTGGGTGGTTTTGCCCGAGCCGGTTTCACCACACACAATGACCACCTGATGGTCTTTGATTGCCTGGGCAATTTCGGCCCGTCGGGCGCTGACTGGCAGGTCATCAGGATAGGAAATTGTTGGTAAAGAGGGTGGATTTTCAGTCAATTCGTCGGACTCGTGCATGAAAGGTAGTTTCTGGTACAGACATCATTATAATTTTGGCTTGAAACCATTTGGACGCAAAGATCCCCCGCAATGAACACAGACATCCCCGACTCGTACAACGCCATCGAAACACCTGATCAGTCCCAGGCACAATTTGTGCGATGGTTCAGGGAAGTGGCGCCTTATGTACACGACTTTCGAGGCAAGACGTTCGTGGTGGCCTTTGGGGGCGAGCTCATCAACGATGGATTGCTCTACACCCTGATCCCGGACTTGTCGCTGCTGTCGGCGCTGGGCATCAAGCTGGTGCTGGTGCACGGCTCACGCCCCCAAGTCAATGAACAGCTACGCCTGAAAGGGGAAACCACGCAATTTGGCCGTGGTACCGAGCCGACCAGCGCCGTCGCTCTGGAATGCGCCAAAGAGGCCGCCGGTGAAATTCGCCTGGATATTGAAGCCGCATTCAGTCAGGGTTTGCCCAACACCCCCATGTCACATGCCCAGATTCGCATTATTTCGGGCAACTTTGTGACCGCGCGTCCTGTGGGTGTCATTGATGGCCTAGACTTCAAGCACTCTGGCTCGGTGCGCAAACTTGATGTGGACGCCATGCGCGTCATCCTGAATCAAGGTGCGCTTATTCTACTCTCTCCCTTGGGTTTTTCTCCAACCGGGGAGGCCTTTACCCTGGATATGGAAGATCTGGCAACCAGCACGGCCATCGCGCTGCGCGCTGAAAAACTGATTTTCCTGACACCGGAACATATTGGTCACTCCAATAATCTGGATATTGACTCGGAACTGGCCCGTGCCGATGCCGATGGCCTGCTGGCCTCGGGCAAGCTGGATCAGGACTGCTCGACCTTTTTGCGCTATGCCTCGCAAGCAGTCAAACGCGGTATTGCCCGTGCACACCTGGTGCCCTACAAGCAGGACGGCAGCATTTTGCTGGAGATCTTCACCCACGATGGGGTGGGTACCATGGTGGTGGAAGATTCGCTGGACGATTTGCGCCCGGCCAATCTGGACGATGTGGGTGCAATTGTGCAACTGATCGAACCACTGGAAATTGACGGCACCCTAGTGCCCCGTGGTCGTTCTGTCATCGAGCGCGAAGTGGAGCAGTTCACGGTTCTGGAGCATGACGGCATTATTTACGGCTGCGTTGCCCTGATCCCCTACGAACAAGAAAGCATGGCCGAGATGGCCTGTCTCATCGTGCACCCCGAATGGCAAGGCTCGGGCGAAGGCGAAATCCTTTTGCGGCACACCGAGGCCAAGGCCCGTGCAGCCGGTTTCAAGCGCCTGTTCGTGCTGACCACGCGCACCTCTCACTGGTTTATCAAGCGTGGGTTTGTGCAAGGTGGCGTATCTGATCTGCCTAAAGGCAAACAGTCGCATTACAACCGATCGCGCAACAGCATGGTCTTTATTAAAAAGCTGTAAGCCGGTTTGACCGTCCTGCGCCCCTCAGTACAATACGCCCATCCACGCATTTGATTGAAAAGGAACACATATGGCACGCATGATTCACTGTGTGAAGCTGAAACAGGAAGCCGAGGGCCTGGAGTTTCCCCCCTACCCCGGCGAACTGGGCACCAAGATCTGGCACTCAATTTCCAAACAGGCCTGGGCCAACTGGATGGATGTGCAAACCCGTCTGGTGAACGAGAACCGCCTGAATCTGGCTGACGCCCGTGCCCGCACGTATTTGAAAGAACAAATGGAGCAGTATCTGTTTGAAGACAAGGATGTGGAAGCCGACGGCTTCACCGCCCCTTCCGCCTAGGACCAGCCCCACTCGCTGACCACAGGCGACAGACCCCGGAGCATGACATCGTGCTCCGGGGTTTCTTTATTTCTGCTCCCGTCTCTTTGCCTTTCCCTGCCCAAGACGCAAACCATCCCCCCTTTCGCACGCCACCCATAACAGTAATTAAATGAAACACTGCGCGACAAGTCAGTTTCAGACTGGTTAAAAATCAAAAGAAATGGAAATTTTCTATAATTATGAATCGCCCTAAAGCACAAAATCACGGCTGGCCTTAATGTGCTTGCAGAGCACCCAAGCCAAGCATGGAGCGCAGCACAAACACAGGAATAATGCTGCAGGGAGCATGCCCTTCCCCAACGCTGCCGCCATGCCTTGGCACAGTCCTGCGCCAATTCAATACTGGCTTGCCTAGCCCGAGCCACACAGGCCCATCACGTGTCCATGTCTGAGCAACCAAGCTCGGCGCCTTGCGCCGGACCTGAACAGCACAGCCACTTACTGCTTTACCCACAGGAAAAGAAGTTCATGTGCCGCCTAGACCTCCCCGAGATTGTCCAGTACTCCACCCATTTGCGCCTGTGGCTGGTCAATCTGAGCTATCTGAAGGCTTTGTATGGGCCACAGTTCCATGCTTTCGTGTTGGACACGGTGCAGCAAAGGCTGCTGGATTGTGGGTTGAATACAGACGAGATCCTTATCCAGGGGGATTTTGTCCTAATTGCCCTCAAGCAACTGAGTAAGCAGAACCGCTTTGAGCGCACCCACCCCAACGCACTGGCCCAATTGCTGGGCGCAGCCCTGGAGTGCGATCCCATCACTCAGGACGAGCACCGCATCTACTTGCATACACAGATGGCCTATCACTATGACAGCCGGCAGTACGATACGGATCTGCTCCACCCTCCAACACCCAACCCCTGCTCTCACACCCATCCGGCCACGCTGGCGGCCTGGCACAAGGTCTGGGCCAAGACCTACCGGGACGACATGAGCCTGGCAGTGCGTATGCTGGATGATTTGCAAACCGGCATGTTGGTGCTGGCTTTTCAGCCCCTCTTTCACCTAAGTGAGCACCACAAGAGCAAAGATTTTTATGAAGAGGCACTGATTCGCCACAGCAGCGGTACTGACTATTCCCTGCCCGAGGCAATTGCCGCCCTGGAGCGACTGGGACTGATCTCGCGGCTGGATCGCAGCGTCCTGGGCAGCGTGGTGAAACTGCTCAGCACGCAAACGACTCTGTGTCTGGGTGCCAACCTGTCCGCTGGTTCTTTGCAGGATGACTTGTGGTGGCAAGACTTGTTCAGCTATCTGGACAGCCGTCCGGATGTCGCCCAGCGTCTGATTCTGGAAGTAACTGAAACCGGCACCATTGCCCACAAACCCACCGCGCTGCGTCTGATTGCACAATTGCAGAATCTGGGCGTGCGCATTGCGCTGGACGATACCGGCTCAGGCAATAGTACGCTGGCCTTTCTGGCCCAGA
This sequence comes from Alcaligenes sp. SMD-FA, assembly GCF_025960365.1. NCBI lineage: Bacteria > Pseudomonadati > Pseudomonadota > Betaproteobacteria > Burkholderiales > Alcaligenaceae > Alcaligenes > Alcaligenes sp. SMD-FA. The sequence continues at coordinate 1,203,848 of NZ_CP110108.1, read as the reverse complement.
CCCACGCCGACATTATCAAAATTGATCGTTCTATTTTGCTGCGGGCACGCAGCCCCGGACAACCGGCCCACTTGCTGCGCAATCTGGTCAATGTCTGCGCCGATTACTGCCCCTATGTCGTGATTGAAGGGGTAGAGGACGAGACTGACCTTGAGTTGGTGCGCCAGTCTGGCGCACACGGCGTACAAGGCTATCTGCTTGCCCTGCCTACCCTGACGCCATCCTGGTGGGACTCACCCGCTTTGATCACAGTCCAAGATGCGGTGCTCGTTCGTACCCAGTTCTATCCCGGACACGTTCCCCAGGGCTACGGCTTTGGTTTCTGAAACATCGCCGTCCCGCTAAAAACCGGCTGCTTTTCACGGCGCTGAAAGCAAACAAGCCTTGCATGAAAGCATGCAAGGCTTGAAGCAAGAAGGCCGGGATCAGAATCAGGCTTTGTCTTCAGACTCTGGCTCGGGCAAAGGCTCGCCGCGTGCCGTGCGCTCGGTATTTTTCACACCAGTGTGACGCACATCGTCACCTCGCACCATGTAGATTACACGTTCAGCCATGTTCTTGGCGTGGTCACCAATGCGCTCCAGCGCACGAGCAATAAAGATCAGGTCAATAGAGTGCGAGATCGTACGTGGGTCTTCAATCATGTACGTGATGATGTGACGCAGCGAACCCTTCCACTCACGATCCACTTCCTTGTCACTGCGTACAATCTGTGCCGCGTGCACGGCATCCTGACGGGCAAAGGCGTCCAGCACGTCGTTGATCATACCAGCCACCGAGGAGCTCATGTGACGCAGTTCGACCACCGGCTCATAGCCTGCGGTACCTTCGTGCAAACGGCGCGCCATCTTGGCGATGCGCTCGGCCTCGTCCCCACAGCGTTCCATGTCGGTCAGCATTTTGGAGATGGACAACAACATGCGCAAGTCAATGGCGGTGGGCTGATTACGGGCGATCAAGTTGGTGATGCGCTCGTCAATCTCCACCTCCAGGCGGTTGATTTCTTTTTCACGCTCGCGAACCTGGTCAACCAGCGACATATCCCCGGTTTGCAGGGCTTCGGTCGCACTGCGAACCATAGATTCAACAATACCGCCCATCTGCAAGAACAGCGAACGGGTGGCCTCCAGATCGGAGTGAAACTGCTTATTGGTATGTTCGTTCATAGTGGCCTTCTTTAACAGCAAAATGGCTCGCGCCAGCGCTTAATCCGTATATAGATTAAGCACCGATTATGACAGAGACATTAAATTTCAGAAACCGTCGCCAGACAGGGTACGCACACCTTGTTGACCGGCAATCAAGGCCACGCTGGCCGGGGCAATAGCGAACAGACCGCAACATACCACACCGGGCATATTGTTGATGCGCGCTTCCAAAGCGGCCGGATCTTCAATGGACAAGCCGGACACGTCCAGAATCAGGCCGCCATTATCGGTGACAAAGCCCGCACGCTCGACGGGATTACCGCCCAGGGCACGCAACTGACGGGCGACCGCATTTTTGGCCATGGGGATGACTTCCACCGGCAAGGGAAACGCACCCAGCCGATCCACCAATTTAGAGTCGTCCACAATACACAAAAACTTGTCCGAGACTGACGCCACAATTTTCTCGCGAGTCAGTGCGCCACCACCACCTTTGGTCATGTTCAGGGCAGCGTCGATTTCGTCAGCACCATCGACATACCAGTCCATGCGTTCGATGGTGTTTAAGTCTTGCACGTCAATACCCAGACTTTGCAGGCGAGCGGTCGAGCGCTCCGAACTGGAAGCTGCAGCCTTGAAGGCATGCTTGTGCGCCGCCAGGGCATCAATAAACAGATCAACCGTGGAACCCGTACCCACACCCAGAATCGAATCAGGAGTCAGGAAAGGAAGGACGTATTCAACGGCGGCCTGAGCCACCTGTTGTTTGAGTTCGGACTGTGTGTACATGGCAAATATAAAAATCGGGGGGCTGGGCCCCCCTTTGGTTTACTTGAGAAAACGAGCAGCAAATTTGCCTTCGTTAAAGCCCACGCTAACTTCACCCTCGGGCGTAATCAGCAAGGGACGGCGTACCAGGGCAGGAAACTCGGCAATCAAGGCCAGCCATTGGGCATCGTCCTGCGGTTCTTTACGTTCCGCCGGCAGATTACGCCAGGTCATGGAAGCGCGGTTGACCAGTTTGGGCCAACCGCCCAGCTCCTGCGCCCATTGTTGCAAACGGGCCGCTTCCAAGGGATGTTCGCGGTAATCCACAAAGGTCAACGACAGACCATTTTGCTCAAACCAGGCCATCGCCTTTTGGCAGGTGCTGCAGTTTTTCAAACCATACATCGTGAACACGGCAAGACTCCTTATCAATCAGGCGCGACGCTCGCGGCGTACCTGCAAGCGATTGGCGACGATCACAAAAATACCGATCACCAAAATCAGCAGGGTTGCCAGGGCGTTGATCTCGGGCTTGAGCCCCAGACGGACACGCGAAAAAACTTCCACCGGCAAGGTGGTAAAACCCGGGCCAGACAGGAAAGAGGCAATCACCACATCGTCCAGCGACAAGGTAAAAGCCAGCAACCAGGCCGCCATCAAGGACGGCACGATCGAAGGCAACACAACCTGGAAAAACGCTCGTAAGGGAGTCGCCCCCAGATCCAGCGCCGCCTCTTCCTGAGAACGGTCCAGCTCACGCATGCGCGATTGCAGAATTACAGTGGCATAGGCGGTACACAGCACCACGTGCCCGATCCAGATCGTGAAAATACCGTTCTGTTCCGGCCAGCCAAACAAGGAGTTCAGCTCCACAAACATGAGCAGCAAGGAAATGCCCAACACGACTTCCGGGATGACCAACGGTGCGCTGACCAAGCCGATATACAGCGCAAACCCCTTGAAGCGGCCCATACGAGCCAGCACATAGGCAGCCCAGGTGCCCAAAATCGTGGCCATGGTGGCCGTCAACACAGCAATCAGAAAAGACAGCTTGGCAGCACTGAGCAAGGCCCTGTCCTGAAATAGGGATTCGTACCAGCGCAAAGAAAAGCCCGACCAAGACGTCATGATGGCCGATTCATTAAATGAAAAGACAATCAGGAACAGAATGGGTATGTACAAAAAGCCAAAGCCCAGTGTCAGAACCAGGGCACGCAACCAGGGATTAGGCTTGGTCATCAGCGGCCTCCCCGTTGCGTTTGCATTTGTCGCATCTGGCTGTACTGGAAAAAGATCAAAGGAATGATCAGCAGCAAGACCATCACGCAAGTCACGGCAGCGGCCATGGGCCAGTCTGCATTATTGAAGAACTCGGTCCACATGACGCGGCCCATCATCAAGGTATCGGCACCACCCAGCATTTCCGGGATCACGTACTCGCCCACTGCCGGGATGAACACCAGCATGGCACCAGCAATCACGCCGGACATGGACATGGGAAAAGTGATGTGCCAGAACGCCGACCAGGGACGGGCGCCCAGATCATAAGCCGCTTCCAGCATGCGCATATCCAATTTGACCAGATTCGCATACAAGGGCAGGATGAAAAACGGCAGATAAGCGTAGATCAAACCAATATAAACAGCCAGGTCGGTGCGGTAAATTTCCAAAGGCGCATCAATAATGCCTATCCACAGCAAGACCTGATTGAGCAGGCCATCGCCGCGCAAAATGCCTACCCAGGCATAGACGCGCAGCAGCATGGAGGTCCAGAATGGCAAAATCACCGCCAGCAAGAGCAGGCTACGCACAGCCGGTGCAGAGCGCGCAATGTAGTAGGCCACCGGGTAGCCGATCAAAATACAAAAGATCGTGGTGACAGCGGCCATCTTCAGGGAACTGACGTAGGTCGCCAAATACAGATTGTCGCTGAACAGCAGAATATAGCCGCGCAGGTTCAGGACAAAGGAAATGCTTTCCTCGGCAAACTGGGCCAAGGGCGTATACGGTGGCACCCCGAAATCAAGATCGGCAAAACTGATCTTGAGCACGAGCAAAAACGGCACCAGCAGAAACAGAATCATCCACAAGAATGTGGGCGCGACCACCAGCGTGCGACTGGTGGGCAGCAGTTTGCGCCAGGACAGGTTCTTCATGTGCTCAGTACCGTTGCGCTATCGTCGGACCAGGACACGTAGACTTCTTCATCCACACCCGGAGCATCAGGTTGAGCCAAGGTGCCGCTAGGCATTTGCGCTTCGATCAACATGCCGGCATCCAGACGAATCTGATAGCGGGTGTAACTGCCCATCCAGGATACGTGGGTCACAATGCCGTGGCCCCAGTTGGTATCCTCCGAGGGCAATTCGCGGCCCACCTTGATCTGCTCGGGGCGAACGGACACGTAAACATCCATGCCCAGCGGTTCGCTGATCCCGTGGCTGACATACAAGGGCCGGTTCAGCTCCTCACATTCAATGTGAACATGATCCGGCTCGTCCACCGTCACCACGCCAGTGAACAAATTGGTGGAGCCGATAAAGCCCGCCACAAAGCGCGAATTCGGAAAGGAGTACACATCGTAAGGCGTACCAGACTGGATGATCTGCCCATCGGACATCACCGCCAGCCGGTTGGCCATCGTCATGGCCTCTTCCTGATCGTGAGTGACCATAATGCAGGTCACCCCCACGCGCTCCAGAATCTTGACCAGCTCGATCTGCGTTTTCTGACGAATCTGCTTATCCAGAGCCGACATGGGCTCGTCCAGCAAAAGCAGTTTGGGGCGTTTGACCAGGCTACGCGCCAGGGCTACACGCTGTTGTTGCCCACCCGACAACTGATTGGGTTTGCGGCGCGAAAAGCCCGCCATCTGCACCAGGTCCAGCGCCTCGAACACGCGCTCGTGGATCTCATTGCGGGGCACCCCCTCTTGCTTTAGGCCAAACGCCACATTGGCCTCGACCGACATGTGCGGAAACAGGGCGTAAGACTGGAACATCATATTGACTGGCCGCCGATAAGGCGGCAGGTCAGTAATGTCCTCGTTGTCCAAGTAAATCCGACCGGAAGTCGGCTCCTCAAACCCTGCCAGCATGCGCAGCAAGGTGGACTTGCCACTGCCCGAACTGCCCAGCAGCGCAAAAATCTCGTGACGAGCCACGTCCAGACTTACCGACTGGACGGCCACCGTGTCGCCGAAAATCTTGACGACTTCGTCCACACGCACAAAAGCATCCTCGCCATCCATCCAGGGCGAGGTTCCGGTACGGATATCTTGCATGATGCCTAGCGTCCAGACTTGAGTTCAGCCCACAGGCGCGTTTGCAGGCGCTGCACTTTCAATGGCTGAGGTTTGATCACAAATAAGGTCTTGGAGACTTCAGACGAGGGGTAAATCATGGGGTTGTCGGCCACTTCCTTGACCACGAACTTGCGCGCCTCTTTATTGGCGTTCGGGTAGAACATGGTGTTGGTAATGGCGGCATGAACCTCTGGTGTTTCAATGTAATTGATAAAGGCGTGGGCCTCTTTCACATTGTTCGCGCCCTTGGGAATAGCCATGGTGTCGAACCAGATAGGTGCCCCACCTTGCGGAATGTAGTAGTCGATGGCATACGGTTTTTTCGCCTGACGCGCACGGTCAGCCGAAATCATCACATCACCCGAGAAACCGTAGACCATGCACAGATCACCCGCAGCCAGTTCGTCGATATATCCCGAGGAGCTGAACTGACGCACGTAAGGACGAATGGTCTTGAGCAGATCCAAGGCCTCGCGGTAGTCCGCTTCGTTGCTGCTGTTGGGGTCTTTGCCAATGTAGTGCAGCACGGCGGGAAATACCTGGGCGGCTTCGTCCAGAATAGAAATGCCACAGCCTTTCAGCTTCTCGGCATTTTCCGGTTTGAACAGCATGTCCCAGTTGCCCAGGTCCACCTGTTCACCCATGATTTCTTTGACTTTGGTGACGTTGTAACCCAAGCCATTGGTGCCGTAGCCCCACGGGATCAGATACTCGTTGCCAGGGTCCACATCCGAGAGCAAGGCCATGATGTCTGGGTCCAGATTGGACCAATTGGGGATCTGGCTTTTATCCAGCTTCTGGAACAAACCACCTTCGATCTGACGCGCAGCATAATGCGTGGAAGGAACCACCACGTCGTACCCTGATTTGCCCGTCAACAACTTGGCTTGCAAGGTGTCGTTATTATCGTAAACGTCATAACGCACGGTAATGCCTGTGGCTTCCTGAAAGCCAGACAAGGTATCGGGGGCCGTGTACTCAGCCCAGTTATAAACGTTAACAACCTGATTTTGTGCCTGTGCAACAGGCATGATGGCAGCAGCGGCCAGCAGGCCGGCGAGTACCTGTGGTGTGTTCATCCCAAAAGACATCACGAGTCCCCTTCCTATCGAAAGCGAAAAACCCAAAAGGCGAGATGATAAAGCTTTTTTAAAGCCCGTAGTCGTAATTAACGCTGCGTTTGGTGACGGTAAGCAGAAAACATCTGCTGCCACCACCTATCGCCACGCGGCCCACACACTTTGAGCAAAGATCGCCTGAGACGGTGCACATTACCCAGCGCCTGGGCGGGGCTGACAGGCCCCTGTCGTGCACGGTCAAAATCGATCAGCCAGACTTTGTCATTCGCATCCAGCAAAATATTGTAGGCGTTCAGGTCAGCATGCCAAACCTCGAATTGGTGCATGCGGACAATCTCGCGCGCCACTAGCTCAGGGCAGGCGCGATCCAGACACAAAGTCAAAGGCTGCACATCGGGCACCCGCCGGCTTATCAGGGCCGCACGGTACCAAAAACCCTGTCGCCACCACGCCCCTGCCAGCACCTCGGGAACAGCCAAACCCTTGTTGTGCAAATAAGACATCACTTGAAACTCTCGCCAACTGCGGGTATTGGATGCACCTTGCCAGAGATAGCCGGAGTCATTGAAGCGAGCCACCAGACCACCACGACGATAATGACGTAATACAGCCTGACCAAAAGGGCCATTCACAAACCAGGCAGCCTGACGGCCGCCCTGCCCGACTTTGCTGGCCTGATCGCCATAGGAGGCCGCCTCGAACCAACGTTGCAAGGCCGCCGGTTCCAGATCCAGTTGATTGGCCAACGCCGGCGCCAACAAGGCACCGCCACCGGGCAAAGCATAGACAGTTTCGGAATGGGTGCTCACAGCAGCTCCTCAGGCACGAACCAGCAACAAGGTCACGATCAGTACCAGCATGCAGGCAAAAATAAACTTCAGACGATTCTCAGGCAGGCGATAAGCCAGACGCACACCAAACGGCACCAGCATCAGGCTGCCTATCGCCATCGGTATCCCGATCTGCCAGGTTGCTTGGCCATGAAAAGCATAGGTCGCCAAGGCAACCAGCGTACCGGGAATAATCATGGACAGCGCCAAGCCTTGCGCACCGGTCTGGCTATAACCCATGCGACTGGTCAGAAAAGGCACTACCAGCACCGCACCGCCCACACCAAATACGCCCCCGGCCAAGCCCGCCATCATGCCTACCGCGATATACCACAGCTGGCCAAACGACTCCGGGTCCGGACGCGGCTTGTCACTGCGACGACGCCGCCGGGAAAAACCCAAACTCTGGTCGAAATAATACAGGGCAATGGCCATCACAAATACAGAGTAAATTCGACGCAGCAAGATCGCATCCATGCCCAGAGCCAGACGCGCCCCCAGCCAGGTAAAGATGATGGAAGAAACCGCCCCCAGAGCAGCCCGGCGGAAATCAATATGGTTGCGGCGATGATACTGACGCACGGTCAGCAGCACGGCGGGCACCACCATGATCAAGGCCGTCCCCTGAGCGGTTTGCTGATCCATGTCCAGAATCAGGCCCAGCAGCGGAATGGCCAGCAAACCGCCGCCTATCCCCAGCACGCCACCGGCGTAGCCAATAAGCGCACCTCCCAGCAAACAAGCCAGGATCAACTCAAGATTTAACATGGCAATTACAGGTTGCGCAGACGATCGACGGCGTCCTCGACCCGATCTACCGCCCAGATTTCCAAGCCTTCAATCGCCTGGCGCGGGGCATTGCTCTTGGGAATCAACGCAATGCTGAAACCCAGCTTGGCCGCTTCGCGCAAACGCTCCTGACCGCGCGGGGCCGGACGAATTTCACCGGCCAGGCCAATTTCCCCGAACACCACCAAACCGCGTGGCAAGGGACGGTTATTCAGGGAAGACAAAATAGCCAGCAGCACAGCCAGGTCGGCGGCTGGCTCAGTAATCTTGACACCCCCCACGGCATTAACAAACACGTCCTGGTCGTACGTAACCACACCTGCGTGTCGGTGCATCACGGCCAGCAACATGGCCAAACGGGAGCTTTCCAGGCCCACAGACAAGCGGCGCGGATTAGGTACATGTGCTGTATCCACCAGGGCCTGAATTTCCACCAGCAAAGGCCGTGTGCCTTCCTGAGTGGCCATGACGCAGGAACCGGCGACCGACTGAGAATGCTGCGACAAGAACAGGGCCGACGGATTGCTGACCCCTTTCAAACCCTTTTCCGTCATGGCGAACACACCCAGCTCATTGACCGCGCCAAAGCGGTTCTTGAATGCCCGCACCATGCGAAAGGACGAATGCGTGTCGCCCTCGAAATACAGCACGGTATCCACGATGTGCTCCAGCACTCGTGGCCCGGCCAGCGTCCCGTCTTTAGTGACGTGACCGATAAAAATCATGGAGGTGCCGCTTTGCTTGGCCAAGCGGGTGAGCTGGGCTGCACATTCGCGCACCTGCGACACCGAGCCTGGAGCCGCACTGAGCTGATCGGAATACAGGGTTTGAATCGAGTCGATCACCACCACACTGGGTTGATGCGACTGCAAAGCCTGGCTGATGGATTCCAGACGAATTTCAGCCAGCAGATCCACGCCTTCAGTAGGCACACCTAGACGGCGAGCACGCAAGGCGACCTGTTCGGCGGACTCTTCGCCCGTCACATACAGCACTTTGGTTTGCTGGGCCAAGGCCGCCATGGCTTGTAGCAGCAACGTCGACTTACCGACTCCGGGATCGCCCCCAATCAGGATGACGCCCCCTTCCACCAACCCTCCGCCCAGAACACGATCGAACTCACCTATGCCGGTAGGCACACGTGGCAATTCCCGTGCCTGTACCTCTGAAAGACTTTGAACCGGGCTGGAACCGGCCAGGGAAGCGAAACGGTGAGCACTGGCCGCCGCCGGTGTCTCCACCGTTTCCTGCAAGCTGTTCCACGCCCCACAGGCAGGACATTTGCCTGCCCACTTAGGTGTATCTGCCCCGCACTCTGTGCAAACAAATACAACTTTGGCCTTGCGGGCCGCACGAGTACTGGTGGCCATAGAAATTCCTTAACGTCCGCCCAGACTGCCACCGCCATCCACGCCCAGATTCTGGCCGGTGATATAAGCGGCTTCATCGCTAAGCAGAAAAGTAACCGCCGCAGCCACTTCCGCGGCCTGCCCAAACCGCCCCAAGGGAATGGAGGACAGGCTGCGTTGTTCGGCTTCGCTGCCGACGGGATGATTGGCACGGAACAATTCGGTTTCGATCGGACCAGGAGAGACCGCATTGACGGTAATGCCGTAAGGGGCCAGTTCCAGCGCCCAGGTGCGGGTACAACCCAGCAAAGCACTTTTGGCCGCGGCATAGCTGGTGCGGTCGGCACCGCCGTGCACGACACGACTGCAAATATTGACGATGCGACCTTCCTTGCGCGCTTTCATCGAGGGGATGAACGCCTGGGCCACTTGCACCGCCACACGCACATTCAGGTCAAACACCTGATAGAGGTTGCCCAGGTCCACCTGACCAATCGGCTCGGGTGCGACCATACCCACATTGTTCACCACCGCATCAACGGGGTATTTTTCGCGGATAACGCGCAGCATTTCCTCGGTTTCGCCTGCATTGCTCAAATCGCAGGAGTACAGATAACCGGGGAAATCAATATTCTCCGTGTGACGGGCCAGACCCACCACGTGGGCCCCGGCATCGGCCAGCCTTTGGCTGATTGCCCAGCCGATTCCTTTGGTAGCACCGGTAACGAGTACACATTTATTCTTCATGGCTATGCCTTATGGGTGTTAATCCTGGATGAAGCGCGGCACGCGTGGCGCGACCGCACAAATCAATTCGTAGCCCAGGGTTCCCGCTGCTGCGGCAACTTCATCCACACTGGGCCCGCCTTGACCGAACAACACCGCCTGGCTGCCTACTCCGGCGGCGGGCACCGGGGTCAGGTCTACTGCCAACATGTCCATGGAGACACGGCCAAGCAAACGGGTACGTACACCATTGACGGTAATAGGGGTGCCGGTTCCCGCATGGCGCGGGTAACCATCGGCATAGCCGCAAGCCACCACGCCAATGCGCATGGCCCGCTCGGCAAGATAGGTATGGCCGTAACCAATGCCCTCGCCCTGCTTGACGCCGCGCACACTGATGATTTCTGCAGCCAGCGTCATGCCGGGCTGCAAACCAAAATCATCGGCACTGCTCTCTGCAAAGGGGGAGCTGCCGTACAGGCAGATACCGGGACGTACCCAGTGATCCGGGCCGGAGGGCATGTACGCCCCCAGGTCGGGGCTTAAAGTCGCGGCAGAATTGCACACACTGACCGGGCCGGGCAAACCGTCGGTAATCCGGTTAAAGCAGCGAATCTGCTCCAGCGTGGCGTCGATATTGTCATCGGCGCGCGCAAAGTGCGTCATGCGCCCAACCGTGCCCAGCTTGCCCGCTTTTTGCAGACGCTGGGCGCGCTCGAACGCGCCAGGGTAATCGTCCACGCTGAAACCCAGGCGGTTCATGCCGCTATTGAGCTTGACCATGGCATTCAAGGCTACCCCGCCTTTCCACTGCTCCAGCATCTTGAGCTGCTCATGGCAATGGATGACGGTGGTCAGACCGAACTCGGCCAGCACCTCCAGATCTTCTGGCTGAAAAAAACCTTCCAGCAACATGATAGGGCCGGTCCAACCGGCAGCCCGACAGCGTATGGCCTCTTTTAAATCCAGCATCGCCATGCCTTCGGCGGCACTGAAAGCCCGCACCGCATTTTCGATGTCATGACCGTAAGCATTGGCCTTCATGACGGCCCAGATATGAGGCCGTTTTACACCCGATGGAGCCGTAGCGTTATTCAGGCTCTGAATAACCATATCGAGATTGTGACGCAGTGACGCAATATGAATGGTGGCCGAGATAGGACGTGGCATGGTTCTCCCCGAAGCAATACGAAAGTCTAAACCAGCCCTAGTGGAAACGAAAGCCGTATACTGGCGGACTATGTCTATCGAGCACTATGAAAACTTCCCTGTCGCCTCTGTGCTGCTACCTCGTCGGCTACGCCGACCGGTCACCGATATTTATCGTTTTGCCCGCAGCGCCGACGACATTGCCGATGAAGGCGATTTAAGCGCTGCCGAGCGCCTGGAACTGCTGGCGCAGTTCGAAGCCGGAATAGAACAACTGCAATATCACCAGCCTGTCCTGGCCGATACCCCGCACAGCGCGATTTTTATCCCCTTGGCCCGCAGCATCAGCAACTTCCAATTGCCGCTCAAGCCTTTTTTGGACCTGCTGTCTGCGTTTCGCCAGGACGTGACCACCCACCGCTATCGCGATATGGCACAGGTGCTGGATTACTGTACCCGCTCGGCCAACCCGGTTGGCCGCTTGATGCTGCATCTGTATCAAGCTCACAGCCCAGAGCTGATCGAGCTGGCCGACTCCACCTGTACGGGGCTGCAACTGGTTAATTTCTGGCAGGACGTGGCGCTGGACTGGCACAAGAACCGTGTCTATATCCCGCAAGACCTGCTGGCCCAATATGATCTGGATGACGATTACATCCAGGCCCGCACGCAACTGCTGCGTCAGCCCGAGGCCGATGCACGCTGGCAGGAAATGATGCAACTGCTGGTGACCGATGCCCGTCAGCGCCTGCAAGCCGGACTGCTGCTGTCCTCCCACCTGTCCGGGCGCATCAGCCTGGAATTGAAAATGATGGTACTGGGCGGCCTGCGTATTCTGGAACGCCTGGAAGCGGTAAAGTTTGATGTCTTTAGCCATCGCCCCACCCTGTCCCGCCTGGACTGGCTACGCCTGATTACCCGCGGCCTGAGCCGTACCTCTTACCGACCCTGAACGTCCATGAGCCCAGACGAGTATTGTCAGAACAAGGCAGCCCAAAGCGGCTCCAGCTTCTACTACGCCTTTTTGTTTCTGCCGCCTGAGCGCCGTCGCGCCATCACGGCGCTGTACGCGTTTTGCCGCGAGGTGGACGATGTCGTGGACGAGGTTCACGAAGAGTCCGTCGCCCGCATGAAGCTGGTGTGGTGGCGCACACAGGTGGCTGATCTGTATGAGGGCCGTGCCCATCACCCGGTCATGCAGGCCCTGGCTCCTCATATTGAAGCGTTTGGTCTGCCACAGGACGAGTTGCTGGCCGTGATCGACGGCATGGAAATGGATCTGGACCAGATGCGCTACCCAAGTTGGAGCGAGCTGGAACGTTACTGTTGGCACGCCGCCAGCGTGGTGGGGCTGCTGTCGGCGCGTATTTTCGGTCAAACCCAAGAACAGACCAGCGACTATGCACAGAAGCTGGGCCTGGCATTTCAACTGACCAATATCATCCGCGATGTGGGTGATGACGCCCGTCGTGGTCGCATCTACTTGCCCCAGGAAGATCTGGACAAGTTTGGGGTGTCGCCCCACGAGATTCTGGACCAGCAGCACTCGGAGCGTTTCGAGGCCTTGATGGCTTTTCAAACCGAACGTGCTCAGGACCTGTACCGACAAGCCATGCGCGCCCTGCCTGCTGTTGACCGTCGGGCACAACGCCCCGGCCTGTTGATGGCAGCCATCTACCATGCCCTGCTGGTGGAAATTGCCAATGATCGCTGGCATGTGCTGGAACAGCGCATTTCGCTGACGCCCATTCGCAAGTTCTGGCTGGCCTGGAAAACCTGGGTATCGGGCGGCCGCAGCTTGCAACGCAAACTGGGCCGATGAAAGTCGCGGTTATCGGGGCGGGCTGGGCGGGCTGTGCCGCTGCCTGGCGACTGAAAACCCAAGGCCATCAAGTCAGTGTCTTTGAAGCCTCCCGCCATATAGGCGGGCGTGCCCGCCGTATCCACAGCCCCAATCTGGGGCGCGACACCGATAACGGCCAGCACATCATGCTGGGCGCCTACGCCGTCATTCTGGGCTTGATGGGGGAAATTGGCCTGGACGAAGCTTCCCGTCTGGAACGCAAGGATCTGGACGTGATCTCGGCCGATGGGCATTTCCGCCTACGCAATCGCCCCCTGCCCGCCCCCTTCCATGTATTGACTGGCCTGCTGGGTGCCCAAGGCCTGAGCTGGTCGCAAAAAATCAAGCTGGCGCGCTTGTGCCGCTGGCTGATGAAACAACAATGGCGCACCCCAGCCGGTCTGACCGTGTTGCAGCTTCTGGAGCAGCATCAACAAGACAAGCATGTCATCCGCTTATTCTGGCAACCGCTGTGTGTGGCCGCCATGAACACCCCGATTGAACAAGCCTGCGCCCAATTGTTTGCCCATGTCCTGCGCGACAGCCTGGGCGGTCCCCGACAAGCCAGCCAAACCTTGATCCCGCTGACAGACTTAAGCCAGCTCTGGTGCGAACCCGCCCTGCGCGATATTCAGCTACAGCTAGGCCACCGGGTACAAAGGCTGGAGCTAACAGAATCGGGCGTACACATTGATGGCCTGCAATTTGATGCAGCCATCGTGGCTTGTCCTCCCGTACAAGCTGCTCGCCTGCTGCATAGCCTGCCTAGCAGCCCAGCCAGCGAACAGTTGTTGGCGGATCTGGAGGCGTTTAGCTATATCCCTATCGCCACCCTGTATTTGGAACTGGAGCAAGCCTGGAACCTGCCCCACTCCATGTTGATGCTAGACGATAGCAGCGGCAGCGGTGGGCAATGGCTGTTTGATCACAGCGCCTTGAAACCAGGCAGCGGCGAAACGTTGGTAGGGATCGTCATCAGCGACGCGGTACGTTTGCAAGCCCTGGATCGTGAGCAGGCTATTGCCGCCATTATCGAGCAGGTGCGCGCTCAAACCCAGCATCTGCACGCCATGCCAGCCGTGCGCGCCAGCGAGCTGATTATCGAAAAGCGGGCCACTTTCGCAGCCATTCCCGGCTTGCGCCGCCCTGGGGTCACAACGCCGTGGCCAGCCATTCGTCTGGCGGGCGACTGGACCGATACCGGCTACCCTGGTGTGCTGGAAGGCGCAGTACGCAGTGGTCTGAAAGCGGCGCATCTGTAAGTACCCGCTCTGAGCGGATCACAGGCAGAAAGAATATTCCTAGCATCTATCTTTCCAGCTACGCATTCATTCAGTCCTTGCTTTACCGCTAAGCTGGCTTGGCTTGGCTTGGACTTTAGACTCGGCTTTAGTTGCCACTTTGGCTACGACGACCACGCGTAACCCCCCTCAAAACACGAGCTATCGAGGCAAGGCACTATTGCGCCAGGGGCGTCAACAAAGTCTGGGCTGGTTTGTTGGCTGCCAAAAAATCAGCCTGGAACAAACGCATACGCACCACATCCCGATATTGGCCGTTGATGAAGAACTCGTGCTTGAGCTCACCTTCCACCTGAAAACCAAACTTCTGATAGATGTGGATGGCCTTGTGGTTTTCCTTGTCCACAATCAGCACGATTTTGTACAGGTTCAACACCCCAAAGCCGTACTCGATGGCCAGCTTGGTCGCCCGCGAGGCAATTCCCTTACCCTGAAACTCCGGCGCAATAATGATCTGAAACTCTGCGCGGCGGTGTACATAATCAATTTCCACCAGTTCCACCACTCCCGATGGCTGCCCTTCCCACTCCACCACAAAACGGCGCTCACGCTGATCATGAATGTGCTCATCGTACAGAGCTGCCAGCTCGCCATAGGTTTCGTAAGGTTCTTCAAACCAGTAGCGCATCACACTGGCGTTATTGTCCAGCAAGTGCACAAAGCGCAAATCCTCACGCTCCAGAGGGCGTAATTTAACGTGGGTCGTTTTACTCATGGTTTTTCTATCCTTTCTCTATGTTCGATAGACGAGCCGCCTATCTGCCTATACCAAAGGCCATAGACATCATGCCCGCATATTCCGTGCTTTTGATGAAGGCCTGATAGAAAAAGTTCAGTTGGCTGCCAAGCCGCAGCCCTGCCAGTCTTGTTGCTGCATAATCGGCCAAAAATGCAAAAACCCCGATTTCTGCTTTCCTGCCGAGCAAACTGAACATCAGTCAGGCCAGCAGGAAGATCAAAATCGGGGTTTGAAACGACTACCTAGCCGCTATGGCTGCGCCAGCAAAGAACCCGCGCAGGTAGCTGGCATCAGGTGGGGGCGTGTTCCTCGATGTAGCGACGTACTTGAGCGACATCGGCATCCATCACGACCACTTTTTGCGGCAAATCTGCCAGACCGCGCAAGTGTTCAGGCACTGGCGCCGGCTGACCAATTGCTTCTTCGATCATTTCGGAGAACTTGGCAGGCAGCGCGGTTTCCAGCACCAACATGGGGATACCTTCCTCGCGGAAGTTCTGAGCCACCTTGACGGCGTCCGCCGTGTGCGGGTCGATCAGAGTCTGGTACTGCTGATTCACCTGGGCAATCGTGTTCAGACGATCCTGGTGCGAACTGGCACCGGCCACAAAGCCGAACTCTTCCTGGAAGCGTGGCAGATGCTCGCTCAGGTCGAACTGGCCTTCTTTGCTCAACTGTTCCCACAATGCCTTGACCTTGCTGCCATCACGGCCCAGCAGATCAAACACAAAGCGCTCGAAGTTGGAGGCGCGGGAAATGTCCATGGACGGGCTGGACGTAGCGTAAGTTTGCTCGGAACCACGGGGACGATAAACACCCGTGCGGAAGAACTCTTCCAGCACGTTGTTTTCGTTGGTGGCCAGAACCAGCTTGGCGATAGGCAGACCCATCTGACGAGCAATGTGGCCCGACAGAATATTGCCGAAGTTGCCCGAAGGAACGGCAAACGAGACCTTTTGACCGGCCTGGTTCGTGCTGCGCAGCCAGCCCCAGAAGTAGTACACCACCTGAGCGGAAATACGTGCCCAGTTAATGGAGTTCACGGCACCCAGATGCCATTTGGATTTGAACTCCAAATCGCCCGCCAAGGCCTTGACGATGTCCTGGCAATCATCGAACACACCCTTTACCGACAGGTTGTGGATGTTGTCGTCTTGCAAGGAGTACATCTGGGCGCGTTGGAAAGCACTCATGCGACCGTAAGGCGAGAGCATGAACACGCTGACGCCACGCTTACCGCGCAAGGCATATTCAGCCGCCGAACCCGTGTCACCAGACGTGGCGCCCACAATGTTCAAGGTGCTGTTGCGTTGTGTCAGTACGTACTCGAACACCTGGCCCAGAAACTGCATGGCCATGTCTTTAAAAGCCAGGGTTGGACCTTGAGACAAGCCCAGCAAAGAGAAACCAGGCTCCAGTTCCTTGACGGGTACCACCTGCTCGCTATCGAACACGCCGGGGGCGTAAGCACGTGCCGTCAATGCGGACAGTTCGTCCGCCGGAATATCGGTGACAAACAAGCCCAGCACTTTGGCGGCCAGTTCGGGGTAGCTCAGTGCGCGCCAGGATTCCAGCGTTTCTGCACTGACTTGAGGGTAGCTTTCTGGCATGGCCAAGCCACCATCCGGAGCCAAGCCTTCCAGCAAGATGTCCGAAAATGGCTGGGCTTTCATGCCGCCACGGGTGGATACGTAATTCATTACAGATTCTCCACGCGCAAACGGGTCACGGCGGACTGTACAAAAGGCAGATTCTGAATCTGGCTGATCGCGCCATTGATGGCACCTTCACGCGCTTCGTGCGTCAGGAAGATGATATCGGCCTGTTCGCCAGCCGGTTCCTGGAACATGGAACCGATCGAGATCGAAGCCTGAGCCAGAATGCGGGCCACATCAGCCAGAACACCAGGACGGTCGTCCACACGCAAACGCAGGTAGTACGAGGACACCACTTCATCCATAGGCAGGATGGGGGTATCGGACATGGCGTTGTGCTGGAAGGCCAGATAGGGCACGCGGTGTTCGGGTTCTGCGGTTTGCAGACGGGTCACGTCTACCAGATCGGCCACCACCGCCGAAGCGGTTGGCAAGGCACCGGCACCAGCGCCGTAGTACACAGTCTGACCCACAGCGTCGCCATGCACCAGCACCGCGTTCATGGCACCTTGCACATTGGCCAGCATGCTTTGCAGCGGAACCAGTGTGGGGTGTACGCGCAGCTCAATACCTTCTTCGCGGGCACGGGTAATACCCAGCAGCTTGATGTTGTAGCCCAGGCGTTGTGCGTGTTGCAGGTCTTCCAGTGCCAGGCTGGTAATGCCTTCCACGTGGGCCTTGCTAAATTGCACTGGAATACCAAAGGCCAAGGAGGCTAGCAGGCTCAGTTTGTGCGCCGCATCCACACCTTCAATGTCGAAAGTAGGATCGGCTTCGGCGTAACCCAGACGCTGGGCATCGGCCAGGGCTTCAGCAAAGCTGACGCCACGGTTGCGCATTTCGGACAGGATGTAGTTGGTGGTGCCATTGATAATGCCGGCCAGCCACTGAATACGGTTGGCCGTCAGGCCTTCGCGAATCGCCTTGATGATGGGAATACCGCCAGCCACCGCAGCTTCAAACGCCACCATGACACTGCGCTCGTGAGCCGCAGCAAAAATCTCGTTGCCATGCTTGGCCAACAGCGCCTTGTTGGCGGTGACCACGTGCTTGCCCTGAGCAATGGCTTCCATGACCCATTCGCGTGCCAAGGTGTCGCCCCCCACCAGCTCGACCACAATATCGATCTCGGGGTTGTGCACCACGTCCATGCCATCTGTGGTCAGGGTTACGTCGTCCCCCACCAGCGCACGTGCCTTTTCCAGGTCACGCACAGCAATAGCGACCACCTCAATACGGCGACCAGCGCGGCGAGCGATTTCATCTGCATTGCGTTTCAATACGTTCCAGGTGCCGCTGCCAACCACACCCAAACCCAGCAAACCTACTTTGATAGGACTCATTGAACAAATCCGTCCTTACGGAACATTTCTTTGATGCCGCGTACCGCCTGACGGGTACGTTGCTCGTTTTCGATCAGCGCAAAGCGCACATAGTTGTCGCCATACTCACCAAAGCCGATGCCGGGGGATACGGCTACTTTGGCATCGCTCAGTAAGCGCTTGGCAAACTCCAGCGAACCGATGTCCTTGTAGAACTCGGGAATCTTGGCCCAGATATACATTGATGCCTTGGGGACATCGACCATCCAGCCTGCTTCATGCAGGCCCTTGGCCAATACGTCGCGACGGCGGCGGTATTGCTCGACCACCTCCTTGACACAATCTTGTGGCCCTTCCAGCGCCGCAATGGCGGCCACCTGAATCGGTGTGAAGGTGCCGTAGTCGTGATAGCTCTTGATACGTGCCAGAGCATTGACCAGTGACGCATTGCCCACCATGAAGCCAATACGCCAGCCAGCCATATTGTAGCTTTTGCTCATGGTAAAAAACTCGACCGCTACATCGCGCGCGCCTTCCACTTGCATGATGGAGGGGGCCACGTAGCCGTCAAAGGTAATGTCGGCATAGGCCAGATCATGTACCACCAGAATATTGTGCTCGCGTGCCAGCGCCACAATACGCTCAAAAAAGGACAGTTCCACGCACTGGGCTGTCGGATTGCTGGGAAAACCCAGAATCATCATTTTGGGCTTGGGAATGGACTCCCGCACGGCTTTTTCGATTTCCTCGAAAAAATCCACGCCGGGGATCATGGGCACCGAACGAATATTGGCACCGGCAATAACGGCACCATAGATATGAATGGGGTAACTGGGATTGGGCACCAGCACAGTGTCGCCCTTGTCCAGCGTTGCCAGCATCAAGTGGGCCAGGCCTTCTTTGGAACCGATGGTAACGATCGCTTCACTATCCGGATCCAAGTGCACATTGTAGCGGCGCTCGTACCAATTGGTCACGGCGCGGCGCAGACGCGGGATGCCTTTGGAGACAGAATATCCATGAGTGTCAGGGCGGGTAGCCGCCTCGACCAGCTTTTCCACGATGTGCGCCGGTGTCGCTCCGTCTGGGTTCCCCATGGACATATCAATAATGTCCTCGCCACGACGGCGGGCGGCCATTTTCAGCTCGCCAGTAATATTGAACACGTAAGGCGGCAAACGCTCGATGCGCGGAAAGCGAATCATGGTATTCCTTAATGAGAAAAAGCGAAGACCCAGACCAAAAGGTAAAAGTGAATCAAAGAGTTTAATCCATGATTGACTTACTGAGAATCACTGCAAACAGATCAGGTGCCGCATCGACACTGACGCTTTGCGCTATCATCGAAGCTGAAAACCGGAGAGACTCATCGTGCAACTGCAACGCGAACACAATCCAGCCATGAATGCCATCACCGCCTACGGTGAGGACTACGTGGCGATCAACTTTCAAAACCACGATCATTCCATCTTCTTTAGCCCTGAAGGTCCGGTTCAGGACCTGGCCATTCAAAGCGCATCCGAGCTGACAGCCGTGCTGCTGCGCCGGATTGCGGGACTGGAATCGGTCAAGCAAGACCCTATGGCCTTTCTGGACGACGCCCCGCCAGCGCGCCCTGACAATGCCCCCGAATTGATTTTGATTGGCACTGGCCAGCGCCAGCACTTTTTGCACCCCGCTGTCACGCAGGAAATGCTGCAGTGGGGCATAGGTGTGGAAATCATGGATACCCAGGCCGCTGCCAGAACCTACAATATCCTCATGGCTGAAGGCCGCAAAGTTGTTGCGGCCTTACTGATACAGGAAAAAGCATGACTGCCGTACAAATTGGTGCCCCTATCCCCGACTTTTCCGTGCCCTCCACCCAGGGCGAGTTCAGCGCGGCTGACCTGAAAGGTAAAATGACAGTGTTGTACTTTTACCCCAAAGACAACACGCCAGGCTGCACCACCGAGTCCCAAGATTTCCGCGACGCTCTGCCCGAGTTCCAGGCGGCGGGCGCGCAAATTATTGGCGCCTCGCGCGACTCGCTCAGCTCGCACGAACGTTTTATCGACAAACAAGCCCTGACGTTCCCTTTGCTTGCCGACACCGACGAGCGCTTGTGCGAACTGTTTGGGGTCATGAAAATGAAAAACATGTACGGTAAACAGGTACGTGGCATCGAGCGCAGCACCTTTTTGATCGACGCCCAAGGTGTGTTGATTCAAGAATGGCGTGGCATCAAAGTGCCCGGCCACGTCCAAGCTGTATTACAGGCTGTCCAGCAAGCCGCCTGAAACCTTACCGTGCCGGCCTGCGGGTCAGCACACAACCAGGAGTACGTGTTATATGCCGCTACCAACGTTGCCCACCAAGCTGGGAACCCTGCTTAGCGAAAAAGATGACAGTGTCATCCTTGCCGATCCACCCGTACCACTAGACGAACCCGAATCTCCTCCTGCCAGCCCCAACGCTCCAGCCCGCAAAGCCGCTGTTGAGCCACGTGCAAAAAAGACGGCGCCTGCCAAGACAGCGCCGGCAGCCCCGGCGGCCAAAACAGCTCCCGCCAGCGCCGCCAAGCCAGCTCCCAGCAAAAGTGCCGCCGCCAGTCCGGTCCAGCAACCCAAGCCCACGACCAACACGTCGGGCAAACGCACTCGTCTGGCCCCTACTCAGCGCAAACTGTTTGTGCTGGATACCAACGTTTTGCTGCACGACTCCAATTCGCTGTTCAAGTTTGAAGAGCACGACATCTTCTTGCCCATGATGGTGCTCGAAGAGCTGGATCACCAGAAAAAAGGCCTGTCAGAAGTGGCTCGCAATGCGCGCCAGGTTAGCCGATCCCTGGAAGGTCTGGTGGGCGATCATGGTCTGGACAAACCCATTAATCTGGATGGTATCGGCAATACCGAAGCGCTGGGCGCCGTTACCTTCCAGACCAGTGCCCTGGATACCAGCCTGCCCATCCAACTGCCGCTGGGCAAGGCTGACAACGCAATTTTGGCCGTGGTCAATGCCCTGACCCAAAGCATGCCCAAGCGCGAAGTGGTCCTGGTGTCCAAAGACATCAATATGCGCCTGAAAGCCAAGGCCCTGGGCCTGCTGGCCGAAGACTACCGCCACGATCACGTGCTGGATGATTCCGACTTGCTGTATGACGGTGTCATGCCCTTGCCGGACAACTTCTGGACCAAACACGGCAAGAATATGGAGTCCTGGCAACAGGGTGGCACCACCTTCTACCGCATCAGCGGGCCGCTATGCAGCCAGTTCATGGTCAACCAGTTCGTGTTTACCGAAGGCGATGATCCCTTGTATGCCCAGGTACGTGAGACCGCCGGCAATACTGCAGTACTGGCGACCTTGCGCGACTACAGCCACGGCAAAAACAATGTCTGGGGTATTACTGCTCGCAACCGCGAACAGAATTTTGCCCTGAACCTGTTGATGAACCCGGATTTTGATTTCATCTCCCTGCTCGGTCATGCCGGTACGGGTAAAACGCTGTTGGCCTTGGCCAGTGCGCTGACCCAGACCCTGGAGACCAAGCGCTACAACGAAATCATCATTACCCGTGCCACGGTGCCCGTGGGTGATGACATCGGTTTTCTGCCTGGTACTGAAGAAGAGAAAATGCAGCCCTGGATGGGGGCCCTGGAAGACAACCTGGAAGTCCTGCACCTGGGCACCGGCAAGTCCTCCGGCAACCTGAGCAATCCCCAAGGCACTGAGGCTCCACGCAACTCCACCATGGAACTGGTGCGCTCCAAGATCAAGGTCAAATCCCTGAGCTTCATGCGTGGCCGTACCTTCATGAACAAGTTCCTGATCATCGACGAGGCGCAGAACCTGACACCCAAGCAGATGAAAACACTGGTGACGCGGGCCGGCCCTGGAACTAAAATCGTCTGCCTGGGCAATATTGCCCAGATCGACACGCCCTACCTGACCGAGGGCAGTTCGGGACTGACCTACGTAGTAGACCGATTCAAAGGCTGGCCGCATGCAGGCCACATTACCTTGCAACGTGGTGAGCGCTCCCGTCTGGCCGATTACGCCAGCGACGCACTCTAAACCGAATCTCTACTCACTCAAACCGGGTCTTGAACCCGGTTTTTTTTTACCGCCAGGCTACACCACGATCAACAAGCCGATCGAAGACGCAGCATGGGGGATTTTTAATGACTGTTATGAAACGTACCGCACAGCCCATCGGGCTTACCATGGGCGATGCCGCTGGCATAGGCCCGGAAATTATCGCCCGTCTGATGGTTGAAGGTTTACCCCACCCGGCCGTCGTGTATGGCGATCCGGGTGCAATGCGTCGTGCCTTGACTCTGATTGGCGCTGCCCAGGACTACTGGCGGGTCGAAGAAGTAAAGCAACCCGTTTGCACGCCCAAAGGGGTGATTGCCGTACTGAATCGCTGGCAAGCCCTGCCCGAAGATCTGCCCTATGGCGAAGTTCACGCCCTGGCTGGACGTGGTGCCTACGAATACCTGTGCCACGCCATTGATGATGCCCAGGCTGGCCTGATCCGTGCCATCGTCACCGCCCCGCTGAATAAGCTGGCCATGCAAAAAGGCGGTATCGATGCCCCCGGCCATACCGAGATTCTGGCCGAGCGCAGCCACACCGAGCACTACGCCATGATGCTGGCCAACGAGCACTTGCGCTCCATTCTGGTCACCATTCATGAACCGCTGGCACGCGTCCCCTCCCTGATTACGAAAGCGCGCGTGCTGCAAACCATACGGCTGGCACAACTGGCCTGCACCCAGGCCGGAATCGCCAAACCCCGTGTGGCGGTGGCCGGTTTAAACCCCCATGCCGGTGAAGGCGGCAAATTTGGCCTGGAAGATAAAGAACAGATCAGCCCGGCTATTGAACAAGCCCGCGCCGAAGGCATCCAGGCCAGCGGCCCCTGGCCCGGCGATACGATTTTCATGCGAGCCCGTCAGGGGGAGTTCGATATTGTGGTGGCCCAATACCATGACCAAGGCCTAATCCCCATCAAGCTGCTGGGTCTGGACGAAGGCGTGAACGTAACCGTGGGCCTACCCTTTATCCGCACCAGTGTGGACCATGGCACGGCATACGACATTGCCGGACAGGGCAAGGCTGATGCCTCCTCCCTGGGCTATGCCTACCGTATGGCGCTTTCCATGAGCGCTCACCAAGCATGATCAAGCGTTTACCGATTGACCCGTTTTTGCTGAAACTGTTTGCCACGGTTGCGCTTGCCAGTCTGCTGCCCGCCCAAGGCTGGGGCGTGCCTTTGTTTCAACACATCACACAGATTGCGATTGCCCTGCTGTTCTTTCTGCATGGTGCCCGCCTATCACGCGAGGCTATCTGGGGTGGCTTGTCCCACTGGCGTTTGCACCTGCTGATTCTGTCCGTCACCTTTGTGCTCTTCCCTATTCTGGGTAGTGGCGTGGCCGCCGTACTGCGTCCCTGGCTGACAGACAATCTGTACCTGGGAGTTCTGTTTCTGGCTTGTCTGCCCAGCACCGTGCAGTCTGCGGTAGCCCTGACAGCAATGGCACGTGGCAACGTACCGGTTTCAATTTGCAGTGCCTCTGCTTCTACCTTGCTGGGCGTATTCATCACTCCCCTGCTGGTCGGCATCATGTTGGCCGGCGCGACCAGCGCCCAGGCAACGGTGTCGCTGGAGGCGGTGGGGAAGATCATGCTGCAACTGTTTTTCCCCTTTGTCTTCGGGCATCTGCTGCGTCCCTTGATAGGGGCCTGGGTGATGAAACGTCAGCAACTGCTGAAAGTCGTGGATCAGGGATCCATCCTGCTGGTGGTGTATACGGCCTTTTCAGGCGCGGTGGTGGGCGGCCTGTGGTCCTCCACCCCATTGAGTGCCTTGGGTCTGATTGTGCTGTCCAACGCCGTTCTGCTGACCTTGGCGCAAGTGCTGGCCTGGAACCTTGGGCGTTGGCTGGGCTTTTCCTTTGAGGACCGAGTCAGCCTGCTGATGTGCGGCTCCAATAAAAGCCTGAGCAGCGGCATCCCGATTGCCAATGTCATTTTCCCCAGTGCTATGGTCGGGCCCATCATCTTGCCGATCATGCTGTTTCACCAGTGGCAACTACTGGTGTGCGCGTGGCTGGCGAAAAGACTAGCTGCCCGCAGCGGAGATTAAAAAGGCATTGAGGCTGTTTAAACAGCCTCAATGCCTATCTATGCCCATCAATCGCCAAACCTCCAGCGCGCCGGCTTCTCCCCTGCTTGCAGGCTGTGGACAACAAAACTCAGATCCACCCTTCCAAAGCCAGAACAAGCCCACTCCCAGCCGAGCCGGTGGCGTTTGCTGCTGATGGTCTGCCTCTGGTCCGGTAAAACATAACAAAGGGGAGGCAAATGCCTCCCCTTAATTCTTCTGCGGTAGCCCGCTCCCGATGCCTAGCAACACTCACCAGCGAGTAGGCATCGCATACCAATCTTTACTACGTCGGCATGTAATCCAAAAAGCGCGTACTGGCGCCAGCAAAGGTCAGACGAACCGAACCAATAGGACCGTTACGCTGCTTACCAATAATGATTTCTGCCGTGCCCTTGTCGGGTGAGTCAGGGTTGTAGACCTCGTCACGGTAAATAAACAAGATCAAGTCCGCATCCTGCTCAATAGCACCCGACTCCCGCAAGTCACTCATCACAGGACGCTTGTTGGGCCGTTGTTCCAGACTTCGGTTCAACTGCGACAAGGCAATCAAGGGACAGTTCAGCTCTTTAGCCAAGCCTTTCAAGGAACGACTGATTTCAGAAATTTCCGTTGCCCGGTTTTCGCCACCGCTTGAGGACATCAGCTGCAAATAATCGATGATGATCAAGCCAAGCTGGCCACACTGCCGCGCCAATCGTCGAGCCCGCGCCCGCACTTCCATGGAGGACAGACCGGGCGTTTCATCAATGTAAATCTGGGCTTCCTGCACCTGCTGCACCGCGTGCGTCAAGCGCGGCCAATCATCGGCAGTCAGCTTGCCGGTACGCATGCGGTGCTGGTCCAGCAAACCGACCGAGCCCACCATACGCATAGCCAACTGCACCGCGCCCATTTCCATGGAAAACACGGCCACCGGCAAACCCTGGGCAATGGCTACGTGTTCACCAATGTTCATGGAGAACGAGGTTTTACCCATGGAAGGACGACCCGCCACAATTACCAGGTCACCGGCTTGCAGGCCCGAGGTCATCTTGTCCAGATCCACAAAACCCGTAGGCACCCCGGTCACTTCCGAGTCGCCTTCACGATGGTAGAGCTCGTCAATACGCTCTACCACTTGGCTGAGCAAAGGCTGGATTTCCAGAAAACCCTGAGAGCCGCGCGCCCCTTCCTGAGCGATCTGAAACACACGGGTTTCCGCTTCGTCCAGAATCTGGCGGGCTTCCTTGCCCTGGGGGTTGAACGCCGCTGAAGAAATATCATCAGCAACGGTGACCAGCTTGCGCAGCGTGGAGCGCTCGCGCACGATTTCGGCGTAGCGACGAATGTTGGCAGCCGATGGCGTGTTGTGGGCCAGGGCATTCAGATACGCCAGGCCGCCCACCTCTTCCTGCTTGCCCGCAACCGACAGGGACTCGAACACCGTGACCACGTCGGCAGGACGAGCCAGACCAATCAAACGGGTAATGTGTTGCCAGATCAGCTTGTGATCAAAACGATAAAAGTCCTCGTCGGTGACAATGTCGGCCACTCGGTCAAACGCGGCATTATCGAGCAACAAGCCACCGAGCACCGACTGCTCCGCCTCAATGGAATGAGGCGGGACCCTCAGGTAATCCAATGTTGAATCGGATTTGGCTGACTTGCTTTCCATGCATATACCTTCAAATCAAGGAAAAAAATCGACGCCGCAGCCAACAGGATCTGTTGTGCGGTCTTAAACGTGTATCTGGGGGCAGAACAGTCAGGCTCAACAGCGTAGTGGGCTGACAAGACCGAAGACGAGGACACAGCCACGCGGCAGGCGTGCTGGCGCTACTCGGACTGAACGAAGAGAAAACAAAAAAGCCGGCTTGCACCGGCTTTTTCTTAGCTTGGCAGATACACCCCATGAAGGAATGTACCATGCGTCAACGCGCTAGTCTTAGGCTACGTCGCCTTGAACCACAACGTTGATTTCAGCAGTCACGTCAGGGTGCAGAGCAACCTGAACGGAGTACTCGCCAACGGCTTTCAGGTGGCCGTCGGGCAGACGAACCTGAGTCTTGACCAGGTCGGCAAAGCCCGCATTTTGCAATGCATTGGCGATGTCCATGGTGGTCACGGAACCGAACAGACGACCGTCCACGCCGGCTTTTTGAACCAGGGTGAAAGTTTGGCCGTTCAGCTTTTCGTTTTGAGCCTGAGCAGCGGCCAGCTTTTCAGCTTGCAGCTTCTCCAGTTCGGCACGACGTGCTTCGAACTCTTGCAGAGCAGCAGCCGTAGCACGGCGGGCAACTTTGCGTGGCAGCAGGAAATTACGGGCGTAACCATCACGTACGCGCACAACGTCACCCAGATTACCCAGGTTGGCGACTTTTTCGAGCAAAATAACTTGCATGACTAAGGTTCCTCTGGATTATTTGTGGTTGTCGGTGTACGGCAACAGAGCCAGGAAACGAGCGCGCTTGACAGCGGTGTCCAGCTGACGCTGGTAGTGGGCTTTGGTGCCCGTCAAACGTGCAGGGATGATCTTGCCATTTTCCTGGATGAAATCACGCAGGGTGTCCAGATCTTTGTAATCAATTTCTTCAACGCCAGCGACGGTGAAGCGGCAGAACTTGCGGCGTTTGAACAGTGGGTTCTGTTGTGCAAATTTGCGTTTTTTGTCTTTGCCTCTACGGAAAGCCATTTTGTGCCTCGTTAGTAACCGGGCTATACCCGGAAGAATTCAGTGTGAAGCGAGGTGTTGAACACTTCGCGACGATCGAGCCAGACCAGTCAAACCGTAACAGAGCCTTGTCCCGGAAAGTGGCGCTGGTAGTGCTGTATATGCAGCACCAGACGCGTCGAGCCTTTACGGGCGGGAGCAATAAAACCTTGTAGTTGCAAACGGGCTCCCAAAGGAGTGTCTGCCAGACCCAATGCATTATTTCCCAGAGCCACTGCCTGCATCGTCAAAGCGATTTGCCGGGAGTGACCGGCTTCCATTACGGAAGATTCGTGTTCCAGAACCAACTCCAGAGCTGGGACACCCGCCGGCGTATAACGCAAGGGCTTGATGTCGATAAGCTGACCGGCAAGAGAGAACTGGTTCACGCAGTCGGAGCTATTACTCTTCAGCTTGAGCTTCAGCGTCAGCGGCTGCAGGAGCGCTGGCTTCAGTACTTGCTTTACGTGCTTCTTCGCGTTCGACGGACTTCATCATGACCGAAGCGCCTTCAGGGGCTTTCTTCGTGCCAGCGACGAGGTAACGCAAGATAGCGTCGTTGTAGCGGAAGGAATGCTCCAGTTCGTCCAAGGTGGACTGACCGCATTCGATGTTCAGGCACACGTAGTGAGCCTTGACCAGTTTCTGGATTGGGTAAGCCAGTTGACGGCGGCCCCAGTCTTCCAGACGATGAATAGCACCGCCTTCGGAAGTAACAATCGCCGAATAGCGCTCGATCATGGCGGGCACTTGCTCGCTTTGATCGGGATGCACAATGAACACTACTTCGTAGTGACGCATGGAACAACTCCTTGTGGATATCGCCTACTACCTACTGCAAACACAGTCAGGCACCAAGCGCGACAGCCCGCCCATTCAATCCGGGTCGAGCAAGAAACCATAGATACTAGCACCAAGAAAGGCTGGCTGACAAGCCAAAAGCCTTAACCCTGCACGCTTGCGTAGGCAGAGTGATTATGAATCGACTCAAAATTCTCGGCTTCGATGCTATAACGCAACACTCCGGGCAGGCTACGCACACTGACGGCCACATCACGCACCAGGTCTTCGACAAACTTAGGATTGTCGTAAGCGTATTCGGTGACGTATTTTTCGTCAGTGCGCTTAAGCAAGCCCCACAGCTGACAGGACGCCTGTTCTTCAACCGACTTGATCAGCGTAGGCAAATCCAGCGCAGCCGGATCCGCAAACACGGCCTGCACAGTGACGTGCGAGCGTTGATTATGGGCACCGTACTCTGAAATTGCCTTGGAGCACGGGCACAGGCTGGTGACGGGAACCAGCACAGATAATTCAAATTCGGGCTGGGCATCCACACCGACGCGCGCCGTCCAGCTAACGGTGTAATCCATCAGGCTGGCTACTCCCGATACGGGCGCCACTTTTTCCAGAAACACGGGGAAGGTGGCCGTCATGTCGCCACGCCCGGCACCGAGCAAGGGCAACATGGTCTGGGCCATCTGCACAAAACCGGCAGGCGTCATGGCTTGACGACGATACTCTTCCAGCAAAGCCACAAAGCGCGACATATGGGTGCCTTTTTCTTCGGGCGGCAAGGCCACCGTCAACTCCCATTGCGCCACGGTGGGCACGGCCTGCCCCTGCAGGTCCAGCATCATCGGATGCCGCACCCCGCGCACACCCACGCGCTGAATCGCAACACGGCGTGTATCCATGCTGCTTTGCACATCTGGCATGGCCAAAGGCGATTCCGACACTGTATTCATATCCATCAGGTTCAGCCACGACAAAGCCGCAACCGCAAATAAAAACAATAATGAATTATTATCTTACGCTTATAGCAAGCGAGCTTCGATAACCTTAGCAAGAACACGCATATTGGGGTATTTAACACCTCAAATACGTCGCAATTGCCTTACACCTCAAACAAACTTGAGAAACGCTCACGAATTGAACGCTCGATGCCTGCGGCATCCAGACCCAGATCCTGAGCTATTTTCTTCTGATCACCGTGGTCAATGAACTCGTCAGGGTAGCCCAGTTGCAGCACGGGCATCACCAGCGCATCACGGCTGACAAACTCCAGTACCGCGCTGCCTGCGCCACCCATCAAACAGCCTTCTTCCACCGTCACAAAAGCCTGATGGCTTTGTGCCAGCTCTTGCAGCAAGGCTTCGTCCATGGGTTTCACAAAACGCATATCCACCACGGTAGCGTCCAGAACCTCGGCCGCTTTCAGGGCCTCGTGCAACACGGGTCCGAAAGCCAAAATGGCCAGATTCTTGCCTTGGCGACGCAAATTGGCCTTGCCCAGCGGCACAGTGTTCAGCGCCTGGTCTACTTCAGCACCGATACCTGCTCCACGAGGATAGCGCACCGAGCTGGGGCCTGGATGCTGGTAGCAACAGGTCAGCAACAAGCGGGTTTCGTTCTCGTCCGACGGGGCGGCGACCACCATGTTTGGAATGCAGCGCAAAAAGGCGATGTCGTAATTACCGGCGTGCGTTGCCCCGTCTGCGCCCACAATACCGGCACGGTCCAACGCAAACGTAACATCCAGATTCTGCAAAGCCACGTCGTGAATCAGTTGATCATAGCCACGCTGCAAGAAAGTGGAGTAAATCGCCACAACAGGTTTTTGTCCTTCACAGGCCAAGCCACCCGCAAACGTGACGGCGTGCTGTTCGGCGATACCCACATCAAAATAACGACGGGGAAACTGCTGCTCGAACTCCACCATGCCACTGCCTTCACGCATGGCAGGGGTAATACCGTACAGGCGCTGGTCCTGCTTGGCCATATCGCACAACCACTGGCCAAAGATCTGCGTAAACGTCGGGCGCGGCTTGGTCGTTGGCTTAACCAAACCCACCGAAGGATCGAACTTGCCAGGGCCGTGGTAGAGCACCGGGTCTGCCTCGGCCAGCTTGTAACCCTGCCCTTTACGGGTCACCACATGCAGGAACTGCAAACCACCCAGATCACGCAGATTGCTCAAGGTAGAGACCAGCGCGTCCAGATCATGGCCGTCAATCGGGCCTACGTAATTAAAGCCCAGCTCTTCAAATAGCGTGGCCGGAGACAAAATCCCCTTGGCATGGCCTTCAAACTTGCGCGCCAGATCCAGAACGGGCGGCACATGCTGCAAAACAGCACGGCCCACATTCTTGGCAGCGGCGTAAAAGCGGCCCGACATCAGGCGAGCCAGATAATGGTTCAGGGCACCTACCGGCGGGGAGATCG
This sequence comes from Alcaligenes sp. SMD-FA, assembly GCF_025960365.1. Taxonomy (NCBI): domain Bacteria; kingdom Pseudomonadati; phylum Pseudomonadota; class Betaproteobacteria; order Burkholderiales; family Alcaligenaceae; genus Alcaligenes; species Alcaligenes sp. SMD-FA. The sequence continues at coordinate 1,173,775 of NZ_CP110108.1, read as the reverse complement.
ACATGTCATTGTCGTTCAGCACCACCAGCACATTCACATCGGGGGTGACACCGGCATTGTTCAGGGCTTCAAAGGCCATGCCAGCGGTCATCGCGCCATCGCCGATCACGGCAATGTGCTGACGCTCGATCCCGGCATTGCGCGAGGCCACGGCCATACCCAATACCGCGGAAATCGAGGTCGAGGAATGTGCGGTGCCAAAGTCGTCGTACTCGGACTCGGAACGCTTGGGGAAACCGGAGATGCCATCTTGCTGACGCAAGCTTCCCATCTGATCGCGCCGGCCAGTCAGAATCTTGTGCGGATAGGACTGATGACCCACATCCCACACGATACGGTCATGGGGCGTCTCGAACACATAGTGCAAGGCGGTGGTCAATTCAACCGTGCCCAGATTGGACGACAAATGCCCACCGGTTTTGGATACGGACTGCAGAACAAACTCGCGCAGTTGTCGTGCCAGCTCGGGAAGATCACGTTGATCAAGCTGGCGCAAGTCGGCGGGAGACTGAATCTGCTCTAGGGAAACGGTTGTCATACTAAAGACGTCTATCCGGGCAAATAAGTGAAACGACTGTCCAAAGACAATCGCCAATCGGCTATTGTAAAACGCTTCGCGGCCTGTGCCAAAGTAGCACAGGCCCACGTCGCTTAATGATTGCGGCCCACGATATAGTCAGCCAGTTGCATCAGGCGCGCAGCGGCAGGCCCCAAGGGACGCAAAGCCAACTGAGCCTGCTCATTCAGGGCACCGAGCAACTCGCGCGATCCGTCCATACCCAGGATGGAGACATAGGTAGGCTTGTTATCGGCCGCATCTTTACCGGCTGTCTTGCCCAGCGTGGCGGTATCGGCTGTCACATCCAGAATATCGTCCACGACCTGGAAAGCCAGACCGACGGCCTGGGCATACTCTTCCAAACCATTACGTACAGTGGATGAGGCACCCGCCACAATACCACCCAACAACACGCTGGCCTGCAACATGGCGCCGGTTTTCATGCTGTGCATTTCTTGCAGTTGATCGCGGTCCAGGGCAATGCCCACGCTTTCACAATCAATCGCCTGACCACCAGCCATGCCGGCACTGCCCGCAGCCTGAGCCAATTGGGTAATGGCTTGCACGATCAAGGCAGGGGCAATCGGCATTTGCGCCAACAGCTCGAAGGCCAAGGGCTGTAAGGCATCGCCTGCCAGCATGGCGCAGGCTTCATCAAACTGGACATGGGTAGTTGGGCGACCACGACGCAATTTATCGTCGTCCATGCAAGGCAAATCATCATGAACCAGCGAGTAGGCGTGAATCAACTCCACCGCCGCCGCAGCCAGCTCCAATGCTTTCAGTTGAGCAGCCGCCATAGGCTTGCCTTGCAGGGCGGCCTCGCCTGCGGCATAGACCAAGGCAGCACGCACACGCTTGCCACCACCCAGCACACTATAGCGCATGGCTTCGTGCAAACGAGCAGGTTCCTGGCTGACAGGGGGCAAGGACTGATCCAGTACGGTCTCAGTTTGCTCAACCCGCGCCTGCAGCCAATCAGAAAAACTGGTAGAACTCATCTTAACTATCTCCAACAGCCTCATCCCCCGACAAGGGACGCAGCAGATTGCCCTGCAATACACTGACCTGTTCCTGGGCAAGGTCTAGTTTGCGCTGACACAATTGGGCTAACTCCACACCCTGCTCGTAAGCCTGCAAAGCCTGCTCCAGCGGCAGCGCCCCGCTTTCCATGCGAGCGACCAGCGCTTCCAATTGCGCCAGAGCGGACTCAAAATCCTGCTGGTCTGGCGCCTGGGCACTTTGATTATCATCGCGAGATTTAACCATAACTATTCCTGATCAATGAGGGCCGTCCGGACTACCTGAGGCCACAATTGGATGTGGCATTGTACGGGAGCCTGTGGCTTGCCGCCCTCCCACGAGGACGCTTTTTACCGGGGGCGCCGAGCCTTGGAGTCACCTGACAGTAAAAAAGCCGCTTTGGGGCGGCTTTCTCAGCACCAGAAGTCTCTTGCCTTTGACTAGCTGCGCGCAACAGGCCGGCTGGCGTCACTGACCCATTCACTCCAGGAGCCTGGATAAATACTGGAGCCAGACAGCCCCGCCAATTCCATGGCAAAAAGATTGTGACAAGCCGTAATACCCGAACCACACTGATGGACCACCATCTCTGCCGAAATCGTCCCCAGCAAGTCCCGATACTCCTGACGTAGCTGCTCAGCCGGCTTGAAGCGCCCTTGTTCATCCAGATTATTAAGGTGCGAACGGTTCAACGCGTCGGGGATATGACCCGCGACCGGGTCCATCGGTTCCACATCTCCGCGATATCGTTCGGCAGCGCGCGCATCCAGCACAGTGAAAATAGGTTTGGACAGGTTCTTCAGTACCTGATCCGTTTGCACGGTAGGCATGGCCGCCTGTTCAGGGATGCTCAATTCAGCCGCTGCCGGGGCGGGCCTAGCCGGGCCGCTTTCTTGGGCTCCGCCCAGTTGTTGCCAGGCCTGCCAGCCACCATCCAGAATGGCGACCTGGGGATGCCCCAACCAACGCAGCATCCACCACATATGGCTGGCAAACAAGGAACCCTGGGCATCGTAGACCACAACCTGCATGCCGTCACGCAAGCCGCTTTGCTGCAAAAGCTGGGCCAGCACCTGACGACTGGGCAAAGGATGACGGCCATTCAGCCCAGTCTTGGGAGCAGCCAGATCAACCTCGTGATCCAGAAACACCGCACCCGGAATATGCCCCTGCTCATAAGCGCGTCGTCCTGCCTGGTGGTCGATCAAGTCATGGCGTACATCCAGAATCAAGCACTCTGAGTTATTCAGATTGGCCTGGACTTGTTCTGCGCTAATCAGAAATTCAAACACGTTCTGCCTCCTTGACGGGAGCCCGCTCGGCTGCCGCGGCCTGACCTCGCAAGATACGATCCTCGCTGTAGGTGCGCCAGGCTGACAACAGGCCAGACCCGATAATCAATGCCATACCTGCCCAGGCTACCCCGTCAGGCACATCCCCCCAGAAAGCGATACCAATCAGGGCGGCGAAAATAATGGTGGTGTATTGCAAGGCTGCGGTCAACAAGGCCGAACCCAGTCCAAAAGCACGCGTCATGGTCAGTTGCCCAAACAAACCAGACAAGCCTACGCCCAACAGGGACAGCCAGGCGCGCCAGCTCAGTTCGCGCCAACCTTCCCACAAAAGGCCAACCAGACTGGAGCATACGACAAAACAGGAAAACAGCAGCACGGTGCGCCATTCAGGCTCACCTGAACGTCCTAGAGCACGTACCTGCATCATGGCCACCGCACTTAAGGCACCCGCACACAGCCCCAACATGGCAGCCCACCATTGATCAGGCGTAATACTGGGACGCAGCACACCGATCACACCCATAAAACCCAAGAGCACCGCAATCAGACGCACAGGGTCGCGCTGGGTGCCACCCCAGGCCAGCATCCAGAAAGCAATAAATAAGGGAGCGGTGTAATTCAGGCTGACGGCCGTGGACAAGGGCAGATTTGCCAGGGCCAGAAAACCCAACCACATGGAACTGACCCCGGAAACGTTACGCCGGATATGCAGCTTCCAACTTTGAGGGGCCAGCCGCAAACCACGGCTCTTGGCCCAGAACACTAACAGCAGGACCGAGGGCACACCCCGGAACAAAACGATTTGTGCCATCGACGCCCCAGCATCGGCGGACACTTTGACACAGGCCCCCATAATGGCAAACATGGCGCAGGCTACCAGCATCCACAATGACTGCATGTGATCAGACCAAATCAGTAATAAGGGAAAGCCATTACTATACTCTCCGCCTTGCAAAAGTGGCTCGGTAACCCCATATCCAGACCAGTTAGACCACAACTTGAAAGACAGCTCAAGAAACTATCTTGATCAAAAGCTGACTAAAGGCTGAATCTTTTATTATCACGCCTGGAATCAAGGCTAAAATTCGGGCCGATCGTCTTTCCACGGTCACGATTTCTTTTGTCATACCGGAATCCGCATTCATGAAACGAATTGTCCTTTTTTTAATAACCAACTTGGCCGTCATGCTGGTGCTCAGCGCCTCCATGAATATTTTGGGTGTGGGACGTTACCTGAACGCGCAAGGTCTGGATCTGACTCAATTGCTGATTTTCTCGGCCTTGGTCGGTTTCACCGGCGCCATCATTTCCTTGCTGATGAGCAAGTGGATGGCCAAGCAAAGCGTGAACGCGCGTGTCATTGATCCCAACGCCCCCGCCAACGCGGAAGAAGCGTGGCTGGTCGATACCGTGCACCAACTGGCGGACCGCGCCGGTATTGGCCGCCCAGAAGTGGCTATTTACGACGGCGAGCCCAACGCGTTTGCCACTGGCGCCTTCAAGAACGATGCTCTGGTCGCCGTGTCCACAGGCTTGTTGCGCGGCATGACCGAAGAAGAAGTCATGGCGGTGCTCGGTCATGAGGTTGCCCACATTGCCAACGGCGACATGGTCACCCTGACCTTGATCCAGGGCGTGGTGAATACCTTTGTGATCTTCCTGGCCCGTCTGGCCGGCTACTTTGTGGACCGCGTGCTGTTGCGCAACGATCGCGACGTGGGCATGGGTTACTACGCCTCGGTTTTTGTGTTTGAGCTGATTTTTGGCGTGCTGGCCTCCATCATCGTGGCCTGGTTCTCCCGTCAGCGTGAATACCGCGCCGATGCCGGTTCCGCCCAGTTGCTGGGTTCGCGCCAGCCCATGATCCATGCTCTGGCCCGTCTGGGTGGCATGGCTCCTGGTGAGCTGCCCAAGAACTTTGAGGCCTCCGGTATTTCGGGTGGTCGTTCGATCAGCGCGATCTTTGCATCCCACCCTCCTATCGCGGCACGTATCCAGGCTTTGCAAAACGCCCAATCGGTCTAAGCACACCGGCAGCCTGAACGGCACAACCCAACAAAACGCCCCAAAAGCCTATGTGCTTTTGGGGCGTTTTCATTTCTTAGTGCAAACTGCCTCCTTGCCATGCATAGCTCCCCTGAAAATATCAGACTAACCAGAGTCGGCCTGCCCCTACAGTCCAAGCGCGGCATAAGCCCCAAGACCTGAGTGTGCTCCCCTGAATTCTGAGACTCACGCTTGTAAGATGCGCTGGGCTATTATTTAGCCATGAAAGAAATCTTCGCACTTCTCGATTTCGGGGGATATATCGCTTTGCTCCTGTGGGGTATCCACATGGTGCAAAGCGGTGTGCAACGCGCCTTCGGTGCCGAACTGGGCATCTGGATGGGTCACGCATTGGGTCGCCCCCGTCGCGCCTTTTTTGCGGGTGCGGCCATTACCGCCGCCATTCAAAGCAGTACCGCCACCGGTCTGATGATTACCAGCTTTGCCGCCACCGGCATGGTTGCCCTGGTTCCGGCCCTGGCCGCCATGTTGGGCGCCAATGTGGGCACGACGCTGATCGTGCAACTGCTGTCCTTCAAGATGACCGCGCTGGCTCCTGCCCTGATTCTTCTGGGTGTTTGGTTATTCCGCTCGCAAGAGCCTGGACGCCGACGCGACCTGGGCCGCGTCTTTATTGGCCTGGGCCTTTTGCTGCTGTCCTTGCATGAGTTAGTGGGCCTGTTCTCGCCCATTCAGGACGCCCCCCTGCTGCAAACCATTCTGGAAGCTCTGGCAGGCAGTCCCATGACGGGTATGTTGCTGGCGGCACTGCTGACCTGGGCCGCGCACTCCAGTGTGGCTATTGTGGTGCTGATCATCTCGCTGGCCAGCCATCAGCATATGGACCCGCAGCTAACCTACGCGCTGGTGCTGGGTGCTAACGTGGGTACCGCCATCAATCCGATTCTGGAAGGGGCTGGCAGCACGAAAGACCCAGCCAACAAACGTGTGCCCATAGGCAACTTAGGCACACGTGTGTTTGGCTGTCTGATTGGCATGATTGTGTTGCCCTGGATTCCGGATTTGATGAGCTGGTTCACCGATGAACCCGCCCGTGCCGTGGCCAACTTCCACACCTTCTTCAATCTGGCCGTGGCGGCCTTGTTCCTGCCTTTGCTCAAACCCTATTCGCGCCTGCTGAGCCGTTATCTGCCCCGTCGCACCGACCCGGATGATCCTGGCCTGCCTTTGTATCTGGACCAATCTGCCCAGGAAGTCCCTGCGGTGGCCCTGGGCAATGCGGCGCGGGAAGCACTGCGCCTGTCTGATATGTTGCAAGAGATCCTGGACACGGCCCGCCAGAACATGCTGAGCAATAGTGCCCAAAGCATTAACCATGCGCGCTATATCAGCAATGCCGTCAACCGTCTGGAGCCATTGATCACTACATATCTGGCCAGCATGGATCAGGAAAACCTGAACAAGAAAGATACGCGTCGCCTGAACGATATTCTGACTTTTTCCACCAATATCTCGCACGCCGCCACCATCAGCGTCAATGGCTTGCTCAGCCATACGGCCAAGCTGCGCAAACAGGGCTGGATACTGCAAACGGAAGAGCAAGCCGAGATCGGCAAGGTCATGGACAGGCTAATTCGAAACCAACGTCAGGCCGCAGCTCTGTTTGTAGCCGAGGACGTCAAAACGGCCCGCTTCCTGGCGTTTGAAAAAGACTTTTTCCGCGAACTGGAAGTTGCAGCTGCGGACCGTCATCTTCGCCAGATCAAGGCCGGTCAGTTGGACGTTGCCGAGCAAGGCTCCTTGTATCTGGAGATCTTGCGTGACGTACGCACCATTAACTCCTATCTGGTCAGCGCGGCAGCCTATCCGATTCTAGCCAAGCACGACGAGCTGCTTCCCAACCGGGTACGCTCCAACGAGGACTAGATACATCATCAAAGCGTGCCACACCCGGCCCGCGAAACTCCAGCGACTCGAAAACAAGCAAGGCGACCATCAGGTCGCCTTGCTGTTGAGTCTATCAGAAGCCTTTAGTGCGCCTGTTCCCAGTTATCGCCCACCCCCACCTCGGCAACCAGTGGGACATCCAGCTTGGCCACATTGCACATCAGGCCAGGCAGGTTTTCACGCAAAATATCCAGCTCGTCCTCAGGTACATCGAATACCAGTTCGTCATGGACCTGCATCACCATCTGCGTGCGCAGACCCTTTTCTTCCAGCCAACGCTGCACAGCCACCATGGCCATTTTGATCAGGTCAGCCGACGTGCCCTGCATCGGTGCATTAATGGCGGCACGCTCTGCACCGGCCATGCGCGGCCCTTTTGCACCTTTCAGTTCCGGCAGCCATAGGCGGCGACCAAACACGGTTTCCACATAACCTTGCTCATGAGCCTGGGCTTTGATGCGAGTCATGTAGCTGGCCACGCCAGGATAGCGAGCGAAGTAGCGATCAATATAAGCACGGGCAGCATCACGGGTAATGCCCAGGTTGCTGGCCAGACCAAACTCACCCATGCCGTAGATCAGACCAAAGTTAATCGCCTTGGCGGCACGGCGCTGGTCAGAGCTAACATCTTTGGCATCCACACCAAAAATCTCGGCAGCGGTCGCTGTGTGCACGTCCCCACCCTGCTCAAAGACCTGCTGCAAATTGGCGTCACCCGATACATGCGCCATCACACGCAATTCGATCTGGGAATAGTCAGCCGAGACCACTTTGCCCAACTCGGACACGAAGGCGGCACGAACACGACGCCCTTCTGCCGTACGCACCGGAATGTTCTGCAAGTTAGGATCGGAGGAGGCCAGACGCCCAGTTATCACGGCAGCCTGTGCATAACGGGTATGCACACGGCCACTGTCCGGATTCACCATTTTGGGCAGCTTGTCCGTATAAGTGGACTTGAGCTTGGCCAGACCACGGTACTCCAGCAGCACCTGCGGCAAGGGGTAATCCTGAGCCAAGCGGGTCAAGACGTCCTCGTCAGTAGACGGAGCACCACTGGCCGTTTTACGAACCACTGGAATACCGAGCTTGCCGAACAGAATCTCGCCCACTTGCTTGGGGGAGTTCATGTTGAAAGGCTGGTCGGCCAACTCGTAAGCCTTGTTTTCCAGCTCCAGCATTTTTTGGCCCAGCTCGTGGCTTTGACGCGCCAAGGTAGGCACATCAATCTTGACGCCATTGCGCTCCACAATCGTCAGCACATCCGAAGCCTGCACTTCCAGCAAATAAATACGCTCCAGACCTTCTTGCTTGGCCACTTGAGGACGCAGGCACTGATGCAAACGCAAGGTGTAGTCCGCATCTTCACAGGCATAGTGAGACGCAACAGGGATGTCCACCTCGTCAAAACCGATCTGCTTGGCACCCTTGCCGCAAATATCCTCGTAAGACGTGCCTTTCAAACCCAGCCATTGCAAGGCCAGCTCATCCATGCTGACGCGCTTGTGCGACTGCAAGACATACGCCTGCAACATGGTGTCCTCGCGGATACCGCGCAAGCTGACTTTTTCATTGAGCAGGACATGCGTATCGTATTTGGCATTGTGCAGGACCTTGGCCGCCTCTGCGTTTTCCAGCCAGGGACGTAGAGTTTCCAGCACATCGTCTTTATCCAACTGCTCTACATCCAGCGAACCACGGTGAGCGACCGGCACATAAAAAGCCTGGCCCGCCTTGACCGATACAGACAAGCCCACCAGACGCGCCATCAAAGGGTCCAAGGACGTGGTTTCCGTATCCAGCGCCACCAGCTCGGCCTTCTCCAGCAGGCTTAGCAAGGACTGCAATTGCTCTTTCGTCGTGACGGTCTGATAATCCAGCTCAGCGGGTGCCGCAGGCGTTTCAGCCTGGACGCGGGCATCCTGGGCAGGCACGCGCTTGGGATCATCCGTCAATTCACGCAACCAGCTGCGGAAACCATAGGTTTCATAGATATCCTGCAACACAGCATTGTCACGGGGCTCCGGCTCCAGCGCACCGAAGTCACCCGTAAAACCAGGCACCTCACAATCGAGCTTGACCGTCACCAGCTTGCGCGTCATTTCAAAGTTAGCGCTGAAATCGCGCAGATTCTGGCCAGCCACACCCTTGATTTTGTCGGCATGCTGCAACAACTCATCCAGGCTGCCATATTCACCTAACCACTTGGCGGCTGTCTTGGGGCCCACCTTGGGTACGCCCGGAATATTGTCCGAGGTGTCGCCAATCAGCATCAAATAATCGATAATCTGATCTGGGCGTACTCCGTACTTATTGGTGACCCCCTCTATATCCAGCTTTTCGTTACTCATGGTGTTGACCAGCTGCACATGCTCATTGACCAGCTGGGCCAGGTCCTTATCTCCGGTAGAGACCACCGTCTCGATACCGTTTTCGGCCGCCAGACGAGAAAGTGTGCCGATGATATCGTCAGCCTCCACGCCGGACTGACAAATCAGATGCCAGCCCATGGCGCGTACCGCTTTGTGAATAGGCTCTATTTGCTCCGCCATATCTTCGGGCATGGAGGGCCGGTTAGCCTTGTATTGATCGTACAGATCGTCCCGGAAGGTGCGGCCCTTGGCATCGAAAACGCATACCATATAGTCGGCCTGATAATCCTGTAGCAGGCGGCGCAACATATTGATGACCCCGTACAAGGCGCCTGTAGGCTGGCCTTGCGCGTTTCGCAGATCAGGCATCGCATGGTACGCTCGGTACAGATAGCTGGAACCATCAACGAGCAACAAGGTTTTTTTCATGTCTAACAATAAAATCGTCCGTTTACCGGCCTCTGAGCAGATTCCTACCATCATGAAGGAGCTGCAAACTGCGGTCGATACATTAAAAGAAATGGGTGCTGGCGTAAGTGTTTTCGGCAGCGCACGCATCAAACCCGGCCATCCTTACTACGAACTGGCCCAGAAACTGGGCCGTCGGCTGGCCGAAGCGGGCGTCACCCTGATTGCGGGCGGCGGCCCTGGCCTGATGGAAGCCGCCAATAAAGGCGCATACGAAGCAGGCGGGCAAAGTGTTGGCCTGAATATACGCTTGCCCCACGAAACCACCAACAACCCTTACCAGACGCACAGTCTTCAGTTCGAATACTTCTACTCGCGCAAGGCGACCTTTTTCATGCACAGCTGGGCCTACATTGCCCTGCCTGGCGGCTTTGGCACCCTGGACGAGCTGTTTGAAGTCATGACCCTGGTTCAAACAGGCAAAGTCCCACCCGCCCCCATTGTACTGATCGGCACTTCCTTTTGGTCCGGCCTGATCGACTGGATTGGTGAGCATTTAATGGAGATGGGGCTGATTGGCCCCAAAGACCTGAATTTACTGGTCCTGACCGACGATTTGGACGAGGTCATGGGCTACATCAACCAATGCTGCGTGCTGCCTAGGGCGGAACCCGCATTGCCCCAGTAAGGCGTACGGGTTAAATTTGCAGTCTTTCTTCGGCCCTCCATCAGCAGGGCCGAATTTGTATTGAATGCCACAAGCTAGTCGATATTTGCCGGAGTCCTTCACATGAACAAAATGATTGCCCGCCTCCTGATGGTGGCTTTTTGCAGTGCTTTAGTACCCGTTGCCGCTCACGCAGACGAACCATCCGAAATCCGTTTTGCCACGGAAGCGGGCTATCCCCCTTTCGAGTTTCTGGACCCCAGTGGCGAGCTGCAAGGCTTTGATATCGATATCGGCAACGAAATCTGTAAACGCCTGCAGGCCAAGTGCGTGTGGATCGACCAGTCTTTTGACAGCTTGATCCCCGGCCTGCAAGCCCGCAAGTTCGATCTGGCCAATTCCACCATGACAGCTACAGAGGCGCGCGCCAGGGTCATCGACTTTAGCGAGCCCATGTACATCGTGCCGGTGCGCCTGGCCGCACGCAAAGGCAGCGGCCTGGAGCCCACCGCCGAATCCCTGAAAGGCAAGCGTGTGGGCGTGCAGCAAGGCACCACCATGGAAACCTATGCGCGCCAGAACTGGGCCAATAACGGTGTCACCATTGTGGCTTACCCCAGCTATACCGATGCCTTCAATGACCTGGCCGGCGGCCGGGTTGACGCCACTTTCCAGGAAGCCCAGAACGCCATCGAAGGCTTTTTGAGCAAACCGGCCGGCGCCGATTTTGAGCTGACCGGCAGCACCGTGGACGACAGCCCCATTTTGAACGAACCCATTGCCATGGGCATTCGTAAAGGCAACAAAAAACTCAAAAAAACCATTGATGAAGTTCTGCGCGAAATGAAGGCCGATGGCACCATGCAGACCTTTGCCGACAAATACTTCCAAAAAGAAAACATTCGCATTGCGCCCTGACCTGGATACCTGAACCATGTTGCTTTACGGTTATGGGCCACAGTTGCTGGTCGGCACCTGGGAAACCATCAAACTGGCTGTGCTCTCGCTGCTGGTTTCCCTGGTACTCGGTCTGGTCGCTGCCCTGATGAAACTGTCTCGCGCTTCGCTGCTGCGTTGGGTGGGCGGTTTGTATACCACCTTGATTCGGGGCGTCCCGGACCTGGTGCTCTTGATGTTGTTCTTTTTCAGCCTGCAAATCTGGTTGAACGAACTGACAGACTGGCTGGAATGGGACATGATCGAGATCGATCCCTTCGGTGCCGGTGTGGTCACCCTGGGCTTTATTTATGGTGCCTACTTTGCCGAGACCTTTCGCGGTGCCCTGATGGCCATCCCCAAAGGCCAGATGGAGGCGGGCAAGGCCTGTGGCTGGAGCGCCTGGCAAGTTCTGCACCGCATCCAGATCCCGCAAATGATGCGCTACGCGCTGCCCGGACTGGGCAATAACTGGCAAATCCTGCTCAAATCCACCGCACTGGTGTCCTTGATCGGCCTGAGCGATGTGGTCAAGATTGCCCAAAACGCGGGGAACGCGACCTTCAATTCCTTCTTGTTTGTGGGCATCACCGCCCTGATCTATCTGGGCCTGACCGCTGTGAGCAATATCGGGCTGGGCTACCTGGAACGACGCTACAACATTGGCGTGAAAGGAGCGCAGTTCTAATGGATGTTCTGAACGAATTCTGGCGCGCCTATCTGTACCAAAGCAATGGTCAGCTCTCGGGCCTGGCCATGACCCTGTGGCTGCTGGTGATTTCGGTTGTGATCGGCTTTTTCCTATCGATTTTCATGGCCATTGGCCGCGTTTCCGGCAAAGCCTGGCTGTCGCGCCCTATCGGTGCCTTCACTTATTTTTTCCGTGGTACGCCCTTGTATGTGCAGATCCTGCTGATCTACACCGCCATGTACAAGCTGGCCATTGTCAAATCGGTGCCTGCACTGGAAGCTTTCTTCATGAGCGGCTTTAACTGCATGATTCTGGCGCTGACCTTGAATACAGTCGGCTACACCACCGAAATTTTTGCCGGTGCCATCCGCTCCATGCCTTCTGGTGAAGTCGAGTCGGCCCGTGCCTATGGCATGTCCGGCTGGACCTTGTACCGCCGCGTAATCTTGCCGCAAGCCCTGCGTCGTGTCCTGCCGGCTTACAGCAATGAAGTGGTCCTGATGCTGCATGCCACCTCACTGGCCTTTACCGCCACGGTTCCCGACCTGCTCAAGATCGCGCGTGATGCCAATGCAGCCACCTATCAGACCTTCACCTCCTACGGGATTGCCGCATTGATTTACCTGTGCGTGTCTTTCATTCTGGTCGGTGCATTCAGGATTGTGGAAAAACGCCAAATGGCGTTCCTGAATCACTAAACGCTAAGGTGCTGAGGTGCTGAGGTGCTGAGGTGCTGAGGTGCTGAGGTGCTGAGGTGCTGAGGTGCTGAGGTGCTGAGGTGCTGAGGTGCTGAGGTGCTGAGGTGCTGAGGTGCTGAGGTGCTGAGGTGCTGAGGTGCTGAGGTGCTGAGGTGCTGAGCAAAAAAATGGGCCGCTTGCAAAAGCGGCCCATTTTTCTTTAGCGACACAAGCGCCCTGTCAATCGCCCGTATGATCCAGGTTCTGATAGCGCATCTGACGTCCCATCACACCGGCCATCATCAAAAAGAAAGTCAGACCGCGACGCACTTCTGGCTCCTTGGCCAGGCGTATCAGGCCCATCAGAGTCGGGGTCGTCTCCGTGGCTCGCACTTGATCCGCAGCCATACGGGCCGCGTTTCCAACTGACCAGGCGGCTCCTACGCCCTCCTCAAAGCCCTTCATGAGCTTCTCAAGCATATAGTCGTCCGTCATGTCCACCAGATCGGCCAGCAGGGACACGGCATCCACCACCCGATTCAAACGACCACCAGCCAATAAGGGTTCGATCTTGCCGATCAACTCATCCAGGCCCTTGATGCCCGGATCCTCTCCAAGCAGGCTTTCCAGGGCAGAGGGGGACTTCTGAGCCGCACCCGCATCGCCGGGGTTCAAGGATTTATCCGATACCGAATTCATCTGTCTCTCCTGACTTAGACCAAGCCACGGGCCACGGCCCAGTAAATACCCCGATTAAAGCCCTTGCGCAGCAGGCCACCCAGCTTGGTGGGCGGCGTAGGATGCACATCCTCCTTGTAGTCATACCAGAGCGGCATCCCCCCCTCCAGACCCATTTGGGCTACCGCCACCACACGGCCGTCGTATTCGTCACAAGTACGCCCGAATCGCAGCTCGGAGGCCAGATTATTGACCACCACAGGCGACTGGTTGTGACATGAGCCACCTGCTTTACTGATGGGCAGGTCCACCGTGTCACCCAGCACGTACACATTGTCCAGGCCCAGCACCTTCATGGTTTGGTGATCGGTGGGGACCCAGCCCTCGTTGTCGGCGGCTTGAGAGATCCCCGAATCACGAACCGCTGCAACTGCCGTAATTGGCGGTGTTGCCATCAAAAGGTCAAATGGCTCTTCTGCCCCTTCCTCGGAATACGCAATCTTGCGTTCAGGGTCCACTCGGCTCAAGGTAAAACCGCGTTGATGCTTGATATCCCTATCCTCAAAAATTGGCGGCAAAACCTGGCAAACCTCGTTCTGCATGAACAGGCAATTACGCAGGAGCTGGGAGGTGGTGGGATAGGTATAGGCAATCTCCACCTTGTCCCGTACGCCACGACGACGCAGGTATTCATCCAGCATCAAGGTAGTTTCTACCGGCGCGATGCCGCACTGATGCGGAACATTATGGGTTTTGGGGAAGGTGACGGTAACCAGTACGCGGCCTTTCTCCAGCCTGCTCAGACGGTCAGCCAACTGACGGGCAGGGGCGTGCTGATAGAAATGATCACCGCCCTCTTTCAGGCCCTCGATTTTTTCAGGTGATGGCACGCAACCCGTAGACAGCACCAGATAGTCGTAATCGATCTTCTTACCGCTGGCGCAGTGCAAACGGCTGGCTGAGAAATCAAAGCCACTGACCTCCTCCAGCTGGAAATCAATTTCAGGGCGTAAAAGGGAAATTTGCGGTCGCCGCAGCTCGTCCCGGAAAAAGGCATCAAAAGCCACATACATAAAAGCGGGCTTGTAATAATGCCAGGGGGAATTGGACAACAGGGTAACGCGGACTTTGCCCGAACGAATTTCCGGGTATAGCTTGGTCACCAGATGATTGGCGGTCATCGTACCGCCAATACCACCACCTACAATCACAATATGCTGCACCATCAGTATTCTCCTTAATGGGGGAAACTGTGAAGCGCACCCTGATTCACAAAAAAATCAAGCAAAAACAGGATGATACACAGCAATCACTGAGACTATGCAAAGCGAGCTTAGTAATGTGTCCAGCCAATTTGTATCAAATAAGTATTAAGCAGAAATTAAAACGGCCGTTTCTTTTTTGATGAGTTATCCAATCAAATTTATTTATCTCACACCCTTTGCCGATTTAAAAAACAAGCCGGGGCGATTATGCATACACCCCAGCTTCTTAATAACTTTCTCACATATGGCCCAACCCTGCCAATATAGAATAAAAAAAACGCCTGCATCAAGCAGGCGTTTTCTCCTATCGCAAAACCCGAAGAATTAACTTTCGCGTTGACTGCGACGGCGCTCGTGTTCTTTCAGGTAACGCTTGCGCAGGCGAATGGACTTGGGAGTCACTTCAACCAGCTCATCGTCATCCAGGAAGTCCACGGCGTATTCCAGGCTCAAGCGGATAGGTGGAACCAGATCAATGTGCTCGTCCTTGCCGGAAGCACGCACGTTGGTCAGTTTCTTTTCCTTGATGGGGTTAACCACCAAGTCGTTGTCGCGGCTGTGAATACCAATGATCATGCCTTCGTACAGGGCATCACCGGGAGACACAAACATGCGACCGCGATCCTGCAGTTTCCACAAGGCGTAGGCCACGGCATCACCGTCGTCCTGGCTGATCAGCACGCCGTTACGACGCTCGCCAACCGCGCCTTCACGCATGGGGCGGAACTCGTCAAAGGTGTGGCTCATCAGGCCAGTACCGCGTGTCAGCGTCATGAACTCGCCCTGAAAGCCAATCAGGCCACGGGCGGGAATACGGTACTCCAGACGGGTACGACCACGGCCATCGGCAACCATATCCTGCAAGTCACCACGACGGCGACCCAGCTCTTCCATCACGCCACCTTGGTGGCCGTCTTCGACGTCCACGGTCAGTTGCTCGTAGGGCTCCATCTTGACGCCGTTTTCTTCACGAATCAGCACGCGTGGACGCGATACGGCCATTTCGTAGCCTTCACGACGCATGTTTTCGATCAGAATGGTCAGGTGCAACTCACCACGACCGCACACTTCAAACACGGTATCGTCGTCGGTTTCGTTAACGCGCAGCGCCACGTTGGATTTCAGCTCGCGATCCAGACGGTCGCGCAGCTGACGGCTGGTCACGAACTTGCCTTCACGGCCAGCCAATGGCGAGGTGTTCACCATGAAATTCATGGTCAGGGTAGGCTCGTCAATGCGCAGCAAAGGCAAGGCGTCCTGGTGAGCAGGATCGGTTACCGTGCAACCAATGCCCAACTCTTCAATACCGTTGATCAGCACGATGTCACCGGCTTCGGCTTCATCTACCGACACACGCTCCAGACCCTTGAACTTCAGAACCTGGTTGATGCGGCCCTTGATGACTTCGCCATCAGGACCAAATTTCACGACTACATCCTGAGCAGCGCGCACGCGGCCACGGTTCACACGGCCTACACCGATCTTGCCCACGTAGGAGCTGTAATCCAGGGAGCAGATCTGCAGTTGCAGGGGTGCGTTGACGTCGTCTTCACGTTGGGGCACGTGTTCCAAAATAGCGTCGAACAAAGGACGCATATCGCCTTCGCGCACGTCTTCGGTCAAACCGGCGTAGCCCGACAGACCCGATGCGTAAATGATGGGGAAATCCAGCTGTTCGTCGGTAGCGCCCAATTTGTCGAACAGATCAAAGGTGGCGTTGATCGCGAAGTCAGGACGGGCGCCAGGGCGGTCAACTTTGTTGACCACCACAATCGGACGCAAACCCAGTTCCAGCGCTTTACGAGTCACGAAACGGGTTTGAGGCATAGGGCCTTCCACCGCGTCCACCAGCAACAGCACGCCATCAACCATGGACAGCACGCGCTCGACCTCACCACCGAAGTCAGCGTGACCGGGGGTGTCGATAATGTTGATGTGGGTGCCTTCGTATTCGACGGCACAGTTCTTCGCCAGAATGGTAATACCGCGTTCTTTCTCGATATCGCCCGAGTCCATGACACGTTCGGAGATATGTTCGTTGTCACGGAACGTACCTGCCTGTCTCAACAATTGATCGACCAGGGTGGTCTTCCCGTGGTCAACGTGGGCAATAATGGCCACATTGCGCAATGCGCGTCTCATAACTCATCCTTCTGATTGAAGTTTTTTGGGCAAAATCTCGGTAGGCAAGCTCTCGATGGCCAGCAAGGCCGACATCGGGTCTTCCATCGCCTGCAACCCATCCAGGGTGTAGGCGTCGTCGATATGAAAAGGTCCTAATTCTGTCCGGCGCAAGGCCGTCAGATGGGCAAAACACCCCAGAGCACGTCCAATGTCTTGCGCCAGGGTCCGGATATAGGTTCCCTTGCTGCAACGTACAAACAAACGCGCCGATTGCGGCGTAAAGTCTTGCACCTGCAAATCGTGAATCACGAGATGTCGTGCCTCACGTTCCAGCTCTATACCCTGACGGGCATATTCATACAGGGGCTTGCCATCGCGCTTGAGCGCGGAATACATGGGCGGCACCTGCGTAATGGGTCCTCGGAAAGCAGGCAATACTGCTTCCAGCGCCTCGAGGGTGACGCCGGCAAAATCTGCCGGAGCCTGAGACACCACATTGCCGGTCAAGTCGCCTGAATCGGTTTCTTGTCCAAACTGCAAGGTAGCTTCATAGGCTTTGTCTGCTTCCAGCATCGTGGCAGAAATTTTGGTAGCCCGGCCAAAACAGCAAACCAGCAGACCCGTCGCAAACGGGTCCAAGGTTCCGGTATGGCCAGCTTTGCGGGCATCCAGAGTGCGGCGGGCACGCTGCAAAGCGTGGTTGCTGGACATTCCGTCGGACTTGTCCAGTAGCAGCACACCATCAATCAACTGCCCGCGTTTTCGCGTAGCCATTGTGTGTCAATCCGTGAAGAAACAACAGCCGCGTCAGGGCTGTTCGTCTGGTTCGTCCGACTTGGACGCGGAGCCAGTCAATTGGCTATCGGCCTGGTTGGCGCTGTCGATGAGCTTGGAGAGCTCCATGCCGCGTTCCAACTGTCGGTCGTGATGAAAATGCAAAGTTGGAACGGTATGGATGTGCAGCAGCTTGAACAGCAGCGAGTGCAACCAACCGGCCTTCTCGGTCAAAGCCGCCTGAGCGACTTCGGGCTCGGCGCCCAGCACCGAGTAATACACTTTGGCGTGTGCGTAGTCAGGAGACAGCTCCACGCCGGTCAAGGTAATCAAACCAGCGCGGGTCATGTCGATCTCGCGCTGGATCAGGACCGCCAGATCCTTCTGGATCTGGTCGGCCAGGCGCAGGTTGCGCCCTGGGTTTGGTTTGGACTTGTGTCGTGCCATAAATTACAGTGTCCGGGCGATCTCTTTGATCTCGAAGATCTCAAGCTGGTCGCCCACTTGGATGTCGTTGTTGCCACGCAGTGTGATACCGCAATCGAAGCCGGAACGCACTTCCTTGACATCGTCCTTGAAGCGGCGCAGGGAATCCAGGTAGCCACTCCAATGCACCACGTTGTTGCGCAGCAAGCGAACTTGCGAGTCGCGACGGACCACGCCTTCGGTAACCATACACCCGGCGATGTTACCAATGCGTGACACGTTGTAGACTTCGCGAATTTCAACCATGCCGATGACTTCTTCGCGCTGCTCGGGAGCCAGCATGCCGGACAGAGCCGCTTTGACCTCGTCCACCGCATCGTAAATGATGTTGTAGTAACGCAGATCAATGCCGTTGGCTTCGGCCAGTTTCTTGGCGCTTTGCTCGGCACGGACGTTAAAGCCGATTACCACCGCGTTCGATGCAATAGCCAGGTTGACGTCGCTCTCAGAGATGCCACCCACAGCCGCGTGTACCACCACCACGCGCACTTCGTCGGTAGACAACTTGACCAGCGACTGCACCAGAGCTTCTTGCGAACCTTGCACGTCGGTTTTGATGATCAGCGACAGGGTTTGCGTACCTTCACCCAGGTTGTCGAACATGGACTCCAGCTTGGCGGCCTGTTGACGCGACAGTTTCACATCACGGAACTTGCCTTGACGGAACAGGGCGATCTCACGGGCCTTACGCTCGTCAGCCATCACAACCAGTTCGTCACCCGCTGCTGGCACTTCGGTCAGACCCTGGATTTCCACTGGAATCGATGGGCCAGCCGAGTTCAGCGACTTGCCGGTTTCGTTCAACATGGCGCGAACGCGACCAAAGGAAGCGCCAACCAGTACGCTGTCACCGCGGTTCAAGGTACCGCTTTGCACCAGAATGGTGGCCACTGGACCGCGACCCTTGTCCAGACGGGCCTCGATCACTGTACCCTTGGCAGGCGCATCAATCGGAGCCTTCAACTCCAGCATTTCCGCTTGCAACAGGACGTTTTCCAGCAACTCGTCGATGCCCTGGCCGCTCTTGGCCGACACAGGAATAAAGGGCACATCGCCACCGTATTCTTCGGGCACCACTTCCTCGGCTACCAGCTCTTGCTTGACGCGCTCTGGGTTAGCTTCGGGCTTGTCGATCTTGTTGATCGCCACCACCAGTGGCACGCCAGCGGCGCGAGCGTGGTGAATGGCTTCACGAGTCTGAGGCATCACGCCGTCATCTGCAGCCACCACCAAAATCACGATGTCCGTAGCCTTGGTACCGCGAGCACGCATGGCCGTAAAGGCTTCGTGACCGGGGGTATCCAGGAAAGTGGCAGTGCCGCGATCCGTTTTCACGTTGTAAGCACCGATGTGCTGCGTAATACCACCGGCTTCGCCCGACGCGATCTTGGCGCGACGGATGTAGTCCAGCAGCGACGTTTTACCGTGGTCAACGTGACCCATCACGGTTACCACTGGAGCACGAGGCTTCAGTTCAGCATCGTTTTGGGCATCCGTATCCACCAGGAAGGCTTCAGGATCGTCCAGCTTGGCGGCAATGGCCTTGTGACCCAGCTCTTCGACCAAAATCATGGCCGTTTCCTGATCCAGCACCTGGTTGATGGTGACCATCTGACCCAGTTTCATCAGGTGCTTGATCACCTCGGCTGCCTTGACGGCCATACGGTGAGCCAGGTCGCTGACCGAAATGGTTTCAGGCACGTGTACTTCACGGGCAATGAATTCTGCCACTTGTGGTTCGCGACGCTCGGCCTGAGCATTGCGGCCACCACGGCCACCCTTGCCACGGCCTGCCTTGGCGTTGGCTTTCCAGCCTTCACGACCACCACCGGCACCGGCGGAGGCCACATCAGCCTTGGAAGGCTGCTTCTTACGGCTGGCATCGCTGGTCCAGCCAGGCGTACTGTCAGTCTTGACGGGTTTGCCTGGAACCTTCTCAGCCTTGGCGCCTTTGACCTCTTTTTTCTGAGCGCCCTTGGCACCTGCCTTGCTATCAGCCTCTGGCTCGGGAGCACGCAAGACTTTACGAGGACGGTTCAACATATCGCGCAACGCAGCGGCTTCCGCCTCTGCTGCCTTACGGGCGCGATCACGATCCTGGTCTTGCTCCACATCGGCGGCAACAGGAGGAATCACCGGGCCACGCACGGCACGGCGCTGGCTATTGGTAGCCATATCCCGAGGTTTTCCAGTCGAAGTGGGCGTTTTTGTCCCTTGAGGGTGCTGATTTTTATTCACAGAGTTAGCTTGACGGGCGTCGTTCACAGATTTAGTAGGTTCCACAGGCTTTTCTTGGGCCGTAGGAGAGGGAGCCGATTCGACCCTTTCCTGAACAGGCTCTACAGCGGCTTCGGAGGGTTCCGATGCCGCAGGGGCGTGTTCCTGAGGCTGGGGCTCGGGTTGGCTTGGGTTTTCCTGCGCAGCCACAACGGGCTCTGCAGGAGCAGCAGGTTCGGGCGCGGGCTCAACAACAGGAGTCGGCTCAAGAGCGGCGACCACCTCGGGCTCAGGCTCTGGCTTGGGCTCAGGCTTGGACTCGACAGGGGCTTGCTCTTGCACAGGGGTCTCGGGAGCGGCGACCACAGGAGCCACGGGCTCGCTGACAGGCGCGGCGGGCGCCTGTTCAACAGCCGGCTTTTCCTGACTGGCCGCTTGGGCCTGAGCAGCTTGCTCCTTTGCATTTTCCTGTGCCAATGCCGCATTGGCTTCTGCCACCAGCTCGGAGGGATCACGCTTTACAAACACACGTTTTTTGCGTGTTTCCACCTGAATCGTGCGGGAACGACCCGACCCGTCATCCTGACGGATCTCCGATGTTTGACGACGAGTCAGGGTGATCTTCTGACCTTCCTGACTGCCGTGCGAGCGGCGCAACGATTCAAGCAGCTTCGCCTTATCCGAATCAGTGATGGCGTCATCAACTGATTTGAGCTCAATACCTGCGCTACGCAACTGCTCCAGCAGAACATTCGCAGGCATTTTCAGTTCTTGAGCGAACTGGGCGACAGTGTTACTCGACATTCGACTCTCTCTTGCTTTACTACAACTATTCTTAATGAATACAACGCGCGGGACCTAGCTAGACATATCAGGCCTCGTCGTCAAACCAGTGGGCACGGGCACGCATGATCAGGTCGCTGGCTGCATCTTGCGCCAGGCCGGTCATCTCGGACAGTTCGTCCGTTGCCAGTTCCGCCAGTTCATCCAGCGTTGTAATCTCGTTTTCAGCCAGTACGGCGATCAGCTCGGGCGTCATGCCCTCGATTCCTGCCAGTTCCTTGACCGCGGTCTGTACCAATTCTTCCTTGGCAATGGCCTCGCTCAGCAGTGCATTGCGGGCGCGGGCACGCAGCTCGTTGACGGTTTCCTCGTCAAAGGCCTCGATATCCTGCAATTCCTGCATAGGCACGTAAGCGATTTCCTCCAAACCGGTAAACCCTTCGTCGATCAGAATATCGGCCACGGCTTCGTCCACATCCAGACGGGACATGAACATGGCGCGCAATTCTTCGCGCTCTTCATCCTGTCGGTTGCGGCTTTCTTCCGGTGTCATGATGTTGATCTGCCAGCCGGTCAACTCCGATGCCAGACGCACGTTCTGACCACGCGAACCAATCGCCTTGGGCAGATTTTCTTCGTCTACCACCACGTCCATGGCGTGTTTGTCTTCGTCCACCAAAATGGATTCGACATGTGCCGGGGCCAAGGCACCGATCACAAACTCGGCCGGATCATCGGCCCACAACACGATATCGACCTGTTCGCCGCCCAGCTCGTTACGCACGGCAGTAACGCGCGAACCTCGCATGCCCACGCAAGTACCGATAGGATCGATACGCTTGTCGTAAGCAATAACGGCGATCTTGGCACGCACACCCGCATCACGGGCAGCGGCCTTGATTTCCAGCAGACCCTGTTCGATCTCGGGTACTTCGTTCTCGAACAGTTCTTTAATAAAGTCAGGAGCGGTACGCGACAAGATGACCTGTTGGCCACGAGCGGCGTAATCCACTTTCTGTACCCAGGCACGAACGCGATCGCCCACACGGATATTTTCCTTGGGGATCATTTCCGAACGAGGCAAACGCGCCTCGATCTTGCCCATTTCGATAATGGCATCGCCCTTATCCATGCGCTTGACCGTACCGGAAACAATCGTTTCACCGCGCTCCAGGAAGTCGTTCAGAACCTGCTCGCGCTCGGCGTCGCGGATTTTTTGCAAAATGGCCTGTTTGGCCGCCTGGGCACCGATACGACCGAACTCGATAGGTTCGAGCGGCTCTTCGATGTAATCGTCCACTTGCAGCTCGGGATCGATTTCCTGGGCGTCCGACAACATTTCCTGTTTATCGGGCTCTTGCAGGCCGGCCTCGTCGGGCACGACCAACCAACGCCGGAACCCTTCGTGGGCGCCGGTCTCCCTGTCGATTTCCACACGGATATCGACATCCTCTTTGAAGCGCTTTTTCATGGCCGAGGCCAGGGCGCTTTCGAGCGCGGTGAACACGACATCACGCGCTACGGATTTTTCACGCGCCAGCGCATCGACCAGCAATAGAATTTCGCGACTCATCGCTTCTTACCCTTGAAATCAAGAACGGGATCCAATTTGGCACGATCCACCTGGTCATAGGTGAATTCGACCTGCGTCAGCTTGCCCGATGCTTCGTCCAGTTCCAGCCTAAAAACGGTATCCAGCGGAACACTAGTCGGTAGCGCCCCTTCAGGAGCGTGGAGCGTACCCACAAACACTTTCCGATTATCGAGTGCTTCGTGCAGGCGCACCTGCACCCGACTGCCCGCAAAACGCACGTAATCACCAATGCGCAGCAAGGGGCGATCTATCCCCGGCGAAGTCACTTCCATGCGGTTATAGTCCACGTTTTCCACTTCGAAAACGCGCGATAATTGTTTAGACACCCATTCACAGTGTTCGATACGCACCCCTTCCGGGTGATCAATGACGATGCGTAACAAGCCTAGCGGCGCACGCTCCACGTCCACCAGTTCGTACTCGGTACCCGCCAGGGTCTCTTGTGCCAAAGCCAGAATGTCTGCCATAAAATCCAAAAAAAATGGGCTGTACGCCAGCCCATGGTCACCATGCTCACTTGAGGGTCAAGCGGGCCCTGGTCTTGCGCATTGCCAACGTCAAACTCGGGATAGTTGCAGGCGCAACCGAACCGGATGATCCACGCGGTCTTTTCTTTGAAAGACCGCCCTATTCGCTGGCGCGCAGCATCAAAAAAGACCCAGCCGACACAAACGTCTCTGAGCCAAGTTCTATATTCTACCAGAAAACCGGAAAATACGTGCATTCACACGGCCTTACAGGCCCAAACCGCAGGGTTTGGGCCACAAACTCAAAGTCCGCGCGACTTGGCTTTACCGACGCCCGCGTCCCAGGTGGGACTCATGAGCGGCCGAGCCGGCTGGCTGCCAGTCATCATCACGACGGCTGACACGGCGCACCACTGTTGTTTTCTTCACATGTGCCTTAGGCGCTTGCCCGGCACCGGCGCGATCGGAAGTACTGCGGCGGGCCGAAGGCGCACGTCCTTCCTGGGCTCCGCGAGCCTGGCCACGGGCTTGCTCATTACGCCCCGGTTCACCGCGCGCCTGATCGCCACGCGCTGGGCGGCGGCCATTGTGTACGCGCGCACCTTCCTGCGAACGCCCCTCGCGACCGCGGCCTTCGTGTGCACGCCCCTCTGAAGAGCGCCCTTCTGCCGAACGACCGCGCTGCTGACCACGAACACCCTGCCCGCTGCGCGCAGTACCACGCCCTTGACCACCGTGCTCACGACGACCACCATCGGGATGACCATTGGCCAAACCACCGCTGATGAACAAGGCGCCGCTGACGGACTCATTCACACGTACATTGTTCGAGGAGCGACCGCGACCTGCCACACGACCACCACGGCCCATGCGAGCACCGCTCAGGCCGTTATGCTCCAGCGTACCGAAGCCGGGGGGCAAGGCACTGTCATGAGACAGAGGCTGGCGTTCGCGACGCTGGTGACCACCCTCGTCATCCGATTCTTTCACCAAACCCAGACGCAGCATAAATGCCATCACCACATCAGCGTCCAACTCCTCCCAACGACCACGGCGCAAGTTCTTAGGCAGGCCCACATCACCAAAACGTGTCCGGATCAAACGGCTAACCGTCACACCCATCGCCTCAAACATACGACGCACTTCGCGGTTACGACCTTCGTGGATCGTGACGCGATACCAACGATTGCTGCCCTCGCCTCCCAGGAACTCGATCAGGCCGAACTTGGCCACGCCGTCTTCCAACTGCACGCCATCGCGCATGGACTGCATTTGCTCTTCGCTGAGTTCGCCCAGAACACGTACTGCGTATTCACGTTCGGCGCCGTAGCGTGGATGCATCATGCGGTTAGCAATATCGCCCGAGGTAGTAAAAATCAACAAACCCTCAGTATTCAGATCCAGACGACCGACGGACAACCACTTGCCCACTTTCAGAGACGGCAGGCGACCGAACACCGTGGCGCGACCTTCGGGATCATCGTGCGTCACGATTTCCCCAGCAGGCTTGTGATACAGAATCACGCGTGGGGGGCGCTTGGTGTTGGCACGATTGATCAACTGACCATTAATACGCACCTTGTCGTCTGCGCTGACACGTTGCCCGATATGAGCAGGTTCGCCATTGACAGAGACACGGCCCGCAACAATCAGCTCCTCCATATCGCGGCGCGAACCAATACCAGCCTCAGCCAGCACTTTGTGCAATTTGGGCTGCACCAAATCGCTACCCATGTATTTACCCAGACGCTGCGACAGACGATTTTGCTTGTCCAGGTGGCTGAATGCGATGTCATCATCACCATCCAGAATCACAACCGGTGCCTCGTCAGCCGCGTTTGAATAGCGAGCATCCTGAGCGCTGCCGGGGCGCTTGCCGGCACCACCGCGTGCATCTTGGCGACGACCCGCCGGCGCAGGTTTGCGTCGATTATTCTGTGGGCGGGCCGGACGGGCTTTGGCCTCGTCAGGAGCGGTCGCCAAAGCCTGTTCATTCTGGCGAGGGGCCGACTCTTGTGCAGCATCGCCACGACGGCGGCGAAACGGGGTGCGCAACTTACGCCCTTGGCCTTTCGCGCGGGGATTCTTGGGGTCGGCCGCGCCTGAGGCGTCCGACGTAGAGGCTGTGTTCGTCTCGTGCGAATCAGTCATTTTTAATCATTTACTCCAGAGTTTTTTATTTCATCCGGTACCTGTACATCCGATAGGCCAGCCGCAGCCTGGGCCTCATCCACGGGGTCCGGTGTCGTATTCACTTCAGCTTGTTCAGTTTGTGGCAGCTCCGCTTCTGAAACTGCCCCAAGCAAATTGTCCTGACTGCCTGACTTGGAATCCGCTTCGGACCCCAGCTCAAGCTGAGCAACAGAAGCCTGCAGCGGCTCCATGCCCACTTCCAAAGCAGCGTCTTGTTCTGCTTCTTGTTCTATTTCTTGCCCTGCCTCAGAACCAGCCTGCTGCGTTGCCACAGATGCAAACGCTTGCTCTGCAGCCTGCTGTGCCGCCTGCTCCCGGCTCTGATCCTGATGATCTTCACCCTGCTGATGACCCAGCCCTTGATCCGATGCATTACCCTGCTCTGCCGACGCAGCCGCTTGCTCGCTGGGCAAGGACGACAGCACATCCAGGGAATCCAGAGCTTCAACTGCGGGCAACTCATCCAAAGAACGCAGCCCTAGATCATTCAAAAACTGACGGGTCGTTCCCAGCAATGCCGGGCGTCCGGGTGCGTCACGATAGCCAAGAACTTCAATCCAGCCCCGATCTTCCAGGGTACGCACAATTTGAGTCGACACACTAACACCACGTATGTCCTCAATGTCCCCACGGGTAACAGGTTGCCGCCAAGCAATAATCGCCAAGGTTTCCAGCACGGCCCGCGAATACTTGGGCGCGCGCTCCAGACTAAGACGGGACAAAAATACTTGCATGGCCGGGCGACTTTGAAAGCGCCAACCCGAGGCAACCTGAACCAATTCCAGGCCACGCTCTTTCCAATCCAGTTGCAAGATAGCCAGATAACGGCGCAGATCATCCGCGCTCAGCGGCGGGGAGACAAACATTTTGCGCAACTCGGCGCTGTTCATGGGCTGCTGCGCACACAGCAAAGCCGTCTCCAGGACTCGGATTATTTCACTTTCAGTCACTACTGGGAAGCCTCACTTTCTGGCGATACTTGCATAAAACAAAAATTCCATGTTAGTATTCATCTTTTCCGGCGCGGGGTGGAGCAGCATGGTAGCTCGTCGGGCTCATAACCCGAAGGTCGTAGGTTCAAATCCTGCCCCCGCAACCATCATCCGGAACTGCTTAGCAGAATCAAACAAGCCAGCCAATTCGCGCTGGCTTTTTTGTTGCCCGCCGTTTTGATCTTCAATCTTGCGCTCGGCGCAGTCCAGCGCCAGAACACGCAGACCAGCCTTCAACACCGTAGCAAAAATCACAAGCACTGCATGCATCCGACTCGCCACCGAGCTTTGTACCGGAGCGGACGCGCACGCAAACACACCGCCCTGGCCAACGCCAGAAACAGCAGCATTAAACGCAATTAAAAAATTTGTGTAAGCACACATGCTGATGATGAGTATGTCCGCAAGCCCTATCGGACTGGATTTGAATTGGCGCTTCTGAGATTTACAGGGCGCGAAAACAGCACAACAACATTTGGGGCAATAACTGATCGGGGCAATGCAGGTCTATAGTGTCGAATACCAACATCAAGGCACCAACAGACCACCGCAGGGGTTATCGATTGCCTAAACCTGAAGCAAAGCCAGAAACAGAGAAATTCGTTTTGCCGGGACATCCCGCCTAGTAGGGGAGCCGACTGCTATCACAGCTAGATGCCAGCCAATACGAGCTGGTCGCTATACAGGGAGCCGCTTGCGCGTTTGAGCTTTTAGAAATGCCAGTCCGGCTGAACCTGTAAGCACAGTCTGTATTACACCATTGCGACCGGCAAGACGCAAGAAAATTGAGGGCCGTTTTATCCTGCCCTCATGCCCTTCCCAGTAGCCATCGACAAATATTAATGAAATAAACACGCCACACTATGTACATAATCAAAAACTATGTTATAGTTACTTTTCTGACGCGGGGTGGAGCAGCATGGTAGCTCGTCGGGCTCATAACCCGAAGGTCGTAGGTTCAAATCCTGCCCCCGCAACCAAATTTAAAAAACCGTCGCTTATGCGGCGGTTTTTTTTTGTCCTGCTCCAGGTGCTCGCCTTATCAGGCGTTGCTGCTTGCGACACGTTAAGCGACATGGCCTGGATACGTTCAGTCCTCCCAAGCCATACCTATAGCTTGAACAGCGCTCACACGGCTAATCACAAAAGCCGGAAGAGAACCTCCGGCCCCTAAAAACCCCGTGCTTGACGTCAACTAATTCGATGCCTCTGCTCGGCCAAGGCTGAACAAATGCAAACCATAGCGCAAATGATCACGCAGCCAGACATAGGCTGCAGGAACCTGCCCTGTATCAAATCTGGCTTGCAAGCTCAGGCCAGCTAATAATTTACGCGCTTGATCAACAGACACGCCAGGCTCCAGGCGTACCACTGGCCAGGAGGGATCCATGTTCATCTCCAACGACAAGCGCCCATGGGGTGCGGGCAGTTGGGCGATGAATGCCAGCAAGGCATCACGACTGTCTCGATCCGCCACCGAATCGGGCATCAGTTGTACCGCACTGCGTGCTGCCAACAAGGCCTTTTCAATAGCGGGGCGCGGGTCCTCGTGCATACTCATGCTCAAGACCACTGCGGGCATGACCATGGACTGGATCAGATTTTGATTATCCAGATACAGATTCAGGCTTTTAAGCTCCGCCTGTTCAAGATCGTCTGCCCCCAAGGCGCGCCCTACTGCAGACTCAACACCAAACTGTGCCTGAACACGAACCTCCCTCAGGTGCTGGCTACGCAATCGCGCTTGCTCCAGAGACAATTGCGCTGACGCTGAGTCCCACTTGTAGGCAAGGGAGAAATCCATCGGCTTTGCCTGTAGACGCATAATGTAATCTTGCCCCGGCAGCAGCCCGGTCAGAACATAGATCCCGCTTATTCTTAAATCCATGGAATCAGGAATCTCTTGCTGCTCAGAATAGGAGGCTAATCCCTCATCGCGCAACACCAGCTCGTCAAAAGCCAACAGCATGGACGAAAAACCAGCCGACCACTGCCCATTCTGAACTCGACAAGCTCCATCCTCATCCTGCATCTGCAACTCATCACCAGATTGCGGCTGCAAAGCGACATAATTACGCAAATACTCACAAGCCGGCCCCGCTTGAACCGAACTGGCCAGCACCATCGCGCTGCCCAACATCAAGGCAATCTTTTTCTTCATGAACCCCTCGTAGTGGGCAAGCGCCGGCAACCCTGCCAAACAAGCCTTCCCTTTGCATGAAACGCTGGCTAGTATACAAAGCCGTCAGGGCCTATGCCCTACTCCTGTTTCAAGATAGGCCCCACTGCTATGGTCAGCACTGAACCGATCCAGTTTTCACTTTGCACCCAACTGAACAAGCTCGACTCAGCAAGCTGGGATGCGCTATCAGATCATCACCTCTTGCTCCGCCATGCCTTTCTAAGGTCGTTGGACGACGCTGGCTGCGTCACCCCACAAACAGGCTGGTCACCGCATTACCTGTTGATGCATCGTGGACAGACGCTGTGTGGCGCCGTGCCCCTGTATCTGAAACACCATTCCCGGGGAGAATATGTGTTTGACCAAGGCTGGGCTCAGGCCTATCAACGTCACGGCCTGGACTATTACCCCAAGCTCTTGTGCGCCATCCCTTTTACGCCCGTCAGCGGCCCGCGTCTTTTGGCTCACTCTCATGAAGATCGGGTTCTGCTGGCCCGACAACTGATTCAACTGACACAGAGCAATCAGTTGTCCTCCGTACATGTGCTCTTTCCCAATCCGGACGACAGGCAAGCTCTGGAGCAGGCTGGCTTCATGATTCGCCATGATGTGCAATTTCACTGGCAGAACCAGGACTACGCCAGCTACGAGGACTTTCTGGCTTCGCTGACCCAGCAAAAGCGCAAAAAAATGCGACAGGACAGCCGCAAGGTTTACGAACAAGGCCTGTCCTTTGAACACAAGCAGGGTCAAGAAATTAGCGAACAAAATCTGGACTACTTTTACCAGTGCTACGCCAACACCTACCAAGAGCGCGGGCAACATCCTTATCTAAACCGGGATTTCTTTGCCCGCCTGCACGAGCAGTTGCCCGAATCCCTGGTATTGATTCTGGCACAACAACATGGACAAGAAGTCGCCTGCGCCCTGTCGCTACAAGACGGACACACGCTTTATGGACGTTACTGGGGCTGTACCCGCTACGTGCCTGGCCTGCACTTTGAGACCTGCTACAACCAGGCAATCCAGTTTTGCATTGCACAGCAACTGCGTGTTTTTGAAGGTGGCGCTCAAGGCGAGCACAAGCTCTCGCGTGGCTTGTTGCCCACGCCCACCAGCTCGGCACACTGGATTGCAGATCCTCGCTTTGCCCACGCCATTGAAGCGTTTGTGCATGAAGAAGCGGGCCATGTGGCCCGCTATCAGGAAACTCTCAGCAGCCATACCCCGTTTAAAACGCTGGCAGGCTAAAAAAATCAGTCTTTCTTGTCTTTGCCCGGTGGCACAAAGGGAAAGACCGAGAACATCTGCCGAGTCTGATCCTGCATCTGGTCCTGCATTTGCACGAACAGATTCTTGCTTTGGTCGATGTAGCTGTTCATGACGGTTTGCATCACAGGGGCCTGTAGACTCATGAATTGCGCCCAGGCCTCGGGGCCGAACTGCCCGCCATACACGCCCTTGGACTGTTCGGTCATGCGCTCCTGAATCTCCATGAAAGCCTGAATGTTTTTTTCCAGATACGAGCCCATGACCCCCTGCATGGCATTGCCATAAAAGCGGATGATCTGCATCAGCACCGGAGTGGAAAACATCGGGATACCCCCGCTTTCTTCCTCAAGAATGATCTGCAGCAAAATACTGCGCGTCAGGTCCTCGCCGCTTTTGGCATCGACAACCGCGAACTCCTCGCCTGACAGAACCAGTTGCTTGACATCGACCATCGTGATGTAAGCACTGGCCTGTGTGTCGTACAAGCGACGATTGGGGTATTTCTTGATGAGTCGAGGGGATCCCATGCTGGTGCTTACTTCCTAATCAATAAAACAAAAACACGCGCTATGCACTGCAACAAGCCTTAGCTCATGTGCAAGCCACCGTTCAGGGAGAAATCCGCGCCAGTGGCAAAGCCGGAATCACCCGAGGCCAGCCAAGCGACCATAGACCCGATTTCATCGGGCGTGCCCAAGCGCCCCACCGGAATGGTAGCCACGATTTTCTCCAGCACATCGGGACGAATCGCGCGGACCATGTCCGTACCAATATAACCGGGGGAAATAGTATTGACCGTCACCCCCTTATTGGCAACCTCCTGAGCCAGGGCCATGGTAAAGCCGTGGATCCCGGCTTTGGCCGTCGAGTAGTTGGTCTGGCCAAATTGCCCTTTTTGCCCGTTCACCGAACTGATGTTGATGATGCGGCCCCATTGGCGCTCTACCATGCCATCAATCACTTGTTTGGTCACGTTGAACAAGCTATTCAGGTTGGTGTCGATCACTGCGCGCCAATCTTCCTGGCTCATTTTACGGAAGGTTCCGTCGCGTGTAATCCCGGCATTATTGACCAGCACATCGACACGGCCAAAATCGGCAAATACTTTTTTAAAGGTCTCGACGGTCGAATCCCAGTCTGCCACGTTGCCCACCGAAGCATGAAATGTGTAGCCCAGCTCGGCTTGCTCGCCCAACCATTTCTGAAAATCACGGTTGGGGCCACAACCTGCAATTACGGTAAACCCGTCTTTGGCCAGGCGCTGACAAATGACTGTCCCTATCCCTCCCATACCACCAGTTACGTAAGCTACTTTGCTGCTCATATCCATCTCCTGAAAGGGGTGACAACGCTCGAATCCCTGTGCCGGCCCGGGCAATGAAAAAGCCTGGCGTCGGGATCAAGGAAGCAGGCTGATTACCCTGCTCCCGAAACCTGAAAAACTGAAGAATTAACTGGCGCGCACTTTCACATAACTGCCGGGCGCCTCTTCCAGCACGGGATAACGCGCATGGCCCAATCGACGTTTTGCGCGACGCCGTGAGCCCGACAAGGGCGCCAGCCAAGCAATCCAGTCCGACCACCAGCTACCGGGGACGGACTGAGCCCGTTCCATATACTGCTGGGCATCCAGCGTGGCGACCGGCTCGCCGTCTTGCAGCACCCAATAATTACGACGCTGCTTGGCAGGCGGATTGATCACGCCCGCAATATGGCCAGACGCTCCCAACACAAACCGATGCTGGGCCGCCGGCAATGCCCGCAAGGACGCATAGGCAGACTGCCAGGGCACGATATGGTCATCTTTGGAGCCATACAGGTACACAGGCAAATCGAGCTGACTCAGATCGGCACGGTGCTCTCCCACGGGGACGCCCCCCTTCTGAATCAGGCGATTTTCCAGATAGGTATTACGCAAATACCAGGTAAAGAAAGGACCGGGCAAATGGGTGCCGTCGGAATTCCAGTACAGCAGATCAAATGCAGGCGGTTTTTTGCCCTGCAAGTAATTGCTGTTCACATAGTTCCAAACCAGCTCGGCGGGGCGCAAGAAAGAAAAGGTACTGGCCAGTTCGCGGGCATTGAGCAAACCGCCCTGCCCCAACTGCCACTCCCGAAACGCGACCTGTGCCTCGTCGATGAAGACGTTCAGCATACCCACGTCAGTAAAGTCCAACATGGTGGTCAACAAGGTCATGGAAGCGGCCGGATCCTGGCCTTTATTGCGCGCCAGTGCCAAGGCACTGGCCAGCAAGGTGCCGCCAATACAAAAGCCCAGCGTATTGATTTTTTCCTGTCCCGACAGTTCCTGGCTGACGCGAATCGCCTCCAGCACGCCTTGCTCCAGATAGTCCTGCCAGCTCAGGGCATGGATATGGGCTGCATCGTTCGGCTGGGGATTGCGCCAGGACATCAGATACACCGTCAGCCCCTGATCCAGGGCATGGCGTACGAACGAGTTCTCGGGTTGCAAGTCCAGAATGTAGAACTTGTTAATACACGGGGGCACGATCAGCAAAGGCACGGCATGCACCATGCTGGTGGTGGGTGAGTACTGAATCAGCTGGAAAATATCATTCTGGAACACCACGGCACCTGCAGTGGTGCCCACGTTTTGCCCCAACTGAAACTGGCTTTCATCCGTTTGGGTCATGCGCCCCTTTTGCCAGTCATCCATAAAGTTGGACATGCCTTCCAGCACCGACTGGCCGCCCGTGTCCATCATGGTTTGTAGAGCCTGGGGGTTGAGCATCAAGTAATTGCTGGGCGACATGGCCTCGGCCCACTGCATCATGGAAAAGCTCAGACGCTCCCGCTGTGCGGTGTCCAGCTCCATCAGGTCCAGCATCTCGTTCATGGCCTGAACGCTAAGCTGCCAGACATGGGCATTGAACAAGGCAGTAGGATTACGCTGCCAGGCGGCATCCGCAAACCGACGATCCTGCGGGGCAGGCAAGGCTCCCCGTTGGGCCTGGTCCCACAGCTCCTGCCACTGCTGCATGTAACGAGCCTGGAGTTCAGCACAGCCGGTAGCATCCATCGGTTTGCCAAAACCTTGAAAAGCACTGTTATTACTCGACATCTGCCACCTGTAAACGAATTGCAAATACGCTTAGAGCATGACGTTCGTCACAAAGGCAGTCAATTGGGGTAATTAATTAGGCTGGCGCGCCAATAGACGGAATTAAAAATTCCATATGGTATTTAAAAACGAGCAAAAAACCGTTAACGCGGGTTCAGGCGAGCAATCGTGGCTTGTCGGCCAGTCAAGGGCGAGCGCCGATAAGAATAAAACAAATCATTATCTTGAAACGTGCACAGGCCACTTAAATGCACAGTTATTTTTCCGAGGCTCAATTTTTCCAATCGGTGGCGTGCAATACCGGGCAAATCCGCCTGCCATTTTCCAGGGCGCTTTCCCCGAATAAAAAAGGCGGCCAATTCAGGCTCGTCCAGAACATAGGCATCAAAGACCTCCTGCCCGACCTCGAAGTGCTCCTGGCTAATCGCCGGCCCAATCCAGGCTTGCCAGGATTGCGCTTGGGGACAACGGGCGGCCATCGCCTGCCAGGTATTTTCCAAGACTCCGGCTTGCAGCCCACGCCAACCGGCATGGGCCACACCGAGCACCTGGGCATGCTCATCCCAAATGACAACCGGCAGGCAATCCGCCGTCAAGATGGCCAAAGTGCGATCCCGGCGCGTGGTGATAGCGGCATCAAACTGCCTGGGCACGGCAGGCAGGACCTCCTGATCCGCATCCAGCACGTCTGTACCATGTACCTGTGCCAACCAGATGGGCTCCGCACTCAAAAAGTCCGCAAGCCGTTGCCGATTGACCTGCACCCGCTGCGGATCGTCGCCGGTATTCAAGCCCAGGTTCAGGCTGTCGCGCTCGTCCTGGCTGACGCCACCGGCCCGAGTCGTACAAAAATAAAGCAGCCCCGCTTGTGCGGGGCCGCTAACCGTAGAAATCAACGTTGAGTGTGCCATTCAATAGACTCTACAACAGACTGATAATCAGCCGGTGGCTCTGCCGAGAAGCTGCGGCGCTCGCCCGTATCGGGATCTTCAAACTCCAGCACGTGCGCATGCAGCATTTGACGCTGTGCCCCCGCAACCACGCGGCCACCATAGAGGGTATCGGCCAGCAGGGGATGCTTGATCGAACTGAGATGGACACGAATCTGGTGGGTACGCCCTGTCTCCAGTCGGCAAGCCACTTCGGTGACCGCTTCTTCACCCACATAACCCTGACGCAACATTTGAT
Source organism: Alcaligenes sp. SMD-FA (assembly GCF_025960365.1). NCBI lineage: Bacteria > Pseudomonadati > Pseudomonadota > Betaproteobacteria > Burkholderiales > Alcaligenaceae > Alcaligenes > Alcaligenes sp. SMD-FA. Next base: position 1,139,896 of record NZ_CP110108.1, on the reverse strand, counting down.
AATGCGTTACGGCATGCTTGGGGGCAACGGATGGTCCAGTGCTCATGCGCACTGGCACGCGCAAATCGCGTCCAATTGGCTCATCTACCGAGCCCTGGCCCGGCAAGACACCATGGACCAACGCCAGATACTGGCGTCCCATGCTACGCTCTTGCAGTTGTCGGACAAAGTGAGTTTGTGCGACTTCTGTGCGAGCCACCACCAGCAAGCCGGAAGTGTCTTTGTCCAGCCGGTGTACAACACCGGCACGGGGCACCTGTCGCAAAGTGGGAAAGCGAAACAGCAAACCATTGAGCAAGGTGCCGCGCCAGTTACCCGCGCCAGGGTGCGTGACCAGACCGACTGGCTTGTTTACCACCAGCCAGGAGTCACTTTGAGCCACAATCTCGAAGTCCACGTCATCGGGCTCAAAAGCCATGTCTTCTGGGGCCTGTTGCTCCCAGACCAGCACGGTATCACCAGGGTAAACCGTATGCTTGACCTTGACGGCCTGGCCGTTGACGAGAACATGCCCGCTCTCGACCCAGGACTGTAGACGGCTGCGCGAATGCTGAGGCAGTAACCGCGCTAAAGTCTTGTCCAGACGATCGGGAGACGCAGTGATGGGAAGGATAAAACGCAGTGCGTCGGAAGAAACAACACTATCTTTTTCAGTATCTGTGTCAGGCATGGCGACAAATCATATAATTGAGCAGCAATGCTAACACCAAGGACGCTTTTGTGACTCGCCTGAACCTGAACTTGCCACGTATTCGTGGTACCAAGCTGGCCCAAGTAGCCGCATTAATGCTGGCTGCCACTTTGCTTGCTGGCTGCGGCACTACCAAAAAAGAAGTTGACCCCACCTCGGGTTGGACCGCCGAGCGTTTGTATAAAGACGCCCGTGAAGAAATGTCGGCCGGCAACTGGAAAGACGCGCGTACCCGCCTGGAAGCCGTCGAGTCCCGCTACCCCTTCGGCACATATGCACAGCAATCGCTGATCGACCAGGCTTACATTAACTGGAAAGACGAAGAGCCTGGCAAAGCCCTGGCCGCTATTGACCGCTTCCAGAAGCAATACCCCAGCCACCCCGGCACCGACTATATGCTGTACCTGAAAGGACTGATCTCCTTTACGCCTCCTAGCGCTGCCCTGTCCAACATTACCCAGCAGGACCCCAGCGAGCGTGACCCTAAAGGTCTGCGTGAATCCTACGAAGCCTTTAACGATCTGCTGCAACGCTACCCCGACAGCCGATACGCACCCGATGCCGCCAAACGTTTAACCTGGCTGGTCAGCACCATCGCTCAGAACGAAGTACATGTGGCCGAGTACTACTACAAACGTGGCGCCTACGTTGCCGCTGTTAACCGTGCCCAAACCGTTATTACGGACTTCAAGGGTGTGCCCATCGCCGAACGTGCGCTGTACCTGATGTACCTGTCCTACGACAAGATGGGCCAGACCGAGTTGCGAGACACCACCAAACGCGTGATGGACCAAAACTTCCCTGACTCAAAATACTTCACGGAAGGCTTGGATACCAAGGTTAACTACTGGAACCCCATCAACTGGTTCTAAGCCTTGCAGCAAAGCAGCACAAGATACGGACTGCCTTTGTGAAGCGGCAATAAAACGTCTCACTGAACGCAATCCCAAAAAGGGCCGAATCCTCTTCAGGATTCGGCCCTTTTAGTTTCCCGACTTCAAACTGATATTCCTTGGCAGCTCGCTTTGCCCTGCCCTTCAGAGCAAGGACTATCAGTCAGGATGCTCCTTCCTCTGTGGCCCCCTAGGCACGCCTGACGCCCACCGGCTCCAGAGCATCCAACTATCCCACCACTTTCTTGGCATTGTCCTTTTGCACGCTATACATGCGCTCTGCAAAAGCCTTGGCCTTGGCCGGATCCAAAGGCTGGCCACCCAAGATCTTCATGGTGTCATTCAAATACACCATACGATCTTCCAGATTTTCCTGCAGGCCAATCAAGTAATAGCCAATCTGACAAAAGTACGTTGTCCGTGCTCGGGTCTGAGCTTCTATCTGTTCCAACCCCATACGCTGAAAGAAATTAGCCAAGGCATTCATGCAAGCCTTGTCCGCCCGCGCTACCGCCTGACGCACCCGCTCGGAGCGCCTTGCCCAATCACGCATGGCCATATCCAGACCCGGTTCGAAACGGGACACGTCCAGCCAGGTGGAGAACAGCGACAACATGCCATCTTGCAAATTGTCCACATTCTCTAGCGCCAGCATGGTAGAGCGCATATTCTTTTGCTCCCAAAAACCGACCAGCCCATCAAGCAGATCGTCCCTGTCCTTGAAATGCCAATAAAAACTTCCCCGTGTGACGGCCATGACCTGGGCCAGACGGGTGATGCGCACCGCCTCCACACCTTCTTGCATAAACAAGCGAATGGCGGCCTCCAGCCAATCCGCCCGCGTCAAATGCACATTAGGCTCGCTCAACGCCCCGGCTTGGGCCACACGTTCAATCAATTCCTTATCGCTCATATCGCCTGCTTGTAGAGTCGCTTTAATCGCCAAAGTATACCGGCGCTCCTCTTACAACAGGCCCAGCATTCGTGGAAACGCCAAGGAAACGGCGGGCACAAAGGTGGTAATCAACTGAACCGGAATGGCTACAAACACAATCATGGCAATGGCCGGACTAAAAGAGCGGTGTACCGCTACTTTACTGATACGGCAGGACATATACAGCACAGGTGCCATCGGCGGACTGTTGGAACCTACGATTACTGCACATGCCACAATCGCGGCAAACTGTACCGGGTTGACCTCTGCCGCCCCCACCAACGGCAGCAGCAAGGGAGCCACCACCACGGTCAAGGACACGTCATCGATAATCATGCCCACCAGAACCAGAAAGATATTCACCATCAAAAGAATTCCGATGGGACTATCGACCAGACCGGTCACAAAAGTGGCCAGGTCCTGTGGCACGCCTTGCGCAACCAGAATTCGGCCAATCAGGAAAGAGAACAGCAAGATCAGGATGACCGTCCCCGTGGTCTCTGCCGTACGTACAAAACTGTCGCACAGCTTGCGCAAGGTCAGCTCACGGTACACAAAGCAGCCAATACCGATGACCAGCACAACAGCTACCGCAGCCGCTTCTGTGGGCGTGAAGACTCCCCCATAAATCCCGCCCAGAATCAAGGCAGGAATACATAAGGCGGGGATGGCATAGAACAAGGTTTTGAGCGAGTAACGCCCTTGAGTTTCGTGCGCAGGCTGAGCAGGCGACTCCTTGAACCAGCGTCCAGCCACGACGTAATTGAACAAAATCAAACCAAACATCAAGAGCAAGCCCGGTCCGATCGTCGCTGCAAAGCAGGCCACCACGGATTGCTGGGTCACCACCGCAAACAAAATCATGGTAATGGACGGCGGGATCAGAATGCCCAGCAAGGAGGAAATACCCAACAAGGCCGCCGAGTACTGACGAGGATAACCACGTTGTTCCATGGGGTCGACCAAGATGGTGCCAATGGAAGCCACTGCCGCCGAGGCAGTCCCCGAAATCGCCCCGAACACCCCGGAAGCCAGAACCATGCTGGCCCCCATGCCACCACGACGATTCTTGACCAGCATTTCGGCAAAACCCACCAAACGATGAGCAATCCCGCCTGCCTGCATCAAATAACCTGCCATGATGAACAAGGGCAAGGCCAGCAGAACCAGGGAGTTCAAGGAACGGAATCCTTGCAGCATCAAGGTGTTCAAATTGACGTCATAGACCAAGGTCAACATTAACAACGTGCCAGCAAAGGACCAGGCCACCGGCACCCCCACCCCCAGCAGGAACAGCAGCAAGAGAACAGAAAATCCAGCATGCATAATCAATCGTCTCCCTGGCGCAAGGCCATCAAAGACTGATAAACATCGCGCAAGGCATACAACAGGCTACCGACTGCGTTCAGGCCAATTGCAGACTGAGGCACCCAGACAGGAATCGACAGCTCCGCCATGGTGGCGGAGAAGCGGGAGCCCCACATGAACATGCGCAAGGTCCAATAAGCGAAGGCCACCACAATAATCAGTACCAGTACCGACACAATAAAACGGTGAATGGCACGCGCTTGTGGCGTTTTCAAACGATGTGACAGATAGTCCACCACCAGATGCTGACGGGACTGACTGGCGATCAGCGCCCCGGTCATGTACAGCCAGATCGCCGCCACCATCACAATGGTGTGCACTCCTGTTGCCGGCCAGTTCAGGTAGTAACGTGCTGCCACCACATAGGCCAAACCTGCCGCCACCACGATGCTTGACACAATGGCCAGCCATTCCAGGGCAACCAGGGTCGGCCCGCGCTTCATTGGGATACCCTCACTCACGCTCATACTCCCTTGATCCAAGGTGTTCACTTGAGAGCCGAGGCGTTTTTCTCGATATGCGCCATGATGTTCTCGCCTACTTCAGCGTGCATCGATGGCCAGACTTTGGCGCGGACATGCGTACCCAATGCGGCCAGCTGATCCTTGTCGAGTTCAATGTAGTTTTTGCCCAGCGCCTTCCACTTCTCCACAATAGCCGCGTCCGCTAGCTGGGCCTTGGCAAACTGCTCTTGCATGATGCTGGTGGCGGAGGCTTGAATCACTTCCTGTTGTTCGGGTTTCAGGGCCTCCCAAGCTTCCAGGTTCATGGACAGCACACCAGTAATGAATTGCTGCTTGCTGCGCACGTAATAATCCAAGGTGTCGCGGAAATACTCGTAGTCGTAATAAATGACATTGGCCGCGTCGCCATCGACCACGCCAGTTTGAATGGAAGTGAACACCTCCCCCCAATCAATGGCGGCCGTTTGGTAACCCATGGCTTGCACAGACTGCTGCATTATGGAGATTGGAGGTACCCGTACCTTGATGCTCTTGGCATCCTCCACCGTCAACGCATGTTTGCCTTTGGTAGCAACGCCATTAAAGCCTTCAGGCCAGGCACCAAAGAACTTCAGACCATTTTCCTTGTAAACACTATCCAGCGTTTCATTCAGCCAGCCACCAGGCTGGTAAGCAGCCAGGGCTTCTTCCCAGGTGGTGAACATATAAGGCGTATAGATCACCGCAATGCGCTTGTCATAGGAAGTCATGGGCCAGTTCAACATCAACTGCACATCCCCCGCTATGTGCTGATCGAACACCTCTTCCTGACCTCCTAACTGGTTCTGATAAAAAACGCGTGGCGACAAAGCGCCTTGCGTGCCCTCTTTAATCAACGCGGCCCATTTTTCGATAGCGTCACCGCTAGGCGAACCCTGCGCGCCCGAGTCTGTTGCAATGCGCATGGTTTGTGCGGACACGGTGGCCACACTCAGGCTGAACATCACCGTCAGCAAAGTCTTGCTCAAAAGCGTCATAACTCCTCCTGGGTATCTCTTTTAAATTTGTTGTTCAAACTTCACTTGTCAGGCTTCTGCTCGGTGTCGCCACAACTCCCAGCCCAAACGGGCCCGGACCCCCACATCCAGAAACGGCCGTGGCGGCAAAGCATCGGGTTGCCCCAGAGCCTGCATGTCAGCAATCAAAGGGTTATCCACGCCACAGGCCAGATCCGCCACCAACATGCCGGAGATCGTGCCTTTGGTCAGCCCCACCCCGTTCTGACACACCGCGCAGTACACATGTGGCGCCACCTGCCCAAAGCCGGGCGAGCCGTTACGGGACAAGCAGATAAAGCCCGTCCAGGTGTGCTCCATTTCCACGCTCTTCAGATTCGGGAAACGCTCATCAAACAGGGCTTTGTGCTCGATGCGAACACGGCGACGGCTCTGGTCATCGCTACGCAAATTAGGGGCGTACGTCATGTGCTGGCGAATCAGAATGCGCTGGTCATTGGTGCGGCGCATGGTGATACCTACAAACGCATTGGCGGGCGTCAAACCCCAACTGGGCAAACCGCCCAATTCACGCTGTTCGCTTTCGGTCAGGCAACGAGTCAAGCTGGCATGAGCGGCCATCGGCATCAGCTTGCCGCTATAAAACCCAAACTGCTCCGCGAACACGTTCACGGCCAGAATCATCTTTCCTGCACGAACTTTGCCGCCGGGGGTGTCCAGCGTGACGCCATCACCTTGCTGCAAAGACAACACCGGCGTTTTTTCGTAGACGGTAACGTTGGGAGGCATATTGTCAGCCAGGCCACGCGATAAAGCAGCCGGGTTCAGCAGCACCGTGCCTGGGGTGTAAATACCTGTACGGAAATGCTTGAATCCCAGCTTATCGTGCAAAGCCTTCCCGTCCAGCCACTCATGCGGTTCTTTCAAGGACTCCAGCACCTGAAGCGTAGGCTTCAGGGTTGTGCGTACGCCTTCCTCGGAAACCGCCGCATGGAATTTCCCGATGGGGCTCCAATCACACTCAATGCTGTAACGCTCTACCTGAGCTTTCAGATAAGCAATTGCCGTACGCGCCAAGCGCACGTGCGAGCGGGCGGCGTCCAGTTCGCCCATGGAACTGCCAACGTTATGAGGGCTATCAATCGCAAAGCCGGAGTTTCGGCCTTGAGCCCCTTCACCCACCTGATCCGCTTCCAGCACCACGATGCTGTCATCGGGACGATTCTCTGCCAGGCGACGAGCTGCGGCCAAACCGGCCAGACCACCGCCAACAATCACCCAATCGGCTTGTATATCTTTACCTAAGGCTGGCTTGGCCATGCGAGGCGCCAGAAGCCGACTCCACCCATTGGTCTTGTCGTTCTCCGGCAGGTGCATAATTTTCTTGGTGCTCATGCGGCCGTCCGTGCGCTGGCCCAGTTGCTGGGATGCAGGCAATAATGGATCAGAGCAGACTCTGCTTCGTAGATCAGGGGAGTACCTGCGGGCAGCCAAACGCAGTCAAGGGGCCCTGCTTTCAAAACACCTTGCGGGGTATGAATATTGATGCTGCCTTCAATTACCGTGACCACTTCGTCGTAAAGCACAGTCCATTCAATTCGCGCCTTGCTCAGACGGGCATAACCAGCACTGAGAGGCGTGCCATCTTGCTCACCCACAATCTCCGCCAACTGCGCCATCTCGGGCTTTTCCTGTCGAGGCTGGAACGCCAAATCATTGAAACGCATCACCCGCGGCATCGTTTTTTCTGTCGTCATTCGCTTCACCAAACATAAGTGGATTCATAACATACATATCTGTATGTTGTGATGGTAGTTAGCTTGATGTAGAGCGTCAATGTCTTGAAGGATGGGGATTACCCTGCGTCGCACCCAGATTCTTGTTTAAGCTTGAATTATTATTTCCAGGCAATTGCGTGGGGCTGGAGGTGCACGACCGGGACTGAAATGTCCCCTTCAGAACCCAGGAAGGAGCAGACGATGGCAGTTAAGGCCGGCGCATCCAGCGCCGGCCACGCTATTTAATGAGGGTTTACGGGACTCGCACCGTCACTGCTGGGGTAACGAGCAAACTGTTCGATCATTGTCGTGCTACTGGCATCGAGCCCCTGCACCTGCACCTGGGCACCGCCACGACGCAACTTCAACACAACCCGATCCAAGGCCGCAACCGAGCTTAAGTCCCAAAATCGTGTCTGGCTCACATCAATACAGATATGCGGCACTTTCTCTTGATAGTCGAACTTTGAAAAAAAGTTCTCTGCCGAGGCAAAAAACACCTGCCCGAAAACAATATAAGTACGTGTCTGGCCATCTTGGCTAAGGCTTGAGGTGATGTGCAAAATACGGCGCACCTTGTGTGCAAAGAATACCCCGGAGAACAGGACACCTGTCAGCACTCCTTTGGCCAGGTCGTGGGTGGCAACAGTGACCACCACCGTCGCCAACATGACGACACTGGATGTTCTGGGATGCACGACCAGGTCTTTGATTGAACGCCAATTGAATGTGCTGATGGACACCATCACCATCACGGCAACCAAGGCAGCCATCGGTATCTGCTTGACCCACTCCCCCAGAAAGACAACCAGTATCAACAGCACAACACCCGCTGTTAAGGTGGACAGTCGGCCACGCCCACCTGATTTCACATTGATCACCGATTGCCCAATCATGGCACAGCCAGCCATCCCTCCTACAAAGCCCGTGGCGATATTGGCAATACCCTGTCCTACACACTCTCTGTCTTTGTTGCTCGTGGTATCGGTCATATCGTCCACGATAGTGGCCGTCATCAAGGATTCCAATAGACCCACAACACATAAGGTGACAGAGTAAGGAAAAATGATTTGCAGTGTTTCCCATGTCCAAGGAACCTGCGGGATCAAAAAGCTGGGCAGGCTGTCAGGCAAGGCCCCCATATCACCCACGGTGCGGATATCCAGCTCAAAAACCATATAGACAATGCTTAGAACGACAATGGCCACCAAAGGCGAAGGCACTGCCCTGGTGATATAAGGCAATCCATAAATGATGACCAGCCCAGCCGCCGTCATGGCATAAACGGGCCAGGTGACATTCGTCAACTCCGGCAATTGAGCCATAAAAATCAAGATCGCCAGGGCATTGACAAAGCCAGTGATGACCGAGCGCGAGACAAACTGCATAAGCTGCCCAAGGCGAAAAAAGCCAGCCAACATTTGCAGCATCCCTGCAAGAATGGTCGCCGCCAACAAGTAGTCGAGCCCATGCTCTTTCACCAGCGTCACCATCACTAAGGCCATCGCCCCGGTCGCAGCCGAAATCATGCCTGGTCGGCCACCGACAAAAGCGATGAGCGTCGCGATAGAAAAAGAGGCATACAGGCCAACTTTAGGATCCACACCGGCAATAATGGAGAACGCAATGGCTTCCGGAATCAAGGCTAATGCCACCACCAGGCCAGCCAGCAAATCACCCCGAACGTTGGAGAACCATTCCGTTCTGATTTTTTCAATAAACATAAACACCGCATTTAGCAAAGAAGAGAGACGCGCTTACCGTATCCAGCTAAACAGTCACCGTCTGGACACGCAAGGCAAAAACATGGGCATGCCCGTCGCGGCAAACAGCGACAGACAGAGAAAAGGACAAAGCAAGGAAAGAGCGCTCTTGCCGCGCTAGTGCACCCTAAGGGGGTGTGACGGAATGAAAGTGTCCGCGAGGCATGGCTGCGCCCCGGTAATTAACCGGTTTCAGTGTGAGGTAAGCAAGGTTAGCCATGGCCGTGATTGTACTCAGAAAACAAAACGCATTCCCTGCCCTTGGACACAGACACCTCACCAGGATTGGCCTGGACTATGTTTGGGGGCAAGAAACCAGTCGGTCAACTGTCTCCTTACGGCTGCTCCAGGCCGTCCTCCATCGTCACTTGCCCTGCTTCATCGCTCTGCCGCTTGGCCTTTTGCTCCCGCAAAAACGCCAGCGCACGAGCAGGATCACGAGTCCGAGCGAAAGGTGGCAAACCACGCCACAGCAATTTGCCGTAGGGTTTCTCGACAATGCGGGTATCGCCCACCATCAGCACGCCCCAGTCGCGCTCGGTACGGATCAGGCGCCCAGCCCCTTGTTTCAAGGCAATGGCTGCTTCGGGCAACTGGTATTCCATAAAGGGATTCCCGCCTCTGTCCTTGCATTCTTTGATACGAGCTTCCAGCACCGGATCATCCGGCGGAGCAAAGGGTAGCTTGTCGATCGCAACCAGTGTCAAGGCATCACCGGGCAGGTCAATCCCTTCCCAGAAGCTGGCACTGCCCACCAACACCGCATTGCCACGCGCACGGAACTCGTCCAGCAGAACCTGGCGCGAACGCTCCCCTTGGCGTAGCACATTGCGCTCTATGTCTTCCCGATCAAATCGGTCTCGCAGCATATCCGCAATCCGCTCTACCGAGCGCAAGGTGGTACAGAGCACCAACACACCGCCCTGACCCGCCTTGATCAGCGGAATGAGCGCATCCACGAAAGCCTGATTGAAATTCGGATGGCTGGGAAGCGGCAAGGTGCTGGGCACATAGAACAGTGCCTGATTCGGATAGTCGAACGGTGAAGCCCAGGCTTCGGTGCGGGCATCGAACAAGCCCAGTTGCCGCTTGAAATGATTGAAATCCCCATGTACCGACAAGGTCGCCGAGGTCAGCACCCAGGACTGCTCCTTGCCTCTGTAACGCGAGAAAATCTTGGCCACCGATAAAGGCGCACTGTGCAAACGCAAATAGTGCTGGCCACTTTCTACCCAACGCACGAATTCGTCGGGCTGGTCTTCATCCTTTTCACTTTCTGGCAGATAGGCGTGGCGGCCCTGGCGATCTGGCTGACTCCACTGGAACAAGCGTGCACGTATCTCCAAGGCACTTTTATGCGCTGCTGCCAGATCAGGATGGCGCTCAGCCACCATAGCCAGCATCTTGATGACCTTATCGAAGGTCTCCAGCAAATGCTCCAGCGCCTCATCAAAAAGCTCAGGCTCGGGCAAGGCCTGGAAAGTGGCGCGGCCACCTTGAGCCGCCAGCGACGCGGTACGCAAATGCAAATCCCGAGCCGCTTGCTCCAGCTTGCGGGCGACCTGGCTCCAGTCCACGGTCTCACGGGCCTGGGCCAGACCCGCCGCTTCTATCTGCCGACACAAATCCGTCAGTTGATACAAGGACACGCTGCTACCCAAAAAACGGGTAGCCACGTCGGGCAGTTGGTGCGCTTCGTCAAACACCACCAGATCCACGCTGGGCAGCAAATCCGTTACACCCTCTTCGCGCAAGGCCAAATCGGCCATGAACAAGGCGTGGTTCACCACCACCACATCGGCATCCTGAGCATGACGGCGAGCCTTCATCACAAAGCAGTCGCGCACAAAGGGACAGTCCTGCCCCAGGCAGTTATCCCGCGTTGAGGTGACCCGGTGCCAAATATCCGCATCTTCGGGGACTTCGGCCAGCTCACCCTTGTCGCCGCTACGGCTGCGCTCTGTAAAGAGCTGGATAGCACGCAGATAAGCGATTTCCGCACGAGACTTCAGAGCCCGGTCATCCTGCCCCAACCGTTCCAAATGGTAATGACAGACGTAATTACTTCTGCCCTTGAGCAAGGCCACATCGACCGGCAAAGCCAGCGCTTTACGCAGGTGGGGAATATCCCGACGGAACAATTGGTCCTGCAAGGTACGCGTTCCGGTCGAGACCAGCGCTTTACCGCCTTGCATGAACACCGGAACCAGGTAGGCCCAGGTCTTGCCTGTGCCTGTGCCCGCCTCGGCGATCAGTACGCCAGAATCGGCGACCGTCTCGCTGATGGCTTGGGCCAGCTCCAACTGAGCCTGCCGCGGACGATAGTGCGGGACAGACTCTGCCAGAGGGCCTTGGGGAGAAAAGATATCGGAATAATCCTGCAACAACATGGGGCAAAACCGCTCAGGGAGAGGTGACGAATGACAGAACTGTCTACAATCACAGTGGAATACATACAAGATGATACCTGCCAATTCTGGGTCGCTGCCGGTCTTTATGGCAAAATGCGGCGCTTGCAGACCCTTTTACAACGATGGACCCATAACTGAAATGACTGTGGAAACCCTCGCCCAGCAACAGGATCACCAACAGATTCTGGCGCTACTGGCCTCTGAACTGAACATCCGCATCCAACAAGCCGCCTCGACGGTTGAGCTCTTGGACAACGGGGCCACGGTCCCTTTTATTGCCCGTTACCGCAAGGAAGCCACCGGTGGCCTGGACGATAATGTCCTGCGCGATCTGGAAGTGCGCCTGATCTATTTGCGCGATATGCAATCGCGTCGTCATGCCATTCTGGAATCGATCCGCCAGCAAGAAAAACTGACGCCCGAGCTGGAGCAAGCCATTTTGGCGGCGGACACCAAGCAGCGTCTGGAAGACTTGTACGCGCCGTACAAGCCCAAGCGTCGTACCCGTGCCCAGATTGCCCGCGAGGCCGGTCTGGAGCCGCTGGCGGACGCCATTCTGGCCCAGAAGGATGCCGACCCTCTGGCACTGGCCGAAGGCTATCTGAATGCCGAAGCCAAGATCGACACGACCAAAGCTGCTCTGGACGGTGCCCGCGACATTCTGGCCGAACGCTTTGCCGAGCAAGCCGACCTGCTGGAAGCCATGCGCGACTATCTGTGGAAGTCCGCCCACCTGTACTCCAAGGTTGCCGAAGGCAAGGAGCAGGAAGGTGACAAATTCCGCGACTGGTTCGACTTTAACGAAGCGCTGCGCCAACTGCCTTCTCACCGCGTGCTGGCTTTGTTGCGCGGTCGTCAGCAAGGTGCGCTGGACCTGCGCCTGGGCCTGAACCCCGAACAGGATCAGCTCTTGCCCCACCCTTGTGTGCTGAAAGTGGCAGAGCTGACCGATATTGGCGCTGACTTTTCCGCCGACGCCAGCCCACGTGACCACTGGTTGGCCGAGGTCTGCCGCTGGACCTGGCGCGTCAAGTTGCTGACGGCGTTTGAATCCGAGCTGATTGGTCGTCTGCGCGAACAAGCTGAGCAGGAATCCACCCGCGTGTTTGCCGCCAATCTGCGCGATTTACTCTTGGCCGCCCCTGCGGGCAATAAAGCCGTTCTGGGCCTGGACCCAGGCATTCGTACCGGCGTGAAAGCCGCTGTGATCGATGCAACCGGCAAGGTGCTGGATACGGCCACCGTCTACCCCTTTGAGCCCCGTCGTGACCGCGAAGGCGCGATTCGTACCCTGGCCGGTCTGGCTACTCGCCACCAAGTTGAACTGGTCGCGATTGGTAACGGCACAGCGTCGCGCGAAACCGAGAAACTGGTGGCTGACCTGCAGTCGGCCTTCCCGCAACTGCCGCTGACCCGCGTCGTCGTGTCCGAGGCAGGGGCATCGGTGTACTCTGCTTCGGAAATGGCTGCCCAGGAATTTCCTGATATGGATGTCAGCCTGCGTGGTGCCGTCTCCATCGCCCGCCGCCTGCAAGATCCGTTGGCCGAACTGGTCAAGATCGACCCCAAATCCATTGGCGTTGGCCAATACCAGCACGACGTGAACCAGCGCGAACTGGCTCGCAGCCTGGATGCCGTGGTCGAAGATTGTGTTAACGCGGTGGGTGTGGACGTCAACACCGCTTCTGCTCCCCTGCTGGCACGCGTCTCCGGCCTGAACAACACGCTGGCCAAAAACATCGTCACCTGGCGTGACGAAAATGGTGCCTTCCAAAGCCGCAAGCAGTTGCGTGACGTGCCCCGCTTTGGTGAAAAAGCCTTTGAGCAGGCAGCGGGCTTTTTGCGTATTCCCGGCGCAGCCAACCCTCTGGACGCCTCGGCGGTTCACCCCGAAGCCTATCCGGTTGCCGCCCGTATTCTGGAGCGTCTGCAGACCGAAGCCAGCGATGTCATGGGTAAATCCGGCGCACTGAAAGGTTTGTCCCCTTCAGACTTCACGGATGAACGCTTTGGTTTGCCCACCGTGCGTGATATTTTTAACGAAATTGAAAAGCCCGGTCGCGACCCTCGCCCTGAATTTACGACGGCCAAGTTCCAGGAAGGCATCAACTCCCTGAACGATTTGACGCCCGGCATGATTCTGGAAGGCGTGGTCACCAACGTAGCCAACTTTGGTGCCTTTGTGGACGTAGGGGTACACCAGGACGGTCTGGTGCATATCTCGGCTCTGTCTGATACCTTTGTGAAAGATCCGCGTGATGTGGTTCGCGTGGGTCAGACGGTTAAAGTTAAAGTCCAGGAAGTGGATGTCGCCCGCAAGCGTATCGGTTTGACCATGCGCCTGAACGACGACAGCGCCCCAGTGCGTGGTTCCAACAGCACGAGCAACGCTCCCCAACGCCGCTCTGGAAACAATCGCCCCAACCGGCAAGCTGAACCAGCACCAACCGGTGCCATGGCAGCGGCCTTTAGCAAACTTCGGAGATAAGCCATGACTGAGACCGAGCGCCTTTCCCAACTGACGCGTCTGCTCAATCTGCTGACCGGATTTGATCAGAAGGAAGAGGATATTGCAGCCATCAGCCGGTCCGTACTGACTGCCAGCGCCAGCCCGGCAGCGATGGGTGAGGCGTATGGAAAGCACGCGCAGAACCTGATGGAACACGATCCGGATGGCGCTCTGATCCTGGCCATCAGCTACGAACTGGATGATTATCTGGCCCTGGCCGATACCGTCGATGAACTGTGGGAAGAAATTCTGGCCGCGTTTGAAAATCAGGACCTGCCCGCCTTTCCTTACGACGACATGCCTTTTCAGGACGTAGATGGCTTTTTCCAATGGGCGAACGAGCAGTTGCAGGAGTTTCACCCCTCCTACTGTCTGCTGGAGTTTGCCCAAAGCTATGACGAGGAGTTTCAACTGATCGTGGTCAAACGCGAGAGCCTGGAAGAAATTCTGAGCCTGTGTGAAACGCTGGATATTCCGGCCCAGCCAGCCGAATAAGGCAGCTATTCCTGCCGGCCCAAGCCCATCATCAAGCCCTGCATGAATGTTTACGCAGGGCTTGATGCTTTATGGCTGGTTTGAATACAAAGCGCCTCAACGCGCACTGGACGAGTCGCGCCATCAAGGTCAACCAAACGAGCCTCCTAGCCTCGCTTGGCTTCAATACGAACAGCCCACTTTGCCCTTACTGGCGCAAAGCCAGAACCAGCACGGCAAGGTCCAGAAGGAGAAGCATGGTGCAAAAGCACTGGTCGCAGGTCGAACTCCTGCACGAAACCGTATCCAATCCCAATATTCATATACGTGGCACACACAGCTACTACAGCCATGCCTGGACCGGCAGTTTTGAAGAAAGCGTGGTGCGTTACTTGTACGGGGACGAATACAGCCGCAAGACCTGGGACTCTCAATGGCCGGTGGACCAGCTACATATTGGCGACTACGTATGTATCGGTGCCGAGGCCGTGATTCTGATGGGCGGCAACCATACCCATCGCATGGACTGGTTCAGCCTGTATCCCTTCGTGGACAAGATTACGGACGCCTATGTGGGCAAAGGTGACACCCACATCCAGGACGGTGCCTGGATCGGTATGCGGGCCATGATCATGCCCGGTGTCGAGGTTGGTGAAGGCGCTGTGGTGGCCTCGGGGGCGATTGTGACCAAGAGCGTGGCACCGTATACCATCGTGGCCGGGAATCCGGCTGTGCCCGTGCGAAAACGCTTTGATGAGGCAAGCATTGAGCGGCTGCTGGCCTTGAGAATATATGACTGGCCAGAGGAAAAATTCACGGCCTTGCGCGACGTGATCTGTGCAGAAGATATTGCAGCATTGGAACTGGCCAGCCAGAACTGGGATCAGCGGTCTACGACTCAGACCTGAACCCTTGCCTTAGGGAGCTGCAAATGCAGAGTAGCCTTTGTAGCTGAAGCCAATACCCGGGATATCTCTGCCACAGGTTTTATCTTCAACCACCTTTCAAGGTATTGATTAAAAAATAAAAAACAAAACAACCCCAAACGTGAGATGAACATCTCGCTTTTGGGGCTGTTTATTTTCAAACGTGCTTCAAGGTAGGGTGCGGTGGCACAAAGAGACTTACTGCATCCAACCTAGGATCAGTCCTGCCACCGGCACACGACTTAGTCTCGCATCGAATCCAAAGCGGCTTCGAGTGCATCACGCAGATCTGCCGATACGCGAGCGACTTCCTCTCCGGCACAATGGATTTGCAGTTCCGAGCCATCTTGTTTGACGACCTCGGCGAACGCCGCAGTCTGCAAACCTTTGATTGCCACGCCCGCCTGTTTGGGATCAGCGTAGGAACGCGACAGGAACAACTCATGTCCGGCCGCATCCTGCAGGCGGAAACGGAACGTGCCGTCTTCGTCGCGGAAATTCACAAACCGGGCTTTACGGGCCTTGGTTTCAGTCTTGGTAGCCGCCACGCTGATCGGGTCACGCAGGCCCACAGCAGCCTTCAGTTCGTGAATAAAAGGCGTTGCATAGGCACGAGCCTTGCGGGCACCCACTTGCAGCAGTTCTTCAATGTCCTGAGGGCGAGCCATCAGAGATTCATAACGCTCGCGCATGGGGGCGATCATGGTTTCCAGAATCTGATGCAAAGCTTCTTTGGCCTCGCCCCAGGCCATCCCTTCGATCAGTTGTTGGCGGAAGATCTGAGTCTGCTCTGGCGTCGCAAAGGCCTTGTACAAGGCGGTCAGGTGGGAGTCATCCGGGTTCTTGGGTTCACCCGGGCCTTTGGAGTCCGTCACAATGCGGGCGATGGCGGACTTCAGCGCTTTGGCACCACCTTCAAACAGGGGAATCGTGTTGTCATAGCTCTTGGACATCTTGCGACCGTCCAGGCCCGGCAACAGAGCCACATCTTCCTCGACCTGCACCTCAGGCAGTACAAACAGCTCTTTGCCGCGACCATACAAATGGTTGAAGCTCTTGGCGATATCACGCGCCATTTCCAGATGCTGAACCTGATCACGGCCCACAGGCACTTTATGCGCGTTGAACATCAAGATGTCAGCCGCCATCAACACAGGATAGCTGAACAAGCCCATGGTCACGCCGTCGTCCGGCTCCATGCCAGCCGCCTCGTTTTTATCCACGGAGGCTTTATACGCGTGCGCACGGTTCATCAAACCCTTGCCCGTCACGCAGCCCAGCATCCAGGACAGTTCGGGAATTTCAGGAATATCAGATTGGCGATAGAACGTTACCTTTTCCACATCCAGGCCGCAGGCTATCCAGGTGGCGGCAATCGCACGGCGCGAAATGGCTACGCGCTCCGGGTCGTCACATTTGATCAGGGCGTGGTAGTCCGCCATGAAGAAAAATGCGTCGACATCGGCTTGCTGGCTAGCACGGATAGCAGGACGAATCGCCCCGGCATAGTTACCCAAGTGTGGAATACCGGTCGTTGTAACGCCGGTCAGTACTCGTGTCGTCATGATAAAAAATACGCTTATAAAACTACGTGTCAGGGTCAGGTATCAGGTGCATTGGCCACCGGCCGCGCCCAAGACCTACAAAATAACTGCCTGGCGCCGTTCTGACTCCAGGTACTCGCGCGATTGCATTTCCATCAACCGCGAGACAGTACGGTGGAACTCATTGGCCATGGGGCCATCTACATACAACTCTTCCTCGGGCACCGCCGCGGACATAATAAATTTGACTTTGTGATCGTAAAAAACGTCCACCAGCCAGGTGAAGCGCCGTGCAGCGGAAGCATCACGGGCTGTCATACGGGGAACGTCGGACAGGATCACGGTCTGGAAACGGTTGGCCAGTTCCAGATAATCGTTCTGCGAACGTGCGCTAACGCACAGGGTCTCGAAATCAAACCACACAGCCGAGCCTGACAAGGCCACCGCTTTCACATCACGGTTCTCGATGCTAAGTACAGGCTCTTGGGGGGCGGTGTCCGATAAGGCCGTAAACATGGATTGCAGCTCGGCGGTGGTCTCTGGCCCCAATGGCGTCAGATAGGTTTTCACCTGCTCCAGCGCACGGCGGCGGTAATCCACACCGGTGTCCACGTTCATGATGTCCATATTCTTCTGGATCAGCGCAATGGCGGGCAAAATGCGGTCGCGATGCAAACCTTCCGGATACAGCGTGGAGGGCTCGTAGTTGGACGTCATCACAAAGGACGTACCGCGCTCGAACAGGCCCAGCAACAGCTTGTACAGAATCATGGCATCGGCCACATCCGAGACATGGAACTCGTCAAAACAGATCAGACGATAACGCTTGGCGATACGCTTGGCGACCTCATCCAATGGGTCGCTCATGCCTTTGACCTGATTCAGTTCTTTGTGTACGCCGCGCATGAACTCGTGGAAGTGAATCCGGGTTTTGCGCTTGAGTGGCACCGTCAGGTAGAAGGCGTCCATCAGGAAGCTCTTGCCGCGCCCTACGCCACCCCACAGGTACACACCACGCGGCACTTCCGGGCGGGAAAACATACGACGCAAGGCACCGGAGCGCATTTTGCGAAACTCCACCCACTCGTCGTAATAGCGTTGCAACCGGTCTATAGCTTGCTCCTGTGCCTGGTCGGCACGATAGCCTTTTTCCGCTAAAGCCTGATGGTAATACTCGCGAACATTCATATCACTGAAAATAAAAGAACCTGTCCAGGACAGGTGGTGGTCTGCCAGCATGCACTGCGGTCCACAGCAGTACTGCTTTTGATGCAGGGCCTGAGCATACTGCGCGGTCAATTATCTCACGCATCACAGCCTGTACAGACTGCTTTGATCAGCCTTTCGTGACGAAAAAAAGGGCGAGCCTGTGCCCGCCCTTTTCCAACAACACCCTGAAAGTCTATCAGAAGTTCAGAGCGCGTTTGTCCACTGCCAAGGCCGCTTCTTTCAGGGCTTCGGACAGGGTTGGGTGAGCATGGCAAATACGGGCGATATCTTCAGACGCGCCACGGAATTCCATGATTGCTACGGCTTCAGCCACCAGCTCAGAAGCCACAGGGCCCACAAAATGTACGCCCAGGACTTCGTCAGTCTTGGCATCAGCCAGAACCTTCACAAAGCCGGTAGTGTCACCCAGTGCGCGGGCACGGCCGTTGGCCAGGAAGGGGAAGCTGCCCGCACGGTATGCACGGCCTTCAGTCTTCAACTGCTGCTCGGTCTTGCCAACCCAAGCGATTTCGGGGGAGGTGTAGATAACCCAAGGCACGGTGTCGAAGTTGACGTGAGGTTGCTGACCAGCCAGACGCTCGGCCACCGCCACACCTTCTTCTTCGGCTTTGTGAGCCAGCATAGGGCCACGGACCACGTCACCCACCGCCCAGATACCTGGCAGGCTGGTGGCGCAATCGTCGTCCACAACCACGAAACCACGCTCATCCAGTTTCAGACCAATAGTATCTGCACCCAGACCGGCGGTATTAGGCACACGGCCAATGGAGACGATCAGCTTGTCGGCTTCCAGCTTGTGCTCGGCACCAGCGGCGTCCACGTAATTGATGGTGACCTGTTTGGCCGTCTTTTTGATTTCGCCAACTTTCACGCCCACATTGATCTTCAGACCTTGCTTGGTGAACGCTTTCAGGGCTTCCTTGGCAACATCGCGATCCACAGCGGACAGGAACTCGGGAGCCCCTTCCAGAATGGTGACTTCGGCACCCAGGCGACGCCACACGCTACCCAGTTCCAGACCAATCACACCGGCGCCGATAACGGCCAGCTTCTTGGGAACCTTGGGCAGACGCAGAGCGCCGTCGTTGGACAGAATCTGCTCTTCGTCGAACTCGGCGCCCGGCAAGGCACGAGCCGAACTACCCGTAGCGATGATGACGTTCTTGGCAACCAGCTCTTCGGCGTTGGCACCGGCCACGTTCACCGACCAGCCGCCGTCAACCTTGCCGCCAAAGGAGGCGGTACCGTGGAAGAAGTTAACTTTGTTCTTTTTGAACAGGTACAAGATACCGTCGTTGTTTTGCTTGACGACGACATCTTTGCGACCGACCAGCTTGTCCAGGTTCAGTGACACACCTTTGACATCCACGCCGTGCTCGGCCAGATGCAGATTGGCATGCTCGAAATGCTCGGACGACTGCAACAAGGCTTTGGAAGGAATGCAACCTACGTTGGTGCATGTACCGCCAGGAGCGGGTTTGCCTTCAGCGGTGGACCAGGCGTCCACGCAAGCGACGCTCATACCCAGTTGAGCAGCACGGATAGCGGCGATGTAGCCACCAGGGCCGGCACCAATTACGACAACATCAAATTGCTTAGCCATAAAAATTCCATAAATGTGAAAAAGGCAGACTGGACCGTCCAGAAGTCAGGCGGGAAAGAATCAGGCGGTGTAAACCCGCCCCCAGGGCCTTAAACAAAGCCGGCCAAGGCTTAGAAACAAGCACTTGGCCGTAAACATACTAGACTGAAACGACCACGTGCTTAGACGTTCAGCAACAAACGCTGAGGATCTTCCAGCGCTTCTTTCATGGCTACCAGACCCAGAACGGCTTCGCGACCGTCGATGATGCGGTGATCGTAGGACATAGCCAGGTAGTTCATGGGGCGAACCACGATCTGACCGTTCTCAACCACAGCACGGTCCTTGGTGGCGTGAATGCCCAAGATGGCGGACTGAGGTGGGTTGATGATCGGGGTGGACAGCATGGAGCCGAACACACCACCGTTGGAGATCGAGAAGGTACCGCCTGTCATTTCTTCCAGGGTCAGTTTACCGTCGCGAGCACGGGCACCGAAGTCAGCGATTTGCTTTTCGATGTCAGCAATCGACATTTGATCAGCGTTACGCAGGATAGGCACCACCAGACCGCGTGGGCTACCAACGGCCACACCGATGTCGAAGTAACCGTGGTAGATCACGTCTTTGCCATCGACCGAAGCGTTCAGCACGGGGTATTTCTTCAAAGCGGCCACAGCGGCTTTCACGAAGAAGGACATGAAGCCCAGCTTGACGCCGTGCTCTTTCTCGAACTGATCCTTGTACTTCTTGCGCAAATCCAGCACCGCTTGCATGTTCACTTCGTTGAACGTGGTCAGCATGGCGTTTTCGGATTGCGATTGCAGCAAACGCTCGGCGATACGAGCACGCAGACGGCTCATGGGCACGCGCTGCTCTGGGCGGCCGTCCAGGGACAACGTAGCAGGAGCAACAGGAGCGGCAGCAGGCTTGCTGGCAGCAGCGGCGTTGGCTTCCAGAGCGTCACCCTTGGTGATGCGACCGCCACGACCGGAACCTTCCACGGAGCTGGCTTCCACACCTTTCTCAGCCAGGATCTTGGCAGCGGCAGGCGAAGCAACCGAGGAAGCGGCGGAGCTGGCGGCAGGAGCAGCAGCGGCTGGGGCAGCCGCAGGAGCAGCTTCTTCAGCGGCAGCGGCAGGAGCAGCAGCGCTGGCCTTGCCTTCGGAGTCGATACGAGCCAGCACGTCGCCGGAGGTAACGGTGCTGCCGTTGGCCTTGACGATTTCGCTCAGCACGCCCGAGGCAGGAGCGGGAACTTCCAGGACAACCTTGTCGGTTTCGACTTCGATCAGGATTTCATCAGCCTGAACCATTTCGCCAGGTTGTTTTTTCCACTCCAACAAGGTTGCTTCGGAGATGGATTCAGAAAGTTGGGGAACCAGAACGTCAGTAATTGCCATGATTATATTTTCCGTATTTAAAATTTGGGGTGCGTTATTTGGTCAGCATGAAGCCTTTGCGAGCGCCGAAAGCCTGCTCCAGCAGTGCTTTGTGCTGTTCCTGGTGTTTGGCCAGGTAACCAACAGCGGGCGAAGCGGACGCGGCGCGGCCGGCGTAACCCAACTTCTGACCTTCGGTCATGTTCTCGTAGATGTGATGCTGAACGTAGAACCATGCACCTTGGTTTTGAGGTTCGTCCTGAACCCAGATAACTTCCTTGGCGTTGCTGTACTTGGCCAGCTCAGCCTGGAAGGCTTTGTGGGCAAATGGATACAACTGCTCCACACGGATAATGGCAATATCGTTGCGCTCCAGCTCTTTGCGGTGGTTCACCAGATCGTAGTAAACCTTGCCCGAGCAAGCCAGAACACGTTTGACAGCGGCTGCATCAATCGCCTGATCCGTTTCACCGATCACAGGCATGAAGTGGCCTTCAGCCAGATCGCTCAAGGGCGAAGTAGCATCTTTATTACGCAGCAAGGACTTGGGCGTCATGATGACCAAGGGCTTGCGGAAAGGACGGATCATCTGACGACGCAGAACGTGGAAGATCTGGGCGCCGTTGGTGGGCTGAACAACCTGGATATTGTTGTCTGCGCACAGTTGCAAGAAACGCTCGATACGGGCCGAGGAGTGCTCAGGACCCTGACCTTCGTAGCCGTGTGGCAGCATCAGAGTCAGACCGCAATGACGGCCCCACTTGGCTTCACCCGACGTAATGAACTGGTCAATAACAACCTGGGCACCGTTGGCAAAGTCGCCGAACTGGGCTTCCCAGATAGTCAAAATATTAGGTTCTGCCGAAGCATAACCGTATTCAAAGGCCAGCACGGCTTCTTCGGACAAGACCGAGTCGATCACCGTGAAGGTGGCTTGACCTTCGGAGACGTTTTGCAAAGGAATATAGGTACCGTCGTTCCAGCGCTCACGTTTTTGATCGTGCAGCACAGCGTGACGGTGCGTGAACGTACCACGGCCCGAGTCCTGGCCGGTAATACGGATGGCGTAGCCATTGTTCACCAAGGTTGCAAAGGCCAAGTGCTCGCCCATGCCCCAGTCCACTTGAGCTTCACCGCGTGCCATGGCACGACGATCGTTCAGCATGCGGTTAACCAGTGGGTGAACAGTAAAGCCCTCTGGCACGGTAGTCAGTTTTTCACCGATGCGTGTCAGCTCGGACATCGGCAAGGCGGTGTCAGCCTGGTCAGTCCATTTGGCGCCCAGGAAAGCGGACCAGTCGGTGGCGTACTTGTTCTTGTAGTCTGTCAGAACAGGTTCAACCGTGCGCTTGCCGTCTTCCATCAATTGACGGTAGCTCTTGACCAGATCTTCAGGCTCGTTCTCGGACAGAATGCCTTGAGCAACCAGCTTGTCGGCGTACAGCTTGCGCGTACCGTTGTGCTGACCAATTTTCTTGTACATCAGCGGCTGGGTCATCGAGGGAGTGTCTTGCTCGTTGTGGCCCAGTTTACGGAAGCAGACGATATCAACCACGACGTCGTGCTTGAACTCGCGGCGGAAATCCAGAGCCAGCTGAGTCACGAACACCACGGCTTCCGGATCGTCGCCGTTAACGTGGAAGACAGGGGCTTCAATCATCTTGACCACATCCGTGCAATACAGTGTGGAACGTGTATCGCGTGGGTCAGAGGTGGTGAAACCGATCTGGTTGTTAATCACGATGTGCAGCGTGCCACCGGTACCGTAGCCACGGGTCTGGGCCAGGTTCAGTGTTTCCATGACCACACCCTGACCGGCAAAAGCCGCGTCGCCGTGAACCAGCACAGGCAGAACCTGGCTGCCGTCCTCGTCGCTACGACGATCCTGACGGGCACGAACCGAACCTTCGACCACTGGGTTAACAATTTCCAGGTGGGAGGGGTTAAAGGCCAAGGACAAGTGAACCGGACCGCCACGGGTGGACAAGTCACTGGAGAAACCGTTGTGGTATTTCACGTCGCCGTCGGTCAGACCTTCAGCGTGACGGCCTTCAAATTCGGCAAACAGATCACCGGGCATTTTGCCCATGATGTTGACCAACATGTTCAGACGACCACGGTGAGCCATACCCACGATGATTTCCTGAACGCCGTTCTCGCCTGCGTGGTTAACGACCTCATCCATACAAGCGATGAAGCTTTCACCCCCTTCCAGGGAGAAGCGTTTCTGACCTACGTATTTGGTGTGCAGGAAGCGCTCCAGGCCTTCGGCCTCGGTCAGCTGCTTCAAGATATTGCGTTTTTGCTCAACGTTGAAAGAGCCTGTGCCATGCACTGACTCCAGGCGCTGCTGGATCCAACGCTTGACCACCGGGTCGGTGATATACATGAACTCTGCGCCCACCGAACGGGAATACGTGTCACGCAAGGCCTTGAGCATGTCGCGCAGCGTCATGGTGTCGGCTTTGGTGAAGTAGGTGTTGGTGGCGGAGTAGACCTGGTCCAGATCTGCTTCGGTCAAGCCGTAGAAAGCAGGGTCCAGTTCAGGGATGCTGGGGCGTTCGGAGCGCTTCAGAGGATCCAGATCAGCAATGCGTGCACCCAGGGAGCGGTAAGCAGCAATCATGGACTGAATCGACACTTGCTTCATGGCAACTGTCAGGTCCGGTGCTTGCGCGCTGGTCAGGAAGGCATTGGCTTTGGCTCGTTGGGCGAAGGACTCGACAATAGGCGCGTGAGCTTGATCGCGGGTGCTGTCGCGGCCGTCAGTAGCTGGCTGATGCTGTAGTTGATCGAAGTACTCGCGCCATTGGTCGGCGACAGAGCCTGGGTTGTCGAGGTAGGACTCGTAGAGTTCTTCGACGTAAGGAGCATTGCTCCCGAACAGATAAGAGTTACTGAGCAGTTCTTTTTGCGATGACATTATTACGCTTCACCTATCCGAGTGTTTCACTCGTGTTGAGATGCAGGAAAACCTTCCGCGACACGGACCTCGCCGGTTAGCGGATAGCAGGAGCAGAAGGCAACGTAGGACGCCTTATACAAGCCGTATCGATCTAGTATAACGCCGCACACAAAAGGCGCAATTAATGACATCTAAAATGCTTAGGGACTACATCAGACCGTTGGCATTAACAAACACATCGATCTATCACAGGGGCGAATTCTTACAAAAGAAGCGCCTCAAATCATGATTGACACCTCTGGCCCGCCCCACATGAAGGAAAAATTCCGATATGCTAAACGGGTGCAGCAAGTACGCGCTTCGCGGGCCCCTTTTCCACCAAACTGAGCCCTGCCTGCCCTTGGTCACCTTGAGGCAGGCAGCCAGCGTTGCCATCACATATGCTGTCTATAACAAATCAGCACCTACCTGGTGACTGTATTTCTTATAAATTAGATTCACTTTTACACTAGAAAATCCTATCAGGAGCTTTACCAACATGGATGCCAACGCCGATCTGGCCAAACTTGCGCTGGACTATCACGCGTATCCCACGCCCGGGAAAATCTCGGTGGTCCCCACCAAGACCCTAGCCAATCAAGATGACCTCTCGCTAGCCTACTCCCCCGGCGTCGCATCTGCTTGCATGGCCATCCACGCCGAAGGCGAAGAAGCCGCCGCCAAGTACACCTCGCGCGCCAACCTGGTTGCCGTGGTCACCAACGGTACCGCCGTGCTGGGTCTGGGCAATATCGGCCCGCTGGCCGCCAAGCCCGTCATGGAAGGCAAAGGCTGCCTGTTCAAGAAATTCGCTGGCATCGATGTGTTCGATATCGAACTGAATGAAACCGATCCGGACAAGCTGGTCGACATCATTGCTGCGCTGGAGCCCACCCTCGGTGGTGTGAACCTGGAAGATATCAAGGCCCCCGAGTGCTTCTATATTGAGAAGAAGCTGCGCGAGCGCATGAGCATTCCCGTGTTCCACGACGACCAGCACGGTACAGCCATCATCTCGTCCTCCGCTGTCCTGAACGGCCTGAAGGTCGTCAACAAGAACATCGCCGACATCAAGCTGGTTTGCTCGGGTGCGGGCGCTGCTGCCATTGCCTGCCTGGACCTGCTGGTGGCCCTGGGCGTGAAACAAAGCAACATTTTCGTGGCTGACTCGCGCGGCATCATCTGGAAAGGTCGCGACGAAAACATGGAGCCCAACAAGGCTCGTTACGCTCAAGAAACCGATGCCCGCACACTGGCCGATGCCATGGTGGATGCTGACGTGTTCCTGGGTTGCTCGGCTCCTGGCGTTCTGAGCGCCGATATGGTCAAGACCATGGCCGACAAGCCGCTGATTCTGGCCCTGGCCAACCCCGAGCCTGAAATTCGCCCTGAAGTGGCCAAGGCTGCCCGCCCTGACTGCATCATCGCGACCGGCCGTTCGGACTACCCGAACCAGGTCAACAACGTGCTGTGCTTTCCCTTCATCTTCCGTGGTGCCCTGGACGTTGGTGCCAGCGTGATCAACGAGGAAATGAAGCTGGCTTGCGTGAAAGCCATTGCCGAGCTGGCCCAGGTCGAGCAAAGCGACGATATGGCAACCGCTTACGGCGGCGAAGATCTGCGTTTTGGTCCTGAGTACATCATCCCCAAACCGTTTGATTCCCGTCTGATCGTTCAGATCGCTCCGGCCGTGGCCCAAGCGGCGATGGACTCCGGCGTTGCCGCCCGTCCTATCGAAGACATGGATGCCTACCGTCAGAAACTGATCGCCATGACCTACCACACCGGCCCGCTGATGCGTCCGTTGTACATGCAGGCCAAGGCCGCGCCCAAGCGCATCATTTACGCTGACGGCGAAGACGAGCGCGTATTGCGTGCCGTGCAAACCGTGGTGGACGAAAAGCTGGCTCAGCCAATTTTGGTTGGCCGCCCCAGCGTGATCGACATGCGCGTCAAGAAAGCAGGCCTGCGCCTGGAAGCGGGCAAGAACGTGCAAATCGTGGACCCGGAAGACGACGATCGCTTCACCGAAACCTGGACCGCCTACTACAAGCTCAAAGCACGTGAAGGCGTCACTCCAGACATCGCCAAGGCCATGATTCGCAAGCACAACTCGCTGATCGGCGTGATGCTGCTGCAACGCGGTGACGCCGACGGCATGATCTGCGGCGTGGCCAGCAACTACGACAGCCAACTGAACTATGTCGAACAAGTCATTGGTCTGAAAAAAGAAGCCCAAACCTTCGCAGCCATGAACGTGCTGATGCTGCCTACACAAACCCTGTTTGTGTGCGACACCCACGTGAACGAGAACCCTACAGCCGAGCAAATCGCCGACATGACGATCCAGGCTGCTGAGGAAGTTCGCCGTTTTGGCGTGGTGCCTCGCGTTGCGCTCTTGTCGCACTCGAACTTTGGCAGCCGCCAGACCGAGTCCTCGCGCAAGATGGCCAAGGCTCGTCAGATCCTGGCTGAACGCGCTCCCGACCTGGAAGTGGACGGCGAAATGCACGCTGACTCCGCCTTGTCCGAGAAGATCCGCCTGAAAGCTTTCCCCGACAGCACGCTGCGCGGTTCGGCCAACCTGCTGATCACGCCTAACCTGGACGCCGGCAACATCACCTACAACATGCTGAAGATGACCGGTAGCAACGGTGTGGCCATGGGCCCCATCCTGCTGGGTGCAGCTCGCCCCATCCACATCCTGACCACCAGCGCCACGGTGCGTCGCATCATCAACATGACAGCCCTGGCTGTTGTGGATGCCCAGCAAGAAGCCCAGCAAAACAGCTAATCCTGTCTAGCTATAAAAAAACCGGATGTCGCTTTATGCGACATCCGGTTTTTTATTCCTCATTCAAGCCCTGTTATGTACGACAGGCGCTCGCGTTACGCCATCGCCGGAGCCATTTGACGGCCCCGAGACAAGCTCAAACCACCGATGGTCACGGCCAGGAAAACAGCGGCAGCCAGCCACCAGCCTACGGCACCTGTAATCAAAGCCTGCCCAATCAAGCCGGCCTGAATAACGTAATAAACCATGGGAATCAGGGTCTTGCGCACAATCTCCCCTTCTCGTCCCAACATGCCAACCACGGCGCCCGCCGCCACGACGTTATGCACACAAATCATATTGCCAGCCGCGCCGCCGACTGCTTGCAGGGCCACAACGATGGCGGACTGATCCACACTCAAACCAATTTGCTGGGCTGTCGAGAACTGGAAGTACGAGAACATCATATTGCTGACCGTATTAGAGCCAGCGATAAAGGCCCCCAAGCCACCTACCCAGGGTGAAATCGTTGGCCACGCTTGACCGGCAGCAGCCGCCGCACCTTGGGCCAGGACCAAGGGCATGCTGGCAATCGAGCCATCGGCAGCAGCCGAATTGATGAACACTTGCACCATAGGCACAGCCAGCAACAAGGCAGGCGCAGCACTGCCCATGGTGCGCAGCGATTGCGTGACCCCTTGCATATACTGCTGTCCATTCATGCGAAAGATGGCGATACATGCCAGGGACACCAGAATCAAGATCGCACCTGGTGAAAACAACAACTGTACCGACGTTGTAATATTCGTACCAAACAACGCTTCAATCTTGATCGTCGCAGACGGACCGGTCAGCCAGGCTTTCACAGCAGGGACAGTCCGGGTAAAAATCAGCAGCAACACAACCAGCACATAGGGCGAGAAGGCTCGCAGCACAGAAAACGTCTGCTTGCTTTCAACATTGTCCATGGCAACCGTGCCCAGCCAATGGGAAGGCCACTGACTGCGATCGGGGAAGTCAAAGGTCTTGGATGGCGCAAACCAGCCCTTGCGTGCTGCCGTCACGACAATCACCAGCCCTACCATCGCGCCCAGCATGGACGGAAACTCTGGCCCCAAAACCACTGCAATCAAGTAATACGGAACAGTGAAAGCCACGCCGGCAAACAAGGCAAATTTCCAGGCGCCCAAGCCTTCCGCGAAGGACCGACGCTCACCAAAGAAACGCGTCAACAAGCCGCACAGCAACAAAGGAATCACAAAGCCGGTCAAGGCATGAATCAGTGCCACGTTCTCGACAATCTGCTGCAAATACTCCATCGGCTGCATAGGAGCGATGGCCGCGGCTACATCAAGCTTGTTATCGACCCCCGAGCGCACACCGACCAGCATGGGTGTGCCAACCGCGCCAAACGAAACCGGTGTGGACTGAATGACCAGAACCGACATCACGGCCGCCATCGCGGGAAATCCCAAAGCCAGCAGCAAAGGGGCACCGACAGCAGACGGTGTTCCAAAACCCGATGAGCCCTCAATCAGGGATCCAAATAACCACGCCACAATAATGACCTGCACACGACGGTCAGGTGAAATATCCATAAAGCCCTGGCGAATGGCTGCTAGCGCGCCGCCCACCTTGAGGGTGTTCAGCAGCAGGATGGCTCCAAAGACAATGAACAGCAAGGTCAGAGCGATCATCACCCCGTTGAGCGTGGCTTCAGCAACAACCTCGGCCTGGCTGCCCCACGCGAACAAAGCCAGCAAGGCTGTCACAATATAGGCCGTACCCATAGACAGTTTCGCCGAGCGCCCCAGCACCACCATCAACAAAAACACAACCAACAATGGCGCCAGGGCCATCAGGGTGTATAAAAGATTCATCTCCAGTTCTCCTTCGTATCGATCGCACGTTGTGTGGAAAGCGCCCTAAGACCATGGTGTCAGCCTCGGCTTAGTGCAGCCCCCCTCTTGTTGTCGCTTGGAGAATGATAGAGGTATTACCACTTTTTATTTACCGGCATAAACCCTGATATTTTTAGCCTTTTTCACCCCTATACTGGCACTAAAAACAAGAATTGGTCTTACCACTTAGAATTAATTTATGACTACACACGCTAAAACACGTCTCTCAGACCAGATTACGGAAAAAATTATCCAGCTCATCCAGCAAGAGCAACTGCAGCCTGGTGACCGGATTCCCTCCGAGCGCCAGTTAGCCGACCAACTGAATGTGTCCCGCGTACCCATACGGGAAGCACTACGCACACTCAGTTCACAGGGTGTCTTGTTTACGCGTCGAGGAGGCGGCACCTTCGTGCAGAAAAGCGAATTGATCAATTGGCCCGCCCAAGCCATCGCTCCTTTGGAGCAACTCCTTAGCCAGGACCCCTTGTATCGCTACGATGTGCTGGAGGCACGGCGAGCCTTGGAGGCCAGTACGGTTTGGCACGCTGCCATGCGGGCCACACAAGAGGATAAAAAACGGATCAAGCAGTGCTTTGACATCATGGTTGAGCACCAACAAAATCAGGATACCGAGCTATCAGCCCGCGCTGATGCTCATTTTCACTTGGCGATTGCCCAAGCCTCTCACAACGTGGTGCTCTTGCAGATCATGAATGGCTTGTTCCAACTGGTCTTTTCCACCGTCAAGGAAAACCGCCGTGCCATGTTCGAGTTCGACAATGCACGCGAAGTAGAGATACTGACCCAACAGCATGAAGCCGTAATGAACGCTATTTTGGAAGGCAATGCTGATCTGGCCCGAGACCAGATCAACAGGCATCTGGATCATGTGCAGGCCAAAGTCCGGCAGTCGGAAGAAAATAGTGCCCGCGAGCAGCGGCTCTCCCGTTTCAACCACCAGCTCCTGCAGCCCTGAACCCTGGTCTGTACTGGATTCGTTGTATCAAGAGCATGTCTGAACAGTGCCCCGATAAAGAAAAAAAGGGCGAAAAAAAAGTGCACCACATATTGGTGCACTTGCATAAAACCAGGGGCTCAGTTAGCACAATGACTACTGATACCTGGATTGATCCAGGCCTCTGAGCCCACCGTGATTAACGCTGATCAGGTACGTCGCGCTGGGTTGGGCCCACGTACAGCTGACGTGGACGACCGATCTTGTAATCTGGATCGGACAACATTTCGTTCCACTGAGCGATCCAGCCTACGGTACGAGCCAGGGCGAAGATAGCGGTGAACAAGGATGTTGGAATACCAATAGCACGCTGAACAATACCCGAGTAGAAGTCTACGTTGGGGTACAGCTTGCGTTCGACGAAGTACGGATCTTCCAGAGCAATACGCTCCAGTTCCATGGCCAGTTTGAACAGAGGATCGTTCTCCAGGCCCAGGGCCTCCAGAACTTCCTTGCAAGTCTCTTGCATCAGCTTGGCGCGTGGGTCGTAGTTCTTGTAGACACGGTGACCAAAGCCCATCAAGCGAACGCCCGAGTTCTTGTCCTTGACCTTCTCCATGAACTCGCCAACCTTGTCGATGCCGCCGTTGGCTTGCAACTCTTCGAGCATGTTCAGGCAAGCTTCGTTTGCACCACCGTGGGCAGGACCCCACAAGCAGGCAACACCCGCAGCAATCGCAGCGAAAGGATTGGTGCCAGACGAACCGCACAGACGCACGGTGGAAGTCGAGGCGTTTTGCTCGTGATCTGCATGCAGGATGAAGATACGATCCAGAGCACGCTCAACCACTTCGTTGACCTTGTAGTCTTCGCAAGGGGTAGCGAACATCATGCGCAAGAAGTTGCCGGTGTAGGACAAATCATTCTTGGGATAGATGAAAGGCTGTCCCAAAGAATACTTGTACGCCATCGCAACCAAAGTAGGCAGCTTGGCGATCAAGCGGATAGCCGACACATGACGGTGATGAGGATTGGTGATGTCTGTGGAGTCATGGTAGAACGCCGACAGGGCACCGACCAGGCCAGTCAGTATTGCCATGGGGTGAGCGTCCGGACGGAAGCCACGCAGGAAATGCTGCATCTGTTCCTGAACCATGGTGTGGTTCGTGACCAGGGAATCAAACTCCTGCTTCTGATCTGCGTTTGGCAAGTCGCCGTTCAGGATCAGGTAGCACACATCCATGAAATCGCACTTTTGTGCCAACTGGTCGATCGGGTAACCACGGTACATCAACTGGCCTTTGTCGCCATCAATGTAGGTGATACCGGATTCGCAAGCCGCCGTTGCCATAAAGCCGGGGTCATAGGTAAACATACCTGTCTGACCGTAGAGCTTACGGATATCGATCACGTCCGGACCTACGGTGCCCTTGTGTACAGGGAACTCAACCGAAGGGCTACCGTCGGAGAAGGATAGCGTGGCTTTTTTATCTGACAATTCCATCACTTTTTTCCTCAATGGTTATAGCTTTCGCATAATGTCTACTAGTCGCTGAATGTCCGGTGTGGCGTACTGCCCTTCTGGCTCGGAGCGAGCCAGAAGGACATCCAGCAAAACTGTATCGTCCATTTCGAACAAGCGGGTCAGGGCCGAGACGTCCTGATCAGTCAGCTCGTTTTCGTATTGATCCAGAAAACGGGTGATCATCAAGTCGTTTTCAAGCAAGCCCCGGCGCGCACGCCAACGCAGGCGCGCACGCTCCAATTCCGTCAATGTTCTCATCGGTACATACCCACCTTTTTAGATACCGCGACGCACCAGCATTTCTTTGATCTTGCCGATGGCATGCGATGGGTTCAGTCCTTTTGGACAGACGTCCGTGCAATTCATGATCGTGTGGCAGCGGAACAAGCGGTATGGATCTTCCAGATTATCCAGACGCTCACCCGTTGCTTCGTCACGCGAGTCAGCAATGAAACGATAGGCTTGCAACAAACCAGCAGGACCGACGAACTTGTCAGGATTCCACCAGAACGATGGGCAAGAGGTCGAGCAGCAGGCGCACAGAATGCACTCGTACAGACCATCAAGCTCCTCACGGGCCTCAGGCGTTTGCAAACGCTCTTTCTCTGGAGGAGGCGCATCGTTGATCAGGAACGGCTTGACCGAATGGTACTGATCGAAAAAGTGGGTCATGTCCACGATCAGGTCACGGATAACCGGCAGACCTGGCAGTGGGCGCAAGACCACAGGTTCTTTCAAGTCGCGCATGTTGGTGGTGCAGGCCAGACCGTTCTTGCCATTGATGTTCATGGCATCGGAACCGCACACACCTTCACGGCAGGAGCGACGCAGCGCCAGGCTGTCGTCCATGTCGTTTTTAATGCGCAGGATCGCATCGAGCAGCATCTTGTCGGTAGGTTCCAGCTCGACTTCGATTTTCTGCATGTAGGGACGCTCGTCCTTATCAGGATCGTAGCGATAGATTTCAAATTTGACCTTACGTTTTTGGCTCATGTCAGTATCCTGCTTAGAAAGTCCGGGCCTTGGGCGGAATCGTTTCGGCTGTCAGAGGCTTCATCTGGACAGGCTTGTACTCCAGACGGCTGCCTTCCGAGAACCACAAGGTGTGACGCAGCCAGTTTTCGTCGTCACGTTCTGGGTGGTCGTTCAGGGCATGAGCACCGCGACTTTCCGTACGATTGGCGGCCGACTTCGTCGTAGCGCGAGCCACTTCGATCATGTTGGCCACTTCCAGCGCTTCAATACGGGCGGTATTGAACACCTTGGACTTGTCTTTGAAGTAGATATCCTTGACTTCGGGAACCAGGGAATCGATCTGGTCGACCCCCTTGTGCAGCAGATCCAGAGTACGGAACACGCCGCAGTGGGCCTGCATGGCCACACGGATCTTGTTGCCCACGTCCTGCGCCTTTTCGCCCGACGTACGGGACTCCAGACGGTTGACGCGCTCCAGCGAGAACTCGATAGAGGACTCGTTGATTTCCTGGTGGGAGTGATCTTTCTCGGGGTGCGAATCCACAATATGGTTGCCCGCAGCACGACCGAACACGATCAGGTCCAGCAGGGAGTTCGTACCCAGACGGTTGGCACCGTGCACGGAAGTCGCGGCACATTCACCGATAGCGTACAGACCGTTGACGATCTTGCTCTCGCCTGTAGGTGTCTGGGTTACAACCTGACCGTAATAGTTCGTGGGGATACCGCCCATCTGGTAGTGGATGGTTGGAACCACGGGGATCGGGTCTTTGATGGGGTCCACATTACCGAACTTGATCGCGATTTCGCGAATCGAGGGCAGACGTTTCTTGATGACGTCGGCACCCAAGTGATCCAGTTTCAGAACCACGTAACTGCCATCGCCACAACCGCGGCCTTCCTTGATTTCCTGGTCCATGGAACGGGACACGAAGTCACGTGGGGCCAAGTCTTTCAGGGTGGGAGCGTAACGCTCCATGAAGCGCTCGCCGTCTTTATTCAGCAAGATACCGCCTTCACCACGCACACCTTCGGTAATCAGTACACCAGCACCGGCAACGCCAGTGGGGTGGAATTGCCAGAATTCCATGTCTTGCAAAGGCAGGCCGGCACGAGCAGCCATACCCAGGCCGTCACCGGTGTTGATGAAGGCGTTGGTGGAAGCCGCCCAGATACGGCCAGCGCCACCGGTCGCCAGCACCACGCGCTTGCCTTCCAGAATGTAGATTTCGCCGGTTTCCATTTCCAGAGCGGTCACGCCCAGAACGTCGCCAGCTTCGTTACGCAGCAGATCCAGCGCCATCCATTCCACGAAGAACTGGGTACGGGCAGCCACGTTACGCTGATACAGGGTGTGCAACATGGCGTGACCGGTACGGTCAGCAGCGGCACAGGCACGTTGAACCGGTTTTTCACCGAAGTTGGCAGTGTGACCACCAAATGGACGCTGGTAAATCGTACCGTCCTGGTTACGGTCAAACGGCATACCGAAGTGCTCGAGCTCGTACACAGCGTGAGGAGCTTCACGGCACATGAATTCGATGGCGTCTTGGTCGCCCAGCCAGTCCGAACCCTTAACGGTGTCGTACATGTGCCAGTACCAGTGGTCCTCGCTCATGTTACCCAAAGAGGCACTGACACCACCTTGAGCCGCCACGGTGTGGGAGCGGGTTGGGAACACCTTGCTGAGCACGGCAACGGACAAGCCGGCCTGAGCCAATTGCAGGGAACAACGCATACCGGCGCCACCGGCACCGACCACCACTACGTCAAACTGACGGCGGGGCAAAGATTTTGTGATGGAAGCCACGGTTTAGAGACTCCAGATAATTTTTGCAAAAAAGACGACACTGGCGACCAGCCACAGCAAGGTCAACACTTGCAGAAACAAGCGCAGGCCAGCGGGCTTGACGTAATCCATCCAGATGTCACGCACACCGATCCAGGCGTGCCAGGACAAGGACAGAAAGAACAAAGTTGCCAGCAACTGACCCAGAGGCAGGGAGCCGACCGTGAACGAGAACAGGCCGCGCCAGGTCTCGAAATTCAGTTCACTGCTAAACAGAATGCCGCCGATGATGACCACGGTGTAGATGGCCATGATGACTGCGGTGACACGCTGCGCCAGAAAGTCCAAGGTACCGTAGTGGGCACCCACTACCAGGCGGTTTACGCCAATGCGCTCACGATTAGCCATTACCACACCCCAAACAGTTTCAAACCAAACACAACGGTCAGCGCCAAGCTAACCCCGAACACCAGACCGGCCGATTTCTTGGCGGACTCTTTGTCGTTACCCAGGTGCAGGTCCAAGGTCAGATAGCGGATACCGGCACAGAAGTGGTGCAGGTAACCCCAGATGAGGACCAGAAGAATCAGCTTACAGACAGGGTTGTCGACGTAGCTGCGCAAGGTCTCGAAAGACTCTGGAGAGCTGACGCTCAAAGAGAACAGTGGCAATAAAACGAGCGGCAGGCAAAGAAACAGCAATGCACCACTGACACGATGCAAAATCGACGATTTTGCAGCCAGGGGCATGCGGTAGCTCAATATCTGCGGCAAGCTGACATTGCGATACTGCGGACGCTGCTTGGGTGCGGTATCAGACATGATGGCCTCGAAGTAGATAAAAAAAAGTCATAAAATTTTTAACCTTGGTATTTTCACCTATTTGACACTACGGTGCAGTATCAAATACCGTATGCCGCCGAACTAGCTAAGCGTGTTTCGGTAATGAAAGCGCTCGGTCAGGTACAAACCCCGGCGCAATTCCATCGGTCGATCACCATAGGTATAGGACACGCGTTCCACGTGCAGGAGCGGCGAGCCGACAGCGACCTGCAGGACCGAGGCGGCCTCTGCGGTCGCACTGACAGCACCAATCTTTTCATCGGCGCGCACCATGCTCACGCCAAACTTGCTCTCGAACCAGGCATACATCGGGCCCCTGTTCTGCTCAACAGCTTCCAGGGTCAGCCCCTTAAAGACAGAGCCGGGAAGCCAGATATCGTCAAAAATAGTCGGGGCCTGATCAAAGGACAGGACACGACGCAGGTTCACCACCATATCGGAGGTGCGCAAATCCAGCAGCACAGCCACATCCGTGGGCGCTTTCATGCGGCGGACATCCAGAATACGGCTTTGGGAAGCAACGGGTTTGCCATCGTCCGGGGCCAGGCGCAAAAAGCGAAAGCGCACGCGGGCCTCGTGATGGGTGGCCACAAAAGTACCCTTGCCCTGGCGACGAATCAGGAGATTGTCAGCCGCCAATTCGTCAATGGCCTTGCGTACCGTCCCTTGGCTGACCTGAAAACGGGCGGCCAGCTCCAGCTCGCTGGGGATGGCCTCGCCGGGCTTCCATTCGCCACGATCCAGCCCCTGCAGCAACAAAGCCTTGATCTGTTGGTACAGAGGGCTATAGGCCGCGCTAGGAGCGGATTTTTCGATTTCCTGGGCGCGTAGCGGCGGCACGTTATCAGACATGGGGCTCATAAAAAATGCGCGATCAATACAGCCTGCAGCGCGCATTTGTTCATAAAATAGACAGTGCACTAATTTTCGCATGACCGGCCCCGAATGTCTAACGCTCTTATGTCTTATATAAGATATAAGACGTTTGACGCCGCTATCGTTTTGGTCTAGTCTGCGCAGTGAAAAAAGAGGCTTTTCCTCTTGCGAAAAACCATTTTCCACGCCAGCCGTCCGGTCTGCAAAAGATTTAAACTGTGTTTTTCGTCACCGTCTTCAAACCCAAAAACGGAGTCTCACTCTCATGTCCAAACCCGCAATGCGCGTCGCCGTTACCGGCGCTGCTGGCCAGATTGGCTACGCCCTGCTGTTTCGCATCGCTTCTGGCGAAATGCTGGGCAAAGACCAGCCTGTAATCTTGCAGTTGCTGGAACTCGCCGACGAGAAAGCCCAAAAGGCCCTGAAGGGCGTCATGATGGAACTGGACGATTGCGCCTTCCCGCTGCTGCAAGGCATGTCCGCCCACAGCGACCCTGAAACCGCATTCAAAGATGCTGATATCGCCCTGCTGGTCGGTGCCCGTCCTCGCGGCCCAGGTATGGAGCGTAAAGACCTGCTGGCCTTCAACGCCCAGATCTTCACCGCCCAAGGCCGTGCCCTGAACAAAGTGGCCAGCCGCGACGTCAAGGTTCTGGTTGTCGGCAACCCTGCCAACACCAACGCCTACATCGCCATGAAGTCCGCTCCTGATCTGCCAGCGAAGAACTTCACCGCCATGCTGCGTCTGGACCACAACCGCGCCCTGTCGCAGTTGGCCACCAAATCCGGCAAGGCTGTTGCTGACATCGAAAACCTGATTGTTTGGGGCAACCACTCGCCCACCATGTACCCTGACACCCGCTTTGCCACGGTGAACGGTGAGAAGATTGACGCCATCATCAACGATCAGGCCTGGAACCGCGAAACCTTCATCCCCACCGTGGGCAAACGCGGCGCTGCCATTATCGAAGCCCGTGGCCTGTCCTCGGCTGCTTCGGCTGCCAACGCGGCCATCGACCACGTGCGTGACTGGGTCCTGGGCTCCAACGGCAAATGGGTCACCATGGGTGTTCCTTCGGACGGCTCCTACGGCATTCCTGAAGGCATCATCTACGGCGTCCCTGTCACCACCGAAAACGGTGAGTACAAGCGTGTTGAAGGTCTGGAAATCGACGCCTTCTCGCGTGAGCGCATGGACCACACCCTGAACGAGCTGCTGGAAGAGCGCGACGGTGTGAAAGACCTGCTGGGTTAATTAAGCCGCCAGTGTCTGCAATCCCCGCCTGATCGGCGGGGATTTTTTTTGCCGGCTGCCTGCTGCCCGCTATCTGATGCTCGATGCCAAGTCCTTGGTGCCAAGTGCTTGAAACCCGGCACGTACGGTCAGTGCCCTGCCATCACTATCAGAGCACGACTGAGCACTTACGGCTTGCACTTTACAAGCCCTATACAACACTAGCCTGGACCGCTTCCATCGCCTTTACCGTCCTGCAAAGCGGGTACATACACCACCAGACGCAAATGGCGGCTCTCATCAATGATGAGCGAGGTTTGCTCAAACTCGCGCCGCTCTCCTTGCACCGTCAAACAAAGCCGTCCACCGCAAGGCGGCTGCACATCATGCTGCTCCCATCCCATTTTGAACTCGGGTGACACACGCTTGAGCTCATCGGCCAACTCATGAATATCCGTGCCTTCCGTTGCGCGGGCAAAATCACGGCGAAAACCAGACAACATCGCCAAAGCCTGTGCCTCCCAGGGCACAAAGCGTGCGTGCAAAGCGGGGTTCGTAAACATCTGCCACAGCAGATTGCGCTGCCCCTGCGGATACGCCCCCAAGCCCAGCACCTCATCGGCCAAAGAATTAAAGCCCAGGACATCCCAGCGCAGATTCAAAACAAACGCTGGATGAGGCAAATCATGCATCAAGCGTCGCACCAAGGGCGGCAAAACACACCAGGTGACTCCTGGCTCGGCAGGCAGGCGCTCATGCGCCAGCAAAAACAAGTGGCGCCGTTCGGCGGCGTCCAGTTTCAAGACACGAGCCAGATTATCCAAAAAGCGGGCCGACACTCCGATATCACGCCCTTGTTCCAGCCAGGTGTACCAGGTCAGCCCGACCCCTGCCAACGCGGCGACTTCCTCACGACGCAGCCCCGGAGTCCGACGGCGCCCGCCGCTGGGCAAGCCCACCTCCTCGGGCAAAAGCCGTTCACGACAAGCCCGCAAAAAGGCTGACAGGTCCGGGCGCGTTCGTTCCAGCGTTCTCATGACCAGAACCCCATTGCTTTCAGTAATAGCATAAGCAGTTAAATTGTAATGGCTTAAAAAGAGTTCAAGAATACACAGGTTTTTACCTGAAGCACACATCATGAACTCCAAGACTCACTCTCCACACTCCCCCTCCGGCGCCTCCCACACTCCTGCCTGGCTGGGCCTGTCAGTATTACTTCTGGCGGGCTTTGTCACCATTTTTGATCTATTCGTTGTCAATGTCGCCATTCCCAATATCCAGAACCAGCTAGCGGCCAGCTTCAGCCAGATCGGCTTTATCGTGGCGGGCTACGAACTGGCTTTTGGCGTGCTGCTCATTACAGGCGGACGGCTGGGCGATTTATTTGGCCGACGCAGACTCTTTATCATCGGCATGGCGAGTTTTACGCTGGCGTCGGCCCTATGCGGTCTGGCACCCACCGCTTTTTTATTGATCATCGCCAGGGTATTGCAGGGCCTGGCTGCCGCCCTACTCTTTCCCCAGGTCTATGCTTCCATTCGGGTCAACTTTGAGGGCGATCACAGCCGCCGCGCCTTTGGCTTGCTGGGCATGACCCTGGGGCTAGCCGCCATTGCCGGGCAAATACTGGGAGGCTGGCTAATTCATGCCGACCTGTTCGGCCTGGGTTGGCGCAGCATTTTCCTGATCAATATCCCCATAGGGCTGCTGGCCATTGCCTTGGCCCGCTATATCCCTGAAACCCGAGCCCCGCACGGCCAAGGGCTAGATAGTACAGGCGTAGTCCTGATCAGCCTTGCCCTGGGCCTGCTACTGATCCCCCTGATCCAAAGTTCGGAGCACGGCTGGCCTGTCTCCAGCCTAGCCGCTCTGGCCGCAGCCGGCTTGTTATTCGTCATTTTTTACAAGCAACAAGAAAGGCGCCGATGCGCAGGACACCCACCCTTGGTGGATATGCAGCTTCTGGCACAGCCCCGTTTTGCCTTGGGAGCCCTACTGGTCTTGTTGGTGTACTCCACCGCCAGTTCTTTCTTTCTCTGCTTTGCTCTTTTACTGCAAAGTGGGCTGGGCTTAAGTCCGTTCCACGCGGGCAGTATTTTCGCCCCCGCCAGCGTGGGCTTTGTGGCAGCCTCTCTCAGTGCACCACGACTTGTTACACGCTACGGCACCCGTGTGATTACGCTTGGCGCTGCTGGCTACGCCGTCTCGTTTGCCTGGCTGATCGGCCAGGTTGCCTGGGCAGGCGCACAGACAGAACCCGTCCACCTGATTCCGGCCTTAATTTTTTTAGGAGCCTGCCAAGGTTTGATCATGACCCCCTTGTTGAATCTGGTTCTGGGTTTTGTAAACGAGGCCCAGGCAGGCATGGCATCAGGCGTCATTTCCAGCATCCAGCAGGTGGGAGCCGCCCTTGGGGTTGCCGTCGTTGGACTACTCTTTAATGCAGGGCAAAACGCTAGCAGCGCTGCCTCATCCCAGGCGGAACAATATGCCTCTGCCTTTGTAATCGGCCTGAGCTACAACCTGCTGGCCTCCGTACTGATCAGTTTTCTATTACTGGCTTTAAGCAGGGCTCATCAAGACGTGCAACAGACCTAAAAAACGGCCTTCTGTGTCCCCCCTCTGGCACACAGGGGCCGACATCACATTTTTCGCAACTTCCGCCACAAAGTGCTGCGACTGATCCCTAGTTGCTGGGCGGCCAGGGCGCGATTCCCACCACACTCTTCCAACACCTTGGCCAGATGCTCCTGTTCGCTGCGCTCTTGCTGATCGCGCAGCGCTGGCATGGCAGGCTCGGCCACCACCGCCCGCAACTCCGGCGCAATATCTTCCAGCACCACAGCCTGATCGCCTTGCACTGTGCCCAGGACCATCAAACGTTCGATCAGGTTTTCCAACTCGCGGATATTGCCGGGCCAGGAGTAGTGACGACCCAGCTCCAACAACTCAGCCAGCCAATCCGGATTCAGTGTTACAGCCCCACCCAGACGCTGGGCCACTTTTGCCAAGAGATGCTCCACCAGTTCCGGCAAATCCTGTGTACGCCGACGCAAGGGCGGCAAACGCAGCACCAGAATATTCAAACGATAAAACAGATCCTGACGGAACACGCCTTCTTTAACTTGCGCGGCCAGATCCCGGTGAGTGGCCGCAATCACACGTACATCCACCGGCGTGGGTTCAATCGCCCCAATACGCAGGACTTCTTTTTCTTGCAACACACGCAGCAAACGAGTTTGCAAGGGCAAGGGCATTTCCCCGATCTCGTCCAGAAACAGGGTGCCAGTGTGAGCCGCTTCCACCAGCCCGACTTTGCCGCCCCGGCTGGAGCCTGTAAATGCGCCTTCTACATAGCCGAACAGCTCGCTTTCCAGCAGGCTGTCGGGGAAAGCGGCACAGTTCACCGCTACAAAGGGCTGTGCGCGTCTGGCACTGGCACTATGAATCCCTTGAGCCAGCAGCTCCTTACCTGTACCACTCTCGCCGATAATCAGGGTGGTCGCCGTGCTTTGTGCACACGCCTGAGCCTGGGCACGCAGCTTGTACATGGGCGAACTTTGCCCCACCAGATCGGATAACTCGTACCGGGCATGACGCGATGCCACTTGCTGACTGCGTGAACGCAAACTGCGGTCCAATCGCTGAATCGCAGCCGGGTCCTGGCATAGCAGCACGGCCCCGCTCAAGCGCCCCTGCTCCAAAATCGGCATACGGGTCACAATCGCGGTGCGACCAGCCACTTGCTGCACCGTATCCAGTTGCACTTCCAGGCTGCGCAGCGTACCGGCCAGATCCAGTTCGGGGTACAAGGAACCCAAGCGGCGGCCAATCACGGCTT
The DNA here is from genome assembly GCF_025960365.1 of Alcaligenes sp. SMD-FA. Classification (NCBI taxonomy): domain Bacteria; kingdom Pseudomonadati; phylum Pseudomonadota; class Betaproteobacteria; order Burkholderiales; family Alcaligenaceae; genus Alcaligenes; species Alcaligenes sp. SMD-FA. Next base: position 1,099,297 of record NZ_CP110108.1, on the reverse strand, counting down.
GGGCGGGTTGGCCCAACCAGGCCTCCATGGCCGGGTTAACGGTTTCAATCCGCTCGTCCCTGTCCACTGACACCACACCGTCACGCAACTGCGCCAGAATCGTATTCAAGCGATCCCGACGGGCCGCTTCAGCGCGCGCAACACGGGCCAGTTCGATAGCGGATTCCAGCGCCTGCCGAACGGCTCCTTGTGAATACAGCAGCACGCCCTCCATTTGATTCTCACGCGCCAGATCCACCACCAGACCGGGGGCCAGCACCCACTCCACGCCCAGTTCTTTCAAATCCTGAACACAGCTACGTGCATCAGCCTCGCTGCGATAGCTGCGTAGCTCCACGGGTAGATCAAAACGCTGCACGAACTCCATTAGTTCCAGCGGCATTTCGCCATAGGTCACCACGGCTTTACGCTCGGCCTGTGCCGAGGCCAGACTGCCCATAATGTCAAAGCCACCCGGATGCACCAGCATCACCGGCAAGTCCAGATGCTCACGCAAATAACTGCCGTTGGAACCAGCGGACACCAGAACGTCGATTGCACCGGTTTGTCGCAAAACCTGCACGGCTTGCACAGCCTCGCCATAGGCTTTGTCCACGATCAGGATTTCGGCCTGGGCGCGGAACTGCGGCACCAACTCTTCCAAGAGAGAACGCAGTCCATGCAGGCCAAAAGCCACCAGACGCAGCCGAGCAGGAGGGGAGGAAGGATAAGGCATGTGATTTCACCCAGGCATCAACAATGCGACATTGTTTCAAATTACGTTTCAATATTGAAACACAAAACAATGAAATACCGTATTTGTAAAAAAGAGGGACACCTGCGAGCGCTCAAGACATTCCCGCCTCGTCTGGCTTCAGAGCTTTCATCATCCCCACCGCTGAACTTGGCACAGCATTTGCTTTAAAAGTAATAACCCATCGCAGCATCACGCTGACGACATTTTCTTATCTTGTGATCTGGAGCCCCAAATGAGCCAAAACCAACTGACATCGGCAGGCGCCCGTTTCCGCCAGGCCCTGCGTGAAGAACAGCCTTTGCAAATCATCGGCGCCATCAACGCCAACCACGCTTTGTTGGCCCAACGCGCCGGCTACCGCGCCATCTACTTGTCGGGTGGCGGTGTAGCGGCTGGCTCTTTGGGCTTGCCTGATCTGGGCATCAACACCCTGGATGACGTGCTGACTGACATTCGCCGCATCACCGATGTATGCGATCTGCCATTGATGGTGGACATTGATACCGGCTTTGGTGCTTCGGCCTTTAACATCGCCCGCACGATCAAAAGCCTGATCAAGTTCGGCGCCGCCGCTTGCCACATCGAGGACCAGGTGGGTGCCAAGCGTTGCGGTCACCGCCCCGGCAAAGAAATCGTCAGCACCGGCGAAATGGCAGACCGTGTAAAGGCCGCTGTTGACGCCCGTACCGACCCAGAATTTTTCATCATGGCTCGTACCGACGCGATTGCGGTTGAAGGTGTGGACGCCGCCCTGGAACGTGCCCAGGCTTGCGTGCAAGCGGGTGCAGACGGCATTTTTGCTGAAGCCTGCTACGACCTGGACACATACCGCCGCTTTACCGAAACACTGGATGTGCCTGTGCTGGCCAACATTACCGAGTTCGGTCAAACCCCCTTGTTCACCGTGCAAGAACTGGCTTCGGCCAATGTGGCCATGGTGCTCTACCCCCTGTCCGCCTTCCGCGCCATGAACAAGGCCGCCGAAACTGTCTACCAGGCGATCCGTCGTGACGGACATCAAAAAAATGTCATCGATTTGATGCAGACTCGTGAAGAACTGTACGATCGTATCGGCTACCATGCTTACGAGCAAAGCCTCGACAAGCTGTTCCAGAAAAACAAGAAGTCCTGAGCCCCCACAGGCTCCCGCCCGGCCCTTTGACAGGGCCTTTGCGCGGGTAAAACCCCATTTAGCAGCCAGCCTCGTGCTGGCTGCCCAGCAACCAGGAGACCTTTATGAGCAGTACTGAGAACACCCCTAGCACTGGCTTCAAGCCCAAGAAATCTGTTGCCCTGTCTGGCGTTGTGGCAGGCAATACCGCCTTGTGCACGGTCGGTCGCAGTGGCAATGATCTGCACTATCGCGGCTACGATATCTTGGATCTGGCCCAGGCTTGCGAATTTGAGGAAGTGGCGCATTTGCTGATTCACGGCAAATTGCCCAACCGCGACGAACTGCGCGCGTACAAGCAAAAGCTCAAGCGCCTGCGCGGCCTGCCTCTGGCCCTGCAAACCGCTCTGGAAACCCTGCCTGCCCACAGCCACCCCATGGACGTGATGCGCACCGCCGTATCGGTTCTGGGCTGCGTGCTGCCTGAAAAAGACGACCACAACCTGCCCGACGCGCGCGACATTGCCGACCGTCTGATGGCTTGCCTGGGTTCAGCCCTGCTGTACTGGTACCACTACAGCCACAACGGCGAAATGATTGATGTGCAAACCGACGATGACAGCATCGGCGCGCACTTCCTGCACCTGCTGCATGGCGAAAAGCCCTCGGCCGAGTGGGAAAAAGCCATGCATGTGTCGCTGAACCTGTACGCCGAGCACGAGTTCAACGCCTCCACCTTTACCAGCCGCGTGATCGCCGGTACGGGTTCGGACTTCTACTCCGCGATTGCCGGTGCGATCGGCGCTCTGCGCGGTCCCAAGCACGGCGGTGCCAACGAAGTGGCTTTTGAAATCCAGAAGCGCTACGAGACACCTGACCAGGCTGAAGAAGACATCCGCAAGCGTGTGGAAAACAAGGAAGTCATTATTGGCTTCGGTCACCCCGTCTACACCATCTCCGACCCACGCAACGAAGTCATCAAATCGGTGGCCAAAGAGCTGGCCGTGGCCGATGGCAACACCCGCATGTACGACATTGCCGAGCGTCTGGAAAGCGTGATGTGGGAAGTGAAAAAAATGTTCCCCAACCTGGACTGGTTCTCGGCCGTGTCCTACCACACCATGGGCGTGCCTACCGCCATGTTCACGCCTTTGTTCGTGATCGCGCGTACGGCTGGCTGGGCGGCTCACGTGATTGAGCAGCGCGTGGACAACAAGATTATTCGTCCTACCGCCAACTACATTGGCCCTGAAAACCAAAGCTTTGTGCCTCTGGACCAGCGCCCATAAGTCACAGATCCTGGGCTATTATTCGCCTGTGATCTAACTCACGGCCCCGCTGCATTACGCACGCGGGGCCGTCTTGCTGGTGACTTCCATGCTCTCTGAATTTGTACGCTACGCCCTGCCGCTAGCCGGCACTCTGATGATTGCCTGTGCCCTGACCACACTCGTGTCCGGTGCTTATTTATTGCTGTTCAATCTGCGCCGCAGCAACCAGGTGCTACGCCACCCTTATCTGGACCAGTACCCCTGGGAAAAACTCAGTTTCCCCCTGAAGGCCGGCATACTGCTGGATTATTTTTTACGGCTGAATTTTCCCAAACGCCAAAGCTCGCTGTTTGGCAATGCCAACCGTTTGCTCAGGCACGTCCAGCCCGACGAGGTTCCCATGGGCGTCAAATGGCCCCTGATGGGACTGTGGGGCGGCTGCTTTCTGGGCATGATCAGCATGCTGGCCGTTTGGATTCTAATCGCCCTGCACTCCAACCCCACTTGAAGGAGCCTGCCTTGACCACCGAGATCCACCACGACCCGCAAGCACATCTGTTTTACTGCGATGTTGAAAACCTGCGCAGCGTGATCGAATACGAACTGGATGATGCCATCATGAGCATCACCCATACGCGCGTGCCGCCCGAACTGGAAGGCCGCGGCATTGCAGGGCAACTGACCCGCTTTGCACTGGAGACGGCGAAAAACCAACAGTGGAAAGTACGCCCGATTTGCAGCTATGCCGTGGTCTATCTACGCCGCCACCCTGAATACGCCGACTTGCAGGCCTGAACCCAGCAATATTCGGCCTTTTGCAAGTCTTATATAAGATATAAGACCATTGCTTCGCTGTGCGCTTCAAATTACAATTGGGGCAACACGCGATTTATTGCATTTTCATATCAACCATTTACCGATAGGCACCCGCACTATGCTGGACTCTTACCGCGAACATGTTGCCGAGCGCGCTGCTCTGGGCATTCCCCCGCTGCCTTTGTCAGCTCAGCAGACCGCCGAGCTGATCGAGCTCATCAAGAACCCACCTGCCGGTGAGGAAGCATTTCTGGTCGACCTGCTGACGCACCGCGTCCCCGCCGGTGTAGACGATGCTGCCAAAGTCAAAGCCTCTTACCTGGCCGCTATCGCGCTGGGCACAGAAACCTGTGCCTTGATCAGCCGCGAGCGTGCCACTGAGCTGCTGGGAACCATGCTGGGTGGCTACAACATCAGCCCTCTGATCGATCTGCTGGATTCGCCCGAACTGGGCCAGATCGCTGCCAACGGTCTGAAAAACACCCTGTTGATGTTTGACTCGTTCCACGACGTTCAGGAAAAAGCCGAAAAGGGCAATGCCTTTGCAAAAGAAGTGCTGCAAAGCTGGGCCGACGGCGAGTGGTTCACCAGCCGTCCTGAAGTCCCCGAAAGCCTGACCGTCACTGTTTTCAAAGTCACCGGCGAGACCAACACGGACGATCTGTCCCCCGCCCCTGACGCCTGGAGCCGCCCGGACATTCCGCTGCACGCGCTGGCCATGCTGAAGAACCCACGCCCAGGTATCGAACCTGAAGAGCCCGGCAAGAAAGGCCCTGTCAGCTTTATCGAATCCCTGAAAGAAAAGGGCCACCTGGTTGCCTACGTAGGTGACGTGGTCGGTACCGGCTCTTCGCGTAAATCGGCTACCAACTCCGTGTTGTGGTTCACCGGCCAAGACATTCCTTTCGTTCCCAACAAGCGCTTTGGTGGCGTATGTCTGGGCAGCAAGATTGCTCCTATCTTCTACAACACAATGGAAGATGCCGGTGCCTTGCCTATCGAGCTGGACGTTTCCAACATGGAAATGGGCGACGTGGTTGAGCTGCGTCCCTACGAAGGCAAAGCCTTCAAAAATGGCGAACTGATCTCCGAATTCCAGGTCAAGTCCGACGTGCTGTTCGACGAAGTGCGCGCTGGTGGCCGTATTCCCCTGATCATTGGCCGTGGCCTGACCACCCGTGCTCGTGAAGCACTGGGTCTGCCCCCAACCACCCTGTTCCGCCTGCCACAAAGCCCTGCCGACTCCGGTAAAGGCTTCTCCCTGGCCCAGAAGATGGTTGGCCGTGCTTGCGGCCTGCCTGAAGGTCAAGGCGTGCGCCCCGGTACTTACTGCGAACCACGCATGACCACCGTTGGCAGCCAGGACACCACGGGCCCAATGACTCGCGACGAACTGAAAGACCTGGCTTGCCTGGGCTTCTCGTCCGATCTGGTGATGCAGTCCTTCTGCCACACCGCCGCTTACCCCAAACCTGTGGACGTTAAAACTCACCACGAACTGCCTGCTTTCATCAGCACGCGTGGTGGTGTTTCCCTGCGTCCAGGCGACGGTATCATCCACTCCTGGTTGAACCGCATGTTGTTGCCCGATACCGTGGGTACCGGTGGCGACTCGCACACCCGTTTCCCTATCGGCATCAGCTTTCCCGCCGGTTCCGGTCTGGTGGCCTTTGCTGCGGCTACCGGTGTGATGCCTCTGGACATGCCAGAATCCGTACTGGTGCGCTTCAAGGGCGAAATGCAGCCCGGCGTCACGCTGCGTGACCTGGTTAACGCCATTCCTCTGTACGCCATCAAGCAAGGCTTGCTGACCGTGGAAAAAGCCGGCAAGAAGAACATCTTCTCCGGTCGCATCCTGGAAATCGAAGGTCTGCCTAACCTGAAGATCGAACAGGCTTTCGAGCTGTCCGACGCGTCGGCTGAGCGTTCCGCCGCTGCATGTACCGTTCGTCTGAACAAAGAGCCCATCATCGAATACCTGAACAGCAACATCACGCTGCTCAAGTGGATGATTGCCAATGGCTACGAGGACGAGCGCACTATCTCGCGTCGTATCAAGAACATGGAAGCCTGGCTGGCCAACCCTGAGCTGCTGGAACCCGATGCAGACGCTGAGTACGCGGCTGTTATCGACATCGACCTGGCTGAAATCCACGAACCTATCGTCGCTTGCCCCAACGACCCTGATGACGTGAAAACCATGTCCGACGTGTCCGGCACCGTGATCGACGAAGTGTTTATCGGTAGCTGCATGACCAACATCGGTCACTTCCGTGCTGCCTCCAAGCTGCTGGAAGGCAAGCGCGACATTCCAACCCGTCTGTGGGTCGCTCCTCCGACCAAGATGGACCAGCAACAGTTGAGCGAAGAAGGCCACTACGGCGTTCTGGGCGTGGCTGGTGCTCGTATGGAAATGCCCGGTTGCTCGCTGTGCATGGGTAACCAGGCACAGGTTCGCGAAGGCGCCACCGTCATGTCCACCAGTACCCGTAACTTCCCCAACCGTCTGGGCAAGAACACCAATGTGTTCCTGGGTTCGGCTGAACTGGCCGCCATCTGCTCGCGTCTGGGTCGCATCCCGACCCGCGAAGAGTACCTGGCCGACATGGGTGTCCTGCAAGCCAATAGCGAAGACATCTATCGCTACATGAACTTCGACCAGATCGAAGAGTTCAAGGAAATTGCTGACTCCGTAGGTCTGTAAGCCCTAGCGCTTGCAAAAAACGCCTTCGCCGCTTCATGCGGCGAAGGCGTTTTTCTTTGCCCCTTTGAAATGATCCACCTGTCAAGACACAGACAAAAAAGCCTGGGTATCAAGCGTCAGCCGACGTTGGCCGTGCACATATGCACGATTGGCTGCCCACGGGTATACCCCTACTATCATTGTGGTTACTCCTTATGTACGTCTGGCGTTTGAATCGCCTATAAAGCTGAAAGCAAACTGAAGAAAAGCTGAAAAACAGTATCGGATTGCTGCAGTTTGCTCTCGAACGCTTACAGCCACTTCGGAGACACACCTCATGAGAAACAGGATCAAAAAAAGCACCGCGCCACACGAACACACTGGCGCATCTCGGCGCAAGTTCCTGGGCGGTGCGGCAGTCGGCACCGCGGCTGCAGCAACGATGGGCTTTCCTGCCATCGCTCGCGCGCAGGGTCCCATCAACTTCCGCTTTCAAAGCACTTGGCCCACCGTCGACATCTTCCACGAATTCGCCCTCGATTTTGCCAAGAAAATCAACGATATGACCGGTGGAGACCTGAAAATCGAAGTCTTGCCCGCCGGGGCAGTGGTACCGGCCTTTGGCCTGCTGGATGCCGTCTCCAAGGGAACGCTGGACGGCGGCCACGGCGTACTGGGTTACAACTACGGCAAGCAAAATGCCCTGGCTTTATTTTCGTCTGGTCCGGCCTTCGGCATGGACGCCAATATGGTGCTGGCATGGCACAAATACGGTGGCGGCAAGGAGTTGCTGGCCAAGCTGTACGATGCCATCGGTGGCAATGTCGTCTCGTTCCTGACCGGCCCGATGCCCACACAACCGTTCGGCTGGTTCAAAAAACCCATCGCCAAGACCGAAGACCTCAAGGGCCTGAAATTCCGTACCAATGGCCTGGCTATCGACCTGTTCACCGAAATGGGGGCTGCCGTCAACGCGCTGCCAGGCGGTGAAATTGTCCCCGCCCTGGACCGCGGCCTGCTCGATGGTGCCGAGTTCAACAACGCCACATCAGACCGCGCCCTGGGTTTTCCGGACGTGTCCAAGGTCTGCATGCTGCAAAGCTTTCACCAGGCCTCCGAAACCTTCGAGATCATGTTCAACAAGGACAAATACAACGCCTTGCCGACACAACTGAAAGCCATTGTCGACAACGCGGTCGAGGCCTCATCGGCCGACATGTCCTGGAAGGCGGTTGACCGTTACTCGCAAGACTACCAGCGCCTGCAAAAGGAAGACGGCGTCAAATTCTACAAAACGCCTGACGCCATCTTGCAGCAACAACTGGTTGTTTGGGACCAGATCATCGCCAAAAAGGCGGAGACCAACCCCCTCTTCAAGGAAATCGACGCGTCGCAACGCGCATTCGCGGCACGTGCCATGGCGTGGGACATGGACACCAACAATAACCGTCGTATGGCCTACAACCACTACTTCGGCCGCAAGGCCCCCCAAGCCTAAAGCTAGCTCCTATCGGCAATCGTACCGCGTCATCCCGTCTACTCGGATGTGGATGACGTCTCCTCCCTGACTCCAGGCCGGCCGCGCCCAAAGCCGCAGTCGACACACATCAGACCCTTTCCGCGCCAGCAAGGTGACCCGACCATGCAGAAAATCCTGGCCTTTATCGACCGGTTCAATACGTGGATAGGCCAGTTGTTCGGCTGGCTAATCCTGGCATTGACCCTGTTCGTTTCCTTCGAGGTTTTCTCTCGATACGTTTTATCCAACCCGCACGCCTGGGCCTTTGACATGATGAACATGCTGTATGGCAGCCTGTTCATGATGGCCGGCGCCTATACGCTCTCCAAGAACGGCCATGTCCGTGGGGATGTGCTGTACGGTTTTTTCCCGCCCCGCCTGCAGGCGGGCCTGGACTTGGTCCTGTACATCCTGTTTTTTATTCCCGGTGTGGTCGCCATGTTCTGGGCCGGCTACTACTTCGCTGCCGAGTCGTGGGCCATCATGGAGCACTCGAACATTACGGCTAACGGACCGCCCATCTACCCGTTCAAAGCCATCATCCCGCTGGCAGGCTTGTGCCTTCTACTGCAAAGCTTTGTGGAAATGGTGTACTGCGTGCGCTGTCTGCGGGACGGGAAATGGCCTTCGCGCGACAAGGACGTTGAAGAAGTCGATGTGGACAAGCTCATGGACATGGTGGACGTCAACAGCGACGATATTAAAAAACTGGATGCCTTTGTCAAAGTCGGCGGCAAAAAAGGGAGTCCGACATGAGAAAAGAAATCTGGTTCGGGCTTACTATCCTGATCGGCATTGTTCTGAGCATTGCCGTGTTCATGCCGGCACCTGCGGACATGACCAATGGTCATTTGGGCCTGCTCATGCTGGCCCTGATTGTCGTCACCATCATGCTGGGCTTTCCCACAGCCTTTACGCTGATGGGGATGGGAGTGATCTTTACCTGGCTTGCGTACCGCAACATGGGCACACAGCAAGCTATCCAGCAGACCCTGGACCTAATGGTTCTGCGCACCTACGCCGTCATGACCAACGATGTCCTGATTGCGGTGCCCTTGTTCATCTTCATGGGCTATCTGGTTGAACGCGCAAACCTGATCCAAAGCCTGTTCCAGGGCATGCACCTGGCCATGGCACGAATCCCTGGTTCGCTGGCGGTGGCCACTATTGCCACCTGCGCCATCTTTGCCACAGCCACTGGCATTGTAGGTGCGGTGGTGACTCTGATGGGGTTGCTGGCCATGCCCGCGATGCTGCGGGCGGGCTACAGCGTACAACTGACAGCCGGCTCCATTACTGCGGGAGGCTGCCTGGGTATTTTGCTGCCCCCCTCCGTGCTGCTAATCCTGTATGGCGCTGTCGCCGGTGTCTCGGTCGTGAAACTGTATGCTGGAGCCTTCTTCCCAGGCCTCTTGCTGGCCGTAATGTACGTGCTGTACGTGATCATCCTGGCCAAGCTCAAGCCCAGCGTCGCGCCCCCTCTTTCGGCGGAAGACCGCATTGTGCCACTGCCCGCCTTCGCGCAAACCATCAAGGAAACCATCACGGACCGTGCTGTGCCCGGCCTGATCAGCGCCATGAAGGGGCCTCGCAATGTCGATGTACCCATGAAGCTGCTGTTAAAAAATCTGGCAGTCGCCCTGCTGCCCGCTGCAATCTTCCTCGCTGTCATGGGCTTTAGCTATCAATCGGTCACCGCGCCCAAGACCGCCGAGCACTACGAGCTGCAGGAAATGGGCGGCGGTTTCAGTAGTTTCGACAATGACTACAGTGGCGGCGGGCTGGCAGAACCTCCGGGGGCTGGCGGTCTGTCCGAACCCGAAGGTAGTGAGCCACTCGTTTCGCTGGGTACAAACGAGCTGGGTACAGGGGCTCCCGCCCCGCAGGCAGCGGCCACCGAAGAAGCCAGGACAGCAGAGCGCCAGGCTGCGCCGATGACATTCTGGATCTTTCTGATCGTGGGCAGTCTGGCCTTGCTGTTCTACTACGCCATGCTGAATTTCGCTCGGCTGGAAATCTTCAAGATGCTGCTCAGCTCCTTCTTTCCGCTGACCATGCTGATCCTGGCCGTGTTGGGCAGTATCATCGTCGGCCTTTGTACCCCCACCGAGGCGGCGGCCTTGGGGGCCTTGGGCGGCATCCTGCTGGCCTTTGCCTATCGCCGCTTGAACTTTTCCATGGTGCGCGAATCGGTGTACCTCAGCGCCAAGACCAGTGCCATGGTCTGCTGGCTGTTCGTCGGCTCCAGTATCTTCTCGGCCGCCTTCGCCTTGCTGGGCGGCCAAGAACTGATCAATAACTGGGTGCTGTCGATGGATCTGACGCCCATCCAGTTCATGATCCTGGCTCAAGTTGTTATTTTCCTGCTGGGCTGGCCACTGGAATGGACGGAGATCATCATTATCTTCATGCCCATTTTCCTGCCGCTGCTGGCGCACTACCAGATCGATCCGCTGTTCTTCGGTCTGCTGGTCGCACTGAACCTGCAGACGGCATTCCTGTCGCCGCCGGTTGCCATGTCGGCCTTCTACCTGAAAGGCGTCTCGCCACCCCATGTCACCCTGAACCAGATTTTCCTGGGCATGCTGCCCTTCATGGGGATCCAGATCCTGGCGATTATCGTCCTGTACCTGTTCCCTGACATCGGCCTCTGGCTGCCCAGGGTACTGTACTGATCTCAGCCAAGTCGCATCACAACAGAAGCCGCCGCATTTCCGGATGCGGCGGTTTTTTGCCTCACGCTCCTTTCTAGGGAGCTTCCCTCATTCACACACCCCGGTCGTAGCAAAGGGTAAACTAAGCTGTCCCTCTACCGGTTTTGTATGTCCATGTCGCAACTCAACTCCAAACTGCTCGCCCAACAACCCAAAGAAATCCAGCGGCTGCTCAATTACACGGACGCGCTGGTTCGTTCTGGCTCGCAGATCGAAGACCGCTACTGGCAAGGGCTGACCGCCAAATTGCTGGACAAGCTCTATAGCGGACGACGTAATACGGCTGTTGAACAGACGCTGGAACTGCTGGGCAGCCAACAGCAAAGTCAGCATTACGAAATTTTAATGGAACTGGCCGAGTCCCACGCCGAATGTCAGCAAATCGAGCATGAAGGCGTGTTGTACGACGCCTTGCTGTTTTCAGCTCCGCTGACCGCCTGGACACGCTATCAATTACCCCAAGGCGAACTCAAGCCCCAACAGCACAAGGAACTGGAAGAGTCCTTACGCGCCACCGTTCTGGCCGAAGGCACAATGTGCGCCCTGCTGCCCAATCTGGTCAATTACGACGAGATGCCGCAAACCTATCAGCAAGCCTACGCGTGGACGCGCAGCCTGACCGCGCAAGCCTTGGGCCACAGCCAAGACCCTGCCCCTGTGAACAAGCCAGAAGAAGCCAGCAGCCTGCTGGCCGACGCCCGCTTTCTGATTGGCGTAGTCATGGCTCCGGTAGGCCAAGCCCTGTTTCGCTGGCAGCAATCCAGCGACAATCTGCAAGCTGAGCACCTGCGTTGCGTCGAACAATGGGTAGCGCGTTATTCCGCCATCGTCACGCCTTTGTTTACCGGCTGCCAACTGCAGTTTCTGGCTCCTAACGCGTATTACATGAACAACCGCGAGTCGGACCGTGAGATTCGCCCACTGGCTCTGAAGGCTGGCATCACCTGGCTGCAAACGGCGGTCAAGCTCTCGCCCGACCAACTGCGTGCCGTCATCGTCGCCTGCGGTGAAGAGCAGATTGAAGAGTACCGCGTGGGTTTTAGCACCATTTCCTCGCCTACCGTCATTTATGGTTGTATCTGGCCTGTATTAAGTCAGGAAGAGGCCGAGTCCTCTTTCCACAGCGATGACCATGTCGACATCCCGGACGTCATTGCTGCCCTGCTCAGTACCCTGGGCCTGGTCCAGATTCAGCGCCTGCCGGGCCTACACTCCACCGAGACCTGCGACGATTGCAACGCGCCTTTCTTTCCGGACATTAACGGCGAGATGCAGCACCCGGAACTGCCGGACGAAATCGATCTGGACCCCGTACAACTGCACTAAATTGAACACCGCTACTGTTTCCCAGCCTGTATCCATAGACCTGTTTTGCCGTGTTATCGACAATCTGGGGGATATAGGCGTGTGCTGGCGGCTGGCCCGTCAGTTGGCTGCCAGACCCGAGGTCGCCCAGCTACGCCTGTGGGTGGATGATCTGCACAGCTTTAGCCGCATCCAGTCCGAAATCCAAAGCAGCCTGCAAAGCCAGCGTCTACAAGGTGTAGATATCGAACATTGGCACAACGCGCGCCAAGACTACCCCGCGCCACACCCCTTCGTCATCGAGGCCTTTGCCTGCGAGCCGCCCGAGACCATGACTCGGCAACTGAAGGCCGACAGCCATGTGTGGATCAATCTGGATTACCTAAGCGCCGAGCCCTGGGTACAGGGCTGCCACGGCCTGCCCTCCCCGCAAGCAGGTGGGGCGAACAAATATTTCTTCTTTCCCGGCTTTGTCCCGCAAACAGGGGGCCTGCTGCGTGAAAGCGATCTGCTGGCCCGCCGCGACACCTTCTTGAAGGACGATACGGCCTATCAGGCCATGCTGAACCGTCTGGGCGTATCGCAGAAACACGTCCAAGCCCTGCTCCAGGGCGAGATGCAGCAAATGTTCCTGTTCTGCTATCCCGATGCACCCGTGCTGGCTCTGCCCGAAGTGCTGTCCTCGCTACAGCAGAAAACCCTGCTGCTGGTGCCCGAGTCCGTTGCCCAGCACCTCCCGGAATTAGCCAAAGGCCACCTGCTGATCCAACGCATCCCTGCTGTGAATCAGGCCGACTTTGATGCCCTGCTATGGCGTAGCGCACTGAATATAGTACGTGGCGAAGATTCCCTGGTACGTGCCATCTGGGCCGGGCAACCCATGCTGTGGCAGCCCTACGTACAGGAAGAACAGGCCCATCTGGACAAGCTGCAAGCCTGGCTGGATACCGGCAATCTACCCGAGCCGGTTCAAGCCCTGCATCTGGCCTGGAGCAGTGCGGATCAGGCCGGTGCTGCCGCCGCCTTGCGCCGCAGTCTGGAACCGCAGGTGTTGCGTCTATGGCAACAAGAAGCCCGTGCATATAGTACAAAACTGGCTGAACAAGCCGATTTGGCCAGCAGTTTGCTGAGTTTTTACACCCAAGTCGCCCGAAAACGCTAAAATAACAGATTACTTCTTAAAAGCTCCCTGACACTGCGTTTGGCGGAGCCTGTCCCATTCGGAGTTTTTTTAATGAAAACCGCACAAGAACTGCGCGTTGGTAACGTCGCGATGGTCAATGGCGACCCTCTGGTCGTTCAGAAAACGGAATACAACAAATCCGGTCGCAACTCCGCCGTTGTCAAACTGAAGTTCAAGAACCTGCTGACCGGCTCGAACAGCGAAGCCGTGCACAAAGCTGACGAAAAATTTGAAGTTGTCCAGCTTGAAAAGCGCGAATGCACTTACTCCTACTTCGCTGACCCCATGTACGTCTTCATGGACGAAGAGTACAACCAGTACGAAATCGAAGCCGAAAGCATGGGCGACGCCCTGGACTACCTGGAAGAAAACATGTCCGTTGAGGCCGTTTTCTACGAAGGTCGTGCCATCTCGGTTGAACTGCCCACCATCATCGTGCGCGAAATCACCTACACCGAACCTGCCGTGAAAGGCGATACCTCCGGTAAAGTGTTAAAGCCTGCCAAGATCAACACAGGTACCGAAATCAGCGTGCCTCTGTTCTGCAACATCGGCGACAAGATCGAAATCGACACCCGCACTGGCGAATACCGCAGCCGCGTGATGTAAGAAAGACGTCGTGCCGCCCAGTGCGGTACGCGCAAAAAAGGGGCTGTTTTTACAGCCCCTTTTTCCTGCCTACCAGATTCACCGAGTGGCCTTCTGGGCTGGGCAACGGCAGACTTGATACCACTAACTTTAACGAACACAGTATTCAGTCTGCCAGCTCTTACCTCGCCCCAAACGCCTCTTCAAAAATACCCACAATCGTCTTCTTATCCGTCTGAATCGGATTAGTCGCGCCACACACATCCTTGAGCGCGTTCTCAGCCAGAACTGAGAAATCTTCCCGCTTCACGCCCAGCTCTTCCAGCGACTTCGGAATCCCCACAATATCGGCCAGCTTTTTAATTGCTGCAATCACATCCAGACCTTTGAGGTCAGGATTGTTGTCCGACAATATCTTACCCAGTTCGTCCAAACGCCCTTTTACCGCTTGCATATTGAAAGCCTGTACATGCGGCAGCAGCAGGGCATTGCAAACACCATGCGGCAGGTCGTAGAAACCACCTAACTGGTGAGCCATAGCATGCACATAGCCCAGCGACGCATTATTAAATGCCATCCCTCCCAAAAACTGGGCATACGCCATCTGTTCACGGGCTTTTTTGTTATGCGGCTCACGCACCGCGATAGGCAAGTATTTAGCAACCAGCTCGACAACTTTCACCGCACAGGCGTCGGTAATGGGAGTGGCAATGGTCGATACATAGGCTTCGACTGCGTGAGTCAGGGCATCCATGCCGGTGGCAGCGGTTAGCGAGGCGGGCATGCCTTCCATCAGTTCTGAGTCATTCACTGACAAGAACGGAGTAATGTGACGGTCGATGATCGCCATCTTCACGTGGCGGGTTTCGTCGGTAATGATGGTAAAGCGTGTCATCTCTGACGCTGTGCCAGCGGTGGTATTGATGGCTAGCAGCGGCAGTTGCGGCTTGGCGGATTTATCGACCCCTTCATAGTCGGCAATCTTGCCACCGTTACTGGCAACCAGGGCCACACCTTTAGCACAGTCGTGGGAGGAGCCGCCGCCCAGGGAGACAATCATATCTGCACCGTGTGCTTTCAGCGCTTCCAAGCCTGCATTGACGTTACCTACAGTGGGATTGGGCTGTACCTGATCAAAAATCGCTGTATCGATACCCTGCGCAATCAGCTTGTCTGCCACCAGTTTAGCCATACCCAATTTGGCCAGATCAGAGTCTGTGATGATCAAGGCCTTTTTGAAGCCCATCCTCCCAACAATCGGCATAGCCTGATCCAAGGCGCCGGGGCCCAGAACATTGTGTGGGGTCATGAAAAACTCAGAGACAGTCATTGTGCGTACTCCTAATTAACGATAGAAGAAGCTCCTTGCCGCTTCAAGGCAATACGCATTGAAAGCGCGCAAGGAAGGGATCCCCCCATATTGCATGGGGGGAGGTCTAACAGCACTACGAATAGATCAAGAGATCAGAAAAAGCCCAGGGCGTTCGGGCTGTAGCTGACCAGCAGGCACTTGGTTTGCTGGTAGTTATTGAGAGCCATCTTGTGAGTTTCGCGGCCGATGCCGGATTGCTTGTAGCCACCGAAAGCAGCGTGAGCAGGATACAGGTGATAGCAGTTGGTCCAGACTCGGCCAGCTTCAACGCCACGGCCTACGCGGTAGGCACGCGAGCCGTCACGGCTCCAGACGCCAGCGCCCAGGCCGAACTCGGTATCGTTGGCAATGGCGATAGCTTCTTCTTCGTCCTTGAAGGTGGTCACTGCGGCCACGGGTCCAAAGATTTCTTCCTGGAAGGTACGCATGCTGTTTTTACCCAGCAGCATCGTGGGGCTGATGTAATAGCCATTGTCCAGGCCCTGGCCCAGACGATTACGCTCACCACCGGTCAGGGCTTGTGCGCCCTCCTCACGACCGATATTGATGTAACCCAAAATGCGCTCCATCTGCTTCTCGGAAACCTGTGCACCCACCATCGTCCCGGCATTGAGTGGATTACCAGTCTGAATACGTTTGACTCGCTCAACGGCGCGTTCAATAAAGCGTTCGTAAATGGACTCCTGAATCAGAATGCGCGATGGACATGTGCAGATCTCGCCTTGATTCAGGGCGAACATGCTCAAGCCTTCCAGGGCTTTGTCCAGGAAAGCATCATCGGCCTGCATCACGTCTTCAAAGAAGATGTTGGGGCTCTTGCCACCCAGCTCTACCGTTGCTGGGATCAGGCGGTCAGCCGCTGCATGCAGGATTTCTCGGCCTACAGGTGTGGAGCCGGTGAAGGCGATTTTGGCGATACGCTTGGAGTTGGCCAAGGCATGGCCGGCTTCTTTCCCGTAACCGGTGACAACGTTCAGCACACCAGCCGGTAGCAGGTCACCAATGATTTCCATCAGCAGCAGGATGGAAGCGGGGGTTTGCTCGGCGGGTTTCAGGACAATGGGGCAACCGGCCGCCAGGGCCGGTGCCAGTTTCCAGGCAGCCATCAACAGCGGAAAGTTCCAGGGGATGATCTGACCGACGACGCCGATAGGCTCGTGAAAGTGGTAAGCAACCGTGGTGCCATCGATATCCGAGAGACTGCCTTCCTGAGCACGCAGGCAACCGGCAAAGTAGCGGAAATGGTCGACCGCCAAAGGCAAGTCAGCCGCGCGGGTTTCACGGATAGGTTTACCGTTGTCGATGGTTTCTGCCACCGCCAGACGTTCCAGGTTTTGTTCAATACGGTCGGCAATGCGCAGCAAAACAGCGGAGCGCTCGGCAGGCGCAGTATTGGCCCACTGGTGTCGTACCTTGTGCGCGGCATCCAGCGCCAGGTCGATATCGGCGGCACCCGAGCGGGCGACCTGGCAAAACACCTGCCCGGTAACGGGGGAGACGTTATCGAAATACTCACCCTCGACCGGCGGCACCCAACGTCCACCAATGTAGTTGTCGTAACGGGACTTGAAGGGAAATTCCAGATCCAGGCCCATGGATTTGAGATCGGACAGATTCATGATGTCTCCTTATTGATTTAGTTCGGTGTCACCAGACGTACACCGCAGGGAAAGGTTAGGGGTGCCTTTATCCTGATTTAACTAAAGCAAATAACGTGCCAAACTAGCTAGCGATTGTCCCGACTCGATCCTAAGCCCGCCCGCCTCCATAATGGAACAACCTCCAGTCGCAGGCTGCGACAGCGACTGTCGCAAAAAGTGAGCACTGTCGCAGGATGCGACACCCCTCCCGGAGCACATTCATGACTTCTCTACACGCGTTTTGCCCGCAAACCAACGAAACCATGTGGCGTCAATCCTGGGAGCGCTGCCAAACGATGGAGTCGGACTTAAGTGCAGAGCCCAGAGACATGAGCCAAGGTGCGCTGCGACAGTTGCTGGAACAGCAGCATCACTTATTGCATCACTCTTCGGCAGCCGTACAGGATCTGGCCGCGCTGGTGCATCCGCATCGCAGTCTGGTTTTATTGTGCGACGCCCAAGGCACGGTGTTACAACAAGCGGGCGATCCGCATTTTCTGCAACGGGCCGAGCAGGTTGCCTTGCGTGCGGGTGTAAGCTGGGCCGAGAACCATCGCGGCACCAATGCCATAGGCACCGCCCTGTTCTGCGCACAGCCCATCAAAATTCACGGCAGTCAGCACTATTTGCCTGACAACCGGATTCTAAGCTGCCACGCCGCCCCCATTTATGACCCTTATGGTCAGATTATTGGGGTGCTGGATATTTCCGGGCCTTCGGAGCTGGAGCATCACTACGCCCTGGATTTGGCGCAGTTGTACGCCCGCCAGATCAGCCGCCAAATGCTGGAGTCGCTGTGCACGCCATCCCGCCGCCTGCTGCATCTACATACCGACCCTGGCCTGCTCAATAGCGCTTTCAGTGGTCGACTGGTTCTGGAAGACGACATGATTGTGGCCGCCGATGAGCTGGCCGCCCGCATGTTGCGCCAGGACTGGCAGGAACTGCCCGGCCAGGATTTACGTTCGGTACTGGAGCAGGCGAAAAGCACAAGTCAGCCTGTCACGCTACACCTGAGCACGGCAACTAAAGCCCCGGCCCCCGCCCGCGCGGTACACGTTCAAACGGAGACAGCAGACACAACTCAGTTGTCTCCACAGCAGGAAAAGGCGCTGGAACCAGCGTTGCGGGCCATGCAAATGGGCTTGTCCATCTTGCTAAGTGGCCCCAGTGGCTCCGGCAAGGAGCGTATGGCACGTGAACTGCATCGCCGCCGCCAGTCGCAGTCCGGCCCTTTTGTGGCAATTAACTGCGCCGCCCTGCCCGAAACCCTGATTGAAGCCGAGCTGTTTGGCTATGAAGCCGGTGCATTTACCGGTGCGCGTCGTCAGGGTTATGCCGGCAAATTGCGTCAAGCACACGGCGGTGTGCTGTTTCTGGATGAAATTGGTGATATGCCGGTCGCTTTGCAAAGCCGTCTGCTGCGGGTTCTGCAAGAACGCGAAGTTCAGGCACTGGGTTCGGAGCGCACACACCGTCTAGACTTCCAGTTGATCAGTGCCAGCCATCAGCCGCTGGAAAAACTGGTACGTGATGGCCGCTTCCGTGCTGACTTGTACTTCCGGCTGCAAGACTATGTCTGCACAGTCCCCAGTCTTAGAGAGCGCAACGATCTGGGCGATTATATTTCCAGAGAACTGGCCGTTCTGGCACAAGGCCAGATGGCACCCCAGCTCCATCCCGACGCCTTACAAACACTGCAGAACTACGACTGGCCGGGTAATTATCGCCAGCTGCGATCGGTACTGCTGCAAATCATTGTGCAAGATTCTCCTGGGCGTCTGTGGTTGGCTCAGGATCTGCCTGCCCTGCCATGTTTACATGTCGAGCATCCGCTGCTGGCTCAAGAGCCAGCCGCCCCAGCAGCCCGAAATATCACGAAAACAAGCCCCCCTGCCGCCCCCAAGCCACAAACCCTGAAGGAACAGGAATACGCCGCTGTGCAGCAGGCTTTGGAACAACATCAGGGAAATATTTCACAAGCGGCGCGCGCCTTGGGGCTGCATCGCAGCACCTTGCATCGCAGACTGAAAGAAATGTCGCCGCTCATTACTGCAGGCGGTCATCATCCAGAAAGTCAGGAATCGGCATGGCAATAATGCCGTCGTCGGCCAGTTCCTGATACTCCTGCGCCGTGGCCTGACCACGGATGGCACGCGGTTCAATATCGCCTTCGTGCATACGGCGCGCTTCCTGGGCAAACTGGGTGCCCACATTATCCGACTTGCGTATCACCGAGCGTAGCTCCTGCAAGAGCTGGCCTTGAATCACCCGCATTTGCTCTTCGGTGGGCATGGTTGAGGGCAAAGGCGGCGGAACGGGAGCAGAGTCAGAAGCGGTGCTGCTTTCTTGCGCACCCACATTGATACGTGGAGCCGACAGTTTGCGTTTGACCTCATGGCTGTTGCAGACGGGGCAACACAACAGCCCACGACTGATCTGCTCATCGTAGCTTTCGCGTGAGCTAAACCAACCCTCGAACACATGGCCGTGTTCGCACTCAAGATCAAAAACCTTCAAGCTCATAATGTGTATATCAATGGGCGAATAAACCGCCATATTGTGACATGGAAGTGGCGAACCAATTATGGCAAGTACGGCATGCGCGGCTTAACGGGGCACAGCGGCCAGCAGACGCTGCGTCAACTCTTCCTGTGGATGGAACAGAACCTGCTGCGCACTGCCCTGCTCTACGATACACCCCTTGGCCATAATAGCAATTCGATCGGCTAGATACTCCACAACCCCGAAATTATGGGTAATGAACAAATAAGCTAACCCCAGCTCCATTTGCAATTCACGCATCAAATCCAGAATCTGCGCCTGCACGGACACGTCCAGGGCCGAGGTCGGTTCATCGCAAATCAGAACAGCAGGTTCAACCGCCAAGGCGCGCGCAATCGCAATGCGCTGGCGTTGTCCACCTGAGAACTCATGCGCGTAACGATCCAGGGCGTTCTTGGGTAGACCGACTTGCTCCACCAACGTTTCAATTCGTTTGCGACGCGCCTTGGCATCCAGCTCGGGGCGCAAGGCAGTCAGGCCTTCCAAGAGAATATCGCCCACCATCATGCGCGGGTCCAACGATCCATATGGGTCCTGAAAAATGATCTGCAGACGTGAGCGCAATTGCCGCAAGGCCTTGCCTTTTACTTGCAGAATATTCTGCCCCTGCATGTGCACCTGACCACTGATCTGCGCCTGGTGATCCAGCAAACGCATCAAGGTACGTGCAACCGTGCTTTTACCGCAACCCGATTCACCAACCAAAGCCAGGGTTTCGCCCTTGTGCAGTTGCAGACTCAAGTCTTTGACCACGGGGATTACGGGCAAGCGTCGCCACCAGGAACCGGCCTGTTTGTAGGACACAGACAGGTTCTGAATATCCAGAACCAGCTCTTTGCCGCTACTGCGCGGCGCTACGGCTTCAATAGGCGCAATGGCGCGGGACAAGGGCTGCCCACGTTTTTCAAAAGTGGGAATGGCATCGAGCAATTCACGAGCATACGGATGGCTGGGACGCAGAAAGAACTGGCTGGCCAACCCGGCTTCCACAATTTGCCCGTGCCGCATCAAGGCCACATAGTCGGCGTATTGCTTCACCAGCAGCAAATCGTGCGTAATCAGTAAAATAGCCAGGCCCATCTCTTTCTGTATATCGGCCAGCAACTGTAAAATCTGTGCCTGAACCGTCACATCCAGCGCAGTAGTTGGCTCATCGGCCACCAGCAAATCAGGCTCTGCCGCCAAGGCAATCGCAATCATGATGCGTTGCTTCTGGCCGCCGGAAAACTGGAACGGAAAATCATCGTAGCGCTGGGCAGCACCGGGGATGCCGACACGCTCCAGCCATTGAATAGCCCTTGCCCTTTCCTGCCCCGCAGGAGCCACAGCATGACGACGAATCACCTCGCTGATCTGCCGGCCAATGGACATGACCGGATTCAGGCTGGTGGACGGCTCCTGAAAAATCACACTGATGCGTTTGCCACGCACATCCTGCATGTGTTGCTCAGGCAAAGGCGGCAACTCCAGTCCATCCAAGGCAATGTGACCGGACTGCATCCAGGCAGCTTCCGGCAAGAGACGCAGGATCGCCATCGCTGTCATGCTTTTGCCGCAGCCGGACTCCCCCACCAAGGCAAAGGTTTCACCACGCTGCACAGCCAAAGACAGATTGCGTACCACGCTTTGCACACCGGCATCAGACTGCACGCGCAGTTCCAAGCCCTCGATATTGAGCACGGCAGGCGTTGCAGAGGGCTTCACGGCGCAGTCGTTCTCAAGCTCACTCATACTTTGGCTCCTCCTGGGCGACGTACTCGCAACGTCTTGAATCGGCGGGTACGAGGATCAAAAGCCGTTTGCACCGCATCGGCAAAAATGTTCGCGGACAGAACCAGCCCCAGCATCATCACAAAAGCCCCGGCCAAACCCCACCAGATAATCGGGTCGCGGGACAGTTCGCTGCGGGCGGCATCAATCATGCGTCCAAAGGAAGGCATGCTGGGGTCCACGCCTATGCCCAGATAGGACAGCACCGCCTCGTACAGCACCAGACCGGAGAACTCCAGAATCAGAGTGATCAGCACAATGTGCATCACATTGGGCAGGAGGTGACGAAACATGATGCGCAAATGGCCTACGCCAAAAGCCTGAGCGGCCTGCACATAGTCCAGCTCGCGCAGTTTCAACACCTCGGCACGCAGCAGGCGGCACAGGCCCGCCCAGCCGGTCAGGCCCAGAATCAGACACAACATGAACAAACGCAGGTCGGCACGGGCAGCCACGGTGTCGAAGCTATCGGGATGGGTGTCGATATAAACTTGCATCATCAACACGCAGGCGGCAATCAACAAGACGCCGGGAATGGAGGTCAGCGTGGTGTAAATGTATTGAATGACATCATCGACCCAGCCCCGGAAGTATCCGGCGGCCAAGCCCAGGATAATGGCAGGCGGCAACATGGCAAAGGTGGTCAAGGTGCCAATCACCAACGCGGTACGCACGCTTTTCAAGGCTTGCCAGATGATGTCGTTACCTGTGCGGTCCGTACCCAGCACGTAGTAATTCGTGCTCAGGCTCAGAACCAGACACAGCAGTATCACCAGTGCGCAAGCGCTGAACCAGACAAGCCGCCAATTCACCAAACCCTGCCCCTGCCACCAATAACGCCATGCCGCCCCCCAGCCTGCTTCCATCGATTGCTTGCGCCCCCAAAGCGTCAACAAGAAAGCCAGCACCACACTGGCCAGCAGCCCCCAAGACAGGCCTTTCAGACTGAGTCGGAGAAGGTCCTGTCGGTGCTCCTGAGGCGTGTCCATCCCAACCCCGGCATTGACCAGGCGCGGGAAGTCGCGCACGGGCTTGCCGTCAATCAACATGCTTTCCTTGGTCAACTGAAAGCGGGCCAAGGGAGCCGAATACGTCTTTTCAACTTTTGTCAGACCCGCCGCTTTCAAAACATCATCCAGTGCCGAACGAGCTACAGGCGCATAACTGGGTGTGCTGGCCTCCTGCCCCGGGGCCGCTGGCAAAAGCGGCCGATAGTGAATGGAGTCCAGCAGACCAAGCAGCAGAAAAAAGACCAGAAAAACAGCGGCACACATGGCCGATGGCGTACGTGCCACACTGGCCCAGGCCGAGCGCAAGGCGGGACGCTTGACGACACGCCAGGTATAGACCGCCATGGCCAGAAACAGTGCCAGCACAAAGGTATCGGTCCAGAGAAAGACGAACTGTGGCATGGCGGGCTCAGCTGAAACGAATGCGGGGGTCGACCAGGGTGTAGGAGATATCGGCCAGAATCAAACCGGCGATATAAAGCATCGATCCTAAAAACACCATGGCACGCACAATGGAAAAGTCCTGGGCATTGATGGCATCAATGGTGAAACTACCCAGACCCGGAATACCAAAAAAAGACTCGGAAATCAGACTCCCCATGAACAACAAAGGCAAGGCCGATACGGTGCCCGTCAAAATGGGCAATAGCGCATTGGGCAACACGTGACGGAACAAAACTGTAGATTCGGTCAAGCCCTTGGAGCGCGCCGTACGAACATAGTCACGACTGGCCTCCTCCAGGAACAGGCTGCGATAAAAACGCGATTCCGCCCCGATGCGTGACAAAATTCCCACCAGTACCGGCAAGACCAAAAAGCGCCAGTTATCCATCCCTTGCACCCAGCCCGAGAACGGCACCCAACGGAGCACCCGCGCAAACAGCCACTGCCCGGCAATGATGTAGAACAGCCCTGAAATGGACATCAGTACTACGCACAGCACGACGGCTGAAAAGTCCAGTCGGGTTCCCCGGAAAAACACCATCAGCAAGGCAAAGCTGATGCACACCCATAAACCCAAAAAGAAGGTGGGCAGGGCCAAGGCCAGACTGGGGCCCATGCGCTGTTTGATCTGATAGGCAATATCCTGCCCTTGATCAGACAAGCCAAAGTCCAGACGCAGCAAGGGAACCGAGCGTTCGTAGAAGATCGTGTCGGTCAACGCTTTGCTGCCCTCGGCTTGAGCGTTATAAAACAGCGGCTTGTTATAACCACGTTCTGCCTTCCAGTTTTCAATCGCCGTCTGGCTGACGCGCTGCCCGCCAATGGACAAACGGGCCATATCATCGGGCGTATTCACGGCAAAAAACAGCACAAAGGTCAGCAGATTGACCCCGATCAGAATCAGCACGCCATACAGAATGCGCCGCAGCATATAGGAAAACATCAGTCTTTCTCCTTGCGCAAAGCCACACGGCGACGACGCGCCTGAGCCTGCGAGCGCACCACCCACGCCAGAATCAAAGCCAGCAAGCCCAACGGAATAGCAGGCCACCAGACGGGGCGATTCCAAAGGTCAATGCGCTCGACGCGCTGTTCAGGGTCGATACGGTAATACTGGATGCTGTCGCGCACCATCATGGACGGCTTGGCATTGCGTACCCAGCTTTGGTATGCACCGCCCGCATTGGGGACATAGCCAAACATCCAGGGAGCATCGTGCTGAACCAAATGAATCATCTGCTGCACCACCGCCTGCTTGTCCGGGCCGTCATTCAAAAAACGCATTTGCTCGTACAGACGATCAAACTCTGCGCTTTGATAATTGGCGGCGTTTTCACCCCCAAAATCTTTCTTGGCTTGAGGGCCGTACAACAAGGTGAAAAAGTTTTCGGCATCCGGGTAGTCGGCTACCCAACCCCACAGGAATATCTGCGCCGCGCCACGCTTCATCTTGTCCTGAAAACGGTTGTAGTCGGTGGCACGTACTTCCAATTGCAGGCCCACTTGGGCTAATTGACGGCGCATCCAATCCACCGTGGCATCCGAACCCATCCCCATCATGGAGTCGTAATACAGGATCAAGGGCTTACCGGTTCGACTGTCCCGTCCATCGGGATAACCGGCCTGCCGCAACAAATCACGGGCTTCGTCCAGGCTGCGGCGTTTCACCACACCATTGTCCCTGGTGTAGACATAAGGGTTGGCGCCCTGGGGCAAGGGCTGATAACCCGGCACGCCCGGCGGCAAGGGGCCATGCGCGGCTTGCCCTTGGTCATTCATAAAAATGGAGACGTACTGCTCCCAGTCGAACACAATGCTGATAGCCAAACGCAGCTTGCGGTTTTTCTCGAACTGCTCGGGTGTGTCGCCCTGGCCGACCACTGGGTCGTGCCAGTTAAAGCCCATATAAAACAATTGCGCTTCGGGAGCCGTACGCAATTGCAAACCGCGCTCCTGATACAGATTGGCTTTGTCGACGGAATCCTGTGCCGCTACGGTCATGGCCACGCCATACTCGCCCCGCTCCACCTGCGGAATGTCGTAATAACCTTGCAGGAACTTGCCCATCAAAGGTACGCCCTCTTTTTCCAAAGAGAACACCACTTTGTCCAGGAAAGGCATGGGTTTACCACAATCTTCCAGCAAACCGGCTGCTTGATCACCCGGCTCGCCCACGCACGGGTAGGGCTCACCCCGGTAATTGGGATTGCGGCTCAACACATGGCGGCGGTTGGTCAGGGACTCCGTCAGCATGAATGGGCCCGTACCCACCGGCCAACTATCCAGCGTCAGGTTGTGCTGTGCCATGCGTGGCTGGCTATAGAAACGCTCGGCCTCCCAAGCCATAGGAGCAGTGAAAGTCATGGCTAGCCAGTACTTGAACTGCGGATACTTGCCATTGACCTCAATACGCAGCGTGTGCTTGTCCAGGGCGCGCACACCCGGCAAGGTAAAGGGGCGCAAATCCAGCCATTGAGGACGCGGCTCCTGCTTGTCAATACGGGCCAGTTCTTCACTGAACTCCTTGAAGCCCCGGATATGCTCGGCCATCACCCCCAAGGCAGGCGAGGCCAAACGCGGACTGGCCAGACGCTTGAAGGCATAAACGTAATCGTGAGCCGTCAGTTCTCGCGAGCCGGTATGGGCAAAGTCGGCAATGCTAAAGGCGTCACTCAAATCCGGCGCCCGCATGGGGTAGTAACGGAACTCACCCTGCTCATCCAAGGCAAAGGCCGGATGTGGCTGAAAGCGAATGCCTTGCTTGATCGGAATGTCGTAACGGCTGATGGCCACCTGCTCACCCGGCGCATCGGCTGGCAGACGATGACCTTGCGCGTCCAGATACACCGGGTCTACCAGCTCGGCCGCCGTCTTGGGGATCAGGCGATACGGCCGATCCAGATAGTGGTAGCCGTACAGCGGCTCGTAAATCGAATAGGTAAATGGGGTCTCGTCACCGGAATAGGACAAAGCCGGATCCAGGTGATTGGGAGAACGAGTCGTGAATGCGCTGTACAGCGTGTTTTCCGCTGCGCTTTCTTCGTGATAAGGGCTGTTCACGGGCTTGGAGCAGGCTGCCAATCCGACACACAACAGGGCCAGCCCGACCCACCGCCAAGTGCTTAACATTGCCCTTGCCGCCAGCAGTCATAGCGCCATTTCCATGGCGGCACAGGATTGGG
Source organism: Alcaligenes sp. SMD-FA (assembly GCF_025960365.1). Lineage (NCBI taxonomy): Bacteria > Pseudomonadati > Pseudomonadota > Betaproteobacteria > Burkholderiales > Alcaligenaceae > Alcaligenes > Alcaligenes sp. SMD-FA. The sequence goes on along the minus strand of NZ_CP110108.1, from coordinate 1,073,388 downwards.
TTCGGACCAGATGCCAACGCGGTCCTCTTGGGCTTCGCGCTCCAGCCCGTCAATGCGCGGGTCACGCAGGAAGCGGCCACGCTTTTCCCGGTTCGCCATTGCCATACCGGCACGCACCAGTTTCTGATTAGCGGTTTCACCATCGGCCAAGGGCACATCGCATACCGCACGACCATGGCGATCGCTCTCATAGCAAGACAGGGTCAATTGCTTGCCGGACACTAAATCCGACAAGAAGCGTCGCGAGGCCACCGCAAAGGGCTGGCCAGGGCGACGGCTGTCTTTCGTGGTTTCAGGGGCATCAATACTGGCCAGGCGCACACGCACCTGCTTGTTATTACTGGGCAGAATTGTCAGCGTATCGCCATCCGCCACCCGCACCACGCGCCCAGTCAACTCGAAGTTTTGAGCCTGAACAGGCAAGGCCCAGACAGCCATCACAGCCGCCATGCCAGCACAAACGGCTGTGCGCCGAGTCAAAGAAGAAAAGCCGGACAGGGAAAACACAGTCATGATGCGGACAACACTCCAGGCGAGTAGCAGAAACTAGGCTAACAAATTATAGATACTGCGCACCGCCTGTCCAGAGCAATGTCCCTAGTAGGCAGGCCCGCGTCAAGACGCTTGCAGGCGGGGCCAGCTGCGGTGCAAATACCAGCAAGCCTGCTCCACGCCCTCCACCCCGAATACGGCAGCGGGCCCTTGTTGTAAACGATGGGTCGTGAACAAGTCTGCGACGGCATCGGGTGCTACTTGGCGCATCAAGCAGGATTGATACAGGGTAAGCAGTTTTTGCGTCCAGACACGGCCGCCAGCCTGGGAGACTGCGCTCAACACCTCCTGCGCCGCCTGCCCCAGTTCCGCATCATCCCCCGTGCGGGCACGCAAGTCCGCCTGCAAGGCCTCCCATACGCCTTCCTGACTCAAGGCGCGCTGCACATCCAGGCACATCACATTGCCTGAGCCTTCCCAAATGGAATTGACGGGAGCCTCGCGCAACAAGCGCGGCATGGGGCCATCCTCGATATAACCGTTGCCGCCCCAGGTTTCCATGGCTTCGGCACACAGGGCGATGGCCCGACGGCATACCCAGAACTTGGCGGCTGGAGCCAGGACACGCAACACGGACTGCGCGACAGGATCGTTGACCCGCTCTTGCAGGTCCACCAGAAACAGGGCCAGATGGGTGGCGGCTTCGCTTTCCAGACTCATATCCAGCAATACCGCCTGCATCATGGGCTGATCGATCAATTGTTTACCAAAGCAGCGTCGATGCTGGCAGTAGTGCAAAGATTGCACCAACGCCTGGCGCATCAGGGCCGCACTGCCCAGCACGCAATCAATACGGGTACGAGCTGCCATTGCGGCCAACAAAGCAATACCACGACCGGCCTGGCCCACACGCCAGGCCAGAGCGCCATCAAAATCAATCTCGGCACTGGCATTGGAACGATTACCCAACTTATCTTTCAGCCTGCGTATATAGCGGCGATTCAAACCGTCTTCGGTATAGCGCGGCATCAGGAAGCAGGAGAACTGCTCGTGCTCACGGGCCAGCACCAGATGTCCGTCCGCTTGTGGCACAGATAAAAACCATTTATGGCCATAAACACGAAAAGCCTGCCCATCGGGGTGCGCTTCGGTGGTGCAACCACGCAGATCAGAGCCGCCCTGCCTTTCTGTCATGCCCATGCCCAGCAGCACACTGCTCTTTTCTACCATCTGTTGGCTGGACGAATCGTACTGATTGATATCCAGCTTGGCCGCCCACTCCTGAAACGGGTCAGACTGCAATAAAGGCGCAGCGGCGCGCGTCATGGTCAAGGGACACAAAGTGCCCGCCTCGATCTGACCATGCAGGTAAAAACCCATGGCCCGTAGCAGGTGCTGGCCGGGCTGGGGCTGATGAGGCCAGATATGCAAGCCCTGCTCCATGCCCAGGCTCAGCAAATGATGCCAGGCGGGATGAAAATCCACTTGATCAATTCGCTGCCCTTGAGCAGACCAACCTCGCCATTGCGGCGGCTGCCGATTGGCCAAGGCTCCTTGCTCACGCCAATAGGCAGAGCCCAGTTTCTGACCATAGTCGGCCAGACTTTGCCGGGCCTCTTGGCAGGCCAATTGAGATTGCCAATGTTGTAGGGCCGGATCCTCGCCAAACAGATCATCATCCATCAAATCCGGCACCTGATTCTGTAACTGCTGTTCCAGAGCCATCTCGCCTCCTTGATTTCGGCCTTGTCGCTCTTTGCTTCAGGCTAGAGCCATTTGGCCTTTTTGAATTTCCAGTACAAAAATCCGCACACGCTGCCCATCAAGCCCAAGGCCATGGGGTAACCCAGCGTCCACTCCAGTTCCGGCATGTACTTGAAGTTCATGCCATAAATCCCCGCCACGGCAGTTGGCACGGCCAGGATAGCGGCCCAAGCGGCCAGCTTGCGGGTGGTATCGGTTTGCTGCATCTGCCCGATCATCAACCCGCCTTCAAAGGCAAAAGCCAGGGCTTGTCGCTGACTATTAATAAACTCAGCCGTGCGCGCAATACGGTCTGAAACCTCAGCAAAATAGGCCCTGCTTTCCGCATCGACATATTCAAGTTCGATACGCGACAAGCGACGCGTCAATTCGGCCAGCGGCGACACTGCCGTATGGACACGCAGCAAGTCGCGCCGTAAGCGATAAATACGCCGTACATCGTTTTCCTTGAAACCTCGAATCAGGAATTGCTGCTCAATGGCTTCTACGGCTTTTTCGGTTTGCTCCAACGAAGTCTGATACTGGTCCACAATCAAGTCCAGCAGCTCCGAGGCCACAAAGTCGCTGCCCCGCGCCAGCAAAGCGGGCGTACTTTCCAGGCGGGCGCGCAAGGGCAGGTAATTGCTGTTGGAACCACGGCGCACCGTCAGCAACAAACCGTGGGCAATCAAAATCTGTGTCGTACCCAACAGCGGGCGCAAATCCTTCAGGCCCAGCGTCACCGCAACCACAATCAGGCAATTACTGAACTCCAGCAGCTTGGGACGGCGATGAGGAGCAATCAATTCTTCAACAGCATTGTCTGGCAGACCCAGTTGCGCCCCCACCTCGCGCAAGGTGGCCTCACTGGGGTCTTTCAAGCCAATCCAGATAAAACCATCCTGCAAGGGGTCATGCGCAGCAAGGTGATGAATATCCAAAACCTGAGCTGGCTGGCCAGACTGATAGCGATACGCGGCCACCACAACATCTTGTTCCTCTGGTGGGACCGGAGCTATTTCTTGCATGCTGTCTCCTTACAGACAAAGCCCGTTTTTTTGTTCGATAATAGCACTGGCCTGCCTGCGCGCTGCGACGGCAGCGACTTGCAAGGAAAGACATGAAATCACGATCCATCCTGTGCCTGGGCGCACTGATTCTGGCTCTGGGCGTCGGCCTGGGCGCGTTTGGTGCTCACGCCTTGCGCGCCATGGTTGACGCATCGGCCCTGGCGACCTGGCATACCGCCGTGCTGTATCAATTACTACATGGCCTGGGCCTGCTGCTGATTGCCGCGTTAGGCTCGCAGCTAAATACAGCCTGGCAATCCCGCAGCGCCATTCTGATGCTGGCTGGCGTGCTGATTTTTAGCGGCAGCTTGTACATTCTGGTGCTGAGCGGCGTGAAATGGCTGGGGGCCATTACCCCTATTGGCGGGGTGGCCATGATCCTGGCCTGGCTCTTTCTGGCAATAGCCGCCTGGCGTGGCAAGGACACCTGACCCCAGAGCCTACGCCTTCGTATAATGGGGCGCATAGTGTGCTTAACAGGAGCGCCCCGTGTCTGATTCCGCTTTTTCTTTACGCGAATTTACCCGCCAACTGCCCAAGGCTGAACTGCACCTTCATATTGAAGGCACGCTGGAACCGGACTTGATTTTCAAGCTGGCCCAGCGCAATCACATTACGCTGCCCTATCCCGATCAGGCCAGCCTGCAAGCCGCCTATCAGTTCACCGATCTACAGTCCTTTCTGGACCTGTATTACGCAGCGGCCGGCGTCCTGATCACCGAGCAGGATTTCTTTGACATGACTTGGGCCTACTTTCTACGCGCCCAGGCCGATGGCATTGTCCATACGGAAATCATGTTTGACCCGCAAACACACACCGCACGCGGGATTGCCATGGAAACCGTGTTTGCCGGAATTGCCCGCGCCGCCCGCCAGGCCAAGTCTGAGCTGGGTATCAGTAGCTATCTGATCTTGAGTTTCCTGCGTCACCTGAGCCAAGCCGATGCTTTTGCCACGTTGGACGCCGCCCTGCCCTTACGTAATCAGTATTCCGACCTATGGATTGCGATTGGCCTGGACTCCTCGGAAAAAGGCAACCCGCCCGCCAAATTCGAGAAGGTCTATGCCCGTTGCCGAGAACTAGGTTTCCGGCTGGTCGCCCATGCCGGTGAAGAAGGCCCGGCCAGCTATGTCCGCGATGCCCTGCAACTGCTGAACGTGGAACGCATCGATCATGGCGTCCGCAGCCAGGACGACCCGGCCCTGATGCAATACTTGGCCGACCACGCCATTTCCTTGACAGTCTGTCCCCTGTCCAACATCAAGCTCAAGGTTTTTAACAGCCTGCACCAGCACAACTTGAAGCACTTGCTGGATCGCGGCCTGAATGTTTGCGTGAACTCGGACGACCCGGCCTATTTTGGCGGCTACCTACTGGACAACTATATGCAAAGCGCCCAGGCCCTGAATCTGCAGCAGGCTGATTTGCGTACCCTGGCAGCCAATAGCCTGCGCTCCTCCTTTTTACCCAAGGAGCAAAAACAGACCTGGTTAAACAAGCTGGAGCAGATTCCCGGCAATGACTAAGTCCGCGCTGCATCTGCCAAGAGCCTTCTTTGCCCGCGATCCACGTTACGTCGCCCTGGAATTGCTGGGCAAAACCCTGGTTTTGAATGACGAACGCGGCAGGCGCTGTGCCACCATTGTGGAAACCGAGGCTTATTTGGGCCCTCAAGATCAGGCTGCCCACAGCCGGCGCGGCATTACCGAGCGCACACGGCTGATGTTTGGCCCGGCTGGCTATGCCTACGTGTATTTGATTTATGGCCTGCACCACTGCATGAATATCGTCAGTGGCGTGCCGGGCGACGGCACAGCCGTCTTGCTGCGGGCAGCGCAATGGACCTGGCCCCAGGATGGCCCCTCCCTGTCTGGCCCGGGGCGTCTGTGCAAAGGACTGGGTATCGACAAGGCCTATAACGGTGCCGATGCGTGCGCCCCTACCTTGCATCTACTGGACGCTCCTGCTCTGCCGCCAGAGCAAATCCTGATCGGCCCACGTATTGGCGTGGACTATGCAGGAACCTGGGCCAAGGCCCCCCTGCGCTACTCGATTGCCCGGCATCCGCAGGTATCGGTCAAACCGGGCAAAACCACCACAAAACGCAGTGTCAAAGGCCTTAAACGCCCCGCGTAGAACAGGTATTATTAATCCTTCACGCTGAATGCGTATCAGCTGCTTTTAAGGATTTCCCATGCGACTTTCCGTACTACTTAGCGTCCTTCCCGCCGTTTTGCTGGCAGCTTGCACGGCCACGGGTAATAGCGCACAAACAAGCTCGACCTCTTCGTTCAGCGACGCCCCTGTTGGCCTGTGCAATGCGGACGCCTTGAGCCCTGCTGGCCAGACCGCCAGCCAAAGCCAGGTCGAGCGCCTTGTTAAACAAGCCGGTGCTGCGAAAGCTCGCGTACTGGCCCCAGACCGCATGTACACCACCGACTACGACCCAAGCCGCCTGAACATCCGCGTAGACGAACAAAACAACATTATTTCTGTTTACTGCGGCTGATCCCCAATGACTCACGACCAAAGCCAACATTTGCTGGACACGCTGTTCGCCCCCTGGGTGCAAGCCCTGAAGCTGCGCGTAGAAAACCTGAGCGAAGACGGCGTTGTATTGCGCCTGCCTTTCTCGGATCAACTGACACACGTGGCCGGCGTGGTTTGCGGTCAGGTCTATATGGCTGCGGCCGATACCGCCATGGTGCTGGCCGTCAGCCAAAGCCTGGGCGAGTTTCGCCCCATGACCACGGTTTCGCTGAACACCAGTTTTGTACGCCCGGTCAGCCAAGGAGATGTGCTGGTTCACGCCCAAGTACTGAAACGTGGCAAAAGCATGGTCTTTGGTGATATCAAACTGCTGGACGAACAAGGCAAGCTGGTGGCTCACGCCACCACCACCTACGCCCTGTTACCAGGCTGACTTTGCCCGGAACTGCCGCTTGCTTAGCAAGACAGACTCTGACACAAAACAGTGCGCCCAACGGTTTGTCAGAGCAGGCTTTGCCCGACTATCATCGTCATAGCACATGTGCCCCAGCCTAGCCGTGGGGCCGTTACCCCGCCCGATTCCTTGTTGATCGCTTTACTGGAGAAGTTCAAATGGCAAAAGTCCTGGTTCTCTATTACTCCGCCTATGGCCACGTAGAAAAAATGGCTCAAGCGGTAGCCGAAGGTGCACAAAGCGCTGGCGCGACGGTGGACATCAAGCGTGTCCCCGAACTGGTCCCGGAAGCGGTGGCCCAAAAAGCGAATTTCAAGCTGGATCAAGACGCTCCGGTCGCCACCATTGCCGACCTGGAAAACTACGACGCCATTATTGTGGGCACCGGTACCCGTTTCGGACGCATCAGCTCGCAAATGGCCAGTTTTCTGGATCAGGCCGGTGGTCTGTGGGCGCGTGGCGCACTCAATGGCAAGGTAGGCGGTGCCTTTACCTCTACCGCCACCCAACACGGTGGGCAGGAGCTGACGCTGTTGTCCATTATTCATAACCTGATGCACTTTGGCATGATCGTGGTGGGCCTGCCCTACAGCTTTGCAGGCCAGACCCTGATCAATGAAGTCACTGGCGGCAGCCCTTACGGTGCCTCCACCATTGCCGGTGGCGATGGTTCGCGTCAGCCCAGCCAGAACGAACTGGACGGCGCGCGCTACCAAGGCCGCCATATCGCTGAAATTGCAATCAAGCTGAAAGGCTAAAACGGAGTACACAGATGGGCATGATGATAGATGGACAATGGCACAGCAACGAGCCTGTCAGCAGCACTCAGTCCGATACCTTTCAACGTGCCCAATCTGCCTTCCGGGACTGGATTACGGCCGATGGCGGCCCCGGCCCGGAAGGCCAGGCAGCGCAGCCTGCCCAGGCCAACCGCTATCACCTGTATGTTTCGCTGGCCTGCCCCTGGGCACATCGCACCTTGATCATGCGCGAACTAAAGGGGCTGCAAAAGCTGATTTCGGTCTCGGTGGTAAACCCCATCATGGACAATCAAGGCTGGACCTTTGAACCGGCCGATGGCGTGGTGCCGGACCCAGTCATGGATGCTCAATTCCTGCATCAGCTCTATGCCAAGGCAGACCCACAATTTACCGGGCGCGTTACCGTGCCCGTGCTGTGGGACAAGCAGCGCGGCACGATCATCAATAATGAGTCGGCCGAGATCATGCGTATTTTCAATAGCGCATTCGATACCTTGGGGGCGCGCAGTCTGGATATGGCACCTGCCGAGCTGCTGGGTGAAATCGACCAGATCAATGCCCATGTATATGACACCGTCAATAACGGAGTCTACAAAGCAGGTTTTGCCCGCTCACAAGCGGCCTACGACACCGCGGTTCACGCCCTGTTTGACAGCCTGGATGGACTGGAAGCCCGCCTGAGCCAGCAACGCTATCTGGTCGGTACGCAACTGACCGAGGCTGACTGGCGACTGTTTACCACCTTGATTCGCTTTGATCCCGTTTATGTCGGCCACTTCAAATGTAATCTGCGCCGTCTGATTGATTATCCGAATCTATGGAATTACATGCTGGAGCTGTACCAAATGCCCGGCGTGGCCAGCACGTTCAACCTGGATCACATCAAGATCCACTACTACCGCAGCCATCATCAACTGAACCCGAGCGGTATCGTGCCGGCCGGCCCGGTGCTGGACCTGAACGGGCCCCACGGACGCGGTCATTTGCCGGTCCAGCCAGGGCCCTTGCATATCGGTCTTCAGTAACCGGGACGATCAAAAATATCGGGATTGAGCAAGATGGAGCGGTCTACCTGATTGATATCGGTACGACCGCAAAAAGCCATGGATACATCCAGCTCATTGGCCATCAGTTTCAGTAGGCGGGCCACCCCCGCCTGACCTGCTGCACCCAAGGCATACAGGAAAGCACGGCCAATCATGGCGCCTTGGGCACCCAGGGCTCGGGCGCGCAACACATCCTGACCACTGCGGATTCCCCCATCGACCAGCACCTCAATCTTGTCGCCCACCGCCTTGCTGATCGCAGGCAGGCAGGAAATTGATGACGGTGCGCCATCCAACTGACGGCCACCGTGATTGGACACGATCAAGGCATCGGCGCCGCTATCGACGGCGTAACGGGCATCGTCCGCATCCATAATGCCTTTCACAATCAGCTTTCCGCCCCAGGCATTCTTGATCCACTCAATGTCTTTCCAGTTCAAGGTCGGGTCGAACTGCTCGGCAGTCCAGGTCGACAAGGAGCGCAGATCCGACACGCCCTTGGCGTGACCGACGATATTGCCAAAGCTGCGACGGTGCGTACGCAACATATTGCGGCACCAATAAGGCTTGGTCGCCAGATTCAGCAAATTAGGAATGGTCAGACGCGGGGGTGTGGTCAGGCCATTTTTGATGTCCTTGTGACGCTGGCCCAGCACTTGCAAGTCCAAGGTCAACACCAAAGCCGAGCAATTGGCGGCTTTGGCACGCGCGATCAGGTTCTCAATAAAGCTGCGATCACGCATCACATAAAGCTGAAACCAGAACGGGGCGCGGGTCGCCTGAGCCACATCTTCCAGCGAGCACACGCTCATGGTGGACAGGGTGAAAGGAATGCCAAAATCCCGTGCGGCCAAGGCTGCCAGCATTTCGCCATCAGCATGCTGCATACCCGTCAGACCAGTGGGAGAAATTGCCACGGGCATGGCCACATCCTGACCCAAGAGCTTGGTCTTAAGGCTGCGATGGTCAATATCTACCGCCACGCGCTGTTTGAATTTCAGTTTGTGAAAATCCTGCTCGTTCGCATGATACGTTCCCTGCGTCCAGGAGCCGGAATCAGCGTAGTCATAAAACATCTTGGGCACGCGGCGTTTAGCCGCCAGGCGGAAATCTTCAGTGCAGGTAATTTTCGACAGATCCATGACATTGGGCTCCAAAACAATGGCGTAATAATGCGGCTTTGTTTCCTGTGGGGCAAGTCATCCGAAGCAGACTGTTCGAAGTTTCTTCCTTCTCTATTTTTCTGCGTGAGCCCAATCATGAACGTGACCAGTCCCGGTCAGGGCTACAAGCCTTGCGCCTGGCGGCTTTCCAGCGTTTCCCTATACCGAGAAATCCAAAAAGAGACTATTTTGCTAAAAAGAACCGATATTTTGGTGACAAGTCAAAATGGTCGTGCTATAGTTCTACTTCTTTAGCGGCTGTAGCTCAGTTGGATAGAGTACTTGGCTACGAACCAAGGGGTCGTGGGTTCGAATCCTGCCAGCCGCGCCATATTCAGTAAAAAAGCCATTTCTTCGGAAATGGCTTTTTTGCTTTCTGCTCGGATATCAGGCGGCAAAAAGTTTCTCTACACGGCCGAACGGCACTCATGCCTGCACCCACAACAACAACAACAACAACAACAACAACAACAACAACACGAGCAGGATTAAACAAAAAAATGAGCACTACCGGTCATGGCTTTATATAGCCAGGAACGGCTCCTTCACAGCCTTATCGTCTTTCTGACAACGCAATACCTGCAGCATCCCCAAACCCGTCGTGCACCCATGCCGTCACGGGAACGGCATAGCTCCATCCACCCGCTTTCCACCAGCATTCTGCAAACCACGCTTTGATGGTATTGGCGGCAATACTCAGGCCGTCAAACGCTCCAGCGAGGAGATAATCCTCGTCAAAGGCATCCGCAGCTTAAAAACACTACACAGTGTCAGGTTAAATCCGCCTCACCTTGCGTCACAACCCCGCCAACACCTTATTTTCTGGTCTTTTCAGAAAAATTTTGCCTTTATTTCAAGAAAAACGCTTTTTAGGCTTGTCATCCAGATAAATAATCTGCTATAGTTTCACTTCTTTAGCGGCTGTAGCTCAGTTGGATAGAGTACTTGGCTACGAACCAAGGGGTCGTGAGTTCGAATCTTGCCAGCCGCGCCATATTCACGTTGGTTTCTTTACTGAAATTAACGACCAGAGTTAGAACTCGTGGGATAAAACCCAATGGATGAGACTCTGAAAAGATCAGCCCTGATGACATTGTCATCAGGGCTTTTTCTTTGCCTCCCGCTTTCTTTTCTCCCCCCACTACTCACCCACCAACAGATCAAATCCCTGTCACCGAAAACCGGGCACAATATCTATTGCACTTACTTGCCCCCCAAGGGCCTGAATCGTACAGGGCCAAGCGGTGTAAAGTAGCGACTTCCGCCAGATAGGACCTCCCCGCCCCTGCCAGCCCACACAATCTGCGCGGACCTCTTCTTATTCGACAGGATTGACCATGTTTGAGCGCACAAAACTTCTTTTGCCTTTAGCGGCCCTCCTTCTGGCCAGCACCAATAGCTACGCCCGGGACAGCAGCCCTGCCATTCAACTGGCCCAAATGGGCGGAGCCATGCATGCTGCCGCCGAAGTGTGCGGTGACTACAGCCAGGCCCAGCTTGATGAGATGAAAAAACAGCAGAAATCCTCTATTCAAAGCATGGGGCTCAATGACGAGGACTTTGACAAAGCTTTTGAGCAAGGTGTGGACCGGGGTCATCAGGATCTACAGAAAGCCACAGCCGAACAACGCCAGCAAATGTGCGAGCAGTTGCGCTCCGGCCCCAAGTTCTGAGCTCACCCTACCCAACAAGAAAGCGCTCTGGCCCGCAAGGAACCAGAGCGCTTTTTTACTGCCTGCGCTAAAACTGAAAGGGTTTACAGCGCTTTGACCATGTCTTCGATAGTCTTTTTGGCATCGCCAAACACCATCATGGTCTTATCCATATAGAACAGTTCGTTATCCAGACCGGCATAACCAGCAGCCATGGAACGCTTGTTCACGATCACGGTTCGAGCTTTGTAGGCCTCCAAAATTGGCATACCCGCAATCGGCGAAGCCGGATCGTTTTTAGCCGCTGGGTTGACCACATCGTTGGCCCCCAGCACCAGCACCACATCGGTCTGAGCAAACTCGCTATTGATGTCGTCCATTTCAAAGACTTGCTCGTAAGGCATTTCCGCCTCGGCCAGCAAGACGTTCATATGGCCAGGCATACGACCGGCCACCGGATGAATGGCGTAGCGCACATTCACACCCTGGCTGGTCAGCTTGTCCGACAACTCTTTCAAAGCGTGTTGAGCACGAGCCACGGCCAAACCGTAACCGGGCACAATCACCACGGACTCAGCATTGCTCATCATGAACGCGGCATCTTCAGCACTACCGGATTTCACTGAACGACTGCCCTGATCCGCAGCACCCGCAGCCGCTTCCGGATTGGCACCAAAACCGCCCAGGATCACGTTGAAGAAGGCACGGTTCATGGCCTTGCACATGATGTAGGACAGAATCGCACCGGAGGAGCCCACCAGCGAACCGGCAATGATCAGCATGGAGTTGTTCAGGGAGAAACCAATCCCTGCGGCCGCCCAGCCCGAGTAGCTGTTCAGCATGGACACCACCACGGGCATGTCTGCCCCGCCAATCGGAATGATCAACATCACGCCCAGCAGGAAGGACAAGGCCAGCAGCACGCCAAAGGCCCACCATGCCTGGGTCATCACAAAGATCACACCGCAAGCCAGGGCCAACAGCCCCAGCAGCAGGTTCAGCATGTGCTGACCTTTGAAGGTGACAGGTGCGCCCTGGAACAGTCGAAACTTGTACTTGCCCGACAGCTTGCCAAACGCGATCACCGAACCGGAGAAGGTAATGGCACCGACCAGCGCGCCCAAAGCCAGCTCCACACGGTTACCCATAGGCAGAGCCACCTCGGCCGAACCAATCCCGAAGGCCACCGGCTCCAGCACCACGGCAATCGCAATGGCTACCGCAGCCAGACCAATCATGCTGTGCATGAAGGCCACCAGTTCCGGCATCTTGGTCATCTCGACACGACGCGCCATGACGGTGCCCAGCACGCCACCAATCACCAAACCAATCAGAACCCGCAGCAAGCCAGAGAGCTCTTTACCTTCAGGGGCCAGGCTATAAATAAGCACAGCGGTAGTGGCAATGGCCAAGGCCATCCCCACCATGCCGAACAAGTTGCCACGACGCGAGCTGGCCGGATGCGACAAGCCTTTCAGGGCCTGAATGAAACACACCGAGGCCAGCAAATAGCACAAGGTAACGGTATTCATGGAAATCATGACTGCCCTTCCTTGGGCGTATTTTTAGCGCCCTTCTTTTTGAACATTTCCAACATGCGGCGGGTTACCAGGAAACCACCAAACACGTTGACCGAGGCCAGCGCGGTGGCAATAATGCCCATCGCCTGCGCCCAAGGGCTTTCGGTCAGGGCCGCTGCCAACATCCCACCCACAATAATGATGGCCGAAATCGCGTTGGTCACCGCCATCAAGGGCGTGTGCAAAGCGGGTGTCACTGTCCAGACCACGTGGTACCCCACGTAGATGGCCAGCACAAAGATGATCAGGTTAATGACCAGGGGAGAAATAATATCCATGGCGTCAGGCTCCCTGCTGTGGAAAGAGTCGTTTGCCAGCCTGTACAACGCGGCTGGCATTCACAATGTCGTCGTCCGCAGGGATATGCAGCTCGTCAGACTGATCCTTGAGCATCAAGCCCAGGAACTGTTGAATATTGCGTGCGTACAAGGCAGAGGCATCCGCGGCCACACGGGCCGGGAAGTTGGTCTCGCCCACCAGGGTCACGCCATGTTTTTCCACAATCTGATCCGCCTCGGTCAAGGCGCAGTTACCGCCACGGGCCGCGGCCAGATCAACAATGACCGAACCCGCTCGCATGGACTGCACCACATCCTCGGCAATCAGACGCGGAGCAGGGCGCCCCGGAATCAATGCCGTGGTGATGATGACGTCGGCCTGGGCGCAACGTGCCGCCACCACCGCCGCCTGCCGTTGCAACCAGGAAGCGGGCATGGGACGAGCATAACCGCCTACCCCTTGCGCCGCCTCACGCTCTTCATCCGTCTCGTAGGGCACGTCAATAAACTTGCCACCCAAAGACTCGATCTGCTCACGCGCGGCAGGACGCACGTCAGAGGCTTCCACCACCGCCCCCAGACGACGTGCTGTCGCAATCGCCTGCAAACCGGCCACACCCGCGCCCAGCACCACAACTCGGGCTGCTTTGACGGTGCCCGCCGCGGTCATCATCATGGGGAAGAATCGGGGATATAAGGTGGCCGCTTTCAGCACTGCGGCATAACCGGCAATATTGGCTTGTGAGGACAGAACGTCCATGCTTTGCGCCCGCGTAGTGCGCGGGATCAGCTCCAGGGCAAATGCCTGGCAGCCCGAAGAGGCCAGCCTGTCCAGACCCTCGCTCTCGTAAGGGTCCAGCATACCGACGACCACATGCTCGGCACGTAAACGTGCCGAATCAACATCAGCCGGGCCCACTACCAGCAGCACGGTGGCTTGATAGGGATCGCCTATCGTTGCCCCTGCTGCCTCGTAGTCAGCATCCGAGCTGGCAATACCCTGTCCGGCACCCGCCTCGATAATCACATCATGGCCCGCCTTGCGGTAAGCCTTGATGGTATCGGGCGTGGCCGCTACCCTCTTTTCCCCGGTCCCCCGGGGGCTTAGTACACCCAGTCGCATCTTCAATCTCCAGTTAATTAACTAACTTCTATGATCTCTGACGACGTGCAGTACCCGGATGGGTGAGTCTGTCCCCCAAGGGGACACGACCCAACAACCTCTCCGGCCCGGTCTGTGTCTGTCCACAACACCGGAACACCATCTATAAATTCGGATGTGCATGAGCAGGCCTATTGCAGACCTGCTTGAACAGGATAAATACCTACCCCGTTGTATCCCTCTCCCACCCCTGCCTTTTGCAGGAAACCACCATTCTTTTTGAACTCACTATAAGGGCCTTTATTTGACACAAGAAACCCTAACTCGCACTAGACCGCTTTAGACGAAAAAGCAAGACACATTACTACCACCTGATTATCGCAATAGGATGCTTGTTCTACGGATTTTTTTTGCTTACCTGCCCGGTAACACTGATGCAATCAGCCTTTGCCTTGGACTTAGACGCCTGATAATTAAAACTACAAGTATTGGCCTGCTGCTAAGATAGCAACTTCTTATAAAACTTGTCATTAATCTGTAATGTTCGCTCAGAATCCCGCTACCGCTAGGTTTACCTCGTCAATAGCCGCTGAGCTGCCTCTTTTTAAAGCCTAGGCAAGCGCTCCCCTGCTTGTCGGTTTACCTGCACTCTTGAGCCCCAGGCTGATCTATCCCCATGGCAGAAATCCACATCGATCGCGTAGTGAAACGCTACGGCAGCAACACCATCATCAATGAATTGAGCCTGCAAATCCGGCATGGCGAGTTCTTCACGTTACTAGGGCCCAGCGGCTGTGGGAAAACCACGTTGCTGCGTATGATTGCCGGTTTCATCATCCCCGATGAAGGCCGTCTGTTTCTGGACAAGGAAGATATTACCTATCTGCCCGCGCACAAACGCGAGACCGGCATGGTGTTCCAGGACTACGCGCTGTTCCCCGATAAAACCGTATTTGACAATGTGGCTTACGGCTTGCGGGTGCGCAAGGTCAGCAGCAGCGACATCAAGAAAAAAGTCGCCTATATCCTGGACCGCGTTGAGCTGGGCGGCATGGCCCAGCGCTACCCGGCCGAGCTGTCCGGCGGCCAGCGCCAGCGTGTGGCCCTGGCCCGCGCCCTGGTGATCGAGCCTCGAGTCTTGTTGATGGATGAACCCTTGTCCAATCTGGATGCCAAGCTGCGTATTCAAATGCGCCAGGTCATCCGCGAATTGCAGCAGGAATCCAACATCACGGCTATTTTCGTGACGCATGACCAGGAAGAAGCCCTGTCCATGTCGGATCGCATTGCCTTGTTGCGCCAGGGCCGTATCGATCAGCTCGATACCCCCGAGGCCATGTACGCCACACCACGTACCGCCTATGCCGCCGACTTTATTGGCGCGGCCAACCTGATCGACACTCTGGGTGTACATGTGGACGCCGATCACACCACCGTCAGTATTGCCGGCGGACACATTCTGGTAAACAGCCCGCCCCCTGATGGTCAGGTGCTGCTGGCAGTGCGCCCCGAAAACATCACCCTGCATACTGAAGCCCAGGCTGGCAGCATCCCCGCTCAAGTCGTGGCACGCCAGTACCTAGGGACTAAAACGGCCTACAGCCTGAAGTTGAGCGACGGCAAACCCATTATTGCTGACGTTGCTGCCGCCCAGGACCCACATCTGTCTGCAGGTGGCTCGGTGAATCTGAGCTTTAGTCCTGAATGCCGTCTGGTCGAGGCCTAAGACCCATGGCTATTGCTGCAAGACCCCTGGCCCTTCGTTCCCCCTGGTTCCTACCCGCCCTGATTTGTCTGGTGGTGCTGGTGTTCTGGGTCGTCTGGCCCCTCGCCTCTCTGTTCTATCAAAGCATTATCAACCCGGCAACGGGCATGCCCAGCCTGCATGGCTTTGAAACCTTCTTCAGCGACCCGCGCTATGTTGAAGCTTTCTTCAACACCATCAAACTGGGGCTGATCTCCACCGTTGGGACCTTACTGCTGGGTGCCCCACTGGCCTATGTGGTAGCCCGCTACGACTTCCCCGGCAAAGCCATTGTGGCGATCCTGCCTTTAACCACCATCGTGCTACCCGACATTATCGTCTCGCAAGCCTGGCTGATGCTGCTGGGCAATAACGGCGTGGTGCGTCTGGCCCTGGAAAGCATCGGTATTGATCTGCCCAGCTTCTATGGCTGGTTCGGCATGTCCTACGTGCTGATCCTAAACGATTACACCTACGTGTATATCGGCATGCTGGCTGCGCTCAAAGCCATTGATGGCACGCTAGAAGAAGCGGCCGTGAACCTGGGTGCCACCAACTTCAAGCGAGCGCTGAGCGTGACCTTCCCGGTGCTGATGCCTGCCTTGCTGGTCAATGCCATGATTGTGTTCACGCTGGCCGTGGACAACTTCTCCATCCCCATGATTCTGGGTGGTCAGGTTGATGTTCTGTCCTCGCTGACCTACACCACCTTCCTGTCCGAGATGAGCGGCAACCCCACCATGCAAGGCGTGCTGGCCGTGGTGTCCGTGATTCTGGTCGGTGCGGTGCTATTCATTCAGAAACGGGTACTGGAGCGCAAGACCTTCCAGATGCAGCAAGGCCGTGCCCCGCGTCCGGTTCGCGCTCAAGGTCTGGCCGGTATCTTGCTGACCATCGGTGCGGTGATGTTTGTCACCTTCTCGCTGATCCCGGCCTTTATCGTGCTGATGGGTGCTTTCACCAAAGCCAGCGGCCCGGTCATGCAGTACGGCACCTTCACCCTGGACAATATGGAGCGTGCCCTGCGCTACGCCCCCGAGCCCATCTTGAACTCGCTGATGCTGGCCAGTGTTGCCACCGTTGCAGGCACCTGCTTTGCCACGATCTGCAGTTACCTGATCGTGAAAAAACGTTTGTTCGTGGTGACTGCACTGGACTATATGGTAATGCTGCCTTTGGCCATTTCCGGCACCGTACTGGGTATTGCCCTGATCCAGACCTACAACAGCGGCATGCTGGTGCTGACCGGCACTTGGGTGATCATGGCCGGTGCGTACTTTGTGCGTAAAGTGCCTTTTTCCATTCGCTCGGCCTCGGCCTCGCTCTACAACATTCCCGACTCTATCGAAGAGGCTTCCATCAATCTGGGTGTCAGCCCCTTCCAGAGTTTCTTCAAAGTGGTTCTGCCCTTGATGAAGCCCGCCATTCTGGGCGCGGCCATCCTGATGTGGGTCACTTCACTGGCTGAAATTTCCGCCACTATCGTGCTGTATTACGGTGGTATGGAAACCATGCCCATCCAGATGTTCCGTCAGATCGACGCCGGCTTTCTGGCCCGTGCTTCGGCTTACGGGGTGATCCTGATGGTCGTGATTCTGGTGCCGATTTATCTGGCTATCCGTTTTCTCAAGCTGGATTTGTTTTCCAGCCGCTAATCTAAAAAGGCTCACTATGCTGACTACACGTTTTTTGAAAACTGGTCTGGCACTCTCCTTCAGTGTCGGCGCCCTGTCCCTGTCCGGTGCCGCCCTGGCCGCCAATGCCGTGATGTACACGCCCAACAATGTGCAAACCATTGATACAGCGCTGGAAATCGCTCGAAAGACTGCTTCTGACCTGTCCATTCAACAAGTGACTTCGGGCGCTGGCGCCTTGATGAAGCGTATCGAAGCCGAATCGCAGAACCCGCTCGGTGACGTGGTATGGGGCACTGGCTACGGCACCATGGCCGCTTTCCAGCAGAACTTCGAGGCTTACGAGTCGCCCGAGAACAAGGCCATTCCTGAAGCCTTCCACGGCAAGGACAGCCTGTGGACCAGCTCCAACGCGCACGTCATGGTCATCATGGTCAACGACCGTCAGCTCAAAGGCTTGGCTGCTCCCAAGACCTGGGCTGATCTGTTCGATCCCCAGTGGAAAGGCAAAGTCATTATTGGTGACCCCGCCTCGTCGGGCAGTGCTTACGACCAGGTTTACGGCATCTACCAACTGTATGGCGCTGAAGGCCTGCAAAAGCTGGCGGCCAACGTGATCGTGTCCAAGAGCTCGGGCCAGGTTTACAAAAGTGTGGCAAACGGCGAGTACCCCTTGGGCGTGACCATGGAATACGCCGCTTACGCCTATGTGGCTGGTGGTCAGAAAGGCATTGAGCTGGTCTACCCTGAAGACGGCACCTTCATCGCCCCTGAAGGCGTAGCGGTCATCAAGAACCCCAAGAACGGCCAGGAAGCAGCGCGCAAACTGGTCGATGTTCTACTGTCCAAAGAGGTTCAGGAAGCCGAACTGGTTGAGAACTTCCGCCGCCCCACCCGCAGCGACATCAATGTGGCCGAACTGACCAAACTACCTAATCTGGATCAGATCAAGATTGCCAGCACCGACCCCTTGAAGGCCGCTGCCGAGTACGAAACAGTCATCGAGGCCTGGAAACAGGCGTTGGCAGCAGCGGGTAAATAAACCAGCCAAGCCCCGAACTGAACAGCGCCGCCAAGTGGGCCTACCCCACCAGTTGCTTGATCAGAACTCAAGACAAAACCCTTGGTGTGGGCTTCGCTCCGCACCAAGGGTTTTTTATCACCGCTAAAAAACGACGCCCAAAAAAGAAGCAAGATCCGCTCTAACCCTCTCAGAGTCGTTCAATATGCGGCACCGGCTCACCAAGCTCCATCCATCGAGCCATCGCCGCCGAGACTCGCTGTCCTGTAGCCTCCAAACCCTCTTGCTCGACACAATCAAGACGAATGATGTAGTTTAAAAAGTCCCCGCCTACATTGGCCGCCAAGGGCAGAACCTCCAGCCCCTGTTGTTTCACCATATCAAACACAAGCCGAAAATTAGGGCGCATGGAGTGCCAATAAATAGCCCCGTGCTGATGCAAATCGGCGCATAAATCAGCAACAAGAACGGGATCCTGATGGAAGCAAATCTCCATTCAAGCCCCGCTTCGCTTAATCAACCGGATAAATCTGATCTTCACGCAAACGCGGGCGGTCTGCTTCCACTTCCGTCAAGGGCTCCACGCGTTGCATCGTTGCCAAAGAACGCTGCGCCAATCGCTGGTACATACGCGTGCCGAAGAATTTGCCATCAATGGCTTTCTGATCCAGCTCTTTGACCACCGTCGCCGGGGACCCCGCCACCAGACTGCGGGGAGGCACTTGCATGCCTTTTTTCACAAAGGCCATCGCACCAATAATGCTGTCTGCACCGATGTCCGCCGCGTCCATGACGACCGCATTCATGCCCACCAACACGTTGCGACCAATGACGCAGCCGTGCAGCACCGCGCCGTGTCCGACGTGGCCATCCTCATGCACCACCGTATCCTGATAAGGCGTGCCGTGAATAACACAGGTGTCCTGAATATTGGAGCCGGCCTTCATGATGATGCGCCCGAAGTCCCCTCGCAAACTGGCCAGAGGGCCGATATACACGCCCTCACCAATAATGACGTCACCAATCAGTACAGCGGTAGGATGAACATAGGCCGTGGGGTGAACCACAGGCACCAGCCCATCAATAGAATAAATATTTTGCATACCTGCCTCGTACAAAAAGCCTGCACCCACAGCCGGCCCCAGGTCCGGCCAAAAATACGATCATAGCTGCTACAGACCGATATAATGCGCCGTACTCTTTCTTTTTGCACCCTATGAGCATGTTGTATTACTGGCTGGCTTTCTTCTTGGGCATGGTGTTTTACGCCGCCTACTTGTCGCAGTCCTTTTTGCTGTCGCAAGGCATCCTCTATATGAAGGAGAAAGATCAATCACCACCCCTGCTCTGGCTGTTCACCCGCTTGATCGGCTTTATTCTGCGCGCCATTCCCGGCTTGCTGATGCGCCCCATTCCCCTGATTCTGTGGGTCTTGGGCATGGGGCTGACGGTGCAATACAGCTTCGCACCTTAGGCCGGATAGTTCACTCCCTGCTTGTTCACTGCATGGATAGCCAGATCAGGATGAACCCCTCCTGACCTCATGCTTGCGACTCCCAGTCAAGCATCCTGCGCCTGTCAGTCAATTCAGCGCCGCCCACCCCTCCTACACTGACGCAAACCAAAATGGCCGGGCTCGGTAAGCAGCGCGGTCTGACGATCAGAATCGCGGATGCCGCGACAAGGAGGATGTATGCAGACAAGAAAAATCGTCCGGGCAGCCGCCGTACAGGCCGCCTCTCCCAACTACGATCTGGCAGCAGGGGTTGATAAAACCATTGAGCTGGCTCGTCAGGCCCGCGATGAGGGCTGCGACCTGATCGTGTTTGGTGAAACCTGGCTGCCAGGCTACCCCTTCCACGTCTGGTTGGGCGCACCGGCCTGGTCGCTGAAATACAGTGCCCGCTACTATGCCAACTCGCTCTCGCTGGACAGTGCAGAATTTCAACGCATTGCCCAGGCCGCACGGACCTTGGGCATTTTCATTGCCTTGGGCTATAGCGAACGCAGTGGTGGCAGCCTGTATCTGGGCCAATGCCTGATCGACGACAAAGGCGAGATGCTGTGGTCGCGCCGCAAACTTAAACCCACACATGTCGAGCGCACCGTGTTTGGTGAAGGCTATGCCCGTGATCTGATTGTGTCCGAAACCGAGCTGGGCCGCGTCGGTGCGCTGTGCTGCTGGGAGCACCTGTCTCCCTTGAGCAAGTACGCGCTGTACTCCCAGCACGAAGCCATTCACATTGCCGCCTGGCCGTCTTTTTCGCTGTACAGCGAACAGGCCCATGCTCTCAGCGCCAAAGTAAACATGGCTGCCTCGCAAATCTATTCGGTCGAAGGCCAATGCTTTACCATCGCCGCCAGCAGTGTGGTCACTCAAGAGACGCTGGACATGCTGGAAGTGGGAGAGCACAACGCCTCCTTATTGACCGTGGGCGGTGGCAGTTCCATGATTTTTGCGCCAGACGGACGCACACTGGCCCCCTACCTGCCGCACGATGCCGAAGGCCTGATCATTGCCGACCTGAACATGGAAGAAATTGCCTTCGCCAAGGCAATCAACGACCCCGCAGGTCACTACTCCAAACCTGAGGCTACCCGTTTGGTACTGGATTTGGGGCACCGTGAGCCCATGACACGGGTTCACTCCCAAAGCCCGATCAAGGAAGAGGCCTGCGAACCACTCACACCCAGTACGATTGCACCAGTTGCCATCAGCCAGATCCAGGAATCGGACACACTGTTGGTGCAGGAACCGTCCTGATCGCCCAGAAAGCAAGGCCCGGACAGACTTGCCCAGGCCTTGCTTTCTTTTGCCTTCTCGTTGCGGCCACCGCCTCATCCTGGTCGGAAATTATCGTCACCCGCCACTATTTCTGGTCTGGTGCAAACCAAAGATCTTGCCTGATACTTAGTCAGTCCAGTTGATCGCAGTCCTGCCGTCAGCATTCGGATACACGACGCAGAGGTCATCAATGGAGCAATGGTCCACCACGACAATTCCCCCTACCCGGCGCGCGCCCTACTGGATGGAGGCCGTCAATAAGGCCTATGTACAACTGGAGTGCACCGTCCCCTCCCGTTCCTCTGCCCCCTTCTTCGGTGCCATCACGCGCCATGAACTGGCCGCTGTCAGCCTCTCTCATATCACCTCGACCACACAGACAGTCCTGCGCACGCCGCTGCAAATCTCCAGAGCATCCGAGGATATTTTTCTGCTCAGCATACAAGTGGCCGGAGCGGGAAAGCTGGTTCAGGATGACAAGACCGCTTACCTGCAACCCGGTGAGTTGGCCTTGTACGACTCCACCCGCCCCTATCAGCTTCTGTTTGATCAGGACTTTGAGCAGTATGTACTTTCTTTGCCCGGCTCCATTTTGCGCAATCGTTTGCACAATGCCGAGGACATGACAGCCTGCAAAATCACCAGCGCGCAATCGGGCACGGCACGCTTGCTCTCCCATATGGTCAGCGAGCTAACCGACTGCCCCCCTTCCGGAGGCCCCAGTGTAGATACGTCGCTTGCTGACAGCTTGGTCAGCATTCTGGTGGCGGCGCTCGCAGAGAATCTGGGCGGCCTGCCTTTACAGGACAACACAGGGTCTGTACGACGCGACCGCATCAAAGCCTATGTGCTGGAGAATCTGCGCGATCCTGAATTGAATATAGGCAAAATTGCCAAACGCTTGGACCTGACGCCCAGCACCGTACACCGCGCCTGGGAGGGCGAGGCCAACTCACTGACAAGCTGGATCTGGTCCATGCGCTTGCAAGGCGCTGAACAGGATTTACGCCAACTGGCCCATCAGCACAGGACCATCACAGAAATTGCTTACCACTGGGGGTTCAGCAGCTCTGCCCATTTCAGCCGGGCATTTCGACGGCACTTCGGAGTGCCGCCGAAAGAGGTCCGCGAGAATATGCGGGCCCTGGTCCAAGCAGACTCAAAGCCTATCTGATCAGACAGTCCGGCGTTCTGGCAATCAGGCAATGGCCTTGCCGTCATTCAATGCCAACAGGCCTTTGACCAGGCGGTACACGATCCACACGCCCACAATCACGATGGTCACAAAACCGACCAGAATCGCCATCAGCAAGAACGACAGCACCACGCCAACCAGGCCCCACCAGAAAGTACGGATTTGCCAATCGAAGTGCGACTCCAGGTAAGTGCCGCGAACCTCATCACGTTTGATGTAATTGATGATGATGGCGACCAAGGCGGTAATACCGCCAAACATGGACAAGATGTACAGGGCGTAATTGATTAATGTCAGGTTACGTAGGTTGACCAACTGCTTGGTACCCTCGTCTTGTGGAACCGGATTCATATCATCATTCATTGATCACTCCTTGGAAAAACAAACGGTAGCGTTACCTTTGCTGTAACGCTACCGGAGAAACGCTGTTCGGGCTAACGACTGTCAGTAAATTAACGCAGTCCGATAAAGGGCATGGCAGAACCGGGAACCAGACTTTCTGGTAGTTTACCGTCCCACTTTTCCACTGCATTCAAGTTGACCAGATTGGTGTTCTGGGCCAATGCCTGAGCCTTGGCAGAAATCGCCTTAGCCTCAGCTTCACCACGCAGACGAATACCATCGGCTTCAGCCATGTAGCGTTCGCGTTGAGCGCGAGCCTCTGCTTCGGCCTGCACCACCTGGATTTCAGCCTGAATAGAAGCGGTTTCTTTTTGCTGGCGCGTGGTTTCAATTTGAACCTGGGCCAACATGCGGTTTTCAATCGACTGCTCGTACGCTTTGGAAAAAGACACTTCCTCAACCTGTACACCCATCATCTGCATGGGGGCAGACTCCAGCGTCACGCGCATGGCCTCGTTAATGTCAGCACCGAGTTTTTCACGATTCTGAATGGACTGAGCGGCGGTGTACTTACCGAACACGTTCTTGATTACGTCCAGAGCCTTGCGCTCCAGCAAGCGGGCCTCCAAAGCTTCCAGCGAACCGTATTCGGAGTACAACTGGGCCACATCGGTTTCAGGCACTCGATACGTTACCGAGGCCACCATGGAGGCAGACTGCTGGTCAAAACTATACGCCTCAAGCTGCATGCGAACCGTGTGATCACGTACCGAGATCTTGCGTACCGTATCAAAGAACGGAACCTTAAAGTCCAAGCCAGGTTCGGCCACGCGCACCAACTTACCGTTACGCAGCACCACGCCACGTTCACCCTGATCGACCTGCAAGAACGAGCCCATGGAGGCCACAATCAGGATCAGGAAAATAACAACAGCGGCCCCCAGAAAGCCCAGTCCCTTGGAGAAATTGGTCGTGCCACCTTCTGACTTCGCTTTAGCAGCCAGTTTCGTTAATGGATTTTTATCAGTGCTCATCACGGCTTCCTTTATGTGGCTGACGCGTCTGGTCTTTTAATTGACGACGTTCCACCATCAGTTGCCGTATGCCTTTGGCAATCAGGTAGGCCAGCACAGCGGCCCCCAACAAAATCAAGATGATACGCATGACGCTTCAGTCTTCCCACTAGATTTCAAACAGACGGCAATTATCCCCGATTCCCTATGCCATGCTCAGAAAATAAGCGTCAAAATATGACAAATGAGCCATATTGCCGGTAAGAAATCATCAACGGACGCCCTTGCAGCATCCTAGGCAGCGCGATACGCGGCCTGCGCCTTTATTCCAAAGAAGCCAAGGCCGCATCCAGATCAGGCATATGCGCCTGCACAGGAGGCACATCACTGCGAGTGGCAATCAAGCGCAAAATATGATTTTTGCTGATCTGGAAAGTACGCATTAACTGCTCCAGCTCGGCAGTAGAGTATTGGCGGGCATTATCACGCAAAGCCGCCTCCAGCGCATCCAGCTGTTCATAGACCAAGTCCAGATCTTCGCGCTCTTGAATATACAGACGCGTCAGCCAAATACGCTGCCCCACAGCGTCCCATTGCTCCAGCCCCGAAAACCCATGCTTTTGCGTCAGGCTGTTTAATTGGCGGTACAGATCCGAACCGCGCCTTATCTGAGCGACATCGAGCACAGGAGGAAAACCGTCGGGCAGCCCCCCATCCCAAACAGGCTCGCTGCGCTCTACCGTTTGGAGCACTGGCAAAATATCGTGCAGGCTTTGCACATAACGAGTCACGACCTGGTCATCCAATGCCAGCTCAGTTGAGGACGCCAAAAACGGCAGGCCCATCAAGGCCATGCCACAGATACAGAGGACTCGTTTAATCATCGCTCGCCCTAAAAAACAAGACAGCCGTCTTGAACGACGCAAAACACTTTGTTTGATTGTAAGCACGAGATTCACTGCTTTTCTTGGCCTGTGCCAAAAACGACACAGCATTTCACTCTTTAATAGTCTTGCTCTAAAAAGACTTGCCCTGTTTGAATTCCATACTGTCTGAAATTTGTCAGCCGGACTATCCGTGAAATTGGCTTCACTCTGTCCCAGAATAAAGGTAACAATTATTTTTTATTTTGGCTTCAGAACAGGCTTGAACGCAGCGTCGACAACGTGCCTGATCGCTCTTTCCCGGCAGGCTTGGGCACACGCGAACAAGCGGCGGGCAATAAAAAAAGCCCTTGAAAACAAGGGCTTAATTTAATTTCAGCTGGCGGAGACGGAGGGATTCGAACCCTCGATACGGGTATAAGCCGTATGCTC
Source organism: Alcaligenes sp. SMD-FA (assembly GCF_025960365.1). Classification (NCBI taxonomy): domain Bacteria; kingdom Pseudomonadati; phylum Pseudomonadota; class Betaproteobacteria; order Burkholderiales; family Alcaligenaceae; genus Alcaligenes; species Alcaligenes sp. SMD-FA. The sequence continues at coordinate 1,048,506 of NZ_CP110108.1, read as the reverse complement.
CCTTAGCAGGGGAGTACCTTCAACCTCTCGGCCACGTCTCCAGCTCTAGGAAAGAAGTAACTATAGCATTTTTAAAAAACCAATGCAAATAGCTATAGGGATTATTTTTCCTGATCCAGCTCGAACGTCTTGTGCAGAGCACGTACGGCCAATTCCATGTACTTGTCAGCAATGATGACCGAGGTCTTGATCTCGCTGGTGCTGATCATCTGGATATTGATGCCCTCTTCGGACAAGGCGCGGAACATGGAGCTGGCAATACCAGCGTGGTTACGCATGCCGATACCAACGATGGACACCTTGCACACGGCTTCGTCAAACACGATTTCGCCAGCGCCCACAGCAGGACCGACCTGGTTCATCAACAGTTCCTTGGTGCGCAGCGCATCGTTGCGGCTGACGGTAAAGGAGAAGTCAGTTGTGCCTTGAACCGACAGGTTCTGCAAAATCATATCGACTTCAATGTTGGCTGCGGCAATAGGGCCCAGAATGGAATAGGCCACGCCAGGGGTGTCAGGGACGGCGCGCAGGGTGAATTTGGCTTCATCACGGCTGAAGGCGATGCCAGAGACAACGGCAGCTTCCATTTTTTGGTCTTCCTCGAAAGTAATCAGCGTGCCCGAAGACATTTCTTCTTCGAGCGGAATCATGGGGTCGGTCATGGAGGACAGGACGCGCACAGGCACCTTGTACTTGCCAGCAAATTCCACGGACCGGATTTGAAGAACTTTGGAGCCCAAGGAGGCCATTTCCAGCATCTCTTCAAAGGACAGCACTTTCATGCGTCGAGCTTCTGGCACAACGCGTGGGTCAGTTGTGTAGACACCGTCCACATCGGTAAAGATCAGGCATTCACTGGCCTTCATGGCAGCGGCCATCGCCACCGCAGAGGTGTCCGAACCGCCACGACCCAAGGTCGTGATGTTGCCTTCTTCATCCACACCTTGGAAGCCGGTCACAACGACCACACGGCCTGCGTCCAAATCCTGGCGGATGCGGGTGTCATCAATAGAACTAATGCGGGCACGGGTGTAGGCATTGTCGGTTTTAACGGGAACTTGCCAACCGGCGTAGCTGCGGGCGGGAACGCCCTGGGCAGCCAAAGCCATGGCCAACAAAGCGCTACTGGCTTGTTCACCCGTGGCAGCCAGCATATCCAGCTCGCGCGGATCAGGCTGAATGCTCAGTTCTTTGGCCAGGCCTAGCAAACGGTTGGTTTCACCGGACATGGCCGAAGGAACCACCACAACTTGGTGCCCGGCGGCATGCCATTTGGCAACCCGACGCGCCACATTCTGGATGCGCTCGATCGAGCCCATCGACGTGCCGCCATATTTATGTACGATCAGGGACATCTTTTACTCTGCATCAAAGGGCTAAGGTCTGGGATAGACACAAAACCCAACTATTTTAACGACTTTCTGTGCCCCAAGCGCAGGCTCTACCAGATACGCACGCAAAAAACACATACTTTGCCGACTCAACACCATAGCCCACGCTCCTGCCACAGGCCACCCCAAACTACTTACTTGTTAGATTGATCTGCCCCCAGACTGTTTTTCTGCTCACCTGAGCAGGCAGATTCAATTTGCACCCGACCACGCACACAGCGGATCAGATTCGGTCCTTGCTTCCATATCAAATTTCTGTCGTGACCTTGGGCATGAACACCGCGCAGCTGGCGCAACAACTCCGCCAGACGTGCATGCGTGGGTAAACCTGCACCCTGCGCTTGCAACCAATAACGGATCACCATGCTTTGTCGGGCCGGTTCCAACTGACGCCAGGCGCTCAGGCTGAAACTGCGGCCTGCCTCATCCGGCTCCAGAGCTTGCCAATCCTGGCGGGCCACACTGTCCAATACGTCCTGCGTCTCACGGCTTAACTGGGCTTGTCGTTGCAAACGGCGTTGCCAACCCGGCCAGCGTGCATCCAGCACGGGCGTGAGCAAGTCGCGCACTGCACCACGGGCGTACTCAGGATTGATATTGGTAGGGTCTTGCACTGCGTGCCAGCCTGTGGCCGCTGCAAAATTTTCACTGGCTTGAAGAATAAGAGCCCTGGGCTGTTCCAGCCAGGGTCGCCAGTAATTCAGATCATCGCGCTGCATATGGGGAGCCATCGCACCCAGGCCGGTTGTGCCCGTGCCTCGCAGCAAACGCATCAAAACGGTTTCAGCCTGATCGTCCTGATGATGAGCCAGCAGCACATGCTGCAAGCCAACAAAATGCGCCAGTTCAGCCAGACCCTGATAGCGGGCATCACGCGCGGCAGACTCCATACCATCCGCGCTGAGACGGCGGGATTGCACCTGGACCCGCAAGCTGTGACAGGGTCGCTGCAAACGCGCAGCCAAATCATGCACATGCGCTTGCCATTGATCGGCAATGGCTTGCAGGCCATGATGAATATGGAAAAAATGAAGTGTGACGTTGCGGCGGCTGGCCCAAAGATGGGCATGTACCGCCAGCATTGCCGAGTCCGCACCACCACTTAAGGCAACAGCGACACTATCGCCACTTTTAAAACTTAGGTGATGATCAAGCGCCTCCAGCAGCGGGGTTGAGGGGCTAAAGCCCCCCAGCTGACTGGAAGACAATGGATCAGGCACGAACTTCCTGATAACGCCCGTAGGCCAAGAGACGTTCCATACGCTGCGCCAGCAATTGTTCGGTGCTCAGGCCTGAGACCTGACGCAAGGCGTCAGCCAAAGCGCGGCCCAATTGGCGTGCCATCATAGTGGGGTCGCGATGCGCGCCACCGATAGGTTCATTGATCACGCGATCAACCAGACCCAGTTCTTTCAAACGCGGGGCAGTGATGGCTAGCGCTTCAGCCGCCACAGGAGCTTTGTCCGCGCTACGCCACAAAATTGAGGCGCAACCTTCGGGCGAGATGACGGCGTAGGTGGAGTATTGCAACATGGACACCACATCTCCCACAGCAATGGCCAACGCGCCGCCCGAACCGCCTTCACCAATAATGGTGGAGATGATAGGCACACGCAGTTTGGCCATGGCAAACAGGTTATGGCCGATCGCTTCGGACTGGCCACGCTCTTCAGCACCAATACCGGGGTAAGCACCGGGGGTGTCCACGAACGTGAAAACCGGAATGCCGAATTTTTCTGCCAGATGCATCAGGCGCAAGGCTTTGCGATAACCTTCGGGGCGCGGCATGCCAAAGTTGCGGCGGGCGCGCTCTTTGGTATCACGACCTTTCTGATGACCAATGACCATGCACGGTGTGCCGTTGAAACGGGCCAGACCACCCACAATAGCCAGGTCATCCGCGTACATGCGGTCGCCATGTAACTCATGAAAGTCCGAGAAGATCTGGTTTACATAGTCCAGCGTGTAGGGACGTTGCGGATGGCGAGCAACCAGGGCCGTTTGCCAAGGCGTGAGCTTGGCGTAAATGTTTTTGGCCAGCGTCTGGCTTTTTTGCTGCAGACGGCTGAGTTCCTCTGAAATATCCACAGCGGAATCAGATTGCACGTAGCGGAGCTCTTCGATTTTGCCTTCGAGCTCGGCCAAAGGCTGCTCAAATTCCAGGAATGTATTTCGCATGTCGGTTCTTAAGGTTTAGGCCTAATTTAATATCGTACCGCAACTGTGTTCAGACTGCGCCACAGATGCCAGGTGGCCACCGTGCACCACGGTGCCCACGCTTGGGCAACTTCACGCGCCTCGAACCGGGATACCGGCTCGCCGCTGAAATAGTGCAGAGAGATTGCCTTGAGCAGGCCCGCATCATCCAAAGGGAGAACATCGGGTCTGTGCAAGTTGAAAATCAGAAACATATCTGCCGTCCAGCGACCCACGCCACGAATGGCGCACAGATCAGCAATAACAGCTTCGTCAGACAGGGACTGCCATGCCTGGGGGTCGATTTTACGAGCATCAAAGTGCGTCGCCAAATCAACAATGTATTCAGCCTTGCGTTTGGGCAAACCCAAACCATGCAAAGCCTCGTAGCCCAGCTCCACAATCAGTTTGGGCGAGAGCGCCTGACCGCAACCGTCCAGCAACTTACGCCACAACTGGTCCGCTGTACGCGAGGCCAGTTGCTGGCCCACGATAGAGCGCACCAAGGTGGTGAAAGCCGGTGCCTGATGTTGCAAACAATAGTCGCCGTGCTGGGGGATGAGCTTGCGCAAGATACGATCGCGCCTCATCAACTGGGCGCACGCGTCGTCCCAGTAATCAGGTTTGCCCACCAAACGAACTTGGGGGCCGGATTGGACGCCGTTTAGGCCCTGCGCCATTGTGTTGCTCCACCTGGCCGATCTTCCAGCTCAACGCCCTGCTCTTTAAGCTGATCACGAATGGCATCGGCACGGGCAAAGTCCCGGTTCTGTTTAGCCTGGCTGCGTTCAGCCAGCAGCGCGTCAATCTGGGTATCACTCAAGGAGTCGGCACCAGCCACATTGCCCGCTTGGCCAAAGCGTGTGCTGGCGCGCCAATAAACGGCCGGCTCCACTTGCAAAAGACCAATCACCCCACCGAGCGCACGCATCAAGCCGGCTGCCTGCGCATCCTTGTCACGGTTGGCCTGACCAGCCAGCTCGAACAGGACGGCAATGGCTCCAGCGGTATTGAAGTCGTCATTCATGGCTTCGGCAAAAGCCAGCGCAGGGCCTTGAGTCCAATCAATGTCCACTTCGGCCGCAGGAACGTGTTGCAAGGTCTGGTACAGACGATCCAGCGCCTGTTGGGCGTCGCGCAGATTGTCCGGCGCGTAGTTTTGCAGACTGCGGTAATGGTTGCGCACAATAAAGAAACGCAGCATTTCCGCTTCACGCGGATTGGCGATGTAGCTGCTTTCTTCGTCGGCCAGACCTTCAGGAGCCACGGTATCGCGGATGCGACGGAAATTGCCCAGGGACTTGGACATTTTTTCCGAGTCCACCATCAGGGGACCGCAGTGCATCCAGACATTGGCCAACTGGCCGCCAAAAGCACCTTCTGTTTGGGCAATTTCGTTTTCGTGATGGGGGAACTTCAAGTCCGGGCCACCGCCATGAATATCCAGGGGCTGACCCAGCAGTGCCTTGCTCATGGCCGAGCACTCAATGTGCCAGCCCGGACGGCCCAGACCATAGGACGATTCCCACTTGGATTCGGCAGGCTCGTCTTCTTTTGCCGCCTTCCACAGCACAAAATCCAGGGGGTCGCGCTTGGCCGAGTTCAGGGCCACACGCTCACCGGCACGCAGATCGTCCAGGGAACGGCCCGACAATTTGCCGTAGCCGGGGAACTGACGCACCGCGTAGTTCACATCACCGTCCTCGGACTGGTAGGCCAGACCGTTCTCTTCCAGCTTGGCAATAATGCCCAGCATATCGGGCACGTACTGTGTAGCACGCGGCTCCGAATCGGGACTTTGCACACCCAGGGCCTTTTCGTCGGCATGCATGGCCGCAATATAAAAGTCCGTCACCTGTGACATCAGTTGCTTGCGCTCGACGGCACGGCGGATGATCTTGTCATCAATATCGGTAATGTTGCGCACATACGAGACGCGATAGCCGCTTGCTCGCAGCCAGCGCTGCACGATGTCAAAACTGACCAGCATACGAGCATGCCCCAAATGACAGAAGTCGTACACCGTCATACCACAGACGTACATACGTACGTGGCCCGGTTCAACCGGAGAAAACACCTCTTTAGAGCGTGACAACGAGTTATAAATGCGCAACATGGCCTGTAATCGTCATAAAATCGGAACCTTGTGCCAGAACAATTTGCCCTTGGATCAGGTTCCGTATTTCCCGCCCGGCAAGAGGCAAGGTTAGAATGATGGTCAACAAGTATAGCAAGCAGACCTCGTTAAAGGCAGCAATCTACCAACCTTCCTGGTCTTCAAGCCAGATTTTATAGGCGCCCCCTCTGTGCTCAGTACACCTAGACGGACTCGGTTTTTCGCTCCGTGCACCCTGGCCTTTTTGCTGGCCCTCGGTCTCAACGTGAGCGCCCAATCCTTGCCCGATTTACCCCCGCCCGCCGTGCGGGTGAACGATCCCCTGCTCGATATCGCCCCCGAACCTGAACGTGGCTGGAAGGGACTGGCCCGTGCACTGGACGTGCTCGCGCCCAGTGTGGATACCTCGTTGCCGCTTAGCTCAGCTCAAATCAGTCAGCGCATCAGCACCCTCATTGCCCAAGGCCGTCATGCTGACGCCTTGCAAGCTATTGAGAAACAGCTGGAGCAGCGCAAAGACCGTGGCGAACCCGGTGCCAATGTACAACTGCTGTTTTTGAAAGCACGTGCCCTGTCGGCCAGTGGTGACCATAATGGCGCAATCCGCCTCTATCAGGATATGACCACCTATTATCCGGAGCTTCCCGAGCCCTGGAATAATCTGGCGGCTGAGTACATTGCACAAGACAAGCTGGATATGGCACTGGAGGCCCTGAAAATGGCCTTGACCGCCGATCCGTCCTACGCACTGGCTCGCGCCAATATGGGTGAAGTCCAATTGATGCTGGCCAATGACACCTATCGTCAAGCCGCCGCCAGCGGTGTGCCCAAAGCAGCCCAGCGCGCGCAACAAACTGGCCAAATTCTGCAACAATAAGATTTTTATTTGACGGGATTGTCCCTCTCTTATGTTTGCAAGCACATTTCAATGGTGTGATCAGGCTCGTCGCTTGCGCACCCTGCTTATTGCTGCCTGTATGGCTATGCCTATGATGAGCAGTCCGGCTATGGCAGCAGATTCTTCCACTTCTTCTGAAGGCACTTCTATGAGCACCTCCCCACGCGTCCAACTGCAGACGAATCAGGGCACCATCCTGATCGAACTGAACGCAGAAAAAGCCCCCAACACCGTTGCCAACTTTGTGGACTATGTGTCCAGCGGTTTTTACGACGGCACCGTGTTTCACCGTGTGATCAACAACTTCATGATCCAGGGTGGTGGCTTTGAGGCCGACATGAAGCAAAAATCGACCAATGCTCCTGTCAAAAATGAAGCCGACAACGGTTTGAAGAACGACAAGTACACCCTGGCCATGGCTCGTACGTCCGATCCACACTCGGCTACGGCTCAGTTCTTCATCAACGTGGCTGACAACGACTTCCTGAACTTCACCGCACCGACCGCCAATGGTTGGGGTTACGCCGTATTTGGCCGCGTGATCGAAGGCATGGATGTGGTCGACAAAATCAAGACCGTGCGCACGGGCAACAAGGGCTTCCACCAAGACGTGCCCGTTGAAGACGTCGTTCTGGAAAAAGCCACGCTTGTCGAATAAGCTCACGCTTGCGGGCACTATCTGGATTGCCGCGGACCTGCACCTGGGTCCGGACAATCCAGACACCGTCCAGGATTTCCTGCAGTTTCTGCACTCCGCCCAGCATCAGGCACACGTCTTGATTCTGGGCGGTGATATTTTCAATGCCTGGATCGGTGACGATCAAATTGCCCACCCTGCCCCCTGGCTTGCTCAAGTCAGTGAGGCGCTGCGCTCTTTTGCGCAGCAACATCCGCTTTATTTAATGCGTGGCAATCGTGACTTCCTACTGGGCAAGGCCTACGCCCAACATGTCCACGCCACGCTCTTGCCGGATCAAGTGGTCCTGGATACCTCTGCCGGTTTGATTTTGATGTCCCACGGTGACGAGTATTGTCTGGACGATCTGGCCTATCAACGCTTTCGCTATTGGGTACGCAAACCCTGGCTGCAAAAGCTGTACCTGGCCTGCCCGTTAAGCCTGCGCCAACGTATTGCAGACTCTGCCCGTGCGGGTAGCCAGCGCGGCAAGCAATACAAATCCAAAGAGATTATGGATGTGCAGCCTGCGGCGATTGTCGCGGCCTGCGAGGCACACTCTGTGCACGCCATGGTGCATGGCCACACACATAGACCCGCCGTGCACGACATTCCCGGCTTTGAACCGGTACGCCGATGGGTACTGCCGGATTGGGAGTCTGACTTCTCTAAAGAAGAACGGCGTGGCGGCTATATCAGTATTGAAGGCACGCAGCTTTGTTTGCACCAATGGGGTAAAAAGGATCAGTGCCAGACACTGGGACCTCAGCAAGTTTGACTTCGTTGACTCCGGCTATAGGCAGTTGGTTTTAAGTTGGGTTTTTTCGTCCGTTCATGGGATGAGAAACTGCTTATTCTTGTGAGCGACAGCGACAGGCCGCAGGAATCAAGGCGGCTGCATAAGCATTTTTGAGGGGGCCGCTGGGCTCGACTTGGCGGGTCTCCGGCCCGTGCTGCGCACGGGTTCCCTGGTCTCTTGCAGTATCCAGGCGCCCTGTGAACTCGCGGGGTGGCTCGTACCCCGTACGAACCACAAGCGCCCCGCTCAAACAGCACAGGGCTCGCATCCTGGATACTGCAAAAGCCTGCGGCCAGAGCCCTGACTCGCCCATCGAGCCCAGCGGCCCCCTCAAAAACACAAAAGAGACCGTATTTCTTGCGGCCAAGATGCCTTCTCCTGCTTCCTATCAAGTGACAGTCAACAACTGGAGTCCTGCTACAAAACAGCCCATGAATAACGCAAGGCTGCTTGTCCCCACCTCACTGTGAGCCTCTCGGTTCGTCGGCCCCGGTATCCGGGGCGGTTTAGACAGCTTGCCGCAGGCGGTGTTCGGATACGGGATGCAAGCGCCCTTCTGTTTGAGGGGGGCGCTTGTGTCTTGTCCAGGGGACAAGACACCCCGCGAGTTAAGGGCGCGCCCGTATCCGAACACTGACAAGGGTACCGGTGCGCAGCACCGGCAAGTAGTCAGCCCGGACACCGGGGGAGACGAACCGAGAGGCGTCTTGCTGAGACCAAACTCCCCTCAGCAGCAGCGTATCAAAAGCCAAGCCAGGCCAGATCAACTAGCTGGCGACAAACCCGCTATTTGCTAACTAACCCTTGAACACAACTATCGCCAAAAAAGTGCCTATCCAGTTAGCACACCCATCAAGAGACAGACAGACAGACAGACAGACAGACAGACAGATAGGTAGGTAGGTAGGTAGGTAGGTAGGTAGAGTGTGTGCGTGGAAGGAGGCTATTTACTGAACTTCCCTGAAAAAAAAATCCCCGCCGACAGCTAAGCCAAGCGGGGATCTCCAAACGTCTAAAGCGACAACGGGTTACGTCATCAGCCACACAAACAACACTCCACCCAAGGCAATCCGATACCAGGCAAAAGGACGATAGGTACGGCTGGACACAAAGCGCAGCACCGCCTTCACCAGGAACAGCGCACTAAAGAAAGCGGCAATAAAGCCCACAATAATCGCGCTGCTCTGATCTGTACTCAAGGACGCACCGTTGCGGTACAGGTCATAGACCGTGGCGGCCAACATCGTTGGCATAGCCAGAAAGAAAGAAAATTCCGTGGCCGTCTTGCGCTGAATACCGGCCAACATGCCGCCGATAATCGTCGCCCCCGAACGCGACGTACCTGGCACCATGGCAATGCACTGGGCAAAACCAACGACCAAAGCCTGCTTCCAGGTGATCTGCTCCAAGGCAAAAGCCGTGGCCTTTTGCGAAGTGGCAGTTTCACCCTGATCGCCGTCTGCCGTGTGCTTTGCATACTGTGGCTTGCGCTCGACCCACAGCATCAACAAGCCACCCAGCACCAGTGTGAACACAAACACAATCTGGTGATGGAACAAGGCTTTCACGTATTGAATCGTCAAGGCACCAATCACCGCAGCGGGCAAAAAGGCGATCAGCAGATTGCGGGTGAACATCATCTCAGTGCGATCACCACGCAAGGTTCCCATGATCAGTTGAATCAAACGCGCACGGAAAATCCAGACCACGGCCAAAATCGAACCAAACTGAATAACCACCTCGAACACCTTGGCATCGCCCGAGGAAAAATCAATCCAGGAACCCAGTATCAGCAAGTGTGCCGTACTGGAGACAGGAATAAATTCAGTAATACCTTCAACAATCCCCAGAAACAGGGCCTTCAACAAATAAATGGTTTGCTCGGTCATGTTGTGTGAATCAAAGCCAATAAAAATTAAGATGCCAAGAAGGGATCGATTTGTTCATCGTCGTAGGGCACGCGCTCCAAACTGACCTGGGAAATGCGACGCCCCTCCAGCTCCTGAACCTTGAAGCGATACACGGCATCGCGCTGTTCAAGCTCACAGACATCACCGACCTTGGGTAACTGTCCAAAACGCGTCAGCAAATAGCCGGCCAAGGTGGCGTATTCTTCCTCTTCATCCACCAGTCCATCCACGCCCAGCATCTGTTCCAGATGATGCAGGTCCGTGGAGCCATCCAATAGCCAGTGGTCCTGGGATTCCTGAACAATATCGGGGGCTTCATCCTCGCTGGGAAAGTCACCCGCAATGGCCTCGAAAATATCCAAGGGCGTCACCAGCCCTTCAATCGCCCCAAACTCGTCCGTTACCAGGACCAATTGACCGCGGCTTTGCTTGATGGTTTCCATCAAGTCCAAAATTCCGATGGACTCATACACAAAGACCGGCTGACGCAATTGATCCACACGGATATGACCATGAATCAGCAGATCTGCCAGTAACTCTTTGCTTCGACCAATGCCAATAACCTCATCGAGCGAACCACGACAGACCGGCACCATGCTATGAGGTTCCTGTGTCATTTTGTCGCGCAGAACTTCGGGGGAGTCCTGAATATTCACCCATGTAATGGCATTACGCGGCGTCATCACCGAATGCACGGTGCGCTCGGACAAGGTCAGCACACCGCTAACCATATTGCGCTCTTCCTGGCCAAATACCATTTGTGCCGATGCCCCTGGCAAATCCGGCCCAATGGCCGCCTCTCCCGAAGCGGGGCGCTTGCCCAACATGCGCAGCACAGCCTCGGCCGTACGCTCGCGCATGGGGCGACCCGCTTGCAACATACGCAGCTTGCGACGCGCCAACTGATTGAACATTTCGATCAGGATGGAGAAGGAAATGGCCGCATACAAGTAACCCTTGGGTACATGTATGCCAAAGCCTTCGACCAGCAAGGAAAAGCCAATCATCAACAAAAAGCCCAGGCACAAAATAACTACCGTAGGCCGACTGTTGATATAAGCCGTCAGCGGTTTGGAGGCCACCAGCATGATGCCAATGGCAATAATCACCGCCGCCATCATGACAGGCAGGTGATCGACCATCCCCACAGCCGTAATGACCGCATCCAGAGAAAATACGGCATCGAGCACCACAATCTGCGCCACGATGACCCAGAAGCTGGCATACATGCGCGACCCGGAGGCGTGAGCACTGCGGTTTTCAATACGCTCGTGCAGCTCCAGCGTACCTTTGAGCAGCAAGAAAAAGCCGCCCACTATCATGATCAGATCGCGACCTGAGAAATCCAGACCAAACACGGATACCAAAGGATCAGTCAACTGCACCAGATGGGACATGACCGTTAACAGGCCAAGACGCATCAGCAGGGCCAAGGACAGGCCCAGCACACGAGCACGATCACGCTGCGCGGGCGGCAACTTATCGACCAAAATTGCAATGAACACCAGGTTATCGATGCCCAGCACAATTTCCAGAATTACCAGTGTGAGCAACCCAACCCAAACGGTCGGGTCCATCAACCACTCCATCTCAGCTCCTTGGCGCTGTGACTAAAAGAACACCCCGGCGGTGCCGGGGTCTAGGTTCTTAATCTTGCAGGTGCGACAGCATCTGGATAAAGATCTTCGGGCTGGCGGCAATCACATTGCCGGTTTCTTTCCAGGTTTGCTCGCCTTCAAAGTCGCCGACCAGACCACCCGCTTCAGTCACCAGCAAAGTGCCGGCGGCCAGATCCCAGGGTTGCAGGTTGACGGCGCAGAAACCATCCAGACGGCCGGCGGCCACATAAGCCAAATCCAAAACCGTTGCACCCACGCGACGCACAGCCGCACATTCGGCCAGCATATCGGCAAATGGGGAGGTGGGTTTCACGCCCGCGCCCGAATCTGGCACGTGCGCACCGATCAAGGCATCGTGATAACGAGTCTGGCCCGATACACGAATACGACGGTCGTTCAGGAAAGCACCACCGCCACGGCTGGCCGTGAACATTTCATTGCGATTGGTATCATAAATAACGGCATGGGCAGCCTGACCACGGTGCATCAATGCAATTGAAATCGCGTAGCACGGAAAGCCGTGAATAAAGTTGGTGGTGCCATCCAGCGGATCAATGACCCATTGGTATTCAGGAGTGCCTTCGCCTGCGGGTTCCAGCGGTGGGCGCTCGCCCGTTTCCTCTCCGATAAAACCGTGATCGGGGTAGGCTTCGCTCAACACTTCAATGATGGCTTCCTCTGCTGCGCGATCCACTTCCGTGACATAATCTTTAGGGCCTTTACGCGCAACCGACAGGTGCTGGAGGTCTAGACTGGCGCGAGAGATAATGGTGCCGGCACGGCGAGCCGCCTTGATGGCGGTATTGAGCATCGGGTGCATGGAAATTCCGTTTTTTTAACAATAATTGAGCCTGCCTGGCGTGCCCTGTTGCAGGGCAAAATCGCGTGAGCAGACACAGGAAGCGTAGCTTCAAAGTAGCTATTTTAAATGACTCAGACGCAAGCATCGGCATTTGATGATAATTTTCACCGGGTTCGCTTCATTATGGTGCAACCCAGCCACCCTGGAAACGTGGGCGCAGCGGCGCGAGCGATCAAAACCATGGGCTTTGGCGACTTATGTCTGGTTGACCCGCTCGACCCGGACGTTGCACAAAACCCTCAGGCAATCTCACTGGCCAGCGGTGCCGTAGACGTTTTGGAACAGGCCACGATTGTGCCTACCCTGGCGCATGCGCTGGAGCCGGTCACCCTGGCTTTTGCCCTGACAGCCCGCCCCCGCTACCTGGGACCACCAGCCGCCGATATACGCCAGACCGCCGAACTGAGCCGTGAGCATCTGCGCCAGCACGCCGGCACAGTGGCCATTGTGCTGGGTACCGAACGCGTGGGCCTGACCAACGATCACATCAGCCAGTGCCAGTACGTCTGCCATATTCCAGCCAATCCTGAATACAGTTCGCTCAATGTCGCCCAGGCTTTGCAACTGGCCGCCTGGGAATTGCGCTACGCCCTGCTGGCTGAAAGTGGTGCTAGCCTCCTGCCCAATACCGATGGCAAGGCAGACCCCGGCAAGGAACTGGCGCCTCAAGCCAAGGTGCAGGCGTTGCTGCAACACTGGGAACAGGCTATCGAAAGCGTCAAGTTCCTGGACCCCAAGCATCCCAAAAAACTGGTGCCCCGCATGCAGCACTTGTTTGGGCGAGCCCAACTCAGCCTGGACGAAGTCGATATGTTGCGCGGCCTGTGTACCGCCATGATCAAGACCGCGAAAACGGCAGGTCACCCTATTCCCGAGCAGCGTAAAGACGAATCGGCCGGCCCGGAACAGCGCTAAAGCTTGCGCTCCGCCCCACTTGCCCGCTGCTTGCAGGGGGCTCTACCGGAAATGAGCGATCACACAGTGGACACTTTCTCGGCTGGCGTATATTCTTACTGAGTTACTTTTCGGTAAGCATTAGCTGTTTTCAAGCATGAACACTCCCGAGACCGTAGAACCGCAGGATCAGGCTGGGCCGCGTACCCTGCAACGCGGCTTGCTGGTGCTCAAGACTTTGCAAAATCATCAAGGCAAAGGGCTGAGCGTCACTGACTTGTCACGCGCCACGCAACTACAGCGCCCCACCATCTACCGGCTGCTGGCCGCTCTGATCGATCACGGGCTGGTCCAGAACAGCAGCCATAGCCGTCGCTACAGCGCCACGCGCCAGGATCAGGGCCTGTTTGGGCTGGATCCGCGAGTCACCATCATGCAGCCCATCATGCAGGAGCTGGCTCAACTGACCGGCGATGCCGTTTTTCTGGTGGGCCGCGATGGCGACGACTCCATTAGCCTATGGCGCGAAATCGGCCCCTACCCGGTACAGATTCTGGCCACTTATGTCGGCAAGCGTCAGCCCTTGGGCGTAGGTTCCGGTGGCATGGCCTATCTGGCGACCTTGGGGGACGAGGCCATCGAGCAAATTATCGAGCGCAATGCCAATCAGTTGGACCAGTACGGCGGCATGACCCAGCGCGAGATGCGCCAACTGGTCACCAATACCCGCATTCGCGGCTACTCAGTTGTCGGTAATTACGCTGTGCGCGGTGCCTTGGGTGTGGGCTGCGCCCTGTGCGACCACAAAGGCCGCCCCATTCTGGCCATGAGTGTCACGGCGATTACCGAACGCATGCCTGCGCCGCGTCAAAAAGAGATTGCCGGTCTACTGCGCGAGGCCCTGGATTCAGTGGCCGACAAATTTTAGTTCAAGAAAACTGTCCTCTCTGTTCGGTCCAGCGCCGTTAGGGTTCCTTAAAAGCACACAGCGCATTCTGTGTGCTTTTTTATGTCTCAAACAGTACTCCCACCCTTTCTCCCCTTCCTTTGCTCACCAGCTTCTGCCATGCAACTGGCATCAAGCTCTCAGGTCTGGCCGTCAAAACCTGAGTAAAAGCCTTGCCTTTCCCCCTCTGCTCTTTGCCCTCACAGTCTCCCCATTGAAAAACGTAGTCCATTTCAAACGGTGCTGTCGTCTCTCTTCAAACTGATCCTCAAATCCGTTCGTTTTAGCTAAATATCTCCACACCAGGGAAAACAGCCGGCCTTATAGCCACCGTTGCCTGTCCACAGGCTCACCCCCCTCTCTTTCCCTAGGGTTAACGCGCCATCGTTTCGCCGCGCGTAAATAAAACGACATTTGCTTTATTGATCCCCTGCCGGGCCTGTCGCTATCTTGTGGGCACAACGATAAGCCCCCTAAGGGGCACGCCATAAAAACAAGGAAGGCGAGATACAGGCAACAGTCAACACCGAGGAGTACGCGCTAGCGGGACTGTGTATCCAGCATCCGAATCCAGAAGCCGACCCACTAGCCAGGTCGGGGAGACAAAAACAAGGATAAGTTCATTATGAACACCACTGCTACCATCTCGGCCAAACCCAGGCCAAACTTGCTGACCCGTTTCACCAATATCTGCGTGCGTTACGTAGAAAAATGGATGCCCGACCCGTATTTATTTGCGGTCATCCTGAGTTTGCTGGTTGTTGGATTGATTGCCCTGTTTGTCGATGGTGCCACCCCCGGAGGAATGGTGGATGCCTGGTATCGCGGGGTATGGGGGCCTAAAAGTATTTTTACCTTTGCTCTGCAAATGGTGCTAATTCTGGTGACAGGTTACACCCTGGCCGAAGCACCACCGCTAAAACGCGCCATTATCTGGCTGGCATCCCGTGCCCGAACCCAAGCTGAGGGTGCCCTGTTGTGCTTTGCTGTAGGTTCAATCTTCTGCCTGTTGAACTGGGGCCTGGGGCTAGTTGCTGGCGCCCTGGTCGCGCGCCAGGTTGCCCGTCGCCTGCCCCATGTCCACTTTGGTTATCTGATTGCCTCGGGCTATATGGGCTACCTGCTCTGGACTCAAGGTCTGTCCAGCTCGATTGCCCTGGCCAATACTGACCCCAACAGCCCCATCAACGTCATCCATCAACTGACCAGCATGACGGTGCCTTTTAGCCTGACCATTTTCCAGCCCTATAGCTGGATCCCGGTCGTGGCCCTGATCATCTTGCTGTTTCTGACAATCTGGCGTATGGAGCCCGACTACGCCTTGCCTCCCGACCCCGCTGTCTTTGCAGATATTGAAAAGGATCTACCCAAAACCAAACCCAACACTCCAGCCGAAAAACTGGAAAACCTATGGATTCTGAACGTACTGTTCTTTTCTGCGGGTATGTACTACTTCGTGCGCAGCGGTTTTGCGCTGAACATCTCATCCATGATCATGCTGTTCACCGTTACCGGTGCTCTGCTGCACTGGACCCCTATCCGTTTTATCAAGTCCTTTGTCGAGTCCGCCAAAACAGCAGGCCCGCTGATTTTGCAATACCCACTGTACGGCGGCATCATGGGCTTGCTGGCCTATATCCCCATGCAAGGAGGTCATGCTCTGGAGGAAATACTGTCCTCGGCGCTGGTGACCGGGGCCAATGAGTACACCCTGCCCTTTCTGACCTTTATCGCCTCCATCATCATCTCGCTGTTTGTTCCTTCCGGTGGCGGACACTGGGGGGTGCAAGGCCCCATCGCCGTGCAATCGGCCTTGGCCATGGGTCAGGACAGCCCCGCCTATCTGGGCCTGATGTCCATGGCAGTGGCCTTTGGCGAAGCAGTGGCCAATATGATCCAGCCTTTCTGGCTCCTGCCTGTGCTGGCCATTGCACGCTTGAATGTACGGCAAGTCATGGGCTTTACCGTCGTGGCCTTTCTGATTGGCACCGTCGTGTTGACGATTGCCATTCTTATTGCCCCCTTCACGCTCTAAGGACTTGCCATGTCTGTGAATGATTTCGCTACCCGAAACATGACATCCAGCCAGAAGGCGGCAGAAGCAGCGATTGCCCGCTACGAGCAAACCGAGGATCTGATTCAGGCCTTTGCCCATCTGGACAAGGAGCAGGTACGGCGCATCGCCCAAGAACAGGAGAGCAACACGGGCCCCTTGAAGGGGCTGGTCATCGGCATCAAGGATTTGATCAATACCAAGGACGCTCCAGCCACCTATGGGTCACCCATTTATCGCGACAACCGCCCCACCCAGGATGCCGCCATTGTGCAAGCCCTGATGGCGGCCGGTGCCGTGCCATTTGGCAAAACCGTCACCACGGAGTTTGCCTTGTTCAGCCCGCCCAAGACACGCAACCCCTGGAATCTGGAGCATACCCCGGGCGGTTCCTCGTCCGGCTCGGCCGCTGCCGTGGCCGCCAATGTGGTTCCGGTGGCCTTGGGCACCCAGACAGCGGGGTCCGTGGTGCGTCCTGCCACCTTCTGCGGAATTTATGGCTTCAAGCCCAGCTTTGGTGCCCTGCCCAGCAGCGGGCTGAAAACCATCAGCCCCTCTTTGGATACCGTGGGGATTCTTGGCCAAGGCCTGGACGATGTACGCCGGGTCTTTAACGCCCTGCGCAGCACGCCGGAAGTGTCGCAAGTCCTGCTGCAAGCCCCTTTGCGCATGAGCTTTTTACACACCCCCTGGTGGGACGACATTGCCGAGGACCTACGCGATCGGCTGGAGGCCATCGTCACCCACCTAAAAAGGGACGAGGGCCAGTTTGACGTTCAACTTAGCGATAAGGACAAGCTATTTGGAGAACTGACCCACGCTCAGCAAACCATCATGGGCGCTGAGGTGTTGATCCATTTAGGCCATGAACGCCAGCACCACCTTGAACAGCTCTCGCCGGCTTTACAAACCTATCTGGAGAAATCTGCACAGATCCCGACTGCCGAGCTGACCCAGGCCCAAGCCGTAATCAACCAGGTCAAGCGTCAGCCCGAACTGATCTTCGGCGAGGCGGACCTGATCCTGAGCGCCGCTGCCCTGGGCGAGGCACCTACTCGCGACACCACGGGCGACCCCGTGCTGTGCCGTGCCTGGACGGCGCTGGGCATTCCGTGCATCAACCTGCCCCTCGGTTTTGGCAACCACGGGCTTCCGTTAGGACTGCAAGTGGCCGCCCGCCCCGGGCAGGACGACCTACTGCTCGAGGCGGCCACCCGCATTGCCCATCGTCTAGGCACCTTAACAATCGCGCTGCCTGAACTACGATCCTGAAGGGCCAGGCAACTTGTTTAACGAATCACATCGACAGAGGTATGACAGGGAAACCCAATGACGGACAGCAACTGGAATCTTAAGAATCAAGCCCGCCAGCAAAGACTGCAACGTGCCCGCCGCGCACTGGGAGACTCTTTGCAAGGCAAACTATGCAGCACGGATAAAGCCAGCGCCTTGCTGGAAGCCGTATTACAAGTAGGAGATCGAGTCTGCCTGGAAGGCAATAACCAGAAGCAGGCCGATTTTCTGGCCGACGCACTGGTAGGAGTCGACCCAGCGCAGATTCATGACCTGCACATGGTGCAATCCGTGCTGGCTTTGCCCCAGCATCTGGATGTGTTTGAAAAAGGCATTGCCAGCCGCCTGGACTTCAGTTTTTCCGGCCCGCAAGGTGCGCGCCTGGCCAGGCTGGCCTCGGCAGGACGGCTGAACATCGGTGCCATTCATACCTATCTGGAGTTGTTTGCCCGTTACTTTGTCGATTTGACCCCAAATGTCGCGCTCATCGCGGCCCAGGCCGCCGATGAGCACGGCAATCTGTACACCGGCCCCAATACCGAAGACACCCCGGCCATTGTGGAGGCCACCGCGTTTTCCGGCGGCATTGTCATCGCCCAGGTCAACGAGCTGGTCGACAGCAAGACCACCCGCCTGCCGCGCGTGGACATTCCCGCCGACTGGGTGAACTTCGTAGTGCCCGCTCCACGCCCGCACTTTATTGAACCGCTGTTTACCCGCGACCCCGCCCAGATCAGCGAAATCCAGGTCTTGATGGCCATGATGGCCATCAAGGGCATCTACGCAGAGTACGGCGTGCAACGCCTGAACCACGGCATCGGTTTTGATACCGCCGCCATTGAATTGCTGCTACCCACTTACGGGGAGTCGCTGGGCCTGAAAGGCAAGATTTGCCAGCACTGGGCCTTGAATCCTCACCCTGCCCTGATCCCGGCCATTGAAGCCGGTTGGGTGCAATCGGTACACTCCTTCGGCTCCGAGCTGGGCATGGAAAACTATCTGCGTGCCCGCTCCGATGTGTTCTTCACCGGCCCGGATGGCAGCATGCGCAGCAACCGCGCTTTCTGTCAGGCGGCCGGCCACTACGCCTGCGACCTGTTCATCGGCTCCACCTTGCAGATCGACCTGCATGGCAACAGCTCCACCGCCACGCTCGGCCGTATTGCTGGTTTTGGTGGCGCACCCAATATGGGCGCGGATGCACGCGGTCGTCGCCACACCAGCCCCGCCTGGTTGAAGGCCGGTCAACAAGCCCGCGAAGGTCGTCAGGGTGCAGCCGGTACGCCGCGTGGTCAAAAGCTGGTGGTGCAAATTGTGGAGACCTTCCGCGAACACATGACCCCCGCTTTTGTAGACACTCTGGACGCCTGGACCCTGCAAGAGCAAACCGGCATGGATCTGCCTCCCATCATGGTGTACGGCGACGATGTCACCCACATCCTGACTGAAGAAGGCATCGCCAATCTCTTGCTGTGCCGTACCGACGAAGAACGCGAACAGGCCATACGCGGCGTTGCGGGCTACACACAAGTAGGTCTGGGACGCGATGCCCGCATGGTGGAGAACCTGCGCGATCGCGGCATCATCCGTCGCCCCCAGGATCTGGGCATAGACCCACGCCAGGCCACACGCAATCTGTTGGCCGCACGCAGCATGCGGGATCTGGTTCAGGCCTCCGGCGGGCTATATCAACCGCCGGCACGCTTTCGTAACTGGTAATGGCCCGCCACGCTATTTGAATTAGGAGATCACGATGACAAACCGTCCTCATGGCCTGGAAACCCTGGCCTACCGTTTCAAAGGACAAGAGCCCATCGCCACCTTCCAGCCAGTGCTGGTGGGCGTCGTAGGCTCGGGCAATCTGGAAGTGCTGGCCGAGCCCAAGGACAGCCCCGACTGCACCATCCATATTCACACCTCGGCACGCGGCTTCTCCACGATCTGGGATGCGGTGGTACGGGACTTTCACCAGCGCCATCCGCTGGCCGGTATTCACTTTGACATCAACGATATGGGGGCCACCCCGGCCGTGGTCAGCCTGCGTCTGGACCAGGCCGCCAGCGAAGCCCTGGCACGCAGCCAAGCACAAGGAACACCGTCATGAGCAGTTATCTGGAATGTTCTGCCCGCCAGCGCGTCCAGGCTCTGTTTGACGCGAACAGCTTTCACGAATGGCTGCCCCCCGCACAACGCTTGAGCAGCCCTCACTTAGCCCAATTGGGGGTGCCTTCTTCCTTTGATGATGGCGTGGCCATCGGCCATGCCTTGCTGGAAGGACAGACCGTTTATGTGGCCGCACAAGAGGGCGAGTTCATGGGCGGTGGCGTGGGCGAAGTTCACGGCGCCAAACTGGTGGGCCTGCTGCGCCGAGCCTTGATCGACCGCCCTGCGGGTGTGGTACTGCTGCTGGAGTCCGGTGGTGTGCGCTTGCACGAAGCCAATGCCGGGTTGATTGCCGTCTCCGAAGTGATGCGCGCCTTGCTGGATACGCGTAATGCCGGTGTGCCGGTGATTGCCTTGGTGGGTGGGCAAAACGGTTGCTTTGGTGGCATGGGCATTGTGGCCCGCTGCACCAACCACCTGATCATGAGTGACGTAGGCCGTCTGGCCATGTCCGGCCCGGAGGTGATTGAAGCCTCGCACGGCGTTGAAGAATACGACTCCAAAGATCGTGCTTTGGTCTGGCAAACCAGTGGCGGAAAACACCGCTGGTTAACGGCGGATTGCGACGATCTCGTGTCCGATACCGTGGCCGCTTTCCGCGCCGCTGCCATACAAGGATTGAAAAACCCGGCCCGTGGCCCGGTCACCCTGGAAGAGCTCGAGCAGGAACATCAGTTGCTGGCACACCGCGCGGCCCTGCTGCCCGTAGAGCAATGGGATCACACCGAGAATCAGGCCCAGACCTTGTGGCAAGCGCTGGGGCTGGAACAAAGCGATCACGTCGGGCAGATGGACGCGGCCGCCGTCAAAGCATTACGCCGCCAGGAGGTGCTGTCATGAAATGGGAAACACTGGTGCAAACTCTGTTCGATACGCAGCACAGCATCACCGAACAGAGTTTGTTCTTGCAAGGCAATGCCGAGTTTGATGGCCAGACCCTGGCCGTTATCGGGACTACCGAACACGCCGCCATCGGCGTGGCTCTGGCCCTGACCCAGGCACAGGCCGTGCTGGACATCATCAAGAACCATCCAGGCCGCAGCCTGCTGCTGTTGGTCGATACCCAAGGCCAGCAACTGCGCCGCCGCGATGAGCTGCTGGGCATCAACCGCGCTATGGCTCACTTGGGCATGTGCCTGGATCTGGCCCGACGCAAAGGCCACAAAGTCATTGGGCTGGTATATGACCAGGCTCTGTCCGGTGGTTTCATCACCTCCGGCCTGATTGCCGATGCCTGCTATGCCGTGCCTGAAGCCGAGATCCGCGTCATGCGCATCCCTGCCATGGCCCGCGTCACCAAGCTGCCCGAAGCCATGCTGGAAGAGCTGGCGCAATCCAATCCGGTCTTTGCGCCCGGCGTCGGCAACTACGTGGCCATGGGAGGTATTGAGTCTGTCTGGGAGAGCAGTTCGCCAGAGCAACTGCGCGCTTCATTACGTGCGGCACTGGCCCAGTCCAATAATCAGGATCGCCGCGCCAGCGAGGGTGCCGAACGTGGTGGCCGCCGTCTGGCTGCGCAGATCATTGAACAGGTCTTGCAGGCATCCTGATGACCGCCCCACTGCCCGCTCGCCGTCACCACCTGATCACGCTGGACAGCACTGCCTGGGATCAGGTGCTGGCTGATCTGGAGCCGAGCAGCCACACCTATCAATGCCTGTGCAGATGGCAGGCCCGAGGCTGGCCGCTGGTCGTCAGCCGTCAGCCGGGCGAGCTGCGTAGCGGGCAACTGCAAGTGGGCATTCCTTTGCCGACCGATTGGGGACGGCAAAGGCTGTCCCTGATCGTTCCCCAGGCTCGGAGCGTGAGCTGGGGCAGTTTTCCCCCCGCCCATGAAGCCCAAACCTTGCTGCCGGTTTCCTTGGCACAAGACTGGCTGAGCTTATGCCAACAGATGCAGGCACACAGCTGCACGGCGCAGGTCTATGGCAGTTATGGCTGGGAACTGATCACCGGACAAGGCTATGTGCGTGAAGGCTCGGACCTGGATTTGCTGCTGCCCGTGCAATGCGCCACGCAGGCCGATCGTCTGGTGCAGCTATTACGTGCAGCCAACGAATGGCCCGGTTTCCCCCGTCTGGATGGCGAGCTGCTGTTTCCCAACGACGACGCCATTGCCTGGCGTGAATGGCAGCAATGGCGCAGCGGCGCCAGCCGCAAAGTCATGATCAAACACACGCATGGTTTACGTATTCAGGCGCACTCGGACTGGCCCGAGCACGCCCCTAGCCTGGAGTCTTCTCATGCTGCTTGATGCCATTGAAACCAGGGCATTGGCACCGTTACCCACTGCCCCCGACTCCATGGACCCATCCCGTTCCTGGAGCTGCGCGGCCATAGGTCGAGCAGCCGTTCTGGCGCTGTATGACGAGCTGATTCTGGCCCCCAAACCCGGGCTGGTTTCCCTGATCGACAGCGGCAGCCATGACGATATGGATGCCAGCACTTTTTATCGCAGTCTGTTTGCCTTGCGCCACTACTTCACCGACATGGCGGCCCTGGGCCAACAGCGTGTTCCATTCAACCAACTGCAAACTCGCGGGATTGCAGCGGAGGCTCGCATGCAGGCCGCCACGGGGGGCATCAATACCCACCGTGGCGCCATTTTCATGCTGGGCCTGTTGTGCGCAGCCGCAGGCGCCTGCCTTCCTTTTCGCACCCTGACTCCCGCCACGATTCGGGACCAACTTCAAACATTATGGGGGGCGGCTTTACAGGCCCGCAGCCTGCAAGCATCGTCCGCACTGCCGGGCGGACGGGCGGTACGCCGCTATGGCTTGCAAGGCGCGAACCAGGAAGCCGCCCAGGGCTTTCCCACCTTGTTTGAAACGGCCTGGCCCGCCTGGCAAGTCGCTGTCAACACTTTGTCTCCGCACAGCACACCAGTGGCAGAACAGCAGTTGCAAACCGTGGGTTTGCATACCTTGTTTTCTGTCATGGCGGTCCTTGACGATAGTAATCTGGCCCATCGTGGCGGACTGGAGGGACTACACTACGCGCGCCGCTGCGCCGCACAATACTTACAAGCGGGCAGTGCGTTCACCCCCGACGCAATGCAACGCGCGCAAGCCGTGCATCAAGCCTTCATGAAACGCCACCTGTCCCCCGGAGGTGCAGCCGATACCCTGTCGGCCTGCTGCTGGCTGGACCGATTGCAAGCCTATGCACCCGGTGGTGCCAGCCAGCGTCGCCCTACTGGAGCCTGACCATGAAAATCGCCCTGCTGTTTTCCGGGCAAGGCATGCAATATGCAGACATGCTGCCCTGGATGAACCCGGCCCATCCCCTGCTGCTGCAAATGCAGGAGCAATTGCACGTTCCCGACTGGCGCGCTGCCATGCGCGATAGCAGTTGGGCCAGCACCAATGCCCATGCGCAAGTCGTGCTGACGGCATGCGCACTGGCCGCCTGGCAGCAATTGCAGGAGCAAGTCCCTGCCCTGCAATCCTCCAGTCAATCTTTGGCCGCCGTGGCGGGCTACAGCATTGGCGAGCTGGCAGCCGCTTGTGTCGCCGGGGTTTTATCTGTCAGCGATACCGTCACCCTAGCCGGACAAAGAGCCGCCTTGATGGACCAGGCCGGAGCCGGGCAAGACAGCAGCATGCTGGCGATAAGCGGTGTTCCAATTCGGACGATTGAACAATGGTGCCAAGCACAGGGCGCCGCCTTGGCCATACGCAATGGCCCCGATAGTGCGGTGTGTGCGGGCCCGCGTGACAAGCTCTGTACCCTGGAAAAGTTTGCTCAAGAACAAGGGGCTCGTTGCACACCCTTGTCCGTGAATATTGCGTCCCATACCCATTGGATGAGCAGCGCGGCTCACGCCTTTCAGGAGCAACTGAATCAAAGCGCACTGGCTGCCCCGAACGTGCCGTGGCCCACCAATGCCGGAGTGTGGGTGCATAATGCCGCTACCGCTGCCCAGGCCTTATCGGCGCAAATAATGCAAACTGTGCAATGGGATTCCTGCATGGAGCAGATTGAAGAACGACAGCCTAATGTGGTGCTGGAAATTGGTCCGGGCCGTAGCCTGGCGAGCATGTGGAATCAACGCTATCCCGAGATTCCCGCACGCAGTGTAGACGAGTTCCAAGCCCTGGAGGGTTTGCAACGCTGGCTGTCACGCTGGGCGGGATAAATGCAGCGCGACATCGTGCGCTGGACATGCATCATCCCTGATCAGGATTCAACACTCGGGCCGCCGTAATCGGCCAGTACCTAAGCGACAGAGGGTGCCAGCAGCGCTCAATAGCGGCCCTGTGAAGCCATGCACAAGAGAAAGAGAACAAAAGAAGGACCTGACGCCGTTTTCAGATCCACATCAGGCAGACTTCTGCCCTTCTTTTTCCAGCTGCGTGCGCACGATCCGGCAGGCCCGTAACAAGCTCAACACATTCGGGCTACGCTCACGCGACTTCATGCAAACCAGACCGATGCGCTGTAAATGTCGATACGGCGGCTCCAGACTGAACCACTGAATCTTGTCAGAGAAAACCTCTTTGGCACGGGCTGGCAAAAGGGAACACCCCACCCCGCCGCTGACCAGGCTCATCAAAGAAAAGATGTCTCCGGTGCGCATCACAATATCGGCATCGAACCCGGCTTTGGCCAGCATGCGCTGCATGTCCCGGCCTGTCGCAAAGTCATCGGTCAGCGACACAAAGCGTTCCTTGGAGCAACGCTCCAGATCCACTACGGACGAATCCGAACCTTGCCAATCCACAGGGGCGGCAAACATCAGCTCATCATGAAAAACAGGCAGCATTTCCAGGTCATCAGGCTGCTTTTGAGGCAACTCGATCAAGGCGGCATCAATATGACCGCCCCGCAGCTTTTGCAGCAGTTTCTCGTTGGAATCCAACACCAGATCAATCTGCATGGCAGGTTTGTGGACCTTAAGCTCTACCAAAAGGCGTGGCACCAAACGTATTGTTAGCGAATACATGGAGCCAATGCGCAACTGATCCGAAGAATACCCCCCCGCTGCGCGGGCATTATCAATACCATGCTGCAAGGTACGGATGGTTTCCTTGGCGGCTTCAGCCAGCTCGCGTGCCGACTCTTGTGGCACCAGGTTGCGCCCTTCCTGCAGGAACAAGGGGCAGCGCAAGCCTTCTTCCAGACTTTTCAATGCTCGATGCACACTGACCGCACTGGTACCCAATTGTTCAGCGGCACGGGCAATCGTGCCGGCTTCCAGAAAAGCCAGCAAAACTTCCAGGCGTCGTACCGTGATTTTTTCGTCGATCAGAAACATCGTGGGGGTGGGAAGAAAAACAGCGCTAAGGCCACCAGTATGGAGCAAGCCTGACATCAATCCAATTCAGGCTAACCCGAAAAAAATGCCCCAAGCCGCTAACAACACGGCTTGAGGCATTTTCTCTTTATCTCAGACTTACCTGAGTCAAAAGCCCGAATAATGTGCTTGCAGACCTGACATCCAAGCCCGAAGCCAACAGGATCACGCGGCCTTTTTCTCCGCACCCGATTGCACGATTTCTCGCACAGGAACCGGAGTCTGCAAACCAGCCTGATTCAATACCTGAACCGCACGGCGGAACAGATCAAAACGGGCATCCCAGAAATCAGCAGAACTGATCCAGGCACGCAGGTTTACCGTAATCACGCTGTCTTTGTACTCCATGACCATCACCACCGGGGCCGGGTCCTTGAGCACCTGCGGATGTTCATTCAACAAGTCCTGCAACAGCTTGATAGCCAGATCCAGATCATCGCCATAACGCACGCCCACACCAAAGTCCAAACGACGCGTCGCATTGCGGCTGTAGTTGATGATGGGGTTACCCCAGATCAGGCTGTTAGGCAATGTGAATTGAATGCCATCCACTTGTTCAAAACGGGTCAGGAACAACCCCACTTCCTGCACGGTACCGTCGCCTTTACCGACTACCGACACAAACTCGCCGGCACGCAAAGGACGCAGCATCAGCAACATGATGCCGGCGGCAATATTTTGCAGTGTGTTCTGCAAGGCCAGACCAACGGCCAAACCAGCAGCACCCAACACCGCAATAATGCTGGCGGTCTGTACGCCAAACCGCGCCAGTACGGCGATCAGCACAAAGACACGAATTGTCCAAACCGTCACAGACTGGGCCATAGGCACAATCGTGGGGTCCACTCGGGGAGAGCGGGCTGCCATCCGCTTGATGGCACGACCGGCAACGGCAGACAGCCACCAGCCAATGATCAGAATCAACAAAGCGATCACGACATTAAGCGCAATCGCGACAACGGCGGGAAACTCTGTCATCCAGGTTTGCAATTTTTCCACGTTTCAATCTCCTCAATTAAAAGGCAAAGCACCGAAGGGACTGGCCGCTAAGGGTAAACATTGCTAGTGCGCATCATAGCCTTGGGGGGGACATGAACCCAAGTGGACTAAGCTTTCCAGCTTATCCCCGAAAACTGTGGATAGCTCATAGGAAAAACTGGGCAAATCAGGAAAACTTTCAGTAGTATCAGCGGCTTAAAAACGGCGAACAGAAATCAACCAAATCCGGAAACAGCGCCCCGCTTATCCCCATAAAATGTGGACAAGTCACAGGATAAACCGTGAATCAATGAACTTATTTCAATATAATCAATCACTTACACAAAGCGATCAGAGAATCGACAATTCTTTACCATTTTTTTCCTTGGGCAAGCACCGGTTTGTTGAAAACCGGCTTATCCACAAAAGATGTGCATAATAATAGGGAAAACCCCTGTATTAGCAAAAAATAGGCTTATAAAACAATCCCCTAAGTAGCCAGGTCAGGGATTCACCAATTCGCTCATCATCGGGCCGGTACGCGCCACAAGGATGCCAACCAATGTTGCTCTTGCACTGGCCTGTCTGTAGGGCGATAAAAGTGCTTGATATATTCAAAGCCCGCTTGCTCCAGACGCTCTGACCACTGCTCCCAACTGTAGTAACAACCGTAGCGCTGACCATTCCAACCTTCCTGTCCCTGACCGCGCGGATTGGAGGAAAACAGCACCCCGCCTGGTCGCAGGCTGTGCCGTAAGGCCGTCAGCACGGCGGACAGCTCCGCACTGGGTATGTGGAATAACACGGCGTTGGCAAACACGCCATCAAACGCAGCAGCAGGCAAGTTCAAATCCAGAAAATCCTGATGCAATACGGGCAAGCCAGTTTGCTGACGAGCCATTTCCACAAAAGCTGCGCAGCCATCCAAGCCCACCGGGCGATGGCCCATGGCCTGAAACGCGACCAGATCCCGCCCCGGCCCACAGCCCAGATCCAGAATATCCACAGGCCCCGGCAAACCGATCGCCGCCAGCAAGGCGTCGCGATTCTGACTGACGTCATGGTCCCACGTGCCGTCCCGATAGGCCTGCGCATGATCCTGGTAATGATTGACGGTGCGACGACTGGTTTCTTTCATCTGAACATCCTTGCCTAAGCTATGGGTTTACTTGACGCTGCCTAACGATGGATCGACTATATCCCGAGTCCAATTTGAATCCGATGCCATGAAGCCAAGCTATCCGCTCTCCGTCCTAGACCTATCCCCTATTGTTCAGGGTTCCACCCCGGCCCAGTCTTTTCGCTGTTCGGCGGATATTGCCCGTCATGCCGAGCAATGGGGCTACCACCGTTACTGGCTGGCCGAACACCACGGCATGCCCGGTATTGCCAGTGCAGCCACTTCGGTCCTGATCGGGCACATTGCCGGTCAAACCAGCCGCATTCGTGTGGGCGCAGGTGGCATCATGTTGCCTAACCACTCTCCTCTGGTGATTGCCGAGCAGTTTGGAACACTGGCCTCTCTGTACCCTGGCCGTATCGATTTGGGCCTGGGCCGTGCCCCTGGCTCCGACCCCGAAACCGCCCGCGCCTTGCGCCGCAATCTGAACAGCGACCCGGACCAGTTTCCACGCGATGTACTGGAGCTGATGGACTATATGTCCGACGAACCGCGCAACCGCATCATGGCCGTGCCCGGTCGTGGTCTGAATGTGCCGGTCTGGATTCTGGGCTCCAGCCTCTTTGGTGCTCAACTGGCTGCCGCGCTAGGCTTGCCCTATGCCTTTGCTTCGCATTTTGCGCCTGCTCAGTTGATGGATGCTATTGAGGTTTACCGCCGTCAGTTCCAGCCCTCCGTGCATCTGGAAAAACCGTACGTCATGCTGGGCTACAACGTCTTTGCCGCCGATACGCAAGACGAGGCCAAGCTACTGGCCTCCTCCTGGCAACAGTCTTTTGTGAACCTGCGCAGCGGTCGCCCCGGCCAACTGCCCCCACCCGTGCGCGATTACTACGAGCAATGCAGCCCACCGGCCCAGCACCTGCTGGACTCCCTGCTCAGCTGTACAGCCATTGGCAATCCGGAGCAAGTGCTTGAACAGATGAAAGGCTTCATTCAGCTAACGGGCGCCAACGAACTGATGCTGAACGCCAATATTTTTGATCACAGCAAGCGCTTGCGCTCCTACGAGATTGCCGCCCAGTTGCGCGGCAGTCTGATATGAACCCACGCCACCTTCAAGAAACCGCACTGCGCTACTTCCAGGAAGTCGCGCGTTGTGGCTCTATCTCGCAGGCGGCCAGCAATCTGCATGTGGCTACCTCGGCCATCAGCCGCCAGATCAGCGGGCTGGAAGAAAACCTGGGCATGGCCTTATTCGAGCGCCATGCCCGTGGCATGAACCTGACCGCGGCGGGCGAATTGCTGCTGGCCCATGCCCGCCGCAGCGCCATGGATGCCGAGCGCACCTTGCACGATATTGCCGCTTTGCAAGGGCTGCAAACCGGCCTGATCCGCATTGCCTCCTCGGAAGGTTTAGCCGCCCAACTGCTGCCCCAGTGCATCGCGCAGTTTCGTGAAAAACACCCAGGCATACGCTTTTTGCTGGACGTGCTGCCACCACAGCGGATCAGCATGCTGCTGTTAAGCGGCCAGATAGATATCGGCATCAAATTTACCCAGACGGCTGAAAAAGACATCAAGACCTTGTTCCGCCGCGATGCCCCGGTAATGGCTCTGGCTGTTCCCGGCCACCCCGTCACCCGCACCGAACGCATCAGCCTGAAAAGCCTCTTGGCCCACCCCCTGGCCTTGCCCGGTCCGGACACCACGGTGCGGCAAATGATGGACGTGGCCTGCAGCGCCCAAAATCTGAGCCTGGACCCGGTATTCAGCAGCAATCACATGCAATCCTTGCATCAATTTGCCTTGTCCGGCGCAGGCGTGACCGTATCGGCCCTGCTGTCAGCCCGTCACCTGATTGAGCAAGGTTTGCTGCAAGCCAGTTTCATCCATGAACGCGGCTTACTGAACCGCCAAATCGAAGTACAGGCCCTGGCTGGCCGCCGCTTGCCCTCTATTGTTCGCCGCTTTCTGGACGAGTTGCTGCCGCAGCTTGAAGTCGACCCGCAGGCTTTGCCAAAATAGCAACGCTGACCTGCTTATTTGTTGCTGGTTCGGCATCATCGCCTTTTCTATCATCTCTTGATTGAGGAGAGAGCCATGACAACACCCAGCAACACTGCAAGCACCGCACACCCCCCTTCGATCCACCGCCCCTGGCGACGTCTTGCCCAAACCCTGTTGGGTGCCATTCTGGCCGTCAGCAGCGTGCCGGCGGCCCATGCCAGCGATTGGCCTGATCGTCCCATTCGCCTGATCGTCCCCTTTCCCACTGGTGGTGCCACTGACGTCATCAGCCGGTTGATTGCCGAAAGCGCTGCCAAAGCGATGAACACCAACATCATCGTGGACAACCGCACGGGCGCAGGCGGCACCATTGGTTCAGCCGAAGTAGCCCGCAGCAAACCCGATGGCTACACCCTCCTGTTCACCACCAGCAGTACCCACGCAATTGCGCCACATCTGTACAAGTCTCTACCCTACGATGCAGACAAAGACTTCACCCCCATCGCCCACTTGGGTGATGCCGCCAGTGTCTTGCTGGTGAACCCGTCCGTCCCCGCACAAACCCTGCCGGAACTGATTGAGTACACCCGTGCCCATCCCGATGAGTTGAACTACGCCAGCAGTGGCAATGGCACCATCGTGCACCTGGGCACCGAGGCCTTTTTGAATCAGGCCGATATCGTCATGTCGCACGTTCCTTACCGGGGGACCGGTCAGGCCATTAACGATATGCTGGGCGGCTCGATCCATGTTTTACTGGACGCCATCCCCACCGGAATGCCGTATGTAAACAGCGGCCAATTGCGCGCCCTGGCGGTGACCGGCCCACAACGCTCGCCGCTGGCCCCCGATTTACCCACTTTTCAAGAGTCCGGCCTGCCGGGCTATGAATCAGTGACCTGGTTTGGTCTGTACGCACCCGCAGGCCTGCCCGATGAGATCCGTGATAAAGCTTATGAGGCTTTCACCCATGCCACTCAGGACCCCAACGTACGCTCACGCCTGCAAGCATTGGGCGTGGACCTGCCCCGCAGCACCAGCCAGGAAGAGTTTGTCTCTTTGGTTCGCGAGGACAGCGCACGTTGGCAAGGCCTGATCCAACTGACTGGAATACAGATTCAATGAACAAGACTGACACCTGTATGGACTGGAACAACCCCTACCCGTCCGCCCGTTCTGCGGTACTTGGCCAAAACATGGTCAGCACCTCCCACCCTTTAGCCGCACAAGCGGGCTTGCGCATGCTGCAAGCCGGTGGCAATGCAGTTGACGCAGCGTTGGCTGCTGCCATTGCCTTGACGGTCGTTGAACCCACGGGTTGTGGCATAGGCAGTGATGCCTTTGCCATCGTTTGGGATGGCAAAGAGTTACATGGCTTGAACGCTTCCGGGCGCTCGCCTCGTGGCTGGTCGCCGGATCGATTCAAAGGCCACGCGACTGTCCCCGACAAGGGCTGGGAAAGCGTGTCCGTTCCCGGTGCCGTCTCTGCCTGGGCCGAGCTGTCCAGCAAGCTGGGCCGTCTGAGTCTGGAGCAAGTCGCCGCCCCCGCCATTCATTACGCCCGAGAAGGTTTTCCGGTCTCGCCGGTTATTGCACGCTTGTGGGAACTGGGCCGTCAGCGCCTGGGCGATCAGCCCGGTTTTGCGGACGCTTTTTTACGCGATGGCAAAGCGCCTGTGGCGGGCCAGTGGTACCAGAATCAAGACCAGGCCAATACGCTGGAACGTATCGCCGCCACCCAGGGCCAGGACTTCTATACGGGTGAACTGGCCAAGCGCATTGCCGACTTCTCCCGCCTGCATGGCGGTGCCATGGACGAACAGGATCTGGCCGAACATCGTGCCAACTGGTGTGGCACCATCAGCCATCCTTTTGCCCAATCGGTCATTCATGAAATCCCCCCCAACGGTCAGGGTCTGGCGGCCTTGATGGCACTGGGCATCATGGAGCAGGCCGGCGTCGGTCAGCAACCGCTCGATCATATCGACACGGTACACATGAGCATTGAAGCCATGAAGCTGGCTTTTGCCGATCTGTACGAGCACCACGCCGATCTGGAGCACATGATTCATCAGCCCGAGCATCTGCTGGACCCGACTTATCTGCGCGAGCGCGCTGCCCTGATTCAAAGGGACAAGGCCGGCGACCCCAAGCACGGCCTGCCCGGTCCCTCGGGCACAGTCTATGTCACCGCGGCCGATTCCAGCGGCATGATGGTGTCCTTGATCCAGTCCAACTATATGGGTTTTGGTTCCGGGGTGGTGGTCCCCGGCACCGGCATCAGCATGCAGAACCGTGGCCATGGTTTTACCCTGCGTCCCGGCCATGTGAATGAAGTGGCCGGTGGCAAGCGTCCCTCTCACACCATCATTCCTGCCTTTGCCATGAATGCCGATGGCACGCCGCAAATGTCGTTTGGTGTGATGGGTGGCCCCTTCCAGTCTCAAGGCCATATGCAAATGGCGCTGCGTGTTCTGCTGTACGGCCAGAACCCGCAAGCTGCTGCCGATGCGCCACGCTGGCGTGTAACAGGTGGCCGTGGCGTGGCGGTAGAACCTAGCTTTGACCCCGCTCTGGTGCAGGCCCTGCGCGAGCGTGGTCATGAAGTCGTCGTTGAACCCGGCAGCGGTGTGTTCGCTTTTGGCGGGGCACAACTGATTCTGCGCCAGGGCAATCATTACGTGGGCGGCTCCGACCCACGTAAAGACGGGCAGGTGGTGGCTTACTAAGCCTGCTTGCCTTCCAGAGATGATTGCCTCTGCTTCGGGCCTGGATTTCGTGATCCGGGCCCAAATGCTTCTTAGGCGCCCTGACTTGTTCGATAAACAGTTCGTCCGAGCAGCGGCGTTGGCGTACCCATCCTTTCAGCCTCCCCGAACGCTAGGCGCCGGACACTACGCAGCCCGTGCTCTGACAAAGAAGATTGCGTGGCATCTGCCCTGCTCGCTGCCCAAACGTACATCGTGGTCAATATCTGACACTTCCACGACACAAAGACTGTGTTTTTATCAGGTTTTCTTCAGCCAGGCAGAATGACTGCTGTACCATCAAAAATGGCCGCTTCATCCCCCGGGAGCGGTTTTCTATTTGTCTAAACGGCCCTGTCATCCTTGAGGCCGTCCGCTGGAGCCCATTCGGTGCTGTCATTTTTTGAACGTCGATTAAACCCCTACCCCGAACAACACGTCGCCCCTCCCCCAACAGGTTTTTTCCCCTTCATTTGGGCCTGTACGAAAAATTCGCGTGGCTGGATTGGCTTGATGACCGTGACCTCAATTGGCCTATCAGCCTACGAAGCCATGCTGTTTGCCCTGCTCAGCTATATCGTGGACTGGCTGCCCTCGATTGAACCTGCCCAGTTCTGGAGCCAGCAAGGTGGCACCCTGTTGACGATTGCCGCTGTTTTACTGAGCAGCGTGGCCCTGATCAGCCTGCATACGCTGGTCATGCACCAGGTGCTGGCCATCAACTTTCCCATGCGTCTGCGCTGGCTGTTTCACAAACTGATGCTGAACCAGAGCATGTCTTTTTACGCCGACGAGTTTGCCGGTCGTATCACCACGAAAATCATGCAAACCGCTCTGGCGGTACGCGAGACCTTGTTCATGGCCGTGGAAGTGGTTGTGGGCATGAGCGCCTACCTGATCGGTATTCTAATCCTGGCCGGCAGCTTTGACCGTTTGCTGATTCTGCCCTTTCTGTTCTGGCTGCTGGGCTATGCATTAGCCTGCGTCTACTTTGTGCCCCGTCTGGGCAAAGTCGGGGCGGAGCAGGCCGATGCCCGCGCCTTGATGACGGGCCGCATTACCGACGCCTACACCAATATCAACACGGTCAAACTGTTTGCCCACACACGCCGCGAAGCAGACCACGCTAAAAACGCCATGCGCCGCTTCCAGGAAACGGGCCATGCCCAGATGCGCCTGATCAGCCTGTTTGAAGTGACCAACCACGTCCTGGCCACAGTCTTGCTGATCAGCTCGGCGGGCCTAGCCTTGTATTTGTGGTCGATTGATCAATCCACTGCCGGTGTCGTGGCGGCCGTCATTGCCATGGCATTACGGCTGTCGGGCCATTCCCATTGGCTGATGTGGGAGCTGACCAACCTGTTCGAGAACGTGGGTACGATTCAGGACGGCATCAATACCTTGACGCAAAAACCCACCGTGGTGGATGCACCCGATGCCAAGCCCCTGCAAATCGAGCAAGGCCGTATCGAGTTTCAGGACGTCAGCTTTGCTTACCGCGATAAAAGCCGTCAGGTTATCGACAAACTCAACCTGGTGATCAAACCGGGCGAACGTGTTGGCCTGATTGGCCGTTCAGGCGCGGGCAAATCCACGCTGGTCAATCTGCTGCTGCGTTTCCATGATGTCGATAGCGGCACCATCCGCATTGATGGCCAGGACATTGCCCATGTCACGCAAGACAGTTTGCGTGCTGCCATTGGCATGGTGACGCAGGATACCTCCCTGCTGCACCGTTCCATGCGCGACAACATTCTGTATGGCCGCCCCGATGCCAACGACGAGTTGCTGCATATGGCGGTAGAGCGTGCCGCCGCTGCCGACTTCATCCCGCAACTGCACGACCGCCAGGGCCGTGAAGGTCTGGACGCGCATGTGGGCGAACGTGGTGTGAAACTGTCCGGCGGACAGCGTCAGCGTGTGGCCATTGCCCGCGTCATGCTGAAAGATGCCCCCATCCTGTTACTGGATGAAGCCACCAGCGCACTGGACTCCGAAGTGGAAGCCGCCATTCAGGAAAGCCTGAACACCCTGATGCAAGGCAAGACAGTGATCGTCATTGCCCACCGCCTGTCCACCATTGCGGCACTGGACCGCTTGATTGTGCTGGACCAGGGCCGCATCATCGAGCAAGGCAGCCACCAGCAATTGCTGGAAAAAGGCGGGTTGTATGCCCGTTTATGGGCTCGTCAAAGCGGCGGATTCCTGGGAGAGACCGGCAAACAAGATGTCTAAGCCGGTGTCACTTGCTTGCAAAAAATACTGACGTTACGCTTTTGTCCCATTAGAATCTCGAAAGATCAAACTTCGCCGTGCTTGCGGCGAAGTTTTTTTTCAACTTATTGAGCCATACGAAGAAAAAAATCATGTTTTTAGTCTTCCCCGATTCCGCCGCCATTGCGACACACCTGAGCGCCCGTCTTCAGGACATTATTCGTCAGGATCCACAAGCGACGCTGGGTCTGGCAACCGGGGGGACCATGGAACCCATTTACGCCCGTTTCGTGCAGGACGTGCGTGACAATGCGCTGGATGTGTCCAAGATCAATAGCTTCAATCTGGATGAGTATGTCGGTTTATCTGCTGAGCACGAGCAAAGCTACGCCTACTACATGCACCAGCACCTGTTCAGCCAATTGCCTTTTGATGCCGCGCGCCTACACCTGCCCAATGGCCTGACCAAAGAACTGGAACAGCACTGCCAGGACTACTCCGCGGCCATTGCCGCCAGCGGTGGTGTCGCCTTGCAACTGCTGGGCGTGGGCACCAACGGCCACATTGGCTTTAACGAACCGGGTACCCCTTTTGACAGCCGCACGCATGTGGTGGCCCTGTCCGAGCGCACCCGTATCGACAACAGCCGCTTTTTTGACTCCATGGACGAAGTGCCAGCATCGGCCATCACCATGGGGATTGCCGATATTCTGAGCGCCCGTGAAATTGCCCTGGTGGTCACCGGCGAGCACAAGGCTCGCACCATGCTCAATTATCAGGAAGGCGGTATCACGCCCGAGCTGCCGTTCACTGCCTTGAAGCAGCACGCCAACACCCACATCCTGCTGGACGAGGCCGCTGCCAGCCTGCTAGACCCCAGCCTCTGCCACCGTCCCCTGATCAGCCAGGCCGCCTGAACCGGCTTGCCAGCCCCCGCCCAGCGCTCTGAACAGCGCCGCGCGGGACTGCAAACGCGACTGCATCAAGCTGACGCGCACATCCTGAGCGGCGTACAAGGTACGCTGCGCATCCAATAAAGACAGCAAGGTTTCCGAGCCGGAGCGATAACGTGCTTCGGCCAGTTGAAACGCTAGCCTGGCTTGCTCCCACTCCAGTTCCATGATCTGCGCCTGAGCATCCAGGCTATGCAGTTGCGCCAGCACACCTTCCACATCCATATAGGCCTGCACAATGGTCTGACGATACTGCACCAGCCACTCCTGCAAACGGGCGTCGCTCAAATCCTTGCCCGCCTCCAGACGACCCGCATTGAAGATAGGAGCCACCAGTCCACTGATCAGGCTGTAGACCGGATGGCGCAAGCTTTCTTCCCAATGATTGCCCGATGCCCCTGCCCGCGCCCCCAGAGTCAGGCTGGGATACAGGGCAGCGCGCGCCACCCGCACATCGGCATGCGCCGCTGACAATTGGGCCTCGATGCGCGCAATGTCAGGACGTTGCGAAAGCAGTTGTGAAGGCAAGCCTGCCTCCAGCTCCGGCACCTGCAAACTGGCAATATCTTCTTGCGGTTCAGGCATGATTTCAGTACGGCCCAACAAGGTCGCCAACTCCACCCGCGTGCGCATGGCCTGCTCTTCAAGCACAAACAGTTTGCGCTGTTGCGAAGCCAGCAATTGACGTTGCTGTGCCAGCTCCAAAGGCGAAGCCGCCCCCGCCCGCAAGCGGGCCTCCAGCAAACTCAACAAGCGTTGTGCAACGGCCAGGTTTTGACGGGCAATGGCGACCCGCTGTTTATCACCCAGAGCCTGCAAGCTTAAATGCACCACCTGCGCCTGCACACTGACACGCAGCACGTCCAGCTCGTAATTCGCCGCCTGAGCCAGGAACACGGCGCTGTCGGCCTGAGCACGATGGCGCCCCCACACATCCAGCTCGTAGCTCATGAATACACCGGCCACATATTGCGAGCGAGAGTCTCCATGCGAGGAAGAAAACGGCGCATCTCTTTGCACAGACAGATTGCCCTGCAATTCCGGCAGCAAACTGGCTCCGGCAATGCGTGCCTGGGCCTGCGCCTGCAAGATCCGAGCCTGAGCCTGACGTAGCACCGCCACATCCTTCAAGGCTTCCTGCATCAGACTGTTCAAAGCGGGGCTGTTATAGGCGCGCCACCACTGCGGCTCCACCTGGGCCAGAACCGGCTCAGAAGCCACCTTGCCTTGTTGCTGATAAGCCTGGGGCAGCGTCGGTGCTGTCTTGTCCAGATCAGAGGACAAGGAACTGCACGCTTGCAGCACCAGCGTGCTCATAGCCCCTGCTATCCATCGGTACTGAGCCATGCTTACTCCCCCGCCAAAGCCTGAACGGGGTCCAGTACGGCCGCCGTCCGTGCGGGCATATAGCCAAAAACCATGCCCGTCACCACGGCGCAGCCAAAGGCACCCAAAGCAGCCCGCAAGGAAAACACCACATCCACCCCTCCAAAAATCAAACCAATACCTACCACAGCCCCCACCAGCACACCCAGGCAGCCACCTGTGATCGTCAACAACACCGCCTCGGTCAGAAACTGGCGCATGATGTCGCTTTGTCGCGCCCCCGTGGCCATACGTATGCCAATTTCCCGCGTGCGCTCACGCACCGTCATCAACATCACGTTCATGACGCCAATACCGCCCACCACCAAAGACACGGCGGCAATCAGGCCCAGCATCATGCTCATGGCCTGACGCGTGGACGCCTCGGCCTGCAAGCGAGCCGCCGCATTGCCGATTGAAAAGTCCTCGCGCCCACCGTGACGTTGTGTCAGCAACTGGCGCATGTCCTGCTCCGCTTCCAGAACGGTCGCGCTGTCCCGCGCATCAATCACCACATAATCGGGTTGCGTCTGAGCCTGATACACACGAGCACGCGCCGCGTGATAAGGCACAAACACCATATCGTCATAATCCTGTGCGCCTGAGTCGGCACCGCGCTCCTGCATCACCCCGATCACCTCAAAAGGCGAATTACCGATCAGGAGCTGCTGCCCCAAAGGCACATCCCTATCGGGGAAGAAATGCTTGGCGGCACGATGTCCCAGCACAACCAGAGGGGCCAGATCCCGGTCCTCGGCATCGGTGTAGTAACGGCCTTGTGCCAACTGCCAGCGGTGAATATCCGGCATGGTTTCATTGGCGGCAAACACATACACCTGCCGGTCCACACGGCCCCTGCGCACCGTAATGGGATCACCGATCACCGGCATCACACGCCGTATCAGGGGCAGTTCACCGACCGCCTCCAAATCGTCCTCGGTCAGTTGTCCTTTGGGCAAACCATTGGGAGGCGAGGAACTGCTCAAGTACATGATGGTGGTGCCCATCGTGCCCATCTGATCCATCACCCGCTGACGCGCGCCCTCGCCCACGGCCAGCATGACAATGACCGAGGCCACACCAATAATCACCCCCAGCAAGGTCAAGGCGGTGCGATGCCGGTTGATCAGCATGCTGCGCAAGGCACTACGTGCCGCATCCTTGATTTCCGAGAGCCAGGGCGAGCGGCGATGCGCCGACTCCGTCAAAGGCGGCTTGGCCCTTGTTTCCTGGGCCGCATCGGAGCGGCTATCGGACAAGATGCAGCCATCACGAATCTCGATCACCCGGTCCGCCATCGCAGCCACTTGATGATCGTGCGTAATCAGAATGATCGTGTGCCCGGAATCCGACAGCTCGCGCAACAAAGCCATGACTTCCGCACCGCTACGTGAGTCCAGCGCACCCGTGGGCTCGTCGGCCAGAATGACTCGGCCACCGTTCATCAAGGCACGGGCAATGGACACGCGCTGCTGCTGACCGCCAGACAACTGATTTGGGCGATTGTCCAGCTTGTCCGCCAGTCCCAGACTGCTGAGTAATTCTGCGGCACGTGCAGCACGCGCGTCCTCGTCCAGGCCCGCATAAATGGCGGGCATCTGCACGTTTTCACTGGCCGTTTCGGTAGGTATCAGGTGATAGCCCTGAAACACAAAACCAAAGGTCTCCCGACGCAAGGCAGCCAGCTCATCCGCGCTTAACTGTGCAACATCCCGGCCTTGGAACAGATAAGTGCCGCTGCTGGGTTTGTCCAGACAACCGAGCAGGTTCATCAAAGTCGACTTGCCCGATCCCGACGCCCCCACAATCGCCACAAACTCGCCCGGCTCAATGCTCAGGCTGACATCGAACAAAACCTGCACAGCCGGTTTGGTGCTGGGCGGGCCACCATAGATACGGCAGATGTCGCGCAGCTCAATCAAAGACGGTGCAGCCCCTACCATTGCAACCACCGCCAGCCACGCTCAGCCGCCACCACGGCCAGCACCACCTGCTCACCCTTGGCCACCCCATCCAGAACCTGCACCTGGTGTCGATTGCGCACCCCCAGGCTGACCGGTTTTTCCTGCAGCTTGCCTTGCTCCAGCACGGGCACCTTGAAGGCATCGGGACCGCGCTGCGGGTCAGGGCGCAAGGCCGCCAAGGGCACCAGCAAAGCCTGATCGGCACGATCAATTTCAAACAGCACCTGCGCGGTCATCTGCGGCATCAACGCGCCGTCTTTATTGTCCACATCAAACAGCACCGTATACATGATGGCCTTGGTGGCGCTCGGGGTGGCTGCGGCGGTTTCTTCCTGCGCGCTGCCCTCGGGCGCCGGCAGGACCTGCCGCACCGTAGCCTGCCATTGACGCGCCTGTGTCTCGCCCTGCTCGCCCAAGGTTGTAAAGGTCACGGCCATACCCGGTTTGATACGGCGGATATCCGCTTCGGACACACTGGTCCACACCGTCATGGTGCCCAAATCGGCAATACGCAAAATAGTGGGGGTTTGATAAGTGGCATTCAGTGTTTGCCCTTCACGCGCCTGTACACCAATAACGGTGCCACTCATGGGTGCGTAAATGCGCGTGTAGCCCAATCGGGCCTCGTCCGCTTTCAGCGTGGCCTGGGTCTGCTCCATCTGCGCTTGCACATGGGCAACACGAGCCTGAGCCGTCGCCAGATTTGCCTGGGCAATTTGTATATCCTCCTGACGGCTGGCCTGCTGGCGTTCCAATTGACGCTGTCGAGTCAACTGCTGGCGCGCCAGTACAAGCTGCGCCTGCTGCTCGGCCAACTGAGCGCGATACGCCGCCAACGACGCGCGGCCTGCATCGACCGAGGCCTGTTGCACACTGGGGTCAATTTCCACCAGCAACTGGCCCTGCTCAAGCTGATCGCCCGGCGCAACCGGCAACGCCGTAATCTGCCCCGACACCTGTGCCCCGACGTCCACATAGCGACTGGGCTTCAAGGTTCCCACCGCCGCAACGGTCGCGCGTATATCGCCTTGCTCTACGGCTACCGTTTCAAATTGCTCTGACGAGCGCCCGGCCTGTGCGGCCAGCGCCCCCAATACCAGCACCGCCACCAGGGCGAACGCCCAGCGACGCTTCACTGCTTTGGACTTCATACATAATCCCGTGGATCTACACCCGCCCGGCTCATGGCGGGCAGGTGATCAAAAAATAATAGTGGTCAAAAAGAAAGGGGCTTGCTCACCCCTACACTGGCTCAACGCGACTTAACAACGGGCCTAGGGCCCTGGCAAAACAGCGCAACAGGGGGGAAAGGAAAGAGATCCTTTTTCAGGCCTTCCCTATAAAGACGTTTGAGAGCCCATTTTCCGGACATTTATTTTGTAAAAATTATCGCGGCAGGCTTGGACGAACCGATATAAGGCCGAATCGGATTAGCGGAGAATCGCATTACCTCATTGTCAGGAAAAACCAGGCAGTAAAAAGCTGGCAGGGGAGAGCCTCCCCTGCCCCGTCCTTAAAACTCGGCGGACATACTCAACATGAAGGTGCGTGGCTGCGATAAGACCAGATAGCCATTATTGGGATAACCGCCTACCGAAGCCCAATACGTCGTATCGGCGACATTCTCGACACTGGCCCTGAACGTCATCGGCACACCGGAGATCTTGCGCTGGTAGCTGGCCCCCAGGTCCCAGCGTACCCAGCCTGGCACACGGATTGCATTGGCCGAATCCGCGTAACGGGCACCAGTGGCCAATAGCTGTGTATCCAGCGACAAGCCCGTCACCTGCGGCACATCCCAGGTCAAACCCAGACTGCCTTGCCAGCGCGGCACGCCAATCACTCGCTGGCCTTCGCTAAGCGGATCACCCGTGTTTTTCTGCTTGGTGTCCAGGGCAGTCACACCACCGAGAATGCGCAAGGAATCGGTCAACTGACCGTAAAAGCTTAACTCCAGCCCGTTATGGCGGTCCTTGCCCGCTTCCACAAAACGCAGATCGTCATTGACCACGCCACGCGGTTTAGTCGTGGTAAAGAAGGTTAGCCCGCCGCCCAGAGAACCGTTGTCGTACTTGACCCCCAGCTCTTTTTGCTTGGCCACAAAGGCCGACAAGCGCTGCCCGGCGTTTTGAACCGGCTGGTTATTAAAGCGAGTCGGTGCCAGATCACCTTGTGCCAGGCTTTCCGTGTAGTTGCCATACAGGGCCCATTCATCCGTCAGCTTGAACACCACACCCGCTGCAGGGCTGGTATGTTGCTGACGGTCTTTGCGCTGCAAGGCTTGGGTGCCGTAGTCATAGCTGCGCGTTTCCATAATTTGATGGCGCAAGCCCAGCATCACTTCCAACCGATCATCCCAGAGGTACATCAAATCACCCAGGGTATAACTGGTCAATTGGGTGCGCCCTACCAACGCCGGAGACCCCAGATCACCACCTGTAAAGGCGATGGGCGACAAGGCCTGGTTCACGGGATCATAAAGATTGCTGTCCTGCTTGCTGCCCATGGCCCAGGCGTTTTTCTCCTTGTGGTCATACAAGGAGGCGGCGGCCACCAGTTCATGCAGCACAGGCCCGGTTTCAAAACGGGCCCGCAAACCCAATTCGCCTGTTTTCACATCATCGCGTCGGGAATTGTTGAAACGTGAGAAAGTGGTTTTGCCAGATACCGCATCCGTGACCGTCTGAGTCGCAAGCTGATTATCTTCCTTGCCATGTTTCATGCCATAGGCAGCCCACAAGGTAATGGAATCATTCAGATCATATTCCCCGCGTAGGGTGCCGAAAACGGTTTCCTCATTGGAGTACGTCCAGGGCTGAGCGAAGTTACGCTTATGTGAAGGCAAGTCCGGCAAGGCGGACAGGCCCGCCTTTAACGCCACATTGGGCCGGACTTCACGCAGCTTGTGCTCCTGATAGCCCAGATCCGCCGACAACCGTACGCGCTCACCACGCCAATCCATCCCCACCGTGTACAGATCCAGACGGGTATGTTCATTGTCGACAGCCGTATCGCCACTACGCCTGATGGCATTGACGCGAATACCGGCCGCATCATCGGCAAAACGGCGCGACATATCCACCTTGATCTGGCTTTGCCCGCCACTGCCATAACCCACACCAAGCTTGGTCAGCGGGTTCTCACCGGCGCGTTTGGGCAGCACGTTAATCGTGCCGCCAATACCACCGCCAGAGGGCGCGGCACCATACAGAAAACCCCCTGCTCCATGCAGCACTTCAATGCGCTCGGCCAGTTCCGCAGCCGTCGCTTGTCGGGGCAGCAGTCCAAACAGGCCGTTGTAGGCAATATCATCGGAAGCCGTCAAAAAACCCCGGATGAAAAAACTTTCCTGGAAGTTGCCAAAACCACGGGCCACACGCACGGAAGGATCATGGCGCACCACATCGGCCACCGTGGACGCCTGCAGTTGCTCGATATAGCGGCTGGTATAGCTATTGACGCTAAAGGGCGAGTCCATATTATCCAGGGAACCCAGTATCCCAACCCGGCCTCCGCTGGCGACCTGGCCGCCGGCATACTCCGGCAGCAAACCCTGACGCGACGCATCGGCACTGGCATTGACGGTAATGGTGGATAACTCCTGCGTCTGGGCACGATTGACATTGTCTTGGGCCTGAGCCTGAACATGAAGAGCAAACAAGGACAAGGCCAAAGTGCGTCCCAGGCAAGGTTTGAATAAAAAAGTCATCACGATTACCCATCAACCCTTGATGTTCTTCAGATCAATGCGCACCACACTTTCACGCTTGCTGGCCTTGTACTGCGGGGTAGCAGGCGCCTTAACGGTTACGTACAACTGGCTGTCCGGACCCAGTTCCAGGCTGTTGGGGTTATCAGGCAAGTTGTACTGCGCCTTGACCGCATAGCTGGCGCCATCCAACACGGATACCTTGCCTTGCTCACGATGCGTCAAGTACAACTCATCACGATCGGCGTTGTACAAGATATCCATCGCGTCGCCCACCGGCAGTGTCTGCAGCAATTTGCCGTCTCGGGCATCCAGCACATACACAGTTTTCTGGTCCTTGGTCTCTGTCACATAGAGACGATTGCGGCTGGAGTCCAGCGCAAAATTCAAGAGCAAGGCGGGTTTGACGCCCGCCGGTTTCCAGCGCTGTTCAATCTGATTGGTTTGGGTATTCACCACCATCACCTCACCATCACCATTGGCGGCATACAGACGATGCGAGGCCGAATCCACCAAGAGCCCCGTGACCCATTTGCCTGCATTTTCAATGGTGTCGATCAGTTCCAAAGTGCGATCATCCAACACCCAGATCACGGCAGGCGCGCCTACGGCTCCCACATAGATACGACCTTGCTGAGGATCGTGACGAATCGTGCGCGGACCCATTTTGGTGTCATCAAAACTCTTATTGTTGAAGTGGACGCGCTCTATGTTTCCGTCCCCCTTTAGCCCTACTTTGGAGACGGCAGCCGCCAGACTATTGGTAACGTACAACGTATCGCCCGAGGCGTTCCTTGCCAGGCCGAAATTGCTCTGGTCGGTATACATGGTCCCCTTCACATCCAGGGTGATGGGGTCCAGCTTATAGATCACGCCGCCACGAACCGACGGCGCCCGCTCTGCCGAGGCCACATATAAGGAATTATCAAAGGGGCTGTAAACCGCTTGATAAATCCCGTAGGCCAGATCCTTGCGCAAGGCTCCTTCTGCTGTAATCGAGGTTTTTTGTGCCAGCTCCGGCGTCAAGGGCAGCGAGACAGCCTCTGACGGCTGGGCGTGAGCAAGCGATCCGGCACTGAGCAAAGCGGCAGACAAGACAGACAAAGCAAGACAACGTGTGAGCATGGGAACATCCTGTTTTCGTAATAGAAGTAATTATCATTTCCATTATTGCATTAGGCACCTCTATGCTCAAAACCGGGATATCCCTGCTCCGTAAGAGGAAACACCCGGGACTAAATCAGCCGCTTCCCTCCCCTCCGCTTGACTGCCCTCGCTACAATATCGACTCAGCCGCCTTCTGGGCGGCCTTGTTGTTGAATTCCCTGACCTGTAACTGCGCTATGACTTCTGCTGCCGATCTGTCCGCCCACACGCCCATGATGCGTCAATACCTTCAGCTCAAAGCGGAGGCCGGCTCGCATCTGTTGTTCTATCGGATGGGGGACTTCTATGAGATGTTCTACGCCGATGCCGAGCGCGGCGCGCGCCTGCTAAACCTGACGCTGACCAAGCGCGGCTCCTCCAACGGCGAGCCCATCCCAATGGCAGGTGTGCCTTTTCATGCCATGGAAGGGTATCTGGCGCGTTTAGTCGCTTTGGGCGAATCCGTCGCCATCTGTGAGCAAGTCGGTGACCCGGCTACCAGCAAAGGACCGGTCGAGCGCAAGATCATGCGCGTAGTCACCCCCGGCACGCTGACCGATGATGCCTTGCTGCCTCCCAAGGCAGATCGCCTGATCGCCGCATGCACACTCATCAAAGTACAACGCCAGGAAATGGTCGGACTGGCCTGGATGAACCTGGCCAGTGGCGAGTTTCTGGTCAGCCAGTGCGAGCCGGACATGCTGGACACGGAAC
This sequence comes from Alcaligenes sp. SMD-FA, assembly GCF_025960365.1. Taxonomy (NCBI): domain Bacteria; kingdom Pseudomonadati; phylum Pseudomonadota; class Betaproteobacteria; order Burkholderiales; family Alcaligenaceae; genus Alcaligenes; species Alcaligenes sp. SMD-FA. Next base: position 1,004,474 of record NZ_CP110108.1, on the reverse strand, counting down.
TGAACCGTATCGGCCCCGTCGAGCTGGTCTACCCCGAATCGCTGCGCCCTGCCCCGGAACTGCCACAAGCCAGTTGCCACACCTTGCCGGACTGGCACTTTGCGCAAGACGGTTCACGCGAAACCCTGCTGGACCATTTCGATCTGGACTCTTTGGCCAGCTTTGGTCTGGACGATCTGCCTGCGGCTACGGCGGCAGCCGGAGCCTTGCTGCGTTATGTCGGCAGCACGCAATCCCAATCCCTGGTTCACATCACGGCTATCCGTGTTCAGCATAGTTCGGACTTTCTGGTGCTGGATACGGTCACGCGCAAGAATCTGGAAATTACCGAAACCATTAGCGGTGAAACCAGCCCGACGCTGTTCTCTACGCTGGATCATTGCCAGACCCCCATGGGCAGCCGTTTGCTGCGTCGCTGGCTGCACCATCCCTTGCGTCTGAACCACGCCGTCCAGCAACGTCAGGATGTGGTGTCCCTATTTTTCCAAACCCAGCAAAGCGCCAGCTTGAATGCAGGCGATCCTTTGGGTGTGCTGCGCCATGCCCTGCGTCGTTTTCCAGACCTGGAGCGTATTGCCACGCGTATTTCCTTACGCAGCGTGCGTCCACGGGAACTGGCCAGTTTGCGCGATGCGCTGGCAACGCTACCCGAGCTGCGTCAGGAACTAGAACACAACTTTGCTCAGTCTGAACATTTGTATGGGCATTTGTTAAACCTGGCGCTGGACCCAGAGCTGGCCTCTTTGCTGCAGGCCGCTATCGCCCCCGAGCCTGCCTTGCTCGTACGGGATGGGGGTGTTATTGCCGATGGCTACGATGCCGACCTGGACGAATTGCGCAGCTTGGCCAGCGACAGCGGCGATGTGTTGGTCAAGATCGAAGCCCGAGAGCGCGAACGTACCGGCATCGCCACCCTACGCGTCGAATACAACCGTGTGCATGGTTTCTTTATTGAGGTCAGCCGAGGTCAGGCCGACAAAGTCCCCGACGATTACCGCCGCCGCCAGACACTGAAAAACGCCGAACGCTTCATCACACCTGAGCTAAAAGAATGGGAGGACAAAGTCCTGTCCGCCAAGGACCGCAGCCTGAGCCGCGAGAAGTTCCTGTTCGATCAATTGCTGGACAAGCTGCAAAGCTACGCGGGTCCCTTGGCCCTGTGCTCCAGCGCCCTGGCGGAACTGGATACCCTGTCCTCACTGGCGCTGCATGCACTGGACAATAACTGGGTCGCCCCCGAACTAAGCGAGCAAGCGGGCATCTGGATCGAAGCGGGTCGTCATCCCGTGGTGGAACACAGTATCGAGCGTTTCACACCCAACCATTGTGAGATGCATGCACAACGCCGCATGTTGCTGATTACCGGCCCGAATATGGGTGGTAAGTCCACCTATATGCGACAGGTTGCCTTGATTGCCTTATTGGCCCGCATCGGCAGCTTTGTGCCGGCCAACACGGCCCGTATTGGTCAGATCGATCGCATCTTTACCCGTATCGGCGCGGCTGATGACCTGGCCGGTGGCCGCTCCACCTTCATGATGGAAATGACCGAAGCGGCCGCGATTCTGGCCGGCGCCACCCCCTACAGCCTGGTGCTGATGGATGAGATTGGCCGTGGGACATCCACCTACGATGGTCTGGCCCTGGCCTGGTCCATCGCGCATCGCCTGCTCAGCCACAATCAGGCATTGACCTTATTTGCCACGCACTACTTTGAAATCACGCGTTTGCCCAACGAATTGCCTGCGGCTGCCAATGTGCATCTGGCCGCCGCAGAATCGGCTTCGGGCATTGTGTTCCTGCACGAAGTTCAGGAAGGTCCGGCCAGTCGCAGTTACGGGATTCAGGTTGCGCAACGTGCCGGTATCCCCTCTGCAGTCATCCGTCAGGCCAGCCGTGAACTAAGCCGTCTGGAAGCACAAAATGATCCTAGTGCACAACTGGATCTGTTCAATGCAGGTAGTGCGCCTGAAGCCACGGCGACAGAGTCTGACCCAACCACAGAACAGGCACTGGAACTGCTGGATCAGTTCAAGCAACTGGATGTGGATGACTTGAGCGCACGCGATGCCCTGGATCTGCTGTATCGCTGGAAAAAAGAGATGAAATCCGCTGGGTAGACCAAGCCAAGGGAGCCTGGGCGGCTCCCTTTTCAGGCCGTTCTTTCAGCCTGCTCTCTGGATACTTATCTGACGACCTTTGCTTGCTCTGTGTCATTGACACCAAAGCCCCCACGGCATCAGCAAAGGTCTAGCCAGTCTACCTACCAGGCCCCTATGGAAAAACCTGAGCATCGACGTACCTGTCTAGATTGACTGATTGACTGATTGCCAATCATCCCTGCCCAAACGCGGCCACAGCATTTTGCCCCTATTTTTCTGCTTTCTTTGCGCTATACACGTCTTATCAGCTAACTGCGCCCAAGCCGTGACAGGCCGGATCAGTTAAGCTACGGGCTAATTTAATTCTTGTTCGGGCAGTCCATGACTATCGATCAGCCATTGACCCTTTTGGGCGGCATCAGCGCGCATGAGTTCATGCAAACCTACTGGCAACGCAAACCGTTATTGATACGCGGCGCCATCCCTAATTTCAAGCACTCGCTGAGCATAGACAATATCCGCGAACTGGTAACGCGCGAAGAAGTCGAATCGCGCCTGATCATCCATGACGGCGACGACTGGGAAATGGAAACCGGGCCGTTTGACGAGCTGCCGCCCGCCTCACAGCCCAACTGGACCGCCCTGGCACAAAGCGTGGATCTGCACGACGACAATACCGCAGCCCTGATGCGTCAGTTCCGCTTCATTGGCGATGCCCGTCTGGATGATGCCATGATCAGTATTGCCTCTGACGGCGGTGGCGTAGGCCCGCACTTCGACAGCTACGACGTGTTCTTGCTGCAAGCCCACGGCAAGCGTCACTGGCGCATCAGCCAGCAAAAAGACTTGAGTCTGGTGCCTGATCTGCCCTTGAAGATTTTGCGCAATTTTCAGGTAGAGGAAGAGTTCACCCTGGAACCCGGCGATATGCTGTATCTGCCCCCGCACGTAGCACATGACGGGATTGCGATTGGCGACTGCATGACGATTTCCATCGGCTTTCGCTCGCCCACCCAGGCAACGCTGGCTCGGGGTTTGATGGATGCCGCCTCAGATCAACTGGCCGCCGCCAGTGGTGAAGGCTTTGGTCTGTATGCCGACCCGCCAATACCCATGCCCGAGTCCATGCAACAGCGCTACACCGACCCAGACGCACAGGCCAGCACCACACCTGCCGCCTTGCCGGAAAACCTGATTCAGAAGTCGCTGGATGCCTTGAATGCCATTCGTTTTGATGAGGCACTGGCCTCTCGCTTCCTGGGTGTCTGGCTGACCGAATTGCCCAGCAATAGCTGGTTCGACATTGCCGAAGATCCGGTTGATTTGCACGACCCCGAGCTGCCTGAAGGCCGCTTGGCGTTGGACCGCTGCTCGCGCATGATGTACCGAGGCGATGAGCTGTATATCAACGGTGAAGTGGCCCCCTGCCCGGCCAGCCCGGCGCTGAAATTGTTGGCTGACCAGCGTCAGCTCTCAATCCCCAGCGAGCATTTTGAAGCCCTGGATGAAGACGAACGTGAAATGCTCAATGCCTGGCTGGACGACGGCTGGCTGCAATTCAAGGAAAACTGAGCACCGAGCCACTAGCTCTGGCGAGTTCAGCAAAAAAGCGAGGCAGCCTGCAAGCTGCCCCGCTTTCTTATTTCTAGCCCGCCAAGAATCAAAAGTCCGATATATTTGTTGGTTGCGGTTGCGGTTGCGGTTGCGGTTGCGGTTGCGGTTGCGGTTGCGGTTGCGGTTGCGGTTGCGGTTGCGGCAGCATTATTCACGACGTGCAGCAATAAAAAGTACTATCATGAAAAACGCGATTCACAAGACGAGCAACTCGTCATAAAGCCACCATTAGTGGCTTTGCAGCCCAGCTTTAATCCAGCTCGGGCCACCCTCAAAAATCACGTAGCCACCCCACTCAATATAGTCAGGCACCTACTTAATTCAAAAGTGGTCTGCTACACACCAGAAAAGCGTCCTATCAGACCAGTCCATTTAGTCGCTATAACTAGTGCTCGTTTGTCATCTCTCCTTTTGGAAAGCGCAGAGCACTATGTCTACCTCTCGATCATCCTCATCCTATTTAGTCAGCGATCTGATCCCGCCTATCGTGGCCGGCCTCATCTCGGTCATCGTTAACTACGGCGGCACCTTTATTCTGGTTTTCCAGGCCGCCAAAGTTGCCGGGCTCAGCCCCGAGCTGACCGCGTCCTGGGTCTGGTCGATCTCGATTGGCGTCGGCGTTACCGGCCTGCTCTTGAGCTGGGTCTCGCGCGAGCCCATCATCACCGCCTGGTCAACCCCGGCTGCCGCCTTCCTGGTAACCGCGCTGGCCACCACGCCGTATGAAGAAGCCATCGGCGCCTACTTGATCTCGGCAGCAGCCTTCGTCGCCCTGGGTCTGTCCTCCTACTTCGAGCGCCTGATCCGCCTGATTCCCAACGGCATCGCCGCCGGCCTGCTGGCCGGGATTCTGCTGCAATTTGGCATTGGGGCATTTGGCAGCATGACACTGGACCCGAAACTGGCAGGCTTGCTGATCCTGGCCTACCTGATCATCAAACGCTTTTCCGCACGCTATGCTGTGGTGGGCATTCTGATCCTGGGCCTGAGCTTTTTGCTGTTGGAGCATCGCGTCGACCTCAGTGGCCTGAAACTGGAACTGGCCGCGCCGGTGTTCACCATGCCGGTGTTTACGCTCAATGCCCTGCTGAGCGTGGCCTTGCCTTTGTTTCTGATTACGCTAACTGGCCAATACATGCCAGGCATGCTGGTCCTGCGTAACGACGGTTTTCGTACCAGCGCCAACCCGATTGTGTGGGTAACCGGTCTGGGCTCGCTGATCATGGCTCCTTTTGGCTCTCACGCCATGAATGTGGCGGCCATTACCGCTGCCATTTGCACCGGGCCAGAAGCGCACCAGGATCCCTCCAAACGCTGGGTTGCCGGAATTGCAGCCGGCGTGTTCTACATTCTTGTCGGTGTTTTTGGCCTGACGCTGGCCGCCGTGTTCATGGCCTTCCCCGCAACCTTCATCACCACCCTGGCGGGTTTGGCGCTACTGGGAACCATTGGTGGCAGCCTGGCCGGCGCCATGGCGGACATCAAATCGCGTGAGGCAGCGTTAATCACCTTTCTGGCCTCAGCCGCCAACATCACACTATTTGGCATCGGCGGGGCCTTCTGGGGACTGGTGATCGGTCTGCTGGCGTACTTTATTTTGAACGGGAAGTTGCCGCAGCGTAAAACCGAACAACTGAGTAATGATGGACTGCCAGCAGCATCTGATGCCCGGTGATTAGTTGGAATAAATAGCAGACTAGGGCGGTAGTCCTAGCCTGCCATTGCTGCAGGGCCGATACCAGCACTGGCCTTGCCACTAGATAGGCGATGGCCTACGACAAAAAGCTAGCTGGGCATCCGAAATTTAAACCTTTTCAGCGGCCTCTATCGCAGCAAACCTTATCTGCGCACGATACAAACCCAGAAGCTTTTCTCAACTGCTTACGACGCGCCACACTTAACGCCTAGCAAAAAGCACAGCCCATACTTTTTCTGAACTGCCTACTCGGCAGCAAACAACCAGGTGCCACTCCCCATCCGGCGGTACTTTTTCTAAGCTGCCTACTCGGCAGCAAACCGGTGGTGGGATTCATCGGCATCAGCGAATTATTTCTAAGCTGCCTACTCGGCAGCAAACTAGAGCATTCATCCCTGAATGCTAATCAGGCTCTATCTTATGGCTTTTTTTGCGACTAAAACCCTTTTTTTACACCACCCCATAAGCATCTGATTTTAAACAAAATTTTAAATCATAGAAAAAAAGGGTTTCTGCAAAGAAAAGACCATCACCTCGAATTCGCTCATCAATTTTATTGTAAAAAATAGTCACACAAAAACAGCTAACAGTAGTCATAAACGGCAAATAACTCATTAATTAGCTCAAAACACCCTGAAAGAATTAATAGAAACAATCTCCTGACTGCCTCTTCCCGGCTCAAGTGCTAGCCTGCGCTGGCTTTGATCTTCAGGAAACAGTGTCATGTTTGGCGATTTCAATCTTGCGTCTCCCTATCCGGCTTATGCCCGCCTTCGCCAGGGGCCACCTTTGGTGTGGGATGCGGATTTCTGTGGTGGGGCGTGGCTGGTCCACAGGCACGGCGATGTCCAAGCCGCCCTGCGGCATCCCGATTTAAGTGTGCGGCGTGTTGGTGGGTGGGTGTCTCAAGCAGTTGCTAACCCCTCCCCGCGTCTGCAAACCTTCAAGGGCTTGATGGCCAGGACACTGGTGTTTCTGGATCGTCCCCGTCACACCCGTGTCCGGCGAGTGGTGAATGCCGCCTTTAGCGCAAAGGCCTTGGACACCCTACACGGCACCATTGAAAAGCGCGTTGCGCAAATCCACCTGGGCTTGGAAAACAAACTACAGCACGGCTCTGCCGATCTGGTGGATGAAGTCTGCCGTCCGCTCCCCGCCTTGGTCATGATGGATGTACTCGGTTTGCAGCAGCTACCCTTATCTGTTTTTCAGGCCTGGTCAGAGCAACTGGCGCGTTTTATTGGACAAGCGACACCAGATCAGCCCTTGTTGATGGACACGCAGGACGCCTTGTTGGATATGGCCGACTTTCTGGGGAACAGCGCCAACCTACAAGAAGGTGGCTTGGCTTGGCGGCTTTTGCATGACAAGCAACTCTCTCTTCAAGGCAGGCGCGAACGTTTGGCGCAGTCCTGTATGTTGCTCTTTGCCGGCTATGAAACCTCCCGGCATCTGCTCAGCTCCTTGTTTCAAACTCTGCTGGACGACTGCACAAAGCAGCAAGACTTGCTATCGAATCCCCAGAAGATTCCTGCCGCGATCAAAGAGGTGCTGCGCCACGACAGCCCGATTCAATACACAGCCAGACGTTTGATGCAGGACCAGCACTGGCACGGTCAGCATTTACGCAAGGGACAATTGCTGCTGTTGCTTTTGGGCGCTGCCAACCGGGACCCGGAGATTTTTGCCCATCCCGACGAGCTGGATTTCAATCGCAACAATCAGGCCGAGCTCTCCATGGGCCACGGAATTCATCATTGCCTGGGTGCTGGTTTGGTGCAGTTGGAAGCCAGGCTGACGCTTGAGCAGTTCCTGCCTTTATTACCTCGCCTTCAATTAGGCCAAGGTGAACGCATTCAGCTTCCCGCCTATCGGGGCTGGAACCGCTTGTCGGTTCAATACCGGGCCTTGCCGTCATGAGTGCTTTTCTCTCTCACCTGGATCAACAACTGAAGGCGTTGAAAGCCAAGAAGCTGTGGCGACAAAGAGCCATCAGCCGTCCCTTGCCAAACGCGCATATCGAACGCAATGGCCAGGTCTTGCTGAATTTCGCCGGAAATGACTATCTGGGGCTGAGTCAGCACCCAGCGCTCAAGCAGCTACAAGCACAGGACGTCGCCGGAGCCACCGCATCTCCGCTGATTTGTGGGCATCATGCACAGGCTCAGGCACTGGAGCAGGATCTTGCAGACTGGAGTGGCTTTGAGGCCAGCCGTCTTTTTGTCAGTGGTTATCAGGCCAGCTTGGGTGTCATTCCCGCGCTAGTCGGCACTGGCGACACGATCTTCTGTGACAGGCTGAACCACGCCAGCCTGATTGATGCCAGCCGTCTATCCGGCGCCCGTTTACGCGTCTATCCCCATAGGGATATGGCACGCCTGGATGACTTACTCAGCCGCCCTACGACAGGGTTCAAGCTGGTGATCTCGGACAGCCTGTTCAGCATGGACGGAACGATTGCCCCGCTTAATGAACTGATCGCCTTATGCGAACGCCACGATGCTTTGTTGTATCTGGACGATGCGCATGGCCTGGGGGTATTGGGTGAAAACGGACGCGGCGCGCCGGAACATTTTCAGCTCAAGACCACGCAACGTCAGCGCCTGATTTATCTGGGGACTTTTGGCAAGGCAGCCGGTCAAGGCGGCGCGTTTATCGCCTGCTCCCATAGCCTGGCGGACTGGTTCACTCAATCGGCTCGCAGCTATGTGTACAGCACCGGGCTGGCCCCAGTTCATTGCGCATCCTTGCTGGCCTGTCTGCAACTAATCAAACAAGCTCAAGCACAGCGGACCTTGCTGACAGAACACATCCAAACGCTGCAAACCCTGAGCCGGAATCTGCCCTGGCGCTTGGCTCCGTCCAAGACGCCGGTACAAAGCCTGCTGATTGGCGAGGTCGAACCCACCTTGCAGCTATCCGAAACGCTCCTTCAAAAAGGTATTTGGGCACCGGCCATACGACCGCCCACCGTTCCCCGCCATCAAGCCCGATTACGCATTTCCCTGTCTGCCGCGCACCGGCATCAAGACATTGAACAACTGGTCCAGGCACTACATGAAGCCGCCCACTCTTTACGGTGATTTGCCATGAACTCAAACTCCTTTCCCCCTTTGGCCCAACGCAGCCTACAAGCGGTCTGGCATCCCTGCACTCAGATGCAGCACCACGATCAAGGCGTACCGCTACTGGCGATCAAACGCGCCCAGGGCGCCTGGCTGTATGATGCCGATGGCAACGCCTATCTGGACGCCATCAGCTCCTGGTGGGTAAACCTGTTCGGGCATAGCCACCCGCATCTGGTGCAGGCAATTAGCGATCAGGTACAGCAGTTAGACCACATCATGCTCTGCGGCCTGACCCACGAGCCGGTCGTGCAACTGTCCGAGCGCTTGGCCGCCTTGAGCGATCATCGCTTAGGCCATGCTTTTTATGCCAGCGATGGCGCTTCCGCCGTGGAAATTGCCCTCAAGCTAAGCGTGCATTACTGGCGCAACCAGGGGCAGGAGCACAAGCACCGTTTCGTAGGCATCGCACAGGGCTACCACGGCGAGACGCTGGGTGCGCTAGCCGTGACCGATGTGCCCTTGTTCCGAGAAAACTACGGCTCACAGCTAGGCCAGCAGTACACCGCAGCCAGCCCCGATCTGCGGCAGGCCAAGAGCCCGGACGAACACAGCCAGATCACCGAAAACGCCCTGCAGTCTTTGGAACAGATTCTGAATAGCCATCAGGATATTGCCGCTGTGATTTTGGAACCCCTGGTGCAATGTGCGGCTGGCATGTGCATGCACTCACCCGACTATCTGCGCGGTGTGCGCGAGCTATGCGACCGCTATCAGGTGCATTTGATTCTGGACGAAATTGCTGTGGGTTGCGGGCGTACCGGCACCTTCTTTGCCTGTGAGCAAGCAGGTATCTGGCCAGATCTGCTGTGCTTGTCCAAGGGAATTACCGGCGGGACATTGCCTTTGTCCGTGGTGCTATCCAGCCCCACGATTTATCAAGGTTTTTATGACCAGGACTTGCGTCGGGGCTTTCTGCATTCCCACTCCTACACCGGCAACCCCTTGGCCTGCCGCGCAGCGCTGGCCACCTTGGAGCTGTTTCAGCAATACCCTGTCTACGAGCTGCAAAAAACGCTGGGACAAGCACTTGATGACGGCTTGCACAAACTGAATCGGCAATATCCCAAGATGCAGCATCTGCGCCGCTGCGGAGTGATCTGGGCCTTTGATCTGGACACGGGCCCAGCCCAGTACGATCACCAGGGCTTCGCACGACGCTTTTACCACTCTGCCCTGCAACAGGGGCTGATGCTGCGCCCTATCGGCAATACGGTATATCTGATGCCCGGCTATCTATGGGGTACGAAAGAAATCGAACATGTATTGACTGGCTTAGGTCGCCTGCTAAAGGAATACGCATGAGGGCCTGCTTTGTGACGGGCACCGATACGGAGATTGGCAAAACGCTGGTCAGCTCGGCGTTGCTCCACGTGCTGAACCAAAGCGGCGCAAGCACGCTAGGCATCAAACCCATTGCATCGGGAGCGGAAGAAATAAATGGCCGTCTACACAACGAGGATGTGAATGCCCTGGCGCGGCACTCCAGCCTGAACGCTGCCCCGGAAACGCTGACACCGTACCTGTTTAAACCGGCTGCGGCCCCTCATATTCTGGCTGAGCAAGCAGGCATCGAATTGGAACCGACCCTGATTCAAAAGACGGTTCAAGCAGCGGTGAAATCAGCGGACTATGTCGTCGTCGAAGGGGTGGGTGGCTTCATGCTGCCCTTGGGCCAAGGTCGGACAGGCGTCGATCTGGCGCAGGCTTTGCAGCTACCAGTGGTCTTGGTTGTTGGTTTACGTTTGGGGGCCTTGAATCATGCTTTGCTGACGGCTCAAGCCATACGCGCCAGTGGTTTGCCCCTGCTGGGCTGGGTCGCCAACCACATCGCCCCGGAGATGAGTTATGCCAAGGAGAACCTGCAAACGCTGCATGACTATCTGCCCGGCCCTTGTCTGGGTGTCATTCCAAGACTGAATGCCACCACACTGGATGATCGTATCCAGCAAGCGGCGCACTATCTACGTTCACCCTGGGAAGATAAAGACTAAGCGCTTTTTATGGAGCTTAAAGAAAGTAGCTGCCGACGCTACCTAGAAACGCCACGCCCAGCAGCAGACACACCGCGCCGCCCAAGGCAAAACGCAAGGCGGGGTTGGCAGACCAGACGTCCACGCAGCGATTTAGCACGCGTTGACGCCATGTTCCCTGCCCTGCTGCGGCTTGCCGGGATGTTGCACGCAAATTGGTCAGTTGCTCCTGGCTGATTCCATCCATCGCTTCCCACTCCAGCTTCCAACGCAAGAAAGCAGCCTGGTGCTGGGGATCAATGGACAGCCAGGCACGGAACGCGGACTGGCTGCGGGCATCGTTCTGGTGTTTGGGATCATGATGCTTAAGCAGCCAGCTCAAGGCCTGCTCATCAATGTGCTGCATGTGCTCGTCCTTAGACATACGAACCAGCCGGACGCGGCACGACCCCATCCACCCGATTGGCCTGTGCCGGATTGTGACGGCACGCCAGCATAGCCATGCGGATATAGTGCTCAACCACTCGGGGGCTAGTGCCCATGCGAGTCGCAATTTCTTTGTAGTTCAGCCCCTCGAAGCGATGCAGCACAAAAGCTTCGCGACGACGACGAGGCAAGGCCTCGATCATCGCCAACACACGAGCCCCCGGTTCTGAAGGAGCATGAACAGAGGCTTGTGAGCCACGCAGCATGCGCAGGCAAAAACGTAAACCGTTACGGTAAAACGATTTCAGCATGGGCCACTCCCTAAAACACACTAAATGATAATAGTTCCTATTATCTTTACTGTTTTGGAGAAAGTCCAGCCCTGCTCGATAAAGATTTACTCTGCTCAGAAAATAAAAGGTGCTCTCTCTCAAACCCCTGCCAGAAAAAGGCCTTGCGCCACTTTCAGGGGCAACAGCAATACAGACACTACCAACAAAGCCCAGCGTAGCCTGAAAAAAGTACTGCGTCCTTTCAGGAAAAGGCCGCCAAGTGCCTCTTCTTCTGTAAAGGGAAAACAAGCGCTAATCACCTTGACCTCATAGTATTCCTTGCCCCTGTTAGCTCTTCTTCGATAAGAGAAAAAGAGCAAGGTCACGCAGTACGGGGCAAAGACATAAAAAAAGCCCTGGCACGAAACCAGGGCTTTTTCCAGGCGACCCGCAGGCCAGCTTACAACAATCAGCTACCGGGGCGCAGATTGGTGGACAGCACATTAATAATGCGCTTGGCTGTCGCTGTCGTCTGTTCCTGGCCTTGCTGATCCAGCACCGTTACGCGAGTGCCTGCACCTTGAGCACTGAGCTTGATGCGGAACGGAGTGGCTTCGGCGGTGTTGCGGCTGCCGAAGAGGCGACCAATAATGTTTTGCTGTTCGATCTTCTCGCCGGTATCCGAATCCAGATAGCGGATAAAGAATTCACCAGCGGAACGGTCACGATCTTCAACCGAGAAGCCGGCGGAGTCGATGGCCACGCCAACACGACGCCATGCACGATCAAAGGACTCGCTCAGCATCAATTCGGCCTGATCGCCCTTGTCTGAGGTCTGGACTTGAACGCCAGCAGGATCCTTGGTGGCATTGGCCACTTGTTCACGTGCGGTTTCAATATCCGAGCCCAAAAACACCATCATGCGAGCCAGCATGGCGGCATTCAGACCGGGATCTTCTTTGGCAAACACCCACTTAAAGGCGGTGCCGTCTGCCGTCGGTGTCTCTTCCATATGCTGGTGAGACACATAGATTTCGGTCTTGTTGCCGACACGCTCAAAGCGGGTGCGGAAGCGGTCACGTTCGCCGCTGTCAAAGACCTGGTCGATGATGGAACCCAAGGCGCTGCGAATCCAGCTTTCTGGAATCTTGGCACGGTTTTCAGCCCAATCGGTCTGGATCAAACCAGCACGAGGATCTTGAGACTGAATGGTAAAACCATGATCACCCCAGAATTCGATAATACGGGGGAACAGGTCTTCCACGGGCCGGTCTACAACCAGCCAACGCAGATCACCGTCACGCATCACCTTGATGGCGTCGGACTGAGGCAGGATATCATCTGCCCCGCCTTTGAGTTGCTGCGCATTCTGGCCTTGCGAGTAGACCGAATAAGACGTGACACCTTCTGGCGCACGGTAATGTGCGTCGCGGTTAGCCTGGGTCAGATCCGGCGGAATGCTCAATGGATCGCCTGCAACCGTACTCTTGTAATTCACCGACTCGCCCTGACCCATTATCTGGTCCATTGTCGAGCAGCCCGACAGTACCAATAGGCTCAAAGACAGCCCTATCAGGCTTTTATTAACTGGCTTAGCAATCATGGAAGAAGATCCGCAAGTTTCAAGGATTGACGCAGCAATTCGTGATGCTGTGCACTTAACGGCGTCAATGGTAAACGATATCCCAGCTGAGTAAGGCCCATTTCTGCAACGGCCCATTTCACGGGAATGGGGTTAGCCTCAATAAACAGGTTCTTATTCAAACCTGCCAGATAGGCATTCAAACGGCGTACCGTCGGTACGTCCATATCCAGAGCAGCCTGACACAACTGGCTCATCAGGCGTGGGGCCACGTTGGCCGTCACGGAAATATTGCCTTTGGCGCCCAATAAGATATACGCAGCAGCGGTAGGATCATCACCGCTGACCACAATAAAGTCTTCCGGCGCATCGCGCAGCAGCAAGCCACCACGAGCCAAGTCGCCCGTTGCGTCCTTGATACCGATGATGTTGGGGATTTGAGCCAGACGCAGCACGGTATCGTTCTGCAAATCGGCGACCGTGCGGCCTGGCACGTTGTACAGAAACTGGGGCAGGCTCACCGCTTCGGCAATAGCGCGAAAGTGCTGGTACATGCCTTCCTGGGTGGGACGGTTGTAGTAAGGCACCACCGACAAGCCAGCGTCTGCACCCACTTGCTGGGCGTGACGCGACAGCTCAATGGCCTCACGGGTGGAGTTGCCACCCACACCAGCAATCACCGGAACACGACCGGCGGCGTGCTCAACGGCAATCTTGATCAGTTCAGCGTGTTCATCAACCGACACCGTCGGCGATTCGCCCGAGGTCCCAACAACCACCAGCACACGCGTTCCTTCCTGAATGTGCCAGTCGATCAGCTTTCGGTAAGCGGCAAAATCCAGACCCCCATTGGGATCCATGGGTGTAACAAGGGCAACCATACTGCCCTGAAAATTGGAAATAGCAGAGTCCGAACTTGCCATGATGAGATGAATCTCCGGGTTTAAGGCCCTATAGCCCAAAAAAAATATGACTCACAAGTTTAACGGATAAGCCGTTAAATCATAAGAACCATTTCAATATGCCTTCACCCAGTGCAATCAAAGGACTCATCAGGGTCCAGAGCACACCGGTAAACATCAGCAAGATCAGAATGATCATGCCATAAGGCTCGATACGAGAATAATGATAGGCCCAACGATTAGGCAATAGACTAAATACAATGCGCCCACCGTCCAAAGGCGGCAAAGGCAGTAGATTCAGTGCCATCAACACCAGGTTGACCTGTACGCCAGCCACTGCCATCCCCATCCAGAAGCGGCTGTCACCCTGCCCCAGCTTGACCATCAAATGGGCATAAAGGACCCACAAAATAGCCATCAGCATATTGGAGGCCGGGCCGGCCAAGGCAACCCAGAGCATGTCGCGTTTGGGATTGCGCAAACGTCCCCAATCCACTGGCACAGGTTTGGCCCAGCCAAACAAAATGCCCCCCATGCCCATCATGGCGCTGGAGAGCAACAGAACCGCAGGCACCACAATGGTGCCGATAGGGTCAATGTGGCGCAGTGGGTTCAGGCTGATACGACCGGCCAGCATCGCCGTGGGGTCGCCAAACATACGCGCGACGTAGCCATGGGCGGCTTCATGTAGCGTAATGCCGAAAATGACAGGCAAAGCATAGACCGTCAAGGTCTGTATAAAAGAGTCCATGGTGATCCTTGGGTCCGGGCCGTGGGACTATCCACTCACAAAGGATAAGCCACCTACACGCGGCCCGTCTGATTGGGACAGCGAGTGCTGCCCCAAGGTTCAGAATTGAAACACGGATACGCACTTGGACGCGAGTTTTGTGTCAGTCAGGGATCAAGACAGGCCCAGCGTAGACGGATCACCCGACCCGCGACGCAACACTTCGGGCGTTGGGCCCGTCAAATCAATGACAGTAGTGGCCTGCAAGGGGCACGGTCCACCATCGACAACCGCCGCCAGTTGATGCGCATAACGGTCCAGAATTTCCTGGGCATCGTTCAAGGGCTCGTCTTCACCGTCGGGAATCAGGGTGGTGGAGATCAGGGGGCTGCCCACTTGCTCCATCAAGGCCAGGGCCACTTTCTGGTCGGGCACCCGAATACCAATAGTTTTGCGCGAAGGATGCGACACGCGGCGCGGCACTTCCTTGGTAGCTTCCAGAATAAAGGTCCACGGACCGGGGGTGGCCATTTTCAGCAGGCGATACTGCGGGTTGTCCACTTTGGCAAAGTGGCTGATCTCGGCCAGATCACGACACAGCAAGGTCAGATGATGACGGTCATCCAAGCCACGCAAACGACGCAGGTTGTCAGCGGCCGACTTGTCGTCCAGACGAGCGACAACGGCATAACTGGAATCGGTAGGAATGGCGAGCAGCCCTCCTTTAGCCAATAATTCGGCTGCTTGAGCCAATGCGCGGGGTTGGGGGTTTTCGGGATGAACGACGAATAATTGAGACATTTCGCGCTTCCTTGCTATTACGAGGGGAAATCATTAAACCTGAGCCACACCGTGACCGGCAAGACCGGAGCAGGACTCAGGGTCGGCGTATTCATGCATGAGTGTTGCATTATTTAAAAAAAGCATGCTAGAATACATTTTTTACTTCACAGCCCACCCTAAAGTAGGCCTGAAGCAAAAAGCAGTAAACAGTGGTGACCGTAGCTCAGTTGGTAGAGTCCCGGATTGTGATTCCGGTTGTCGTGGGTTCGAGCCCCATCGGTCACCCCAAAAAATTTACCGCTTCCAGCGTTTTGCGTATCTCCTTAAAAAGAAGCCAAAGCCAGGAACTGGAAAAAACATACTTGAAAGCCCGCCACGTAGCGGGCTTTTTTGCGTTTGTTCATCGTAGCAAGTTTGGCGCCTTCGCACACCCCCACACACGTTCAGGCAGGACAATAAACTGTGTTTGAATGTGAAACCCTTGCCTGCCTTGACTTGCACCCGCCGCCCCGCCCTTCAAATTAGCAGGTCCGCTCGTCAACCGTGTCGCCCTCCATCAAACGCCTGGCGTTTCGGCCCGCGTCGTCTGTAATAGAAACTGGCACAAAACCACACTTTCTTATACTCTAATCTGTCCCATTTCCTGGAAGTTTGCTGATGACACTCGGTTTCCCCTGCTGGGATCAGGCACCCGCCCATTGGGATTGGCTGGCACAAGATGAAGACGGCCAATGGTTTTGGTATGGCGTCCAACCGTCGCCCGGCATAGGAGGTGGCGTCTGGCGTTCCCCCTCGCGTCTACAGCAATTTGCTGCCCGAGGTGAGCCGAACCCTTCCTGGATGCACAGTCTTTACCAACGTCCTGACCTACCCGACCGTAGCAATTGACCCCATGCAAGAGCATCTGATCCATCTGCGCTCCCTGCTGCACGATTACTGGCCGCATCTGGCTCTGGCGCTCAGCGTGATACTGGGCGCATCGGCAGCCATTCACGCCGCCATGACCAAGAACGATGTGCGCGCAGCCATCAGTTGGGTGGGCGTCATCATCATGTCTCCGCTGCTGGGGCCATTTCTGTATTTAATTGCGGGAATCAACCGCGTACGCAGACAAAGCCGCCTGGAACAAAGTGCGGACGTATTCTATGAGCAGGTCACTTACCTGCATCCCCCCGTCTCGGACATTGGCGCCCTGGTCGGCGCACCGTTTCGCTCTTTACAGATTCTGGGCGATCGCGTCAGCCGCAGCCAATTACGCAACGGCAATAATGTACGCGTCCTGGTCGGTGGCGATCAGACCTATCCCGCCATGCTGCAGGCCATTGAGCAGGCTCACAGCACCATTGCCTTGCAAAGCTATATCTTCGATAGCGACCGCCTGGGGCGCGAGTTCGTCAGTGCTCTGTCACGAGCCCATCAACGTGGCGTGCAGATTCGTGTGCTGGTCGATGCCATTGGAGCGAAATACTCGCGCACGCCGATTGTGCGATTGCTGCGCCGCGAAGGCATACGGTGCGCTCTGTTCATGACCAACCCGCTGGGCTTTTTACGCATGCCCTACGCCAATCTTCGCAGTCACCGCAAGCTACTGATTGTGGATGGCACAGTAGGCTTTACCGGCGGCATGAATTTGCGTGAATCCTTTATGGCGCAGTACAGCGAGGGCAAACCATCCCAGGACACACACTTTCGCCTGGAGGGCCCGGCTGTCATGCAGTTGCTGGCCTCTTTCCGGCACGACTGGCAGTTCACCACGCGCGAGGACCTGTCCCCCGCCTATTGGCATGCCAGCTCCACGCCCGCGCCTCGGCCTCATGTGCCCGCCCGTTGCATTGCCTCTGGACCTGACCGCTTCATGGCCAGCACCCACCATATGCTGCAAGGTGCGTTTGCCATTGCCCAGCGCCATATCCGTATTCAATCGCCCTACTTTCTGCCCGACCAGATCCTGCTAGGGGCCTTGAATACCGCCGCCCGCCGTGGCGTTCAGGTCGATATCGTCATCCCCGGACAAAACAATCTGCGTCTGGTCAATTACGCCATGACAGCCCAACTGGATCAGGTTCTACGCGCCGGCTGCCGGGTCTGGCGCGCGCGCGGCCCCTTCAACCACTCCAAGCTCATGACCATTGACGGCGCCTGGTCCTATATTGGTTCATCCAATCTGGACCCGCGCAGCTTGCGTTTGAACTTCGAGCTGGACGTGGAAATTTACAGCCGCGATACGGCCCGCCAAATCCAGAACCTGATTGATCTGGAGATTGAAGAGGCCGAAGCCGTCAGCCTGGAGTCCTTAAGTTCGATTGGTTTTGGTAAACGCTTGCGTAACCGCCTGATCTGGCTGGCCAGCCCCTATTTATAGGGTGTGCGTCGATGACACGACAGCAAGCCTAAGGAAAGCCCTTGGCTTGCACAATCTTTCAATCCGCTTGCGCACCCACCCCGTATAATCAAGCGCTTAAACGGTCAACACAGACAGGCGTGCCGTTCCCATACAGCCATGAGCGCCTTTAAAAAAACAATGTCCGAGCTTTCTTATTCCGACCTGGCCCAATGGGCCGCCCACCACCTTGAACACCGCCCACCCCGTGCCAAGTCCCTGGTCATGACCTTGTTTGGGGACGTGATTCGCCCTCATGGCGGCAAACTCTGGCTGGGAAGCCTGATTCAGTTGCTGGCCCCCTTCGGGATCAGCGACCGGCTGGTGCGCACCAGCGTATACCGGCTGGCCGAAGAAGGTTGGCTAAGCGCACAACGCGAGGGCCGACGCAGTCAATACACTTTGCGTCCCGAAGCCAGCCAACGCTTCGAGCATGCCTATCAACGCATCTACACCCCCACTTACCTAGCCTGGGATGGTCAATGGACACTGATCTTCAGCATGCCCACCCTGATGATGAATTCCAAACAACGCGCCGACCTGCGCAAGGAACTGCTGTGGGAAGGGTTTTGCGCCCTGTCACCCACCGCTTTCCTGCACCCGAACCCGGATCACACCATTCTGGATTACATCCTGCAGGCTACCCAGGCTCAGTCACTGGTTTATGTCGCTAAGCTGGAGCCCTCCCAACTTCCCCAAACCCGTCCCCTGTCTCAACTGATTCAGGACAGTTGGGATCTGGCCCAGGTAGCCAGCGGCTACGGGCAGTTCATCCGGCGTTTTGCGCCTGCTCTGGCCATGCTGGAGGCAGGACAGGATTACAACGACGAGCTGGCCTTTGTGATTCGCACCCTGTTGATTCACGAGTTTCGCCGTATTCAGTTGCATGACCCCCAACTGCCCATTGAGCTATTGCCAGCGGGCTGGGCCGGCAAACAGGCCTATGAGCTGTGTCGGGACGTGTATCGCCTGGTGTGCGCCAAGGCCGAGCGCTATATTCTGTCCACCTTGCGGGCCGAAGACGAGCAGGCACCTGAAGCAGCAGCCTACTTTTATGAACGCTTTGACGGTCTGCCGGTTCCATCCGAGAGCCAAGCCTAAGCCCGACGCCTGAGCTTGCGGACTGACGCAGGGACTGACGCAGGGACTGACGCAGGGACACATAAAAAACCCCGGTGTGATCTGAATCACACCGGGGTTTTTATACGTTTTCAGGATCAGGCTCGGGCACTCAGGCCCGGCCTGTCAGAGCAGATTAGTGTGCAGACGCCGCTGCAGCACCCACACCCGTCTCGGAACGCACAGACTGAGCCTCAAAACCGGCACGATCAATCTCGGCGCGAGCACTACGATCAGTGATCGAGAAGAACCAGATCGCCAGGAACGCCAACGGCATGGAGAACAGCGCCGCCGACGCATACGGGAATGGAGCCGTGCCAGCCGGATTACCCAACGTGGCTTCCCACACCGATGGCGAGAGCAAGGTCAGCAGCAACGCCACGATCAGACCCAAGAAGCCGCCAATTGTCGCGCCACGCGTCGTGCAACCCTTCCACATAATGGACAGGAACAGAACCGGGAAGTTAGCCGAGGCCGCAATCGCGAAGGCCAGTGACACCATGAAGGCAATATTCTGTTTCTCGAAAAGAATACCCAGCAACACGGCAATCACCCCCAGGACCAAGGTAGTCGTACGCGATACACGCATCACTTCCTCGTTCGTGGCCTCGCCTTTTTTGATCAGCGTGGAGTACAGGTCATGCGACACAGCCGACGTACCGGAGAGAGTCAAGCCAGCCACCACAGCCAAAATCGTGGCAAAAGCAACCGCCGACATAAAGCCCAGGAACACGTCGCCACCCACGGCATCAGCCAAGTGCACAGCGGCCATATTGGTACCACCAATCAACACTCCGCCATCTTCAAGGAAGCGAGGGTTGGTGGACACCAGCACGATAGCGCCAAAGCCAATGATGAAGGTCAGGATGTAGAAATAGCCAATCCAGGTGGTTGCCCAAAACACGGATTTACGTGCTTCTTTTGCATCAGGCACCGTGAAAAAGCGCATCAGGATGTGTGGCAAACCAGCGGTACCGAACATCAAGGCCATACCGAAGGAAATAGCGCTGATCGGATCCTTGATGAAGTTACCCGGTCCCATGATGGCCTGACCAATTGTGGAGGCCTGAACCGCATCTTTACCGGCAGCGATAGCGGCATCGGTCTTGACCTGTACTGCCGCCGCAAACAGTTTTTCCGGCGAAAAACCATATTGCGCCAGTACCATGATGGCCATGAAAGAGGCACCGAACAGCAGTAGCCCAGCCTTGATGATCTGCACCCAGGTAGTCGCGGTCATGCCACCGAACAGCACATAGACCATCATCAACACACCCACCAGCACCACGGCCACCCAGTATTCCAGACCAAACAGCAGCTTGATCAACTGGCCCGCACCTACCATCTGTGCGATCAGGTAAAACAGAACGACCACCAGCGTGCCCGAAGCCGCAAAGGCGCGGATAGGACCTTGGCGAAAGCGATACGCAGCCACGTCAGCAAAAGTGAACTTACCCAGATTACGCAGCTTTTCTGCCAACAGGAACGTAATGATCGGCCAGCCGACCAAAAAGCCGATGGAGTAGATCAGGCCGTCGTAGCCATTGATCATCACCGCAGCGGAAATACCCAAAAAGGAAGCCGCAGACATATAGTCACCGGCAATGGCCAGGCCGTTTTGAAAGCCTGTAATACCGCCACCTGCCGTGTAGAAGTCAGAGACCGACTTGGTGCGGGCAGCCGCCCATTTGGTAATCCACAAGGTCGCCAGCACAAAGGCCGCGAACATGCCAATAGCGGTCCAGTTGGTTGGCTGCTTTTGCAGCTCGCCCAGATCGCCACCTGCCGCCAACAAGGCGGGGCTGGTCAGCATCAAACCCAGAACGAGCCCGAAACGAAGGTAGGAACGTTTCATTTACGCACCTCCTCAAGAACTTCCTTGGCCATCTGGTCGAACTTGGTATTGGCGCGCCAGACATAAATACCTGTAATCACCACCGCCAAAACAATGACGCCAAAACCAATAGGAATACCCAAGGTCATGACGCCTTCACCCAAGCGCATTGCAAACAATTCCTTGTCGAAAGCAATAATGCCGATGTAACTGTAATAGGCCACCAGCATGATGATGGTGAGTGTCCAACCCAACCGCAACCGGGTCTTGACCAGATTTTGATAGCGAGGATTGGCCGTTATCCGACCTACAAGGGGGTCTTGCATAGTTTGTCTCCGCATTGTTCTGAACGCCTTATTTTGCTGGCGTATCTTATGAACCGACCCAGCCCGAAAAGGCTGAAAACGGCGCTATGAAGACGCCTGCCGACGTCTATGCGGTGAACATTAGAGCCCGACACTTACACCATACTTACTAATTGTGCCGCCTCAGGGTTATGCCTAGGAGCACAAAAGTTGCACGCAAAAAGGGAAGTAAGGTGGCGCGGGTGGAGGGGTTCGAACCCCCGGCCCCAGGCTTAGAAGGCCTGTGCTCTATCCAACTGAGCTACACCCGCCAGGTGATGGTGGCATCGTCAGAACTGCCGACAATGCAAGGTCCTGATGCAAAGGTCCGGCAAGCGCCGGGACCCGTTTCAAGGTTTTTTCGTAACAAAACAAGCTTGAAAAGGACAATCGCGTATTCTAGCCTGAAAAGTCGTTTTCGATAAGCCGCGAGCAAGTCGCAGTGTCAATACTGTAAAAAAAATAATTATAGAGAGTATTTTGAATCGCAAATGGTACAGTCTTGTACGGATTAACTTGTTTTCCTGGACTTTTCTTCCATGCCGGCAACAAAGAAACTAAGCAAGCACTCTTTACGCTTATCGGCCCCCCTCCTACTTTTGAGCGCATTCCTGAGCACCGCACAGGCCGGTATTAGCTATCAATTGCGCCAAGTACAAGCCAGTTCGGGCGAAAGCGTCAACATTGATGCCATCGTCTATAACGACACAGGCAGCTTGATGAACTGGACTGCCCCGCAAAATCTGGTTTTGCAGTGGCGCGACACCAACGGCAACGTCATCCGCAGCCTGGCCGAACTGGTTACTTCCCGGCCACGTGCGTCTATCCCCACCAACAATTTCACCGCCTACAGTTGGCGAGCCGTGGTCCCCAACGGGTTAACCGGCCTGCAAGCGGTCAATATTGAAGGCGAGCGTGTGATGTTGGCACTGGATACCAACCCGCAAGGCCAAAGCCCGATTACCTCTTTGCCTGCCACCGCACCGGTTGTGAATGCCGGCGCAGGCCGTGATCCTGGCGTCATCGATCCCGAGTTGCCCTACGCTCAGGCGGTGGCCGCTGGCGCTCAGCCAGAAGGTCCAGCCATCAATAGCGGAGAGGGCTTGCGCCCGGCAACCTCCAGCTTTGAGAACTTCAGTAACGCCATCTCGGCACACGACCCAACCTACTTTATTGGTGGCAGTAAAGGCGGGACAAACGCTCGCTTCCAGTTAAGCTTCAAGTACCGTTTGCACTCGCCACAGGACCCCAGCCATCCGAAGTTCTACGATCACTTCTACATTGGCTACACGCAAACTGCGCTGTGGGATCTGCACGCCGACTCCAAGCCCTTTGTCGACACCACGTACCGCCCCAGCTTTTTCTGGCGCAAGGACTCCATCTGGGAGTCCGAGCAAAAACGCCTGTTCATGGGCCTGGCTACCGGCTACGAGCACGCCTCTAACGGCAAGGCCGGTGAGGACTCCCGCTCCATGAACGAGGTCTTTATCCAGCCCGAGTTCAACTACCGCTTTGATCACGGAGCCACACTGACGTTTGCCCCACGTATCAAGCACTATGTGTTCATGGGCGAGAACGCAGACTGGGCTCACTATCGTGGCCGCTACGACTGGAAGATCCGCTACGCTCAGGACAACGGTCTGGTGCTCTCTGGCATGTATAACAAGGGTGCTGGCAGCCGCAACACGCACGAGTTCTCGATTGCCTGGCCGCTCAAACGCACCCCCTTGAACATGAATGGCTACCTCTACGGCCAGTACTTCTCGGGCTACGCGGAAACCATGCTCGGTTACCGCGATCGTTCTTCGCAATTCCGTATCGGTCTGGCCCTGGTGCCATAAAACTGCTAGAGCAAGCCCCCACCGCGCCGGCTTCCCATGCCGGCGCGGGCCATATCATGATCACAGGCCTGGATCAGAAAACGCTGGAACAAGGCCACCAGACCTTGCGGCTCACGTTCTTTGGGCCACAACAAGCCCACCTCGACAGACTCCACCGCATCGGTAATGCCGATCGCGTGAATACGCTTGCCTTCCAAAGACCAGGGCCGATAAACCATATCGGACAGAATCGTCACGCCAAAGCCATAAGCCACCAGACCACGTACCGCCTCCAGGGAGCGCGTCCGCATGGCCACACGCTCGGGAAAGCCAGGGCTGCCCCAATGCCGCATGGCCGCCGTATCCGCGTCGTCCACCGTCAAGAAGATGTAGGGATAATGATTGATCTGCTCCAAAGACACACTGGACTCACTGGCCAGTGCGTGTTGATCTGAGACCCATAAGCGCCGGCGGGAACTGCTCAGGCGGTGGTGCCCAAACAGGGCCAAATCGGTAATATTCGACAAAAGAGCCACACCCAGGTCGATGCGCTCACTTTGCAAGGCCGCCTCCATGTCGGGGCGCTCCATATCCACCAGTTCGATGTCGATATTAGGATAACTGTGCTTGAAGCGGCTGATCAGGTCGGGCAAGAAATAGCCCAGAACCGTATAGCCAGCCGCCACCCGAATTTGCCCTTCGATATTTTGTCGGCGCAAATCAGCGTGATTCAGTGCGTCACTGACCGCGTCAATCACGTGATGCGCATGGTGAAAAAACGCCTGCCCCTGTGGCGTTAGCTCCACGCCGTGGGGCAGGCGTTCAAACAAGGCCACATTCAGTTGACGCTCCAGACTTTGCACCGCATTGCTGATAGCCGACTGCGAGACATTCTCCGCCTGGGCCGCCGCAGAGAACTGTCCGCTGACCGCCGCCGCAATAAAATAACGGAACTGTCTCAAGGTCACTTCGTGTTTCATAGCCATCCGTTTTTCAGATATCAGGTACACGTAAATTTGATTTTACGATAACAAAAAGCTGCCCTAGACTAAAGAACAAACGACAACAACTTGCACGAAAACAATCCTTCTTGCAGGAGACAAACTCATGAATGCCCCACTCAACAAACCTTACAAGGCCATGTTGGAATCGGTGTCCCTGGATGACAAATACACGGTCACCAAGGGCCGCGCCTATATGAGCGGCACCCAGGCTCTGGTGCGCTTGCCCATGTTGCAAAAAGAGCGGGACCGGCGCGCAGGTCTGAATACGGCCGGCTTTATCTCTGGCTACCGGGGTTCCCCACTAGGGAGCGTAGACCAGGCTCTGTGGCAAGCCAGCAAACACCTGAAAGAGCACGACATCGTGTTCAAACCCGGTCTGAACGAAGATCTGGCCGCTACCGCCGTCTGGGGTAGCCAACAAACCAATCTGTATCCCAGTGCCCGTTTCGACGGCACGTTTGCTATGTGGTACGGCAAAGGACCGGGCGTGGATCGCTCCATGGACGTGTTCAAGCACGCCAACTCGGCCGGCAGCTCCCGCCACGGTGGTGTGCTGGTGCTGGCGGGCGATGACCACGGTGCCAAATCCTCCACCGTTGCCCACCAGTCCGATCACGTTTTCGCCGCCGCCGGTATCCCCGTGCTGTATCCGGCCAACGTGCAGGAATACCTGGACTTCGGCCAACACGGCTGGGCCATGAGCCGTTTCTCCGGCCTGTGGGTGGCCTTGAAGTGCGTCACCGAAGTCGTGGAGTCCAATGCCTCGGTAGACCTGGACCCGGACAGCCTGAACATCGTCCTGCCCGAGCTCGAGGACATGCCCGCCGATGGCCTGAACATCCGCTGGCCAGACCCGCCACTGGCACAAGAAGCTCGCATGATGAACCACAAGTGGTACGCCGCTTTGGCTTATGTGCGCGCCAACAAACTGAACCGCATCGAGATTGATTCGCCCGAGGCGCGCTTTGGCATCATGACGGCCGGTAAGGCCTATCTGGACACCCGTCAGGCGCTGGCTGACCTGGGCCTGTCCGACGAACTCTGTGCCGAGCTGGGTATCCGACTCTTCAAAGTGGGCTGTATCTGGCCTCTGGACGGGCAGGACGCCCGCCAGTTCGCCACCGGACTGACCGAAATCCTGGTGGTGGAGGAAAAACGCCAGATTCTGGAATACGCCCTTAAAGAAGAACTGTACAACTGGCGCGATGATGTACGTCCCAAAGTCTACGGCAAGTTTGACGAGACCGAACACGGGGGTGGCGAATGGTCGTTGCAACGCTCTCCCTGGTTGCTGCCGCCCCAAGGTGAACTGTCCCCTGCAATTATTGCGCGCGCCATTGCCCGCCGCCTGTGCACCATGGACATTTCCGAGGAACTGCTGGCCCGCATCCAGGCTCGTCTGGCCATTCTGGACGCCAAGGATCGTGAAGCTCGGATGCCACGCGTCAGCGTGGAGCGCAAACCCTGGTTCTGTTCGGGCTGTCCGCACAATACCTCGACTCGCGTGCCCGAGGGTTCCCGCGCCATGGCGGGGATTGGCTGTCACTACATGACCGTCTGGATGGATCGCAGCACCTCCACCTTCAGCCATATGGGTGGCGAAGGCGTGGCCTGGATTGGTCAGCAACCCTTTACCGACGAGAAACACGTCTTTGCCAATCTGGGCGATGGCACGTACTTCCACTCGGGGATTTTGGCAATTCGCGCTTCGATCGCCGCCAACTCCAATATCACCTACAAGATTCTGTATAACGATGCCGTCGCCATGACAGGCGGCCAGCCCGTAGACGGGATCTTGAAAGTCACCGACGTCATTGCCCAGGTTCACGCCGAGGGTGCGCGCAAAATTGTGGTGGTTACCGACGAGCCCGAGAAATTCAAAGGCATGACCCTGGCCGGCAATCCGCCTGTCTACCACCGCGACGAGCTGGACCGCGTACAGCGCGAGCTACGTGAAGTGCCCGGCACCACTATCCTGGTCTATGACCAGACCTGCGCCACAGAAAAACGGCGTCGTCGCAAGAAAGGGACTTACCCGGATCCGGCCCTGCGCGCCTTTATCAATGACACGGTCTGTGAAGGCTGCGGAGACTGCTCGGTCAAGTCCAACTGCCTGTCCGTCGAGCCGCTGGATACCCCTATGGGCTCCAAGCGCCGCATCAACCAGTCCTCCTGTAACAAGGACTTCTCCTGTGTTAACGGCTTCTGCCCCAGCTTTGTCACCCTGAAAGGGGCTCAAGTACGCAAGCCAGAAGCGAAAGGCCGTTCGCTGGAATCCTTCCATCTGGCCGATCTACCGCTGCCCAAACTACCGGACCTGGACAAGACCTACGGTATTTTGATCGCCGGTATTGGTGGCACCGGCGTGGTAACAGTGGGCGGCTTGCTGGGCATGGCCGCTCATATCGAACAAAAAGGCGTCAGCGTCCTGGATATGGCCGGCCTGGCTCAGAAAGGCGGTGCCGTGCTGAGCCATGTGCAAATTGCACGCCAGCCCGATCTGCTGCATGCCACTCGTGTCCCAACCGGAGAGGCTTCCTTGCTGATTGGCAGCGACGCCCTGGTCAGCGCTTCCACGGACGTACTGAGCCGTGTCAGCCGCGACCGCACGCACACCATTATCAATACCGCTGCCAGCCCGACCTCGGACCTGATCGGTAACGCACACTGGAAATTCCCGCTGCAAACAGCCTGCACGGATATTGAAAATGCCGTCGGCAAGGAAATCCGCTATCTGGATGCCAATGCGCTGGCGGTCCATGTCATGGGCGACGCTCTGTACGCCAACCCCATCTTGCTGGGTTACGCTTTCCAGCGCGGCTGGATTCCCCTGCACATGGACAGCCTGCTGCGCGCCATTGAGCTGAACGGAGTAGCCGTCAAAGCCAACCGCGAAGCTTTCCAATGGGGCCGTCTGGCTGCTGAAAAAGGTATCGAAACCTTGATGGAAGGGGCCACACCCAAGGCCCGCGCAGTCTCTTTCCCGGAAAGCGTGCAGTCCCTGATCAAGCGTATGGAAGAGCACCTGACAGCCTATCAGAACCCAGCCTGGGCCAAACGCTATCGCGATGCCATCAACAAGATCATGGAACGCGAATCGCGTCTGGATCAGGACAAGACGCTACCCCTGACTCGCATCGCTGCTACGCAACTGGCCAAGCTGATGAGCTACAAAGACGAGTACGAAGTCGCCCGTCTGTATACCGACCCGGCCTTCCTGGACAAGCTGCGCGCCCAGTTTGCGGGTGAACCCGGCAAGGACTACCAGATTGAATACCACCTGGCTCCGCCCTTGCTCGGTCGCAAGAACAGCCAGGGCCAGCCCACCAAGAGCAAGTTTGGTCCTTCGACCCGCCACTTGTTCAAGATTCTGGCCGGTCTGCGCGGTTTACGTGGTGGAGCTCTGGATATCTTTGGCTACACCCAGGAGCGCCGTCAGGAACGGCAGAATATTGAAGACTATCTGGCCGACCTGAATGAAGTCAGCGCCCACCTGGATGCGGACAATATGGAAGTAGCCCTGCGTTGGCTGAACTACCCGGATCTGATCCGTGGCTACGGCCATGTCAAGGATGCGGGCCATGTCAAAGCCTACGCCCAGCGTGAACAACAACGCAGCCAGTTCCGCTCCCGTACCGAACCCAGCCAACGCGTTGCCTGAACCGACCGCCGGCCCTGAACACCGGGCTGGCTTCCCCTAGCTCCTTCTTAACAGCAGGCTGTCTTTCCAAGCGGCCTGCTTTTTTTTCGTCTTTAAACCCTGCACCTGTCACAACCCGGTTCTCTGCGACAACTACCGTCGCTTAGCGACACAGTTTGCTCCGCAAACTGACATACAATCGTGCAATTCGATGCCAGTGCCACCATCCGTGGCAATCAGGTCGACCCAGGACCACTTTCTTATGCGCCATCTTGTTTACGTTTTTATTCCTTCAGCCCTGATTTTGCTGACCGCGTTCAGGCTGGCTTTTGCCTTATGGCAATGGCCCCGTGTGCGTCAGGCCGGAGGTCTGCTGCCCATTCTGATTGGCGGCCTGCGTATCGACGCGCTGATAATTGCCGCCTTGAGCGCCCCCGTTGTCTTGCTGGCCCCCTGGGTGGGACACTACCCGGTGATGACGACAGTCGCAGCCATCTGGTTTACCTTCGCCTGGTTTTTGCTGACCTTGCTGGAAGTCTCCACGCCCCAGTTCATTATTGAATACGACACTCGTCCAAACCGGCTGTATGTGGACTACCTGAAACATCCTCAGGAAGTGGTGGGCATGCTCTGGAAAGGCTATCGACTGATGATCGGCATCGCCCTGATCGGACTGGGCCTGATTGTGTATTCAGGCTGGGCTATCTTTGGGCAGGTCTCCCCCGATCCGGTAATGAGCTGGTGGCTGCGTCCCATCTGGATGCTGGTGGGAGCCGCCCTGTGCGCACTGGCGATACGGGGCACCTTGGCCCACCGCCCCATCAACCCTTCCTCGGTGGCCTGGAGCAGCGACAGCATGCTCAACACACTGCCACTCAATTCGCTGTACAACGTAGCCTACGCTATCTACAGCATGAAAAACGAGCGTTCTGCCCAGGACATTTACGGTGGCATGGATGCCGCCGAAATGAACCAGATCGTGCGCGATGCGGCAACTTTGCCTGCCGGCCCTGACACATTACCCACCCTGCACCGTCAAACGCCCGCACAACAACGCGAGCGCAAACCCAATCTGGTCCTGATCGTAGAGGAGAGCCTGGGCGCCCAATATGTCAGCAATCTGGGCGGCGCCAATCTGACCCCCGAGCTGGACAAGCTGGCCCAAACAGGCTGGAACTTTCGCCGTGCTTATGCCACCGGCACCCGCTCGGTGCGTGGTCTGGAAGCGGTTTCCGCCGGCTTTCCTCCCACCGTGGCCGATGCGGTGCTGCGACTGCCCGGCTCGCAAACCCGCTTTTTTACTCTGGCCCAATTACTCAAAGAGCAAGGTTACCGTTCGCGCTTTATCTATGGCGGCGAAGCCCACTTTGACAATATGAAGAGCTTTTTCCTGGGCAATGGCTTTGATGAGCTGTATGAACAATCCAGCTTTGAGTCCCCCGAGTTCGTCGGCACCTGGGGCGCCAGCGACGAGGATATGTTCAACAAGCTGCACCATTTACTTAGCCAGGACAAGGAGCAGCCTACCCTGACACTGGCCTTCTCCGTCAGCAATCACTCGCCCTGGGAGTACCCGGCTGGCCGTATCCAGGTCGAAGGCGACCCTGCCACCGTAGAGAACACCGTGCGTTACGCGGACTGGGCCATTGGGGACTTCTTCAAAAAAGCCCGCCAATCCGACTATTGGGACAACACGGTATTTTTGATTGTGGCCGACCACGACTCGCGCGTGGGTGGGGCCAATCTGGTGCCTTTACGCCACTTCCATATTCCCGCCCTGATTCTGGGCGGGGGTGTGCCCAGCCGCCAGGACGAACGCATTATCAGCCAGATCGATCTGGCTCCCACCCTGCTATCCCTGATGGGGATTGAAAGCGAGCACCCCATGATCGGGCGCGACCTGACCCAGCAAGACAGCGACCGAGCCATGATGCAATATTTCGAGAACTACGGATATCTAAAGGGCGATATCCTGACCGTGCTGATGCCCCACCAGTCGCCTTGCCAATATCGCTATACCGCACCGGACAAGTACGAGCCGCTGGAGCAGATAGACGACGTATTGGCCAAGGAGGCACTGGCCCACGTGCTCTGGCCTAGCTGGGCATACCACGAACAGGCTTACACCCTGCCCCACCTGCAAAAACGCTGAAACCGAGAGCACAGGGCTTGACGAAGCCCTTAATTCGCTCTATTATGCTTGTCTTTAGTCGGGGCGTAGCGCAGCCTGGTAGCGCATCTGGTTTGGGACCAGAGGGTCGCGAGTTCGAATCCCGCCGCCCCGACCATTAAAGAATTAAAGGCTTAGTTCATTGCACAGTGAACTAAGCCTTTTTCTTTGCCTACCCCTTGAACGTTAGTCTATTTGCATGGTGTGTTTTGCCTTGGGCAGTGAAAAATTGGCCCTTAGCCCTGATTCATCAATGCGTTCAAGCCCCCTTTTTAATGAGGCATACGCTTGCCAAGTTAACAAGGACAGGATATAATTTTTTGCTTAGTCGGGGCGTAGCGCAGCCTGGTAGCGCATCTGGTTTGGGACCAGAGGGTCGTAGGTTCGAATCCTATCGCCCCGACCAAAAAATTCAAAGGCCTTGCAGAGCAATCTGCAAGGCCTTTTTGTTTTGCTGACTCATTGAATCATGCACACCAGCAACGCCACAGCGTTTAACTTTGGCTTGGGCTTACCCCCACCGAATTGGGCAAACCAAAAATCGCATCAAATGCCCAGTTATAAATAAAGGCGAAGATGGGAAAGAAGGCCAGCAATACCGCCTCCATCAAAAAAGCCTTCCACAAACTGATATCCAGCCACCACGCAATCAGCGGGACCAGCAAAGACACCAGCACGATCTGAAAACCGGCCACATGCAGCACCCGGTGCCAGAAGGTGCGCCTCTGGATCTGACGGCGACGCTCCCAGGCCTCAAACAGCATGTTATAGAACAGGTTCACCGACACCGCACACGTGCTGATCATGAAAGACAACACACCACTTTGCATCGCCCCCGCCCCGCTCAAGTGCCCCAATACGGTTGCCGCTACCATCATGCCCAACAGCTCGAACATCCCCACATAGACAACTCTTCTTTTCCACCCCTGCACGATAAATATCCTTGATAAAAATGCTGAAAAGCATGATTATCCGCAGTAATTCTTTTAGAAAAAGTCAGATTCCATCAGTTTTACTTATAGGTTGAATCATGCTTACCAGCGATCATCTGGAGCTATTGTTGGCCGTGGTCGAACACGGCTCTTTTTCCTCTGCAGCACGGGCCTTGCGACGGACGCAATCGGCCGTCAGCATGGCCGTAGCCAATCTGGAGGCCGAGCTGGACCTGACGCTATTTGACCGCAGCCGCCGTGAACCCGTACCGACTGCCGAACTGCTGGCCATGCTGCCCGAGGCCAAACTGATCGCCAGCCGCTTGCAGGGTTTGCGGCTGCATTTGCAGGAATTGTCGGGGGGGCTGGAAAGTCATTTGCGGCTGGGTATCGTCTGCGACGTTGATCCCAAACCGGCTTTGATTGCCTTGCAGGCTCTGGAGCAACGCTATCCCGGCCTGGACATAGAGCTGCGAACCGCGCCGCAAGACACACTGGTCGAGGCCCTGAAAAAACGCGAGCTGGATCTGTGCATTGCCTACGGCGGACTGGAACTGGAAAGCGTGGGGATCATCCAGTCCTTGTGGACCGAAACCATTAGCGCCGTCGCAGCGCCTGACCATCCCTTGGTGCGAGGTGGCCCCCGCCCCCTGGAGGACTTGAAAGCCTACCGGCAGATTGTCATTACCAGCCCCGACAGTGATCTCAACAAAGACCGCTCCATGCTCAGCCTGCGTCAGTGGAAAACGGACAACTTGTCCCTGACGCTGGAACTGGTGGAGCGGGGTTTAGGCTG
The DNA here is from genome assembly GCF_025960365.1 of Alcaligenes sp. SMD-FA. NCBI lineage: Bacteria > Pseudomonadati > Pseudomonadota > Betaproteobacteria > Burkholderiales > Alcaligenaceae > Alcaligenes > Alcaligenes sp. SMD-FA. Next base: position 973,230 of record NZ_CP110108.1, on the reverse strand, counting down.
GGCAAATCTGCCCTTGTCGTGCTTGCGGCCCTCACTGGAGTCTGGCCGTTTGCACCGTATCCAGTTCTCTACCGGCAGCAACGGGCTGGACTTGCCCATTTATCTACTGCAATCCAAGGGGCAGAATGTGGGCAAAGCGCAGGCCCTGTTCAGACAGGCCCTGCAAGACGAGCTAAATAGCCGCGTCCTCCCTACTCCGGCACCGTGACATTGGCCTGGCCACTATCGGCCAGGAACTGGGCCACCATCCCCTCTTTCTTCTGCCGGGCAATAAAAGCCTCGACCCAGGCATGAGCCAACGTACGTTCCGAAGGCACCGCCATGGCCTGACGAATCACGGTAAAACTGTCGGGCAGCACACGCAAACCGCTGCGGGAACTCGCATAACGCTCCAGAGGCTGACGCACACCGGCAGCAGCATCCAGCTCCTCTTCTACAAACAGGTCGATGGCATCAGCAGAGGTGGTTGCCCGCACCAGATCGGCATGTTTCAAATGACGGCTCAGGAACAGGTCGTAGGCCGCGCCCTTACCAACCGCAATGCACAGGCCTGGCCGATCCAGTTGATCCACGGTCTGAAAGGCAGACTCCTCGCGTACCAGATACGTGCCTTCAATGTGTACATAGGCTTCACTGAAGCGGATCTTCTCCGCACGCTTGGGATCAATCGCCAAAAAAGCCAAATCCCACTCATCCCGATACACTGCCTCCACCACGGCCTGAGCCGCATCGTAGCCGCGAAATTGCACGCTCAAGCCCAGCTCTTGCGCCACACTGTGAGCCAGATCGGCCGACACCCCTTTGGGCGACTGCTCATTGGCACCGCGTTGGGCCAGGACGGGGTTGCCGTAATTCATGGCAACACGCAACACCCCGCTAGGGGCCAGTTCTGCTGCGACAGCCTGCTTTTGTGTCATGTAAATGCTCCGTCATACTTTTAAGAACCCGGTCTTCTACAATAACGCACCTTCCTGTCCCACTACATAATGGAGCGCCTCTATGTCTCGTGATGATCTTGGAAAACTCTTGCTGCGTGTCACGGTCGGTGTGTTGATTCTGCTGCACGGCATCGCCAAGATACGTTATGGCATCGGCGGCATTGAACGAATGCTGATCGCCAACAATATGCCCGGCTTTCTGGCCTGGGGTGTCTACATAGGCGAAGTAATTGCTCCGGTCCTGATGATTCTGGGCTTTTACGCCCGTGCTGGCGGTTTGATTGTAGCCATGAACATGGTCATTGCCTTGTTGCTGGCCCACAGCAACCAGATCAGCAGTTTCAATGCCCAAGGCATTTGGGCTTTGGAGTTGCAAGGGATGTTCCTGATTGGTGCGCTGACCGTAGGCTTGATTGGTGCCGGACGCTACAGCCTGGGTGGTGATGGCGGCCCCTGGAACTAAGGCTGGCCCCAACCCTGTGCTAAAAGAACGCCCGCCTCGCCGGGCGTTTTTCATGGATGATCAAGCCACTACCACCACCTGACCCTGTTAGCACCAGCCACTCAATCTGCCAGCCCCAGACGCCTCTACCCTCAACGACACTGGTGTTGGTGTTGGTGTTGGTGTTGGTGTTGGTGTTGGTGTTGGCACCCAAGCTTCCTACCTTAACTCGCCAAGGTCAAATCCAGGCGCAAACCACCTTTCTCCGACACACTGGCCTGCACCTTGCCCTGATAGCTGCGCGCCAGCTCACGCACAATATCCAATCCCAAACCAAAGCCAGGGTGCCGTTCATCCGCACGCTGACCTCGGCCAAACACACGCTCAAGCTGCTCCGGGTCCAGGCCAGGGCCATCATCTTCCACCACCAGATGCAGCACATTGTCCTGCTGCCACACCTGACACCACACATTTTGTGCGGCCCATTTGCAGGCGTTGTCCAAGAGATTACCGGCCATCTCCTGCAAATCCTGCTCTTCGCCTTTAAAAACCAATTCCTGCTCGGACACATCCAGATGAATCTGCTTATCCTTGTGCAAACGTCCCATCACCCGGCACAGGGACTGCAAACAGGCAGACACATCGGTACGCACGCCAATGGCTCTTACCGCCATGGCCCGTGCACGAGACAAGTGGTGATCAACCTGACGCTGGGCCAAGGCCACCTGCTCGCTAACCACAGCCGCCAAATGCGGATCTTCTGCCTGGGCTGCATTACCCATAATCGTTAGCGGGGTTTTGACGGCATGGGCCAGGTTTCCAGCCTGCGCCCGCGCACGATCCACCATGCCCGCATTGGCACTGAGCACCGCATTGAAATCATCCACCAAGGGCTGAATTTCGCTGGGAAAACTACCACCAACTTGCGGCTCACGGCCTTCTTGCACATCCAGCAAACGGCGTCGCAACAGATGCAAAGGATACAAGGCCAGCACCACTTGCAAGATAGCCGCCAGAATCAGACCCACGGCCAAACCGCCCAGAGACAGGAACAGAATCCGCTCAAAACGGGCCAAGGGCTCGGCCAACAGCTCCCGCTTGCCCGCCACCATGATCTGCAAGCTTTGGCCCTTGTCGTTAACCTCGTCCAGCTCCTGACGCAGCACCACCAGTCGCTGCTTTTCCGGGCCGGTCAGTGACAGAACGCCATTGGGCGTATCAGGCGCATTCACATCCAGGGCTTCGTCCCACAAAGAAGTTGACCGCAAAACGACGCTCCACTGATCGCTGCCCACCTCCTGGCGGGCAATCTGCCAGTACATGCCGGAATACGGTTGTTCAAATAAAGGATCACTCAGACGCGATTGCAGGGTAACGCCATCCGCATTGTCCAGATTCACATCCGCCATGATCTGGTCCAGATGAGTTTGCAAACGCTGCTCGAACTGACGATAAACATGGTCTTGAAACAGGCGATTCAAGCCCAAGCCGGCCAGCACAATACTGATCAAAATCCAGGCCAAGGTCCCCAGCAGCAAGCGGCCACGCAAGGAACCCAAAATGGAGTGACCCCGCCAGGCAATCATGCTTCGGGGTCCACCAGACGGTAGCCCATGCCTCGCACCGTTTCGATGTAGCCGGGGGGCAGCTTTTTGCGCAAACGACCGATAAACACCTCGATGGTATTGGAGTCACGCTCGAAGTCTTGCGAGTAAATATGTTCAGTCAACTGGGTACGTGACAAAACCTGACCGGGGTGATGCATCATAAATGCCAACAAGCGGTATTCATGACTGGTCAGAGACAGAACCATGCCCGCACAACTGATCGAGGACGAGCGCGCATCCAGCTCCAATTTACCCAACTGCAAACGCGGGTTCGCCTGCCCCGCCGCACGGCGCAGCAGGGCCCGCATACGGGCCAGCAACTCTTCCATGTGAAAGGGCTTGGCCACGTAGTCGTCAGCACCGGCATCCATGCCTTCAACCTTGTCGTGCCAGTCATTGCGGGCCGTCAGAATCAGCACCGGCATATTAATGTCCGAAGCGCGCCAGCGACGCAATACCGATACCCCGTCCATGCCTGGCAAGCCCAGATCCAGCACGACTGCGTCAAAGGCTTCAACCTCGCCCTGGTAATGCCCCTGCTCGCCATCATGAGCGACTTGAACGGCATAGCCCGCCCGCTCCAGCGCCTGTTGCAATTGCGCTGCCAAGGTAGGTTCGTCTTCAACAACCAGTATCCGCATATCAATGTCCTCGGGAGTGCGAACGTTTCACACCACGCACACGCAGCACCTTGCCGGTCAAAGCATCCACTTTCAGGCGCAGGAGGCGGTTGTCGTCAACCAGCATGCGTAACTCATACACCCACAGATCAACGCGTTCGTCATATTCAAACTGCACACGCAGCACTCGACCGGGATACGTTTCCCTCACCCGTTTCAACACCTCCCGCAGCGGCAAGGCTTCCCCACGGCGCACGGCCTCACGGGCCTGATCGTGGCCACGGTAGGCCGGCCCTGGAGGCCAGTACGGACTGGGGCCGAAACGCTCGTTAGGCGGGGGAGGTTCGGGCGGAGGTGGTAGCGGGGGTAGACGACGAAAACAGTCATCATCCCCGACGTAATCATGTCCCGACCAATCCGAACGCTGATCCCTGTCCCACGACGAATCGCCCCGCTGCTTTTTGCTGCCGCAGTCAGGAGAATCATGGGAATGGGCAAATGCCAATGGCATCACCGCCGTCAGAACGGCGGCCAAACTCATCAGCAATGCGGATTGTTTAATGGACGTCATGAGAATAGGTAGGTGCAAACAAAAAAGAGGGATCAAACGACCACGCCCCCTTATATAGCAAGCTGCGGATGAACATAACATGAACAGCGGCTTCAGTTTAGATTCAGAGCCACCTATCCATAATGGGCACCAGGCTGACAGGACAAATCAACCTTCCCACCTCAAAAGGAAGCTACCCAGGAATCTGACAGCACCACTTTTTGATTACATGAAGGAGCTATACATGAAACGCACTTCCCTCTTTTCTGCCTTGGTAGTGAGCGCAAGCCTGTTGGGTGGCACTGCTGCCATTGCACAGGACGCCACAAGCACAGCCCAAACACAAACTACCCAAAAACAGACTCGTCAGGCCCGTGACCATAAACCACTGACCGCGAACGACGTCACCGATATTGGCCCAGCCTACCAGCGTCTGAAAGAGGCAGGCTACAGCAAGGTCGGCAGCCTGCATCAGCGCGGCGACCGCATCATGGCCATGGTGGTGGATAAGGACGGCAAGGTCGTTCGTGTCCGCTCCGAAGGCGAAAACGGTGCCTTTACAGTCGTCGAACGTAAAACCGACGGTCAACATCGTCGCGGCCACCGCGACGGACACCGTGACGGTACCAGCAAGGAAGCCAAATAAGTTTTGTATCCCGGCTTATCCGTATCACTTTCCCCTAAGCCGTTGCTGTTCGCAATCAGTCGTTTGAAGTGACAAGCCCTTGTTGTGTTAACAGTCAAAGTCGGTAGCTGGACCTTGCCGCTCCCATCAAGGCAGTGGCAAGCAAGCAGGACGAAAAACGGCGCATCCCCTGGCGCCGTTTTTCTTTTTCTACTGGCTAGCCCGGATAGGGACATCCCGCATAAGGGGTTAGGATGAAAGTCTATTTCACCTTTGGGAAACGTGTCTCTCATGCTGTCTGCTGATTCTGTTTACTCGCAAAGCTACTCGGAATTTCACTGGTCCATCCCCGAACACTACAACATCGCTCACGATGTTTGCGACAAGTGGGCTGACGGATCTGGACGTCTTGCCCTGATCCAGCAAGGACCTGATGGCCAGGTCAAACGCTACACCTTCGATCAACTCAAAGCCTGGTCCGACTCGCTGGCTGCCGCCTGGCAAGCCCAAGGAATACAGGCAGGTGACCGTATCGCCATTTTTTTGGCGCAGGGGCTGGAAACCGCTCTAGCCCATTTGGCAACCTACAAGATTGGCGCTATTGCCATGCCCTTGTTCACCCTGTTCGGCACGGATGCGCTGCGCTATCGCCTGAATGACTCCGGCGCCAGCACCTTGATTACCGATCAACAAGGACTGGGGACGCTGCTGCCACTGCGTGAGCATCTGCCGCAACTCAAATATCTTTATCAAAGTGACAGCCAGCAGGATCAGGAACAGGCGCTGTCCCTGTGGCAAGCCATTGCCGCCCACCCGGAACCGGCACCACGCACCCTGAACACCCGAGCAGACGACCCCGCCGTGCTGATCTATACCTCCGGCACCACCGGCTCGGCCAAAGGCGCGCTGCATGCCCACCGTGTGCTGCTGGGGCACCTGCCGGGCGTGGAGATGTCGCACAACTTTCTGCCCACCGGCGAAGGCCTGATGTGGACCCCTGCCGATTGGGCCTGGATTGGCGGCCTGCTGGATGTACTGCTACCCGCCTGGCATCACGGCATTCCCGTACTGGCCTACCGCTTTCCCAAATTCGATGCCCAAGCCACCTGGAAGCTGATGTCTGAACACGGCGTCACGCATACCTTCCTGCCGCCCACGGCACTAAAAATGTTGCGTCGCAGCCAATGGTCACGCGAGCAATGGCCCCTGAAGCTGCAATCCATTGCCAGCGGCGGGGAATCTTTGGGTGCGCAGCTACTGGATTGGGCAAAACAGGAACTGGGCATCACCATCAACGAGTTCTACGGACAAACCGAGTGCAATATGATCGTGTCCTCTTGCTCGGCCTGGTTTCCCGGTCAGGCCGGCAAAATCGGCAAGGCCGTACCCGGCCACAAAGTGGCCATTGTGGATGATCAGGGGCAGATTCAGAGAACCGGTGTTGAAGGCCATATTGCTGTTCAAGCTCCCGATCCGGTCATGTTTCTGGGCTATTGGCAAAAACCGGACGCCACCCGCGAAAAATTTGTGGGAGACTGGCTGCTGACCGGCGATAAAGGCATGCAGGACGAGGACGGCTATATCCAGTTCGTAGGCCGGGATGATGATGTGATCACCAGCTCCGGCTACCGGATTGGCCCCGGCCCGATTGAAGATGGCCTGATGGGGCATTCCTCTGTGGCGATGGCAGCAGTCATAGGGGTGCCCGATCCGGAACGCACTGAAGTGGTGAAAGCCTTTATTGTGCTCAAAGAAGGGGTCGAACCTTCCCAAGCGCTGGTCAAGGAGATTCAGGAGCACATCAAGCGCCGGGTCGCGGCACATGAATACCCGCGGCAGATTGAGTTTGTGGATGCCCTGCCCATGACCACCACGGGCAAAGTCATACGTCATGCTTTGCGCAAGTTAAGTCAGTAGCGATTCAGCTATCGCCCAACGAAGAGGTGGGATCAGCGCGGCAATCAGCCCAGATGCTGAACGTAGGAGTGTATGGTGCTTCAGTGAGCGCCATACTCCCATCGACCAAGTACAGAGCAAGGCTCAAGCACTGCTTGTCCGTGCCGCCCCCCCATCACGCGGCACATGAGTAAACCCGTACGGATTGGAGCAATCTTGTTTTTGACTATCCCGGACAACAAAACACCCTAATCCTTAGATTTCTGTCCAAGGATTAGGGTGTTGTCATACGGAGACGGTAATTCCGTACCAGGGTCTAGCTGGCTACCAGACTCCAGACAAAGCCCCATAAGACAGCTTTGCCTGCATCCGTCTGATTAACCGAAACGACCGGTAATGTAGTCTTCGGTTTCTTTGCGAGCCGGTTTCACGAAAATCTGGTCAGTTTCACCAAACTCCATCAGCTCGCCCAGATACATATAGGCGGTGTAATCCGAGCAACGTGCTGCTTGCTGCATGTTGTGGGTCACGATCACCACGGTGTAGTCCGCTTTCAGCTCAGCAATCAGCTCTTCGATCTTGGCGGTGGAAATCGGATCCAGCGCCGAGCAAGGCTCGTCCAGCAGCAGAACTTCAGGTTTGATCGCCACACCACGGGCAATACACAGACGCTGTTGCTGACCACCGGACAAGCCGTTACCGCTTTGGTGCAGCTTGTCTTTCACTTCATTCCACAGCGCGGCTTTGGACAGGGCCCATTCCACACGCTCGTCCATTTCACCTTTACTCAGGCGCTCGAACAAACGCACGCCAAAGGCCACGTTGTCGTAAATACTCATGGGAAACGGTGTCGGTTTCTGAAACACCATACCCACTTTGGCGCGGATCAAGGAAATGTCCTGCTTGGACGTCAGCAGGTTTTCATTGTCCAGCAGGATTTCACCCTCAGCACGTTGGCCGGGGTACAGCTCGTACATGCGGTTCAGCGTGCGCAGCAAGGTGGATTTACCGCAACCGGAAGGTCCGATAAAGGCCGTAACCTTCTTTTCCTTGATAGACATGTTCACATTGCGCAGGGCATGGAATTTGCCATAGAAGAAATTCAGGTTACGGATTTCAATCTTGGTCGATTCGTCGGAGGTAATAATTTGACTCATAGCGTTGGCCGACTAGGGCGCTCCGTGAAAACGTTATTTTTGGCGGAAAAGGCTGCGAGCCAGGATATTGATACCCAAGACCAGCAAGGTAATCAGCACCGCACCTGCCCAGGCCAGACGGTTCCAGTCCTCAAAGGGGCTGGCAGCATATTGGAAAATCACCACAGGCAAGTTGGCCAGCGGCGCGTTCATGTTCAGGGACATGAACTGGTTGTTCAAGGCGGTGAACAACAAGGGAGCCGTTTCACCAGCAATACGAGCCACGGCCAGCAGAACACCCGTCACGATACCGGGCAAGGCTGCACGGTAGGAGATGGACATCACAATCTTCCACTTGGGGCAGCCCAAGGCTGCCGCTGCTTCACGCAGGCCATTGGGGACCAACATCAGCATATTGTCGGTAGAACGCACGACCACCGGGATTACCAAAATGGCCAGAGCCAGCGCACCGGCCCAACCCGAATAGTGTCCCACCTGGGCCACATACACGGCGTAGATAAACAGACCAATAATGATGGACGGGGCCGACAGCAGCACGTCATTCAGAAAGCGGGTTGCTGGTGCCAGCCAGCCGCGCTGACCGTACTCGGCCAGATAGGTCCCGGCCAGAATGCCGATAGGCGTACCAATCAGGGTACCAACGCCCGCCATCATGACACTGCCAACGATGGCGTTCAACAAACCACCCTGGCCACCTGGAGGCGGTGTGCTTTCAAACAGCAAGGACCAGGCCATGGCACTACTGCCCTTTTCAATCAAGGTCCAGATGATCCAGAACAGCCAGAACAGGCCAAAGATCAAAGCAGCAAAAGACACCCCCAGCATCAGGCGGTTGAACACCTGCCTGCGTTTGTAGATCGGGTTGCTCAGACTAATTGCGGATTTTTTATCAAACATGGTAGGTGATCCTTAGCGCGACGTGCCTTCGTTCTTGGCCAGACGCAACAAGAGCAACTTGGAGATCGCCAATACAACCGTGGTGATCAGGAACAGGATCAGACCCAGCTCCAGCAAGGCGGATTTCTGCATGCCACCGGCCTCGTTAAACTCGTTGGCCAAGGCCGACGCAATCGAGTTCGACGGCGAGAACAGCGAACTGGGCAAGTTAAAGGAGTTACCAATCACAAAAGTGACGGCCATGGTTTCACCCAAGGCACGCCCCAAACCCAGCATGATCCCGCCAATGACCCCGTTCTTGGTGAAAGGCAGAACCACACGCCACATCACTTCCCAGGTCGTGCTGCCCAAACCGTAGGCAGACTCTTTGAGCATGGGAGGAACCAGCTCGAACACATCGCGCATCACGGCCGTAATGAAGGGGATCACCATGATGGACAGAATCAGACCGGCGGTAAACACACCAATCCCGAAGGGAGGGCCCGCAAAGATCTGACCCAGCACGGGCACCCCATCAAAAAAGGAGATCAGGCTGGGCTGCACATAGCGCTGGAACAGGGGCACGAAAACAAACAAGCCCCACATACCGTAAATAATGGAGGGAATCGCGGCCAGCATTTCAATGGCCGTACCCAGAGGGCGACGCAGCCAGGCAGGCGAGAGCTCCGTCAGGAACATGGCAATCCCGAAAGAGACCGGCACTGCAATACAGAGCGCAATCAGCGAGGTGAGCAAGGTACCGGCAATGGGCACCAATGCGCCATATTCGTTATTGACCGGATCCCAGTTATTCGTCCAGAGAAAAGAGAAACCGTATTCGGCAATGGATTCCCGGCTTCCATAGATCAGGGAAATAGAGATGGCAGCCAGCAATATGAACACGAGAAACGCAAACGAGCGCGTCATGTTCTTGAAAATGCCGTCCATAAAGGCGTTCTGATTTGATTTCATGTAGACAGATGAAGGGTCAGGCCGGAATGGGACAAACGCACTGCAATCGATTTATGGATTCTGTAACAGCCAAGGCACGTTCAGGTCCAGCAAAACGATCGGGGCACGCGCGGTGCGTCCAAGACAAAACCGTAATTTTTACATAATAAAGACGGCACCACCTAGTGGTGGGCCGTCTCGCAAGATCAATTTACAACTGACCTGTATTTGAACACGAATCTTACTTCCAGACCGCAGCGCCGTCTTTGGACTTGATCTCAGCAGCCCAGACCGCTTTGATCTTGTCGGTCACGTCTTTAGGCAAAGCCACGTAATCGAGCTCTTCAGCAGATTTGGCACCGTTCTCGAAGGCCCAGTTAAAGAAGTTCAGCACTTCTTTACCGCTCTCAGGCTTGTCCTGCACCTTGTGCATCAAGATAAAGGTCGCTGCTGTGATAGGCCAGGATTGAGCACCAGGCTCTTCGGTCAAAATCACACCCATGCCAGGCGTACCCGCCCAGTCTGCGTTCGCAGCGGCGGCGGCAAAGCTTTCCTGACCTGGCTGGACGAACTGACCGTCCTTGTTCTTCAACTGAGTCCAGGACAGCTTGTTTTGCTTGGCGTAAGCGTACTCAACATAACCGATCGAGTTCTGCAGTTGACGGACGTAAGCGGCCACGCCTTCATTACCCTTGCCACCTTGACCAGTAGGCCACTTTACCGCCTTGCCTTCACCAACCTGGGATTTCCAGTCTGGAGACACTTTGGACAGGTAGTTGGTCCAACCAAAGGTGGTGCCCGAACCGTCGGAGCGGTGAACCACCACGATGTCCTTGTTAGGCAGGGTCAGCTCGGGGTTCAGCTCTTTGATCGCTGCGTCATCCCACTTGGTGATCTTGGCCAGGTAGATATCGCCCAGTACTTTACCGGACAGTTTCAGTTGGCCAGGCTCAATGCCTTCCACATTGATCACAGGCACCACACCACCGATCACGGCGGGGAACTGCAACAGATTTTCTTTTTCCAGCGTCTCGACCTTCATTGGGTCGTCCGAGGCACCGAAGTCCACGGTCTTGGCAATAATCTGCTGTTGACCACCACCCGAACCGATCGACTGGTAGTTCACGCGGTTATTCGTTTGCTTGGCGTATTCAGCCGCCCACTTGGCATAAATAGGGTAAGGGAACGACGCACCCGCACCGGTTACGTCTGCAGCTGTGGCAGTGGCCGCAAAAGCGCTGAACGCCAGAGCAATACTTACCTTGTTGAATACACGTTTTAACATCGAGAAATCCTCTTGATGATAGTCAGATGACAGGCCCACCCTGTATGTGAAGACATAGTAAACAGGCTATGTGACATGTTCATGACAGTCTTATTTTTCACACACCACCGAGGCGCTGCATCAAATGCTGATGCAAATTGAACGGTGCACCACGACTTCGGATGCGATTATACGTACCATCCGGACTGGCTTTCCAGGACAACTGGTTATCCCGCAAGGCATAGGTAAAGGCTTCGGCAATGACCCGCCTTTTCAGGCTGCGATCCAGTACCGGCACTCCCAACTCCACCCGACGAAAGAAGTTGCGATCCATCCAGTCTGCCGAGGAGATAAAAACCTCTTCCTGGCCACCATTGTAGAAATAGAAAACACGCGAGTGTTCCAGAAAGCGCCCGATAATCGAACGAACCTGAATATTTTCCGATAGGCCCGGCACTCCGGCACGCAAGGCGCAAGCACCACGCACAATCAGATCCACCCTGACCCCGGCCTGGCTGGCATCGTACAAGGCCTGAATAATCTTGGGCTCGAGCAAGGAGTTCATCTTGGCCATGATCCGGGCCTTTTGACCCGCTAAAGCACGCTCGGTCTCGGCCTGAATCCGATCCATCATGCTGTCATGCAAAGTAAAGGGTGATTGCAATAGTTGCTTTAACGGTCGCCAGGCTCCCAGGCCCGTCAACATGGAAAACACCTTATCCATGTCCTCGCATACTTCCTGATTAGCCGTCAGCAGCCCGAAATCCGTATACAAGCGGGCCGTGCGTGGGTGATAGTTACCAGTGCCCAAATGTCCATAACGGCGAATGACACCGGCTTCACGGCGCAGGACCAACACCATTTTCGCGTGAGTCTTGTGGCCAACCACCCCATAACTGACATGAGCGCCCACCTCTTCCAGCTTGGCCGCCCAGTTGATATTGGTCTGCTCATCAAAACGGGCCATCAGCTCGACAACGACCGTCACTTCCTTGCCAGCCCGCGCTGCCGACAAAAGAATATTCATCAACTCCGAATCCTCACCGGTGCGATAAATGGTCTGTTTGATACCCACCACCGCTGGATCGGCCGCCGCTGCGCGCAAAAAGCTCAAGACCGGTTGAAAAGACTGATAAGGGTGATGCAGCAATTGGTCCTTGCGTGCAATCGTGTCAAAAAACTGAGCAGGTGATTCAAAGGACGAATCAAAAGGGGCAGGAATGGGGGCTCGGTAATCCGCAAACAGCAAGTCAGGGCGATCGGGAACATTGCACAACTGCATCAAACGCGACAAATTCACTGGGCCACTCACCCGATAGGTGTCGGGTGCCTCCAGCGAAAACTCACTTTGCAAAAAGCGTTCCAGACGCTCGGGCATGGAATGGTCGATTTCCAGACGGACAGCGGCACCAAAATTACGTTGAGACAACTCGCCTTGCAAGGCGGCACGCAAATTAGTGACCTCTTCCTCGTCCACAAACAAATCGCTGTTGCGGGTAACACGCCACTGGTAGCACCCCTTCACATCCATACCAGGGAACAACTCCTGCACGAAAACACTGATCAATGAGGTCAGTAGCATGTAACCCTGGGGAATGCCGGCAATATCGTCAGGTACCCGGATCACACGCGGCAAGGCACGCGGTGCCTGCACAATAGCAATCGTGCCGGTACGACCAAAAGCGTCCTCGCCACTGAGTTCAACAATGTAATTCAGGCTTTTGTTGTAGACACGAGGAAAAGGATGGGCCGGGTCCAGGCCAATGGGCGTGAGCAAAGGCATGACATCACGCATAAAGGTTTGGTACGCCCACTCCCGTTGAGCCTGCGTCCAGTGCGCCGTCAACAACAGCCCGATCCCTTCATCCATCAACTTGGGCAATACATCGGCCATCAAGAGCTCGTTCTGTCTATCGATCAACTGATGTGTCGCAGCCTGAACTTTGTCAAAAGCCTGTTGAGGCAAAAACCCATCATCTCCCACCTGATGAGGATTTTGCAAAATCTGTTCTTTCAGGCTGGAAATACGAATTTCAAAAAATTCGTCCAGATTAGAGCTAACAATACAGATATAGCGCAAACGTTCCAGCAAAGGCGTAGTGGAATTTTCGGCCATGGCCAGCACTCGCTCATTGAATTTGAGCAAGGACAACTCACGGTTTAGCAAGGTCGAATCGGGAGAAGGCAGCATGGTGAGATCGTTAAAAAGCCAAAAAAGAAGGATCGTGAGACTTTTACTACATGAATATTACAGTGCGATGACCTGGACGCATGGCTACCCCCCTCACAAGCAGACAGAGCACTTGCACACATCACACCATCGCTGTGGCGAGGTTTTTGATCTAACTTTTCTTAATTTTGCGGTTTATGAAACAAAACCCATGATTAATGTCCTTATAATCGCACAGTAATCATCCCGAGCAATGCCTCATGGAACAACTTCTTGCCGCTGTGGACCTGGGCTCCAACAGCTTTCGTTTATCCATTGGACGAGTCGTTCAGCACAACGGTCATGCCCAGATCTACACCATTGACCGCCTTAATGAATCTGTCCGACTTGCCGCCGGCATGGGCCCGGACAAGTACATCAGTCCCGACGCCATTGAACGCGCTGTCGTCATCCTGAAACGCTTTAACGAACGTCTGGCCGGTTTTCACCCCAATCGCGTTCGTGCCGTGGCCACCAACACCTTTCGAGTGGCACGCAATTTAAGCGAGGTTTTGCCGGCTGCCGAGGCAGCCTTTGGCTTTCCCATCGAGGTCATCTCCGGCCACGAGGAAGCCCGTCTGATTTTCTCCGGCATCAGCAACGAACTGCCCCCCTCCCCCAACCGCCGCTTGATGATTGATATTGGTGGCGGTTCGACTGAAGTGATTATTGGCAAGGGCTTGAAGCCCCTGCTGCTGTCCTCCCTGTACATGGGCTGTGTCAGCTATACCGACAAATTCTTTGCCGATGGCGTAATTACCGAAGAGCGCATGAACAATGCAATTCTGACCGCCCGTCGCGAGCTGGAGGGCATTACGCGCCAGTACCGCAAGACAGGCTGGCAGGAAGCCTATGGCTCCTCCGGTACCGCCAAGGGTCTGGTTGCTATCTTGCAAGAGAATGGCATGTCCAAAAAGGGCATTACCCTGGAAGGCATGGAGCTTTTGCGCAAACGCCTGGTACAAGATGGCAAGGTAGACATGCGCAACCTGAGCGGCATCAAGCCTCATCGCGCGCCAGTGCTGGCAGCCGGTCTGGCCATTATGATGGCCGCCTTCCAGGAGCTGAAAATTCGCCAGATGTTGCCCGGTGAAGGCGCTTTGCGAGTAGGGGTGCTCTACGACATGCTGGGTCGAGAGTCCGAGCACGATCAGCGCGACCAGACGGTGCAGCAAATGATGAAACGCTATCAGGTCGATACGCGCCAGTCGCATCGTGTGCACGACGCTGCCATGCAGTTCTTCGGACAGCTGAAGCTGCCCGATACGCCAGAGGTACAGGAGTTGCAACGTCAACTGGGTTGGGCCGCTGATCTGCACGAAGTAGGCCTGAGCATTGCCCATGCGGATTACCACAAGCACACCGCTTATGTGCTGGAACATGCCGATATGCCCGGCTTTTCCAATGACGATCAGATGTTGCTCAGCTTCCTTAGCCTGGGTCATCAAGGCAAGCTGGGCAAGCTCAAACGCTTTGAAAGCAATAACACCTGGTGGCTGACATTATTGAGCCTGCGCTTGGCGGTCATGTTGATGCGCCGCCGTGAAGACAGAGAAACCTTACCGCTAAGCCTGCGGACTCGTGGAAAAACCGTCCAGATTCAGCTGGACCATGAGTGGATGGCCAGCCATCCCCTGACCCAGGCCTCTTTGCTGGCCGAAGTACAGGCCTGGCAAAGTGATATCAATGATCTGAGCCTGGAGCTGGTCTGAACAGGACGCGCTAAGAGTGTAGAGGCTGGGTGGGCTGTCGAACAACAATACACCCGGCCTGTAGCTGCTCTGGCCCAGGCTGACAGACGCTCGGACGGGCGTGTGACTCACACTGACTGGCCAAGCAATAAATGGGCTGAGCGATACCCAGCAAAGCCACAAGCCAAGCCAAACCAAGCAGATCATCAAAACCTAAAAAACCCCCGAAAGTTGGATTGCTATCCAACTTTCGGGGGTTCTTTTTATTCACAGGCCCTATTCAGGCCCGACTTGATCCGGCCTGAGCAGTACGCAATCAGACCAGGCCAAAGTGGCGTTTATAGCGTTCGTCCATGGCCTCCAGATCCAGCAAGACAGGAAAGTCTGCCGTATTGAAATCCGGATCCCAGGCTGGCGCTCCACAAATCGTGGCACCCAGCTTCAGGTAGCCTTTGATCAGCGGCGGGATACGCGCTGGCAAATCGCTGTTCAGTCGTTCAACCGGATAGCGATTCAAAGGCTGCACATGCGGGATATGCTTGTTGTCCTGCATGGACTTTTGGGCCACACGCCAGACCTCGGCGGCTGTGACCCCATCATCGCGCAGGCTGACGCTGGCGCAACCCAGAAGGTAGCGATAACCACCGACACGCGTCAGAGCAGCAATACCGCCCCACAGCATCATGATGGCTGAACCAGTACGATAGTCGGGATGGATGCAGGAACGCCCCACTTCGACCATGCTGGGACGCAGCACATCCAGGGCACTGATATCAAACTCAGATTCCGAATAATAACCACCCGCTTTACTTGCGTTTTCAGGGGTCAGCAAGCGGTAGGTCCCTACAACCCGGTTCTCCCCGGGCTCGGTAACCATGAAATGCTCGCACCAGGGGTCAAAGCGGTCTATATCCAGACCATTATGCTGGTCTGGAAAGACGGCGTTCATTTCCTGGGTGAAAACCTGAAAACGCAAGCGCTGAAGGCATTCGAGTTCTGCCTGGGTACGAGCCAGACGCAAGGCCAAGCCTCCAACAGTATGCCCTGCCCAAGTATTTCCCCAATCCACTTCAGTACGTTCGCGCTCAAGATTTAGCATCGTGATGACTCCAAACACTTTTATGCATCATGCACAAACAATGTTTCAGGTATTTGATAGCCACATTACTATTTCATTAAATCCACTGCAAGCAAGGTATCAATACCGGCTTGAGCCAGATCGGCTTGCTCGGCCTCTACCATCAAGCGCAGCTTGGGTTCAGTCCCCGATGCGCGAATAAGCACCCGGCCACGGTCACCCAACATTTTCTCCACGTCACGGGTTGCCTGTTGCAAACCTGCATGGTTTTTCCAGTCCTGGCCCGGCTGCAACGGCACGTTGACCATAATTTGTGGGTACATCTTCAAGCCTTCCGTCAGTTCTGGCAGGCTTTTACCGCTATGGCACAGGGCGGTCAGCACTTGCAGGGCGGCAATAATGCCGTCGCCTGTCGTGTGCCAATCCAGGCACAGCAGGTGACCCGAGCTTTCACCACCAAAGACCCAGCCTTTTTGCTGCATCAATTCCAGCACGTAGCGATCACCCACTTTGGCACGCGCAAATTCCACGCCCAATTCCTGCATTTTCTTCTCAAAACCCAGGTTGGTCATCAAGGTGCCAACCACGCCTTTGACAGGCTGAGACTGCAGATGATCCGCAACAATTAGATACAATAGTTCGTCGCCATTGTAGATGCGTCCCTGGGCATCAACCATTTGCAGACGGTCCGCATCCCCATCCAGAGCGATACCCAAATCGGCACTGTGCTTGCGCACTTCCTCAGCCAACTTCTCCGGATAGGTCGCACCCACTTCCTGATTGATGTTGAAACCGTCAGGCTGAACACCCACGGCAATGACCTCTGCACCCAGCTCACGGAACACATGTGGGGCAATATTGTAGGCAGCGCCATGAGCCGCATCCACCACGATCTTGAGCCCATTCAGGTTCAGGTCGTTCGGGAAGGCACTCTTGCAAAACTCAATGTAACGACCAGCCGAGTCGGCCAGGCGACGGGCACGGCCCAGGGACTCGGACTTCACCCAATGCATGGGCTGGTCAATGGCCTGCTCAATTTTCAGCTCAATCTCGTCAGGCAGCTTGGTGCCCTGTGCGGAGAAAAACTTGATACCGTTGTCGTAATACGGGTTGTGCGAGGCAGAGATCACGATACCGGCCGTCAGGCGCAAGGTGCGCGTCAGATATGCCACAGCAGGCGTAGGCACAGGGCCAGCCAGCAACACGTCAATCCCCGCAGCCGACAAGCCGGCTTCCAGCGCCGATTCCAGCATATAGCCGGAAATACGGGTGTCCTTGCCAATCACTACGGTAGGACGGCCCGTTCCTTCATATTGGGCAGCCAGAACTTGACCGGCAGCGTACCCTAAGCGCAGGGCGAATTCGGGGTTAATGGTCGGGCCACCTACTTCACCACGGACACCATCGGTGCCGAAATATTTACGATCGCTCATTCAGAGACTCCACATTCAACCGCGTTCCACACATCCAGCGCTTCGCGCGTGGCGGCGACATCATGGACGCGCACAATTTTTGCTCCCCGTGCCACACAGGCAAGGGCTGCCGATAGACTGCCAATCAAACGCTCACTGGCGGGTTTTCCCGTGACATGGCCAATCATAGATTTACGCGACAAACCAATAAGCCAGGGGTAACCGGGCACTGCCGCCTGCTGCAAATCCCGTAGTAACTGATAGTTATGTGCCGCTGTTTTACCGAAGCCAAAACCGGGATCCAGCATGATACGCTCGGATTGAATGCCTGCGCTGACTATGGCCTCACATCGTTGTTGCAAAAAATGACGTACATCAACGACCACGTTGTCATAGTGAACCTGTTCTTGCATGGTTTTGGGCTCGCCTTGCATATGCATGATACACAGGCCGCAATCGGAGTCCTTGACCGCTTCTATGGCGCCGGGCATGCGCAAAGCATAAATGTCATTGATCATGTCCGCGCCGGCCGCCAGGCTGGCACGCATGACGTCGGGCTTGAATGTATCCACCGACAAGGCCACACCACTGTCGCGCAAGCCTTCAATCAGAGGGATAACGCGCTCGAGCTCTTGTTCCAGGGAAACGGGTTCGGCACCAGGGCGAGTCGATTCGCCACCAATGTCCAGAATGTCTGCGCCCTCGGCGATTAACTGACGGGCGTGGTCCAGCGCCCGAGGCAAGTCATTATGAGCATTGCCGTCATAAAAGGAGTCTGGGGTGACATTCACAATCCCCATAACCAAAGGGCGCTCCAGCCCAAACTGGAAGCGCCCACAAGACCACTCAGGGTAATTCATGAAATAGGCTTGGCCTACGTAAGTTAAGCAACTGGCGTTGTCGCCGCGGCACCCTCGTCATCGGCTGGTTTAGGACCAGCGGCTGGCGGCGTAGAACCGTCGGAGGAATTGCTGTCATTGCTGTTGGGCACATGAGGAGCCCGTGGTGGCAAACCTTTCATGATGTCGTCGATCTGGTCGGCATCAATAGTTTCCCACTCCAGCAAGGCCTTGGCCATAGCATGCATCTTGTCGCTATTGTCCTCGATCAGCTTGCGGGCAACGGCGTACTGCTCGTCGATAATCTTGCGAATCTCGGAGTCCACTTTCTGCATGGTGGCTTCGGACACGTGCGTTGTCTTGGTAACGCTGCGGCCCAGAAAGACCTCGCCTTCATTCTCGGCGTAGACAACAGGACCCAGGGAGTCTGTCATGCCGTAGCGAGTCACGATGTCACGAGCAATTTGCGTTGCACGTTCAAAGTCGTTCGATGCGCCTGTGGTCATCTGATTCATGAACACTTCTTCAGCGATACGGCCACCGAACAGAACCGCAATCATATTCAGCAAGCGCTCTTTGTCCATGCTGTAGCGATCGCCTTCGGGCAATTGCATGGTGACACCCAAAGCACGACCACGAGGGATGATAGTGACTTTGTGAACCGGGTCCGTCTTGGGCAGCATGCAAGCTACCAAGGCGTGACCGGCTTCGTGATAAGCAGTGTTGCGACGCTCTTCCTCGGGCATGATCATGGTGCGGCGTTCTGCACCCATGATGATCTTGTCCTTGGCACGCTCAAAGTCTTGCATATCCACAGTGCGACCATTACGGCGCGCGGCGAACAAGGCAGCTTCGTTAACCAGGTTGGCCAGATCAGCGCCAGAGAAACCCGGTGTACCACGAGCCAGCACCACGGCGTCCACGTTGGAGGACAAAGGCACTTTGCGCATATGTACTTTCAAAATCTGCTCGCGACCACGAATGTCAGGCAAGCCAACAACGACTTGACGGTCGAAACGGCCAGGACGCAGCAAAGCGGGATCCAGTACGTCAGGACGGTTGGTAGCAGCAATAACCAATACCCCTTGGCCGGTTTCAAAACCGTCCATTTCGACCAGCAACTGGTTCAGGGTCTGTTCGCGTTCGTCGTTACCACCGCCCAGACCTGCGCCACGCTGACGGCCCACAGCATCGATTTCGTCGATAAAGATGATGCAAGGCGATTGCTTCTTGGCTGTCTCGAACATGTCACGCACACGCGATGCGCCCACACCTACAAACATTTCCACGAAGTCGGAACCGGAAATACTGAAGAAAGGCACTTTGGCCTCGCCTGCAATGGCACGTGCCAGCAAGGTTTTACCAGTACCAGGCGAACCGACCATCAAGATGCCACGCGGGATACGACCACCCAGACGCTGGAAGCGGGTGGGATCACGCAGAAAATCCACCAGCTCCTGCACATCTTCCTTGGCTTCATCGCAGCCAGCCACATCCGCAAAAGTAACAGGATTGGTATTTTCGTCCAGCAAGCGCGCACGCGATTTGCCAAAACTGAATGCCCCACCCTTACCACCACCTTGCATCTGACGCATGAAGAACACCCAAACGCCAATCAAAAGCAGCATGGGGAACCAGGAGATGAACAGACTGGTCAGAAAAGAGGGCTCTTCGCGGGCTTTGCCCGATACCTGCACACCGGATTTCACCAGCTCAGGCACCATCCACAGGTCACCGGGGGACGTCAGCGTGTAGCTGCGGCCAGAGTCCGGCGTGACATGCAGGGTATCGCCCTGAATATCTACCTTGCTGATGCGACCAGAACGGGCATCATTCATGAATTGCGTATAAGTGACGCCATCAGTGGCTGGTGGCCGGCCGTCAAACTGCTTGAAAACAGTAAACAGCACCAGCGCAATAACCATCCAGATCGCGACTTTGGAAAACGAATTGTTCAAAGCCAATCTCCTGCGATTGCGATAACTTGCCAAATACGCTTACACGTACCTGAACAAGCGCCATACATAGTTCATTCTACCCGATTCGAGGGCCAGCAAGTCATAAATTACCTGCCCTTCAAGCCTCGGGCAACGAGAAAGGTTTCGGCGGATTTATCGCGCGAAGCCTTGGGTTTACGCTCGACGACTCTGACAAAATTCTGCTTGAAAGATTCCACGATCTGGGAAAACCCGCTGCCATGGAAGGCTTTGACGATCAGCACACCTTCATCGGTCAGATGCTGCAGGGCAAATTCCTGTGCCAGCTCGCATAAATGCTGGATGCGGGCGGAATCGGCCGATGCCACACCCGACAAGTTGGGGGCCATATCTGAAATCACAAGGTCTACGGCTGCACCCTTCAAGGAATCTTGCAATTGCTCCAGTACCGAGTCCTCGCGAAAATCGCCTTGCATGAACTCTACCCCGGCAATTGGTTCCATTTCCAATATATCCAGTGCGATAATGCGACCATTGAGCACGCCACCGGGGCCGACCATGCGCTCACGTATCAGCTGCGACCAACTGCCCGGTGTAGACCCCAAGTCCACCACCACCTTGCCCTGAACCTGAATCTTCTCAAGATCCAATATTTCACTGAGTTTGAAGGCCGCGCGCGCGCGATACCCCTTTTGTTGCGCCAATTTGACGTAAGGGTCATTTATATGCTGCTGAACCCACTCTTTAGAGAATTTTTTCTTGGCCATTCCCGTACAATCTCTTTATGCCAAAACTCAACCTTACACCTCATGAGCGCAGCGAACTTCGTGCTGCTGCTCACGCTCTGCGCCCAGTTGTCCTGATTGGAGACAATGGCCTGACCGACGCCGTGATCAAAGAGATCACCGTCCACCTGCAGGCCCACCAGCTCATCAAGATCCGTGTGGCCGGTGATGACCGTCAGGCTCGTCTGACCATGTTAGAACAAATCTGCGATGCGCTCGATGCTGCCCCTATTCATCATCTGGGCAAAATCCTGACCATCTACAGACCCAATATTGAACGCCCCCCTGTTTTGGGAGCGCCTGTAGAAAAACCTACCCGTGCGGTGCGCAAACCCTCGGAGCCCTACACGCCCAAGAAACTGGCCGCTTCAGGTGTCCAGCGGACTCGCGGCACAGAGCGTGCCCGCCGTGCAGAAATGAAAGCTGAACGCAGCAGCACCCAGGAGAAAAAAGCCTCGGCCGCACCGCGCAGCGTTCAAAAGTTCTCGACGGGCAAACCGGCTGCTGCGCCTCGTAGCAATACCAACCGTCCTGGCAGTGCCATGTCCTTGCGGGCTGGCGCACGTCGTGGACTGGGTGGTTCGGGCAAACGCTAAACTGCCGTAAATTATAAGGCCCCCGCACGATGTACAGGGGCCTTTCTTTTGCGCGCTTGACGGAGCAGCAGAACAAGTCTGCTGCTCAAGGCAAGATCACACGTAGTTGACCGTCAGAATTTCGTATTCACGAATACCGGCGGGCGCCTTGACCTCGACCACATCCCCTTCTGTCTTGCCAATCAAGGCACGAGCCACAGGACTGGAAATGGAGATCTTGTTGGCGCGAATGTCGGCCTCCACATCGCCGACGATCTGGTAAGTCACGGTATTGCCGGACTCCAGGTCCTCGATCTCGACGGTTGCACCAAACACGATGCGGCCATCAGCTTCCAGCGTGGCCGGTTCGATAATCTGGGCATTGGACAAAGTGCCTTCCAGCTCGGCAATGCGGCCTTCGATAAAGCCCTGACGCTCACGCGCAGCATCGTACTCGGCGTTTTCGGACAAATCGCCTTGTGCTCGCGCCTCGGCGATAGCGTTAATTACATCTGGGCGTTCCACCGTCTTGAGGCGGTGTAATTCAACTTGCAAACGTTGTGCGCCCTGCGCAGTCAATGGGATCGCAGACATAGTATTCCTGCTTAACAAGTAAAAGACGCTCCGTAGCGGGAGCGCCTGGAAGATAGGGGGATAACGATGATGGGACAAACAATCAAACAGGTTGAATCGGCCGACTTGAAAGTCCTGCTGACCCTACAGCGCACATTCAAACACACTGCTCAAGCCAAACCTGCCGGCTGCCCCAATATGGCTTTTCCGACACAGTGAAATTCTGTGGCAGAAAAAAACCCCGCGAAGAACCGGGGTGTGAGAGCTATTGTCGGCAAACTGCCTGAAAATAGCAAGCCCCTGGAACTCCTGTGCATAAAAACAGAAGTCGGCAGGGGCGGCTGTTTACAACAAGCTGCCGCACAGCAACTGGCGAAGGAACAATCCCCTTGTCCAGCCCGAGCCAGCATGGATCAGCATTGGGACGACTACACCATGTTCTGGCGACGGCCTCGCAGCAAAGCGTGCAGCAAAATAGCACCAAAGGTGGCACAACCGATACCATCCAGACGGATAACACCGAACTGCAAGGAGAAGTTACCAGCCCCCAGAATCAAGGTGACGGCCGCGACCAGCAAATTACGGTTGTCGCTGAAATCCACCTGATTCACCACCCAGATACGCGCACCAGCAATGGTAATCAAACCAAATACGACGATGGACATGCCACCGAGCACAGGGCCGGGGATGGACTGGATGACGGCGCCGAACTTGGGCGAGAAGCCCAGGAAAATGGCGATCACCGCCGCAAAGGCAAACACCAGCGTGGAGTAGATGCGGGTAGCGGCCATCACGCCGATATTTTCAGCATAGGTTGTCACACCGGTACCACCTACCGAGCCAGACAGCATGGTGGCCACGCCATCACCCACAAAGGCACGACCCAGATAGCCATCCAGATCCTGGCCGGTCATGGCACTAACCGCCTTGATGTGCCCCAGGTTCTCGGCCACCAGAATAATGGCGACCGGCACAATCACCGTCATGGCGTGGGCCTGGAATACAGGGGCGGAAAAACTGGGTAGCCCCAACCAGGCGGCTTGAGCAACAGGAGCAAAATTGATCGCCGTGCCGTAGCCCATCACATTGGTAAATACCCAATACAGCACGCAGGCCAAAGCCAGACCCACCAGAATCAACAGGCGCTGGGCAAGCCCACGGGTATAGACCGCAATACCACCCACACACAACACAGTCATCAAGGCCATCATGGAATCGAAGGTGCCGCTCCCCATGGCGCCCTTGGCAGCGATGGGTGCCAGATTCAGGCCAATCACCGCCACGATCGATCCGGTGACAACAGGAGGCATCCAGTGGTTGATCAAACGCGCTGCGCCACCCTGAGTACGGGCATTGAATACCCAGACCAGAACACCGATCAAGGTGTAGACCAGACCGCAGATAATAATGGCCCCCAAGGCCACGCCAATATTGGGATTGGGGCCACTGCCGGCATAGCCGGTAACGGCAATCACACCACCGATAAATGCAAAGCTGGAACCCAGGTAGCTGGGAACCCGGCCACCGACAAACACAAAGAAAATCAGCGTACCAATACCGGACATCAAGATGGCCAGATTGGGATCAAAGCCCATCAACAAAGGGGCCAGAATCGTGGAGCCAAACATGGCCACCACGTGCTGAGCACCCATGGCAATGTTTTGCGGCGTGGCCAAACACTCGTCGGGCTGCACGACCGCACCGGGTTCGCTGCCGGATACACGGCGCCAACGCGGAAAGTAAGACTGAGACATAGAGGGTTCCAGAGAAGGAAGAAAGAAATACAGCGCAATTCGTTATACGTTGACCCAGCACACCTGCAAGAGACTGGCCGATTCGTTGAGGCATGATTTTAAACGTGAAAGCCTCAACAAGGCACCTGAAAATAAGGTGGTAAGCGGTAAACCCCAACATAGAGCTGGCAGGTGAACATGCCCAAACGCCTTTGAGCCTCGATGTTCATGTTATATGCGATATATATCCAGCCTACCTGCCTGCGCTTGACTGGCCCATTACAATAGACAATCAGCCTGCCTTTGGCAGTCCGATTCCCTAGCAGAGTGATTACGCCAGCATGAGTACGTCTATTTGTCTGATCCGCCACGGTGAAACCGCCTGGAATGCCGTACGCCGTTTACAAGGCTGGCAGGATATAGAACTGAACGAGACCGGCCGCGAACAGGCCCGTGCCCTGCAAAACTACCTGAGGTCCCCGGCGTTTCGCCTGCCTGTGGACGCCGTCATCAGCAGTGATCTACAACGCGCCTCGGAGACGGCGGCGATTGCCTGTCAGCACTGGGAGATTGAAATTCAGCAAATCCGAGGACTGCGCGAGCGCGGCTTTGGCACACTGGAAGGCCAGGCCTGGGATGCAGTAGGCCGCCATGGCCCGGATCAGCCCGACGATAGCGTCGATATCGACTACGCCGTGGAAGGGGGCGAATCGCTACGCCAGTTTCAGACTCGGGTACTGGGATGTTTTGAAGGACTGGCCCAGGCGCATGCTGGCAAGAGCCTGCTGGTGTTTGCACATGGTGGCGTTATTGATATGGTCTGGCGCAAGCTGAACCAGCAGGCACTCGGTGCCAAGCGTACTCACGCAATTCTGAATACCAGCCTGAATTTCTTCAACATTGATGCAGACTTGAACTGGAGCTGTACCTCGTGGGGCCAGTTGCCACATCTGGACACGGCACTGGACGAGCAAACCTAAGCCATACATCGCCATGATCAGGCTGGTATCCGCAGATCGGATCAGCTGCAGCGTTCGATAAACCAGCCTGAGACTTGTGCGGAGTCCTCTCCGCCTGACTCACCTCATCAGTTCCTGACAGTGTTTCCAGCGCCACGCCCGCAAGCTTTATCCTTACGATAGCGACAGCCCTATACCAAGAAGAGCCACAGGCACTCTTGCGGTTGCGGTTGCGGTTGCGGTTGCGGTTGCGGTTGCGGTTGCGGCCAGAAGCATAGCCACGCTGAAGCGAACAAGGACTTCAAAAATCAGCTACAGGGGCAATGATCAGCTTTTTTTATTAAGTCGCGGCTTGCGCGGTGCCTGACGAGCCAGACGGTCATACAGCCAATTAGGCAAAAGACGCATCAGGCGCGAGACAAGTCCCATCTGCCACGGAATGACTCGATAGGACACGCCCTGCTCGATGGTCTTGCGGGCTTTGCGGGCAAAGTCCTCAGCAGGCATCAAAAACGGCATGGAGTAAGGATTATGCGCCGTCATGGCCGTACGAATATAACCGGGCGTAATGGTGACAACAGAGACACCGTACAGCGACAGCTCTAGCCGCAGGCTCTCGCAATAGGCAATCACCGCCGCCTTGGAACTGCTATAAGCCCCCGCGCCGGGCAAGCCCCGTATACCCGCCACGCTGGCAATACCCACCAACGAGCCCTTGCCCGCCGCTTTCATGGTGCCGATAAAGGGTTCGAAGGTCGCCACCATGGCCAGCAGATTCGTATCCACAATGGCTTTGAAAACCGCGAAATCCTCGGCTTCCTCCGTCAAGGTGCCCGCGCTGATCCCCGCACTGGCAATAACCACATCAATCTTTTGCCCAGTGAACTGTAAAAAGTCCTGAGCGGCCAGATGCAAAGCGTCCCTGTCACGCACATCCGCCACATAAATACGGTGCTCTCCGGGCAAGCTGTCGGCCAGCGCCTGGAGTTCTTCCTGACGTCTCCCCAGCAAACCCAGGCAGGCACCTTGAGCCGCGTACTCCTGGGCCAGCGCTTTACCTAAACCGCTGCTGGCACCCGTAATAAAGACCGTTTGCATCTCTGGCTGCGCCCGATTATTACAGGAAGATCAAGGCAGCAATACCCAGCACCAGCAGCCATTTAAGGATGTAGTACAGGGTTTCGTTCTTTTTCTTGATGGCCTTGCCGAAACGACGTACCGCGTAGACTGTACCAAAAATACGGTTGATACCGCCGGTACGGTCGCCTTCCTGGTTCGGAGCGGCAGCAGCACGCAATAAGAAGCCACCCACGGCGTGGTTTATGGCTTGTGCCCAGCGATAACGCATGGGACGTTCTACGTCCGCAAACAAAATAATACGGTTCTGATCCGTTTTGTTTTCCGCGTAGTGAATAAAGGTTTCATCAAACACCACGGCTTCACCGTCACGCCAGTGATATCTCTGGCCGTCCACTTCGATATAGCAATCCGGGCTATTGGGCGTCATCAAGCCCATATGAAAGCGCAGCGAACCCGCGTAAGGGTCGCGGTGGCGCGGCAAACGGGCACCCGGCGGCAAAGAGGTGAACATCGCTGCCTTGATCGACGGAATATCCTTGAGCAGGCGGGTCGTCACCGGGCACAGCTCACGCGCCGAAGGGTGGTCGGCGTCATACCACTTCAGGTAAAAACGCGTCCAGCCGGTTTTGAAAAAAGAGTTAAAGCCCGCATCGTTGTACTTGTCAGAGGCCTTGATATGGCCTTCACCAAATAGCTGCTCGGCCTCGGCACGGATTTCGTCGCAGTGCTCGAGCAACTTGTTTAGCTCGGGAAAGTGTTTCAAATCCAGATACGGCTCATTGGGCACTGCCGAAAAACCATACATGAAGACGTTCAAAGGGGCCGTGAACGTGGAATGGTCCAGCAACTGGCGGGAAAAGCGGTGCCTGACTCGACCCCTGAAGTGCACAATAACCGTGCACACAATGAACAAGGCAAGAATGAACCATTTCACGACATGATCTCCAAAGAAGAAAACTTCTGCGCTGTGCTGGCCTTGGCCTGCGTGCTGCCCCATGGCCTTGTCTGATACACGAATAAAAAAAGGCGCACCTTAACGGTGCGCCTTTCTGACATGGAGCGACTTAGTGTTTCGCCAGCAGAGCGTGCAGCTCTTGAAGCGCGTAAACCTTCAAGCCATCACCATGACGCAAATACTGCAGGCCTTGTACAGCCGCTACCGCACCAGCAATGGTGGTGTAGTAGGCCAGATTGGCAGCCAGCGCATGTGTACGGATTGTACGCGAATCAACGATCGCGTTGCGACGCTCTTCAACCGTATTGATGACCAAGGAAACCTCGCCGTTCTTGATCATGTCCACAATGTGCGGACGACCTTCGGTAACCTTGTTCACCACTTGAACAGCCAAACCGGCCTGTTCGATGGCGCTGGCAGTACCACGGGTGGCGACAACCTTGAAGCCCAGCGAGATCAGGCCGCGAGCCACTTCCACCGCTTGCGGTTTATCCTGGGCGCGCACACTGATGAAGGCCAGGCCCCCTTCGGGCAGGGTCACGCTGGCAGCCATCTGCGACTTCACAAAGGCTTCAGCAAACGAGGTGCCCACACCCATGACTTCGCCGGTGGACTTCATTTCTGGTCCCAGAATCGTATCCACACCCGGGAACTTCACGAAGGGGAATACAGCCTCTTTCACGCTGTAGTAAGACGGCGTGACTTCTTCGATAATACCCTGCTCGGCCAGAGTCTGACCTGCCATGGCACGAGCGGCAATCTTGGCCAGTTGCAAACCGGTTGCCTTGGACACGAACGGCACGGTACGCGAAGCACGTGGGTTCACCTCCAGCACGTAGACATCGCCGTCCTGAATGGCGAACTGCACGTTCATCAAGCCCTTCACATTCAAAGCCTTGGCCATGAGTGCGGTCTGACGCTTGATTTCAACCACGGTTTCGTCGCTGAGCGAGTAAGGAGGCAAGCTGCAAGCGGAGTCACCGGAGTGAACACCTGCCTGCTCGATGTGCTGCATCACACCGCCCACAAAGACGCGTTCGCCATCGGCCAGGCAGTCCACGTCCACTTCCGTGGCGTTGTTCAGGAAGTGATCCAGCAACACAGGCGAGTCATTGCTGACCTTGACCGCTTCGCGCATGTAGCGCTCCAGGTCTTGCTGTTCGTGCACGATTTCCATGGCACGGCCACCGAGCACGTAGCTTGGGCGCACCACCAGGGGGTAACCAATTTCGGCAGCCAGAGCGATCGCTTCGCCTTCGGTGCGAGCGGTACGGTTTGGCGGCTGACGCAAGCCCAGCTTGTTCAGCAGTTTCTGGAAACGCTCGCGGTCTTCAGCCACGTCAATGGACTCAGGGCTGGTACCGATGATCGGTACACCATTGGCTTCCAGAGCACGTGCCAATTTCAAAGGCGTCTGGCCACCGTACTGAACGATGGTGCCCACTGGTTTTTCGATGTGGACGATTTCCAGGACGTCTTCCAGCGTCAGAGGCTCGAAGTACAGACGGTCGGAGGTGTCGTAGTCGGTCGACACGGTTTCAGGATTGCAGTTGACCATGATGGTTTCGTAACCATCTTCGCGCAATGCCAGCGCAGCGTGCACGCAGCAGTAGTCAAACTCGATACCCTGACCAATACGGTTAGGGCCACCACCCAGAACAATGATCTTCTTCTTGTCCGTAGGATTGGATTCGCACTCTTCCTCGTAGGTCGAGTACATGTAGGCCGTATCGGTGGAGAATTCAGCCGCGCACGTATCCACGCGCTTGTAGACAGGGCGAACATTCAACTGGTGACGCAGCTTGCGCACTTCCGATTCCACGGTATCCAGCAAGAAAGCCAGACGGCGGTCGGAAAATCCACGGCGCTTCAGACCGAACAAGGTGTCACGGTCCAGATCGGCCAGCGTCTTTTGTTCCAGGGCCAGTTCGATGTCCACGATCTCTTTGATCTGGGCCAGGAACCAGGGGTCAATCTTGGTCAGGTTGTGAACTTCGTCCAGGCTCAGACCTTGAGCGAAAGCGTCGCCCACGTACCAAATACGCTCTGGGCCAGGCTCGCCCAACTCGACCTGCAGTTTTTCGCGGTCAGTGGTTTTCTGGTTCAGACCATCCACACCCACTTCCAGACCACGCAGGGCTTTCTGGAAGGATTCCTGGAAAGTGCGGCCAATGGCCATCACTTCCCCCACGGACTTCATCTGGGTGGTCAGACGCGAGTCGGCCTGAGGGAATTTTTCGAAAGCGAAACGTGGCACTTTGGTAACCACGTAGTCGATGGTAGGCTCGAACGAAGCGGGGGTAGCACCGCCGGTAATTTCGTTCAGCAGCTCGTCCAGGGTGTAACCCACGGCCAGACGCGCAGCGATCTTGGCGATAGGGAAACCCGTAGCTTTGGAAGCCAGCGCCGAGGAACGGGACACACGTGGGTTCATTTCAATAACGATCATGCGACCGTTATCGGGGTTCACTGCGAACTGCACGTTCGACCCACCCGTATCCACACCGATTTCGCGCAGTACGGCGATCGATGCATTACGCATGATCTGGTATTCGCGGTCGGTCAGGGTTTGGGCAGGAGCCACGGTGATGGAGTCACCGGTGTGCACACCCATGGGGTCCAGATTCTCAATGGAGCACACAATGATGCAGTTGTCGGCGCGGTCACGCACCACTTCCATTTCAAACTCTTTCCAGCCCAGCAGGGATTCTTCAATCAGCAGCTCGTTGGTGGGCGATGCTTCCAGACCACGGCGGCAGATCGTTTCAAACTCTTCCGGGTTGTAGGCAATACCACCACCCGTACCGCCCAGCGTAAAGCTGGGACGAATAACGACGGGGAAACCGGCTGTGCCGATTTCTTCAGCAATACGCTTTTGAACCGCCCAGGCCTCGTCCATGGAGTGAGCCACGCCGGACTTGGCGGACTCCAGACCAATGGAGGTCATGGCGTCTTTGAACTTCAGGCGGTCTTCAGCTTTTTCGATAGCGGCAGCATTAGCACCGATCAGCTCAACACCATATTTTTCCAGCACGCCATGCTTGGCCAGATCCAAAGCGCAGTTCAGCGCCGTTTGGCCGCCCATGGTGGGCAAGAGCGCATCAGGACGCTCTTTTTCAATGATCTTCTCGACAGCTTGCCAGGTGATGGGCTCGATGTAGGTGACATCAGCCGTATCTGGGTCCGTCATGATGGTGGCCGGGTTGCTGTTGACCAGCACAGTCCGGTAACCCTCGGCCTTCAGGGCTTTACATGCCTGGGCTCCCGAGTAGTCGAATTCGCAAGCCTGACCAATGATGATCGGGCCGGCGCCAATGATAAGAATGCTTTTTAAGTCTGAACGCTTTGGCATAGTGCGGTTTATTTATTGGCCTGGTGAGCAGCCATCAGGCTGATGAATTTGTCGAACAGCGAGGCAATATCGCGCGGGCCGGGAGTCGCTTCAGGGTGACCCTGGAAGCAAAACGCGGGGCGATCTGTCAACTCGAAGCCTTGCAGGCTCTGGTCGAACAAAGAAATGTGCGTGACCTTGGCATTGGCTGGCAAGGTGGCGGCATCGACCGCAAAGCCGTGATTCTGGCTGGTGATGAACACGCGGCCACTAGCCAGTTCCTGCACAGGATGGTTGGCACCGTGGTGACCGTTTTTCATCTTCAAGGTCTGTGCACCAACAGCCAGGCCCATGATCTGATGCCCCAGGCAAATACCAAACACAGGCAGCTTGCGCTCCAGCAAGCCCTTGCAGGCTTCGATGGCGTAATCGCAAGGCTCTGGATCGCCAGGGCCGTTGGACAGGAACACACCATCGGGCTCGTAAGCCAGCACATCGGCCAGTGGCGTTTGCGCCGGCACGACGGTCACTTTGCAGCCACGGTCTGCCATCAAACGCAAGATGTTGGCTTTTACGCCAAAGTCGTAGGCCACCACGTGGAAGCGGTCTGTTGCAGGCTTCCCAAAGCCTTGGCCCAGTTCCCACGAACCTTCGGTCCAATTGTAGGTTTGGTCGGTGGTAACCACTTTGGCCAGATCCTGACCTTTCAGGCCAGGGAAAGAGCGGGCCAGTTCCAGTGCTCGTTCGGCATCATCACCCACCAGAATGCAAGCACCCATGGAGCCTTTCTCACGCAAAATGCGAGTCAGCTTGCGGGTGTCGATACCGGAGATAGCCACAACGCCCTGATCTTTCAGGTAGTCGGGCAAGGACTGGGTGGAGCGGAAGTTGGACAGGCGGGCGGGACAATCGCGAATGACAAGCCCGGCAGCGTGGGCCTTGTTGGATTCGGAGTCCTCTGGATTGACACCGGTATTACCGATGTGCGGATAGGTAAGCGTAACAATTTGACCGCTGTAGCTTGGGTCTGTCAGGATTTCCTGATAGCCCGTCATGGCTGTATTGAAAACGATCTCAGCAACACAGTGCCCCTCGGCACCGATTGATACCCCTTTGAATAGGGTTCCATCCGCCAGGGCTAGGACGGCACTAGTGATAGTGCGGGACTCCTCAGGAAATAAAGACGGCAGCACGTTAAAAACCCCGGATTCTGAAATTAATATTAAACCTTCTAATTATATGCTCAAACGAGGTTTTTCCGGTAGTTTATCGGTAGTAACACTGAAACCAGGCACGAAAACTTGGAAAATCGACTACAGTAATCGATTGGTTTGATGGCTTTGCGATGGACTAGTAACAGACATGACTACTCAGCTTGACTCTCTGCGCCAGTGCACAACCGTAGTGGCCGACACAGGCGATTTTGAAGCGATGCGCGCGTATCGCCCTACCGATGCAACAACCAATCCTTCCCTGATTTTAAAGGCTGTCCAGCAGGCGGCCTATCGGCCTTTGCTTGACCGTGTCATCACCGACCACCCTCATGCCAGCCTGGCTGAAACCAGCGATCTGCTGCTGGTCGCCTTTGGTCGACAAATTCTGGATATTGTGCCGGGCCGCGTCTCTACCGAAGTCGATGCCCGCCTGTCCTTTGATGCCCTGGCCAGCGTCGAGCGCGCCCGCCATATCATCCAGCATTACGAAAAAGCCGGTATCGCCCGCGAACGCGTGCTGATCAAACTAGCCAGCACCTGGGAAGGCATCCAAGCTGCCCGTACATTGCAGGCCGAAGGCATTAACTGCAACCTGACCCTCTTGTTCTGCCTGCCGCAAGCCATTGCCTGCGCCCAGGCCAAAGTCACCCTGATCTCGCCCTTTGTGGGCCGCATCTACGACTGGTTCAAGAAAACTGCCGGCCAGGAATGGGACGAGAGCGCCAACCAAGGCGAAAACGACCCCGGTGTGCGCTCGGTACGCAGCATTTACGAATACTACAAAACCTATGACATCCCCACAGAGATTATGGGTGCCAGCTTTCGCAATGTCGGCCAGATCAAGGCGCTGGCCGGTTGCGATCTACTGACCATCAGCCCCGAACTGCTGGGCCAGTTGGATGCAGCCCAAGGCGAGGTCCCGGCCATGCTGGATGTGGCACGTGCCAAGGCGGTTGCCCCTGAATGGCGTGCCAGCAACGAAATCACCTTCCGCACCGACCTGAACCAGGACGCGATGGCCACTGAAAAGCTGGCCGAAGGCATCCGTCAGTTCACCGCGGACGGTATCAAACTGGATGCCCTGATTCAACAGGCGCGCCAGCAGGCCTGACAAGCCGCCAGGTCCGATTCAGTAAAACAGGCCGCCTATCTTGCGGCCTGTTTTACTATCTATTAAGCATCTAATCGTTTGCTGGCCTTCTCTTTGCTGGGAATGAACGGACAAAAAAAACCGGCTCCTGTTTCAGGAGCCGGTTTTCTTAACACTTGAGCCAAGCAGCAATCAGAGCTTTTCCGTACCGCCACCTTGTGGCCGCCAAGCCAGCAGGCGGTCTTCAAACACACTGACCAGACCGTCCAGGATCAGCGCAAAGACGGTCAGCACCACAATACCGGCGAACACCGTATTCACATCCAGCGTGCCCTCTGCCTGCAGGATCAGATAACCGACCCCACTGGCTGAGCCCAGGTATTCACCCACCACGGCACCCACAAAGGCCAGACCGACCGAGGTGTGCAAGCTGGAAAATACCCAGCTAGTGGCCGAAGGAATGTAGACATGGCGCAGCAGTTGACGACGGCTGGCACCCAGCATGCGGGCATTGTCCAGCAGTGTGGTGCTGACTTCACGCACACCTTGGTACACGTTGAAGAACACGATAAAGAACACCAGCGTCACCGCCAGAGCTACTTTGGACCAGATACCCAGACCGAACCACATGCCAAAAATCGGCGCCAGAATGACGCGCGGCATGGAGTTGGCAGCGGTCAGATACGGGTCCAGCAAGGCCGCCGCACGGGGCGAGAGCCCCAGCCACAGACCGCAAGCCAGACCAGCAATCGTACCAATGGCAAAAGCCAGCAGGGTTTCGCTCAAGGTCACGCCCAGGTGCAGGTAAATATCACCGTTGGTGACAAACCAGGCCCAGATC
Source organism: Alcaligenes sp. SMD-FA (assembly GCF_025960365.1). Classification (NCBI taxonomy): domain Bacteria; kingdom Pseudomonadati; phylum Pseudomonadota; class Betaproteobacteria; order Burkholderiales; family Alcaligenaceae; genus Alcaligenes; species Alcaligenes sp. SMD-FA. Next base: position 940,002 of record NZ_CP110108.1, on the reverse strand, counting down.
ACCTTGACCACTTCCAGTGGCTGCCCAAAGAAGAAGGCCACTTTGGGGTCCAGCGTGAAAAAATGCCAGGCGGCCAGAATGACGATGAGCAGCGAGATTTGCCAGCCGCGCAGGGCCAGCTTGGATTGAGTAATAGATTTAGACATATCAGGCACGCTTTTGCTGGGCATAACCCTTCAGGACCTCATCACGCAAGACGGCCCAGATTGCCGCATGCAATTCGACAAAACGGGGGTCGTTGCGCACTTCGGCCACGTCACGAGGGCGTGGAAGATCGACATGAAATTCGCCGATGGGATGCGTGCCCGGCCCAGCCGACAAAACCACCACCCGATCGCTCATGGCAATGGCTTCGTCCAGGTCGTGAGTAATGAACAGCACGGCTTTACGCTGTGCCATCCAGATCTCCAGCACTTCGTTTTCCATCAATTGACGGGTCTGAATGTCCAGCGCCGAGAACGGCTCGTCCATCAGAATGATGTCGGGATCACGGATCAGGGTCTGGGCCAGCATGACGCGTTTGCGCATGCCACCCGACATTTGATGCGGATAACGATCCTCGAAACCACCCAGCCCAACTCGCTTGAGCCACTCCTGGGCACGGGCGCGAGCCTGATCCTGCGGGACACCGGCAAACTCCAGACCGGCCATCACGTTGGATTCGGCACTGCGCCAGGGCATCAGTGCTTCGCCCTGGAACATGTAGCCAGCACGCTCGTTCACCCCTTGCAGGGGTTTGCCAAACACTCGGACTTCGCCCGACGAAGGGCTCAGCAAGCCCGCCCCTACGTTCAGGAGCGTGGACTTGCCGCAGCCCGTTGGGCCTACAACCGACACAAACTCGCCTGGAGCAATACTCAGGCTGGCGTCACGAACCGCTGTGTACGTACCTTTGCCATCCCGGGAGGCAAAAACACAGCTGATGTTATCTAAAGAAAGTGCTGCCTCAGACATTGGGGTACTTCTTGTTGGCATTGTCAGCAAATTCATTGGTGTAGATTTTGCTGATATCAATCTTGGATGCGTCCAGATTCGGCACAAAAGCGGCCAGTGCATTCAAGGCGGTAGCAGGGCCATCAGCATCTACCAAGCCGTTGGGCGAGAGTGCTTCTTTGTTGGCATCCAGACATTGCTTGTACAGTTCCACGTCACCGAGCAGATAGGTTGCGGGCACGGTCTTGGCAATGGTTTCGGCATCATTGGCCTGAATCCATTTGTCGGCGCGCACGATGGCGTTGGCCAGAGCCTGAGCCGTGTTCGGGTTCTGGGTGATGAAATCTTCAGAAGCGTACAAGCAGGCCGAAGGCATATTGCCACCAAAAATAGCCTTGGTATCGGCAAGGGTACGAGTGTCAGCAATAACACGCACTTCGTTTTCTTTAAGCAAGGTGCCGATCACCGGATCCAGATTGGCCATGGCATCAATCTGGCCCGTACGCATGGCAGTGACGGCACCGGCGCCCGCGCCTACACCGATAAAGGCCACATCCGACGGTTTCAGACCGTTTTGCTCCAGATAAAAGTTGACCATCATATTGGTCGAGGAGCCCGGTGCGGTCACACCGATTTTCTTGCCTTTCAGATCGGCTGGCGACGTATAGCCAGCCATCGTCTTGTTGGACACCGCCAACACAATAGCCGGCGCACGCCCCTGCTGCACAAAGGCGCGGTACATCTGCCCTTTGGACTGCAAGTTGATGGTGTGTTCAAAGGCGCCCGACACCACATCGGCACTACCGCCGACGACGGCTTGCAAAGCTTTGGAGCCACCAGCAAAGTCCGCCACTTTGACCTTGAGACCTTCGTCTTCAAAATAACCATTGATCTCGGCAATGGACAATGGCAGATAGTAGATCAGCGCCTTGCCACCGACGGCAATGGTCAGATTTTTTTTCTCGATTTCTTGCGCACGGCCCAGCGATGGCAATGACAGCGCCAAACCCGATGCTCCAACCAGTTTGAGCGCATGACGACGAGTCAGTTTCATGGCAATCCCCTTCTTGTTGTTGGTCATTAATTATTTAGGTTTGATACTTATACTAAAAAACAAAAGGGGGGTATCCCCCCCTTGTCCACCAAGCGGTCAAACCCGATTACGTGGCGCGACGCTCCATCAAGGCCCAGGCAATGGTGCTGGGGTCTACGTACTCCAGCTCGCTGCCGGCTGGCACACCGCGGGCCAGTCGAGTCACTTTCAAACCTTGGCTAGTGAGCATTTCCGCCAGATGATGGGCGGTGGTTTCGCCCTCTGCGGTGAAATTGGTCGCTAGAATCACTTCCTGCACTTGGCCATCACTGGCTCGCTCTAGCAAGCGGTCAAATTGCAAGGCATCCGGCCCTATGCCTTCCAGTGGCGTCAAACGCCCCATCAGCACATAGTAAAGGCCTCGATAGCCATGCGTAGCCTCGATCATGTTTTGATCGGCAGGTGTTTCCACCACACACAACAACGCCGGATCACGGCGGGGATTGGCACAGGTTTCACAAATAGCTTGGACTGTAAAACCATTGCAGCGCTGACAGTGCTGCAGTGCCGTCGTGGCATGTTCAAGAGCCCGGCTTAATTGGTCGGCACCTACCAAGTCATGTTGCAACAAATGGTAGGCCATGCGGCGAGCGCTACGCTCACCCACACCGGGCAGCCGACGCAGAGCCTGGATCAGAGCCCGAAGCGGTTCGGGCTCTGCGATCTGCGGTTCGTTCATTAGAACGGAAGCTTCATACCGGGAGGCAGTGGCAGGCCAGCGGTGACACCCGCCATTTTTTCCTGCGAAGTGGCCTCGGCTTTGCGCTGTGCATCGTTAAAAGCAGCAGCAATCAAATCTTCCAGCATCTCTTTTTCGTCTTCCAGCAGGCTGGGGTCGATAGAGACACGGCGCACATCGTGGCGGCAGTTCATGATGACCTTGACCAGACCACCACCGGAAACGCCCTCGACCTCGATATCGGCCAAGGCTTCCTGGGCCTTTTTCATGTTTTCCTGCATTTGCTGCGCCTGGCGCATCAAGCCGGCAATCTGACCTTTCATCATGGTTTGGTTTTCCTGATTGATAGAAATTGACAATGGGCCATTCAGGCGGCCCGAACCAAAGGAGTGGCCTTGATTGACCCGGCTTTGACGCTGCCGTCAAAGTCCTGGATCAGGCTCAAGACAAAGGGATCCTGGGCAACCTGCTCTTCGGCCTGTCGCTGACGCTCGGCCAGCTTGGCCTGCTCCACGGCATGCGCGGTAGCATCGCCTGTATCCCCGTATTCGATCACCAACTGAATGGACTGGGCAAAATATTCCGATAGAACAGTGCGCAAGCGCGCTTTGCCCTGACTGCCTTCAGTAGCCTTGATTTTGGCACGCAGGTGGATTTCCTGGCCTTTCACGCCCAGCCATTCGCTCTGGCGGGCCAGTTCGGCGGCCCAGCCGCTTAAGGGCAAGCTGGTTGCCACGTCGGGCCAGGTTTCCGGTTTCATGCCGCCCAGTCGCACGGTGCGCGGGTTGTCCGAACCGCTCTGCGGCACGGGCAGGCCCAGTTCGGTGTCGGGCATGAAGCGATCAGACATGGACACAGACGGTACATCGCCGTCTTCTTCGGCACGAGCCGCGTCCATATCCAAAGGCTGGTAATTCTCGAATTCTTCGTCCATGCCCTCGGACAACCAGGCGGGCTCCTCCGGGCCGTCCTGGGTAGAGGCGGCTGGCGGCGCTTCTTCTGCCACCGGGTCTACTCGGGCGGCAGCCTGGGCTTGAGACGACATCAGGGGCTGAGCACTGCTCTTGCCCTGGGCTTTGGAGGATTCTGCAGTGGGATCGGCAGAGGAGTCTGCCTGGTCTGCGGAAGTGGACTCGACGGCTGGCGGAGCGGATGGCGTTGATGGCACTTGGGCGGCTTGAACAGCGCTGCTGTCAGCAACTGCGGTCGCCGCTTCTTGAGGCGAACTGGTCGTGGAACCGGCTTCAACGCTTGCGTCCGCTGGGGCAGATTCTGAAGTGTCATAGCTGACCCCTGCGCCGGCAGGCTCGGGAGCATCTTCCCAGGCCGGGACAAAATCGTCGTCAGCAGGGATGGATTCTGCGACAGGCGCCGCTTGAGCTGCGGCAACATCAACGGCCGGGGCGGCTGCGGTGGCAGAAGCCTGTGCCTGCTCAGATGCGGCCTGTGGATCAATCGCAGGCTGGGGGGTTTGTGTTGCCTGTACTGCTTGTGCCGTTTGCCTTCTCTGTTCTGTTTGCGCCCCCTGCTCAACTTGCTGTGCAGGCGCAGCAGAAGCGGCGGCCTCAACAGGTGTTGCAGAAGCAGCCGGTACCGACGCAGCCTCTGAAGCAGCGGAAGCTTTCGCAGGAGCGGGAGCAGCCTGAGCCGCGCCAGCACCAGCACCAGCACCAGCACCAGCGGCATCAGACCCCGAAGGCCCTGCTGGCGGTGGCACATACGCCGAGACGGGCTCGGGCAGCAAGGCCAGCATGCGCAAGCACGCCATCACAAAACCGGCGTACTCATCCGGAGCCAAAGACAGTTCCTGACGACTGTGCACCGCGACCGAATAAAACAACTGCACATGATCGGGCGAGAGTGTGGGTGCCAATTGCCGCACCGCCTCTGCCAACGGATCATCATCTGAAATCGTGCCAGGGATGCGCTGCTCGATGGCGATACGGGACAACAAAGTGGCCAAATCCGCCAGAGCCCCCGAATAAGACAGGCCACGCATGGCCAGATCATCGGCCACACCCATAATGGCCTGCGCATCGTAAGCGACCAGCGCTTGCAGCAATTGCGCCAGGTGGCGTTGATCAATGGTGCCCAGCATGGCTTGCACAGCCTGGGCGCTGAGATCACCCGCGCTATAAGCAATGGCCTGATCGCTAAGCGACAAGGCATCTCGCATGGAGCCATCGGCTGCCTGCGCCAGCAGACGCAAGGCAGGCAACTCGAACTGCATTTCTTCCTGGGTCAGAATGTCCTGCAGGTGGCCCACAATCGCAGGCACGGTCATCTGCTTCAAATTGAATTGCAGACAGCGCGACAAAACGGTGACCGGAATTTTTTGTGGGTCTGTGGTTGCCAGAATGAATTTGACGTGCGCTGGCGGTTCTTCCAGCGTCTTGAGCATGGCGTTGAAGGCGTGCCCGGTCAGCATGTGAACTTCGTCAATCATGTAGACCTTGTAGCGGCCCGAGCTGGGGGCGTAGACCGCCTGTTCCAGCAGCTGGGTCATCTCTTCCACACCCCGGTTGGAGGCGGCGTCCAGCTCTACATAATCAATAAAGCGGCCAGCATCAATCTCGGTACACGCGCGGCAAACGCCACAGGGCTTGGAGGTGATGCCGGTTTCGCAGTTCAGCGACTTGGCCAGAATACGCGACAAGGTGGTCTTGCCCACGCCGCGTGTGCCCGTAAACAACCAGGCATGGTGCAGGCGCTGGGTATCCAGGGCGTGCGTCAGAGCGCGCACCACGTGGTCCTGACCAACCAGGGTGTCAAAGGAGCGAGGGCGCCACTTGCGGGCCAGAACGAGATAGGTCATGCGAATTCCGGACGGCGTGAACCATCAATACAAATAAGCGAAAGGAAAAGTGTACCGGATTCGGTGCTGAAGGGAAGCAGATAGACCGGGCGCGCATAACCCGATAAGCAAATGAAGTGGCGAGCCTGACTCCGGCACTGATTCTGCACGGCTGTGGCTGCTTCGTTCCCGACCTGACCAGATTCACCGCCGAACCATGCGGAGGGGCCCGCCGACAAGTAGTGTAGCATTAATACGGCAGCCAAAGATCGGCTCTCGGGAAATAAAGCGCCGCCCGCGCCGGTCGCCCATCCAGAGCCTGCACCTGCTCACAATAACGCTGCAATTGCGGTGCGTAGCGCTCCAACATACGCGCTGCAAAATCATCCTTACTTTCATGCTCGGCGGGCCGCCCCGTCTTGTAATCCACCACCAGCCAGTGATCTTCCTGGGAAATCGCCAAGTCGATAATCGACACCCGACCACTGACATCCAGCAAGGACCACTCCCGGTAGGCGCGGCTGACACCCAGCAACCAGCGACCACGCTCGGTCTGCACGGTTGCGGCAATGGCCTCAAACAAGGACTGGGCAGCCTCATCCAGGTAGGCGGCAGGCACCCCGGCCCGCAGCAACTGGCGACGCATGACGACGCGACCTTGCTGCAAACGCTCTACCGGCCACTGGTCCAAACCTTCACGACCCAGCTTTTCCAGCCAGTCGTGGGCAACCGTCCCAATGGCTTTTTCATGAGTCGTATCCAGGGACCACTGCCAGCTTTGATACTGTGGGCTGGCGGTCTGCAATTGCTCGGGTGGCGCAGCAGGCAAGCTCACCACGCGCTGCAACAATGCCGCAGAACCTTGCCCCGACTCCTCTTGCTGCCTGCCCTGCTCGGCTTGCCAAACCGGCGCCTGTGGCTGCTCCAGGACAGGCCAGACACGGCTTAACAAGGAGCGGCCATCCGGCTCGCGCAGACCCTTGTCCTGGGTAATGCTCAGCTCCGCAAACAAGTGCAACTCCTGACGGGCACGCGTCAGAGCCACGTATAAAAGACGGTGGCTTTCCTGCTCGGCTCGGATACGTTCCCGCGCTGCCAGAAACTGCGACACCGGATCGCGTTGCTCGCTGCCCTTATGGCTGATCGGCCCCAGAATCAGGCGCTCGGCGCTGTGTTCCAGACGAATCAAGGGCTCGGAATCGGCTGCCGACTGCTTGTGCAAGCCAAACAAGATAACAGTTTCAAACTCCAGGCCCTTGGACTTGTGAATCGTCATCACCTCCACGGCCTTGCCCGTCCCTTGCGGGGTGGCATACAAAGACTCCACGCGGGCCTGCAATTGCTGCTGATCGGGCGGTCCATAGGGACACAGCTCCTCCAGCAGCCGCAAAACTTGTTCGGCATCGGCCTGATCGGCCAGGCTTGGATAAACCTGCGGCCCGCCCAAGCGCGTCCAGCATTCCTGCACCCAGGCTGCAAAAGGCATCAAGCCGCTGCGATTACCTTTATCCAGCAAGATCTGGCAAGCGAACAGCAGCCGGTCGCGCTCATTCGCATCCCAATCTTCAAAATCCTGATTGTGTGTGAAGAATTCCAGCCTGGCGGCCGGAGCTTCTCCGCCACCATCCGGGGGCGCCTGTGGCGTCATAGTCATCTTGCCTCGCTTGACCTCGCCGTCAACGGCGAGGTTCGCTCTCAGGCTCGTGGTCAGCTCGGCCAGGGTCTGCGTGGGATGCAAAGCGCACAAACGATGCAGACTCTCCAAACGCAGGCCGATCAATGGCGAGCGCAACACGGACAGCCAAGCCAGTCGATCTGCCGGGTGAGCCAAGGCACGGACCAATTGCACCAAATCCGCCACCACAGGGCGCTGCTGCAAGGGCTCCAGCTCTACCGCTCGGCACGGTACGCCCTGCTCGCCCAGCTTGCGCACCAAACCCTGCAAGTGCGAACGTGCTCGCACTAGAATTGCCACCGGATGCTCACTGTCCTGATAACGTTCCAGAGCTTGAGCCGCGCATTGCACCGCTTCTTGCACCGCACGTTCCTGAGCCGCTTGCTGCGACGGCACGGCATCCTCTCCCCGTGCCACCCGGAAATGCCAGGACGGATGAAACTGCACCGCCCACTCGGGAATATCAGGTTTGAAGGCAGTCGAGTGTTCATACGTGACCATGCCCAGATCCGGATCAGGTCGAGCCGGAAACAGTTGCGCCCCCACCCTATTCACCCACTCCACCAAACGCGGGTGCGAGCGGAAGTTATTGCTGAGATTGAGCGGCTCCAGCTCCACTTCACCTAAACGTCGCGCTTGCCAGACCTGCAGAAACAAACCCACTTCCGCCTTGCGGAAACGGTAAATGGACTGCATGGGGTCGCCCACCAGAAACAGGCTACGCCCATCACCCGGCTCCCAGCCACTGGTCAGGCGCTCCAGCAATTGCACCTGGGATTGGCTGGTGTCCTGAAATTCGTCCACCAGCAAATGACGTATGGACCTATCCATACGCAACAGCAGTTCGCCCGGCTCATCGGCATCGCCCAAGGCTTGCAGAGCACGTTGAGCAATCTCGGTGAAATCGACCTCGGCTTTCTCGGAAAAGCGCAGTTTCAATTGCGCCGCAGCCAGCCATAAAACCTGAATCAGATTGGACAGGACTTCTTGCTGCTGGGGGGAGTATTGTTCGGGCAGAAGGCGGGCACTGGCCAGGCGAGCAATCCAGGGCTCTGCCCCCAGACAATTGCTCAACCATTCAGTCAGAATTTCTTTTTGCGCTGTTTTTGGCGGAAAGCCGTTACGCACGGTCAGGCTTTTGCGCAGATCGCCTTTATCCGTCAGCAACAAGGCTGCCAGACCACGCCAGCGCGGCAAATCGTCCATAACCGGGGCCAGATTGTCGCCTTGCCAATCGGCCAGGGCCAGTACATCGCCGCTTTCCAGATTCGAGGCCGCAAAGCAGGCCAGGGGAGCCAAAGTCCGTGCCCAGCCGGGTGGCAAAGCATCGCTTAGCTGCTGCAGTTGCTGCTCCACCACCTCGCGCAAGCTGTCTTGCAAAAGCGCCACGTCACCGCCCTGCCCCACGGCTGGCAGCCACTGATCGCGGCTGGCCAACATACCGGCCAACAGGGCTTGCGCCTGCAGCAGGTTGACATCCATATGCTCCAGAAAGCGCGCCACGCTAGGGACGCTTTCCGCCATTTCCAGCGTGGCCCAGGCCGCCGCTTCGTAATGCTCCTGTGCCTTATCAGTAATGGCCGGCACCCCGCCCAGCCCCGTAATCCAGGGCATGGCACGCACCAGGTGCGCACACAAGGAGTCAATGGTACGGATACTCAAGCGTGCCGGATAGGCCAGCAAATCCCACTGCTGCTCCTGATTGCGCTGCATGGCCGCGCGCGCCAGCTCCCAACTGCGTACGCGATAGGACTCGGCAGGCCGTTCCTGATTGGCAGCGGCCAGCTTCTCCAGCACTCGCGCATGCATTTCAGCCGCAGCTTTACGGGTGAAGGTAATAGCCACAATTTCTTCTGGCCGCTGCACGCGAGCCAGCAAAGCCAGAATTCGGTCGGTCAGCAGCTCTGTCTTGCCTGAACCGGCAGGGGCTTGGACCAGAAAGGAGGACTCGGGGTCCAGTGCCCGTGCACGGGCGGGGCTATCGCTAGGGACAGTCAGCATGACACCTCTCCTCCATTGTCTTGGAGGTCTTCCTGGAACAAACGCAAAAAGGGCAAAACATCGCAGTACAGCAAATCGTTGCGGTTCCAGATCTGGTTGGCGGCCTGCCCTTGCAGGAACTCATCCGCCAGACCTTCCACCGCCTGTTTCCACTGCGCGATTTGTGCGGTCCACTGCTGGGCACTTTCCAATTCGGTCAGGCCCTCAATATCCATGCCGGGCGCGGCCAAACCACTTAAGCCCACCTGACGAGCATGCAAGCGCACAAAAGCCAAGCCACTGACGGTTCGGCCTTCATCCTGCAAGGCTGCTGCATAAAACGGCAATTGCAGATTCACAGGTCTGGGCCGCAGCCAATCTTTATCGGGTCTGAGTTCGCCTATGCCAGTTTTGTAGTCCATCAGCAACTGCTCACCATCGGCCAGATCATCCAGACGATCCAGACGCAAGCTCAAACGCAGCAAGCCACGGCTCCAGCTCAATTCCTGTTCCGTCGCGCCCAAGGCAAACGGCGGACGCTGGGCTTCCTGATGCGCGTATTGGCTCAAAACAGCCAGACCCCGCTCCATTTCCAGGCTGCGCAGCACCGGGCCGTAATCGGCCAGCTCTTCCTGAGCGGCCTGATCAATACACACTTGCACCACGTCCAACAGCGAGTCCTCGCCAATCAGTTCGTGCAAGCTGTCCTGATCCTTCACATGCAGCCAGAACAGTTCGACGGCGCGGTGCAGAAACACCCCGCGTGTATTCATATCACCTACACGGGCGTAATCAGGCAAGGCCTGACCATGCAAACGAAACTTCACAAAAGCCCATAAGGGATTGCGGGCCTGCGTATCCAGCACGCTGATTCCGCCGCGTATGCGCTCTTCAAGCTTCAGGCTGGGGCCTTGCTCGTCCAGCAAGGCTTCCTGTGCGACGGCCTGCTCTGCCTGCACCGCCCAAGGCATTTCCAGCACAGGCCAATGCGCGATCAAAGGGCTGGGTCTGAGCTCTTGCTCCCCCTGATTCAAAGGCGCACTGAGCAAGACCTGTTTGCCACAGCGCAGCAAGGCGCTCAACATCCAGCGCGCCCACTCCAGCTCCCGCTCTGGCGTACTGCGCGGGGCTTGCACCCGGCGCAGCACTTGGGCGGGGATCAGGGGATTCGGTTTGACGGCAGCGGGCAAAATATCATCGGTCAGGCCCAGCACCCATACGGCATCCCAACGCCCACCTTCCGCCTCCAGAAAGCCCAGCACATCCAGACGGGAGCGCGGATCACGCTGTGGCTGGAACAGATTTTCACGGGCCATGCGCGCCAGAGCACTTTGCGCCTTCAAGGCACTGATACGGCCCAAGACAGGGGCTTGCTGCGCCAGTTGCAGCAGCAGGGCCTCCAAAGCTTCCAAGGTTTGAAACTGGGCGCTATCCAAACGATTGGTTCCGGGAAAACCCAAAGCCTCCAGGCATTGACGCATCACTGAAGCCCAGGTATCCACCCCTTGAGCGCCGGCCGACACGGACTCGAAGCGCTCCACCGCCTTGCCCCAGGCCAGGGCCAGTTCGGGCGTGTGAAAGCTGAGCATGTCGGCAAATTCTTTACGGCTCACTTGCGTGATGCGATTGTCGCGCCAGGCCTTGTCAATGCGGGCACGGCCGCCCGCTTCAGACTGTTCCGCCTGACACGCTCCCAAACGCAGGGCTTGGCCCAGCATGGCCGGCTCGGCCTGCCCCTTGGTCGCCAGGGTAAACAGGGCTTTCAACCAGGCCAGGGCTGCTTCAACCACGGGCCACTCGGCCAAGGATCGGGCCGCTGCCACGTTATAGGGCAAGGCGCCTTGATCCGTGTGCATGGCTTGCCGCAAGAGGCGATGCACCAGCGGCAGTTGCGTTTCCAACTGCGCCGCCACAATGGCTACCGTGCGATCCGGGTCCTCATCCAATTGACGACGCGCCCATTGCACCGCCAGGCGCCATTCCGTATCCGCATCCTGCGCCTGCACCCAATGAACTTCCGTGGCCTGCGCCTCTTCGTGCTGCAACTGCAGAATCTCCACTCCCATATTCTGCAAACCCATTAAAAGGCTTTGCAGACGCGGCGAGTATTCATGAAAACCATGCAGCACCATATATCGATGACGCATGTGCAAGGCGCCGGCCTGCACCGCTTTCAGCACGCGCTCGGCAGCCAGATTCGCGTCATCCAGATCCGCCTGCTCCAGGCTTTGCCGGTAGTGAGAGCGCCATTGCATGAAGCGTTCAAAATCTATGCTGGCCTCGCCGGGTTTGAGCTCAATATTCCATTCATCCAGCAGGGTATCGGCTTCACAGGCCAGACGCGCTGCCTGGCCGACATCCAGGAAGTAGCCCTCTTCCTCGCACTGCTCGATGCTGTGTTCCCAGCGCTGCAAGGCGGCGAAGCGATCCATCTGGTGCGCAGCCGGTTGCCATTGCTCGGAAAAGCAGAGCTGATCGCTGGCCTGTGCCAGCCACGCCCCCAAGGGCACGATTTCCGGCACGGCGACCGTCCCGCCCGCTCCAGCCAGACGGGCCGACAAATGTCCCAGCAGGCGGCGCGCGTAGCGCTTGTTCACGGTTAACACAACCGTTTCGGCACTATTGAGCTCCTGCAATTGAGCCATGGAAACAGCAGGGGTGTCGTACATAGAGAAAACCAGTTAAGGTTGCAAGGAAACAGAATGGCCAGCAACGCTGATCCGGCCATTGTACCGGCGCTCTATCCCTAGATTGTTCACGCCCTTACACTTATCGCCATGTCTAGTTCAAACACCCCCAATACCGAATTAACCGGCAGCCTGTCGCTGCGTACTGGCGAGCATACCTGGGGTAGCGCCCGCCGTATGGCCTTGCTGGCGGCGATCGCCGAGCAGGGGTCGATCTCTGCCGCCGCCCGCCATATTGGCATCAGCTACAAAGCGGCCTGGGACGCCATCGACATCATGAACAATATGGCGGGCGAGCCTCTGGTGCTGCGTAGCACCGGCGGCCATCGTGGTGGCGGCGCCACCCTGACGCCCAAGGCCATCGAACTGCTAGAGCTGTACCAAACCTACGACCGGCTACATCAACGCTTCATGAGCCGTATTGGTCGTTTAATGCCTTCCGTGGCTACTCAGATGGAGTTACTCCAAACCATGATCATGCAAACTTCGGCTCGCAACCAATTGCCCGGTATCGTTACCACGATCAAGACCGGTGCCGTCAACGACGAAATTCATGTGGATATTGGCCAGGGCCAAACCGTTGTTGCCTCCATTACGCGGGAAAGCACGGAAAACCTGGGCCTGCGTGAAGGGCAAAAAGTTCTGGCCTTTCTGAAAGCATCGTCAATCATGATTGGCACGGGCGACACCCGCAATTCGCTGTCCGCACGCAATCAGTTACCCGGCACGATTACCGATGTCCTCACCGGTGCCGTCAATGCAGAAGTCCGTCTGGAGCTGCCACAAGGCCTGACAGTGACCGCCAGCATCACCCTGGACAGCACCCAGCGTTTGCATCTGGAAGCGGGCCAATCCGCCTATGCTCTGTTCAAGGCATCCAGCGTAATGATTGCTACGCTGTAAGGGCTTCCAGATCCGCGCTGCGACAACACTCCAAGACGCGTCCGTCGCGAATGCGATAGACCTCTTGGGCCAGGACTCTGGCATCTTCAGGATCGTGCGTAATCAAGATCGTGGGAATATCAATCTGGCTTTGCAACTGCGCCAGTTCAGCCCGCAAACGAACACGCAAATCCTGATCCAGAGCCGCCAAAGGCTCATCCAACAAGAGCAACTGAGGCTCAATCGCCAAGGCTCGCGCCAAAGCACAGCGTTGCTTTTGCCCGCCCGACAACTGGGCGGGGTAGCTACTTAATACCGACTCCAATTCAAACGCGTCTACCCAACGCTGGGCAGCCGCAGGCATGGCCCGCACGGAGCGGTTGAACAAGCCCCTGTTCAGACCAAAGCAAATATTCTGTGCGGCGGTCAGATGTGGGAACAGGCCGTAGTCCTGAAACAGGTACGCCACCCGACGCTCGCGCGGCTTCAGGTTGATGCCTTTTGCGGAATCAAAGTAGACCTGATCGCCAATCTGAATGCGGCCATGATCGGGCCGCAGCAAGCCCGCCACGCTTTGCACCGTCAAGGACTTGCCCGAGCCTGATGGCCCATACAACGCAATATGACGAGCCTCGGTTTGAATCTGAATGTTCAATTCAAAATGACGAGCCTCGCTAACTACGGTGCGTTGAATCTGTACCTTCAGGCTCATTGCATCCCTCTTTTACGGCGTACGTGACGGGGTGACAAAGCACGGGTACTCCACAAAACCAGCACACAGGTAATCGAAATAATAGCAACCAGCACTAAAGCCTGCTGATCTTCCCCTGCCTGCACCGCCTCGTAAATGGCGATGGACATGGTTTGGGTACGCCCCGGTATGCTGCCCGCAATCATCAAGGTTGCACCGAACTCGCCCAAGGCACGGGCAAAAGCCAGCAAAACCCCGGCCATAATGCCACGCGCCGCCAAAGGCAGGCTGACACGAAAGAAGATAGCCAAGGGCCTTAAACCCAACACACTGGCGGCATCTTCTAATCGTGGGTCCACATCTTCAAAAGCCGCACGCGCTGCCTTCAATATCATGGGAAAGGCCACGACTGTGGCGGCAATCACCGCACCCTGCCAAGTAAAGATCAGCTCTATCCCCATACTGGAGAGCCATTGCCCTACGGCACTACGCCGACCCAATAGAACCAGCAGGTAATAGCCGATAACCGTAGGCGGCAAGACCATGGGCAAGGTCAGGATGGAATCAAGCAGGTCACACCAACGCGACTGCCAGCGCGACAGTGCATAGGCAATGCCTATGCCCAACACACAAGCGAACAAGGTCGCCCAGCCGGCGACCTTGAGCGATAAGCCCAGGGGAATCCAAAATGAAGTCATCCGGCGATCAACATCCTATCAAGGCTTGGCAAAACCGTATTTTGCCAGCACTTGCTGCCCGGATTCGGACATGACGAAATCTTGAAAGGCCTGGGCCTTGTCACTACGGCCCTCACGCTGCACCAGAGCGATGGGGTAAGTGACAGGTTCAGTCGTCTTGAGCACCTCCAGCACGTGCACCTTGTCTTTCATGATGGCCGCGTCAGTCGCAAACACAAAACCGGCTTCCACCTCACCACGGGCGACGTAATCGAGCACCTGGCGTACGTTCTGACCCAGGATTTCTCGCTGTTTCACGGCATCCCACTGACCCGCTTTTTCCAAGGCAGCCTGGGTATAGCGGCCCACCGGCACCACGGCCGGGTTACCCAAAGCCACGCGTTTGACATCTGCTTTGTCCAGATCACCCACGTTTGTCACATTGGCAGGGTTGTCGCTTGGCACAATCAGTACCACCTGATTCTGCACAAAATTCTTGCGGGTAGCAGGGTCCACGACCTGGGCTTCTTCCGCCTTGTTCATGGCCTTTTGGTCTGCCGAGGCAAACACATCGACAGGAGCGCCGTTGACGATTTGCTGCAGCACGACATCCGATGCAGCGAAACTGGTCAGCACTTTGGTGCCGGGATGCTCTGCCTCAAACTGGCCAGCCAGTTCCTTGAAGGCATTGGTCAGGCTGGCAGCGGCGGCCACCACCAATTCATCGGCTTGCGCAGTGCCTTGCAAAAACAGGGATAAGGCAGCGACCGATACGACTCGTTTGAACATTGTTTTCTCCTCCAGGACGGGTGTAACGAATGAGTATAATCAGGAAATATATATAGGTATATAGCGTATATCTACCCATCTGCTGAATGAAGCTCATCACCCCGGAGTGATAGCATGATGGCTTTCCAGCCTCGTCCCGGCTACCAGAGGCTCGCTGACAGCCACGCTTTCCGAATTTTTCATCCCCATGACGCAAGCCAGTCTGATTTCCGATTTCATCACCATGCTCTGGTTGCAGGACGGCCTGTCCGCCAACACGCAGCAAGCGTATCGGCAAGATCTGGAGCGCCTGAAGGAGTGGGCTCAGCAAGAGCGCGAAGGCAAAGCGCTGGAGCAACTGCAAGCCAGCGATTTGCGCGAATGGATGGCCAGCCAGGCCGGTCAAAGCAAGGCCAGCACGGCCAACCGCAGGCTGGCCACCTTGCGTCGCTTTTACGATTGGACGGTGCAAGAAGGCATGCGGCAGGACGACCCCTGCCTGGAACTGAGCAGCGCCCGACAAGCCCCGCGTGTCCCGCATACCTTGTCTGAAGAACAGGTAGAGCGCCTGCTGGCCGCACCGGACATACATAATCCCTTGGGGCTGCGTGACCGCTGCATGCTGGAAACCCTGTATGCCAGCGGTTTACGCGTCACCGAACTGACCGAGTTGCCTTTGCAAAATCTGAGCCTGAGCGATGGCGTGCTACGCATAGACCAAGGCAAGGGTGGCAAAGACAGGCTGGTGCCTCTGGGGCAGGAAGCCTTGCACTGGATTGAACGCTATATGCAGCAATCCCGCCCTGCCTTGCTGGGCCAGCGTCGCAGCGACTTTGTATTTATTACCGGGCGTGGCACCTGCATGAGCCGCCAATCCTTTTGGTTGATCGTCAAGAAATATGCGGTTCAGGCCGGGATTCTGGCCCCCTTGTCCCCGCACGTTTTACGTCATGCTTTCGCGACCCATTTGCTCAATCACGGCGCCGACTTGCGCGTGGTGCAAATGCTCTTGGGACACGCCGACATTTCCACGACCCAGATTTATACTCATGTGGCACGTGAGCGCTTGAAAGCCTTGCACGCAGCCCATCATCCACGCGCCTGAGCGCACTACCAAGATATGGCTAAAGAAAAACACGTCAGCGAAACACCGGCCACGCAGTGGCTACGTAAAAATGGCATTTCCTTTACCGAACATAGCTACAACTATGTCGATCATGGCGGAGCCATGGAAGCAGCAGCCCAACTAGGTCTGGACCTGCACCGGGTGGCCAAGACCCTGATCATGGAAGATGAAAGCGCCAAACCCTTGGTCATCGTGATGCACGGCGACCGAGAAGTCTCTACCAAGAATCTGGCTCGTCAAACGGGCGCAAAGAAAATCGCCCCCTGCAAGCCAGAGGTGGCCCAACGCCATTCGGGCTATATGGTCGGTGGCACCTCGCCTTTTGCCACCCGCAAGGCCATGCCTGTGTGGCTGGAAGAAGAACTGCTGGAGTTCGACACGATTTACATCAATGGTGGCCGACGCGGTTATTTGCTGGGTATCAATCCCCAGGTTCTGATCGACAAACTGGGCGCGCGCCCAGTACAGGCTGGTCTGGAAAAAGGCTGATCCCACTTAGCGGCAAGTATAAAAAAGACGGCGCTGTCAGCCCGTCTTTTTTATATTCCGCGCTTGCTTGAACCATCAAACGCCGCAATAAACAGCCTAGTTCTGCTCCCTGCACTTCCTGCCACGCACGGCCACCACCACCACCACCACCACCACCACCACCACCACCACCTCCTCCTCCTCCTCCTCCCGCAACTGGAACTGGATAGCCGCGCACTGCAACACTGTCCGCCCAGTCGCTTTTCACCAGACAAGGTGATTGCACCGCTTTGACATTTCGCCAGATAATTCAAATCTGAATAATAAGAGGGGACCCCATGTTTCAATCCTTGCGCCAGCCCGCCGTAATGACGGTGACTTTGGCAGCGGCTGGCATCCTGATGGTTACCATGGGGATACGCCAATCCTTTGGCCTGTTCGTCGGCCCGATTGATAAGGCAAGCGGCATGGGCATTATGTCCATCAGCTTTGCCATGGCCGTGGGCCAGCTTACCTGGGGGGCGATCCAGCCTATTGCCGGTGCCTGCTCCGACCGCTGGGGCCCGGACCGGGTTCTGATCGCGGGCCTGCTGATTCTGGCATTGGGCTGTGCAGTGACTCCCTTTATAGGCACAGGCCTGGGACTGACCTTGACCTTGGGCCTACTGGCCAGCGTTGGCTCGGGTGCGGCCAGCTTCTCTACCTTGATTGGCGCGGCCGCCCAACGAATTCCTGAGCACGCACGCGGCCAGGCCTCTGGCCTGATCAATGCCGGCGGCTCCTTCGGACAATTCGTCTTTGCTCCCGTCGTGCAAAAGCTGATCGGTTGGGTGGGCTGGATGTCGACCTTTTGGGTTCTGGCTCTGACCGCCCTGCTAACCCTGCCCCTGATCCGCAAACTAAGCCCTGGCAGCAAGGCCCAAAAGACAGCCGCCGCCCCCCGCCCCGCTCCTGTTAGCAGCGGTCCGGGACTGGCCGAGACATTGAAAAACGCCATGACAGATCGCAGCTACTTGCTGCTGAGCCTGGGCTTTTTCACCTGCGGTTTTCACATTGCTTTTCTGGTCACCCACCTGCCGGGGGAAATCGACCTGTGCGGACTGCCGCCTTCAGTAGCAAGCTGGTCCTTGGCCTTGATCGGCCTGGCCAATATCTTTGGCAGTATCGCCGCCGGTTCCTGCATTGCCCGCTGGCGCAGCAAATATGTGCTGGCACTAATGTATGCCTCGCGCGCCGTGCTGATCCTGTGGTACTTGATGATGCCTAAAACCGATCTGGTGTTTTACATCTTTGCCATCGGCCTGGGTCTGACCTGGCTGGCGACCGTGCCACCCACCGCCAATATCGTCGCCAAGCTGTTTGGCACACGTTATCTGGCCACCCTGTTTGGCTTGGCCTTGTTCTCACACCAGATCGGCGGCTTTTTGGGGGCGTGGCTAGGTGGTATCGCCTTGACTCGGTTTGGTGATTACAGCTGGATGTGGTGGGCTGATATTGTGCTGGCCGTACTGGCTGCCATTGTCAATCTGCCGATACGCGAAGCCAAGATCAAGATGCAGACGGCTTAGGCGTCTCAGGAGTAAAACCCTGCTAAACCCCAGCAAAAGCTGCAGTCCCAAAAAGAACGCTTTTTAACGGCCCCTTCATCAAAAAGACCCGCCATCATTGGCGGGTCTTTTATTTGGCGTACACATACGTCCTCTTTGCACCGGAGCAATACGTCGCCCCACAACAGAGTTCTTAGAACATGGTGTTGCTATTGGCAGCCTGCTCCGGCACGGCCTGAATCACATCCCAATGCTCCACGATCTTGCCGTCTTGCACCCGAAAAATATCAATCACCGCCTGCCCCCGGTCAGCCTTGCCATTGGTCGAATGCACATGCAGATAGACCAGATCCCCGTCTGTGGCACTGCGCACAATCCGCGCACGAGACTGCGGGTTCTCTTTGAAATAGCCACTAAAGTAGCCCACAAAAGGCGCCTTCCCGTCCGGCACTTCCGGGTTGTGCTGGATATAGTCCTGGGCCACCACTGTCGCCGCTTCCTGCACCTGATGCTTGTTAAAGAAGCTATCGTAAAAATTGACCACTAGCGTGCGATTGCTTTCTTCCTGAACCACATCACGAGTCGGCGAATTGGCAGCCAACGCTGCATTTGTGCTCAACAAGAAAGAGCCCGCCAATAAAACTGGAGATACCCATCGAATTAACCCTTTCATCAGCCCCACTCCTTGATCAATAACCTACGGTAAAGCGCTGGCGCGAATGGGCAGGATGTTCAATCTCGTCCACCAAAGCGATGGCGTAATCCTCATAAGAAATCTTGCTGCCTTGGTCGGAGACCAAAAGACTGTCTTGGCCCACACGGAATTTGCCCCTGCGCTGACCGGGACCAAACTCTGCCGAGGGCGACAAGAAAGTCCAATCCAGCTCTTTTTCCTGACGTAGCTGATCCAGAAAGGCAATCCCCCCCAAGGCTTCGGTACGATACGCATCCGGAAATGCGGGCTGATCAATCAATCGCTGACCGGGAGCCACTTCAAGACTGGCCGCACCACCCACCACCAGATAACGCGGCACACCAGCCGCGCGAACTGCCGTGATCAGCTTGGAAGGATCCGACGAGGCGAAACGAACGGCGCTAATCGCCACATCGTGACCTTGCAGTAGCGCGATCAAACCGTCCAGATCATTCACATCACCCTGAACAGCCGTGACATTGGGCAGGCTGGCAATTTTTTCAGGATGGCGAGCAATCGCTGTCACTGTATGACCACGATCAGAGAGTTCTTTCAAAAGGCGCGAACCGACTTCGCCAGAAGCACCTATCAATGCAATACGAGACATAACCGCTCCTTGTGTGCTCAAATAAAGACCTGGTCTATAAAGTAGACCATTAAGCGTGATGCTAGACAGTTTTTTGACAGTCCACAAGAAGTCACGCCGGCCATACTAGGTCACACGCAAGTGACTATTGAACACAGGAGAGCAAGTCGCCATGTCCTCATCAAGCGCCACTACACAGGCTTTCAGCCTGATACAGGAAGAGTTCGAGCAACCCTGCCCCATCCGGGATGTGCTGGACCGAATTGGCGATCAATGGAGTCTGCTGATCCTGGAGTCCCTGGCACCGGGCACGCTGCGCTTTAACGAACTAAGTCGGGAAATCGGCGATATTTCCCGTCAGATGCTCTCGCGCACACTCAAGCGCCTGGAAACGGATGGGTTTGTACAACGAACCTTGTACGCAGAAGTGCCGCCACGCGTGGAA
This sequence comes from Alcaligenes sp. SMD-FA, assembly GCF_025960365.1. NCBI lineage: Bacteria > Pseudomonadati > Pseudomonadota > Betaproteobacteria > Burkholderiales > Alcaligenaceae > Alcaligenes > Alcaligenes sp. SMD-FA. The sequence goes on along the minus strand of NZ_CP110108.1, from coordinate 920,277 downwards.
TACACACTGACCGAACTGGGGCAGTCCTTTCTGGTGCCCATGCGGGAACTGGTGAAGTGGGCAGACATTCATCATGCGCGTATCTGTCAGGCACGCCGGGAATCCAAATCGGGCTAACAGTAGCCGGATGCACCCGGCGGCGCATTACGCCCCACCTCCTGTATTCACCAGCCCCGTTTGCAAGCAAGGCCTGAACGAACGGTCCTACCCCTGCCCCGAATGCCAGTGCCCGCCCTAAACCTAAACCGGAGGGGACGACGCCTTGTCAGCCCCAGGTCGACAACAAAAAAGCCGCATTACGCGGCTTTTTCTATCTACGGGAGCCAAGGCCTCAAGCCGCGCTGGCTGGCAAGCCAAACACCCGGTCAAAGGTCCAGCTAAAGATAAAGGAGTAGATCAAGAAGAACACCAGAATGGCCACTTCCATCCGCAGCGCTTCCATCAAGCCAACCTGATACCACCACATATACAAAGGCACGATGGCAATCACCAGGCCAGCCTCAAAACTGACAGCATGCACGCTACGGCGCAACAGGCTGCGGCCTTTGACCGTTTGGCGAGACTCCCAATACTCAAAAGCGGTGTTGAACACGTAGTTCCAAACAATCGCAATCACTGAGATCGCGACGGCAATAGGTGCAGATTCAGAGGCCTTTCCACCGGCAAAATACGCCAGCAAGAAAGAAGAAAAAACAATGGCAAAAAACTCAAACAAACCCACGTAAAACACGCGGCGTTTCCAACCTTGGAGTGTCATGGCTAAGCTGCTTATGCGCACGCCCCTCAGCCCCAAGATCAAGGAGCCAAGAGAACAGTGCGATTAAAAATACGATGGCGGGCCCAGCAGGAGCCACACCCCCATATATAACGCTCATTTAAGGAGTAACTCACCAACGATACCTACCAAAATACCAACAAAAAAATTTACTTACTCAACAGAGTGTTGTATTTTACATCTATAAACTTGCCAGGCATCGTGGCACAATGCGCACACTCCTTGCGGACGGATTCCGTCGCCAAACGCCCTGGAACACACACAAAGCACTATCAAGGAAGGATGATGACCAAGAAAGTTCGCACTTTTTCTCGGGAAGAAATTTTGCGTGCAAACCAGCATCTCATCAACAATCAGCACGCCGACCGATCTTCGCTGCCGCAAAGTGTTGCTCATGAAATTCGAGAGCGCCATTACACTCGAGACCAGCTGAACCAAGCATTCAGCAAGGCATGGACAAACCTATTCCGGCCCGCCTGATGTGAGCAACTATAATTTTATCTACAGACAACTTGTTAAGGCCCCAAACGATGTAGTTGGGGCCTTAGCTTATGCGCTCTATAAACACGAGAAGGTCGAGTACATTGCAAAATTCAAACAGCAACACAACAATGCCGACCCTAGCGACAAAGAGCTTGCGCATTTCCACTTAACCTCAACTACTGAGGCGCGAATTGGGTCTTATCAGCAATCCGCTGAAGCTCTTCTCAATAACTTCTTGACCGAAGTTCTGACTGAAGCTATCGAGCATCATCAGGAGCAGGTAGAGCAGTCCATGTATATGCGTGCACTGAGGCGGGCTAAGGTCGATATAGGCAAGCAGATAGATTCCAAGCACTCGTTTCTCAGAGGGGTCTGGCAAAATGTTATTGCCGGATTTGTTACAACGCTTATCACTTTCGGCATAATTTTGGGCGCTTGGATGATGACCGTTGGGCCAGATAATATGTTTTGGACCGTCGTTGACCATCTACGCGACAGAGCCACAGACTTAAAACCTGAAACCAAGCCAAACCCGTCTCCTGACCAGGCACTTGCGGGTCTTGGTAAATAATCTTAATGGCTATACAACGGCGTGCTCAATAGCTAATACTAATACCCAATTTTTATAACTTGCATAGCCGTCCCCACGTGTCCGCCTCCGTTTCTACGTAGCGCAGCACACGCATGGGGGTAGCATCTATCTCAGCATCAGAGCGCCACTGGAACGGTCGCTGAGCGGCGGCGCAGTAGCTACCGCCCCTGGGCGTCTGTGTAGGCCACTTCACAAGCAAGCCCTGCTACTCGGCGTCGGTCAGCCTCTGCTGCGTAGACTTCCGCCATTTCATCAAGCCCCCCAAGCAGCTCGGCAAACATTCTGATGGCGGTGTCGGCTGCCTGGCGCTCTGCGGCAACGCTGGCAAGCGCGGTATCCCGACGATAGCGGGCGGCGTACTCTTCGGCTGACTTGCGCACGCGCTCATCAGCAGCGCGGCGCTCAGCAATAGCCACTTGCTCCAACTGTTCTTGCGTTTCACGATCTCGGACCTCCATTTCTTGGGTTAATTCGTGCTCGATCTGCCGCGCCCTGCCTTCCGCGTGGGCGACGGCGATCATGTATTCGGCCTGGGCCTGGTCGTAACCTTTCTTGTGTTGGGCTGAGCCGTACATCTGCAGCCCAATAAAAAGGGCTGCCAGAACAGCAGCCCCCGTTACTGCAGATCGGATAGACATATTTGCCTCTCTGCTTCGCGCCGCCGTTCAAGACCGCGCAGTTTCTTGCCGCCGGCATAAACCCAGCGCGGGAGTTGGTTGCAGGCCCCGGCCATATCGCCAGCCCGCAGCTTGCGCAGCAGCGTGGACCCGCCATAGGCACCAGGCCCCACGTTGTAGACGAAGCTGGCCAGCGCCACGCGAATGCCGTCAGGCAGCGTTTGCGACACCGAGCGATCCACTACAGCCAGAGCTTTGACTACCTCCTGTTTTGTCAGGGCGTCACATTGCGCTGGCGTGGCCACATCACCCAGACGCACGCCGTGCGTATACCCCTCGCAGATAGTCGGGATACCCACAGGGTCCACATAGGCCACCAGCGAACGCCCCTCCCAGGCGGCAACCAGCCCGACAGCAGCGGCAATCACGCCCGCACCGACTTTAGTTTTCAGATCCACTTTTCCACTCCTTGAAACGTGCCCAGCCACGTTGCAGTCCACCTATCAAACGCGCAGCCGACCGCAGAAAATCTGGCAGTTTGATCACAATAAGAATCAGCACATAGGCCGCCCACAGCAGCAAAACGAACTCTTGCAGCGTCCACTTGTAAATCAGTAATGCTGAGCCGGTTGTAATCGGCAGATGTGCTCCATCGTTGTGCAGCATTGGTTTCTTCCCCTTGTTTACGGTCGGCATGGCTGTCTCCCGTGAATAGCCGCGATTGCAGCAGACGTAAAAAAAGCCGCTTAGGCGGCTGGATACTTCTCTTTAACGGCCCGACATTGAGTCACCCATTTATCAACATCTGGCGGTAGTTGCTGGCCCTGCTCCTGCATATGACGAGCCAGCTTGTACACAGCATCGAGCTGATCCCCGATCTTCGGGTACTCTCGTTGCCGACGTTCTGCGTGGTTATTCGGCTGGTGGTGGATTTTCAATGGTGTATCTCCCGTCTAAATAGGGCCAGCGCGTGACCGTGATTTCGTACGTGCCTGGGTACTGGAACGACAGCTCCACATCCCCGCCCTCGACGCACTCATACTGCTGGCCTTCAATCGTAATCATGCTGCCGGGGCGAACTCCACGCAGCACTAGGCCCTCTGCAACAATGGGGCACACTGGACGTTCGCGTGCCTCCCCTCCATAGAACCACCAGGAACTATCGAATGCACCCGGCACCCAATCCCCTTGCCAAGATGCAAGTGTTGGATCTATGACAAGTTGCTGCGGCCCAGAGACCGTCTGCTGAAAGCGGCCGTTTTTAAACAAAGAAACAACTTCCATCATCACCTCATTGTGCAAATTACCGACAGACCCGCTTGCCCATACATATAGTCTGATGCCGTCGCTCCTGTGCCGAATGACTTTTGGCGCAACGTAAATGTATGCGTACCAGGGGCCACACGTGTCTTTAACACCATTGCGCCACCACTATTATTAACATCGACGATAGACCCATATGAAATCCAGTTAACGCGCAGCTGGTGCTCCATAAGATTCCCATTGCCCCAGCCCGCCCCTTGGACGCTGGCGCTAATCGTTACGTCTGCCATATGAGGCAAGGCAATCGTGACATTCAAATCACTCTCTGAGACATTAAGCGTACGAGCATCCGCAGAAGCGCCTGCGTGGATAGCCACTGCGTTACCCGCAATCCTCAGCGTGTCTACCGCCGCATGCACGATGTTCGCTCTATTCACATAAGCAGTCCCAATCGAGGCCATCTTGGACGCCAAGTTCTGGCTCTCGATTTTGTTGGCATCGATTGACTGAATGTTTGCTGACTTAATCCAACTCTGGCCGATGAAGGCCTGGCTGATAAATGCCTGTCCGTTCTGGATTACGAAGGGTGTAGAAATCACTCCATTGACTAAGCTCAGGAACCCAAATCGATCCGCCAGAAACAGAACCTCGCTCTGTACCGGTTTGCCAGGCTCCACAACTACTCCCGCAGAGATCCCGGCAACGTAGGACTTACCGCCAGAATGCACCTCTGTTTTAAGCGTCGTGGTGGCCGAAAGTTTGCCGTTGGTCTCCGCCAAGGCATTCTGGACCAACACCACGCTTGCCAATGCGTTACCCACCTCGGCACTAAGTCCGTTGATTGAGTTCGCCTGAGCGGTAAACTTACCGTCAGCAAGCTGCGTCCACGATTTCAGATCACTTAAAGCTGCAGACTGAGCGGCCAGACCGGTGTTAGGGTCGTTCACGCGATTCTGTAGAGCCGTCTGCGCCTGGCCCTGACTCGCGATAGTCTCGCCCTGCTCCGACACCACGCTGCTCAAGTTGCTGACGGACTGCGCAGTGGCGACTTCAGTGGGATCAATATCAACACCTTGCATCACCTTGGTGACGCAATAGCCCTGAATTTCAGCCCAACCCTTCGTGCCTGTATCGTTAATCGCAAACCCAAACCGGATGCCCGTAAATCCGTCATTCAGTAATGACGCAGGCACAACATACACAAACTCCGCTAGGTGCCATTTCCCGTCTGCAGGCACTTGGTCAGTAACGGTTCTCGAGCTGTAGTTTGTTTGTGCTCCTGAGTCCGCGTCAGTCGTTTTGCGATATTTATATGTAAATCGCATATGCCCATCGGAATCCGCCGATCGCCGCATCCACGCTTGAACACGATATCGTCGGGTGATCGGCAACGTTACAACACTAAAGTTGTAAGTACGACCTGCCCCGAAACGAAATGCTGTGGGAGCTACCCTCCCATCGGCGACTTGAACAAAGTTTGAGCTGATATCCGTGTTGGGGTAATAGCTGTACCAACTTTCAGGGTTGGCCATCATGTAATCTGGCAACAGCGAATCACTGTCCTGCTTCGCTGTCAGTCGAGCGTCAATTTTCGTGATGCTCTGGCCTGCTGACATGATATTTTGCTCAGTTTGCTCAACTCGCGTGTTCAGTTCCTGGGTTGCTACTGCGTTTGCCTCAGTAGCAACCTCCAAGCCTTCTACGCGGGGAGGCAATTCCAGCGGCGGCGTAACGCTCCCCTTATACAAAGCGGCCCAATGAACAATCGCCTCGCCGGGCTGTGTGCCTGGGCCCGGCGCATAATAGAAGCGCAGCTCACGCGGCGCATCGTTTCGGTCGTTTTTTGTAAACCGCAAAACTCTAATCCTGCGATCTACATCCCGCGCCACCTCACCCACATAATTACTCGCCCCGCCAGCCCAAACCCTGACCGCCGAATTCAGCGTATCAGACGGATCTTTGTGGTGAGTCACGCAGGTTACCAACGTGTACTCCTGACCAGGAATGAAATCCTCGGTCAAGTGATATCGGCCAAACAAATAGGTGGACGTGGTCCTAATCAGCTCGACGTCCGAGTGAATGAGCAAATTCTGCCCAACCCCAGCAGCCCCACTCAGCGTGCTCAAGCCACTCTGCACAGTGGTCAACGCGCTGCTGTTTGCCTGCGTTTTGCCCTCTACGGTTTCAACCCGATTTTCAAGCGTACTAACCGATGCTGCTGTGGCCACCTTGCCCGCGCCCGTTGGCATACGGGCCTCCAACGCTTCAGATCGAGAAGCCAGTGCGCTGTCAGCGGACGCTCGGGCCTGAGCCTCTGCTGTCACGCTGGCCTCGGTCGCCAACTTGCCGCCGCCAGCCGGCATACGGGCTTTCAGTCCTGTGACCTCGGTCATCACGGCCTCATCGCCCGAGACCCGCGCCTGCCTCTCATCGAAGATCAGGCCAGACGTGAGGTTGCCTAATGCTGCCCCAGCCGGGTCTGCCTTGCCCGTCAGTTTTACACTCAAAGTCTCGCGCTTGGTCGCTTCCGCAGAGTCTGCCGTAGCGCGTGCCGTTGCCTCATCAGACAGCGCGGAGCCGGACGCCCCAGGCGCCGGACGTCCGACGGCTACCCAGTCAAAGGCAAAATAATTGGTGGCAGTCCTTCCTGTACCGCCGCGCAGCAGCAAACCGTCAATCGTGCCGGTATGCTCATGCGATAACACCAGCATACCAATGCCGTTTTCATCCCACGCTGGCTCTGCGGGCTTGATCGCAACATAACTCGTCGCCCCAGGCGCATACACGCCCACAATACAGTCCCAGGTCGGCGCACCCACTTTGCGCACGCGTACGCGCAGTTGCTGGAACTCCGCGCCGTTAATGCCCAGCCCTCGGGGGGATCTCGTATAACCGGGGCTATCGTTAGGCCGCAGCCAGCTCCCTTCCACCAGGGTCGCGGTACTCCAGCCTTCCGTGCTGCCTGTGAAGTACCAGATTTTGGCATGATCAAACTGCTCACCCACGCCAGCGGACAACAGCGTCATCTGACGCGCCAGCCCCTCATACTGGGTCGTGCGCGCTGCTTTCTCCTGAGCGATAAGCCCCGAGGTCACGCCGTCCAGATCTGAGCCCTCATGCCCACCACGCAGCTGCGCGGCCAGCATCTGCCGCTGATTGGCCTCGGCGCTGTCGCCCGATGCCCGTGCCTGGGCCTCCTGCGATATCGCCGCCGCATTCGCGCCCACGGCTGCCGTGACGGTGTCTATTTGGCCGGCCAGCGAACTGTCGGCCTGCTGGCGCTCGGTTTTCTCCTGCGATATCGCCGCGCCCCGCTCCTGCGCCTCAGACAACAGGCCGGCGGCCAACGCTTGTGCAGCGGCCACATCACCATCCAGGCGAGCCTGGGCCTCGGCGGCTAACGCCGTGGCTCGGTCCTGCTTCTCTTGCGCCAACGCCTGCGCATTCCTGGCCAGATCGTCGGCCAAACCAGGAATCATCACATCGTTGATTTGATCGACCAACTGGATGGGACGCAGCAACTCACCAGTTAATTGGTTCTCGCCTATCTGGCCCTCCAACAATTCCAGAATGTCGTCGGCATCCGCGCTGGACTGCCCAAGCACGCCCGCACCTGACTCTGGGAACCAAGGGCCTGGCTGATCGGCTTCATCTCGTATCCGCGCCCAAAAATAAAAAATCCGGCCAGCGGCAAGACCGGCCATTTCATGAGACGACTGTGGATACGAAAACTGCCCCAGAGGGGCAGCATCAAGAAACTCTGGTGTCTGGCTGTGCCAGATCTCGATATATCGTAGCGCAATGGCAGACGGCCAAACCCACTCAAGTCGTATTCCAAAATTCAGGGGCTTGGCTGCTAGATCAACAAGTGCGGCTGGCGGTAACATTGTGGCGCTGATATAGCCCTGCCAGACCTTCCAAGGCCCTGGCATTGCCCCAACACCTCGAGCACGAACCCACCAAGGTCCCGCAGGGAGTCGGATGCGAATCGAGGGGGCTGTATCGCTGCCCAAAGGAGCCCAACTCGCACCAAGATCATCACTCGCTTGAAACTCATATCCTTGTGCCCCACGCGCTGGCGTACACGCGGCAATCTGCTCACCAGAAACAGGAGTGGCATACACCGAGACCTCATTAACAATGGGGGCATTCGGGGTCATTGGCAATAAAGAAGGCGGATTGGGAGGAGGCACCGCCCCACCGTATTCAGCGGCGTGAACTGAATCAGCGTAGTTCACAAAATCCAGCGTCACATTCCCTTGCTCATCGGGAACAGCACTCACCGCCTGAGCCAGCAGCGACCGACGCTCTCCGGGCCCAAACTGGTAATACGTAAACTCCTCGCCCTGCCCATCCGACACGAAAATCGCATACCCATCCACACCGTCAGCAATTACGGCTTCGCGCTCGTGGCTCCCTTCAACGACGCGGTACGGACCGTCGGGCGATCCATCGCGCTTTCGTAGATTGATGTAATGATTCTCTCCACGCCACCACTCCAACGGCTCAGAGGTAACCAGCGTTTTGGTATCGGGGTCGTAACCCTCGATAAACCCCGTCAAACCCCACTTGGGCACATCGTGGCTAATTTCCACCAGATCGCCATAGCGAGGGATATTGCCCTCAAGCTCGGTCTGAAACGACACGAAACGACGCTGATCGCGGTTTTGCGCAGCAAGTGAAATGCCCTCACGCCATGCCTGCTCCCGTTGAACAATACCGGGGATCTGCAGACGGTACGGGCGCATCTGTGCGCTGCCCGGCAAGGTACACACCACCTCGTCTGGCTGCCACGTCTCTTCATTGATAAACTCGACAACAACGTGGTCCGGGCTGTCATGCTCTGGAAACACGTAATCGATAGAGAACGAGTTTGTGACCATATTGCCAGGCGTGAACATCTGCGTCTTAACTGTCTTCGGCTCATTGCGAATGAAATCGATCACGCCGGCGTAGTACATGGGCATGGCACGACCAACACGAGCAATTCGCGTCAGTGCATCCCACAATGTCGTAGCTGTATCAAACACACCATCATAGGTGTCACCTCGCGCCTCCCAAATTTGAGCCAAGCGATACAGCCCAGGCAAATTAATGCGACTGTCTGGCAACCCACGGCCATATACCGAATTCTTACAGGCATCCGCAAGCGCCCAGGCTGGGTTGCGGGTAGCCTTCATCGTGTACGACCAACCGTTCATGGGGTCCCAGGTACGTAGCTTGCGAGTTGCAATCACATTGATCCGCCGGGCCGTAGACTGATTCAAACTATTGGTAGCACGCGCCACAACGGCTAAAAGTGTAATGTCGCCGTAGGACTCTTTCGAAGGCAGATAAGCTCGCAACCCCGACCAAACCACCGTGTTCTGGTTCTGCTCACTAAGAATTTTGGGGTTCACGCGAATAGCACGAACCTCATACCGGCCGTCAGGCACATCATGTCGATAGGAGCGAGTTTGAGGGGTCGCCGTATTGTCTTGCCAATACCCATCAGTCAGCAATCTCCAGTCGCCTACCGCTGCTCCCGAATCATCGATAGGCCGAATCTCAATATGCCATTGCACCCACGATGTCCGCAGTCCATCTCTGTGAGCATTGAAGAGTCCCGCTGGCACAGCCATGTCGATCCCAATGGCATTGCATGTCGTACCCGCTGGGTTCGAGACGAAAGGCCCCACATACCCTCCGCCGCCCTCTTCGTTTGCCGCTTTAAGCTCAATGCCTTGGACGGCGCTCGATGTGACAACATTGTCCGGGAACAGCGTCACTTTCTCGCCTGGTCGCACAACTTCCCATGTGACCTCCGCAAAGTTCTCAATGGGTGTATCTTCGATCCGAATCTTCTCAATATCGAGCTCACCCTGCCCCAGGCAAAATAGCTGGTATAGAAAAACGTTATTAGAGTCTGTTTCGGTGTACGGCTGCGCGGCAAAGTCCGGGTACACGCGAAAGCGGCCGTACTGAACCGGGATCGACTCCATAAGTCGCGCCGTATTACCTTGGGCTCCGATCGTGTAGGTCGGGCTGGCCTGCTCACGCGCCATGGTGCTGGGCGGCTTTGCGGGCGGAAAAATAGCAGACAGGAGCATGCCGCCTGCCACCATCACGGCGGTAGAGGCGACAGCACCAACAACGGACATCCCAACCGTCGTTACCCCAGCAGCTACGCCTGTTGCTGTTCCATATGCAGCGGCAGCCAATCCACCCGTATAAATTGCAGCTGCAGCCAGCGCAATCATTGCCACCATCTGCAATGGGTTAGACCCACCACCACCCGCAGGGAGTAGCGCGACTAACACGACATCTTCAGATTTCAGCCGGTACGCCCACTTATCCTGCGTCAGCCAATTACCATTCACTTGCACAACAAAAGAGTGGTTGCGGACAAGCGAACGACCGCGACCGCGAATGAGATGCTCACGACGCAAAACAGTATCCAGGCGTGTTCCAGCACGCACGGCCGTCTCAACCCGATCCAAGTGTGGTCGGAACGGGTTCTTACAGATAGTGATATTAGGCATAGATTCGGTAAAACGTAGGACGGGCAAAGCCCATGAAATTCAGGTCACGCAAGGCCGTGAACACAACACCCTTGCCCTCCAGCGCGTGCAAGACGCCGCCGCCATCCAGATCAAGATAAATGCCGACATGCGGGTCATTGCCGTCTCGCAGCAAGACGCCATCGCCATGCGCTGGGGATGCGGCAATCTCCCACTCCCCCGATCGCATCTTGCGTGAGTACATCTCGCGGGTCGGGTCGCCAAACTCAACATCGGGTATGCCGCCGCCGAAATAAGTTGCGCGGCAGTGCAGCAGCAAACCCCAGCAGTCGTATTGATCCGGCCCGCGAGCGCCCAAACGCCACCCCAGCCCGATATAGCGATTTGCATCATCAGAAGTCATCAGCGCACCAAACCAGGGAAGCGGCTGGCCATGTATTTTTCAAATGGGAAAGCAAAATTGTGAACATCGGACAGCGAAGCCGTGCCAGATACTGACGTCCCTGTCACCGACACTTTCGACAGAACCATATTCAATGGAGGGTCCATCTGCGGCTTAGTCAGATCGGTGGACAAATAAGGCCGGTAGGTGACCTCGATAGGCTCACGTTCGGCAATGGCTGCCTCAATATGGCCAACCACTTCACGGCTCACCCCGTCGATAGTGATCTGCAACTGGGGGACTTTGCCCTCTTCAAACCCCGGCAACTTGAACCGGAACGCACCCGCAATAAACTCAACATACTGACCAGGATGCAGAGGCGCATCGCCCTCCAGTTTTGCGGTGATGTTCTCGTAGCCGATTACCACGCGAATGGCCGTTGGTAGACCAGAGTCATCCCGAAACGCAGGATGCCTCACTTCTAACGTGTCAAAGATCACACGGTCAGTGGGTGCCGATGCGTAGGCTTCTTTCAGCGCTTGCTCAAGTGACATATCAAACGTCCAAAAAAAAACCCCGGACAGAGCCGAGGCCAGGGATAGAAAAGCCCACCCGAAGGCGGTGTTAAAAGTTACTCAGAGTCTCAAGTTGGCCGGACACTTTCCAATGCCCGCCACCGATTCGGTCCTCTGTTGGCGCTCCAAGCCACCGACACCGCTTTTGCATGATTCCGCCTGGGCCATCGACCGTCACCATGAACCAGTCCGCGTACCCGTTGAGCGTATTCACGCAAAAGTCGTAATACTCGTCGTACTGGCCTGCCATGACAAGAAAATTGACAGGAATCGTGATCGGGAATACACGAAACCTGCGCCGCGTCCGAGCCATGCCATCATCCATGTCAGTGCGAGTGAACGGGTCTTTCGGCTGGCGCTGAAATCCGTCCAATAGCGGAACGTCCAAGGGCCATACTGGTATTGCCATTTCTTACCCCAATTTCGGCGTCAGTGCGTAGCGCCGTTCTATGGCCTGCCCAACAGCCCCTTGACCTGATGCAATACCGCCTGCAACGCGGCGCTCGATCTGTTTAAACATGATATCCAGGTCGATGCCGCCGTTCTGGTTGCGCCGAGCCGATACCTCTGGCTGGCCCTGTGCGCCCTGAATGTTGACGTTGATTTCGGGAAGTGCAGGCGACATAACGGGCATACGAGGCATCTCCGCCCTCACGCCAAGCGATCCATCCGAGCTTCGCTTGAGCGGCATAATCGCTTCTGGCCCCGCCTCACCAAAAACACCCGCTCCCTTTGCAAATGCGAAGAATTGAGGGGAGTCGTAAACATCACCCGAGTATTTGGAAAGGCTCGGACTGTCATATACGTTGCCCTTGGCATTGAATGTCCAGTCGAGCCCTGGAGTGACCCCTGCCGGGGCGGCACCACCAAACAGGTTACCCAAGGCCCCGCCCAGCGCACCGGCCAGCGGGCCAGTGATCGATTGCTGTATGGCGATGCGGATCATGTCTTGGATGATGCTATTAGCCAGGTCTGAAAACGACGCTTTACCTGTCGTAGCGAACTGAACAAGCGCGTCTTCCATGCCCTTAAAAGAGGTTGTTGCCAGGCTATTTACTGAGCGGTACACATTTGCGGCCTCATCCGAGTAATTGGCCAGCCCTTGACTGGCGCCCAGAACCCAGCTCGACTGCAGCTTATCCACCTCGGCGTAATAGCTTTGCTCTATTGCCAGCCGGCGCTGCAGCTCTGCCTGGATCTTGTCCGACTCTTCACGGTAGCGGTCTTGACCGATAAGGCCTAGATCAGCACCACGCGAGAGCTGGCGTTGATATCGCTCAAACTCTCGATAGATGGACCGCTGAGCCTCAACACGCTCCATCGCCTTGTCACCCAAACCGAAGGCGTCCAGAACTCGCTGATGCTGCTCATTCTGATTGGTTCTGGCCGTGGCCATCTGCTCAGATACCTGCGCAGCACGCTCCTGAAACTTGAGCAATGCTTCCCTGGCTTTTGCCTCTTGCTCCACCGCTACGTTTACTTGCATCTGCGTTCGCAGCTTATCCTCGGCAGCCAAGATGGATTTCTCGTCTGCTGTCAAAACTTTCTTTGTCTTGATATCAGCAATCTGCTGCTCAAACGCCGCTAATCGCGACTTCTGCGCGGACAGCTTTTCAGTTCCTACTGCCTGGGCTCGCAAGGACGCCTCTTGCTCTCTGAGCGTCATCAGCAGGCGCGTGGCTGTATCATTGGAGTAGGCCTTTGTCTTGCCTCCCCCGCCCTCCTTGTACTTATCCCGGATCGACTTTTCGACTCTGGCGATATTCTCAGGATCTAAATATTTACTTTCAGGGTTGGTTTTCCTTATATCTGCCAACTCATCGTGGAAAGCTGCGATTTCCTTACGTGCTTTTTCAGCCTTGGTTGCAGCGCCTTCGAGCCGCTTATTCACTTTATCCTGGGCTTCAATTGCAGCTTTTTGCTCCTTCGCATTAAGGCCCTTTGCCCAAGCCGTGAAATCATCACCAGCTGCCTTGGCCTTAACATCAGCATCTACCGCCAACGCTTGCAATTTCCCTCGGATTGCAGAAATTGCACTCTGTCTTTCAGTTCCCGTCAGAAAAACCTTCTTAATGCTATCCTCTGTCGCATCCGCCGAAAGCCCCAAGGAAATCAGCGTTTGTTCGTACCCCTTAATACTGTCTTCGGCAATCCGGAGAATATCGCTGGTCGTGGCCTCTCTGCCAACCCCCTTCATAATGTCCCAAGCCTTCGACGCCGCCCCTGCGACTGCATTCCATGCTTGCTCAACGTACCCGAGAGAACCCTCAACCTCGCTCAGGCGTTCTTTAGTGACATTGGCATAAGTCTCTTGCGCCAGTTGGGCGGCTGCCTGCTTGTTTCCCTGCTCCTCTAGCGCCTGAATTTGCTCATAAATAGAGGCGGTTAAGTAGTTGTATTGCTCATTCAGCTTGGCCGAAGCCTTAGTGGGCTCTTCGGCCAGGCGCTCAAACTCGTCAACCACATCCGCCATTTCACGCCGAAGCACCTGATTTGAGCGAATGGCAATCTCAGCGACAGTGCCAATCTGGTCCCCTGCGATCTTGCCGGACTTCGCGATTTCTGTCAGGGCCCGGACCGCTCGTCCACGGGTAACCCCGGCCAACTGATCCAAACCATCAGCCATCTGCGATAACTGATCCAAATTCAAGCCGATCGCGCCATTGGTCATTGTCAGGTCGGTGCGAAACTCATCCATTTCCCGACTGCCTTGGTACCAGGCTAGGCCCAATGCGGCGACCGCCCCCGCAGATAAAGTTGCGGGATTTACCATTCCCATCAGGGTGCTGCTCAATGCCTGTGCAGCCGGAACAATGCCACCGAACATATCCTTTAGTTGCCCCCCTTGCTGGAGCAAAACAGTTAAAGGGCGCTGGCCACCTTGCAAAGACACAATGATGTCCGTAATCTGAGCAGGGGTGCCGCGCAGGGCAGCAGCGTACTGCCCTGCTGAAATGCCGTGCTTGTTGAACTCGATAGCGGACTTGCGAGCAGCAGCCTCGCTCGCGTTAAGTTTCCGGGTGATCTCGTCAAGAACCGGACCGCCGGTCTTCAAAGTCGCGTTATACGCAATCTGCTGCGCGCGCGTCATTCCCACCGTGTCGGCTTGGCGGATCAGCGCATCCACTCGCCGCTTCTCGGCCCCAGACAATCGCTGATATTGAGCCTGAGCATCTATGCTCATGGATGTAATGCTGGCTTTAGCCTTTGCTGTAGCCGCCTCCACCCCCTCAGCGTTGGCTGTAATGTCAATTCGCGCTGTCGCGATTGTTTGACCTTCCATTTCACTCACCCATGAAAAAGCCCGCACGGACGCGGGCTTAAGACCTCTTTAACTCTATGCTTGGACTAGGAATCACTCCCGTCCAGCTAATCTTGTAGTTCTAAGCAACTTAAATACCATGCATTCTGAAATTCAGTTATAGCCTCTTCTTTCCCGGCTTCTGTGTGAAATAACGGCATGCGGTAGGCAGCAACAACGATTCGTTTTAATGTATCTGCATACACAGCACCATCATCCTCAGTGAGTGAGGCCATAATTTTCTGAGCTGGCACGCCGTTCTGACGAGCTGACATAACTGACTTAGAAAAGTCTCCGACAAAATTACAAGTACTCTGGTTATCCTCTGCTGAGCTGGCTTTAGCAACCGATATACAGAGAGCAACAAGTACAGTACCAAGCAATACCTTCCTCATCCCATCCTCCCTAAAGATGACGGAATGATACCAGTGGCTATTCCTTGTAGATCTCCGCCAGCACTTCCGCCTCTATCGTGCGGATGTCGTCCATGATTTCTTCGCGCTCGTCACCCTCGATGCCGGAACAATCTAAGTCTGCAAACAAAATGGCGTAATTCAAACCGCTTGGGCCACCAGGCCCCTGAATCCACTGCGTGCGGTATTTCAGGTATAGCTCTACAGCCGGCCAACACTCCGGCCAGACTTCAACAAAAGGTTCCTTGTAGTGGCTTTGCTTGAGGCCAGTCCCACGCAACTGAGCGGCGGTCGGGCGCCGCCACATCAACGCCCGAACCACCGCCTTTAGTTTCCCTGCAGCTTGACCTTACGTGCCTCATGAAAACCTTGAACGATTGACGCCAGAATACCAGGGCGCTCATCCTCCATTTCTGTCGCACCCTCTACCGATAGAGAGTAATCGGTATCCCAATCCTTAACCAGGAAGAGCACAAGAGAAGGGAAAAACGGTGGGGCATCCGGCAAACCCAGCTTTTCCACCTTCTCTGTAAACTCGCTGGGCTTGCGGTTATGGAACGTCAAAGACAGGGTGTTTTCTTCACCACCACCGGTCAACTCCAGTTTGGCCGGGATTGTCTTGGGCGCATTGCCTTTTTTGATAGCCATGTTCGTCCTTACGCTGCGGGAATCAAGGTGCCTTCACTGCTCATCAGATAGAAAGTCACCGCGTTCTTGATTGGATTGCCCGACTGCATATTCAGGCCGGGATTGAAGTGAACGTAGCCAAATTCATAGACAATATCGCCATCAGGCAGCTGGATACGGATCACTGTCGGCTTACGCTTGCGAGAAATCGCCTTGGCCGCCTCAAACCAAGGCATGCTGGCGTCATAATCCAGTTGCAGTGCATATTGCCGAGCGGATTGACCAATAGGCACCTGGAACTCCTGGCCCATTGGGTCTTCCAGCCATTTGCCGGTATAGGTTTGCGGCTCACCACCCGAACTGGAAAGCTCACCCTGCTGAGAGAAATCAATAAAAGTACTGGCCACGGCCACACTGCCCTTGCCGCCGCCAGGCCGGAACAGATCGCTGTCAGTCGTATCGATGCCGATCAGCGGCGTCTTGCCGGTAGCAGTCAGGCCAGCTACGGCGGCACGATTGTTAATAGCGGCCCAGCTGGATGCCACCACCACAACCGCATCTTTTGCCAGTGTGCCCTCATGCGTAATTTCAGCCGGGCTGCCATTGCTGATAGCGGTAAACGGGATGGGCTCGGCCAATGCAGTGGCAAAACCCACTACCGAACCATCAGGGAATTTCAGTGCCATTGCAGGCTCCTTATATGAAAAAACCGCCCGAAGGCGGCTGAAAAATCATCGTTCTTTAATCCAGATACCAAAGTCCTGGCGAGTGCCGTAAAGCTTTAGCTCGTCTTCGTATAGCGCCGTGCGCTGACCAAGAGTTTTGGCAGACACAAAGGCAGTTCCGTGCTCGATAATCTGCTGGCGTACCTGCAATGCCAGAGAACTGGCCTGTAATCGAGCCTTTGCCCAACAATGAACCTGAATCCGATAATGCTCACAATCGGGTAAACGGCGCTCCAAGAACTCAGGAGATTCTCCACCCACAGATTGATACACGATCAATGGGAAATCAGCCCCTGGCGGCGTGATATCGGGATAGCACCGATTACCAACCAGCGGTCCAAGCAACGTAAATAGAGCGGATTCAATCGTCATTTGAACTGCTCCAGCAACGCAGGATTGGCCAGCAACTCGGCGGTACGCTCACGACCACGTTCCATCCCTGCCTGAATAGCCCGCTGACGCGCAGCATCATAGGCAGGCCGCAAAAAGGGATGCGCTGCTACCCATACCGGTTTTTCAAGTCGCTCTTTTGTGGGGTATCCGCCCCGGATCACGTTGTAACGCCAGTGCCCAAACTCCAGAAGGTGTCCATGGGGGGCCTTAGCCGCATTCCAAGCCACGGAGTACACAAAATGTCCATCGCTTGGAAACGATCGGTTATCCGAAAACGCCAAATAAATCGCGTCTCGCAAAAGCCCCGCTTTAGGTTCCTTCTTGATGTTTGCGCCGCCTTTTAACACAGTAGAGCCATCAAATACAGGAGCCTTTGCCTTGGCCTCGTCTCGGAATACCTTACCGGCGGCTACCGCCATTGAGCGCGGCAAGTGTGATTTTGCAGCGGCCCCAAGCGCGTCCAACGACTTGAGCGCAGACTCCATATCGAACTCAATGGCAGACTCAACCATCGTTGCCCCCCATCCCGCAAACCAGATCCGTCCACTCCCGACCAGCCAGGTCATGGCGTACATGCTTGATGTCGAATACCTGTCCGGCATACAGCACGCGCATGGCACTCGTTATCGCTGGCCGGTAACGTATCCGGAAGGAGTAGACGTTGAGGGAAGCGGCCACCGTGCCCTCGCCTGCCATCTGCGTGCCCACCGCCATGCCCGTCTGGCCCTTAATCCAAGCCCATGGCTTAGCCACCTCGACCCAGCCATCAATGGGCTGGCCGCCAGCATCCTGGGCCGGACCGCGCTGCTGAATCTTGATGCGTCGGTTAAGCTTGCGTGACTCCAGCATGGCTCCTCCTGTCAATCGTAGAACCACCGACACATATTCATGACGTGTTGAGCTCCAAGCGGAATTTCCTCGGGCTTGCCTTCGGTCGCCTCGCCCCGATAGACGTTTCGATGCTCGACCAGCAGCAGGATGGCCGTTTGCACGTCGGCGTCCAGCAGGAGCGCATTCACGAGAGCATCGCCAGGCAACTCAGGGCCGGGATACAGCTTGCGGCCCGTACGCCGCTCGAACAGCCGGATAGCTCCGTTTAAGTAGGACGTGAGAAGCTCATCACTCACGTCCTCCGGATCTGCCCGACAATGCTCACGAACAAGACCCAGGCTGATCATTAGCCGCCTGTCCCAGGTTTGCCCTGCAGGGCACGCATGGCACTTTCGTCTTGCAGCACGCAGCCGAAGCGGTGAAATGCCAAGAATGCCGTCTGGTCGTACTCTGCGTAACGCTCGGTCAGGCGACGCAGAACCATGTAGCGAACGCGACGGATAATGAACTGGTCAAAGTCACCTGCAAACATAAATTTATTGCCGGCACCCACGTCCGCAATACCTTGGTCGATCACGTACTGGCGGTTGAGCACGGTCGCTGGCGGGCCGTTAGCAACACCGGGCAGCCACAGCGGACGCCCCTGGCCATCCTCCATTTCCTCCAAAATTTGGAGCGTAGCGTCATTGAAGGCCAGGCGAAACTTGGGCGCGCGCCGATATGCCGGGTCCAGCGAGTGGATCAGACCATTGACCTCCTTCCAAGTGAAAGTACCTGCAGCTGCCGTCACCTTACCGATGGCTGCCGATGCGGCCAGGCCTTTAGGCTGTAGCGGCGTGCCGGCGCCAGTGCCTTGAACAATCAACCGCGCCTCGCCTCGGCCAATACGGCTACCGATACGGCTGGCCAAGTACGCTTCCATGTTGATGGCCGAATCATTGAGCAGCTCGTTGGAGACACGAATAATCTTGGACGACATCTTGTGTGCGCCCAAGCTGCCCATGCCGAAGGTCACATCGCCTTCACTGGCTTCGGCGTTTTCCCCTAGCAGCTCACCTTCTTCGGTCGTGCCATTACTGGTCGGCCATTCGATCAGGTTCCCACGATCAGTCACCAGCACACGGGCGACACTGGCAATACCACCGTAATCCCTCATGGATTCGTGGACTTGTGCAATGAAGTCGGCTGGCACTGTGTAGCCGCCCTTGTCGTTCACGCCGGCAGCCTGGGCTCGCTGTTCATCCTGGCGGGCCAGAGCACGCTGCTCCGGTGTCAAGGAACGCAGGCCGCCACGCAGGAAGGCACCGAACGCTTCGGCACGCTGCTCATCCTCGGTGCCTGCACCGCTTTCTTGGCGAGCACGGCGCTCCAGGTCTTCTGCATTGTCATCGATATGACGCTGCTCTTGTGCACGCAGCTCTTCTTCCCGCTGAATACGATCATCCAGCTTTTTAATGTCGTCGCGCATGGCGGCCCACTTGGAGCGCTGCTCGTCGCCCCATTCGGCCTCACCTTGGGCGTCATGATAAGTACGCATTTCCGTCGCCAGACGCGCACGCTTTTGTAGCAGTTCTGCAAGAGTCATGAGTTACCTCGTTTACAGGTTGAGTAGATCAAGAAAGCGTTCGCGGGCGCGACGCTCAGTTACAGCTTTGGAGGAAAGTCGATGCCCCTCCGCCTGCTGCCAGGCGTCAAGAGAGCGCTGTGCGGCATGAGCGCCGTCATACGCGGGATAAGTCACAGGGGATACATCGCGCAACTCAGCAATCCGATGAATGGTGCGCACGACAAACTCCCCCTCTTTGCGCCACTCATCCCCATCGTCTGCAACCCGGAAGGCGAAGCTACTGCCGGTCACGTCACCACGGGCCAAGGGCGTGAGAACCAGATCCCGTACCATCTGCGTATCAGGCGGTGTGATCGTGTACGCCAAGCCACGGCTGTCGAGCGACAATTGCAAAGTGCCGCTGCGAGTGCGGCCCAGTACAAAATTACGGTCATGGTTGAACAGCGCACGCACGTCGTCGCCCATCACATCGTCAAATGCGCCGGCAGCGATCTCCTCGTAGAAGCTGCCAAACAGAAGTGCGCTGCGCTCGTTGAGCACGGCACCGTAGCCGACAATCGTGGCGGGCTGCCCCTCGCTGGCAGCACGAAGCTCACACGGCTGGCTGACCAGCGTGCGTTTTTCGATGTCTTTCATTGGGATTCCTATTGGTTTTGTGGCAGGGTCTGCTCTGCAGGCAGGAGCAATCGACTGGCAGGCTGGGCGTTGACGCTGATCAGCATTTCGTCCAGACCGTCGATGGGGTTCATGTCTTCAAATAGGCGCACTTCGTTGCGCGTCATCCAGCCGTCGGTAATCGCATAGTGATAGAACTCAGCGCGTTCCTTGGCGGTGCCGCGCAGCAGCCCGCCCAGGTTGAACTTGATGTAGTAGCCGGCTGCCCGCTCAAACCGGGTGAATACTCGACGTGCAATCTCCTGCTCCCAGTTCTGGATCCAGGGCATGACGGTATGCCGCACGAACTGGATGGCTTGTTCGCTGATATTCGAGAACGTGGCCTTATCCAGATCGTTGATCATGTGCGCCGGCACATTGAACAGCCCAGCAATCTCAGAGCGGCTCATTTTCCGGGACTCAATGAACTGCGCGGCCTCCGGCTCCAGACTCAGCGCCTTGTAGTCCAGGTCAGCAGGCAGCAGCAGAGTTTTGTTATCGGAGGACTGGAGCCGGCTTACCGCTGTTTTCCAGAAATCCTTTAGGCGCGCCCACGCATCACCGCTCAGGTCACCTTTGGCGGTCAGCAGGCCCGAGGGCTTTCCGCCCCCATCAAAGAATTGCTTTCCATACCGCTGCGCCGCCAGGCCCAGGCCAATCGACTCCGCGTTTTGCATAATGGGACTAATGCCAATGCGCTTATTGCTGCCCAATGCTCGGATGTGCAGCATGTCCTCGGGCTGGATAGCGATCAAGCGCTCATCCTCGTCGTCCCATGATGAGTACACCCACCGACCAGCCACCTTAATCAGCGTTGTGTCCCGTGGATGCATCTGCTCGATGGCCTGCAGCTCACCACGCCGTGACCTAATCAACCGCGAGTACCCATTGCCCCAGCCTAAAATGTGCCCCATTTTGGTCTCGCGCCATTTATACGACGTCTGCCAATCGTTGGGGGCATCATGCAGCAGATAATGCGCCGGGTGATCAGAGCCAGGCTCGATGCGATCCCCTGTGTTGCGCAGCACGGCCACCGGCAACTGCGCTAGCGAGCTTGAGAGCACGTAAATGCAGGAATACACAGCCGCCAATCGCATTGCGGTTTCCTGCGTCACGCGCAGCCCGCCTTGATCGCCGTATAGGTACTCCTGTAGATTCTGCCCAGTAAGAGGCAAATCGGGATTTTCCAATGACCGCTGCTCGAAAAGCGAATCAAGTAACATCAGCCCCCCTTCCGCATTGCTGGCAACACGGCTGCGGCAAGCAACAAGCCGCCAGTAGCCATCAAAGCCACGCCCGCGCCATATTGCAGGTACAAGCCAGCCGCTAGACAGCCCAGGCCAACCAGCGCTACACAATCACGTACCAGAGTTTTCATCACATCACCAGAATGTCGTCGTCGCTCAGCGACTCTAAGATGGACCGCTTTGCAGGCGGCGCCATCGCGCGGGATATCGCCATAATCAAGGCGACGGCTCCATCAATTTTGTTGTCGTTATGCTGTTTCGTCGGGCGCATAATGTCGTCGCTGCCAGGCAGGTACTTTGCCACTACGTTGCCGATACACCAGGTCATAATGGGATGCCCATCGTGATGAAATCGACCTGCCAATATCGCAGCTTCCAACTCCTTCATGGGGTCAGCCATATTGGTGTAGTTCTGCGTGATGATGATCGGGCTAAGCCCTTCGTCGTCAAGCTGATGCGACAGGTTCGCAGCGCCGTGCGGATCTATGGGTGTAGATTCGACAGGCGCTAATTGGTTGACCTCCAGCGCCTCGGCAAGAACATCCCGATAGTCAATCTCCGCGCCAGGCGTTGCAATTAAGTGACCTGATGCAGCCCAGGACTGGTAGCGATCCGCCATACGTCGATTCTCGGTGTTCTGGATCGTGTCCTCTGGTACCCAGAACACAGGATCAACGCAGAAGTAATGTCTACGGGTTCCTGTCTTGCCGGATTGCTGGTCCTTCCAAGGTCGATCCTCCCAAAAAAGTTTGACCATCGCCGTCAGGTCTATCTTGGCCGCCAAGTCCAGCCCCAAATTGCACCGCTGCCCCCGAAACTGGTCTAGTGAAAGGCTAGGGTCAAGACAAGGCTCGGCCCCGAACCGAGCCATGTTGAAAAAGCCCGACTTGGCGGCAGTCCACACATTCAAGTGCTTATTCTTGAATGTGCTGGCGAACCTCGCGCGGCGAATAGCCTGTTGCTGCTGCGACTCCAGATAATCCTGAAACACCGAAATACCAATGTTCGGATTGGCCTTGGCCAGGACCTTCGGGTCCATCCAATCGTCATCCTCGTCAATGGTCCAGATCCAACCGAACAATTCATCATTCGGTACCAGGCCGTCCAACATTTCAATCACTTCCTGGCGCTTGTCGTAGCAAGGGCCTGCAATGTTGGCGCCTGCCGTCGTGATGATGAACATCAACGGCTGGCGACGCGCCCCCATGCCTGTCTGCATCGTCACGTACAGGTCATCTGCATCATGCTCGTGGTACTCGTCCACAATCGCGCACGACGGGGATGAGCCGTCGCCTGGGTTACCAATGATTGGCTCAAACCGGCTTCCGTCATCAGGTCGGTTCAAGTTACCTGCGTTCACCTCAATGCCTAGCAAGTCCTTCAACTCAGCCGTACGATTGACCATTAGCCGGGCTGGCCGGAAAACCTCCCAGGCCTGCTTTTCAGTAGTGGCACCGCTGTACACTTCCGCGCCGAATTCGCCATCGGCGCAGAACATCCCAAGGCCCACGCCGGCTGCAATGACGCTTTTGCCGTTCTTGCGCGGCACTTCCCAATACGATTCACGAAAGCGCCGCATGCCGTCTTTCTTTCGAACCCAGCCAAACGTGCAGGCCAGGCCGAAAAGCTGCCAGGGTTCTAGCGTGATCTTCTTGCGCTGGCGCGCCCACTCGCCTTTGGTATGGGGCAGAAACTCGACAAACCGCAGTTTCTTCTCAGCCTTAGCTTGGTCGAATCGGTATGGGTAATCCCGATCCTTACTCTTCGCCACATCAGCCAAGTGCCGTTGGCAAGCCAGCTTGATAAATCGACAGCATGGAATAACACCACGTACTACATCGCGGGCAAACTTCTGTGCCCGGGCAACTCGGGGGAATTTTCCTGTTGCCATGTCACATTTCCAAAATGGCTGCCAGTTCGTCGCCAGCTGTACGCTTCTTCGGCCCCAGTAGCCGCTGGCGGCTGGACGGGTCCAGGCCCAGTAGCGAACCAAACGTAGCCATCTGCCGCGCCGCCTCGTTAATCACCGTCGCTGCAGGGTTCTTTACTACCCCACCCTGAGCGCCCAGCACGGTAATGCCATGCTCCGCGATATGACGCTGCGCCTCACGAAACCGGCCATAGGCAGCGCAGTAAAGCTCCAAGTTCTGAATATCGGTAGCCTGCAGCACCTGCTGCTTGCACAACAGTGGTGCCAAGTGCAGCCAGAGGTTCCGCCCTTCATCGGCCATCCATTCAGGCGGGTCGATATTGATCACCGCGCCAAAATCGGGCGCTTCTTTATTGATCGCCCGCTTGCCGGGATTGCCAGCTGCGACCTTGCGCTCCGTGGGTTTAGGTTTGCGGCCAGACCGGCCAGGAACGCCTGCCATCGGGCCAACTCCTAAATTTCATTTTTCGCGGGGATAAAAATTTGACTGAACGGGTGGTCATGGTGCCGGATTCCCCTAGAAATCTGACCACCCCCTCCCCCTAAGCCGGCCCCGCCACTTTGTTTGCAGACTCGCCTAAGCATCATCGCGAGTTTGGTTGGGTACGGGCGCTAACGACTGCAAAACGCGCTCTACGCGTGTGTGTGGCGCCGCATTGCCCTGGCCGCTTCTGCCTGTGTTTTACGCTTATGGCAATCGGGATGAATCGCGGATAGGTTGTCGGGATGATCCGTTCCGCCCTCAGCCTTAGGGATGATGTGATCAACCTCGCTGGCATTACGCACACGCCCAACGGCCTTACAGTCTGCGCAGCGGCAGACCCAGCCATCGCGCTTAAGCACCAGCAAGCGCAGCCTGCGCCAAGCGGCGCCATACCCACGCTCAGCCGCCGAGCCTCGACTGTTGCCTCCCCATGCTGCCGCCATGTCTTGATGTGCTTCGCAGTATCCGTTGCCATTGCGGTGCAGCTCTCGGCAGCCTAGTTTTCGGCAAGGACGCAGGGGTCGTTGGGCCAATGCAGCCTCCAAACGCAAAAAGCCCCACCGTTTCCGGCAGGGCTTGGCTTCTAAATCCTTCAGGCTGAGCAATATCCAGCCTACGGGAAACAGTATGATTTCATCTAGACACTTGGGCAACCTGTCTAGACACTTTAGTTGCTACGCCATACATAAGGTGGTCAAGCTGCTTCATTGCGAACTCTAGCCGGAAGTAATAGGTTGGCCGTGATAGACCGAGACGATCTATCTTTTGCTTTACCAGCCCTGGCCATACATACTGCGCAATCACTACAGCCTTGGCGTCTGGATACAGTGTGTCAATCCAATCATCCAAACGCCGCAACTCATCATCCACAAGCAACGCCTCAGCTTCTGGTGCGCACATCCCATCAACACGCATGTTCTGAAATGCTGACTGGGAGGGCAGACCCAAGGCTGACCGATTTTCCCCTCGCTTCCAACATCCCCACTCACCCAGAAGGATCTCAAGCCTCGTCTTCATACATCCCCCACTTCAATCTTCAGATACCCGCGCTTGGCTGGGTCCAATCCATCATCAACAATCAACGGTCGGAACCGTTTGTCATCCACCCCAAGGGCTTTGGCGATGCCATCGATCTGCGGCTTGATGCAGGCCAGCAGGTTATCCAGATCTCTACCCCTGCGGTCTGGTGACATGAAAGTCACTTTCACTGGGATGCGGTCACCGCCCACAAACCGCCGCCGCCCGAGCTCAACGACTGCCACCACACGCCCATCGCGCCTTGCCTGCTCCTTGGCTGACTGGACACCGCCCCAGTGCCGACCGTTCTTGCGATTGGGCATCAGCCGCATGTCCGGCCAAGGCAGCACTAGGGCCAAACCTGTTACTTCACTCATTCCGCTTCTCCTACTGCTCGCTGAGCCATCCAAATCACAGTTGGTGATCGCCCTGCCGGGTTTGCGAGAATCTTCTTTGCCCATGCCTTGTGATCTCGCTGCGGGTCCACCACCGTCCATCCATCCAACTTTTGCATTGCCTTCTCTGCTGCTTCCCGCTTCTGCGGACTCATCCACGCCCCCGGTAGCTATCCCAGCCAAACGTCACGGCTCGGCCATCACCCTCACGCAGACGGTCGTAAACACGTTGGCCCAGGCAGTCCTTGATACCAGCCATGTCCAGATTGCTGATCACGATGGTGGGTCGCATGTTCTCGTACCGGCCATTCAGGATCTCGAACAGGTACAGACGCTCGGTATCGCTGCTGAACTGCACACCGACCTCATCCAGAATCAGCAGATCGGGCTCAACCAGTCGAGCAATGGCCTGAGATTCGGTCAACTCGCGGCGCCCGTAAGTTTCCTTGATGCTGCGTACCGCCCCCATGACCGAAGCAAACAGCGCCGAATAGCCCTGCTGCATCACCTCATGGGCAATGCCCACGGCCAGATGCGTCTTGCCCGCCCCCACATTGCCGATGAAAATCAGGCTGCGACCAGTACGAATCGCCTGCTGGAACGTGTCCGCATACTGCTGGGCAACCTGCAAAGCCTTGGCCGCTTCCGGGCAAGTGGGCAGATAGTTGCTCAAGCGGCGGTCGGCAAACCGTGGGGGGATAGCGGCTCGGGACAGGATCGAATGCGAAATCGTCTTGGCCCGATCTGCTGCCACACCTGCCTGAATGCGTCGGATCTCGTCCTCGATCATGGCCTTTGGGTCTTTGCCTGACGCAAGCGCGTTCATCGTGGAGCTCTCCAGCGCGGACAACATTCCGCCCAAGTTAGAAACGGCCATCATCGCCAATGCCCTCCCCGTAGTTTTTCCGATCAAACCCTGTGTGCTGGGGTGAGCCGAGCTTTCCGCCCCCTTGGCCGCTGTCCACTGGCACACCATCCTCCCAACGGCGTTGGTTCAAGTACGTCAACGGCGCAGGCTCAAAGCCATCCTTCCACTGCGAGGTCTTGCACATTGCTTTGACATGGCCAACCACGGTGTCGGCATCAGCATCGAGTTTGTGGGCCTTCCACTTTTCCAAGCACTTCGATTTCGCTACTCGGCGGGCAGTGTTCGGGTAGGCATCCCAGAACTCCTGGAATCGGCAACCGGACGAAATATCTTCTGTAATCTCTGCAGTAGTCTCTGTAGTAGTCTTCTCTATTAACGAACTGCGTTTTGCGTCATCCCCCAACTGCGGAATGTGTTGTCCCCCAATTGCGTTTTCGTCGTTCGGGAAATGCGCTTTTGGTAGTTCGCCAAATTCAGAATCAGAGCCTTTAGAAATGGTCTCAATCCAGGCGTTAAAAGCCTCACGGTCCAGCTTGTAGTAGATGCGGTGCTGAAGGCGCTCCGGGGTTTCAATCAGCAACCCTAGATCCCGCAGCTTCTTGCGTGCCGTTGTCTGCTCACGGTAGGAAAGGCCTGTTTCCTCCTCCCACTGCTTTGACTCTTTGTGAACGCCACGCTCGTCCGTAGAACGCTCGTCCCAATACATCAGTTGGCCAAGAAAGATGGCCGTAGCTACACCGCCTACATGACGCGCCAGCGAAGCGTGGTAAGCGATTGGCCTACCAATAGCCCTGATAGTGTCTAGCGGCTTCATGCCGGTTGCCTCCTTAAATACGCTCCCACGAATCGCTCGATGTCGCGGTCGGCTTCCTCGGGCCATTGGCCCAGGCGTTTCAATTCATCGCGTGTGTTCTGCAGCCAGGTGATCTGCAAGCCCACTGCGGTGGCCTTGTCGTAAATCCCGCCCTGGTCGAGCTTGCTGTGGCAGCCTCGCCCCCAAGCGTTATCGGTACACAGCGGGAACATCAAAGCGTCAGATACTTTCAGGCCCAACCCTTTGCCGAACTCGATGCCGTTCATGTGGGCAGCTTGGGAGCGGTACCAGCGGCCGCAGTTGGCGCATGGCAATGCTGCGACGTTGCGACGGTGCTGCTCTGAGCGGTAGACAGCTACCGGCTTGGGCCGATGCTGCAGGGCTGTTCCGACTATCTGGGCAATACGCTGCCCAAGGCTGGGGCCCTTCTTTTCCTTTGGTTTGGCTTTGAAGGCGCTGCGCTTGAGTGCTTGTCGGCGCTGCAACTGGGTGCGCTGTGGGAAGTCAGTCTTTTTCATCAATCTTCCCCAGAGCAATCCACAGTGATGCGGCCATGCTGATGCTTACAACAGCCAGAGCTATCCAAAGGGTCATGGGGTAGCCACCGTAGATGGTTGTCATGATTTCCAAGGTCTTCATCGCAGCTGGTCCTTCAGGGAGGTCGGCAGCGTGAAGAACAGGCCCATGCCGTCCAGAACACGAACAAAATGCTGTGGGTTCACTTTGGCAAGGCTGTCCGTGCCAAATTCCGCATACAGCTTTTCTTTGATCTGCTGCTGGCGCTCATGCGGCTCCAGGCTGAAATCGACTTTCAACTTCTCGCAGACTTGGCGGCTCTTGAACCAGTGCAGCTTGTACAGGTCGGTGTAGTAGGTGCCGTACGGTGCTTTGGTCATGCTGAGACCTCCTTGCGGTGCCAGCGGGTAACGTTGCGGATGATGCGAAAGCACAGGCGGATCAGATCCAAGGCTTTGGCCACCACACGCTCACGCTCTTCATGGGTCACTCGACCGTCTGCCGTTGTGCCGGTGATGGCGCTACACATTTCGCCAAGTTCAGCGGCTGCTTTGAGTGCCTTCTCGTTTAATGCCGTGGCCTCGTTCTCGAATCCCCCTACCGGCTCAGGCGGCAGATCAACCACATGCAATCCACCTTGGTGAGCTGCAGCGATGAGCCAGTCCCGAGCACTTACCCGGCAGTCGGCCAGCTCATCCAGCCACTCGGTCAGTAAGAAGGCCATGTCCAGGTCCAGTTGCTCCCCACCGGTGAGTTTCCGACGCAGGGACTCTGGGTGGATGGTTACGGCGCGACGGTCAGAGAGAAATACGGCAGCCGCGCCAACGCCGCCTGGGGCCTGGCGGACAGCACTGTAAAGCGCATCCCGCCAGTTGAGCGAGGAAAAACGTCTTGTCATTGGGTTGAACTCCTGTGTATTTCAGCGTTTCGCCCTCTCCTGACAATCGCTACAGTAAAAGTGTGAAAAGTACGTAGTGATTGATGCGGAGTGGGAACTACAAATGGAAAAAATCGGTCGTGAAACTGAAAATGCAGGGATGGATAAAAAAGAACTCCCCCGCTTTGAAATCATTGATAGAGCTACTGAGCTGGCGTACCAAGCCTTCAACTGCCCTACCGATGACCACATCACCGGCATATATGACCGGCTTATTTGGAACGAGCAACATGGGCTCGACGAGGTAGGTGTAACTACCACTCATTAAGAGGCGGCCTGCCCCAATCAGCTATGCTTGGAAATGCACGTAACCAAACATGTCTCAAAAGGAGCAAGCCATGAAACTCAACATCGATTCACATGCCGTTGAAGTCCCCTGCCAGGCATGCGGCAAGAAGCTCAGTCAAACGATCGGAAGGCTCAAACAGGATCCGGATATCAAATGCTCCTGTGGCGTTACTACCAAGATCGATGCTTCTGGTCTGAGAAATGGAATCGCCAAGGCTGAGAAGTCGCTGTCTGACTTCCAACGAAACCTCAGCAAAATGTTTAAGTGATTCCATCGTCGCGAGCAGACTAGAAGCATCCACGCTCAATGAAACTGTCTGCTCGCGGCCGCTAGACATGAGCGCCCGCTTTCGTAATGCAGTCAGGGGGACCGATGGGGATACGGTCGTCAGGTTTGGGGTCGGGAGTGTTGGGCATGTGGGGTTCCTTTTTGGTTACACGGATATGCAAGGCCCTGAGAAGCTCGCCATCCCTCCACTTAAGGTCCTTGTATCGACCTCTTGCGATGTCAGCGACCCATGATTGCGGACGTCCGCCAAGGGCTAATGCGATTTGGGCCTGGGTCCAGCCAGCTTGTGCCAGGTCTGCGATCATTGATTGCCAGTTCATACTTAATTTAATCGCATTTACGATTAACAATCAAGCGCCAATGCGATTATGTTTTCAATCACAATTGCGATATGAATACACTTGCCAAACGTCTTAAGTACGCTAGAGAGATCGCCGGAGTGTCCCAGGCAGCACTGGCGAAGCAAATTGGCTCTGGCCAGTCGACCATCGGTAGCATCGAAAATGGCCGGAATCAGGGCAGCGGGAAAATGCTCCAGATTGCACGTGCGTTAAATGTCAATCCGGAGTGGCTTGAGACTGGGCGCGGCCCAATGCAGCCTCAGGCTGAAGCGGTCATAGATGCTTTAAATGCAAACACATCACCTGGTCCAGAGGTCAGGGGCCATGTCCCCTTGATATCTTCAGTGCAGGCCGGTGAGTGGAGCGATTTGGCTGTGGTGTTCCGAGAGCAGGATGCGGAAATGTGGCTTCCCTGTCCGGTAAAACATGGACCGCTTACGTTCTGTTTGCGCGTCGAAGGGGAAAGCATGAAGAATCCAGCCGGACGTCCATCGTATGATCCAGGAGACATCATATTTGTTGACCCCGGTCTATGCGCCACCCCCGGCGATCGGGTGGTGGCGAAACTTGATGACCAGGACAAAACCACCTTTAAGCAATACATGGAGGAGGATGGACGCAAGCTACTTAAGGCCCTCAACCCTGACTGGAGTCCGCGTTACTTAGAAATAAATGGCAACGCTTCAATCTGTGGAGTGGTTATTGGCAAGTGGGTGATGGAATAATACGCACACCACCAATGACGGGAGGTGGTGTTTGTGGATGTCGAGCCGCAGATAAGGCTGTCCCGCGTTTCACCCGGATAACGGTGCCACCAAATCAAAGGTTGAAAATATTTGGAGGGTTGATGTTTAAGTCGTTATGCTCTATTGCCCTAGTGGCTTTGATTTCAGGTTGTGCTGCGCCACCTCAAAAAACACTCGCCGAACTGGATGCTTCACTCAAAAAAAACGAAGTAGAGTCCTCTCGCTTGTACAACGGCAAGAGCGTCCCTGAGGTCAGGCAAGCAGCACAACAGGTCCTTTACCTGCTTGACCCCAATGACATGCAATTTGATGTCCAAAGCGATAGTCTGCTGGCGACTAGATGGTCAACCTACTATGCTGTGTTCAGCGTTGGCTTCGGCAGGGACTGGTATAGCGTTGATTTTGAAGAAACAACGGAAGGAACGACTGCCAAAATTGGATTTACCGGCTCGATGAGCTCTGGATTGTTTGCCTTCCCGATACCCGCTAGCTTTAAGCCGAAAATTCCCACAAGCGCACACCAAAACCCCTCCGACTTTATTCTGTTTCATGATCGAATTGAGTTCCTTCTGGGTCTAAGAGACGAATGGGAAACATGCAAATCCGCGAAGCAGAAACTGCCGCAACATGGTGGGAGTATGTTTTTATGCGATAGCCTAGGCCTAGAGAATAAATCGCCAGGCAGCAAGTAAATGACTGCAATCATGCCCCGGCCCAGGAAGGCTTGAGGGCAAGCAGAAAGCGACAAGGAGCCATTTGGCTCCTTTTTTAATACTTAAGCAAAGCCCGCCAATGCGGGCTTTTGCGCTTTTAGATGCTTTTGAAGCCCTCCTGGGGATTTTCGTTCATAGCACTCTCGCCCCAAGCGGCGGCATTATCTCGCTGAAACACCGTTAGCCCAAAAAGCAATCGCACCATTAAATCGCATTTGCGCTTGACCAGAATAATCGCATATGCGATTATTCGTTCAACGCTCTTTAACAACCCACCTGCCGATGTTGCTCACCCCGCCTATGTGGGAGTGTTCGTCCGGCTCAATAGCACCCACAAGCATGGTTGTGGCTCTGCGCGGTATCTCTGCCGTCTCCAGTCCGTCAAAGCACGGTTTACGGAGAAAGAGGGTGAGGCGTAGACGGCCAAAAACGGAAACGGTCATGCTGGTTGGAATCCCAGCATCACAAGGCCTGGAAGCAGGCCGCTCTCAAAAGCGCTCTTATCTCCGCTTTTGAAAGCGGAAAACAATAACCACCGACAGCAGAATAGGTCACAAATTGAATAAGTGACCCAATTTAGTCAATTGCGATGACTGGGTCCCCTGCCCTCCCCTAAGTTCAAAATTCTTTCAAATGAATTATTGATCTTGCGAAGCTCATCACGGATCTCATGAAGTGTAGTGGCAGTTCCATTTGACAGCTTAAAGGCATCAACAATCGTCTGCTCTGCACTTTTACTAGCAGGTAAATGACCTAAATGACTAACACTAAGTACAAAATCTTCTTGATCAGTGCACAAACAACCTATTGGGTTTTTATATTTATATGAAACCAGCAGTCGAAGGCCATCCCCTAGTTCTTCCTGAAGACCGCCAAATTGCCCCCCTTGGAACTCATACCGCTGCCCAGGGGCAATCATTGGAAAACCAGAAGCTTGAAGATAATTTCCATCTCCTGTGGGATGATCAATCCCAAAGAAGTGAATTGGGAGATCAACGGAAAACCTTACATCAATTGCATTGCCGCTTCCGATATTAGTTACAACTAAATCTATTATGCTGGCCTGCTTTTGATTAGGCACATAGAAGACAAGGATGTGCGGCTTAGATTGCTTATAAAGCGTCATGTACGCTACCCCGACTGCTAGAAATGTTCCAATTCCAGCTAACCATGTTGCCATTTCCATCTTTCCCTCACCTATAAGAACAAAGTTTCGAAAAACTAATGGTTAATTTTACGCCCCACCTTCAATCGAAGCGTGGGGCTTTTCTTTTCTCAACAGGAGGCGCTATGACCGCGCTCGCTTATTTGATGTTGCTCGCTGGCCTGGTAACTGCCGCGCTACTGATGGACAAGCTGTGGGTGCGTGTCTTGCATCCTAAGCTGGCACTTTGCTTTCATTGGGATCCCTTACCTGCTGACAGTGAAATCCCCACAGGCTGGTGTCTAGGCTTTGCTTTCGTAATCACGGTCTCAGCTGGCCTGCTCAACTACATCGCCCCCGCAGCGGGTTTCTAAAAATGGCTTCAGTCAATAAAGTAATTCTCGTAGGCAACCTCGGGCGAGATCCCGAAGTCCGCTACCAAGCCGGTGGCGCCCCCGTGTGCAATATCTCGATTGCTACTACGTCTACCTGGAAGGATAAGCAGACAGGCGAACCCCGAGAGGAAACCGAATGGCACCGTGTGGTGTTCTACAACCGTCTGGCTGAAATCGCGGGTGAATATTTGCGTAAAGGCCGCCCCGTCTACGTAGAAGGTCGTCTGCGCACTCGTAAATGGACGGGCCAGGATGGTCAGGAGCGTTTCACCACCGAAGTTATTGCCGAGCAAATGCAAATGCTTCCACCTACCGCTGACAGGACGAAAGAATAAAGTCCCACATTCTTTTCAGATCAGCTTGTATATCGTTAAGCACCATGTCATTCAGAGGGGAAGGGTCCTCTTTATTTTGAGGCAACAAATCAATTTGATGCCCAAAGTTGACTTTAAGCTTCACAAATATTGCCCCATGCTCCGGCATGGCGTGACTTAGCCTCTCAAAATCCAGAGAGCTCAATCTGATCCAGGCGCGCTCTATAAGTTCGTAAGCCTCATCAGGCAGCCTCTCAAAACTAGGGTTCAAAAAGCTCGTTGCAGCCTGCTTTAAAACCAAAGCCCTTTGAATGTCCCTGTTAGCAGAAATCATAGTATCGACACTTGCTAGCGCGTACCTCTTGGAAGACTCCACCTCCATCTTCTGTGAGTGTTGTTGCGCCCAGAATGAAATGACTACAGCCCCCACAGCGGATCCAATCGTGCCAATTGCAGTAATCAGCGCAAGAACAAAGCTGGTATCAGATGGAAATTTCGTCGCCCCCCAGCCGATCGGAATGCCGATTAAAAGGCCAACAACCACGCCTAGAATCGCGCCCCAGCAGCGCTGCGTCCTTGCACTGTAGTCCTCTTTCCACTTAATCCTCATAGCCCCTTGCTCCATGCCTGTATATACGGCGTGAGCATAGCCCATCCTGAAAGGAATTCACCCATGTGGTTTAAAAACCTGCGTATCTATCGCTTGAACACGGCATTTGCCTTATCCGCTCAACAGCTGGCCGACCTGCTGGCCAAGCATCAATTCGCCCCTGGCGGCAGCCAAGAACCTCTCAGCCTGGGCTGGGTGGCACCACGCGAAGGCGGTGAGCTGGTGCATGAGGTGAACGGTCAGTATCTGATCTGCATGCGGGCTGAAAAGAAACTGCTGCCCAGCACTGTGGTCAACCAGGCAGCCCGTGAGAAGGCCCGCGCAATTGAAGAGCAGCAAGGCTACAAGCCAGGCCGCAAGCAGATGAAGGAAATCAAAGAGCAGGTCATCGTAGAACTGATGCCCCGCTCTCATGCTGTGCAGCGCGACACAATGGTCTGGATCGACACACGAAACCACTGGTTTGTGATTGATACCGCTGCTGTGGCTAAGAGTGATGAAGTGCTGGGGCTATTCGCCAAGAGCGTGGAGCCCTTCCCGGTTCAGCCCCTGTATACGGAGCAGTCGCCCGGTGCGGCCATGACTTCCTGGCTGGTAGACGAAGAGCAACTGGCCAACTTCACCGTGGACCAGGACACCGAGTTGCGCTCTACTGGCGACAGCGGTGCTGCCGTGCGCTACGTCAAGCAAAGCGCGGATATAGCCGAAGTGCGCAAGCACGTGGAGGCTGGCAAGCAGTGCACCCGTTTGGCCATGACCTGGGCGGATCGCATCAGCTTTGTGCTGACCGACGCGCTGGACGTCAAACGCGTGGCCCCGCTGGATATCCTGACTGAAAAACAAGACGTGACGGCCGTCAACGATGACGAAATTTTTGATGCCGACATGACCTTGATGACCTCCGAGCTGGCCAAGATGATCAGCGATCTGGTCGAGGTGCTGGGCGGCGAACGTTAGTTAAATAGCCACTTGAGTCGCAGGCCTTCCCTGGCGATTTACGTTATGGATCGTAGGCATCCGGCCAATTAGATATGACTCAAGAGCTAATGCTAAATACGCATGTTCTTTTTCAAAGCCGATTGTCACGATTGCGCCGGCATCCGCCAATCTCGCATCCGTCAGAGTGAAGACCCCATTAATTATTTTTGTGTAACTTTGGAGCCTTTTCCCAATTCCATGCCCCTCGTAAGGAGGTCTACCTAGAGCTGCACCAACCCCGATATAAGTAATCTCCCCATGTTTCAAAAATGCGTACAGACCTTGCTTATCGTAATTTGGGGCGCTCCCTCCATTAAAGGAAAATGGCTCTGACCATAGCGGCGGCTCACGACCAATGGCCTCATCGTTCCAATGTAATTGGAAAAACTTATCCGTCAATCTCTTCAGACCTTCAATTTCGACAGCCACTCTTCACCTCCAAATAATTTCTACTATCTATATCCATAGGGATGATAGCCGAACATCTGTGACTAAAACATAGGATGCCTCTCCTATGAAGCATCACTACTACAGCAACACCCCATAACC
Source organism: Alcaligenes sp. SMD-FA (assembly GCF_025960365.1). Taxonomy (NCBI): domain Bacteria; kingdom Pseudomonadati; phylum Pseudomonadota; class Betaproteobacteria; order Burkholderiales; family Alcaligenaceae; genus Alcaligenes; species Alcaligenes sp. SMD-FA. Next base: position 886,004 of record NZ_CP110108.1, on the reverse strand, counting down.
CCGCTTGATTTACTCAACCGGGGTTTTTCTTTTTTAGGATCAACCCATGACCACCAAGCAGTTTTTGTTGCCCATCGCCTCGGAGATCACGGTCGATCTTTTCGCTGGCGGCGGTGGCGCATCCACCGGGCTGGAACAAGCCCTGGGGCGGCACGTTGATATTGCCGTCAACCACGACCCAGAGGCCATTGCCCTACACACCATCAATCATCCTCAGACCGAGCACTATGTCAGTGATGTGTTTGAGATCAATCCACACGTTGCTACACGCGGTCGGTCAGTCGGGCTGCTGTGGGCAAGTCCTGACTGCAAACACTTCAGCAAGGCCAAAGGCGGGAAGCCGGTGTCCAAGCGCATCCGTGGCCTGGCCTGGGTCGTCGTCAAGTGGGCCAAGGCCGTACGCCCCCGCGTAATCATTCTCGAAAACGTGGAGGAGTTTCAGACCTGGGGACCGCTGACGGATGACGGCATGCCGTGCCCTGAGCGTAAGGGCCAGACGTTCCAACTCTGGAAAGAGCAGCTTCGTGCCCTTGGGTACCGCCTGGAATACAAGGAACTGCGGGCCTGCAACTACGGCGCTCCCACCATCCGCAAGCGTTTCTTTATGGTGGCTCGGTGTGATGGCCTGCCCATCGTCTGGCCGCAGCAGACGCACTTCGCCAAACCAGCCAAGGGCCAGCTGGCCTGGCGCCCGGCATCGGACATCATCGACTGGTCCATCCCGTGCCCATCCATCTTTGAACGCAAGCGTCCCCTTGCTGATGCAACATGCCGGCGCATTGCTAAGGGTGTGATGCGGTATGTGGTGGAGTCTGCCAACCCGTTTATCGTCACCAACACAACCGGTCATCCCGGGGCCGGTATTGATGAGCCGCTGCGAACGGTAACAACGGGTGGTCATCATGCGCTGGTTGTACCCACCCTGATCCAAACCGGCTACGGGGAACGGCCAGGGCAAGCGCCGCGTGTTCCGGGCCTGGACAAGCCGCTGGGCACCATCGTCGCCTCGCAGAAGCATGCCGTTGTGGCCGCATTTCTGGCAAAGCACTACACCGGCGTAGTAGGCAGCGACCTACAGGACCCGATTGGCACAGTCACCAGCGTGGATCACCACAGCTTGATTACTGCCAACCTGGTTCACATGGGACACGGCGAAGGCAAAGCAGGCGGCAAACGGTTCAGCCACGGTATACGCGATGTAGAGCAACCACTGAACACCGTCACGGCGTCTGGCTGCCCTGCAGGTCTGGTGACAAGCCACCTGGTGAAGCTGCGCAACAACCAATTCGGCCAAAGCCATGAGGAGCCTATGCCGACTCTGACCGCTGGTGGTGGCCATGTGGGTGAAGTGCGGGCCTTCTTGCTCAAGTATTACGGCACGGACCAAGATCCTCAGATGGGTCAGCCCCTGCACACAGTGACTACCAAAGACCGCTTTGGACTCGTCACAGTGCATGGCATTGACTATCAGATCGTGGACATTGGCCTACGCATGCTGACACCACGCGAGCTCTACCGCGCTCAGGGCTTTCCGGACTCGTACATCATCGATCAGAAACCTGACGGCAGCCCACTCACCAAAACGGCGCAGGTCCGCATGTGCGGTAACAGCGTCTGCCCGCCCCTGGCCCATGCATTGGTGCAAGCAAACTACTCCGATCAGCAGATCTCCCCTCGGGAGAAAGTCGCATGACACAAAGCGCCTACAGCAACAAACCCCTGCCCCGCCTTCGACACACCGAACCGGGGCAATTTTTTACCCTACGCCATGACCCGGAAGTGCGCGTGCTCCTGCACAAGACAAGCACTCACGGTCATTTCAATAACGGATATGCATCCCTGTGCCATGAGCTGGAACGGTCTTGTGTGGTCTGGGGTGAGAACGGATGGGAGGCAAAGCCTTGAGCGCAGACATACTCCAAGAGTTCACCAAAGAAGAAATCATCCAATGGGTACGTCATAGAGGGCTGATATTCCGCGTCAACAGGCGTGACCTTTTGTTCATCTGATGGGATCTGGCCAGCAAAAAGCTCATGGCTGACTACGACGCAGAACTTTCCACCTGGGATACACAAAAACCCGACTTCAAAGTGCGTGATGCCCTGGCCGTCCAACTCAACGCTACCTCAGACATTCAAGAAAAGCTGCGGCTACTGAGTGAAATCCAACCATACGACAAGGCGCTCCAAGCCCACATAGATCGGATGAAGAAACTGGACAAACGCCAAGAGGCGGTGGATCGGATGTATCAACAGATAAATGGAGCACAAAAGTGAGCACGCAAATAAACAACCAGGCGCGGTCTACCCCGCAAGAAGCGTTCAACCTGCAACGCGCAGCACAGGTATACGGAACACGCGCATTCATCCCCGTTACCTCAAAAGCCGCCCCCAATCCTAATTACCCGCAATTGATGGAGAAACGTCGATGAGCAAAGATCTAATCGGGTACTTTTCTTGTGACCCAGAAACCGGAGCGCCTGTCTGGGATGAAGGCTGCGTATGTGGTGACAACATTTTCAGCGTAGAAGGCACTGGAACAGTCGGACGCCCCATCAAGTTTGCTGACACCCCTGTGAGCGCGGAGCCGGTGGCCCACCGCTTGTTGCGGCGTAACGGCGATGGAGAATGGGTGCATGACGCGAAACACTGGGTAAACGGTTGGCCCCCGCCGGAACTAATCCGTGATTGCTGGCAAACCCCTGAACTGTACCGAATTGAGGTGGCTTACGCCGCCCCCGTTGCCGCCCAGCCAGACGTCACACAGCAGACGCTCGATGATGTGATGGCAGGCATCCCAGCAAGGGATGCGGAGATTGCAGCACTGCGAAAGGAAATTGAGACGCTAAAAGCCACTATAGGTGCGGAGCCGGTGGCCGTATCGAAAGGCTGGAAGCTTGTACCGATTGAGCCGACCGATGCAATGCTGTTGGCGGGTTACTCCGACGTACACGACACCGAAATATGGTGGAGTTTAATGCTGAACGCAGCCCCTGCAGGCCCCGTTGCAACCCCTGCTCCTGCATTCTCGGTGGGCGTCAGGGGCGTTGGAGTCATTGACGATAATCCGTCTGCGCTAGCCGTATATTTCAACGCGGCACCGAATGATGATGACATACGCGCACTGCATGAGATCGTGTCTGCTGCCCAGGTGGCCACCACATCGCCTGCTTTGGCCCAAGGTGAAGCCCGCATGAATAAAGGCATTACACGCGGCAAAGATGGAAATTTGGCCCAGAAAGACGGGCCGGAAGTGGCCGCCCAGTCCAGCGCACCGGCAATCCCGCCCGAGAAGCCGCTACCAGATTTGATGATGGCCTCCTATCACGAAGCAATCGGCTGGAATGAATGCCGCAAGGCAATGATTGCCGCCCAGGCACAGCAACCTGTAAGCGGTGCTGATCAATTGCGTGACGCCGCGCAAATGATCGAACCATCCGGAAATTCCGGAGAGTTGGACGAGCAGGAAGCGTTTGAGGCTTGGGCCTTCAACGATACCCCTAATTCAGCAAACTTCCCGACTGGGCGAAACAGCCTGGGTGATTATGAATGCCCGGAAACAGATGGTGCGTGGCATGGATGGCAAGCCCGCGCCGCACTCGCCCAGCAGGACGCATACAGAAAATTGGCAGGGTCAGTGCGCGAACCAGCAAACGGCAATGGATGGCGCGTTCATTGGTGGAACGAGAGCATGCGACTCATGCTGCCGGAGGGATCGCGGATCCACTATCACAACATCTTCAGAAACGGGACGATGGTTATCACAATCAAAACCGACGCAGCCCGTAAGGAGCAGGCATGAAACCTTTAAATTACGACCCAGCAGACCCAGACAAAATGAACCTGCCGGTGGGTATGTCTTGCGGGGACTGCACCCACATTTATCGCTGTAAAGCGATGTTTGGGCACACTGAAACCGACACATACTGCGACTGGTCTCCCTCACGATTCACGGCGGTCCGTAAGGAGAAGGCATGAAGCGCAAACCAACTGGCTTTGTCGCCATTTGCCAATGCGGCGTGCTGACCGGCGCTATGGACTTTACGCGAACCGATCAAAAGGACGCAGGCCAGGTACTGGGCAAGTGGCTTTCTGATGGCTGCTCAGTGACGCCTCGTTTCACTGGGCAATGGGAGGCGACAGTGTTGCCATGCAAATGCGCTGCCACCAAGGAGGCGGTCAATGGCTAGATTAAGTTACGAAGAGCGCAAACGCCTGCGCCGAGCTGCCGAGGATGCGAGAGATGCATGCAATCGGCACTTCGGGCCATTCGTTGATGTTGTGGCTCACCCGCTGAATATCCTCGCGCTGCTGGATATGGCGGGCCAAGCCGACCGGCACCAGAGAACCCTGGCCAACATCGAGGCCTTCGTTGCCTGCGATGCGTCCGCTATCTCGTATCTGAGTCTGGGCGAGTACCGGACAGCCCTGCTCAAGATGCTGCGTGAGGCGCCGGCAGAAAAGGAGCCTGGCGCATGAACATTTCCCCCGAGGCCGCAGAGGCCGGACGCAAAACACTCTGGGAGCTGTTCATCAAGTGGGTGGACAGCCTGCCCCTTTAATTATCTGACCAGGAAAAAGACATGAACTACAGCTGTGAGAAACACAGTGAAGCCCAGGCGCATCGCGGTCGCACCTGCGTAGCATGCGAAATCGAGAGCCTGCAAAAGCAGATCACGGCAGCCCAGCTACTCAGCACGCGCATGTGGAACTGGATGAACAACCCAGAAAACACAGCGGTACGCAACGCTGAGCTAGATACAGAGCAGTTCCGCCAGCGGTTCTTGCAGGAGTTCCGGCAGGCCCGCTAATGCAAGATCGAATTTTAGAAATATTGGCTGTTACAGCCAAGGATTGGAATCTACCCGCCCCCGTGGCGGGTTTTTTTGGAGCCAGAAATGGAAACCCCAACGCCTGTAAAAGAAACATCGCTCGTGCTGCGCAAAGATCTACAGCAGATTCTTGGAGTCTCATCAGAAACGGTTAGACGCTGGCTCCGGACCGGAAAGCTGCCCCAACCAGACATCAAGCTCTCTCACCGCACCTCTGGATGGAATGCTTCAACGCTCAAGTCAGCTGGGGTCGACTTGTGGAAATAGCCAATCCGCCCAGGCCTGGAGCATTTCCCGTCTCTGAGGCAGGTACTCTGCTCTGTTGTAAGCCGCTCTCACCGAATCCGCGTGAGAGTGCGCCAATTGCTTTTCGATCACATCGGCGTTGTACCCGTTCTCGTTGCTCCACGTCGAGCCTACGGCACGCCACCCATGCCCCGTCATGCGTCCCTGATAACCCATGCGATACAACAAGTACAGAACCGCATTCTCGGAAATCGGGCGCCTGATAGAGCCCTCACTGGCCAACACATAGTCGCTGCCACGCCCCCTCACCCTGAGCACTTCCAGAATCTCCATGGCCTGCTTGCTCAGCGGCACCACATGCGGCCTGCGCTGCTTCATCCGCTCCGCAGGAACTCGCCACACATCCCCCTCAAATTCATCCCACTTTGCAAACCGCAGCTCTTTAGTTCTAACCCACGTCAACGCTAAGAGCTTGCATGCCAAGGCGCTTAACAGGTCGCCTTGAAAATTTAGGTGTCGGATCAGTTCCGGCACATCCTGCAGCTCCAGCGCAGCTTGTTGCCCCTTTTCCGGATGCCGGAAGGCCCTCTGAGGGTTAATCAGCGCCGCCGGATTGATCTGCGCGAGCCCCTGCTCCACCGCCCACTCAAAAACTTGGCTAACCCAGTTTCGAATTTTGCGCACATACACCAATCGCCCAGCAGCATCGACACGCATCAACTCGGTTAACAAATCATCTCTAGTGATACTGGGCAGTTCCTTATTGCCCAGGACAGGCCCCAAGTGCATCTCAATCCCACGGATAGCGTTGCTGCGGTATGAGGGCGACAGGTCTTGCCTGCCCTCCCAATACGTGCCTGACGCTTGCAATAATGTCACCGACTTTCTTTTTAATGATTTTCGGTCCTCCATGGGGTCAATACCACCGCGTAGCTGCTCCCGCACTTCAGCACGCCGCCTTCTAGCCTCAGCCAGGCCTACTTCCGGGTAGGCGCCGAAGGACATTGTTTTTTGCTTGCCCTCGAACCGGTAGGCCATGCGCCACACCTTCGCCCCCTTACTGGAGATCCAAAGGTGCAGCCCGCCGCCGTCAAACAATTTTTGTGGTTTGTCCGTAGCCTGAGCGGCACGGCACTGAGAATCAGTCAGAGTATTTGTAGGCATCCTGCGAGACCAGAAAATCGATACCAACAAGAATGCCAACAGATACGGTGTGGTGAACCGTGTTTTAGTGTGGGCCAGTGTGGGTATACGAGGGATTAAAAACGCGCCAAAGGCTTTGATTTTAGCGGGTTTTCGTGGTCTTACAAGCGTATATGAGGGGCGTTGATGGCGGGCCCAGCAGGAATCGAACCTGCAATCTTCCCTTAGGAGGGGAAAGTTATATCCATTTAACTATGGGCCCGGCGGGCTTTCTGTGGAGTGGGCCCAAGCAGGCCAGACGCCACATACACGGCAGGAATTCAGGCTTTACAACATATAAGGGCAGATCCGACGCCTTTTCTTGTCTGCAAAAAACCGGGTGTTTTCCTGCCTGCTGCTACTGAAAGTGCTACAGCAAAAAGGCGGTTCAACCTACCTGTCCTGCCTCTGTGCGCTTGTCAGAAAAGCAGCCGCAAAGTGTACCAGCTAGACCGCAGAGGTGAAAGGTTTGAAACAGCTTCACAAAGCGGCCCCAAGATACGCCAGACAAGCCTAAAAGCATCCAGACCACGAATGACTCCGTAGTCCAAAAACCGCCTCAGCCCCCAGTCTGGAAAGGTTTTCCCTGCCTTGCCGCTTACTGAAAAAACCCAAGCCCCGTCCACAACGCCATTTTCAGCCCTTTTTAGGACAAACCCCAATCTAAATATGTTGTTAATATATTTATAAAATATTAAGATCGATCCCATGCTCTGCCCCTGGCCGTCGGCCTCTGACAGAGCTGGACTATAAAAAAACCACTGGAGACAAACATGAATTCCAAACTTGTTGCATCCACCTTGGCTGGCCTGTTTTTACTAAGCGGCATGGCCTCGACACAGGCAGCCGAAATTAGCTGGCGCGTCCCGACTTCGGTTCCCGAAGGCTCCCCGTTTTATCAGAATTTTCTGGAGCGTTTTGCAAAGAACGTGAAACTCATGACGGGGGACCGTGTCGAGATTCAGCCCTTTGGAGCCGGAGTAATCGTTCCCGCCCTTAAAGTCTTTGAAGCGGTAGAAACAGGCGTGGTGGAAGCGGGCCACTCCACCTCCAGCTATCTGGTCAACCAGGACCCAGCCAATGCCATTTTTGCAGGGTATCCCGGCGGCATGGGGCCCGATGCCTATCGCGTCTGGCTCTATGAAGGCGGCGGCAAGGAAAAGCTGCAGGAACTACGTTCCAAAAATGGCCTGAAAACCATGATTGTGGGGCTGGGCTCCACCGAAGTGCTGGCGCACTCCAATACCCCAATCCGAACCGCTGAAGACCTGAAAGGGCTGAAGTACCGAACCTCCGGCGCCTGGGCCGATGTGATGAAAGACTATTTCGCTGCGGTTCCCACGGTTGTGCCTCCTGGTGATACCTACACCTTGCTGCAACGCAAAGGGGTCGATGCCGTGGAATGGGCAACTCCTTCTTCCAATACCCCAGAAGGTTTTCATCAGGCGGCCAAATACATCGTCGTACCGGGTGTGCACCAGCCTACTTTTATGTGGGAAGTCGTTCTCAAGCAGGAAACCTGGGACAAGGTGCCCGCCGATCTGCAGCCACTCATTGAGGCCGCCGCTGAGCTGACCACGCATCAATCGCTGGACTACTTCTATAACGCCGACATCAAGGCCATGGAGAAGTATCGCCAGGGACGCAACGAAGTCATCACCCTGGATCCGGCCTTCATCAAACAATTGGCCGAGGCTGGCAATGACTGGGTACACAAGAAAGCCGAGGCCCAGGCGCAGTCCGGCAACGACTACATGAAAAATCTGCTGGCGGACTACGATGGTTTTCTGACTCGTTGGCGCAGCGAGAGCAATTACCTGATCCGCGACTAAGTCCTACTTTCTGAAGGAGAGCTGCCATGCTGCAGCCTATTTCAAAACTGATCGACTTTGTTGCCCTTGTCAGTGCCAGGTTGGCGCAGTTGGCTGCAGCCATCCTGGTCACGGCCATGGTGTGGGAAGTCTTTGCCCGCTACGTGCTGCATGCGCCAACAGTCTGGGCCTTCGATATCGCGTACATGATGAACGGAGCCATTTTTCTGCTGGGCATGGCCTGGGTCATGCGTCAGAACGAACACATCAGCATTGATGTGGTTCGCAAGCACTTACCCAAGTCCTTTGCCCGTATTTCAGATGTAGTCCTGTACTTGCTGGTGCTGTTTCCCCTGTTTGCCGTATTGAGCAAAGTTGGCATCAACAAAGCCTGGATGGCCTGGAAGCTGAACGAAGTTGAAATGGTCAGCCCCTGGGCCCCCGTGATGTGGCCGTTCTACGCCTGCATTGCCATTGGTCTGGTCGCCTTCACCTTGCAACTGCTGGCGCATGGCTTGCGCTGCGCGGTCAACGGGCAAAGCCATACTGAGGTCGAGGTGAACCCATGAACTTATGGATTGCCGGACTGATGTTTCCCGCTCTGTTTCTGCTGGTTTTTCAGGGCATGCCCGTGGCGTTTGCACTGATCCTGCCGGCTTTTCTGGCGGGTTGGTACGCCTTTGGCCCCATGGTCTTTGATCAGATGTACGGTGCTCTGTATGGAGCGGCCACCAACCATATCCTGTCAGCGATTCCCATGTTTGTGCTGATGGGGGCGCTGCTGGAGCGTTCAGGTATTGCTGCCCGCCTGTTTCGCACCATGCAATTATGGCTAGGTGGTCTGCCAGGCGGGCTGGCCATTGCCACCATCGCCATGGCCGCCACCTTTGCCGCCGCAGCCGGTGTGGTGGGGGCGGTAGAGATCATGGTGGGGCTGATGGCCATCCCGGCCATGAAACGCTTTCGCTACAACAACTCCCTGATCGCCGGCACGATCTGCGCTGGCGGGTCGCTGGGCACCATGATCCCTCCGTCGGTGGTTGCAGTCGTCTACGCCTCCCTGGCACAGGTTCCGGTGGGAGAGTTATTTGCTGCCATGCTCTTTCCGGGCCTGTTGATGACCACGCTGTTTGTGGGCTACATCCTGATCGCCACCACGCTCAAACCGGAGCTGGGGCCTCGGGCGGACGACGAGGATATGCGCCGGCCATTGGGTGAAAAAATCAGTATTACGATGCGTGGTCTGGTTCCCATGATGCTGCTGATCATCGCCGTTCTGGGCTCCTTGATGAAAGGGATTGCATCGCCCACCGAGGCCGCTGCCCTGGGCGCGGCAGCCGCCGCTGTCCTGTGCATTTTCTACCGTCAGTTCAACTGGGACGTTTTCAGTGGAGCATTACGGATTACGGTACGCATTACCGCGATGATCATGCTGATTGTGGCCGGAGGCACCATGTTTACCGGCGCCTTCGCTGCCAATGGCGGCGCCAAGCTGGTACACATGCTGACCAGTGATCTGGGCCTGGGCAGCACCGGTACGATCATTCTGTTTCTGGGTATCGTATTTTTGCTGGGCTTTGTGCTGGACTGGACTGCCAACGTCCTGATTTGCGTGCCGCTGTTCCTGCCCTTTATTGTGGCAACAGGACTGGACCCCTTGTGGTTTGGCGTGATGGTGATTGTCGTTATTCAAACCAGCTATCTGACACCGCCCCTGGCCTCATCCATTTTCTACCTCTTGTCCATTGCCCCCAAAGACATGACATACGGACAAGTTTGTCGAGGTGTAATGCCGTTTGTTCTTGCTCAGTTACTGACCTTGCTGATCGTGGCGCTGTTTCCCGCGATTGCAACCTGGTTACCCCAGCAAGTCTCCGGCTTTTAACGTCATTTTTTGTATTGGAGTCTCTGTGAGTAGCGCCCCTGCCCCTTCTTCTCGTGCCGCTGAAACCGCTTACCAAGCGATTGAGCAGTTAATTGCCACACTCAAACTGGAGCCTGGTCAGGCCATTGTGGAAAGTGATCTGGTGGAAATGACAGGTTTGGGGCGCACCCCCTTGCGTGAAGCCCTGATGCGCATGGTAGCCCTGGGATTGATCGAGCAGCAGCCCCGCCGTGGTCTGCGTGTCAGTGAAATCCGTGTGGCTGAACACTTGACCCTGATTGAAACGCGCCGGGTTCTGGAGCGCCTGATTGTGCAGGGCGCTGCCCGCTGGGCAAGCCCGGCGCAGCGCAGCGCCTTGCTCGGCCACGCCCAGGCCATGGTCGATGCCGCCAACGCCAAGGATATCGACGCCTATATGCTGGCCGATCAGCATTTGGACGAAGTCATCCACCAGGCCTGCCGCAACACCTTTGCTGTGCAAGCGGTCACGCCCATGATCGTTCAGTGCAGACGATTCTGGTACGCCTATCAATACGAAGGCGACCTGGAGGCCGGCGCCCAAGCTCATTTCACACTGGCTGAAGGCATCCAGGCTGGAAACCCCGACTTGGCCTTGCAAGGCGCTGAAACGCTAATGGCCTACCTTAGCGCCTTCACCCGCAAGGTCATTGAGTAAACCGATAGACCAACGACTAATAATCTGGAGACATCATGAATCTGAACGGAATTCTCGTTCCCATCGTTACCCCGTTTGACGCCAACAACCAACTAAATGAAGCCGCTCTGGAGCGCCTGGTCGAGTGCTTTATTGAAGCCGGCGTGGGTGGCATCGTGGCTTGTGGCACCACGGGCGAATACTACGCACTGAGCGCACGAGAGCGCCGCCGCGTGCTGGAGATTGTTGCCAACACCGGCCGTGGCCGTACAACACTGATTGCCGGCGTGAACTCCATGTCACCTGCCGAAGCCATCAGCCGAATCCGCGAAGCCGAGGAGTTGGGTTACGAAGCGCTGATGCTCTCCCCCACTCCTTACAGCCTGCCGGGCCAAAATGAAGTGGTGGCGTATTTCAAAGAAGTCGCCGCCGCCACCGAACTGCCTATCGTCATGTACAACTTCCCGGCACGCATCGGCATCCAGATCGAGCTTGAGTCCGTTTACGAACTGGCCAAGGTCAAGAACATTGTGGGTATCAAGGAGAGCAGCGGTAACTTCAGCCGGGTAGTGGCCATGGTCAATGCCAATCTGCCCGATTTTCAGGTGGTGTGTGGTTGTGATGACCAAGCCGCAGACTTCCTGTTCTGGGGCGTCCGTAGCTGGATCAGTGGCGGGGCCAATGTGTTTCCGGCCGAGCAGGTTCAAATGCTCAAAGCGGCAGAACAAGGAGACTGGGACAGCGTGCGCCGCATGATGGCCGCCATGCTGCCCGCCATTGCCGCCATGGAATCGGGTAACTACAACCAGAAGGCCAAACTGGGTTGCGTGCGTCACGGCATTGATGTCGGTTCGGTACGCCTGCCCCTGCTACCCGTCGACGCGCAGGAACGGGATGACTTCCTGGCACAAATCAACGCTTACCAAGTCGAACAGGAGGCTTGAATGTCTACACAGAAAGAGACGGTCTTTGAGTTGGCCCGCGCCGGCAAGCTGCACGCTTCCCATTTGATTCCTGGCCACCCAACCACGGCTGCGGGCTTGCTCGATAACATCAGCCCTATTGACCTGACCGTGATTGGCAAAATCGCCGCTGGCCAAGCCTCGGATGTAGAAGCGGCGGTCACTGCCGCACGCGCAAGTTTTGAATCCGGGCAATGGTCCGAGCTGTCTCCGGCTGACCGTAAGAAGATCATGCTCAAGTGGGTGGCCTTGTTGGAGCAACACGCCGAGGAACTGGCTGCGCTCGATTGTGTGGATGCAGGCAAACCCATTACCGAATGCCTGAACACCGATATGCCAGCCACCATCGACACCTTCAGTTGGTATGCGGAAGCGGCTGATAAATGCTTTGGCCGAATCTCCCCCACTGGCACAGAAGCACTGGGTTTGATCACCAAAGAACCCATTGGTGTGGTGGCCGCCGTATTGCCCTGGAACTTCCCGGCCCAGATGTACGCCTGGAAAGTGGCCCCAGCCCTGGTATGCGGCAACTCGGTGATTGTGAAACCATCCGAGCTGACCAGCCTCAGTGCCTATCGCATGACACAACTGGCGCATCAGGCAGGCATCCCGGAGGGGGCGCTCATTCTGATCACAGGCACAGGAGAAGAAGTAGGAGAACCGTTGGGACGACACGAGGACGTGGACATCGTGTCGTTTACCGGCTCCACCGAAGTGGGACGCCTGTTCCTGAAATACTCTGCGGAAAGCAATCTGAAAGAAGTCGTGCTGGAATGCGGCGGTAAAAGCCCTCAGGTCGTTTTTGAGGACGCCCTGCTGGACGAAGCGGTTCCCTCCATCTTGGCCGCCGCCTTCTGGAACATGAGCGAGAACTGCAGTTGCGGCTCCCGCCTGATCGTACACAGCAGCCTGAAAGACACACTGCTACACAAGCTCAAGCAGGGCTTGGACTCCTGGAAAGTGGGCTTGCCTACCGACCCGGATGTGTCTATCGGACCGATGGTCGAAAAAGCGCACTTTGAAAAAGTGGCCAGCTTTCTGCAGAACCCCGGTAAAAACGCCCAACTGGTCCATGGTGGGCGTGTCCACAGTGACTTGGGCAGTGGCTGGTATATCGAACCCACCATCTTCGATCACATCACTCCACAAGACCGCCTGTTCCAGGAGGAAGTGTTCGGCCCCATCCTGGCCGTCACGACCTTCGAGACAGAGGAACAAGCCATCGCCTTGGCGAATGACACCCAATACGGCCTGGCCGCCTCCATCTACACACTGGATGTACGGCGCGCACAACGTGTCTCGCGCAAGATCAAAGCAGGCACCGTGTCGGTCAATGGTTTTTCCGAAGGGGATATCACCGCGCCCTTTGGTGGCTTCAAACTGTCCGGTTTTGGCGGCAAGGACAAGGGAATGGAAGCCCTGGATCAGTACCAGCAAACCAAGGCGATCTGGTATGTGAATCAGTAATCCGCTCCTTGCGCGGCTCAGGCAGTAATAAGCAGGCCGCTGTACACACCGCCCCCCCCCCAAACTTCTGGACATGAAAGCGGGGGGCGGTTCTTGTCCGTGAGCGGATCCGGATTCTTGAGCCGGTATGACATCCTGCTTCCAGGTCTCGTCCGGCCCACTCGGCATAGGGTGTTCACGATGTGACACTGGTCATCAGCCCTCAGCGGGCAAAACAACACTAGTAGAAAAAAGCCCCCCGCTCCAAGGGCACAGTCTTGTCGGTACACACCCGTTTCAGCTCCTGCGCGAACAACTTGTCCACCGGACGCTGCTGACCGGCCACCCGTGTAAAAAGCGCGATCGGTGACAGCCCCCATTCAAAGGAATACGGCACGATGGCCACCCCGGATACCCGTACCAGTTCCTCGGCAATTTCAGTGGGAACCACGGAGACGGCCCGGGAGTGATTCACGATCAACTCACCGATCAGCTTGGGTGAAGACGTTTCCACGCTGGGCACAGGCTCGGGCAAGCCCGCGCGTAAAAACAGGTTGGCCACCTGCCGTCGCATGGGCGTACTGCGCGGCCCCAGAATCCAGTCCAGATCCTGCAACTGCGACCAGTCCAGCTTGCGACGTCCCAGTCGGCCTGCCAGTTCCCGACTGGCAATCAGACGCGGTTGCTGCGCGTACAAGGCCTCATGGCGCAGCCCTTTCATATTCAGATCCGCAGAGCTGCGCGCCACCACGGCATCCAGGGCATGATCACGCAATTGTTCCAGCAGGGTTTCCGTCAAACCTTCGGTAATGCTGACAGAAACCACCTGTCCCTGAGGGCGGGTCGCCCGCAAGGCCGTAGAAACCAGTTTGCCGGACACAAAAGGAATCACACCCAGACGCAAATGCGCTTGCCGCCCCATGCTGTGCGCCTGCAAATCCAGACTCAACAATTCCATGTCCTGGACCATCGCCCGAGCGCGTGAAATCACGATCTGACCTTGGGGTGTTGCCTCCATGCCACGGGAGGAGCGCAAAAACAGCGGCGTGCCAAAAACTTGTTCCACCTCGGCCAGGGCCTGGGTCACCGCAGGCTGGCTCATCGCCATTAAATCCGCCACTTTGGTCAGCGACCCCAGGCGTTCGATCTCGATCAGCAAGGCCAAGTGGCGCAGCTTGAGTCGTTGCACCAAGCGATGCGCGATTTCGTTTGATTCCAAGCCCTTACCTCTATCCATAAGCATTTACTAATAGGGTAATAATAAGCCCTAATACCCGGGCCTGTTTAATTATCTACACTTGTTGAAAACCGGCAGTGACGCACTATTCGCCACGCCTTCCCTGGATTTCACCAAACACCTGTTTGGCGCCTGAACAAAAGGACACGCAATGAGTTCACCAGTAGATCGACAAGCCGCCCTGGATTACCACGAGTTCCCCATTCCCGGCAAAGTCACTATTGCCGCGACCAAACCTTTGGTCAGCCAGCGTGACCTGGGCCTGGCCTATTCCCCAGGTGTTGCTGCCGCCTGCGAAGAAATCGTGGTTGACCCACAAAATGCCTTCCGCTACACCGGCCGTGGCAACCTGGTGGGCGTGATCTCCAACGGTACTGCCGTGCTGGGCCTGGGCAATATCGGTGCCTTGGCCTCCAAGCCCGTGATGGAAGGCAAGGCCGTTTTATTCAAGAAGTTTGCTGGCCTGGATGTCTTTGATATCGAAATCAACGAAACCGATCCCGACAAACTGGTGGACATCATCGCCGGCCTGGAGCCTACCTTCGGGGGCATCAACCTGGAAGATATCAAGGCACCCGAGTGTTTTGAGGTTGAGCGCAAGCTGCGCGAGCGCATGAACATCCCTGTCTTTCACGACGACCAGCACGGTACCGCCATCTGCGTGTCGGCAGCGTTTCTGAACGGCCTGAAAGTTGTCGGCAAAGACATCAAGAAGATCAAAGTCGTGACCTCCGGTGCCGGTGCGGCCGCTTTGGCGTGCCTGGACCTGATGGTGGACATGGGTCTGCCCGAAGAAAACGTCTGGGTAACGGACATTGATGGTGTGGTCTACAAAGGCCGCCCTGGCCACCAAGTGCCCGAGCTGGCTCGTTTCGCCAAAGAAACCGAGGCCCGCAAGCTGGCGGACGTCATCGAAAACGCCGATGTGTTCCTGGGCCTGTCCGCCGGCGGTGTGCTGAAAGCTGAAATGCTGCAAAAGATGGCAGACCGTCCTTTTGTGATGGCGCTGGCTAACCCCACCCCCGAAATCCTGCCTGAAGTGGCCAAAGCCGCCCGCGACGACGTGATCATGGCAACTGGCCGTTCGGACTTCCCGAACCAGGTCAACAACGTGCTGTGCTTCCCCTACATCTTTCGCGGTGCGCTGGATGTGGGCGCCACCACGATTACCCGTGGCATGGAAAAAGCGGCTGCCCGCGCCATTGCTGCTCTGGCCGAAGAAGAGCAAGACGAAGCAGTAGCCGCAGCCTACGGTGGTTATGGACTGAGTTTTGGCCCCGAGTACCTGATTCCCAAACCCTTTGATCCCCGTCTGATCGTGCGTATCGCCCCCGCCGTGGCCCAGGCGGCCATGGAAGAAGGCGTGGCAACCCGCCCTATCGCCGATCTGGAAGGCTACATTGCCAAGTTGCAACAGTTTGTCTACCACTCCGGCGCATTCATGAAGCCCGTTTTTGCCATCGCCAAGCAACTGGTGCGCGAAGGCGGCAAGGCTCGCATCGTCTTTACCGAGGGCGAAGAGGAGCGTGTGCTGCGTGCCGTACAAGTGATTGTGGATGAGAAATTGGCTCACCCGATTCTGGTGGGCCGCCCTGCCGTACTGCTGTCCCGCATCAAGAAATTCGGTCTGCGCCTGCGTTTGGGCGTGGATGTGGAAGTGACCAATCCGGAATCGGACGACCGCTTCCACCAGTACTGGACCACCTATTGGGAAAAAATGTGCCGTCGCGGGATCAGCAAGGAAATGGCTCGCGTGGAAATGCGTCGCCGCCTGACGCTGATTGGCGCCACCATGGTGCACCTGGGCGATGCCGATGGCATGATTTGCGGCACAATCGGCTCCTACCACAACCACCTGCGCTACATCGACGAGATGATCGGTCGCAAGCCCGACTCCAGCGTGTACGCCGCCATGAACATCCTGCTCCTGGGCGAGCGCACGCTCGCCCTGACCGATACACACGTCAACGACGACCCGAATGCGCAGGAAATTGCGGAATACACGATTGAAGCGGCCCGCATGTTGAGCACGCTGAGTCTGGAACCCAAGGTAGCCCTGCTGTCGCGCTCTAACTTCGGTTCGGATTCAGCCGCCTCCGGCCCCAAGATGCGCGAAGCGCTCAAGCTGATTCACGAACAGGCACCGGACCTGCAAGTAGAAGGCGAAATGCACGCCGACTGCGCGCTGGACGAGGCCCTGCGTAGCCGCACCTTGCCTAACTCTTCGCTGACAGGCTCTGCCAACCTGCTGGTCTGCCCGAACGTGGATGCCGGCAATATCAGCTACAACCTGCTCAAAACCGCCGCCGGCAGCAACGTCGCCATTGGCCCCTTCCTGATGGGTGCCAATGCTCCTGTGCATATTCTGACTTACAGCTCGACCGTACGCCGCATCATCAACATGACAGCCCTGACCGTGCTGCAAGCCAATCGTGGCTAAGCCTTAGGGCTGACATAAAAAACCGGCCTGCAAAGGCCGGTTTTTTTATTACTACCTCTGATTCAAACCTTATTCCAGCTTGATATTGCCTTTCTTGACCACGTCGTGGGCCCAGTCGTACTGCTCTTTGATTTCCTTGGCGAACTCTTCAGGCGAATTACCCGAAGGTGTTGCTCCCTGCTTTTCCAGGGCAGCAATAATTTCAGGCTTTTTCAAAGCCTCAACAGCGGCTGCATGCAACTTGGCAACAATTTCAGGAGGCGTACCCTTAGGGGCCAGCAGACCATACCAGGCTGGACTATTTAGCTGCGGGTAACCTTCCTCAGCCAGGGTCGGCACATCTTTGAGCGCAGGCAGACGTTCGGGCCAGGCAATCGCCAGGGCGCGTAAATTACCAGCCTGAATCTGAGCCATGGAGGAAGGCAAGTTATCAAACATGGCGTTGATCTGGCCACCAACGGCATCGGTCACAGCAGGACCGGAGCCCCGGTAAGGCACATGGACGATATCTGTGCCGGTTGCCAGCTTGAAGGCTTCACCAAACAAGTGCAACACCGAGCATGTCCCGGAGCTGCCATAAGAATATTTACCGGGATTCGCTTTCAACTGCTGCACGAACTCTTTGAAGTTTTGTGCCGGAAATTTGGGATTGACCTCGATCACGTTGGGCAGGTTGGCAAAGTTGCTGACCGGCAAAAAGTCTTTCAAGGGATCATAGGGCAGATCATTGGGACGGCAGGCGGGGTTCACGGCCAAGGTCGAGACAGTCGCGATCGACAAGGTGTAGCCGTCAGGTTTAGCGCGAGCCGCCTCTGCCGCTCCAATAGCGCCACCGGCACCACCCTTGTTTTCTATCACCATGGATTGACCCAACACTTCGCTCATGCCCTTGGTCACAATACGCGCCACAATATCGGTGGAGCCACCGGGCGCAAACGGAACAATGACGCGAATCGCCTGATTAGGGTAATCCGCTTGAGCGTGCGCGACATTGGCCGTGCCGATCATGGACAAACTTGCACAAAGGGATAGCAGTGCAAATTTCTTGGGAAACTTCTCTATCATGGGAACATCTCCTCTTTCGTCTTTTTGTAGATCCATCCCCTGGGTAAGGGGAACCAAACAATAATAGCGCAGCTAATCCCCAACCATTGTTAATTGTGAAAGCAGATACTTACAGGGGATATACCTATATCTGCCTTTAACGACCGTCATTATGACCACCATTTTTCCGCTGATCCTGCCCGATTTTCTGTTGATTGCACTGGGGGCTTTGTTGCTGCACCGCTTCCATTTCGGTCGGGATTTTTTCCAGGGTGCTGAAAAACTAGTCTATTACGTGCTGTTTCCTGCACTGCTGTTTGATTCCATTACCCGTATCCCCCTCAATTTGGCTGACACGTGGCCTCTATTAGTGGCTGCCGCTGTTTTAATTTCTGTCGGCACCTTACTGGCCTGGCTGGCCCTGCCTATTTTGAAACCCGAACTTTTGCAGCATGCGGCCCTGACCCAATGTGCATTTCGCTTCAATACCTATTTAGGGATGTCCCTGGCCAGCGCGATTGCTGGCCCACCGGGAGTGGCGGTCATGGCCTTGCTGGTAGGTTTTTCGGTTCCCATGGCCAATATGGTGGCCGTCACCGTGCTGGCGCGTGGGCAACAAGGCCGCATCGCAATCGAACTGCTTAAAAATCCCCTGATCCTGTCTACCGTAGCGGCATTGGCCTGGAATCTGGCTGGTTTGTCCGTACCAGGCCCGGTTCAATTGGCCTTTAGCCGCTTGGGGGCCTGCGCCTTGGGGATTGGTTTACTGTGTGTCGGTGCCGCCCTATCGCTGCAAGGCTCGCGCCGGGCGGGCGCACTGATCAGCTGGATCACGGCCATCAAACTGCTGGCTTTGCCCCTGGCTGCCTTGGCAACTGCCTGGGTGTTGGATATGAGCCCACTGGAGCGCCAGATGTTACTGGTGTTTGCCGCTCTGCCTACGGCCTCTTCTGCCCACGTCCTGGCTGCCCGTATGGGGGCCGATAGCCGCATGGTCGCGCTAACCATGTCGATCGGCACTATACTAGCGGGCTTGACCATTCCGCTGTGGTTATCCCTTGCTACCTGATCCTCGCCTATGAATCCGCATGCGTTGACCCTGTCCTTGCCTGACGAGGACGCCACCACCGCCTTGGCCGAGCGACTTGCTCCCTTGCTTAGCGGTCAGGTGCCTGGCGTACCCCTGGGGGGCCGAATTCACCTTCATGGTGATCTGGGCGCCGGTAAAACCCACTTCGTTCGCGCCCTGTTACGAGCCTGCGGTGTTACCGGTCGTATCAAAAGCCCCAGCTACGCTTTACTTGAAAGTTATAAAGTTTCTAGCTTATACTTCTATCATCTTGATTTCTATAGATTTAGCGATCCACGAGAATGGGTCGATGCAGGTTTTCGCGATATTTTGCAAGACAATGCCGTTGTGCTGATCGAATGGCCCGAAAAAGCAGGGGATTTATTGCCCGAGCCCGATCTGGATTTACACCTGGATTATTGCGGTGACGGTCGTTTGGCCACTCTGGATGCACACAGCGCCAAAGGAACGCTATGGATTACGACACTCGCCCCCAGCCTGCAGAAGTAGCCCCCGCCGGCAAGGCCCGTCGCCGATTCGTCGCCACGGCCACTACCCTGTTCCTGCTTCCTGTCATCCCGCGACTGGCGAACGCCAGCACCATCGTGGCCGTCCGTACCTGGCCGGCTGACGAATACACCCGCGTCACCCTTGAAATGGATAGCGAGCTCAAGGCCGAGCACTTCACGCTGGAAAATCCCCATCGCATGGTGGTGGACATCCAGGGACTGACCATGAACCGCACTATCGAGGAGCTGGTTTCCAAAGTCCGTCCTAACGATCCCTATATTCGCTCGGTACGTGTGGGCCAGAACCGGCCCGACGTCGTGCGTCTGGTACTGGATCTGAAACAGCCCATCGCCCCCCAGATCTTTACGCTCAAGCCCGTTGGTGAATACAAGTACCGTCTGGTTCTGGACTTGTACCCGCGCGTGGCCCAGGACCCGCTACTGGCCCTGCAAATTCAGGACGACGATGACCCCTTGGCTTCCGTGCTGGAAAGCCTGGCTCAAAATTCGCCTGACGCTCCAGTGCCAACTGTCCGAGGGCAATCCCTGCCACCCGCTGTGGCACGGACTCCCCCACCCGTCAGCACCCCGCCCCGCGCTCCTTCGCCGGCGGCAACACCTGGCACACCCAATCGTCCTTTGTTGATTGCACTGGACCCCGGTCATGGCGGAGAGGATCCCGGTGCCATTGGTCCGGGTGGTACGCGCGAGAAAGATGTGGTGCTAAACATCGCTCGACGTTTGAAGCGCCTGATTGATGCGCAGCCCAATATGCGTACGTATTTGACGCGGGATTCAGACTTTTTCGTCCCGCTGCAAGTACGTGTGCAAAAAGCTCGACGGGTAAAGGCGGATCTGTTTATCAGTATTCACGCAGATGCCTGGATCAAACCTAGCGCGCGTGGCTCGTCCGTGTACGCTTTGTCTCAAAACGGGGCAACCAGCTCGGCGGCCCGTTGGCTGGCAAAAAAAGAGAATGATGCCGACTTGATCGGCGGTCTGAACCTGGGTTCCCATAACCGGCAGGTCGCGCAAATTTTGCTGGACCTGTCTACGGCTGCCCAGATCAACGATTCGGTAAAAGTGGGCTCGCGTCTACTGGGCGAGATCGGCAAGATCAACCGCCTGCATAAACGTCGTGTCGAGCGCGCCGGTTTTGCTGTGTTGAAAGCCCCCGATATTCCTTCAATTCTGATTGAAACGGCATTTATCAGTAATCCGGAAGAAGAACGTCTGCTTCGTAGTTCCTCGCATCAGGACAAGATCGCCCAGGCTATTTTGACGGGCATTCGAGGCTATTTTGCCGAATTCCCGGCATTGGCCAGCCGCAGTTGAACCGTAAAGCCCCACACAAAAAGCGCACCAGATTTCTGCTGCGCTTTTTTTGATCTTTGGCAATGCCCACCAGCGTAAACTCATTTCATCAGGCCCCGTAGTCGCTACACTAGCCGTATTTCTTTTTACGGCGCCGTTACGTGAAAACAGGTTAACCAGTACTCATTTCCAAGAGATAGTCGATGAGACAAACAAGGGCTCTATCCACTTTCTTTCGCCGTTCCAACAAAGCCTCATTGTGCCTGTACAGTCCGGCTCCTTACCCGTCTCCCCTGCCCTTCATCCCAGGCCAGGGTAGTCCGCGCGCCTGTCGCGAATCACCTCCCTGATCGGCTCACCCTGCAGCCATGTGCTGGTCGGCTCAACGACCAGGCACACACACACCCTGCCATGTCCTCCGAGCGTTCTTGCATTGGCTTCAAACGACAAGGAAAAAATCATGAAATCCCCCCCCTGCCTGCTTATTGTGTACCTATGCCTGTCCCTGATAGCCGGGCCAGCCCGTGCTGATGACGACTGCGATGTCCCAGTACAGCAATGGCAAAGCCGGGATGCGGCCCTGGAGCATGCCGCTCGTCTGGGCTGGCAGGTGCAACGCCTGAAAATTGACGACGGCTGCTATGAAATTCGCGGCCGGGATGCTCAAGGCCGTTCGTTCAAAGCCAAGCTTGACCCGCAAACGCTACGCATCGTGAAAATGAAAGTGCGCGAGGGTCACGACAAACCGGAGCGCGAACGTGAGCGCGAAAGGAATCACTGAAGCCTGCACTTGGCCGCCGTCCTTCCTGCCCTCAACCCTGAAGTTGTTTCCCTTTGATCACACCGGAGAACCATCATGTCCAAGCGTTTTCTTCTCACCACCCTGGCTGCAGCCTGTACCGTGGCCCTGCCCTCTTTAGCGCAGGGCCGTACCGTGGCACTTTCCACTACCCTCAAAGACTACGGCGGTGACGGGGCCTATTTGGCCGTCTACCTGACCGATGCCCAGGGCGCGTATGTACGCACACTGTGGGTCGCCGGCGGCAAAGCCAAATACTACAAGCATCTGGCAGACTGGAATCGCTTGTCCGCCAGCGATGGCCAACGCCTGCAAGGAGTAACCGGCGCCAGCGTCGGTGCCGGGCGCACTCTGGAGGTGACAGCAGAACTGGAGGATGCCCTGATTGACGCCGGCTACGAGCTCCGTGTCGATGCCGCCGCCGAAGACATGCGGGATAGCCCATCGGAAATCCGTGTTCCCCTGACTGCCGCCAACGCGGGCTCGCCACAGACAGGCAAACAATATATTCAATCCCTGACCTATCAGTTGCAGTAAGGAACCTACATGATCTGGCGATTCGTCCATCGATGGCTGGGACTGGTAGCAGGCACCCTCGCGCTGGTACTGGCCATCACAGGCACGATGTTGGCACTTGAGCCCTTGCGCAACGCCCTGCAGGCCGCTCCCACCGAGTCCGACCTGCCGCTTGCCACACTGGTGGAGCGCGTAAAGAGCACTGTCCCTGGCGCAGAAGAAATTCGTCATCTGCCATCAGGCATCTTCGTGGTCTATGCGTTTGAGAACGGACAAGCCCGGGCCATACGTGTGGACCCGGCAGACGGCAAAATCCTGGGAGACTACCAGGCCTCCCTGCTGCCGCGTTGGGTCAAAAACCTGCATCGCACTTTCTTGATGGACGACCCAGGACGCATTACAGCAGCCATGGTTGCTCTGGCCATGTTGACCCTGTCTGTGTCCGGACTGGTGTTGCTGCTGCGTCGAATGGGTGGCTGGCGGGGACTTACCGGGCCCGTGCGTGGCACCCTCCCCCAACGCCTGCATGTACTGAGCGGCAGGGTCATTTTATTGATCCTGGCCCTGTCCTCAGCCACGGCCCTTTACATGAGCGCCAGCACGTTCGAGCTGATCACGCTAAGTCCGAGCACGGAGCCCGAAGTGAGCTCGCAAGCCACCGGACAGCCGCCGCTTCCACCGGGCCAGATCGACCTGTTGCAGACTTTACGTGTGCAGGATCTGCAACGGCTCAATCTACCAACACATGAGGACCCTCAAGACACTTGGCGCGTTCTCACTGTTCAGGGCCAAGGCTGGGCGGACCAGTACCAAGGTCAGACCTTGGCCTGGGAGCCGTCGACCCTGGCACAACGCCTCTACGACTGGATCTTGCTCTTGCATACCGGAGATGGAGCCTGGCTGTGGGCCATTTTTCTTGGCCTATCGGCAGCGTGCATACCCTTGTTCTGGTACACAGGTATCCTAATGTGGTGGCAAGCGCGCCGCAGCCGTCCCACGCTTAAAGGCAATAGCCCACTGGCCCAGGCCGACAGTCTGATTTTTGTCGCCAGTGAGGGCGGCAGTACCTGGGGGTTTGCGCAAGCGCTGCACGACGCACTCAAAGCCATGGGTCGTCAGGTACATACCACCACGCTGGAGAACTGGCGAGTACCACCAACGGCCCGCCAGGTATATATCCTGGCCGCCACTTACGGTGAAGGCCAGCCGCCCGCCCACGCACAAAAAGCACTCAAACAGATCGCCAGCCAGCCGCCCACTGACGCTCAAGTCGCGGTTTTAGGGTTTGGGGATAGACAGTTTCCTGACTTTTGCGGATTTGCCAACACGCTCGAGCACGCCTTGCGGGAGCGGGGATGGAAACCTTTGCTGGCGCTAGAGCGTATTCATCAGCAATCTCCCCAGGAGTTTGCTCGCTGGGGACGAAGCCTTTCTGACGCGCTGGGGCAAGCTGTGCCGCTTGCCTACCAGCCTCGTTTGCCGCGCATGGCAACCCTGACACTGCTGTCACGCCAGGACTTTCCCGGTGCTACGGGTCAGCCCGCCGTCATCCTGCGCTTTGCGCTGCCCGACCAGCCAGTGCCCCGCTTCGCAGCCGGAGACCTGCTGGGCGTTCTTCCTCCCGGCGAACAGTCAGTCCCACGCTACTACTCACTGGCCTCAGGCAAACAGGATGGGTTCGTGGAAATCTGTGTGCGATACACAAGCGGTGGTGTTTGCTCTCCGTATTTGCATCGCCTGCAGATCGGAGATCAGATTCAAGCCTTCATCCGGCCCAACCCCGGCTTCACGCTGACCGGCTCCCGAAGCCCGGTGGTGTTGATTGGCGCGGGCACCGGGGTGGCTCCGTTGGCCGGTTTCATTCGCGACAATAGGCGACATCGTCCCATGTACCTGTATTACGGTACTCGTGATTCCAAACAGGATTATTATTTTGAAAAGGAGCTCAAAGACTGGCAGACCCAGGGCCATCTACACCAATTGCACACAAGCTTCTCCCGAATGCCTGATGGTGGCGGTTATGTACAGAACGCCGTACAGCGTGACGCCCAACAGATCCGCACCCTTCTGGAAAAAGGCGCGCTTGTGCGTGTTTGTGGCAGCCGCCCCATGGCTCAGGCAATCAGACAAGAACTGGACACTATTCTGATGGATATGGGCAAAAACCTGGCCTGGCTCAAGGAGAACGGGCGCTATGCCGAAGACCTCTTCTGACGTTCGACGCCTGACACTGAACGGCCCAACCATGGGCACGCGCTGGTCCGCCCTTGTGGAAACGACCGATGCCGTGGAGGTAGCAGACCTGCAACAAGCGCTGGCAGAGGCCGTTCACCAAGTGGATCGGCAAATGTCCCCGTGGCTGCCCGACAGCGAGCTAAATCGGCTCAACCGGACCCCTCCCGGTACATGGCTGGACCTGCCCCCAGAAATACTTGAGGTGTTAGCCTGTGCCCTGGAGATCAATCGTCGCAGCCAGGGCGCTTTTGACCCTGGCCTGGGGGACCTGGTAGATGCCTGGGGTTTTGGCCCCGCCCGACATGAGCCCGATGCTGCCGCCATCCGTCGTGCCGCTCAAGCAGGTTCTACCCCCGCTTACGAAACACTGGAACTGGATATGGCCGCCGGCCGCGCCATCAAACACGCTCCCCTACAGCTAGACCTGTGCGGGATCGCCAAAGGCTATGCGGTAGACCGTATGGCCCTGGTGCTGCGTCAGCACGGCCTTGATCACGCCTTGCTGGCCCTGGACGGAGAACTTCGCGCCCTGAACAGCCAGTGTCATGGCCAGCCTTGGGCGGTAGCGGTCGAATACCCCCAGGATGGACGGCGCTCCACTCACAGCGTGGTTGAACTGGATAATCTGTCCATCGCCACCTCGGGCGATTATCGGCGCTTTTTACAGCTCGGTGATATCCGAGTCGCACACACCATGGATAGCAGGCATCGCGCACCTGTGCGCAACGATATCGCGTCCGTAACTGTTCTGGCGCCAGACTGCATGCGGGCCGATGCCTGGGCCACCGCCTTGCTGGTCAGCGGCAGCGATGGCATGGCCTTGGCACAACGCCTGGGCATAGAGGCGCTTTGGCTACTGCGTCGTGACAATCGTTTGACCACCGTTGGCCTGGGGCGGTTTAGCGAAGCGCCAGCATCGCCAGCAAAGGCATGATGAAAAACGGGACGCTAAGGCGTCCCGTTTTCGCACGGCCCAGCCGTATCAGGCAACGGACTCGACAGCCTATAAAGCCGCATCACCCTTGCTCTTGCGCTTGAAGATCTTCCACAAGGCCCCAGCTACAACAGGCACCGCAGCAGCCGCAATACCAATCAGCACGATGGTATTCAAATGCGCCTTGATGAAAGGCACATTGCCAAAAAAGTAGCCCAGCGTAATCAAGCTGCAAATCCATAAAACCGCGCCTGTCATGTTGTACATCTGAAAGCGCCAGGCATTCATGTGCCCCACTCCCGCCACAAAAGGCGCGAAGGTACGGAACAGAGGCAGGAAGCGGGAAATGACGATGGTCTTGCCACCATGCTTTTCATAGAAAGCATGGGTTTTGACCAGCGCACGGCGATCCAGGAATCGGGATTCCTGGGTAAAGACTTTCGGGCCTATATACCGCCCCACGTGATAGTTCACGGTATTGCCCAGCACCGCCGCCACGATCAGCAGGCCACCGAGCATCACCGGGTCCAGCATGCCCGAAGCGCCAAAGGCTCCGGCAATAAACAGCAAAGAGTCGCCCGGCAGGAAAGGCAGAACCACAAGCCCGGTCTCGCCAAATATAATCAAGAACAGAACAAGATAAATCCAGGCCCCATACTGCTCGACCCACACCCCCAGGTATTGGTCAATATGAAGGATCATGCTGAGTAAATCGGGCATAGTTCCACGCCAAAATAACAATCCAGCCAGCCCAATACTGACCAGACCGACACCATAGATCAAGCGGTTAAAATAAGCCGCTACCGTTTGAAACCCGTTGAACGTGTATGGTTCAACCCTGAATACACACAAGGCCAGCCGCCCTATGTCATCAAGACGCCGTATTATCCCACTCCCTGACTTGCTTGTAAGCCAAATTGCAGCCGGTGAGGTTATCGAGCGCCCGGCATCTGTGCTGAAGGAACTGCTGGAAAACGCCATTGACGCCGGTGCCAGTGCCATCGAAATTCGTCTGGACGGCGGCGGTATCCGCCGCATCTCTGTCAGCGACGATGGTCACGGCATCACGCAAGAAGAATTGCCCTTGGCGCTGCTGCAACATGCCACCAGCAAGATTCGCTCGCTCGAAGAGTTGGAGTCTGTGGCGTCCATGGGCTTTCGGGGTGAGGCCCTGCCCTCTATTGCCTCGGTAGCCCGTCTGACGATCAACTCGCGCACCCAGGACGACCCGCACGCCTGGGAGTACTCGCTGGGCCACGCTGAACCCCAGCCCGCCTCTGGGCAGATCGGCACGCATGTGGATGTACGCCAGCTCTTTGACGAGATCCCCGCCCGTCGCAAGTTTCTGCGTACGGAAGGCACGGAGTACGGCCATTGCGTGACTGCGCTGGAGCGCATTGCCCTGGCACAGCCACAAATCGCTTTTCGTCTGTTTCACAATGACAAACCCCAGCGCCACTGGCGCAGTGGCACGCTAGAGCAGCGTCTGCTGGATATCTTGGGCAAAGAGTTTATTGAGCAAAGCCTGCCCGTCGCCCAGGAACAAGGCCTGATCAGCTTGCGTGGTCTGGTGATTCACCCTGCCCACGCTCGCCCAAGTGGAGACAAGCAGTTCCTGTTTGTGAATGGCCGCTTTGTGCGCGATCGTACCGTGTCTCATGCCATACGCAGTGCGTATGCCGATGTGCTGCATGGGGATCGCCAACCCGCCTATGCCCTGTTTCTGGACATTGCCCCCTCCACACTGGATGTAAACGTACACCCGGCCAAGCACGAAGTCCGCTTCCGTGACAGTGGTGCCGTGTACCGCTTTGTGCTGCAATCCGTGGGACAAACCTTGGCGCAAGGCAGTATGGCCGGTGAAACGCCTATTGCCGCCATGCCTTTGCCTGAAGGTGCCACCCAGCCCCAAGCGCCTGATACACCCTACCCTTCCCCCGTTCCTGGCGCAGCAGGCGGCTCCTATACCAGCGGCGAACCCGCCATGCCATATAGCCATCCGGCTCGCCAAGGCTGGCAATCCAGCTTCAACATGCGCGAACCTTCCGGAGGTGGTGCAGACTGGAAAAGCATGTACCGCCCGATTGAGCCTGTTTCCAGCAACACCCCCGTCACCAACTATCAAAGCGACACGGATAGCGCGACCGACGAATTTCCCTTGGGCATGGCGCTGGGCCAATTGCACGGTATCTACATTCTGTCGGAAACCCGTCAAGGCATGATTCTGGTGGACATGCACGCCGCCCACGAACGTGTGGTCTACGAACAGTTAAAGCAGGCGCTGGATGGTCGTGAGCTACCTCGCCAAGACTTGCTGGTCCCCGTGGTCTTTGGCTGCTCGGAAAGCGATATCGCTTTACTGGATGAGCATCAGGAGACCCTGGCCGAGCTGGGTCTGAGCATGAGCCCGGCAGGCCCCACCACGATGGCCGTGCGCGCCGTCCCTGCCCTCCTGGCGCAAGGCGATATCGAATCCCTGGCCCGTGCCGTGCTGCGCGATCTGGCCCAGGTAGGCTCGTCACGCCATCTGGATGAACAGCGCAACGAACTGCTCTCGACCATGGCCTGCCACGGTGCGGTACGTGCCAATCGCCGCCTGAGCATTCCCGAGATGAACGCTTTGCTTCGCAAGATGGAACAAACTGATCGGGCCGACCTGTGCAATCACGGCCGCCCCACCTGGTTCCAATGGAAGCTCAGCGAGCTGGACAAACTTTTTATGCGTGGACAATGAACGATTTACCCATTCTGTGCCTGGCCGGCCCGACGGCCAGCGGCAAAAGCGCAAGCACGCATATCCTGGCGCAACACTGGCCAATTGAAGTGATTGTGATGGACTCGGCCACGATTTATCGTGACATGGATATTGGCACCGCCAAGCCCAGCGCCCAGGAACAAGCGGCTATCCCCCACCACTTGCTGGATATTCGCGACCCAGTTGAAAGTTATTCGGCGGCGGAATTTGCCACCGATGCCACCCGACTGATTCAGGAGATTCAGGCACGCGGGCATTATCCCGTCCTATGTGGCGGCACCATGCTGTATTACAAAGCCTTGCGTGAGGGCTTGAACGACTTGCCACAGGCCGACCCTGCCATTCGCCAGCAACTGGATGAACGCGCCCAGGAAATTGGCTGGCCCGGCATGCACGCGGAACTGACCCGCATCGACCCGGTAACAGCCGCCCGACTGGCTCCACGCGATAGCCAGCGCATTCAACGTGCGCTGGAGATTTTCCATATCAGCGGCAAAACCATGAGCGACTGGCTCAAGGACAAGGCCCAGCCTCAAGAAGGCAGCCATCAGTACGTCACCCTGAGCCTGGAACCGGAAGACCGATCCTGGCTGCATAAACGTATCGCGGTTCGCTATCAAGACATGATCAAACAAGGGCTGCTGCAGGAAGTGGAGAAGCTTTATCAGCGCCCTGACTTGCATCCCGGCCTGCCCTCTATTCGCTGTGTGGGCTATCGGCAACTGTGGTCATATCTGGACGGCGAAGTCAGCCTGGACCTGGCCATTGAACAGGCGATTGCCGCGACTCGCCAACTGGCCAAACGCCAATTGACCTGGCTGCGATCCGAACCCGAGCGTCTGCAATTCAACTGTCAGAACCCGCAAGCTGCCGAGCAGATTGTGCAAGCGACGCGCCAGATCTGGCCAGCTTGATACTCAGATAACAGCCTCATTTTTACGAACAGTCCCTGGCAGCCGGATAGTATCCAACTGCCAGGGACTGTTCAAAAAGACCGCTTTTTTATCCAAACTCCGTTTTTACGCCGAAGCGCCGTTCAGCTTGGGCTGGATTTGAGTGCGCATCGCCAGGTACTGGAACGCACCGCCCAACAAGGCACCAATCAACCAACCATAACCGGCCATATTCGCCAGTGCGGGTACCCACACCGTCGCCACCGAGAACACGGCCGCCAGGAAAAAAGCGATCATGGCACGCTTGTTCCAACCATTCTGAAAGTAGTAGGCACCACTTTCTTTCAGGGAGAACAGATCCGACACCACCACCCGCTGTCTGCGAATCAAGTAAAAGTCCACAATCATGATGCCGTACAAGGGAGCCAGCAAGGCGCCCAAGGTATCCACAAAGCCGGTAATCCCGATGGCGCTGATCAGCGGCAGCCACAGAGCACCGATAAAGAAAGCAATGACAGCAGTCAGAATGCCACCCATCTTTGCGGAGATCAGCTCGGGCTTCAGATTAGCCAGGTCAAAAGCAGGCGGAATGAAGTTCGCCACCAGGTTGATACCGACGGTGGCGGCAAAGAAGGTCAAAGCCGCAATGACCGTCAGAACCAGGCTATCGACACGATCCACAATATCGGTGGGGTTGGTCAAGGTTTCACCAAACAGCACAGCCGTACCAGCGGTAATGAACAAGGCCAGGAAGGAGAACACGGCTAGACTGACGGGCAAGCCCATGAAGTTACCGATACGCATGCTGCGCTCGTCTTTCACAAAACGCGAGAAGTCACCGTAATTGATCACGACAGCGGCAAAGTACGCCACCATGGTCCCCACCACCGCACCAAAGGCCATCAAGGGGCCGCCTTCATAAGTGCCCTTACCGGCAAAAATCTCGCCTACTTTATCAAGCAGACCGCTGCCTGCCTTGTACCAAATCACCGCCAGCAGCGCGAACATCACCAGGTACACCAAGGGACCTGCCCAATTCAGGAAGCGCGTAATCCACTTCATGCCCATCAGAAAAATACCCAGTTGCAAGACACAGACCACGATGTAAGACAACCAGCCCACCCAATCCAGCCCCAGGAACAGAGCACCTCCCGGGTGGCCGAGCAAGGCATTGAACAACAAAGCCAAGGCGGTAGAGGCAAAGTAGGTCTGCACGCCGTACCAGAAGATAGCCACAATCCCGCGTACCAGGGCAGGAAACTTGGCGCCCTTCACCCCCATGCTGATACGGGCGATCACAGGATAGGGAACGCCATACAACACGCTGGGTTTACCGCTCAGGTTCACCAGGCCCATCACAATAAAACCGGCCAGCAAGATACCGGCAAACACGGCCCAGCCATTGAGCCCATAAGAAATAAACAAGGTGGCGGCCAGGGTATAGCCAAACAGACTTTGAATATCGTTGGACCAGACATTGAAAATCTCGAACCAGCCCCACAAACGTTTTTGTCGCGGCAAAGGCGCCAGATCCTCGTTATGCAAGGATGGATGCGGGTCCTTCAAGGATAAATCGCTATGCTCCATTTTTCTTCCCCTCAGAAATTGCTTCTAACATTTCAGCTAATATTTCTATGCTCTTGCCGCTACTGTAGGAGCCTTGCTGGCCGGGGAACATTATGGAATGTACGAGTAATACTTAAATTCGGATTAGCTCGAAAAACAGCATAATTACTTTCATATAAACCTTATTTGAAAATCAAATACACCAGATTCGATGCGCTAATACAGCGGGCTTCGGGAGCAGACGCAGAAATAAAAAAAGCCAGCTCATTGAGCTGGCTTTTCTATTCACGGAAAGATCCGAGGGTTTCAGACCACTTCAGTCTGCGCCTGACCTTCCTGACGTTCCAGGATTTCGCCCAGTTGGTAGACGGTTTCACCTTGCTCGGACAAGGTGGCGCTGATGGCCTCTGCCTTGTCTGCAGGAACGATGATGATCATGCCAATACCACAGTTGAACACGCGGTACATTTCTTCGTCGGCCACGTTACCGTTGCTTTGCAACCACTGGAACAAGGCAGGCATGCTCCAGGAATCGCGCTTCAGGCGGGCAGTCAGGTGCTTTTGCAGAATGCGTGGCACGTTCTCCAGCAAACCGCCGCCCGTGATGTGAGCCAAGCCCTTGATGTCTGCACCGTGGGCAGCCAAGGCGGCCAGCACGGATTTCACGTAAATGCGGGTGGGTTCCATAACCACGTCAGCCAAAGGACGGCCATCCAGCTCGTCGGTAGGCTTGGCATTGGCGTGCTTGAGAATCTTGCGAATCAAAGAGTAGCCATTGGAGTGAGCACCGCTGGATGCCAGGCCCAGAACCACGTCACCGGGGACAATGGACTTGCCGTCGATAATGCGCGATTTCTCCACCGCACCCACCGCAAAACCGGCCAGGTCGTATTCGCCTTCGGGGTACATGCCGGGCATCTCTGCCGTTTCGCCACCGATCAGGGCGCAAGCGGACAGTTCACAACCCTTGGCAATGCCACCCACCACTTGAGCCGCCGTATCGACCGACAGCTTGCCGCAGGCAAAATAATCCAGAAAGTACAAGGGTTCTGCGCCCTGGACTAGAATGTCGTTGACACTCATGGCCACCAGGTCTATACCCACAGTGTCGTGGCGCTGCCAGTCAAATGCCAGGCGTAGTTTGGTACCAACACCGTCGGTGCCGGACACCAGAACGGGCTCTTTAAGGTGGGTAGGCACTTCAAACAAAGCGCCAAAGCCTCCGATTCCAGCCATGACGCCTGCACGCATGGTTTTGGCAGCCAGTGGTTTAATACGATCGACCAGGGCATCGCCCGCGTCGATATCCACGCCTGCATCGCGGTAGGTCAAGGAAACAGAAGTAGTGTTTTTCATGGGAAAAGCCGTGGGATATGTGAAAATTGCGAGTTGGACGAAATTGTACGACACATGACCGAGCAACTGATTCTGGATATATCTCCAGCACCGCCTGCCTCTTTGGACAACTTTGTTGCCGGAGCGAATCAGGCTGCGTTGCAGGCTCTGCGTCAGTGCAGTCCAGGACGCGCGGTTTACCTGTGGGGACCGCCCGGCGCAGGTCGAACACATCTGCTGCGGGCGATGGCCAGTCAAGACGACAGCCGCTATTTTAGTTCAGATACTCCCTCCCAGCCCATCTTTGACATCGCCACGGATGACAAAGCCCCTCCCAGCCTCTTGGCCATCGACGATATCGAACGTTTTGACAAGCACGGACAGGCTGCCGTATTTGCACTGTACAATCGCTGGCGCGAGTCGGCCACCCGGCCCGACGCCTTCACGCTGCTGGTCTCCGGCGACCGGGCACCCAAAACCATGTCAGTACGCGAGGACTTGCGAACACGACTGGGCTGGGACCTGGTATTCAGACTGGAATACCTGTCGGACGCCCACCGGGCCGAAGCCATGCAACAGCGGGCCGCTGCCCGTGGGCTGCAACTGCAAGCGGAAGTGCTCAGTTGGATACTGACTCACTACGATCGCGATATGAACCGCTTGAGCGCACTGATCGATGCGCTGGACAACTATTCACTGGTAAAGAAACGCCCCATCACTTTACCCCTGCTCAAAGAACTTCTGGCCAACAGCCAGACCCAATCTTCTAGTTGAGTCATGACTGCTTCTTCTTTTATTGCCCTGTTTGATCTGGACCACACTCTGCTTCCTTTAGATAGCGATTACCAGTGGGCTGACTTCCTGGCCCGTACTGGCCGCGTCGGTGACCCCGCCGAAGCCATCCGTCTGAATGAAGACCTGATGGAACGCTATAACCAGGGATTATTGACGGCCGAAGAATCGGCCGAATTCATGTTGGGCCTGCTCACCAACGCCAGCCAGGAAGAGTTGCTGGCCTGGCAAGACGAATTCATGCAGGCCGTGATCCTGCCCTCGATCAGCCCCGCTGCCCGCGAGCTGCTGGCCCAGCATCAGGACCAGGGCCATCTGGTAGCGATTGTGACGGCCA
Organism: Alcaligenes sp. SMD-FA; assembly: GCF_025960365.1. NCBI lineage: Bacteria > Pseudomonadati > Pseudomonadota > Betaproteobacteria > Burkholderiales > Alcaligenaceae > Alcaligenes > Alcaligenes sp. SMD-FA. The sequence goes on along the minus strand of NZ_CP110108.1, from coordinate 853,211 downwards.
CCAACGAATTTGTGACGCGTCCCATTGCCGCTGCACTGGACGTAGACCACTTGATCGCCACTACCCCTGAAATGAAAGATGGCCGCTACACCGGCAAGATCAGCGGTGTGCCCAGCTTTCAGGCTGGCAAGATTACCCGTGTGGAGCAATGGCTCCAAACCATGGGCAAATCTCTGGCTGACTTCGAGCGCAGCTGGTTCTACAGCGATTCGCCCAATGATCTGCCCCTGATGGAAGTGGTGACCGACCCTGTGGCGACCAACCCCAGCGACAAGCTGCGCGCCGTGGCGACCGAACGTAATTGGCTCGTCATCGATTTGTTCGCTGACATGATGGACAGCAAATCGTAAAATCAGACGCATGCTCAAGCGAACAATAAAAACATTTGTCGACCGGCTGCTCAAACCAGCCAAAAGCGCGCGTCCCAAAGGGCCGCGCCGCTACACACGTGAAGAACATGGCATAGACCGGCGTCTGGTCTCACGTCATGCCATCAAAGTGTGCGAAGTGCTGAACCACGAAGGCTATCAAGCCTATGTCGTGGGCGGCGCGGTGCGCGATTTGCTGGTGGGCCTGGAACCCAAGGACTTTGACGTGGCGACCAACGCCACGCCCGAGCAAATCCGCCCCCTGTTCCGTCGCGCCCGCATTATTGGCCGCCGCTTCCGCCTGGTTCACGTGGTGTTTGGCCAGGAAATCATCGAAACCTCGACGTTCCGGGCTGACGATAGCGGCAAGCAGACCGACGAACATGGCCGGATCCTGCGAGACAACGAGTACGGCACCATCGAAGACGATGCCGCCCGCCGTGATTTCACGCTGAACGCGCTTTACTACGATCCTCTGACCGAAACCGTTATCGACTACCACAACGGGGTGGCCGATCTGAAAGACCGTCAGGTACGTATTATTGGTGATGCGCAAACCCGCTATCGTGAAGACCCGGTCCGCATGCTACGCGCCGTGCGCTTCGCTTCCAAGCTGGATGCCACTATCGAACCCACGACCGACGCGCCGATTCGTTCCTTGTCGCGCCTGATCGAGAACGTGCCCGAGTCCCGCCTGGCTGACGAAACCCTCAAGCTGCTGAACTGCGGCCACGCCATGGATTGCATCCAGCGCCTGCAAGCCTTGGGCCTGCACAGCAAGCTCTTGCCCATGGTGGAGCCGGTGCAGCGCCTGCCCGGTGGCTCGGAATTTCTGGATATGGCCCTGGCCCGTACCGATACCCGCGTTCGCGCCGGTAAATCGGTCAGCCCCAGCTTTATCTATGCCTGCCTGCTCTGGAAGCTGGTCAAGCAGGAGTGGGACCGACGCAGCGCTCAGGACATGCATCCCCAGCAAGCCTTGCTGGAGGCCGCCGACCTAATCCTGGAAAAACAAAGCCGCATCATGCCGATTCAAAAGCGCTTCCAGTCGGATATGCGCGAAATCTGGTTCATGCAGCCCCGTTTTGAACGCATCGCCAATCGCGCCATCTGGCGCATGACGGAACAACCTCGTTTCCGTGCCGCTGTGGACTTTTTACAACTACGCGCCGAAGCCAAAGAGATCGATAGCGTACAGGCACAGTGGTGGATGGACCTGGCCGATGCGGACGATGAAGAGCGCAGCGCCATGATCGCCGTGCGCAAACCTGCTGGCACCGCCGCCACTGGCTCGCGCAGTGGTCAGCGCCGCACACGTCGTCGCCGCTCCAATGCCAAGCGCAGCAACTCAGCAGGCGCAAACGAATCGTGATCCCAGGCAACACCACCGTTTTTGTGGCTATGGGCGCAAATCTGGGTGAGGCACGGCAAACTCTGGAAACAGCAGCGGCTGAACTGGCCGCTACTGCTGGCATCCAGGATCTGACGCTGGCCCATTTCTACAGCACGGCTCCCGTCGATTCCAGTGGCCCGGATTACGTCAATACTGTCGTCCGCTTCACCTGCACCCTGGCGCCCGAGGCCTTGTTGGATCTTCTGCAAGCCATCGAGCACGAGCACGGCCGCACACGCCTGTACCGTAATGCACCCCGTACCCTGGATCTGGACTTGCTGCTTTACGGGCAAGAGCAGATCAATACGGAACGGTTGATCGTGCCACATCCCCGCATGCACGAGCGTGCCTTTGTGCTGGTTCCACTGGCCGATCTGGCTCCTGAACTTGAACTGGCCCAAGGCCACATAAGCACCCTGCTGGACTCGGTGAAAGACCAGGGCATCTGGCGCCTGGACTAATTGCACGCAGGATCAACTTGCCACCTTTTTGCGTCATCAATGCGTGACAAGGCTGCTAGTGACTGAAATAAGGGGTGACTACACCCCGGCCAGCTCCTTGGAGCGAGCAAGAAAGACTCCCTGCAAACGCTGTACAGGCCGCTGTCATCGACACCGGCCTATTAACGTTTTTTTTGCGCGCTAGGCGTCCAAGAGCTTGATCAGCGCGTCCTGATGATTGGATCGGGCTTCCAGCAACTGCCGCCCTTCTTCGGTCAACATGGCTATCAGGGGAGCGGGAAAAGGGGAAGGAGTTTGCGTCGTTTGCGGGATGGCTTGGACTAATCCCAGCGACTGTAATTGTTCAAAAACGGCTTGTTTCTTGTGCCAGGGAGTTTGGCGTAAGCGCACGAGCTCAAGAGTGTTCCAAATAGTGGGGTTGAGCTGCGGAATAGTTGTGGAGCGCTGAAGTTGCGTCATACAAGGCCCTTAATTAAGACCACCCATACCGACATTGTGTGCCCATAAGGGGAGGTCAGCCAGAAAGCATCCCTATACCGTACAACATAACAATGTACAGAATATTTCAAGGAGTTCTGACAAACATCGTCGCAGTGCTGCTCCAAGTCACCAATAAGCAATAACCCGCGCTTGCGCCCTTGCTGGACCGGGAAAATCAGTCTGGGCCCTGTTTTTTCGCACAGCTTTTATGTCGCAAAATTATTCCGAACAGCAGCAAAAACACAACAAAAGAGGCCAGGCCAGCCAGCCCCAGATTTGCACTCAAGCCATAGGCGTCCACAAACTGCCCACCCAGCCAGGAGCCAAGCGCTATGCCGATATTGAAGACAGCCACGTACAACGCAGTGGCGACCTCAACAGCATTGGCTGCAGCCTTCATCATCCAGCTCATCAGCCCAACCGACACCCCGCCATAGGCCAGGCCCCAAAGCAGCAAAATCACACCTCCACCCAGCGGTGAACCACCCACTGTCAAGAAAAGCAAAGCAGTGATGCTTATACCCAACGCTATCGCCATCAAGCTGGCTTCAGTGCGTTGCGCCGCCGAAATCCCGATCAGGAAATTGCCCACAATCCCGGCCACACCATAAGCGAACAACAAGCCCCCTATCCATTCAGAGCCTATGCCCGAAACAGACAGCAAAAGAGGACGCACAAAGGTAAACGCGCTGAAATGCCCCGCAACCAGCATCAAGGTCAGCAGCAAGCCAAACCATAACCGCCGATTGCCAAATTGCTCGACGAACTGACGCCATGTGGTCGAGCACGACACGAACAGAGGAGGAATCACGGCCAGATGGAAGATCAGCACCGAAGCGCTCAGTAGCGCCATGCCGCCAAAGGCCCAGCGCCACCCGAGCAGATCGCCCATCAAGGCGCCTAAGGGCACGCCCAATACAGAAGCCGCGGCGACCCCACCGAAGATGATCGAGGTTGCCAACCCCACAGACTGAGCCGGAACCAGACGAGAGGCCAACCCCCCCGCAATGGCCCAGATCCCTCCCATGCAAAAGCCGACCAGTACACGGGCAGCCAGCATCCAGACAATGCTGGGAGCCAGGGCAGACGCAATATTGGCCACCACCAACAAGGCCAGCAAACCGCACAGGATGCGTCGCCTATCCACGCCACCAGAAACCAACACCACCAGCGGCGCAAACAAAGCGGCCAATAAGGCAGGTAAGGAAATCAACAAACCAGCCGTCCCCGTAGAGGTCTGCAAGCTGTCTGCAATGGGGGTCAACAAACCTACGGGCAACATTTCTGTGGTGACCACTGAAAAGGTGGCCAAGCCAACAGCGCCAACCGCCAACCAGGACTGCCGCTTGCCGGGCTGCCCGGCCATGGATAGAGAAGAGGTATTCATCGCTAAATATTCAAGGAAAGAAGGCTAAACAGCGCAGGAACGAGCCGTTACAGGTTTGCGCAAACGTTGATGGCTGAACAAGGCAAGCAAGACGATCAAGGCAGCGGCATAGAGCGCGACCATAAAACCAGAACTAGCTCCGCCCTGATCCACCATCTGTCCCGAAGCGGCAGCCCCCATGGCCACACCAATATTCAAACCAGCCAGCAACCAGGTCATGCCCTCGGTTAATTGCTGCTCCGGCACCACACGCTCAACCAGCGACATGGCAACAATCATGGTGGGAGCGAAAAACAGACCAGCCAGCAAGACCGCCCCTGCCAACTGAGCCACGCTGGCCACCAGCCATAAAGGCAAGGTCGTGGCAGCGGTAGCCAAACCACCTACTAAAAGCAGACGATGCAAAGGAATATTCAGCTTCAAACCACCAAACACCAGACCCGCCACGCAAGAACCCAAGGCGTAAGCCGATAGCACCAGACTGGCCGCCCCCGGCTGCCCCATCTGCTCGGCAAAAGCCACGCTGACAATATCCACGGTGCCCACGATCACCCCCATGGCGACCATCAACAGGGCCAATAGACGCACACTATTCAGACGCAGAACCGAAGGGCGACTGCCCTGCTCCTGCACTTGAATCGGTGGCTCAGTCCCCTTTTGGAGCAGCAGAGCCAACACACCCGCAATCAGTAATAGCGCAGCAGCCAGCACACCCGCTTGCGGAAACACCAGAACCGCCAAGCCCACCGACAAAGGCGGCCCGGCAATAAAGGTGACTTCATCCAGCACGGTTTCCAACGAATATGCCGTTTGCAAGCGATCCTGGCCGCGATAAATCGCCGTCCAGCGGGCACGTACCATGGCCGACATGCTGGGCATGAAACCGGCCAGCACCGCGCCTGCAAACAAGATCCAATCAGGCGCTTGCCACCAGCTCGCCCCCAACAAGAGCAGCAGGCCCAGCACACTGATGGCTGTTGCCAGCGGCAGGACACGACTTTGCCCACGCTGGTCCACCCAACGGGATACCTGCGGCGACACCAGCGCATAAGTCAGGACAAAAGTGGCGGACACCGCCCCCGCCAAGGCATAGCTGCCCCGCAATTGCGACAGCATGGTGATGATTCCTATCCCTATCATGGGCAACGGAATCCGGGCCAGCAGCCCGGCCAGGGCAAAACCCCGTGTGCCGGGCGCGGCAAAAAGTTCTCGATAAGGCTGAGCCATTACATTCTCCGTGAACGCCCGCTTGCCACGACACGGTGATGCGTCGACAATACATACAAGGCGTATGTTTAAAATGATATATACATACGCCGCGCATGTAAATATACATTCAGTCCGTATGTAAGGAGAAACTATGGCACGCCGTACCCGCGCCGAGATGGAAGAAACCCGCGCCACCCTGCTGGCCACCGCTCGCACCTTCTTTGCAGAGCGTGGTTATGCCGACACATCCATGGACGAATTGACGGCCCAAGCAGGTCTGACACGCGGCGCGCTCTACCATCACTTCGGCGACAAAAAAGGTTTGCTGGCGGCGGTGGTCGATCAGATCGATGCAGAAATGGATGAACGCCTGCAGGCTATTTCAAACAATGCCGAGGATGCCTGGGACGGGTTTGTACGCCGCTGCCATGCCTATCTGGAAATGGCACTGGAGCCCGAAATGCAGCGCATTGTCTTGTGTGATGCCAAAGCCGTACTGGGTGGCGCCTCACCCGAATCACATCAATATTGTGTCGGTTCCATGGAAAGCCTGATTCAGGCACTGATGGATCAAGGCCGGATTGAACAGGCCGATCCCCACGCCCTGGCTTCCCTGATTTACGGCAGTCTGGCTGAAGCCGCATTCTGGATTGCCCAGGGAGAGGATGGCGATGCCCGCTTGGTGAAGGGGCTGGCAGCACTGGATTTGTTGCTGCGCGGCTTGCTGATCAAGTCCTGAACGGGTGATGCTCAAAGCAGCTAGAGTCCCGGCAAAGAGCAGGCCTGGGAGTATCTGCTTCTAGCGACAGGCAGATCAACAAATCGAATTCTGTTTTACGCGACTTCTTGAGCGGCGAGAAATATACGGTCCTGGTTTTTGCGGCGATGATGAGCCGTCCCAAAAGCCGAAACGTCCTGGCAAGCAAGTAAAGGCCACATAAACGCCAGCCATAAAAAAAACCCGCATTGAATGTTGTGCTGACACTGCTTTTACAAGCAGACCAGAAACACTCATGCGGGTTTTTTATCGACCAAACCGGGAAGCCCAAGCTTCCCACTTCACGTCTTACACAGCGACCAAAGAGATCTCTGCAATACGCTTGCGCCACTCGGCCGGGCCAGTGTTGTGCACGGACACGCCTTGCGAATCCACGGCTACGGTCACAGGCATATCCTGAACCTCGAACTCGTAAATGGCTTCCATGCCCAGGTCTTCAAAAGCCACCACTTTCGCATTGCGAATGGCCTTGGATACCAGGTACGCAGAACCACCCACGGCCATCAGGTAAGCCGACTTGTGAGCACGAATGGCTTCAATCGCGGTTGGGCCACGCTCGGCCTTGCCGATCATGGAGATCAGGCCGGTTTTGGCCAGCATCATCTCGGTGAACTTGTCCATGCGAGTGGCGGTGGTTGGGCCTGCTGGACCCACGGCTTCGTCACGCACAGGATCAACCGGGCCCACGTAGTAAATCACGCGGTTGGTGAAGTCCACTGGCAGGGACTCGCCCTTTTCCAGCATGTCCTGAATACGCTTGTGAGCGGCGTCACGGCCCGTCAACATCTTGCCCGACAGCAGCAAGGTCTGACCTGGCGTCCAGGAAGCCACTTCTTCAGGGGTCAGCTCATCCAGATTCACCTGGCGGGACTTGTTGTAGTCCGGTGCCCAGTGAATGTCAGGCCAGGCCGACAGCGGTGGAGGTGCCAGCTCGGCTGGGCCATTGCCATCCAGCGAGAAATGCACGTGGCGGGTTGCCGCACAGTTGGGGATCATGGCCACAGGCTTGGAAGCGGCGTGGGTCGGGAAGGTGTTGATCTTCACATCCAGCACAGTCGTCAAACCACCCAGACCTTGAGCGCCAATACCCAGAGCATTGACCTTCTCGTAAAGCTCGATACGCAGCTCTTCCAGCTTGCTTTGCGGGCCGCGTTGCAGCAGCTCGTACATATCGATGTCTTCCATCAGGGCTTCTTTAGCCATCAGCATGGCTTTTTCGGCTGTGCCGCCAACGCCAATACCCAGCATGCCCGGAGGACACCAGCCAGCGCCCATCGTAGGAACGGTCTTGAGTACCCAATCAACCAGAGAATCGCTGGGGTTGAGCATCACGAACTTGCTCTTGTTTTCTGAACCACCACCCTTGGCTGCCACTTGAATGTCGACCTGATCCCCAGCGATCAGTTCGACATTCACAATACAGGGTGTGTTGTCGCGCGTGTTCTTGCGCGTGAACAAGGGGTCGTTCAGGATGGAGGCCCGCAGCGGATTATCCGGATTCAGATAACCGCGACGTACCCCCTCGTCACAGAGCTCCTGCAAGGAGCGCTTGGTATCAAAGCGCACACCCATGCCCACTTTCAGGAATACGTTCACCACCCCGGTGTCCTGACAGATGGGGCGGTGGCCCTCGGCACACATGCGCGAGTTGGTCAGGATCTGGGCGATGGCATCTTTGGCCGCCGGGTTCTGTTCGCGCTCGTAGGCGCGGGCCAGATGCTCCAGATAGTCGGTGGGATGGTAGTAACTGATGAACTGCACCGCATCAGCGATGGACTGAATCAGATCGTCTTCTTTGATCGTGGTCATGGTGGCGTCTATATAAAAAACGGAATGAACAAGGGGAAACTATTTGCCCTGCCAGACAGGTTCGCGCTTTTCAGCGAAGGCCGTCGCGCCTTCCTTGGCGTCTGCAGAGGTGAAGATGGCAGCGATACGAGGGCGTTGCAGATCAAACAGATCCGACTGACGCCAGTCGCGCGACTGGGAAATAATGCTCTTGGCAGTTTGCACAGCCAAAGGACCATTGGCAGCAATCTGCTCGGCCAGTGCCAGGGCCTGCTCGGTGGCTTTGCCTGGCTCGGCCAGACGGCTGACCAACCCAAGTTCTGCCATACGGGCCGCGGGGTACATCCCGCCGGTCAGCACCATTTCCATGGCCATATGGTAAGGGACGCGGCTTGGCAAACGCACCATGCCGCCCGATCCAGGAACGATGCCGCGTTTCACTTCAGGCAGACCAAAGTTGGCGCTGTCGGCCGCAACAATCAGGTCGCAGGACAAGGCAATTTCAAAACCACCGGCCAGACAGTAGCCTTCCACAGCGGCAATCAATGGCTTGGCAGGCGGGCGCTCGCAAATACCGGCAAAGCCGCGGTCGCCTACATAAGGGCGCTGCCCCGTCTTGGCAAAGGCTTTCAGATCCATACCGGCGCAGAACGTATTGTTAGCGCCGGTCAGCACGCCTACGGCAATGCTGGGGTCGGCATCAAACTCATCCAGAGCCTGAGCCAGCGCCTGCGCCGTTTCCAGGTTGATGGCATTGCGTGCCTCGGGACGGTTCAAGGTAATCAACAACACCTTGCCGATACGTTCAAGCGTGACAAGTTCACTCATGGACCTAGCCTCCTATAGACTGCTGCCCGGGATTGTGTTTCAAGATCGGGTCAGCAAATAAGCCGTATTTGGACAAACGCATATGATACGTCTAAAAACAACTTGACCGCCCGGTACACAGCGGCCTTGCCCATGGCCCGGACGGCCAAAATAGCCCATTGCGGGCGCTTTTCTGCTGCAAGGGCGCAGTTCACGCTAAAATAGAAAAATTTTGCAGCTTCTCGCTTTACTGGCCATTGCTCATGCTCACCTTTCAGCAAATCATACTTACGCTCCAGCAATACTGGGACAAGCACGGATGCGCTCTGCTTCAGCCCTACGACATGGAAGTCGGTGCCGGAACCTCTCATACGGCAACCTTTTTACGGGCTATTGGTCCCGAACCCTGGCGCGCTGCCTATGTACAACCTTCGCGCCGCCCCAAAGACGGGCGCTACGGGGACAACCCCAACCGCCTGCAACACTATTACCAGTTTCAGGTCGTGCTCAAGCCCGCACCTGAAAACATTCTGGATCTGTATATCGGCTCGCTGGAAGCATTGGGCATCAATCCCAAGGCGCACGACATCCGTTTTGTTGAAGACGACTGGGAAAACCCGACACTGGGCGCCTGGGGTCTGGGCTGGGAAGTCTGGCTCAACGGGATGGAAGTCACCCAGTTCACCTACTTCCAGCAAGTAGGCGGCCTGGATTGCACGCCGACCACGGGCGAAATCACCTATGGTCTGGAACGTCTGGCCATGTACTTGCAAGGCGTGGAAAGCGTCTACGATCTGGTCTGGACCGAAGGTCACAACGGCCAGCGCATTTACTACCGCGACGTGTTCCACCAGAACGAAGTCGAGCAATCCACCTACAATTTCGAGCACGCCAGCACCGATGTGCTGTTTGCGCATTTCAACGACTACGAAGCCGAAGCCAAGCGCATCATTGACGTGCCGCTGGCCCTGCCCGCTTACGAGCAAACGCTGAAAGCGGCCCATACCTTCAATATGCTCGATGCACGCGGCGCCATCAGTGTGACTGAGCGCGCTGCCTATATTGGCCGTATCCGCAATCTGTCCCGCGCTGTCGCACAGGCTTACTACGACTCCCGCGAACGCCTAGGTTTCCCCATGCTGAGCAACACATCCTCGGAGGCCAAGTAATGAACGCCTCCACGACACAGCCTTTGCTGATTGAACTGTTCACTGAAGAACTGCCCCCCAAAGCGCTGCAACAGCTAGGTCAGGCCTTTAGTGAAGGTCTGCAAAAAGTATTGGGCGAGCAAGCCCTGCTGGCACCGAACTGTGAAGTGCGTGCCTACGCCACGCCACGCCGCTTGGCTGCCTGGTTCAGCGCTGCTTACCAGCAAGCTGAAGACCAGCCTTACACCGAAAAACTGATGCCCGCCCATATTGGCCTGGATGCCAACGGCGAGATCGCCCCGGCTCTGGCCAAACGCCTGGCTGCCAAAGGTCTGGAACATCTGAAAGCCAGCGACCTGCTGCGCGAATCCGATGGCAAGCAGGATTACCTGTACGCTAGCGGCATAGCCACCGGCGCGGCGCTGAAAGATGGCCTGCAAGAAGCCCTGGAATGGTCCATTACCCACCTGCCCATCCCTAAAGTGATGCGCTACCAGTTGGCCGATGGTGTCAGCAGCGTGCGCTTTGTGCGCCCTGCCCATGGTCTGGTCGCCCTGTGGGGTTCGGACATCGTTCCCGTCAGCGCCCTGGGTCTGCAAGCCGGTCGTCAAACACACGGCCACCGCTTCATGTGCGATGCCCCCTTCGACATCCGTGATGCCGATAGCTGGGCCACCCAAGTCCAGGAACAAGGCTGGGTCGTTCCGTCCTTCGAGACTCGCCGCGAACAGATTCGCACCGACCTGGAAGCTGAAGCCAAACGCCTGAACTCCACCTTGGGCAACGATCCCGAAGTGGAAGCGTTGCTGAACGAAGTCACCGCTCTGGTCGAATACCCCACCGTGTACGTGGGCCAGTTCGACGAGCAATTCCTGCAAGTGCCTTCCGAGTGCCTGATTCTGACCATGCGTCTGAATCAAAAGTATTTCCCACTGTTTGACCCCGCCACCCAAAAACTGACCAATCGCTTTTTGATAGTCAGCAATATGAAGGTGGACGATCCCAGCAACATCATTGAAGGTAACGAGCGCGTGGTTCGCCCCCGTCTGGCGGACGCCCAGTTCTTCTTTGAAACTGATCGCAAACAGACTCTGGCCGAGCGTGTTCCTACACTGGCTGGCAGCGTGTACCACAACAAGCTGGGTTCGCAACTGGACCGTATCGAACGCTTGCAGTCCGTCGCTGGCTACATCGCCAAGCAGTTGGGTGCCAATCAAGAGCACGCCCGTCGTGCCGCGCTTCTGGCCAAGGCGGACTTGAACTCCAATATGGTGGGCGAATTCCCCGAACTGCAAGGTGTGATGGGTGCTTACTACGCCCAAGGCGATGGCGAGCCCGAGGACATCGTGCTGGCGATTCGTGAGCAATACCGTCACCGTCTGGACCAGCCAGTCACAGAAGCCAGCCTGACCCAGGCCATTCTGTTCCTGGCCGAGCGCGCCGAGGTTCTGGTCGGTATCTGGGGCATTGGTCTGGCTCCTACAGGTGAACGCGACCCCTACGCCCTGCGCCGCGCGGCTCTGGGCCTGATCAGCGCCTACGAACAGCTACAAGCCGGTGCCCAGTTGAAGGCCAATAGCCTGAATCTGGATACGCTGCTGAACACCACGGCATCCTTCTTCAAGGACGGTGCCCTGGCTGCTGACACGGTAGACGCGGTTCAAACCTTCATTTACGAACGCTACCGTAACCAGCTCAGCAACGATTACGAGCGCAGCGTGGTGGATGCCGTGCTGGCCCTGCGCCCACCGCTGGAACAGGTTCACGCCCGTATCCAAGCTTGCGCCTCCTTCGCCCAACGCCCTGAAGCCGAGAGTCTGGCTGCCGCCAACAAGCGTGTCAGCAATCTGCTCAAGAAAGCCGAAGGTGAACTGGCCACGCTGGACGACAAACTGCTGGTCGAACCTGCCGAGCGCGAGCTGGCTGCCAAGATTGAGCAATTGCAGCCTGTTGCTCAGGCCCAATTTGAAGCCGGCGAGTTTGACGCGTCCCTGGCCACCCTGGCTCAGGCCCGTGGTGCTGTGGATACCTTCTTCCAGGACGTCATGGTCATGGCAGAAGATCCAGCCGTCCGTGCCAACCGTCTGGCCTTGCTGGCCAAGCTGCACGCACTGATGAACCAGGTTGCTGATCTTTCCAGGCTAGCTAACTAGTGAAACTTGCCATCATTGATCGGGACGGTGTCATCAACCATGACAGCGATGCCTTTATCAAAAGCCCACAAGAGTGGGAAGCCATTCCAGGCAGTCTGGAGGCCTTGGCACGCCTGACCGAAAACGGCTGGAAGGTGGTCATTGCCACCAACCAGTCTGGTCTGGCACGTGGTTTATTTTCCATGACCACGCTAAACGCCATCCATGCCAAGATGCGCCGCGAACTGGCCTTGCTGGGTGGTTTTATCGACGCCATCTTTATTTGCCCGCACGGCCCTGATGATGGCTGCACCTGTCGCAAACCAGCCCCTGGCATGTTTCACGATATCGCACACCGCTATGAAGTAAACCTGAAAACCGTCCCCTCGGTGGGCGATTCCTTGCGCGATCTCCAGGCGGCCAGCCAAGCCGGTTGTGCTCCCTGGTTGGTCCAGACTGGCAAAGGCATGCGTACTCTAGAGAAAGGCGGCTTGCCCGACGGCACGCGCGTCGAGGCCGATCTGGCCGCTGTTGTCGACAAATGGCTCCACGGAAACTGATATGGGCATTATCCGCGCTTCACTCTATCAACTCTTTTTGTTGATTACCGTCATCCCCTATGCCTTTGTCAGCCTGCTGATGGCACCGCTGCCACTGGATATACGCTACCGCGTAACCACCGGCTGGCCGCGTCTGGCGGTCTGGGGTGCCCGCACGATTTTGGGCATACGCTGGCAGACCAAGGGCTGGGAAAACCTGCCCGATGGCAAGGCCATCATCCTGTCTAAGCACCAATCAGCCTGGGAAACATTGTTCTTTCCGTCCTACATGCCGCGACAGGTGTGTTTTGTTTACAAGCGCGAGCTACACAAAGTCCCCTTCTTCGGTTGGGGATTGGCCTTGTTGCGCATGATCCCGATTGATCGCGCCAAAGGCCGGGATGCCTTTGAACAAGTCATCAAGGTCGGGCAGCAGCGCATTGACGAGGGCCGCTGGCCCCTCTTGTTCCCGGAAGGGACTCGCACCGCCCCTGGCACAACAGGCCGCTACAAAATGGGGGGAGCCTTGCTGGCCACCCGTACCGGCACACCGGTCATCCCCGTCGCCCACAATGCGGGCGAATGCTGGCGTCGCAATGCCTTTATCAAGACGCCGGGCTTGGTTACTATCTCTTTTGGGCCTCCCATTGATCCCACCGGGCTGAGCCCTGAAGAAGTCAACCAACGCGTACAGACATGGATTGAAACCGAAATGCGCGTCTTGAACCCGGAACGCTATGACGGTCCCCCCGCAACTGGCTCTGTTTCCTGACACGGCCTTTCCCCACCCGGCGCAGCGGCAAGAAAAGCCGCCCGCTGGTTCTGCTTTGCCGCCCAACCAGGTCTTGACCATCCGGCCTGACACCTTGCCCGAAGGCGTTCAGTGGCAACAAGTCGAACTGGATGGCCACACCATTGGCTATCAACTCAAACGCTCTCGACGTCGCACCCTGGGTCTGACCATTAACGACAGTGGCCTGACCGTTGCCATGCCTTCCTGGGTAAAGCTCAGCCAGGCCGAACAAGTCCTGCACAGCAAAAGCGCCTGGATACTGCGCAAGCTGCGCGAATACCAACAGCGTCGCGAACAATTGGCCTTGCAAAGCCTGCAATGGGTTGATGGCGATACCCTGCCCTTTATGGGCGTACCCATCCGCCTGAGCCTGAACCCACAGATTCAACAAGTTCAGTTTGAAGGCCTGATCAGCCAAGCCCAACACGGCCAGCGCTTGTCCCTGCCCTTACCCGTCGATGCCGAGGCCCAGCGCGTTCAGGAGCTGACCCAAGCCTGGCTGCAAAAACAGGCCCGGCTCTGGTTTGAGCAGCGTCTGGCGCATTATCTGGAATTGTCAGGCCTGAGCGCCAGAAAACTGCGTCTGGCCGCCCCCGCCAAACGCTGGGGATCCTGCAACAGTGACGGCACGATCATGCTGAACTGGCGCCTGATACACTTTCACCCATCCATCATTGATTACGTCGTCGCTCACGAGGTCGCGCATCTGCAAGAGATGAATCACGGCCCACGTTTCTGGGCTTTAGTCGAATCGCTCTACCCTGATTTTGTCAATGCGCGCAATCAGTTACGACAATATGATCCAGTCACCCTGCCCCTGCTTTAGGGCCTGTTGACATTAAAAGGAGCCTCACATGAATATGCAAACACGCGCATGGCAAGACGCGAAGCACAGCCGTAGCGGGACTACGGCGAGCATTCGCAACGCAGGCAGGCGCCCGTTTGCATATTCACCCTTTCGGGCTGGCCGGTATTCAGACAGCATACGTTGTTGCCCATGCCTTGCGTGGAACCACCACGCGGCGGCCTGTGCGCCTAGCCTGCTGCCTGAATACCGGCCGGTGTGGGGCCTCCTTTTAATGTCAACAGGCCCTAAGGCAGGCTGAACTCTAGGAGCTCTACCTTATGCGTATCCTGCACACCATGCTGCGTGTCGGCAATCTGGACCGTTCTTTGGCCTTTTACACCGAAGTACTGGGCATGAAATTGCTGCGCCAGTCCGACTACCCGGACGGCCGCTTCACCCTGGCTTTTGTGGGCTATCAGGACGAGTCCGAAGCCGCCGTACTGGAGCTGACCCACAACTGGGACACCCCTTCCTACGATCTGGGTAATGGCTATGGCCACATCGCCCTGGAAGTGCCTGATGCCTACAAGGCCTGTGAGGACATCAAGGCGCGCGGCGGCAAGGTCGTACGCGAGGCCGGTCCCATGAAGCACGGCACCACCGTGATTGCGTTTGTGGAAGACCCGGACGGCTACAAGATTGAACTGATCCAGGCCAAAGGGCGCGTGGATTAAAAAACAGAACCGGCCGTAGCAGGCCGGTTTTTTTATGGCGCCCCTGGACACTCTACGACTGATGATTGCCTCCCTACGACTGCTTGTACTTACTACGCTCTAGGGCAGCCAGATACTACAGTCATCGTAAGGCCTTCTTCGCTCCACCTGCTGTTCACATTTGAAGACGGCTAATCCCCAGCGATCAAACTAGGTCCAAAACAAGGTTGATCGCTTCCCGATCAGGTGGTTTCAAGTTCAAAATCAGAGCCAAGCGACTCGAATCCTATTTTGCGACTATTTGTGCCAACACCCTTACATAGCGTAGCCGCTAAAACCCGCCTGGATTCTGCGACAATCTAGCTTGGCTTGTCCCTGCCCTGTTTACTGCCAACACTATGCTCAATACTCTTTGGCTGCTTTTCTTCCTGATCGCCGCCGTCAGCGGTTTTTACCAGTGGCTGGTCGGGGGCAATAGCGAAATTTTCGCGCAGATGGTGCGCAGCTTGTTCGATATGGCTGCCCTGTCCGTGCAACTGATGCTGCTGCTTTTTGGCACGCTCACCCTGTGGTTGGGTTTCTTGAAGATTGCCGAGAAAGCCGGGCTGATCGACACCTTGGCTCGCTGGCTGGGACCACTGTTCAGCCGCCTGATGCCTGGCGTGCCTGCAGGTCACCCCGCTTTGGGCTTGATCACCCTGAACTTCGCCGCCAATGGCCTGGGCCTGGACAATGCCGCCACGCCCATAGGTTTGCGGGCCATGAAGTCGCTGCAAACACTGAACCCGCATCCGGACACCGCCACCAACGCTCAGATCCTGTTTCTGGTGCTGAATGCCTCGTCACTGACGCTGATTCCCATCAGCATTTTCATGTACCGGGCTCAACAAGGCGCACCGGACCCCACGATGGTGTTTCTGCCCATTCTGCTGGCCACCACCGCCTCCTCGCTGGCCGGATTGCTTAGCGTGGCCCTGGTGCAGCGCCTGCGTCTGTTTGATCCGGTGCTGATGTTGTGGTTTGGGGTATTTGCGCTGATCCTGGGCTCTTTCATGGCCTTGCTAGCCACACTTAGCGCTGCGGCTATCCAGTCGCTTTCTTCCTTGCTGGGTAACCTGACCCTGCTGTCCATTATCTGGCTGTTTCTGCTTATCGGATGGCGCCGCAAGGTGCCGCTCTATGAAACCTTTGTAGAAGGCGCCAAAGAGGGCTTTGGCGTCGCCAAGGACCTACTGCCTTATCTGGTTGCCATGTTGTGTGCAGTAGGCGTGCTGCGTAGCTCTGGCGCCCTGGATATCGTGCTGGACATGATCCGCTGGCTGGTCAACCTGATCGGGCTGGATACACGCTTTATTGATGCCCTGCCTACCGCCTTGGTCAAACCCTTCTCGGCCGGTGCCGCTCGTGCCTTGCTGATCGAAACCATGCAGCATAACGGTGTAGACAGCTTTCCCGCACTACTGGGCGCAACGGTGCAAGGCAGTACCGAAACCACGTTCTATGTGCTGGCCGTGTATTTTGGTGCGGTAGGCATACAACGTGCTCGCCACGCCGTTTCCTGCGCCTTGATTGCCGATCTGGCCGGCGTACTGGCCGCCATCGCCGTTTGTTATTGGTTCTTCGGCTAGGAGCCAAGGCTCAGCGTGAGAGTCAGAAGCATCGCCCCAGCAGACTCAGCCAAGAAGGATTGATTATCGCAGTAAGGTGTGGCCTTAACAGGGCCCACCATGAAAAACACCCCAAAACAGGATCAAGGTCCAATTTTTGGGGTGTCATTCATTAGGGAGTGTTGTGCATCTGGCGGCTTATAGAACGCCCTTATCCATCAGGTGATCGGCCAGCGCAATGTACTTTTCCAAGGACAAATCAGCAGGACGACTGGTCGGCGCAATTTCCAAGGCCTCCCAATCAATATGGGGTGTCCAGTCACCCAGACCACCGCGCAACATCTTGCGCTTTTGCGCGAACGCACGGGCCACAACCTGGCTGAACACCTTTGCATCACGGGCCTGGGCACGGTCAGCGGGCAAAGGCACCATGCGCACCACGGCGGACACCACTCGCGGCGGTGGGTTGAAAGCCTCGGGCGGCACTTCAAAGAGCTTGGTCATGCGATAGCGTGCCTGCAACATCACCGACAATCGGCTGTAATCCGAAGAGCCGGGTTTGGCGACCATGCGGTCGATCACTTCCCGTTGCAGCATGAAATGCTGGTCCAGCACGGCATCGGCATAGTCCAGCAAATGAAACAGCAAAGGACTGGAAATGTTGTAAGGCAGGTTGCCCACAATACGCAGATTCGGGCCCAAGGCACCGAAATCCACGCTCAAGGCATCAGCCTCAATGATTTCCAGCTTGTTGGGCGAATAATGATGACGCAGGCGAGCCGCCAGATCACGATCAATCTCGACCACGCGCAAGCGCTCCAGCGCCTGCGTCAATGGTCGGGTCAGCGCCGACAGGCCCGGACCAATTTCCACCATATTATCGACAGGCCGAGGGCCAATCGCACGGATGATCTGGTCGATGATGGCCTCATCTTCCAGAAAGTTCTGTCCAAAGCGCTTGCGCGCCTGATGCTGGGCCATACCTGTCCTTAGCGACGGCGGGTGCTGGACTCGGGGTCCAAACGGTTATCAATGTAAGCACGGCCACGCAAGCTGTTCAGCCAGTCCTCAAAAGCAGGCTCGGCGCGCTGCTGGAACAGGGCCTGACGAGCCTGCATACGCTTGTACTCGTTTTCCATATTGCGGGTACGGCGCTCGATAACCTGGATCAAGTGCCAGCCAAACTGGGACTCGACCACGGCGGTATCGTTGCCAGGTTGCAACTTGTCCATGGCTTGCTCGAACGGAGGTACTGTCTCACCGGGCGAGAGCCAACCCAAATCACCACCTTGTGGCGCACTGCTGTCTTCCGAGTAACGCTTGGCCAGATCCTGGAAGGACTCACCGTTGCGTAAACGCACTTGCAATTGCTCAATACGTTGACGGGCCTGCTCGGAGGTCATGACCTTGGAGAGCTTGACCAGAATGTGGCGAGCATGCGTCTGAGTCACCATCATGGGCCCCGATTGGGCCGATGTCGCACTGGCCACAGGCGAGGTATTGCTTGGCGCAGCGCCGCCACGCTCCAGCACCTTCAGAATGTGAAAACCTTGACCACTGCGGATCAGGTTGGAAATCTGGCCGGGAGCCAGGTTATGAACAGCTTGTGCGAACAAATCAGGCCAGTCGGACAGTGAACGGCTTCCCATCACACCGCCATTCAGGGCTTCCTGACCGTCCGAGTTGGACGCAGCCAAACCCGCAAAGTCTGCCCCCGAACGAGCTTGGGCCAACAGACCTTCAGCTTTGGTACGCAAACGGGCTTCTTCACTCGCGTTGGCGCCTTCAGGCACCCGCACAAGAATCTGCGCCAGGGCAACGGGCGCATTCTGGCTTTGTGCAGCGGACTGCCCCAAATTACCCAAACCCGCACCACCTTGAGAGCGCAGATAAATATCGATATCGGCATCCGTAATATTGATGCTGCTGTCGACCGCACGCATACGCAACTGATCCAGCAGAATTTCCTGCTTCAGATTGGCACGATACTGTTCCCAAGTAATGCCATTTTTTTCAATCTCGGCACGCAACTGGGCTTCAGTCATATTGTTGCGCGAGGAAATCATGCGTATGCCTTCATCCACCTGCTGAGGGCCGACAGAAATGCCCATGGCACGCGCTTCCTGCTGCTCCAGACGCTCGTTGATCAGACGTTGTAAAACCTGTTTACGCAAAACGTCTTGCTCAGGAGTCGGAATTTTTTGGCGTTTGAGCTGTTCCAGCACTTGAGCCGCTTCCAGATCAACTTGACGCAAGGTAATAACCTCGTCATTGACCACGGCAGCAATGCCGTCCACAAACTGGGAGGCGGCAGCCGGTGCTGCCTTGTTTGCAGCGGGCTTGGATTGCGCCTGAGCCATGTGAGCCGTACCCAGCCCCATGACGGCCATCAAAGCCAATGACAGGCTGCGGTTTTTCAAGCTGAAACGCATATTATTCATACCTCTCATGAATCATTTTTTCCTGTACGGGGTCCGAGATGGGTTCATAGCCGATCACGCGATCACGCAACATTTTGATAGGGTCGTTGCCAATGCCGCCCAAACCGGACAGCTCCAGCTGGAAGAACATGGCTTTATTGGTTTCCCTGGCCGAAACCGCATAGCGTTGCAGAACCACTCGCGCCGCCCAGCAGCAATCACCTTTGTACTCCAAGCCCAACACCGTCTGTGTACCACGGCTTTCCTGAATGGAGTAATCGTAACGCCCCACCGCATACAGCTTGTTGCTCAAGGGCCATTGGCCCGTCATGGAGACGTATTCCTTGCCACGATGATCTTCCTCGGTAGGCGTAAAAAAAGGATCCACAACCTGACGCGGGTCACGTTCATAACGATAGTTCACACCCAGTGTGGCCAGACGTTTGGGACGCCAACGAATACCGGAAGCCAGGCGGTTGCGGCGTTTTTCGTCAGGGTTAAATTGTGCATCGAAATTGACCGAGAACGTATTGGTCAAGGCGGCACTGGCACCAACCAGGTAGTCCGAACGGGTGCTGGTACGCGCCTTTTCATCGCCCAAGGTGACAGTTTGCTTATCAAAATACAAACGCTGAGCAGCCTGCAGAACCAGACGCTCGTAGCCGGTGTCGGCATCCAACCAACGGGAAGTCAAACCCACCGTCACCTGGTTCGCATTGGAAATACGGTCCCAACCACCCGAGAAGATGTTTTCGCTAAAGGCCTGGGCAAAGTTGAAACTGGCCAGACTGGTGTCGTACAAGGGCAGCGTAGACTGGTCGCGATAAGGCACATATAAATAGTACACACGCGGCTCTAGGGTCTGGATGGAGTCATTGCCAAACAAGGTGGTGTCGCGCTCGAAAGTCATGCCCGAATCCAGAGACAGAATGGGCAGCACGCGACTTTGCGTACGGGAGCGGTCTGCGAACCTGGCCATATTGGGGTCACCCACATACCAGTCCGTCTGGTATTGACTCATGTGCAAGCCCGCTTTCGGCGTGATATACCAGCCTGGGCGAACGACAGGGTAAGCCACCGTCGTATAGGACGAGAAACGCGTACCATCTGGAGCCAGACGGGTGCTGCGCATATTGTCGAACTCGCTCAGGTTACCGCTGTAAAACGGCAAGCGGAAACGGGTTGCGTAGTTATCGCTGACCACATCAAAGCCACCCCAGTTATAACGGGATGCTCCCAAATACCATTCAGGCAATTTGTCGTATTGTGGTTGGCGGTAACCGGTACTGGAGTCCTGTAAGGTCTGATAACGTGTCGCACTGACGTGGGAGCGGAAATATTTGGAACCGCCCCACCCCAGCGTCACTGTGCTGGCCAGATCCTGAATAGTCGAATCATTCAGGCCAAAACTGCTGAAGTCACGAAAGTAATCGTCATCCGACACCCGGCGAATATCGGCATTCAGATAAAAGCTGGCGGGCAGGCTCTGGCGATACTGCCCCATGAACAGCCAACGTTTGTAGCCCAGCTCGTTGTCATCAGGCAGGTAGTTACCCGTCAGCTCTCCGGAGAAGCTGTCACCCAGGTAACGGAATTCACCGCCCAGCATGGCACCGCGCTTGCTCATGAGGCGCGGCGTCAGGGTAGCATCGTAATTCGGCGCCAGATTCAAATAATACGGCACGCTCAGGTCCAAACCACCGCGCGTAGTCATGCCGTAAGTAGGCAACAGAAAACCCGACTTGCGCTCTTTACGCAACGGGAAGGTCAAGTAGGGGGAGTACAACAGGGGGACACCCTTGAAATACAGGACGCCATTACGCGCCACCCCTTCATTTTCCTTGGAATACAGGTCTACTTTGGACGACTGGATATACCAGGACGGCTCAGGACATGGGCAACCCGAATAATTCACGTCAGACAAACGCATATGATTAGAGCTGAGAATGTCAGCCTGCGTCGCCGTTCCCCTGCCACCCGTTGCACCCAGCCAGAACTCCGGCGATGACATGCGCCCGGTATCGGCATCCAGGTTGTAATCAAATTCCTGGCTGCGCACCAAAGCGCCGTCACGCATGATCAAGCCATTGCCACGGACTTGCACCTGGCCGGTTTTTTCCTGATAGTCGATCCGATCACCTTTGACCACAGAGTCA
The DNA here is from genome assembly GCF_025960365.1 of Alcaligenes sp. SMD-FA. Lineage (NCBI taxonomy): Bacteria > Pseudomonadati > Pseudomonadota > Betaproteobacteria > Burkholderiales > Alcaligenaceae > Alcaligenes > Alcaligenes sp. SMD-FA. Next base: position 832,245 of record NZ_CP110108.1, on the reverse strand, counting down.
ATGCGCCGAACCTGAGCACCGCCTTCCAGACGCAACGTACCGTCCTGTAGCGTTTTCATCTGATCGCCTATTAAATAGACGGCCATGTCCTCTTCCTGGAGTTTGCGCACTTGCAAACCGGGGGACGTCTTTAAAGACGGACGCACGGACGACTCAGCCTGGGCGACCCCCATGCCTGTCATCATCAACACGATATACCACGCCGCAACTCGCACTAAGACTGCGCCTCCAGTTGTGTCCTGCCATTTGTTCGCACCAGATGAAAAACCCTGGCGACCCGGTATTATAGTTAAGCCTGCCGTTTAGCGGCACTGCTAAACACTAATCCGTTACGATCTTCTGCTTCCTTTATTTATGTCTGCTTCTATTTCTGCCGCTACCGACCCTCGTTTGCAGCAAGCAATCTCTTGGCTGAACACCCTGAAATCCCGCTTTGGGCTGGATATCGACAGCCTGCAAATGGCCTCCAGCGACGCCAGCTTTCGCCGTTACTTTCGCCTTCAGGCCCAGGACCGCAGCGTCGTTTTGATGGATGCCCCCCCCGCCACTGAAGACTGCAAACCCTTTATACACGTTACCGAACTGCTGGCACCTACTGGTATTCATGTGCCCGAGATCCTGGCGGCTGATACCGAGCAAGGTTTCTTGCTATTGAGCGACCTGGGCCAGGACAATTTCCAGACCGCCCTGAAAAACCCCTTGCCACAAAGCGAGCTGGACAAACTGTACCGCAGTACGCTGCTGACCCTGGTGAAATTGCAACAAGCGGACACCACGGGCTTGCCTGAGTACAACGAACAGCGCCTGCTGGAAGAGCTGCAAGTATTCCCCGAATGGTACATACAGAAGCACCGCCAGTTTGAACTGAATGAAAAAGATCAGGCCATGTTACGCAAGACCTTTGCCGAACTGGTTCAGGGCAATGTGCAAAGCGCTACTGTACTCGTGCACCGGGATTTCCACAGCCCTAATTTGATGATGCCCCTGCCCGGACAGACAGAGCCTGGCGTCATTGACTATCAGGATGCCTTGGCCGGCCCCATCACTTATGACATTGCCTCTTTAGTCATGGACGCGCGCGTAACCTGGACGGAGGAGCAGCAACTGGACTGGGCAATTCGCTATTGGCAAGCCGCCATGGAGGCCGGTCTGGATGTCCCCGCCGACTTCGCCGTCTTCCACCAGCAATACGAATGGATGGGCCTGCAACGCAATCTGCGTATTCTGGGTGTCTTTGCCCGCCTTTCTCTGCGTGACGGCAAACACCATTACCTGGATCACATGCCCCGCCTGCTCGGGTATGTACACCAAGTGGCCAGCCGCTACGAAAGCTTCAACGGTTTGCTGCGCCTCTTGAACCGTCTGGAAGGCCGCCAAACTGTTTTAGGCATGACGGTCTGATGCGCGCCATGATTCTGGCGGCGGGTCGAGGCGAGCGCATGCGTCCCTTAACCGACACCTGCCCCAAACCTCTGATTCCGGCCGGCGGCCAGCCACTGATCGTCTGGCATTTGCGTGCGCTGGCCAAAGCGGGCTTTCGTGACGTCATCATCAACCACGCCTGGTTGGGCGAGCAGATTGAATCCACCCTGGGGGACGGCAGCCAATGGGGGCTGCGCCTGAGTTACTCACCAGAAGAAACCGCCCTGGAAACGGCCGGTGGCATTGCCAGGGCACTGGATTTTTTCCAAGACCAGCCTTTCTTGTTAATGAATGGCGATATCTGGTGTGATTGGGATCCGGCACAGGCCTTTGCCATGGCCGAGCGCCTGCAAGCAGGCCCGGAGCAGGCCTGGTTGATCCTGACCTCCAACCCACCCCACCACCCCGAAGGCGACTTTGGCATGCAGGAAGGACAATTGCATCTATGCGCCAAAACCTGTGTGGGAGCCCGTAGCGCCACCTTGAGCGGCATAGGAGTCTACAAGCCCGGACTCTTTGCGCACCTGCCTAAAGATCAGCCTGCCAAAGCCGCTCCTTTGTTACACGCCGCCATTGATCGCCATCAAGTACTAGGCAGCCTGCATCCAGGTTTCTGGATGGATGTGGGCACCCCCGAACGATTAAACCAGCTAAACCAACACTTGGAATCGTTAGCACCCTCACAGTAAACTGATCATTCGCAGTCTGGTTGGCAGACGTTTCCAAGCACAACAAAGGGCAACAAAGCCAACCAGTCCCGCCTCCTTAGCCCCAATGACGTCTATGCTAATGGGTTTTGTAATCAGGACTTGATTTGTCTCAAGTCCCTTGTCTGACAGGAACGTCTGTTCTCATGCTTGGTTCCTCCAAACGCACCGTATTCAAGCCCACCGCCTACGGCTCCAGCCGTCGAAAACGCCGTATTCCACGCTGGTTTGTCCTGCTGTTGACAGGCATTGCCCTGGGTGCGGGTGGTCTGCTGTTCTTGCAACAAAGTTATGGCCCCACGCGCCTGACCGTAGAGCAGTCAGAACAGTTGCACTATGATCTGAACAGTGCCAACGCCGAGAAGCAACGTTTGCAAGCTCAGTTGAACCAGACCAGCCGCGAGCTGGAAGACGTCAGCCAAAACGAGGACAAACTTGGCAAACAGACCAGCGACCTGCAGGCCATGGTCACCAAACTGGAAAAAGACATTGCCCTGTTTGCCGATGCCATGCCGCCAGACCCGCGCGGGACCTCGCCCGGCATTCGCGCTGCCGAATTCACCATCAAGGAAGGCCAACTGAATCACTTTGTGCTGCTGATGCAAGACAAGGGCAAAGAAACCGAATTTAGCGGCACGATGGAACTGGTTGCAGCGGGTCGTTACAGCAATGGCCGCTCTGGCAATGTGGACCTGCCTGGCCAGACCGTCAGCGTAGGCCGTTATGCCTACATCAATGGCTCCGCCGAACTGCCCGCCGGCTTTACGCCGCGCCAGGTCACGATACGCATCAAACCAGATGGCTCGAACCGCGTCGTGGCCACACGTACCATCTACGTCACTCCATCAAAATAACAACCCTTGCCTGTCTGTCACGTACAGGCAGGCAATGACAAAAAAGCCCTTCAGGTCCTTGGCTCCATCGCCAAAACCCTGAAGGGCTTTTTTATGCCCAACGATCCCGACAGACGCTTTACGCTACATGCTGCAAAAAGTCTTTAAGGCGTTGGCTAGGAGGATCACTGAGCAGCTCGGCAGGCGGCCCATCATGCGCTACCCGGCCCTGATCAATAAAAATCAGACGGCTGCCCACACGACGCGCAAAATCCATCTCGTGGGTTACCACCACCATAGTCATGCCTTCCTCTGCCAGCAATTGCATGACCTTGAGCACCTCCTGGCGCAGCTCCGGGTCCAGCGCAGAGGTTGGCTCATCAAACAGCATCAACTTAGGCTTGATCGCCAATGCACGGGCGATAGCCACTCGCTGCTGCTGACCACCGGACAACTCATTCGGGTAATGATTGACGCGCTCGGCCAAGCCCACCTTGGCTAGCAGCTCCATCGCTTCCTTACGCGCCTGGGCGCGATCCATGCCCCGCGTATGCACGGGCCCGAACATGACATTTTCCAACGCACTCATCTGCGGAAACAGATTGAACTGCTGAAACACCATGCCAGCTTCCCGGCGCAGCTCCCGCACTTGGGCTGGCGTACCATTCACGCTCAAGCCATTGACCACAATGTCGCCCGCCTGAATGTCTTCCAGCTTGTTGATGCACCGTAAAAAAGTCGACTTCCCCGAACCCGAGGGGCCGACCACCACAACCACTTCGCCCTTATCAATCGTCAGACTGATATCGTCGAGCACGATATTGTCTCCAAAGCGCTTGGTTACCTGCTTGAACTCGACAATACTCATACAATCCTCATACGGTGTTCAATCAACTTCAGAGTCAGGGCAATCAGGCCAGTCAGGATCAGATAGATCACGGCAACCGCCCCCCAAATCTCCACCGAACGAAAGTTATTCGCAATAATCTCCTGACCCTGGCGAGTCAGTTCGGCCACACCGATCACAATAAACAGCGATGAATCCTTCAGGCTGATAATGCACTGGTTACCCATGGCCGGAATCATGCGGCGAAATGCCACGGGCCCAATGATGTGCCGCAAAATCTTGTAAAACGGCAAGCCCATCGCCTCGCCCGCCTCTTTCAGCCCCTTGGGCACCGATTGCAAGGCACCACGTACGATCTCGGAAATATAGGCTCCGGAATTGATCATCAAGGTAAAAATGGCGGCAGTCAGTCCATCAATGCGGATGTTGGCCAGCAGGGGCAGCGCAAAGTAGATAAACATTACCTGCACGACAATCGGCGTGCCGCGGATAAGCAGCACATAGACCTGGCACAGAAAGGACAGAACCAGCAGCAGATAGCGCCTGAAAAAAGCCAGCAAGAACAGGGCCATCAATGCCTGCAGCGAACTCCAGACCCAGGCCGGCACAAAGCTCAACCAATTACCTGTCAGCCAGGACAGGCCCTTGATCACAAAACCGAGCACAAACAGCCCCAGGATGAACCATGCTGCCCGGCGCCAAGTGACCGGCACCCGAACATAGGTGGTAATCACCCCGGTCAGAAAACCCAATACAGCGCCACCCATCAAACCCGACAGGGTAATGAGCAGCGTCATTTTTGTACCTTCCAGAAGGCTGGGTAAAGCCCCCCAGATAGCGTCCCATTCAAAAGTCACAGTGCTACCTTTGTCTTTGAATAAACGCCCGCAACAGAGCGTCAAAAAATAAAAGCGGTGATCCCGTTACGACACGCGATCACCGCCTGGCATGCGCTTGGCTCCAAGCTGTTTAATCAGGCTGCTTGCCAAACCATTTTTGGTAGATTTTGTCGTAAGTGCCGTCAGCACGAATGTCTTTCAGAGCCTGGTTCACAACCGGAACCAGTTCGCTGTTCTTGGGAAAGCCAATACCGTAGAAGTCACCACTTTTCACGGCGCCAGTGACCTTCACACGGTCCTTGCCGCCGGTCTGGGCGTAATACTGCACATTGGGGGTATCGTGCACCACGGCATCCACACGGCCCGTTGCCAGCTCCAGGAAGGCGTTGTCGATATTGGGAAACAGCTTGAGCTTGGCAGTCGGCACCGAACGCTGCATGAAGTCCACAGTGGCCGTACCGATCTTCACAGCCACCGTTTTGCCTTCCAGGTCGGCGGCGGTCTTGATGGCGGAGTTATCGGTGTTGACCAAAATAGCCAGACCGCTTTCGTAGTAAGGATCGGAGAAATCAATCACTTGCTTGCGGTCATCACGGATGGTGATCCCGGCCAGCGCGGCATCCAAATTGCGCGTTTGCAAACCTGGAATAATGCCGTTGAAATCCATGGGCTGGAAGCGGTAATTCAGATTGGCTTTTTTTGCGACCGCATCCCACAAGTCAATATCAAAGCCTGTGTACTTACCGTTCTGCTTGAACTCAAAAGGCACAAACGCCGTATCGGTTGCGACCACCAGCTCTTTGCCTTGTTGCGCCAAGGCCTGCCCAGCGGGCAAAGCCAAAGCCAGGGCCAAGCCGGCCATCAGGGTTTTCATTTTCTTATTGAACATCCGTTACTCCTCTGTAGGGACTGACCCACAATCAGCCAGTTCGATGTTTACCCAAGTCTGGTACAGGCTCATGACCTGGCCCAGCGTTGATCTATGCTACCCGAAGCAGCCCAACTCTTCGTATTTAATAGTTTTAAAAAAAGAAAAACCTCGGGAAATCCCGAGGTTTTTCAGACAATGAGCCGTATCAAAACTCACATTCAGAACGCAGGAACAATGGCCCCCTTGTATTTGTCTGCAATGAATTTCTTTACATCTTCGCTATGCAAAGCCTGGATCAGCTTGGCTACACGTGGGTCGTCCTTGGACTTGGCAGCCACCGCGATCAAATTGGCGTAAGGAGAGTCTGCACCTTCAATAGCCAAAGCATCCTTGGTGGGGTTCAGACCCGCTTCCAGCGCGTAGTTGGTGTTGATCAGAGCGATATCCACATCAGCCAGTACGCGCGGCAAGGTAGCAGCTTCCAGTTCCTTGAACTTCAGCTTCTTGGGGTTCTGGTCCACATCACGCGAGGTTGCCAGAATATTGGAAGGATCCTTCAGGGTCAGAACACCTGCTTTTTGCAGCAACAGCAAAGCACGAGCGCCATTGGACGGATCGTTAGGGATTGCCACCAGTGCGCCTTCTTTCAGCTCGTCCAGGCTCTTGATCTTGGTGGAGTAAGCACCAAAGGGCTCAACGTGAACCACGGCCACCGACACCAGATCGGTTTTGTGTTCTTTGTTGAAGGTATCCAGGTAAGGCTTGTGCTGGAAGAAGTTGGCATCGATATGGCCGTCAGCCACTTGCTGGTTGGGCTGCACGTAATCGGTGAACACCTTGATATCCAGGTTCACGCCTTCCTTGGCCAAAGCAGGCTTGACAAACTCCAGCAGCTCGGCGTGTGGCACAGGGGTAGCAGCAACCGACAAGGTCTCGGCGGCTTGGGCCACACTGGCCAGCAGAGCCGACACGGACAAGGCCAGAACGGGAACAAATTTCTTCAAAGACATGAGCGACTCCAGTTTCAGAAAGGCAAGACTATCACGATAGCTGCCAGAACTTATTTTCGGCTCAAACGAGCCACCATGGCGTCTCCAAACACCTGCAGGAGTTGCACCAGCACCACCAGAATAGTCACGGTAACCACCATGACATCCGTTTGATATCGTTGATAACCAAAGCGCAGGGCCAGGTCACCCAGACCACCACCGCCAATCACCCCGGACATGGCTGAATAGCCCACCAGTGCAATCGCAGTCACAATCAGGGCTGCCACAATGCCGGTCGTCGCTTCGGGCAATAAAGCCAGTAAAACCGTCTGACGAGAGTTGGCTCCCATGGCACGGCAGGCCTCATTCACACCAGGATCCAGTTCACGCAAAACATTTTCTACCAAGCGGGCAAAAAACGGCGCCGCACTCAAGACCAAAGGCGGAATCGCGCCCTGCACTCCCAAAGACGTACCGGCCAAAATGCGCGTCAAGGGAATAATGACGATCAAGAGAATCAGGAACGGCACGGAACGCAAAATGTTCACGATCAGGGACAAGCTCTGGTAGATCCAGGCATTGTCCAACATCTGCTTGCGGCTGGTCAGAAACAGCAGCACGCCTAATGGCAAACCAATAATTGCGGTAAAGCCCAGCGAAATACCTGTCATCAACAAGGTATCAATCGTGGCCTCACCAATCAGCGCCCAATCCAAGTTGCTAAAGTTCATGGCCGCAATACCTCAAATTGGACATTCAATTCAGTCAGCAAGGCATCCAGCCCTGCCTTAGCCTGCGCATCCCCTTGTACGGCCACAACCAGTTGGCCGTAAGGCTCGGTTTTGATGCGACCAATGGCCCCCTGCAATATGCTCACATTCAGCCCCAGTTGGCTGGTAATGCGGCTAATCAAAGGCTCGGTCGTGGCCACACCACGCACACTCAGGCGCATGACACTACCGGGCACACCCTCTGCCAATGCATGCCAGTCGTCAGCGTTCACGCCACTTTCGCTGAGCAGGGACTGCGTGGTGGGATGATGCGGATGCAGAAACACATCCAGCACTTCGCCACACTCTACAATCTGGCCGGCGTCAATCACCGCCACCCGTTCACAGACGGAGCGAATGACATCCATACCGTGGGTAATCAAGACAATCGTCAGCCCCAGTTCCTGATTGATCTCGCGCAGCAAGCGCAAGATGGACTGGGTAGTTTCTGGATCCAACGCCGAGGTCGCTTCATCACAGAGCAAAAGCTGCGGTCGATTAGCCAGGGCACGCGCAATACCGACACGCTGCTGCTGTCCGCCCGATAACTGACGGGGATACTTGTTGGCATGATCCTTCAAGCCCACTAGCTCCAACACTTCCAGAGCACGAGCGTGGCGTTGAACACGACCTACCCCTGCCAAGCGCAGAGGAAAGCAGACATTATCCAGAACCGTGCGGGAGTGAAGCAAATTAAAATGCTGGAACACCATGCCCACGCCTTGTCGGAAAGCGCGCAACTGCGCGCCCGAAAAACGTGTGATGTCCTGATCCTGTACCCAGACCTGGCCTGAACTGGGTTGCTCAAGCAGATTGAGCATGCGGATCAGCGTACTTTTCCCAGCACCCGAGCGACCAATAATACCGAAGACCTCTCCTTGGTGAATCTGCAAGGAAACGTCGTTCAAAGCATGAACGGTCCTGCCTGCCAAAGAATAGGTTTTTGAGATGTGTTCAAGACGAATCAAAATGAACTCAGCCTAGTTAGTCAGTCGAGTTATAAAAGCCTGAGCTGTAAGCGAAATTTACCATAAAGCAAATTTGACAATGACCAGATAGATATAACCCTTGGAAATATTGAAACCATACTGAGGGCTGCACTGTATAGCAAGATTTCCGACCGGCCAATACGCGGACGTGACCTTGGCTGTGCAAGGCAAGCGCCCAAAGAAAAAGGCCGCTAAGCGCGGCCTTGTTTCTACGTTTCAGTGTAGTGGTGGGTCGTGCGCGACTCGAACGCGCGACCAACGGATTAAAAGTCCGCTGCTCTACCAACTGAGCTAACGACCCCCTACTGAAAGATGAAATTATGACCCGATTCCAAGGGCTCGTCAAGCACTAAATGCAAAATAATCAGAAAAAAAGCATTTTTCTTCAAAAAAGATGAAAACAGCGGCTTTCAACGCCCCAGTCTCAACACTTTTCTCTGTTTCAGAAACAAAATTTGAACTTCTATTCAACAGAGTTTTGTGCTGAAAATAGAAAATGCCTCCCGACACGGAGGCTAACCCCACTGCCGGAAGGCATTCAAAGACAATCAGGTTCGTCTAAGACTTAACGGGCACGAGAAATACGAACCTCGGCACCACGGCGTTTGACCTCCAGCCCTTCGGACGGCAGGATCTTCAATCCCTCCAGACCTTTGATGTAGCTGGAACCTTGCATCTGCATAACGCGGATCTTGTTGCGCATCACAACCGGACTGTGCTCGGGCATGCCAAACATCCAGACCTCATCAAGCAAGCGGGCCGAGTTAAATTCAGAGGTGTGCTTGACCACCGGTCCCAAACACAGCATATGTCCTTCGCGACCAAAGACCGGCAAACGATCCAGACCCACTGTCATTTTCACGGTCGTGCCACCCTCGTAGCGCCAACCGGTACTCAGATCCCACCAGGCATCGCCTTCAGGCAGATAGACCTCAACATCCTGCCCCGGCTGCAAGACAGGAGCCACCAGCAAGGCAGGGCCCAATAAATACTGGGTGTCCCACAAACGCGCCTGAGCATCTGCCGGGAAGCTTTGAGCCATAGAGCGCTGTACAGGCAAGCCGGTACGCACAGCGTCCTCAATAATGCCCAATACATAAGGCACCAGACGAAAACGCCACTCCAACCAATGGGCAACCTGAGCCTGCGTTTCTTCGTCAAACGCATCAGGCCGCAAAGCAGGAATACCTTGCAGGCTGAAATTCGCCGAGAAAACCGACATGGCCAGCCACCGCAGGTATAACTCTGGCGTCATTTCGCTGGTCGATGCTGCCGCATTGCCCCAACCATGAATCTGGATAGGCACGCCACTATTGCCGGTGGCCAAGGCTGACTTCAAGGATTCCGTCAGACCCGCCCAGGTATTTTCGACCTGAGGACCCAATTGCCAGGCAAAGCGCTGACAAGATGGACTCAGGTCGCGGCTGGCGACCACCCCTTCTTGCGGCGTCTTGTGACCAGCAACCGCGTCGAACAAGGCTTGACGTGCCAGCACAGGATAAATCGCACGCAACAAAGCGCCAGACTCGCCTCCCCGGCTGGTAACGGCATCAGGAATGTCAAAGCGGGCATTGCACAGCACGGCCCCCAGGCCATCGTCGACCATCTGACGCTGACGCTCGGTCCACATGCGAAATACGTCTTTGTGAGTCAGGTCCAGCAAGCCGTAATCGCGGCCACCGCTAAGCGCGTCGCCCGGGAATACATAGGCGCAGCCGTCATCATCATTGATGAGCAACCAGCCGCGATCTTCCCACTCCTCAAACAAGCTGGTGCCCGCCTGTACGCAGGGACGCGTCCAGGCAGCCAGTTGCAACTGATCATTGTGCAAGGCAGAGAACGCCTCGCGGGGATCAGCCATGCGGGCGGCGTCCCACTCCAGCGTCGGTTTGTCCTGCTGGAAATCGTACGGCTCAGGAGGCGGCAAGACGGCCACATCCAGTGCAATACCCTGCTCGCGGCACTGATTGGCCAACTCACGCAAGGACGTTACGTCTTGCGCTTGAGCGCCATCCAGCCACAAGCCCATAGGCGTGACACCGGGTTGACCCGCACGGCCCGTCAATGCGGAGTACTGGTTGATGATTTCGCTGGGATCGCCCAGGAACAGGAAAAAATCCAGTTCGGCAGCATGTACGCGAGCGCGGTACGCATCCAAATCCTGCTGGCCCAGATCGTGTTCCACCCGCTCGAAAGTATTGATGTACAGCCCCCAGCCTTGCGTGCTCCAGAGCAAAGGCAGGCTGCGATCATCCGGACGATCGGTATCGATCATTTCCTCGCGGCGGTCCAGCTCGCCCAAGGTTTCGCCCAGACCATACAAGGCATCTTCCTCGGCCAGGGCCAGATCCAGCTGCCAACAGCGGCTGGGCTCTTGCACCAGTGTCAACGGTTGCGCCGCACTGCTCAAGAGCAGTTGATCGCCGCGCCGGACCTCGAAGCGCCAGGGATTGGACTGAATATGCAAGGCGACTTCGCCCTGCTCAATCCGCCAGCCGGAATCGGCTGTTTCCAGTTGAAATTCGCTGACCGCCTCATGGCGGGCCAGCAGCATATCGCCCAAAGCTTTGGCACGGGTACTGAGCTTTTCGTTATCGAGCCGGGCAAGCGGCATACAGCGGAAACGAAAAACACCCGGCGCATGAGCTTCGATGCGCAGCGCAAAATCGGTTTCGACAAAAGCGAAATCGGCCAAGGCCGGTTTCGTCGTCAACAAACTCAGATGATTAAACAATTGTGTCACGTCGTCAGAGTGGAGCGAACGGCACGATGCTGATCGCAGGGTCACGCTCAAGATTACTTAACAAGGCCACTATTTTGACGTATTTGCGCTACAAAGGAAAATGTTGCTTCAAATTTCGCCGAAATAATTCGAAAAACGGGCCTTAGCGAGGTATTAAAGCTTGCTCCAAACGCCGCTCCAAAGGAATAGGTTCCTCCAGACAATAAGCGGCAAACAAACTGGCTGCCAGCAGGCTCCAGCTCAAACCACGTGAGCCGTAAGCCGCAGCCATAAACAAACCGGGCTGGCCCGGCACAAAACCCATCACGGGCAAATGGTCACTTAAGGCACAACGCCAACCGGCCCAACCCTGTTCGGGTATCTCCCCCCTCACAGCAGGATTGGCCAGCATGGCAGAAACTTTTTCAATATTTTGCTGATGTCCCTGGTGGCTGACCTGGGCAGATTCACCAAAACGCTCGTAGGTGCTACCGATGACTTGCCCCTGCGGGTCAACAGGCAGGATATAGCCCTGGCCACTTAAAGTCACTCCACCTTGCGTCAACGCCTGCTCAACAGATAAATACGTCACCTGCCCGGCCAGACGCTGCATGGCTGCCAAGCGAGGCATGGGATGCGCCGCCAGCAGCTCGTCTGGCAACAGGCTCAGGCTTTGGGCCGCTGCCGCTATCACGACACGATTGCTGCTTTCCAGGCATTGTCCCCGCTGATTGCAGACATCCCACACATTCGGCCCCTGGCCGGCTTGCAAGAACACATGCTCTGGAAGGCATTGAATCAAAGGGTGATCCAGCAGACAGGCGACCAGTGCACTGGGATCCACCACCATGCCTTGCGGGAAATACAGGCCACCGCCTTGCAAAGGCACTCCGGCCAAGGCCGAGCCCTGCTCGCGATCCAGCCATTGCACCCAGTCCTGATCCAAAGCCAAACGCGCCAACGCCTGCTGAATATCCGCATCGCTATTGCCCGCCTGACCAAATACCAGCGTCCCGACTCGGCGCGGGCGTGCCGCCTCTGGCAAGCCTTTCCAGCCTTGCCAGGCATGCAGCACAGCATTGCGGCTCAACCGGGCCAAGGGAGCATCATCCAGAGCGAATACCGGAGAGATGGCAGCCAGACGGTGACCTTGATGCGTGGCATCCAGGCCCCGGCTCAAGGCCGGATCACAAACCAGAACAGGCACACCTTTACGCGCCAGTTCCCAGGCACACGCCGCCCCCGCCAAACCAGCACCGATCACTACCACCCGCCCCTGTTGCGGCGGCAAGCTGCCGCGTCGTCCCAGATGGGGACGCAAGCGAGCGCGAATAGTGCACCACTTGCCCCCGGCACCGGGGACTTTTTCCACTTCAAACCCTACCGAGGCCAGATCACGTCGCACCTGCCCTGCACAGCACCAGGAAGCCGCTGTCGCCCCTGGCGCAGCCAGACGCACCAGTTGCCCCAGAACCGAACGCGACCACATGGCAGGATTGCCACGGGGAGCAAAACCATCCAGGTAAAACGCGTCGGCATGGCATTGCAGCTCGCGCATCATGGTTTCAGCTTGCCCAAAGGCCAGGGTCAGCGTGACCCGCCCCTCATCCAGCTCCAGCCTGTGTATACCCGGCACCAGTATGGGCCAGGCTGCCAGCAACTCCTGGGCTTGGGCCTGCAACTGCTCGGGCAAGCGAGCATACAGCGTCGCCAAATCGGCCTGGCGAAAGGGGTGAGCCTCTACCGAGACGAAATGCAGCCTCTGGCTGCGTTGCGGATCCTGACGCCAAGCCTGCCAGGTCGCCAGAAAGCTGGCTCCCAGTCCAAAGCCGGTTTCACAAATCGTGAATTGAGATCGCCCCCGCCAACGCTCGGGCAACCCATTGCCTTGCAGAAAAACCCGCCGGGCTTGGCCCAAGGGGCCATCTGCCGGGTGATAGCTATCCTGATACAGAGCACTGACAGGCACGTCGTGCTCATTGAATTCCAAATTGGCCGGGACCAAAGGCTCAAACGCAAAGGCAGCCATTAATTTTCCTGCCCATCACAACACTCACACACGCTCTAACCCCTTAAACTGGCCTTAATCAAACTGACACCAACAAACACGTACAATCAAAGGTCTTTCTTTCAGACTCTTCTTTTTAAAACCGGATTGCCATGCCATTGTCACGTTTACCGCTCAGCGCCTGCCTGGACGCTGCTGTTACTGCAGCCCATGCCGCCGCCGCTATTTTACAAGCCTATGCGTCGGACCGTAGCTCTCTGGTGATCAGCAACAAAATGCACAACGATCTGGTGTCACAAGCCGATCACGAAGCCGAACAGGCCTGCATCAGTGTGTTGATGGAACGCACTCCAGACATTGATATCGTGGCCGAAGAAAGCGGCGGTGTGAATACAGGCCGCCCCACCTGGTATATCGACCCGCTCGATGGCACCACCAATTTCTTGCACGGCATCCCGCACTATGCCGTTTCGGTCGCCCTGATTGCGCCTGCTGGCACCCAAATGGACAACGGCGTTCTAGCCCAGGACACCCCAGTCATTGCCGTGGTCTACGACCCCAATCGCGAAGAGCTGTTTACAGCCATGTACGGGGTGGGCGCCTGGTTAAATGGCAGCCGTACTCAAACATCCTCATCGAAAAAACTGGCGGATTCGGTATTGGCCACCGGCTTTCCATTTCGCGACTTTTCTTTTTCCGACCAGTACATGCCCAGCCTGAACGTCGCCATTACCGGCAGCCGTGGGGTACGTCGCATGGGTGCCGCCGCGCTGGATCTGGCCTGGGTCGCTTGCGGCCGTTACGACGGATACTGGGAAATGGGCTTGGCCCCCTGGGACGTTGCTGCGGGTACTTTGCTGGTGCGTGAAGCCAAGGGCGTGTGCCAGGACCTGTATCAGGAAGAGCCCTGGCCCGTCAGTGGCCACGTCTACGCAGGCAATGCCCACATTGCCGATGAATTGCTGGGCATGGTGCGCCCGTCGCTGACACAGCGTCCGACCAAACCCAAACCTTAACGCCTTATTCGGGGCCGGTTGCCACACTTCCTGCTCCGATCTTCATCACCCAATAAAAGCGAGCCATTTAAAACGGCTCGCTTTTTTCATGCAGATCAGGTTGCAGGCCAGGTTTGACGATTTGCTGAATAATCGCCCCCTGCTCCAAGCCGCCAAATCAAGCCTGCGCTTCAGGCTTGGCTTGCTCGTCCCGCAGGACACGGCGCAAGATCTTGCCCACATTGCTCTTGGGCAGTTCATCACGGAACTCAATAATACGGGGACGCTTGTACGCCGTCAGACGCTCTTTGCACCATTGCTTGATATCGGCTTCAGTCAGTGATGAATTGCGTTTGACCACAAACAGCTTGATGCTTTCACCGCTATGCTCGCTGGGCACTCCGACCGCCGCCACTTCCAGCACATCGGGATGAGCCGCAACCACGTCCTCAATTTCGTTCGGATAAACGTTAAAGCCCGACACCAGAATCATGTCTTTCTTGCGATCCACCAGGCGAATTCGTCCCTGCTGATCCATGACACCAATATCACCCGTTTTCAGGAAACCATTAGGCGTAAAGACATTGGCGGTTTCCTCGGGCTGATTCCAGTAAGCCGACATTACCTGGGGCCCTTTGACGGCCAGCTCGCCCTGCTCACCCATCGCCACTGGCTGGCCTTGTTCATCGAGCAAGAGCACATCAGTAGACGGCAAGGGAAAGCCAATCGTACCGCTGTACTCGCGCGAGTCCGTCGCATTGACCGCCACCACCGGCGAAGTTTCCGACAGGCCGTAGCCTTCTATCAAGGGGCAGCCTGTCACGGCCAGCCAGCGCTCGGCCACGGCCTTTTGCAAAGCGGCACCACCGGCCAGGCACAGCTTGAGTTGTGCAAACGGCAAAGTACGGAATTTTTCGTGATTCGCCAGCGCATTGAACAAGGTATTGACGGCGGGGACAACTTCGGGCGGATTGCGTTTCCAGGCCTTGTATACCGAATTCAGATCACGTGGATTCATCACCAGCACCATATGCATACCCGCATACATGGCGAACAAGCCACAAACGGTCAGCGCGAAGATGTGATACAGCGGCAAGGCCACCATCATGGTGTAGGCAGGGCCCTTGAAGTCACCCAAAGCGGGAAAGCCCACGGCCTCCACCTGTAAAACGTTGGCCATCAGATTGCGTTGGCTCAGCATGGCGCCTTTAGGGCGGCCCGTTGTACCACCCGTGTATTGCAGCAGCGCCAAATCATCCGGTTTGGCGGGCTGACGGCTCAGGCTCAATTTGCTGCCCCGCTCCAGCACTGCTTCCAGACGCTGCGAACCGGGCAAAGAATAAGACGGCACCATACGTTTCAAATAACGCACGGCAAAATTCACCACACTGCCCTTAAGTCCCATCAGGTCGCCCACGGTGCTCACCACCACATGGGCGGGCTTCACATTCGCCGGAACCTGCTGGAGCACATGCGCAAAATTCTCCAGAATCACAATAACCTGGGCCTGACTATCGGCCAGTTGAAACTCAAGCTCACGTTCGGTGTATTGGGGGTTGGTATTGACGCCCACCATGCCCGCTCGCATCGTGCCCAGCAAGCAAATAAGGAAAGGCAGCCCATTGGGCAACATCAGCATGACACGGCTGCCACGCTCCAGGCCCTGGGCTTGCAACCAGGCGGCAAACGCATCTGCGCTGCGGTCCAGATGCTCGTAGGAAATGTCATGCCCCATAAAGGTCAGCGCAGTCCTGTCCTTATGCTTTTTCATGGCGGCATCCAGACAATCGATCAAGGTCTGCTCGGCGCCTAGCTGAATGTCATGGGGCACGGAGGCCGGATAATGCTCGAGCCAAGGTTTTTGCTGAGTATCCAAGGGCTTGTCACCTAATACGTGTTTATTTATGGTTAACTCTACTCTACTTTATTGTTCAAGCCCAAGGACAAGCCCGCATCATGAAGCTGTTTGATCCCATTTCCGCCTGGTCCCATGAAATTGCGGCCATCCGGCGTGATCTCCACACCTACCCCGAACTGGCTTTCGAGGAAACCCGGACGGCCGATCAGGTCGCGTCCTGGCTGGAGAAATGGGACATTCCGGTGCATCGCGGACTGGGTGGCACAGGTGTTGTTGGTATCTTGAAGGGCACCGGCGGCCAGGGCCCATCGGTGGGGCTGCGTGCCGATATGGACGCCCTGCCCATGCAGGAGCTGAACGAGTTTGAACACAAAAGCCGCCACGACGGCAAGATGCACGCCTGTGGACACGATGGA
This sequence comes from Alcaligenes sp. SMD-FA, assembly GCF_025960365.1. Classification (NCBI taxonomy): domain Bacteria; kingdom Pseudomonadati; phylum Pseudomonadota; class Betaproteobacteria; order Burkholderiales; family Alcaligenaceae; genus Alcaligenes; species Alcaligenes sp. SMD-FA. Next base: position 815,979 of record NZ_CP110108.1, on the reverse strand, counting down.
CATACCGCCATGCTGCTGGGCGCAGCTCGCTACCTGTCCGAACACCGCGATTTTGCTGGCACTATTTATCTGATTTTTCAGCCTGCCGAAGAGGGCTTTGGTGGCGCGCGCGAGATGATCAAGGACGGCCTGTTCACGCTTTTCCCCATGCAAGCGGTGTTTGGCCTGCACAACTGGCCCGGTATGCCTGCCGGCACCTTCGGCGTTTTACCTGGCGCCATGATGGCCTCCAGCAATACCTTTGAAATTCGCATTGAAGGCAAAGGAGCCCATGGTGGCATGCCCCATCTGGGCGTGGACCCTATCATGGCAGCGGTGCAACTGGCGCAAAGCCTGCAAACCATCGTCAGCCGCAATGTGGATCCGCTAGAGCCTGTCGTGTTGAGCATTACCCAGATTCACGCAGGCTCTGCCGACAACGTCATTCCCAACGAGGCCGTCATGCGCGGCACGGTACGCACCTTTTCCACCGAAGCCCTGGATCTGGTCGAGACCCGTATGCGCGAACTGTGCGAACAAAGCTGTGCGGCCCAAGGCTGCAAGGCCGAATTCGACTTTGACCGCCGCTACCCTCCCACCATCAATGATCCCGAACAAGCAGCCTTTTGCGCGCAAGTCATCCGGGAACTGGCCGGCCCCGACAAGCTGCGTCAGGACATCCGCCCTTCCATGGGTGCCGAAGACTTCTCCTTCATGTTGCAGGAAGTCCCCGGCTGCTATGTCTGGTTAGGCAATGGCGATGGCGATCATCGCAGCCCTGGTCACGGCATGGGTCCGTGCATGCTGCACAACGGCAGCTACGATTTCAACGACGCCCTGATCCCCATTGGTGCCAGCTACTGGGCCAAGCTGGCCCTGGACTGGCTGGCACAACATCATTGATGCTTTAACAAATGTTTCATAGCGGGGTTAAAGCTTGCCGTTACAATGGCAAGTTCTATTGTTGACGGCGTGCGCCCGCGCGCTACGGGCATCGGTCCCACCACCCTTTCCTCCTATACGGGAGTATTTGTGACTACTTCAAGCAACATCTCTTCGCTCCCGGACGGAGCCCCCACCCTGCGCGTCATGCCCATGCCCACCGACGCCAATATTCACGGCGATGTATTCGGTGGCTGGATCATGTCTCAGGTGGACATTGCCGGAGCAATTCCTGCAACACGACGTGCCCAAGGCCGGGTTGCCACGATTTCCGTCAATGCCTTCACCTTCAAACAGCCCGTGTTTGTGGGTGACTTGCTCAGCTTCTACACAGAAATCATCAAAACTGGCCGCACCTCCATTACGGTGTCGGTGGAAGTGTATGCAGAACGCAAACGCCTGCAACTGGAAACGGTCAAGGTAACGGAAGCCACGCTGACGTATGTGGCCACCGATGACGAGCGCCGCAGCCGCCCGCTGCCCCCTCTCTAAGCATTTGTGACAGGCAGGCCTATGCAGGAAAACCTGGTACACCCCACTTCGCCCAGTGACACTCCCAAGCCACGCCGCCTGGAGCCCGAGGACGCGCAGCAGGCACTTTACCGCCTGAAAAACATCCTCAAACGCCAAGAGGTGGTCGAGTCACTGGCTCAACGCCAGTTCGAGGACGACGACCGTTCCAACCTGCTTGAAGGCCTGATCCATCGCCAGCATGAAAGCGAGATCAAGGCCATCCTGAACGATCTGCATCCGGCCGACATTGCTTTCATTCTGGAGTCCTTGCCCGAGCTGGAACGCCAGGCCATTTGGCAACTGGTGGATGCCGAGCACGATGCTGACGTGCTGCTGGAAGTGGCGGACTGGGCCCGTGAGTCGCTGATTCGCTCCATGGATGCGGCAGACCTGATCGCCGCCGCCGGCAATATGGATGCCGACGAAATCGCCGATCTGGTGCCCGACCTGCCGCCCGATGTGGTGGCCGCCGTGCAGCGCGGCCTGACGGACGAAGAACGTGCGCAACTGATCGAAGCCATGGGCTACCCCGAAGATACGGTGGGTGCCATCATGGACTTTGACATGGTGCGCGTGCGCGAGGACGTGACCCTGGAAGTGGTCTTGCGTTACCTGCGTCGCCTGCAGGAACTGCCAGACCACACTGACCAGATCTTCGTGGTAGACCGTGCCGATAAACTGCAGGGAACCCTGTCGCTGACACGTCTGCTGGTCAGCGAACCCGAAACTCTGGTGTCCTCGGCCATGTCCACCGACTACCTGACTCTGAATCCATTGGACTCGGACTCGGATGCCGCCGGGGCATTTGAGCGCTATGACTTGGTGTCCGCCCCGGTGGTGGACGATATTGGCCGCCTGATTGGCCGAGTCACCATTGACGAGGTCGTGGACGTGCTGCAAGAGGACTCGGAAGAGCAGGCTCTGTCTCGCGCCGGTCTGCAAGAGGATGACATTTTCGCCCCCATCCGCACCGCTATCCGCAACCGGGCCCCCTGGCTACTGATCAACCTCTGTACGGCGGCCACGGCCTCTTTCATTGCCTCGCGCTTTGAGGACACCGTCAGCCACATTGTGATCCTGGCGTTCCTGATGTCGATTGTGGCCGGTATTGGCGGCAACTCCGGCAACCAGACCATGACCATGATTATTCGTGCCATTGCCACTGGCCGTGTCACCGGTTCCAACGTCATCCCACTGATCAAGCGCGAGCTGCTGGTGACCTTTCTGGTCGGGGTCTGTGGCAGTGCAGTAACCGCTTTCTTTGCCTGGTTTATCTCCGGCTCCATTGCCATTGCTGCGGTGATGATGGCCGCCATGATCGGCAATATGCTGATTGGGGCCGCACTGGGTGTGCTAATCCCGATCCTGCGCGACCGCTTTGGCAATGACCCGGCCGTAGGTTCCTCGGTACTGCTGACCTTTGCAACAGACTCGCTGGGGTTTTTGCTGTTCCTGGGACTGGCGACGGTGTTTTTGCTGTAGGTGGCCAGCAGGCATGATTAGAAAAACCGGCTCCTGGCCGGTTTTTTTATCTGCCTCAAAGGGCTTCGATCACGTCTTTTAATCTTTTAACACCAGGAAACTCGGAAATCCGAACACCGGGACGCCGGACCGCCGGACCGCCGGAACACCCAAGTATCGCGGCGTTGGCTCCTTGGCTCCTTGGCTCCTTGGCTCCTTGGCTCGTTGGCTCGTTGGCTCGTTGGCTCGTTGGCTCGTTGGCTCGTTGGCTTTCAGTATGTTTGCTTCATCTCATTAAGCACAAGCTCTTTATCCTTCTCAGGGGAAAATCTTGATAGCCAATCCCACAAGAGGCCTCAAACTCAGACGCCAAGCACCTGACGCAAGCGCCAAACTGACCTTCCAAGCAACTAAGAACGGGGGGACGACGATCGGGCCTCTTCCAAAAAGACCTCCAGACTCTCCTTCGTCTCCACAACCTGACTTCGTTGTAACGACTCAGTCTGTGCCGTATGTTCAAAGAAATCCAGCACGCCATTGGTCACTCTGGGTGCAATGCCTGCCAGATCCAGTTGGCGGCGTACTTGCAGAACTTCGTCACGGCGGCGCACACCATGAACCAGATGGCTGCGCAAACAGGATTCCATGAAGTCCTGCAAGCCCCGCTGGTTCAAATCCTCCAGCACCTCATACAGTTCGTCCCGCAGCCCCATTTGCTCGGCCAGCATCAGAGTTTCAATCCCCAACGCTTCCAAGCCCTTAGTCATCAGGCTGCGCAACAACTTCAAGCGCATCGCATCCCCGGCCTGCCCCGACAAAATACGCACAGGAGCCCCCTGAGCCTGCCAAAACGCCGCAGCCCTACCAGCCCCTTGCCCGGCGGCCAACAACGCCGTCTGAGCGCCTGTAGAGGGCACAGAACCCATAATCGCCAGGTCAGCCAGCTCGACTCCATGCTGTCGCGCTAAGACATCCATGCTTTCCATCGCCTGAGGCTCGGCTGTACACAAATCCATATACAGCGTCCCTGCGGACAAATACGGCATGACAGTCTTGGCCACCACGTCTGCCTGTGTACCCGTCACGGCGGACAACACCCCATCCAGATCCTGCCAGTGTGCATTCGTCTGCAAACACAGCTGCGCCCCTAACTGCTGAGCCAGTTCACGAGCGGCAGCACTTTCCCGGCGCACCAGGATAAACGGCACCTGCACACCAGCAGCCTTCAAGGCTGCGCTATAAAAACGCGCAACTTCGCCCGCCCCGATCAAGGCAACACGATGCAATAAGGGAGATAGTGTCATAGAGAAAATACGCAGAAAAACGATAGGCAGCAGCCGGTAGCATCAGGCTGCGCCCTGTAGCTTACAGGGAAAAATGGCCATGAATGAGCACGATGCAGCAATCCAGAAGCCTAGCTACACAAGCGAGGCCACCACCCAAGAAAAAACCCCATGGCTTATAGCACATGGGGTTTTATCTAACAGCCGGTAGGCCGAGGGGCTTGAGACAGCATCAGCTCAAACGGCCGTGGCACTGCTTGTACTTCTTGCCGCTACCGCAAGGACAAGGGTCGTTACGGCCTACACGTGGCACTTCGCCCTTGGCCGCCTCATCCAGACCGGGGTCTTCACCACTCAGGGCGGCATCATAGTCCGAATGATGGAAACGAACATTGGAGTTGGCTGGAGGCGCCTCGACAGCTGCTTCCTCGATTTGCTCCGGTGTCTGGATACGCACCGTCATCAGCACTTTGACTACTTCATCACGTACACGATCCAGCATGTCGGAGAACAACTCAAAGGCTTCGCGCTTGTATTCCTGTTTAGGGTCTTTCTGGGCATAGCCGCGCAGATGAATACCCTGACGCAGATGATCCAAAGCCTGCAAATGACCACGCCATTGCGTGTCAATGGACTGCAAGAGCACGGAGCGCTCGAAATTGCCCCAATTAGGTTGACCCACTTGGTCAATCTTGGCTTGCAACAGGCGCTGAGATTCTGCGATGACGCGATCATGCAGGTCGTCGTCGTTAAGATTGGATTCTTTCTCCAGCATTTCAGCCAAAGGCAGCTCAATCTGGAAGGTGCTTTGCAAATCAGCCGTCAGGCCGGGAATATCCCATTGCTCTTCCATCGTGTCTTGCGGCACGTATTCACGGAACAGACGGCTGACAGCGGCTTCGCGCAGGCTGCTGATGGTGTCGGTAATGTCAGCGGACTCCAGCACTTCGTTACGCTGGGCGTAGATCACCTTGCGTTGATCGTTGGCCACATCGTCATACTGCAGCAGCTGTTTACGGATATCGAAGTTGCGGGCCTCGACCTTGCGCTGGGCGGACTCGATGGAACGGGTCACCATACGGGCTTCGATCGGCTCGCCCTCTGGCAAACGCAGGCGCTCCATGATGGCGCGCACACGATCGCCAGCGAAGATGCGCATCAGCGAATCTTCCAGCGACAGGTAAAAGCGCGAGGAACCTGGGTCACCCTGACGACCGGCACGACCACGCAGTTGGTTGTCGATACGGCGGGACTCGTGACGCTCGGTACCAATAATGCGCAAACCGCCGGCCTGTTTGACCTGCTGGTTCAAGGGCTCCCACGCAGCGCGAATAGCCTGGATCTTGGCTTCTTTCTGTTCGGCGCTCAGAGACTCGTCTTCACGAACCTGGGCAATCGGACGCTCGATGCTGCCACCCAACACAATGTCAGTACCACGACCGGCCATATTGGTCGCGATGGTGACATGGCCCGGCATACCGGCTTCAGCCACGATATCGGCTTCACGGGCGTGTTGCTTGGCGTTCAGCACCTCGTGCTTGACGCCTGCGGCATTCAAGCGTGTGGAAATCAGCTCGGAGTTTTCAATGCTGGTGGTACCCACCAGAACAGGCTGACCACGTTCGTGGCAGTCCTGGATATCTTTCAGAATGGCGTTGAACTTCTCGTCATCGGTCTTGAAGACCTGGTCGTTCTGGTCCTTGCGGGCCAGCGGACGATTCGGTGGAATGATGACGGTTTCAAGGCTGTAGATTTCCTGGAACTCGTAGGCTTCCGTATCTGCTGTACCGGTCATGCCAGCCAGCTTGTCATACATGCGGAAGTAGTTCTGGAAGGTAATCGACGCCAGGGTCTGGTTTTCGTTCTGGATACGAACGCCTTCCTTGGCCTCCACAGCCTGATGCAAGCCATCGGACCAGCGGCGACCGGCCATCAAACGGCCCGTGAATTCGTCCACGATCACCACTTCACCGTCCTGAACCACGTATTGCTGGTCGCGGAAGAACAGGTTGTGGGCGCGCAGGGCGACCATCAAATGGTGCATCAAAGAAATATGGCGTGGCTCGTACAGCGATTCGCCTTCGGGCAGCAGGCCGATTTCAGTCAAAATCTGCTCGGCACGCTCGTGACCGGCTTCGGAAATATGAACTTGCTGGCCCTTTTCATCGACCCAGAAGTCGCCTTCGGGCTCGGGCTCGTGTGGACGAGGCTCTTGCGTCATGCGGGTCAGCATGGGCGGGACCACGTTCATGCGCACGTACAGCTCGGTATTGTCTTCGGCCTGGCCGGAGATGATCAGCGGTGTACGGGCTTCGTCGATCAGGATGGAGTCAACTTCGTCGACAATCGCGTAGGACAAACCGCGCTGGCGGCGATCCTCTGCGCGGTATTCCATATTGTCGCGCAGGTAGTCAAAACCAAATTCGTTGTTGGTACCGTAGGTAATGTCGGCCTGGTAGGCGGCAATCTTCTCGGCATTGTCTTGCTGGGGAACCACTACACCCACGCTCAAACCCAGGAAGTTGTACAGACGGCCCATCCAGTTCGCATCGCGTCGTGCCAGGTAATCATTGACGGTCACCACATGCACGCCCTTGCCGGACAGTGCATTCAGGTACACGGCCAAGGTCGCAGTCAGGGTTTTACCCTCACCCGTACGCATTTCGGAAATCTTGCCATTGTGCAAAGCAATGGCACCGAGCATCTGTACGTCAAAGTGGCGCATGCCAAATACACGGATACCTGCTTCACGCACCACAGCAAAGGCTTCGGGCAAGAGCGAGTTAAGCGAGGCGCCATCCTGAACACGTTGGCGCAGCTCCTGCGTCTTGGCTGCCAAGGCCTCGTCACTCAGACCCTGCATGGCAGGCTCAAGAGCATTAATCTGGGCGACCTGCTTACGGTACTGTTTGAGCAGTCGGTCGTTACGACTGCCAATAAGCTTTTTCAGCAATGAAACCATTCTTGTGTCGTCAATGTAGGCGAGGCCGCAAGGGCTTGAATCTGTGCCTCGAGCCTATCTCTGGTTAAAAGGGATGCGCAAGCAAACAATCAGTTTAACGCACATGCTGCAAGACGGAGCTACTTGTCCGAATCCAATTGCGCGATCTGCTGTTCTACGTACTCACGCGCCGGCAGAAAAAGCTTGGGGTCCAGGGCATGCCCGGCCATGCGCACTTCAAAATGCAGGTGCGAACCAGTGGACTGTCCGGTCGATCCGACACGGGCAATCAACTGCCCTTTTTCTACTACGTCGCCTAATTTAACAACGATTGATGACGCATGGGCGTATCGCGTGCTCATGCCATTGCCATGATTGATTTCCACCAGCTTGCCGTAGCCTGTCATGTAACGGGCTTCGGACACGACTCCACCGGATGCCGCGTAAATAGGCGTACCTTTGGGAGCGGGGAAATCCAAACCTTCGTGCAAGGCGTGACGACCCGAAATCGGGTGACGACGCCAGCCAAAGGAGGACGCCACCTCGTCGTAATCCACCGGGCGGTAATTGGGCAGGCGGGCCTCATTGCCGGTTCGCTCGGTAAGCACACTGTCCAACATCTGGAACCAGTCCTGCTGCTCGGACATCTGTTTGGCCAGATTATCCAGCTGCTCACCCAAACGGTCAGCACTCCAGACCAGATCGGCACCGTCCATGCTGTCCATGACGGCCAGATCCTGCACCGGCATGGCACCGGCCAGCTCCGGATCGGTATACTCGATACCGGCGGCTTTGGCCACGCGTTTGCTGACACCGTCCATCTCGATCAGTTTGGCCTGCAAACCGCCGACTTTTTCAGCCAGACGGGTAACGTTGTCCTGCATGGCGGCGGCCTGGCTTTGGGCCATATCCGTATCCAGCGACATGCCGCTGCGATCCCCCCAGTGCGACTGCACCAGAGCTCCCGCCGCTGCGGAAACGCCCAGCGATACCAAAGCCACCAGGGCAATCACCGTACGGCGCACCCCTTTGGCTTTGGCATCTAAGGACGTATAGTCTTTATGTTGATCCACTCTCGTATAACCTCGAACATGACCTGGAAGCCCCCTTTTTCCTCATCCGCGCCAAAACGCAGTAGCGGGCAAAGCCACGCTTTGGGTTGGCTGGCTAGCGACCAGCAAGGTTCCCAGGTACTGGAAATGGCCCGGCAGCTGATGGCGGCACAGACCCATGTAAGCAAAGCCTTGCCACCAGCTTTAGGCAAGGCTTGTAAAGTAGCCCGTATAGACAGACAGCAATTGACGCTGGCAGTTCCCAGCGCGGCGCATGCGGCCAAGCTACGCCAGCTTTTACCTACAGTCATACGGAAGATGAATGCCGCTGGCTGGAACATTAACGAGGCGCTGGTTCACGTGCAAGCCCATTTGTTTGCAAGCGTGACAGAAAAGCCCACACGCCAGGTACAAGTCCTGGACGAGCGGGCCCTGGAATCATTCGAAAAGCTCCATGATTCATTGCCTCAAGGTCCCTTGGCGCAAGCCATCGAACGCTTGCTGCGCCATCATCGTGGCTAAACAAAGCACCACGATCGAAACCCTAAACAAGTATCAGGCGAATTTCCACTCGCTGGAAAATGCATGGGGCGCGCTGGCAGCGGACTCGAAAGTCACCAGTTCCCAGCTATCCTGAGCGGCGAGCAAGGCGCGCGCCAACTGATTGTTCAAACCATGGCCAGATTTACACGCCACATAGCGCGCAATCAGGGGATGGCCAATCAGGTACAAGTCGCCAATAGCATCCAAAATCTTGTGCTTGACGAACTCGTCCTCGTAACGCAAACCATCGCTGTTTAAGACGCGGTACTCGTCCATGACGATAGCATTGTCCAAACTGCCACCACGGGCAAGACCTGCCGCACGCAACGCTTCCACTTCGCTGGCGAACCCGAAGGTGCGCGCACGGGAAATGGTCTTCACATACGAGTCATGCGCAAAATCCACCTCGGCAAAATTGGCCGTTGCATCAATAGCCGGGTGATGAAAATCGATAGAGAACTGAAGGGCAAAGCCTTCATAGGGCTCCAGACGAGCCCATTTAATGTCCTGTCCCTCGCCCTCAGAAACTTCAATAGGCTTGAGGACACGCAAAAACTTCTTGGCCGCTTCCTGCTCTTGCAAACCCGCTGAACGCAACAAGTACACAAACGTACCGGCGCTGCCATCCATGATGGGGACTTCTTCAGCCGTCAGGTCCACGTGCAGATTATCGATGCCCAGACCAGCAATGGCCGACATCAAATGCTCCACGGTCGACACCCGGACATTATCCTTGATCAGCACCGAAGCCATACGTGTGCCACCGACCTTGTCTGCCTGAGCGGGTAAATCCACGATTTCGGGCAAATCAACACGATGAAACACAATACCCGTGTCAGGCGCAGCAGGACGCAGTGTCAGTTCGACACGACGACCAGAGTGCAAGCCGACTCCTTTGGTACTGATGACATTTTTGATGGTGCGCTGACGAAGCATAGCTATTCTTGTATTTGTAAAGTGTTGTTCGCAAAGACTATTGTAACCGTAATACGGGTTATCCACTATAGGCTTTCTTCAAACCTGCGTCATTGCCAAGCATCAAACACCAGAGCACGACAAAGCACTTACACCCCCTGAGCGCGAACGCCCAGGGGGAGTCGTGGGAGAAATCAAATTGGCGACTCGGGTAATCGCCGAACTTGATTTTTAATCAGCCTGCTTGCGCAAAAACGCCGGAATATCGAAGTGATCCATACCGGCGGTCTCCAACGCGCGCACCTGAGCCGAAGCCTGGCTGCGTGGGTTGCGAATGACAGCAGGTACATCAGCGTTGGCGTAATCAGCGCCGATGACAGGCATATTGTCCGTACCTGTACGTAACACTTCTTCGTTGTTTTGTACCAACTGTGGGCGCGCTTGTTTGCGACCCAGGCCGGTAGCCACAACAGTAACACGCAGGCTGTCACCCATGGATTCGTCGTAAGCGGTACCGAAGATAACGGTGGCATCTTCTGCCGCATAGCCACGAATCGTGTCCATGATTTCGCGCGTTTCGCGCATCTTCAGGGACGAGGAGGACGTAATGTTCACCAACATGCCGCGGGCACCGTGCAGATCCACCCCTTCCAGCAATGGGCAAGCGATAGCACGCTCAGCCGCCTCACGAGCGCGGTTCGAGCCGGAAGCCACTGCCGTACCCATCATGGCCTGGCCTTGCTCGCCCATAATGGTTTTCACGTCTTCAAAGTCGACGTTCACGTTACCTTCAACATTGATGATCTCGGCAATACCAGCGCAGGCATTGTGCAAGACATCGTCAGCGGCCTTGAAGCAATCGGACTGCGTGGCGTCCTCATCCATCAAGTCATACAGGTTTTCGTTCAATACAACGATCAGAGAGTGAACGTGCTTGCTCAACTCCTCGATCCCTTCTTCGGCCATGCGCAAGCGGCGGTTGCCTTCAAAGGAGAAAGGTTTGGTGACCACACCCACGGTCAAAATACCCAATTCCTTGGCCACTTCAGCCACAACGGGGCTGGCGCCCGTACCGGTACCACCGCCCATACCGGCCGTGATAAACACCATATTGGCACCGTTCAGTGCGGCGCGAATTTCTTCACGAGCAGTTTCAGCGGCCGCACGGCCTTGATCAGGCTTGGCACCGGCACCCAAGCCACTGCGGCCCAGACGGATCTGGATAGGAGCATCGCTGCTGGCCAGAGCCTGCGAATCAGTATTGGCGCAGATGAAATCAACGCCCTGAACACCAGACTTGATCATATGCATCACAGCGTTGCCGCCTGCGCCGCCCACGCCCACGACCTTAATGACCGTGCCGCTACCGCTGGTATCTAACATTTCAAAGTTCATCATGATTGACTCCCACTCAAACACTTAATTAGTCAAATTCCTACGTACTTCCCCGATACAACTGAAATTTGGAATCAGCTCAAAACATCTGCCAACCAAGGGGTTCGCACCCGGTTTGAACTGCCTCCTGGACCGCCCTTTCAGGCTGCCCGACCTGAGCGTATTGCAACGCCCTTAATTCATGAACCATTCCTTCATGCGTGCCATCAGACCTTTGACGCTCCCTTTTTGCTGGGCCACTTTGCGGCCACGAGCGCTTTGCAGGCGAGCTTCGGTCAACAGCCCCATCACCGTCGAAAAACGAGGGTTACGCATCACATCAGCCAAACTGCCTTCATAGCTGGGCACAGCGATACGCACTGGTTTCAGGAATACGTCCTCGGCCAGTTCCACGATGCCCGGCAACATGGCCGTACCACCGGTCAGCACGATGCCCGAGGACAACAAATCTTCGTAGCCCGATTCGCGCAGACTTTGCTGCACAAAGGTGAACAGCTCTTCCACACGCGGCTCGATCACGGCGCCCAAAGCCTGACGTTTGACCTGACGGTTAGGGCGATCACCCAAACCGGGCACTTCAATCATTTCCTCCGGATGCGCCAGCGACTGCTTGGCCACCCCAAAGCGCAGCTTGATCTCTTCCGCATCTGGCGTGGGGGTGCGCAACATGGCGGCAATATCGCTGGTGATCTGGTCGCCCGCAATCGGGATTACATCGGTATGACGGATAGCCCCGCCGGTGTAGATGGCGATATCGGTCGTACCACCGCCAATATCGACCAGCACCACGCCCAGCTCTTTTTCGTCCGCCGTCAGGCAGGACAGGCTGGAGGCCAAAGGCTGCAAAATCAGGTCCTGCACTTCCAGGCCGCAACGGCGCACACATTTGACGATGTTCTGCGCCGCGCTGACCGCACCAGTCACAATGTGCACCCGCACTTCCAGACGCAGACCGCTCATGCCGATGGGTTCGCGAATGTCCTCTTGCGAGTCCACGATGAATTCCTGCGTCAGCACGTGCAGCACCTGCTGATCGGTGGGGATGTTCACGGCCTTGGCCGTTTCGATCACGCGCGCCACATCGGTGGCTGTCACCTCTTTGTCCTTCACCGCCACCATGCCGCTGGAGTTAAAGCTGGTGATGTGGCTGCCTGCAATGCCGGTGTAGACCTCACGGATCTTGCAATCGGCCATCAACTCCGCCTCTTCCAAAGCGCGCTGGATGGAATTGACTGTCGTCTCGATATTGACGACCACCCCTTTGCGCATGCCCTGGGATTCATGCTGGCCCAGACCAAGCACTTCAAACCGGCCTTCCGGCAGCACTTCGGCCACCACCGCAACCACTTTGCTGGTGCCGATGTCCAATGCAACGATCAGGTCTTTGATGTCACGAGTCATATATTCTTTACTTCACAGGGGTAGATGAAACCGGAGCCAGCGTTATCGCAAAGCCATTCGGGTAACGTAAATCGGCACTTTGCAAAGCACGGTCGCCAAGCCGTTGCATCAAGGCAGGCCAGGCCTGCACAAATCGTTCGACACGAACCGCAAAGGGCAAAGCCCCTTTTCGGCCGTGCGGGTCGGCGATATCAGCCGCCGGGTCGCGGCCCAGGCTCAACTGCACACCGTTCGACAAAACCACATCCCAGGCATAGCGCGGGCTCAAGGTCACTTCACTGACCTGCACATCCAATGGGCCAAACCAGCGTGCCAGCTCGGCATAGCGCTGCACCACCAGACGCTCCGAGTTCGGAGGGCCACTTAACTGGGGTAAATCCACATCATCGGGCACCACCGCTTTATTAGCCGAAAATGACTCACCCCAGGTGTTGATCATCTCGTCTTCATTCCAATACGCCAGCGGCTGCTGCTCTTCAATCCGTACCGACAGGCTGTTGGGCCAGACGCGGCGAATTTGCGCACGTCGCACCCAAGGGGCCGTTTCAACCAAAGCGCGAGACTGATCCAGGTCTACCGTAAAGAAATTTCCCTGCAAACGACCGGCAATCGTGGCTTTCACCCCTTCTGGAGTGACGTAGGCCAGACGTTCGCCTTGCGAGGACTCGATCTGAATGCGCTCGATATTGAAGTACGGACGACGCACCGCCCAAACCACAACACCGATCACCAATGCCGATACCGCTAGCAAAGCCAGCGTATTGGCGATCAGGTTGGTCAGACGGGCATCGGAAAACATGACTCAGACTCCACGCTCTATAGGCTGCGGGCAATGGCCTGCACTTTGCAGCGTGCCGTTGCCAAAATGTTCACACACAACTGGGCGTAGCTAATACCCTCCGCTTTGGCTGCCATAGGCACCAAAGAGTGGCTGGTCATGCCAGGAGAGGTGTTCATCTCCAGCAACCAGGGACGGTTCTGCTCGTCCAGCATGAAATCGGCACGGCCCCAGCCTTCGCAGCCCAGTGCATTAAATGCACGAACCGAGAGATCCTGAATATGCGCCGTCAGTTCAGGCGACAGATCAGCAGGACAGAAGTATTGGGTTTCGTCCGAGTAGTACTTGTGTTCAAAGTCGTAATTGCCTTGCGGAGCCACAATGTCGATCACAGGCAAGGCACGCGCCTGGGCACCCACGCCGATGATGGGCACTGTCAGCTCGCGACCACGAATGAATTGCTCTGCCAACACGTTTGTGTCGTAATGCATAGCCGTTTCGAAGGCGGCAACAGCGTCCTCGGCGCGATCCACACGCACCACACCCACAGTCGAACCTTCATGAGGGGGCTTCATGATCAGGGGAACACCCAGACGTTCCACTGCGGCGGCAACCTGGCTGACATGATCCAATTGCGCAAAGCCAGGGGTGGGTAAACCCAGATGCTGCCAAACGTGCTTGGTCATGATTTTGTCCATGGCCAGACCGGAGGCCATCACTCCGCTACCGGTGTAAGGGATACCCATCCATTCCAGTGCCCCCTGCAAGGTGCCGTCTTCGCCGTAACGACCATGCAAAGCAATGAACACGCGATCAAAACCGGCCTGAGCCAGTTCGGTCAGTCCTTTCTCGCCCATATCGAACAAATGCGCATCCACCCCCATGCTGCACAGAGCTTCATGCACGCCTGCACCAGACATCAAGGACACTTCCCGTTCGGCGGACTTGCCGCCGTACAACACGCCGACCCGACCAAAATCCGCTGTCATGCCATTTCTCCCAATTGAGCAGGAATCCGGCTGATGGATCCTGCACCCATTACCAACACCACATCACCATCACGGACAAAGTCCAGAACGGCTTGTGCCATATCGCTGATTTCGGCCACAAAAATAGGTTCGACCTTGCCCAGTACGCGCACGGCGCGACTCAAGGCACGGCCATCGGCGGCCACCAGGGGCGCCTCACCTGCGGGATAGACCTCACCCAGGAGGACAGCGTCAGCCTGGCTAAGTACCTGCACGAAATCTTCAAAGCAATCACGGGTACGCGTATAGCGGTGCGGCTGGAACGCCAACACAATGCGGCGATCAGGCCAAGCACCCCGTGCGGCCGCCAAGGTAGCAGCCATTTCGACAGGATGGTGACCATAATCGTCAACAACGGTAAACGTCCCGCCGCCTTGTGCCTGGGAAACCGGGAAGTCCCCCACCATGGAGAAGCGACGGCCCACACCGGTGAACTCTTTCAGGCCTTTGGCAATGACCTCGTCACTGACACCCAATTCAGTGGCTACTGCAATAGCAGCCAAGGCATTGAGTACATTGTGTTTTCCGGGCAGATTCAGACACACGGACAGCAAAGGAAGCTCGCCTGTTGCCCCTTTGCGCTGTACATCAAAACACATGGTGGTGCCACGGCTTTCGATGTTGATCGCGCGGACCTGAGCATCGGTATCAATACCGTAAGTGGTGACAGGGCGCGATACAAAAGGAATGATTTCGCGCACATTCGCATCGTCATTGCACACAATGGCACTGCCGTAAAACGGCAGGCGATGCGTGAAATCAATGAACGCACTTTTCAGTCGGGCAACGTCATGACCATAGGTGTCCATATGGTCTACATCGATATTGGTGATGATGGCCATCACCGGCAACAGATTCAAAAAGGAGGCGTCAGACTCGTCGGCTTCCACCACGATGTAATCACCCTGCCCCAAACGAGCATTGGCACCCGCCGAATTCAGGCGACCACCGATCACAAAGGTCGGGTCCAGATCAGCGGCCCCCAACAGACTGGCCACCAAGCTGGTGGTGGTGGTCTTGCCGTGCGTGCCGGCCACGGCGATACCGCGCTTTAAGCGCATCAGCTCGGCCAGCATCAGGGCGCGTGGCACCACAGGGATGCGGGCTGCACGCGCAGCCAGAACTTCGGGGTTGTCGCCTGCAATGGCGGTGGAAGTGACAATAGCGCCCATACCAGCGACGTTTTCAGCCTTGTGACCGATAACAATACGGGCACCGAGCTGCTCCAGGCGACGAGTTACCGCCGTTTCCTGGATATCCGAACCACTGATGGCAAAACCCAGGTTCAGCATGACTTCGGCAATGCCGCTCATGCCCGAGCCGCCAATCCCTACAAAATGAATATGTTGAATGCGGTGTTTCATTCCACCCTCCTTGCCGCCTGCTGACATGCTTCGGCAATTTGCTGCGTGGCATTCAACTGTGCATGTTCTTGCGCGTGGCTGGCCACGCGACTTAATTCTTCACGGTCCAGTCCTTGCAACCATTGTGCAAGCCACTGGGCCGTCAACTCCGATTGTTTCTTGAGCCACGCGCCCGAACATTCGCTCAGGTAACGGGCATTGGCGCTCTGGTGATCGTCAATAGCGTGTGGCAGAGGCACAAACAAGGCCGCCACACCAATGGCGGCGACTTCGGCCACCGTCATGGCCCCGGCACGACAAATCAGTAGATCGGCCTCTTTCATGGCCTGAGCCATATCACCAATAAAGGCTTTACAGTCCGCCTGTACCTGATGATCTGCGTAGCGTTGCTGCAAGCTCTCCAGATGCTGCTGACCGGACTGGTGTGTGACATGCGGACGCTGCTCGGCAGGGATCAGTGCCATGGCCTCAGGCACCACCTTGTTCAGTGCTGCCGCCCCCAGGCTGCCGCCCACCACCAGAATACGCAGCGGTCCTGTCCGTTTGGCATAACGTTGCGCAGCGGGGCCCTGACCTACGAAGGCATCACGTACAGGGTTGCCAACCGTCACAGCGCCAGGCAAGGCACCCGGAAAACCGGTCAATACACTGGTCGCCATTTTGGCCAAGTAGCGATTGGCCGTACCGGCCACCGCATTTTGCTCATGCACAACCAAAGGACGGCGCGACACAAAAGCCATCAGGCCACCCGGGAAGGCGACATAGCCACCCATTCCCAAAACCACATCAGGTTTGGCTTGCTGCAAGCAACGGTGTGCCTGCCAGCAGGCACTGATCAAGGTAAAGGGTAAAGAGAGCAATGCCTTCACGCCCTTGCCTCGTAATCCGGAAAATCGCAGAGGCAGCATTTTAATCCCATGCTGGGGGACCAAGCTACCTTCCATGCGCTCGGGATGACCTAACCACAACACGTTCCAGCCGCGCTGTTGCATGGCCTGGGCCACCGCCAGTCCGGGCATGATGTGCCCGCCTGTACCGCCAGCCATGATCAGAATGGTTGGAGTGCTCATGTGCGCTTACCTCGCATCATTTGCCGGTTCTCAAAATCAACCCGCATTAACAAGGCAAAAGCCACCAGATTCATCACAATGCCCGAACCACCATAGCTGACCAAAGGCAGCGTCAGGCCCTTGGTCGGCAAGAGGCCCAACACGACACCAATATTGATAAAGGCCTGTACGCCAAACCAAAGCGCCACACCTTGAGCAACCACACCACTGAACAAACGATCCATGGCGCAGGCCTGACGACCAATATTGAAGCCGCGCCAGATAACAAACCCAAAGGTCAGGACCAAGGCGGCAACGCCCACAAAGCCCAGCTCCTCGCCAATAACGGCAACGATAAAGTCGGTATGGGCTTCAGGCAGGTAATGCAGTTTTTCCACGCTGGAGCCCAAGCCCACGCCAAACCATTCACCTCGGCCCAAAGCAATCAGTGAGTGCGACAACTGATAGGCACTGCCATAGGCATTGTCAGGATTCCAGGGGTCCAGATACACAAACAGACGCTCACGACGCCAAGGCGAGAGCCAGATCAGCAAAAGAAAGCTGCTGACCATAATCCCCAGCAAGGCAGAGAACAATTTTCCGTTAATCCCACCAATGAAAAGAATGCCCACCGCAATAGCCACGATTACCATGAAGGCACCGAGATCGGGCTCCATCAAAAGCAGCACACCGACCAACCCCAAGGCCACCGCCATAGGCAGGAACCCTCGCACGAAAGCATGCAAATGCTGCTGTTTGCGCACCGTGTAGTCAGCGGCATACAGCACCATGGCCACTTTCATCAGCTCCGAAGGCTGAAAGTTGATGATGCCCAATGGAAGCCAGCGGCGTGCACCGTTCACTTCTCGGCCAATTCCGGGGATCAAAACAACCACTAACAGGAAAATAGCCAGTGCAAACACGGGCACAGCCAGCTTCTGCCACACCCGCAAGGGAACCGTAGCCGTGAACATGGCCAGCACCACACCCACTACGATGAACAGGGCGTGACGTATTACAAAGTAATAGCGGCCATAACTTTCATAACGCGGTCCGTCTGCCAAAGCGATCGAAGCGGAATACACCATCAGCAAACCGAACAGAGTCAGCATCAGTGTGGCGGTCAGCAAGGGACGATCCAGCACAGGCAATGCCGTACGTCCAGGACGCACCGCATTGACACCTGAGGTCAGCTCAGCAAACAGGCTCATGCCAACTCTCCTTTGTCCAACGCCATCTCGGTCACGGCAGCAACAAAGCACATGCCACGATGGTGATAGCTTTTGAACATATCCATGCTGGCGCACGCCGGGGACAGCAAGACCACATCGCCCGAACGGGCCTGTTCGGCGGCTGCCTGCACCGCAGCTTCCAGACCATCACAAAAACGGTGACGGACATCGTGTGCGGCTAGAACAGCAGCAATCTGCTTGGCGTCCTGCCCAATCAGAAAGGCCTCAGCCACATTTTGGGCAGCAGCCACAGCCAGCGGCTCAAAATCCTGGCCCTTGCCCAGCCCACCGGCAATCAGCCAGACGCGCTGATCGAAGCCACGCAAGGCCGCGACAGTCGCGCCAACGTTGGTGCCTTTGCTGTCATCCAGATACTGAACACCATCGAGCACACGAATCAGTTCTACACGGTGCGGCTCGCCTTGATAGGTGCGCAGGCCATTGAGCAACTCCGCCCAACCCAGCCCCAGGCAGCGAGCCAGCAGCAAAGCTGCTTGAGCATTCAAGGCGTTATGACGGCCCTTGATCTGCAAAGCCTCAACCGGCATCAGACGCTTCAAGCCGCCCTTGCCACGCACGGCGGGCTCAAGCGGCGCATTACGTTTTTTCAGACCGGTGGCAGGCAGCTCAAAATCGGTAGGCTCGTTGGCCACCAGCCACTGCATACCGCCATCCGTCAACAAGCCCATATCGCCCAGCAAAGCGGGCTTGTCCAGACCGAAGCTGCGCACCGACTCCTGACCGGCATCGGGAATCATGGCCATGACGGCAGGGTCATCGCGATTGACCAAGGTCACATCGCACATGCCATACATACGTTGTTTGGACTGGATATAGGCATCCATGCCGCCGTGCCAGTCCAGATGATCCTGCGAAATATTCAGTACAACGCCAGCATCCGCCTGCAAGCTAAAGGTGCTATCCAGTTGGAAGCTGGACAGTTCCAGCACCCAGACTTGAGGCAAAGCGTTATTTTCCAGAGCGTCGCACAAGGCGGTCAGCGCAGCAGGGCTGATATTGCCCACAGCCAGCGCAGCGACACCAGCTTGTTCGAGCAAGTGGCGCGTCATGGCAGTGACCGTCGTTTTGCCATTGGTGCCGGTGATGGCCACTACGCGGCTTTCATGCCCTTGATCGGCCAAATCTTTCAGGGCACGAGCGAACAGCTCGATCTCGCCAATAACTTCAATGCCACGATCGCGTGCCTGAGCTAAAAAGTCAGCCAAGACAGGATCCACTGGCGACAGACCGGGGCTAATCACCACCGTGTGTACACCGCTCAGGCTATCGGCCTGCAAAGCGCTCTGCCCCAAACGCACATCCAGAGCCGTGCCAGTCAAGGCCTGGAGCTTGTCCAGACCTTGCACGTTTTCGCGCGTATCCGCCAAACGAATGCTAGCCCCCTGAGCCAAAGACCAACGAGCCGCAGCAAAGCCAGTCTCGCCTAACCCCAGGATAAGCATGAGACCGTCTTTGCGGATCGAAGGAAAACTCAAGGCATTCATCGCAGTTTCAATGTAGATAGGCCAATCATGACCAGCATCATGGTGATGATCCAGAAACGGACCACTACCTGTGTTTCTTTCCAGCCGCTGACTTCAAAGTGATGGTGCAGCGGTGCCATACGAAATATTCGTCTGCCTTGTCCGTAACGTTTCTTGGTGTACTTGAACCAGGTCACCTGCAACATCACTGACAAGGTTTCCACCACAAACACGCCACCCATAATGAACAGCACGATTTCCTGACGCACGATCACAGCGATCGTACCCAGCGCCCCCCCCAGAGCCAGAGCGCCTACGTCGCCCATGAACACCTGCGCGGGATACGCGTTAAACCACAGAAAAGCCAAACCCGCACCAGCGATGGCCGCGCAAATCACTAGCAATTCGCCCGCACCGGGAATATAGGGAAACAAAAGATATTTGGAGTAGTCCACACGGCCGACCACATAGGCAAAAATGCCCAGTGCGGAGCCCACCAGCACAGTAGGCATAATCGCCAGCCCGTCCAGACCATCTGTCAGATTGACGGCATTGCTGGAGCCCACGATCACTGCCCAGGTCAACACGACAAAACCCAGCACTCCCAGGGGGTAGCTCACAGACTTGAAGAACGGCACGATCAGATCAGCCTGGGTCGGCAATGACATGGTGAAGCCGCTCAAGACCCATTCTTTGAACAGGGGCCACAATTCGGTATTGGCAGGCACCGAAACGGCAAAGCTCAGGTACACGGCAGCCACCATACCGATCAAGGCTTGCCAGAAAAACTTCTGACGCGAGGACATGCCTTCAGGGTCACGATTGACGACTTTCTTGTAGTCGTCAGCCCAACCAATCCAGCCAAAACCGAACGTCACCAGCAAAACGACCCAGACAAAACGATTGGTCCAATCTGCCCACAGCAAGGTGCTGATACCGATAGCGATCAGGATCAAAACACCGCCCATGGTGGGGGTACCGTTCTTTTGCAAATGCGATTCCGGACCGTAGGCACGTACAGCCTGACCGATCTTCAGTTCGGTCAGCTTGCGGATAACCCAGGGACCTGCCAACAAGCCAATTGCCAGCGCGGTGGCGCTGGCCAAAATAGCACGCAGGGTGATGTACTCAAACACCCCAAAGGCGCGAATATGATCGTCCGATAGCCAGCGTGCCAGTTCAAGAAGCATGAGTGGCCCCTTCGTTATGGGAGAAATGGCTTTCCAAGGCGGCAACCACACGCTCCATACGAGCACTGCGCGAACCCTTGATCAACACATGGGACGGCTCCAAAGCCAATAGGTACGCCACCATGTCCTCCAGCGTCTCGAATTGATGCGCACGTGCACCAAAAGCCTGAGCAGCATGGCTGGCATCACCACCCAAGGTCAGCAATTCATCCATGCCGCGCTCTTTGGCGTAGGCACCGACTTCCGCGTGCAACTCAGAGCTGTTGTCACCGATCTCGGCCATATTGCCCAGCACCAGCACCTTGCGTCCTTTCAGCTGTGCCAGCACATCAATCGCGGCGCGCACCGAATCCGGGTTGGCGTTGTAAGTGTCATCAATCAACTGGTAACCGGAAGACAACTGCTTGGGCTGCATCCGTCCCGAGACAGGACGAAAGCTCTCCAGACCTTGCGCAATCGCGCTCAAAGGAGCACCGGCGGCATGGGCGCAAGCGGCAGCCGCCAAGGCATTACGCAAGTTATGAATACCAGGGCTGTTCAAAGTCAAGGCGCAGGACTGCCCTGCCACGTGCAGCACAAAACGGGTTTGGGCCGGCTCGACAAACATATCGGCTGCAAATACCGTCTCCTGACCACTCAGGCCAAAGCGCAACACGGTACGCTGACCGGCTTGTTCGGCCCACATCGCACTGAAAGCATCGTCATCGGGAATGACCAGCGCGCCGTCTAGAGGCAGCGCATCAATAACGGCCCCGTTTTCACGAGCCACCGCTTCCACGCTGTGCATGAACTCCTGATGTTCGCGCTGTGCGTTATTGATCAGGGCAATCGTGGGGCGAGCCATGGACGCCAGCACGGCGATTTCGCCGGGATGGTTCATGCCCATCTCCAGGACGGCAGCCTTGTGCTCGGAGCTCAAACGCAGGATGGACAGGGGTACGCCCAGATCGTTGTTCAAATTGCCGCGAGTTGCCAGGCTTTCTGCTTCGCCCAACCAGGCGCGCAAGATAGCGGCAATCATTTCCTTGGTCGTGGTCTTGCCATTGCTGCCGGTCACGCCGATGACAGGGATGTCAAAGCGCGAACGCCATTCGGTGGCCAAGGTCATCAAGGCACGGCGTGTATCACCCAATACAAGTTGGGGCAGTTCAACTTCGGTATCCCGTTGAGCCACGATGGCGGCAACAGCGCCCTGCTCTTTGGCTTTCTCCAAATAGCGGTGACCATCGAATTGCTCACCACTCAAAGCCAGGAACACATCCCCTTTGGCCAAGCTACGGGAGTCGGTGCTCAAACGCACACCACGCAACCACAGCAAGGCCGCTTTGGCCCAGTCGCAGTCATCAAACACAGAGCGTTCGCCCTGCACTTCCTGGTAGGTTTCATGCCCTTTGCCGGCCAGCAGCACAATATCGTCAGGACTGGCAGCCCAGATTGAGGACAGAATGGCGCGGGCGCGATCCATTTGTACGGCAGGCGCTTCAGGCATACCAGCCACAATCTGACGAATGATCTCGGCAGGATCTTCAAAACGAGGATTGTCAGTCGTCACCAGCACGTCGTCGGCCAGACGGGCGGCTATTTCACCCATGATGGGACGTTTGCTGGTGTCGCGGTTACCGCCACAACCAAATACGCAGATCAGCTTGCCACCCCGAACACTGGCCACTTCACGCAGTGCTTGCAGGGCACGCTCCAACGCGTCAGCGGTATGAGCATAATCCACCACGACCAAAGGCAGAGGCTGACGACCAGCGGTGCTCTTGGGCGTCACAATTTGCAGGCGACCAGGAACGGACTCCAGTTTGTCCATGATGCGAGCGATCTTGGAGACGGGCCAGCCCACCTCTTGCAGCACACCGGCCACCAACAGGAGGTTGGCCACGTTATGCTCGCCCAGCAGGTGGGTCAAAATCTGTGCAGTACCGTGCGCGGTAACCAGGTTGAATACCTGGCCATCAGCCCCGGTATGCACATCCTGTGCCAACAAATCCACCTCCGGTTGGCTCATGGAATACGAAATCACACGAGCAGCCAAGCCGGACTGCATCAGCTCACGGCCGGTTTCATCGTCCGCATTCACAACGGCGCTACGCAGACCGGGCCAGCTAAACAGGCGCAGCTTGGCCTGTTTGTATTCTTCCATGCTGTGGTGATAGTCCAGATGGTCATGCGTGAGGTTGGTGAACCCGGCAATATCAATGCGGACACCGTCCAGGCGGCCTTGCTCCAGGCCAATCGACGAGGCTTCCAGCGCCACAGCATTACCACCTTGGGCGCGAATGGCGGCCAAGCTGCGATGTACGGTCAGTACGTCCGGCGTCGTCAGTACGCCACCCAGATTGGAGCCGTCAGGCAAGGTCACGCCCAGCGTACCAATGGTGCCGCAAGGCACTTGGGAATGATTCAGAGCCGAAGCCACCCACTGCACCGTGGAGGTCTTGCCATTGGTACCGGTCACCGCGACAACCGTCATTTCCTCGGAAGGGCGGCCCCACCACTGATGAGCCACTTCACCCAACAAGGCACTGAGGTTGGCAACCTGCAAAACAGGTACGCCGGGATCCACCGCCTGATCGCCCTGCTCACGCACAATCGCAACCGCACCTTGTTGCACAGCCTGAACTTCATACTCACGACCATCACCTTGATGACCAAGGCAGGCAAAAAACGCATCACCCGCCTTGATCTGGCGGGAATCCAAACACAGGTTAGCCGTGGGCGCTACATGCTGCGCCAGCCACTCCAGTATTGCTGCGGCGTTCATCGTACATTCTCCGCACCGGGGCCAACGGCCACCAGCGAATCTATGGGCGCATCAGGCTGGACACCTAGGCGTCGCAAGCTCCGGGCCACAATTTCTGAAAAAATCGGCGCGGCAATACGCCCGCCGTAATAATTGGAACTATGTGGCTCGTCAATCGTGACGGCCACCACAATGCGAGGATCAGAGACGGGCGCAAAGCCTACAAAAGAGCCGCGATACAGAGATTTGCTGTAACGGCCATCCACAATCTTGCGGGCCGTACCGCTCTTGCCAGCGACGCGATAACCTTGCACCTGAGCCAGACGGGCGCCGGCCGGGCCGGCCGCATCTTCCAGCATGGCGCGCAGTTCCGCCGCCACTTTAGGGGTATAAACCTGAACACTGGCGGGTTTGCCCTCGCGCTTGAGCAAGGTCATGGAAACCATATCGCCATTACGCGCAAACGCCGTATAGGCGTGGGCAATTTGCAGCAGGGAAACCGACAGGCCATAACCGTAGGACATGGTGGCGCGCTCGATAGGACGCCAGCGCTCCCACGGACGTAGTCGTCCGCTGGCAATACCGGGGAAGTCGGCCTGCGGAGAACGGCCAAAACCCAGCTCGGTAAATTTGTTCCACATTTCCTGCGATGTCAGACGCTCGGAAATCATGGTCATGCCGATATTGCTGGAGCGACGCAAGATTCCCGCAGCATCCAAGGTGCCATTATGACGGCTGACATCGCTGATCACATTACCTTGGTAGCGATACTGACCATTACCCGTATTGAACAGGGTGGCCGTGGTAATGCGGTTGATATCGAGCGCCAACCCCACCGTAAAGGGCTTCATGATGGAACCGGGCTCGAAGGTGTCGGTCAAGGCACGGTTACGCAGAGCTGGCCCCTTGCGGTCATCCCGGTCATTAGGGTTATAGGTAGGCAGATTCACCAGGGCCAGGATTTCCCCGGTTTTTACATCCATGACCACAGCGGCAGCCGCATTGGCTTTGACATCTTCCATCCCCTTTTTCAGGGCGGTATAAGCGTCAAATTGCAAACCAGCGTCAACTGACAGGTGCAAATCCTGACCGTGAGTAGGCGGGATGACGGCGCGTACGTCTTCAACCACACGGCCCAAACGGTCACGAATCACACGACGCGAACCAGGTGTGCCGGACAAGGCAGAATTAAAGGCCAACTCGATGCCTTCAATACCTTGGTCCTCAATATTCGTAAAGCCCAGAATATGCGCCATGACTTCCCCTTCGGGATAGAAACGGCGCATTTCCTCTTGCTGGTGAATGCCTGGAATTTTCAGTTCGGCAATCTGGGCAGCCACATCGACGTCCACCTGACGCTTGATGTAAACAAAATTACGGTCCTCGACGGACAAACGGCGCTCAATATCGGATGCACCCATGCCCAACAGCTTGGCCAATTGTCCGATCTGCTCGGGCTTGGCATTACGGGCATCATCAGGAATAGCCCAGATTGCCTTGACCGGCACGCTGGAGGCCAGCACCACCGAGCCACTGCGATCAAACACCTTGCCACGCATGGGCGGCAACACCTGGGTGCGCTCGTAGCGACGCTCGCCTTGTTGCTGCAAGAATTCAGTAGACAGGCCTTGCAAGTACAAAGCCTTGACGATCAGGGCGCCGAAACCCAGGAATAAAAGAACCAGCACCAAACGCGAACGCCAAAATGGCATCTGCACGCTCAGTGCGGGATTCTCGTGATAGCCGTATCGTTTCATGGCCGCCCTCCGGACTGCACCTGGGTCGAGCTCAGCTCACCCCCTTGCAAATAGAGAGTGCGCTCGGGAGAGCTCAACACCAGGCCCAATTCGTTGCGACCGATATCGTCCACGCGGGCGTTACGGGCCAGCTCGGCCCGTTCCAGTTGCAGACGACGCCAGTCCGTATCCAGCTCACCGGCTTTGGTGACCAGACGATCGGTTTGCACAAACAGTTCGCGCGCCTGATAGCGCGCCGTCACCAAAGAGATGGCCGACAGCATCAACACCAAAGAGAGGGTGATGACCAGGCGCATCATCGGCGGCCTCGCTTGCCAGCAGGCTGGCGGCTATAGGCGGCCTGTTGCAGCAGACGCTCGCTGGCGCTGCGCATCCAGTCCTGGGGGATAGGGGGGTCGGTGCGTTGCACCACACGTAATACCGCCGAGCGGGCTCGGGGGTTGTCGCTGGACTCCTGGTCGGTGGGCAAGATTCTGCCCAAAGACTGCACCAGAGGCTGGGGCAAGTCTTTTTCAAGAATAGGTAGACGTGACTGTTCCTGCGCGGGACGCGCAGCTGCGTTCATGAACTGTTTGACCATGCGGTCCTCCAGTGAATGAAATGCAATCACCGCAAGCCTGCCCCGAGTCGCCAATCGACTCAGAATTGACGGAAGCGCGTACGCGAGCTCTTCGAGCTCACGATTGAGGTAAATCCGTATAGCCTGGAAGGTCCTGGTTGCCGGATGTTGACCCTTTTCGCGCGTGCGGACGACACCGGCGACGAGCTCGGCGAGATCACGCGTTGTATGTAGCGGGCGGGATTGGCGGCGATCAACAATCGCCTTTGCAATCTGGAAAGCAAACCGTTCTTCGCCATATTCTGCAATGACCTCCTTTAAAACTTCCACGCTGACCTCGGCCAGCCACTGTTCAGCGGTCAAACCACCGCTGGTATCCATGCGCATGTCTAAGGGACCTTCGCGCATAAAAGAGAAACCTCGTTGTGCGTCGTCGATTTGTGGCGAGGAAATGCCCAAATCCATCATGACGCCTTGCAATGGCCCCACCTCCAGCTCGTCCAGAGCCTGGGCCAGATCACCAAAACCACTATGTACAACCGTGACACGGCTATCTTGTGCCGCCAGCTCCTGGGCCACGGCAATGGCCTGCGGGTCCTTGTCGATCACGATCAGGCGCCCCTGCGGGCTCAAGTGCGACAACAGCAGCCGGCTATGACCACCACGACCAAAGGTGCAATCGACGTACACACCATCGACCAGGCCCTGGATTTCAGGGTTTTGCGCCCAGCGCCGGGCCTCAAAGGACGGATCCACGAGGGCCGCCACCGTAGGCTCCAACAGCACGGATCGATGTACCAGCGTCATGACTTACTCAGAAAGAAAAAGTGTCGAATACGTCTGTGGAGTTTTCAGCCAGATCCTGGGCCTGTCGGCGTTCCAGTTCCTGGGCATTCCACAACTCAAAATGGGTGGCCATACCCAGCAGCATGGCGTCGCGCTCCAGCCCCACTGCGGCGCGCAGTTCGGGAGCGATCAATATCCGACCAGCGGAGTCCAGATCAACGTCCTGAGCACTACCCAGCAGCAGGCGTTGCAAGAAACGGGCACTCATGGGAAAGCGGGCAATTTGTTCGCGCTTTTCTTCCCACACACTGCGCGGATACACCAGCAAACAGCCGTCGGGATGGCGAGTGAGGGTCAAGCGGCCTTGTTCCTGTTGCAAAAGCGCGTCACGGTGCCGAGTCGGAATGGACATCCGACCCTTAGCATCCAGTGTGAGTGCGCTGCTGCCTTGGAACACTTTTTTCCCCCACTTTTTTACACTATTTCCTACTTTTCCCCACTCTACGGGGGAAAGGCTTTGCGGTCAAGGCAGCGGTTGCAATTTTTTCAATCACAACAAGCACTTAGCGCACTATCCTAGAAGTGACGGGAAAAAAATACTGTGTTAAATCAAGAAATTGCGTTGTGCATTAAAAGTGAATTGTTATAAAAACGCGCACAAGCGACTCCTGCCAAGGATTCAACATCCTTAACAATTGCTTTCAAATGTACGAAATCAATGCAATTGGTGGCGAATGCCAGGAGAAGTGTGAGACAGGCCTATAGGCCGGATTCTGTATGCCAGCGGGAACCCGCTGACCGGCAATCATTCCTCTGGACCGACCATTGCTGGCCGGTTCTAGCTACCTACCCGCATACTAAGACGAGCCGCCTATCGGCTAAAAAGCCTGCGTATGCCTATTTGGTATTGCTCCGGGTAGAGGTTACCGCGTTTCACCCCACAGCACTTTGCACCGAAATGCAAGAAAACACGGAAGTGGCCGTATCTGTGCCTGCTTGCGCAAGCCCTTGCTGTGGTCTCGTCTCTGTGGCCCTAGTCCTCGGCTTATCTGACGTGATGCCAGCCTTGCCGGACGGCTGTTAGCCGCTACCCTGCTCTATGGAGTCCGGACCTTCCTCGATACTTGCGTACCGCGACTGCCCAGCCTGCCTCACAGATGCATTGTAACCTGCGACAATAGAGAAATTCGCAGGACGCGCTGTTTTATCTGGAGTCTTATGTCCAACAATCTGATTTCCCTGACCGATGTCCAGTTGGCATTCGGCCACCATCCCTTGCTGGACCATGCCGATCTGGTCATACAAAAAAACGAACGCATCGGTCTGATCGGGCGCAATGGTGCTGGCAAATCATCACTTCTGAAAATTCTGGATCAACGCCAGGCGCCTGACGACGGCCAGATCAAACGACTGGGTGGGCTGAAAATTGCCACCGTCGAACAAGAACCCGAGCTAGATCCCGAAGTCAGCATTTACGACTTTCTGTGTGGCGACTTCACCGAAACCGAGGACTGGCAACGCCCTGCCCGAGTCAATGCTCTGATGGACAAGCTGGGGCTGGACCCCGACGCCCTGACCGGCAGCCTGTCTGGCGGCCAGCGCAAACGCGTGGCCCTGGCCAATGCGCTGGTGGAAGAGCCTGATCTGCTCTTACTGGACGAGCCCACCAACCACCTGGACTTTGACGGCATTCTTTGGCTGGAACAGTTGCTGCTGGATTTTCGCGGCAGTGCCGTCATCATTACCCACGACCGCCGATTCCTGGATGTGGTAACTACCCGCATCATCGAGCTGGATCGTGGAAAACTCTTCAGCTTTCCCGGCAACTTCAGCCAATGGCAGGAACGCAAAGCAGAGTTCCTGGAAGCGGAAAAGCAACAAAATGCCAAATTCGACAAATTCCTGGCCCAGGAAGAAGTCTGGATTCGTAAGGGCGTGCAAGCGCGCCGCACCCGCGACGAGGGCCGGGTACGCCGTCTGGAACAATTACGCCGTGACCGTGCCGAGCGTCGCGAACGTTCGGGCGACGTCAAATTCGCCATTTCTGAGGGCCAACGCTCCGGCAAACTGGTTGCGGAACTGCAAGGCGTCACACACGGCTACGATGGCCGCATCCTGATCAAAGACTTCTCGACCGTGCTGATGCGTGGCGACCGTATTGGTCTAATCGGCCACAACGGCGCAGGCAAGACCACCTTATTGCGAATCATGCTGGGTTTGCAGGAACCCAATTCCGGTGTAGTACGCCACGGCACCAAACTGAATATTGGTTACTTTGACCAGATGCGTAGCCGCCTGGACGAAAACGCCACGCTGGCTGACACCATCAGCCCTGGCAGCGAGTGGGTGGAAATTGGCAATCAGCGCAAGCACATCATGAGTTACCTGGAGGACTTTCTGTTCCCCGCCGCCCGTGCTCACTCTCCCGTACGCAGCCTGTCCGGTGGCGAGCGAGCCCGACTAGCACTAGCACGCATGTTTGCTCAACCGACTAATGTATTAGTACTGGACGAGCCGACTAACGATCTGGACATTGAAACGCTGGAACTACTGGAAGATCTGATTCAGGATTACACCGGCACTGTGCTGCTGGTCAGCCACGACCGTACCTTCCTGGACAACGTAGTTACTCAAGTCATTGCTGCTGAGGGCGACGGCCATTGGGGTGAATATGTAGGTGGCTACGACGAGTGGCTGGCGCAACGTCCGCAAACCAGAACCGAGACAGCGGCCAGCAGTGCTCCAGCGCCAGCCGCAGCCGAAAAATCTGCCACCGAGCGCAACACCAAGACTGCCAAGCCTGGCCGTCTGGCGCCATGGGAAGAAAAGGAACTGGAAGCGCTGCCCGAGAAAATTGCAGCCATAGAAAGCCAGCAAGCCGAACTGGCAGAACAACTAAGCGCACCGGATCTCTATAAAGATGGCTCTACCCTGGCCGACGAGATCAACAGCCAACTGGATCAGCTCAATAAAGACTTGGAGCAGCTATTTGAACGCTGGGAAAAACTGGAAGAAAAACGCTTAGCCAGCTAAAGGGGAGACGGAGGAATCAGGGATTCAGCCCTGTAAAGCCGAACTGATCCACAGATTCCTCTTCAGTCCGGGCAACGCGCTGACAATCGACCATGATCGGCTCGAGTACCGTGCAACAACACGGCAGAACCTCGCCTGGGCCGACATACGCTAAGGGCTGCTCTTTATAGGCAACCTTTCCATAAACAAGAGGAATACGGCAGGAGCCGCAATAGCCGCTCCTGCATTGGTACTCGACCTGATGGCCGGTTCGCTCCAAACCTTCCAACAAGGTTTCGCCGTCCCGCAACTGAAAGTAATCATCAGTTGTCCGGACTAGACTCATAGCTCAATACCGTCGAAGTCGCCAGCCGACACGGCCGAATCAATCTGACCGACCAGGTAAGAGCTCAACTCCACCTCTTGAGGTGCCACCTGCACGGTGTCCGAGGACAACCAGGTGTTGATCCATGGAATGGGATTGTGTTTGACAGACTCAAACGCAGGCTTCAGGCCCACTGCACCCATACGGATATTGGTGATGTATTCCACATACTGGCTCAGAATGTCTTTGTTCAGGCCAATCATGGAACCGTCGCGAAACAGGTAATCCGCCCACTGCTTCTCCTGCTCGGCCGCGTCTTTGAACATGTCAAAACACACCGGCTCTAGCTCATGAGCGATCTGAGCGAACTCAGGATCGTCACTACCAGAACGCAAGATATTAATGATGTGCTGCGTACCAGTCAGGTGCAGCGCTTCATCACGAGCGATCAGGCGAATGATCTTGGCATTACCTTCCATCAACTTGCGCTCGGCAAAGGCAAAGGAGCAGGCAAAGCTGACGTAAAAGCGGATGGCCTCAAGAATATTGACGCTCATCATGCACAGATACAGCTTCTTTTTTAGCTCATAGAGGCTCAACGTGCGAGTCTCGCCGTTGATCTCATGTTCACCAGCCCCCAACTGGGCGTACAACATGGTGTCACTGATCAGGTCGTCGTAATACGACGAAATATCGGCGGCACGCAACTGGATGTTCTCGTTACGCACGATGTCGTCAAAGATAACGGACGGATCATTGGCAATATTGCGAATGATGTGCGTGTACGAGCGTGAGTGAATCGTCTCGGAAAACGCCCAGGTTTCGATCCAGGTTTCCAGCTCTGGAATCGACACCAGGGGCAGGAAAGCCACATTGGGGCTACGCCCCTGGATGGAGTCCAGCAAGGTTTGATATTTCAGGTTGCTGATGAAAATGTGCTTTTCATGATCAGGCAGGTTCTGATAGTCGATCCGATCCTGAGTGATATCGACTTCTTCTGGGCGCCAGAAAAAGGACAGCTGTTTTTCAATCAGCTTTTCAAAAATCGGATATTTCTGTTGGTCGTAACGCGCTACGTTAACCGGCTGCCCAAAGAACATGGGCTCTTTGAGCTGATCGTTATCCGTTTTAGAAAAAGTACTATAGGTAGTCATGATGCTCTTTACCCTTGCTTAGATCTTGCACGCGCCGCCTGCGCAACCGTCGTCCTCTACTTCGCCATGCGAATCATCCGCTCCGTCGCGGGTGTTGTGGTAGTACAAGGTCTTCACACCGTATTTGTAGGCCAGCAGCAAGTCCCTGAGCAGTTGCTTCATCGGGACGCGACCACCCTCAAACCGCTGTGGGTCATAGTTGGTGTTTGCAGAGATCGACTGATCGACAAACTTCTGCATCACGCCAACCAACTTCAGGTAGTCGTCGTTGCCGGGCATTTGCCACAGCAATTCGTACTGATCCTTATATTTTTCAAATTCAGGCACTACCTGACGCAGGATGCCATCCTTGGATTGCTTGACGGACACCAGACCACGCGGGGGCTCAATACCGTTGGTGGCATTGGCGATCTGGCTGGAGGTTTCCGACGGCATCAGGGCGGTCAGGGTCGAGTTACGCAGACCATGCTTGACGATGTCAGCACGCAAGGCTTCCCAATCCAGGTGCAACGGCTCGTTGCAAATACCGTCCACGTCTTTCTTGTACGTGTCGGTAGGCAGCAAACCAGCGGCGTACGTGGTTTCGTCGAAGGCCTCGCAAGGACCGTATTCGCGCGACAACTGCACCGAAGCCTTCAACAGGTAGTACTGGATGGCTTCAAACGTGCGGTGGGTCAGACCCAAGGCAGCAGGATCGGAGTAGCGGGTGCCGTTCTTGGCCAGGTAGTACGCGTAGTTGATAACGCCAACGCCCAGGGAACGACGCTTGTTGGTTGCATTCAGCGCGGCCTTGACCGGGTAATCCTGGTAGTCCAGCAAGGCATCCAGAGCACGAACAATCAGTTCAGCCAGGCCGTCCAGCTCGTCCAGGGACTCCAGAGCCCCCAGGTTGAAAGCCGACAGAGTGCACAGTGCGATTTCACCTTCAGGATCGTTCAGATCGTTCAAGGGCTTGGTGGGCAGAGCGATTTCCATGCACAGATTGGACTGGCGCACAGGAGCGCGGTCAGCCTGGAATGGGCTATGCGTGTTGCAATGGTCCACGTTCTGAATGTAGATACGGCCGGTGCTGGCGCGCTCTTGCATCAGCAAAGAGAAAAGCTCCACGGCAGGCAGGCTGCGCTTGCGGATGGCGGGATCTTGCTCGTACATCTCGTACAGACGCTCGAACTCGTCCTGGTCGGCAAAGAAGGCTTCGTACAAACCGGGCACGTCATGCGGCGAGAACAGCGTGATGTGGCTGCCCTTGATCAGGCGCTGGTACAACAAACGGTTGATCTGAACGCCGTAGTCCAGGTGACGGATACGGTTTTCTTCCACACCACGGTTGTTCTTCAGGACCAGCAGTGTTTCCACTTCCAGGTGCCACATGGGGTAGAACAAGGTTGCCGCACCGCCGCGCACGCCGCCCTGCGAGCAGGACTTCACCGCAGCCTGGAACATCTTGAAGAAAGGCAGGCAACCTGTGTGTTGTGCTTCACCACCCCGAATTTCGCTGCCTACAGCGCGAATACGTCCACCGTTGATACCGATACCGGCACGCTGTGACACGTAACGAACAATGGCGCTGGTCGTGGCATTGATGCTGTCCAGGCTGTCGTCACATTCGATCAGCACGCAAGAGCTGAATTGACGGGTGGGTGTGCGCACGCCAGCCATGATGGGCGTGGGCAAGGAAATCTTGAATTGCGATACGGCGTCGTAAAAGCGCTTGATAAAGCCCAGGCGAGTATCGGCCGGGTAACGGGCAAACAAGCACATGGCCACCAGCATGTACAGGAACTGGGGACTTTCGTAGATGCGCTTGGTCACGCGGTTTTGAATCAGATACTTGCCTTCCAACTGCTTGACGGCACCGTAAGAGAAGTTCATGTCACGCCAGTGATCCAGATGCGCATCCAGCTCATCGAACTCGGCGCGCGTGTAGTCTTGCAACAGATGCGGATCGTAGCGACCCTCCTTGGTTTGCAAGGTCACATGATCAAACAGGCTGGGAGGCTCAAACTGGCCAAAAGCGATTTTGCGCAGGTGGAAAATCGCCAGGCGGGCAGCCAGATATTGGTAGTCAGGCGTATCTTCAGAGATCAGATCCGCCGCCGACTTGATGATGGTTTCGTGGATATCGCTGGTGCGAATGCCGTTGTAGAACTGAATGTGAGAGCGCAGCTCTACTTGAGAGACGGACACATTACTCAGACCTTCAGCAGCCCAATCAACTACTCGGTGAATCTTGTCGAGGTTAATAGGTTCTGTACGGCCATCTCGCTTAGTGACCATTAACTGTTCGGTTGATTGCATGTCAGTCTCGGAAATCGGTGGTGGTTGACGGGGGACGCGGCTTTTGCAGCCGCCAGCGTCAGTTGATGCACACCATATATAGTGTGATATTGCCGCCATTCTACTACATATAGCGGATTGAGCGAATAGCGGTTTTGTCTTTGCAACGCAAATTCAGCGTAAAAAAAATGCAACCAATCTTTGCGCCATTAACAATTTTTATTGCGTTTGCAGTTCTTGAACGCAGCGCAGCAAAGCCTCGCCATAGGCTTCTCTTTTGCGTACACCTATGCCTGTAATCGGCTCCAGATCAGCCTCTGAGCTGGGGCAACGGATGGCAACTTCCCGCAAAGTGGCGTCATGGAAAATGACATAGGCCGGTACGCCGTGTTCGCGTGCGGTAGTGGCACGCCAGGCACGCAAAGCCTCGAACCGTCGCTGTTGATCGGGCTCCAGAGCAGGTCCGGCAGGCGCCTGACCTTTTACGCGATGGGCGGCCGGCCCACGTGTTACGGTTTCGCGCCGCAACATCAAGGTGCGCTCCCCTTTGAGCACTTCTCGGCTGGCCTCGGTCAGCAACAAGGTGCCGTACCCTTCCGGGTCGACCGCGACCAGACTATGCGCCAGCAACTGGCGCAGCACCCCGCGCCAAGCCTGATCGGTCAGCTCCTTGCCCACACCAAAGACGGTGAGCTTGTCATGCTCATGCTCTTTGACACGCTCGGTCAGCTTGCCCAACAAAATATCAATAAGATGGCCGGCGCCAAAGCGCTGGCCACGCTCGCGCCACAATCTATAAATAGTGGACAGCATTTTCTGCGCGGCCACGGTGCCATCCCAGGCTTCTGGAGCCTCCAGGCAAGTATCGCAGTTCCCACACGGTTCGATCTGCTGATCGAAATAGGCCAGCAAGCGCTGACGGCGGCAGGAAATGGTTTCGCACAGGCCCAGCATGGCATCGAGCGCATGGCCTTGCTGGCGCCGGTGTGCCGCATCGCCTTGCGACTGGTTAATCATGCGATGCAATTGCACCACGTCTTGCAGGCCATAGGCCAGCCAGGCGGTAGCGGCTTCACCATCGCGCCCTGCCCGCCCGGTTTCCTGGTAATACCCTTCTACCGATTTGGGCAGGTCAATGTGGGCCACAAAACGCACATCCGGTTTATTGACGCCCATGCCAAAAGCAATGGTCGCCACCATGACCACCCCTTCTTCTCGAAGAAAGCGAGCCTGGTTGATGGCGCGTTGCTGTGCATCCAGCCCTGCGTGGTAGGGCAAGGCATGAATACCGTTCTTGCACAGAAACTCGGCCGTGTCCTCCACGCGAGAGCGCGACAAACAATACACAATTCCCGCATCGCCCGAGTGCTCTTCCTGAATAAAACTCAAGAGCTGCTTGCGCACCTCGTTCTTTTCGATGATGCGATAGCAAATATTGGGGCGATCAAAACTGGCGACAAAATGCCGGGCCTCTTCCAGCTTCAGGCGCTGGGCAATTTCTACCCGCGTCAACTGAGTGGCAGTGGCCGTCAAGGCAACCCGCGGCACCCCTGGCCAGCGCTGAGCCAGCAAATCCAGGCCCAAATACTCCGGGCGGAAGTCGTGCCCCCATTGCGATACGCAGTGGGCTTCATCAATGGCAAACAAGGAGACCTGGCCGCGTGCCAGCAAATCCAGGCAGCGATCTGTCAGCAAACGCTCAGGGGCGACATAGAGCAAGTCCAGTTGTCCCGTCAGAAACTCGCGCTCGACCTCGCGGGCGGTCTGCCAATCCTGGGTGGAATTCAGATAGGCGGCATTCACACCCAATTCATTGAGCGCATCCACCTGATCCTGCATCAAGGCAATCAGAGGGGACACGACCACGCCGGTGCCGGGTCGCACCAAAGCAGGAATCTGGTAACAGAGCGATTTTCCGCCGCCGGTGGGCATCAAGACCAGGGCATCACCGCCTTGGATCAGGGTCTCGATAATCTCGTGCTGAGAACCACGAAAACTGTCATAACCAAAAACTTCCTGAAGAACCTCAAGTGCTGACTGGGCCATGCCGCCTGCTTAAAAAATCGGAATAGAAAAACGCAGCGCGATGTTCGACTGGCGACTTTCCAGATGACGGCGAGCTTGCAAACCCACCCTAAGGTGGGGACTGTACCAGAACTGCTGCGTGACCCCAAGGTAGCGATTCTGCCCACCGGCCATTGCCTGCTGCACCTCGTACTGAGTCTTGACCTCGCCCCAGCGACGCAAAGGCACGGACAGCCCCACCACCTGTCGGCTGCTGGCCGCATCGATCTTCATGCCCTGATAGCGGCTTAGATCCAGGAAGTGATCCTGGTAGCGTTCGCCTTGCCATTGCAGGTGCAAATCATCCAACACATCCAGGCCGTAAGCTGCCTGATAGCGCCAGCCCTGCCCCACCGCATGGGAAGCCTTGGCCACACTGGCCTGCCACACCCCAAAATCAGGGGAACGGTAGGTAGCGCCCACCCCGGTCAGGCCAAAATCACGCGCGCTTTCCATCTGGGTATCAATACTGGTCCTGCTGGTGACGTCGGTGCTGACCATCAAGCTGCTTGCCGACGATCCGTACACCAGATCCCCATTGTCTTGCTTGCCGGTTATATCCAGCGCACCGACGGCCAGCGCATAGCGCCAAGGACCAGCCGGGCCTTGTTCAAACTGCTGGGTAATATTGATGCCGCCCAGCTCAACAGGCCGAGCCCAGTCTGGGGCCGTCACCGTGTCATTACCTAGGGTCAACTGCAAGCCATCTTCATTGACGTAGCGCCAATTGCGCTCGCCAAACTGCCAGACCTGATCGGGTGCGCTGCTCAACCAGCGCCCATTCCAGATCGGCGAGGACTGCTGACTATATTGAATGGAGCGAGCCAGACTGGCAGTAGTGGAACCGCTCAGGCTGAAATCAGAAAAAGAAAAATCAAGGGACGCGGCAGGGTTGAGCAAATCCTGGTCGCCCTGGCGATGCCATTGCGAAGCATCAAAAAACGGCTCTACCGGGGGAAGGTCCTGAGAGGGAATCGCCTGGGCCTCATCCACACCATACACCTGCGTGGCAGACAGGTTCTCCAGCCCGACACGGTTTTGAGCAGTGGCCAATGGAACAGCGAACAGCATGGCAAGACCGACAATCAGCCCGCCTGCCAAGCCTCGCTGGCAAGCTTTGGTACGCATGGTTTATGTCACAAAAAGAGTTTAGCGCCGGGCATCCAACATCACTTCGCCGCTCGCATCCAAGGAGCGTTTGATGGCGGAGTATTTTTCCAGCACAGCAGACTTATAGACTACACCAATCAGGCGGCCCGAGCCGTCACCATTCAATACAGGCAGGCGCTCTCCGGCAAAGCTGACAAAGTGCTCCTGAGCCTCGTCCAGGCTCATATTCGGGTAGAGCGTCTTGACGAAATCCATACGCAAAATATCGCCCACCACACGCTCCTGGGCAGCGTTGTCGTCCAACAACATCCGGGTCAGGTCAGGCTGGGCAATCACACCTTGATAGATCTGCTCCTCGTCCACCACATAAAGATAGCGCACGGGATAATCCAGAAACATTTGCAAGGCATCACGCATTTGGGTGGTGGTGCTGACCACGGTATCGGCCGGACGCACCAACTCGGCCAAGGTGGTGTGACGCAATTTGTGACGTAGCAAGGCATCGCGTTCGCGCACCAGTGTGACTTCATACATGGCCACCTCGGCCACACCCCGCGAGACAAAATAGGCCATGACACAGGCCACGATCAGCGGCAACACCAACTGATAGCTCAATGTCATTTCAAACAACATCAAAATGGCCATGAAGGGCGCACTGGTTGCCGCCCCCAAAAACGCCCCCATGCCCACCAGGGTGAACAGATACAAAGGCAAGTCCAGACCCGGCAAGATCAACACGCTCAACTGGCCAAATAAAGTACCAAAGGCGGCGCCCACAAAGATCGCAGGGGTGAACACACCACCGACAGCGCCCGAACCGACTGTCAGGCCCGTCGCCAGAACCTTGAGTGCCAGAATCAGCAGCACGCTGTACCAGGCCCAGTCGCTATGCAGCATGGAAGACACGACACTGAAGCCGTTACCTGCCACGCGCGGCATCACGATCAGCAAAAGCCCCAGCAACAGGCCCCCCAACGCCAAACGCAAGGGCAGACCCAGGCCGGTACGCTTGAACAGAGTGCGAAACAGATTGAGCAACTTCAAAAAAGCGGGCGCAGCCAGACCAATCAGCACTCCCAGAACCAGAAAAGGCAGAATGTCCCAACCCGCAACCGCCTGCACATTGGTCATTTCATAAGGAGCGTGATAGCCGCCCAGCACACGCATGGTCAGATGGGCACTAACGGCTGCCATCAACAAGGGGCCAAAGCTGCTCATGGTCATGGTGCCCAGCACAATCTCGGCCACAAACACAGCGCCGGCAATAGGGGTGCCATAGGCGGCAGCCACCCCGGCTGCGGCACCACAAGCCACCAGCAAACGCAGACGAGCTTCACCAAACAGCGTGAAACGGCCAATCGCAGAAGCAGACAAGGAAGCCAGGTGTACCATCGCCCCTTCCCGCCCAATAGAGCCGCCCGAGGCCACCGTCATCAAAGAGGACAAGGATCGCAGCAAGCCCTGGCGAATGGACAAACGGCCATCACCAATAGCCACTGCTTCCATATAGTCTGAATTGCTGCCCGACGGCAGACGCCCCGCCAGCCACAACAAGATACCGGCACACAGACCGCCCAAGGTGGGAAACAAAAGGCGCATGTACCAAGGCAAGCTTTCCGTTACCGCGACGATGCCACCGTGCTGTCCTGTGACCACTTGCTGCACAAAGCGCATGCCCTGATGAAAGGCCAAGGTCGCCAAGGCCCCCAGGATACCGGCCAAGACCGCCCAGGCCAGCATGGCGGGCATGTCAGACAACCACTTGAAACCCTGCAGACGCTTGCGCATCGACAGCACGGAATGGGCAATCATAAAAAAGGTCAGCCTTTAAAGCTGGGCGGCAAAGGTGGGCGGGACAATCCAAACATACGCCAATACACCCACACGTTAAATATCAACACGATGGGCAAGGTAATCACAATCGCCGACAGAATCAGGCTCAAGGCGGGTACCCCGGCGGCGGCGTCCCAGATCGTCATCTCGTCCAGAATCAAATAGGGAAAGAAACTGAAAGCCAAACCCGCCATGACACAGACCATGACGAACAAAGTCAGCAAAAAGGGCAAGGCGGTAGTGCGATAGCTGCTGTTGATCATGCGCTGCAGGCTCATTTCAATCGACACAAAGCAGCTAAGGATCAAGGCCCACAAGAACAGGACCAAGCCCCAGTAAGGCCCATCGCTCCATTTAAGCAGCACACCGGCATTCACAAAGGCCAACACCACCGAAACGCCCACCGCACCGGCCGCAAACCAACGCACCGAGCGACGCCCCCAGTTCACTGCACGGGCACGCAGTTCGCCTGCCTCGCGCATGATGAGCCAACTGGCGCCCAACAAGCAGTAAGCGGCAATAGCGCAAAAGCCCATGAAGATAGAGAACCAGATATAGCCCGCATCGCTTTGAAAACCTACCACGACTTGTGCCAACAAAACGCCATGGGAGAACGCCGTCAACCAGGAACCCAGGGCAAAGCCCATTTGCCAGCGAGACTGACGCTCTACCGGTGCACGCAGCCGGAACTCAAAGGAGACGGAGCGGACAAAGACACCCACGCCCAAGGCGCATAAAGGCGCATACAGCCCCCCCATCACTGCACCCCAGGCTTTAGGAAAGGCGCAGACAAACAAGCCCAAACCCAGAAACAACCAGAACTCGTTGGCATCGCGCCAAGGGCTAAGCAAGGACAGCATGCGCGGGCGCAGGGAATCCGGTGCCAGCAAGGACAGGCAGCCCACACCAATATCGAAGCCATCCAGAACCGTACCGGCCACAATAATCAAAAAGAACAGGGCCAAAAAGGCCAGCGGCATCCAGAACGCGGGATCATGGGCCCCCAAACCCAGCGCATTTGCAAAAGAATCAATCATGCCCGACCCCGATGACGTGCGATCGGCACCACACCAAAACGAACGGCATGTCGTAATTTCTGGAAAAAACCAATCATGCACAAGACGTAGACCAGGCTATAAAACAGCAAACCCAGTCCCACAGTAAAAACAGGTTCGGTACTTTGCACTTGTACGGCCTGAATATCGTTACCTACCAGATAAGGCAGAAAGCCCAGCAAGACATACGCTGCGCCGCCCAACAACATGATCCAGCCCAGTACAGACGCGACCACCATACCCTGGCGCTCTCTATAAGAAAGCGAATGCGGATCCAGGCCATAACGACGGGTACGCAACCAGACCCACATCAAGAGAAAAAACATCAATGCGCCGGCCAGCACCGCCACACGAAAGGACCAAAAGGTCAAGGTAACGGGGGGCATGGCTTCAGAAAACTGATCCAGACCCATCAGGATGCCACTGTCATTGCGACCCAGCCAGCGACCACCGGCGTGTGACCAGCGCAACACACCCAGGACGCTGTCCTGCATGGCCGAGGGCGCAGCGACCAGAATCAGATCAGGTTGCGAGCCGCTTTCCCAATACGCTGCCGTCGCCGCTGCCTTGGCAGGCTGATGCTCGGCTGTCATGAAACCATTGCCCACCACCGCAAAAACCAGGGCCAGCCAAGCGGCGGCGCCTAAAAACAAGGCACTACGAAAAGCCAGGCGCTCCTGATCGGTAACCGGTTTTTGCATGGTCTGCGCACAAGTCACGCCCAAAATAAAAAAGGCGACCGTCAATAAACTGCCTGCAAATAATAGACCGGCATACCACGGCAAGGCCGGTGTGCTGAGCACATCCAGCCACTCCAGCACCACGTAATGGCCTTCAATAACATCCACCCCCGTTGGCACCTGCATCCAGGCCACCATCGCCACCAGCCAAAATGCCGTCACGGTGACGCCCAGGGCCACCATCAGCACCACCAGGGTATGAACCAGATTGGAGAGCATGCGCTGGGCAAACAGCATGACTCCCAGAAAACAGGACTTGAAGATAAACAGCGACAACATGGAGGCGGCCAGCATCGGGCCAATCACATCACCTACCTGCGCCATCAGCCCTGGCCAGACGCTGCCAAACTGAATCAGTACCGGCATGGACGCAGCAAAACTTAAAATGAACGCCAATGCGAACAGACGCACCCAAAAACGGTACGCGCCCATCCAGGCCGTTGCGTTGCTGCCGAAGGTTCTGACTTTGAAATACAGCAACACCCAGGCCAACCCCAGCTCCAGAGCCAGAAACAGCAGCATGAATCCCAGACTAAGGAAAAACTGGGCATGAGACAGGGAAAGGGCGGAGTGCGTCATAATGAGCGCTAGTGTAGGGTGAATTGGCCAGCAAACGCCACCATACTACCCCAAGTTTCCTTCTGATTTTTCAGAACACGTTCATGGGGTAAATACCCCTCTAAAACAAGAACGTGGCAAAATGGCCGATTCGTCTGTCGGCTTCTTTATTTCAAACGTGTATGACCTCTGACACCACTCCCGCTCCCGTATCTAATTTTCTGCGCACGATCATCGACCAGGACTTGAGCGCTGGCCGTTACGCACAAAAGACCTGGGCCGGTCAGCCGGGCCCGGCAAGCACCCAGGAAGGGGCGGCTGTTGATGCCGCGCGTATTCGTACGCGCTTTCCCCCCGAGCCCAATGGCTATCTGCACATCGGGCACGCCAAAAGTATCTGTTTGAACTTCGGGCTGGCCAGCGACTACCAAGGCGCCTGCCACCTTCGTTTTGACGACACCAATCCTGAAAAAGAAGAGCAGGAGTACGTGGACGCCATTATCGACATGGTGAAATGGCTGGGCTTTGACTGGACCTTCAAGAAAGAAGAAAACCTGTACTTTGCCAGCGACTACTTCGACTATATGTACCAGTTTGCCGAAGCACTGGTAAATGCGGGTCATGCCTACGTTGACGAACAGAACGCTGAACAAATGCGTATCAACCGTGGCACCCTGACCGAAAAAGGCGTGAACTCGCCCTGGCGCGACCGCCCTGCCGAAGAATCCATCAAGCTCTTGCGCGAAATGCGTGACGGCAAGCACCCCGATGGCAGTATGGCCTTGCGTGCCAAGGTTGACATGAGCTCGCCCAATATCAATATGCGCGACCCGGTCATGTACCGCATCCGCCACGCGGAGCACCATCGCACGGGCGACAAATGGTGCATCTACCCCATGTACAGTTGGGCACACCCCGTGGAAGATGCGTTGGAGCGCATCACCCATAGCCTGTGCACCCTGGAGTTTGAAGACCAGCGCCCCTTTTACAACTGGATTCTGGAGCGTCTGGTCGAGCTGGGTCAGTTATCCGACCCATTGCCCAAACAATACGAGTTTTCGCGTTTGAACCTGTCCTACGTGGTCACCAGCAAGCGCAAACTGCGTCAACTGGTTCAGGAAAACCGCGTATCAGGTTGGGACGATCCGCGCATGCCTACCTTGGCCGGTTTGCGTCGCCGTGGTTACAGCGCCGGCGCCATCCGTCTGTTTACTGACCGTCTGGGTGTGTCCAAAGCCGCCCAGCACGTGGACTACAGTTTGCTGGAACAAGCTTTGCGCGATGACTTGGATCCCGTGGCCGACCGTAGCGTTGCCATTCTGGATCCGATCGAACTGATCATCACCAACTACCCCGAAGGCCACAGCGAGCTGTGCCACGCACCGCGCAATCCGCACAATCCGCAGGCTGGTCAACGCGAGTTCCCTTTCTCCGGTCGCCTGTACATCGAACGCGAGGACTTCAAGGAAGAGCCACCTAAAAAGTACTTCCGCCTGTTCCCTGGCAATACCGTGCGTCTGAAATATGGCTATGTCGTGCGCTGCACCGGCTGCGTGAAAGACGAGCAAGGCAATGTCACTCAGGTTCTGGCTGAATACCTGCCCGACACCAAGAGCGGCACGCCCGGTGCGGACTCGGTCAAGGTCAAAGGCAATATCACCTGGATCAGCGCCGAGCACGCGATTGCCGCCGAGATCCGTCTGTACGACCGTCTCTTTGCCCATCCCCAGCCCGACGCGGCCGACCAGGACTTCCTGGAGCACATCAACCCGAACTCGCTGCGCGTGATTCAGGGCTGGCTGGAACCCGGCACCAAGGCCACCCCCGATGCTCGCTGGCAGTTTGAGCGCCTGGGCTACTTTGTGGCTGACCGTGTGGATTCGACACCAGAAAAACCCGTTCTTAACCGTACAACGACTCTGAAAGACACCTGGGTCTAAGGCTATTGACGTGAACGATCAGACTCATGCCAAGGGGCCTCAAGCCCTGGATTTCAAAAGCGCCACCCTGTACGCCGTACGAGTGGTGCTGCGTTCGGCTGATACAGCCGAGCAATTAGCCGCACTGGCTCAACGCATGAAAGACGCTGGCTCCTTCTTTGAGGACGAACCCGTCGTCATCGATGCCAGCGCCATTGACGCGCCGGTGGACTGGACCGCACTGGTGGACGCGCTGCGTCAGCACAAACTGCATCCGGTCGGCATCATTGCCCACCCCGGTCATGCCGACAACGCCATCGACAGCGGTTTGCCACACGTTGAACTGTCCAACCCACCTGCCCGCCCACAAACCCAGGCAGCTCCGGACAAGGACGTGCCCGTGCTATCGCAAACGGCCCAGCAACAGGTACCCGCAACGCCCACCCCACCGCCGCCTGCTCAAGCCCCGGCTGCCCTTCTCATCAACCGTCAGTTGCGCTCCGGCCAGCGTATCTATGCGCGCCACACCGACCTGATTGTGATCGGGGCAGTCAGTCAGGGCGCAGAAGTAGTGGCCGATGGCAATATCCATGTTTACGGCCCACTGCGAGGCAAAGCCATGGCCGGTGCCCGTGGCGATACCAAGGCACGCATCTTCACGACCGAGCTGGACCCGGAACTGATCGCTATTGCCGGCGTGTATCGCATTATTGAAACGCGACTGGATGCGCAGTTACGCAACAAGCCAGCCGTGGTCACGCTGGAAGACGACACGCTCAGATTTGATCCCCTGAGCCCCTGACAGTACAAGGCGCCGGCATTTGCCGGCGCTTTTTATAGTGGCTTGCACTGAGAGCCCGCCTGAGAGCAAGCAAGTGCAAGTGCAACCGTGTAAGCTGACACGGAACAAAGCAATTGATATGTTTTGTTTCTAAGCAGTAGGTAAAGTGGCAGAACGGATGTCAAAATAAGGCCCGTTATGCTTTACGATTATGTGACTTGAAAAACAAAGGAATCCGATTGTCATGGCGCGTATAGTTGTAGTGACCTCCGGCAAGGGTGGTGTGGGCAAAACCACCACCAGTGCCAGTTTTGCATCTGGTCTTGCGATGCGCGGTCACAAGACCGTGGTCATCGACTTTGACGTCGGTTTGCGCAACCTGGATCTGATCATGGGTTGCGAGCGACGCGTAGTGTATGACTTCGTCAACGTGATCCAGGGCGAAGCCACATTGAACCAGGCCCTGATCCGTGACAAACAGCTGGAAAATCTGTTCATCCTGCCCGCTTCCCAGACGCGTGACAAAGACGCCCTGACCCGCGAAGGCGTGGAGAAAGTACTGGAAGAGCTCAAGGGCATGGGTTTTGAATACATTGTGTGCGATTCGCCCGCAGGTATCGAAACCGGCGCCTTGATGGCCTCCTACTTCGCAGACGATGCACTGGTTGTGACCAACCCCGAGGTGTCCTCGGTTCGTGACTCGGACCGCATCCTGGGCATTTTGGCCGCCAAATCGCGCCGTGGTGAACAAGGCAAAGAGCCCATCAAAGAATATTTGCTGCTGACCCGTTACAGCCCCAAGCGCGTATCGGACGGCGAGATGCTGTCCTTGCAGGACGTGGAAGATATCTTGCGCATCAAACTGATTGGGGTCACTCCCGAGTCGGAAACCGTGCTGCAAGCATCCAACCAAGGAGTACCCGTTATCCATCTCAAAGAAAGTGATGTGTCCCAGGCCTATCAGGACATCGTAGATCGTTACCTGGGTGGTGAAAAACCGTTGCGTTTTGTGGATTACGAAAAACCAGGGCTATTCAAGCGCCTGTTCGGAGGAAAGTAATATGTCTTTCCTGTCCTTCCTGCTCGGTCACAAAAAAACCTCGGCAACGGTCGCCAAAGACCGTCTGCAACTGATCCTCATTAACGAACGTGGTCAAGGTGGGGTTGCCCCGGACTACTTGCCCCGCTTGCAAAAAGAGCTGGTCGAGGTCATCTCGCGCTACGTG
Organism: Alcaligenes sp. SMD-FA; assembly: GCF_025960365.1. NCBI lineage: Bacteria > Pseudomonadati > Pseudomonadota > Betaproteobacteria > Burkholderiales > Alcaligenaceae > Alcaligenes > Alcaligenes sp. SMD-FA. The sequence goes on along the minus strand of NZ_CP110108.1, from coordinate 771,527 downwards.
AAGATTAATCCCGATGACATCAAGGTAAACCTTGATCGCCAGGACTCGCTGGAAGTGCTGGAAGTCAAAATCGAAATGCCGCAAATTGATGCCAGTGCGCTGGAAAACAAGTAAAGCGCCACTGGCAATCAAACGCTTGCTGCTTAAAATGGCCATCCCATGCGGATGGCCATTTTCTTGGCGGCTCCCTATACCAAAAGCAAGGCGAAAAACACCTGTGACGGCTGGCGCAATGCGGCTAGGTGGCTAATAGATAAGGTACAATTTCGCCTTGGTAATCGGCCAGTTCCGATTTTTCTTCGCGCCAGAGATGGCAAGCAATGCCATCCAATGCCCCCAGAGGCCTGGCTTATTGACCCATGCGGAGGGAATCATGACCGAGCTCGGTCAGATGGCACGTCTTGTGCCCGCTCACCCCCAGCTTCCTGTTAGCGCCTATTTTGACCATGCTCTGTTCGAGCGCGAACAAGAGCGTATTTTTCAGCAGTCCGCCTTATACGTCGGTAATGAAAAACTCGTTCCCGAACCCGGCGACTGGCGCACCTTGATTCAGGAAAATGCCGCCCGTACGCTGATACGGAGCCACCACGGCGTAGAACTACTCTCTAACGTCTGCAGACACCGTCAGGCCCTGATGCTAGGTGGCATGCCCGGCCAACCTAATCAGGCCAACCACGGCTCCCTGAGCAGCACAGGAGGCAACATTGTCTGCCCCTTGCACAACTGGACTTATAGCGCCCAAGGCAACTTGCTGGCGGCACCTCGCTTCAAAGACAAACCCTGTCTAAACCTGGAGCGCTACCCCTTGCAGGACTGTCATGGCTTGCTGTTTGAAGGTCCACGCGATCCAGCCAAGGATATGGCCGCCTTATTCAGCCGCCCCGAGTTCGACTTTCAGGACTATGTGCTCGATCACGTCGAAATCCACCAGTGCAACTACAACTGGAAGACCTTCATCGAGGTCTATCTGGAGGACTATCACGTCGCCCCCTTCCACCCCGGCCTGGGTCAGTTCGTGACCTGCGACGATCTGGAGTGGGAGTTCAGCGACTGGTACAGCCTGCAACGAGTCGGTGTGCATCAGGCTCTGGCTAAGCCGGGCTCACCCACCTATCGCCAATGGCATGACAATCTGCTGGCCTACCGTCAGGGCGAAGCACCGGACTTCGGTGCAGTCTGGGTAACCTATTTCCCCACCCACATGATCGAGATCTACCCGCACGTACTGGTGCTCTCCACGCTGTACCCCAAGGGGCCGCAGGAAACCATGAATGTGGTGGAGTTTTACTACCCGGAAGACATCGTGGCCTTCGAGCGGGATTTTGTAGAAGCACAACGCGCCGCCTATATGGAGACCGCAGTAGAAGATGACGAGATTGCCGAGCGCATGGATGCTGGCCGCCGCGCCTTGATGGAACGCGGGGTATCAGAAGTTGGCCCTTACCAGTCACCACTAGAAGATGGCATGAAGCACTTTCACGAGTGGTATCGCTCCATGATGGATGAGGATGCGTACCGATAGATCCGGACATGCCTGTCAGAAATCGCGCACAGGCACAGCAGCAAACGCCTGTTGGACGCATCATGAAAAAAGCCTCAAGGTCGGGATCCATTCCCAATGCCTTGAGGCTTTTTGCTTCGGCGAGCGTGTCAGCTCAACCAAACAATCTTCAATTTAACGGTTCTTGCCGACCTGGTCGCCAATCACACCGCCAATCGCTGCGCCGCCCACAGTGCCCAGTACGCCGCCGCCAGTAATCACCGCCCCGGCCACGCCACCTACACCAGCGCCTGTAACGGCCCCCTTCTGACGCTTGCTCATACTATCCCAGGAAGAGCAGCCCGCCATCACGACGGCTAGAACCGTGGCCATACCTACTTTAGTGATAGTCGTCATTTTCATCCGTAAACCTCCGTGAAGTCTCCGTGCTTAACACGGCGTTAAAGTCTATCTTCACCCTATGGAGCAGATTAGTCCAGACCTGATTGTTAGGTAACGCAACAGATGTAATTCAGCTTTTGTTCAGTTTATTTAATCAAGGCCAGAACCTGCTTGAATGCGGGGTTAGCTGGCGTTTCCAGCCATTCAAACATGGCCATTTCGGCGCTAACGCGCTCCAGTCCGTGCATCGCCCAGCGATCCCAGGCGGCCTGGCGGGACTGGGGATGACGCGAGCCGACGCAATCGCCGACCAGTACCGGCTCATAACCACGCTCCATCAAACCCAGGCCAGTTTGTAACACACACACATGAGACTCTGTACCCAGTAACAAAACGCGCGTGCGTCCTACAGGCAAGGCTGGCAAAAAATCGGTTTCACGCGTGGCATCGAAATGGGTTTTATGCAGCACTTTGTCTATGTGGGGCAACAAGGCTGGATCAGTTGGGCCGATTTTCCCGGCCCAGTGCTCGGTTGCCAGAACCGGCACCCCTAAAAGGCGGGCCGCCTGTGCCAGCTTCCCGGCCCGTTCGACCAAGGCTTGGTGGTCTGCGATAGCGGGCAAGAGCCCGGTTTGCATATCAACAATCAAGACGAAAGACTGGTGGGCATTGAGCACAGGCATGGCACTTTCCTTATTTCAGGGACTTGTAGCGGATACGACGGGGTTTGGCAGCATCTTCGCCCAGACGTTTTTTCTTGTCTGCTTCGTATTCCTGATAGTTGCCATCAAAGAATACGACCTGCGAATCACCCTCGAAAGCCAGAATGTGGGTGGCGATACGGTCCAGGAACCAGCGATCGTGACTGATCACCATGACCGAGCCGGCAAACTCCAACAAGGCGTCTTCCAGGGCACGCAAGGTTTCCACGTCCAGATCGTTGGACGGTTCGTCCAGCAGCAAGACGTTGCCACCAGCAATCAGTGTCTTGGCCAGGTGCAAACGACCACGCTCCCCGCCGGACAGATTGCCCACGATCTTGTTCTGATCCGCGCCCTTGAAGTTGAAGCGGCCCAGATAAGCACGTGATGGCATTTCAAAGCGGCCCACCGTCAGCAGGTCAGCACCATCGGCAATCGCATCAAACACGGTTTTTTCATTGGCCAAGGCATCACGCGACTGGTCCACATACGCCAGCTTGACGGTCTGACCCAGCTTGACCGTACCCGAGTCCGGCTGCTCTTTACCAGCCAACATGCGGAACAAAGTGGACTTACCGGCACCGTTAGGGCCAATAATCCCGACGATGGCACCCGCTGGCACCTTGAAGCTCAGATTGTCGATCAGCAAACGATCGCCATAGCCCTTGCTGACATTTTCAAACTCAATCACCTCGTTACCCAGACGCTCGGCCACCGGAATAAAGATTTCCTGGGTTTCGTTGCGCTTCTGGTATTCATGCGAGGACAGTTCCTCAAAGCGGGCCAGACGGGCCTTGGCTTTAGCCTGACGTCCCTTGGGATTCTGGCGTACCCATTCCAACTCTTTCTTGATAGTGCGCTGGCGTGCGCTTTCCGAAGCCTCTTCCTGCTTCAGACGATCATCTTTTTGCTCCAGCCAGGAGCTGTAGTTGCCCTTCCAAGGAATACCGTGGCCACGGTCCAGTTCCAAAATCCACTCGGCAGCATTGTCCAGGAAGTAACGATCATGGGTTACTGCTACAACCGTGCCGGGGAACTGGCGCAGGAACACTTCCAGCCAGTCCACACTTTCAGCATCCAGGTGGTTGGTGGGCTCGTCCAGCAGCAACATATCGGGCTTGGACAGCAGCAACTGGCACAAGGCCACGCGGCGTTTCTCGCCACCGGACAGATTGGCAATGGACGCATCCCAAGGTGGCAGACGCAGCGCATCGGCCGCGATTTCCATCTGGGTTTCGATGTCGTCAGCACCGCTGGTCGCGGCGGCGGCAATAATGGACTCCAGCTCGGCCTGCTCTGCCGCCAAAGCGTCAAAGTCCGCATCGGGCTCGGCGTATTCGGCGTAGACCTGTTCCAGACGCTGGCGCGCCTCGAACACCTGGCCCAAACCGGCCTGCACAGCTTCGCGCACGCTGTGTTCGGGGTTCAGTTGAGGTTCTTGTGGCAGGTAACCGATCTTGATCCCCGCCATGGGGACGGCTTCGCCCTCGATCTCGGTATCTACCCCGGCCATGATCTTGAGCAAGGTGGACTTACCCGAGCCGTTCAGGCCCAGCACACCAATCTTGGCACCTGGAAAAAAGGACAAGGAGATATTGCGCAGAATCTGCCGCTTGGGCGGCACAATTTTGCCCACGCGGTTCATCGAATAAACGTATTGAGCCATATAAACCTAAAAGGGAAAAACAGGTCGTGTTCGGAAAACTGGGATTGTAGGCGTTTGGCGCCCAAAAGGCGCGCTTCTGTCTGGTCCAGAACGAAACACCCGGCCTGAATGCAGGCCTGTCTCAGGTAATATACTCACTTTTGCCGACAATCCAAAAACGCTATGTCCACACCTGACGCCCCTGAACTTGTATTTACCACTGAAGAGATCGAAATCCTGGGCCGCACTGCCGATGCGCTGAGCGCCTACCTGGGTCGCGCCGTACTGGCCGAGATCGTGGGCGCAGAAGAAACCGGCTTTGAATGGGTCATCTTTGCCATGCCCCTGGACAAGAACGAGGACGAAAGCGAATTCACAGTGGTTCAGGTCGGCGGCGCGCAGGCCCGCATCGTGGGCAACCGCGGTGGCCTGGACCCCAAGGACAATGCTGTCTACGCCTGCCGTTACCTGTGGGCCATCCAGTTAAGCGATGCCGAGCCCGTGCGCTTTATCAAAGTGGATGAAGAAGGCGAGGAAGTCGCCTGGACAGAAACCCTGGAAGAATTGCTGCCGTTCGCCTTGAGCGAAGATGCCTTTGCCCCCGAAGACGATACGGACGAAGACGACGACGATGATGACAGCCCGGAACCGGGTGTTCACGGTCATACCCTGCACTGATCGTGTCCGTCTCAATTGCCCAAATCTGATGTAAAAGCCAGGGGGCCGTGTTTTGACAACGGCCTACCTGTCGCATTGGTACGCCCCGCTCCCTGTAATACCTAGAGCCCCATAAGCTCAGGCCCGCCGCTTGTCGCGCAGATATAAAGCGACACCTGCCGGCCACATCAAAGCGACCAACAAATAAGAGGCCAGGCCTTTCAAGCCATAGCCTGGTGGTGGTTTGCGCCCGCTGGCGCGCAAGTGCAGCCCAAAGCGCGTGTAACGTGCGGCAGCCATCAAGAAAGCCTTGGGTTCGTAACGAAACCAGGGCAGGCACTTCACCACCGTATCCTGCGCCAGCAGCCACAAACCCAGTGCATGTTGCTGACTGGTCTTGCCTTGTACCGACAAAGAATCCGGGCTGTCGTGATAGACACGAAACACGGTATTTACGAAACGGTTTTTATAGCCTGCCCGGGCAATGGCACGCCATACCAGGCTTTCAGGCACAAAGCCTTCGATCTGATCGGGAAAGGGAAACTTGCGCAGCACAGCGGTGCTCAAACAGCCAAACTTTTCGCCCCGCACGTGGTAGCGAAAGCTCATGTCCAGGGAGCTGGCATCAAAGACATCCTGGGGAAACATATCCCCGACAACCTTGCCATCCGGACGCACACACAGACCGGTAATGCCTGCATAGCCTGTTCGCTCTGAGACGGGGATGTCGGCCCAGATCTGCGCCATGTCGTAGAGCGCATTGACCAGCAAGGTGTCATCACTGTCCAACGCGACGATCAGTTCTCCTTGGGCCAGGGCCACGCCGTGATTGAAAGCAGCCTTTTTGTGACGATTTTCCTGCCAGACATAGCGAATTGGAAAGGGAGCCTGCTGTTGCCAGCCCTCTACCAGCTCCCGTGTGCCATCCGTGGAGCCGTCATCAACCACAATCCACTCAAAGTCCTGACAGGTTTGCTCGCACAGTGAACGGTAGACGCGCTCCAGAGTGTGAGCGCGGTTATAACTGGGTGTCAGAACAGTGAATAAATGGCGCCATTCCATGAGCTAATGTCCCCAAAATATGCAATCAGCCGTTTTGATTATTATTACGGGCAACGCTTACTTCTGCATGAAGATGACACCATCATAAGGCAAGCTTCTTCTTGGACAAGGTACGATGTGCAACAGATTTTCCGAACTCGCAGAAAAATCAAACGCGCACAAAAAAACCACAGGCAAGCCTGTGGTTTTTTTGCTGCTGGCTGTGATTTCAAGCTGGAAAATCAGATTCCTGCCTGTCCACCGCCCAAGCCAGGCACTTAGACGCGCTTGACTTTTTCCAGCATTTTGAAAACGCCCTTGGGTGCGCGCACAAACAGACGTTTGAATGCTTTACCCAGGCAACGACGCTCCAGCGTGTTGCGGCGAGTGCGTTTGATTTCCGCCATGGTGATCTCCGATCTTAATGTAAGCCCTGCCGGATGATCCCGACAAAAGCGCAATAGCTAACCAGAAATTCTACCGTAATCCGCGTTAAGATACAAAGGCTAGAGTGAGCATCCCTGGCAACACCTTGCTGGCATATACCGCTCTGACTGGCGCATGAGGCCTGTTTGACAGGCCTTTTCGCTGCCGCTTTCCCACCCAGCCCTCTCCAGAAAGCCGACCTTGCCATGAGCTCAGAAATTCGCATTTTTGGCGCCCGCCAGAACACTCTGAAAAACCTGAATGTACGTATCAAAACGGGCGAGTTACTGGTTATTACCGGCGTTTCCGGCTCAGGCAAAAGCTCGCTGGCCTTTGACACCCTGTATGCAGAAGGTCAACGGCGCTATGTGGAAACCTTCTCTCCCTATGCACGCCAGTTCCTGGATCGCATGGACAAGCCCCAGGTCGATCGCATTGAAGGCATTCTGCCCGCCATTGCCATTGACCAGGTGAACCCGGTGCGCAACTCGCGCAGTACCGTGGGCACCATGACGGAGCTGAACGATTACATCAAGCTGCTGTACGCCCGTCTGGGCGAGCTGTATTGCCGCCAGTGCGCCCAGCCTGTACGCCGCGACAATGCCGACAGCATCGCCAAACAGATTCGCCAACTGGCGGTAGACCACGACGACCCCCGTCTGGTCCTGACCTTTGCCGTCAAGGTTCCGGCCAACTTCACGCAGCAAGAGATTGAAACCTTGCTGCATCAGCAGGGCTACACCCGCCTGCACCACGAAGAGACGCAGACCATCACGGCCAGCAGCACCAAGAAAGGCAAAAGCAGCAAAGCCGCCCCCACAGAACAAAAGCTTCTCTATGTGATCCAGGACCGTTTTCGCGTCAGCTCGGTAGAACCGGAACGTTTCATGGAGGCCATTGAAGCCGCCCTGCGTCATGGCCAGGGCAAGCTAACTGTCTATGCCTCGGCCAGTGCCGATGGCCCGGAAACCGCCTGGCGTTTCAGCCAGGGCCTGCACTGTGCCCAGTGCGATATTGAATACAGCACGCCGGTTGCCAGCACCTTCTCCTTCAACTCGCCCTTGGGCGCCTGTGAGTCCTGCCGTGGCTTTGGCCGGGTGATGGGGATTGATTACGGTCTGGTCGTTCCCGATCCCAGCAAAAGCCTGCTGGAAGGTGCGATCCGTCCGTGGCAGACGGCCAGCTACAAAGAATGTCAGGTCGAGATGGAACGCTACGCCCCAGCGGCAGGTGTCCGTTTGGGCGTGCCCTGGAAAGACTTGAGCCAGGAAGAACGCGACTGGGTGATTAATGGCACCCCGGACTGGAAGGGTGGCAATCAAGCCTGGAAAACCCAGTGGTACGGCGCCCAGCGTTTCTTTGACTGGCTGGAATCACGCGCCTACAAAATGCATGTGCGTGTGTTGCTGTCCAAATACCGCAGCTACAACACCTGCCCGGCCTGCGCCGGCTCTCGTCTGAAACCCGAAGCCAGCTTGTGGCGTGTGGGCGATCAGGCCGCCCCCGCCGATTCCCGCTACCCACGTTTCATGCCCGTGCATTCCAACTGGCTGCGCGAGCAACTGGATGCCATGCCCGGCCTGAGCGTCCCGGACCTGATGCGCCTGCCTATCGAGCACGTGCGCACATTTTTCCGTGGCCTGCACTTTGGCGACGCACGCGATGCGGCTATCGATCTGCTCCTGAAAGAAACGCTATCCCGTCTGGATTATCTGTGCGATGTGGGCTTGTCCTATTTGTCCCTGGACCGCCAAAGCCGCACCCTGTCTGGCGGTGAAGTACAGCGTATCAACCTGACCACGGCGCTGGGCACCTCGCTGGTGAACACCTTGTTCGTGCTGGATGAGCCTTCGATTGGTCTGCACCCGCGCGACATGCACCGCATTATTGAAGTGATGCACCGTCTGCGCGGCAATGGCAACACCTTGGTGGTGGTTGAGCATGACCCACAAGTGATGGTGGCTGCCGACCGTATTCTGGACATGGGCCCCGGCCCTGGCGAGCGTGGTGGCCAGATTCTGTTTGATGGTTCGCCCCAAGCCTTGCGCGGCGCGCAAACGCTGACTGGCCGCTACCTGAGTGGCGAGCTGAGCATCGAATCGCCCCGCCCAATGCCGGTGGCCGAGAACACGCCCCGCCTGCTGCTGGAAGACGTCAGCGCGCACAATCTGTGCCATATCTCCGTGTCCATTCCGCTAGGCCGTCTAGTCTGCGTGACGGGCGTATCCGGCTCGGGCAAATCCACGCTGATTCAGGACGTGCTCTACCCGGCCATCCTGAAACAACAAGGCAAACCGACCGAAGCCCCAGGCCCTTACGGCGCCTTGCTGGGTGCCGAGCAAATTGCCGAAGTGGTGATGGTGGACCAGACGCCAATCGGCAAGACGGCCCGCTCCAACCCGGCCAGCTATGTCGGTGCCTTTGACCCTATCCGCAAGCTGTTCGCCCAGGCTCCGCTGTCCAAAGAACGCAGCTACACGCCCGGCACCTTCAGCTTCAATAGTGGTGATGGTCGCTGCCCGACGTGTGGTGGCACGGGCTTTGAACATATCGAAATGCAGTTCCTGTCCGATGTGTACCTGCGCTGCCCGGATTGCGATGGCAAACGCTTCCGCCCCGAGGTGCTGGAAGTGCGTATCGAACACTTTGGTCGCAGCGCCTCGATTGACGAAGTACTGGACATGACCGTGCATCAGGCCATGGAATTCTTTGAAGGCCTGCGCGATGTGCAAACCGGCCTGGCGCCGCTGGCCGATGTAGGTCTGGATTACCTGAAACTGGGCCAGCCTGTGCCCACGCTCTCGGGCGGTGAGGCACAACGTCTGAAGTTGGCGGCTTATCTGGCCCAGGCTTCGCGCACTCGCTTGAGTCAAGTGAAGGTCGCCAAGAAAGGCAATCTGTTCCTGTTCGACGAGCCCACCACCGGCCTGCACTTTGACGATATTGCCCGCCTGATGCGCGCCTTCCGCAAGCTGTTGGCTGCCGGCCACAGCCTGCTGATTATTGAGCACAATCTGGACCTGATCCGCGCGGCCGACTGGATTATTGATCTGGGCCCAGAAGGTGGCGAACATGGTGGTCAATTGTTAGGTGCGGGAACACCGGCGGACATCATGGCCCTGGAGCACTCGCACACCGGCCATGCCCTGAAAGAGTACGAGCAAGCCACCATCGGTGCAGGCTCGGCTCTGTTCCAGGAACCTGCGGTGGACTACAAGGCCAGCTCGGGCGGCAGCAACGATGGCCAGATCGCCATCCTGAATGCGCGCGAACACAACCTGAAAAACATCTCGGTACACATCCCGCACAACACCTTCACAGTGGTGACAGGGGTATCAGGCTCAGGCAAATCCACCCTGGCCTTCGATATTCTGTTTAACGAAGGCCAGCGCCGCTATCTGGAATCCCTGAATGCTTATGCCCGTGCCATTGTGCAGCCAGCCGGTCAGCCCGATGTGGACGCGATTTACGGCATTCCGCCCACTGTTGCCATTGAGCAGCGCACCAGCCGGGGGGGACGCAAGTCCACCGTGGCGACCATGACGGAAATTCACCACTTCCTGCGCTTGCTGTACGTGAAGCTGGCCACCCAATACTGCCCGGACTGCCGCGTGCCCGTGGCCCCACAGACCGCCGAGCAAATCGCCGCGCAACTGCTGCGCGATCACAAGGGTGAGCATATTGGTTTGCTGGCTCCCCTGGTCACGGCCCGCAAGGGGTACTACACCGACCTGGCCAAATGGGCGCAGGGCAAGGGCTATACACATTTGCGCGTGGATGGCGAGTTCATCCCCGTCAACCCTTGGCCCCGTCTGGACCGTTACAGCGAACACACGCTGGAACTGCCGGTGGCCGACTTGATCATTGACCCTCGCCACGAACTGCAACTGCGCCAAGCCATACGCGAAGCGCTGGAACTGGGTCACGGCTCCTTTAGTGTGCTGGCTCCATTGACGCCATCAGGTTCCATGTCGCTGGAGCAACGCCGACAAGGTCAACCGCTGTCCAATGCCAGCCAGCAACATTTCTCCGTCAAACGGGCCTGCCCCTGCTGCGGCACCAGCTTCCCCGAGCCGGACCCGCGCATGTTCTCCTACAACTCCAAGCACGGCTGGTGCAAGGACTGCTTTGGTACGGGTTTGAAGCTGACTGGCTTCGACCAGGAACAAACGGGCGAGGAGAACAACTGGAACAACGGCTACGATGGCGAAGCGGTGGAATGCCCAAGTTGCCATGGTCAACGCTTGAACCCGGTCTCGCTGGCGTTTGAATGGCGCGACCAATCCATTGCCAAGCTGGCCGGTTTGCCCGTGGACGAGGCACAGACTTTTTTTGGCAACCTGAACATGAGTGGCCGCGAAGCCGATATTGCGCGCGACATTCTGAACGAGATACGTAGCCGTCTGGACTTCATGCATGAAGTGGGGCTGGGTTATCTGGCGCTGGATCGTGCTGCCCCCACCTTATCGGGTGGTGAGGCCCAGCGCATCCGTCTGGCCGCCCAGTTAGGCTCGAACCTGCAGGGCGTGTGCTATGTGCTGGACGAACCCACCATTGGCTTACACCCCCGCGACAACCAGATTCTGCTCAACGCCATGGCGCGTCTGGAAGGCAATGGCAACACGCTCGTGGTCGTTGAACACGACGAAGACACCATACGCCGTGCTCAGCACATTATTGATATGGGCCCCGGTGCCGGCAAACGAGGGGGTGAAGTCATCGCCCAGGGCACACTGGCAGAAATCGAGGCCAACCCCAATTCACTGACTGGCCGCTATCTGCGCGAACCACTCAAACACCCCATGCAGGCACGCCGCCCTGTTCAGGCCGATGTGCCCATGCTAACGGTACACGATGCCAGCCTGCATAACCTGAACAAGGTAAAGGCCGGTATTCCACTAGGCAAGCTCAGTCTGGTAACGGGCGTGTCGGGCTCCGGCAAATCCACCTTTGCCCGTGATGTACTGCTGGATAATTTGCAGCGCGTTGTCGGCAGCAAAGAAAAGCCTGTGTGGCAGGGTTGCGCCAGCATCAGCGGCTGGGAAAGCCTGGACCGCGTGCTGGAAGTGGATCAGACCCCGATTGGCAAAACCCCCCGCTCCTGCCCGGCCACCTACATCGGCTTCTGGGACGAGGTGCGCAAACTGTTTGCCAACACCAACGATGCCCGCCTGCGGGGCTGGAGCGCCTCACGCTTTTCCTTCAATACCGGCGATGGTCGCTGCCCTTTGTGCGAAGGCCAAGGCATGCGCACCCTGGAAATGAGCTTCCTGCCGGACGTAAAGGTGCCTTGTGACGCCTGCCACGGCCAGCGCTTCAATCCGGAAACACTGGCGGTGACCTGGCGCGATGTCTCCGCCGGCCAGCTTTTGCAAATGGATGTGGACGAAGCTGTTGAATACTTTGCCGCACATCCTAAAATATTGCGCCCGCTGCAATTGATGCAAAGTGTGGGCCTGGGTTATCTGACCCTGGGCCAACCATCCCCCACCCTGTCCGGTGGCGAAGCGCAGCGCGTCAAGCTGGTCAGCGAACTGGTCAAGGCCCGCCTGGACGAGGGCCTGACCCGTACGGGCCGCGCCTACAAGGCGCCGCATACGCTATATGTACTGGACGAACCCAGCGTGGGCCTGTCCATGGCAGATGTGGAAAAGCTGATTGTGGTGCTGCACCGACTGGTCGATGCCGGTCACACCGTGCTGGTCATTGAACATAATCTGGATTTGATTGCCGAAGCAGACTGGATTGTCGATCTGGGTCCCGAAGGCGGGTCGGGCGGCGGCAGGTTGGTGGTGCAAGGCACGCCAGATCAAGTACAAGCCAACCCTGCCTCGCATACCGGCATGGCCTTGGCGGAATTTTTAAAGGAACACGGCGCATGTATGGCCGATTTGAAGACAGACTAAAAGGCTATGCGCTGGAAATGCAGGGCTACCTGGGCCATATCCAGGCCCGTCGCCCTGAAGACTTAAGTACTGCTTTTGAACAAATCGAACAGGCTCGCCAGGCGGGCCACTGGGTGGCCCTGGCACTGGACTACGAACTGGCCGAACTGTTCGAACCCCGTCTACCCGCTCGTGATACTGCGCCACATGCGCTTCTGAACGCACTGGTATTTGAACAGGCACAGGAAGTGGCGTTATGGGATAGCCAGGCCACACCCGAGCTGACGGTCAAACTGCCAATCAACCAGCAAGACTATCGGGATGCGCTGGCCCAGGTTCAGCAGGGTTTGCAGGCTGGGGATTTTTACCAGATCAACTACACCATGCCCTTGAGCATTCAATCAGGCATGGCTCCGCGTGATCTCTATACCGCACTGGCCAGCCGCCACCCGGTGGCCTACGGTGCTTATCTGGATCTGGGTGATCGCCATATCCTGTCGCTGTCACCCGAGCTGTTTCTGGAAAAACGTGGGAACACCGTGCGGACCCGCCCCATGAAAGGCACACGCCCGCGCGATACCGACCCTGTTCAAGATCAGAAAAACGCCCAGGAGCTGCAAAGCAGCCTGAAAGACCGGGCCGAAAACCTGATGATTGTGGATTTGCTACGTAACGATCTGGGCCAAGTGGCCCGCACCGGCACCGTGCAAACCACCAGCCTGTTCGATGTAGAGCAATATGCCTCGGTCTGGACCATGACTTCCAGCATTCAGGCCGAAGTCGAGCCGGATTGCACACTGGAAGCCTTGCTACGCGCCCTGTTCCCCTGTGGTTCGATTACCGGCGCCCCAAAGCTGGCCGCCATGCAATGCATACGTCAGCTGGAGACGCAGCGACGCGGTATTTACTGTGGCTCGGTAGGCTACCTGAACCCTAACGGCGACCTGTCCCTGAATGTCAGCATCCGCAGTCTGGAGCTGGACAATCACGGCCAAGGAAGGTTTGGCGTGGGTGGTGGCATCGTTCTGGACTCGGACCCAGACCAGGAGTGGTTGGAGTGCTTGTGGAAAGCACGTGTATTGCAGGCCCCTGTAACACTGACTTAAAGGCAGCATCATGAGCCAAAGCAAACCTGAATTGATAGAAACCTTGCGGGTAGACGCAGACGGCCAGATCCCCCTGTTGGAACTGCATCTGGAACGCGTGGCGCGCAGTTGCGCGGAATTGGGCTACGACTGGGACGCACAAACCTGGCTGCAAGCCATGCATACGGCGCTGGGCCAGGCTCCCGTCAATACTCCCTTGCGGCTACGCATTCTGTGGAACGCAAAAGCCAGTGCGCAGGCCGAGGCGCAGGCCTTGCCCGCTCTGGAAGGGCCCTTGCAACTATGCCTATCCAAGACCCCTTTGCCGGCCCAGGACCCACTGCTCTCTCACAAAACCACGCATCGCCCCTGGTATCAGGACGCCGCTGCCCTGCTGGAAAAGCATCCCCAACTTTTTGATGTAATTTTTCTGGATACGCAAAACCGGGTTTGCGAAGGCAGCCGCAGCAATATCTATATCCAGGATGAGCAGGGCCACTGGTGGACGCCACCCGCACAAGGCTGGCTCCTGCCTGGTGTGCAACGACAGGCGCTCCTAAATAGCGGTCTGGCGCGTGAAACGGAGCTTTTTCTGGATGACTTGCTGCATGCACGGGCGATTCGTATTTCGAACGCCCTGCGCGGCTGGCAGAACGCCTTACTGGTTCAGAATCCGGTTTAAGGCGTAGTCGGCGGCCTGCATCCCCATGCTGGCCGTAATCGTCACTCCGGAGCCATAGCCTGCGCAGGCCAAACCTTGCAGGGCACCGTCTTCAGCCTGAGTCCAGTTTTGCGGCAAACGGGTTTCCTGCTCGAACCACAAGCAATCCACTCCCATGCGGGGTACACGCTTCAAGGCACGGCCCTGGGCATCGCTGCCACGCGCAAAGCCATGCTGCTTGCGCAGGATCTGCCGCAGTTTGCCTAACAGGGCATCGTGGCGTGCCACCGACAAATCTCCCCGGCGCAAGGTTAAAGGGTCGGTTTTTCCGCCCGCCCCGCCACAACTCAACAAGGGCACCTTGCACCGCTTGGCCTGCAAGATCAAGGCGATCTTGGCGCTGGCCTGGTCGGTGCAATCCAGAAACACGTCAGGGCGCTGTTCCATCAGGCTGGCCGCATTGTCCTCGGTGACAAAATCCTCGATCAATTGCAGTTGACAGTGTGGATTGATCTGCGCAATGCGCTGGGCCATGGCTTCAATCTTGGCCATCCCCAAGGTGCTATCCAGGGCAGGCAATTGGCGGTTGATGTTGGACTCGGCAATATTATCCAGATCAATCAAGGTGATTCGGCCCACGGCAGAACGGGCCAATGCCTCCACTGCCCAGGTCCCTACGCCCCCGATACCCGCCACCATCACATGGGCGGCAGCCAGACGCTCACGCGCGCCGGCTCCATACAAACGATCCAAACCACCGAAGCGGCGTTCGGCATCCATGTTGTGCTGCTCTGTCATGCAATCTGTCCATCACCGGCCCATGCGGCCAAACCCGTTCATTCTACGTCTAATTGCGCCTGCCCAGCCCCGGAAACAGGCCTTATGCCCTGGTGGCTTGACGGCGCTCTGCCAAATAGCAACACTCATATAAGCAAATTAGTATTTTTCCTTAGTTATCAGCGGCAAAGCCCGCTACAGTGGACTGTGCTTGCTCTACAATTGCCATAGGTTTCAAGCATCTGTGATTTTGGCTTACCACTTCTTTACGCCGTGAACATCGATTCTATTTCCGCCTCACCTTCCGCCGTACCCACACCGTGCAGCTTTCGTGTCCTGACTGACGAAGAGCGCAACGCCTCTTTGCGTCAATCCCTGGAAGAGGCGCAATGGTGTGAAAAACAAGACCTGTGGGTCTACGGCTACGGCTCCCTGATCTGGCGTCCCGATTTTGAATTTGCCGAGCAGCGCCAAGCCTTGCTACGCGGCTACCACCGGGCGCTGTGCTTGTGGTCACGAATCAACCGTGGAACGCCCGAGCAGCCCGGTCTGGTCTTTGGGCTGGATGTCGGTGGTTCTTGCCGTGGCATGGCCTTCCGTATTCCTGCCGAAAGCGTACCCAAAGTATTCGATGCCCTTTGGCTGCGCGAGATGCCCAGCGGGGCTTATATCCCCCGCTGGTTGCGCTGCCGCACCAGCCAAGGCGACATTCGCGCCCTGGTCTTTACCATGAACCGCAAGACCGATGCTTACGTACCCCGTATGCCGGACGAACAGTTGCGACAGGTGGTGTATTCGGCCCAGGGAACCAACGGCCCTTGCATCGAATACGTCATGGAAACCGCCTCGGCGCTGCAACGCTCTAAAATTCTGGATAAACGCCTGCAATCAGTGGTTCAATTACTACAAAGCCAGACTGCACTGCTTAATCCTCAACAAGCCTAAGAGCGCCCCATGTCCCTTGCCGATTTGCGTAACGAATACGAACGCTTTTCCCTGAGCGAAAACGAACTGTGTGCCGACCCTCGCCAGCAATTCCAACGCTGGCTGGATCAGGCCATTGAACTGAAGGAAGTCGAACCCACGGCGATGACGCTTGCCACGGTGAACCCAGAAGGTCGCCCATCGGCGCGCGTTGTCCTGCTCAAAGCTTACGATGAACAAGGCTTGGTGTTCTTTACGAACTACCTGTCTCGCAAGGGAACGGACCTGGACCACAACCCTTGGGCCAGCCTGTCCTTTTTCTGGTCTTCCATGCAGCGCCAGGTGCGCTTTGAGGGCCGCATCAGCCGCATCAGCGCGGCCGAATCCGACGAATACTTTCACAGTCGTCCTCTGGGCTCGCGCATTGGTGCCTGGGCCTCACCACAAAGCCAACCCATCAGCCGCACAGAGCTGGATGCCCGTGCCAAGCAGTACACTGAAAGCTTAGGTGAACATCCCGCCCGCCCTGAACACTGGGGTGGCTTCCGACTGACTCCAGACCATGTCGAATTCTGGCAAGGCCGTGCTTCGCGCCTGCACGACAGGCTGGTGTTCGACCGCAAGGACCCATCTGATTGGCAGGTGAGCCGACTGGCTCCTTAACACGTTCCCTTGGGGACGCCTGCCCTCAGACTCGATGCAATGACTGTTTTTTCTTCTACTTTCGATAGCGACTTCTTTCGTTCGGCACTGGGCCGTTTCGCCACAGGCGTGACGGTCGTGACGGGCGCCAATAAAGACCATCCGGATCAGGCCATTGGCCTGACCGTCAGCTCCTTTAACTCTGTGTCTCTGGACCCGCCTCTAGTGCTGTGGTCGCTGGCCAAACGCTCCCAGTCCCTGCCGCATTTTGTGGATGGTAAGGGCTATGTGATTCACGTTTTAGGAGCCAGTCAGCTATCGCTGGCCAAACGCTTTGCCTGGGGCAGCCAGGCCGAACGCTTTCACGATCACCCCACTAAACGCTCCCCGCACGGCTTACTCATGCTGGACGACGAGCGTTGCAGTGCCTGGTTTGAGTGCAAGCCTTATGCCGTTCATGAGGCTGGCGACCACCTGATCTTTATCGGTGAAGTCACCCATTGCGAACGCAGCGCTCACCAGCCCCTGATCTACCACGCGGGCGACTTTGACCTGACCCCTTCCCTGGCGTGACAGGGTGTTGCAAGGCCCCCCTGACGAGGGCTGCATGGCAGGAGTACACTACGCCTTTTGCTCTTACACGCCAATAAGGTCCTGATCATGGCAAACGACGTTGATTGCATAGTGCTGGGAGCAGGGGTAGTAGGTTTAGCCTGTGCCCGACAAATGGCCCAACAAGGCATGGAAGTTCTGCTGATCGAGCAAACCGCCAGCATTGGCAATGGCGTCAGCTCGCGCAACTCAGAGGTCATACACGCGGGCATTTACTACACTCCCGGCAGCCTGAAGGCCCGCTTGTGTGTAGAAGGCAAAGCCCAACTGTATGACTACTGCCAGAAACACCATATAGACCACGCCCGTTGCGGCAAACTCATTGTGGCGACCACGCCCGAACAACAAGCCGATCTGCTGAAGCTGCAGGCGCAAGCGCGTACCTGTGGAGTGGACGATTTGCAGTGGCTGGATGCGGCCCAAGCCCAGGCTCTGGAGCCGGCCTTGAATTGCAGCGCTGCCCTGCTTTCCCCTTCTACCGGCATTGTGGACACCCATGCCTTGATGCTGGCTTTGCAAGGCGATGCAGAAAACCACGGTGCCCAACTGGTCTTCAATACACCCTTTGTCAGTGCGCGTGTTCTGCCCGGACAAGGCTTTGAAGTACACGTCGGTGGCGCAGAGCCGTTCAGCCTGACAAGCACCTGCCTGATCAATGCGGCCGGTCTGGGCGCTGTCGCCGCTGCACGCCAGATCGAAGGGCTGGATGCCAGCCATATCCCGAACGCCTATCTGTGCAAAGGCAGCTATTTCTCGTTGGCGGGTCGCTCCCCCTTCAAGCACCTGATTTACCCCATGCCCAATAAAGCCGGACTGGGTGTGCATCTGACGCTGGATCTGGCCGGTCAGGCCCGCTTTGGCCCGGACACCGAATGGGTGCAGGATGAGAACTACGATATGGACCCGCAACGAGGCCACTCTTTTTACGCCGCCGTGCGCGAGTACTGGCCCGCTTTACCCGATAACAGCCTGAACCCCGCCTATAGCGGCATCCGGCCTAAAATTGTGCCCGCCGGCCATGCGGCTGCCGACTTTGTCTTTTCCGGGCCTGCCACCCACGGCGTCCCCGGACTGCTGAATCTGTTCGGCATCGAATCCCCTGGCCTGACCGCGTGTTTAGCGATTGCACGTCACGGCCAGAAAACCCTGGCCCAGGCAGCTTAAAAACTTTTCTGAAATCTTTACAATACTGTTGATGAACGATTACATCTTGACCCTATCCTGCCCGGATCGTACCGGCATTGTCCACAACGTTTCGGGCTGGCTGCTTGAGCAGAACGGCAACATTGTTGAGGCACAGCAGTTTGGCGACGCCGCCACCAACCGCTTTTTCTTGCGCATCCAGTTTTCCCTGCCTGAAAAGCAGGATGTGAACGCATTGCAAACCAGCTTCGCGCCCATTGCCGAAAAATTCAGCATGGATGCCAATATTTATGACGCCCAGCGCAAAGCTCGCCTGCTGATTCTGGTCAGCCGCCAGGGCCACTGCCTGAACGATCTGCTGTTTCGCGCCCATAGCGGCCAATTGCCGGTTGAAATTGCGGCCGTGGCTTCCAACCACACCGACCACGCTGGCCTGGCTTCCTCCTACGGCATTCCTTTCCATCACCTGCCTGTGACACCGGAAACCCGTCCCCAGCAAGAGCAACAGATCATCGACCTGGCTCGTGACCTGAAGATTGATCTGGTTGTGCTGGCCCGCTACATGCAGATTCTGTCCACCAATCTGTGTCAGTCCCTGTCTGGCCGCGCCATCAATATCCACCACAGCTTCCTGCCCAGCTTCAAGGGCGCGCGTCCCTACCACCAGGCCCATGCTCGCGGTGTGAAGATTATTGGCGCTACTGCTCACTATGTGACGGCGGATCTGGACGAAGGCCCGATCATCGAACAGGACGTGGAACACGTCACCCATGCTGTCAGCCCAGCTGAGCTGACCCAGATCGGTAGCGATGTGGAGTCTCTGGTTCTGGCCCGTGCCGTGCGCGCCCACGTTGAGCACCGTATTTTGCTGAACGATCAGCGCACCGTGGTATTTCGCTAAGCGACACGATCAGGTCTGTCTCAAGACTTAAAAAAGCCCTCAATGCTGTGGATATAGATCCACAGCATTGAGGGCTTTTTACTGGTCACCCATTTTTTCAAAAGCCAGACGACTTGAGCCTGCTAGCTACTTGGCAATTAGCTCTACCAGCCTCTGGCAGCGATCGACTGCTGTCTCTGCCAATCTCTGACGAGTATCTGCTTCACATCGCCAACAGCCTCTCCCGAATACTGACTGCTTCCCCAAGTCCGCCATGCGCTTGCAGCATGTCTCGTAGGCAAGACTATGTTTACCTGGGGTACACGGCTACAAGCTCTGTTTACTGCCCTAGCGCCAAGCCTTCCCGCCGAGGATCTACCCCCGCCTCCAGTCCTTCCTGGGTCCAGCGAATCACATGCGTACCGCTGGGAAAAGGCTGCTCTCGTACTTCATGACCCATCGCTCTCAAAGCTTGGGCCTGCGTGGTCACCGCCGTTCCCGCTTCCAGCTCGGTCGCCCAGTTGCGGCTGCCGTAATGCGGCAGGCTGACTGCCTGTTGAGCATCCAGATCCCACATCAACATGCCGGTCAGGGCCTGAGCCACGTAAGGAATGATGGCACTGCCACCCGGTGAACCCAGGGCAATGACTGGACGCCCCTGTTGCAACACCATCATCGGGGCCATGGAACTGCGTGGACGCTTACCTGGCTCCACCCGATTCACAGACAGGCGTCCCATCTCGTCCTTGGGACTCAAGGCAAAGTCCGTTAACTGATTGTTCAACAAAAAACCACGCACCATGATTTTGCTGCCAAAAGCAGACTCTATTGACGTGGTCATGGATACCACCTGCCCCTGAGCATCCGCTACGGATAAATGCGTGGTGGACGGCAGCTCGGGCGTGTTGTCACTGGCGGCTTGTGAGTCAGCCAACGGCTTGCCCGGTTGAGCATGCCCCATGGAACGGTCTGGCTGGATCAAGGCAGCGCGTGATTTCAGATACGCTGGAGCCAGCAAAGCCTGCTGTGGCACAGACACAAATGCCGGATCCGCCACCCAGGCATCCCGATCCGCAAAAGCCAAACGCCCTGCTTCAGAAAAATAATGAATCGCTTCCACAGATTGCGGTTCTGCGTCAGCAATGGGGGTGTGCTGTAAGATGCCCAGCATCTGCATCACACTGATAGCCCCCGAGCTGGGTGGTGCCATGCCACAGAGCGCCAACTGCTGCCAGTCCATACAGAGGGGTTCACGTCGCAGCGCACGGTACTGCTTCAAGTCGGACTCTGCCAAGTCACCCGCAATCGGGTCGGCGGCAACGGCAGCCACCATATCCTGGGCAAGCTCACCTTGATAGAAAGCCTGTGCGCCCTGTCTGGCCAAAAGGCGCAGCACCTGGGCGTATTCCTTGTTCTGTAAACGATGGCCGACGGGCCAAGGCCTGCCCTGTTCGTCCAGAAAATAGGCGCGTGTAGCGGCCTTGTCTGCCAGCTCAGGATTATCGGCAATCAAGGTATTCAAACGGGGGCTGACCTCAAAGCCGACCTCGGCCAGCTCAATCGCCGGATCAAACAAATTCGCCCACGGCAGCACGCCACCATCTTTATGCATCAACTCCAGGGCACGCAGCAAACCCGGTACGCCTACCGAACGACCACTATTGACCGCCTGTTTGAAGGACATGGTTTGACCGTCCAGCTCGAAGCGATCCAGACTGCTGGCTGCAGGCACGGTTTCCCGTCCGTCATAGCTCATCAAGCCGGTCTTGGGCTGAAACATCAGTAAAAAGCCGCCGCCGCCAATACCGGAGGACTGTGGCTCGACCAGCCCCAGCACCAACTGGGCCGCAATGGCCGCATCCACCGCACTGCCGCCCTGGTCCAGAATGCGCAAACCGGCCTGAGTGGCCAACGGATTGGCCGTCACCACCATACTTTTTTGTGTGACGAGCTTGTCACGTTGCACGGCCCTGCTGGCGGTCTCCGGATTCAAATGCTGGCTGGCCGCTTCCCGAGCATGCGCAGGCAGCACCAAGGCTAGGGTCAAAGCCGCCGACAGCAACGCCGGTTTCCAGTGCAATCTCATGTATTCTCCTTTTCGTGCTCAAGCAGCCATTGTTCCAGCAAACGCACCGCCTCGCTGGGTTCATTGGCCGTGGGGTAACTAAAAAAGTAAGCCTCACTCACTGGCATGGCATGGTCCAGCGGCATAATCAGCTCGCCCTGCTCCAGCGCCTGCTGCACCAAAAAGCGCGGCATCAAAGCCACTCCCATATCGGCATGCAAGGCCGCCATCACCAGGCTGAACAGCTCATAACGCGGGCCGGAGCTGACGCGCAGATCCGGCTCCAGCCCGGCAGACCGATACCAGTCCGACCAGCTATCGGGGCGTGTAGACATATGCAAGTGAATCAGCTTTTGCCAGTGGCCACTGGCAGCCAGCGTGGGCGAGCACACCGGCACCAGCTCGCCTTCGTCAAACAGCTTGATACCCTCGGTTTGGGGCCATAACTGCCGTCCATGATAAATGGCGGCATCAAAGGGATAGTCTCCAAACTGAAACGGAGTGGTACGCACAGACAGACTGACCGTGATGTCAGGATATTGCCGGGAGAAACGGGCCAGGCGCGGCATCAACCACACCGTGGACAAGGTAGGCAGTACCGCCAGATGAATGCTGCGGCCCACGCCAGCACGCGCAATCAGGCTGAAGGTGTCTTTGCCGATTTGCTCCAGATGGTGACGGATACGGGCGGCATAATCGCGCCCCGCCGGGGTCAGCACCAGACGCCGCCGCACCCGTGTCAGCAAAGTCACACCCAGACGCTGCTCCAGGCCGCTTACCTGCCGGTACACCGCACTATGCGTCAGGGACAATTCCTCGGCCGCACGGGAAAAGGTCCCCAGGCGGGCCGTCGCCTCAAAGGCCTGTAATGCGCCCAGACTGGGCACGCCTTGTCTCATTAGACACTCTCCTGATTGTGAAACCTCTTCCCTGCCCACCCGTCGCTAGGCGGGATCGTTACGCCAGCACACGACATTGTGCAATTTTATCAATTGATTTGTGCGCTTTATGCACATTATGCTGAGACCTTACATGGATATCGCTTGTGCGCAGCCGCCTGACCATGCGCCACCTCTAACGCTATTGCCCACCGTTGCCAGTGCCAGCGATACTCACATGGCTCTTTTCTATTTCCCAGACCGATGGCGCCCATGTTGGCCCCACTTAACTGACCGTCTTTGATCTTCCCGGAGTACCTCTATGTCTGCCAATCCCTCTTTTCATTGGGACGACCCTCTGCTACTGAATCAGCAGTTGAGCGATGAAGAACGTATGGTGCGCGATGCCGCCCATGCCTATGCGCAGGAAAAGCTGTTGCCGCGCGTGCTGCAAGCCTTTCGTCACGAGCAGACCGACCCCGCCATCTTTGCCGAAATGGGCGCGCTGGGCTTGTTGGGAGCCACCATTCCTGAAGCCTACGGGGGTGCCGGTCTGAACTACGTCAGCTACGGTTTGATCGCCCGCGAAGTGGAGCGTGTGGATTCGGGCTACCGCTCCATGATGAGCGTACAGTCCTCTTTGGTGATGGTGCCGATTTTTGAATTTGGCAGCGAAGAGCAGAAACAGAAGTACCTGCCCAAGCTGGCCAGCGGGCAATGGATTGGTTGCTTTGGCCTGACTGAACCCAATCACGGTTCGGACCCCGGCGCCATGGAAAGCCGCGCTGTCAAAGTAGACGGCGGCTATCGCCTGAGCGGCAATAAAACCTGGATTACCAACTCCCCCATTGCCGATGTGCTGGTGGTTTGGGCCAAAGTCGTGGGTGGTGAAGACGACGGCAAGATCCGTGGCTTCATTCTGGAAAAAGGCATGAAAGGCCTGTCCACCCCGGCCATTCACGGCAAAGTAGGCTTGCGCGCTTCCCTGACCGGCGAAATCGTCATGGCCGATGTGGACATTGCAGACAGCCAAATGCTGCCGCATGTCTCAGGTTTGCGTGGCCCCTTTACCTGCCTGAACTCGGCCCGCTTCGGGATTGCCTGGGGTGCCTTGGGTGCGGCCGAATCCTGCTGGCATACCGCCCGCCAGTACACCCTGGACCGCAAACAGTTTGGCCGCCCCTTGGCCGCCAATCAGCTGATTCAGAAAAAACTGGCCGATATGCAAACCGAGATTACGTTGGCGTTGCAAGGCTGCCTGCGTCTGGGGCGCATGAAAGACGAAGGCACGGCGGCGGTGGAAATTACGTCCATCATGAAACGCAACTCCTGCGGCAAGGCACTGGATATTGCCCGACTGGCACGCGACATGCTGGGTGGCAACGGTATCTCTGACGAATTCGGCATTGCCCGTCACCTGGTCAATCTGGAAGTGGTGAATACCTACGAAGGCACCCACGACGTCCACGCCCTGATTCTGGGACGTGCGCAAACCGGGATTCAGGCCTTTTTCTAAGCGAAGCTCAATAAGGGCAAAGCAAAAAGCTTTGCCCTCTTTCATTCAGAATCTAATCAAACTTGCCGATTACATGCGGTGGGAGCGCATCGCCAGCTTGCATCCTTTTTACGCCAAGCAAGCTCAAGGTAAAAAGTGTCCTCCAGGCAAGCAGTCTGCGAACCGTGTCGCGTGGCGACTTTTCTCTTACCACCGAGCCGTTCCCAAGATACCCCCTTCAGAGCGAGTAAGCCCAAAGCGTAGCGCGGAAGTTTTCTCGTGTCGCCAAGCCGTTCCAAAAATAAAAACCGGCCCCTCGAAGAGCAACAAGCCAAATAGATAAGTAGGTAGTCTTTCTTAGTCTTGTAGAACCTTCAACTCAAACATACTGGTGGCTTCCAGCTCCAGCACCCGTTCATCACGCTGGTTAAACACATCCCAATTCCAACGGATGATGCCTAAATCTGACCGGCTGCTGGACACACGCTTCGATATAACGGTGGCCTCCAGACGGATAGAGTCACCTGCCCGTACGGGCAGCACCCAGCGCAAACGTTCCAAACCTGGCGAGCCAAAGGACTCGGAGTCGTGCAAAGCAGAATCCACAGCCATGCGCATGGCTTTGCCACAAGTGAGCCAGCCGCTGGCAATCAAGCCGCCCCAATGGCCTTCTTCGGCTTGCTTATCGTCAATATGAAAGGACTGCGGATCGTATTTCTGGGCGAAATCGAGCATCTCTTCGCGAGTCACAGGTACAAGTGGGTGCTTGATGACCATACCCACTTCAAATTCAGCAAATTTCATGTTGTGGTGCAATGAAAAAGAGCCCCCACGCTGCACCTTCGGCTTGCTGCCCCCCGAGGGGGAGCTTTTTGCCTTGGGGCGGCCCGGCGGCAAAAAAAAAGCCCCTCGCTACGCCTTCAGCTTGCTGCCCCCCGAAGGGGAGCTTTTTGCCTTGGGGCGGCCCGGCGGCAAAGAAAAAGCCCCCTCGCTACGCCTTCGGCTTGCGCTCCACCTCGCGGCTTGTATGCCGCTCGGATTCGCTAGGCACACAGCAGTCCGCAATGGACTGCTGTGTGTCCAGGCTCATCCCCAAGGGGGAGCTTTTTGCCTTGGGGCGGCCCGGCGGCAAAAAAGACCGAGAGCGCCACTCTACCATCTCTGTCAAAATTTGCAGCACCTGCCCCTAAAGCGCCACAAACCGCAGCAAACTGTCCACATCGGGTATCGGGAAAAGCAAGCCTGTGCGTCCTATACCAATCTATGGCATAAAGAGAGTTTCCTAATTACTTGAACGCCCAATTTGTTTGGGGTTTATGCACATCAACCGCTATGACAACACTAGCTTCATCTTTGCAATTTGCAAGCCTGACTCAAGGCACGCAAGCCATTGAACTGGAATATCAACGCATTTTCCCCGAGCGGGTCGCGGCCCCTTTGCTGGTGTTTCTGCATGAGGGTCTGGGTTCGATTGCCATGTGGAAAGACTGGCCAGCACAGTTGTGCGAACAAACCGGTTGTAGCGGTCTGATGTACTCACGTTACGGATATGGCCGCAGTACCCCGCGCCCCGACAATAGCCCCAAAGAGCCCGACTATCTGCACGAACAGGCACTGGACGTACTGCCGCAATTGCTGGAACAACTGGGCGAGGACGGCCAAAAGCGCCCGATTATGCTGGTCGGCCACAGTGATGGTGGCTCGATTGCCCTGCTGGCAGCCAGCGGCTTTGGCGACAAGCTGCAAGGCATTGTGGTGATGGCCCCGCACCTGTTTGTGGAAGACATTTCCTTGCGCGGCATTCTGGTCGCCCGCGAAGCCTACGAGCAAGGTTTTTTACGCGAGCGACTGGCCCGCTATCACGATGATGTGGAGTCCGCCTTCTGGGGCTGGAACGCCACCTGGACGGAACCCCAATTCCGTGACTGGAATATCGAAGAGGACGTCAGCCGCATCACCTGCCCGATTCTGGCCATTCAGGGCGTGGATGATGAATACGGCACGCTGGAGCAGATCCGTCGCATCAAGAAGCTGGTGCCGCACACAGAGCTGCTGGAGCTGGAGCAATGCGGTCACCTGCCCTACCGGGATAAGGAAGCGCAGGTGAACCAGGCAATTGTGGATTTTCTGAAGCGAACAGCCCGCTAAGCAGCAAACTCACTCAGTTCCTAAGCTCAGTCCTTAAAGCACACACACGCCTACTAAACAGCAGCCTTACTCAAAGGCGGCGGCTGCTCGGCCCAGGCGGTCATTGACCGCCTGCCAGTCTGGCGTATCCGGGCAACGCTGCACCCAAATATGCTGATACTGGCCTTGGTCCAGACGACGCAACATGGCGTACAAATCCTGGGCATAAAGCTGCGCATCCGGGCTGCACACATACCAGTCGTGTACATCCGCCGAAAAGGGCGGCAAAGAGGCAAAGGCAACAATGGCCTGCTTGCCCCCTTCGGCCAAAGCAGCCTGCACCGTTGGCGCACTGCCTTCATCAAATAAAGACAAAGGGGTACGCGGCGCATAATGCGCTTTCAAGCTGCCCGACACTTGTGGGGCTTGTTGATCCGGACTGGCGGGTTCGTAGCCGATGACCTCGGCAATCATGGCTGCCGTGATATGGCCGGGCCGCAACAGCACCGCACCCACGCCTTGATGGGTACGCGAGACGTCCACAATGGTGGACTCGATACCCACTTCCGACGGGCCCGCTTCCACGATCAGCAGTTCCTCTGCGCTCATGTCCGCAAATTCATCGCGCACATGCTTGGCGGCCGTAGGCGATACCTGACCAAATTTGTTGGCCGAAGGCGCCGCCACACCGGCCTGACCGCTGGGCTTGAGTTCCGCCATGCGCTTGAGCAAGGCTTGAGCCACCGGATGGGAAGGACAACGAATACCAATGCTGCTTTGTCCGCCACTGACCGTATCCGGAATAGCCGGATTGCGCGGCAAGATCAGCGTCAACGGGCCGGGCCAGAAGGCATCCATCAATTGCTGCGCCACGGGCGGAATATCCGTCACCCAATAGCGCAAATCGGCACCAGGGGCCACATGCACAATCAAGGGATGATTCGCAGGGCGGCCCTTGGCCTTGTAAATCAGTTGCACCGCAGCCGGGTTCTCTGCATCCGCGCCCAGACCGTAGACCGTCTCGGTCGGAAAGGCGACTAGCCCCCCTTGTGCCAGCACACGGGCGGCTTGCTCTATCTGCTGCTCGGAAGGGCTGGAGGGGGTGTCAGTCATGATCAAAAGCGATGTGCAAAGCGGCGGCAGCTCGGGCAGTGCGCTCGCGCACTTGCTGATCCGACTCGCCCACAATATTCACGTGCCCCATCTTGCGGCCAACACGGGCCTCGGCCTTGCCATACAAGTGCAAGGACACACCAGGCACAGCCAGCAAGGCAGCCCAATCCGGCTCACGCATCTGGCCTTGTTCGTCAAACCAGATATCGCCCAGGATATTGAGCATCATGGAAGGACACAAAGCGCGGGTATCGCCCAGGGGCAAAGCGGCCATCACGCGGGCCTGTTGTTCAAACTGACTGGTGACGCAAGCATTCATGGTGTAGTGGCCGCTATTGTGCGGACGAGGAGCCACTTCGTTGGCCAGCAAACGGCCGTCTTCCAGAATGAAGAACTCCACACACAACACACCCACATAATCCAGCGTACGGGCAATCGCAGCCGCTGCCTGACGAGCCTGTTCGGACAAGGCATCGTCCTGGAACTGGGCACTGATCGTGGACACGGCCAAAATGCCGTCGCGGTGCTCGTTACGGGCACATGGGAAGGTTTTGACCTGATCGTCCAGGCCACGGGCCAGGACCACCGAAATTTCGGATTTCAAAGGTTGCAGGGCTTCCAGCACACAGGCTTGGGAACCGAACTCCTTGAAGGCAGCCAGCGCCTGCTCCCGGTCTGCCACACGCGCCTGCCCCTTGCCGTCATAACCAAAGCGCGCTGTCTTCAGAATGCCGGGGAACAAGGCGCTGTCAGCGGCCTGCAAATCGTCCAGGCTTTCGATGGCGGCATAGGGAGCCACCGGCACACCGGCCTGCGAAATAAAGGCTTTCTCACGAATGCGATCCTGCACAATGCCCACAGCATCACCGGACGGCGTGACTCGGGTGTGCTGAGCCAGAGTCAGCAAGGACTGCGCCGGGACGTTTTCGAACTCGGTACTGACGGCTTGGCACAGTTCCCCCAGTTGAACCAATGCTTGTGCATCATCGTAGGCCGCACAGATATGCAGATCCGCCACGGCACCGGCCGGGCTATGGGTGTCGGGGTCCAGTACCGCCACTTTATAGCCCAGGCTTTGAGCGCTATGGCAGAACATGCGGCCCAGTTGGCCGCCTCCAATCATGCCCAGCCAGGAGCCAGGGACTAGTAGGACAGCATCAGTCATGGGGGTCATCATCACAAAATAAAATCAGGCAGTGGCAGGCGGAACACGCATCGCGCGGGCGGCCTCGGTCTGGCGGGCACGGTATGCAATCAGTTTTTCAGTCAGGATCGTATCGTTGACGGCCAGATTGGCAATCACGTGCAGCGCGGCATTGGCGGCACCGGCCTCGCCAATGGCGAAGGTGGCAACCGGCACGCCCTTGGGCATTTGCACAATCGACAACAGAGAATCTTCACCGCGCAGATAGCGCGAAGGCACGGGTACGCCGAACACGGGCAAGTGCGTCAGGGCCGCCAGCATACCGGGCAAGTGAGCCGCACCGCCTGCACCGGCAATAATGGCTTTCAGGCCACGGGCTGGGGCCTGGGCGCCGTAATCCACCATATCAATCGGCATGCGGTGGGCAGAGACCACGCGGCACTCATAGGACACGCCAAATTCATCCAGAATGGCCACGGCCTGGCTCATGACATCCCAGTCGCTGGAAGAACCCATCACAATGCCCACGGTGGGGGTCGCAGGAGTTTGTACGCTCATTAGAGATACGCCCTAAAAGGAAGAAGGCGCCATGCTACCAGGCGCCTTGGTCAATAGAAAAACAGCAGGATCCATCCAAGGATGGGTTTTCCGGCGAGGCAGACTTTGCTCTGCCCATCGCCCTCCCCCAAAGCCCGGCTCGCTGTAGCAAGTCGTCCACGGACATGAGCCGCTTGGCACCCTGCTGAGGACGAGCAGGCAGCTCGTTTACGATGAGTGCCTGTCCGGGCTGCAAACCGTTCACGCCGTCAGGCGTTCCAGGGCTTCACGGTATTTGTCAGCCGTACGCTGGGCCACTTCAGCAGGCAAGCGCGGTGCGGGCGGTGTCTTGTCCCAGACCTGGGTTTCCAGCCAATCGCGCACAAATTGCTTGTCGTAGGACGGTGGGCTGATACCTTCGGCATAGCTGTCGGCTGGCCAGAAACGCGAGGAATCCGGAGTCAACACTTCGTCCATCAAATGCAGTTGGCCTTGATCATCCAGGCCAAACTCAAATTTGGTATCGGCAATCAGAATGCCACGGCTGGCCGCATAGTCGGCAGCTTCGGTATACAAACGCAGGGTCACGTCACGGATTTGCTCGGCCAGTTCCTGACCGACTTCCTTGACCACGTGAGCAAAATCCACATTCTCGTCGTGCGAGCCCATTTCAGCCTTGGCCGCTGGTGTAAACAACACGTGGGGCAGCTTGGCAGCCTGCTTCAAACCTGCAGGCAAGGTGATGCCGCAAACCGCACCAGTCGCCTGGTAGTCTTTCCAACCCGAACCAATCAGGTAACCACGGGCCACCGCTTCCACCATGATGGGCTTCAAGCGCTTGACCACCATGGAGCGGCCTTCGACTTGAGCACGCTCTTCAGGCGCCACCACATCAACCGGGTTCACGCCCGTCGTGTGATTAGGGATGATGTGTGCCAGCTTGTTCAGCCAGAATTCGGTCATCTGCGTCAAGACAGCGCCCTTGCCGGGAATGGGGTCGTCCAGAATCACGTCGAATGCCGAAATGCGATCACTGGCCACAATCAACAACTTATCCTCACCCACCGCATACATGTCCCGAACTTTGCCGCGCGCGAGTAGCGGCAAGGAGCTCAGGCTGGATTGATGTAAGGGCTCTTGCACGATTTCATCCTTAAAACGAAAACATCCCGCTGACTATGGATGCAGGCGGGACGACAATCCCGGCGCCTGCGGCACCGGGCAAAGACGCGGAGACCGAGGCGGGCAGTCGTGCTGCCCACTCCTGCCGCCGCCTGACAAAATTACTGAACGATCTGGGACAGCTCGCCGGTGCTGTACTGGCGGGCAATTTCCTGTAAAGGAATAGCCTTGATCTTGGAAGCCTGACCGGCGGCGCCGAACTGCTGGTAACGGGCTACACACACTTTCTTGGCGGCTTCGCGAGCAGGTTTCAGGTATTCGCGCGGGTCGAACTTCTCTGGGTTTTCAAACAGGAAACGACGGATGGCGGCAGTCATGGCCAAACGGATATCGGTGTCGATATTGACCTTGCGCACGCCGTACTTGATGGCTTCCTGAATTTCTTCCACAGGCACGCCGTAGGTTTCTTTCATGTCACCACCGAACTGACGGATTTCCGCCAGCAATTCCTGAGGCACGCTGGAGCTGCCATGCATCACCAGGTGGGTGTTAGGTAAGCGACGGTGAATTTCTTTCACACGCTCGATGGACAGAATGTCGCCAGTAGGCTTGCGGGTGAACTTGTAAGCGCCGTGGCTGGTACCGATGGCAATAGCCAGTGCGTCCAGTTGGGTGCGGGTCACGAATTCAGCCGCTTGCTCGGGGTCGGTCAGCAGTTGATCCAGGGTCAGAACGCCGTCGGCACCGTGGCCGTCTTCCTTGTCGCCCTGCATGGTTTCCAGAGAACCCAGGCAACCCAGTTCACCTTCAACGGTCACGCCCAGCTTGTGAGCCATATCGACCACTTTGCGGGTCACTTCCACGTTGTATTCAAAGTCGGCAATGGTTTTGCCGTCGGGCAGCAAGGAGCCGTCCATCATCACGCTGGAAAAACCCAGTTCGATGGCGCCCTTGCAAATCTCGGGGGACTGGCCGTGATCCTGGTGCATCACCACAGGGATGTTGGGGTAGGACTCAACAGCCGCTTCGATCAGGTGACGCAGGAACGCTTCGCCTGCATATTTACGAGCACCAGCCGACGCCTGCATGATGACGGGGCTGTCCGTCTCCGAGGCGGCTTCCATAATGGCCTGGACCTGCTCCAGGTTATTGACGTTGAACGCTGGAATACCATAACCGTGCTCGGCCGCATGATCGAGCAGCTGGCGCATGGAAACTAGGGCCATGAGAAGACCTCCTGAAGACGAAAATAATTGAAAAACTTGGCTGGGCACGGTTCGTGTCCAGCCGATTGTTTGTAAGCGTATTAACTGGCGGTCCGACGCGCCGACTTGGGGCGGAACGCTTGCACCACATGCTCGTGAGTTTGTGCGTAAGGTCCGCCAATCAGGTCGATGCAATACGGGACAGCTGCAAAAATACCCGGCACCAATACTTGTCCGGTTTCTGTATCCCGTAATCCTTCCAGAGTTTCCTGAATGGCTTTGGGCTGCCCAGGCAGATTGATAATCAGAGCAGCGTGGTCCTGAATTTCTCGGATGACCGCAACTTGCCGCGACAAAATCGCTGTTGGTACGAATTTTAAACTGATTTGACGCATCTGTTCACCGAATCCGGGCATTTCGCGCGTTCCCGCGTCCACCGTGGCCTCCGGGGTCACGTCACGACGGGCCGGGCCAGTGCCACCGGTGGTCAAAATCAGATCGCAACCGGCGTCCACCAGCTCGACCAAAGTGCCGGTAATCTGGGCTCGTTCATCAGGAATCAAGCGCTCCAGATAGGCAGGTGCGACCGTCAAGGCGGAATCCAGCCAGCGGCGCAGCGCCGGTATACCTTGATCCTGGTACTGTCCGCTGGAGGCGCGATCCGAAACCGACACCAAGCCGATACGCAATTGATCCGGATGCTCGCGGGGAGACTGTCGATTGAATGTCATGCTTTTCCTTGGAAGCGAAATAAATTACAGGCCCTGAACGGGCCTGCCAACCGCAGGATTGTAACGAATCGCAGTGGGGCTTAAATACAACGGCCGCCATCGACCTCGATGCAGGTGCCGGTCACAAACTCGGCCTCGTCCGAGGCCAGATACAGCGCTGCCGCCGCCACGTCCTTGGGTGTGCAAAAACGGCCCAGCGGAATTCCCGCCAAAAAGCGGCTGCGATTTTCCGGCGTATCGGGCATACCCATGAATTGTTCCAGCAATGCCGTGTCACCAATCACCGGATTAATGCAGTTGACCCGAATATTATCCGGGCCCAATTCGGCTGCCATCCCCTTGCTGATCGTCACCACTGCACCTTTGGTGCCGTTGTACCAGACCAATCCGGGGCGCGGACGCAAAGCGGCGGTGGAGGCAATATTGATGAACGACCCCGAACCTTGAGCCCGCAGGTACGGCACAAAGTGTTTGGCACTCCAGTAAATGCTTTTCACATTGACGGCATAGACCAGATCGAACTCGCTTTCGCTGACCTCCAGCAAAGGCTTGTTGCGGTGTGTGGTGCCTGCATTGTTCACCACAATGTGCAGCCCACCGCACTCACGCAAAGCAATATCCAACAGGGCATGCACTTCGTCCCCTTGCGAGACATCACAAGCGGCAAAAATGGCCTGACCACCCGCAGCCTGAATCTGGGCAGCGGCGGCTTTGCCTTGCTCCTCATTCAGGTCGGCAATCAATACACGCGCTCCTTCACGTGCAAAACGTTGCGCGATACCCAGGCCAAAACCCGATGCACCGCCCGTCACGATAGCCACTTTGTCTTGCAATCGCATCTTTGTCTCCTTCTGCTTTCTATATAAAAAATGGCGGCTTTGCGCCGCCATTAATGAAACCTGTTTAGCGTTCAGTTGCCATGCTGCCAGAAAACCCGGCCCACCACAGCCACGCTTACCCTAGATTCCTTCAAGATCAGTTCGCAGCATGACGCAGCGCAACTGTTTTCAAGGACGTCAGCGCATACAGAGCCTCAAACCCTTTTTCGCGTCCTATGCCAGACTGGCCGGTTCCGCCAAAAGGCAGCTCTACCCCACCTGCCGCGCCGTAATTATTCACAAAGACCTGCCCGGCCCGCAGTTGTCTGGCCATGCGTACCTGACGGGCTCCGTCGCGGGTCCAGACCCCGGCCACCAGACTGTAAGGCGTACCATTGGCCATGGCGATCGCGTCCTCCTCGGTGCCGAAAGGCTGAGCGACCAGAACCGGACCAAATATTTCCTCCTGCGCCAGGCGATGATCAACTGGCACATGCCCCAATAAAACAGGCACTTGATAAAAACCACCAGCCGGGGCCTTAGAGTCCAGCTTGCCTTTGGCAAGCACCACAATGCCGTCCTGGTCCAGATTTTCCAGATAGGAGCGCACTCGCGCTTGCTGCTGGGCGCTGATCAGCGGACCGCAATCCAGATTGTCGCTTGCCGCCCCGGTCAGCAACGCTTTAAAGGCCTCGATCAAACGCTCGGTAAAATCACCATAAATAGCGCGCTGAATCAGCACCCGGCTGCCTGCCGAGCACGTTTGCCCTGCGTTCTGCACAATCGCGTTGACCACGACCGGCAAGGCCGCATCCAGATCCGCATCCGAGAACACGATTTGCGGAGACTTGCCGCCCAGCTCCAAGGTGACTGGCACAAAGTTACGCGCCGCTTGCACGGCTACCTGACGGCCCGTGCCGGGAGAGCCAGTGAAAGAAATATGATTGATGTCGGGATGTGCGGACAGGGCCTGCCCCGCCTCGCTCCCCAGCCCCGTGCAGATATTGAGCACACCCGCCGGCAAGCCCGCTTCGTGCAACAACTCGGCCACCCGCAGCAAGGACAGGCTGGCATCTTCCGCCGGTTTCACCACGCAGGTGTTGCCTGCCGCCAGGGACGCGGCCACGCTGCGCCCAAAAATTTGCAAGGGGTAATTCCAGGGAATGATATGCGCGGTAACCCCCAAGGGCTCACGCAAGGTAAAGGCCGTCATTTCCCAGCCCAATGGGATGGTTTGACCATGCAGCTTGTCCACCGCGCCCGCATAGAACTCAAAATAGCGGACAATGGCAGCAGCATCGGACTGGGCCTGGCGTAAAGGCTTGCCGGTATCGCGGGACTCCAGCCGCGCCAATTCCTCGCGGGCATCAGACAGGGTTCGGGCGCAGCGCAGCAGCAATTGGCTGCGCTGGGCGGCAGTAAGATGGCTCCAGGGCCCCTGACTGGCACGTCGGGCGGCCTGTACAGCCCAATCAATATCCACCTCGGACGATTGTGCTAGCCGGGCAAAGATTTCGCCCGTGGAGGGGTCGATAACCGGTAGCAAACCACCGCCCTCCGCGCCAAGCTGCTGTCCGTCAATCCAATTGCGACACTCCATGACCGCCTCCAATGCTATTGTTATCCCAGCCAATCGAGCTTTGCTCGAGATCATTCTACTCAAGGACTTGCCGCTTTGGACTCTCGACAACGTACTTTGCTCTTAGCGGGCGCTGGCGATCTGGGCACCCGCACCGGTATGCTGGCCCGCCATCACGACTGGCCGGTGATCGGTCTGCGCCGTCATCCCCCTTTGGACGATGACAGCGGGATTGAATGGGTGCAGGCTGATTTAAGTGAGCCCTCCTCCCTGCGCCTGAAACACCGCAAAATCAGCCACGTACTTTACGCTGTCTCCCCCGGCCAGCGTAGTCAGGCTGCTTATGAACAGGTATTTCTGCACGGTCTGGAAAACCTGCTCAACGAACTGGACCTGAAAGCCCTGAAACGCTTCGTCTTTGTTTCATCCACCGCCGTCTACGGCCCAAGCAATGAATGGGTGGACGAGAACTCGCCCACCGAACCGGCACAATTTAACGGGCAAGTGCTGCTGCAGGCCGAGCAGTTGCTGCACCACCGGATTCCAGCCCAGGCTGTCGTCATCCGACCCAGCGGCCTGTACGGGCCAGGACGCACCCAATTACTGGATCGTCTGCGTGAAGGCCGCGCCACCGTGCCAGACGACCCTGAACATTGGGCCAACCGCCTGCATATTGAAGATGCTGCGCGCGCCTGCTGGCACCTGCTACGTGCTCCTGCGCCCTTCCCTTGCTATATAGGCACTGATAGCCGTCCTTACCGGATTACGGAACTGTATGACGGACTGGCTGATTTGCTGAAAGTACCGCATCCCGAACGGCGTCAGTCCAATGAAGGTGGCAAACGCCTGAGCAACCAGCGACTGCTGGACAGCGGCTTTCAGCTGGACTGGCCCGATGCCATGCAAGGGTATGCGCAGTTGATTAAAGATGGGGCGTAAGCGCAGCTCATGCTCTATCCCATCCACGTACACAAAGAAGAACATAGCGCCTATGGCGCATCCTTTCCGGACTTTCCAGGTTGTTTTGCAGCGGCTGACGAATTACAGGATCTACCTAAGGCGGCTCAAGAAGCCGTTGAGGCCCATTTCTTCGGCGACAGCTCATCCATTCCTGCTCCGACCACACCTGAAAGCTGGTCTTGGCACGATGACTATAAAGACGGATTTTGGATGATGGTTGATATTGACCTATCCAAAGTCAACAACAAAGCCATTCGCTTGAATATCAGTCTGCCGGAGTCCTTAGTCCACCGCATTGATGCTGTCGCAAAAGCCCAGCATCTATCCCGCTCTGCATTCCTGGCAAAAACTGCTGAACGCGAAATGGCCAATGCCTGAACCATAAAAGCTATGCACACAAAAAAAGCCAGTCAACTTGCGTTGACTGGCTTTTTCTTATGCAGCCAAAACTGACTTAAGCCTTGTCTTCCAACGCAGCCACAGCAGGCAAGCGCTTGCCTTCCAGGAATTCCAGGAATGCCCCGCCGCCGGTGGAGATGTAGTCCACATCCTCACCAATATTGAACTGGGCAATCGCGGCCAGGGTGTCACCACCGCCAGCAATCGAGAAGGCCTTGGCGTCTGCAATCGCGCGTGACAGGGTTTCGGTGCCTTGTGCGAAGGCCGGGAACTCGAACACGCCCAGAGGGCCATTCCAGACCACGGTACCAGCCTTGGCAATGATGTCTGCGATCTGCTGAGCCGTTTGTGGGCCCACGTCCAGAATCATGTCATCGTCCTGGACCTGATCAGCAGCCTTGATTTCAGCCGCTGCATCAGCAGCAAAGGACTTGGCGCACACCACATCCACAGGGATAGGCACTTCCGCACCGCGCTCTTTCATGATGCGGATCACTTCGCGGGCTTCTTCCAACTGGCTGTCTTCCACCAGGGATTTGCCCACGGACAGGTCGCTGGCCATCATGAAGGTATTGGCAATGCCGCCACCGACCACCAGTTGGTCAACCTTTTCCGCCAAAGCGCGCAGAATGGACAGTTTGGTGGATACCTTGGCACCACCCACAATCGCGACCAGAGGACGTGCAGGCTGATTCAAAGCACGGCCCAAGGCTTTCAACTCGGCTTCCAGCAAGGGACCGGCGCAAGCTACAGGAGCAAAGCGGGCGATCCCTTCGGTAGTCGCTTCAGCACGGTGAGCCGTACCAAAGGCGTCGTTTACGTAAACGTCACACAAGGCTGCCATTTTGCGGGCCAACTCGGGATCGTTCTTCTTTTCCCCCACGTTGCAGCGGCAGTTCTCCAGCAAGACCACCTGACCGGGCGACACTTGGACGCCATCGAGCCAATTGCGACGCAGCTCAACGGGCATGCCCAACAACTCGGATAAACGTTGCACCACGGGTTCCAGCGAATCCACAGGCTGGCACTCGCCTTCTTTAGGGCGACCCAGGTGAGACGTGACCATCACCGCAGCGCCGGCATCCAGCGCCATGCGAATGGCAGGTACCGAGGCACGCACGCGCGTGTCTTCGGTAATACGTCCGTCTTGCAGAGGGACATTCAGATCAGAGCGGATAAATACCCGCTTGCCTCGCAGCGCGTCCGTTTCGGCCAGCGCAGACAAGGTCTTGATGCTTGTAGACATGGTTTTTTGTTCTGGGAATTAACGTGACAGGGGCGGGAAATCCCGCCCCTGCTATTCAGATCTTACTTGGCCGACATCAGTGCGATGGTGCTGTCGAGCATACGAATGGAGAAAGCCCATTCGTTGTCGTACCAGGCCGCCACTTTGACCATATTGCCGCCGGTAACTTTGGTCAGCAGGGAATCAACCGTGCTGGAAGCGGTGGTGTGGTTAAAGTCGATAGACACCAGAGGTTCGGTGCAGTAGTCCAGAATGCCCTTCATGGCGCCTTCCGAAGCTGCCTTCAGAATGCCGTTCACTTCTTCAACGCTGGTGTTGCGGCTGGCCACGAAAGTCAGGTCAACCATGGACACGTTGATGGTAGGAACGCGCACAGCGTAACCGTCCAGCTTGCCATTGAGTTCTGGCAACACCAGACCCACAGCCGCAGCCGCGCCGGTCTTGGTAGGAATCATGCTGCTGGTGGCCGAACGGGCACGGCGCATGTCCTTGTGACGCACGTCGGTCAGGACCTGGTCATTGGTGTACGCGTGGATGGTGGTCATCAGACCGCTGACCACGCCCAGTTCCTTATGCAAAGGAGCAACCAGGGGAGCCAGGCAGTTGGTGGTGCACGATGCGTTGGAGATAACGGTGTCGGTGCTTTTCAGAATGTCGTGGTTCACGCCGTACACGATGGTGGCATCCACATCCTTGCCACCGGGGGCCGAGATGATGACTTTCTTGGCACCGGCTTGAATGTGCTCACTGGCTTTTTCCTTGGTGGTGAACGCGCCGGTACATTCCAGCACCACGTCCACACCCAGTTCAGCCCAAGGCAGGGTCAGCGCATCGCGCTGGCTCAGTAGACGGATACGGTCACCGTTGACCACCAGGTAGTCGCCATCCAGCGACACATCGGCGTTGAAACGGCCATGCACGGAGTCATAGCGAGTCAGGTGTTCATTGATCTCGGCACCGCCCGAGGCGTTGATGGCCACGATCTCGATATCGTGTTTTTTGCCGTACTCGTAGTGGGCACGCAAGATCATGCGGCCGATACGACCATAACCATTGATTGCGACGCGAATCGTCATGTCAGACTCCAATTACAAAATTTCTTGAACGGCCGCAGCGACCTTCTCTGCTGTCAGACCAAAATGCTTGAACAGGACGCCAGCCGGGGCGGATTCACCGTAGGTATCAATACCCACTACGGCGCCTTCCAGACCCACGTACTTGAACCACAGACCTGTGGTCCCGGCTTCAACTGCAACGCGTGGAATGCCTGGGGTCAGGACCTGATCGCGCCACTGCTTGTCTTGAGCATCGAAAAGGTTGGTACAAGGCATGGACACCACGCGGGTCGCAATCCCTTGCTGAGCCAACTGTTCCTGGGCTTGCAGCGCCAAACCGACTTCCGAGCCGGTTGCCATGATAATGGCGCGCGCATCTTGCGCGTCACGCAGCACGTAGCCACCACGACGGATGTTCTGGATGGTTTGCGCATCGCGTTCGACGAAGGGCAGATTCTGGCGCGACAAGAGCAAGGCGCTAGGACCGCCGCTCTGTACGTCCATGCCGATGCTGGTAGGACGCTCGACCGAACATGCCCAGGCCACGGCAGTTTCCGTGGTATCACAAGGACGCCAGACGTGCAGGTTGGGGATCAGGCGCAGGCTGTTGGCGTGTTCAATGGACTGGTGTGTAGGACCGTCTTCGCCCAGACCGATGGAGTCGTGGGTAAAGACGTGCACAACGCGCTGCTTCATCAAGGCAGCCATACGAATGGCGTTACGCGAGTAATCGGAGAAAGTCAGGAAGGTGCCGCCAAAAGGCAGGTAGCCACCATGCAGGGCGAGACCATTCATGATGGCGGCCATGCCGAATTCACGCACACCGTAGTTGATGTGGCGACCAAAATGCAGACCATCAGCGTGAGCGCGAACCGCTTCGGCCCCTTTCCAGTCGGTGAAGTTCGAGCCGGTCAGGTCAGCCGAGCCGCCCAGCATTTCTGGCAGCACATTGACCAAGGCGCTGATGGCCAATTGCGAGGCTTTACGCGATGCAATGGTTTCGGCCTTCTGAGCGGTTTCTTCAATAAAGGCCTGGACTTTGGCGCTGTAGTCAGCAGGCAGTTCGCCTTTCAAACGACGGGCCAGTTCGGCGGCCAGTTCAGGATAAGCCTGGCTGTAGGCGTCAAAACGCTTTTGCCATTCGGCTTGCTGAGCACCACCCTTTTCGCGGCAATCCCAGCCTTGGTAGACTTCCTGAGGAATTTCAAACGGACCGTGGTTCCAGTCCAGTGCAGCACGGGTGGCAGCGATTTCATCAGCGCCCAGTGGAGCACCGTGGACTTTCTCGGAACCGGCGGCATTAGGAGCGCCCTTGCCGATCACGGTACGGCAGCAAATCAGGGTAGGACCCGTGCCCTCTTTCGCGTTGCGGCGAGCCTGTTCAATCGCGCTATTGATCGAAGTGGCATCGTGGCCATCAACCGCGCGAATCACGTTCCAGCCGTAGCTTTCAAAGCGGGCGGGAGTGTCATCACCAAACCAGTTCTCGACCTTACCGTCGATGGAGATGCCGTTGTCGTCGTACATCACGACCAGCTTGGAGAGCTTCCAGGTACCGGCCAAGGAGCAAGCCTCGTGCGAGATACCTTCCATCAAACAGCCGTCGCCAGCGAAAACCCAGGTCAGGTGGTCGACCACATCGTGGCCTTCGCGGTTGAACTCGCGCGCCAGCAAGGCTTCAGCCAGTGCAAAACCGACCGCGTTACCCAAACCCTGGCCCAAAGGACCCGTGGTGGTTTCCACGCCAGCGGTAATACCCACTTCAGGGTGGCCCGGAGTGCGCGAATGCATCTGACGGAAGTTGCGCAGCTCGTCCATGGGCAGGTCGTAGCCGCTAAGGTGCAACAAAGCGTAGATCAGCATGGAACCGTGGCCGTTTGACAACACAAAACGGTCGCGATCAAACCAGGCAGGGTCGGCAGGGTTGTGTTTCAGGTGCCGGGACCAGAGAACCTGGGCGATATCGGCCATACCCATGGGCGCACCGGGGTGGCCCGAATTAGCTTGTTGCACGGCATCCATAGACAAGGCACGGACGGCATTGGCTAGGGTTTTATCAGAGGCTGACGCAATATCCATTAGAAGCTCATTGGGGCGGCGGCGCGACAATTCCGGCAAGCGGACGGCTCACGACCCTGATTAGTTTATAAAACGCGCTATTTTAGCATTGCTGGCGCTAAATCGCCCCCACTAGAGCTGGGGCCTTGTGCTTTCTCCCCCAAGCCCGGGTACGGTATGCTTGTGCGGTTTTTTATGCTTGATGGTGTCTTGATATGGCAGCTCCCCGCTTCTACCACCCCTTGGGCCTGACGGCCCAGACCGAGATCGCCCTGCCCGAGGCACTGGCGCATCATGCCATCCGGGTGCTGCGTTTAAAGGACGGCCAGGACATCGTCCTGTTTGACGGACTCGGGACTCAATACCCCGCCACCTTGCGCATTGATGGCAAAAAAGGTTTCGCCGCCCTGGGCGCTGCCCAAACACCGGTCCGCGAGCTGGCCGGTCGCATTACCGTCCTGCAAGGCATTGCCTCCAGCGACAAGATGGACTGGATTATCGAAAAAGCCGTGGAAATGGGCGTCAGCCGCCTTGTGCCGATTCGCGCGCAACGCAGCGTACTGCAACTGAATGCGGAGCGGCAGGCCAAACGCATGGGCCATTGGCAAAGAGTGATCGAGTCGGCCAGCGAGCAATGTGGTCGCAACCGCTTGATGGAACTGTCTGCGCCGCTGACATTGGCCGAGTACTTTCGCGAGGCTGAAACTGGCCTGCATCTGTTTTGTGATCCCGATGCGCCCCTGCAACTGGCGCAGGCCATTGGACCGCAAGATCAGGCCATGACGATATTGATTGGCCCCGAAGGCGGTTGGTCGCCCGAAGAGCAAAAGGTGGCACTGGGTGCCCAGGCTCAGGCGATTCGTTTCGGACATCGCGTGCTGCGAACCGAAACTGCCGCCTTGGCGCTGACAGCAGCGATCAGCGCCTTGCAAGGCTGGGAATAGAACCGATAACTTATTCCTCGTCCTGGCTGGAGTAGGAAGCAGGCGTCTCGCCCGGTTCGGGGTCAGGGTGCTTGCCAGCGTGTAGAACGACACAAACAAAACGGCGCTCGTTGTTCGAGGCCCAGGCATGTACATCTTCACACACGCCCAAAATAGCCTGAGCGTCTTTTTCCAATGCGGGATCACCACTGTGCAGATTGTCCAGCCACAGGGCCAGGCCTGCTTTCTGGTCCAGCACGGTGTCACACAGGCAATCGTAGAGCGCATCCAGATTGCCACCAAAAAACTCAGGGTAATCGACAGCCTTGGCGACTGCTCGCAGCACAGCGGAACGATTGCGCGCACGATCGCAACTTACTTCCAGGGCGGTAAGCCCCTGGTCCTGTGCCTGCTCCAGAAAATCAGCAGCCGTCAGGCCCGTTGCGTCGAGCACGCCGCCTTGTTGCAAAGCCTCTTGCAAAGTCAGGGATTGGCTCATCAGGACGCTTCCTTAAAAAACGCTAATACTTCTTCACGACGACTCATGGTATCGGTCTTTCCTAATTCGATCAGCTCTTGGGTATAGCCGGACTCGAATAACAAATATGAGATTAATGCACCGCCTGTGGTCGGACCGGACTTTGAAGATACACCAAGTACTCGAAATAGGGTACGTGCAGCAGTTGGCATCTGATGAATATGCCGAGTGGCAATTTCATCCAGCGAGCGGCTGGGAGTGATGGCAAACGTGCTGACAGGACGCAGCGATTGGCTTTGTAATACATTTGCAGGCATATAGGCAAGCAATGTATTGATGCGGTCCATACGCTCAATATCCGTTGACACACTATCGAGGAATATGTTGGATAAGGCATAGCCACTGATCT
The DNA here is from genome assembly GCF_025960365.1 of Alcaligenes sp. SMD-FA. Taxonomy (NCBI): domain Bacteria; kingdom Pseudomonadati; phylum Pseudomonadota; class Betaproteobacteria; order Burkholderiales; family Alcaligenaceae; genus Alcaligenes; species Alcaligenes sp. SMD-FA. Next base: position 730,224 of record NZ_CP110108.1, on the reverse strand, counting down.
GCGCCAAAGAGGGATAGGGCGGATCCTTGCACTCTTGCTCATGGTAGGTGTTGTCCGCGTATCCCGTCCCTACAATCAGGACCTTACGCGCCCCCAGATGAATCGCCGGGCTGATAGGGGCCAACTGACGCATCGTCCCGTCCCCACACCACTGGGTTTGCTTGCCTACCCGCAAGGACTGGGCCGGAAACATGAAGGGAATCGCACTGGAAGCCATCAGGTGATCCACCCCGATCACACCTGGGATGGCTCGGCGCAGATTACGCGTCCAAGGGCGAATACGCTCGTCACATTGATAAAAAGTCAGGTGCTCACCCGTGGTGTAGGCAGCCGCCGTAATCGCCAACGCCCCCAGGTGCTGTTGAGCCAGATTGCGCTGCAAACGGTCAAAGTCCAGATTGTCTTCCAGCAAATCGCGCAGCGGCGAATTGTCCAGCATGGAGTGCGGCACATGGTCACGCAGACGCGGGGCCAGCCAGCCCAAAGCCAGCGTGGCCACCCAGTGCGCACTGGTGGCCAGCAACTGCAACGGGTCGGCATGAAAAATATCGTTAGTGTGCAACGACCCCCACAGCTGTTGTATATGATCGACAGCCTCGTGCGGCTTGTCAGCGCGACACGCTAATCCGGCAGCATTGATGGAACCGGCCGACGAGCCACAAATAATATCGAAAGGGTTACGAAACTGAGGGTTGCGGTCCGGGTCCAGCAGTTCCAGCAAACCAGCCAACACCCCGGCCTGATACGCGCCGCGCGCCCCGCCCCCATTCAAGATCAATGCCACGGAAGCGGGAGAGCGCTGGATCATGACAGGTATCAGCCTTCAGTAGCAACGTTGGCATCGACCACCGTGACCGCCGTCATATTGACGATACGGCGCACCGAGGAGGTGGACGTCATGATGTGAACCGGGGCCCGTGCCCCCAACAGGAAGGGACCGATCGCCACGTTGCCACCGGCCGCCGTCTTGAGCAGGTTGTAGGCAATATTGCCCGCTTCCACGTTGGGGCAGACCAGCAAGTTCGCCTCGCCAGTCAGGGCCGAGGTGGGCAGGATTTGATGGCGGGCCTTTTCATCCAGCGCGCAATCGCCGTGCATTTCCCCGTCCACCTCCAAACTGGGATCGAGTTTGCGCACGCGCTCCAGCGCACCACGCATGGTGACCGCCGCGGGCGAATCATTGGTCCCGAAGTTCGAGCTGGACAGCAACGCCACCTTGGGTTCGATATTGAACTGGCGCATCTTGCGAGCCGCCGCCAAGGTGATCTCGGCCACCTGATCCGAATCGGGATCGTGGTTGATATGCGTATCGGTCAGGGCCACGCTGCGCTCACTGAGCAGCAAAATATTCATGGCGGCATAGGTTTTGACGCCGGGGGCTTTGCCAATTACCTGATCCACCAACTCCAAATGGTTTTCGTAACGCCCCACCGTGCCGCAAATCATGCCATCGGCATCGCCCAGGTGCAGCATCATGGCGCCGATCAAAGTCGGACGACGACGCATTTCAACACGTGCCATCTCTTTGCTGATGCCACGACGCGACATGATTTCCCAATAGCTGGTCCAGTAACGGTGAAAACGATCATCCTGCTCGGGGTTGGTCACTTCCACATCAATGCCTAGACGCAGGCGCAGGCCGTAGCGCTCAATACGTTGCTGCAGGACAGCGGGACGGCCCACCAGAATGGGGCTAGCCAGCCCTTCGTCCACAATAATCTGTACGGCACGCAACACGCGCTCGTCCTCGCCTTCGCTGAACACCACACGCGACTTGGCGCCGTCTTGCACCAGGCCACGGGCCAGCGAGTAAATCGGCTTCATGAACGAGCCGGACTTGTAGACGAACTGACGCAACTGATAGATGTAGCTGTTCAGATCCGCAATCGGACGGGTCGCCACGCCCTCTTCCATGGCCGCTTTGGCAACCGCAGGAGCGATACGCACAATCAGGCGCGAATCAAAAGGGCGGGGAATAAAGAAGGACGGACCGAAAGACACTTCTTCCAGACCATAAGCGGCAGCAACGCCTTCATCCTGCTCTTCACGTGCCAACTGACAAATGGCCAGCACAGCGGCTTTTTCCATGCCGCGCGTAATCGTGGTGGCGCCCACGTCCAGTGCGCCACGGAAGATATAAGGGAAGCACAGCACATTATTGACCTGGTTCGGATAATCCGAACGGCCAGTTGCCATAACCACATCATCACGCACGGCGTGAGCATCTTCAGGCAAGATCTCGGGGTTCGGATTGGCCAAGGCCAGGATCAAGGGCCGGGGAGCCATTTTCTTCAGCATCTCGGGCTTGAGCACGCCACCGGCGGACAAGCCCAGAAACACATCGGCCCCATCAATCACGTCACTCAAAGTACGAGCGTCGGTCTGTTTGGCAAAGCGGGCCAGCTCGGGCACCGGATTACCAGGACGGCCTTCGTACAACACGCCATCTATATCCGTCACCCAGATATTTTCCAGTGGCAGCCCCATATCAATCATCAGGTCCAAACAAGCCAGCGCGGCAGCACCTGCACCCGAGGTCACTACTTTGACCTGCTTAAGGTCTTTTTCCACCACGCTCAGGCCATTCAGAAAGGCGGCTGTCACGCAAATTGCGGTGCCATGCTGGTCGTCGTGAAAAACAGGAATGCTCATGCGCTGGCGAAGCTTGCGCTCTACCTCGAAACACTCGGGCGCTTTGATGTCTTCCAGATTGATGCCGCCAAAGGTCGGCTCCAGGCCTGCAATAATATCGACCAGCTTGTCGGGGTCGGTTTCATTGATCTCGATATCAAACACATCCAGACCGGCAAAGCTCTTGAACAGCACGGCCTTGCCTTCCATAACCGGTTTGGCAGCCAGAGGGCCAATATTGCCCAGGCCCAGCACCGCAGTGCCATTGGAAATCACTCCAACCAGATTACCCCGACCGGTATAGCGAAAGGCATTTTGCGGGTCGTTGACGATTTCCTCGCAAGCAGCCGCAACCCCGGGCGAATACGCCAGCGCCAGATCCCGCTGGTTAGAGAGTTGCTTGGTCGGCGTGACCGATAACTTTCCGGGCCTGCCCTGCTCATGATATTCCAGAGCTGCTTTCCGAAAATTGGCGTCCATGCTGTATACCTACCCAAAAATCCATTTAAAACGGACCGGGATCGCCAGAAAGCGGCCATTGCCTGTCAGCGTAAATTCAAACAAGCGCGTGGCTTGATACGCTAAATGCTGTTCTTGTCTCCGAAACCCCGATCGCCTTGCCTGGCCCTCAAGGCCAACGCAAGGACTATTCTAGCCCTTGAGTTACAAGCTGGGTCAAGCGCAGGCCAGGACAAACTTACAGCGTCTGGCCTGGGTAAGAAAACCGGTCAGTAGGATCAAACAACGCCTTGATACGGCTATCCACATCCTGAGCCTGCCAGGATTGCTCCTGATTCGGCCAGGACCAGTCTTGCGGGTCCGAGCCGCTTAACACAGCCTCATCCAGCACCAGCCATTCCACCCAGGCCAAATCACCGCCGTGGCCTAGCATTAAATGAGCCAGATTGATGCCCTCGCCTTCAACCGGTTCCAGCGCGTCCAGCCTATAGCGGCAAGGCCATTGCTCTTGTCGCAGGGCCTGGGTGTCCGACTCGCCCATCAACTGGAACAAGGCAGGAATCAATTGCTGCATGCGCAGGCTATCAAGGGGATTGCGATTGTCCTGTCCAAAAGGGCCCAGGGCCGCTTGCGTGTTGTCCGCCAGAATGACTGAACAATGCAACACACCTGACAAGGCCGTGCGACCACTGGGCCAATCATGCTGACGCCGGTCGGCCAACCAGGCAGCGACGGTCATGCCTGCCGGGGCATTGGCCAGACCTTGAAAACCTTTGGCTTCCATCTCGCCCAGCAGACAGCCGGGCTGAACAAACCAGCGATTGGAGTTCGGTTCCAGACGGTCACAGCGGGCCATCTGTCGGCCTGGGGCCAGGACTATCATGGGGTCATCGGTTTCACTGGCCTGCGGCACGCCTTCCAGACACACCGTCACGCCGTACTCGGCCGCCAGCGTCAACACCATATGCACGTCCGCACTGGAAGCGGGCTCCAGACGAGCCTGCTCGTGATGCGCTTCAGTGCCAAGTTCGGACCACTGGCCCTGCACTCGGGCTTTCAGGCGGGAACAAAATGTCTGCCAAGCCGTCTGGGGAGGACGACGCCCCATCAAAAATGCACGCCGCGACGAAGAAACCATAGACTTTTCCTGCAACAAACCTAAACTTGAGTCTCACTGGCCCGCCGGTTTGCACCCCTACTGGGCACACGCACACGCCACAGCCACCTGACGCCCTTTTGAGCAAGGTCCTACAATACACTTTTTACCCGAGATTTGCCGCATGTCCCGCCTCGCCCGTCGTACCGAACACGTTCTTCCCTTTCACGCTGTTGAACTCTTCAAACAGGCCAATGCCTTAAAGGCCACTGGCCGCGACATCATCAGCCTGGGCATAGGCGAGCCGGACTTTACCGCCCCGCAAGCCGTGGTCGATGCACTGCATCAGGCCAGCAATCAAGGTTTAGGCCAATACACCGCCCCTGCCGGTCTGACCGCTCTACGTGAACGCATCGCCCTGTATTACGAGCAGCAGTTCCAGGCCCGTGTCGACCCCTCGCGTATTGTGGTCACGGCGGGCGCATCGGGTGCCCTGTCTCTGGCTACGCTGGCCCTGATCAATCCCGGCGACGAAGTCCTGATGCCCGACCCGTCCTACCCAGCCAACCAGAACTTCATCATGGCCGCTGGCGGCACCGCCCGCCTGATTCCCGCATCGGCAGACGAACGCTTTCAGCTAAGCGCCCAGCATATTCGTGAACACTGGGGTCCCAAGACCCGTGGCGTTCTGATTGCTTCGCCCAACAATCCCACTGGCGCGACGATTTCCCGCCCTGCCCTGCAAGAACTGATCAAGGAAGTGCGCGCCCGTGACGGCTTCATCATCATGGACGAGATTTATCTGGGTCTGTTTTATGAAGAAGCACCACTGAGCGCCCTGACCTTGGATCAGGACATTATTGTGATCAATAGCTTTTCCAAGTATTTCCACATGACGGGCTGGCGTCTGGGCTGGTTGATTCTGCCCACCTGGATGACCGAAGCCTGCGAGCGCATGGCCGCCAGTCTGGCAATCTGCGCCCCCTCCCTGGCCCAACATGCCGCCCTGGCCTGCTTCGAGCCGGAAACCATGGCCATTTATGAAGAGCGTCGTCTGGCCTTTAAACAGCGCCGTGATTACCTGCTGCCCGAGCTGGAGCGTCTGGGTCTGCGCGTGCCCGTACGCCCGGATGGCGCTTTCTATATTTATACGGATATTCGCGAATACAGCCAGGACAGCGATGCCTTCTCGCAGCAACTGCTGCACGAGGCGGGTGTGGCGGCGGTGCCGGGCCGGGACTTTGGTACGGCCCATGCGCCTTATACCTTGCGTCTGTCCTACGCAACCGGCATGGATCGCCTGCAAGAAGCGATCAGCCGTCTGGGGCAGTTTCTGGGCCGCTAAGCCCAGCCTCTTTTCCGTCTGTCGGGCGATCAAGCCCGATTCCATAAAAGTATTTCGGGCCGCAAGGCCCGATTTCTTTTTCTATCCAGACTGCTTAGCGTGCCCGAATCGGAATACCCGAGGCCAAGGCAATACGACGGCGTTCAGCCAGTACCTTCGCGCCATAACCACCATCGCTAGGACCGGTGGCTCCCACATAACAGGCCAACCCCCCCTCCAAAGACCCACGGCGACGGATGCAGTCCGACAGAATCTGCCCGCCCACCCGAATATTCGCTTCCGGGCTAAGCACGGCCAGCGTGCCTTCCATATAGATATCAAACTTCTCTTTATGGACTTTGGTCATCACCTGCATCAGGCCCTGCGCACCCACATGGCTTTCTGCATAGGGGTTGTAGCGCGACTCAATGGCAATCACCGCCAGAATCAGTTGCGGGTCCAGGTTCTTTTCCTTGCCCACAATAAAAGCGGTGTGAATCAAAGCACCCGCCACCGAATAGGCAATCTTGTACTTGCGCGCCAGGTAACTGCGCAAAGCCTGCTGCTGAGCCGCCGTGACGCCGGCAATGGGCTGCCCGGTGACCGACGCACGCAGATTCTTCATGAAGCCCTGATAGGTAGAGACCGCTTGCTGCTGCTCCGCCTGACTCAAGTCTTCGCCTCCTTCCGACAGGTTGGGCTGAGTTTTATCCGCAGGCCAGACTGCCTGGCTGTACGCATCGTATTTCAGCGCCTCGGGGCGCAGGGTTTGCACGAGACCGGTGTAAAGCTGGTTAAACTGAGCGCGCATCGATGGCACAACCACACAAGCTGCGATCGTGACCAGTACGGCAATGCCCAGGTACATGGCACATACGTGCACAAACTCGCCGATGCGATACGTCAGGGTGCGGGCCGAGCGACTAAGTACATAGTCCATATCTTGGAAGCCCATGGGATCATCCTTAGTATTGCTAACTGCCCGATGTTAACCTTAGAACCTGTTCAAGGTCTTAACCAAAAATATCTGCAAGCGGAGCCCCGTTCTTCTGTGAAATACCGTGACTTGAGAGACTTTATTGCCCAGTTGGAAGCCAAGGGCGATCTGAAGCGGATTACGCAGCCAATTTCCACCTCGCTGGAAATGACTGAAATCAGTGACCGGGTACTGCGTGCCGGTGGTCCGGCGCTTTTGTTTGAGAACGCCCAGCATCAAGGCGCTAAAGCTGCCATGCCGGTCTTGGCCAATTTGTTCGGTACGCCGCAACGCGTCGCCTGGGGTATGGGCGCGCAGGATGTGTCGGCATTACGCGACACTGGCGAACTGCTGGCCAATCTGAAAGAGCCGCAAGCGCCCACCGGAATGCGCGATGCGCTGTCCAAAGTGTCCATGCTCAAGTCCGCCCTGTGGGATATGAGCCCCAAGAACGTTCGCTCTCCCGCTTGTCAGGAAGTGGTGCTGGAAGGCAAGGATGTGGACCTGAACCAGATCCCCTTGCAACTATGCTGGCCCGGCGACGTGGCCCCCTTGCTGACCTGGGGCTTGGTGATTACCAAAGGCCCCCATGCCAAACGCCAGAACCTGGGCATTTATCGCCAGCAACTGATTGGCCGCAACAAGCTGATCATGCGCTGGTTGTCCCACCGAGGCGGGGCGCTGGATTTCCGCGATCACGCCCTGACCAACCCCGGCAAACCCTTCCCGATTGCTGTGGCTCTGGGCACTGACCCTGCAACTATTCTGGGTGCAGTCACCCCCGTGCCCGATAGCCTGTCCGAATACCAATTTGCCGGTTTGCTACGCGGCTCGCGCACCGAAGTGGCCAAAGCCTTGGGGAGCGACCTATCCGTGCCCGCCTGGGCCGAGATTGTGCTGGAAGGCCATATTCTGCCCAGCGATCACCCGGAAGCTCTGGCCCCCGACGTGCCCGAAGGCATGAAACCGCCCGCAGACAGCAGCTATGAAATGGCACTGGAAGGCCCTTACGGCGACCACACCGGCTACTACAACGAGCAGGACTGGTTCCCGGTCTTTACCGTTGAACGCATCACCATGCGCCGTAACCCGATTTACCACAGCACCTACACTGGCAAACCACCCGATGAACCTGCCGTTCTGGGAGTGGCACTGAACGAAGTCTTTGTGCCCCTCCTGCGCAAGCAATTGCCTGAAATTGTGGATTTCTACCTGCCACCCGAAGGCTGCAGCTATCGCCTGGCCGTCGTGTCGATTCGCAAGCAATACGCAGGTCATGCCAAGCGCGTGATGTTTGGCGTCTGGAGCATCTTGCGCCAGTTCATGTACACCAAGTTCATCGTCGTGGTGGACGAGGATGTGAACACGCGTGACTGGAAAGAAGTGATCTGGGCCATGACTACCCGTATGGACCCGGTGCGCGACACCGTGCTGGTGGAGAACACACCTATCGACTATCTGGACTTTGCCTCGCCGGTATCGGGACTAGGCGGCAAGATGGGCATGGATGCCACCAACAAGTGGCCCGGAGAAACCCAGCGCGAATGGGGTACGCCTATCAAGATGGATGAGGCCACCAAGAAAAAAGTGGACGATATGTGGGGATCGCTGGGGCTGTAAACCAGAACGCACCTTCATCCGGCGCATTCAACAACAAACAAAGACCATCACCGCAAGGGTGCATGGTCTTTGTTTTATTCAGCTCATCAAAGCGAGCCATCCCACACGGCATCCAAGACAAGCGCTAGGCAAGAAGTAAAAAAAACCGGCCTAGGCCTGTTTTTGAAAATACAAGCAGGCTTACTCGTTCACATCGGTTTTGCGCCGTACCGGAACCAGAACATTGCGTGCTTGCTCGCGTGCCGACTTGGAAGCATCAAACAATTTCCAGGCTCCCAGAGCCAAGGCTCCGATACGCAGCCAGCGCCCGCCAAAGCTACTGAGCACCGCCGAGGCACCAGATAACAGAAACGGATAACGGCGTGACAAGGACAATGCACTGGCCACCACACCGCCCATGCTCAAACCCGACGGCTTGACGCTGTTCCACAAGTTGCCGGGGCTTAAATCTTCCCCCAGGGAATGGATCTGGGACGACATGGCCTGCCGCTCCAAGGAGGCGCGGACTCGCAACAGTTCAATACGCACCGCCCGCTCCTGGGCGGACATGCTCTCTTGCTTCGTGCTCATTTCCCGTCTCCCTCGGAATCCCTCAAGCGCTCAATAAACGCGACATCGCGACGCAGCTCGGACAAGGTCGCTGAAAAAGGAATTGGACCTGTCGTCAGACGACGACGTACGGCCAGGAAAAGCCCCACTCCCAAACCGGCATACAAAACGACCAGTCCCCCCAAGGCCCAGTAACGATACTCCGTAGGCCAGAAGTACAAGGCCAGCAACAAGCTGAACACCAGCACCGCCAGAGTGGAGAACAGCAGTGCGCCAAACACCATAGTGAAAATAGTGATCAGGCTCGCCTTTTGCTGGCCGGCCTCCAGAGCAAACAGCTCCAGCCGAGTACTGACAGCTCCTATCAAGGTAGAACCAAGCTGACTGATAGTTTGCCTAAGCGCCATGATTTATCCCTGCTCTGCAACATCTTGTCCTTACCTGCAAGGACAAGAGCCTGGTTTCTAAAAGGCTGCCGATCTGGACGGCAAAGTCCAGATCGGCAGGGTCGCTTTTTATGCTGCTGCAGCCCTACGAAAGGCCCGCAGCGCAGAGCACAGACAGATTAACGACGACTGATCAGCATGCCGAACATCAGGCCCACAATACCGGCCACGCCAATAGCTTGCCAGGGCTTGTCGTGGACATAATTGTCGGTTGCTTTGGCTGCACGCAGGCTGTGATCAACCACCGCTTCCTGGGCATCGTGCAAGGAATCCCGGGTCAGACGCAATGAGCGCAAGGCTTTTTCCCGCAATTCACCGGCTTTGTCGCCCGTGGCTTCGGCTGCTTCACGCATCAGTTGTTCTGCTTCATCCAAGCTCGCTTTCACTTCCTCGATGAATTTGTCTCCGCTGTTTTCCAGACTTTTCTTGGTAGCCATAAATAACTCCTTGCCGTTGAAAGGGACACGCGACAAATACGTATCGCCAAGTGAATGGCGCCATAGCAGCGCCGCACAAAATTCTTTAACCCGCACTTTTCAGGATAAAGATACTCGGTGAACCTGTGAGATATTCATCACAAGCTTACTTCAGTTGGGTTACCTCTACCGTAGACGGTACACCGTTCTGAATACTTTCTTGCTTCATGACCATCTGCACCTCCGGACAATACCAATCGGTAACCTGTGAATTGATTCCCGGAATAGGCAGGCTGATGCCACTGAAACTGGCCTGGGTAGGCTCAATCTCGCGTTGATAGCGAATAGGCCAGCACTGGTAATTGCCCAATGCAGTCTGTATGGATTGTTGGGAGCCGACCGTCTTGGCACCAGTATGAATGCGCAGAACATTGGCCTGGCTACGCTTGTCCAGATTGATCTGATAACTCTGACGGGGGAAAGTCTGTCCGTCTTGCAGACCACCATGTTCGTAAGAGAACAGCCCCAGCAAACGCAGGTCAAACGAGCCTGGAACGGCTTGCAGACCACCCCGGCCGTCATCACGTTGGAAACGGGTGCGACCATCGCGCACGGTCATGACATAGTCAATATTAGGCTTGCTGGCAGGCAAACCCGCCAAGGCCACGCTGGCCTTGCCCTGTACGCGAGCCTGGCACTGATCGCCGCCCTGCTTTTTCACATCAGAAAACGCCAGATCAGCGCCCAAGGCCAGAAAACCCGAGCCAGTCAGCTGCACCTGCCCGCCGTCACGCATAAAGGGGACGTCACACAAGCCGGCCTGGGCCGAACCCAGGCCCAAGGTAAGCAACAGAGGAGCAGCCATCCAAGCATTCAGTTTCATATGCATTCTGGATTCAGTGAAACGTAGACTTAACGCTTTATTATGCCTATCCCCCCTGCCATGCTGGCAAGGGATTGTAAAAAAGCACAACAAGTTCCGGAATTACACCTCGCCGTCCTGAACCTTCTGACGCGTACCAAAAATACGGTCGCCCGCATCGCCCAGGCCCGGCACGATATAACCGTGTTCGTCCAAATGCTGATCAATGGACGCAGTATAGATATGCACGTCAGGATGGTGTTTTTCAAGAGTGGCGATGCCTTCAGGGGCCGCCACCAGCACCAGGGCACGAATATTCTTGCAACCCGCTTTTTTCAGCAGATCGATCGTGGCAACCATGGAGCCGCCGGTGGCCAACATGGGGTCGATAATCAGGGCCAGGCGCTGGTCCAGCTCACCGACCAACCGTTCCAGATAGGTCTGGGCCTCAAAGGTTTCTTCATTTCGGGCGATACCGATCACGCTGACCTTGGCGCCGGGAATCAAGCTCAACACCCCGTCCAACATGCCAATACCGGCGCGCAAGATGGGAACAACCGTCACTTTCTTACCAGCCAGCTTTTCCACTTCCACATTGCCACACCAGCCTTCAATGGTGGTGGGTTCCAAGGGCAAATCCTTGCAAGCCTCGTAGGTCAGCAAAGAAGCAATTTCCTGGGACATTTCGCGGAAATTTTTTGTGCTCAGATCTGCCTTGCGCATCAAACCCAGTTTATGGCGGATCAAAGGGTGGCGTATTTCGTGTATGGGCATGATTGCTTCATCAAATTAGGGACTAACTAAAAACGGGGCTGCTGCACAGCAGCCCGCACTATCGTGATCGTTAACGCACTGCCAACCACTTCACCACCGAGTCAAAAAAGGGCCGGGCAGCGGCAGAACGTTCGTCATTGACCATCATGACAACAATATACCGCTTTCCGCTGGCTCCCAGCACGTAACCGGCCAGCGCACGACTATCGCGCAGTGTGCCGGTTTTCAGGTGAGCACGGCCCTGAACCTCGTCATCGCGCAAGCGCGAACGCACCGTGCCATCCACACCGGAAATCGCGAAGGAGGAAATGTACTCGGGCATCCAGTTCGAGCGCCAGGCAACCTTCAGCATGTCGGCCATCCCGCCCGCCGTAACGCGTCCATTACGCGACAGACCGGAGCCATTGTCTACCGTCCAGCCAGCCGTGTTGACACCCTGACGGCCTAATACTCCCATGACTGCCCGTTCACCACTGGCGACGGTCGCACCCGGACCGCTCATCTCAGCGCCCACGGTCAGCAAAATGGTCCGAGCCATCACGTTATTGCTTTGCTTATTAACAAGGCGAATCAAATCAGACAATGACCGCGAATCATGCCAGGTAATCGCCTGGGCACGGGCAGGCACGCGGCCTGTCTTGATATCGCGGGCCAAGGTGCCGCCCAGATCGCGCCACAGGCTACGAAACAGTTTGTCGAAAAATTCGGTTTGGGAATGCACCAGTCGGTACACGCTGAACTCACCGCAAGAAGCAGCGGCCTTGCCACTGACACGCACCACCATGCCACCGGCTTCAGGCTGAATCTGGGTTCCAACTACAGGTGAACCAGGGCAGGTGGCCGTCGACCACTCGACTTCACCCTGAACGCGCACACCCGGCAGGGGCGGGTCAATAATCGCAATCCATTTGCGCGCCTGGGTATCGGGTTGGAACACCAGGCGGGACGCCCCCAGCCCTACCATCATGGCGTCCGGGCTGGCGTTATAGGGACGGTCACCCGCATTATCGAAGTCGCCCGGATTAATGGTGACGTTACCGAAGATGGAACGATCCACAATAACGTCGGTCAGATTCTTCACCCCACGCAAGCGGAGCTCGCGCAACATGTCCCACAACTGCGGCACGGTCAAAAACGGATCGCCCCCGGCCTTGATATACAAAGGCCCTTTCAGCGTGCCTTGCTCGTCCACTTGCAGGCCATCCTGGGCCATCAAGGTCGTGCGCCACGTGTATTCTGGCCCCAGAGCGGACAGACCAGCCCAAGTGCTGACCAGTTTCATCACCGAGGCAGGGTTACGCGGCTCTTGGGCGTTGACGCCAATCAGACGCGGGCCATCAGCCTCGTCCACCACGATGGACAGGGACGATTGTGGCAAACGGCTGGCATTCCAGACCGAAGCCAGCTCGGGCGGCAAGGCCTGGGCCAGGGCTAGCGATGCGCCTTGCACCATGAGCAAGGTGGCCAAAGCCACATGCTTGCAACGACTCAAAACAGGCTTTGCCTTTAAAACGCCCATGCCCTCGTCTCCAACAGATCAATTCAGGAAAGATCCAAGCATACCGAAAGAAAAACACCACGGATATGGCCGTTTCAGCAATCTGGCGGCAAAGCGTTAAAATAGTCGGTTACCCCACCAGGCCCGGTCTTTTGGCCCACGGCCCTTTACGACAAACCATGAGCATCGACCCCTCTTTAACTATCGCCCAGTTCGACTACGAGCTTCCCCCTGATCTGATCGCTCAAAGCCCGCCGGCCCAGCGCCAGGGCAGCCGTTTGCTGCATCTGGACAGTGCCAGCCAATTGCATGACCGCCAATTCACCGACCTGCCCAGCCTGCTGCGCAAGGGTGACCTGCTGGTCTTTAACGACACGCGCGTCATCAAGGCCCGCCTGCACGGCCAAAAAAGCAGCGGCGGCAAGGTGGAAGTGCTGATCGAGCGCGTGACCGGCCCTGATACGGCCCTGGCCCATGTCCGCGCCAGCAAATCCCCCAAACCCGGCACCTTGCTGGAACTGGCCGAAGGCCGCGTACTGGCCGACTGCACCGGACGGGAAGACGCCTTGTTTGCCCTGCGCTTTCACGAGCCTGTGCTGGACATGCTGGAGCAGTACGGCGCAACACCTCTGCCGCCCTACATTACCCACGCGGCCGATGAACAGGATGACTCGCGCTACCAGACTGTCTACGCCCGTCACCCCGGTGCCGTAGCCGCCCCCACAGCGGGCCTGCACTTTACCGACGACATGCTGGCCACCTTGCGCGAGCAAGGCGTGGACCAGGCCTTTGTGACCTTGCACGTGGGTGCAGGCACGTTCCAGCCTGTGCGCGTGGACAATATCAGCGAGCACGTCATGCACGCCGAACGCTACCACGTCCCCGCCGCCACCCTGACCAAGATTGAAGCCACCCGCGCTGCTGGTGGCCGCGTCATTGCCGTGGGCACCACCAGCGTGCGTTCGCTGGAATCTGCCGCCAGTAAAGAGCCCGGCATGAACCAGCGCTGCGCCGATGGCAGCATTGAAGGCGACACGCGTCTCTTTATTACCCCCGGCTTCCAGTACCAGTGGGTAGATGCACTGATCACCAACTTTCATTTGCCCCAGTCCACCTTGCTGATGCTGGTATCGGCTCTGGCGGGGATCGAACCCATACAACGTGCCTACCAGCACGCCGTCCAATCCCGGTATCGCTTCTTTAGTTACGGCGATGCTATGTTCATTGAGCCCCCTACCCCATGAGTGGACTGAAGTTTGACCTTTTAAGCACCGATGGCGGCGCTCGCCGTGGCCAGATCACCCTGAACCACGGTGTGGTGCAGACCCCTATCTTCATGCCGGTAGGCACGTATGGCAGCGTCAAGGCCATGATGCCGCACGAGTTGAACGAGATTGGCTCGCAGATCATTTTGGGTAACACCTTTCACCTGTGGCTGCGTCCAGGCACGGAAGTCATGGACAAGTACCAGGGCCTGCATAACTTCATGCAGTGGGACAAGCCCATCCTGACGGATTCGGGCGGTTTTCAGGTGTTCAGCCTGAAAGGCATGCGTAAAATTACCGAGGAAGGGGTGAAGTTTGCCTCCCCCATCACCGGCGAGCGCCTGTTTCTGACACCTGAAGTGTCCATGCAAATCCAGTACTCCTTGAACTCCGACATTTCCATGGTGTTCGACGAGTGCACTCCCTACCTGATTGATGATCGCCCCGCTACGCATGATGAAGCGGCCAAATCCATGCGTATGTCTCTGCGCTGGGCGCGTCGTTCGCGCGAGGAATTCAAGCGTCTGACCAACCCCAATGCCCTGTTTGGTATTGTGCAAGGCGGCATGTACGAAGATTTGCGCGACGAATCCCTGGCGGGTCTGACCGACATCGGCTTTGAAGGCTACGCCATTGGTGGCCTGTCCGTAGGCGAGCCCAAAGAAGACATGATGCGCATTCTGGCGCACACCACACCCAAACTGCCCACCAACGCCCCCCGCTATCTCATGGGGGTCGGTACGCCAGAAGATCTGGTGGAAGGGGTCAGTCAAGGTGTGGACATGTTTGACTGCGTGATGCCCACCCGCAACGCCCGCAATGGCTGGCTTTTTACGCGCTACGGCGACATCAAAATTCGCAATGCCCGCTACCGTGACGACACACGCCCGCTGGACCCAAGCTGCACTTGCCATACGTGTCAGCATTTCTCACGGGGCTACTTGCATCATTTGCAGCGTTCCAATGAAATTACCGGCTCGCGTTTGAATACCTTGCACAACCTGCATTTCTATCTGCAGATCATGCAAGAGATGCGTGATGCCATTGAGCAAAAGCGTTTTGCGGCCTGGCGCGAGCAATTCCACCAGGATCGAGCACGCGGCATTGAATGACACGCGGTTTGTGATACCGCAATAAAGTGCCGCTACAATACACCGTTAGTTTTTGACAACCCACACAAAAAAATCCTCAGGAGCCCCACATGTCCGCTGTTGACATTCTGACTCTCATCCCCGCCCAGGCAGCTGCCGGCGGCGAAAATGCCTTGATGGGCATGCTGCCCATCATCTTGATGTTCGTTGTGCTGTACTTCTTGATGATTCGCCCTCAAATGAAGCGTCAGAAAGAGCACCGCAATCTGGTGTCCAACCTGGCCAAAGGCGACGAAGTCATCACCTCCGGCGGTTTGCTGGGCAAAGTCAGCAAAGTTCACGACAACTACCTGACCGTTGAAGTGGCCAACCTGACCGACAAGCCTGTTGAAGTTCTGGTCCAACGCGTGGCCGTTACGACTGTTCTGCCTAAAGGCACCATCAAGTCGCTGTAATGCCTCCGACCCCGGACCTCGGTCCGGGGTTGCCATTTCTGCACCCGTCGTAGATATCCCATGAATCGTTATCCCCTCTGGAAATATGTCATCGTCTTGGTCGCGCTGGCGATCGGCCTGATCTATACCTTGCCCAATCTGTTTGGTGAGTCTCCTGCTGTCCAGGTTTCCAGCGCCAAATCCACGGTCCGGCTTGAAACCAGCCTGATCAGCCATGTTGAAGAGCTGCTCAAGCAAAACAATATTCCTACGACGGGCTCGTATTTTGAGCAAAACGGACCCAACGCCACCGCGCGTTTCCGTTTTGAGTCCACCGATGTTCAGCTCAAAGCCAAAGATCTGATCGAGCGCGAGCTGAACAAGGACTCTACAGCGACCGCTCCCGACTACACCGTCGCTTTGAACCTGGTGTCCGCGTCGCCTGCCTGGCTGACCGCATTGGGCGCGCATCCCATGCACCTGGGTCTGGACTTGCGCGGCGGCGTTCACTTTCTGCTGCAAGTCGATATGCAGGGCGCACTGCAAGCCCGCTACGACTCCATGGTGGCTGATGCCCGCAGCGTGCTGCGCGAAGCCAAAGTACCTGTCGGGACCATCGAGCGCGATGGCCAGTCCCTGCGTATGGACTTTGCCTCGGCTGAGAATCGCGACCGCGCCCAGTCCGAAATGCGCCGCGCCATGCCTGATCTGGAGTTCATTCCTGCCGGCGATAGCGGCTTGACCGCTCGTTTGACGGAAACCGCCACCATCCAGGTACAGACCAACGCGCTGACACAAAACATCACCACCTTGCACAACCGCATCAACGAGCTGGGCGTGGCCGAACCCGTTATTCAACAACAGGGTTCGGACCGCATCGTGGTTCAGTTGCCCGGGGTACAGGATGTAGCGAAAGCCAAAGAAATTCTGGGCCGTACCGCCACGCTGGAACTGCGCATGGTGGAAGACTCCCCCGCTGCCGTTGCCGCGTTGAACTCGGGCACCGTGCCCTTTGGCCTGGAGCGCTACACCGAACGTGGCGGTGCTCCTTTGCTGCTGCGCCGTCAGGTCATCCTGACCGGTGAGAACCTGCAGGACGCCCAGCCTGGCCGCGACTCGCAAACCCAGCAGCCCACCGTCAACCTGACGCTGGACAACAAAGGTTCACGTATCTTTCGCGACATTACCCGCAACAATATCAACAAGCGCATGGCTATTGTGCTGTTTGAAAACGGCGTGGGTGAAGTGGTGACAGCTCCGGTTATCCGCAGCGAAATTCCTAACGGCCAGGTACAGATCAGCGGCAGCATGAATGCTCAGGAAGCCGCCGATATTTCCCTGCTGTTGCGCGCCGGTTCGCTGGCCGCCCCCATGAGCATTATTGAAGAACGCACGATTGGCCCAAGCCTGGGTGCCGACAATATTCGCCAAGGCTTTAACGCCACGCTGTACGGCTTTATTGCGATTGCCATCTTCATCATGCTGTATTACCACTTGATTGGCCTGTTCTCCACCATTGGCCTGACCTTCAACGTGCTCTTGCTGCTGGCTGTGCTGTCCATGCTGCAAGCGACCTTGACCTTGCCCGGTATTGCAGCCATTGCCTTGACACTGGGTATGGCCATTGACGCCAACGTGCTGATCAACGAGCGTATCCGCGAAGAATTACGCAATGGCGCCTCACCGCAACAAGCCATTCACCAGGGTTTTGATCGTGCCTGGGCCACTATTTTCGACTCCAACCTGACCAGTCTGATTGTGGGCGTTGCTTTGCTGGCCTTTGGCTCGGGCCCCATCCGTGGTTTTGCGGTGGTACACGTGATCGGTATTCTGACCTCCATGTTCTCTTCGGTGGTTGGGGTCCGTGCCCTGGTCAATCTCTGGTATGGCAACCGTCGTCGCCTGCAAGGGATTTCTATCGGCCAGGTCTGGAAGCCACAGGACAAGAAGTAAAGCGCCGGGGCCGGTGCAAACCGGCCAGGCCCAACTACAGGCATAAAGCATCATGGAATTTTTTCGTATTCACCGCACTATCCCGTTCATGCGCCATGCTTTGGTGCTGAACCTGATCAGTTTTCTGACGTTTATCGCAGCGGTCGTTTTCATTATCTTGCGCGGCTTTCACCTGTCCATCGAATTTACCGGTGGTACGGTCATCGAAGTGCACTATCAGCAAACTGTACAGGTTGAGGATGTGCGCCGCTCGGTTCAGTCTTTGGGCTATACCGATTTTCAGGTGCAGAACTTTGGAACGTCGCAGGACATCATGATCCGCTTGCCCGTTCTGGACGGACAAGATTCGACCCAGCAAAGCGAACAAGTGCTCCAGGCCCTGAAGCAGCAACACTCAGATGTAGAGCTGCGCCGCGTGGAGTTCGTCGGCCCTCAGGTCGGGCAGGAGTTGTTAAATAACGGCTTGATGGCCCTGGCCTTTGTGGTTGCAGGCATCTTGCTGTACCTGGGTTTTCGCTTTGAGTGGAAGCTGGCTTTGGCATGTGCCCTTGCCAACTTGCACGACGTGGTCATCATTCTGGGCTTTTTCGCGTTCTTCCAATGGGAGTTCTCACTGTCAGTGCTGGCCGGTGTTCTGGCTGTCCTGGGTTACTCGGTGAACGAATCCGTTGTGGTGATGGACCGTATCCGTGAAAACTTCCGCAAGCAGCGCAAGATGTCGGTATCGGAGATTATTGACCTGTCCATTACCCAGAACATCTCGCGTACCATCATCACCCACGGTTCTACCCAGATGATGGTGCTGTCGATTTTCTTCTTCGGTGGCCCCACGCTGCACAACTTCTCGCTGGCGCTGACCATCGGTATCTGGTTTGGTATTTACTCCTCCGTGTTCGTGGCCGCCGCTATTTCCATGTGGCTGGGCGTGAAACGTGAGGACCTGGTCAAGCCAATCAAGAAAGACGAAGGCGGCGAGGTTGTAGAAGGTTAAGTTGCTTCTTTAGTCGTTGTTCAAGACTAGCCCGACATTGTTGTGATGTCGGGCTTTTTTGTTTCTGGAACTGCTAGATTGCGGGTAATAGGGTGGCAGGCGTTTGTTTTATTGAGGGCCGGAGCAGGTCGGCTTGGCGGGTTATTCGCCCGTGCTGCGCACGGGTCCCCTTGTCAGAGGCCAGATGCGGGCGGGTCGTGAACTCGGAGCGCGGTTTGTCCCCCGGACAAACCGCAAGCGTGCTCCTCAAACAGCACGCCCCTTGCACCCCGCATCCAGCCTCCGCCCACGGCGAACAACCTGACTCGCCCGCCGACCTGCTCCGGCCCTCAATAAAACAAAAAAGGGTTTACTGCTGCCACCCTATATTCGGAATACTTCGGCACGATGGCTATACAACAAGCGATATTGCGATGGCAATATGGCGGAACTTCACTACTGTAGCGATCACGACAATGTCTACAGAGAAGCTCATTTCCATCAGGCTGATAGAACTTGCCGCAGTCATTTTCAGATCACAAGCAGCAAGGATCGGATAAGGCACGACAAGCCGACGGTGTGGGGAACGAAATGGTCGCAGACGACTTAATTAATGCGGGATGGTTTCATCCGGCCGCAACGTCAATACGCGCACACCACTTTCCGTCACAGCCACCGTGTGTTCAAACTGCGCTGACAGCAAGCCATCGCACGTACGTACGGTCCAGCCATCTTTCCCGGTTTGCACCGCATGGCCGCCTTGATTCAGCATAGGTTCAATGGTGAACACCATGCCCTCTTTCAGTCTCAAGCCTGTCCGCGGTGTCCCCCAGTGCAGGACCTCGGGCGCTTCGTGCATTTCTCGCCCGATGCCATGCCCGCAGTAATCGCGCACAACGGAGTAGCCATTCTTGCGTGCGTACTGCGAAATGGCGAACCCTACGTCTCCTAGTGTTGCACCGGGGCGTACCGCCTGTATGCCCTTCCACATCGCCCTATAGCAGGCATCGACCAGTTTTTGCGCAGCAGGAGCAACCTGCCCCACCGTGTAGGTTTTGCTGGAATCCGCAATAAAGTCGTTCTTCTCCAGGGTGATATCGAAGTTCACGATGTCTCCCTCTTTGAGCACATCCGCCGTGGACGGCATACCGTGGCACACCACCCGATTAGGCGAGGCATTCAGAACATAGGCATAACCATACTGCCCTTTGCTGGCGGGCCGGGCTTGCAGATCTTCAACGATGTAGCTCTCGACCAGATCATTGATCTGCATGGTGTTCATGCCAATCAGGTTCAATTGATCCAGGTGCGTGAACACTTGAGCCAGCAAACGACCTGACTCGGCCATCAAGGCAATTTCATCCGCCGTCTTGATCATGCTGACTCCATCTGATCCAGAGGCACCGCAGGCTCACCCAAACCGGCCGCCTTCATTTCACGAGCAACAATGTCGTTAAAGCTCAAGGTCGGATTCAGTTCGCACAGCAGTCCCATACGTATCCAGAAAGCGGCCTGCGCATTGATGGAGCGACATGAAACGGTGCTCGCTTTGCGTAACTGATCGTGCAGCTCGTCATCAATATTCACGATACCCATTTCTCAATTCCTATATGATTTATATACGAATCATATATTTCACAAAAACAGGACGCAAGCAAAACCTGGCCGAGAATCCTTATCCAACTCGATGCCCTGGCAAGGCTGCTTCCAGTTATCACCAGCCAAAGGGCGGCTTGTCTGCAACAAGTCCCACCACAGGAATCCCTGCTTGCTTGTGGCTCAAGCGAAGCTGGGCGTTATAATGCTCGATTCATCATTTTCAATGGCCCGCGGGATATACACCCGTCACGGCTCCTTCTATGACCGACACCACAATCTCTCCCCCCGCCAGCGCGGACGCTGCCACCAAGCCTGCCCGCAAGCTCTTCATCCGCACCTTTGGCTGTCAGATGAACGAGTACGACTCCGAAAAAATGGCCGACATCCTGAATCAGGATCGCCCTGTGGAGTTAACCACCAACCCCGAAGAAGCAGACATCATCCTGTTCAATACCTGTTCGGTGCGCGAGAAAGCGCAAGAAAAGGTGTTCTCGGATCTGGGCCGGGTTCAGCATCTGAAAGCGCTCAACCCTGATCTAGTGATTGGTGTGGGTGGCTGTGTCGCCAGTCAGGAAGGCGACACGATTATTCGCCGTGCTCCCTACGTGGACGTGGTGTTCGGGCCACAGACCTTGCACCGCCTGCCCGAGCTGATCGTCAAGCGACGCAACAGTGGCCGCTCGCAAGTGGACATCAGCTTTCCGGAAATCGAAAAATTCGATGCCCTGCCCCCAGCACGTGTGGAGGGATACTCGGCCTTTGTGTCCATCATGGAAGGTTGCAGCAAATACTGCAGCTTCTGCGTGGTGCCCTATACTCGTGGCCCCGAAGTCTCCCGCCCCTTTGACGACGTCCTGATGGAAGTGGCCGATCTGGCCGACCAGGGTGTGCGTGAAGTCACGCTGCTGGGCCAGAATGTGAACGCCTACCGTGGCCCGACCGACGTCGCGGGCGAGATTGCCGACTTTGCCATGCTGCTGGAATACGTACACGAGATCCCCGGTATCGAGCGCATTCGTTACACCACCTCGCACCCCAAGGAAATGACTTCGCGCCTGATCGCCGCGCACGGTAACCTGCCCAAACTGGTGCCCTTCCTGCACTTGCCCGTACAGGCCGGCAGCGACCGTATTCTGGCTGCAATGAAACGCGGCTACACTTCGCTGGAGTTCAAATCCATCGTGCGCCGCCTGCGCGAAGCCCGCCCAGACATTGTCTTGTCCTCGGACTTTATCGTGGGCTTTCCCGGTGAGACTGAAGAAGACTTCCAGAAAACACTGAAGCTGATTCGCGATGTGAATTTCGACCAGTCTTTCTCTTTTGTATATTCCCGTCGCCCCGGTACGCCTGCCGCTGACCTGGAAGACACCACCACCAAAGAGGAAAAGCTGGACCGCCTGCATCGCTTGCAAGCGCAAATCAACGAGCAGGCACAGGCCATCAGCCAGGCCATGATTGGCAGCGTGCAACGCATTCTGGTCGAAGGCACCTCGCGCAAAGACGACTCGGAACTGAAAGGCCGTACCGAAAACAACCGCATCATCAACTTCCCCGGCGATACTCGCCTGATCGGACAAATTGTGGATGTGCATGTGACCCAAGTACTGACCAACACCCTGCGCGGAGAAATTGTGACCCATGACCGGGTTGCAGGAGCCTAATCGATGACTAGCCAACGCCGCCGCATGCCCACTGCCTTGCGTCTGGATGGAGACAATACCCATCTGGCCAATCTGTGTGGCCCTTTGGACGAAAACATCAAGCAAATTGCCATTGCCTACGAGGTCACCTTGCGTCGGCGTGGCAGCCATGTTTCGATTGAAGGCGAGCGCGCGGACGAAGCCGCCAAGGCCATTGACTGGTTCCATTCGCGTGCCGTACACCGTGCGCTGAATATCGACGATATTCAACTGGGCCTGGTCGAGCTGGGTGCCAGTCGCAGCCACGAAAAAGAGGACAAACCCGAGCCCCTGCCCGAGCTGCCCCCCGTAGGTCAGGAAGAAATTTCCCTGCGGACCGCCAAGCGCGACCTGCGTCCTCGCACACCCGGCCAACGCGAATACCTGCGCAATATTCTAAGCAACGACATCAACTTCGGCGTCGGTCCGGCCGGTACCGGAAAAACCTGGCTGGCAGTGGCCTGCGCCATTGATGCTCTGGAGCGCGAAGCCGTCCACCGTCTAGTGCTGACACGGCCCGCCGTAGAAGCCGGTGAGCGTCTGGGGTTTTTGCCCGGCGATCTGGCCCAAAAAGTAGACCCCTATCTGCGGCCACTGTACGACGCGCTCTACGACTTGATGGGCGTGGAAAAAGTACAGCGTCTGTTCGAGAAGCAAGTCATCGAGATCGCACCACTGGCCTATATGCGTGGCCGCACCCTGAACCACGCTTTTGTGATTCTGGACGAAGCCCAGAACACCACACCGGAACAAATGAAAATGTTCCTGACCCGCATCGGTTTTGGCAGCAAGGCCGTAATTACCGGCGACCCCACCCAGGTGGACTTGCCCAAAGGCCAGCGCAGTGGTTTGAATCACGCCGTCCAGGTACTGGAAAACGTGCAGGGTATTTCCTGCTCGCGTTTCAGCAGCCGCGATGTGGTGCGTCACCCCCTGGTGGCGCGAATTGTGGACGCCTACGAGCGAGCCGGTGATGCCTGATCTGTCCCTGAGCGTCCAGTACGCTGTTGATTGCCCCGAGCTAAGCCGCTCCCGTATCCGCCGCTGGATGCAGCGCACCATTGACATGGCCGTTGAACGCATCCACCCCGAGGATCGCTTCACCGCCCTGTCCGCCACCTTGCGCATTGTGGATACCGAAGAAGGCCAAAGCCTGAACCTCAGTTACCGGGAACGCGACTACGCCACCAATGTGCTGACTTTTGAATATGGTCAGGACGAAGAAGGTGTGGTCAGCGGCGATATCGTGCTTTGCCTGCCAGTGCTGGAACGTGAAGCCCAGGAACAGCAGAAACCGTTTCTGCACCACGCAGCCCACCTGGTCGTGCACGGCTGTCTGCACTCCCTGGGCTACGACCACCTTGAAGAGGATGAGGCCAAAGACATGGAAGCACTGGAAACTGCAATCCTGGCCAGTTTTCACATCCCCAATCCCTATGAAGAGCGCTAGACCATCTGGGTACAGCGACTCGCGGTCAGCCATCAAAAAACAGCCCCAACACTGACCGTCCTGTGCGCATTCCGAATGATGACAGGTACATACCTTGTCATCGTTTTTCGGTTATGCTTAATTATTCCTTAACTCGTCCTTCGGACAATGTCAGACTCTGCTCCCGACCCCGAGCCCCGTCCTTCAAAGACCAGCTCAAGCAATCCCATCTCTCGCTTAAGTGCTTTTTTCAATCGGCGTCACGAACCCGAAGACCGAGAAGACCTTAAGTCTGTCTTGGTTGCGGCCCACGCCCGCAACGTTATCGACGACGAATCGCTGTCCATGATTGCCGGCACGTTGGACATGGCCAACAAAACCGTGGCCGATATCATGGTGCCACGATCCAAGATCGATATGCTGGACATCGCCAAACCGTTGACCGAGATGCTGCCCATCATTATTGAGACGGGCCACAGTCGCTTTCCGATCTACGAGACAGAACGCGACAACATCATCGGTATTTTGCTGGCCAAGGACTTGCTGCTCTCGATTGCCAATCCCACGCTGGATTTGCGACCGCTGATCCGTCCTGCCGTATTTATCCCCGAGACCAAGCGCCTGAACGTCTTGCTGCACGAGTTCCGTGGCAGCCGCAACCATCTGGCCGTCGTGATTGACGAGCACGGCGGTACGGCAGGCCTGGTCACCATGGAAGACGTGCTGGAACAGATTGTGGGCGACATCGAAGATGAATACGATGAGGACGCCGAGCAGACTATCTTCCAGGCCGGCCCCGACAGTTGGCGTGTCATGGCACTGACTGAAATTCCCGATTTCAACGAAGCATTCCATACCAGGCTTCCTAACGACGACTTCGATACAGTCGGTGGTTGGCTGGCATCCGAATTAGGGCACATCCCTCGCCGGGGCGATGTGGCCCAACTCGATGGCATCAGCATCACCGTTGTACGCGCCGACGCCAAGCGAGCCTTATGGTTGCACGTTCAGCGAGCCACACCCGCCGAGCCCGATCTTGAACAAAGCTGATTCCAAACCCTTACCCCAGGCGCTAAGCGTCGCTTTATTGCTGGTCCTGGGGGGCTTGCACGCCCTGTCCTTCTCCATTGGCCCGCTGCCATCCTGGCTTCTGCCCTTCTACCAGATCACCTTGCTGGCTATCGCCTGCTCACAGATCATGGGCTCCAGGTCGGTGCGCCAAGCGTTTGGACGCAGCTACTTGTTTGGGCTTGGCCATTTTGGTGTAGGAATTTACTGGCTATACATCAGCATGCACCAATATGGTGGCATGCCTTCCTGGATGGCCGCTTTGGGTGTTCTATTGCTAGCCGCTGCCCTGGCCCTCTTTCCGGCCCTGGCTTCAGCGGTCTGGCAAAGATTGCGACCCAAGCACGATAGTGATTCCTGGTTACCACGATTGCTATTGTCCGCAGGCTGGGCAAGCTGTTGGGCACTCAGCGAATGGCTGCGCGGCAATTTACTCACTGGTTTTCCTTGGCTCAATATCGGCTACGCCCACGCGGAAGGGATGTTTACCGGCTGGGCACCCGTTGTGGGTGTATATGGTCTGGCCTGGTTGTCGGCTTTCAGTGCCGCTGTGATTGCACAATTTGCCGCGTCCAAAGACAAGAACCAAAGCCCGTCCAGCGCGATCGGCATTGGTATCGCCATGATTTTCGGCCTGATCGGCATCAGCCTGCCGCATATTGCCTGGGTCCAATCGCATGGCGCGCCCTTTATTGCCCGCCTGGTGCAAGGCAATGTCGACCAAAGCGCCAAGTTCGGCCCTGATATGAGCGAGGGCATAGAACGTTACTACGAGCTGGCGAACTTGCCCGCCAAATCCCCCGAAGACGCTCCGCGACTGATCGTTCTACCTGAAACCGTCATCCCTATCTTGCAAAACCGCTTAGAGAGCAGCTTCTGGCTGCGCTGGACGGAACTGGCACAGCGACATCAAGCCAATCTGGTGCTGGGCGTCCCCATGGACCGTGGCACCGTCAACGGCAAGCTCAGCTATACCAATAGCGCTTTGCTGATCAGTCCCGAAACTCAACCCCAAGACATCATCAACAGCACGGCCAGCTACTACGACAAACATCATCTGGTGCCTTTTGGTGAATTCATCCCCACCGGCTTTCAGTGGTTTGTGGACATGATGAACATCCCCCTGGGGGATTTCCATCGCGGCGCTTTACCTCAAGCCCCCTTCAAAATGGCAGAGGGCCGAGTGGCCCCCAACATCTGTTATGAAGACGTGTTTGGCGAAGAGATCATCCGGGCTGTCCAAGGCGGCCCTGATCAGGAAGGTGCCACTTTGCTGCTGAACATCAGCAATCTGGGTTGGTTCGGCGATTCCTGGGCTTTGAGCCAACATTTGCAAATCTCCCGCATGCGGGCTTTGGAAACTGGCCGCCCCATGCTACGTGCGACCAATACCGGCATGACAGCCGCCATTGATCCTTATGGCCGTATTCGCGCAGTCTTGCCACCGTTGACCCCAGGTGTGCTGGATGTGGAAGTACAAGGCACCACCGGCCTGACGCCCTATGTCAAGTACGGCAATTTGCCCTTTTTGATTTGGGCGGGTCTGATTCTGCTTGTTTTCGCCTGGCGGTCTCGCCGCCACCAACCTTAAGCGGCACACACGCCCTCGCAGGCGTTGCGACTTGCCACTGAGCATGAAACGCCTCTACTACTGCAAAGTCTGGGGGGCATTGGCGGTGATATTGAATCGCCCCACGAACCCGCCTGCCTGCCTCTGGTTCCAGGCTTTACACCAGTCCACAAATTCATTGGCTGGGATAGGTGCGGAACACAAATAGCCCTGCATGAAGTCGCATCCCGCGCCGTTCAACAAATCCAGCTGCTCTTGAGTGGTCACCCCTTCTGCCACGACATGCAAGCCCAGCTTTTGGGCCATGACGATCATGGCCTGGGTCAGTACCAGATCCTCGCTACTCAATGCCAGATTGCGGATATAGCACTGGTCGATTTTGAGCACATTGATAGAAAACCGCTTCAGGTGCGACAGAGACGAATATCCCGTACCAAAATCATCCAGCGCCACACTCATACCGTATTCACGCAAGAAGCTTAGTTGTTGCAAAGCCTGCCCTTGATCGTCCAACAGCAAGCGCTCGGTAATTTCTACCACCAGCGCATCGCCCGGGATACCTTCGGCTTGCAAATACTGCACCCATTCGCGCGCACAAGAGCCATTCAGTTTGAATTGTGCAGGCGATACATTCAAACTGACTCTGAAGGCAGGGTCCAACTCTTGTCGTAGCTGAACAGCGGCCTGAGCAGCCGTCTCAAACACCCACTCACCGATCAGGACAATCAGCCCGGAATCCTCGGAAAAGGGGATGAACTCTGACGGTGGCACCAAGCCCAGTTGCGGGTGCTCCCAGCGAATCAGGGCCTCGGCACGCGTGACACGCCCGGTACGCAAATCGACAATGGGTTGGTAATAAAGCTGAAACTGCTGCTCGCTCAAGGCGTTTTGCAAATCCTGGGAGAACCGAAGCCGTGCCTCCACGGCTTCGCTCATGGCAGGCAAAAAGCGGCAGTATTGATTGCGGCCACACGCCTTGGCGGCGTACATGGCCATATCCGCATTTTTCAAAAGCTGCCCAGCATCGTCGCCATCCTCGGGAAACAGAGTAATGCCCACGCTGGCAGAGACGGATACCGAGTTATTGTCCAACTGAAACGGCTCCTCAATCGTATCCAGCAAACAGCGACAAGTACGTTCCACAATTGAAGTATCACTGATATCCGAGATGATGACAGTAAACTCGTCCCCGCCAATTCTGGCCACGGTATCCGTTACCCGCACGCAGCGCTGCAAGCGCTGCGCCACTTCCTGCAAAAGTACGTCGCCCTTTTCGTGCCCCAAGGAGTCGTTCACATCCTTGAAAAAATCCAGATCCATAAAGATGAGCGCAAAGGGTAAACCGGTGCGGCGGGAGCGTTCTCGAGCTTGCTGCAAACGATCCTGGAACATCTGACGGTTGGGCAAACCCGTCAAATGATCGTAATGCGCTTGCTTCCACATCTGCGCTTCACGCTTTTTATGACTGGTAATGTCGGTGAACAAGCCAATGTGGCGATACACCGTACCATCCGGATTCCAGGCGGTACTGATAGTCAAACGTTCGGCAAAGTCCTCACCATTCTTGCGACGATTCCAGATATCACCCTGCCACCGCCCCGTCTCTAAGATCTCGCGCCACATCTTGCGATAGAACTCGTTGTCCTGCCGTCCGGAATTCAAAATAGACAGGGTACGGCCACGAACTTCGTCCAGCTCATAGCCCGTAATGCGGCTGAAAGCCGGGTTGGCATCGACCACATGACCAAAACGATCCGTCACCACGATGGCTTCACAGGTGTTCTCATACACTACAGCGGCCAAGCGCCCTGTCACCTCATTGCGCACCCGAGTGGTGATGTCCTGCACCACCGCCACCACGGCCATACGTCCGTCCAGTTGGATGGGAATAGCACAAATCTCTACATCAATGGATTTGCCGTCATAGCGCAATGCCCGTGTTTCATAACGCAAACTGCTACCACCAGAACGCGAATCGGGCACTACTTGTGTCAGGGACGGGAATCGAGGTGACAAAAAAACTTGATCAACCGTGAACTCCTGACGCAATTGTGAACGGCTATAGCCCAATGTTTCAGCAAGCTTTTTATTGACGAAATCAAAGCGGCCATCGCGGGATATATAAACCCCCAATAAAGGGTTGTGACTCAAACTACGGTATATGGCGTTGAGCTGAGATAAATGACGTTGCTGAATAGAAAGCTGTGCATCCAGCTGTTGGATCTTCAAACCGCAGGCATTCAAAATTTGCGACAAATAGCGCGTTTCGCTGGTACCGGAACTGGTACTTTTGGCCCGATAATTACCATTCGTAAAGGCATGCCCTTGGGTCATCAACTGTCGCAAGGGATCGGCAGCCCAGGCACGCAACATGAAGTAAAACAGGCACAAAGCGACCAAATCCAGACTCAACATGAAAAACACGGTCCAGCGGTGCTGAGCCAGTGTGCTTTCGCGTGAGGCGTCAAAGGCATCCAGTAATTGCTGGGTATTATGGCGAAACAGGGAGTCTTCCGCATTCAGGCTGGCAGCCGGCAAGAGCACCTGTTCCGAGCTGACCGGAAAGTCCAGACGCATCAAACGCCGCTGCCATTCATTGGTCAGCTGTGACACCAGCCCCAGCAAGGGTTTGTCCAACGGCAGCAGCATGACGCCATCGACCATGCCCCCTTCTCTGAGCAGATGCACTACCCCCTGGAACTGTTGATCCACTTGACGCAAGCGAGCGGGGGTTGAACTGGACGGTACCGCCAAGGCGACGGAATAGCTGATATCCGAGAGCTGGCGCAAGAGGCCGCTACTGGCTTGCAGACGCGTCTGTGCCTGATTCTGCTTGTAAATGACCGTAACCGTTGCCGAGATCAACAACAACCAGGCCAACAGCACCCAAATCAGCAAGGCACTCAAACTGATTCGTCTTTGTGCATCCACTGGAACTGGCAGAGGTGATGATATGCACTGCTTTGCTGACATAGCGCCATTAAATAAGAAAATGCAGGCTAAGAGATCGACCTACAAAACGTAATTATTGCAGGTGAAATGTTACTCAACGAAGCATAACATCATTAGATTACAGAGCAGCGAAAATTTCCTATAAACCCTTCATTTATGCGCCTAAGGAGCGGCTTAATGTTCCTTTGAAGGAACAAAAAAGCGATGCTAATACAGGAAATCATTTTCTTTTATTAGCCCATAAATGAAATACTACGACACAAATAGGCACAAAATTTTGTAACAAATGAAAAGATACAAGAACCTCCCAGGACTAGGCCCCCCCCCTGTCCCCCCTCCCCCGGCTGGGACATCATTTTCTGCCCCCCCCTCAAACCGCTTCATCTAAAGTTTTTTCACTTTATTTTGTTTTTTTTCTTCAAAAGACTTGCACAAAGGCAAAAACATCTTCATAATCTCAATTCTTCGTTGGTGGTCAACACAAAGAACACCGAAATGGGGGTATAGCTCAGCTGGGAGAGCGCTTGCATGGCATGCAAGAGGTCAGCGGTTCGATCCCGCTTACCTCCACCAAAACGAAGATTAGCTGTAAGTCCTGTCCCCTTCGTCTAGAGGCCTAGGACACCACCCTTTCACGGTGGGTACAGGGGTTCGAATCCCCTAGGGGACGCCAAAGCTTTTGCTTGGCAACCGCTGCGGAGCGGTAGTTCAGTTGGTTAGAATACCGGCCTGTCACGCCGGGGGTCGCGGGTTCGAGTCCCGTCCGCTCCGCCAAAAGATTTTAAAAATCAGTCTTGTACTGGTTTTAGCAGTTTGAAGTGGCAAGCCTCGTCAAGCCTGACACTTATTTCGATACTTGGGTGTTTTGACACAGTCAAAATACAAAGTAAAGAAAATTGGGGGTATAGCTCAGCTGGGAGAGCGCTTGCATGGCATGCAAGAGGTCAGCGGTTCGATCCCGCTTACCTCCACCAAAACGACGATTAAGTTGTAAGTCCTGTCCCCTTCGTCTAGAGGCCTAGGACACCACCCTTTCACGGTGGGTACAGGGGTTCGAATCCCCTAGGGGACGCCAAAGCTTTTGCTTGGCAACCGCTGCGGAGCGGTAGTTCAGTTGGTTAGAATACCGGCCTGTCACGCCGGGGGTCGCGGGTTCGAGTCCCGTCCGCTCCGCCAAAAATTCAAAAAGCCTGATAGATTTCAATCTATCAGGCTTTTTTCATGCCCGCTACTCAAGTTACCTAGCTTCAGCACCAGACACACCTCAAAATGGCAGCTCTGGCCCATTATCAGATCTCGATCCTCTATAGCTGGCACGCTCATCAGACTCCCAGAAAGCCAGATAGCTCTGCTGACATCCAGCAGGTTCCTCACCTTCTTTCTAGCCAATCCACAAGCACGTTGCAGCGTAGCCGGACGCGGCACCCCAACCACCAACCCCTCCGCGACCAAACAGTCAATTCGTGGTTTCAGGCACGCAATTATCTTGCCCCTGAGACGCAAGGAAGTTAATGTATTGCGTTATCGTTACTTCAACATTCAACTTCCATGTCCGCCAGCACCTTGGGCCAGCGAGGCCCGACCGAGCATCATCGCCGCGAACAGATTATTGAGCAGGCCAATGCTCATTTCCGGCTCTACGGATATCGCAAGACCTCGGTTGCCAGCCTGGCCAAGTCCATAGGCGTATCCAGCGCCTATCTCTATCGTTTTTTCGACTCCAAACAGGCCATTGGCCAAGCAATTTGTCATTCCGTGCTCAATGGCATGCACGTGCAACTACAGCAAATTGTTGAAGGCGATTTACCGCCTATTGAACGCCTGCGCCATTTCATTGAAACCGCCTGCAATCTAAGCCTGGAGCTGTTCTTGCGGGAAGGCCGCATGCAAGAGGTGGTGATTGAGGCTCTGCAAAACAACTGGGCCACAGTCAACCAGCACAGAGAGGATTTGCTGACCCAAATTACCGCACTGGTGCGTGCGGGTCGGGAAAGTGGCGACTTTGAGCGTCGTACTCCCCTGGACGAAGTGGTCCAAGGCATCTTATTTGCCTTGACCGCCTGCCTGCACCCCGTCTTGCTGGAAATACACCCCCCTGAAAAAACCCGTCAAGGCTTGCTGGTGGTCACCCAGCTAATCCTGCGCAGCCTGATGCCCTGAGCATCAAATCCCAAGTTACAGTTCATCCAACTCTTTACTTACCCGGAGTCCTGCATGGCTCTTTTCCGCTCTCTTAGCCC
This sequence comes from Alcaligenes sp. SMD-FA, assembly GCF_025960365.1. NCBI lineage: Bacteria > Pseudomonadati > Pseudomonadota > Betaproteobacteria > Burkholderiales > Alcaligenaceae > Alcaligenes > Alcaligenes sp. SMD-FA. Next base: position 699,323 of record NZ_CP110108.1, on the reverse strand, counting down.
CGTTTTAAGTTTGTCTGCCGCCCTTGTACTGATGGGGTGTAGTCAGCAGACCCAAGAGGCAGACCCTCGCACTCAGGCTCCTTTGGTAATTCAAAGTGTTGTTGCGCCCAAGGCCGATCAGCAGCGGCGTTTCCTGGGCTTGGTTAGCGCGCGAATCGAGAGCCCGCTGGCATTTCGGGTAGGCGGCAAGATTGATACGCGCCAGGTCCAAAACGGCGAGCATGTAAAAAAGGGTCAGCTCTTGATGACTCTGGATCCCAAGGATCTGCAACTGGATCATCGTGCTCGTCTGGCTGCCGTGCAGGCGGCCCAAGCTCAGGCAGAACAAGCCCAGTCAGACTACAAGCGTTTATCCCTGCTTGTCGATCAGGGGGGTGTCTCCCGTCAGGCCCATGAGCAAAGCAGACAAGCGCTACGCAGCGCCCAGGCGAACTTGAAGTCAGCGCAAGCACAGGCTGACCTTGCCCGCAACGCAGGCCAGTACAGTTCCCTGAAGGCTGAGGCCAGCGGCATCATTACCGCCCAGTTGGCTGATGTGGGTCAGGTTGTCAGTGCGGGGCAAGCCGTGCTGCGCCTGGCCCAGGACGGCCCACGTGATGTCATCGTCAGTTTGCCCGAACAATGGGATCTTCCACTGGGCACCCGCGCCACGATCGAGCTCACTGACTCCCAGGAAAGCCTGCCCGCCCAACTGCGTGAGTTGGCACAATCCTCTGACCCCGCCACTCGCAGCTATCAGGCCCGCTTTTCCTTCGAGGGTGAGAACGTCACTGCCCGACTAGGCTCCAGCGCCATCGTGCATTTGACACCTCCCGATGCAGACGCCTTGAATCAGGTGCCACTGACCGCCATTTACGATGCGGGCAAAGGCCCCGGCGTATGGGTCATTGATAATCAGAAAACCGTGCACTGGCAGCCTGTGACGATTGCCAAACTGGCCCAAGAGTACGCCTACCTCTCCAAAGGCCCTGAAACCGGTACAGCCATTGTGGCCCTGGGTGCCAATCTACTGCACGAAGGCCAGGAAGTACGCCCAGAAATGCGCGGGGCCAAACCATGACAGGCCGCTTCAATCTTTCAGCATTGGCCGTGCGCGAACGGGCCATCACACTGTTCCTGATCATTGCTCTGGCAGCCTCCGGCATTTACTCCTTCGTGAAACTGGGACGAGCCGAAGACCCGGCTTTTACCGTAAAAGTGCTGACGGTCACTGCCATGTGGCCCGGAGCGACGGCTCAGGAAATGCAGGATCTCGTGGCCGAACCCATGGAAAAACGCATGCAGGAGCTGCGCTGGTTTGACAGGGTAGAGACGGTTACCCGCCCTGGCACAGCCCTGATGGTCGTGACCTTGAAAGACACCATGCCGCCGGCGGACGTCCAAAGCGAGTTTTATCAACTACGCAAAAAGCTGCAAGATCAAGCTCCACGTCTGCCCAAAGGCGTGCAAGGCCCCTTCGTGAACGATGAATATTCGGACGTGTCCTTTAGCCTGTTCGCCCTGCAAGCCCCAGGCTTGCCACCGCGATTACTGACTCGCGAAGCCGAGAAGGTACGCAGCCAGTTGCTGCAGGTTCCCGGCGTCAAGAAAGTCAACATTCTGGGCGAGCAAAGCGAGCGCATCTTTGTCGATCTGGACGAGGCCAAGTTGCACAATCTGCAACTGAATCCTCAACAGATCCTGGAAGCCTTGTCCAAACGCAGCGCCATGACCGCCAGTGGTGCGGTCAGCACCGATGGACCACGCATTCATCTTCGCCTCAGTGCCGGACTGGATGATATAGAGGCCATCAGCAATACCTATATCTACGTACAAGGTCACACCTTGCGACTGGGCGATATTGCCACGGTCAGCCGGGGTTACGAGGACCCGCCCAGCTTCGAGATTCATCACAACGCCCAATTTGCCATGCTGCTGGATGTCGTGATGCAGGAGGGCTACAACGGCCTGTATCTGGGCAAGGATCTGGAAAAGGCACGGGAAGATATTGCCGCTGCCCTGCCTCTGGGTTTCTCGCTGGAGACCGTGACCAACCAGTCGGTGAACATTGCTTCGGCCGTGGGCGAATTCATGTTCAAGTTCTTCGCAGCACTCAGCGTCGTGCTGCTGGTGTGTCTGATCAGCATGGGCTGGCGTGTGGGAATTGTGGTGGCAGCAGCCGTCCCCCTGACGCTGGCCATGGTGTTCGTCATCATGATGATGACGGGCAAGGTGTTTGACCGGGTGACGCTGGGTGCGCTGATTATCTCGCTGGGCCTGCTGGTGGACGACGCCATTATTGCGATCGAGATCATGATCGTCAAAATGGAAGAAGGCATGGACCGCCTGAAAGCCGCTGCCTATGCCTGGAACCATACGGCTGCACCCATGCTGTCCGGCACCCTGGTGACGATCATTGGCTTTCTGCCAGTGGGTTTTGCCCGTTCCTCTGCTGGAGAATACGCGGGCAATATCTTCTGGATTCTGGCCGCCGCCCTACTGACTTCCTGGCTGGTTGCCGTGGCTTTCACTCCCTATATGGGCGTGAAACTGCTGCCCGCCATTCCTGCCCGTCCAGGCGGTCACCAAGCCATTTATGACACCCCCAACTACAAGCGTCTGCGCCGCATGATTGCCTGGTCGGTACACCACAAGTTTCTGGTGGCCGGCATTGTGGTGGGTGCCTTCGTGCTGGCAGTTGTAGGCATGGGTTTCGTCAAACAGCAATTCTTCCCCACCTCCGATCGGCCCGAGCTGCTGGTAGAAGTGCAGTTGCCTGAAGGCAGCAGCATTCAGTCCACGCAGGCCGTTACTCGCAAGGTCGAGAGTTGGTTGCGCGAGCAGCCCGAGACCAAGCTGGTGACCAGCTATACCGGGCAAGGCGCACCGCGCTTCTTTCTGTCCTACAACCCAGAACTGCCCGACCCTTCTTTTGCCCGTCTGGTGGTGCTGACCGCCGATTATCACGACCGCGATGCTCTGCTGCAACGCTTTCGCCAGGTGGTGGCCGATGGTTTGACGCCAGAAGCGCGAGTGCGCGCAACGCAACTGGTGTTCGGCCCATCCACCAAATACCCCGTGGAGTTTCTGGTGCGCGGCCCCGACCTGGACACGCTACGCGATATTTCCGAGCAGGCCATGACGATTATGCGTGCCGACAAGGACATGCGTCAGGTGAACGTGGATTGGGGTTCGCGTGTGCCCGTCTTAAAGCTAAATGTAGACCCTCAACGCCTGCAGGCCCTGGGCCTGAATCGTCAGAGTCTGGCAGAACAAATCCAGTTGCAGCTGGACGGCGCAACGGTTGCGGAATACCGCGAGGATTTACGTAATGTACTGGTCGTAGCGCGCAGCTCGGCCGTCAACCGCCATGATCCCACTCGCCTGTCCGGCCTGACCGTCATGAATGATCAGGGCCAGAATCTACCTTTGGAGCAAGTCGGCAAGCTGGAAATCATGCAGGAAGAACCCAAGCTGGCACGTCGCAACCGCCTGCCTACCATGACGGTACGGGGTGATATTGCTCCGCACGTACAACCGGCAGAGGTCGCCAACCGGGTGATGAAGGAGTTTGCCTCCTTGCAAGCTTCCCTGCCCCCTGGCTACCTGATCGAGATGAGCGGCATTACCGCCGAGGCCAAGAAATCCAACGACGCGCTGCTGCCCGTTTTCCCGGTCATGATTGCGCTGATGCTGCTGGTTATCGTGATTCAAGTGCGTTCGCTATCGAACATGATCATGGTGTTCCTGACGGCCCCCTTGGGCCTGATCGGCAGCGTACCTGCCTTGCTGATTTTCCAGCAGCCCTTTGGTTTTACCGCGATTCTGGGGCTGATCGGTCTGGCGGGGATTTTGATGCGCAATACCTTGATTTTGATTGAGCAGATCAAGACCAACCGGGCCGAGGGTGCCTCGCCCTACGACGCCGTAATCGAGGCCACCGTACAGCGTGCCCGCCCCGTTATTCTGACGGCGCTGGCGGCGGTACTGGCCTTCATCCCGCTGTCCTTCTCCGTGTTCTGGGGCTCCATGGCCCTGACGCTGATCGGTGGCACGGCGATTGGCACCATCCTGACCCTCCTGTTTTTACCCAGCTTGTATTCGATCTGGAATCGAATCCAGGACCCACGCGTCTCATCACTTGCTTGAAGGCTGAAACTATGTAAATAATGGATGCATGGTTTGGACCGAACCCCGCACGCGAGGCAGGCATACCGCCTGCCAGCCGCCCCCACAAAAGGGAGCATTTTTTGCCCACGGACGGGGGTTTGTGAGGGAAAAACCATGTGTCCCACGGCCAGTCTTGTGGGCCTGGAGAACAGAACGACGCCAGTTAGCTTATGTCTACACCGAACAACTTGCCCGCCGCCCTGTCTCACGCTTTCGAGAAGGCAATTTACCGAGTACACAGCCCTCAGGGCGATATAGACGTGCGCATCGGCCAGCTCAACCGCACTCTGAATCAATTGCTGGAACAAGAAAACAGTCGTGGCGCAGCGATTTTGACCGCCTGCAATCCAGGCGCCCAAATTTGCAGCCGCGCCTTTAACGATGCCGTTCAGGAAACCCTGCTACGCGATTTGCAAAAACAGGACCTTCATTGGTGGCCCGCCGTGAACCTGGACCCCAAAGGTAAATGGCCGGATGAACCCAGCTTGCTGGTATTGGACATCAGTCTGCAACAAGCGCGCTGGCAAGCACGCCTGTTCAAGCAATTGGCTTTTGTCTATATCCCGACCAATGGCAAACCACAGTTGCACCACGTGCAGCAGCGACTGCCTGTCTCCAATCAGGCTGATTTAAACAGCCCTGCTCCCTTCTAGACGCTGACGGAAACCATCGGCAATGGCAGCTCCTTTCAGCCGCCCCTCCGGCAAGACCCGCGCCCAGGCACGCCACTCGTGGCCAGTTGCTACCAGCACACCATCCATATTGAAGACTTGATATTCAAGCTTGAAACGCCGCTCCAGCCATTGGGTCACATGCACACAAACGCGAATTTCGCGGTCATAGGTAACAGGTGCGCGGAAGTTGGCACCGACATCCACCAACGGGGTTACGGCATCGTATTCTTGTCGCAAGACACGCTGGCTCAAACCAGCCTGCCGCAGCCACGCCTGATACGTGCAATCAAACCAGTAAAAATAGTTGGGATAAAAAACAATCCCGGCCTCATCGCAATCACCCCACTCCACCGTGATGCGGCGCTCGAACACGTGCATGTTTATCCTTTCGCAAAATCACCGGTCAGTTTACTGCGAATAAAAAGGTGGAAACCACGCTAATCAGGTACTAAACCAGCAACAGAAACATTTTGCAAACACTGACCAAGAAACAATTTGTATCGCTATCAGGCATGTCAATTAAGCGAAGTTAGCAACAATTTCGCTTAATTATCACTGAAAAAAGCCTCTGCAGAGGGAAAGCCGTCACTCCCAAGCAGGGACAGAAGTCGTCTTTCACAGGCAGAGCACCTAGCATAGCCGCGTCACTGAATAAGGTAGCCTGCCATGTCTGTAAATAACCCCGCGCCCTGGACAATTCGTCGCATCATGGAGCTTTACGAACTGCCCTTTATGGATCTCGTATTCCAGGCGCAAAGCGTACATAGACAGCACCACCCCGCCAATCAAATCCAGCTCTCCAGCCTGCTGTCCATCAAGACTGGCGCCTGTCCCGAGGATTGCTCCTACTGCCCGCAATCCTCCAAATACCAGACCGAGCTGGAACCCGAACCCTTGATGCCTCTGGAACAGGTACTGGAGGCGGCCCGCGCGGCCCAGGCACAGGGCGCACAGCGTTTTTGCATGGGTGCCGCCTGGCGTTCCCCTACAGAAAAGCAGTTGGACCAAGTCATTGATATGGTCAGTGCCGTCAAAGCGATGGGGCTGGAAACCTGTGTCACTTTGGGCATGCTGAAAGACGGTCAGGCCGAACGCCTAAAAGAGGCTGGGCTGGATTACTACAATCACAACCTGGACACCTCTCCCGAGTTCTATGGCCAGATCATCAGCACACGCACCTACCAGGACCGCCTGGACACGCTGGAGCGCGTACGTGCAGCCGGCTTGAACAGTTGCTGTGGCGGGATCATTGGCATGGGCGAAAGTCGCCGCGAGCGTGCCGGCCTGCTGGCCCAGTTGGCCAATATGCGCCCCTACCCCGAGTCCGTCCCCATCAACCAATTGGTAAAAGTGCCAGGCACACCGCTCGATCAGGTCGATGACCTGGACCCCTTCGAGTTTGTACGCACTATCGCCATTGCACGTATCCTCATGCCCACCAGCGCCGTGCGCCTGTCAGCGGGCCGCGAAACCATGGATGACAGCACACAGGCCCTGTGCTTTATGGCGGGGGCCAATTCCATCTTCTATGGCGAGCAATTGCTGACCACCGGCAACCCGCAGTTTGTAGCGGACCAGGATCTGTTTGCCCGCCTGCAACTGGAAGCGGCCAAAACCACACTGTCCGAACCTCCTTTGTCTTTGGAACAAACCCGTCCACGCGCGATGGTCGAGGCCCTTTAATATGCTCACTTTGATCGCCAGTATTCTGTGCAGTGTTGCTGTTTCCATTCTGCTCAAAGTTGCCCGCCAGCGGCAGATCGATGTCGCCCAGGCCATCATGGTCAACTACGGCGTGGCAGTAACCTTAAGCCTGGTCTTGCTGCAGCCACACCCCAGCAGCCTGCTCAATCCCGCCACACCCTGGTGGATTCTGATTGCCTTGGGCGTGCTTTTGCCTAGTGTCTTTCTGTTCATGGCGGCAGCCGTACGCCAGGCCGGTATTGTATTGAGCGATGCCGCCCAACGCCTGTCTCTGTTCATCCCCTTGCTGGCGGCCTTTCTGCTGTTTGGCGAACATCTGGGCGGACAGAAACTATTGGGCATAGGCTTGGCCCTGACCGCCCTGCTGTGCTTGCTGATACGTCCCCACCAAACCAGTAAGCAGGACGCGGGTTCCGGACATCCGGCCCTGATGCTGCTGGCGGTCTGGCTGGGCTATGGCGTGATCGACATCATGTTCAAGCAGCTCTCCAAAGCCGGCGCCGCTTTCTCCAGCAGTCTGGTGGTGTCCTTCTCCTTGGCAGGAGTGCTGATGCTGTGCTGGCTGCTGGCCAAGCGCACCAGTTGGCACAAAGGCAGTCTCTTGGCTGGTCTGGTACTAGGCCTGCTGAACTTCGGAAATATTTTCTTTTACATCCGCGCCCACCAAATCTTCCCGGAAAACCCCACCCTGGTGTTCTCGGCCATGAATATTGGCGTCATTGCCTTGGGGGCCATTGTTGGAGCGGGCTTCTTCAAAGAAAAACTCAGCGCCCTCAATATCGTGGGGGTTGCCCTGGCAATAGGCGCGATCGTGGCCCTGATTCCACGTTAAACAGTCCCAGGCGTATCTCATACACGCCTGCGTAGTGCAGCGCGGCAGCAGGATATTCTGGCTGGCAAGATTGAGCTTGAAGCTAAATCTAACGGGCTTGAATTCCAGATTTAAGATCCGGGCAAAGAAAAAAAACCCAGGCCTGGCCTGGGTTTTTTTGAGTGAATCATGGTCGTAAAGCGCCACGAAAACAGGTTCGATTCTGTCGACTGTTTACGGAGCTGGATCTGACGGTTTCCGCTTGCTCTCTGCCTCTTGCGCACCGCCCGAGCTATCCACATCTGCCGGGTTCCCAGAATCATCCAAGCCTCCGGAACTTCCCGCAACAGGATCAACCCTCTTGTCGTCCTCGGCAAGCGTTGCTTCTACGGCCTCATCCTCCGCCTGGCGCTCTACCGCAGTACTTTCCGTTGTCGCAGGCACGCGCTCCTCAACCGGAGGCAGATCCTCGAACACCGGGTCGTGTGATACGTCAGAACTGATATCGACCCGTGGATCCAATGCCACCGCCGCAGCCGAGCTTTGCAAGCTATCGGGCATAGGCACAAAGTTGGTTGGCGCATCCTGGCTCAAGTGATCGCCCAGCACCTTTTGCGGACGAACCAACAGGACCAGGGCCAAACCACAGGCCGCCACGAAAATGTAGTACAGGTTGCTGCCGATGTAAGTCATCAGGCCGCCGGCAAGCAGCGGCCCCAAACAGGCCCCCAAGCCATACACCATGTACAGGATGGCGCTCAACCCGACCCGCCGCTCTGGGTCCACGTTATCGTTGGCAAACGCCGCCCCCAAGGGGTAGAGCGTAAATTGCAGAATCCCGAACAGCGCGGAAAAAACCAGCAAGAACCAGAACGGTGCCTCGAACCAGCCCCACAAGGGAATAGCCAAGACCAGCAAACAGATTGCATTGATGCGGATGAGCTTGACGCGATTCATGCGATCTGCCAACCAGCCTACCGGCCACTGAGCCAACACCCCGGCTGCCACCGACACCGCAACAAACAAGGCCGCCTGCTCACTACTTAAATGGACACGCACCGCATATACCGGGGCCAGCCCGTAGAAGGCCCCGGTCAACATGCCAGCCACCAGCAGCACCATCAAGGACAAGGGCACGCGGTCTACGTAGTAACGCGCATTAATGGGTGCGGGGACTTGCAAAGGCGGATGACTGCGACGGGTAATCGCCACCGGCACAAGACTGAAGGCCGAACAGATCGCCACAAAAACCAGGGGTTCGTAATTCAGATGCGGGAACAGCGTTAACGACAACTGTCCCAACACCGTGCCCAGACTGGAGAACACCATGTAAATGGCAAAAATTGTACCGCGCTGGCTATTGTCGCTTTGCTCGTTCAGCCAGCTTTCAATACCCATGAACTGCACTACCATCGCTGCGCCCGCCAAAAAACGCAGCAGCAGCCAGACATACATGGAGTCGATCAGAATCTGCACCAGCACACAGATGGTGACAATGGCAGCACTGGCGGCGTACGCACGAATATGGCCCACGCCCATGATCAGGCGATGGCCCATACGAGCACCAAATACCAGGCCCAGGTAATACACCGCAATCAGCCCACCAATCCATACCTCTGACACGGAGATGGCCGTCAGGCGCACCCCCATGAAGGTGTTGAATAGGCCCGAGCTGAGCAAGAGCATCAGGGTCGCAAAGTACAGGGACGAAAACGCACCCACCGATGACAGCATTCACACATCCTATAAAAAACAGCAGCACCGTGCTTACTCTGGCTATCCCCCACACTCCAGCCGGGGTGCCGCGACAAAAGCACGGTAAAAAAAGCGCCAGCTTGCAGCCAGCGCTTTGTAAGCTTTCACTCCCACGCCTGGCCGGACTGGCGCAGGGTCAGATACTTAAGACTGTACCTGTTTGAGCAGAGTATCTGCATCCGACGTATGCAGGCCTCCGTCGTTCTCAATGTTCAATTGTTTAACAACGCCATCATCGAGCAAGGCGGAAAAACGCTTGGAACGAACGCCCAGACCTTTGGCCGTCAGATCAAACTCCAGACCCAGTTTCTTGGTCCAGACCGCACTGCCGTCAGCCAACAAGCGCACTTTGCCATTGACATTCAGGGACTTACCCCATGCACCCATCACGAAAGCATCGTTCACAGACACGCACCAGATTTCATCCACGCCAGCAGCCTTGAACTCATCTGCCTTGGCGACAAAGCCAGGCAAGTGCTGCTCGGAGCAGGTGGGAGTGAAAGCGCCAGGGACGGCAAACACGGCAATTTTCTTGCCTTTAACCAGATCAGCCACCTGAAAGTTATTGGGGCCCATCGGGCAACTTTCTGTGGCGGTTTCAATGTACTCACTAAGGGTCGCGTCTGGAACGCGCTCACCGACTGAAATGGACATAAGGTCTCCGTATGAATAAACACCGCCAGTATGGCGGCCCGATCAAACTATGATACTAATAGACTAGCGTGTCTGATAGACAAATAATACTTATCAGTACGTTTCATTTGCCTACACAGCCAAGAAAAACTATTCAGCGCTGAAAGACAATCAGACCAGCACACGTAGGCAGCAACCTTTGGTGGATGCTGGAATCAGCCGGTCCCCGCACTCAAAAAACACAGTCCATACAGCAAAAAAATCTGTCAGCACCAAAACACTCACCCACAAAAAAAGGCCGGGCTTTTTGCCCGGCCTTCCAGGTGATTCACGTTTTACGCCGATTGCATAAAGCCGTACTGCCCCATCATGGGCTCACCTTGCCCTGCTCGCCGATAGCGATCAGGACCTCTACAGCCATCCCATCATGCGGGGCAGCCAAAGCGTAATTCCTGGAATGAAGGTAATCATCAAGAGGAAGGCCAGGCCCGTCAGCAACCACGGCATGGTGGACTTGGTCACTTCGGTCAGGCCCAGCTTCGATATGCTGGACGCCACATACAGATTCAAGCCAACCGGCGGCGTCGCCAGCCCGATCTCCATATTCACCACCATCATGATGCCGAAGTGAACCGGGTCCATGCCCAGCTTCATGGCAACCGGGAACAAAATGGGGGCCATGATCAGGATCAGCCCCGATGGCTCCATGACCATACCGATCACCAGCAACAAGACATTGACGAACAGCAAGAAGGCAATCAGCCCCATCCCTTGCGACACAATCCATTCGGCAATCGCTTGTGGAATCTGCTCGGAGGTCAAAATGAAGGCGAACATGACCGCGTTCGTGATGATGTACAGCAGCATGGCACTCATGGCCGCCGACTCCAGCACAATGCGTTTTACCTCGCGCAGCTTCACATCCTTGTAGACCCAGACCGCAATCACAAAGGCGTACACGGCACTGATGGCGGCAGCTTCGGTCGGCGTGAACACACCGGAGTAAATTCCCCCCATCACAATAACGATCAGCATCAACCCCCAGATGGAATCCATGAAGGCACGCCAGCGCTCTTTGAAAGAAGCACGCGGCATACGGGGGTAGTTCATTTTCCAGGCGCGGAACATGGTGGTCGCACCCAGGGCAAGCGCCAAGATCAAGCCCGGCACCACACCTGCAATAAATAGCTGACCAATCGAGGCGGTGCCTACTTTGGCTCCATCCGGGCCTTCGACCATCATGCCGCTGGTAGCCACCGCGTACATCACCATCACAATTGAAGGTGGCAGCAAGATACCCAGACCACCAGAGGTAGCCACAATGCCGGTTCCGAACTGTGCGGGATAGCCTTGTTTGACCATCGCCGGAATCATGATCGACCCAATGGCCGCCACAGTAGCTGGCGAAGAACCACTGATCGAGGCAAACAAGGCGCAAGCCAGTACCGCTGCCAAGCCCATGCCGCCGGGTAAATGGCCCACCATGGAGGCCGCAAAGCGAATCATGCGCTGCGCGACCCCACCGTGCGTCAGGAAGCTACCGGCCAGAATGAAGAACGGAATCGCCATGATCTCGAACTTCTCGATGCCGGTAAACAGCTTCAGAGCAATACTGTCCATGGGCACGTCTGTCATGGTGAACAGGAACCCCATCACCGTCAGACCCAGGGCAATCGACACGGGCATGCCCGTCAACAGCAGGATAGCCAGCAAGGCAAAAATAATCAGGGCGGTCATGCGCGCGCTCCTTCGGATTCAGACACACCGCGCTCTGTTTCAGCGATCAGATCAGCCGCAGGCTCGTGATGGGGCAACTGGCCAGTCTGAATGAAATTCATCAAGGCTTGCAGGAAACGAAAACACATCAGCAGGGAACCCGCAGGCACCGCCAGGTACACAATCCAGACAGGCACTTCCAGGTCAGCCGACACTTGAGCTGTATGGGCAATGTCGTAGACAAAGCTGCCGCCAATCCAGGCAACCATGGCGGTAAACAAGGCACCGGCGAACAGGGAAATCACCACCAGCAGATGGCGCCAACGCGGCCCTACCGCGTTAACCAGCACGTCCACACCCACGTGGATACCCACGCGTACGCCGTATGCGGCACCAAACTTGGCCATCCAGACAAACAGGTAAATACACAGCTCCTGCGCCCAGAGCAAATTGATGCCAGCCACACTGCGATAGCTTGAACGGGCCATCGCCATCACGGATTCGTAACCCTGGGCCCGCGACCAGGACACCAGATCAGCCAGCATGCTGACCGAGTAACGCTGGCAGACCGCTACGAAAATAATCACCACGGCGGCCACCATGAGAAGCGAGATGAACGCCTCCTCAAAGCGGTCCAGAATACGTAAGAACATGGGTAGCTCCAGACTACAGCGGGCCCACCCGGATCACGGGCAGGCGCGGCGCAGTAGCGGGAAGAAAAACGGAGCAGGTCTGAAACAGACCTGTACAAGATAAGCGGAGAAAACCGACTTTATTCGGTCGCCTGGTAAAAGGCATCGATCACGTCCTGGCCGATACGAGATGCCATTTCCTTGTGAACAGGATGCAGTTGCTTGACCCACTCCTGACGCTCGGCATCGCTCAACTGATAGAACTGAGTCTTGCCGGACTCTTGCATAGCCTTCATGGAATCGTTGTTCTCTTGCTCGGCAATATCGTTGGCGTAAACCGTGGCTTCGGCCATGGCCTTTTCCATGCCTTGGCGGATATCGTCAGGCAGACCTTCCCAGAACTTCTTGTTCACAATCACGGCATAGCCCAGATAACCGTGATTGGACACGGTGGCGTGCTTTTGCACTTCATGCATTTTCTGGGTGTACATATTGGACGGCGGGTTCTCGGTGCCATCGACCACACCGGTTTGCAGGGCCTGGTACACCTCAGAGAACGCCATCACCTGAGGCACGGCATCCAGTGCCTTGAACTGGGCTTCCAGAACCTTGGAGGACTGAATACGCATCTTCAGGCCCAGGAAATCGTCCACGCTTTTCAGGGGCGTATTGGCGCTCATGACCTTAAAACCGTTGTCCCAGTAAGCCAGGCCCTTGATGCCCTTGGGCTCCAGTTTGTCCAGCAGCATGCGGCCCACAGGCCCTTCGGTGACCTTACGCAGATCGTTGCGGTCATTGAAGATGAAAGGCAGATCGAACACCTCAAATTCACGTACGCCCAAAGGACCGAACTTGGCCAGCGATGGGGCCAGCATGTGTACCGCGCCCAGTTGCAGGGCTTCGAGTTCTTCCTTGTCTTTGTACAGTTGCGAGTTCGGGTAGACTTCGACAACGACCTTGCCCTCGGTGTATTTTTCGGCCAGTTCCTTAAAGCGCACAGCACCCTTGCCCTTGGGTGTGTCTGGCGACACAACGTGGCTGAACTTGATGATCATGGGGTTGGCCAGAACAGGCGCGGACAAGAATACGGACGCCAGCAAGCTGGCCACAAGGGTCTTTTTCATGTTTGCCTCCGGTCGGTGGGGAACCGACACGTGTTATTGATTGATTTGCTTGAAAGCGTGTAGCTTAAAAAAGCAGTCCCGAATTATCTATTGTGGAAATCCGAAACCTTTTGTCATGATGCGTCTTGCCCGTCCGTCCGGATTCATGCGCCAGGCTGCCTCACGCACCCTGGCCGCCCACCCGATCAGCACCTATGTGCCCATTTTGGCCATTCTGATTATTGTGCTGCTGATGGGCGTGTTTGCCTGGGCAGTCAGCAAGGAGCGCCATGAGGAGCAATCCAACGAGCTGATACGCAATGCCCTGTGGGTGGAGCAGTCCCTGTCCTTTCAATTGCGCTCGCACGAGAACAATTTAAGCCGCATTGCCAGTGAAATTGAAGTTCACTCCCAGCCCGCCACCACCCAGACGGCACTGACACAGTTACAGCACTTCAAAACCATTCACCCCGATCTGCTCAAAGTCGCGGTACAAGATCGCTTTGGCACCACTTTGCTGGTGCGCCCTCCCGGTGCCGACACCCGAATTGCGGCCCACGTCAGCACGCCTCGCACGTCCACCTGGTTACCTGCCTACTACTCCAATGAGCACCAGGAAAGTGTGCTGGATCTGGTGGTGCCCATTTACGAGGACAACGAGATTGTCGGCACCTTGCGCGCCACCTTTTCCCTGGCCACCATTCTGATGGAAAACGTGCCCTGGTGGATCGCCGAGCAGTATCACGTCTCCCTGATCGACCAGGGCGACCAGACGCTGGCCACACGCTCCAAAGGCGAGCCGGGGCAAAGCGAATTACGTTACGCCATGTCGGTAGACCCGCCTTTGCATGGCGTGCGTTTGCTGATGACACCCTATCCGCAAAAAAACATTCCCACCTTCACCTTGCTGCTGACCGTCATTGCCGGTCTGGCTTTACTGGCTGTGGTGAACCTGGCCATGCAACATCACTACGCACGCAAACGCCGTGATGCCGAGCTGGCCTTGAGGCAGGAACAAGCCTTTCGCAGTGCTATCGAGAACTCCATGGTGACCGGCATGCGCGCCCGCGATCTGGACGGCAAGGTGCTGTATGTGAACCCGGCGTTTTGCGAACTGGTCGGGCGCAGCAGCGAAGAAATTATTGGTCTGGCACCGCCCATGCCCTGGTGGGTGCCGGAGATGATGGATGAAACGCTGGAGCGCCGGGACCGCCTGAAGTCCTCCCGCTCCGTGCAGGTCTTTGACACGCTGTTCCAACGTCCGGACGGCTCGCGCGTCGATGTACAGGTCTTTGAATCCCCGCTGATTGACGCCCAGAAACAGCATGTGGGCTGGATCAGTTCCATCATTGACATCAGCTCGCGCAAGCAGGCCGAAGCCCTGGCCAGCTCACAGTCCGAACAATTGCACCACACGGCCAAACTCATCACCATGGGCGAGATGGCCTCCACGCTGGCCCATGAACTGAACCAGCCGCTATCGGCCATTGCCAGCTATGCAGCCGGCTCCCTGAACCTGCTGGGTAATGAACCACTGGATCCGACACTGCTGCGTCGAGGCCTGGAAAGTCTGGCCGAACAAACACGCCGTGCCGGGCAAATCATCCACCGCATTCACGACTTTGTACGTAAACGCGATCCGCAGCTCAGCCCCCTGAATTTGCCCGATGCCTTGCAAGGCGCCTTGGCCATGGCCAAGGCGGGCCTGCGTCATCATCAGATTCAATTGATCGTGCCCTCTCACCCCGAGAACCTGCCCGTGATGGGTGACAAGGTGCTACTGGAACAACTGATTTTCAACCTGCTGCGTAATGCTGCCGAAGCCATGTCCGGCCTGGAGCCGGAACGCCGGGTACTGGAAGTCAGCATGCAGGCCAGCAACGGTGTGGTGCTGGTGATGGTGGCCGACCAAGGCCCCGGTGTAGCAGCGACCATCATGGCCGAGGTGTTCCAGGCCTTTACCACCACCAAAGCTCAGGGCCTGGGCATTGGTCTGAATATTTGTCGCTCCATTGTGGAGCTGCACCATGGCAAACTCTGGTTTGAAAACGGGGTTCCCCACGGTGCCACCTTCCTGTTTTCCTTGCCCTTGATCGAACATGACTAAGCACGCCCCTTTAGTCCACATCGTGGACGACGACCCGGCCATCCGCGATGCCCTGTCCTGGCTCTTTGCTACCCGTCAGGTCAATACCGAACGCTGGGAATGCGGCGAGGCCTTTCTCAATGCGCTTGGCCCCGAAACCCAAGGCTGCATTCTGCTCGACATACGCATGGATGGCCTGTCCGGCCTGGAGGTGTTTGAGCAACTGCGCCAGCGCCAGTCCTGCCTGCCCGTTATTTTTCTGACCGGCCACGGCGACCTGCCCCTAGCCGTGACCGCGCTGAAACAAGGCGCGGCAGATTTCATCGAAAAGCCTTTTAACGATAACGATCTGGTGGACCGCGTGCTGGAGGTGCTGCGCAACTACGAAGCCAGCCAGGAAGCACGAGACCACGAGCAGGCTTTGGAACAACGGCTGGATACCCTGTCTCAGCGCGAACGTGAAGTGTTGGCCCTGGCGCTGGAGGGACGACTGAACAAACAGATTGCCCAGGACCTGAACATCACCATGCGCACGGTGGAGGTACACCGTGCCCGAGCACTGGAAAAGATGCAGGCCCGCACGCTGATCGAGCTGGCCCGACTACTGGACCCAGCCCGCCTGCGGGAAGACCGCAACCCGCCGGGGCCTTAGTCAAAACCACCGGGGCGGGTGTATATAATGCAGCCATAAACTATTAGAACCGCGCACTAGGCCCGGTCCCCGGAGCGATCATGAGCACCACTACCGAAAACACCGATTTGCACCTTTCCCATCTGGATGAAGATGGCAAAGTTCAGATGGTCGATGTCAGCCACAAATCGGCGACATCCCGTTCTGCCACTGCCCGCGCCGTGGTACGTTTGAGCCCGGCTGCCTATCAACTGCTGTCAGCCCAGCACAATGCCAAGGGCGAAGTGCTTAACACCGCCCGTGTGGCAGGTGTGCTGGCCGCCAAACGCTGTGCCGAACTGATACCCATGTGCCACAGCCTGCCCCTGGATTTTGTCGGCATTGATTTTGAAAGTGATGCGGCGGCGGGCACCATTGCGGTGCTGGCTACCTGCCGCACCCGCTATACCACTGGCGTTGAAATGGAAGCCATGACGGCCTGCTCCATTGCCGCCCTGACCATTTACGATATGTGCAAAGCGGCCGACAAAGGCATTGTGATTGAACAGACCCGTTTGCTGGAGAAAACCGGCGGCAAAAGCGGGACCTGGACAGCTTTTGCCTAAGCCCTTTCACGGAGATAGCATGACAAGCCCTTTAACATTGCGCGTCCTGTACTTCGCCCAAGTGGCCGAACGCACAGGCCAGCGCCAGGAAAACTGGGAATGGCCCCAGGAAGGCACCGTCCAGCAATGGACTGAGGCCCTACTGCAACGCCACCCGAATTTGAGCGATATGGCAGGCCGCCTGCATGTGGCGGTGAACCAGTTTCACGCCAAACCCACCGACCCTGTCCGACCCGGCGATGAAGTGGCTGTGTTCGAGCCCGTCACCGGAGGTTGAGATGATTCGCATCCAGACCGAAGATTTTGATGTTGCCACCCTGAACGCCGAACTGCGTACCACGGCTGGCGGCAAGGCCGGTGCCATGGTGACCTTTACCGGCTATGTGCGCGATCAGGTCGATGGCACTGCCACCGAATCCCTGTTCCTGGAACACTACCCTGGCATGTGCGAGCGCGAGATCGAAGCGGTTTGCGATCAGGCCCGCCAACGCTGGCCCATTTTGGATACGCTGGTCGTACACCGTGTGGGCGAACTGCATCTGACCGAACAAATCGTTTATGTTGGCGTGACCAGCGCCCACCGGGGCGATGCTTTTCGTGCCTGCGAATTCATCATGGATGTGTTGAAAACCCGCGCTCCTTTCTGGAAACGCGAAACCCTGGCTGACGGCAAACGTTTCTGGGTACAGCAGCGCGACAGCGATGCCCAGAAAACCGATGCCTGGAATACTTCTGCGGACACCAACAAGCATGTCTAAAGCCAAGAGCGACTTACCCGCTGCCCGATTGAATGTGGCCGTCCTGACAATTTCAGACCGCCGTGGCCCAGATGAAGACACATCCGGCGACTATCTGGCAGCCAGCCTGACGGACAGCGGCCACTACTGCGTACGGAGAGCCATCAGCAAGGACAATATCTACGCCATCCGCGCCCTGCTCAGCCAATGGATTCTGGACCCGGAAATCAACGTCATCATCTGCAATGGCGGTACGGGTTTCAGCCATAAAAAATCCACGATTGCCGCAGTCACGCCTTTGCTCGATCAGGTCATTACCGGCTTTGGCGAACAGTTCCGCTACCTGTCCTATCAGGATATTGGCTCCTCGGCCTTGCAATCCGATGCGCTGGCTGGAACGGCCAACCGGACCTTGTTGTTCTGCATTCCCGGCTCGGGCGGTGCCTGCAAACTAGCCTGGGAAAAAATCCTGAAAGAACAACTGGACAGCCGTCATCGCCCGTGCAATTTTGCCTCTGAATATCTGGAGCCAGCCAAGTCCTGATGCCTGCAAAGGCATGGCAGTGGCTGCTCCGGAACGACCTCCTTTCCACCGTGCTCTGACGCCCTGAGCCACGAATTGTTTTATCGAATTTATCCATCCTATGATCGAATTTGACGTAGCACAGCAAAGGCTGGCCCAGGCAGGGCAAGTTCCCACCCAAATCGAGACCTGCGACTTGTCGCAGGCCTTGGGACGCATTCTGGCCCAGGATATTCAAGCTCAACTGGACATGCCGCCTGCCGACAACAGCGCCATGGACGGCTATGCCCTGCGCTTGGCTGATATTGCCGATGGCAAGGTATTGCCCATTCAGCAACGCTGCTATGCCGGCGATATTCCTGAAACGCTGCAAGAGAACATGGCGATTCGCATCTTTACCGGCAGCATGCTGCCGCCCGGTGCCGATACCGTGGTGATTCAGGAGAACTGCCAGGAAGACGAACAGGGCGTGCGCATTCTGGAAATGCCCGTGGCAGGCGTGAACATCCGCCGCCGTGGTGAAGACATGCGCATCGGTGAGGTGCTGATCACCACAGGCACCAAGCTGACAGCAGCCCATATTGCCCAACTGGCTGCGCAAGGCCACGCTCAGCTACAGGTCTACCCTCGCCTGACAGTGGGTATTCTGACCACAGGTGACGAACTGACCCCCGCCGGTCAGCCACTGAAAACCGGCCAGATCTACAACTCCAACGCCCCCATGCTGCGTGCACAGCTTCAAGCACTAGGGGTTGAAACAGTCCATGCTGTCCATGCCAAAGACACACTGGAAGCCATTCAGGACGCCCTGAAAGCACTACTGCAACGCTGCGATCTGGTGCTGACCGTAGGAGGTGTCTCGGTCGGTGAAAAGGACTTTGTAAAGCCTGCCATCGAAGGGATAGGCGGTCAGCTAGATCTGTGGAAAGTGCGCATGAAGCCCGGCAAACCGCTGGCACTGGCGTACATAGACAACAAACCCCTGGTCTGCCTACCCGGCAATCCGGTGTCCTCTTACGCGGTGTTTTCCTTGATGGTGTCACCGCTGATTCGTCGCCTGCAAGGCCGCCATCAAGTACTGCCTGCGATTCGCTACGGCATTTTGCAAGGCGAGCGCCACTTTGAAGGTGACCGCGAAGAGTTCATCCGAGTACAAGTGGATAGCGACGAACAAGGCCGCCTGCTGGCGCGGCCATTCAATAATCAGGGTTCGGGCGTGATCAGCTCCCTGCCCTGGGCGCAGGCACTGGCCCGCATCCCTGCCGACTCCCATGTCTCCCCCGGCGATGTGGTGCGTCTGTACGAATACAGCCAGTGGCAGGCTTGATTTAAGCCTCATAGAGAAAATAGTTTGGGGGCAACAGCCCCCTTACGACACACTCAAAGTTTGGCTAAATAGTCCTTAAAGCGTTGCCCGTTCTGCGGACGGAAATGATCATCCATCTCCTTAATCCCGCTAATCCTATCCAGTCGGAAATTCCTAAAATCTTGACGCAGCTCGCACCACGCTGTCAGAAGCCACACTTCATCGAACAGCGTCAGGCCAAGAGGGTGGACACGTCTGCAGCTAGTGCGATCGCCAAGATCGCAATAGGCAAGCTCCAAGACACGTCGCTCACGAATGGATTTACGCAGAATGCTGCCCCACCTCGTGACTTGCTCCTCACCTAGCTGTGGTCGGCTTACCGCCAAAATTGGGAGGGTCTGAAACCTTTCCCCTCCTTCTTCACCCAGGGCGCTGGCGACTTTACCCGAGACTCGCTGGGCAGCATCCCTCAAGTCCCCACAATCACGAGCAATCACAAGGCGTAAGCCAAGCATGATCGCTTCCATCTCATCAGGGTCAAATTGCAGCGGTGGCAGAAAATAGCCCTTCTCCAATTGATAGCCAAGGCCGGACTCGCCCCGCACAGGCGCACCCATCGCCTGAAGGCTGGCCATATCTCGATAAATAGTACGCGGTGAAACGCCGAACCTCTGTGCGAGTGCCTCGGCAGAAACTGGATAACGAGCACTTCTCAATTGATCCAAGAGGGCAAAAAGCCGAAGAATTTTCATAAATTATTTTGTACTACACCCCTGACAGAAAGTGTCAGGGGCTCTTATTAAACTGAGGCTTCTTCAACACGCCCACTACAAGGAACCAAACCCTATGGCCAGTCAATGTATCGAAATTGTCACTTATAAGATAGAAAATCCAATCCAGGCCGACCAACAGCGCGACAGCGCACGCCAGCGAGTTTCAACGCTCTCCGGCTTTAAAGGATGGTTACCGCTTACTGATAGCATGGACCAGAGCAAGCGGGCGGATATCGTCCTTTGGAATAATCCCAAAGCGGCTGAAACAGCGGCGCAAATCGTAGCTAAGTCAGACGATTTTGCCGACTTTCGTGTAACGATTACGGAGTTTGGCACGATGGGCCACTATACGACCGCGGCCAATGAAGTCGTTTTAATGCAAACCGGAAGCGGCATCGAAGTTGGCCAATTTCGTTTGCGCCAAGGCTTTAGCGAAGAAGCGCTGCGTGCAGCTCACACCGAAATGGTCAACAAGCACTTGTCCCTACAACCTGGCTGGCTCGGACAGAGGCTGGTTCGTCTACAAGATGGCAGCTTCATGGATATCGCTTTCGCTACAACCGACACCCACGCTCAAAACATTTGTCGCAGTTGGGCCGGGAATGCTGACTGCAATACCTTCCTGGATATGATTGAACCGATCAGCATGGAATTTGGGACGCTTATTTAAGCATCGTCCAAGGAGCGCGATCACCGACGTTGGCTAGCCCATTGCTCAATGGAAAGGTGCGCTACCGCCCCTGTGCCTGATCCAGATCCTGCGGCGTATTGATATTGAAAAAAGCATGTTCCGGTGCATCGCGAAAGTCCACTGCCACCGCAGCTATGCTTTCCAACCAGCTCATGACGCGGCGTTCACCGCTCAGCAGATACTGTTTCAAGCTAGCAGCCTGATCAGTACGCAGCAGCAGACAAAGAGGATGGCTGCGTTCAGCTTGCGCATAAGCGGCGACAGCGCCCTGCTCTTCTACAGCTTTGATCAAGCGTTTGCCCAGATCCTTTGGCACAAAGGGCAAGTCCACGGGACAGGACAAGGCCCACGGGGTAGAAATCTGCTCCAGCACACTGGCCAGACCGGCCAAGGGGCCCAGATAGCCTTCCAACTCCAGCGCATCGGGCACCACCCGCCCCCAATGGACATACTGTTCAGGATTGCGATTGGCACTGATCAAGATAGTCCCCACCTGCGGACGCAGGCGACGTACCAGATGCTGAACCAAAGGCTGGCCCTGTAAAAGCAGCAAGCCTTTATCGACCTGGCCCGACAAATCAAAACGCCGGGCCTGTCCGCCTGCCAGCACAATACCGCTGATGTCCTGTGTGCTTATCATCCGCCGATGTAACTCATTTCTATACGGTCACGACTCGTGGTGTGCTCACCCCGAATCTCGGAATATCGGTCTTGCCGCCCCGTCCAAACACCGTGCATATAGGCGGCTAACTGGTCGTCGGAAGCACCCGAGCGCAATTGCGCCCGCACATCATAACCTTGAGAGGCAAACAGACACAGAAACAGACGTCCCTCCGGGGAAAGACGCATGCGTGAACAGTCCCCACAGAAGGGTTGCGTCACGCTGGTAATCACGCCCACTTCCCCTGTGCCATCCTTGAAACGCCAGCGGCTGGCTACTTCGCCACGGTATTGGGCCGCTACCGGCTCCAGCGCGAAACGGGACTGGATACGTTCCACAATCTGCGCACCGCTGACGACCTCTTCCAAATTCCAGCCATTGCTGGTGCCCACGTCCATATATTCAATAAAGCGCAGAATCTGACCCGAGCCTTTGAAGTGCTCCACCATAGGCAGAATCTGGTCATCGTTCAGCCCTTTGCGCACCACCATATTGACCTTCACCGGGCTCAAACCTGCTGCCTGCGCCTTGGCAATGCCATCCAGCACGGTGGACACGGACACGCCGCTGTCGCTGAGTTGCGTAAAGCGGGCATCGTCCAAGGCATCCAGGCTGACAGTGACACGATTCAAGCCCGCGTCTTTCAACGCCTGAGCTTTGCGACCCAACAAGGTGCCATTGGTGGTCAAAGTCAGCTCTACCGGCTCACCCTCCGGTGTGCGCAGCTTGGCCAGCATGGCAATCAGCACTTCAATATTTCGACGCAAGAGCGGCTCGCCACCTGTCAGGCGCAGCTTGCGCACGCCCAGGGAAACCGCCTGCCGTGCCACGCGCTCGATCTCTTCAAAGCTGAGCAGGGAAGAATGAGGCAGGAACTCGTAGTCCGTGCCAAACACTTCCCTGGGCATACAGTAGGTACAGCGAAAATTGCACTTGTCGGTCAGAGAAATACGCAGATCGTGAAACGGACGATGGCGCTTGTCCAGCGGTTGCTCAGACACCGCCGCCATGCGCACGGTGGGGCGGCGCGCAGGTTCAGCAGCACTCGTTTGAATCCCCTGTTCAATGCCTGACGGTACAAGCCCCGATCCAGCAGGCGCCGCGTCAGTCCGCCCCGACGACAAAGCCCCGGCGCCTGGAGGAGCCGCTTTTT
The DNA here is from genome assembly GCF_025960365.1 of Alcaligenes sp. SMD-FA. Classification (NCBI taxonomy): domain Bacteria; kingdom Pseudomonadati; phylum Pseudomonadota; class Betaproteobacteria; order Burkholderiales; family Alcaligenaceae; genus Alcaligenes; species Alcaligenes sp. SMD-FA. The sequence goes on along the minus strand of NZ_CP110108.1, from coordinate 676,980 downwards.
GATGTGGCCCGGTCGAATCCGCGCCTTCAGGCGGGGATTCAAACGTTGGCCCATGATCATCGCTCATGGTGTTCTCTTTCGTTCAAGGACAGGGTTGGCCCCGTCTCATGGTGTATGTGTGTTTTCGTCAAGCAAGGGAGTCTAACGCCAGAGCAGCTCGGCAGCTTGCCCGAACGCCTGTTCCAGCGTCATGATCTGCCCTAAACCGCGTGGGTCATAACCCACCAGATCTTGCATGAATTGACTATACGCGGAACCGCCAATCACGTTCATCAGTTGCTGCATAGGAGCCTTATCCAGCGCTTCTTGCTCGACCGCGATGAAGTAACGCTCCTGCGCCAGGGGAATGAACTCCAGCCCGCATCGGCTGGCCGCGGTTTCCACACCCAGGCCGGTATCGGCCATGCCACTGGCAACATGGGCCGCCACCGCCATATGCGTCAATTCTGTTGTTTCAAAGCCCAGGACCGCATTCGTGTTTACCCCTAACTGACCCAGCAGCAAGGTGGCCAGAAAGCGTGTGCTGGACCCCATCTGACGGTTCACAAAGCGCACATCGGGCCGTAGCAAATCCGCCATGCCCGTGATGTTCTTGGGGTTGCCCTGTTCCACAAACAGGCCCGTTCGGCGCGTGGACAGGAAAATCAGCCGGTGACGCGCCGGTGACAGCCATTGCCCATAACGGCGCATGGCAGCCACCTCGAACTCGCCTACCGGAACCTGGAAACCGGCCAGGTCGCAGTCCCCACGCTCCAGCGAAGCCAGTGCTTCAATAGCGGTGCGATAGCGCAGTTCCAGCGGCAAGCCCTCGTGTTCGTTGGCAAAGCGCATCAAGCCTTCAATCGCAAATCCGTGACTGGCTTGAAAGCGCAAACGGTCCAGAGGCTGAGCATACAAGCGACCCAGCTCTTCTTCCAGTTCGGAGGCCATGCTCTCCAGGGTCGGCGTCAGACGCGCATCCAGGCGCCGGTTTGCCCATAGCAAACGCTGGGCAAACTCGGTCAGCTTGGTGCCTTTACGCCGGGACGTTTCCAGCAAGGCGGCATCAAACTGTTGTTCGGCATTGCGCAACAAGCCCCAGGCATGTCTGTAAGAAAACTGGCATTCCTTGCTGGCTCCCGCCAAGTGCCCCAGTCGCTCGATGGCACCCAACAGACGCAGCACATCCCCCATGAGGAGTTCCACGCCGTCTGCATTTTCCAGAATCCATTCAGAGCGCAGCCGGGCTTTGAATTTCTGTTTGGTCATGTGTTTTTGTCGACCAGTGTATTTTCGTATTTATGTTTTGTGCTGCATGTACCAAACATTATATATGCGAAATATTGCTTATTGAAGTTATGGACTTAAGTGGTTAGATTACAAGGGAAAACACTGTCAAATAATATGCACGGCTGTGCATAAAAAAACATGGAGGCGCAGGCTCCCTACTCGGGCACCGCGCACACAGGACATGCAAACAACCCCTCATCACCAGGAGCAGGACCAGTCCGGCCTGACGCCTGAAGAGGTCACCTTACAGGCCGTGCAGGAGCACGCCGGCCAGAAAGGTAACCTATTGCCTATTTTGCACACGATTCAGGACCGGATTGCCTGTATTCCCGAGTCCGTGGTGCCGGTGCTGGCCGAACAACTGGCTCTATCCCGGGCGGAAATCCATGGCGTTATCTCTTTTTACGCCCACTTTCGCACCCAGCCTCACGCGACTCATACCCTGGAAATCTGCCGGGCTGAAGCCTGTCAGGCGCGGGGCGGGCTGGAGCTGACGGCTCATGCCCGTCGCCGCCTGAACTGCGACTTCCACGAAAACAGCGACGACGGCCAGTACACACTGGAGCCCGTCTACTGCCTGGGCCTGTGCGCCCAATCCCCCGCTGTCATGCTGGACGGCGTTCCCCATGCCCGCGTCACCCCCGAAAAACTGGACGCCCTGCTAAGCAGCCAGGAGGCCCAGTCATGAGCACCATCACCGTTTACATTCCGCGCGACACTGCGGCGGTCGCCATGGGCGCCCATGAGATTGCCCAGCAACTGGCGGCCCAGGCTCAGGAGCGCGGTCTGGACATACAGATCGTGCGCAATGGCTCACGCGGCTTGCTCTGGCTGGAACCTCTGGTGGAAGTACAAACGGCAGCAGGCCGCGTCGCTTATGGCCCTGTCCAGACTGAAGATTTGCCCGGTCTGTTTGACGCCGGTTTCCTGCAAGGTGGTACACATAAGTTGTGCCACGGCCTGACGGACGCCATCCCCTACCTGAAGAACCAGGAACGCCTGACATTTGCCCGCGTGGGCATTATTGATCCGGTCAGTGTGGCCGATTATCAGGCCTGTGGTGGCTTTGAGGGTTTGAGCAAAGCACTGGCCATGGAGCCGGCCGCTATTGTGAAAGAAGTGACCGACTCCGGCCTGCGTGGTCGTGGCGGTGCGGCTTTCCCCACCGGCATCAAATGGAACACGGTACTGAACACTCCGGCACAGCAGAAATACATTGTCTGTAATGCCGACGAAGGCGACTCGGGCACCTTTTCTGACCGCATGCTGATGGAAGGCGACCCACTGTGCCTGATTGAAGGCATGACGATTGCTGGTCTGGCCGTGGGCGCAACCTATGGCTACATCTACGTGCGCTCCGAATATCCGCTGGCCGTGCAAGCGCTGAACGAAGCCATTGAGGCAGCGCGCGCGGCAGGCTGGCTGGGCAAGAATATTCAGGGCAGCGGCTACGAGTTCGACCTGGAAGTACGCAAAGCAGCCGGCGCCTACATCTGTGGCGAAGAAACCGCCCTGCTCGACAGTCTGGAAGGCAAACGCGGCATGGTGCGTGTGAAACCACCTCTGCCCGCCATCAAAGGCTTGTTCGGTCAGCCTACCGTGATCAATAACGTGGTGTCGCTGGCTTCCGTGCCGGTGATTCTGGCCAAGGGCGGTGCTTACTACCAGAACTACGGCATGGGCCGTTCGCGTGGCACCTTGGCGTTCCAGTTGACCGGCAATCTGCAAAACGGTGGCCTGGTGGAAAAAGCCTTTGGCGTCACCTTGCGTGAACTGCTGTACGACTACGGTGGCGGCAGCGCCAGCGGTCGTCCTTTGCGTGCGGTGCAAGTAGGTGGCCCATTGGGTGCCTATCTACCCGAGCACCAGTGGGATGTCCCGCTGGACTATGAAGCCTACATGAAGATCAATGCCATGGTCGGTCACGGTGGTCTGGTGGCCTTTGACGACACAGTGGACATGGCTCACATGGCGCAGTACGCCATGGAGTTCTGTGCCATCGAATCCTGTGGCAAATGCACGCCCTGTCGCATCGGCTCTACGCGTGGCGTGGAGACCATCCAGAAGATCCGTCGCCGCCAAGACATGGACAACCATGTCGAGCTGCTGCGTGATCTGTGCGACACCATGTTCTCCGGGTCCTTGTGCGCCTTGGGCGGCATGACCCCGTATCCCGTCCTGTCCGCGCTGGAACACTTTCCCCAGGATTTTGGACTGGCCCCGCAAACCGAGCAGGACCTGGCCAAGGTCTAAGACGGAGATCACCATGAAAGAAACAGTCGCCGTACGCGAACGTGACCTGGGCACCCCAGCCTCGACCCAGACCGAGATGGTCAACCTGACCATTGACGGCAAATTGATTGAAGTGCCCGTTGGCACATCCGTGATGCATGCGGCCGCCTTGGCCGGCATCAATATTCCCAAACTGTGCGCCACCGACTCGCTGGAAGCGTTTGGCTCCTGCCGTCTGTGCCTGGTGGACATTGAAGGCCGTCGCGGCCACCCTGCTTCCTGCACCACCCTGGTGGAAGAAGGCATGGTCGTCCAGACCGAAAACGACACCCTGCACAAGCTGCGCCGCAACGTGATGGAGCTGTACATCTCCGATCACCCGCTGGACTGTCTGACCTGTCCTGCCAACGGCAATTGCGAACTGCAGGATATGGCCGGTGTTGTGGGCCTGCGCAGCGTGCGCTATGGCTTTGAGGGTGCCAACCATCTGGACGACAGCACCGACAACTCCAACCCTTACTTTGCCTACGACTCCAGCAAGTGCATTGTCTGCAACCGCTGTGTGCGCGCCTGTGAGGAAGTTCAGGGCACCTTTGCACTGACCATCGACAAGCGCGGTTTTGAGTCGCGCGTCACCGCCGGCCAGAACGACGATTTCCTGGGCAGCGACTGCGTATCCTGTGGTGCTTGTGTCCAGGCCTGCCCGACCTCTTCCCTGATGGAAAAATCCGTTATCGATCTGGGCCAGCCCGAGCACGCCGTCATCACCACCTGCGCCTATTGCGGTGTCGGTTGCGGCTTCAAGGCCGAGATGAAGGGCGACAAGGTCATTCGCATGACCCCCTGGAAAGACGGCAAGGCCAACCGTGGCCACGCCTGCGTGAAAGGCCGTTTTGCCTGGGGTTACGCCACTCACCAGGACCGTATCCTGAACCCCATGATACGCAAGAGCATTACCGATCCCTGGCAGGAAGTGTCGTGGGACGAGGCCATCAATTACGCCGCGTCCGAGTTCCGTCGCATTCAGGATCAGCACGGTCGTGACGCCGTGGGCGGTATTACGTCCTCGCGTTGCACCAACGAAGAAACCTATCTGGTGCAAAAGCTGGTTCGCGCCGCCTTTGGTACCAATAACGTAGACACCTGCGCCCGCGTGTGTCACTCCCCTACCGGCTACGGCCTAAAGATGACCCTGGGTGAGTCTGCCGGTACGCAAACCTTTGATTCGGTGATGCACACCGACGTGGTGATCGTGATGGGTGCCAACCCCAGCGCCGCCCACCCCGTGTTTGCATCGCGCCTGAAACGCCGCCTGCGCCAAGGTGCGCGCCTGATCGTGATCGACCCGCGCCAGACCGAACTGGTCAGCTCGCCACACATCCAGGCCGACTACCACCTGCCCCTGCGCCCCGGCACCAACACCGCCATACTGACCGCCATGGCCCACGTTATCGTCACCGAAAATCTGGTGAACGAAACCTATGTGGCCGAGCGCTGCGATACTGCTGCCTTCAATGAATGGCGCAGCTTTGTCAGCCAGCCCCAGAACTCGCCAGAAGCCATGGCCGAGATTTGCGGCGTGTCCGCCGAGGACATCCGTGGCGCAGCCCGTCTGTACGCCACCGGCGGCAACGGCTCGATTTACTACGGCCTGGGCGTGACTGAACACAGCCAAGGTTCCACCACCGTGATGGCCATTGCCAATCTGGCCATGGCCACCGGCAACGTGGGCCGCGAAGGCGTGGGTGTGAACCCGCTGCGTGGTCAGAACAACGTGCAAGGCTCCTGCGATATGGGTTCCTTCCCGCACGAATTCCCTGGCTACCGTCACGTCTCCGACACCAGCGTACGTCAGCAGTTTGAAGAAGCCTGGGGCGTGTCCCTGCAATCCGAACCCGGCCTGCGCATTCCCAATATGTTTGAGGCCGCCTTGAGTGGCAGCTTCAAGGGGCTGTACTGCCAGGGCGAGGACATTGTTCAATCCGACCCGAACACCCAGCACGTAGCCGCCGCCATGGCCGCCATGGAATGTGTGGTAGTGCAGGATCTGTTCCTGAACGAAACCGCCAAATACGCTCACGTATTCCTGCCCGGTTCGTCCTTCCTGGAAAAAGACGGCACCTTCACCAACGCCGAGCGCCGTATTTCGCGTGTACGCAAAGTGATGGAACCCAAGGCAGGCATGGCCGACTGGGAAGTCACCTGCGCCCTGGCCCGTGCGCTGGGCTACCCCATGAGCTACGAGCATCCCGGCCAGATCATGGACGAGATCGCCCGCCTGACACCGACCTTTACCGGCGTGTCCTACGATCGCATCCAGGAACTGGGTGGCAGCGTGCAATGGCCTTGCAACGAGCAAGCGCCTGAAGGCACCCCCACCATGCACATTGACGAGTTCGTGCGCGGCAAAGGCCGCTTTATGCTGACCCAGTATGTGCCTACCGAAGAGCGCAGCAGCCGCAAGTTCCCCTTGCTGCTGACGACCGGCCGCATCCTGTCGCAATACAACGTGGGCGCACAAACCCGCCGTACCGACAACGTGGCCTGGCATGCCGAAGACTTGCTGGAAATTCACCCGGTGGATGCTGAAGATCGTGGCATTCGTAGTGGCGACAAAGTTTCGGTCAAGAGCCGTGCGGGCGAGACTGCCTTGCGTGCGACGGTGACCGAACGGGTACAACCTGGGGTGGTCTATACTACTTTCCACTTTCCCGAGTCGGGCGCCAACGTGGTCACCACCAACAACTCGGACTGGGCAACCAACTGCCCCGAGTACAAGGTGACAGCCGTGCAAATTCAGCGCGTGACCTCCGAGTCGGCCTGGCAAAATCGCTGGAACCGTTTCCACGATATTCAGCAACGTCTCCTGCAAGGCGAGACCGTCCCGGCCGAGGATTTGGCCCAGGCGGATCATAGCCACTCGCATGAGCCTGCCGAGGCCGTCGCGAAAGTATGATGCGTCTAAACAGGCCCTAAGGAGTTGCCCACGTGAGCCAGGCAGATTTTCGTGATGCCAGCGCCCCTGCCACTGTATGGCGGCAGGCGCGTACCCCAGCGCAAACACAAGCGGACACCCTGCCCCAAGAGGATCAGGATGCGCTGGCGCGCGAACAGGCCGTTGCCCTGGAATTCAACGGCATCAGCCATAGTGCCTTGTTGTGCAGCCCCAGCGATCTGGAGGATCTGGCTTACGGATTTTCCATGACCGAGGGCATAATCCGTACGGCTGACGATATACGCGGCGTGGATGTGCTGGAAGGCGAGCGCGGCAGTTTGCTGCAAATCGAAATTGCCAGCGCTTGCCAGCATCAGCTCAAGGCGCGTCGCCGTCAGCTCGCTGGCCGTACGGGCTGTGGCCTGTGTGGTCTGGAAAGCCTGGACGAGGTACGCCGACAACTGCCCCGCCTGGACGCCCCCGAGCACAACCCCGATGCCGCCGCCATCTTCCAGGCGCTGGATGCCTTGCGCTCCAGCCAGCCTTTGCATCGCCTGACAGGGGCTACCCACGCCGCTGCCTGGTGCAATCTGCAAGGCGATATCCTGGCCGTGCGTGAGGACGTAGGCCGCCACAACGCACTGGACAAGCTGCTGGGCCACATGCTTCGCAATGATATTGATCCCCGCTCTGGCATGGTGCTGATCTCCAGCCGTGCCAGCTTCGAGATGGTCCAGAAAGCCGCTGCCATGGGCATCAACTTTGTGGTGGCGGTCTCCGCCCCCACCGCCTATGCCGTGCAGATTGCCGATGAACTGGGTGTCATGCTGGCCGCCTTTGCCCGTGACCGCAGCTTCACGCTGTACAGCCATCCCCACTACCTGAATTCTGCCGAGTCCCGCTCGGCCACATCACCATGAATATTGTTCCTTTGATTCCCATGGCCAACCAGATCGGCCAGTTCTTTGAAACCCTGAGCAATCGGGAGCAAGGTCTGCGCGAGATTGCGGAACATATCCAGAAATTCTGGGACCCGCGCATGCGTCGTTCCCTGCTGGACTTTGTAGAGCAAAATCCCAGCGGCAAAAGCGAAGACGGCGAGCTTTTGCCTATTGTCTTGCAGGCGGTCGTCGCCCATAAACAGCAGTTGGAGCCACGCAGCTATTAAAGTGGGCGGCTCTGGCGTTCCTGAAGATCGGCCACCGCGAACAGCACGCCTCAAGAGCCAACGAACCCAGTTACGGTCAGCCACTGCCAGACTCACCGCAGACACAAAAAAACCCGCCTAAGCGGGTTTTTTCTTTGGGCTAAAACACGAATTAATCGTGCTCTTTAACGCGATACACCAGCACCGTGTTCTTGGCCATATTCAGCACTTTGATGGTTACGCTACCCAACAACAGGCGGGACAGACCACTACGGCCATGACTACCGATAAAGATCAGATCGCAGCCTTCTTGCTCGGCAACCTGCACAATACCATCGGCCACGTTAAAGTTGGACACGGATTTACCGGTTGCCTTCACACCGGCAGTTTCGGCACGGTCCAGAATCTGTTGCAGGTATTTCTGCGACTGTTCTTTGGCGGTCTTGTCGTAGTCTTCGTCGGTAATGGCATAGGCAGCAGCCATACCATCAAAACCAACGGTGGCCGCAAAAGGCTGCGTCACGTGCAAAGCCAGAACCTCGGCACCCATTTGACGGGCAAAGGTCACGCCTTTATTGGCAGCTTGGGAAGAGAGCTCGGAACCGTCAGTTGGAATCAGAATTTTCTTGAACATGGCATAACCCCTTTGAATGGAGACAGATAGCTTACCGCTGCATACCGACACAGGACAAGCTGGTATAGACCTGAACCTTGAGCCAGGTCAGGATTCGTTCAATGCACGGAACAATACGGCACAACGAGTACCGGTGCGGCAATAGGCCAGTGTCGGACTTGGCAAGGCTTCAAGCAACTGACCAAAACGGGCAACATCAGCAGCGCTAATAGCGCTACCCACAACGGGCTGATACTCCACCTGCAAGCCTGCTGCCTGGGCCGCCTTCATGACGTCTGCCGACAAAGGCTGGTCGGGACCGCCTTCCAGATCGGGACGATTGATGATGACACTTTTAAAACCAGCATCGGCCACGGCTTGCATGTCCTCTCCCGATAACTGCGGCGCGACGGCCAATTGCTCGGTCAAAAACTGATGGGGGAAGGACATAAAAACTCCTGAAATCGGAATAAGCAAAAAGCACTGAAAGGAAAAATAGTATGTTCCCCCCCGAGAGTACGCAAGCCCCTTTCTCCCTGGCCTTGCCACAATTCAATTACGCCGGCACCTTAGTAATCCATCACGCCGCGCTGGACGATAGGGCAACGGCGCAATCCATCTTTGCCTATCATGTGCTGCACAGCACAGCGACCTGTACGCCAAGCCCGTCGAATGAACAGGAAATGCGTACACGTCTTACACACGCCCACCAGCCTGTGCATTGCCTGGGAACGGGTACTCAGGCAATACGCAGGCTGTATTGATCCAGCCATTGCTGCATTTGAGCTCCTGCCAGCACCTCGTACTCCGCCAAACGTTGCCCCCCTACAGGATCATCCTGCACACTGCGCAAGGATGGATGGCACATCATGCTGTCACCATGCTGCATCACCGCCAGCCAAGCCTGGACCAAGGCGCCATAGCGCTCCTTGCCCCCCTGAAAGTCGTACACGCCGGTAAAACCGGTATTCAAGGTAACGCCCTTGGCCCTGGCCAGACGCAGCAAGTCCTTGGACCCTAGCCCGGCGATAATCTGCGCCTTGAATCTATCTTTAAACGCAAAACCCGTGGCCAGACGCTCGGCGCCGGTATAGCGCAGCCAGGGCATGGAAGCGGCATAACGGCGCTCCATTTCAGCCAGCAAGGCCTCGCGTATCATGGGCAGTTGATGCACGTGCTGATGCCCATCTATATAGTCCGGCCCCTGCCCCATCACCTCCTCAAAACGATCCAGTTGGCGGGCCACGCTGTCCTTAACCTTCTGACTATCCAGACGATGCAACAGGCTACGAATAATCACCTGCTTGAGCGGCATGGCATACACGCCCTTCTGGGAGGCAAACTCGGTAAAATTCAGGTGCAAACCTTTTTGCAACGTGCTCTGGCGCAGTGCCGGTGCGTTTTGCACAAAGCTGTCCCCATCGACCAGGCAGGATGTTCCTGTCAGGCGTCGGGCCTGGGCCAATGTCAGTATGGCCTCGTCCACGGCAGGGGCCATCCCAAAATCATCCGCGCATATACTGATCTGCCAATCCTTGGCCACTGCTCGCTCCGCTTTATGTCTCGTCAAATCATTCTGTTCATTCTAGTCGGCACCTTGGCCGCCTTCACACACTGGGGCATTGTAATCGCCCTGGTGCAAACGCTCAGTCTATCTCCCTTGCTGGCTAATCTTTTTGGCTGGCTGATTGCATTTCTGGTGTCTTTTGGCGGCCATTACTGGCTGACGTTCCGTTCCCAGAATGCCCGTTTTTTGCCGGCTCTGACGCGTTTTTTTCTGGTGTCTGCCGCTGGCTTCGCGGTGAACGAAGCCAGCTATGCGTTTTTGCTGAATCACTCCGGCCTGCGCTATGACGTGCTGCTGGGCCTGATTCTTATCGGCCTGGCTGTGCTGACGTTTCTGGCTGGGCGGCTTTGGGCGTTTCGCCGCACATAAGCGCAAACTCATCATGATCAAAACGCCACAGCGCGATGCGCTGATCGTCATACAGGCGCTGGGCATAGTTGAGCACCTGACTTTGACGCACGGCATCTGGCGAGCCAATCAGCCAAACTACAGCCTTGCTGTCCCGGCATAGCTGCTGACGCAAGGTTTCCCGGTCTATCAAGGTCATCGCCCCACGCTGCGGCTCAAAACGGGCGGCTTCCAGCAACTCTTTACGCCAGCTATCGGTGCGCATGATCTCCGGATCATCCCAGCGTTCCATGACGCTGATGTTCTGCAGACCCGGAACATAAAAGCCCATATCGTAGCGGTAGGTATTCAGAAAGACGACCCGGTCCCCCTGTTGATATTCACTCGCCAGCACGCGCCCCAGGGCCTGACTATTAGCCTGTGGTCGCAATATCATCGCGCCCACCGCAACCGCACAAATAGCGACACAAACACCCAGGCTCCAGACCGCAAAGCGCTCTACCTTTGCTGCCCCATCCCGCTGGCTACGACGAATCACTCCATCGGCCAGGAAAAAAGCCCAGGGGCCAATCGCAGGCAAGACATAACCCACCAGCTTGGACGTAGGGATGGAAAAGAAAACCAGCACGGTCAGCAAGGCAGACAGCATCAAGCCCCGTACCGGCCCCAAACCATCTGGACTATTAACAGAGCCACGAAGGCGCTTGAATAAAAATGGCGTCCAACCCAAGGTAGCGACAGGCATCAGGGCAAAGTAGAACCAGAAAGGCTGAGGGTTGTTGAAGCCCGTTTCCAGAAAGCGCTGAAAGTGCTGATAGACGATGTAATAGTCAAAAAAACCGGGGTAACGTGCCTGCATGAGCCACATCCAGGGCGTGGCGACCAGCAACAAGACTCCCAGGCCGGTCAAAGAAAACAGACGCAGCAAGGTACGCCACTGTCCTCGACCCAACAGCCAGAACACCAAGATACCGCCGGGGATCAAAATCCCGATCAAGCCTTTTGCCAGGAAGGCCAAACCTGCGGTGGCATACAGCCCCATCAAGGCCCACCGATAGGGACGCCCCTGCTCCATCTGCAAGGCAGCATGGCCGCCCAATAGCACACAGCTACTGATCAAGGCAGCAACCGTCATGTCCAGATTGGCGTAATGGGAGGCTCCAAACAGCAATGGGCTGCTGACCAGAATCAGAGCCGTCCAGCCCGCATGTTGCTGGCTAGCATGGCGCTTCAGAAAGGCATGCATACCAGCAATCAACAAGGCCGCCATCAAGGCAGGCACCAGACGCGCACCCACAAAATTCACGCCCAGCACTTTCAGGCTCAGCGCAGTGAGCCAGTAATGCAGAGGGGGTTTATGGAAAAACGGCAAGCCGTCCAAACGCGGCACCAGATAATCACCGGATTCCAACATGGACAGAGCCACACCGACATAGCGCCCTTCGTCCGGAATCAGCAGGGGATATACACCTAGGGTCAGCGCAAACCACAGCAGCGCCAGCAGACCCACAGCCAGGCTAGAGAGGGTGCCCAGGTTTCGTACGCCTTGCCCCAGCCAGTAGGCTGGGCCACGCGCGCGCCCAAGAGGCAAGGTTACGCCAGAAGGGGGAAAAGAATTCTCGATACTCATCGACTGTCGCCAAACCAAAAGGGTTAGGCAGCCACCTTCGTGGCTGTCAAAACAATTCAGAATATCGATGTAGCGTCCAATGACACTTGAAAGCAGAACGGCAATTAAACGACTGGATCAGTCCTGTTGCCGAGCCTGACTTTGGGTGCTGCCTTGATCCTGACTGTGAGCGGGTTCCTGATCCGGAGCCAAGCCTTGCCCCCGGCGACGATGCACCAAATACAAAGGTCGGTTCTTGACCTCGGCAAAGATGCTGGCGACATACTCACCTACCACGCCCAGCGAGAGCATATTCACACCCGCAAAGAACAGCACTACGGTGATCAAGGTGGTCCAGCCCCGTACGGCGTCTCCATAAATCAAATGCTTGAAGATAATGAACAAACCGTAGCTGAAAGACAGCATCGCCAGCACCGCACCCAACAAACTCAACAAACGTAGCGGCCAGGTGGTAAATGCCGTCAAACCATCCACTGCAAAGCGTAGTAGTTTGGCGGGGCGGAATCGACTGACCCCATACAAACGCTCGGCGGGGGAGTAGTAAATAGGCTCGGACGGAAAACCCACCCAGGCAAACAAGCCTTTCATGAAACGACTGCGCTCGGGCAAGGCCATCAGGGCATCGACCACACAACGATCCATCAAGCGAAAATCGCCCGCATCACGAGGTACGCGTAGGCCATTGGATGTACGCATCAACTTGTAGAACACACTGGTGCCCACACGCTTTAGCCAAACTTCGTCCTCGCGGGTTTCCCGTACGGCATAGACCATTTCCAGCCCGGTAGACCAACGCTCCAGCATGGTTTCAATCAAGGCAGGAGGATGCTGCAAATCCGCATCCATACACACGACCACCTGCCCGCGACTGGCTTCCAAGCCTGCCGTCAACGCCGCTTCTTTACCGAAGTTGCGTGATAACTGCAGATAAACCAATTGGGGGTAAGTTTGACGCAATTGCTCTATGACCAAAGGCGTTGCGTCAGTGCTGCCATCGTCAACGAAAATGATTTCAAAAGCCGGAACCAGTTCACGCAACGTTGCCACCAGAACGGGCAACAGTGCGGGCAAGTTTTCTGCTTCATTCAAACCCGGGATAACGCAAGAAAGTGTCTGCGCCTGTCTCTTTGTAATCATTATTCCTTGAGCACCATGCTGTAACAAAATTGAGGGCTAGCCAACAAAAAGTAATCGTAGCCTGCCAGCCCGACTCGTGCAATTTACCCTACGCGCTGCTTGCCTTAGCAAAAAAACGCCGCTCAAGATCATCAAGTCCTCTAAAAACCACCTTTCAAGGAAAAAACACCTGAAACACAACATCCATACTCTGAAACTTGGACTCAGTGTAGGAAGGCAGGCGTTGAATCTGCGTGAAATCCGACGTGAACATATCCCGCATCCGAGCGTTTTCTTTCCGGCTTGACCCCGGTGAGCCCTACCAATAAGATAGATAAAATATATATCTTTAAATTAAAAATATTATGACTCTCAACGCTTTGTGTACCCGCCAGGAAATTCATGACCTGGTCTGGGACTTTTACGATCGCATCCGCATGGACGAAGTCCTTGGCCCGATTTTCTCCGAGCGCATCAAGGATTGGGATACACACCTGGGTGTAATGGAAGAGTTCTGGTCGTCCCTGCTGCTCAAGACCGATGGCTTCAATGGCAACCCCATGGCCAAGCACTTGTCGCTCCAGCACATTCAGGCCAGCCACTTTGAACAATGGCTGCGTCTGTTCAAGGAAACCTGTCAGGAACGCGAAAATCAGGCTATGGCCAAACTGGCGCTGGAGTACGCACAGCGTATCGCCCGTAGCTTCTGGTTTGGCTACCAATTCCAGCACAACCCCACCAAAGTAGCCAGCGAACTGCAACTGCCCTGATCATGCGCCTGACCAACCTTACCGACTACGCTCTGCGTCAATTGATGTATCTGGGCCAGAACGAAGACAGGCTTTGCACCATCGCGGAAATTGCCCAGTACCACCAGATTTCCCAAGCCCACCTGATGAAAGTCACCCACCTGCTATCCAAAGGCGGCTGGATTCAGACGCAGCGCGGGAAAAATGGCGGGATGCGGCTGGCGCGTGCTCCTGAAGATATCAATCTGGGCGAGCTGGTGCGCTATACAGAAACCGATCTGGCCGTGGTGGAGTGCTTGGGCAGTGGCACCCATTGCATCCTGAGTGGTCGCTGCAATCTAAGCAATATCCTTAAACAGGCACTGGTTCAGTTCCTGAGTTACCTGGACAACTACACGTTGCGCGACATTATTGTTCCCGGCAGCAGCCCGGAACAGACCATTTCCTGGCCCACCAAGTCGATGCACTCCGCCTGATAGCAAACGGACGGATAGCAAACGGACGGATAGCAAACGGACGGATAGCAAACGGACGGATAGCAAACGGACGGATAGCAAACGGACGGATAGCAAACGGACGGATAGCAAACGGACGGATAGCAAACGGACGGATAGCAAACGGACGGATAGCAAACGGCCCCGGATTTCAAAGAATCCGGGGCCGTTTGTCGACGGTCTGACTCAGGCCTTACGCCGGAAAAATCAGCTCGCTGCGTACGGTACTCGAGTGAGCACGCACGGCGTCCAGCAACTCCTGTTCTGGTACACGATCCAGATCTGTCATGGCATAACCCAGCTCACCTTGTGTTTGCAGCTGCTGACGAGTGATGTTGATGCCGTGTTGGGCCAAAATATTGTTCAAGCCCCCCATTGCACCAGGAACATTGCGATGGACATGCAACAAACGCACGGCGCCTTGAATATCGTAGTACGACACTTCCGGAAAGTTCACTGCGCCCTTAGTGGCACCGCTACGCAAGTAACTGACCAGTTTCTCGGCCACTTCACGGCCAATGTTTTCCTGCGACTCCTGGGTGCTACCGCCAATATGCGGCGTCAGAATCACATTGGGCATGCCGATCAACGGACTCTTTAAAGGCTCGTCCACACTTTTCGGCTCAGTGGGGAAAACATCCAGTGCCGCACCTGCCAAATGACCACTGACCAGGGCCTGATGCAAAGCATCAATGTCCACCACTGTGCCGCGCGACGCGTTGATCAGGATGGAGCCTGGCTTCATGGCCGCGATCGTCTCGGCATTCATGATGTTATGCGTGCCCTGCCCGCCTGGGACGTGCAAGGTCACCACATCGGACTCGGCCAGCATTTGTTTGAGGCTGCCGTAGACACGGGCATTACTCAGCGGCAGTTTGGATTCCACATCATGGTAGAGCACGCGCATACCCAGCGCTTCAGCCAAGGTACCGACCTGAGAACCAATATTGCCGTAGCCAATCACACCCAAAGTCTTGCCACGGATCTCGAAAGCGCCATCGGCACTCTTGTCCCAGAAACCCTGGTGTACGCGCAGGTTCTTCTCGGGGATACGACGCAGCAACAAGATGGCCTCACCCAGCACCAGCTCGGCAACCGAGCGGGTGTTGGAGAACGGCGCATTAAAGACTGGTACGCCGTGGTTCTGGGCCTGGTCCAGATCCACCTGGTTGGTACCAATACAAAAACATCCCAGCACTTTAAGCTGGTCTGCGTGCTCCAGCACCCGGCTGTCAAACTGGGTACGGGAACGAATTCCGACCACTTCGGCGCCTTTGACAGCGTCCAGCAGCTCCTGACCCGACAAGGCTCCCTTGTAGGTCTGAATATCGGTCAAACCAGCAGCCTCAAAAACTTCACGGGCGCTAGGATGAATGTTCTCAAACAGGACAATGCGACTCATGATGGTTCCAGTCATTTAAATAGTATCTAAATGGTACTATTTTTTTAGCCCACCGGATCGAGCATCAACAATAGCAGCAGGGGATTCAAGTCTGACTGGCAGACCAGGACGATGAATCCAAAGCCAAATACAAAAACCCAGGCTCAGAAAACAACGTCCAAGACCTGGGTTATTCAAAGGCAGCTCAAGCCCTTAAAAGCGTTTGCTGCCTGCACAGACTGCTATCAAGAACCAAATGGCACCGGACGTGGTGTGTTGTCACGCGAAGGGGGCAAAATGGGCAGTACGATTTCAGGCTGTTTGCCCGTCAGCGTTTTCAAAAACGCGACGATTTGGGCATTTTCCTCTGCAGAGAAACTGCGACCCAACTGCAAACGACCCATTATATCCACGGCTTCGGTCAAGGTATTTACCGCACCGTCGTGGAAGTAGGGGTAGGTCAACTCGACGTTGCGCAAGGTAGGAACCTTGAAGTTGAAACGGTCGGCATCTTTACCCGTCACAGCCACACGGCCTTCGGCAGGATTGGTGGTTTGGTAGGGCTCGATCAGCCCCATTTTCTGAAAGGACGTACCACCCAGGTTGGGACCGTTGTGGCAAGCTACGCAACCACTACCCTTGAACAGTTGATAGCCGGCCAATTCCTGATCAGTAATGGCTTTCTTATCGCCTTTTAGCCACAGATCAAAGCGCGAATCAGGCGTCACCAAGGTTTCCTCAAACGCGGCAATCGCGGAGGTGACTTCATCAATGCCAAAGTCGGCCTTGCCAAAGACTTGCTTGAACTCGGCCTTGTACTCGGGAATGGAGCTCAGGAACTCCATGGCCAGTTCGTGCGTAAACGCCATTTCCTTGGGATTGGCAATGGGGCCGCCAGCCTGCTCTTTCAGGTCGCTAGCACGGCCATCCCAGAACTGGGCCAGATTCAGGCTGGAGTTCAAGACAGTGGGCGAGTTGATGGGGCCTTCCTGCCATCGATCACCGATGGAGGTACGGATATTGTCCGTGCCGCCCATGCTCAGGTTGTGACAGGAATTACATGAGATAAAGCCCGAACGGGACAAGCGGGGTTCAAACCACAGCTTTTTACCCAGTTCAACACGTGCCGGGTCGCTGACAACAGCAGCGGGAATCGGCTGTACAGGTTCATTTTGCTGGGCTTGCGCGACGCTGCCAAGCAGTAAGCCGGTGGCTAGAGCCGAGAGAGTGAACAGGCGTAATTTCATAACAACTTCCTTATGGGATGACAGAGCTTCCTGCCAGTGAGGTCCGGGTAGGACCCATAACCCTGCTGGCCTTATGGATATCGTAAGGAATGCCATTTCATTACACATTGATACATCGCAAGGAAATAATCTTTCCAGAGATGCTTAGGGAACTTTCAGAGGAAAGTGCAACTAAGCCGCCACGTTCTCTATCACGCCTTGACGAAAGGCAAAAAAAATGCCGCCTGCGATCAAGCAGGCGGCACCTCAGATTTGTTGCAAATTGTGTTTTTTACACGCCCAAATAGCGCGTCCACAAAGTGCGATCGGCCCCCAATGCATCGGAGTTCCCCTGCCAGACCAATTTGCCACGTTCCAAAATGATGTGGTGATCAGACAAGGCCATCAAACGCTCGACATATTTGTCGATCAGCAAGATGGTCTGCCCCTCTTCACGCAAGACGGCCAGACAGTTCCAGATTTCCTCACGCACCTTGGGCGCCAGGCCCTCGGAGGCTTCGTCCAGAATCAGCAGCTTGGGGTTGGTAACCAGGGCACGACCGATGGCCAGCATCTGCTGCTCCCCCCCTGAGAGCTGATTACCCATATTGGAGGCGCGTTCACGCAAGCGCGGGAAAAACTCATAAACACGCTCGGGCGTCCAGGTTTTGCTGGCTTGCGGGTTGCGGTTACAAGCAAACGCCGTCAGGTGCTCGGCCACCGTCAGGTTGGGAAAGCACTGGCGCCCTTCGGGCACAATGGCAATCCCGGCACGGGCAATACGATCCGGATTCCAGCCTGCAATAGACTGGCCGTCGAACTTCACATCCCCACCGCGCACCGGCAACTGGCCCAGAATGGTTTTCAGCAAGGTGGTCTTGCCCATGCCATTGCGGCCCAACACCGTCACCACCTGTCCGCTGCGAATGGACAGATCTACCCCGAACAGCACTTGGCTGGCGCCATAGCCGCTTTGTAATTGAGTTGTTTCAAGCATGGCTTTCCACCTTGGTTGGCACTGGCGTGTCATCGTCGCCCAGATAAGCTTGACGCACAGCCTCGTTATCACGGATTTCGGCAGC
The DNA here is from genome assembly GCF_025960365.1 of Alcaligenes sp. SMD-FA. Taxonomy (NCBI): domain Bacteria; kingdom Pseudomonadati; phylum Pseudomonadota; class Betaproteobacteria; order Burkholderiales; family Alcaligenaceae; genus Alcaligenes; species Alcaligenes sp. SMD-FA. The sequence continues at coordinate 659,191 of NZ_CP110108.1, read as the reverse complement.
CGTACCCGTGGCAATAATGTGACCTGCCACCAGCACAGAAATCCGGTCAGCCAGACGGAAAACGGCTTCCATATCATGCTCGACCAGCAACATGGTGGCTTTGCCACGCATGGTTTCAATCAGTTCAGTCAGACGCAGTGTTTCATCCGGCCCCATCCCGGCCATAGGTTCGTCCAGCAAAAGAACGTGCGGCCGGCTGGCCAACGCTAGGGCGAACTCGACCTTGCGCTGCTCACCATGTGGCAAAACACCAGCCTGAGTGTGCAGCAGCGATGCATTAATGGCGCATTCGGCGGCCAACTCACGGGCCTGCTCATACAACTCGGTTTCCGCCTGACGAGCACGCCAGAAGCGGAAACTGCTGCCACTGCATGCCTGCAAAGCCAATACCAGATTATCCAGCACCGTGTAGTTCTTGAAGATATTGGTGATCTGGAAGGAGCGCGCCAGACCGGCGGCAACACGCTCGTGACCCGACAAGGACGTCACGTCACGCCCGCCCAGCAAGAGCTGGCCCGAATCCGGACTCAAGGTGCCCGACAACAAATGAATCAAAGTGGATTTACCCGCACCGTTCGGGCCGATCAAACCATGGATTTCACCGGGCACCAGGTCCAAAGACACATCATTGGTCGCCTGCAAGGCGCCAAAGCGCTTCATCAGACCACGGGCCTGCAAGGCGGCCGAGCCACTGCCTGCCTTGGAGGTGGCTGCTATCGTATTCGTCATGTTTGCTCCTTGGCGGTAGTAGCTGGATCAGCGACCGAGCGGATACGTACCAGTCCGGCCAATCCCTTGGGGGCAAAGAACACCACCAGCAGCAATAAAATACCCAAAGGCATGTGCCAGTACTCGGTCCAGTTGCGCAGCAACTCTTCCAGCACCAGCATCACAAACGCCCCCAGCGCACCGCCATACAACAGACCAATCCCCCCCACCAGCACCATGATGATCAGGTCCGCTGATTGAGTCCAATTCATCAGGCTAGGCGAGACAAACAGGTTATGGTTGGCCAACAAAGCCCCAGCCAGCCCCATGATGGCACCACTCAAGGTGTAGGCCGTTAGGCGAATGCGGTAGACGGGGTAGCCCAAGGTCGTCATGCGACTTTCGTTTTCACGCGTGCCCATCAAGGCCTGTCCGAAACGAGCATTAACCAGACGGTTGATCAGGAACAGAACCGCCAGTAACAGAGCCAGAACCAGGTAGTAAAAGCTCAGTTCATTGCCCAAATCAATACCGGGCAAAGAGGAATGGTTGTACATGTTCAAACCGTCCTCGCCACCGTACTGCCGCAAGGAGATGAACAGATAAAAGATCATCTGCGCAAACGCCAGCGTAATCATGATGAAGTACACACCACGAGTACGCAGCGACACGGCACCAGTCAGGAAAGCCAGCAAACCGGAAATCAGCATGGCGGCTGGCCAGGTGATCAGGCCGCTTTGCACACCTTCAGTGGCTAAAATGCCCACGGTATAGGCCCCGGCGCCAAAGAAAGCAGCATGCCCCAGAGCCACCATCCCGCCATAACCGAGCACCAGATTCAAGGCAGTCGCTGCCATGGCATAGATGAAGATACGGCGTACAAAGGAAATATAAAACTCAAGCCCGTACAGCGGTGCAATCAAGGGGAAAGCCAACAAGGCCACCAGCGCCAGGACCGATAAAATACGCGAAGTAGACATACATTAACCTCGCGCCGGGAACAAGCCCGAAGGACGGAAAACAAGAACAACAGCCATCAGAACATAGATCGAAATGGCAGCAATCGTAGGACCGACACTGGATGCCACATCCGCCGGGAATACGTTACGCAGCAACATCGGCAGGAAGGCACGGCCAGCAGTATCAACCATACCCACCAGCAAGGCACCTACAAACGCACCACGAATCGAACCAATGCCGCCGATCACGATGCACACCAGGACCAGGATCAGGATGTCCTCGCCCATACCGATCTGAACCGCTGTAATCGGCCCGAGCAAGGCACCGGCCAGCGCAGCCAAAGCGGCTCCCAGAGTAAATACCCCCAAGAACAGGATAGGCACGCGAACCCCCATCAGGGTCGCCATTTGTCGGTTGGATGCACCTGCCCGCACGAGCACCCCGGCTCGGGTTTTGGTCACGAAGGCATACAGAGCCAGTGCCACCACCAGACCGACCGCAATAATCATCAGACGGAAGGCGGGATAGAGGAAATCAGGCAAGAGTTCGACCGGCCCGGACAACAAGGCAGGCATATTCAACATAACGGGGGTTGGGCCCCAAATCATTTTGACCACATCATTGGCGATCAAAATAACGGCGTAGGTTCCCAATACCTGAGCCAGGTGATCACGAGTGACCAGCTTGCGCAGAATGAGAATTTCCAAGGCAATACCGACCAGGGCTGTCACTGCCACCGCCACCACAATGGCGGCGGTAAAGGACCCTGTACGCTGCATGGTTTCCGCGGCCACATAGGCTCCCGCCATATAGAGGGAGCCGTGGGCCAGGTTCATGATATCCATAATGCCAAAGACCAATGTCAGGCCGGCGGCAATCAGAAACAACATCAAACCAAACTGCAAACCATTCAGCAATTGCTCGCTAATCAGAATGAGCGACATGCTTTTACCACCTGTGAATCTTAATTAAGTTTGCAATCTTTGGCGTAGACATCCTGGTAGGAGTCAAACACCTTGCTGACCATACGGTTTACAAGACGTCCGTCCTGATCCTTGACCACCTCACGTAGGTAGTAAGCCTGAATGGGGAAATTGTTGTTGCCGTAGGTAAAGGGGCCACGAACCGAGTTGTAGTCGGCCGCTTTCAATGCCTTGAGCACCGCTTCGCGGTCAGACACCTTGCCATCGACCTGTTTGACGGCGGCGTCGATCGCCAAAATCACGTCATAAGCCTGGGCGGCGTAAACCGAGGGGTATCGGCCGTCGTAGGCTTTGCGAAACTCCTCAACAAAGGTCTTGTTGGCCGGAATATCCAGATCTGGTGACCACTGGGCGGTATTGAGCATGCCCAGAATAGGCTCGCCCACGGCGGGGATAATGTCTTCATCACCCGAGAAGGCCGGACCCAGCAAGACCACATCCTTGTTCAGGCCTGCGGCCACGAACTGTTTGATGAAGTTGATGCCCATGGCACCGGGCAGAAAGAAAAACACGGCCTGAGGCTTGGCAGCACGGATTTGTGCCAATTCAGCCGAGTAATCGATCTGGCCCAACTTGGTGTAGAGCTCATTGTCAACGGGTTTGCCATAACCTCGTTTGAAGCCGTTCAAGTGGTCTTTGCCGGCTGGGTAATCAGGGGCAATGATGAACATTTTTTCGTAATTGCGATCCGCCGCCACTTTACCGGCAGCCTCGTCAAAGGCGTCGTTCTGGTAGGACACGCCAAAGAAGTACGGATTACAACCAGCGCCGGCCAGTTGGCTGGGGCCCGGGTTGCTGGTCAGATAAGGTACTTTGGCCGAGAACAAGGCGGGAGCCACTGCCAGGGCGACGTTGGAGCCGACAGGGCCAGTAAAGAAGTCGATCTTGTCGCGTTGAACGAAACGATTGACCAATTGGCGGGCCTGATCCGGATTACCGGCCATATCCTGTGCAATGAACTCGGCAGGAAAGCCGCCCAGCTTGCCATCCAATTGCTTGATGGCCAGATTGAAGCCATCGCGAACCTCGCCCCCAACAGCCGCAAACGGACCGGATGTATCCATTGCCATCCCCACTTTGATGGTATCGGCATGAGCCAGAGAACCACCAAAAGCCGCAGCCAACGCCACGGTCAATGCAATACGTTTCATGTTATCTCCTTGCGCCACCGCGCTTATAGGCTGTCTTTCTTTAAGATGCACAGCAGATCGAAACACCAATTCAACTATGCCAACCATTCATTTATAAATAGTTTAGTTATCAAACAATTTTGCTGACAAGCTGTGGTTTTTACCTACACTCCTTCAAGTCCAGGTCATTCGACAAGAAACAGAGGACCGTACCAACTCCCTGTACGGATAAGCACTATAACGACTGTAGAGATAGCCGTTTATGCACGTTTTCCTTGATTTTGTTAACAATATTGCGCCAGACCCGCTGCTACACTGACGGCTTGCGTCATTATTGGAGATCCCATGCGTATTTCCCATTCTCTGTGTCGCCTTGTCCTTGGCAGCGCCCTGCTCGTTCCCGTCCTGAGCCATGCACAGTCCTCGGAATCCGTGTATCTGGCTGATCTGGCCAAGTCCAACAAGCAAGTGGCCCAGCAATATCAAAGCCTGATGCAGGACGTTGCCAAACGCGCCAGCTGGGTAAAAGAATTTGGTACGGCTTCACCGGGTGAGACCGTTTCCCTGGATGGCCGCGACTACCAGGTCTTCCAGGGCTGCAAGCCTCATGACTGCACCAGCTCCAGCTACGTTGTCCTGCTGGATGCACAAGCGCAGACCCTCTCCTACGGCGCTTTTGTCGAAAACAAGGAATCGGGCCCAGGTTGGGCCAGCAGCCAGATTCAATGGCTGGGAAATCCCGAGCTTGATCAAATCCGTTTGATGTCGCCTGCCCTGTTCTAAAGCAAACAGCACTTGACCTTGCCCCCGTGGCAAGCCTTAAGCTGGCTCCATTGTTTTTATCAAGGAGTCAGCTATGTCCACCTTCTCCGTACCCGACATGACCTGCGGCCACTGTGTACGCAGCATCACCGAAGCCATTCAGGCTGTCGCCCCTCAAGCCACCGTCAGCACGGATCTGGAAAAACACCAGGTTACTGTTCAAGGTCTGGATGGCGCGCAAGCCCTGAAAGTGATTGAAGAAGCGGGTTACACCCCCAGCGCCCTGTAAGCATGCCGCGCCTTTCATGGCGTCAATGCTGCAGAGCGGAAAAGGCCGGTTGTTACCGGCCTTTTTCTATCGCGGACTTGGCGGGCACGAGCATACCGGCAATGGCTGCACGCCTCTGAGACAATACCGGTCAGGCCTGCCAATATTGGCCGCAAGAATCGGAGTGCTTGCGATGAAAGACCAGCGTATTCTGGCTTCGTAATGAATGATGTCAGGACATATGCCTCATGACTAAAAAGCGTGCTTACGAAACTGAGGATCAGCGCTGGGCAGCCGTGCAAGCGCGGGACTGCGCCGCCGACGGCCAGTTCGTCTATGCGGTACGCACCACAGGCGTGTACTGCCAACCCAGCTCGACAACACGGCTTCCCAAGCGCGAAAACGTCGAGTTTTTTGATTCGGCCCAGGCTGCGGAAGCAGCGGGCTACCGTTACAGTCGTCGCGTCCGTGGCAACCAAACCAGTGCCGCAGCCGAACGAGCCGCGATCGTGGCGCGTGCCTGCCGCCTGATCGAAACGTCGGAAACACCCCCTTCGCTGAAGCAACTGGCCACCGCAGTAGGTAAGAGCCCCTTTCATTTCCACCGACTGTTCAAAGCGGAAACCGGCCTGACGCCCAAGGCATACAGCTCGGCCTATCGCGCTCGCAGACTGCGCGAGGAACTGAGCAGCCCCAACGCCTCCATCACGAACGCAATCTACGACAGCGGATTCAACTCCAACAGCCGCTTTTATGAAACCTCTGGACAGTTGTTGGGCATGCGCGCGCGCGAGTACCGGGCCGGTGGTGCCGGTGCGCTTATCCGTTTCGCGGTGGGCCAGTGTTCGCTGGGAGCCATTCTGGTCGCCCAGAGCCAACGCGGCATCTGTGCCATCCTGCTAGGCGAGGACCCCGAACAACTGGTGCGCGATCTGCAAGACCAGTTTCCCAAAGCCGAGCTTATCGGCAGCGACGGGGATTTCGAGCAATTGATCGCCCAGGTCGTGGGCTTTATCGAAACCCCTTCAATTGGTTTGCACCTACCGTTGGATGTACAGGGCACGGCCTTCCAGGAGCGTGTCTGGCGCGCCTTATGCGAGATCCCACCCGGCACCACCGTCAGCTACACCGAGATCGCCGAACGCATCGGCGCTCCCAAAGCGGTGCGCGCTGTGGCGCAGGCCTGCGCCAACAACCACATTGCCGTGGCTATCCCCTGCCATCGCGTCGTGCGGCGCAATGGCGACCTGGCCGGCTACCGCTGGGGTATAGACCGTAAACGTGAACTACTGCGTCGTGAAGTACAAGACTGATAGTCGGCTGCCTGCCCCATCATCAATAACGGGTTTTGAAGGCAAGAAACGGAGTTCCCCGTCAGGCCAGGATACATACGATATGAGCTCCCAATAGAAATACAGGAGATTTCACTCATGGCTTTGCTTGATGGAAAGGTTGCCCTTGTTACCGGAGCATCCTCTGGTATTGGACGCGCCATCGCATTGATGTTTGCTGAGCAGGGAGCGGCACTTGTTCTTACGGCAAGGCGTGGCGCATTGCTTGAGGCCGTCGCCAAGGAAATCCGACAACAGGGTGGCCGCGCTGAGTTTGTGGCGGGGGACATTACACAGGCTCAAACCCATGAGCAGTTGATCGACACCGCGACCAGCAAATTTGGCGGTCTGGATATTGCAATCAATAACGCCGGTATTGTCGGTGCCCTCAAGCCGCTGGCTGAGATGACGCTGGAAGAATGGCAAGCCACACTGGACACCAATCTTGGAGCAGCCTTTTTGGGTGCGCGTAGCCAGATTCCGGCCATGCTCAAGCGCGGTGGCGGTTCGATTGTTTTCACATCGAGCTTTGTAGGCACCAGTGTTGGCCTGCCCGGCATGAGCGCCTATGGAGCCGCTAAGGCGGCACTCATGGGATTGGTCAAAGGCATCACTGCAGACTATGCGGCCAACGGCTTACGAGCCAATGCCCTTTTACCGGGCGGAACCGATACAGACATCGCCGGAGACCAGAGCACCAAAGAATGGGCGGCTGGGCTGCACGCCATGAAACGAATCGCCAAACCTGAAGAAATTGCATCTGCTGCGCTTTTTCTTGCCAGCCCCATGTCCAGTTTTGTTACCGGCTCCGCCCTGTTTGCGGATGGCGGCAATGCGGCTGTGAAATGACAAGACGGTGCTTCCTGACAACAGAGGAAGCACCGCACGGATTTCAGGTAGCCGAAGGCTTAGCCCAACTGCCCTAAAACCGGGAACGTCTTGAGCACCCAGATAGCAAAACGCGCCAGTTCACCTGTGGCCATAGCCCAGCCCATCACAATCAAAACCAGACCCGCGCCCCAGCGCACATAGAGCCCGATCTTCCTGATTTGCGTCATGCGTTGCAAAAAAGGCGTCACAAAGCAGGCGGCCAGGATAAAAGGGACGCCCAGGCCCAAGGCGTAAACGGACAGCAGAATACTGGCTTTGCCTGCGCTGGCCGTGCTGGCGCCCATCATCAAAATGCCAGCCAGAATCGGGCCGATACAGGGAGTCCAACCAAAACCGAAGGCCAGGCCCATCACCGTTGCACCGCCAGGACCAGCCGCCTTGCCGGACTCAAAGCGATAGTAGCGTTGCAGGCTCATGGGCATGCGCAGTACACCCATCACACTCAAACCTGCTAGCGCTACCATGACGCCCGCCGCCACATTCAGCTCATAACGGTACGCCATCAACAACTGCCCCAGATACGACAGGCTGGCCCCCAAAGCGATGAACACCAGCGAAAAACCGGCGACAAAGCAAACGCTGCGCCCCAGTAGCTGGCTGCGCTTGACCTGCGTATACACCTGTCCGTCCCCAGCCAGATAGGACAAATAGCCGGGGACCAGAGGCAAAACGCAGGGGGATAGAAACGAAGCCATCCCCGCCAAAAACGCTGTTGTCAGAGCGATCAAGCCCAAATCCAAAGACACTATTTCCATATCAAGGGGCCGTAGCAGGTTCCGCTGCAGGCGTGGCCGGCATACGCATACGTTCGCGCGCCAGTTGCAAGCCTTGATTCACTACCTTGGCGGTTTCCGAATCTGGCGGGAACTGCGCCAACAAACGCTGCCAATAATCGATCGCTGCCGGGTATTGCTCGTTATGCAAAGCAGCCGCTCCAGCTAGCATCAAACCCAAAGGTTCTTCAGGGTACAGATCCAGCGACCGCTTGACCAGGCGGCCTGGCAAGCCATCCAAGGTGTCGATACCTGCCAACAGCATGGACTCGGCATACTCGGCAAGCGCAGCCGGATCTCCGTCCACGACCGGCATGGCTTTGGCATAAGCTTCTGCCGCTTGCTGGTGACGGCCATAATAGCGATGCGAACGGGCCATCATCAACCAGGCACCAGGATCATCCGGATTGTCTTTGAGACGCTGCTCCAGACGGGCCACCATGGCCTCAATATCCACGGGCTGGGCGTTGGCCTGCTGCTGCACGGCAGCCGGGTCCAGCATCACCGGATTACCCAGATAAAAATACAAGGCGATGGCGGCAAGCGGAATACTCAGCATCAAGGTCCAAGCCAGCCTGGGTGCGCCGGTTTGTTGCACTGCTTCCGTTTTCAGGCCCTCGTTCTCCTCCAGTACACGTTGGCGCAAATCCATCTGCGCCTGCTCGAAATCCTGAGCAGACAACACACCCGCCTGCTTGTCTCGCTCAATCTCTTTGAGCTGCTCGCGCAAAATCGCCAGATTGGCCTGTTTGTGTTCCACCACTCGCTGCAAGGCCGGTTTGCGCTTGACGCTTAACATCAAATACAGCGCACACACCAAGACCAGCAGTGCGGCCACGATATAAAAAACAATAGTCACGATTGTTCATCCCGAGAAGAACCTTGCAAAAGCGCATCGGCTTGACGACGCTGCTCATCGGTCAGGGCCGTGTCATCACCGGCACGGTGTCGACGGCGCAAGGTAAAGGCATAAACCAGAAAACCGATCAACAGCAACAGGGCAGGCCCCAACCAAAGCATCACCGTGCTGGCTTTGAAAGGCGGGCGATACAAGATGAAATCACCGTAGCGGTCCACCATGTATGTACGGATTTGATCCGGGGTACGGCCCTGGCCCAGCTGTTCCATGATCTGGTGGCGCAAGTCCACGGCCAGCTCGGCACGCGAAGCCGCAATAGACTCGTTCTGGCACACCAGACAACGCAGTTCAGCCGCAATTTCCAGCATCACCGACTCCTGCGCACCTTGCACCCCCGACTGGGCTTGGGCAGACGGTAGAAAAAGCCACACACTGGCAACCAGTGCCGCCATCCATTGACGCATCATCATGGCTGCTGCTCCAAACGACGAATTAAGGGCAACAAGGTTTCCTCCATGGACTCACGCGACACGGGGCCTATGTGCTTGAAGCGCACAATGCCCTGCTTGTCGATCACAAAGGTTTCCGGCACACCATACACACCGAAATCAATGCCCACACGCCCGTCCCGATCCATAACGGAAACCTCGTAAGAGTTGCCATTGCGCAGCAACCACTCACGGCTTTCCTCGGGTACATCCTTGTAGTTCAGACCCACAACCGGCACCTTGTGCTTGGTGGACAGCTCCTTGATAAAAGGATGCTCTGTCAAACACGGATAGCACCAGGAGGCCCACACGTTCAACAGCCAGACGCGGCCTTTCATTTGCTCCCCCGAAAAACTGGCTTCAGGCTTGTGCAATTGAGGCAGGCTGAACGCCGGGGCCGGTTTATCAACCAAGGGCGAAGGCACCTCGCTGGGTTTCAAGGTCAAACCAATACCCAGAAACACCAACAACAGCACAAAGCCGATCAAAGGGACGGTAAAACGGTTCATGCCTGCACCTGCTTGTGCGTATTCATGGCCTTGTTCTGTACAGCGGTACGAGTTTGCTTGACACGATAGCGTCGATCACTGATCGCCAGTCCGCCACCCAAGGCCATCAGCAAACAACCCAGCCAGATAAAGTCCACCAGCGGTTTGTAGTACAGACGTACACTCCAGACGCCTTGGTCATACTTATCGCCCAGTGCCACGTAAATATGACGCAAGCCATTGGTATTGATCGCCGATTCCGTCATGGGCAAGGCCGAGGACAGGTAAGTGCGATTTTCCGGGTACAAGGTAGCGACCACCTTGCCGTCCCGTAACAGCTCCACCGTGCCACGCTCGGCGGAGAAATTTGGACCGGGCACAATATGTACGCCTTGGAAACGTGCGTCATACGCGCCGACCTGCGCGGTCTGTCCAGGCTGCAACAGAACGTCGGTTTCTGTTTCGTAATGACTGACCATGGTCACGCCCAGAACAAAAACCGCCACCCCCATATGCGCCAGATGCTGTCCCAGCCAGCTACGTGGTTGCGAGAACACGCCTGAACGCGTGGCGCGCACACGCTTGACCACATCGAACAAGCTGCCCAGCACGATCCACACGGCCAATCCCGCCCCCAAGGCGGCAGTGCCCTGCCATTGCCCATACAGCAACGGAATAGCGGCACCCAACACGACGCTGAACACAATCACCAAGGCCAGTTGGCGCACCAGATCCAGAACGTTGGCTCGTTTCCAGTTCGCCAGCACACCAAAGACAATCAAGACCAAAGCCGGGATCATCAAAGGGACAAACACCTTATTGAAATAAGGCGGGCCTACCGAGATTTTGCCCAGGCCCAAGGAATCCATGATCAGCGGGTACAAGGTTCCTAGCAAGACTGTACCTGTCACCACCACCAGCAAAACATTATTGACCAGCAGCAAGGATTCACGCGACACCACGGCAAACTGCCCGCCTGCCCCGACACGCGGTGCGCGCCAGGCAAACAGAATCAGGGAGCTACCAACAATGACGGCAAACAGACTCAGAATGAACACACCACGGGCCGGGTCTGTCGCAAACGCATGCACCGACGTCAGCACACCGGAGCGCACCAGGAAGGCGCCCAAGATGGACAAGGAGAAGGTGCTGATTGCCAGCAATACGGTCCAGTTCTTGAAGCTGCCACGTTTCTCCGTGACCGCCAAAGAGTGAATCAAGGCAGTACCCGCCAACCAGGGCACAAAGGAGGAGTTCTCCACCGGATCCCAGAACCACCAGCCGCCCCACCCCAGCTCGTAATAGGCCCACCAGCTACCGACCGCAATCCCCAAGGTCAGGAACAACCAGGCCGAGGTTGTCCAGGGACGCGACCAACGTGCCCAACTGGCATCCAGACGGCCTGCCAGCAAAGCAGCAATCGCAAAGGCAAAGGCCACCGAAAAACCCACATAGCCCATATACAGCAAGGGCGGGTGAATAATCAGACCAATATCCTGCAAGAGCGTGTTCAGGTCCAAACCTTCAGCCGGCACCGGGAACATGCGCTCAAAGGGGTTGGAACTGAGCAGGACAAACAACAGGAAACCGGCGGTGATCAGCCCCAATACACCCAGCACCCGAGCCAGCATGGCCTCAGGCAAGGAGCGCGAGTAAACACTGACGGCAAAAGCCCAGCCTGTTTGCATGAACATCCACAGCAAGAGCGAGCCTTCGTGCCCGCCCCATACTGCGGCAATGCGGTAGAACAAAGGCAGCTTGGTGCTGGAGTTCTGCGCCACATAGGCGACCGAAAAATCAAAGCTGACAAAAGACCAGGCCAGACACAGCAAGCTGAACGCCACCAGACCGAATTGCCAGCGCGCTGCCGGGCGCGCAAAGGCCATCCAGGCCAGATTGCCGCGCCAGGCGCCGTACAAGGACACAATGCCTTGGGCCAGCGCCAGCACAAAGGTAAGAATCAGGGCAAAGTGCCCAAGCTCCGGGATCATGGCTGGGCTCCTTGTTTGGCACGCTCGGCCTGCTCCATGGCATGCATGGCCTCGGGCGGCATGTAGTTTTCATCGTGCTTGGCCAGCACTTCTTCCGCTACAAAATGGCCCTGCTCGTTCAGGCGGCCTTGGGCCACCACGCCTTTCCCCTCTTGAAACAGATCCGGCAAAATTCCGGTATAGCTGACGGGCACCTGGGCCGCACCGTCTGTCACCACAAAATTCACAGCCATACCTTGGGCTCCACCACGGCGAATACTGTCCATCTGCACAATGCCGCCCACCCGGAAAGTCCGGTTTTCAGGGCTTTGCCCCTGGCTAACCTCAGTAGGGGTGAAAAAGAACACCAAGCTGCTTTGAAAGGCGTTCAGGACCAAAGCCGTTGCCGCTCCCAGTACCACTAAAGCGCCCAGAATCAGGGCAAGACGATTCTGTCGCTTAGTCATGACGCTGCTCTCCCAGGGCGCGCTCATCACGCACCCGTTGCCAGGCGCGTGCCCGTCCTGCCCGTACGCTGAGCACTTCGCCCAGCAACAATACGGTACAGGCCAGCACCGAGCCCCATACGTACACGGCGTAGCCGCCCATAGCGAAAAAATCGCCCACACTCGACCAATGCATCATCAGCCCTCCGTCAAGTTGCGAACCCAGGCGGTATGCGCCTCACGTTCAAGAATCAAATTGCGCACCCGATACAGTGCGATGGCAATGCTGTAGCACCACATGGCCAGACTCATCAGCAACATGCCCGTCAGCATGACGGTCGCCATGGAAGGCGAGCTGGTCAGCGATACCGAAGCCCCCTGATGCAAGGTGTTCCACCATTGCACCGAGAAATAGATAACGGGCACATTGACCACCCCGACCAAGGCCAGAATGGAGGCGGCTTTATCCGCGCGGCGCGGGTCGTCGATCGCCCCGCGCAAACCCATGAAACCCATATACAGAAACAGCAGCAACAATTCGGACGTCAGACGGGCATCCCAGACCCACCAGGCGCCCCACATAGGCTTGCCCCACAGCGCACCAGTCACCAAGGACAAAACCGTACAGATCGCCCCGGTCGGTGCCAGTGCAGCGGCCATCATGGCTGCCGTACGGCTATTGAAAACCAGGCTGATCAAGGACCAGAAACCCATGGCCAGGTAAATCAGCATGGACATCCAGGACACCGGTACATGCAGAAAAATAATGCGGTAACCCTCGCCTTGCTGGAAATCCGTCGGGGCCAGGAAAAAGCCCACATAAGCCCCTGCCACGAACAGCAACAGGGCCAATGCAGCGGCCCACGGCACAATGCGTCCGGCCAGGACATAAAAGTTTTGAGGGGCGGCGTAACGATACAAAAAGTTCATGGAATTTACTCAAGAGCAAGGCGCAACGCCGCTGCCGTAGCAAGTGGCGCAAAGAACAAAGCCAACAGTAAAAAAGCGGCCAGAACGGACAGATGCGCTTGTGCACCCAACCCGGCCTGAACCGCTTGCACCGCCCCCGCCCCAAAGACCAGAACGGGAACGTAAAAGGGCAAAATCAATAGAGCCAGCAAGACACCTGCTGAACGCAAACCCAGCACCAAGGCCGCGCCAATCGCCCCCAACAAGGTCAGGACGGGCAGCCCCAGCGCCAGGGACACCATCAACACACCCAGACTGGACGTAGGCAGACTGAATTGCAGCCCCAGAATGGGAGCCAACAACAGCAACGGCACGCCAGTCAAAAAGGTATGCGCCAGCACCTTGCCCAAAACCCAGAGGCTAAGCGGCAAATGGGAAAACAGAACCTGCTCCAACGCGCCGTCCTGCTCGTCCTGTTCAAACAGGCGGCTTAGCGACAACAGCGTGGCCAGCAAGGCCGACACCCACAGCACACCCGGGGCCATCTTGGACAACAAGGCCGCATCTGCTCCCACGCCCAAAGGGAACAGGCTGCACACCACCAGAAAGAAAACCAGGGGAATCAGCACATCGCCGGGCCGACGCATCGCCAAGCGCCACTCGCGCTTCATCAAGGCTAAAAAGAGATTCAACATGCCTGCCCCAGATCCAGGTGCTGCACCTCCAAATCCCAGGGCAAGGTCTGGTGACTGGTCAGAATGACAGCGCCCTGTTTGTGCAAATGCTGTGCAATCAACTCGCCCAGAAACTTCTGACCGGCACTATCCAGCGCGGTCAGTTGCTCGTCCAGAATCCATAAGGGACGGTTGCTGAGCGCCAGACGCACCAAAAACACACGGCGGCGTTGCCCTGCCGACAACTGCCTTACCGGCACTCGACGGTAAGCCAGCAAACTGCCTGCCAGCAGCGCCTGATCACAGGCGTCCCGCTCCAAAGGAACACGATCCTGCATAAGCAGGCTGTCCAGGTTTTCTTGCACCGATAAGCTGCCATTCAAGCCGGAGGCATGGCCGCCGTACACAAGCTGTTGCCGGTAATCGCTATCGTTGCTTTGCACAGGTCGGTCGCGCCAGATCAGTTGGCCTTCATCGGCCTGGGCGATATTGGCCAAGATACGCAGCAAGCTGGTTTTGCCGCTACCATTGGGCCCACTGACCAAAATGCATTGGCCAGCGTCAAGCCTTAGGCTCAGCTCGGAGAACACACGACGCTGGCCCCGTTTACAGGTCAGCGAAACAGCGTCAAGCACAGCACCTCCTTATCAAGAAAGCAGACAGAGCGAAGCCGCCCATCGAAAAAGGCGGCTTGCTTAGCTCGCTAAGTAATGACGAGCCTCTTTCAAGACAGGGGATACCTGACTTAGTTCCGCAATAACCGTCAGAAACTCAAGCTTATTGATCTAGGCCAATCCTGACCTGAGTTGCCATTTTTGCTAATATGCCGCCATAGCACTTTCTTCACGTGATTGATCATGAATACTTCAATTAATCTGGTTCCCCAGCCGCTAAGCCCAGAGGCGTTTGAGCCTTATGGCTGGATGTTAGGGAAAGGCTTGGCTACTGCACCTGCGACGGCTGCTTTCAGCAATGCCGCCACAGACTTTTGGCACGAACATGCGTTTGACACAGGTCAAAACAAGCAGACCGAAGTGTTATGGGTGAATTACCGTATTCAGGATCCCACCATCACAACCCTGGAAAATCACCTGCTGACGCAACAGGCACTGATCCCGCTGACTGGCGAAGTGATCCATATCGTGGCCGAAAGCACAGCCGAAGGCGGCCCGGATTTATCCACCCTGCAAGCCTTCCGCATTGCTCAAGGGCAAGGTGTGTGCATGCGGCCCGGTTGCTGGCACAGCAGCCGTGTTGCCCAGGGTGAAGTGACCTGTTTGATGTTGACACGCATGTCAACCACAGTCGATCTGGTCGCCCATTTGAACGAGGGCAAACCGGCTGTAGAAAGCGAGCTGCGCCCTCTGGAGCAAAGTGTGCTGGTGTCGCTATAAGGTGCCTGCAGTAGCGCATCACAATCGCTCTGTCCGACACCTACTTTAAAACGTCGATGCCGCGCCGTATTTCAGCGCCAGCTCAATAAAGGCGCGCATGGCAGCGGACTGGTAAGCGCCCTTGCGCTGCATCAAAATAGCCCGCCGTTGTGGCGGGGCCGGTTCCAGACTCACCGCCACCAAATACTCGCTATTGCTGGCAATCGCAGCAGGCAGCAAGGTCGCCAGACCCGTGCGCCGCACCACCTCGATCACGGCATTGAGCGAGTTCGACTCCATCGATACCTTCAAGTCCAGATCATGTTGTCGGCAATAACGTTCGATCTGTTCACGTGTGGCAAATTCCGGCGTTAGCAACACCAAGGACTCACGCGTCAAGGTGTCTCTATCAATGCTGCGTCGCTCGGCCAAAGGGTGGGTACGACTCATGACCAACGCCAAGGTCTCCACCAATAATGGCTGGAACTCCACCGCAGTTGACGTGGGCTTTTCAAAAGCAATACCAATATCCAACTCGTCCTCGACCAGTTGCGTTTCCACGCGCTCCTGCAACATTTCCTGCACCACCAGGCGCACATTGGGATAGCGCCGGTAAAAGGCCTCCACCAAAGGGCCAATCAGGTAAGAAGTAAACGTCGGTGCCACCGCCACACGCAAGGAGCCTCGACTCAAGTCACTGACATCATGCAAGGCCCGCCGTCCTTCTTCCAGATCCTGCAAGGCTTGGCGGGCATAACGCAGATAGACCTCACCCGCATCCGTTAAACGCACCAGCCGCCCAGTACGATCAAACAGTTGCACGCCCAGATGTTCCTCCAGCTGACGCACCTGTTGTGACAAGGCCGGCTGAGACACGTGCAAGGCACGCGCAGCGCGGGTAAAGCTTTGATACTGGGCAACCGCCAGAAAGTAATTAAGATGGCGCAAAAGCATACAGGGCCTTTCTATAAGCAAACCCAATGGAAAGCATCAGAATTCGGTATTTTACCTTATGACCATGAAGCGTTAATCTTCTATCCAAGCCGAACTACAAGGACAAGGATGAAAGACATTATCGACGGTTTCCTGAAATTCCAACGGGAAGCCTATCCCAAGCGCGCCAAGCTCTTCAAAAATCTGGCCACACAACAAAACCCCCGCGCTTTGTTTATCTCTTGCTCCGATAGCCGTCTGGTCCCAGAGCTGGTGACACAACGTGAACCCGGTGATCTATTCGTGATTCGTAACGCTGGCAACATCGTTCCCTCCTACGGCCCGGAACCCGGTGGGGTGACCGCCTCGGTGGAATACGCCGTGTCCGCCCTGCGCGTGTCCGATATCGTGATCTGTGGTCACTCGGACTGTGGCGCCATGACCGCGATTGCTTCCTGTCAGTGCCTGGACCACATGCCTGCCGTGGAGCACTGGCTGCGTTATGCCGACTCGGCACGTCTGGTCAATGAAGCCCGCACCCACGCCAACGAGCAGGAACGTATTGCTTCCATGGTGCGTGAAAACGTGGTGGCCCAACTGGCCAATATCCAGACCCACCCTTCGGTGCGTCTGGCCATGTCCGAAGGCCGCTTGACCTTGCATGGCTGGGTCTACGACATTGAGTCGGGCACCATCGACGCCTATGACGGTGGCAGCATGAAGTTTGTGTCCTTGGCAGACAACCCGGATGTGTGTGTTGCGCCCTTAAGACGCGGCTAAGCCCTCCCAGGTTTGAATAGAAAACGCCATGCTTTTGCATGGCGTTTTTAATTGCTCCTTGCCAGCCTTTTAGCCAAGCGCAGCACACTATGGCTACATGTTGATCAGCCCAACAAGGAGTCCAAGGACTGATTCAGCATTTCCAAAGGGGTCCCAACCGCAGGTAGCGGCGTCACTTCTCGACCATCCACAAACAATAAGGTCGGATAGGATTGCACGCCCAAGGCTCGCGCCAACGCGAAGTCCGCCAAGGCTTGCTCCCGACCTGAACCGTCAGTCAAATGGCGTCGAACCATCTCCACATCCAGACCACCAGCAGCGGCAATCCCCAGGCAGACCTCCTGATCCGACAAGCTGCGTCCGTTCACATAGAAGGCCTGCTGTAACTCGTGTACCCAATGAATGGCCCGCTCCGAGTCTTGCGCACGCAAGACAGCCAAGGCAGTTGCCGCATCCAGAGAGTCCATAACCGTAGTCCCTTCCTCTGCCAAAGCTTGATAAGCAGCCCCAAACCTCGCCCCTGTCATTTGCGTGATGCGCTTGTTGGACTCGGAAATGTAAGGGTAGCGGGACATGGGAGCAGCCCGATCACCCACGAACAAGCCCCCTGAAACGGCGGTAAACGGTATTCGGTGCTTGTTGGCCACCTCGAACTCGACCATGCGTTCGGCAAAACCCCAGCACCAACCGCAATACACATCCTGCACATACACAATCGAGCGGGCGGGTAAATTGAACGTGTTCATGGCATTCCTTCAAAATGGTGTGGCTTCCCGGAATGGGAGAGAAAAGGCACTCCTGATCCTGGCCTCCAGACATGAAACGACGCAGAGGATGAAAAGCCGAGAACTCCACTTTATTGAATAAACGTCAGGAAATAAACTTCGTTTCCTGCTGGGTGGCCGTCTCGCGCGGCTCGTTATTTCAAGCGATCTACAGCAACAAAGCCCCCACAGCGCTGAGACCGATAAGACAAGATCCCCAAACCGTAAGACAAGCTCAGGCTTCTGAACCCAAACCAGCTCCTGTGATGAGATGACACGACTTTCAACGTTCTCTTGAGAGTCCGGCCGGCTTTACCTTCCCGGCAAAATCCTTTTATAGTGTGGCTTCGACTCATTTCCCCTGAGGTATTCGTCCAATGCGCCACTAATGCCGCCGTCCCCTAGACGGCCAGTCTCCACCCACCCCCATCACGCAGGGGGAGTTTTTGGCATTAATGAAAGCATCTCGTATGACGAATCCTTATCTGACGCTGAAAGGCGTCTCCTATACCTTGCCGCAAGGCAAGACTCTGTTTTCCCAACTGAACGAAACCTTCGACTCGCGGCGCACAGGCCTGGTCGGACGCAATGGCGTGGGCAAAACCATTCTGGCTCAAATCCTGGCTGTACAACTCCAACCCAGCAGCGGCCATTGCCTGCGATCGGGAAAAGTCCATTATCTGGCGTAGCAAGTGGCGTCCGTCAGTGGCTTGCGCGTCGCTGATCTGGCGGGCGTAGGCCCAACCCTGGACGCACTGGCCCGGATTGAAGCTGGCAGTAGTGCCGTGGAAGACTTCAATCTGATCGAGAACCGTTGGGATATTCGACAACAACTCCAGGAAGCGCTGGCGCGCAATGGCTTAGGGCATCTCAATGCCGAGACACCTGCCGAAACGTTAAGCGGCGGCCAGGCTATGCGAGTATCGCTGATCAATGCCTTGCTGTCTCAGGCCGATTTCCTGATTCTGGATGAACCCAGCAACCACCTGGATCGCAACAACCGGCTTGCCTTGATCGAGCAATTACGACACTGGCCCCACGGCCTGCTGCTCATCAGCCATGACCGCCAACTGCTGGACACAATGGAGCGCATTGTGGAGCTATCTTCCCTGGGGCTGCGTAGCTATGGCGGCAATTACAGCCACTACGCCGAACAGAAAGCCCTGGAACAGCAAAGCGCCATGAACCAACTGGAGCACCGCAAGCTGGAACGTCAGCGCGCGCAAAGCACCATGCAAGAGCAACGCCAACGGCAAGAGCGTAGACAGGCACGCGGGAATCAACAAGGCAAGCAAGCCAATCAGGCCAAAATCCTGCTGGACAGGCAAAAGGGCCGCAGTGAAGCCACCACCGGCAAACTGCACCAGCAACACGTGACGGCTCAAAAGCAGTTAGCACAACGCATACAGGAAGCCGCCGAATTGATTGAGCAGGACAGCACCATCAATCTGCACGCCCTACCCTTGATGCCGCTGACCCGTCAGCGCGTTGTGGAACTGGATGAGGTGAAACTCCCCTATGTCCCGGCCGACCAAACCCCAGTCACGCTGCTACTAAACGGCCAGCAACGGGTAGGGGTCATAGGCCCGAACGGCTGCGGGAAATCCACGCTGCTCAAGGTCATTGCAGGCCAAGTGGAACCGCTTGCTGGACACTGCAAAGTAGTGCCACAACATGTTTATCTGGATCAGGGCTTGGCCGATCTGGATCCACAGCAAACCGTGCTGGAACAGATACAGGCCGTCAACCGCAAAAGCAGCGAGGGTGACTTACGCATGCGTCTGGCACAACTGGGACTAGACGCCCAAAAAGTCACCGGCCCCAGCGGGGCCTTGAGCGGTGGCGAGCGGCTAAAAGCCGCTCTGGCCTGCGTGCTGTACGCTGATCCCCCACCACAACTGCTGCTTCTGGATGAACCTAGCAACCACCTGGACCTGCCGTCCACCTTGGCCCTGGAATCCATGTTGAGCAGCTACCAGGGCACGCTGATGGTGGTTTCGCACGACGGTGCCTTCATGAACAATCTTGGGCTGACGAAGCGTCTGGAATTTAGTGAGGAAGGTTGGAGCTTGCGGCCTTGGTAGCAAGCACAAACACCAGTGACTCGCCCCCGTTATCTATCATTAACTAGCCACCTGTCTCGTTCAAGTCAGAGACAAAATGAAGTACTGGTGAACTTACGCCATCCGACCAAGATCTCACCGCCTGAAAAAACTCAACCCTTATGCACTGGCCTCACACAGACACACCGACCATTTCGCAAGACAAGCAATAAATTGACCACCCTGCCTGTATAAAGTCTGAGCTGAATTCTCTCCAGGCTGCCTTGTCTATATGACCCCCAAAGAAAAGAAGCATACGTACAAGGTGCGACATCCGTACTTTAATTCGCCAATTAAACGTGCTTATGGCACGACCAAAATGTACGGATAGATCAAGATCTATCTGGATTACTCAAACGTAAACTCTTCCAACACGCAAACGTCATTCTCCATACTAGTCACAACATCACCATCAGAAAACGTACCCATAAAATCGTACTCACAGGCGCCCGTGCCATCATCAACATTCACGATCATGGATTGACCAGACCTCAATGGCTGGCCTGCAATAATATTTTCTTCCCAATCCCCAACCTTCGAACGCGAAGCGTGGAACTCCACCAAGGTAACACCCGACTTGTTAACGAGTTTTACGCGCCGGTCCGCTGCCGAAGCTGTCGTAGGCAACACGCTACCACCCAACACAACAACAGAAAGCAAAAATGAGCTGACTTTAAACATAGTAGATCCGTAATTGAATATAAATAGACCATCAAATGGGAACGCTGAGTCATAGAACCACCTCACGACCCAGCAATTTAGTTAATGTCCAGATATTACGGTGCTGACATTTTTTGCCATATCCCTGAAACCCGGTAATTTGCAATCCCCACTGCAAGATTTCAGCTTTGCTCATGTCCAAAGCGTATTAATACTCTTAGAATGCCAGGACACTAAGAGATGTGGATTCCACCCTCCCCTCTTCTACAGCCACCACTCCGATTTCAGGCATGAGCGATTCTTTATTCCTTCCCGTTGATATTGCCCTGCCGGTCCCTGTCCTGGTCGTCGAGGATGAGCCGTTGCTGCAGCGGCGTTTACAAGACATTTTGCTGCAACTCGGCTACCCACAAGACGCCTTACTATTTGCGGGTTCATTGGCACAAGCCAGGGACTGCCTAGATATGGGCCCTGTCGCTCTAGCCCTAGTCGACTTGATGCTGCCCGATGGCAACGGGCTAAGCCTGATAGAAGCGATGCGCAAAGATGACCCAGGACTGGGGATACTGGTTATCTCGGCCTGGAGCACGGAAGAATCCATCTTGAGCGCGTTGCGTGCAGGCGCCACCGGTTATGTTTTGAAGGAACGGGATGATATTGAGGTAGCTATGTCAATACGCAGTGTGCTGCGAGGTGGTGCCCCGATCGATCCATTTATTGCGCGACGCATCCTCGAGCTATTGCCAACCCTCCCTACCACCATCAGCGCCCCCCAAGAAGAGCGACTGAGTGACCGTGAACGACAAATACTACTTCTGGTGGCTGATGGCCTGACCAATAGGGAAATAGCCGAACGGTTGTTTCTATCGCACCATACGGTAGAAAGCCACGTCAAACGGATTTATCGCAAATTGGCAGTTTCCTCACGAACGCTGGCCATCAAGACTGCACGGGCACGTGGGGTCATTCCATGAGCCTGCGCGCTGGAGCGCACTTACTGTATTTATTGCTAATCACACTGAGCCTCTGGGGTAAGCCCGCCTTAGGAAATCCAAATTGCATCCCCAACAACCTCTTAATCAGCGCGGCTCCTGAAACCAATAAGCTCGCAGTCAAACCAGATACCGGGTGGACGACTATTACCCTGCCTGATCTGTGGACAACACGCTGGCCAAGGCATGAAGGAGCTGTCTGGTATCAACTCACCTGGGCTACAAATTGCCCTTTTGAGGAACTACTCCGCACCCCCATTGGCGTAAGTGTGGACGGCATCAGCATGGCCGGAGAAATTTACATTAACTCCACCTTACTCTGGCGAGATCGATCACTTACCGAACCTCTATCCATGAGTTGGAATATGCCCCGCTGGTGGACACTGCCTGCCCCTGCCTTACTGGCCGGAGAAAACACCATCTGGATACGTACTTCCGGCCCCGCCACCTTGTCACCAGGCTTGGGGAGAGTCAAGATCGGTTTGGCCACCGATATTCAACAAACGCACACTCAAAGTGTCTGGCGTCAACGCTTGATTTACTACATCACCCTGGGCCTATCCAGTGCACTGGGCTGCGTGTTCTTTGCTGTCTGGTGCTTGCGCCGTAGCGAACGGGCCTACGGCTGGTACGCTGTCATGTCCTTATGTTGGGTAGTCTATCTGTCTACTATTCTGGCTCTGTCTCCTTGGCCATTTAACTCAACACTCTGGTACTCCCGCGCCAACAATATCAGCTTTCAACTTTATGTATTGAGCTTTTGCTTGTTCACATGGCGCTTCACCGGACAAACACTGCCACGCATAGAACGCATCCTCTGGTTATGTAACGCCTTGGGTATACTGATCTCGCTTTTCGCCCCCCGTCCGCTAGTTGAACTGGTTTGGCTAACGTCTGCCCTGATCTTTCTAGCTACGTGTGTGCACTGCCAAATCATCGCCTGGCGCAACCCACAGCCTCAGCACCTGTTATTGGCCGCATGTTGGCTCATTTTCCTTATCGTCGGCATTCACGACTTAATACGTCTGTTGGGAGGCTGGCAAGCCCATCAAATGTGGGGGGCCATAGCGGGTCTCATGGCCACTTTAGTCATGGCATCCCTGCTAGGAGCACGTCTAGTTCTATACATGCAACGTATTGAATCGTTCAATACTGAACTGGAGCAAGGTATCGCCCTTGCTCGCCAGAGTCTGAAAGACGTTTTGGAGCGAGAACATGCGCAGGCCATCCGACACGCCACACTCCGTGAACGCCTGGACATCGTGCATGATCTGCACGACGGCCTAGGTGGTAGTCTGGTGCGCAGTATGGCCTTTGTTGAACAGTCGTCCGTAGCACTGTCTAACGAACGTATGCTCTCTTTGCTAAAAACCTTGCGGGACGACTTGCGTCAGGTCATTGACCACGGCTCCAGCGCTGGGGCCAATGCTCCGACCTCCCCCATTCAATGGGCTGCTCCGTTACGCCATCGCTTCACGCGATTATTCGAGCAATTGAATATTCAGTCCACTTGGCAACTGGATCAACATTGGAAAACACAGCCTAGCACCCTGATATGTCTGGCCCTGACTCGTTTGATCGAAGAAGCGTTGGCCAACGTTATTAAACACA
This sequence comes from Alcaligenes sp. SMD-FA, assembly GCF_025960365.1. Classification (NCBI taxonomy): domain Bacteria; kingdom Pseudomonadati; phylum Pseudomonadota; class Betaproteobacteria; order Burkholderiales; family Alcaligenaceae; genus Alcaligenes; species Alcaligenes sp. SMD-FA. The sequence continues at coordinate 636,336 of NZ_CP110108.1, read as the reverse complement.
GCGCCGCCCGATCAGTCACTATTGTCTGCTCTCAAGCCGACACAGACTCACTACATATACGTATTCAGGATGATGGCATTGGATTTAACGTGGACTCCGTACTCAATGCCGGACTCAGTGTAGGCATGCGGAGCATGGCTGCTCGCGCTCAGCGTCTGGGGGGAAGTTTCAATATTGAATCAAACTCACAGGGAACCCTGGTTTTCCTCAGTATCAATCTAAACACACCTACAAGCTGAAGCGGGGGCTCTTGAACACCAATACCCCCACTCCAGCCTTACTCTATTGCCTCGGCACAGGTCAGACGTTGAACAAGAAGTTCTGCACGCCGCCATCTTTGACGCCTGCGGTGAAGTAGGTTTGCAGACCCAGCAGGCTGTAGGCGGCGCGGATAACACTGGAGACGACTACCCTGGTAGCGATGAAAAAACATGGGTGACTCGTCCCCGTCATCTTGACTGCGAACACTGAGGGCGGTGGATCCGAGGGCCGAATTCAGCAGCAATTGCCCACTGACAACAAGGTCTTGAAGCTATTGTGCTTAGCGAATTGAAATATCACGATCAAACTCACTGCCTCTATGCGAGAAACCTGACGCTTTCCAAAGCATCAAAGCCGCGTGATTTTTGACGCACCCTTACAAAGCCTGCTTAAGGCTCCCAAGTAGTTCCTGCGCCAAACGTTCTGCTTCCTCTCCCCTTGTGTCACAGCGATCCGCCACCTGACCGACATAAGCCAGACGCGCATACTCCAAAGTCTAGGCTGGCTCCGTAGACAGCTTCTCGTACAAGGACTCTGCGCCTACTGGCAAACCCCAAAAGCTCCTAACGCGTCGCTGAATAGGAAACCGGACGCACCGGCCCTTTATAAAGACCAAAGGCCAGACCCGCAATAATGGCGCTGATAGACAGGGCCTCCACAAAGCTAACCTGCTCGCCCAGTATCAGCATGGAACTACCCAGCCCAAACACCGGGATCAACAAAGACAAAGGCGCCACCGTGGAAACCGGGTACAGCTTGAGCAAGGAATTCCAGCCCCAGTAAGAAAAATGCGTTGCCAGATAGACCTGAAACAGAATCGACATCACCGACATCAGGTTGATCGCCTCTGGCAAGGTGGTGAAAGGCTCGGCCCCATGCAGCCAGTACGAGACGATAAATAGCGGGATAGGCGGGAACAAGCTGGCCCACACCATGAACGAGAAAATCTCCTTCACACCAGAGAGCTTGATGATCACATTCCCGATACTCCAGGACACGGCACTGAGCACGACCAGCACCAGCCCAAAGGTGGCATCCCCACCACCTTGCGACAAGAGGATCCCCACCAGCCCCACAAACGCGATCACGGCTCCCAGCAACTGCGTGGCTCGCAAGCGCTCCTTGAACAGCAAGGCGCCCCAGCCCATGGTAAAGAAGGCGCTAAGCTGAATCAGCAGCGAGGCCACGCCCGGATGGACACCCACCTCAATGCCATAGTTGATAATCCCCCACATGCCCAGGCCAAAGATAAAGCCATAAATGACGACATAGCGGAATGGAATATTCGGCTTGGGGATCAAGAACACCAACGGCAAAGCCGCCAAGGTAAAGCGTATCCCCGTCAGCAGAAAAGGCTCCATGGATAGCAGCCCTAGCTTGGTGATCGGGAAATTCACTCCCCAAACCAGCGTGACCAAAATGGCAAGAATCAGGTGTTTTTTTTGCATGTCCGACAGCTCCAGACAAGACCGGGGGTTCGAATCCCCCGGCCTGCTTCACTAGTTGATTGAAAACCGCTTCTGCATCAAGCAAAGCCCCGCGATTTCCATCAACAAGTGATCGGCAGACAAGCGCTGCTCGCTGGAAAGCGAGGGGATTTTCTTCAGGAAATTTCTGACTCGACCGGCATCAAAAAAGGGCACACGATTCAAAAGATCGCTATGCAAGGTGTCGCTGACAAATTGATGTAGTCGGGACTGAGGCGCCAAGCTAGCTGGCGGCGCACGAAAGTACTGCTTTTTGCGCCCGTAGATTTCAGCAGGCAGATAAGGCCGCATTGCTTCACGCAACGCGTACTTCTCCGTCTTGCCGCGCACCTTCATGGGTACAGCCAGGCTGCACGCATATTCCACGACTCGGTGATCGAGCAAGGGCGGCCGCCCTTCCAGGCTGCCTGCCATCTCCATACGGTCACCTAGCGAAGTCAGCACCAGATTGGGCAGACTGGATTTGGCGACCATATACAAGGCGCGATTCACGGGCGACCAAGCCGCAAAGGAATGCGGTTTAAGGCGGTTGTAGAACTGACCGTAAGGATCGCGATACGCGTTTCTGTCCATAAAGCCGGTGCTGTACAGACTAGCCAAAGGATCAAAAATCCCTGCCTGTCCGTCCAGCCAGGAAACCTTGTGCCCCAACTCGCGGTTCACCCAGGCAGTTCCCACTTCCTGGCTGTCCAGATAACGGCTGGAACCAGCACCCATCTGCTGCAAGAGCTCGGAGACCACGGCCTGATCCTGCCCCTGGTTGTCGTACAAGACCATGTCCCGACGGCTATAGGGATAACCGGCAAAGACCTCGTCGGCCCCTTCCCCCGTAATCACCGCCCGCATGCCATTGTTTTGCACGAATTTGCACAGCAAGTACTTGCCTACGCTGTGTGCATTGGTGAACGGCACTTCAGCATGCCAGAGAGCATGTTCATAATTGTCTGCAAGGTCGTTGGAGCTGACGCTAAGTACATTCATGTGCGCCTGATTATGCTGGGCGGCAATCTCGGCAAAATGGCGCTCGTCATAGCCCTCTTCCCCTTCAAAGGAAAGGTGGAACGCCTGCAACTGCTGACCTTGCAATTGAGTACACATGCCCAGCATGGCCGAAGAATCCAGACCACCACTCAGACACACCCCGATGGGTACATCCGCATGCAGACGCAGCTTGACGGACTCCTCAATCACCGCGCGCAAACCTTCAATTTGCTCTTGCTCAGAGCGGGCTTCCATGGCCTTGGCAGAATCCGGGAAACTCCAATCCCAATAGCTCTCGGTCTGGACTCCGCTTTGATCCACAATCAGCCAGGAGCCTGGTCGCACGCTACGGATTTTCTGAAACACCGTACGATCGCGCAAAATGAAGTAGCGATTCGCGTACGAGTCCTCATCCCACTGGGCAGGAACGCCGGCTGCCAGCAAGGCTTTGATCTCGGACCCAAAGTACCAGCGACCATTGTGCTCGGCGTAGTACAAGGGTTTGACACCGATCCGGTCCCGAATCGCAATCAGTTGACGACGTGCGCGATCATACAAAAGAATCGAGAACTCGCCACGCAGCTCTTTAAGAGCGCGCACGCCATGACGCCGGTACAAATGCAGCGCAATTTCACTGTCCGAAGACGTCTTGAAGCGGCAGCCGCTCTCTTCCAGCTCTTTGCGAATGCGCTTGTAGTCATAAAACTCACCATTCACCATCAGGACCAGGTCGCCCTCGTCTGCAACGATAGGCTGGGTACCATTTCCCAACCCCACCAAGCCAAGTCGTACATAACCAAAACCCACTTGCCCCATGGGATCAAACCAGGTGCTGGAACTATCTGGCCCGCGATGATGGATTTCACGCAGTGCCTGATCAAACATATTTCTAGGCAAGTCCGTAGGGACTGCAGAGAACATCCCGACATAACCACACATACAGATCTCCCTTACTGCTCATTTGTTTTTGATGCCAAGTCATAGCAATTGCTTGATTGGCGATTTAGTTGAGAAACTTCTGCTTCTTGTCGATGCCGGGTTTAGCTCACCTTGTTCTTTTTCTTGTCCAAAAAGTCAGCCAGCCTGGTGCTGGTTTCCGGATCAGACTGAACAACGGCGGCAATCAAGGCCTCGGTCAGCAAGCCGTCTTGCTGACTTTGATCGGTAATACGCGGCAATACATGAGTGATGGCGTAATTCGTCATGGGCAGATTGGAGGCAATCGTCTTGGCCAGCTCCTTGGCCTTGCTCAAGGCTTCACCAACAGGAGTCAGGTATTGAGCAATACCTCTGGCAAGGCTTTCCTCGGCATAAACGCTACGTCCCGTCAGCATCATGTCTGTCATCAAACTCAAACCCGCCAGACGCGGCAGACGCACGGAGCCACCCACGCCGACGTAAAGACCACGCATCCCTTCAGGCAAAGAAAAAAATGCGGTTTCATCGACCACGCGGATATGGCAGGCCGTGGCAATTTCCAGACCGCCACCAATGGCGGCACCCGACATCGCGGCTACCACGGGCACCTTGCCGTACTGGATCAACTCAAAGGTGTCGTGCCATTCGCGAAAGAAGTGCACGCAATCAATCACCGACTGATTACGCACTTCACCCAAATCCAGGCCAGCACAAAAATGCTTGCTGGTGCTGTAGAGCACGGCGGCCCCAATCTCGCTACCTATAGTGGAAAAAACCCGCCGCAATTCATGCATCACTGCCAAGGACATGGCGTTGCGTTTTTCTGGTCGGTTCAAGCCCACCAGCAGCACCGCGCCTTCCCGTTGCACCGTTAAATACTCAAAATCCTCCATTCCCTCTTATCCCCAAGTAATTGATGTTTGCTGATCTTATGGGGACTACCAAATTCACACCTTTAAAAGCGGGTCAGTTTTTGGCAAAATTGGGCCATGAGTATTTCTCTGAATGACTACCCTCTGGAAAACTCGAACTGGGATGTGGAAGTCAGCCTGCGCGCCTTCACATCAGGATCGATTTTTCCCAACCACGTGCACCAGTGCGGGCAACTGGCTTATGCGGCGTCGGGGGTCCTGTCGATGTTCACGGAGAAAGGAAATTGGGTAGTGCCCAGCAAACGGGCGCTGTGGGTACCTCCGGGTGTGGCGCATGAAATGCACATGCGCGGTGATGTCACCATGGTGAACACTTATCTGACACCCCAAGCCATCGAGCAGGCGCAACTGCCGGATAATTGCCAGGTGTTCGGCGTCTCCCCCCTGCTGCGGCACCTGTTCAGCGCGGCCATGGAGCTACCGGCTGAACGGACTGACTGCGGACGTACTCATCACGTCATTGGGTTGCTGGTGGAAGAAATCCGGCTGATGCCCAGACTGGGCCTGAGTGCTCCCCTGCCCTCTGACAGCAGATTAGGGGCCGCATGCCAGCGCTTTCTGGATAATCCGACCCAGAACATCTCTACAGACGAAATGGCCGCCTGGGCCATGCTAAGCCGCCGCACCTTCACCCGCCGCTTCAAGGAGCATATGGGCATGACCTACCTGGCCTGGCGGCAGCAAATGTGCCTGCTGGTGTCAATTACTCGTTTGGGGAATGGGGAGCCGATAACCCGAGTGGCCTCGGATCTGGGCTTTAGCAGCCCCAGCGCGTTTTCTACTATTTTTCGTCGTACATTAGGGCAGCCGCCCAGTCAGTATCTGGCGACGAGCAGGGAAACGCCGGTTTATTGAGCGGATGTGTTGCTTGAGCAAGCAGCAGGAAGATGATCAGGCGATTGCTTGAAAGCAAAACACCCGATGAGTTTCATCGGGTGTTCAGTCCATAAGGTGCTGACGAATACTGCCCAGTGGGCAGGGCTCACATTACTGTGTTTCGTAATGCGGCGAACGGGGGCCATAAAGTATGCCGCCAGGCTGGCCTGCGCTAAGCAGCGCCTGGTTTGTCATCCCGGCCACCTGATAGCCACGATCCGACAAGGTGTTGATCACCTGATCGACCACAGCCTGAATCAACATGCCCAGAATCCCACCACCACTACCACCCGCATAGCTGACCAACTTCTGTCCGCTCCACAGCTTGGTACCCGTGCGCAGATCTACCAAGTCGGCCTCAATACTAACTGTGACCGTACTGGCCAGCACGACGTACTGCGCACCGTACTCTTTCACCGTCATATATAGTGCCGAGTCTGCGCCAAATATCTCGCGCAATTTGGGTGCTGGCACATCGTGGATATCTGTTGGTGTGACCAACCCGTTCTGCCTAAACGTTTCTTCCATCACCGCGACAGGCAGGACGTAGTAACCGGACTCTGCCAATGGCATGGTCGCTTGCGACAGCACCGCCGAAGTGGCAGCCACATCCACAGAATCGTTAAGCGGCGGAAGCACCAGAATAGAAGCAGGTTTGCTTTCACGAAATGCCGAGTAGTCAACTTCGGCCTGTGGAGCAGCACACCCTACCAAAGTCATCGCCAGGGATAGCATTGCTACCCGCATCAAATTATTGATCATGGAATAACCTTTTATTGAGCTTGGGCGGGTAAATCTGCTTGCGCCGTGGTGTGGCGCAACAAGAAGTTCATGAATGGCGACGACTCCGGGAAAGCATTCTTTTCGCCTTCCCATTGCTCCACGGCCTTCGCTCCATCACCCAGCTTCAAATAGAGCAAGCCCAAATGTGCTCGAAAACCGGGCGGCAAGGCCTGGTCAGTCGCACGCGCCGACTCTACATTCTCTTCAAGAGTTTGGACTTGTGCTGCATAGTCCTCACCCTCTTCTTGCAGATACGCATACACCATAGGCTGGTAAGAGTCCCAGCTATACAGGCTTTTGGGTTGTGCGCAGGCCGTCAGCACACCGACTGACAGGCAGATACCCGCCCAGCGCAGACCACGCCACAGGCGCGGACACCGTGGGGCCTTGTTGGAAAACATAAGTGAACTCATGGCCGCCTCTTATTTGCCAGCAGGCTTCCAGGCGCCTCGTTCAATGCCTTCGATCAAGTGATCAACCGCTTCACGAATAGCCAGATCCAGGACTTTCCCGTTCAGGGTGGAGTCGTAGCCGGCAGTGCCACCAAAGCCAATGACTTCCCGGTTCGACAAAACGTATTCACCCGCACCCGAAGCAGAGAAAACCACTTCCGATGTGCTGACATCGACCACATTCAGATCAACCTTGGCATAGGCCGTCTGTTCCTTGCCGCGCCCGAGAATCCCGAACAACTGCTGGTCCCCAGTCACTTTGCGGCCAAACGCCGTCACGTCGCCCGTCACAACGTAACGCGCTCCCTTGATCTGACTGGCTTGTTTATTGAAACCCGCCTCTTGAGCAATCTCGGACAGGTTGTCACGATCCAGCACCTGGAAACGGCCTGTTTGCTGCAAATGGCTAGTCAGGATTGTTTTGGCTTGTCCTCCCAAACGATCCACGCCGTCGGAAAACACACCACGCAAGTAGTTGGTACGGTTATCAAACTTACCAATGGAAATCGGGCTACGCTCACCTTGGTAGGTAGCACGAGTGGCTGCGGCTGCCGTTGTTGGAACAACTACACTTTGTGAGCGCTCGGTAGCGCATCCTGCGATTACAGCAGACAGGCTGAGCACCACGCCCACCTTGATCAAACCATTCAGCATCGTATCTCCAAGTACGTAGGTCATAGCACATACCAACGCTATGCATTAGAACAAGCGAGCCGACACTATAACAAAAAGATACACTTTGGGCTTTGCGTTTTCCCTAGGGGAAAACGCCTTCGATTCTTTATGGGCAGATGCCGGGCATCATGTTGGCCACTGATCATATTGGTGGTGATGCAAAGTGCTGTTTTCAGACATCAATGAACAAAAAAACGCTTGGAAGGCCAATATGTATGGCAAGCCCTTGATTTCAAAAGGTCTAACCATACACACGGCACTACCAAGCGTTCCTGACTTCTGAAAAATCCTTAGACGTTGAACAGGAAGTTCAGCACGTCGCCATCTTTGACGACATATTCCTTGCCTTCAGCACGCATCTTGCCGGCTTCCTTGGCGCCTTGCTCACCCTTGCAAGCGACAAAGTCCTCAAAGGCGATAGTCTGTGCACGGATGAAGCCACGCTCGAAATCGGTGTGGATCACGCCAGCGGCTTGAGGGGCCGTATCGCCCACGCGGATCGTCCAGGCGCGAACTTCTTTGACGCCTGCGGTGAAGTAGGTTTGCAGACCCAGCAGGCTGTAGGCGGCGCGGATAACGCGGTTCAGGCCGGGCTCTTCCATGCCCAGATCGGACAGGAATTCGATCTTGTCGGCGTCATCCAGCTCAGCGATTTCGGCTTCTACGGCAGCACACACGGCCACAACTGGGGCACCATCAGCGGCAGCGTAGTTCTGCACGGCTTCCAGGTGCGGGTTGTTGGTAAAGCCATCTTCTTTCACGTTAGCCACGTACATAGTGGGCTTGGCGGTGATGAAGCCGTAGGATTTAATCTGGTGCAACTCGTCTTCGTCCAACTTCAGCGAACGCACGGACTTGCCTTCGCCCAGCGCTTTCTCGATACGTTCGAGCAAGGCTACCAGCTTGGCAGCGTCTTTATCGCCTGAGCGAGCCAGCTTCTGATTACGGTGTAAGGCTTTTTCAACCACACCCAGGTCAGCCAGCGCCAATTCGGTGTTGATGATTTCGATATCAGCCAGGGGGTCCACTTTACCGGCTACGTGAATGACGTTCTCATCGGCAAAACAGCGCACTACATGCACGGTAGCGTCGGTTTCGCGGATGTTGGCCAGGAACTGATTACCCAAACCTTCGCCCTTGGAAGCACCAGCAACCAGACCAGCGATGTCTACAAATTCCACCACGGCAGGCAAAATGCGCTCGGGGTTCACAATCTTGGCCAGATCTTGCAAACGCTGATCTGGAACCTCGACCACGCCGACGTTCGGTTCGATGGTGCAGAAAGGGTAGTTTTCAGCCGCAATGCCGGCTTTGGTCAGAGCGTTGAACAGAGTGGATTTACCAACGTTGGGCAAGCCAACGATGCCGCATTGCAGTGCCATGAGTATCCTGAAAATCAAAGAGTTATATAAACGATGCGCTATTGTAGCGCCCTTGGGCGCTACAGAGCCTGCAGACGGATCAGAACAGTCGTGCCGGGGACACAGGATAGCGCCTTGAAACGCGGGCTTGCTTAGACAGGAATGCCGTCAAACAGCTTGAGCAGGCCAATAATCAGCAAGACCGGGCCACCATTAAAGATGGCATGAAGTACGATCGAGGCACCAATGCCGCGACGCACTCGCAGCCAGGCCAGTACCAGCCCTGTCAGGCATTGGGGCAACACCAGCAAAGGCAGCAAATACCAGCTCATGCTGTTGAGCTGAAAGTTATACAAATGCAGCGCGCCAAAGGCCAGTGTTGCACCATAAAACACCCAGGGAAAGAAACGCCAATAGCGTCGCATAGACGAAAAGCGCCACGCCCTTCCCTGCAAGGCACCCACCAGTTTGCGCCACCAACGGCTGCCGGCGGGCAAAGCCTGGCGTGGCATGCCGGTATAACGGCTAATCCAGACCGCCAGGCACAAGACCAGCAAACCTTGTATCAACCACCAGCCTGCTCCCTGAAACATCAGAAACACCGCCAGCGGAACAACCGTCAGCCATTGTGATGGCCGTCTAAGCACAAAACGAAAAACCAGTTCTTCCACAATAGGTGCCCAGATAATGGCTTGCACCCAGGGAATACGCGTCGGGTCCAGCCGATGCTGCGCGCCGCCCACACCCGCTACCGAGACAGCAATTGGCCCCAGTACCAGCGCATTAATCAACCAAAGCATGCCCGCCCATTGCAGCAGACGCTTCCAGGGCAAGGGGGCAAACCAGTCCAGATACCAGCCATCGCCCTGCACTCTGCCTGGCAAGCGCCTGGCGCTGCGTGGGTGACGCAGAAAGTAAAAGAAATCTTTAAGCTCGTCCCGGAAACGCATCTGGCTGCTTGGCGCTGGCTTCATGCGTCAAGCCTTCTGGGGTGCATAAAGCTGGCGGGTCGCCTGCTCAAAGTCGCCACGCAGCAAAGCAGGCATCATGACTCGGCAACGATTCATACCGTCTTCAATCTCACGCAGCTCTTCATTGCGGGGGGTATGCAGAACAAAATTCACCACTTGCTGAGCCAAGCCCAAGGTGCGGGGGTGACCAATGCCTAAGCGCAAGCGCCAGAAATCTGGTGTACCAAAGGCAGACTGGATGTCACGCAGACCATTATGTCCGGCGTGTCCACCGCCTTTTTTTATCTTGACCTGACCCGGCAATAAATCCAGCTCATCATGCAGAACCAGCACTTGTTCGGGCTTGAGTTTGTAAAAACGCATCAAAGCACCGGCGGCTTGTCCGGACTTGTTCATGAAGGTAATAGGTTTGGCGATGATGACGTTCTCACCTTCAAAACGCGCTTTAGCCACCCAGGCGAAAAAGGACTTTTCCAGGTTGAACGTCGCATGCAGATCATCGGCCAACTGGTCTGCCAACCAAAACCCCGCATTGTGACGGGTGGTTTCATACTCGGGGCCAGGATTACCCAGGCCAACAATCAAACGGATAGGCTCAGACATGAATGTTTTCGCAGAAAGCGCCTACGCCAGCAAGGGCGCAGGCACAAATAACAAACCCCCGCCAGCATACGCTGACAGGGGTTGATTCGCCAAGCTGCAAGCCGACCGAAGCCGGCTGGCAATCTTGATTACTCGGCGCTTTCTTCTGTTTCTTCCGAAGCAGCAGCACCACCGCCAACTGGCAAAGCAGCAGCCAGCAGAGGGTTGGTGTCATTGCCAGCGTAAGTCACGCCACGAGGCAGCTTGATGCTGTCCAGGTGCAGGTTGGCGTTGGCAGTCATGCCGCTCAGGTCCACAGTGATGGACGCAGGCAGGTTAGCTGGCAAGCAGGTGATTTCCAGCTCGGTCAGGATGTGGCTGATGACTTGGCCGCTCAGCTTGACGGCTGGGCACACATCGCCACCTTCAAAGTTCAGAGGAACTTTGGTGGTAATAGCTTGCGAAGCCAGAACGCGTTGGAAATCAACGTGCAGAACTTGCTGTTTGTAGGGGTGCCACTGAACCGAGCGCAACAGCACTTTCTCAGCTTTGCCGTCCAATTCCATGGTCAGGATGGAAGCGTGGAAGGCTTCTTTGCGCAGGTTGTGGTAAATCTCGTTATGATCCAAAGAGATCACGACGGGCTGTTCTTCGCCACCGTAAACAATAGCAGGAACTTGGCCAGCGTGACGCAGGCGGCGGCTCGCACTCGTACCTTGTACATCACGCGACGTAGCGGTGAATTTCATGGAAAACTCCAATTTGCAGGATCATAAGATCACTGCGAAAAAACGGTAGTTGCCTACCTAGTTGACGTACGCCGCGACCAGCGCACGCTAAAAAACTTAGTCAGAGAACAAGGAGCTGACGGACTCGGCGTTCGAGATGCGCAAGATGGTCTCGCCCAACAGAGCTGCACAGGACAGCTGGCGAATCTTGCTGCACTCGCGAGCCTTGGCGGACAAAGGAATGGTGTCCGTCACCACCAGCTCGTTCAACTGGGAATGCGTAATACGTTCGATGGCCTCGCCCGAGAGCACAGGGTGCGTACAGTAGGCGTAAACCGCCTTGGCACCGCGCTCTTTCAGGGCTTCAGCCGCTTTGCACAGCGTACCGGCTGTATCCACCATGTCGTCCATCAAAATGCAGGTGCGTCCGTTGACGTCACCAATGATGTTCATGACTTCGGATACGTTGGCACGTGGGCGGCGCTTGTCGATAATGGCCAGATCCACTTCCAGTTGCTTGGCCAGTGCTCGTGCGCGCACCACACCACCGATGTCAGGCGAGACAACCACCATGTCTTGGTAGTTACAACGCCAGATATCGCCCAGCAAAATGGGGGAAGCGTAGATATTGTCGACAGGGATATCGAAGAAACCCTGGATTTGGTCAGCGTGCAGATCCATCATCATGACACGATCAACACCGACCACTTGCAACATATTGGCTACGACCTTGGCAGAGATCGACACACGCGCCGAACGGGGGCGTCGATCCTGGCGGGCATAACCAAAGTAAGGGATGGCAGCGGTGATGCGACCGGCCGAAGCGCGGCGCAAGGCATCGACCATCACCATGATTTCCATCAGATTGTCGTTGGTGGGAGCACAGGTGGGTTGCAGAACAAAAACATCGCGACCGCGCACGTTCTCGTTGATTTCAACCATGGCTTCCCCGTCAGAGAAGCGACCCACCGTCATTTTCCCCAGCGACATATCAAGGTGGTTGACGACATCGACAGCAAGGCGAGGATTAGCCGTGCCGGTGAAGATCATGAATCGGTCTTGTGCCATGATGGGAGATAGATTTTGATGCAGGAAAAGCAAAGCTGTTGATCGAGACCCCTACAAGGAAACGACTCAACAGCTTTACATTATCGCAGGCTAGGCCTGAAAGGTGGCTGGGGAAGAAGGATTCGAACCTTCGCATGCTGGAATCAAAATCCAGTGCCTTAACCAGCTTGGCGATTCCCCAAATGCTTACTTAATCCAGTAGCGTAGCGGATGATCTTGCAATCCTGAACAAACCCAAGTTTGTTCGACCAGCAATTTACCACCACTTGTTTCTGCGCTACCAGAAAAATCTATTTTACTGCTATTTCGATCAATTTCAACCTGACCGATCTTGGCGCTTTGCTTGTCTCTGCATTCAACAAACAAACAAGAACCTGAGCCCGTCATTCTAGCATTCAATTTTAAACTTTGCAAACCCTGCTTTAAATTTTTTAAATCAGGGTAAAGACTGAATGCCACTGACTCCAGATTATTTCTACCAAAATAAGGATTATTATCCTTGGCTTGCCAGAATTTTTCTTGCCAATCAGTAAAGAACGTCATTGTGATGGGTTTTTCATCACGTGTCAAGCATTCGGAGCTAAATATTTTCCCCGTGGATATAAATTGCGGTGGACGGATAATGATGTAATCCCGGGGCGGCATCTGAATGGCTTGCAGTTGCTCGCCCACCCCTTGCGCAAAAGCAGCCTGTCCAAAGACAAAAACCGGCACATCAGCACCCAGGGGCAAACCAATATCCATCAAGGCCTGACGGCTCAGGCCCAGGTTCCATAAACGGTTCAAGGCAATCAAGGTCGTGGCCGCATCGCTGGAGCCACCGCCCATCCCTGCTCCTGAAGGAATGTTCTTGATACAAGAGATGTCTACGCCTTGCCGGGTGCCTGTCGCTTGTTGCAGGGCGCGAGCGGCTTTGATCACCAGATCCTGTTCAGGCTCTACATCACTCAAGGTGCTGTGTGTCCGATGGATCTGCCCGTCGCTGCGTGGCACAAAGCTTAGGTAATCATTCAGATCGACGAAACGAAAGGCGGTTTGCAAAAAGTGATAGCCGTCTTCACGACGCCCGGTAACGTGCAAAAACAGATTGATCTTGGCCGGAGCCGGGACGTTGTAGAGCGCCATTACACAAACCTGCTCGGGCTTTACTGATCCACAACCAAACGCACGCTGATGGAGCGGTTGGCTTCGTGTCGATTCAATTGCAGCAAACGCGGGCCTTGTTCGTCGTAACGCGACAGCGTCACACGCCAGCCGGACTGCTCGAAACTGCTCAGCTTTTGTTGATCGTCTCTACGCTCGCTTTGAACAGGGGCACTGCCCGTGCGGCCATGCAGCCAGTCACGCAAGCCTGCCACAGGAACGGGACTGCCCAAGACCTGTTCAACCAGGGCATCGGGATGGGAGGCAACTTCCTGACTGCCATCCGTGCGCTCCAGCAGGGCCTGACCTGGCAACACCCAGACACGCGCCAAGGTATTACCCAAAGGATTGCTCAGGTCCAACATCAGCTTGCGACCATCATCGCGCCAGGAAAAGCCCCCCTGCACAGCCTCCACCTGGGAACTGGAGTGAGTCACGCTCAGCGCAAAGCGACCGGAACGAGACAAAGCGCTTGCCGCTTGGGACGCATCTGCAGCATTGCCAACATCGGGTTTGGGCGGTGTCGCACATGCGCTTAGCAAGGCAAACAGGACCAAGGCCCCTGCCCAGCTCCAGACTCGCTGTTTCAAGATACTCACGGCAGCGGTACTCCCAGACGCTTAATGGTTTCTTTCAACGTTCGGTTTTCGGGGTCCTTGCTCAGAGCAGCCCGAAATACCAGCATGGCATCATCACGACGGCCTTTTACCCACAGCACTTCACCCAGATGGGCGGCAACGTCAGCTTCAGGCAGGCGTTCGTAGGAGCGCTGCAAATACTCCAGTGCCGCTTGCAGATCACCCATACGGAACAGGTACCAACCTACGCTATCCAGAATATAGGGATTGTCCGGCTCCAGCTCCATCGCGCGTTCCAGCAAGTCCTGAGCCTCGTCCATGCGACGATTCTGATCCGCATAGGTGTAGCCCAAGGCGTTATACGCATTGGCATGGTCCGGGCGCAGTTCAATGACACGACGCATCAAGGCTTCAAACTTGTCGTGCTTGGCACGCTGCTCGTACAGCATGGCCAGGTTGTATTTGATCTCAGCGCTATCGGGCAACTCACGATCGGCGCGCTCCAGCACTTCCAGCGCCTGATCGGTACGACCGCTCTCTTGGTAAATAGAGGAATACGTCAAAGCCACGACGACCTGTTCACTCATATCGCGTGGACGAGAGTTTTCCAAGGTAAGACGTGCTTGCGGCAGATTCCCTTGGCGGGCTTGCAGGACGGCTTTATGAATCTGGGCCTGAAAACGCAGCGCCGGTTCTTCTATCAAATCCAATTGACGAATCGCCTCGTTCATATCGCCTTGGGCTTCGGCGATTTGCACCAACGACAAACGCGCTTCGGAAATACTGGCCAAGGCGGTGTTAACGGCATCGTTCAAGGACTGGCGTCGCTGCTGCTGAACCGCAATATATTGCTCCAGCAATTTACGGGCTTGATCATACTCTTTGGCACGAATATGAATTTCAGCCTGGGTATACAACAGATCAAAATCTTCGGGATTGGCACGCTGCAAGGCCCCCACAATAGCCTGGGCTTCGCCAAACTGCTGGCGCTCAACCAGACGGTTGGCCAGCAATAGTTGCAGCTTGCGACTGTCCGGGTTGTCTCGCACAAAAACGCGGGCACTTTGCAAAGCAGCCGAAGGATCAACTTTGATACCGTATTCCAGCACGCGCTGCGCGGCCGCTTCAGAATGTGGGTCCAGTTTCAGGGCTTCACGCGCTTCACGTTCCGCACGGTTCACATCACCGGCACTCCAGGCGGTGTCTGCCAAAGCCAGACGAGCGATAGGCAAGGAACGTACGGGCTGCTGCAAGGCCTTGTCCAGCACTTCCAGCGCTAGACGACGATCCACCATTTTGCTGACCATGCTCATGGCCTGCACCACGGCTTGCTCTTTATCCTGGGCACGGGAGATACGCAGCCACAAGGCATCGGCCAAACCTTCAGTCTGACCGCTGGAAGCTTCCAGCGCCAGGGCCGTCGCTTTGGCTTCGGGATCGTTGGGGGCCAGCAAGGCCCATTCTTTGGCCGCACGCAGCGCACGGCCTAAATCACGATCGGCCATGGCGTACTGAAAGGCACTTTGAGCCAGGCGCGGATCGCTGGTATCTCTTGCCAAAGCAAGAAACGTCTGGCTGGCAATATCATATTCACCGCGCGTCGCGGCGATCTCAGCAACCAAAATGCGATACAGAATATCCGGGGTCAAACCGACCAGGGGCAATTGCCCACTACGCAAACGGATGGTGTCTGCTGGCGGCTCCGCCTTGAGGATGGGAAGAGAGGTTTGTGCTTGCGCCGAAACCGCTGCAAGCAACGACATCAGGCCCAGCTTTAGTGCTAAGGTCAGAGCATTCATCCAGAAAAACCCGTGCCCTGATACGCGCGAGAAAACGCCCGATGGCACAATAAAGGAATCAGATTTGTTGATGGTATCACCCCCCCATGCCTGAACTGCCAGAAGTTGAAACAACTCGTCGCGGAATTGCGACGCTTATCCAGGGAAAAAATGTCCGACAATTCCTGGTTCACGAGCCTCGTCTGCGCTGGCCCGTGCCTGCCTGTTTACCGCAATGGATTGAAGGCCAGGCCGTCAACAATTGCACGCGTCGAGGCAAATACTTGTTGTTGCATTTTGAACAAGGCGTCCAGATCATCCATTTAGGCATGTCCGGCTCCTTGCGTCGTGTGGATCAGAACGAAGAACGCCGCAAACATGATCATGCGGAATGGATTTTTGATCAGGCCCGCTTCCTGCTGCACGACCCACGACGGTTTGGTGCGATATTATGGCACGCCCATAGGGACGGCCCTCTGGAAAACCACCCTTTACTACGTACTTTAGGGATCGAACCGTTTGATCCCTTGTTCACCCCGCAATACCTGCACCGCTACTTGCAAGGACGACGCATCGCCATCAAGCAAGCTCTACTGGGCGGCAAGATTGTGGTGGGGGTAGGCAATATTTATGCGTCCGAGTCCCTGTTCCTGGCCGGTATTCACCCCGAGCTGCCTGCCGGTGAGGTCTCCTTGCATCGCTGCGAAAAACTGCATTCGGCCATCTTGAGCACCTTGCAATCTGCCCTGGACTCAGGCGGCAGCACCTTGCGCGATTACGTCAACGCCAGTGGCGAACCGGGTGCCTACTTCGATATTCACGCCAATGTGTATGAGCGTGTGGGCAAACCCTGCAATCGCTGCCAACAGCCTATCAAACGGATAGTCCAAGGCCAACGCGCAACGTATTACTGCTCTCGCTGCCAGCGCCGCTAAGCCTCCTCTCCCCCCTCTCTAAAACACCTGATGCCCAATAAGGCAGGCAGGCGCTCGTCTGCCTGTTTCCCATTAAGCCTGCCCTATTCAGGTATTCACCTATATCTAACTGATTCACCATAAACTAATCTGACGCCATCCCTATCGACTGTGGAGTCATTTTCATGAGCAAGTCCTTCGCCTCGCATAACGACCTGGAAGACAAAGTCGTTGCCTTTGAAAAACTGTCCGACAACGCCTACGCCTACACGGCTGAGGGTGATCCGAATACGGGCATCATCATCGGTGACGAGGCCATTATGGTGATCGACACCCAGGCCACGCCTGTCATGGCTGAAGACGTGATTCGCCGCATCCGTGAAGTCAGCGACAAGCCCATCAAGTATGTCTTGCTGTCGCACTACCACGCCGTACGTGTGTTGGGCGCCTCGGCCTACGACGCCCAGGAAATCCTGGCCAGCCGCGACACCTACGACTTGATTGTGGAGCGCGGCGAGCAAGACAAGGCCAGCGAAATTGGCCGCTTCCCCCGCTTGTTCCGCAATGCCGAGTCCATTCCCCCCGGCCTGACCTGGCCCACCATGACCTTTGAAGGTCACATGACGGTAGACCTGGGCAATCTGGAAGTACACCTGATGCAAGTGGGCCGTGGCCACACCAAGGGCGACACCATTGCCTGGCTGCCCAAGCAGAAAATCCTGTTCGCCGGTGACCTGGTTGAATACCAATCCACCCCTTACGCCGGCGACTGCTACTTCCGCGAATGGCCCCGCACACTGGATCGCCTGGGCGAGTTCAACGCTGAACAAATGGTGCCAGGCCGTGGCCCGGCACTGAAAAATGCCACCGAGGTGCGTCAGGCTCTGGCCGGCACGCGCGCATTTTTGACAGACCTGTACGCCAGCGTGCAGCAAGGCGCAGCAGCCGGTAAAGATCTAAAGACCATTTACCGCGAAACCTACGATTTCATGAAGCCTCGCTACGCAGACTGGGTCATTTTTGATCACTGCATGCCCTTTGACGTGTCCCGTGCCTACGACGAAGTCAACGGTCACGAAGACCCACGCATCTGGACTGCCGAGCGCGATCTGGAAATGTGGAAACAGCTCGAAGGTCAGTAAGACGCAAGGCCAGGGAGAAAGAAAATGGGAGACATTAATTACCAGACCCTGGAGCTGACGCAAGCGCCCCCACCGGCTACCCATGCCCGCCACCCGGTGGTGGTGGTGGGTGCTGGCCCGGTGGGGCTGACCATGGCTCTGGATCTGGCGGCCAAAGGCCACCAGGTCGTGATTCTGGACGACGACACCAGTCTGTCCAAGGGATCACGGGCCATTTGCTTTGCCAAACGCACTCTGGATATCTGGGACCGATTGGGCGTGGGCTCACGCATGATGGACAAAGGCGTGTCCTGGAATGTGGGCAAGGTTTTTTTCCGCAACCAGGAAGTCTGGAGCTTTAATCTGCGGCCCGAAGAAGGCCACCAGCGCCCTGCCTTTATCAATTTGCAGCAGTACTACTGCGAAGGCTATCTATACGAGGCCGTCTGCGCCCAGCCCCTGATCGAGCTGCGTTCCGGCCATAAAGTGCTGAACGTGGTGAACCAGGCAGAAGGCGTGCATCTGGACGTAGAAACCCAGCAAGGCAATTACACCCTGGAAGCAGAATGGCTACTGGCCTGCGACGGCTCGCGCTCGGCCATTCGCCGTGCCTTGGGTGAAAGCAGCAGCGGACGCGTGTTCAAGGACCGTTTCCTGATTGCAGATGTGCGCATGCAGGCCGACTTCCCCGCTGAACGCTGGTTCTGGTTTGACCCGCCTTTCCATCCCAATCAATCTGTTCTGCTGCACAGCCAGCCGGACAATGTCTGGCGCATCGACTTCCAATTGGGCTGGGATGCCGACCCGGTTGAGGCCGTCAAACCCGAAAACGTGCTGCCCCGCATTCGCGCTCTCCTGGGGGCCGACGCTCCCTTTGAGCTGGAATGGGTCAGCATTTACACCTTTGCCTGCGAGCGCATGGAACGCTTCCGCCATGGCCGTATTCTGTTTGCCGGGGACTCGGCCCACCGTGTCTCGCCTTTTGGTGCACGCGGCGCCAATAGCGGTATCCAGGACGCCGACAATCTAGCCTGGAAGCTGAATCTGGTTCTGAATGCCCAGGCTCCCGACAGCCTGCTGGACAGCTATAGCCATGAACGTGAACTGGCCGCGGACGAGAACATCCGCCACTCCAGCCGTTCAACCGATTTCATTACTCCTAAAAGCGAAGTCAGCCGCCTGTTCCGTGATGCGGCCCTGATCCTGGCACGTCGCCACGCCTTTGCCCGTGTACTGGTCAATAGCGGCCGCCTGTCTTTGCCCAGCGCCTATCCGGACAGCCCCTTGAATACGGCTGACACACACGAGTTTTCTGCAAGTGCCACCGCGCTAGGCGCCTGCGTGCCCGATGCACCTGTTCAAAAGAACGGTCAGGACGACTGGTGGCTCGCTCAATTAGGAGCCGGTTTCACCCTGCTGGAGTTTGGCGAAGGCCAGGTCAAACAACCTGAAGCAATCGAGGAACTGGTCGCCCAAGGGCTGTTGACCCGCCTGCGCGTCTGGCCCGCAGGCACTAGCGCAGCCCTGGCCCAAGGCGGCATCATCGACAGCCAGGATATGCTGCGCCAGCGTTACGACGCTCAGCCCGGTTCCTGCTATCTGATCCGCCCTGATCAACACCTGTGCGCCCGCTGGCGTCATCTGGACGGGCAAGCTGTCCAGACTGCCATACACAAAGCCTGTGGCCATTTCCTGGAGAGTGCTTCATGTCTACACTGAATACCGATACCCCCCTGGAACGGGCTGACGATTTCTACCAAATGTTGATCGATGCCCACCAAGGCCTGAGCACGGCACAAAGTCATGCCATGAATGCCGCTTTGGTACTTTTGCTGTGCAATCATGTCGGCTCGCTGGATGTGATCAAGCAAGCCTTGGATGCCGCCCGCCAGACCTGCCTGGAGCAGGCTGCCTGAATCTGGAGACCCCTAATGAGCTCGTTGAACTATCAGATTGGTTTTGGTAACGCTTTTGCCACCGAGGCGCTGCCCGGTGCGCTGCCCATTGGACGCAATTCGCCCCAAAAGTGTCCGTATGGCTTGTATGCCGAGCAGTTGTCCGGCACAGCCTTTACCGCGCCGCGTGCCGACAACCGCCGCTCCTGGCTGTACCGCATTCGCCCCAGCGCCAAGCAAGGGGCATTTACGGCCTTTGAAGGCGCTCCTTATTGGAATGAAGACTTCGGACAAGGCCCGGCCAACCCCAACCGTTTGCGCTGGAACCCGCTGAATCTACCCGGCAAGCCAACCGATTTTCTGGCCGGCGTCCATACCTGGGCAGGCAATGGCAGCAGTGATTCGCAAAGCGGCATTGCCATCCATCTGTACGCCATCAACCAGTCCATGGGACGGCGCGTGTTCTATAACGCCGACGCCGAAATGATGTTCGTGCCTGAGCAGGGTCGCCTGCGTCTGGTCAGCGAACTGGGCATCATGGAAATCGAGCCTTGCGAGATTGCCGTCATGCCGCGTGGCGTACGCTTCAAGGTCGAGTTGCTGGACGACGTGGCACGCGGTTATCTGCTGGAAAACTTCGGTGCTCCCCTGCGTTTACCTGAACTGGGCCCGATCGGCTCTAACGGCCTGGCCAATGCCCGTGACTTCAAGACACCCGTGGCCTGGTATGAGGACGTGAACGAGCCTCATGAGCTGGTCACCAAATTCACAGGCGGCTTCTGGGTTGCCCAACTGACGCACTCACCGTTGGATGTGGTGGCCTGGCATGGCACGCACGCCCCCTACAAATACGATTTACGCGACTTTAACGTGATCGGCTCGATCAGCTATGATCACCCCGACCCGTGCATTTTCAGCGTACTGACCTCGCCCTCCGACACCCCCGGCACGGCCAACCTGGACTTCGCCATTTTCCCGCCACGCATTCTGGCCATGGAAAACACCTTCCGCCCACCGTGGTTCCACCGTAACTTCGCCAGCGAATTCATGGGACTGATACACGGTGTGTACGATGCCAAGGCCGACGGCTTTGCACCGGGCGGCTCCAGCCTGCACAATTGCATGAGCCCGCATGGCCCCGACGCCAACACCTTTGACAAGGCCAGCTCTGCGGACCTGAGCAAGGCGGACTATCTGCGCGGTACCATGGCCTTTATGTTCGAGACACGCAAAGTTATCCGCCCCTCGCCACAGGCCTTGCAAAGCGGCAGTCTGCAAGCCAATTACGATGCCGTCTGGGACGGACTGGAAAAACACTTCTCTACGGAACAAAAGGCATGACCCGACCTTATCTGAATGACACTCACGACCCCAAGCTGCAAAGCTGGGTGCCCGGCGCGAACGAGGCCGATAACGGTTTCCCCATCCAGAACCTGCCCTTTGCCGTGGCCCGTCGCCGTGACAGTCAGGAGGACTTTCGCGTCATGGTGGCCATTGGCCCTTACGCGCTGGACCTGGGGCTGTTGGCCAGCGATACTCCCTGGCACGGCCAAGCCGCCGACGCCTTGGCCGCTTGCGTCAAACCTGCACTCAATGAGCTGATGGCCTTGGGCCAGGAATACTGGAGCGCGCTACGTGCGGCCTTGTCGCATGACCTGCGCCAGGGTGCTTCGGCCGAGTCGCGCCTGCGCCCCATGCTGATCGAGCGCAGCAAGCTGGAATACGCCCTGCCCGCCCAAATTGGCGACTACACCGATTTCTACATTTCCGTGCACCACGCAACGGCGATAGGAAAACAGTTCCGCCCCGATGCGCCCTTGCTGCCCAACTACAAGTGGGTCCCGATTGGCTACCACGGTCGCGCCTCCAGCATCGGCGTATCCGGCCAGCAGTTCCCACGTCCTGTCGGCCAGACCCGCCCACCCGAGGGGCAGGAGCAGCCCAACTTTGGTCCTTGCCAACGCCTGGACTTCGAGCTGGAAATGGGCATTCTGATTGGCAAAGGCAACGAAGCGGGTCACCGTATCCCTATCGCTCAGGCAGACGAGCACGTTTTTGGTCTGTGCCTGTTCAATGACTGGTCGGCCCGCGATCTGCAGGCTTGGGAATACCAACCTTTGGGCCCTTTCCTGGCCAAGAACTTTGCCTCGACGATCTCCCCTTGGGTGGTGACGCTGGAAGCCCTGGCTCCCTTCCGTCGCCCATTCAACCGCCCCGAGTCCGATCCTCAGCCTCTGCCCTATTTGCAGGATCAGGCCAACCAAGAAAGTGGCGTTCTGGACGTGGAACTGGAGGTGTACCTGAGCACCGAGCAGTCTCGTCAGCAAAAGAAAGATCCGGCCTTACTCTCGCGCAGCAACTTCAAGGAAGCCTATTGGACCGTGGCCCAACTGGTCGCCCACCACAGCGTCAACGGCTGCAATCTGCAAACCGGCGACCTGCTGGGTACCGGCACCTTGTCCGGCCCAGCCAAAGGTCAGGAAGGCTCTTTACTGGAGATTAACCAGGGCGGTAAAAACCCCATTGATCTGCCTTGGGGCGAACAACGCAAGTTCCTGGAAGATCAGGACGAGATCATCTTGAAGGGCCAGTGCCGTCAAGAGGGCTACCCGACCCTGTCTTTCGGTGAGTGCGCCGGACGCGTATTGCCTGCCATACCTTAAGCACAGGCGGTCCATGCCTGCCAAGGTCTGATTGGCAAGAGACGCTTGCTTGTGAACGACACCCCGAAGCCCGCATCTGGCTTCGGGGTGTTTTTACGTACCAGCTCTCAAAAACAGGACTCGTTAAAATGACAAAGGGGACTTGACGTCCCCTTTTGCAGATTAAAAACCACTAAGCAGGCAATTGCTTGCGTCTGGCCCAAGACCACAGGATATAAAACAGCCCACAGCCGTACAACCCTAAAACAGCACCGGAGGCCAGCACTTGGCTAATGAAATGGTAGCCCTGCATAATGCGCAAAAAACCAAACAGCAAACCTGCGCTGATACCCAGCACAAAGCCCCCGATGGCCAACTTGCGGCACCCTATCATGAGGCCTACAAAAAACAGGGACAAGAGCACAAAGCCAGATGCGGCATGGGCACTGGGCAAGGCATTGCCCGCCTGCGCCCAAGAGTGCGCCCAAAAATAGTCAGGCATGGATTCTGTACCACCAAACATGGCCAAATTAAAGGGACGCGGCATAGCGGTCAGATGTTTCAGCACACCCACTAACAAGGGGCCACTGCCCATGAAGAAAGCCGCCCCCGCCCAAGCCAATTGGCGGCACGAGCCCTTGGGCTGGCGCCAAGCCACCATCGTCCATATGACTGCACCGCCAAAAGGGACGAACCACACCAGTCTGCGCCCGAACAAATCCACAAAAGGCTGCAGACGCCAGGAGAAGTCCTGGACTTGCGAATCATAGAAATAGGCGCTGAGTGACAGATCCGTTGCCGAACCCATCGTCACTGCCGCGACGATTCCCAAAACCGTAAACAAGACGGCACTGGCAACGATATAAGGACGAAAAAACATCTACACACCAAGTAACTTCGGTCAGTCGGGCAATACCTTACCGGGGTTCATGATTCCCAAAGGATCCAGCGCCGTCTTGATTTGCTTCATCAAGGCCAGGGAAACGGGATCTTTATAACGTGGCAGCAGTTGGCGCTTGAGTTGACCCACACCATGCTCGGCACTGATCGAACCATTGAAGCGGTGCACGCTGTCATGTACCAGGGCGTAAATCTCGTCCTGGCGCTTTAACAGCTCTTGTTCCGTGAAAGCCGTCCCACGCGCCACGTTGTAGTGCAAGTTGCCGTCGCCCAAATGCCCGAACGTTACGTTTTCCAGACCGGGGAAGGCTTCCTGCAAGGCCTTGTCCGTCTCATGCACAAATTGGGACATCACAGACACGGGAAGGGAAACATCATGCTTGATGCTTTTGCCATAGGTTTTTTCAGCCAGCGGAATGCTTTCACGCAAGTGCCAGAGCGCTTTGCTTTGTGCAATGGTCTCGGCAATGACGGCGTCTTGCACCAAGTCTTGCTCCAGGGCCTGACCGATCACGCTTTCAAAGCGCTCGCGGGCATGCTCCAGGCTCTCGCTGTCGGACAGCTCCAGCAAGGCATACCAGGCCGCTTTTTCTGCCGGGCCCTGGAAAGGCATGCGTTGATCAGGGTAGCAATGCAGCACGGCTTGCAGGCAATTGCCTGCAATCAGCTCAAAGCCGGTCAAGGAAGCGGCCAGACCCTGACGGGCCAGCGCCAACACTTGTATGGCATCTTCAATGGTGTTCAGCGCCAGCAAGGCGGTACATGCCGCTACTGGCTGGGGATAGAGCTTGATGGTGGCGGCGGTGATGATGCCCAGGGTACCTTCGCTACCAATGAACAGGTTGCGCAGGTCGTAGCCGGTATTGTCTTTA
Source organism: Alcaligenes sp. SMD-FA (assembly GCF_025960365.1). NCBI lineage: Bacteria > Pseudomonadati > Pseudomonadota > Betaproteobacteria > Burkholderiales > Alcaligenaceae > Alcaligenes > Alcaligenes sp. SMD-FA. The sequence goes on along the minus strand of NZ_CP110108.1, from coordinate 612,418 downwards.
CGCAAGCCAAGCAGACCATGCAGGATCTCGCCCTGGGCCGTCACGACCTCCAGCCCCAAAGTCAGGTCACGAGCATTACCGTAACGCAGAACCTGTGTACCACCCGCATTGGTGGCCAGATTGCCACCAATGGTGCAACTGCCTTCTGCGGCCAGACTTAAGGGAAACAGGCGCTGATGGTCGCGAGCAGCTTGCTGCACGTTTTGCAAAATGCAGCCTGCTTCCACCACCATGGTGTCGTTTTCCGTATCCACACTGCGAATCTTGTTCAAGCGCTCCAAAGACAGCACTAGTGCTGTCGCGCTATTGTCCGGCGTCGCCCCCCCACACAAGCCGGTATTGCCGCCTTGAGGGACGATGGGCACACGATGCTCGGCGCATAGACGCACGACCTGGGCCACTTCTTGCGTCGTTGCAGGCCGGGCCACCGCCAAAGCAGTACCGATATAGCGTCCACGCCAATCTTCCAGGTACTGCTGCATGGATTGTCCCGTCAGCACGTGCTGCTGACCAATACGCTGTTCAAGTTCGTTCAGAAAAGTCATGACCCAAGCCACTCAAGAAAAACAATCAGGCGCTCTTGCTGTCGCGCTACAGCTCTTAATGGTAACTCACGAAAGCCGGGGACATTCGCGCTAAACTGCTTTCTTTGTTTATCCCCTTCAGGACGCGACGTGACCCAACTTCCTGCCCTACCGACTGCCGTATTCAAAGCCTACGATATTCGAGGCACGGTCCCCGAACAACTGAATCCTGACTTTGCCTACCAGCTCGGCCTGGCGTTGGCCGCCTCTGCCCGCGAGCAAGCCGTCCAAACCTTAGTCGTGGGCTATGACGGCCGTCACAGCAGCCCGGCCTTGTCTCAAGCCCTGCAAAAAGGCATTCAGGCCGGTGGGGTCAATACCGTAGATCTGGGCATGGTTCCTACTCCCGTCGTCTATTTTGCGGCCAATGTGCTGGAAACCGGCTCGGGCGTGGCCATCACGGGCAGCCATAATCCGTCCAACTACAACGGCTTCAAGATGATGATGGCTGGCAAAACCTTGCACGGCCAGGACATCCAGAGCCTGATGAAGCGCATGCAAGCCGGTATTGAACCAGCGGCTCAGGCAGGCACGGGCGAGAAAAAGGACTTGCTGGGCCAGTATGTCAACACGATCGCTGAACGTGTCAAACTGGCCCGTCCCATGAAAATTGCCCTGGACTGCGGCAACGGCGTGGGTGGCGTTGTGGCCGCCCGCCTGTTCAAAGCTCTGGGCTGCGACGTGGATATGCTGTTTGAAGAGGTCGATGGCAGCTTCCCCAACCACCACCCTGACCCGGCCGAGCCGCACAATCTGCAAGACCTGATCGCCCATGTTCAAAACACGGACTGCGAAGTGGGCCTGGCCTTTGACGGCGATGCCGACCGCCTGGGTGTGGTGACACGCTCCGGTCAGATCATCTGGCCCGACCGTCAATTGATTCTGTACGCACGCGACATTTTGCAGCGTGAACCCGGCTCCACCATTATTTTTGATGTGAAATGCAGCCGCCACGTTGCCCTGGAAATTGCCAAGGCCGGTGGTGAACCTTTGATGTGGCAAACCGGCCATTCGCTGATCAAGGCCAAACTGGCCGAGACAGGCGCTCCTTTAGCTGGCGAGATGAGCGGCCACGTGTTCTTCAAGGAAGGCTGGTACGGCTTTGATGATGGCCTGTATACCGGCGCACGCCTTCTAGCGATTCTTTCACGCGGCGACAACCCGACGGCAGAGCTGGAAGCCTTGCCACAAGACCTGTCTACACCGGAACTGAAGCTGCCTCTGGCCGAGGGCGAGCCGCATGCCTTGATTGCCCGCCTGCAAAAAGAAGGCCGTTTCCCCAGTTCCAATCAACTCAATACGATTGATGGTGTACGTGCCGAGTACCCGGATGGCTTCGGCCTGGCTCGTGCCTCCAACACCACACCGGTCATTGTGCTGCGCTTTGAAGCGCAGTCCCAAGAGGCGCTGGATCGAATTCAGGGTGAATTCCGCGCGGCACTGCTGGCCTTGAAGCCGGATGCTGCTTTGCCTTTCTAAGCTTGCTGCCCCCCAAGGGGGCACTTTTTACCAGGGGCGACTAGCCTTGGCGCGACCCGGCGGTAAGAAAAGAACTGAACTGTCTCTGAAACCGTGGATTCAACCCCAAGTCACAGCAAACAGTTCAGCCCGTTTTTTATGCCTTGGCCCAGGACCAAGGCAGTCCAAGTCTTAACGACTCAAGTACTGATACAGATTCAGATGAGCCGCACTGATGCGGTCAATATCAAAAGCCTCTTGCGCCAGGCGGCGGCTTTCCGCCCCCATGGCTTGTCGCTTGGCCGTATCCTCGCCCAGTTCCATCACGGCTGCCGCCAAGGCCTGTGCATTACGCACTGGTACCAGCACACCCGTTACTCCAGGCTCAATGGCATCCCGACAACCGGGCACATCAGTCGTCACCACCGCCCGCCCGCAAGCCGCAGCTTCTACCAAGGATTTAGGCAAACCTTCACGATAGGACGGCAGCACGGCAATGTGCGATTGAGCGTACAACTGCGCAATATCGCTACGTTCACCCAGGCACTGCACCACACCCTGCTTTTGCCAGCTCTGCCACTCCTGCTCGCTGATACTGGCGGGGTTGCCGGGATCCGGGCTGCCCGCCAATACCCATTTCACCGGGCTGCCTTGAGCAGCACTGATACGTGCTGCTTCAACGAACTCTCGAACCCCTTTGTCCACCAATAGGCGCGACACCATCAAAGCGACGGGGGGGCCTTCTGGCTCTGGCACCGCCTGAAACTCGTTCAGATCTACGCCGGAACCACGAATCAGGACACACTGATCGCGTTTGACCACACGATCCTCCAGCAAGACATCACGGTCATTGCTGTTCTGGAAAATCACTCGGCTATTGGGATGTCCCAGAGCAATGCGATAAAGCTGCAGAGCAATCCAGCGCACGGGATCAAATGATTTGTCGCGCTTGGTAAATACATAACCCAAGCCAGATACGGCAGCCAGAAAACCCGGCACACCGGCCAGTCGCGCAGCAATACCGCCGTACAAAACAGGTTTGATGGTGACCGCGTGTACCAGTTCGGGGCGCTCCCGACGAAACAGACGCCACAAGGCCCAGATGGTTTGCAATTCTTGCAAGGGATTGGTTCCGCTACGCGTCATGGGCAAAGCATGGTGGTGCAAGCCGTGACGCTCGATCTGGGCGACTGCCGGGCCATCCATGGTGGCCACATGCACGTCATAGCCTTCACGCTGCGCGGCTTGCGCCAAAGGCAAACGGTGTGACAGGAAAAAAGCGGGATTATTGACCACGAACATCAGCATGCGTGTTTTCTTGCTGGAATCGTCCGTCAACACATTCAAGGCTTGCCGACTACGCTTGCGTTTGGGCGGATACTGCGCTGTCAGTGTCTTCCAGGCCTGTGTGTAGTTCTTGACCATGCCTTCCAGAGAAAACAGACGGGCAACCCGTTCACGGGCATGCTCATGGCGAGCCTGCCAGGAAGGCGCACCCAGCTCATCAACCGCACTATTGATGGCACCAGCCAAGGCTTCGGCATTACTGGGAGGCACAATCCAGCCCTCATTGCCCACGATCAAGGCAGCATCGCCCACATCGGTAACGACATTGGACACACCGGCAGCCATGGCTTCACATACCACGTTCGGAAAGCCCTCCGCCGAGCTTGACAGTACATGCACGTCCAGCGCATTCATCAAGCGGGGTACGTCGGTGCGTCGCCCCATCAAGATGACGCTCTCGCGAAGTTGATGCTGATCCAGCAAGCGCATCAAGGTGTCGTTATCGCTGTCCATACCGTCACCAATCAGCAGGCAACGCAAGCCAGGATGACGATGCAGACTACGGGCTAAAGCGGCCAGCAAATTAGGATGGTCTTTCAGTGGATTCCAGCGGGCCACACTACCGATAACAGGCGTATCCAGTGACAACCCCAATTCATCACGTACTTCCTCGCGTGCTTGCTGATCGGGGTGCCAACGGCTCAGGTCGTAGCCATTGGGGATTACCTTCATGATGTCGGCGCGATAACCCCATTGCTTATGGCGTCGGGCAGCGTTTTCTGCGCAGGACACAATCAGGTTAGGGATAAAGCGTGACAAACGGGCACACAACCAGGCCACCATACGGGCCTTCGGGCTGCCTTGATACAGATTCGCGCCGGAGTTGCGAATACCCCAGGACACTGCGGGAATGCCAACCAGTCGGGCGGCGGCGCCACCAATCAGGTCGGAGTGATACATCCAGGTCTGCACCACATCGGGCTGCACCTCACGCAACACGCGTGTCAAGGATCGCAAGCCCTTCAAAAAGCCCAGCGGCGAGTGCATATGCAGGCAGTACAAAGGAATGTCAGCAGCACGCAATTGCGGTCCAAAAACATCCTCCTCGCCCAGAGAAATCACAATATGTTCGGTATCTTGGCCAGGGGCCGTCACCAGACGGAACAAGACCGTCTCTGCCCCGCCCTGCCCCAGTCCCGCAATAATGTGCACGACACGCAAAGGCGGCGTTGTTTTCTCCAGCGCGCCATCCACGGCGTTTGTTTCCTGATTCAACGACCTTGGCTGCAATGCACTCATGCTTTGGCTCCTTCTTCTATACCGCCACGGGCGGCCTGAAAGACCTGGTCCCAGTTACGCAAAACCTGCTCTAGTTCATAACGCTGGCGCACCGCTGCAGCGGCACGTCGGCCCAATACACCCCGAAACACGCCATCACCCATCAATTCGGCCAGGGCAGCGGTCAAGGCGCCTTCGTCCCCTACCGGAACCAACAAGGCGTCTTTGCCATCGGAGCTGATCTCGCGCGGGCCGCTGGGGCAATCAACCGTCACGGTGGGCAAACCCATCGCCATGGCCTCCAGCAGCACGTTCGGGAAACCTTCCACTTCCGAAGTCATAACAAAAGCGTGGGAGCGCGCCATTTCCTGCCAGGGCTGGGCCGTTTTTCCAGCCAACTCGATACGGTCAGCAGCACCGGACATGGCAATCTGCTGCACCAATTGGGCCCGCTGCGGACCATCGCCCCAGATTTTCAATTTCCATTCCGGGTACTCGGCAGCCAGTCCTGCAAACACGCGGATCAAAACATCAAAGCGCTTGGAAGGCACCAGACGCCCCATCGCCATCAAGGTGCAGTGTCGGTTCTCTTCTACCCGTACCTCGCGTTGCACGGCATCCAAAGCCTGCGGCAAAGGGTTGGGCACGACCATGACCTGTTTCATGCCCGGCACCATGGCCTGAAACGCCGCGACACTGGCTCGGGTCTGAACGGTGACCACCTGAGCCTTGGGATACAGACGACGGCGCAGACTTTGCAACAGCTTGCCCGCACTGCTGCTAAAGGCCGGGTTGGTACGCTCGCCCACCACAATAGGGACGCCCATGCCGCCCAGTCCCAGCAAAACATTGATATTCACATTGGTCAGAAACGACACGATGACATCGGGCTGTTTTTCACGCACCAACTTGCGCATGGCGCGCAGCTTGGTCAAAGGTTTAGGCAGCCAACTGCCACGCATGCGGTGGGCCAACCACACCAGCTCCACCTTGGAGTCGATAGGGTAAAAGGCACTGCCCCCACCGCTGTAGGTCGGCACCAGGGTGACCTGATCGCCTCGCAGCCCCCAGGCATTGGCCAAGGTAGAAGCGACACGCTCGGCACCGCCTGCGTTCAGGGAGCTGACGAAAAACAGAATATTCACTGGGCCTCCATGGGCTCATCGACCGGGTAGTTTGAGCCTGCTGGCACTAAGAAAAGCGCCATTTTAAGGCCGACGCCAACACTGTTCCAACACTTGCTGCCACAGCGCCAGAACGCGGGCCGAGGAAAAGCGGTCGCGCACATCTATGGCACGACGCGCCAACCTCTGGCGTTTGTCCTCGTTGGACATCAGATCGGATAAATGGGCGGCCAGCGCTTCCACATCTTCGACCGGACGTACCAAGACACCGTCGATATTGGCGCGAATGATCTCACGCGGGCCGGTGTCGCAATCAAAGGCTACCGCCGTCAAACCACTGGCCATCGCTTCCAACAAACTGTTGGACAAGCCTTCCATTCGGGAACTGAGCACATACAGATCAGACTGCTCGTACCAGTCCGCCATATTGCCGACCCGACCGGGCAGCGCAATCCGCTCTTGCAGCTCCAGCTCTTCAATACGTGCTTCCAAAGGAGCGCGCTGCTCGCCTTCGCCCAGAATCACCAAATCCCAATCGGGGAAATAGTTGGACAGCATGGCAAACGATTCAATCAGGGTGTCAAACCCCTTGACCGGGTGCAGTCGCCCTACGGCCAATAAGCGTTTACGCCCTTTTGGCAGCTCGGGCACGGGCACAACAGGTTCGGTGCTGTCCATAGGCCAACGCACGGCATTGGGGATCACCTGCACCTGACTGCCGGGCACATGCTCGCGCAGCCAGTCTGCCGTACCGGCAGTCAGGGCAATCACCGCATGGGCTTGAGGATAAGTACGCAAACGGGCCTTTTGCCAGAAAGAGGACATGGACTGGGAGGGAGGATGTGTATGCTCGGTCGCAATCACCTTGCAGGGCAAGCCTTTGGCGGCAGAAATGGCCAGAACCGAGGAGGTTGTCATCATACCCAGCACCACATCGGGCTTGGTTTTGCGTATCAGCGAGCGTACTCGGCGTACTCGGCGCCAGTTCTTCCACAAGGCATCCAGACGCCCACGACTGCTACCTGCCGTCCCGAGCACATGGCGCTCCACGCCTTCTGCCACGGTATACGCATCTTTATCACGGCCAGCCTGAGTCACCAAAGACACTCGATAGCCACGCGCCACCCAGGCTGCGCTTAAATCGACGGCAACACGTTCTGCCCCGCCTCCACCCAAAGAGTGGATAAGCAGCATGATATGAGGGCGAACGACCGAATGACTACTGTGCACGTTTTCCTATTCCTGCGAACCAGACGCGAAGGCACTGGCTGGCCTCAAGGCCAAGATGAAATAACAAGTGAAAGAAGCCGCATACATCAGACTGGTCGCCAGCATGATGCCCGACGGGCCCATGCGCGCCGCCAGAATCGGGTTCAGGGCCGCTTTCACCAAAAAATTGATCACGGCAATGATTGCCATGGATTTATAACGGTTCTGACTGGCCAGCAACTGCACCAGAATCAGCACCCCAAAATAAAAGGGCAGTTGCACCAACCCCCAGCTAAACACCTGGGCGACAGTGGCCGTATCCTGCGCCGTGAACGCACCACGCTCAAACAGCAGTGCCACCCCCCAAGGAGCCAACAGAACGCCAATAGCGGCAGCCACCCCACCGGCCAGCAACATCATGACCGACCACTTCAAGGCCATGGAGCGAGCACGGGCGTTATCACCCCGACTTTGAATATCAGCCAGTACAGGCAAGGCAGCACGGCCTACGGAGGCAGCACCCACCCCCAGCACCAGAGCCAGCAAACGAGTGGCGTAGCCCAACGTCGCGTTGGCATTAGCCCCCAAATTGGCCGCCGTATATTGGTCGATAGGGCCGACAAAGCTCATGGCAACCTGCCCCACCAGCATGATGGTGGCGGCCTTGAGCAAATCCGGCCACTGCTCGGCACGCAGGCTGATTGTGGGGCGAGCCCATATCTGATCGGCCCGTGAGGCCAGAATCATCAGCCACACCGCCTGAATGGTCATGCCCAGTAAGGTGCCCCAAAGCAAGGGACCAATACCGGCATTCCCGCCCGCTGCCAGCACCCAGATCAGAATGACAAAGGCTGGGACACTTTCCAGCAAGGTATTGATATGCCGCTCATGTGCCCGCAAGCGGGCGGCACTCAGGCCAATCATCAGCGTTAGAACCGCCGCAGGCGCAAAGGCAAACAACAACTCCCGGCTCATTTCATGAACGGCAGGGCTTAGCCCTTGTCCGGTCCATTGCAGCACCCAGGGCCAGCTAATCCAGATCAAGACTCCCAATACGCAGCCCAGCACAATGCACCAGGCTTTGAGCTCACCCAGAAAACGGCTGCGCGCAGCCGGTTCCAGACGATGCAAGCGCACCAGCACGGGAATCAACACCACAGACATAGAGCCGACAATCGTCACTGGCAACCAGTTGGCCATGACCATTGTGAACTGGTAGGCATCGACGACATCGCTTACACCGTAGCGATAGGCCACCGCCATTTCTTTGAAAGCGCCCGCTGCCTTGCCCAGCAATAGAAAAAACGCCACCCGCATCGCCCCCAGGGCGATGCGGCGGTGGTCGTCATGCAGACTAGACAGACGTGCTTTCAGGCCGGCCCAAATCAACTCAGGAACGCCACGTACCAGGGCATGGCTGTATTCAAGCCCTGCAACATCGTGTGAGTCGGCTCGTAACCCAATTGTGTACGAGCCTTGGTGATATCCGCTTGGGAGTGCAGTACATCACCGGCGCGAAAATCGGCATAGATGGGCTGCTTGGTGTAATTCACACCATTGCTGCTCAAGGTCTGCTTCAAGTGCTCGAACAACTCGTTCAGGCTGGTGCGGGCATTGACAGCGACGTTATACACCTCAGCCACAGCCGGCTTTTGCTGCACGGCGGCCAGGATATTCATTTGAATGACGTTGTCGATAAAGCAGAAATCGCGGCTGGTTTGGCCATCCCCATTGATTTGCACATCCTGGTTCTGGATCATGGCCGAGACCCATTTGGGAATCACTGCGGCGTATGCACCGTTAGGGTCCTGACGTTTACCAAACACGTTGAAGTAACGCAGGCCCACGCTGGAAAAGCCATAGGCACGGGCAAACACATCCGCATACAGCTCGTTCACGAATTTGGTGACCGCGTAAGGGGACAAAGGGCGACCAATCGTATCTTCCACCTTGGGCAAGCCGGGGTGATCACCATACGTAGAGCTGGAAGCCGCATACACAAAGGCTTTAACCTGTTCGTCACGCGCTGCCACCATCATATTCAGGGCACCGCTCACATTGACCTCGTTGGACGTGAGCGGATCGTTCAAGGAACGTGGTACCGAACCCAGAGCCGCCTGGTGCAGCACATAGTCCACGCCCTTGACGGCTTCGCGACAGGTATCCAGGCTGCGAATATCGCCTTCAATAAAGCGAAAACGGGCCCAGCGCTCGGCACCGACCTGATCACGCACTTCATCCAGATTGTATTGGTGGCCGGTTGCAAAGTTGTCCAGACCCACCACCTGCTGATCCATTTTCAGCAGAGCTTCCAGCAGGTTGGACCCGATAAAGCCGGCACAGCCCGTAACCAGCCAGGTTTTGGGCTGGTTACGCAATTGCTGGTTCGCCTGTTCAAATGTAGAGCTCATAATGCTTTCCGAAATTAAAGGCGCAGATCAGACTGTTCGCGATCGAACACATACTTCAAGTCATAGAGTACATGCTCGGGCTTGCCCCATTGGCGCACGCCTTCCACACCCATCTCTTTGAACTGCTTGTGGGCAACAGCCACGATCACGCCGTCGTACTCACCTGCTTGGGGAGTCTCGACAGGCGTAATACCGTATTCGTGCTGGGCTTCTTTGGGGTCAACCCAGGGGTCATACACGTCTACATGGACATCGTATTGCTTGAGTTCATGCACGATATCGACAATTCGGGTATTACGCAGATCCGGGCAGTTTTCCTTAAAGGCCAGACCCAACAACAGGACGCGCGCACCTTGCACCTGGATGCGGCGCTTGGTCATGGCTTTAACCAGTTGTGAAGCCACGTAGCCGCCCATCGAGTCGTTCAGACGACGACCAGCCAGAATAATCTCGGGGTGGTAACCGATGGCTTGCGCCTTGTGGGTCAGGTAGTAGGGGTCTACGCCAATGCAGTGACCGCCCACCAGACCGGGACGGAAAGGCAGGAAGTTCCACTTGGTGCCCGCCGCTTCCAGCACGTCCAGGGTATCGATGCCCAGACGGTTGAAAATCAGGGCCAATTCGTTGATCAGAGCGATATTCACGTCACGCTGGGTGTTCTCGATCACCTTGGCAGCCTCGGCCACACGAATGGAGCTGGCCTTGAAGGTGCCCACCACAATGATTTCGCGATACAAGGCATCCACCAGCTCAGCCACTTCAGGCGTCGAGCCGGAAGTGACTTTCTTGATGGTGGAAACGCGGTGTTCCTTGTCGCCCGGATTGATACGCTCCGGGCTGTAACCGGCGTAGAAATCTTCGTTGAAGCGCAGACCCGACACTTGTTCCAGCACGGGCACACACACTTCTTCGGTAGCGCCAGGGTAAACCGTGGATTCGTATATGACGATATCGCCACGCTTGAGCACTTTACCGATCGTCTCGGAAGCACGGACCAGCGGGGTCAGATCGGGCTGCTTGAATTGATCAATGGGTGTCGGCACGGTCACGATGAACACATTGGCCTGAGCCAGCTCATCAGCCTCGCAGGAATAGCTCAGACCACTGGCCTGGGCCAGCTCTGCGCTCTCGACCTCCAAAGTACGGTCTACCCCTTCCTTGAGTTCGGCGACACGACGCGCGTTAATGTCAAAACCAATAACGGAACGCTTTTTGCCAAACTCTACCGCCAAAGGCAAACCGACATATCCCAAGCCAATGACGGCCAGTTTCACATTCTCAAGTTGCAACTTCATTCTCCAGTTAGCGCTATGCGCAAGGAATAATCTTGAACGCCTGACAGTATCAGTCCCGATCTACTCGCCGCCGTACCGAGGGCAACAGCAGCCAGGAAGGGCGACGCCACGAAACCAGACGGGAATAGAGCCAGATATAAACCAATGAGAAGGCCAGCATGCTGGCACACAACGCCCAGGTATTGTCCCACCAGATCGTGGCCGGAACCAAACCGATCAAGGCCAAAACCCATAGGTAAGGCGAAGTCATGGCATTACAAAACGTGGGCAAGGCCCCACCGCTGTCACGACTGAACGTGGCACGCACCAGACGACGAAACACCAGTTGGTGCAGATGCAGTGCATCGGGCTGGTCCACGGGCACACCACGCTTGAAGCGGCGCCGCCAGATCGAAAACATCGTTTCGAAAACAGGATAAAACAGCACGGCCAAGGCGTAAAACGGCGACACACTGGGGTTACGCACCACCAGTTGCACAGCCAGTTCAGCCAGCATGAATCCCAGGAAATACGCGCCGCCATCCCCCAGGAAAACTCGTCCGAATGGAAAATTCCACACCAGAAAGCCCAAGGTGGCCGAGGCCAGTGAGGCCGCAATCAGAAAAATAGGAATGTCCTGCACCTGCAAAGCCACCAACGCCAGCGACAGAGCCATCAAGGTGGCGATCATGCCCGCCAGGCCGTTCATCCCGTCAATAATATTGAGGGCATGTGTACAGCCGCCCACGGCAATCATGGTAAAGAGCAGCGAAATGGGCCAGAAGCCCAGAACCCAATCGGCCCAGCTGACTCCAACGCGCGACACGCCGCCCAGCAACCACCAGGCAATCGCCGCCGACAGGAAGGCAGCCAGCAAACGCTTCAAGGAGCCGACGTCCTTGGTAATGTCCTCGACCAGACCCGCCACAAAGACCGGCATGGCTGCCAAAAACAAGACCGGCCACAGCCAGGTCAGTGTCATATTGCTGGGACCCAGAACCAGCAAACCGGCCAAACTGCCTGCAACCACGGCCAGCCCACCCACGCGAGGGGTCGGGCGGGAGTGGGACGCTTGAGGTTTACTAAGGTCGCTGTCCCCAGTCAGACGGCCATGCCAACGCTCGGAGGCCACAATAAGCCCGCCGACCATAAAAGCCACGACACAGATATACAACCAAGTTAGGGACTCCCCCATCTGAGGTAAAGACACCGCAAAACACCCTGCAAGGTTAGGAACTACATCATTATCAACCTGCCTTCCGGCTTGTGTCCGTGACCAGTCGCTTTAAATGCAACAATTTCCGTCAAGTTCCGTATCACTTTTGTGTCGGCAGGAGTAGCTCGCTAATTTGCCCGAGCACGGGCCTGAAAGCAAGTATTTTAGGGGTTTAGGGCTCAGGAATCGGGTTGCGACAACGGTTCTGTCGAGGCCAACTGATTCCCGCACTCGGTCAGGAGCCGCCGTAACCAGCGATGGCTGGGCGAATGCCGATTACGTTCATGCCAGAGCTGATAAAAACGCATGGGAGGAAACTCCAGCGGTGCCTCCAAAATAGCCAGGGGCAATAAACGGCAATAGAACTCGGCAAAATGACGTGAAGTCGTAAAAATCAGGTCTGTATTCTGTAGCAAATACGGCGCTGCCGAGAAGGACTGCACCGCTACGCTTTCATCTCGCTGAATACGCAAGCTCGCCAAGGTCGTGTCGATCACACCGCGTTGGTTGATGGAGTACGGCATGGGCACCACGTGACGCGCCCGCACGTAATCGTCCATGGTCAAGCCCTTGCGCGCCAAAGGATGCGTCGCGGCAACCAGGCAGACGATCTGATCTTCCAGCAACACGGACAAGTGCATGCGATCCGGCGGTTCGGGCCAGTTGCCAATAACCATATCCAGATCGCCTTCAGCCAAAGAACGCTCGAAATCAAAACTGGCATCCAGAGAGTGCAGATTCAAACGCGCGCCCGGTGCCTCACGACGCATGCGCTCGACCACACCACCGATAAAAACAGGGGCCAGATAGTCCGGCGCTCCGATATGAAACTCACTGCGGCTGACCTGAGGATCAAAACTGTCTGGCGCGTTGACCATGCAGTCGATCTCGGCCAAGGCTCCTTTGGCATGAGCCAGCAGACCCATGGCACGCTCGGTGGGCACCATGCCCCCTTTTTCGCGCACCAGCAAAGGATCGCCAATAATGTCACGCAAGCGTCGTAAGGCCGCACTGATAGCAGGCTGCGACTGGTTCATTTTGAACGCGGTACGCGAGACGCTGCGCTCGGTAACGAGTAAGCAAAATACCCTCAAGAGATAGGTATCAAGCGGGTTATCCCCACGTCGGGCGGCCATCTTATTCTCTCCTTCTTATGCTTTTTTCCAGCATGATAATGACATACATGCACAATACGAGATGGCGTATATCATTTATACGCCTAATTCTATTTTATTTATAAACAGAAAACTTAAACTGGTCCCATATAAGAAAATCATAGCCCACAGGCGGTGGTTTATAAGGGTTTGAATACATCAAACAGACTGTATAAACGTCCACCCACCACCCTTGATAAAACGGTCCCCAGGCCTGATCCTGGAGCCGCCTGGGCTCGCACTCTTTACGCTTAGACAATCGGACTGACACATGACCACTCAAACCCTTACCACCACACATGCGCTAGCTGAACTCTCCAGCCTGGATCAGAGGCAATTTGTGGATAGACTCGAAGGTATTTTCGAACACTCCCCTTGGGTCCCTGAGCGTAGTTGGAACCAGCGTCCGTTTGACAGCGTGGATCAACTGCATGCCTGCATGGTGCAGGTGGTCCAGGACGCCTCGTACGAAGAACAAAAGAACCTGATCTGTGCTCACCCCGAACTGGCTGGCAAAGAAGCCGAGCAAGGGACACTGACCAGCGCGTCAACCGGAGAACAACGTGGCGCCGGCCTGGACCAATGCTCGGCCGAAGAATTGGCCCGCCTACGTGGCCTGAACGCCCAGTACCGTGAGCGTTTCGGCTTTCCCTTCGTGATTGCCGTCAAGGGTTTGAGCCGTTACCAAATCATGGATACAGTAGAAGCCCGCCTGAACAACGATGCTGAGCTTGAGTTTCAAACTTGTCTGACCGAAATCGGCAAGATTGCCCGTTTCCGTCTGGATGCGCTGCTGGCCTGATTTTCCCGCCTGCTGGCTCGTCCAGAAGATCCATCCCGTTCACGGGGTTGCACCAGCCTTCGGGTACGCTCCCCCTTGTTTGCTCTGAGTTTTCGTGGCGCGGCTGCCTACCGCCCCACGCGAGTCTGTCTTATCAAGGACCTCTGCCATGACAATCACATTGAAGTTGGAAACCCTGACAGCCGAAGCCTTCGCCCCTTTTGGTGATGTCATCGAGGCCTGCGACACGGTTCAGCACTTCACCATCAACGACGGCAATACCGAGCGCTACCACGATCTGGCCAAGATTGAACCGGGCCCAGAGGGTCACGCGATTGTGTCCATTTTTCGTGGCCAGCCACGCACCCTGCCCTTTACCGTGGAAATGATGGAGCGCCACCCCAAGGGGAGCCAGGCCTTCATTCCCCAGTCCGGCCAGCCATATCTGGTGATTGTGGCCCCCGCCGGCCCCACTCCCAAGGCAAGCGATCTGCGCCTGTTCCTGGCTCGTGGCGATCAGGGCGTGAACTACGCAACCGGCGTATGGCATCACCCCTTGATGGCCCTGAATCAAGTAGCCGACTTCATTGTGATTGACCGCAAAGGCCCTGGTGACAACTGCGATGTGATTCAGTTGGAAGAAAAAGCCACCATCGCTGAACTGGAAACCACGACAGCGTGAGCCAGTCCTGTCCTATCACGCCGGACATCGAGGCCATTTATGCCCATCGTCCGGCGGATATTGATCCCGAGCACTGGCGCGCCCGCGTCAATCTGGCCGCCGCTTACCGGCTGGCGGCCCGCCAGGGCTGGGACGATATCATCTACACCCACCTTTCCCTGCGCCTGCCCGGCCACGACGACATTTTCCTGATCAATCCCTTTGGTCTGCGCTTTGATGAAATCTGCGCCTCCAATCTGCTCTTGATTGATACCCAGGGCCAAGTTGTGGACGGCACAGGCCGCCGTGCCAACCCCAGCGGTTTTGCCATTCATGGTGCCGTCCACCGCGCTCGTGCCGATGCACACTGTGTCATTCATTTACATACAGATGCCTCGATTGCGGTCTCGGCCCTGTCCTGTGGATTGCTGCCCCTGTCGCAACACGCCATGCGTTTCTGGCAGGATATTGGCTACCACCCTTACGCCGGCCTGGCCTTTGCGCCCGACGAGCAACAAGCTCTGCTCCAGCACTTAGGCAAACACCCCGCCCTGCTTTTACGCAATCACGGGGCGCTGACCTGCGGGCGTACGGTGGCCGAAGCCTATGTCCTGATGGACGCGCTAGAGCGCGCCTGCCGCATTCAACTGTCTGCCATGGCAGCAAGCCCCCAATTGCACCTTCCTACCCAGGATGTACTGGCTTTGACACACCGCCAACTTTTGCCGGGGAACGAGCCAGAGGGCTTGTTAGAATGGCCAGCCTTGCTGCGCAAGCTCTACCAGAGCGAGCCGAATTTTTGCCGCTAATCCCATCCCCCTTACGGAGTCTCTATGCCTTCTATTAACGTACAACTATTCGACGGCCGTCCTGTGGAAATCAAACGTGAACTTGCCCAGGCCCTGACCAAAGAAGCCTGTCGCGTGCTTGGCTGTACACCAGAGGCGGTTGATATTGTCTTTACCGACGTCAAACGCGAGAACTGGGCCACGGCCGGTGTTCTGTGGTCGGACAAATAAGCAGATTTCCCAAAGCGGCTGACAAGCCGCTTTTTTTATCCCTATCAGTTTCGCCGCCCCCGCTAAAACCATGCACCAACCCGTAGTTTGGCGGCTTCTAACACAGTTTTTGAGACTGGACTAGGTGGGCAATACCCCTAGCGGCGTAAAACACATGAAAAAAGCAGGAATTGGCTCGTCCCTGGCTTGAACACAGCGCCCCGTCTACCGGGCTTATCTCCTTTCACCATTACACCAATCAGCCTGCCATACGCTTTTACGTATTCTACTTATCAAGCCGTACTGCCTTCCAGTGATACAGCCCATCCGATAACTTTATGCTTACGCGCCCAGGCATCGGCTGCGCATAACGTATTAATAAAGGAGACCCGGATGTCCGCCAACCCAGAAGTGTCCACACCTGTTGCTTGTGACGGTGTAGATGAACGCCTACCAACGGGGCGCCTGGCAACCCTTGGTTTGCAACACGTCATGGTGATGTACGCGGGCGCAGTTGCTGTCCCCCTGATCATTGGCGCGGCTTTGGGCCTGTCCAAAGAACAGATCGCATTCCTGATCAATGCCGACCTGCTGTGTTGTGGCCTGATTACCATCATTCAGGCTCGCGGTCTGGGCATGTTCGGCATCAAGCTGCCCGTCATGATGGGTGTGTCGTTTGCAGCGGTCAGCCCCATGATCGCCATCGGCCTGGACCCACAACTGGGTCTGCCCGGTATTTTTGGCGCCACGATCCTGGCCGGTATCTTCAGTATTCTGATCGCTCCGGTATTTAGCCGTCTGATGGGCCTGTTCCCCCCTGTTGTGACCGGCATCATCATTACCGTCATTGGTGTAACGCTGATGCGCGTGGGTCTGAACTGGATTGGTGGCGGCGCCCCCACCATTACAGATCCGGCCACCGGCATGTCCATCCCCAATCCCGACTACGGTTCGTTGGAAAACCTGGGCATTGCCCTGATGGTGCTGACCGTCATCTTGCTGATCACCAAGTTTGCGCGCGGTTTCCTGGCAAACGTGGCGGTGCTGATTGGCCTGCTGGTCGGTTTCTTCGTTTCCTTGGCCATGGGTCGCATCACCTTTGAAGGTCTGGATCAGACCAGTTGGTTTGCTGTGGTGACTCCATTTCACTTTGGCGTACCGACTTTCAGCTGGGCCCTGCTGGGCGCAGCGGCGGTCCTGTCGCTGATCATGGTGGTGATCATGGTTGAATCGCTGGGCATGTTCCTGGCACTGGGTTCCATCTGCGGCCGTCCTACCGACCGTGAAGCGCTGGTGCGTGGTCTGCGCACCGACGGCCTGGGCACCCTGGTGGGCGGCATCATGAACACTTTCCCGCACAGCTCTTTCTCGCAGAACGTAGGGTTGGTCAGCGTGACCGGTGTGCGCAGCCGCTGGGTATGTGTCATGGGCGGTGCCTTCCTGATCATGCTGGGCCTGTTTCCCAAAATGGCGTTCATCGTGGCCTCCATTCCCAACTATGTTCTGGGTGGTGCTGGCATCGTGATGTTTGGGATGGTGGCTGCGACTGGCATCAAGATCCTGATGTCGGCCAACCTGAACCGCAACCCTTACAACCCCTACATCGTGGCCATCAGCCTGGGCTTTGGCATGATCCCCCTGGTTGCCGAGCACCTGCTGGACAAAATGCCACCCGCGCTGGCTCCCTTGCTGCATAGCGGAATCTTGCTGGCTGCCGTCTCTGCCATCTTGCTGAACCTGTTTTTCAACGGCATGGAAAAGTACGCCGACCAAGGCCACGCTGTTGAGTCCACCGCAGCCACCCAGGCTCGCAAACAGGCCAACGCCCAAAAAGCGGCTGAAGAAACCAGCAATCAACTAGCCTCACAAAACGGCTAAGCCCCCCTTTTGAATAGCCGCCCACGCGTGAAACCGGGCGGCTATTCAAATTTCTGCAATACCTTCATAAAAGTATCGACTGTCCATAATTAATCTAAGCAAGGTCAGTAGCACCCACGCAAAAAAACTACAGCAGCAGGCCACAAGGGACACCAGATCCCAGGGACCTGTTTGCGCCCATTCAAAGAGGAGACACCATGAAACACCGACACCCTGCTCGCTGGGCATGCGCCCTGCTAGCCGCCCCCCTGCTGTCCAGCCCCGCTTTCGCAGCCGACTGGAGCGACACCTTTTTAGGCTACCGATTCAGCACGCAGTACACCGAGCCGATGAACGACCGGACTATCCAGAAGCACATCCTGAGCCTGACCCACGTCAATGGCTACAGCTTGGGGCAGAACTTCTTTAACCTCGACATCCTGCAATCGGACCGCTACGACCCCTCCAATGGCAACGGCAGCAATGGCGCCACCGAGTTCTACGCCACCTATCGCCACCAGCTCTCCATGAGCAAGGTATTCGACAAGAACATCAGCTTTGGCCCCGTGAAAGATGTAGCCGTCACAGCGGGTTTTGACCTGAATACCAAAAACACCGCCTTTGCACCGCGCAAACGCCTACTGGTGCTGGGCCCTACCTTTAAATTCGATGTGCCCCGAGGCTTTGTAGATCTGAGCCTGATGGTTGGGAAAGAGTGGAACCACTGCGGTCTGGGCGCTCCCGCCTGCCCGGACAGCCGCCGCTCTTTCGACACCCAGTTTCTGGCCAGCCTGAACTGGAATCTGCCATTTGATGTGGGTTCAGTGCCTTTGAAGTTCCAGGGCTTTGCCAACTATGCCGGCCCCAAAGGTGACGACTACGCCGGTATCAGTACCAAGTCTGAAGTGCTGGTTCGCACGTCTTTGATGGCTGACGTGGGTAAAGTGGCTTTCGACAAGAAGAACACCTTGTGGGTGGGAATTGGCTACGAGTACTGGTACAACAAGTTCGGCAACCGCTACAAGGCAGACGGCAGCCTGAAACCCGGTATCAAAACCAGCGCCCCGACCGTACAGTTGGAATGGCATTTCTAAGTCGTACGCAGCAAAAAACCGCTTTTCGAAGCGGTTTTTTACAGTTGAAATACGCAAAAACGCTAGAACCTCACCTCGCCATCCCAGTAGCCCGGCGTGTTATAGATGGCGCGCAAATAGTCAATAAAACGCCGCACCTTGGCCGGTAAATAGCGCTGCTGCTGATACACCGCCTGGATATCGTAGCTGGGAATCTCGAACTCATTCAGCACCGTTACCAGCTCGCCCCGCTTGAGTTCTGGCTGAATTTCCCAGGTAGATCGCCAGCCTATGCCCCAACCTTGCTTGACCCAATTAAAAAGCAGTTCACCGTCATTGCAATCCAGGTCCCCATCGACTCGTACCGCCAAAGGCCGGCCATCACGCAGGAAGGTCCAGCCGCGTTGCTGACCGCCTTGCAAGTTAAAGGCCAAGCAGTTGTGACGCGCCAGATCTTCAGGCACGCGCGGTACACCATAGCGCTCAAAGTATTCAGGCGTGCCGCATACCACACGCCGGTTCGGATACAGGCGAACGGCCACATAGTTGGGGTCAGTCACTTCACCAATCCGCAAGGCCATGTCATAGCCCTCACGCACCAGATCCACCACGCTGTCGGTGAAGTTAAAAGACAGCTTCAGCTCGGGATAACGCTTTTTGAAGGACAAGGCATGGGGCGCTACATGACGGCGCCCAAAGGCCGCCGGAGCCGATACCACCAGGTGTCCGCGCACCACTTTACGCTGGGCGCTGATACTGGCTTCGGCCTCTTCAAAGTCCTTCAGAATTTGTTTGCACTGCTCCAGAAACTGCTCGCCCAGATCGGTCAATGTCAGCCCGCGAGTGGATCGGTGCATCAAGCGCACCCCCAGACGCTGCTCCAACGCATCCAGGCGGCGACCCATGACCACGGGGGTGACTCCTTCGACCACGGAAGCGGCCGCAAAACTGCCTTTTTCAGCGACCAATGCAAAACTTCTAATTTCGGTGTAACGGCTCATTCAATACTCCAAGTATCGATAGAAACAATCGTACCACCATTTCTAGGCAGGTCCATCACTCCTTATTATCGAGTTGTGAATTTCGTCAAACGATGATCTAGGAGATATCAATGGCTCGAATGAGAGCAGTGGACGCCGCCGCCGCAATTTTACGTAAAGAAGGCGTGAGCACCGTATTTGGCGTGCCCGGCGCCGCCATCAACCCCTTCTACTCCGCCCTGCGCAAAGAAGGTGGCTTTGATCACATTCTCGCCCGTCACGTGGAAGGCGCTTCCCACATGGCCGAAGGTTTTACCCGTGCCAATCCCGGCAATATCGGCGTATGTATCGGTACTTCCGGCCCCGCTGGCACCGACATGATCACCGGCCTGTACTCCGCATCGGCTGACTCGATCCCAATTCTGTGCATTACCGGTCAGGCCCCTCGTGCCCGCCTGTACAAAGAAGACTTCCAGGCGGTGGACATTGAATCCATTGCCAAGCCTGTGACCAAATGGGCTGTAACAGTTCGCGAACCCGATCTGATCCCGCGTGTGTTCCAGCAAGCCTTTCACATCATGCGCTCGGGCCGCCCCGGTCCTGTGCTGATTGATATGCCTATCGACGTGCAGATGGCCGAGATCGAATTCGATCTGGACACCTACTCACCACTGGAAGCCTACAAGCCAACCGCCACCCGCGCCCAGGCTGAAAAAGCCATAGAACTGCTGAACGCTTCCGAGCGTCCGCTGATCGTCTCCGGTGGTGGCGTGATCAACGCCAACGCATCCGAGCTGCTGCAAGAGTTTGCCGAGCTGGTCAACGTCCCTGTTATTCCAACCCTGATGGGCTGGGGCACGGTTGCCGACGATCACCCGCTGATGGCCGGCATGGTGGGTCTGCAGACCTCGCACCGCTACGGCAACCAGACTTTGCTGGCTTCGGACTTCGTATTCGGTATCGGTAACCGCTGGGCCAACCGCCACACCGGCTCCGTGGATGTGTACACCGAAGGCCGAAAATTCGTGCACGTAGATATCGAACCCACACAGATCGGTCGCGTATTCGGCCCTGATCTGGGCATTGCCTCGGACGCTGGCGCGGCACTGAAGCTGTTCATTGAAGTGGCCAAAGAATACAAGGCTGCCGGCAAGCTGCGCGACCGTGCCGCCTGGGTTGCCGATTGCCAGAAGCGCAAAGCCACCTTGCAGCGCAAAACCAACTTCGACAACGTGCCCTTGAAGCCTCAGCGCGTATACGAAGAAATGAACCGCGCCTTTGGCCCTTCGACCACCTACGTCAGCACTATTGGTCTGTCGCAGATTGCGGCCGCCCAGTTTCTGCACGTGTACAAGCCACGTCACTGGATCAACTGCGGTCAGGCAGGCCCATTGGGCTGGACTATTCCCGCCGCTCTGGGTGTGGTTGCGGCTGACCCCGGCCGTGAAGTAGTGGCCATTTCGGGCGACTACGACTTCCAGTTCATGATTGAAGAGTTGGCCGTGGGTGCGCAATTCAAGCTGCCTTACATCCATATTCTGGTCAACAACGCCTACCTGGGTCTGATTCGTCAGGCACAGCGTGGCTTCGAGATGGACTATTGTGTACAACTGGCCTTTGACAACATCAACGCCCCTGAAACCGAAGGTTATGGTGTGGATCACATCACTGTGGTGGAAGGTCTGGGTTGCAAAGCCATCCGTGTACACAAACCCGAAGACATCCAGCCTGCCATTGAACAGGCTCGTGCATGGATGAAAGAGTTCAGCGTGCCGGTTGTGGTCGAACTGATTCTGGAGCGCGTCACCAACATTGCCATGGGCACCGAACTGCACAATGTGACGGAATTCGAGTCCCTGGCCGAAGCGGGTATTGACGCCCCCACCGCCATCTCGCTGATGGACTGATTGCTGATTTAAAAAACGGAGTAGCACTATGCCAAAATTTGCCGCCAACCTGACTATGCTGTTTAACGAGCACGACTTCCTGGATCGCTTCCAGGCAGCGGCCCAAGCCGGTTTCAAGGGAGTGGAGTACCTGTTTCCCTACGCCTACGACAAACAGCAACTGGCTGACAAACTGCAACAACACGGTTTGACCCAAGTGTTGCACAACCTGCCTGCGGGCGACTGGGACGGCGGCGAGCGCGGCATTGCAATCCTGCCCGAGCGTGTGGGCGAATTCCAGGACGGCGTTGGCCGTGCCATCGAATACGCCACAACGCTGGGCTGCAAACAGGTGAACTGCCTGGCCGGCAAACTGGCCGAGGGCGCTGATCGCGAACTGACCCACAAAACGCTGGTCAGCAATCTGCAGTTTGCAGCCGCCAAGCTGAAAGACGCTGGTCTGCGTCTGCTGGTTGAACCCATCAACACCTTCGACATCCCCGGTTTCTACCTGAATCGCACCGAACAGGCTGCGGCTCTGTTGCAGGACGTGGGTTCGGACAATCTGTTCATCCAATACGACGTCTACCACGCCCAGCGCATGGAAGGCGAGCTGGCCGCCACCATGAAAAAGCACCTGGACAAGATTGCACACATCCAGATCGCGGATAACCCAGGT
The DNA here is from genome assembly GCF_025960365.1 of Alcaligenes sp. SMD-FA. Taxonomy (NCBI): domain Bacteria; kingdom Pseudomonadati; phylum Pseudomonadota; class Betaproteobacteria; order Burkholderiales; family Alcaligenaceae; genus Alcaligenes; species Alcaligenes sp. SMD-FA. The sequence continues at coordinate 590,508 of NZ_CP110108.1, read as the reverse complement.
CGCAACGAACCGGGCACAGGCGAGATCAACTACGCCTGGCTGTTCAAGTACATCGACAGCATTGGCTACCAGGGCTGGATCGGCGGCGAGTACAAGCCCGCTGGCGTGACCAAGGATGGCCTGGGCTGGATGACTGAACTGACTGAAGTCACCGCCTGATCGTCAGATACCTGCAAATAATTATTAGGAGATTACACAATGGCTAAAATCGGTTTTATTGGTTTGGGCATCATGGGCGCACCCATGGCCGTCAACCTGATCAAGGGTGGTCATGAGCTGTTTGCCTACACCCGTGGCGACTTCCCCAAAAGCGTGAAAGAAGCTGGTGCAACGGTTTGCTCCAACGGCACCGAAGTCACCCGTCAGGCTGACATCATCATCACGATGGTGCCTGATACCCCTCACGTAGAAGACGCACTGTTTGGCGAAGACGGCGTTGCCGCCGGCCTGACCGCTGGCAAGATCGTGGTGGACATGAGCTCCATCTCCCCCGTGGCCACCAAAGGCTTTGCCGAGCGCATCGTCAAGCTGGGCTGCGAATACCTGGACGCTCCGGTATCCGGTGGCGAGGTCGGCGCCAAAGCCGGCTCGTTGACCATCATGGTGGGCGGCAAGCAAGAAGCCTTCGACAAGGTCAAGCCGCTGTTTGAACTGATGGGCAAGAACATCACCCTGGTCGGCGGCTACGGCGACGGTCAGATCACCAAAGTGGCCAACCAGATCATTGTGGCCTTGACCATTGAGGCCGTGGGCGAAGCCCTGTTGCTGGCCTCCAAGGCCGGTGCCGATGCAGGCAAGGTTCGTGAAGCGCTGATGGGCGGTTTTGCCAACTCGCGCATTCTGGAAGTACACGGCGAGCGCATGGTCAAACGCACTTTTGATCCGGGCTTTCGCATTGAACTGCACCAGAAAGACTTGAACCTGGCCCTGACCACCGCGCGTCAGTTGGGCGTGGCTTTGCCCAACACCGCAACGGCCCAGGAACTGTTCAACACCTGCGCCGCCCACGGTGGCGCTGCACAAGACCACTCCGCCATGGTCCGCGCTCTGGAAATCATGGCCAATTACGAGATTGGTCAATAAGACCGGTTCAAGGATGCTCCCGTCCGGGCTGGTTTTTCTCTCCATTCAACCAGCACGGCTGGGACGTCCGGCAAGCGGGCTGCTGCCCGCTTTTTTACCGCCAGGTACCCCCATCTTCGGAGCAGCAAGTCGAAGCGGGGATGTGAAGGCGTGTTGTCGCGCAGTAAGATGGCCTGTTGCCATCGCTCTGCTTTAGGATTGCCCCATGAAGATCGAGCCACAAGACTTACTCAGCAAAATGTTTCAGGCTGCCATCAACGCGGCTCAACCCGAACACTGCATCCCGCCCTACCTGCCCGATGCTCCTAAAGGGCGCACCATTGTGATCGGCGCGGGTAAGGCATCAGCAGCAATGGCCCAGGCCCTGGAGCGTCACTGGGACAAAGGTCCTATCAGCGGCGTGGTCGTGACCCGGTACGGCTACAGCGTGCCGTGTGATCACATCAAGATTCTGGAAGCGTCCCACCCTGTGCCCGACCAGGCCGGCGAAGACGCAGCCCGCGAAATTTTGCGCACGGTCAGCAATCTGAACGAGGACGATCTGGTGATTTGCCTGATTTCCGGAGGTGGCTCGTCTCTGCTGCCTCTGGCCGCAGAAGGCATCACCCTGGCCGACAAACAAGCCATCAATAAGGCGCTGCTGAAATCGGGCGCCTCGATTGGCGAGATGAACACCGTCCGTCGTCACCTGTCTGCCATCAAAGGGGGGCGTCTGGCTGCGGCTTGTGCTCCTGCCCGTGTTCTGAACCTGCTGATTTCCGATGTTCCCGGCGACAAGCCCATGGACATCGCTTCTGGCCCCACGGTGGCCGATCCCACCACGTGCGAGCAAGCGCTGGAAATCATCACCCGCTACGGCATCGACATTCCCGCCGCAGCCCGTGCCCTGCTAGAGAGCGGTAATGGCGAAACCATCAAACCCGACGATCCACGCCTGACTCATGTCACCACCCATTTGGTCGCCACACCACAACTGGCCCTGCTGGCTGCCGCTCGTGTCGCTGAGGCCCGGGGCGTGCGTCCCGTCTTGCTGGGCGACAGTATTGAGGGCGAAGCCCGCGATGTCGGCAAAGTCATGGCCGGTATCGCCTTGAGCGTTGCCCAACATGAGCAGCCTGCCCAAGCTCCCTGCGTGCTGCTCTCGGGCGGAGAAACCACCGTAACCTTACGCGGCCAGGGCCGAGGCGGTCGCAATGTGGAGTTTCTGCTGTCCACCGCCATCGCCTTGAACGGGGCACCCGGTATCTACGGCTTGGCAGGCGATACCGACGGTGTGGATGGCCAGGAAGAAATTGCCGGAGCCTTCTGCGGTCCGGACACGTTGGAGCGTGCCTGGCAACAAGGTATACGCCCCAGGGCCAGTCTGGACAATAATGATGGTCATGGCTTCTTTGAAGCCTTGGATGACGCCTTGGTCACGGGCCCGACCCTGACCAACGTCAACGATTTCCGTGCCATTTTGGTTTTATCCCCTAGCGATTAACGCTTTTCATAAAGGACTGGACATGAGAGACACAAAAGTACTGACCCTGGCCGATGTTAAAAAAATAGCTGCCGCTGCCGAGCAAGAAGCGCTCAAGAACAACTGGGCTGTCAGCATCGCCATTTGCGATGCAGGCGGTCACGCGCTCTGGATGCAGCGTATGGACGGCGCTCCCTTGATGAGCGCCCAGGTTGCCCCCGCAAAAGCACACACCTGCGTACTTGGTGGTGGCAAGCCCAGCAAGGTATTTGAAGACATGGTCAACAATGGTCGCTTTGCCGCTCTGTCCATGCCCATTACGCCACTGGAAGGCGGCGAGCCGATTGTGGTGGACGGTCAAGTCATTGGTGCCGTCGGCGTGTCCGGCGTGAAAGCACCTGAAGACGCTCAGATCGCCCGCGCCGGTATCGCTGCTCTTTGAGCTATCGATCCCCCTAAGGACAACAACCCATGAAACGTCAACGTCATTCCCGCATTCTGGCTACGCTGGGTCCTGCCAGCTCCACGCCAGAGCGCATTCGTGAATTGTTCGAGGCCGGAGCTGATGTATTCCGCCTGAACTTTAGCCACGGCAGCCACGAGGACCATGCCGCGCGCTATCACACCATTCGTCAGATTGAAAAGGAAACCGGTCGCAGTATCGGTATTCTATTGGACCTGCAAGGCCCCAAGCTGCGCGTTGGCACAATGAAAGATGGCCGCGTGACATTGGAAACCGGCCAGAAATTTCGTCTGGATCTGGACCCTGCCCAGGGAACCAGCCAGCGTGCCTACCTGCCCCACCCCGAAATCTTCGCCGCTCTGGAAGACGGGACAGACCTGCTGCTCGATGACGGCAAGCTGCGTCTGCGTGTGGACAGCTTTGGTCCGGATTTTGCAGAAACCACCGTCATGGTTGGCGGCCCCCTGTCCGATCGCAAAGGCGTGAATGTACCCGGCGTGGTACTGCCTATCTCGCCCTTGACCGAGAAAGACCTGGTCGATCTGAAGTTTGGACTGGAATTAGGCGTGGATTGGGTTGCGCTGTCCTTTGTGCAGCGTCCTGGCGACATTCGTGAAGCCCGCGAGCTGATCGGTGACAAGGCCTGGATCATGGCCAAGCTGGAAAAACCACAAGCGTTGGAGCACCTGGAAGAAATCGTCCAGTTGTGCGACGGCGTGATGGTGGCACGTGGCGACCTGGGCGTGGAAGTCCCACCCCAGCGCGTGCCTGTGTTGCAGCGTCAAATCGTGCGTACTGCCCGTGCGGCAGGGCGACCGGTGGTCGTTGCCACACAGATGCTGGAATCCATGATCTCCTCGCCTGTCCCTACTCGTGCTGAAGCCTCCGACGTGGCCACCGCCATTTACTCGGGCGCCGACGCCGTCATGCTGTCTGCCGAGTCGGCCGCAGGCCAGTTTCCACTGGAGGCTGTGTCCATCATGGACAGCATCATCAAAGAGATCGAAAACGATCCTAGCTGGCGCACCATTCTGGAAGCCAACCACAGCACCGCCGAAGCCAGCACCGCAGACGCGATCTGCTGCGCCCTGCGTCGTGTGGCCAGCATTCTGGAACCAGCAACAAACGTGGCCTACACCACGACCGGCTTTAGCGCCTTGCGCGCCAGCCGTGAACGGCCCATCGCTCCTATCCTGGCACTGACACCCCGTGTGGAAACCGCACGCCGTCTGACCTTGGCCTGGGGTGTACATGCCGTGCCTTGCGAAGACGTCAGCGATCTGGGCGAAATGATTGATCACGCGACCGATATGGCAGCGCAGCATGAGTTCGCTCAGGCTGGCGACACCATCGTAATGATTGCCGGTGTTCCCTTTGGCACCAGTGGTCGCACAAACTTGCTACATGTGGCTACCGTTCCACAAAAGTAAGCTCACCCAAAGCAGGTAAAAAAAACCTTGTCCATCAACATGTTGGACAAGGTTTTCTACATTCAGGCTCCCGCTTCATAACCGGGCTCAGCCCCCAGATCAAGCTTGCACATCCACACTTACTGCGACACCCGCCTAAGGAGGCCCTGGCACAGGCTTTCACGCTATACCAAGCGCTCCGACAAACACAGGCAAAAAAAACCCGAGATCTAAAGATCTCGGGCAAATCCACCAAAGGAGGAGGGTGGAGGAGACAATCGTGGCAAGTTGGGCTACTAGATAAAATATCGAGCCAGAAAGCTAAGGGTTATTACGCTTGTGCTTTTGCTTATTCCCGCTTTCTTTTCAACATCCAATAACTGCAGTCTACCTACAAAAATGCTGCAATGCAAGATAAATGCTGAGGAAAACCCTTAGATCGCCATCTTGTCGCTTTAATACATCAATTTGCTAGCGCAAATCCCCTGTCAGGTATCTAGTCGTTAACCCTAGGCCGTCTATCAAGCCTTGAGGCTATAAATCAAAACGGGCCAACTATTGGCCCGTTTTACCCGCTACCGCTCTGAAAACCCAGTACTCAACGATGAGCGACTTAGCCAGGAAACTTCTTTTACAGGCGATAAGCCGTGGTCGTCATCACCTTGGACATCATGCGCATCAAGGTTTTTACCGGAGGCGGCAAACCGGCTGCACCATGATTCTCGGCGGTACGACGATGTTCAATTTCGTCATCGCGCATTTTTTCTACAATGCGGCGTGAACGATTATCGGTGGCAGGCAAGGACTGCAGATGACTTTCCAGATGCTCTTCAACCTGACGTTCGGTCTCGGCCATAAAACCCAGGTTATACGGCACCCCTGCCCGGCTGGCGAGCAAGCCCAGCGCAAAGGATCCGGCATACCACAAAGGGTTGAATACGCTGGGACGGCTGTCCAGTTCACGCAGCCGGTCATCGCACCAGGCCAGATGATCAACCTCTTCCTGCGCGGCTTGCAACAGCACTTCCGTCGCCTGCGGATCTTTACACAGCATGGCCTGGCTACGGTACAAGGCTTGGGCACAAATCTCGCCCACATGGTTCACACGCATCAAACCTGCCGCATGACGGGCTTCGTCCGCCGTGATCTCGGACACTTCCTTACCCGCGGGATTCGGGCGCGAAGCACGTGCGGAACGTCCCAATACTTCCAAAGCCCGATTCGTCTCGCTCAGAATCTGGTCAAAAAAGCTGTTGCGCCGGTACAGGCGATTATCGCTATTGGAAACGGTATGGCTCATGAGGACACCTGCAAAACAAAATGGATGGGTATTATTGCCGCAAAAAGGCGATCACGGCCTTGCTCTCGGACAAGAGCCAAAGCAATGGCAGCACACAAGCCATGATAACCAGCCCTATGCCGGCAATCTCTTGGTCGGACTGTAGGTAGAAATTACAGAGCCGAACCGGATTGTCGTAATACAGCAAACCCACAATGGCCATCATCCAACTGAAGTTGCCAAAGAAAAACAGGCGAAACACCAAGTGGGCACGTCGCCAGGACTCCATAAACAACATGCCCATCAGCACTAGACCAATATATTTGGCAGTGGCCATCGAAGGCGATACCAGAACATCATCCAGCGCCTTGGGAACCATCCAGTAAGCCGCAGCAAAACTGACCAGGATCAGGCCGGGCAAACCATATTCATTCATGGCGTAATAAGGGCGCAGCAAGGCCTGCATGGCAGGCGAACGGCCTACCCCCTGATAGCGCAATGCCAGTTGCAAGGCAACGCCCGAGAGCACCAGCAGCGGAATATGCACCAGCATGTGCAGACTCATGGATACCGTCAGGGGACGATCCCAAAAAGCAGCACACGCAAACAGCACGGCAGCCAGCAAGGCCAGCGCGCTACCTAAATAGGGACGTACCGTGGAGGGCGCAACAACACGTTTCAACGACATTACAGCCCCTCCGTCTTGTTCAGGTTCTCTAAGGCCCGTTTGGCGTAGGCCAGGGCCAGCATAGGCTCGCCATAATCCACGATACGCCCCAGGCGCGGCTCGGGGCTGACGACGTGGTAGGCCGCGTTATGCTCGTACTCGTCAAAGGGGGCAGGAATCACGATGATGCCAAAATCATCCAGTACACGCTGGCGCTGGTCCCCCGGCATCATGGTGACAAACTGCCAGACGTCGGGATTGGCCTTCATGGTTTTGCTGTAACGGCGCAAGTGATCGGGCGAGTCGGTGGGATCGAAGCTGATGCTCAGCAGACGTATGCGATCCTGCAAACCTTCGTCCACAATGGCTTTTTGCAGTTGCTGATACTCCGAGCCCATCGCCAGACATAGCGTGACGCAGCGGGTATAGATGAAATTGACGATGGTGATGCGGCCATCATTTTGCAGCAGAGAACTTAGCTGGGTACTGCCCCCGGCTGGGAGCAGTACTTCGACATCGGATATCAGACGCGGCGAAGCGGCGACATCATTGCGACGGGCCGTCTCGGCGGTCAGGGCAGTGAACCCTTGTGTCAGATGAGCCAAAGCCCCAATACCCAGGGCAAAAACCAGGAGAATACTTATAAATAGTCTCATCGCTGGCCCATCATTTCAGTCCTACTGTTCCATGGGAGCCAGGTCGGCGTCCCCATTCCAAGGATCGGTTTTATCAGCTGTTTTTTCACGTTCGGCTTTGACAAAGGCCACGTCTACAGGATCGGCGCTATTGCCACCCAACTCTGTACGCAGGTAATTAACAACAGCCGTCATTTCCTCGTCGTTGAACTTCTCGCGGAACTCAGGCATTGCACCATTGTACTTATTACCCTTGACGGTAAGCTCACCGGTAATACCATGCAGCATGATCTGGACCAAAACTTCTGGCTTGCGCAGCACCCACTCGGAACCAACTAGTGGAGGGAACACGCCTGGAACACCTGCGCCCGTTGCCTGGTGACAGGCGGCACATTGGGCTACGAACAACTGCTGACCATCAACCGCGCCTTCAGGCAATTCGAAGTCGGCAACGATACGGTTGTCACCTACGGTTGAGTCATGGCTCAAGTCGCTGCTGAAAATATAGTAGATGCCCCACAGGAACAGACCCGCAATGATCAGCAGAACTACCCAAGGAATCGGCGCTGCATTTTCTTCCGGATCAGCATTCTCACGCAGCTGCGCGTCATATTTACGTTTGTCGCTCATTCTAATTCTCCGAGGCGCCCCGCCTTGCGGGGCGCGCTAGCTCAGCAATGCCTGTTTATTTGATAACGCTGGCTGGCGATACGGGATACGTACGATCCAGCGCCAACAGGTATTGAACCAGGTCCAGGGCCTCTTGCTTGGCCACAACCACCTTACCCTCAGGCGCAAATTCACCGGGTAGATTGACAACTTTATCGCCTTCCTCTGCCTTGTCCTTGAGCTCGAACATGAAGGGGTAAGAAGGCATATTGCTGCCAGGGGTGTAGGCGCGAGGCTGATACAAGTGACCCAGGTGCCAGTCCACGCTAGGCTGACGAGCACCAATATTGAGCAGGTCAGGACCGGTACGCATGGTGCCGAGCAAGTGAGGTGTGTCGTAGTAGTAGTCGCCTGCCACCGAGGCACGACCCCAGCCACGCTGGAAGTCGGGAGCCTGGTTTTGGCTGCGTGGCTGCTGCGAGTGACAGTAGACACAGCCCATATCGATATATTCCTGACGGCCGCGCAGTTCTACCTCGGTGTAAGGCTTGAGCCCTGGAGAGGGCTCCACCCTTTTCACCTGCAGATAAGGGACAACGACCAGAGCCGATGTGGCCAGGGCCAGCGTCACCATGGCGCCGCCCAATAGTTTGTATTCGCTTTCCATGACTAAATCATGCCTCCACTACATTGCGAGTTGCCGAGCGCTGGTGAAACAGGGCTGGACCAATACGACGGCTGCCATAGCGCAAAGCCATTGCCACAAAGTGGAAGGCAAACACAAGGTGACCCAAAGTCATCAAACCGCCACCAATCGAGCGCGACTTCAGGTAAGGCATCGTGACAAACACCGACTCCATGAAGGACTTAGCCGGATCAAGCATGGCCACACCTTGCAACCAGCCGCCAATGCTCAAACCGATGGCGTAAATGGAGAAACCAATCACGACCAGCCAGAAGTGCAGGGAGATCAGTTTGGGGTAAGGCCATTCCCAGGACATCACACGTGGCATCACATAGTAGATGGCGCCGAACATCACGATGGTAAAGAAGCCATACAAGCCGATATGGGCGTGGGCAACCGTGAAGTGCGTGAAGTGGGTAATCGTGTTGATGCTGCGCAGCGCTTCAAAAGAACCTTGAATGGAGCTGACGGTGTACATCATGCCACCCAGCACGATAAAGCGCAGAGTAGGCGAGTGAATCAGGGTACGGAAGTGCCCTTTCATGGTGTAGTGCTGGTTAATCGAGAACGCCAGCACAGGGATGATCATCATCATGCTTTGCACGATGGACAGGGTAACCATCCACTGCGGTACGGGACCACCAACCAGGTGGTGACCACCGACCTGACCGTAGAAAAATGCCAGGCCCCAGAAACCCACCAGAGACAGGTTGTAAGAGCTGATAGGCTGGCCAATGATCTTGGGCAGGAAGTAATACACCGTAGCCAGGGCCATCGGCGTGTAGAACAGACCCAGCACGTTGTGACCAAACCACCAGTTCATGGTTGCTTGCTCAACACCCACGTGCACGGCAGGCAGGTTACCGACCAGGAACAGGATGGGGAACCAGAACAGGGCTGCGCCCATGTACCACACCGACACATACAGGTGATGAGCACGACGGTTTTGCAAGGTGAAGACCAAAGGCAAGGCAGCCAGAGCACCACCGATAACCATCAGGATATCAACCTGCCAGGGCATCTCCAGCCATTCCATACCGTCGGTGATACCCATTGCGATACATGTCAGACCGATAGCCAGGCCGATATTCCACAAGATCCCGCCCGTGATGGCATAACGCGCACCGATCAAAGGAGTCTTGAGCAAACGCGGCAGCATCCACATGGCAACGCCAAAAGCGGCCATTGGCGCCCAGCCATACGCCACACCGTTCAGGTGCAGCGTACGCATGCGCCCGAAAGTCATCCAGGCGTGCTGCGTCAGAAATTCGGGATCGTGCAACTTGATCGAGCTGATCAAACCTGCCGTCGAGGCAAACAGCAGCCAAAAGACCGAACAGGCCAGCAAGATGAACGTGACCGAAGCGGTGGAGCGGTCAGCTTCAACGCGTTCTGCCAACTCAAGACTGAGCGCCTGACGGTCTTCAGCAGAAATCGTCTTGCGACCCATTTCTTCTTGAAGTGCCTGACGTTGTTCAGGGGTGGCGGAAGGGTCATCTACCTGCCCGATTTCGCCTTTGGAGAAGATCTCACGCGAGGCAGCGGGACTGTGGTCAAAGAAGTTACGTCGTAACGACCAGATGAAAACAAAGAGTCCTGTAACGGACAATATGAAAGCTAGTAGCAGTATTGAAACGGTATTCACAATGATCCAGGCCTGGTTAATGTGAAGCTGCCAAGCAGCTCGGCGGCACTTGACGCGTCGCAGATCGAAAGAGCATGGACGCAAAAAATCTGCGACTGCCTAGGTCGCGAGAGCCGTCATGTTAAAACACCCGTCTGTTACGTCTGAATAAAGCCCCCATTGAAAGCAGGGTTTATTGAGGCAGAACAAATACGAGCACGACATTTTTTGGTATACGGGCGACAGTCATTATAGGCGAGGGTAAACCCCTGTGACATATCTGTTTCAAAATGCCGTGTACCGAACAGCAGTTTATCCTAGGACAAATAACAAAACCAGTCCAAATCTTACAAAGAGCACCGTTCTGTTCTGATTTGTCTATATGGAATTTCTTATACGGGCACGGAACACACGCCACAAAATCGCAAGCAGCTGTAACAGAGCCAGCCCGTAGGCATCGCCCCACAGACTATCTACAGACGCTGCACGCAAGCGCGTCAAAAAGTACAATCAGCGCTATCTATCTACTGACGAGTCTTGGCTCGCACTGCAAACAAAGGAATTCTTATGGAATGCACAATCGACTGGGGCGGCAAAGACGGCATGCTGTTCCTTGCCCGTACCGGCAGCGGTCATGTGACGGCCATGGACGGTGCACCCGAAGGCGGCGGCAATAACCTGGCTCCCCGACCCATGGAAATGTTGCTGACCGGCGCGGGTGGCTGCGCGGCCTACGACGTGGTGCTGATTCTCAAACGCGGCCGTCACGCCATTACCGGCTGCCAAGTCAAGCTGACCGCCGAACGCGCCGACACCGATCCCAAAGTCTTTACCAAGATTCATTTCACCTTTGTGGTCACTGGCAAAGACTTGCCCCAGGCGGCCGTGGAACGTGCCGTACAACTGTCGCACGACAAATACTGCTCGGCTTCGGCCATGCTGGGCAAAACTGCCGAAATCACCTACTCCGTCGACATTCAGCAAGCCTGAGGCCACACACATGTCCCTTTATCCCTACGAAGACCTGCTGCGCCTGGTCTACACCCAAGGTACCCCAAAAGGGGATCGCACCGGCACCGGCACAAACTCGGTATTTGGTCACCAAATGCGCTTCGATCTGTCGCAGGGTTTTCCGCTGATCACCACCAAGAAGCTGCATACCCGCAGTATCTTTATTGAATTACTGTGGTTTTTACGCGGTGAGTCCAATGTACGCTGGCTCCAGGAACGCGGCGTATCCATCTGGGACGAATGGGCCGACGAGAACGGCAATCTGGGCCCGGTCTATGGCGTGCAATGGCGCTCCTGGCCTACGCCCGATGGTCGTCACATCGACCAGATCAGCCAGTTGGTGGAACAGATCCGCAAAAATCCCGATTCGCGTCGGCTGATCGTCTCGGCCTGGAACGTGGCCGATGTCGGCCAGATGGCCCTGCCTCCTTGCCACGCCCTGTTCCAGTTCTATGTCGCCGACGGCAAACTCTCCTGCCAGCTCTACCAGCGCAGTGCAGATATTTTCCTGGGTGTGCCCTTCAATATTGCCAGCTACGCCTTGCTGACCCACATGATGGCCCAGCAATGCGATCTGGAGGTAGGCGACTTCATCTGGACAGGCGGCGACTGCCACCTGTACTCCAACCACTTCGAGCAGGCCGAACTGCAGTTGTCACGTGAACCGCGTCCCTACCCCAAGCTGACGATCAAACGCAAACCTGCCAGTCTGTTTGATTACGAGTACGAAGACTTCGAAATCACCGACTACGACCCACATCCCCATATCAAGGCGCCTGTTGCCGTATGAGTTCCAGCCCTATTATTCGTCTGGTCGTTGCCTATGCCGCTAATCGCTGCATAGGCAAGGATAACGACCTGCCCTGGCGTCTGCCTTCAGACTTGCAGCACTTCAAGCGCGTGACTATGGGTTTGCCCATCATCATGGGTCGCAAGACCTGGGAGTCGCTGGGCCGTCCCCTGCCCGGCCGCCCGAACCTGGTGATCAGCCGCAATGCGGATTACCAGGCAGAAGGCGCACAGGTATTCAGCAATCTAGACGACGCGCTGGCCGCCTGCCCTGGCTTCGACGCCGCTTGCGTGATTGGTGGCGAGCAGCTCTTCCGTCTGGCCCTGCCTATGGCGCAAGAGCTGATCGCAACCGAGATCAAGGCTGATGTGGACGGCGACACCTTCTTTCCAGAGCTACCCGTTGGCCAATGGCAGGAAGTAGAACGTCTGCCCCAGCCCGAGGAAAATGGCTTCACTTACGACTATGTGACCTATCGCCGCCGTCGTTAGGAGCAAGAGCGACGCCGAAACCCCACCAATCTGGAGATCAATGGACACGGGAACTCAAGCCCACCCGTGGCTAAATTTCAGGTTCTCTGACAGAAGCCAGGCACGTGTTTCAAGCAGCCATCTGCCCCGTCCCAAGCTCAGACTCGCAGGCTAGAACCACACAAAAGGCCTGAATCCGTGAAATCGGATTCAGGCCTTTTTGTACGATCAGCCCGACTGGAACAAGCAGGGCCAACACGCCTTCCTGTCAGATCAATATCTGAACTTATTCGGCCACAGCCGCATAGGCGGGGCCATCCAGCAAGCCTTGCAGATCGGCTGGATTGTCAGCCTTGAGCTTGAAAATCCAGGTATCAAACGGAGCTTCGTTGATCAGATGCGGGGCATCGGATAAGGCTTGGTTGAACTCCACCAGCTCGCCCGCCACAGGCGCGTAAATATCCGAGGCCGCTTTCACCGACTCCACCACACCCGCCGTTGCACCCGCAGCCAAACGCGTACCTGGAGTGAAGTCACCCACAAATACCAAATCGCCCAACTGATCCTGAGCAAAATCGGTAATGCCAACCAGCACAATACCGTCCTCATCCTTGGCCCACTCATGGCTTACTACGTACTTTCTATCTCCTGGCAACTGCATATCGCCTCCCAGACTCACCAGCCCACAATCCTGTTAATGTCAGAAGCGACCGCAAAGACTGCGTCTTGCCGCTTCCACTCGCTTTCCTAGCTCTGACCTGCCTGCACCTTCAGTGCGCGTGCACACGCTGCTGCAGACGCCCAGGCCCATTGGAAGTTATACCCACCCAGCCAACCGGTGACATCCACCGCTTCACCAATAAAGAACAGGCCAGGTACTTTACGTGCTTCCATGCTTTTCTGATTGAGCTCGCGTGTATCCACGCCACCGCTCATCACTTCCGCCTTTTTATAGCCTGCGGTGCCACTGGGTTTCAACTGCCAAGCGTTAATAACCTGCCCTACTGCACGCAATACGCGATCGGGCAGATCCGCCAGACGTTGTTGCCCCACGCCTTTAGGCAACAAGTCCGAGGTATCCAACCATTGCTCGACCAGACGGCGTGGCCACAAGGTGGACAAGACCGTGACCAGTTGCTGGCGGTTACCCGCCTTCAAATCCAATAACTGCTGAGCAATATCCTGACCGGGGGCCAGATCTACACTAATACTTTCACCCGATTGCCAGTAGCTAGAAATCTGCAAGATACCCGGCCCGGACAGGCCACGGTGCGTGAACAGCAAATCTTCCAAAAAGGCTTGACGCTGCTTGCCCTGCCCTGTGCTGACTTCCACTTCCAAAGCCATACCGCTCAAGGCCGAAAAGGGTTTCCAATCCCGGCCATCAAAGGTCAAGGGAACCAAGGCCGGATGCGGTTCAATCACTTTCAAACCAAAGTGACGTGCCATACGCAAAGCGTAATCCGTGGAACCGAGCTGCGGAATCGCCATGCCGCCTGTGGCAATCACCACCTGCAAGGCATTCAAATCGCCCTGGCTGGTGCGCAGCACAAAACCTTCTTGCGTGCGGCCAATGGACTGCACCGAACAGGGCATGCGCCAGGATACCTGCCCTTTCAAACACTCCTGACGCAGCATCTGGATGATGGACTCGCTGGAATCATCACAGAACAACTGGCCTTTATGCTTTTCATGAAAACCGATGCGGTACTCTCGCACCAGTTGCAGAAAATCCTGGGGGGTATAGCCCGCCAAGGCGGAACGGCAAAAATGCGGATTCTTGGACAGGAAGTTCTCTGGCGAAGTCCCCGTATTAGTAAAGTTGCAACGCCCTCCACCTGAAATACGGATTTTCTCGGCCAGCTTCTCAGCGTGATCAATCAATACCACTCGCAGACCACGCTGGCCTGCGATACTGGCAGCCATCATACCGGCCGCACCTGCGCCGATGACGGCAACATCAAAAAAAGGAATCACGCGGGTTTACTCGTTGGTTTCAGACTCAAGCACGCAATCTACGTAGTAGCGCGGCAGTCCATCGGGGCCAATATCCTGCGCCAGTCCATGCACATAGGTTTCAAAGCCAGGGAAGCGGGCATTGAACTCGCGCGCAAATTGCAGATATTCCACAATACGCGAGTTAAAGCGTTCGCCAGGAATCAGCAAAGGAATGCCGGGTGGGTAAGGCGTCAATAAAACACCCGTCACACGACCTTCCAGCTCGTCAATACCAACACGCTCAATGTCGCCATGCGCCATCTTGGCATAGGCGTCCGAGGGTTTCAGAGCGGGAATCATGTCGCTCAGGTAGACCTCGGTGGTCAGGCGGGCCAGATCGTACTTGCGGTAAGCCTGGTGAATCTGCTGACACAGGTCACGCAAGCCCATCCGCTCGTAGGTGGGCTGGGTTTTGCAAAAGTCCGGCAAAATACGCCACATGGGCTGGTTGCGGTCGTAATCATCCTTGAACTGTTGCAAGGCCGTCAGCAAGGTATTCCAGCGACCCTTGGTAATGCCAATGGTGAACAGAATAAAGAAGGAGTACAGGCCGGTTTTCTCCACCACCACGCCGTGCTCGGCCAGATACTTGGAAACCAGAGCCGCAGGAATACCCTGCTCGGCAAAGGTGCCGGAAATATCCAGGCCGGGAGTCACGACTGTGGCTTTGACCGGATCCAGCATGTTGAAGTTGGTCGACAACTTGCCAAAGCCATGCCATTGCGCGTCAGAGCGCAAAATCCAGTCATCGCGCTCGCCTATGCCCTCTTCGGGCAGATTGTCCGGCCCCCAGACCTTGAACCACCAGTCGCTCTCGCCATATTCCTTGGAGACCTTGCGCATCGCACGACGGAAGTCCATGGCCTCGCAAATGCTTTCCTCAACCAGCGCGGTGCCACCGGGCGGCTCCATCATGGCCGCAGCCACATCACAGGACGCAATAATCGCGTACTGCGGGCTGGTGCTGGTATGCATCAGGTAGGCTTCGTTGAATACGTTGCGGTCCAAAGGGCGGTTTTCCGCATCCTGCACCGTAATTTGGGACGCCTGCGACAAACCAGCCAGCATTTTGTGCGTGGAATGCGTGGCGTAAATCATGGTGTCTTTGGTGCGTGGACGATCGGCACCAATAGCATGCATGTCGTGATAGAAGTCGTGGAAAGCCGCATGCGGCAACCAGGCTTCATCAAAGTGCAGCGTGGGGATCTTGGAATCCAGGGTTTCCTTGATCATTTCCACGTTGTAGATCACGCCATCGTAGGTACTTTGCGTTAGCGTCAGAATACGAGGTTTCTTGTTCCTGGCCTTGCAGGCAAAGGGGTTGGCCTCAATCTTGCGCGCAATGTTTTCTGGCAAGAACTCTTCTTGCGGGATAGGACCAATAATGCCCAAGTGGTTGCGCGTGGGGCGCAGAAAAACCGGGATAGCGCCCGTCATGGTGATGGCGTGCAGAATCGACTTATGGCAGTTGCGATCCACAACCACCACATCGTTATTGGCCACATTGGCGTGCCAGACAATCTTATTAGAGGTGGACGTGCCGTTGGTCACGAAAAAACAGTGATCGGCATGAAAGATACGGGCCGCGTTGCGCTCGGCATCGGCAACCGGGCCAGTGTGGTCCAGCAGTTGCCCCAGCTCGTCGACCGCATTACAGACATCGGCACGCAGCATATTTTCACCAAAGAACTGGTGGAACATCTGACCTACCGGGCTTTTCAGAAAAGCGACGCCACCCGAGTGCCCTGGACAGTGCCAGGAGTAGGAACCATCAGACGCGTATTTGACCAGTTCGCGGAAAAACGGCGGTGCCAGGCTTTCCAGATAGGAGCGGGCCTCACGGATGATATGGCGCGCCACGAACTCGGGCGTGTCCTCGAACATGTGAATAAAGCCGTGCAGCTCGCGCAGAATATCGTTGGGGATATGCTGCGAGGTGCGTGTCTCGCCATACAAATAAATAGGGATGTCCTCGTTGCGAAACCGCAGCTCACCAATAAAGGAGCGCAGGTTCTTGATCGCGTTGGCAACATCCTCCGGGGAATCCACATCGAATTCCTCATCATCAATCGACAAAATGAAGGCGCTCGCGCGGCTTTGCTGTTGCGCAAAAGAACTAAGGTCACCATAACTGGTGACCCCGAGAACCTCTACGCCTTCGGCCTCTATCGCCGAGGCCAGGGCTCGAATGCCCAGGCCCGACGTATTTTCGGAACGGTAGTCTTCGTCGATGATGACGATAGGAAAACGAAACTTCATCCAGAACTCCTAGGTACGGGGCAAGGTAACGCCCTGTTGACCCTGATATTTGCCGCCGCGGTCGCGGTACGACACTTCGCACACTTCATCGCTTTCAAAGAACAGCATCTGTGCGCACCCTTCACCGGCGTAAATCTTGGCTGGCAGCGGGGTGGTGTTGGAAAACTCCAAGGTAACATGGCCTTCCCACTCGGGTTCCAGCGGAGTCACGTTCACGATAATGCCGCAACGGGCATAGGTGCTTTTGCCCAGACACATGGTCAGCACACTGCGAGGAATACGGAAGTACTCAACCGTACGGGCCAGCGCAAAAGAATTGGGCGGAATAATGCACACATCACCGACGAAATCCACAAAGGACTTTTCATCGAAGGCCTTGGGGTCCACGATGGTCGAATTGATGTTGGTAAAAATCTTGAATTCGCTGGCACAACGCACATCGTAACCATAGCTGCTGGTGCCGTAGCTGACGATACGTTGTCCGTCTACATTGCGCACTTGGCCTGGCTCGAAAGGTTCGATCATGCCTTGGGCAGCAGCCCGCCGAATCCAACGGTCGCTTTTGATACTCATAAGAAATTAGCCGCCTTAAATCAGTAACCGGTTATTTTATCGTTTAGATACACACACAAGCCAATTGCGGCGCAAATATATCATTTGCACCACAATTGGCTGCCCGTTTGAAGCCGGGCAGCCTGCATCAATCTTTCGAGAACCAGCGGTAAATCAGGGCCAGACCGTTTACCGTACCCGCGCTGACTTCAGCGGTCAGGCCCCGCGCCAAGCGGTAGCTGGCCCGACCTACCGTGCCGGTATCGGCCATGGCCTGCTCCAGGCTGACCGAAAAATCGGCCGTTAACGCCTTGGTAATTGCAATGAACTTACGCTCTTCATTGCTGGTGCCACTGTTCAGGGATTTGACCACACTTTCGACTGGCAAGATGCTACCAGCACTACCCAGGTCGCCTGAGCGCATGGCCACCTCATCAATACCGAACTTGCGGTAAAAGGGCTCGCCATCCCCTAGAAAAGAGGTGCCCACACTGAGCAACAAGGCCATATCGCCACCGGAGTCATCCGGGCCATGGCCCAACAAAAGCCAGGACAGCTTTTCAACTTCA
This sequence comes from Alcaligenes sp. SMD-FA, assembly GCF_025960365.1. NCBI lineage: Bacteria > Pseudomonadati > Pseudomonadota > Betaproteobacteria > Burkholderiales > Alcaligenaceae > Alcaligenes > Alcaligenes sp. SMD-FA. Next base: position 572,943 of record NZ_CP110108.1, on the reverse strand, counting down.
CTGACTTCCGGATAGGACACCAAATCGATTCGGGGTCTGCGCGCCGTGCCAACCACCTTAACACCTGCTTCTACCGCCAGCCCGGTACGCACGGCTTCAATATCCAGGATGGGCGAGGTGATGTCGCCCTGAAACGTCACCGTACCGCGCTTGAGCAAGAGCTTCTGCCCATACAGTTCGATACGACCACCACGAGTACGCAAGGCGCCAATGCCGGTTAACTTGCCACCGGCCATGGTGATCCGCAGATTGCCGACCAAGCCCGAGTTCACACCATAACCGGTCAGATAAAAGCGTCGGCCCAAATCCACATCAATGTCCATACTCATATCAGTGGCGGCCTGAGATGGCTCGGCAGCAGGCTCATCGCCAGCCCGCACAATCACCACGTCGCTATCTACCGTGGGAATGCCGCCCAACATATCCAGATTGAACCATCCTGCATCAGCCACTACCTTGCCGGTAATCGCAATACGAGGCAGCTCCATGTCCAGATTGATATTGCCGGACATCATGGCGTAACGGTCAGAGCGTTGCAAAATGGGGAAACGGAAAATATCGACGCCAAATGCCCCTTGCTGAGTACCCAAGTCCCACTGCCCGGACACTGTCAGCTTGCCATCCTTGGCATCCGGACTCTCTTTCAGCCACGTAGCCGTACGCCACTCTTGCGGCTCTACCCGCAGACGAGCCGGGAAAGTCAGCGAATCCAAGCGGAAAATATCGCCATCAAAACTGGCATCCAACTGCCCGTCAATCAAACGGATACCGTCATCGAGACGAGTAAAGCGCAACTCGCGGCCCGTTACCGTGCCTCGGCTGGTCCAGGCCCATTTCGCGCCCACATCAATATTCACGTCCGCATTCAGACGGCCGCCCAATTCCATGGCATCACCCAGGAACAGGCGCGTCCAGCTCAGGTCATCAATATTGGCTTGAATGCTGACCGTTTTGCGATCGTTCTCGTCCAGGGTCAGCCCGTGAATGGGGGTTTGAGCCTTGGCAGTGACGTAGCCCATGTCCTTGGTACGCACATCCATCTGAGCATCCAGACGGCTGGTAGTACCCGAGGTAGGTTTCGCATCAATGACGATGCTCAGATCCTCCAGGCCCAGAGACATGGGAGGTTCGGCAAAAACCTGGACATCACCCGCGACACGATCCACACGCACTTGCCCAGCCAAGGCGCCATTGAACTTCAGGTCCCAACGGGCTTTGATATCAATTTCAGGCGGCTGGGTTTTCTTGTTCCTGGCAATCTTGACCCCGCCCCCTTTGGCTTTCTCCGGATCTTCCCGCACCCCTACCTTGCGCAACAAACGCGCGATGCGAGGTTCGGACAAGACCAGATCCAGCAATTCACCCCGGCTGGCCCACTGTCCCGGCTGATACGTGGATTCCTGATGACGCAGATTGATCCAAGGCTCGCCGTCGACGGAGGTGCTCAAGGTAGCCGCACCCACGCGAACCGACCAGGGCTCCAGAGGTGGCCGGGCAGCGCGCGCTGCGGCTGCACCACCCTCCATCGATGCCGCTTTGTCAGTTTGTGCCGCTCTACCATCTGCCGCATTGACTACCGAGCCAGTACCCGCACCCTGTTGTACTTCGTCGACCGGCCTGGCTCCTTCATTCGCCAAAGCCGGGGCCGGAGCCACGCCAGGCTCTACCGCCGGCTGTTCTGCAGACGTCGCATCTGTCTTGGCAAGGGATTCTTTTCGCGCTGGCTCGGGTGCACGCAGTGCATCCGTAAAACGCAGTGGCATAGCCGACTGCAAACGCACAGCCAGACCTGCATGGTCAGCCTGCAAACGGCTTAGCTGGCCATCCCAGTAGGCTGCCTTGCCTTGATCGGCGAAATGCCAGCCGCCTTCCAAGGCCAGATCCGCTTGCGCGATGCCCTGACCCAGCTGAGTACTGTCTTTGCCACCCAGATCGTATTGGCCTTGTAGCTGTAAGGTGTGGCGCGACACGTCGCCACGCAGTTGGCCTTGCGCCGATGCCACACCCAACTCCAGGCCGGGCCACAATTGTTCTGCTTTGGGCATCTTGACTTGCAAATCCAGCGCCGCCGTGCCGCTTATACCCAAATCGCCCTTTAAGAGCACCTGGTTATCGCCCACTTTCAAATCAGTCAGCACATCGCTCAAGTGCAGTTGACGCCACCAGGTCGGCTCACCCGGCTGCGCTGGTGCGGCCGCTTTCGCCTTGATCTGCCCAATCGCCGGTTGTTTGTTCCAACGGCTGCCTTGCAGCAGTTGAATATCGACATCCGCAGAAAGTATTTGTTCTTTATCCGCCAGCACCACATCAAACTTGCCCTGACTATTGAGCAGAGCGTCAGGCAAGACATCGCCTAATAATGCATGCAAGTCCAGCTTGTTGCTGCTGAACTGACCTTTGAAATGATCCTGAACGTGCACACCCTCCTGTGTGGCATCCCAGGCAAAGTCTGCATCCAGCAAGGACTCGTCTGGCAATTTCACGGCCAGCTTGGCCTGACGCACGGGTACGGAATCCAACGGGCTCAATTCTGCACTGGCGTCCAGGCTATAACCCTGACCATGCCCCTTAAGTAGCAAGGTGGCTTGTTCCAAAGAGCCATTCAAGGTGATTTGCGCATTGACCACACAATCGGGCAAAGGCTCGGGCTCAGGAACAGCAACCGGCTCCTGGATACGTTCTTCATCAACAAGACCTGCACTGCCCCCGGGCTCGGAGCTGATGACTCCGGCGGCACTAGGGGTATCTACAGGCTGATCGACCGATTGGCTGTCAGGGGCGAGCTGGCCCTGCGTGTTGGCCTTGGTTTGGCTTTGCTGAGGAGTTTGTGCCGCAACAGAGGCCGCCGCAGCCTTGGCATTGGCATTGGCATTGGCTTTCAGCGTTTGTGCAGCGGCTGTCGTTGTGGACTGAGCAACGGCGACTTTTGCAGCAGGCCGGTCGGACTTCGATTGCTCCGCATAAGCGGGCAAATACTGCTTGGCGCAAATCGGAGAATCCGCCGTCAAACCACGAGCAATGATTTGGATATCGGCTCGTGCCGGATATGGCGCTTCCAGGCCCGCCAGCTCTACTTCACCCTGAAAACCAGCGCGAATGGACTCATTGGCCACCATCAAATCGTACAGACGCAACTGTGCGCTGTCGGAATCCACAGCCAGAGCCGAGGACAAATCCGCAATGGCTACCGGCAAGGGCGTACCATCTTGCGTCAACAGGAACTGACCCAAGGCCAGTTTGTCCACGGCAATACTGATAGGCAACTCAGGCATTTTGAAGGGGGCGTCGGACTTGGGCTCGTCCGAGGATGTCAAGGCCACATCCACTTTATGGGCACTGAGCTCCACCACATGCAAGCGTCGCTCCCAGAGCTCTTTCCAGTTGGCCTGCAGGCGCAAACGTTCGATATCGACATGGGTATCGGGCAGGGCCAGCACCAGGTGGTCGATACTCAGACCGTCCCAGATCGTTCCGCGTACGCCTTGTGCACTGCCCTGTGCATAAGGCAAGGCCGTGCGCAGCGCCCAACGGGTACCAACCTGACTGGCCAGCACCCAATACACAAAACCACACACAAGCAGCAGGGCCACCACCACAAAGGGGATGCCCCACAATGCAAAATATCGGAACCAGCGCCGAACCCAAGCCATTAAAATGCGATTCCCAAAGAAAAGCTCAAACGTAAACGTTTGTCCCGCTGACCATAGGCCAGATCAAGATTGAAGGGCCCGGCAGGGGTTCGGACCACCGCTCCCAAACCGTAACCCCAGGCCAAGTCCATATCACCAAAGCTGGACGCCGCATCGCCCACGTCCACAAAAGCACGCATGCCGTACATGCTGGTGAAAAAATGCGTGTACTCCACACTAGCAACCGCCATGGCCGGCGCGCCCACCACGGCGTCGCTGCGTTCAAGACCAATACTTTGATATTTATAGCCCCGGATGCTGCGCGCGCCCCCAGTGCGATAACCGAAATCAGGCGGCGTCCGATCCGTCATCCCCCACACTTTGCCGACTTCCCCGCGTACGGACAAGACGTCCCGATCCCCAACCGGCCACCATTGTTGGAGCCGCAAATTGCTGCGGTAGAACCTTTCGCCCCGATCCAGCGTGACACCAGCACCGACACCAAAGTCAATCAAATTGCCTTCGCGCGGATCGTATTTCTTGTCCACATCGCGGCGCAGCCACTGCCAAGTTGCAATGGCAGAAGGGGTTTCACGAGTGGGCAGTCCAGAAATCTTGGTCTTGTCCCAGGCCCCCAGCACACCCCACTCAGTTTCGTACTCAACGCGGCTATTACCCGCCGCCTTTCGTTCTTGGCGCAGCTTCCAGCCCAAGGCCAAACGCTCAGTGTCCAGGCCTTCAACGTCAGAGCGATCATACAAAACACCGAAACTGTTCTTGTAGCCACGAATCGTGGGCGGCAAATGGATGTCATAAAAAGCCCTCTGGCGGTTTTTATCCACCCCAAGACCGGCCTCGGACCAAATGGGCAGGCCAAACACAATATTCTTTCGGTACAGGGCTTCGGCACGCGCTCCGTGGTCGCTGTCAAAACCCAAAGAGCCGGTGAACTGCTTGGATGGTGCTTCGGTCACTCGCACCCTTACAGGCAGCTCTACATCACCATCAGGAAGCTCTTTCTTTTTGCTGGCCTGCTCATCCAGAGTGACAAAGGCACCCCGAAAAAAAGTGGTGGCCGCCAAAGATTGCTGCCACTCGTCCAGCTTGTCCTGATCGTAGGGGTCACCGGGGGTATAGCGCACGTAGCGGTCCACCAGTGACTGGGGGACTCGCTTCAAGCCGGTGGTCTCCAGAGGCCCCATGCGAACCCGTGGCCCGCTATCGACGCTCAGGGACAGGTCGGCCACCCCTTCGTCAGCCAGTACCGTCGCCCGCGTGTCTATATAGCGAGCGTAGTAAAAGTCCTGGCGCTGTACGCTTTCCAACAAATCCGCCTTGGCCGACGACCAGACTGAATTTAAAAAAGGATCGTCCACTTTCAGGGGAAAACTGGCCTTGATCCCTTCCAGACGCACTTGGTATTCCGGCTCCTGGATCTTGCCTTTGAAGTCCAAGGCAATGTCGCGCACACGCGTGATTTCACCTGGCTGAATAATAATGTCCCAATATTCCCCGCTGGAATCTTCACCCACCTCCAGCGTAACCACAGAGTCAAAATAGCCCTGGGTCTGCAAGGCGGAAACGGTCGCATCATGGGCCCGGCGCCGCAGACGCGAGACCTCTCCCAAGTCCTGATCTTCCGCCAAACGCGTAATGGCACTGACCGCACGCTGAATTTCTTTCAACGCCTGGGGGGGCACGCCCCCCGGATCAATAATGACATCAGGAACGGAAGACTGAGCCCACACAGCAGGGCTCAGGACTATCGAGAACAACAGGCAAAAGCCGGATTTGCGCATACGTACTCAAAGAGGACGAGGAACAACCTTGGGGCGCTGCCCCGACGTGTCTGGAGGTAGTTGCGACAAGTTAGCCGAAACGCGATTGGCAATCTCATGATAGAGCCGAGCCTCGGGGCTGTCTGCGCTGGCAATCACGGTAGGGGTACCGGAGTCGGTCTGAGCCCGAATGCTCATTGCCAGCGGCAAGGCACCCAGCCAAGGCACGTTGAATTGGCTGGCCATATCGCGGCCACCGTGTTGGCCAAAGACCGGGTCAGCGTGACCACAGTTCGAGCAAATGTGAACCGACATGTTCTCCACGATACCCAAGACTGGCACATTGACCTTCTGGAACATGTTCAAGCCACGCTTGGCATCGATCAGCGCCAGATCCTGCGGAGTGGTCACAATCACAGCGCCCGTCAGCGGGACTTTCTGCGACAGGGTCAAGGCAATGTCGCCCGTGCCCGGAGGCATGTCGATGATCAGGTAATCCAGATTGTCCCAACGCGTTTGTGTAAGCAGCTGTGTCAGCGCCTGGGTTGCCATCGGGCCGCGCCAGATCGCTGGAGCGTCCTCATCCAACAAGAAACCAATCGAGTTCGCTTGCAGACCGTGGCCAATCAGCGGCTCCATCATCTTGCCGTCTGCACTGCGCGGACGCTCGTGCAGGCCCAGCATGGTGGGCACGCTAGGGCCGTAAATATCCGCGTCCAGCAAACCGACACGCGCACCTTGCATATGCAAAGCCAAGGCCAGGTTCACCGACGTCGTACTTTTACCGACCCCGCCCTTGCCCGAGGACACCGCAATAATGTTGCGGATATTGGGCATGGGGCGCAAGCCTTCCTGCACGGCATGTATACCAATGCGAGGGCTCAAATGCAGCTTGGACAGGGTGGCACCCACGCCCGCCAAAGCTTGCTCGATACGTTCGCGCAGTTGCCCCTGAATGTCATAAGCCGTGTAGGGCAGATGCAAAGTCAGCTCAACCTGGTTCTGGTCAATGCCCAGTTCGCATCGACCCGCATCGACCGATAACTTCTTTAACGTGTTGGGATCGGTCACACTCGCCAGGGCTTGCAACACGCGCTCGGAACTCACTGTCATTTATACAAAACCTTGATATAAAGAAACATCACCATACCTTTAAACCAGAAATTTAGCGGTTCAAGAGGAATTTTTTTACACTTATGGTGTCATACTAAACCTATGAGCACATTTAACCAGATTATCCGCACAGCCCTCTTTGTCTTGCTGACAATTTTCGGTGCAATCATGGCGTTTATCTTCATGGTTTCCACCGCGATTGCGATCGGCATTTTATACATTGTGGCGCGTATTAGTGGCCGTCCTTTCGGCGTTAAAGCCTATTGGGACCAGCGCCGCCGCCCCACTACTGCCAGCAAACAGTCGACAGCACCACGTTCGCGTGATGTCACCGACATCGAGATGCGCGAGATTCCTTAACAGTTCTTGACTGTGCGCCAAGCAGTTGGTTCACAGCAACGCTGAATAGGTATTGCCCCCGAACACCCTGAGTCGTCATAGGCTCAGGGTGTGTGCATTTGTATCATTCGCAATTCCTCATCAGCACTTTACCCGTGGACATTCCTCGGTCTGGCGCTGCACAAGTGTCCAATAGACCGTAGAATCCTTGTTCCCTTTCTCTTTTATTTTGTTAAGTCATGTCACGAACGATATTTGTTACGACCGCCCTGCCGTATGCCAATGGCTCGTTTCACATCGGCCACATCATGGAATATATCCAGGCCGACATCTGGGTTCGGTCCATGCGAATGTCGGGACATACGGTACATTTTGTGTGTGCGGACGACGCCCATGGCGCCCCCATCATGCTCAAGGCAGAAAGCGCGGGCATTACCCCCGCCCAGTTGGTAGACAAGATCGCGGCCGAACGCCCCACCTACCTGAACGGCTTTAACATCAAGTTCGACCACTGGCACCGTACGGACTCGCCTGACAACGTCGAGCTGGCCCAGGATATCTACCGTACGCTCAAAAGTGCCGGTTTCATCGATACACGCACCATCGAACAGTTCTATGACCCGGTCAAAGGCATGTTCCTGCCCGATCGTTACATCAAGGGCGAGTGCCCAAAGTGTCACGCCAAGGACCAGTACGGCGACAGCTGCGAGGTCTGTAGCGCGGTTTACGCCCCGACCGAGCTGATCGAACCCTACTCCACCCTGACCAATGCGCGTCCGGTGTTAAAGACCTCGGAACACTTCTTCTTCCGTCTGTCCGACCCGCGCTGCGTGGCCTTCCTGCAAGAGTGGACCACAGGCAAGAACGCCCAGGGCAAGCCACGTCTGCAATCGGAAGTGCTGGGCAAAACCCGCGAATGGCTGGGTACAGGCGAAGGGGCCGAAGCGTCCCTGAACGACTGGGATATTTCCCGCGACGAGCCTTACTACGGCATTCCGATTCCCGATGCGCCCGGCAAGTACTTCTACGTCTGGCTGGACGCGCCTGTTGGTTACCTGGCTTCCTTGAAAGCCTACTGCACCAAGGCCGGTCTGGACTTTGATGCCTTGCTGGATCCGGAAGGCAGCACCGAGCAGGTGCATTTTATCGGCAAGGACATCGTGTACTTTCACGCCCTGTTCTGGCCTGCCATGCTGAAATTCTCCGGCCGTAAAGTGCCTGATGCACTGAACGTACACGGTTTCATCACGGTTAGCGGCGAAAAAATGTCCAAGAGCCGTGGCACAGGCATTTCACCCCTGCGCTACCTGGAACTGGGTATGGATGCCGAGTGGATGCGCTACTACATGGCCGCCAAGCTGAACTCGCACGTTGAGGACATGGACTTCAATCCTGATGACTTCATTGCCCGCGTCAACAGCGACCTGATTGGCAAATACGTCAACATCGCCAGCCGTGCCGCCAACTTCATTAGCAAGCACTTTGATGGCAAGCTGGCCTACCAGGGCGACACCTCCGAGCTGCAAAACCAGCTCAAAGAAGTTGCCGAGAAAGTCCGTGCCGATCTGGAAAGCCGCGAGTACGGCCGTGCTGTGCGCCAAATCATGGCTCAAGCCGACATCATCAACCAGGCTTTCGATACAGCCCAGCCCTGGGTCATGGCCAAAGGCATTGCAACTGCCGAGCAAGCCCAGAAAGATGCGCTGCAAGACATTTGCTCGCGCACCCTGGCTGGCTTCAAGGGTCTGTCTGTCATGCTGACCGCCATTTTGCCTACCCTGACCGATCGCGTTGCCCGCGAGCTATTCGGTCTGGATCGCAGCTTTGTCTGGGATGACGTGGCTGCCTTGCCTGATTACATCGCTCCATTCAAACACCTGATGCAGCGGGTAGACAGCGCCATGGTGGACGAACTGCTGGCCCCCCCGCCAGCCCCAGTCGTCCTGCCCGGTGGCGAAGCGATTGCCGACACCATCGACATCAAGGACTTCATCAAGGTTGATCTGCGCATTGCCAAGATCGTCAGCTGTGAAGCCGTAGAAGGGTCGGACAAGCTGCTGCGCCTGAGCCTGGATGCTGGCGAAGGTCGTTTGCGCCAAGTGTTCTCTGGCATCAAGTCGGCTTACCAACCCGACGACCTGATCGGCAAGCTGACGGTTCTGGTAGCTAACCTGGCTCCTCGCAAGATGCGTTTTGGTGTGTCCGAAGGGATGGTTCTGGCTGCCAGCCATGCTGATGACGCCGTGGACCAAGGTATCTATATTCTAGAGCCCTTCCCTGGCGCCCAGCCCGGCATGCGCATCAATTAAGACGCATTCCTGATACGCCCAAAAGCCTCGCTCAAAAGCGAGGCTTTTTTGTATCCACATATCAAAGAATAGGCTCAAAACAGCCTGCCAAGCCCCTTTCAGCACCCTACAGGCCGGGAAAGTCGATACACTCTTTATCTTGAAACTGCTGTATTGATACACAGCCTGCCGCTTTGCTTGCAAGGACCGTTTGGCATGAAAAATACCCCCCCTTCTGATCTGGACCGGCACCGCGGCGCTCAACGCTCCACCTGGGTCAGCGTCCTTGTCAATATTGGTTTGAGCGTGCTGCAACTTGTGGTGGGCCTGTTTGCCCATTCTCAAGCCCTGATTGCCGACGCCATTCACTCTTTATCTGACCTGCTGTCGGACTTTGTAGTGCTGATTGCCAACCGCCATAGCCGCCAAGGCCCAGATGCAGACCACCCCTACGGTCACTTGCGCTACGAAACGGTCGCTACCTTGGCCATTGGAGGCCTTTTGCTGGCCGTGGGTGCCGGGATGTTGTGGAATGCCGTCTCTGCCTTGCGCGACCCCAGCAGCATCGAGGCTGTACACCCCATTGCCTTGGCCATTGCCTTGACTGCGCTCTGTAGCAAAGAACTCCTGTTTCGCTACATGTTGCGTGTAGCAAAACGGTTACGCTCGACCATGCTGGCTGCCAATGCCTGGCATGCACGCTCGGATGCCGCATCCTCCTTGGTTGTCAGTGTCGGAGTCATGGCGAACTTGGCAGGCCTGCCCTTGGGCGACCCCTTGGCTGCCAGCATTGTGGGCTTGATGATTCTGCGCACGGGCTGGAAGTTTGCGATAGGCGCCTTCCACGATCTGACAGATAAAGCGGTCGATCAGGAAACGGAAGAGCGCATTGCCAAACTCTTGCGCGAGACGCCCGGCGTAGAAGGGATACACCAGTTACGCACCCGCAAGCTGGGCGACATGATCTGGGTAGAGGTAGACCTGGAAATGGATGGCAAGCTGACCATCAGTCAGGGGCACGAGATTGCCGTGGCTGCACGGGCGCGTGTGATGGCCGAAGAACCCGTGCTGGATGTAATGACGCACTTTGATCCAGTCACGCCCAAGCACTAAAGCCTGACGCGTCTTTGCCACTCTCGCAGGCCGAACACCCAGGTATCAAACGCGGTGCTCACTCTCGGGAGCCAACATTTCTACCAGCACACGGGATAAGGCCGTCACCATCTCATTGGCGTGGGGCCTATGCAAAATCGCCAGTTCAAAAGCATCAATCCGGGGCAGGCCTTGTGCTTGCCCCAGCTCAATATGGTCGTCCCGCACAGCACGCCGTGGCAACAGGCTGATGCCCATCCCGTCTGCCACCGCTCCTTGAATGCCGCTCAAGCTGGAACTGGTAAAACTGATGCGCCAACGCCGCCCCAAGGACTCCACTGCACTGATAATCTCCTCACGGTAAACACCACGGCGTGGGAAAGTAACCAGGGGGATAGGGTCCAGATGAAAGACCGGATCGGTCGCGCTATCGACCCAGGCCGTCTGCTCGGGTAAACAGACCACCGCTTCGCGGGCATTATGACGCTGCTTGACCAGCACCAGATCCAGCTCACCCTGATCGTAGGCGGCCAGCAAATCGCTACTTAAACCGCTGCTGACTTCCAGCCGCACCTGCGGAAACTGCCGATTGAAACCCGCCAGGGCCCGCATGGTCTGGCCGTTGGTAAAATCCTCTGGCACACCCAGCCGTACCGAGATAGTCACCAACGAACCCGACAAGGCTTCTGACAACTGATGATTCAGGGCCAGCATCTGGCGGGCGTAACCCAGCAAGGTCTGCCCCGCTTCGGTCGTGCTGACTCCCCGGCTGGCCCGATCCAGCAGACGCAGTCCGGCCAGCTCTTCCAGACGTCGTACCTTCTGGCTGATCGTGGACTGGGTGGAATGCAAACGCGTCGCTGCTGCCGTAAAGCTGCCGCAATCGACCACCGTCAACAAGGCCAGCAACAGGTCCAGGTCGTACAAGGGCCGATTCAGGCTGGGACTGCTCGATAGTTGATGATCCATATCTTCAAAATCCTTCTGACATCACGCCTTTGGCCCAAGCAAAGTGCTGGCTATTGCCTGTGGATACTAGCTGTGCATCAAAGATGGCTCGTGAGGCCCCAAGCTACTGGGTGTGGGCACGGAGCGTAGATCAACCGCTGCTCCAAGACGGACGCGACATCAATGAGCATCAATATAGGTAGTAACACTGCTGCCTGCTTCGGCATTGGCATTGGCATTGGCATTGGCATTGGCATTGGCATTAAAGCACTTGCAGCAGTTGTTGCTGTTGCTGTTGCTGTTGCTGTTGCTGTTGCTGTTGCTGTTGCTGTTGCTGTTGCTGTTGCTGTTGCTGTTGCTGTTGCTGTTGCTGTTGCTGTTGCTGTTGCTGTTGCTGTTGCTGCCAACAGGCTCCACAGCTCAACACATTCAAAAAACAAATACTAGAGATTTATACATTTAATTTGTAAATATCACCAGCAATCGTTACTGTGTATTAGTCCCGCGCATTACAACGACATCCCGCCTGTGCCTTTTGCCAACCGCCGGGATTGCGCCATGCCGTTCGACAGATTTTTCCTTACTGAATGTCAATGGGAATCAACATGTCCAAAGTCAATTACTACGCCCCTCCCGGTGGCCATCCTCCTCAGACTCAGTTGCTGACAGATCGCGCCATGTTCACCGAGGCCTATGCCGTGCTGCCCAAAGGCGTGCTGCAAGACATCGTGACCAGCTTCCTGCCCGGTTGGGAAAATACCCGCTTATGGGTATTGGCTCGTCCTCTGTCCGGCTTTGCCGAAACCTTCTCCCAATACATCATGGAAGTGGGTCCTCAAGGCGGCAGCAACAACCCTGAGTCCGATCCCGAAGCCGAAGGCGTGATTTTTGTCGTCAAGGGCCAATTGGAACTGGTTCTGGAAGGCACCAAGCACATCCTGGAAGAAGGCGGCTATGCCTTTATTCCTCCTTCCACCAACTGGACCTTGCACAACCGCACGGGCGAGTTGGCCAACTTCCACTGGATCCGCAAGCGTTATCAGCGTGTGGAAGGCCTGGAAGCACCTGAAGCCTTCGTGACTAACGAGAAAGACGTCACCCCCATGGTGATGCCCGACACCGAAGGCCGCTGGAGCACCACGCGCTTTACCGATATGTCCGATCTGCGTCACGACATGCACGTGAACATCGTGAACTTTGAACCCGGTGGCGTCATCCCCTTTGCTGAAACGCACGTCATGGAACACGGTCTGTACGTTCTGGAAGGTAAGGCCGTTTACCGTCTGAACCAGGACTGGGTTGAAGTGGAAGCTGGTGACTTCATGTGGCTGCGCGCCTTCTGCCCACAAGCGTGCTACGCGGGCGGCCCAAGCCGTTTCCGCTACTTGCTGTATAAAGATGTGAACCGTCATGCCAACCTGACTATTGGCGGCCATCGCTAATAGGACCCGAAACAAAACAGCCGCTGCCCGTCAGCGGCTGTTTTGCATTACCAACACGCCCAACCAGAACCCCCCCCTTATGCCACCTGCACCCGCAGGCCTGCCACAAGGCACAAACACAGACTCTGGTTTCAAGGCTCATTCCAACCCTGCTTCTCTACAGGAGAAAAACATGAACGATAAACACTATCTGCTGCGCTCGATCCAGATTGCAGCAGAGAATGTCGCCCGTGGCGGCCAGCCTTTTGGTGCCGTGCTGGTGCGTGACGGCCAGGTTCTGGCCGAAGGGGTCAATGAGACCTACCTCGCCCACGACCCGACCGCCCATGCCGAGATCCAGGCACTGCGCCACGCCAGCCAGGCGGTAAAAAGCAGTCACCATGCAGGCAGCACCATGTATGCCAGTGGCATCCCCTGCCCCATGTGTATGGCCGCCATGATCGCCTCAGGCGTAGAGCGTGTGGTCTATTGCGCCGACGACGAACAAGGCGAACCCTTTGGCTGGTCCACCGAATCCTTCTACAAAAAAATGCAGCAGGATTTTGGCAAGCAGGGCGTGAAAATGGAACACCTGCCTTTACCTGAAAAACGCCAAGTGTATGAAGCCTGGCAAGCCCGTTTTGGACAAGGCTCCCAGCAAGACTGAAAACGTCATTCAAAACCCTGCGATCAAGCAGGGTTCTACGTATTTACATAGACAGGCAGGTCAGAAAAGTTTATAAAACAGAGCAGTTATAGTAACGATTCTCATTTATTGAATCCCAAAGGAAATACATGATTGCGTCCCGCCCTGCCTCTTTAAAAATGATTGTTGCCTCCGTAATGGGGGCCTTGCTGCTCAGCGCATGCCAGACCGCACCGCAATCGCAACAAGTGGGCCAAACATCGTCTTTCAATGCAACTGCCCCTCAAGCACAAGTCACTTTCCGTCAGGACACCATTGAGGGTGCCTACGAAATTCTGGCCGCCAAGGACAGCAAGCAATTATTCGTTGCCGCCACCCCCTTGTTTGAAGACCGTGCGGCCGGCTTTCTGCATGTTCTGGACCAGGACACTCTGCGTGAGTCGCAGCGCATCCAGTTGCCACGCCGTGCTTTCGCACTAGGCCTGAACCAGAAAACTCACACTCTGTACGTGGGTAACACTCTGGACGGCTCGCTGCTGGCGATCAACAGCCTGAACGGCACCGTCAAGCAACTGATTCAACTGGGCCAGAAAGAAGGCAAGGACGGCTGGGAACACACCCGTAAAGTCGTGATTGACGAACAGGACAACCGCATCTTCGTGACCAACCCCTCTGAAGGTGGCCGCGTATGGATTGTGGACGGTGCCCAAGGCCGCATCCTGCACAATATCGACAACGTTGGCCTGTGGCCTGCCGGCGCTGCCTACGATGCCAACACCAAACGCCTGTTCGTGGGCCACGGCGGCAAGGACGAAATTGCTGTCATCAACCCGGCTACAGGCACTATCGAACAGCGCTTCACGACAGGCGATGCGAAAAGTGACAAGCGGGAAGATTCCCGTCACTTCTTCGTGAACATCACCCTGAGCGCAGATGGCAAGAAACTGTTTGGAGCTGACGCCAACACCGGCAAGATTTACGTATTCGACACCACCTCCGGCAAAGTGGAAAACACGGTTGAAGTCGGCCTGGGTCTGCTGGACATCGTCTACAACGATGCCCGTAAAGAGCTGATCGCCACCAACCGTGGCGTGGATCGTCAAACGCCTGCCGGTACCGGTTCGGTAACCATTCTGGATGCCAACACCCTGGCTGTGAAACACCGCATCAGCGCTCCTGTACACCCCAACAGCGTGACGCTGAGCGCTGACGGCCAGACCGCTTTTGTCACCATCAAGATTCCTCACGGTGACAAGAGCCCGCACTACCTGAAAGGTGCCAAAGACAGCGTTCTGCGTCTGAACCTCAACCAGCTCTAAGCCTCTGGCGTCAAGCCTGGACCCAAGCCGAGACTACCCACCAGGTAGCTCGGCTTTTTTGATGCCTGCCACTTTGGTCTGCCCAACCGACGCTACGGCATCTGTGCTTAGCGCTCAGGATAGTTGTGTCTGCCGTTCAAATCCAACGCCAAGACCCGCCAGGGCCGGCTCCGTCACGTTTCACGGCCATCTTCTCAATGTGGTCTGGGAGCAAGCAAAAAAGCGGATTGCTGTAACCGGCCACTTGCTCAATAGAATCAATTAGTGGCCTAGCACAACACCTGTTGTCCCCCAGCCCCGCCCTCCCCTTTCCCGCCTCCCGATGTGCCACGAACTGGCATTTCAGGAGCGTTTTCTATTGAAGACATCTCATGGTTCAGTTGAACGATTATCACCAGCCTATCGGCCCCTCGCTCCCTCATTGGCAAGCCCGCCCGCGACCCACCCGCTGTGTTTTGCACGGTAAGTACTGCCGACTGGAAGCAGTGAACCCGGAGCAACACGGCGAGAGCCTGTACGAGGCCTACAGCAGCGCCAACGATGGCCGTGACTGGACCTACTTGTCCGTAGGGCCCTTTACCAGCCGAGGGCAATTCGATCAGCATCTGCATACCATCAGTCAGGCCGACAACGCCGTGCATTACGCCGTCGTAGAACAAGCCACAGGGCGGGCATTGGGCACCTTGTCCCTGATGCGGATTGACCCGCAAAACGGCTGCATTGAAGTGGGTTTTGTAGCCTGGTCACCCGCTCTGAAGCAAACCCGCATGGCCACCGAAGCCCACTATCTGTTGATGGCCTATGCCATTGACGGCTTGGGCTACCGCCGCTACGAATGGAAGTGCGATACGCACAATGCTCCTTCACAAGCGGCTGCACGACGACTGGGCTTTCGTTATGAAGGCATTTTCCGCCAAGCGATTGTCTACAAAGGGCGCTCACGCGATACAGCCTGGTTCTCGATTACCGACACAGAATGGCCTGCCCTGAAAGCAAATTTCCAGGCCTGGCTGGCACCCGAGAACTTTGATGAACAAGGCCGTCAAAAGCACCGCCTCGGGCAACAAGAGACGATTATCCCAGCCGGCTCTGGGGCCCGCCGCCTGAAGCAGATGCTGACCCTGCAAACCGAGCTGAATCACCTGATCGACCCCAACTGGCGAGTGGCCAAACAGGACTACTACCGGGCGATCTGGCTGGAGTGTGCAGAGCTGGCCAACTACCTGGATTGGAAGTGGTGGCAACACCGCGAACGCAATCTGCCGCAACTACAGCTAGAGCTTATCGACATCCTGCATTTTGGTCTGTGCGATGTATTGCGCGCCAACGACCTGCTGCGCGAGCAAGAGGCCGCCACCGCACTGGATCAGCTTGAGCAGGCCCCTGCAAACGCCAGCGACTCTGCAACCCTCATGACGGCGCTGGAACACTTTGCTTTGCGGGTGCTGCAGACGCGTCAGTTCGACTTCAGCAGCTTTGTTCAACTGGCCCGCCTCAGTGGTCTGACGCTGGACACGCTTTACCACTCCTACGCGGGCAAAAACGCCTTGAACCGCTTGCGTCAGCTACGCGGCTATCAGCATGGTCACTATCACAAACAGTGGGGTGACCAGCAGGACAACGAGCATCTGGCACGGCTGCAATCGCAACTGCCCGCCGAGCAGGACAACTACCCCGAACTGATCCTGCATGCCCTGCAAGACAGCTACAACTCGTTTTTCTCGGGAGGCACCCAGGCCCAGAACAGTGCCTCGCTACCACCTCCCCTTTCTTTACGTTGACAAAGGACTGTCCATGTACATCGACTGCGATTGTGCCACTAGTGTCTTTCTAGACTCGCCCAAGCCGGACTCCAATCCCGTGGAAAACCATGACACACGTCATCCACCTGATCCCCGGCCACAACCGCATAAGGTGCAACATCCCTGGTCCCGCTCTCGACGCCGCGAACGCTCTCGCTGGCGCCAAAGCTGAACCCGGCCCCGATTGTCTCCTAGCCCGGCACTCGAGCCGGGTTTGCATGGGTGACACCGTCTTGCAAGCAAATGGAATAGGAGCTATGAGCCACCGAACATAGCTCCTATTGATTTAAATCAAGACAATGAATCCCATCGTCGGCACAAGGATCGACGAGGCATACCAAAGGAGACAAATCACATGGATACCCCACTCAGAGACAAATCCTATTTTGATGAACGTGCCACCAAAGAGATGGCCTCTCATCTGCAGCACGTGCAACGCGACACCCGCGAAACCATGGCATTTGCCTGTCGCATCCTGGCCATGACCGAGCAGGAGGCCGGTCTGGCAGGCCAGATCAGTGTCCGTTCCGAACGCCCTGGTGCCTACTGGACCTTGCGCTTTGGTCTGGGTTTTGACGAAGCCACCCCTGAAGACTTCATTGAAGTTGACCGCGACTTAAATACCCTGAGCGGCCAAGGCATGGCCAACCCGGCCACCCGCTTTCATTTGTGGGTCTATGAGGCTCGCCCGGACGTCAACTCCATCATCCACACGCACTCGCCCTGGGCTACCGTGCTGGCCACCGCCCGTCAGCCTTTGGTGATTTCGCAAATGGACATGACGCCCCTGCACAATGACTGTGCCTTTTTGGGCGAATGGCCAGGTGTCCCCATTGCCGACCAGGAAGGCGTCATCATTTCCAAAGCTCTGGGCGACAAGCGCGCCATTATCCTGGCCCACCACGGTTATCTGACCGCAGGCCAAAGCTGTCAGGAAGCCACGTATCTGTCCGTGTATCTGGAGCGTGCTGCACGCCTGCAAGTGCGCGCACAGGCGGCCTTTGGCCCGCTTACCCCCGTGGACGACACCCTGGCGGCCGAAGCGCACGACTACCTGCTCAAGCCCTCCATTGTGAACGCGACCTTTGATTACTGGTCCCGTCAGACCCAAGGCATTGCGCCCTTAACTAAAACTCGCTGACGCCCACACTCAACACCCCGCTTCCACCAGGAGGTCGCTATGACGATGCCTAATCATGGACAGGCGCGTTCGTCGCGCCAGTACGTTACCGCTGGCCTGGCCAGCATGATGGGAACCACCATAGAGTGGTATGACTTTTTCCTGTACGGCACCGCTGCCGCACTAATTTTCAACAAGATCTTTTTCCCCGCCTTTGACCCGATTACGGGCACACTGGCGGCCTTTGCCACCTACTCCGTGGGCTTTTTTGCCCGTCCCTTGGGAGGATTTGTTTTCGGCCATTTCGGTGACAAGCTGGGCCGAAAATCCATGTTGTTGATCACGCTCTTTCTAATGGGGATTCCCACTATCCTGATCGGCTTGATCCCCTCTTATGAAAGCATTGGCTATTGGGCCGCCGTCCTGCTGGTCCTGATGCGTTTTCTGCAAGGCATTGCGGTAGGCGGCGAATGGGGCGGCGCCGTGCTCATGGCGGTTGAACATGCCCCGGAAGGCAAGAAAGGCTTTTTCGGCAGCTTGCCACAAACAGGCGTTGCTCCCGGTCTGATCCTGTCTTCTCTGGCCATGGGAGCGGTCGCCAGCTTGCCTGAAGAAGACATGCTCTCCTGGGGCTGGCGTCTCCCCTTTCTGGCCAGTGTTGTCTTGCTGCTGGTAGGCTGGTGGATACGCGCCAAAGTGGCCGAGTCACCTGACTTCGAGCAGATGAGCAAGAAAGGCAAACAAGTGGCGATTCCCGCCCTGGAAGTCCTGCGTCATTACCCGCGTGAAGTCCTGCTGGTCGTGGGGGGCCGTCTAGCTGAAGTGACCTGGTTCTATACCGTAGTGACCTTTGCCCTGGCCTATGCCACCACCACCTTGGGAGTTGATCGCGGCGTGATGCTCGATGCGACCGTCTGGGGAGCATTTGCCGCCCTGTTCACCATGCCTTTGTTTGGCGTACTGGGAGACAGGATCGGCTTCAAATGGGTATTCATGGCCGGCACGGTCTGCATGCTGGCGTTCTCGTCCACCTTCTTTTCCATGTTGGGAAGCCTGGACTCCAACACCATTACCCTGGCTTTGGTGATTGCGATTGGCCTGGTCTACGCCGCACTGTATGGCCCGCAAGGTGGCCTGTTCTCCACGCAATTTCCACCTGAAGTGCGCTACAGCGGCATCTCCATTGCCGTGCAGGTATCCGGTGCCATCGGTGGCGGCCTGGCTCCCTTGGTGGCCACCTCCTTGCTGGCCTATGGCGATGGCCAACCCGACTACATCGTCTGGTATCTCAGCGTGCTGGGTCTGATCGCCTTTGCCAGTACCTGGTTCATGCACGGGCCGACGCATTTCTCCCTTCCCGCCTTATCCAGCCCAAAGGTACGCACATGAACAGGCCCGGCATTCACTACTACTTCTGGATGAATTCAGACTGGGCTTACCTGGGGGCCGACCGGCTGGAGGCGATTGCCCGCCAACAGGGCGTGCCGATCCACTACAAACCTGTGGACCTGCCTCAGGTCTATGCCCGTACGGGCGGTGTTCTACTAGGACAGCGCTCGCCCGAACGGCAGGCTTATCGCATTACAGAGTTGCAGCGCTGGTGTCGCAAGCTGGACCTACACGTCAATCCCACACCACGCTTCATGTGCCCAGACGCCACGCTGGCCTCCCTCCTGGTGATCGCCATCAACCAGGCTGGCTTGCCGGTGCGGGATTTGTACAAAGCCATTTTGCGAGCGCAATGGTGCGAGGACCAGAATATTGCCGATCCCGTGCTACTGGCCGGGATCTTGCAAGCTCACCAATTAGATGCAGACTACTGGCTTGAACAAGCACCGCTGATGCAAGCGCGGTATCAAGCCCACACCGAAGAGGCCATTGCAGCCGGTGTCTTCGGTTCTCCCTCCTATGTGTACCAGGGTGAGCTGTTCTGGGGTCAGGACAGGCTGGACATGCTGGACCAGGCCATCACCGGACACCCTGCACCAGCTTGAGCCAGGCTCCACACCAAGCCTGGGTATGGTGAAAGCAAGGGCGGGACAAGGGAAATAAACCTTGTCCCGCCCTTCTTGTTTTTTGCTTCGTCAACCGGCTCAGGCCCTGCCCCGGGGCCCACCAAAATGATTTAACCGCCCTATACCAAACTCGCTCTAACAAGCATAACAATCTGTAAAAACTGAACGCCCAAACTAGATCAAAATCCAACAAAAAAACGGCAAATAAGCGCCTTGCCTCGGGCCGTGCTTCCTGCACCTGCGAGTCATCATAAAAAGAGCTTCACACACTTCCCCGACAACATCTGTCCAGATGCACACTAATGCGGGCAAAACCACGGCAAACCTATCTGGACATGGTCTTTTGTTCAGAGGTAAAAGCCGTAGAATCACGCCTTTTCCTATCAGGAAAATTCACCGATACGCCAGCGTAGCATTCCGGATATTGGACTTTTTAGGTCCTGCTTACGGCACGGGTTTCGGGCTTTCGGCATGCCGCCTGCCAAAAATGAAATGCAATGAGCAATTTTGAAAATTTACTTTTCCCACTAATACAGAATGTTATGTCTGCCGTACGAATCATATCGATAGATTTTATCTATTCATTGAGTCTGTATTCTGAGGAAATTGGCTACTTGAGCAATGTCAGTAAAGGTAGCCGTCTTCATCAGAAGAAGGGCGCGGGGCTTTATATTGAACAAATACGCCACTATAAAGTATCAGCCAGATCAAAAAATCAGGATTCTGCTGATCTCCAATAACACTCGACAGCACGAACAACTTCTTCAGGCGCTGCTGGCTGGTGCGTTTCGAGTTTCTGTTGCTGCTGACGGAGTGCAAGGATATACCAAGGCCCAATTAACCCTGCCGGAACTTATCCTGGTGGATAAGCAATTGACAGGGATAGATGCTTTGTCCTTAACCCATATGCTCCAAGGATTAAAAGCCACAGCCCAAATCCCCCTCATCATTCTGGATTCGCGCATGGACGGCAGCAGTGAGGAATGCGTCACTTTTTTAAAAGCAGGGGCGGTGGACTACATTGGCAATCCATACGCCGTCGACGAGGTCAAAGAGCGTATCAACGTGCCTTTGCGTTGCCCAAAAAAAATATGGCCAGCCATGGTTTCAGGCAAGGTGCAAAGCCCGCAGCCCAGCACGACCGCTGAAACCAGCATGCTGATCCATGCCATTCAGAAAACGATAGAGGCCAATCTGGGCTCTCCACCCAGCCAAAAAGAACTGTGCGATATGTTCAAGATTTCACGGCGCAAAATCATGAATATATTTCAACGTAATTTTGGCTTGAGCGTCAGTAGCTACATCCGATTGCAACGTATGTATCGGGCCGAGTACTTGCTAAGAACCACAGCCTTGAAAATTGACGTCATTGCGACTGACTTAGGATTCTCCAGCCCGGCCAATTTCTCTACCGCATTCAAAACCTATGCGGGTGTAGCCCCTGGAAAGTTTCGACAAGCTATTGAAAGAAACAAACCCTATACGGATAACAAACCGTGTATGCGCTCCATGGGGCCACCTGTTTTTTCATCGGGCTGGTGTCCACCGTAGCGAGCAACAGGAAAAGAATCATTCCCACAGCAGGCTTGCCCCAAAACTCCATCAGAAAAATAAAACCGCTGGCTGACAACGCCTGAAAGAGGATAAAGGCCTTTGCCCTTCACACCTTCATCGTGGCCTGACGAGCAGGAAGACGGCTCCAAACCACAAAGGGCCGCGTACGAACGAACCGTAGTTGCCACTTGAGGTTCAGGTGATAAAATTGTGGCTACTTGAATTGTTCAATTCAAAACAGATCCGGGACGACCTGGATCTGCTTTTTCAGCACAGGGACGGCCCTAGCTTTTAGCGGAGCATTCACGATGGCCTACCCTGCATCTCCCTCTCCTGAACTCTTTACCCCCGTCACCTGGCTGCGCCTGCTCGGTTCCTGGTCTATGGTTGTCCTGTTCATGATTTTTGGCGGGCAATGGCTGGGAGATTCTTTGAACGGCACCACCGCGGCCATCGTCTTTCTGGCCCTGTTTGTGACCATTCTGGCCGCCTCCTTTGGGGTGGTGCGTGAAGCAGACCACCTGGCCCATCAACTGGGCGAGCCTTACGGCACCCTGATTCTGACTCTGTCCATTGTGCTGATCGAAGTCATCCTGATTGCTTCGGTACTGCTGGGACCAGGGGACTTCCCCAGCATTGGTCGGGACTCGATCTATGCCGTGATGATGATCATCCTGAACCTGATTACGGGCCTTTGTCTGATTGCCGGCGCCGCGCGCAATGGCGATCAGGAGTTCAACCGCCAAGGCACCCACACCTACTTGTCCATGATTGTGCTGCTGACCAGTGTGGGCCTGATTCTGCCCAACTACACCCGCAATGCAGGCGAGTTCAGCACAACCCAGGCCATCGGCATTTCAGTGCTGACGGGGCTGACTTATGCCATTTTTCTGTATCTGCAAATGGGCAGTCGCCGCCATGACTATGTACAACCCAATCAGACGGTGCAGAGCGCTAAAGATAAGGCACCCACACCACGCGATCCTCAGGCGACCCGCGCCATGCTGATACGCAGCCTGGTGCTGATCGCCCTGATCCTGCCTATCGTCTTGCTGGCCCACGATCTGGCTATCGTGACGGACTACGGTATCGCTGCCTCGGGCGCCCCCGTCGCCGTCGGCGGTGTACTGATCGCGATTATCGTGTTCACCCCCGAGTCCATTACCGCCATCAAGGCGGCGATGAACAATGAGATGCAACGGGCCATCAACCTGTGCCTGGGCGCCTTTGTCTCTACCGTAGGACTAACGGTGCCAGTGGTGTTGATGATTGGCCTGATTACCGGCAAACAGGTGATCATGGGCATCAGCAATACAGAAACCGTTCTGTTTCTGATCACTGCCCTGCTCAGCATCTTGAGCTTTAGCGGCAAGCGAACCTCCCCCATTCAGGGTTATCTGCACCTGATGGTTTTCGTGGTGTTTGGGCTGCTGCTGTTTTACCCCTAACTGCTTTGCCTTGCTGCGTGACTCTGCGCTACAACGCACAGTCGCGCAGCAAGGTTTCCAACCAATCCGCAAACACCTGAAAACGGCGCGACAAGTGCTGGCGATGCAAGTACAACAAAGACATAGGCATAGGGGCTGCGCGATGCTCCGGCAACACCTCCAGCAATTCACCTGCCTGCAGGTGCGCCTGCACGTCATAGGCAGGAATCTGGATCAACCCCAAGCCGGACAAACAACAAGCGATATACGCTTCGGCATTATTCACGGTCACGCGACCTGGTAAGTCCAACACCTGCCGCTTGTCCTGCTCCATCCATTCCCAAGGGGCGACGCGCTCACTGGTGGGCGAGGCGTAGCGCACCATTTGATGGTTCTCCAGATCCGCAAGCGTGTGGGGCATACCATAACGGGCAAGATAAGCGGGACTGGCTACATTGATCAAAGGCAGGCTGCCCATTTTTCTGGCGATCAAGCCCGAATCGCCTAAGGCGCCCACCCGCAGCACGCAATCCACCTGCTCCTCGATCAAATTCACCTCGCGGTCAGTCACGCCCAAATGCACATGGACATGCGGATAGCGCTCCAGAAACTGCGGCAAGGCAGGCGCCACAATCAAGCGGCCTACCCGCGCGGGCACATCCACCTTGATCGTGCCTATTGGCCCGACACTGGCTTGGCGAAACAGGTTCTCGGTTTCCTGCACATCGGCAATCACGCGCAGGCAACGTTCATAAAACGCCGCGCCATCTTGCGTGACAGTCACTTTGCGCGTGGTGCGATTGAGCAAGCGAGCACCAACTCGGCCCTCCAGCTCCTGAATGGCCATCGACACCGAAGAGCGCGGCATACCCAAGGTATCGGCCGCGCGGGTGAAATTGGCACACTCCACGACCCGCGTAAAGATGCGAAACAGGTCAATGCGATCCATGGCGTTCTCCAGATAAGCAGCCGCAACTCGCAGCTTGAACTGCCAACCCGAGTCTGCTCAAGCAGCAACGATTATTGTTCGTTTTTTTTGACAAATGATGTCAGAAATAGGTGATTTAAACAATTTCAGCGACTTATATCATGAAAAAACGAAACGGCTTGCACGTCGCAGCCCACACTAGCAAGGAGTCATCATGGCAAAGCACAGCATCAAAGGTAAAACCGTTCTGATTGCAGGCGGAGCAAAGAATCTGGGTGGCCTGATCGCCCGCGACCTGGCAGAACAAGGCGCACGCGCCATTGCCATTCACTACAACAGCGACAGTTCCAAAGCAGAGGCCGACGCCACCGTCAAAGCCATCCAGGCAACTGGCGCACAAGCCGTCGCCTTCCAGGCTGACTTGCGCTCGGCCAGCGCCATGGAAAAACTGTTTAGCGATACCGTCGCCGCCATTGGCCGCCCCGATATCGCCATCAATACGGTCGGCAAGGTACTGAAAAAACCACTGACCGAGGTCAGCGAAGCCGAGTACGAGGAGATGAGCGACATCAACTCCAAAACCGCTTTTTTCTTCCTGAAAGAAGCCGGCAAACACGTACAGGACAATGGCAAAGTCTGCACCCTGGTGACGTCCCTGCTGGGGGCTTTCACCCCGTTTTACGCCGCGTATGCGGGCACCAAAGCGCCGGTAGAACACTACACTCGCGCCGCCGCCAAAGAATATGGCGCACGCGGTATTTCCGTCACGGCAGTGGGCCCTGGCCCCATGGATACGCCCTTCTTCTACCCCGCCGAGGGCGAGGACGCTGTGGCCTATCACAAGACGGCTGCCGCGCTGTCCCCCTACTCCAAGACCGGACTGACAGACATTGAAGATGTCGTGCCCTTTATTCGTCATCTGGTCAGCGACGGCTGGTGGATTACCGGCCAGACTATTCTGATCAACGGTGGCTACACCACCAAATAAGCCAATAAGAAGCAGACAAGGCAATGCTTGCGTCGAGTCCGCAAGATCACAGCTTCGGACTGGAATAATGGCGCTCTTTCGACACTTGCCTGCTGACTCCAAAAAGGAATTAGCAGGCAAGTGTGCCTTCCAGGCCGTCATCCCCGATTAGGCCCGAGGTCCCCGATACGGGTTCTCGAAAATCTCTTCTACGGTCTGCCCGAACACAGCACTGATCTTAAAGGCCAGATCCAGGGACGGTGCATGTTTACCCGTTTCCAGCGCATTGACCGCCTGCCGGGACACGCCCAAGCGCTCTGCCAAATCGGCCTGCGTCCAATTCGCTTCAGCCCGCAATACACGCAATCGGTTTTTCATTTAATCGCTAGTCCGGAC
Source organism: Alcaligenes sp. SMD-FA (assembly GCF_025960365.1). Taxonomy (NCBI): domain Bacteria; kingdom Pseudomonadati; phylum Pseudomonadota; class Betaproteobacteria; order Burkholderiales; family Alcaligenaceae; genus Alcaligenes; species Alcaligenes sp. SMD-FA. The sequence goes on along the minus strand of NZ_CP110108.1, from coordinate 548,161 downwards.
AAAGGGTGAAACCAGGGCAAACACAGCCCAAAAGAAGGGGTAAATCAACCAAGCGGGAATATGGGGCGCAGCGGCGTAGGTTTCCCCAAAGCCCCAGGCTGTCCACAAGGTCAGTGTCGCTCCCGAAGCCAGCACAAAGCACTTGGCCACAATCACCCGCACGAACTCATCGCTTTGCGCCATCAAGCGCAAGGTGGCCCACACTTGTCCGGCAACCGGCAAGGCGACAGCAATGGCAATCAACCAGCCAACAGGTCGACCAAGCAGGCTGTCGAACAGCCCCACAATGGTCAAGGCATTGACCAGGATATACACGCCCATAAAGAGCAAAGTGCGAATCAGATAGCGGCGGCCTGCTGATGGCGCAGAAGAGGAATTGCTGTTGGTGAGCATGTTTGAGCACCTGAATGTAAAGTAAACCTGACTTTATAGAAGTCAAAAATACCTGTCAATAAGTAAAGCAAACTTTACATTTTTGAAAAGCGAGTGAGTCAGCCAGCAAGCATTGGTCCGCCACAACAACCAGCCTGGATATAAAGCCGCTTGAACAAGCAAAGTTCAAGACCTGACCGCGTATCCTAGCGTTGAAGGAGCTTGCCCAAACCGCGCCTGAAACAAACGGCTGAAATGGGAGAGGTCCTTGAAGCCACAGGCCATGGCCACCTCGGTCACCCGTTTGTGTTTCCCCTCCTCCAACAAACGGTAGCTCCGGATCAAACGCTGCTCCCACAGCCATTGCATGGGGGTTGTCGCTTCTTGTGCAAAGAGCCGGTACAGAGTTCGAGTCGCCATGGACGAAGCACGCGCAATTTGCTCCACATCCAGTGCATCCTCATGCAGATGCGCCCGTATATAAGCCTTGATCTGTTCCAGACGCCGCTCCTGACGATTGGCCAGAGAAAGCGCAGAAGTTTCAGACTCGAAGACCGCAGAAAAGATGTCCAGCACCGAAGCCGTCACACGCTGATCCATGCCGTCCTCAGCAGATCTCCCCATACCAAGCAGTTGCTTGACCAAAGCCCCCGCCATCGGCCCCAGACGCGAGTTGGCCGCAATACGGCGCGCAGCCAGATTCCCCACCGAGGGCAGGCGCGTTGCCAGCAAGGGACGAGGAATCATGACCATGGCCGCATGAGCCAAAGGCCCCAGCTCCAGATCAAAAGGCCGTGACTGATCCTGAAGGACCAAGTCACCTGTTCCCAGGCTGACATAGCGTCCGTCCTGGCTCAGCTGAATATGGCCATCCAGCATGAGCCACAGCATGAAGCAGTCGCGCTGATCTTTACGAATATCGGCCTGCCGTCTGTTGACGCGTATGGCCTCCCCCTGAGGGGTGGCAGACCAGATGCTGCTCAGGCCCAAACCACCAAAGCTATTGAGCGTGACCCGCGCCTGAAACTGGTGTCGGGCAATCTGGCTGCACTCGGTCTGTGAAAACTGCCTACAAGTGACCTCGTGCCAGTGTTCAAAGCTGTCTCCGGGCTTGACCGCTATGATCGCTGTCATAGGTTCAGTCTCCATAATCGGCGCTCTCTGCACCGATGGATTAATCGTTTTTCAACAAGATTACGTCCATTCCCCAAGCACAGACAAGCCCGGAAAACACCCAGCCCCAGCCCCCTGCCTGTGCATTATTCAAGATGGCAGACACAGTCAAAAAGTTCATAAAAATGGCACAGACAGCCAAGCCGAATCCGCCTCATCCTCCTACTCTACAAGCGTCTATGACACCGGCAGCGACAATACCAACTACACAGCCGCCCGACCTTGAGCAAACCAAAGGAGAATGAGATGGCTATTCAGATTGATCAAATCAATCCTGGCAGCACGGCGGTCATTGTGATCGACATGCAAAACGACTTCATCGCCCCCGGCGCCCCGCTGGAAACGCCCATGGGCATGGAGCTGATGCCCCGCCTGCAAAAACTGCTGGGCCATGCCCGCCAAACCGGCATGGAAGTGATCTTCACCGCCCACGCCCACCGCCGCAACGGCTGCGATATGGGCCTGTTCGGGGAGATTTACCCTCCGATTCAAAACCAGGTAGGACTGGTCGATGAGACCGCTGGCGTTGATATTTACCCCGAAGTGGCTCCACAAGGGGACGAGGTCGTCATCAAGAAGCATCGGTACAGCGCGTTCTTTGGCACAGACCTGGACATCATCCTGCGTACCCGCAAGATCGATACGGTTGTGATCACCGGCGTGACCACTGAGAACTGCTGCCACGCCACGGCCCGCGATGCCATGTTCCATGGCTACAAAGTGGCTTTCATCTCCGATGCGACCGGCACCTACCACTACCCGGATATGGGCTTTGGGGCGATTCCCGCTGAAGAAGTGCACCGCGTCACCCTGGGAGTGCTGGCGGTATCCACCGCTCATGTCATGACGACAGATGAGCTGATTCAGAAATCCAGACAATAATCACGAACGGGGCCAGAACCTGCATGCATTGAGCCCCCAGCTCATCAGGCAACACAACAGGTCTTGTGAATCGTCACACTTTTGAGGATCGCTTCTCAAGACCTGCGGTTATTTTTCTTGTGCCACAACAAGTTGCGCCAGCCGCTGTATGGACAGCGGCGCACAGCCTTCCGCATCATTGCTGATCGTCACATAAGCCGCCTGCCCCGCCCCCGTAATTCCGCGAATCGTGCGCGCCAGCACCGTGCGGGTATGCAGGTCCTCGCTGACGATGGCATCGAAGGGGGTATGCTTTTTTTGAGCATCGGCATAGCCGTAAGCACCAAACTCCCGGTTCAAGTTCCAGCGACACACCAAGGGTCCCGGCCACAAGGCACGCAGTACAGGCAGTTGCTCCTCAATCGGCGGCATCTTGCCGTGCAGACCCAGACAAAACGTCGCGCCATTGGCCTTGAGCGTATCGACAAGACTTTGGGTCAGCAGCTCCGGATCTCGGACTTCTACAGCAAGCACCACTTGTGAACCCTGAGGCAAAGCCTCACGCGCCGCCGCCAGCATCTGCCCCAACTTGTCGAACATCTCTGCCGGGCGATTCAACCAGCCCCAGGACAGTGGGCTTAACTGGAAGACCAGCACGCCCAGCTTTTCACGCAAACCCTCGAGCGCAGGCTGCACAAACTGCTCTACAGCCAAACGGATATCCAGAAAGTCAGGATTGGACTTGCGCACCTTGCCCTGCTCATCACGAACTTGAGCATCCGTAATCATGGACGGGCATTTCACAACGAAGCGGAAATCGTCATCCACCTGCGCGGCGTAGGCGGAATACTGCGTGACCGTCAAAGGACGCCAGAAGGTGCGATCGACACAGACTGTACGCATCAAAGGATGCTGGTGATAGGCCTGCAGGCCGTGCTTAGAGAGGATATTCGACTCGTACTCGCCATCCCAGATCAAGCCCTCCCAACCGGGGTAAGACCAGGTGGAGACACCAAAACGCAGGGTTTCAGGAAGCTGGGCCGCCAGATCGCTTAGCTCCAGCGCGGAAGCAGCAAGGCTGACTTTGGTGATTTTGCGTCGAGAGGGAGCGGCGGGCTTTGAAGCGGGTGGCTGAGCAATGGCATCGCCGAAAAGATCTTCTTGCATGCTGGGTATAGTGCCATGGGAATGAAGTTAAGCAAATGCCGGCTCAAAATCCACCAGATCCGTACTTTGCATGCCTAACCCTTTGGCGACGCTGCGCCAACGACTGACAGCCTGAACAAGCTCCGCCCAGATTGCTTCTGCTTCCCCCACCGTTAACCTGAAGTATGGTGCCCCACAATATGCGCACTCGAACCCAGGTGCACCTCCAGGTCTGAGCGCTTGGCAGATCGTGTCGTCATCAGAAACCTTCCAACTTGTCAGGATCCACAGAGTCCGAATCATCTTGCGACTTGGCCCCCGCGGTTTGACCCGCTTTAATACGCCGTGGGCGCCTGACGCGCTGGGGTAACTGCTCACGCAGCAAGCTGACCCGGATTCCAAGCCGTAGCAAGAGCCATGATTCAACATTCCGATTTCGTCGACACGTCAATAAAACGTGTACCCAATTTCGATAAATAGCGACATGTATCAAGTTTCGCTTGAAGGATCAGCGGCTACCACCGTCTAAGAAGTAGAAATGCAGTCGTGTTGCAGGCCAACACACCCAGCTCCCGAGAGCAGCAAAGCCTGACTTGGGAAATCGTTGCAGAAAAACGGGGGAGTTGGAAACAAAGCAGAACTGGAGCGGGTGATGGGAATCGAACCCACGACGGATGCTTGGGAAGCATCAGTTTTACCATTAAACTACACCCGCCCTGATGGAGAAGTCTGCGTCAAAAGCAGACGATCCCGCGAATGGGGAAGCGAAAATTATAGCGCGATCTCCGGCTCATGCGTTGCCCCCACCCTATCTTTTTCACGCACCTCCCCATGAATTCGGCGGCAAGACTCACTACAATAGAGCTTTCCCGCTTTTAGCTAATACGCGAGCCATTCCTGATGCCCGCGCCCCAACCATGACCACCAGCAACGAAAAAACATCCCTGCTCTCGCCCAATGTCGCGAACAGCAACTCCGGCGAGACCCATATCCGTAGCTTTGTTCATCGGCGCGCGCACATTACGCCCAGCCAGGAACAAGCCTTGGCGCGCCTCTTGCCTCTGTGGTCGATCAGCTACCGCGACAGCATTCTGAAACCGGAAACCGTGTTTGGCAACGACCATCCCCTGATTTTGGAAATCGGTTTTGGCATGGGTGAAACCACCCAGAAAATTGCTCAGGCCCGCCCCAACGACAACTTCCTGGGTGTGGAAGTGTTTAACGCCGGTGTCGGCGCCTTGCTCAAGCGTATTGATGACAACCAGATCAGCAATATCCGCATCATCCAGCATGACGCGGTGGAAGTAGTGCGCGACATGATCGCCCCTGCCTCGCTGGCCGGTATTCACATCTACTTCCCGGACCCCTGGCCAAAAAAGCGCCATCACAAGCGTCGTCTGGTGCAGTCTCCCTTTATCCAACTGCTGACCAGCCGTCTGAAACCCGGTGGCTACATTCACTGCGCGACCGACTGGGAAAACTACGCCGAACAAATGCTGGAAGTGCTGTCGGCCGAGCCCATGCTCAGCAACACGCAGGAAGGCTACGCACCCCGCCCCGACTTCCGTCCCCTAACCAAGTTCGAGAACCGTGGGCTGCGTCTGGGTCATGGCGTGTGGGATCTGATCTTCACCCGCAATGACACCCCGACCCCTGAACTGAACTGGCCCAAGAAAGAACAATGAGCGCTACCCTGTTCCCGCCTATAGAGCCTTACGCCCAAGGCACCTTGCACACCGAGGATGGGCATCATATCTACTGGGAATGCTGCGGCAACCCGGCAGGTAAACCGGCTATTTTCTTGCATGGTGGGCCGGGATCAGGATGTTCTACCGATCACCGCCGCTTGTTCGACCCGCAAAAATATAATGTGCTGCTGTTTGATCAGCGCGGTTGCGGGCGTTCCTACCCTCATGCCAGCCTGGAGAACAACACCACCTGGCATCTGGTTCAGGACATGGAGCGGCTGCGCCAGGAAAAGCTCAAAGCCGACAAGATGCTGGTCTTTGGCGGCTCCTGGGGTTCGACCCTGGCGCTGGCCTATGCCCAGACCCACCCCGAACACGTCAGTGAATTGATTGTGCGCGGTATCTTCATGGCCCGCCCTGAAGAGTTACGCTGGTTTTATCAGGAAGGTGCCTCGCGCTTGTTCCCGGACATCTGGGAACAATATTTGGCCCCCATCCCCAAAGAAGAGCATGGTGACCTGATTACCGCCTATCACAAGCGTTTGACGGGCGATGACCCCGCTGTACAGCTACGCGCCGCACATGCCTGGTCGCAGTGGGAAAGCAATACGATCACGCTCTTGCCCAGCCAGAATCACCTGGATGCCAAATCCAGTGATAAAGCCGCCCTGGCCTTTGCGCGTATTGAAAACCACTACTTCATGAATCAGGGCTTTTTGGAGCCGGATCAGTTACTTAAAAACGCCCACCGCTTGCATGGCATTCCAGGCGTGATTGTGCAGGGACGCTATGATGTGTGCACTCCGGCGCATACAGCCTGGCAACTGCATCGCGCCTGGCCACAAGCAGAGTTTCACATGGTTGCAGACGCAGGCCACGCCTACGACGAACCCGGCATTCTGGCTCGGCTGCTGGCCGCCACCCAGAAATTTGCCATCTGAATCACTCGTCCGGCACTATCCGGACCATATCCAGAGACAAGAATGAACATTACCCTGAACGGCCAGAGCAAGACTCTGGCAAACTCCGACACGGTTGGCACACTGATTATCGAGCTGGGCTATGAGAACAAGCGCATTGCCGTAGAGCTGAACGGCGACATCGTGCCCAAAAGCCAGCACGCCAGTACCCCTATTCAAGAAGGCGACACCATCGAGATCGTGGTTGCCGTCGGTGGCGGCTGAGACTCACCCTTTAAAATGCACAATTGCTGACATTCGAGTACGGCTTTACGGCTAAAAATAAGGTCATAATGAACCGTCTCGCCTGCCATCACGCAGGTAGCAGCCATAGAACCCTAACTTCAGGAGCAAAGCGATGGGCGTATTCAGTTTTCTTAAAGATGTCGGCGAAAAACTCTTTGGTGCCAACGAAGCCAACGCAGCCACAGCAGACGAACTCCAGAAAGAACTGGCCAAACACCAACTTTCCGCCGACGGTCTGAATCTGGCGGTTGATGGCGACAAAGTCACGGTTAGCGGCCAAGCTGCCTCCACTGAACAAGCCGAAAAAATTGTGCTGGCTCTGGGTAACACCCTGGGGGTGTCTCAAGTCGACAACCAGCTCAGCGTTGCTCAGCCTTCCGCCGAAGCCACCATGTACACCGTACAGAAAGGCGACACACTGTGGAAAATTGCTGAAACCAATTACGGCAAGGCAAACGGTGCAAAATACACCGTTATCTTCGAGGCTAACCAACCCATGCTCAGCCATCCTGACAAAATCTACCCTGGTCAGGTACTACGTATTCCGGCGCTGTAATAGCAACAGCCCAGGACGAAAAAAAGCCCGCATACGCGGGCTTTTTTCTTGGTGGTCCTGTCAGAGCGATTCACGCCCTTGCGGCAAGCTCCAAGCGCTTCTTAGCGAAAGCCCTTGAAGCCTTTACCAGCCAGACCTTTCAAGGCGCCCATACCGCCCAGGCCGCGCATCATTTTGGCCATGCCGCCTTTTTTCATCTGCTTCATCATGCCTTGCATTTGCTCGAACTGATTCAGCAGGCGGTTAACCTCTTGCACAGGCACACCCGAACCCGCCGCAATACGGCGCTTACGCGAGGCCTTCAACAATTCAGGCTTGGCGCGCTCGGCTGGCGTCATGGAGTTCAAGATGCCTTCGGTACGACGCAATTGCTGCTCGGCTTGGCCGCCTTGCAACTGAGACGCCGCCTGGGAGAACTGCGCGGGCAGTTTTTCCAGCAGTGAACCCATATCACCCAGCTTCTTAACCTGCTGCAACTGGTCGCGGAAGTCGTTCAAATCGAACTTGTCGCCCGCCTTGATCTTGTCGGTAATCTTTTGCGCATCAGCAATGTCGATATTGCGCTGGGCTTGTTCCACCAGAGAAACAATGTCGCCCATACCCAGCACGCGCTGAGCCATACGCTCGGGGTGGAATGGCTCAAGACCGTCCAGTTTCTCCGACACACCCACAAACTTCAGCGGTTTGCCGGTGACATGGCGCACCGACAAGGCGGCACCACCACGGGCGTCACCGTCCAGCTTGGTCAACACCACACCGGTCAGCGGCAAGGCGTCTGCAAAGGCTTTGGCGACGTTCACCGCGTCCTGACCCTGCATGGCATCGACCACAAACAAAGTCTCGATGGGGTTCAGCAGGTCGTACAGAGCGCGAATCTCGCGCATCATTTCTTCATCAATACCCAGGCGACCGGCCGTGTCGACAATCAGCACATCAAAGTGGTGACGCTTGGCGTGGTCCAGGGCATTGCGGGCAATGTCGGCCGGTTTCTGGCTGGGATCGGAAGGCAGGAATTCGACGCCCACTTGGGCGGCAACGGTTTTCAACTGCTCGATAGCGGCGGGACGGTAAACGTCAGCACTGACCACCAGCACTTTTTTCTTGCCCGTTTTACGACCATGCTGAACATGACCGCCTTCACTTAACCACTTGGCCAGCTTACCGGTGGTGGTGGTTTTACCCGCCCCTTGCAAACCCGCCATCAGAATAATGGCCGGTGGCTGCGCCGCCAGGGACAACTCGCTGGCGTCATCGCCCAGGTCTGCCCCCATCAGATTGGTCAGTTCCTGGTGGACAACCCCCACCAGCGCCTGACCAGGATTCAAACTGTCGGCCACTTCAACGCCAAGTGCCTTTTCTTTGACCCGTGCAACAAAATCGCGTACGACAGGCAAGGCCACGTCCGCCTCCAGCAGCGCCAGACGCACTTCCCTTAACATCTCCTGAGTATTGGATTCGGTCAGACGAGCCTGTCCGCGCATGGTTTTCACCACACGCGACATACGCTGGGTCAGATTTTCAAACATAGGACTGGGTTCGCTTAAACTAGGTTATCGTGTGGTCTACGAATAAGAATAAAATGGCCACTTGAGGTACGCCCCGTACCGTTTTTCAGGAAATCCGGGACTTATGTCTGCAAGTATTGTATTTCACTTGCTCGCCGCACTGGCGTACATCGTGCTGTCGATCTCGCTATGGCGTCCGTTGACTCGCGGCAGCACCCGAACCGTACTGAACGCCCCTAGCCGGGTGGCTTTGCTCTGCGCCATCATTGTGCACGGAGCGGGCCTATTGCTGACGATTGTACTGCCCCAAGGGCTGCATCTGAGCTGGGCACTGGCCCTGTCGGCGGCAATCTGGCTGGGCATGGTGGTGTTCTGGTTCCAAAGCCTGTATCTGCGTCTGGACGGCCTGTTGCTCATTCTACTGCCTGCGGCCACAATCGTCAGCCTGCTGGCCATGGCCTTTCCCAATGGCCATATCGTCCACCATGCAGGCAATGAATGGCTACGCATCCACTTGCTGATTGCACTGGTCGCCTACGGGCTGAGCACCGTGGCCGCCCTGCACGCCGTCTTGATGACAGCGCTGGACCGCCAGTTGCACCGCCCTATTTTGCATCAGGAACAACGTGGTTTATTCAGCCGGGTGCTGGACACCATGCCGCCCCTGCTGGTGCAGGAAGAACTGCTGTTTCGCCTGATCCGCGTCTCTTTTGTCATTCTGACCTTCACGATCCTGAGCGGTGCCGCCGTCTCCATGGCAATAGACGGTAAATTTTTACCCGCTGACCATAAAACTGTCTTTACCTTACTATCCTGGGTTACATTTGGTGGCTTACTATGGGGCCGGAAACAGTATGGATGGCGGGGTCGCGTTGCTTTGCGCTGGACCTTGGCCGGTTTTGCCTTCCTGCTGCTGGCCTATACAGGCAGCCACTTTGTACTGGACGTCATCTTGCAACGAGGGAAAATTGGGTAAAGTCTTATTCTGGGTTGTCGCTATCCTGGTGGCCATGATCATTGCCCGCATCGTGTCACAAAACAAGGCCCGCAAACGCAACCCACCCAACCCGACCATGCGCCCGCCACGCAAACCAGGCAAGGCAGAAGAGATGGTTCGTTGCGCGCACTGTGGCATTTTTCTACCTCGCTCCGAAGCCCTGATGAGCAACCATCACACTTGGTGCAGCCTGGAACACGCCAAGCGCGGCCCGCGCAGTTAAGCTCATGGCCCGCATGCACCACGCCTATGACCTGGACCGCCAGGGCTGGCTTAAACCCCATGCCAATGTCCTGCGTGCCTTGTCACCCAATCAGGATGACCGCCCCGAGGGCGACACCCCAACCCTGCTGGTGCTGCACAATATCAGCCTGCCACCGCAAGAATTTGGCGGGCCGTATATCCGGGATTTCTTCCAGAACAAGCTGGATATCAGTGCACACCCCTGGTTCGAGAACATCCGGGACCTGAAGGTTTCAGCCCACTTTCTGATCCAGCGTACCGGCCACATCATCCAGTTTGTCCCTACTACCCGCCGCGCCTGGCACGCAGGTGTGTCGCGTTTTAAAGACCGCGAACGCTGCAACGACTTCTCTATTGGTATCGAGCTGGAAGGCAGCGATTTCGAGCCCTTTACTGAAGCGCAGTACCGGGAACTGTCCCGTTTGAGCCGCGCCTTGCGCATGCGCCATAACCTGAACGCAGTACGAGGCCACGAACATATCGCCCCAGGACGCAAGACAGATCCGGGGCCGTTCTTTGACTGGGAACGGGTAAAACGCGAGCACGGCTGGCCCAAAGAAACCTTGCCGGAACAAGAATTGGATCAGGGCCGATAAAGTACGTCGGGGCTGATATCGGCCAAAGCATTACAGCCGGTCAGTGCCATGGCCACTTCCAGCTCCGCCCGCAGAATATGCAATACATGGGCCACGCCAGCGGCTCCGGCAGTCGCCAAACCATAAATATAGGGACGGCCAATCATCACCGCCGTCGCCCCCAAAGCCAGAGCCTTGAGTACATCGGTACCGCGTCGAATACCGCCATCCATCAATACCGGCACCCTCTCCCCCACGACCTGACAAACCTGTGACAGGACGTCCACAGAGGCGGGAGCACCATCCAAAGTGCGCCCACCATGATTGGACACAACCATTCCGGCGACCCCTACATCAAGCGCTCGCTGAGCGTCACGGGGGCGCATGATTCCCTTGACCCAAACAGGCAAAGGACTGTGCTGCACCAGCCAGGCAAGATCATCCCAGGTGGGAGCACTATTTAATAGGCCACTGCCAAATAAAGGGCTGGTGCCTGCTGCACCTAAAACCGCCTGCTGCCTGGGAGCGCCCCGCAGATTCACGGCGTCCACACCCTCGGGCAAAGCAAAACCCGCACGCTGCTCCTGATTACGCAAGCCATTGACAGCAGCATCCACCGTCAACATCAAAGCGGCATAACCCGCTGCCTTGAGCCGTCCCAATAAATCCGACGTAAATGCGCGATCCGTTTGCCAATACCACTGTGCCCACAACGGGGCATGCGCCTGTGCGGCAATCTCTTCAAAGGAATGACTGGCCTGCATGCTGATTACGCTGGTCGCGCCCATCGCACCCGCGCCCAGCACACTGGCCAATTCACCTTCAGGATGAGCCAAGCACTGATAAGCCACGGGCGCCAGAAGAATCGGGTAGTCCATAGACTGCCCTTGCAGTGTCAAACGGGTGGAAGGCTGATCAAACTCACCTAGAGCAGCAGGCCATAAACCCCAGCGCCCGAAGCTGGCCAGGTTGTCTTGCACAGTAAACTCATCGGCCGCCCCTGCACTGAAATACGCCCAGTCCTGTGCGCGCATACGCACACGGGCATAGGGTTCGTAATCCCTCAGGCAGGCAATCTGGGCCGGAATATTACTGAGCGGGGGCAGCCGTTCTTGGGACATGATCAATCAAGCTCCTGGCGATCAGACATCGCTCCATTCACGCAGCAAATTATGATAAATCCCCGTCAGGCGCGACAGCTCCTGGGCATCTGCGTTCTGCTTGGCCAGTTGCTGAATGCTCTGATCCAGCTCCCACAGCAGTTTGCGTTGATGCGCATGACGCACCATGCTTTGCGTCCAGAAAAACGAGGCATAGCGTGTTCCTTTAGTCACCGGCTGTACACGATGCAAACTGGTCCCCGGATACACCACCATGTGCCCTGCAGGCAGTTTGATGGACTGTGTTCCGTATATATCTTCGATGATCAGCTCCCCGCCCTCGTATTCGTCGGGGTCGCTAAAAAACAAGGTTGTGGAGACATCAGTACGCAGACGCTGTCCCGTGCCAGGAATCGTAAAAATCGCGTTATCGATGTGGTTGCCGTACTCCCCGCCGCCTTCGTAACGGTTAAAACGTGGTGGCAACATACGCAGGGGCAAGGCAGCGGCAATAAAGCCGCTGTGCTGACCCAATACATGCATTAAAAACTCCCCCATCTGCCTGGCGACAGCTGTATCAAGAGGCAATTGCAGATTGCGTTTGCTGTGCTGGGCCAGATAACCCGCCGTCGTGCGCCCATCCTCCCACTGTGCCTGCTCCAGGGCCTGGCGACAGTCATGCAACTGTTCAGCATTGAGCACATCGGGGATCGTAATCAGCATGGGTCACCTGCCAAAAAAAAAGGAATACAAGGTAAAGCAAGAAACAGACAGGCCGCCCCAAAAGGCGGCCCATCTGAATTTACACGACAAAACGCAACTTACTCGAAGCGGTAAGAGGCATTGAACATGTAAGAGCGGCCTGGGCCAACGTTGGCAAAAAGGCCGACGTGGGAAGCATCATACATGCGCACATTGCTGATGTTGTTGACGTTGAACTGGAAAGATACGTTCTTGTTCAGGTCGTAGCGCGCCATTGCATCGTAGCGCCAGTAGGAAGGCAGCTTCAATTGATTGGCGTCATCCACAAAGCGTTTGCCCACAAACGTGGCACCTGCGCCCAAGGTCAGCTCGGGCATGACTTTGTAGGTCGTCCAGACGTTGAAGCTCTGCTTGGAGATGAACTTCATCTGCTTACCGTCAAAGACATTATTGCCGCTGCGGTATTTCTTGATCTTGGGGTCCAGATAGGTGTAACCCGCCCATACATTCCAGTTCGGGGTAATTGCACCGGCCGCACCCAACTCCAGGCCACGTACACGGTTGCTGCCGCTCAAGGACACATCGCCAGTCAAAGGATCGGTAGAACGAGCATCTTTCTTGTCGGTCTGGAAAATGGCCGCTGTCAAAGACAACTTCTCGTCGGCCACGTCCCACTTTGTCCCCAACTCCCAGCTGTAGCTGCGCTCGGGCTTCAGGTCACGAATAGCGGCGCCACCTGCCGGGCCATCTGCACCACCGGCCTGACCCAGGTTCTCCCCTGTCGGGTTGGAAGAGGTGCCATAGCTCAGGTAGATAGAACCATTGCGCGCTGGCTTATAGACCACACCCAACTGATAGTTCCACATATCATCTTTGCGGGACTCCTGGGTATTGTCGACCTCAAAACGATCAAATCGCACGCCACCATTGACCGACCATTGCTCATTAAACGCAATGGTGTCAAAGATATACGCCGAGCGTGTCTTGATATCGCCTGCTTTGGTTTTGGAGCCATAGTTCAAGGAATAGCTGTAGCTGCGATTGGGATTCGGATTATAAAAAGAGTCCGTATCCGAGCCAGGTGTGCCCGTGATGCTTCGGTTGTAGATATCCTCCTTGCTGAACTCAAGCCCGGCTACCACATCATGTTTCAAGGTACCTGTTGTAAACGTACCGTATACGTCGGTTTGGTTCAGCAAGGACTCCGAACTGCGCCAGCGCGCCCGATCCGATCTCGTGAACAGCAAGCCCTCCCCCTCGCTGGCGCACGCACCACCCGAATTGGCCTTGCAATTGTCAAACGACGGTCTGGTCATCAAGTAATGATTCAAGGTCTTGCCATAGCGCGTCACGTTGCGAACTGTGAAACGCTCATTAAGGTCATGCTCAATCTGTGCCGTGGCGGTATCTGCCGTATATTCACGAAAATCGACCTGATGACGACCGTAGAAATTGTCTCGGTCTGCTTCCAAGGGGGTCACACGATCCGGATTGGCCGCGTTCCGGAAGGGAAAGCCCAGGTCCGGCATATCTTTGTTTTCAAGATGCGAATACGACAAGGTCACACGTGTGGGGGTACCCAAACCAAAAGCAATGGAAGGAGCGATCCCCCAACGGTCGATTGTCACGCCATCACGACCTGCGACGTCCCCCCCCATGCGCATCAGGTTCAAGCGGATTGCACCTGTGTCCGAAAAAGCATAATTGCCGTCTGCCGTCAGACGATATTGGTCCGACGTCCCGTAACCTGCTTCCACCTGGAAAAAGTCTTTCAGCTTGGGAGACTTGGTCACCAGATTCAGGCTACCGCCAGTGCCGCCACGGCCTGTATACGCCGAGCTGGGGCCCTTCAAGACTTCAACCGATTCCAGGTTGAAGGTCTCGTGCGAGCCACGGGAGTAATCACGCACACCGTCAATAAAAATATCGGTACTGGCCTCATAACCACGGATAAAAGGACGATCTCCCACGGGAGTGCCGCCTTCGCCCGAACCCAAAGTAATGCCGGGAGTGGTGCGCAACACGTCTTGCAGCGATGTCGCACCACGATCCTTGATCACCTCCTCTGGGATCACGGTGATAGAGCGCGGTGTGTTGAGCAAAGTCTCAGAGAACTTCACCGATTGCGCTTTATGGGCCTGAAAGCCCTCAATGCCATTGGCATCTTCCGAGCCTTGAACTTTGATCGACTGCAACTCGGTCACGCCTGGATTGGCGGTTTGAGCGATCACAGGACTCGTCAGGGCGGCAAACAGGGCAGCAGACAAGACCGTCTCGGCAAAGCGACGAGGCGGCACAGAGGAAACGAACGACATTACCAGCTCCATATGGTAGGTATCACTTTTTCAAGGCTGTGCGATCAAAGCAGGGTTGATCGCGCGCATTAGCGGTGTTTCGATGCCTGATAAGTGCTTTTAATAGGAACCGTAATATTAATCATTCCTATTATTAAGTCTATCCAAATATTACGATTTCCTTAAATTCAACTCAAAACTAGCGGGTTTTGGCCCACAGTGTCGTGTGCATGCATCGTATTACGATCAATTCTCATTAAGATAGACAAAAACCAAAAAATCGCTTAACACCCCTTTCCCTTTAACTACGCCCTTCTTCCATCAATGGTCTGTCAACACGCACAAAAAAGGCCTCTATCGTACACATCACGATAGAGGCCTATGTATTGGCAACTGACTCCACCTTCAGGCAGAGCCAGCAAGCTTCAGATTTACAGATTCAGCAGCAAGCGATTCACACGTTTCACAAAGCTGGCGGGATCTTGCAAGGCGGCTCCTTCAGCCAGCATGGCTTGTTCCAGCAACAACTGGGCCCACTGTTCAAAGGCTTCATCGTCAGCGGCCTGAACCTTGGTGATCAAAGCATGCTCCGGGTTGATTTCCAGGATTGGCTTAACTTCAGGGGCTTCC
This sequence comes from Alcaligenes sp. SMD-FA, assembly GCF_025960365.1. NCBI lineage: Bacteria > Pseudomonadati > Pseudomonadota > Betaproteobacteria > Burkholderiales > Alcaligenaceae > Alcaligenes > Alcaligenes sp. SMD-FA. Next base: position 533,114 of record NZ_CP110108.1, on the reverse strand, counting down.
TGGCCAGCGGCTTGCAGCATGCGCAGCAAATGCGGGCTCAGTTCGTTGGCATCGACCACCACGCAAGCGGGGGAATCGACCAGACGGGCCGTAATACGCACTTCCTTGACCTTCTCGCCCAGCGTGGCTTGCAGACGCTCGACCAGCGGCTTGAAGGTTTCAGCCACTTCGGCTTGGTGTTTCTTTTCTTGCTCGTCTGCCAGCGAATCCAGGTCCAGACCGCCCTTGGCCACGGACACCAGTTGCTTGCCTTCAAATTCGCGCAGATAGGACAGCATCCACTCGTCCACGCGGTCGGACATCAGCAGCACTTCGATGCCTTTCTTGCGGAATACTTCCAGATGCGGGCTGTTCGATGCAGCAGCAAAGGTGTCAGCGGTGACGTAGTAAATCTTGTCCTGACCTTCTTTCATGCGACCGATATAGTCGTTCAGGGACACGGTCTGGGCCGAGCCTTCCTGATGCGTGGACGCAAAGCGCAGCAAGGCTGCAATACGAGCCTGATTGCCCATGTCTTCGCCGGTGCCTTCTTTCAGCACCTGACCAAACTGGCCCCAGAACTCGGCGTATTGCTCGGGCTGGTTCTCGGCCAGATCTTCCAGCAAGGACAGAATGCGCTTGGCGCTGCCTTCACGGATGGCACGGACATCACGGCTTTCTTGCAGAATTTCACGCGAGACGTTCAGCGGCAGGTCAGCCGAATCGATCACGCCACGCACAAAGCGCAAGTAGGCGGGCAACAGTTGGTCGGCGTCATCCATGATGAACACACGCTTGACGTACAGCTTTACGCCACGGCGGGCATCGCGGTCCCACAGATCAAAAGGAGCTTGCTTGGGAACGAACAGGAGCTGGGTGTATTCGCTACGGCCTTCGACCCGGTTATGTGTCCAGGCCAGAGGGTTCTCGTAATCGTGAGCGATGTGCTTGTAGAACTCCTGGTACTGCTCGTCGGTAATTTCCGACTTGGAGCGTGTCCACAAGGCGCTGGCCTGGTTCACGCTTTCCCATTCGTCCTGCGTGACTTGTTGCTGCTTCTCTTCGTCCCACTCTTCCTTGCGCATTTGCACGGGCAAGGAGATGTGGTCGGAGTAGCGACGCAGCACGTTGCGCAAACGCCAGCCGTCCAGGAAATCGTCCTCGCCTTCACGCAGATGCAAGGTGATGGTGGTGCCGCGCTCGGCTTTTTCAGCGGCGGCAATGGTGAACTCGCCTTCGCCGGAGGATTCCCACAGCACCGCTTCCTGATCCTCACCGGCGCGACGTGTCAGCACGGACACCTTGTCAGCCACGATAAAGGAAGAGTAAAAGCCCACGCCAAACTGACCAATAAGCTGAGTATCTTTTTGCTTGTCGCCCGTCAGTTGGGAAAAGAACTCTTTGGTGCCCGAGCGGGCAATAGTGCCCAGGTTGGCAATTGCCTCGTCACGCGACATGCCAATGCCGTTGTCGGAAATGGTGATCGTGCGCTGTTCTTTATCGAACTGCACACGGATACGCATTTCCGGATCGCCTTCCAGCAAAGCTGGATTGTCGATGGCCTCGAAGCGCAGTTTGTCACAGGCATCCGACGCATTGGATACCAGCTCACGCAGGAAAATCTCCTTGTTGCTGTACAAGGAGTGAATCATCAAATGCAATAATTGTTTGACTTCAGCCTGAAAACCTAGGGTTTCGGACGTATTCGCAGTGTCAGTCTGGCTCATGGTGAAAAAGCAAAAAATGGGTTGATTGCCGCGCGCCAAAGCACGCCCTATTGCAAGCAGATAGGGACAGCCTGCGATATTTCAAGAGAGCGATCAGGCAGCAGGACCGGAGGTCAGGGCAATAACCCCGCTGATCATGACGGCACAGCCCAACAAACTCCAGATATTGGCCTTCTCGCGCAGCACGACCATGCCCAACAGCGTGCCTGCCATCATGGACATTTCACGAGCTGGGGCCACCATGGACAAGGGTGCTCCCAGCCTCAAGGCCTGCAAAACCAGAATGTAGGACATGGGCGAGAGCAGGCCCACGGCCGCCGCCAATTTCCAATAAGGTTTAAGTTTGACGAAACCATCGCGCCCACGCTTGGCGATGAAGGGGGCCAACATGCCCAGCCGCAGCACATTGCTGAACCAGTCCAGCAGAAACGGCGAGATCAACAAGACGGTAACGCCATAGGCATCCACCACGGTATAGGCGGCAATCAGAACCCCAGTCTGCATGCCCCAGCGCACCCCCGTCAATGCAGAGGGGCTGAAAAAACGTCGTAGGTGACCTTGTGTGGCAATGAGCAAAATCCCCATCACCACCAACAAAATACCGAGCACGCCCAAAGGCCGTACCGGTTCGCCCAGCAAGATGAAGGCACCAATAGACGAGAGCATGGGCCCGGTGCCCCGAGCGATGGGATACACCACCGATAGGTCTGCCACCTGATAGCCTTTTTGCAGACTTAGGCTATAGCCCATATGCAGCAAGGCGCTGAGCAGCAAACAGGTAATGGTTTCGCTAGTCCAAGGCATATTGCCTTGAGTGAAAACCACCCACAGCATGATGGGGAAGTAAAACAGGATGGCGAAAAAAGAGTAGGCAAATACGAAATGCGCTCCTGCCATCGCAGCCCGTTTTGAGAGCAGATTCCAACCCGCATGAATGAACGCAGCACACACCACCAACAACAACGCGGTCCAGGACATGAGGGCTTCCAGCAGCAAATAGCAAAAGAAAAACTATACGCGCCCTTCATGGGCGAGGCCAGCCAATCAAGCCGCCCGCAACGTCCTATGACAAATAAGAGACAGTAACGGGCAATTCAACCATCAAGGTATGATGTTCGGCACGTATTTTGATATGGAGCCAATCATGAGTACCTTGCTGTATGTTGATTTTCCTTACCCAGGCCCGTGGGGGTCAGAGATGAGCGACGCCATGCAAGAACTGGCGCAATCAATCAGCCTGGAACCGGGTCTGATCTGGAAAATCTGGACAGAAAACAAGGAACAATCCAAAGCAGGCGGGGTCTATCTGTTCAAGGACAAGTCCAGCGCGCAGGCGTATCTGGACATGCACAGCAAGCGGCTCAATAGCTTTGGCATCACCGGCATTGATGCACGCTTCTTTGATGTGAACCAGCCACTGACAGACATTAATTCTGGCCCCTTGTCGGCCAAGTAAAACACGGCTTGCAAACGCAGAAAAGGCCCCCACGCTGCGCCTTTGGCTTGCTGCCCCCCAAGGGGGTGCGTTTTGCCTTGGGGACGGCCCGGCGACAGAAAAGGCCCGCCTGCCAGTACGCGGGCGGGCCATCACACAGCGTGCTTACGCAGTCAGTTCAACAGCCTTGAAATCAACCGGGACTTCCAGCGCGTTATTGATGTAGTTGGTGAACAGGTTCAAGGCGGTCACACCGACCAGTTCCACCACTTCACCTTCAGAAAAACCGGCATCGCGCACGGCTTGCACATCGGCAGCCGACACTTGTCCACGCTGATCCACCAGCTTGAGCACAAACTTCAAGGCCGCTGCGGTACGTGGATCATCGGACTGACCACGCTGGGCCTGGGCCAGCGTCTCCGGGCTCAAGCCGGCATTGGCACCAAGCACGTTGTGGGCGGCCAAGCAGTATTCGCAACGATTGCGATCAGCAATGGCTACGGCCAATTGCTCACCTAATTTCGCACCCAGCTGGCCACCGGCAAAAGCGCCGAAGGAGCCCCACATGCTGCGCAAGGCGGCGGGCGAATTGGACACCATACGGAACATGGCGGGCACGCTGCCACCAAACGCTTTTTGAATTTCCTGCAAAGCGGGCTGGCTGGCAGCGGGAGCTTGGGCAACGTCAGGCAAAGTAAGGCGGGACATGGTGATCTCCTGGTGAGGACGGCCAAGGTGGCCAAAAAGAAGCGAGTAGGCATAGTGTCTCGCCAAGAGCAGGATCATTGGATAAGATTAGTCTCGACAACTTACCTTTTCATCCAGACAAGGATGGTTTCATGAACCTGGATCGCCTCTCCCTTCTGCTGGAACAGTTCCGCGTTCGCGCCCATTTGTTCTACAACGGCTCTTTATGTGGGGTAACCCGCTTCTCGGCCCAGCCAGGGCGTGCCTTTTTGCACATTCTGCGACGCGGCCAGTTAAGCGTGCGCCACGACCCGCGTGATCCGGTGCCGGAAATCATGACGATTGATCGCCCCAGCCTGTTGTTTTATCCTCGCCCGCTGGAGCATGCCTTTTACGATCTACCTGAGGAGGGCTCGGACTTCACCTGCGCCACCCTGGATTTTGACGGGGGAGAGCATCACCCCTTGGCCCGCTCTCTGCCCGATCTGATTATTGTCCCGCTGGAAGAGGCCGCTGGTCTGGAGCAGGCACTGGACCTGCTCTTTGCGGAAACGGAGTCGGTACGCTGCGGCCATCGGCTGTTGGCGGACCGTCTGTTCGAGATTGTCTTGTTGCAATTGCTGCGTTGGCTGTTTGACCATCCTGATCGTTGCGAGATTCCCGTAGGTTTGTTTCGCGGCTTGTCGCACCCGCCTGTGGCGCGAGCTTTGCTGGCCATTCAGGCCGATCCGGGCCGGGACTGGACCGTGCAATCGTTGGCACAGGAAGCCAAGATGTCACGCAGCGCATTTGCCGTGCAGTTCAAGCATTGGGTCGGCGATACGCCAGCCGACTATCTGGCCCAATGGCGCCTGTCGCTTGCCTGTCAGCGGCTGGCCCAGGGCCAGTCTGCCAAACGCATTGCCCTGGATCTAGGCTATGCCAATCCCTCTGCCCTATCCCGTCTGTTTCGGCAGCGCACGGGCCAATCCATGCGGCAATGGCTGGCTGCCCGTCAATCAGCTTGAGCGATGCTGCTCCAGCACCGCCAGAAAATTCACCAAAGCCGGGTTGGTATTGTCCGAGACATAAGCACTCATTAGCTCGGCCGTAGTATCGTCTGCGTCCAGCAAAGGCAGATACTCCAAGGTATCGGTACGCAAGCGCGCCAAGGACGCGGGCACAATCGCTGGAGCAATACCCGCTTCGACCATGACCAGCACCGTAGGCACCATGCTTTCCTGCGCAAAGCGCGGCAAGCAGCCCGAGCGCTGCAACATGCGCTGCTGCAGCAGATGAAAATAACGCGACTGCTGGCGTGAGTACGCCACCATTTCATAAGAAAAAGCCTGATGCAAGGTCAGTCCCTGGCTATGTTCCTGGGCACGTGGATCATCACGCCTGAGCACAAACATCATGGGTTCGGACTCCACCAACTGCGGGTTCAAGTCCGGCACAGCAAAGGAAGGCCGGATCATGGCCACATCCACCCGGCGCTCGTACAGGGCAGCGGGCATCTCGCTGGAATTCATCTCGTAGATCTGAATATCTACTTGGGGGAAGTCCTGGCGAAAGCGATACAGATGCTTGGACACGCCGGCATAGGCACTGCTGGGCGTCAGTGCAATACGCAACATGCCGGTTTCGCCTCTATGCACTTGCTGTACCGCCTGCAGCGTCTGCTCCAGCTCGTTGCCGATCAGGCGCAGGCGACGCTGCAACTCCTGTCCGGCCGCCGTCAATTGCACCGTGCGCGTGGTGCGGATAAACAAGGTCGCCCCTATCTGTTCTTCCAGCCTGCGTATGGCCTGACTCAAGGGCGGTTGGGTCATGAACAAACGCTGAGCAGCACGGCCAAAATGCAGCTCTTCGGCCACCACCAAGAACATCTCGCTTAATTTGGAGTCCAGCATATGTCCACCAATAAGGTTTAAAAATGAATTAATAATGACTATTTTTAATATTAGACAACATAATTAACGCTTACTACCATCCATCCTGACACTTATCAAAAACAGGGCCATACTGCACGTCACTGCGAATATTGGCCCAACGCAGGAGATGAACATGACTGTATTCAAGCATCGCGCCCCCTTATTGAGTGGCCTGCTCACACTGACGTTGTTGGGTTCCGGTTCGGCCATGGCCGACGCGCCTTACCCGTCGCAAGCCATTACCTTTGTGGTGCCTTACGCTGCAGGTGGCAGCTCGGACACCCGTTCGCGCATGCTGGCTCAAAAAATGAGCGACAGCCTGGGGGTGACGATTGTGGTGGAAAACAAGCCCGGTGCCAGCGGCAATATCGGCACCAGCATGATTGCCCGCGCCAAGCCCAACGGCTACACCATCGGCCTGGGCAACTTTGGCCCCATGTCGGTGAACAAGGCACTGTACGGCAGCAACCTGCCCTTCGATCCTGAACAGGATTTGCAACCCATCGCCCTGATCGAGCGCGGCGCCATGGCGCTGGGTGTGAACAGCAGCTCGCCCTACCAGTCCTTGGCCGATCTGGTGGCCGACGGCAAGCAAAACCCCAACAAACTGGACTACGCCTCGACCGGCGCAGGCGGTGCATCGCACTTGCTAACTGAACAATTCAAGGCCACCTCCGGCTTTGATGCCGTACACGTGCCTTACCGTGGTGGTGCTCCCGCATCGAACGATCTGCTGGCCGGTAATATTTCCTTCTATCTGGAGCTGGCCAGCTTGTTCCTGCCCCACATGCAAATCGACAACCCGCGCCTGCGCGTGCTGGGCGTGACCTCGCAAGAGCGTCTGAAAGCCATGCCGGACACCCCCACCTTCAAAGAACAAGGGGTGGACCTGGTGGCCTCGAACTGGTTTGGCGTGATTGCTCCCGCAGGGTTGCCCGCTGATGTGCTGGAAAAACTGAACACTGCTGTCAATGACGCCCTGAAAGATCCGGACTATCGTCAGATTGTGGAGTCCCAAGGTGCGCAAGTCGTCGGTGGCACGCCTGAAGAATTCACCGCTTTTGTGAAAGAAGAAACCAAACGCTGGACTGCACTGATCAAGGATCAGAACATCTCGATCCAGTAACCCTGCTTCTCCCTTATGACTGCCCCCCCTTCCTCTCTCGCTTTGCAGGACCAGTCCATCCAGGCCTGGTCCTGGCTGGCTGATCCGGCCACCTGTATCAGCACTGCCCCCGACGGCCCCTTGGCCGGCCTGACTTTCGGCGTAAAAGACGTGTTGGATGTCCAAGGCATGCCGACACGTTATGGTGCACATTTCCCCCATGCCTTGCCCGCAGAGCGCGATGCAGCTTGCGTCGCCTTGTTGCGCCAGGCAGGTGCCACAGCGGTGGGCAAGACAGTCACGGCAGAGTTTGCTTACGCCGCCCCCGGCCCCACCCGTAACCCGCTGAACCTGGACCATACGCCTGGCGGTTCTTCCAGTGGTTCAGCAGCAGCCGTAGCGGCCGGTATGGTGGATTTTGCATTGGGCACCCAAACGGGAGGCTCCATGATGCGCCCCGCTGCGTTTACCGGCATCCTGGGTTTCAAACCCAGCTTTGGCGCGGTGCATCGCAGCGGTCTGTTCTTGTTGTGCGACAGCCTGGACACCATTGGCTACTTCAGCCGGGACTTGTCTGTGCTGCGCCGTGTCGCCTCGGTCTTGCAAGGGTTACCGGATAGTCGAGTCCCCAGCGCGCCACGTATCGGCGTGCTCGATGGCAAAGACCTGGGCCCGATTACCCCCGCTGCGCTAGCCGCCTTGGAACAGGGCTGCCAGCACCTGGAGCAACAAGGCGCCCGACTGGAACGTCTGCCTGCCGATGCGCAACTGAAAGAACTGCTGATCCTGCAAGGCCAGATCATGGCGTATGAAATGGCCCGCAGCCTGCTGCCCGTCTGGCAAGCCAGCCCGGATGCCTTGCGGCCCGTTACGGTGCAAGCCATCAAGCAGGGCCTGGAACTGCCTCCGGCGGACTACCACGTCTGGCAAGCGCGCCGCCGTCAACTGCAACAGGAATGGCAGGATCGCTATGGGCATTTTGATGCCTTATTGACCCCGGCTGCTCCTGGGCCTGCGCCCTATGGGCTGGACAGTACCGGTTCTTCAGTTCTGAACCGCCCCTGGTCCTTGCTGGGCTGGCCTACCTTGAGCCTGCCCGCACCGGGACAAGACAGCCCGCTGCCTTTGGGTTTGCAACTGATCGGGCAAGCTCATCAAGATGGGGCATTGCTAGACCTTGCCTCACTGCTGTGCCCCGTCAAACAGGTCTGAAAAGCAATCGAGCCACTTACTCTGCAACACGCGGAAACAGAGTAAACAGCAACCAGAATCATTAACAAATATTTTAAATAACAACTATTTAGAGGTGTTTTGAGCTTTCTCAACTGGCCCTTGAATACAGGCTCCACAAACGACTAGGCAACGTATTACCCTGAATGAAGTGTTTTCAGTGCGCTGCGTCAGTACGTTCTTCACATCACGACCACGCAGCGCCCAGTTCTTTCAAACAATTCGGAACAGGCCATGCGTCGCCCTCTCTTATTGCTGCTCTCTGCCTTCTTTTTGATCTGGGCTGTTGAAGCCCTGTGGCTTGCCCCTTCGCCGCCTGGCGATACGCTGTGGGTAGTCCGACAAGAAGGCATGCTGCTGACCGGCATTCTGGCCTTGGGCACCATGACGGCCATTATGGTCCTGGCCCTGCGCCCCCGCCGTCTGGAGCCTTGGCTAGGGGGCATGGACAAAGCCTACAGACTGCATAAGTGGCTGGGCATCATCGCCATTTTGTTCAGCCTGGCCCATTGGCTCAGCAAGGAATCCAAAGGTCTGATTTCTGCGGCGATTGGCACGGGCGGCCGGCTGGCCAAAACTCCTGTTCCTGAATGGGTCAGCCTGTTCAAACCTTATGCCAAATCACTGGGCGAATGGACGTTTTACGCGCTGATTCTGATGCTGATCATCACGCTGGCGCGCCGTACGATTTCCTATAAGAAATGGTACAGCCTGCACCGCCTGATGCCCGTGGCCTATCTGATCCTGATCTTTCATGGTGTGGTGCTGACCCCCCCTGCCTACTGGAGCGGCATAGGCGGCTGGGCACTGGCCATCACCATGGTGATCGGGACGGTAGCAGCCGGCATCCAACTGCTACGCAACCTGAGTTCGGCCTATCCACACACAGGCACCGTCATCTCCTGTACGTCACAAGGCGATGTGCTGGAGGTGCAATGCCGCATGGACCAGTCCTGGCCTGGGCACCAGGCCGGACAGTTCGCCTTTCTACGCTTGAAGGGGGAATCTGAAGCCCATCCGTTCACCTTGTCCGATGCCGATCAGGACAACCAGATTGTGCGCTTTCATATCAAGCAACTGGGCGACTGGACACGCGAATTGCCCGAGCGTTTGCATATCGGCCAAAACATCGAGCTCGATGGCCCCTATGGCCGCTTTACTCAGCCGGAAGGTGACGACAACGGTATCTATATCTGGGTCGGTGCCGGTGTAGGCGCCACGCCCTTTCTGTCCTGGTTAAGCCAGGAGCACAAAGAAGGTCATGCTCCCTACGCCTATCTGCAATATGCCTGTCAGCATGGCTATGATCCGCTGGCGCAAGCGTTGAGCAAAGCCGCCAAGGAACACCCGGATGTGGATCTTGAAATTTATGCCGATGGCCGTCGTTGGTCACCCAAAGAGGTCATGCAACACTATCACGCCGACAAGCCCATGCATATCTGGTTCTGTGGGCCGGCGGCCATGGGCAGGCAATTGAAGCGCGAACTCAAGCAGACCTTACCGGCGAAATCCTGGACTTTGCACAAAGAACACTTCCAGTTCCGCTAAGTCTTTGCTGATCCAAAAACTGGCCCTGCCTCGATTAAGGAGCAGGGCCAGTTCTGTTGATGACTGTCTACATCCAGGAAACACCGCTCTGAGACCGCTACCGGTTCTGGTTCAGCTTCTCTGAATGCCGCGTAAACACACAGCACCGCTCTACCACGCTATTTATACGGGTGAGGGAGCTTCGCCCCAAGCATGGACACAAAAAGAGTCACCAGATTGTCTTCCAGGGCTGCCCACTGCTCAGCGGTTTCCAGACCCATATTATCGACTGCGCCGTGCATGCCCTGGTAGATCACCCAAGCGGTCAAATCCACATCCGCCACAGACCAGACTCCGGCGTTTTGCCCTTCGCTCAGGATCCGGTGCAGTGGCTCGGTCACCACGTTGCGCTCACCCTGGTAATTGCTGCGTATATGGTCTGAAAACACCAAATCATGCATGTCCAGCGTGTCTCTATACCCCTGTACCGAGGCCCGAATCCAACAGGTCAGACGCTGCACCCAATCATCTTCCGGGGCCTGCTCCAACGCCCCTTGCACCCGGTCATGAAACTGCTGGATGAACTGCTCGCGCAAGGCGGCCAGGATCTCCTGTTTGGAACTGAAATAGTGATAGAACAAGCCCTTGGACATGCCGGCCCGCAACACAATTTCATCGACTGGCGTGGCATCAAACCCCTGTTGCAGAAACAAGGCGGCGGCCGCCTCCAATAAATCTCGGCGACGAACTTCAGAGGGTTGGGTACGAGGTGTTTTAGCGGCGGTCATGGGCGTCAAGGTATCAGAAAAAACCCGACAATGTGCTTGGTCGGAGCTTACCGCGTTATTTTAGCCAGCCTGTTTATTTTTCATTGACTGACAGTCAGTCAATATTTTATAGTCGTCGATAATAATTCTCATTTATCAAATCTTATGACTCGCCGACTTGCTCTAACCATCGCCATTTACCTGGGGACCTTCATGGTTACCCTGGACATCAGCATCGTCAATCTTGCCTTGCCCCGCATGCAGCAAGCCCTGCAAACCGATATGGCCGGGCTGCAGTGGATTGTGGATGCGTATGCGCTGTGTCTGTCCGCCTTCATGCTGTCCGCCGGCCTGCTGGGGGATCGCTACGGACGCAAGAAAAGCTGGCTGCTGGGCGTGCTGGCCTTCACCGTCGGCTCCATGATGTGCGCCTTGGCCGGTTCATTGAGCGCCCTGCTTTGGGGCCGCATCGTGCAAGGCATGGCGGGGGCTTTGCTTATTCCCGGTGCCTTGTCCATCCTGACACACGCCTTTCCGGACACGGCCCAGCGTGCCCGGGTGATTGGCGGCTGGTCCTCCTTCAGCGGGCTGGCCCTGGTGCTGGGCCCGATTCTGGGCGGTGTGCTGGTTGATGTGGCCGACTGGCCTGCGATCTTCAGCCTGAACCTGCCATTGGGTCTGCTGACCTTGGGCTTGGGCATGTGGGGCATTCAGGAATCGGCCAACCCCGAACACGCGGCCTTCGACCCGATCGGCCAGTTGCTGAGCGTTATCTGGCTCGGTTCCCTGACCTACGGCCTGATCAGCGCGGGTGAACAAGGCTGGCACGCCACCGAGACGCTACGCTCCCTGGGCGTGGCCGCGGTCACTTTCGTGGCGTTTATCTATGCCCAAACCCGCGTCGCCCGCCCCTTGCTGCCGTTAAGCCTGTTTCGGGACTACCGCTTCAGCACCGCTAATATCGCCTCCTTTGTGCTGGGTTTTGCCGCCTACAGCAATGTGTTTTTCCTGTCTCTGTTCTTCCAGAACGCCTTAGGCTGGAGCGCAACCCAAACCGGCTGGGGGCTGGCCCCGCAGTTCATCAGCATGGCCGTGCTGGCCTCCCGTTTCGGTGCCTTAAGCCAACGCTTTGGCTTGAAGCTGATCCTGACTACGGGTTTTGGCCTGATGGCAGCCGGTTCCTGGTTCATGATGTTGTTGCAACCTGGCACTTCCTACTGGATGGCGGGTGTCGCTTTGGCCGTACTGGGCATAGGCATGGGCTTGTCTGTTCCGGCATGCAGTACCTTGGTCATGAATCTGGTGCCGCGTGAGCGTTCCGGCATGGCATCGGCCACTACCAACGCCATCCGCCAAACCGGCATGACCTTGGGCGTTGCCTTGCTGGCGTCCTTGATGAGCCAGGGCGCCGTCAGCTCTTTGTCCAGCCGCCTTGATCCGGTCAATCCCCTGCTGGAGCAGGCTCAGCACATCATTAGCTCCGGTCAGGTAAATCTGCCTGCCTCGGCCGATCCCGTGTTCTGGATGCACGCCATCCAGCACGCCTGGGCGGACGGCTTCCACCGCGTCATGTTCTGGGCCGGATTGCTGGCCGTCTTCAGTCTGGTTCTGCTGCTGCGTCTGCGTTTGCCTCGTGTGCAGGCAGCGCCTGCCGCTGCGGTGGAACTGCATTAAGCCCAGCTATGACAGACTGGATTTACAATAACGCATGGACAAATTACGACTGGATAAATGGCTCTGGGCAGCGCGCTTTTACAAGACGCGCAGCCTGGCTTCTGAGGAGATCACCAAAGGACGGGTTTTGCTGAATCAGCAAAGCACCAAGCCTGCCCGCGAAGTCTCCATTGGTGATGTGATTACCCTGCGCAAAGAAACACCGGCCATGGAAGTTCACGTCACCGCATTGAGCGGCGTGCGTGGCCCAGCCCCGGTTGCGCGCCAGTTGTATCAGGAAACGGAAGAAAGCAGCACACGGCGCGCCCAGGCCGCCGAACAACGCCGTCTGGCCCCCGAGCCTGCACTGGATTTTGATGCGGGGCGTCCGACCAAAAAAGATCGTCGTCAAATGCAGTTGCTGCGAGGTAAATAGACCGCTCGCTGCGCATACTTCGCACGACTGAAAAAGCCCTGCCACGCTGTCCTGCTTGGCAGGGCTTTTTTGTGAACCGCTCTTTTGGCGCGTCTATCAACCGCGTTTCACAACGATCTAGACAGGAAGTAAAACCAACCACTGTTTGCCTTTTCCCCGCTGGTCTTCCGACCTACTCAACAAGCCCCTGTGCTGCTGCTAAACAGCGTACAAAGCGTCTGCTTTCCGTCCTCCAAAAGATTTTCTTATCCTGCAAGCCCTCCCCCGAGAAGCTAGCCACGCACTCCAGAAATTCGTTTTTGATATATCAGATTACGAGTATATATATCAATTAAATCAAGGGTTTACACCATTGATTGCGCTTGCGACAAAAAGCTATAAATCTAAAACAATTACATGCAAACGCATTCAAAAAAGTGTGAGGAGACAGGAAAATGAAGATCACGGCCGTACGCGCCATTCCCTTGAACGTGCCTTTTCAGTTCGATAGCGCGGGCATCAAAAAACCCACGAATCTAGCCATCTGTCATGTCGAAATCGAGACCGATGAAGGCATCACCGGCTATGGACTGAGTGCCATTACCGAGGAGCACCCCGTTGCCAGCACCATCAACGATATTCTGGCCAGCGACCTGATCGGGCAAGACCCCTTGAACACCGAGCGCCTATGGGATCGCATGTACTGGAACGTGTGCCCTCGGGGCCAGACAGGTTATGCCATGCACGCCATCTCGGCACTGGACATCGCTTTATGGGACATCAAGGGCAAAGCCCTGGGTCTGCCGGTATGGAAACTACTGGGCGGTGCCCGTGAAAAAGTGCCTGCCTACGCGACGTTCGGCTTTGCCTTTCTGGGTGAAGAAGAGTTGGTCAAAGTCGCTCGCGACTGCGTGGATCAAGGCTTCAAAGGCCTGAAAATGGTGGTGGGCCATCACGGTCTGCAACGTCGCGACGAACCGCGCCCGCTGGCCGACCTGATCCGCCAGGACATGCGCCGCATGAGCCTGGTACGCGAGGCCATTCCCGCCGACATGTCGCTATACATCGACGGCAACTGCAGCCTGGACTATGTGCATGCCAAAGCCATCGCCCGTCATGCCCGCGATCTGGACGTCGGTTTTTTTGAGGAACCCATTACCCAGAACGACACGGGCCGCCTGCGTGAACTGCGCCAAAGCACAGGCATCACCATTGCCGCTGGCCAGAACGAAGGCCAGTCCTATCGCTTCCGTGATCTGCTGATGCAGCAAGCCGTGGACATTCTGCAACCCAACGTGCTGATTTCCGGCGGCTTCACCCAGTCCCGCAAGATCTTCGCCCTGGCAGAGAGCTTCAACGCTTCGGTCGCCAATGGCGGGGCTTTCCCCTCCCACAACGGTCACCTGCACTGCGGCCTGTTAAATGGCGGCGATGTGGAATGGCACCTGGCCGCCAGCGCCATGATGGCCGAGATCTACACCGGCCTGCCCCAGCCCGAACAAGGCTGGCTGCGCATGCCTGACGCCCCCGGCCTGGGGCTGACACCACGACACGATCAAATCGACAAGCTGCGCAGCAACCCCGGCAGCCTGGGCTCTGGCAAAGGCTGAAACCAACAACTACCGAGGAGGTAAAAAAACATGAAACCCTGGTCCCGTGTTGTACTTGCCCTCAGTTTTATCTTTGCTGCCGCGCCCCAAAGCTGGGCAGCGCCCCCCGCCTGGGCCGAGCGCCCGGTGCGGCTGATCGTCCCCTCTGCCGCAGGCGGTTCGGGCGATACCCTGGCCCGGCCGCTCGCCGAAGCCTTGGGCAATGAAATTGGTCAAACCGTTGTTGTGGAAAATAAAGGAGGCGTAGGCGGCGTGCTGGGTGCCAGCATGGTGGCCAACTCCAGCCCCGCAGACAATCAGCTTTTGTTTGGTGCCGTGCATCACATGATTGCACCTGCCGTGTTGAAAAACTTTCCCTACGACACCCGCAAAGACCTGAAAGCCGTCACCCTGATTGCCGCCATGCCCAATGTGCTGGTGGTGAACGCCAATTCACCCCATCACAGCGTAGACGACCTGCTGGCCGCCGCCAAACAAGGGGCTGGCGTGAACTATGGCACCAGCGGCGTGGCCACCATGCTGCATCTGATGGCGGGCAAGCTGGAAAAGAGATCCGGCACCACCATGACCGCCGTGCATTACAAAGGCAGCGGTCCGGCAGTCATGGCGCTGATCAGTGGCGATCAGGTGGACTTTATGTTCGAGACCATGCCATCTGCGGTGGCGCAGATACGCAATGGCCGCTTGCGCGCCTTGGCGGTTTCCAGCCCCGAACGTGCTCCTGCCCTGCCGGATGTGCCGACCCTGAAGGAGCTGGGCATGGATGAAATCAGCGCCCAGACCTGGTACGGAATTTTCATGCAAGGGGACGTGCCGGACACCACCGTACAAAGCGTGGCAGACAGCATCCACCGTGCCTTGAATACCGACAAGATCAAGGAAATCTGGGAGGGGAACGGAGCAACTCTGGTCACCAATAGCCCAGCCGAATTCACCGTGTATGTGGATCAGCAGTTGAACTATTGGGCCGACTCGGTCAGTGATCTGGGGCTGAGCAACTTCTAACTCTACAAGCGTCAATTCGCTTTAAGGGCTGCCACTGGCGGCCCTTTTTCTTGAGCCTGTCCTGCCCCTGCTGCTTCGCGTTATGCTGTGGCACCATCTACAGCGAACCCTAGCCATGTCCAGCCTGTTCCACCCCTTTGAAGGGCTTGCCGCCCAACTCTTACCCCACAGCAGCACCAGTCACAACGACGGCTCTCACGACCAATCGCACTTGCAACGGGTCTGGAAGAACGTCTGTGCCATTCAGGCCCAAGAAGGCGGGGATCTACGCATTTTGCTGGCCGCAACGGTGCTGCACGATTGCGTTGCAGTGGAGAAAAGCTCGCCTTTGCGCTCTCGTGCATCCACCCTGTCGGCCGAACAAGCGCAGCATATTCTGGGGGCGATGGGCTGGTCCCAGCAAGACTGTGAAGCCGTCGGTCAAGCGATTCAAAGCCACAGTTTTTCAGCGAACATAGCGCCAGCCAGCCTGGAAGCCCGCATCTTGCAGGACGCAGACCGCCTGGATGCCATTGGTGCTTTAGGGATAGCTCGCTGCTTCTACACAGCGGGACGAATGGGATCCAGCTTGTATGAGCCGGAAGATCCACAAGCAGAACATCGCCCTCTGGATGACAAGTGCTACGCGCTGGATCACTTCCCGGCCAAATTATTCAAATTGGCCGAGGGTTTTCAGACAAAGCGTGGGCAAGCAATCGCGCGTGAACGACATGAACGAATGGAGCGGTTTGTAGAGGAAATGCTGGGGGAGCTGTAAGCCCTAGCTTCTTTCACAACTCCGTATATTTCTTGTTCGTCCCCCGCACCTTATCGGCGGGGTATTTCTGGGCGTTTTTCACCAGCTTGTTGGTGACAGCCTCATTCATATCCACCCCCAGAACGAAGGCCAGACGGCTCAGGTAGATCTGCACGTCAGCCAGCTCATCGCGCACGGCTTGGGCGGTTTTCGGATCGTTACCAACCTCGCGGGACTGGTCTTCTGTCAGCCATTGGAAGATTTCAATCAACTCGCCCACTTCGTTGGTCAGGGCCATGGCCAGATTTTTGGGGCTATGGAATTGGTCCCACTCACGCTCGCGCGCAAACTGGGCAACGGCCTCGTTCAGGCCAGTCAAATTCATCAGGGGGCGTTTTGAGTCTGTCATTCGGTACGTCACTTAAAAAATCTCAATCCAGCGACAGACTCACACAAGGGCCGGGGAATGGCAAGTCTGTTTACGATCTCGCCGCCGCTTTCAGGCTCATCATCAGGCGGTCCAGTGCATTGGCAAACTCGCGCCGGTCAGCCTGGCTAAAGGGGGCCGGGCCTCCGATATCCACGCCGGTGCTGCGCAGTTCTTCCATCATGTCGCGCATGGCCAGCCGCTCGCCGATGCTGTTGGCATCCAGACGTTCCCCCCTGGGGGTCAGGACCAGAGCTTTGCGCTCCAATACCTGTGCGGCCAGGGGAATGTCGGCAGTAATCACCAGGTCTCCGACGCTGGCATGCTGGACGATGTAATCGTCTGCCACGTCAAAGCCCCGTGCCACCTGCACCGCCCGCAGCCAGGGCGACGGCGGGGTACGTAACATCTGGTTGGCCACCAAGATCACGTGGCGGCTCCAACGTTGCCCGGCACGGTAAAGAATTTCTTTGATAACCACCGGACAGGCATCGGCATCGACCCAAATCTGCATGGATTACAGGTCCAGGGCTTGGGCCAGCAGGCGGTCAATCACTTCATGGGTCGATACGCCTTGCTCGGCAGCACGAGCCCGCACGGCATCAATAACAGGTTGAGTCAGCTTCACGGGAAAGGACACCAAACCAGCAGCCTGATCCAGGCGACGCTGTTCGCGCCGATCAGTTGCCGCAGAATCACCTGCAAAGCGTTGTGGCGTACCCGCTTTTTTTACATTGCTCAGCAGTTTGACGGCGCTGAGTTTTTCCATATCGGTGCGTTTCATGGGTTTTCTTTATAAGAATGGGCTGGTTCGCTCAAGGTAAGCGAACAATACGGCAACAAGACCGTTAGCCAGTATGGCTGGCATACTGCGCAGCTTGCGGGAAAATGTCCAGGTTTTTTATGTATACACCCTGATAATCAACGTATTAGCTTTCATAAGCAGGCCTGTTTCACCAGGAAAGAGACAAAAAAGCAGCCTCTTTATCGGGTGCCACGTCAGTTTTAAGGGCTACTCAATGCTTGCCAGGCCCGTCAGCCTCAGAAACCGCCAAGCCCGGCTCCTAATCAATAGCCACCAGTTACCAGAGCCCAGCATGCACAAAAAAACCCGCCGAGGCGGGTTTTTATTGGCCTGATCGTATCAGTCCTGACGTGCAGTCACTTCTACCAGGTGGTAGCCGAACTGAGTCTTGACGGGGCCTTGTACAACGCCAACGGGGGCGCTGAACACAACCTGATCGAACTCGGGCACCATTTGGCCACGGCCAAATGTTCCCAGCTCGCCGCCCATGCGGGCCGATGGGCAGCTGGAATTTTCCTTGGCCACCTGAGCAAAGTCAGAACCACCTTCGATAGCGGTTTTCAATTCGTTCGCTTTCTCTTCGGTGCTGACCAGAATGTGGCGTGCGGAGGCTTGTGCCATGGTGTACTCCTTTTTTAGAAAATCGTTTGAGCTTAACCCAGAACCATGCCGGAAGCGAAGCCCCCGGCCCTGGTTCTACACCTGCTGTTTCAATTTCAGGCTTAGGCAGCTTTCTTGCGCTTGGCCGCAGCAATGCCATGACCCAAAACAACAATCAGCAAGGCACCCGCCACTTCCGCAGCCAACTTGACCGTGGTGCTGGGCTCACCGAAGTACTCGATGTATTTAACATCTGTCACCAGCATGCCACCTGCAATCCAACCCAGCAAAGCGGCACCCAATGTCACAACCATAGGGAAACGGTCGATCAGTTTCAGCACCAAGGTGCTGCCCCAGATAATAATAGGCACACTCACGACCAGACCAAAGACAACCAGACCGATCTGATGATCCGGATCGGCAGTTTGAGCCGCACCCGCAATCGCGATCACATTGTCCAGACTCATTACAAAGTCGGCAATAATGATGGTCTTGATGGCTTTCCACAAGGTGGCACCACCCTCAACATTACCGTGACCATCTTCTTCAGGAATCAAGAGCTTGACGCCAATCCAGACCAGCAACAAGGCACCGACCACTTTCAGATAAGGTACGGACAGCAAGGTCAAGGCAAAGGCAATCAGGACAACACGCAAGCCAATCGCACCGGCCGTACCCCACAAAATACCTTTCACGCGTTGTTGGGCAGGCAAATTACGGCAAGCCAATGCAATAACCACGGCGTTATCGCCCCCCAGCAATATATCGATCAAAATGATCTGAAATACTGCCGCCCAACTCATCGTCTGCAAAAACTCCATCATAGGTAAGACCGCCTTTTTATATTGTTTGATTGAACGCTGACGACCATCTTGCAGAACTGTACAACGAAAAAATGACGGGCGTTGTACAAAACAAAAATGGCCTGATCCATTAAGGACACAGGCCATCTCTTTGTGGAGGATGCACCTTGCCCGTTAATGGCAAGGTCTTGCTTGCAACCCTGAGATTGCCCGGGCACCGGGAATACGTGAAAAACACAAATTACCGTGATGACGATGCGCCGGAAAGTAAGCTACTCCCCCTGATAGTTCGCAAGTATAACGATCTTGCGTGAAACAACAAAGCTTTTCGCCGGACATGGCGTTTTTTCGAGGCAAGTTCCGGATCGACGTTGCACGCTCGCGTCACGCTCTGGTCGATCTGATTGGTCGCTACGACTTCAGCAAGCAGTTGACAGCCACCTTGAACATCAACAATCTGTTCAAGCGCAAATATCTGAGCGCACTGGATCAGACCTTCTACACCGGCTACTACGGTGCACCGCGTAATGCCATGCTGAACCTGCGTTATTCCTTCTAAGCAGCACAGGGCCAAATAGCAACAACGGCTCCCGAGCTCTGGCTTGCCGCCAGGCATCGGGAGTCGTGTTCAACAAGGCCACCCTGTTATTGCACAGCCGGGGTCAAAGGCATTTCAAGGCGCTTAAATCGCCCGTGTACGGAAAGCGCAGCTCTTCATAAGCGAAGGGCTGGAAGTGCACAGTCAGACCATCTGCATTGGGTAAGATCACCGCATAGCTGGCCGGCTCAAACGTGGACGTGGCCGCCCCTTCGCGTTCCAGATCCAGCTCATGCTGGTGATTGGTGCCGCTGACCGTCACAAAATGCAGCCCATTCCACACGCCGCTGGCGCAGCGATGCACATGGCCGGAGAACAAATGCACGGGTGCGGGATGCGCTTTCAACACAGGCAAGAGCTCCGGCGCATTGCTCAAACGCAGCCAATCCATGGACGGGTACTGCAGGGCCGGCAAAGGATGGTGCGAAAACAGCATCACCGGCCCACTATGCGCGGCCAGTTCCTGCTGCAACCACTCCAGACGACGTGTACACAAATAGCCGTTGGTGTAGCCATCTTCCAAAGTATCCAGATAAATCAGACGCCAATCCCCCCTGGTGTCGGCATGCTGCACAAAGCCGGGCAAATCGGTTGCGGCCTGTGGAAACACGCTGTGAAACGCGCTGCGGCTGTCGTGGTTGCCCATCAACAAACGCACAGGTGGAATCAAGTCCTGCAGGCCTTCGCGCAGGCGCTCATAAGCACGTGGATGACCGGCATGGGTCAGGTCGCCCGTCAGCACACACAAGTCCGCATCGGCGTGGTGGCGGTTGACGTGTTCCACACAGCGACGCAAGCGATCCAGAGGGTCCGAGCCAAACAACAGGCCATCGGGCGGGGTAATGTGCAGATCCGAAAACTGGATGATCTTCATCAGAATTCCTTAACGAATGCCGGCGCGTAAAAAGGCCTGCATGAACTGCTTTTGAAACAGCAGAAAGCCCAGCAACAGCGGCAAGATAGTCATTAATGTGGCGGCACTGATCAGAGAGATGCTGACACCACTTTCCGGTGCGCCAAACAGGGATAAACCCACTGTCAACGGCCGGGTGTGGTCAGAGCTGCTGATCACCAAGGGCCATAGAAAATTGTTCCAGTGTGTGGACACCGACACCAGGGCATAAGCCAGGTACACAGGCTTGACCAGCGGCACATAAACACGCCAGAGCACACCCAGACGGCTGCATCCTTCCAGACGTGCCGCGTCCTCCAGCTCACGCGGCACTTGTTTGAAAGCCTGACGCAACAAGAACACACCAAAGGCACTGGCCATATAGGGCACACCCATGCCCCAGACCGTGTCCGTCCAGCCCAGCAAGGCCACCATGCGGTAGTTTTCGACAATCAGCACTTCGGGCAGGATGAACAACTGCAAAAGCAGCAGCATGAACAGAAACTGGCTGCCAAAGAAACGAAAGCGGGCAAAGGCGTACGCGGCCAAGGTACACAATACAAATTGACCGACCAGAATGGTCACGACCAGTACGGTGGTGTTGAAGATGTAGCGCAGCCAGGGCGCACGGTCCCAGGCGGCGGCAAAGTTATCCAAAGTCCAGCCTGCGCTCCAGTCAAAACTCAAGGCGGCGGACGGGTCACGAAACGCAGCCCAGCACGCGTACAGCAAGGGAGCAATCCACAGCAGGGCCAAAGCGTGCGCCCCCACTGTGTCCAAAGATGGCAAACGCAGCGGGCGGCCAGGAGCAGTCAAAACGGTGTCCATGTTCATCACTGGTAATGCACGCGTCGTTCAGCGTAGCGGAATTGAAAAATAGCGACGGCGCCCAGCCCCAGCAAGAGCACAACCGTCAGCACGGCGGCGCTAGGCGTATCCATATAGGCAAAAGCGGTTTCCCAAATCCAGTACAGCATCAGCTTGGAAGCATTATTGGGGCCACCTTTGGTCAAGATAAACAGGTGATCAACCAGCTTGACCGAGTTGATCAGCGCATTGATCAAAATGAACAAGGTTGTCGGTGCCAGCAAGGGCAGGAGTACGCGACGGCCATACTGCCAGCGCGTCGCCCCTTCCAGGCGGGCAGCATCACGCAGTTCGGGCGGAATGGTTTGCAAGGCCGCCAGATAAAAGATCATGAAAAAACCGGCCTCTTTCCAGATCGTCACCACCATGACTGCCCCCAAGGCGGTTTGAGGCTGGCCCAACCAATTGGTGGCGCCACCGCCAAACAGCTTGGCAATCTGGTCCAGCAAACCCAGATCCGGCGTGTAGAAAAACAGCCATAGGTTCGCAGCGGCAATCATGGGCAACATGGTGGGCGTGAAATACGCGCAGCGCACCCAGGCCCGCATACTCATGGCCCGGTTGGCCCACAAGGCCATCAACAAGGCTAGTGCCATGGATACCGGGATCACAATGGCGGCGTACCAAAGATTGTTCTTCAAAACCAACCAAAAGGTCGGGTCTGCCAGCATGGCATCGTAGTTATCCATGCCCACAAACTGGGCGGGACGACGAGCCGTACCTTTGCTCAACAGGCTGGACCAGAACGTGTGCAGCGCCGGGATAAAGGCAAACACGCTTAGC
Organism: Alcaligenes sp. SMD-FA; assembly: GCF_025960365.1. NCBI lineage: Bacteria > Pseudomonadati > Pseudomonadota > Betaproteobacteria > Burkholderiales > Alcaligenaceae > Alcaligenes > Alcaligenes sp. SMD-FA. The sequence continues at coordinate 511,550 of NZ_CP110108.1, read as the reverse complement.
AGCACAAACAGCGGCGTCAACAAGAGGTAAGCAAATACCCACTCTTTACGCAGCACACGTAATGGTTCAGCCATTCCTGCACCTGCTTAGTTGAAAGGACGCAGCAGACGGTCTGCGGCAGTCTGGGCTTGATCCAACGCGTCCTTGGGCGTTTTGGCATTGGTCAACACGGCTTGCACGGCATTGGACAGCAGTTCACGAACACGTGCTGTCTCGTAAGTGGCAAACTCGGGCGAGGCCACGGCCAGTTGATCACGGGCGACCAGTGCCTGCGGGAAGGTCTTGGCGTATTCGACCAAGGCCGGCGTTTCATAAGCGGCGGGGCTGACACCCACATAGCCCGTGGCCATGGACCACTTGGCAGCACGCTCGGGGGCCGTCATCCAGCGCACAAAATCCAGAGCCGCTTTTTTCTGCTCGTCGTTAGCGCCCTTGAACAGGTAGAAGTTGCCACCGCCAGTAGGCGAAGCGGCTTTTTCCTTGGCAGGCAGCATGGCAACGCCAAAGTCGAACTTGGCTTCATTCTTGACGGCTGTCAGGTTGCCCGTGGTGTGCCACATCATGGCCGTCTTGCCCTGAACAAAAGCCTGACGCAGCGTGCCCCATTCGATGGTGCCGGTGGGGCTGACTTTGTGCTTGTAGGCCAGGTCATGGAAGAACTGCAAGGCTTCTACCGACTTGGGGTCATTGAAATAGACCTGAGTGCCTTCTTCATTCATCAACTGACGGCCATTTTGCAAGGCCATGGCCTGGAACATCCAGTAGGGGTAGCCGGTCGAGGGGATCATCAAACCGTGGTGCTGATCGTTGGTCAGCTTCTGGGCGGTTTGCACCAACTCGTCCCAGGTTTTAGGTGCTTGATCGGGATTCAGGCCCGCTGCGCGGAACATATCCTTGTTATAGAACATGACGATGGTAGAGCGCTGGAACGGAATGCCCCAGACCTTGCCTTCCAAGGTGCCATTGGCCATCAAGGCAGGATAAAAGCTTTTCAGCCAATCCTGGCTGGAGGCGTCCTGGGCCACATCGCTAAAGGCTTCAACCAGACCTTGTTCGACCAGATCATGGGTGTCCAGTGCGCCCAATACAGACAACTGCACCGGCTCGCCTGCGCGCAGGGCCGACAAGGCGCGCACACGGGTTTCATCGTAGTTGCCGGAGTACACGGCCTTGACCGTAACTTCCGGATTTTGGGCCTGGTAGTCCTTGATCATGCCATCGACCACATCGGTCAATGGACCACCCACGGCAATGGGGTAATACATGGTCAATTCCACCGCGCTATGGGCATTGGCGCCCAGGCTCATCAACAAGGCGCTGGAGGTAGCAAGCAAACAATTCTTCAACATGGGTAGACTCGCAGTACGTTTAGGGAAGAACAGCAACAGGAGCAGCAGTCAGAGCATCCGCAGACGGTGTCGGCAGGCGAGCCCCGCTGTCCTGGTTAAAGTAAAAAGCGTGAACGGGATTCCAGCTCAAACCACAGCGAGCGCCCGCCTGGACGCTGCGGCTGTGCGGCGCGCGCACGATCAGGGTATGGCCGTCATCAAGCTGCACATACACATAGGCATCAGCCCCCTGAAACTCCTGATGCACTACGGTGGCGGCCACATGCTGTTCGCCCGCTTCGTGCAAATTCAGGTTTTCGGGGCGCACGCCCACCAGCACACGATGTGGCTGGTCGTACTGACGACGCGACGGCCACAGTTCCACGGGAACATGGTCGCTGTGAATCATCATCATGGGCGGGCTGCCAATAAAACCGGCGGTAAAAACACTATTGGGCTGGCCGTACAAATCCTGGGCACTGCCCTGCTGCTCGATATTTCCAGCATTGAGCAACACCACGTGATCAGCCATGCCCATGGCTTCGGTCTGGTCGTGAGTAACGTAGACCACGGTCAAACCCAGACGCTGCTGCAAGGAACGGATTTCATGGCGTACGGTATGGCGCAGCTTGGCATCCAGGTTCGAGAGTGGTTCGTCCATCAAACAGATGCGATGACCCGACACGATGCTGCGTGCCAGCGCCACACGTTGCCGCTGTCCGCCCGAGAGCTGACCCGGCTTACGCTCTTCCAGCCCCTCCAGATTGGTCAAGGCCAAGGCTTCGCGCAGACGCTCTTTTTGCTGTTGACGATCGGCACGCCGTACTTGCAGACCGAACAAGATGTTGTCGGCCACATTCAAATGCGGGAACAAGGCGTAGGACTGGAACACCATGCTCAGACCACGCTTGGCAGGCTCCATATAGGTGGCATCCTGACCATTGATCAAGAGACGACCCTGATCGGGTGTTTCCAACCCAGCAATGATGCGCAGCAAAGTGGATTTTCCGCAGCCCGACGGCCCCAGCAAGGCCGTGAACTTGCCTTCCTGAATGGACAGATCCATCTGCTTGAGCACGGCCTGCTCACCCCAGGCTTTGCCTATCCCTTGCAACTCGATAGCGGCGCGACTCATGCCTGCACCTCATCGGCAATCACCACCTGAACGCGCGCCGGAATCTGCTCGCGGTAAGGCTCGGGAATAGGCTGGTCACTGACCAGAATATCGACATCATCCAAAGAGCCGCTACGCACAGGCGCACGACGGCCAAACTTGGTGTGATCCAGCACCAGGATCCGCACCCGGCAATTACCGCGCAGGGCTTTGTGGCAATCGGACTCGGCCATATCAAAGTCCAGCAAGGCACCGTCCGAATCAAAGCCCCCTACCCCGGACACGCCAAAGTCGGCCTTGAAGCTGTTGAACAGGCGCTCGGCACCGGGGCCCAGAATTTCAGGATTGGGTTGACGCAGCTCACCGCCTGTCAGCACCACGCGGTGGCTCATATTGTGAGACAGGGCCAAGGCCGCGCTGATGTTATTGGTGACCACGGTTAAGTCACGATGATCGGCCAGCGCCAAGGCAACTTGTTCAGGAGTGGTGCCAAAACCCAGCAGCAGACTGGCACCGGGAGGAATCAGTTGGGCAACCGCTCGCCCGATACGGGCCTTGGCTTGCAAATGGGTAATGCGTCGCGTCTGAAAAGGCGCATTGCGCTCGACCACGTTCAGCTCGGCACCACCATGACGGCGGCGCACCAGATCGGCTTCATACAAGTGGTTCAGGTCGCGCCGTATGGTCTGAGGCGTCACCCCGAAATGTGCGGCCAAGCCATCGACTGACACGGCCCCTTGGGCGGCCAGCAAATCCACAATAATGCTTTGCCTGACAGATAGGTTCATAACACGGCATCTAGGTTTCGTTTGAATACCCGGCAGTGTAAGAACGCGACGTTACGACTCGGTGACGCTCAGATGAAAGTTTTATGACGCCAAAATGTTCATATGAACATTTTGGCGTCTGAACCGGGCAGCCTGGCTGCCCGGATGTCTTGCCTGCAAACGGCCTTACTCCATACCCTGCAGCAAGGCGCCCATTAACAACTCCGGACCATGACCATGATCCGTCGAGCCCGCCTCATGAGCCTGATGCTGCCACTCATTCAAAAAGCGGGAAATCATCTCTCCAGTCTGTAACTGGCTAAGCCGTTCGCCCTCTGAGGCTACGCCCTGCTCATAGATCAGTTTGCCTCGCTTGATCGTCTGAATGACCTCCAGGGTCGACAACTGCTCGGGATCAACCGCTGTCGGATCCTGAGACAGAACCACAAAGTCCGCCAACTTACCCGGCTCAATCGAGCCTTTCTCCTTTTCCTCAAAATGCTGGTACGCCGGCCAGATCGTCATGGCTTTCAGTGCCGTTGGCACATCCACCCGCTGATCCGGGCCCAGGATGTCTCCGGATCGGGAACGACGCGTGACCGTGGCTGACAACACACGCATCGAATTCGGAAAGGCCACCGGGGCATCATGATGCGAAGAGAACATCAGGCCGTGCTCGCGCACCCAGCCAGTGGGAGAAATATTATCGGCATTGACCGGCCCCACCGTGCGGTCACGGTGCCAGTCCCCCCAGTAAAAGGTGTGCATGGGAAACAAGGACGGAAACACATCCAGCTCGGCAATGGTAGCCACCTGATCCCGACGCAAGAACTGCCCATGAATCAGTACTGCGCGACGGTCCTGCGGGCCGTATTTCTCGCGTGCGGTTTTAATTGCCGCCAGCAGCAGATCTGATGCTCCCTCGCCATTGGAGTGCGTCAGAATCTGTATTCCATTCTTAAACGCCCAATCCACCGATTCAAACACCTGATCAGGCGTTGCGGCCACGTAGCCCCGATAATCGGCACGGTAACCGGCAGGCGGGTTGTAGTAAGGACGATCACGATAGGCGGTAAAGCCTTGTGGCGAGCCATCAATGGTCAACTTGGCACCTGCCACCCGAAATCCGTCGGTGTACTCCCGCGATGCGTTGCGTAGAATAAAATCCCGATCCTGCAAGATATCCACATACGTGGCGACATCAATATCAATCTTGCCGGCCTTGGCTGCCGCTTGCATCAAAGGAACGATGCTGGAGGTTGCCCGCCCTTCCTGCCCGGTTGTATACCCATAGCGTTTGAGCAGATCGGTTCCGGCCACAAACAAAGCCTGAGCCTGCTCTGGCGTGAGCTTGCCCATCTGACTGGCCACCCCGGAGAAAAACGCCATTTCCTCCAGCACCCCATTCGGTTGCTGACTGCCCTCTTCCCGACGGATCACGCCACCCTCCGGATTAGGGGTCTGGGCCGTAATACCCGCCATTTCAAGTGCCTTGCTGTTCAACACCCCAATATGACTGGACTGGTGAATGATGACGATGGGCAATGACTCAGAGACCGCATCCAGATCATGACGGGTGGGATGCCGCTGCTCCGCCAATTGAGCATCGTCGTAGCCAAAACCCAGAATCAGCCCGACTTGCCGGGTCTGGCTTTGTTCATCAAGCCACTGCTTCAGCGTTTCCTGCAAACTCTTGATGTCTTTCACTTGGCCGTCGGGGGCCGCCAACAAATTGGCTGACATGGCTTGCACGCCAATCATGAACGCATGCCCATGCGCATCGACAAAACCCGGCAGCAATGCCTTGCCTTGCAAGTCAATCGTATTCGTCCCGGTGCCTTTGTAAGCCTGCATCGCCTGCAGTGTGCCTACATCCAGAATACGGCCATCTTTGATCGCCACCGCCTCTGCGGTCGGCTGACGATCGTTCATCGTCAGCACCGGCCCCCCCATCCAGATTTGATCAGCGACTTGCGCCGACCAGACCGGTGCACTCAGCAAGACGCTCCCGGCTAGGACATGTACTTTCAATCTGCTTTTGAACGACATGCGCTCCCCTTTTTTGCTTAGCAAAAGTTGTCGATTCTTTTAATTTGCCACAAAAAGCTACATAACGTCCTGCTTTATCTTCACGCAGCGACACATTCGATAGGCATCGAACACCCGCAATAAACTATCTGTTGCCATGACCCAGCCTGAACAAAGTCACCCTAGAAAGCCTCCTCTCCCTCCCTCAAAGCGCAATACGGCCATGCCTTCACAACTGAATCATGAACGTATCAAACTCACGTAAAAAGGCCTGAGCGCGGTGCAATACCGGACTCAGGCCTTCGGACCTTGATATTCAAACGGCCCAAGCTCTTGAGATCAGTTCAACAGCAAGGGGGTATGAAACCAGTACAACCATTAAGGAGTTCGGATCCGTGTCCGCACCATGTAAGCCCCGATCAGGATCAGCAAAAACGGCACTCCAAACAACAGGGTGTAATGGAAGATATCGATGAACCAGGTCGTCACCAAAATCGCCACAATGCCAATCAGACCCAACAAGGTGCCAATCGGATAGGCGGGCATACGAAAGCGTAGTTGCACACCATCCTGAGCCACACGACGGCGAAAGAACAGATGGGTCAGGAAAATCATGCCCCAGGTGAACAAGGCGCCAAACATGGACAAGGCAATCATCACCGGAAAGGCAGTTTCCGGATTGTAGGCATACACCACTGCAGCCACAGCCACACCGCTGGCCGACAAGGCCAGCGCATTCAAAGGCACACCATTGCGAGCCACTTTACCCAGCGCCGCAGGCGCATCACCGGCACGCGACAGGCTGAACATCATGCGGGTCGAAATGTAGAGCATGCTGTTCATGGCCGACAAGGCCGCAATGATCACGATGAAGTTCAAGATGCTGTCGGCATAAGGGATGCCCACGGACTGCATCACCGTAATGAAGGGACTGGTGGTGCCCTCTGCAACCAGCACCTGCCAAGGCACCAGCATCACGATCAGAGACAAGGACAGCAGGTAGAAAATGATCAGGCGCCAGATCGTGGCCTTGAAGGCCTGGCGCACGGCTTGCTCGGGGTTTTCGGCCTCACCCGCCGCCACGGCAATCATCTCGATACTCAGATAACTGAAGATAGAAATAATCACACCCACCCACACCCCATACCAGCCATTGGGCATGAAACCACCCTGGCCGAACAGGTTTTCCTGCACCTGCGCGGGCTTGTAATAACCCGTCAACATGCCGATGGCCAGCACGATGAACGCAATAATCGCAAACACCTTGATCAGGGCAAACCAATACTCCACCGAGCCAAACGCCTTGACGCTGTAAGCATTGACCGCGATCAGCACAGCCGAGAAAAAGACGATCCAGATCCAGGGCGAGACGTCCGGGAACCAGAACTTCATGTAGTCCGCCACCGCCGTTACCTCGGTGCCCACCGCCAGAACAATGCAGGCCCAATAGCTATAGCGCACCAGAAACCCGGCCAGCGGATGAATGTAGAACTCCGCATAGGCCCCAAAGGAACCCGATGTGGGATGTTCCACGGTCATCTCAGCCAGGCAACCCATCAGGACCAGCGCGATAAAGCCGCCAATCACATAGCTCAACACCACACCGGGACCGGCAAAACCAATAGCAAATTTGCTGCCCAGGAACAAGCCGGTACCAATAGCCCCCCCGATCGCAATCATGCTCATTTGACGGGCGCTCAGTTTTTTATGCAGCCCGGCTTCGCGCGATTGAATTTGCTCAAATCGACTCATGTCTCCTCCTTATGATTATTTTTCTGTCGTTGTCATCAAGTCACCTTGGAGCGTGTTTTGTAAGCCGGCTTGTCCCATTCCTTATTCGCAAACACGGCCTTGATGTGTTGCACGGCCTGCCAGATATCCACAAACGACAAATACAAAGGCGTGATTCCAAAGCGCATGACTTCGGGCTCGCGGTAGTCCCCAATCACGCCACGGGCGATCAGGGCCTGGATGGCGGCATAGCCTTGCTCGTGCGCAAAGCTGACATGGCTGCCACGGTAGTGATGATCGCGTGGGGTCACCAGACGCAGGCCAAACTCGGCACATTCCTGCTCCACCAGAGCGATGAACAAGTCTGTCAGGGCCAGGGATTTACGGCGCACGGCTTGTAAATCGGTTTGCAGGAACACATCCACACCACAAGCGACCAGGCTCAAGGACACAATGGGCTGAGTCCCGCACAAAAAACGCTCAATACCATTGGCCGCTTCGTACGAAGGGCTCATCGCAAAGGGGTGCTTATGTCCCCACCAGCCAGACAGAGGCTGGCTGATCTGGCTCATCAGCTCAGGGTTCACCCACAGCAGGGCCGGTGCGCCCGGACCGGCATTCAGGTACTTGTAGGTGCAGCCAATGGCAAAGTCCGAACCGCTGTCTTTAAGCTCGATCGGCAAGGCGCCCGCAGAGTGGCACAAGTCCCAGATCACCAGACCCTGGTGCTCGTGCACCAGCCGGTTGGTCGCCTGCATATCGTGCAGGTAACCCGTGCGGTAGTTCACGTGGGACAGCACGACCACGGCTGTTTCAGCATTGACCGCGGCTTGCAGCTCTGCCGGCTCATCAATCAGCTCCAGCCTATAGTCATTACCAAAAAAGGCGTTAAACCCTTCAATAATGTACAGATCGGTAGGGAAAGAGTCGCGCTCGGCCAGAATCACTTTCTTTTCCGGATGGCGTTCTTTTTGCAAATTGACGGCGGCAGCCAGCACCTTGAACAGGTTCACGGAGGTGCTATCGCTCACGATGGTTTCGCCTTGACCGGCACCAATCAGGGGCGACATCTGGTCGCCCAGACGCACCGGCAAGGTCCACCAGCCTGCCTTGTTCCAGCTATTGATCAGGTCGGTGCGCCATTCCTGGCCAATCACTTCCTGGGCGCGCTCCATGGCATGCCGGGGCATGGCCCCCAGGGAGTTTCCATCCAAATAAATCGTATTGGGCGGCAGGTCAAATTTGGCCTTAAAGGCAGCCAGCTCATCGGCTTGATCCCACTGCTCACATTGCGGCAAAGTAATCATGTTCATGCTCCTCGATTCTGCTTTTTACGTCATTTAGTCTAGCATCGAGGCTCTGGCGAATTATTCCAAATCAATCAGGATTATGCTTAAATCTGGAAGAAAATTCGATTCTAAAAACACATAAACATAGATAATTCTAAAACATGAGACTAGACGAGACAGACTTGAAAATCCTGCGCCTTTTGCAGGGCAACGGCAGGCTTAGTAACCAGGAGCTGGCTGACCTGATCGCCCTTTCTCCGTCCTCCTGCCATCGGCGGGTAAAGATTCTGGAGCAAGAGGGCTTGATCGAGAGCTACAGCGCCAATCTCAGTGCGAGCAAGCTGGGTTTTGCCATTGAGGCCTTTGTGGAAGTCAATATTGCGCAGCTCAACGAGAGCGAACATCAGTACCTGAGCAAGGCATTAGCCAACATGGATGAAGTGCTGCATGCCTACATCGTGACCGGGCAGGCGAACTACATGCTGCACATCCGCACGCGCAACTTCGAGACCTTCTCTAATTTTGTGGTCCACAAGCTCAACACGCTGCGCGGCGTCACCAAAATCCATTCACAGATTGTGCTGTCTTGCATCAAGGCCAAAGGGCAGCATTTGCCTGTGTAAACCGCAGTACCGACAAGGTCTGGGTTGGCACCAGCACCGGATTTCAGATGTAGTTCAATTTGAAGCGTCGTTTGAAATGCTCGCTGCGCCACCAGCCCTTGCCACTTTGCACCGGCTTGCCATCGGTATCGAACAAGTCGATACGCTGCACGATCACGGCTTGGTTTTCCTTGATCCACAACTGCTTGGCCATCTCCGCCGACGCATTGGCCATACTGATCTCCTCTTGGGCATGCTGGATGGGCACAGCCAGCACGCAGGTCAACATCTCCACCATGGTGCGTGTTTCCAGTTCCTGCACCGGGATGCGTTCGCCGATCGAGCGCAGCAAGTAGTTTTCCGCCCAATACAGAGGAACAGCCGACTTGTAGCGCACCGCCTGCAGCTTGTAGACCGGTTCATCGGACGCAAAGAACTCGGCAATCTCGGCAGGGGGGGCCACCAAGGACCAGTTGGCAATACGGGTGGTAGTGTCTTTGCCCAGTTGCACCAGATCATTGATGGAGCCTAACTCCCAGGAGCCCGTCTGTTTGCGCTCCAGCACAAAAGTGCCACGGCTGGCAAAGCGTTCAATCAAACCGTTGCGCGTCAGTATCGCCAGACCTTGGCGAACCGTAATTCGGCTGACGCCAAACATTTCGCCCAACTCCGCTTCGGTCGGCAAGCGGTCCCCCGGTTTCAGACGACCGTTCTGGATATAACGGGTCAGCTTGTCGGCAAGCTGTTCATAAAGTGGCTTTGTACTCACTGTCTGATCTCGTTCTTATAGATGGCAAGGCGCTGCTGCTTGGCATCCCGATGCACTGCGTTCAGCAAGCATCAGGCCCGTTGCTTGGCGGCCCGCAAGCAACATCGTTTACGCCCGCTCCAAGAGTCCCTTGATCAAGAACATTTCAGCCTCATGCACACAAGAGATTTGCTCCCACGCGGCATCGCCCTGCGTTGCCAGCCTCCAGGTCAACAGGCTCACCACACATTTGTCCGCGCCCAGTTTAAGGACCTCTCCCGGAATCACACGCGACATGTTCCGAAACTGCATGCTTTCCTTGCTGGTGCCGACGTCGTAATCAACCTGGAAACGCTCGGTATCTACATTCAGACGCACATACGTGTCCTGACCGTTAAAGACCGATGTGCCCTTGAACAGGCCCGGCTCCACCTCAGTGCGATTGGCACTGCCCCAGGCCCACTGACCTTGCTGGATGCCATCGGACATGATGGCAAACGCGATTGGCGCGGACCGCTCAACCAGGATGCTGCTGGAATGACAATGTGGATCTTTCATTTACTGTCTCCTGTGGTGTTTGACTATTGTTATGACAATACAGGCATTGTCATGCCAATACTGACGTGAAGCCAGACGGGAAAACACGTAGGTACTCACTCACTCGTCCTGGGTAGCCCAAAAAACCACTAACTTTCCCGAAGGACAATCAGCGGTTGTAGAAGCAGGCGACACCTCAGGTCGGCAGAAGAACACCATCTGGCGCCCCAATTAATTGGGCGACACCCATTTCTGGGTAACGGCATGCAGCCCCCATGCAAGCGCAGGACAGGATATTGCTCTGCGATCAAGCCCAGCAAAGGCATTAACTCGGCAGGTTTCCCTGACTTACCCTCATTAATTGGTCAGACCATTTAAAAAAGAAAAAACCAATTAGTCTTAAATTATTAGGGTAAACACTGAGATTCAAGCCAATAAACCCGTGGATACAATGCGCTCTACCCTTGACGATCTCAAGAAATGGTCAGACCAATCTACTGACCTTCAGGTTCGCTTGCGTTACAAGCGCCTCCCCTTTGCTCCTGCGGAGATAGAACAAACATGCAACAAGCGTGGCTGCAGCAATACGATCCCACCGGCAATATCTGGCTGTCGGCACTGATCGCCCTTATTCCAATCATCTTTTTTTTCCTGGCCCTGACCAAGTTGCGCATGAAGGGCTATCTGGCGGGCACGATTACGGTGCTGCTGGCTCTGGGCGTTGCCCTGTTCTTCTACCGCATGCCGGTTTCTGCGGCGCTGGCCTCGGTGGTCTATGGCTTTTTCTATGGTCTGTGGCCCATTGCCTGGATCATTGTGGCCGCCGTTTTCCTGTACAAGATCTCGGTCAAGACTGGCCAATTCGACGTGATTCGTGCCTCCATCCTGTCCGTCACACCTGACCAGCGTCTACAGCTGATTCTGGTCGGTTTTTGCTTTGGCGCGTTCCTGGAAGGGGCGGCCGGTTTTGGTGCACCCGTTGCCATCACCGCGGCCTTGCTGGCAGGTTTGGGTTTCCGCCCCTTGTACGCTGCCGGTCTGTGCCTGATTGCGAACACCGCTCCGGTTGCCTTCGGTGCCATGGGTATTCCTATCATTGTGGCCGGTCAGGTATCGGGTATTGATCCCTTTGAAATCGGCCAGATGGCCGGTCGCCAGCTACCTTTCATGACTATCATCGTGCTGTTCTGGCTGATGGCCATCATGGACGGCTGGCGCGGCATCAAGGAAACCTGGCCTGCGGTGCTGGTCGGTGGTGGCTCCTTTGCGATTGTGCAGTTCCTGACGGCCAACTACATTGGCCCCGAACTGCCGGACATTACCTCGGCCCTGGTTTCCCTGGTCGTGCTGACCTTGTTCCTGAAAGTGTGGCAACCCAAACGCATCTTCCGTTTTGAGACACAAGACGGCACGGCCCCCCAGAACAAGACTGCCGAACAGGCCCCTGCAGCACTGACCACAGGCCGCATCCTCAAAGCCTGGTCGCCCTTCATCATCCTGACTGCCATGGTCACGATCTGGAGTGTGCAGCCCTTCAAAGTGCTGTTTGCCGCCAACGGCCCGCTGGCTTCGACCATCGTGAACATTCCCGTGCCCTTCCTGCACAATCTGGTCGAAAAAGCACCACCCGTGGTCGCCTCGGCCACACCCTATGGCGCGGTCTACGCCTTTAACTGGTTGTCTGCGACCGGCACGGCCATTTTGCTTGCCGCCTTGCTCACGATTATCTTCTTGCGCATGAAGCCCGCAAAAGCGGTCGAGACCTTGGGTGAAACCTTCAAGGAGCTGGCTGTACCTATCTATTCGATCGGTATGGTGCTGGCCTTCGCCTTTATCGCCAACTACTCGGGCCTGTCTGCCACCCTGGCACTGGCCCTGGCCCACACGGGCAAAGCCTTCACCTTCTTCTCGCCGTTTCTGGGCTGGATCGGTGTATTCCTGACCGGTTCCGACACGTCTGCCAACGCCTTGTTTGGTGCTTTGCAGGCAACCACGGCGCAGCAGTTGGGCCTACCTGAAGTGCTGATGGTGGCCGCCAATACCACTGGGGGCGTCACCGGCAAGATGATTTCGCCCCAATCCATTGCCATTGCCTGCGCCGCCGTGGGACTGGCTGGTAAAGAATCCGATCTGTTCCGTTTTACCGTCAAGCACAGCCTGGTCTTTGCTGTCCTTGTCGGCCTGCTGACGACCTTGCAAGCCTATGTGTTACCTTGGATGATCCCCTAAGGGCCCGCCCTCATCCTTTATCAGCAAGGTGCACAGACTCGCGCCTTGCTGATTTATCTTTTCGCCACTTTCAAGAACTATGCGCCTCTCTGATCACGTCGCCCAACAACTACTGGCGCTGATTCAATCCAGCGATTTCAAGGCAGGGCAACGTCTGCCCGCCGAGCGTACGCTGGCAGCCCAATTGAACGTGTCGCGTGCTTCGCTGCGCGAGGCCATTCAGCAACTGAACACCCAAGGCATTTTGCGCAGTCAGGTTGGCTCAGGCACCTACCTGACTTCCCAAACGTCTCAATGGACGCAGCGTTCTGTAGACCCGCTGGCCGCCTTGATGCTGTCCGATCCCCAGTACCGCTACGATGTGCTGGAAGCGCGCATTGCTCTGGAAAGCAGCACCACCTGGCACGCCGCCCTGCGCGCCTCCCCCGACGACAAAGACAAGATCCTGCAGTGCTTCGAGCAAATGATTCGCTACCAGCAAAGTGGCGACACCGAGCAATCTGCCCGGGCCGATGCCCAGTTTCACCTGGCCGTTGCCGAAGCCTCCCACAACCTGGTGCTGGTTCAAGTCATGCGAGGACTGTTCGACCTGGTGCTCAGCAGTGTGACCCAGAACCGGGACATCATCATGTTTGTGCACGACTCGCCCGAAACCATCACACATCTGACCGCGCAGCACGAGGCCCTGGTCAAAGCCATTATTGATGGCGATGCGGCCCGTGCTCGCCACGTTGTCAATGAACACCTTGGTTACGTACGCAACACCCTTATTCAGGCCGACGAAGATCTTGCTCGCCGCGAACGAGCCGCGCGCTTGCAGACACTGCCCTCGACCTTAACGGACTCCGCCCTGCCATGATTATTTCCTCCTCGACCGACTACCGGCGTGCCGCCCAAAAACGACTGCCTCCTTTCCTGTTCCACTACATTGACGGCGGTGCCTACGCCGAGCACACCCTGCGCCGCAATGTGGATGATCTGGCCAATGTCGCCCTGCGCCAGCGTGTGCTGAAAGACATGAGCCAGTTGGATACCAGCATTGAACTGTTTGGTGAAAAGCTGTCCATGCCGGTGGCCCTGTCCCCGGTGGGTCTGACCGGTATGTACGCGCGTCGAGGCGAAGTACAGGCGGCCCAGGCGGCCGATGCACACGGCATTCCCTTTACCATGTCCAGCGTGTCGGTCTGCCCGATCGAGGAAGTGGCTCCACGACTGACACGGCCCATGTGGTTTCAGTTGTATGTGCTCAAAGACCGTGGCTTCATGCGCAATGCGCTGGAACGGGCGCAAGCCGCTGGCTGCAGCACTCTGGTCTTTACCGTGGACATGCCCGTACCCGGCGCACGTTACCGTGATGCCCATTCAGGCATGAGCGGCCCGAACGCCGCCCTGCGCCGCTACGTACAGGCCGTCATGCACCCTCGCTGGGCCTGGGATGTGGGCCTACTGGGCCGTCCGCATGATCTGGGTAATATCTCGCGCTACCTGGGCAAGCCGACGGGCCTGGCCGACTATATGGGCTATCTGGGTGCGAACTTCGACCCTTCCATTTCCTGGAAAGACCTGGAATGGATACGCGAATTCTGGAAAGGTCCCATGGTCATCAAAGGCATTCTGGACCCCGATGACGCCCGCGATGCAGTACGTTTTGGTGCCGATGGCATCATCGTCTCGAACCACGGTGGCCGCCAGCTTGATGGCGTCCTGTCCTCGGCCCGCGCCCTGCCCGCCATTGCCGATGCCGTCAAAGGCCAGATCAAGATTCTGGCGGACTCTGGTGTACGCAGCGGACTGGACGTGGTGCGCATGATTGCCCTGGGTGCCGATGCTGCCATGCTAGGCCGCGCCTACATCTATGCACTGGCCGCCGCCGGACAATCCGGCGTCGATCACCTGCTTGGCCTGATTGAAAAAGAAATTCGGGTCGCCATGACGCTGACCAGTGTCAGCAGTATTTCCCAGATCAGCTCTGACCTGCTTGTACAGGAGTCTTGACCATGTCAGTTTCCACCGGCGCTGCGGATTTGTTGCAGCAATTGCGCGCTATTGTCGGCAACCCCCACGTCCTGACGGACGACCGCAGCACGCGTCGTTACCGCAAGGGCCACCGTACGGGTGAAGGCAAGGTGTTGGCCGTAGTGCGGCCTGGAACGCTGCTGGAACAATGGCGCAGCCTGCAAGCCGCTGTCGCTGCCGATTGCATCGTGATCATGCAAGCGGCCAATACCGGACTGACGGGCGGCTCCACCCCCGACGGTGACGACTACGACCGTGACATCGTGCTGATGAACACCATGCGCCTACAAGGCATACAGGTCATTAACGATGGCGAGCAGGTTGTCTGCCTACCCGGTGCCACGCTCGATCGTCTGGAACAGACCCTGGCCCCGCTGGAGCGTGAACCCCATTCGGTGATTGGCTCCTCGTGTATCGGTGCGTCTGTGCTGGGCGGTGTTTGCAACAACTCCGGCGGTGCACTGGTGCGACGCGGCCCGGCCTACACGGAATTGACGTTGTACGCGCAAGTGCTGGACGATGGCACCTTGCAACTGGTCAATCACCTGGGCATCCATCTGGGGGATACCCCGGAAGAAATTCTGAGCCGCCTGGAACAAGGCAAGTACAGTGTCGCGGACATCATCAACGACCCGGAACGCAAGGCCAGCGACCCACGCTACGCCGAAGCTGTGCGCGATGTGGATGCCCAGACCCCAGCCCGTTTCAATGCCGACCCTTCACGCCTTTACGAAGCCTCCGGCTCGGCCGGCAAGCTGTGCATTTTTGCCGTACGTCTGGATACTTTCCCCAAAGAGGCCAGTACCGTTTTCTACATCGGCACCAATGACCCGGACGAGCTGACTGCCGTACGTCGCCACCTGCTGACGGACCTGCCCCGCCTACCTATTGCGGGCGAGTACATCCATCGCACCGCCTACGATATTGGCGAACAATACGGCAAAGACACCTTCTTGCTAATCGACCGTTTTGGTACGGCCAAAGTGCCGTCCGCCTTCGCTATGAAAAGCCGTATCGATGGTTTTTTTGAACGCTTTGGCTGGCGCGGCGTCACCGATCGCGTGATCCAGGCAATCATGAACCGCCTGCCCAGCCACCTGCCGCCGCGTATGCGTGAATGGCGTGATCGCTTCGAGCACCACCTGCTGCTGCGCGTCTCCAACGACACCGCCCAGGCCACGCGCGAATTTCTAAGTCAGCAATTTGAAGGCAGCCAGCAAGGTGCCTATTTTGAGTGCGATGCAGAAGAAGGCCGCAAAGCCTTTCTGCACCGCTTTGCCATTGCCGGTGCCGCCATCCGCTACCGTGAGTCGCACCCCGACAGCGTGGAAGATATTGTGGCGCTGGACATTGCCTTGCGCCGCAACGACAAGGAATGGGTGGAGCAACTGCCGGACGATATGGAAAAAGACATCGTCCACAAACTCTACTACGGCCACTTCCTGTGCCACGTGTTCCACCAGGACTACATCGTCAAAAAAGGCGTGGTTCCTCTGGATATGGAACACCGCATGTGGAAGCTGCTGGATGAACGCCGTGCCGAGTACCCGGCCGAGCACAATGTGGGCCACCTGTATATCGCCAAACCTGCCCTGGCCGGGTTTTACCGCGAGCTGGACCCGACCAACACCTTCAACCCCGGTATCGGCCACACTTCGCGTCGCAAGTGGTGGACAGTTTGCTGCGGCGGCAAGCACGACTAAAGACCGCCTTTTCTTGAAGGCACCCACAGGCTGCCAGCCACTCTTTTTCTTGTCCTGCAGCCTGTCTCTTTCATGCCCCCTTCGTTGAGACCCGCAAGTCGCTGGCCTGCCCAACGGGCAAGCCTTACTCACTACACGGTAACCGTCACTGTGGCGGGAGCAGGAATAACGGTTGGCTGACCGAACTCGGTCGAAACCAAGTTTCTATTCCAAGCAACACAGCAGATGGATATCTTCCGGGTCCAGCTCAAACAAACGGGCATCAGGCTCTGGCGCGATTTCAAAACCATGCGCCCTATAGAAATCCACCGTATTCACTGAAGGCGTGGCCGAGGCATAGACCGCCTTCGCACCCCATTCCACAGCCTGTTTCTTGGCCTGATCCAGCAGCCATACGCCCATGCCCTGC
The DNA here is from genome assembly GCF_025960365.1 of Alcaligenes sp. SMD-FA. Classification (NCBI taxonomy): domain Bacteria; kingdom Pseudomonadati; phylum Pseudomonadota; class Betaproteobacteria; order Burkholderiales; family Alcaligenaceae; genus Alcaligenes; species Alcaligenes sp. SMD-FA. The sequence continues at coordinate 495,049 of NZ_CP110108.1, read as the reverse complement.
CCTCGCAAGGACTGGCTGACATGCAGAAAGAAAAGTTGACGCCAATCGCCTTGTGGCCCCAAAGGCAAGCTGTCCAGACCCACAGCAGCCAGCAAAGTCTTCCCCTTGAATACGCCCATGAACCAGGCGCCACGATGAAAGGCGTCCTCATGTTCAGGGTGATATTTTTCCGGGTCGCCCTCCGGCCAGCCGCGCAGATCAATATCAGCCGCTTGCTTGTGCAACACGCCATTACGCAACTCGTACAAACCGTCGATCCGCTCGCTACGGTCTATGGACCACAGCAGGTTCAGTTCGGATTCTTGAAGGGGACGAAACGCGCAGCCGTCAGGCAGAGAAAGAGAGGAGTCAGGCACAGTATTCCATGCAGATGATGGGATAAAACAAGAGTTAAAACGCATAAGGCTCGATAGTAAACAATCGCCACAGGCGCTGCTATGCAGACATGGCCTACTCAAGGCGTAAAAAACACATTCACATGCAGGTTCTGCACCTTCACTCCGCGTTTGAGCACCATACCGACAGCCTCATCCACCATGGAGGGGGACCCTGCCACATACACCTTCCAGCCATTCAGATCAGGCAGGTCCTGGCCCACCGCATCAGTCACCATGCCCCTTCGGTACGGTACCACCGGCATCCCAGATAACACAGGCGTAAAGCTCAGATTGGGGTAACGTTCTTGCAAGGCTTTGAACTCGTCTTCGCAGTACAAGTCCCGCCGCTCCCGCACCCCAAAATACACATGAATAGGCTGGCTCATGCCCCAGCCCAAGGCCGTCTCTACAATCGACTGGATCGGTGCCAGGCCTGTTCCACCGGCAATACAAAGCATCGGCCCGCCATAGCCATCGCGCAGATAGGATGAGCCTAGCGGCACCGTCAGGCTGACCGGCTCACCTTGCTGCAAGACCGTATGCACATAGGCCGAAGCCACCCCACGCGGCACGCGGCGCACGTAAAAATCCAGCTCTGGCGCCCCCGGAGGATTGGCCATGGAATAACTACGCACCGGAGCCTGTCCAAACTTGATATCCGCGTACTGCCCCGCAAAGAAAATCAACGGTTCCTGACCATCCAAACGTATTCGCACCAGCCGGATATCGTGGGTCAGATCCTTGATACAGGACACGGTGCCCGTCAGTTCCCGGGACGGGATCAAGCCCCGAACATCATCGGTCCCTATCCAGCCCACCGTCACATCGGTTTGGGGAACCGCTCTACAGGCCAGAATCAGGCCCCTGGCCTTTTGTTCCTCGGTCAGCGCAAAGCGGGAGTACTCCATCATCTCCACCTGCCCCTTGACCAGGCGCGTCTTACAGCCCCCGCATACCCCTGTCTTGCAGCCATGAGGGTAAGAGATCCCGTGCTCCAGGGCAGCCTGCAAAATGGTTTGATGATCCTGTGCCTGAATGTGCTCTTGTCTCTGCTGGATAAGAATAGTTTTGCCAGCCATGCTTGCCTCTCCTCGCTCCTTTCGGGCCATAGTGCTGCACTCTTGCTCGCGAAGCAATCAGAAGAACCAGAAGTCATAAGCCGGTGCGCGGACCAACTTATCGATTCCGACGAGCCCGCTCCTGCACCACATTACTTTCCAGCACTAAAGCCGCCCGGCTGCTAATCCGGTCCAGCATGCTGCTCAGGGCCGTCATTTCTGCGGCACTCAGGTCCTGAAAGATCTCCTCGTTCAAGGAAGCCACAATCGGCATGACCTCCTTGTAACGCTGCATACCCAACTCCGTTACCGAGACATGCACCACACGCGTGTCTTTGGTATCGCGCGTGCGCTTTAACAAGCCCTTTTCACACAGAGAGCTGACCGCCCGTGAACAGCGTGCCGTATCCAGCGATACAGCCTCAGCCAAGGCCGTGCCCGTCAAGGCGGGGTGCATGCTGGCGATAGCCAGAATGCGCCATTCACGGCGCGTGATATTGAAGCGCCCCTCGCACAAGCGAATAAAAATCGGGTTGCCTGCTGACCAGGCCCGATACAACTGGAACATCATCATGGCCGGAAGCGTAGGAGCCGGAACGGCGCTTGCCGGGGTAGAAGAAGACGGGGAGGGGCTGACCATAGAAGGACCTTTAGCCTTAAAGATACTTGATTAGAACAAGTATCAGCCCCCTTGGTAAGCTGCGGTAAAAACTGATGGAAATCAAAAAAAGGAGACAAATCATGACCAAGAACCGCCTTCGCGCCACGCTAACAAGCTGTCTGCTGTCAGGGCTGTTGTTCACTGGCTTATCCCATGCAGCCACCCCCATTGAAGACCTGACCGTCGTTGTCCCTTATGCCCCCGGAGGCGCCTCTGATCGAGCTGCCCGCATTGTGTCAGACAGCCTGCACCAAAAACTTGGCATTCCCGTGGTGGTCGAGAACAAAACCGGCGCGGGGGGCCGAATTGCCGCCCAGTATGTCAAAAATACAGCAGCAGACAAGAATGTGCTGATCCTGGCCAATCCCGCCATCATGGTGGTCGCCCCCCTGGTTTTCAACGACATCCCGTACAAGCCCGACAGCGACTTTCAAGCGGTTTCCATGGTGACCGAATACGGCTTTGGGGTGGCCGTATCGGCAGACAGCGACATTAAAACCATGGATCAACTGATCACCTGGGCCAAAGCGCATCCCGGTGCTTTCAATATCGGTGTTCCCGCCACCGGCAGCCTGCCCCACTTCTTTGGCCTGATGCTGTCCCAGCAAATTGGCTCCAAGGGCGAGATTATTGGCTACCGTGGCTCGGCCCCTGTGATTACCGACCTGATCGGCGGCATTTTGCCCGTGGCTATTGATACGCTGGATGTGCTGACCGCCCAACACCAAGGCAAACGCATCCGCATTCTGGCTACCTCCGGCAGCGAGCGTGAAACCGCCCTGCCAGACGTCCCCACCCTAAAGCAGTCGGGTGTTGAGCTGGAAGCCTCGGGCTGGAATGCTTTCTTCGCCCCCGCCTCCATGCCTGCCGACAAAGTGACCCAACTGGGCGAAGCAATCAAGGCTGTCACCAGCGACCCGGCCCTGCAAGAGACACTGCTGAAAAATGAATTGATCCCTGTGTCTGCCAATGCAGAAGAAACCCGCGTCCGCATCGAACAATTCCGCCAACAATGGGCACCCGTTATTCAAGCCTCCGGCTTTAAAGTCACGCAATAAACCAGCAACACAAACAACATGACACAACGCAAGAACGTCCTGTTCATCATGGCCGATCAGCTACGCGCTGATCACCTGGCCTGCTACGGGCACCCTCATATTCGTACCCCCCATCTGGATGCACTGGCTGCCAAAGGGGTGCGCTTTGATCGCGCTTTCGTTAACTCCGGCGTTTGCGGCCCATCGCGCATGAGCTACTACACAGGCCGCTATCCTTCTACTCATGGTGCCACCTGGAACCGCGTGCCCTTGTCGGTAGGCGAGGTCACCATGGGCGAGTACTTGCGCGCCGGTGGGCACAAGCTGGTGCTGGCGGGTAAAACCCATATCATGGTTGACCACAAAGGGCTGGAGCGACTGGCACTGGACGGCGGCAGCGAGCTGGCCCGCCTGCTGAAAACAGGTGGCTTTGAGGAAATAGACCGCTACGACGGCCATCACGAACCGGGCGAAGAAAGCGGCTACCCGGCCTACCTGCGACGTCATGGCTACCAGTCCGATGACCCATGGACAGACTTTGTCATCTCCGCACGCGGCCCTGATGGAGAGGCCGTCAGCGGCTGGCATATGCGCAATGCCCGCTACCCCTCTCTGGTGGAAGAAAAGCACTCGGAAACGGCCTATATGACGGATCAGGCCCTGTCCTTCATGGAGCGCATGGGAGACGAACCCTGGGTCCTGCACCTGAGCTACGTCAAACCCCATTGGCCCTATATTGCCCCCGCGCCCTACCACGATATGTACAGCGCAGATCAATGCCTGCCCGTGGTCCGCAACGAGGCCGAACTTAGCAACGCGCACCCTGTGCTAGAAGCCTACCGCCAGCAAGAAGAATGCGTCAGCTTCTCCAGCGACGCCTGCGTGGAGACCGTCCGCCCCGCCTACCAGGGGCTGATCACCCAATTGGACGACCACCTGGGTCGCTTGTTCGACTTCATGTCCCGCAATGGCCTGATGGACAACACCCTGATCATCTTCACCGCCGATCACGGGGACTTCCTGGGCGATCATTGGCTGGGCGAGAAAGAGCTGTTCTACGACACCGTGCAGCGCGTACCTTTCATCGTCTACGACCCGTCTCCGGAAGCAGACGCTACGCGTGGAACCGTCGATGACAGAATGGTCGAAGCCGTGGATGTACTGCCCACCATGCTCTCCTGGCTGGGCCTGCCACCGGCCCCGCACCGCATTGAGGGACGAGACCTGCTGCCCCTGCTGCACGGCGCCCATCCCCCTTGGCGCGACTGCGTGTTTTCCGAACTGGACTACAGCTATCGACTGGCGCGCGTGCTACGTGACAAATCACCGTCCAATGCCAGAGCCTGGTCCCTGCGCAGCGACCGTTGGCGTTATGTGTATTGGCTGGACGAGCCCGAGCAGCTTTACGATCTGCATGCAGACCCAGAACAGTTCAACGACCTGGGCCAATCTGCCGAGCATGAGCATATACGAGAGGAATGCCGAGAACGCTTGCTGCAATGGTTCACCAGCCTGAAACGCCGTACTACCGTGACGGAAGAAGAAGTCGAACGCGGCACCAATGCGTATAAAAAGGCAGGGGTGTTTTTTGGGCAGTGGTAAAGCCTAGAAGCTTGCTTGGCTTGGCGCTGTCAGCCTGAAGTCTGAAAGCGCCAGGCCACCGTCTTTCTACAGGTCAAGAGCAAGCAACCAGGAGCCGCTATCGTCAAAGGACAGAAATCCCCCAGGCTCCCAACCCCGCCAAAAACACCACCACGACAGGAGGCACCCGCCCTACCGTCAGCAAACCGAACAAAAGCAAAGCCAGCGCAACATCTGCCCGACTGTGAATGGCACTGGTCCACACCGGGTCATACAGAGCCACACCCAGAATGCCGACCACACCAGCATTCACACCGGCCATCGCCGTCCGCATCCCTGCCCTATGCCGCAAGCCCTGCCAAAAAGGCAAAACGCCAATCAGAATCAAGACCGCCGGTATAAAAATCACCACCAATAAAACCAGTCCACCCAGCCATCCGTGCAAGGGCCCTTGAGCCATCGCCCCGATATACGCCGCAAAGGTAAACAAGGGTCCCGGTACCGCTTGAGCGGCACCATAACCCACCATCAAATCCGCATTGCTGACCACCCCGCTCGGCACCACCGAGGCCTGCAATAAAGGCAACACTACATGCCCACCCCCAAACACCAAGGCCCCGGAGCGATACACGCCTTCCAGCAACTGCGCCGTAGACGAACCCGTCGCCGCTGCCCAAACAGGCAAGGCAATCAGCAGGCCCGCAAACAGCAGCAAAGCCACTATCCCCACCTTGCGCGACACCGGATACGCATGGGCCTGCGCCGCACCTGCCTGAATGACATCCAACCTCCACCAAGCCAGCAGACCCGTGATCACAATTGCGGCCACCTGCCCAAACGCAGAGGGCAGCAAAAGACTCAACAAAGCCGCCAGAATCGCCAAGGCCGCTCTGGCGCGATCAGGACATAAAGAGCGAGCCATCCCCAGCACCGCCTGCGCCACAATCGCGACGGCCACAATCTTGAGGCCATGCACCCAAGCAGACTCGGCAACACCTGGGAACCCAGCCACACTCAAGGCAAACAGAATCAACGCCATCGCCGAAGGCAAGGTAAAACCCATCCAGGCAGCCAGCAAACCCAACCAGCCCGCACGCCCCAAACCAATCGCCATCCCCACCTGACTGCTGGCCGGCCCCGGCAAGAACTGACACAAGGCGACCAGATCCGAATAACTGCGATCATCCAGCCAGCGACGACGCTCCACAAACTCCGCGCGGAAATAGCCCAGATGCGCGATCGGCCCACCGAATGAGGTGAGGCCCAGTTTCAGGAAGGCCCAAAAGACCTCCAGAGGCTTGCCTTGTTGAATCGCCGCCTGCTGCGGTAAAGGCGTATTCCTAGAACCATTCATCGCTGTTAGAACTCCCCCGAAAACAATCAAGCGCCACTATAGTGTGACACCTCAAATCACTACTCTTTATTATTTGTGAGGCTCCCGCCCCCTATCTACACTACAACCACCCGCATTGGCATCCCAGCATTCACTCGAATAACTAACAAACGTAGAGATCCTGGCCGATAAAGCAGTGTTGCGATAGTAAACAGCATTGATAGGCTGACGCATCTCCAGCGCCTGCTTGGGGAGCACCTCCACCAAGCGCCCTTCCGCACGGTCCCGATGCGTCATGAAGTCCGACAAGCACACCATCCCCTGACCTGCCAACGCCAATTGGCGCAAGGTTTCCCCGCTGGAAGACGCAATAGTCGGCTTGATATGCAAAGGCATCCCGTCCGGCACAGGCAAAGGCAAAGGCCAGTCATTCAAGCTCAAGGGCTGGGTAAAACCCAGCAGCACATGATTCTCCAGCTCCGCCACATCACGCGGCTGACCGTGCTTCTTCAAATAAGCAGGAGACGCCAGAACACGTAAACGACAACTGCCGATAGGCCGCGCATGCAAGGTGGAATCCTTGAGCCGACCAATACGGATCGCCACATCAATACGATGCTCCAGCAAGTCAATCCAGCCCTCGTTACTGGTCAGCTCCAGATTCACTTGTGGATAGCGCTCCCGGTAACCGCCCACCAAAGGGATCACACAATGCAGGATAAAAGGCGAGGCCGAATCCACACGCAAACGCCCGGCAGGCTGTAGACGTGGCCTCTGGGCTGAACATTGCGGCGTTCAATATCGGGATTGCTATCGGCGCATTGGGCGGCGGGGTGATCGTGGAACGGATGGGATTGATCCATACCACCTGGATCGGGGCTGAGATTGTGTTGCTGGCTTTGGGACTGACGGTGTTGGCAGGGAGATTGGATCGGCGGGATCGGGAGGGGGCGAGCAGGACGCCTACTACGACGTTGAGGGCTTGCAAGACGAAAGCAGTGGATTGCTAAGTGGGCGTTACGGCTGGCAGTGATGAGGGCCCATCCTGCCAGCCTCTTGCCAAGACAAACTCATATCACAGCCCGAATCTGCTCAAACTTATCTGCAAGGGAGTATGTCTGTGACTCCCCTGCGATTAATCCTCATCTCGATACAGCCTGCGAAAAATTAAGCACTACATTAGCCTGCTTTCGGCGGCTTCCCACTAGATGCCTAAAGGCAACTTGCCAGAGATACAAGGCTGAGAGTGTAAAGCCAGAAACATAGTGGCTAACGAACACTGTGCTCCCTAGGCCAGATACACCATATCCGATTACGAACACTCTGCATTAATGTGAATTTCAGAAAAAAAGAGCAGACACTAAAAAACAATAGAATCATTCAAAAAAATAAAATTAGACATTAAAAATAAATCGCCTAACTAATAGAAATAGAAAAAACAAACAAACAAAACAATGAATTAGGCAACTTTACCAATACAAACCACCAATTAAAAATAATTAATGGGGAATAGAATAAAAAAACAGAACCAACCAAGGAATAGAATTGAAAAAAATATTCAATTTAACTTCATTTATTGTCATTCAGTTTTTTTTATTTACATCTAACGCATACGCGCAGAACTTCTGGACGGGGAAACACACTCTCCAAATAACGAGGCTGGAAACCTATCACCTGAGCTTCAACCCCATCCAGTTTGGCCATTCCTTGCCAGCAGGAGCAAAAATCGAGCGTGTTGAAGCCTCTATGTTTGGAGACCAAATCGACAGAGTTTCGTCAATAACTCATGTTTGCTGGAACGGCATTTCGGAGTGCGTACCAATGTACGGCAAGGAATTCACCACCTACAACTTCAGAAACCGCGACGCTAGCAAGCCAATATACGTCGTGCTTCGCGCAACCAGCTTTGGTGGTCTCTATCCTGCTGTCTATGTGCCCATAACGGTCACCGTTTATTACAAACTCTAAGCCACGACCAGACGTCATCCTCACGCCCCTGCCCTGATACCTGTTCAAAAAGGTCCACTCATGTTTGTTCGCTCTTCTACCCCTGAAGCTGTGCCTGGTGTGCCAGTCAACAACAAGCGACAGTTTGATACTACAAACTCCTCCAATTTTAGGGAGGTTCTTGCTGAACTTTCCAAACAGGTCAGCATTTCAAAAATCGATTTACCCAGCCCCACCCCACCAAAACCTCAAGAAAATATCGTTAAAAGCGTCTTCGTCATGGACGAGTCCATTCACAAAATGGACGATGCCATGCTGAGAGACTTGCTTAAAGGGATGGTTTACGAAGACATAACAGGCAAAGGAGATGGCCCAGGAGGATTACTGGATCTGACCGAGTGGATACATGGAGGACCTATCCGTTACTCCAATACGGGTGAACTGGTAACTGCAGAGAGCAAAACCTATTTCAATGCGGCAGCAAGCCAATACCGATCACAGAAAATTTCAGTGCTTGAGACAGGATTACGAAACGGCACCCCACTGATCGAGATCTATGAAAACCTGTGTGAGCTAACGTCACAGCAACCCGTCCGGTTCCTGGGGATGATGGGGTATCTGGTTGCACCAACGTAAATCGCTGTTCACTTGAAGACCTATAAGCGAAGCATTGATATACCCGCCTTTCTCAACTGCAACAGACAACTCCAGGACGCGACTTATGCTTATCAACTCATCAACACCACAGTTTGCTTTAGCTGACACAACCGTCAATCAACGGCAGCCCAATGCAAACACGACTACCTCCAGTTTCCAAGCTGCTCTTGCGGCAGCATCTACACAAGTGACGATCTCGCCTGCAGCTCAACAACAAGCTCAGGTCACCCAGCTTAAGCATGGCAGCTTTGCAATGCGCGACACCGTCAGCAAAATGGACGAAAGGGAATTTGGCGCTTTTCTGAAAGATATCGTGTATGAAGGAGGGCCCAAAAGACTAGCCCTGCACGAAATCATGGTTGATATCACCGACTGGCTAAAAGGTGGACCGATGTACTACTCAAATACACGGGAGCCGGTCACGGAAGAAAGCACCGCCTATTTCATGATGGCTGATACCAAATACCAGGCGGAGAAAGTCGCCTTGTATGAGCTGGAACTAAGTAAGGGCACGCCGCTTATTGATATTTATGACAAGTTGTCAGACTTGACGTCCAAACAACCTGCACGGCTTTTGGGGATGAGGGGGTATCTGGTTAAGCCGACTTGATTCGGCCTATCCGATGTTAAAGGCTACATGTTCTGATGAAGCCAACAGGGGGCTGTTCACAGGCTCCCTTTTTAAAAACGCAATTCCAACTGCTCCGTCTTAGTGTCAAAGGATTTGGAGCAAACAGCCCATCAAAAGGGCTCAATAGGTTTAAAAACCCCCGTCTTGCTCATATTGCGCCGAAGATCAAACTGAGCCAGTGCCTCCACCACATCAATCATGGGCAACATCTCAAAATTTATCCCTGCCCATGCCTCCCGACTCACATTCACAGAATACAAATAATCATCACGCAACTGCCCAGTAGCCGGGGCATGGCGCTGAGAAAAGCCCGATAGCGTAATGCGCTGAACAACGGGAAGTGCCGCAAAGGTCTCACCAATAATTCGGAAGCCTACCCCATGCACATGGGCCATATAACGCTTACGAGCCTGAACCATGGGCAGCTCCTTCACAGATAACTTCAACCCCCTTGCCGGAACCGCAGCAATCTTCGAGGGCATGTCTTCAATCTCCGGCAAATCCACATCCAAACAAACACGAGCCCCCTGCTCCGAAATCTCCAGCGATATCAATGTCTCCCTAGGCCACGCAATATCCCGCAAAGTGGCTTCCAGCCATTGCTCCATCGCGGCTGTATCGTGATAGATGTCCTGTTCTAGAAGCTTACGCCGCTGCTCTTGTTCATAAGCATGTTGGGATTGCTCACTTTTCCACGCTGCCAACAAATCTTGATGCTCCATGACCCTATGCTGATTACGCAGATTCAGTTGCTCCACACGTCTCGGGAATAACTTCTCCCACCACTTGGCTCGCGGCAAGACAGGGGCTATAGGCTCGGGGACATGAAACATATCCGGGACGTACTTAGGGGCAATATCAGGAGCAGGAGTATCTAGATGAATGCTGGCCACCGCCTCACACTCACTATTTATTTCATCGCATTTACGCTGGATCAAGCTTTGGATAGCCTGGCGATTTTGCTTCTTAGCCAACTCCATAAGCGACTCAGAAACAGGCTCTCCGTCCTGATCATGGAAAGTCAACATCCCTTGATCCGTGACCTCACACACCAAAGAGAAAGTCTGTACTTGCTTAACAGACTGGCGCGGCTTGGGGGCAGGCGCTGCTTTATATAAGGAATGACGGGCAGAAAAACCCAAAAAACTGGTATTGAGATGCGCCCCACGTTTCCCAACATTCACCGTTGAGCCTCTCGGCCCCAAAGTCCAGCTCACACCCGAGCCACTCAAATTCATGCGTATGCCTGGAGCCAACTTGATAGATCGCCGAAAACGTACAGCCACAACTCCCTCCACGCTTTTTAATAGTTTTAGAAGCTTATGATTTTTCAGAAAAAGGCTTTGAAATGCCGAAAATCTGATGGAGATATATAACACTGAGCCGCCATTAACTCAAAGCTAAAGGCAGCGAACGACATGGCCTATCTACTGCAGGGAGATAGGCAGAAAGGAGCAAGAAATGCGACAACTACAGACAAAGGTAAACGGCACAGTAGCTATTCTGTATTTGTCTAAATGCCCGGAAAGATTCCCTGATCAGGGATCGAAACTGCGCCTATCTTCTAGCTATTTGAGCTGTGGGAAGTTTTAGGGATGGAGCCAGGGCCTAAATCGGGCCAGCGCGTCTTGCGGCGGGGGATTCTGAGTCGGTGGTTTACAGTGTTTATACAGGGAAATGGGGCGAATTCTAGCGTAGGTTGAAATAGGTAAAACCATTTTCAAATCAGCAGGTTATATAATTTTATATAAATTATTTGAAATTTAATATTCCTAGTTCGTGTTGCTCGCAACTAACAGCCCTGACGAAGAAAGATACTAAGCGATGAATCTGTAGTAAAAGGTAAATTATTTTGAAAAAATTAATCTTTACCGGGAAATTCATGGCATATAACTTAGACGTAGTGATTGAAACACCACAGGATGATGTTGATATGAAGGCAGGGCTGGATACCCTGCAAGGTTCGTCTGATGCTATCAGGTGCATTTCCGAGTCAATATTGACGAAGCAAGTTCCGGAGCGATTGACACATAAAAGTAAAGTTCGGACTTTGCTCAAGCAAAGCTTCAGGGGATCCTATGGGCAGGTTTTTCAGCTTGAAATCCTTGATGATGAGCTTCAAGCAGCATTCAATCGGATAGGTCGTGAGGCCTTTTCTGAACTAATTGCTTTCTATTTGAACGAAGCAATGAATGTTGATTCGCGAGGTTTAAGCCCAAAAGCTGAAAAAATTGTCGAAAGTCTTGGAGAGGTTTCTGAAGCACTAACGAACCAGCTTCGCAAGTCATCTGTCAAAAACATTCATGAGGTTCCAATCAAGTTCAATCAAGATGTCAAGCTACGTTTTAGAAAGAATCGAGACAATCAGACGGTGCTTGCCCGTTTTGATCAAAATACCGCTAAGTTCTTCAAAGCCATTGAAGGAAAACAGCAGTCGACCCTTTCTGCAATAATCTCACGTCTGAACATACACACCGGTAATGGCAGGCTTCAAGAAGAAGGATCCGATCATACAGTTCCGTTTAGTTTTGCCGCAGAATATAAAGTTATTAGTCTCAAAGCAAAAAAGGTTTTCTCGGCAAATCTTGACCACAACAATGGCTTGGAGGAAAAGGACTGGGCTTACTTGAAGCTCTTGGTGAGGCCTATAAACCTTGTCGATGGGACACTGATTAAATACCTAATCGAAGGCTACTACGAGTGAAATACTTCGGCCTAATAGCTGCTGCTGCTCTTGTCTTGCTTTTGACGATCGGTGTTTATGTATATCATTTTTACGGGACACTGAACTACGGCATCTCATTTAGTACAGATGCGTGGGGGCAGTTTGGAGATTACTTCGGTGGAATTTTGAACCCACTATTGAGTTTCATAGCGTTAATATGCCTCATCCAGTCGCTGACACTGCAGAATCAAGCAAACTCAGACCTTCGTGCAGAATTGAAACAAACAAAGCAGCATGAAAAGCTCCGCTCTTTCAATCTTCTTTTCTTTAACATACTAGAAGCTCAAAAGACCCAAGTTGGGAATTTTTCTATTAAGACTAGAGCAGGAGTAGCCAGTAAAAAAATTTCTGGTATTGATGCTATTTTGCACCTTGAGCAGGAAATTGAGGCGCTGAGAGAAGGCGGGGCCTCTAACAAGGATATAGAGGAATATCTAGAAGAGGTTGATTTTAAAGATTGCATCTTCGGAATGCTTCGTTCCTTTTATCTTGCCTCAAGGCTAGTGACAGATAGACTGAGTGATGCTGAAGGATTTTCTTTAATGGAGCGAAGTAGTCATTATCAAACATTAATTAATTTCACCGATTTTTCGCAGTTAAGATTGATTTTAATAGCCACTCAATTTACCACGGGGCCTTACGCCGATTTCCTTAAGTCTCACTCCGAACTCCAGGCAACTCTAGATGCAGTGGGATTGAAATTTGATCTGTATTGATAAATGTCTCACCGCATTAATTTTTACAAAAAACAGATTATTCATGATGGAACGTATGGCGGCTAGCTAACAGTTGATTGACAAAAGATGCAACAACTTGAGTAACCGGCCTCAGCATGACACCACTGATGACACACCTCCAGCCAAGTACGATGCTGCTTCGTATGCCAGTCGCTGCAAGGACTGGTGATGCCCGTAACGATCAGGATTTCAAGCATGGTAGCCATCGGGTGATCAGTGGTCACTGCCAGTACCTTGGCAGTAAGCGAACTGAAGAACTTCGTGCCCATGCCAAGGACGGTGTTAACCAAGGCGCTCTGCATGATGGGAGTCATCACTTGCCCAAACCAACTATCAAACCACTTGGCCGTCACCGGAAACATCAGCATTGCGATGAAAAAGGGGCCGATACCCAGCATGACTTTGGAGGTAATGACTATGGCACCGGCTGGAATGGCGATAAGGAGCGTAGAGCCATGAACTCTAGCGTCTTTCCAAGCTGCAACTTACCTCAAGGGCACGACAAACCTTTAGAACACAGAACGCCCAGACAATAAGATAAGTAAGCTAATTTTTTAGAGTTCCCAGCATAGGGCTAAGACTTGAATCGCGCTAAGTGCTTATGAACACTAGGGATTTTTGAGTGGTGCCGGGGCCGGACTCGACCTAAATTTTAATTATTTGATATTAAACGAAAAAATATTTAATAATATATTTTATACCAACAAATATACCAACAAAAAATTATCCTAGTTTGGCACGCCATGCTCGTAAGCATTGTGGATCAGCAGTTCAATTAATTCGGTTTTGGTCCTCCCCCCTCTCTTAGCGAGCTCGTCGAGTTGCTCTCGTGCATGCTCAGATAAAGAAAGGTTGGTTTGAGTCTTGCCTTGGCGATTAGCTTTAGTCTGTTCAGCCTTGAACTTCCTCTTGATCTGCCCAAGATGATAGAGCTTTGCGTCCAAGTCGAAATTGGTGCTGTCGAGAAATGTCAAAACGTCCTTTTTACCGACAAACTCCAGAGCATGTCTTGCTGCCCACTGATGATTGATCTGATACCACTGCCAGGCAATTTTACATTTTTCATTTTCCTTGCCACCGCTGTCGTACCAATCGAAGTGCCTATCATCGACCTGTTGCTGAACCCAGGCCATTTGTAGGCGATCCAGTATACGTTTTTTTTCAAATATTGTTTCATCCAAATAATCGAGAAGCAATACTAACTTTTGCTTTTCTGTAAGACCAACAAAATAGCTAAGTACCGAATTACGTTGACCTTGCAAATATTTTTTTAATAACCAAGCAGGTTGACGCCCAAATTTCTCTATCCATTGCAGGTCTCGCTCAGGAACGAAGGCGCGGCTTTGAGTATCTTCAATCTCACAAATAAAGCGTCTACGACTATCTAGATATTCAGCCATCCTATCGCGCATACCTGGTGTTCCAAAATCCTCAACATCGAACTCTGCTCCATTATCTCGGAGCACAAGCCAAAGCCAGTTAGTGGCGCGGTCATCTACTATCCAACCAGAAAAAATCTTTTGCAACCTATCATCATTTCTAATGGCCATGCTCTATCTCCCTATTAATGCCGATAGTAAAAATCTAACTAAAACCAGTAAGCATGGCATGTGGCCGACCAACGACTAGAATATAACTACATAGGAACTATAACTTAGTTATATGTGAACTTTATAAGAACTATATTAGAACTATACCTCTTATTTCTCACTATTTTACTATGCAACCTCAATATACATAAGGCTACTCACTGCTACCACCCCTCTATTATCCAGTGTGAGCAGCCCCCTGGCGCTATACCCTCCCCACACAGGAATAACCCTAAACAATCCAAGAATTCATTGATAACTTAAGAGTAAATCCTGCAATTTCAAGCACTGCGTTAACACCCTTCAGGCTACTGAGTCACTTAGGTTTCATAAACTTCTTTCGCCAGCCATTGATGGTGTAGTAATAAGAATAGATAAGCCCCCAACGGAGTTGATTGGGCTAACAGCCTCTTCAAGGCAATAAAAAAACATACTGTTGCTTGTACCTATGTCCTCAACAACATAGGTGCTAGACATGCGTCAACGCCGTTACAACCCTGAGTATCAGACCATCATACTCAACACGATTCTTCAGGCCGTAGAGGCCTACCCAAGACTGATGGTAGTTCGGTGCGATCTGCGCTTCCCTTTTGAAGCTACCCACGCTGAAACAGACGCAAGCGTGATTACACGATTTATCGCCTCTTTGAAAGCCAAAATCAATGCTGATCTAAAACGAAAAGAGAAAGCATGGCGCAGGAGACTATCCTGCGTTCTGGACTACGTTTGGGTTCGTGAGTATGGCGATGTGAATGGAAAAAAACATTACCACGTCCTATTATTTTTCAACAAAGACGTGTACCACTCACTAGGCGACTATTCCGCACTTAGTGGGAATCTCTCTGCAATGATTAAGCAGGCTTGGTGCAGCGCAACGCGATTACGTCATCGGGATTTTTCCTCGCTGACTCACTTTGCCCATGTTTTCTACTTAGATAGAAACAGACAAGGCATTCAGCACCAAATCGAAGAGCTGGCGGAGCGTGGCAATTACTTAGCCAAAAACCTGACCAAACGCTACGGCGATGGCAAACGATCAATAGGCAGTAGCTTGTAACTTTTAATGGCTTTGGTTCATGTTGTAGAAGAGGTGTCGATTACCTTGATCGACATCGACTTCTGCCTCTAAAAAAGACAGGAGATCAACATGAACACCACACTCACCTTAGCGTCTTCAACTTCACGAGCTAGCGCAGACATCCCTTTGATTGAGGATCAATTTATTGACATGGCGTTCATAGCCCAGTACACCGGCCTGACTGACAAATGGTTCTATAAACTTATTCAAAATGGCGAGTTCCCACCGCCAGTGAAGTTCGGACGTAGCTCCCGATGGCTGCGAAGTGAACTTGAAGCCTGGACACAGAAACGTATCCAGGAATCTCGGGCAACCTCTGTCTGAGCACTGACGGAAATATAGACACCATCGCCAGCATACTTGTCGACTCTACACTCAAACAGGGATACAAAAAACATCATAATTCCGCCATTTCATGGCATCAGCTATCGTCAACTTAGGACCTTGCATAGCATCATCAGTCACCTTGTAGAGCTCGTAGCCATGCTTTACCAAGAAACCCATTAGTTGCTCTCGTTGACCTCGAGTCAGTTTCGTGTAGACCTCTACTTTAATGTAGGGACGGTACTGGTCAATGATACTGACCAAAGACTTCAACACTTGAAGGTCAAAGCCCTCCGTGTCTACCTTAATGAATTTGAGACGAGGTAGCTCCTTGCTGAAACACTGCTTTAGCTCATCAGCTAGATTTACAGTCACCACCTCCTGCTCGAAGGCATGTCCATGCCTGAATTTTGAGATCCCCTCATGTCGCCCCCCATTACAAAAGCCAGAATCAGAATATTCAAATGTCATGTAGCCGTCAGCATGTGCCGCAGCGGCCATCAGAGGAAAAATATTAAGGACACCTCGGTTTAAGCGAACCGTTTTCTCGAGCAAAAAATATACGTATGGATTTGGCTCTAAGGCCAGAACCATCCCTTCGTTGCCAACAGCAACAGCCATGGGTAGAACAGAATCGCCTGAGTGTGCCCCGATATCGATGCAAAAATCTCCCTTATGTAGAAACTTTCTATAGTCAGCCACTTCGACTGCACTAATGGATTTAGCACTTTCTTTCGGATGAAGCCACTGGGCGTAATGGATGGGGTGTGGGAGCCAATCAAAATCAAAAACCTTGACAGTACAACCATAGCGCTTGGGTTTTCCACGAAACCCAAGGACCTCCAAAAAACTTCTCAATTTCATCCGATGACCCTTTTTGACTAGAAACTTGGGAGAAGGCGCATGGACTCATGCCCGATCGATGCGCCATCTTACCTCAAAAAGGGATATATATGCCGTGTAATTATAGTCCGCGTAAATATACGCCGTGGCGATTTGTTTCCCTACCTAGCAAGATTGGGAAATGACATTGAAATCACCTAAGATCAAGACGCCGCTGCTAGTTGCCTTCGGCAAGGTGGTCCGACAACGCAGAAAGGACCTTGGCTACTCACAAGAAGCATTCGGCGACGCCTGCGGCATAGACCGGAGCTATATGGGCCGTATCGAACGAGGTGAGCACAACCCCACACTTCTCAGCATTATGAAAATTATTGATACGCTGGGGCTCCAAGCATCCGAGTTCTTTCGAGAGCTGGATAAGCCCAATAAGTGAATAGCAGGGTTTGCTCAAAGAGTACGCCCTCCCCCGAGACAGCGAAGCTCGGCGTAGCTCTAGGTAGCCGCTTAGAACAGAACACAGCCGGATCAAGCTATCGCACGAGGCTTGATTAAGGGCCTTCAGACCCTTTTTAATGAAATCAACTACCAGCCTTTAATCAAGCAGTCGGATACGTGAGATGTGTATGTATCCCACCTTACCTTGGGCAGTTCTGACCTGCCACCAATTACCATTTTGCATATAGGTAAAAAACTCTTCACCTTGCACAACACGAGCAACAATCTGGCTTTTTACATTTTTCTGGCTGCGCATGTTTGTATAACCATCCGGGTCATCAATAACAGCTCGGCTCGTAAAGCCTGCTGGTAAGGTCGAACGGATCGCCTGTACAGGAGTATTGAGCTCGTTTTCCATCAACAATACCTCTGAAGAGGTAAGGCATGGGTTGGCTGGATCATTCAAAGGCAGCAATTCATCACGTAGCCGCTTAGTAGAAAAGCGAACCTCATAACCATCAGCACGTACGAAAAGGTTATTTGCTTTTAATAGAGCAGGCCAAAAAGACTGTACAAAATTATTTTCGCAAGCTCTACATGAGGTATTGAAGGGATCATCAAACTCCACACCATCAATGACGAAGCTCATTTCTATGGTGTCTTTGGGTGAGTGGTAATCAAACCCTCGCGTTGTCATCGTGGCAGTTGCTGGACGAGGCTGGCCAGAAGGGCAAGAAAGTAGAAGACTATTCCCATTCCCATCATCAACATGGTATTCCGTCGTACCCTGGCCATATCCACTGGACCATTCGTAGGTGGCTGCCAGTGTTGCTAGCGGAAAAAAGGCTATGAGTAGCCCGTGAAAAAGCTGTGTTTGCAAACGCATGAATCTCTCCGCTCAGTAGGATATCCTGGCATATTACATGTGGACATTTTTAATTGCGAATGGTAGGTATTTGCAGCTAAATTTGGATGGTAGATGCTTTGATCTCTGAAGTTGAACAAACAGATGCCGCAAGTGTGACAACTGTTTGCTCGTCTGTCAGATTAGAATCGGCTAACTGGCATGCCACGTTGTCGCTACACCATCTTAAGAAGGCTTTTTTGCTATGCCTTCTTTCCAGCGTTGGCGTAAACAGGCGTTTTCAGCCTTTAGTTGCCGATATCTCACGTAATGTTGATAGGCTTGGTGAGCAAGCACTGCGAAGCCTATCGTGGCAAATACGTTTTTAATCATGATCCACCCTCAGTGAATGAGAATTGAAGAATGAAATGCTAGATGAACACTGGGAATCAGTTCAAAACGATATCCGTGTTAGTTGTCATCCGTGCCAGCTTTTCGTTTAAGGATTTCTTACCTACAGGTTCGGCAGTTTTGACAGGCCGTCAGGATAGAACTCCCCAATCACATCCCGTGCTTCATCCAGGTCCTCTTCAAAGACTCCGTTACCTAAGCCTGCACGCGCTACAGCATCCAGCACCTGCTGGTTATACGCCATGGTTTCACGTTGCATGAACGTTTGCTGGGCCTGGGTCAAGGCTTCTTCCAGAGTCATCCCATCACGTATGGTGAGATCCACGTAGTAGATGGGCGTGCCAAGCGACTGTGCGGTGCTTTTGCCACGCAGACGTAGCGCCAGCGGCATACAGACCAGTAAGTCGCCAGACACCGCCTTGAAGTAATACAGGCGAGCGGCCAAGGTGCGGATGCTGTTGTACGGAAGATAAACGTGCCAAGCTCATCATCACCCCCAAGCTTCACATTTAAGCGCCCATAGGGCTTACGCGCACCTCCCATAGCCATCCACAGCCATCGCGGTCCCTGGGCATGGCAGGGTTTTAACGCCTACTGTGGTAACCCGGCGACACGTATCGCCATTACCCACACACATGGGGCGACCCGTGCTGCGGTCAAAGAGCGAATACTCGGCGCGAAAGCTCAGTTCAGGGTCGTTAAACAGTAAGGTTATAGGAATGGATCGCAGTTTGCCGTTGGGACTGTTTTTACGTAGCGCCTCATCTAGCGGATGCATGATCCAGCCCTCTTTGGTTTGAATTTGGCTGGTAATGGTGGCCTGATCGTCTTTCTCTGGGAATCGCTTGCCGTTGCGCTCAACGATGCGACCAATGGAAATACGGCCAAGAACAGGTGGGGTAATGGATAAACCTTTCATCATGGGAGCCTCCAAAAAAAACCGCTGGGTGAGCAGCGGGCAGTGGATAGGTAATGGTGATAAGAAGGGGTAGTTCATGGCCTTAGAGCAGACCACGCTGCGCCAGTGACGTGCAGTACTCGGCACCCACCACCATGTGATCCACGACCCGCACGGCAATCAGATCCAGGGTATCTTTCAAGACACCGGTCAGGTCTATGTCGGCTTGACTGGGTTCAGGGTTACCCGAAGGATGGTTGTGTATCAAGATGGCGGCAGCCGCATTATGCTCCAGGGCCAGCTTTACCACTTCACGGGGATGGACCACAGCAGAATTGATAGTGCCGCGAAACAGCTCATGCAATCCGATAAGGCGTTGTGTGGTGTCGAGCAACAAGATGGCAAAAACTTCATACTCGTAATGGCGATACAACGTAAGCAGATGCTCCTTCACATCGTTGGGGTTTGCCAGACAGCGGCCTTTGGCGAGGCGTTTGCGTGATAATTGTTTGGCCATGGTCAAAATATCGTGCTCGGTCACGATGTTCGACTCCATGACATAGGTACCGGGTTCAGTCCCAACTTTGAGTTTGTGATAACGCATAGGTGTTCCTTTGAAAACAAAAATGCCGCCCCACGAGGACGGCAGATATAGAGGCAGTAGGGATGGCGTTGAATGACGCCGTGAAAATGGCTAGAGGCTAAGCACTGATTAGAAAATGACGACTGCCAGAACGGGGCAGGCTGTACTGCGCCAGTAACTCCGGCTGAACGGTCAGCAGCCGCTTCGTATCCAACAGCGTGCTGTCTTTCCTGCACTTCCAGGTGACGGACCCCGTTTCAAAGGTGGCTTTACTAGCATCGCCCATAGCTTGTTGGATTTTCTGCTTGTACTGCTCTTCCAGTTTGCTGTATTTATCGGCTTGAAATCGCGCCTCTTCTAGGTCGGTAAATAAGGCTGACATTTGGCTGTCCTGGCTGAAGTCCAATTGTTCGCCGGTATCGCGTGGGTAGAGGTATTGCAAGGCGGTCGCAGCGGAGTCGGACCCGTCCACAGGGGGCGGTGTGTCGGAGGTTACGTACTGCCAGAATCGCTCTTGTAGGGAAATGAGCGCTTCATCCCGTTGTATCCGATGAACCTGCAATTACTGGCCACATAACAGCACAGCCACGTCCGCTGCGTGTTTACCGGTCACAGCCAATTGATGCTGGACTTGTAGTCAGATGTATTCGAGTACGCCTTCTTTCCAAAGCCGTGCACCAAATTCCCCGGCAGTTTTACATTCCAGGATTTGTACGTCACTCGCACCAACCACTTCACGGTCAATGTTAGCGAGCATCCAGGGCTTATCGGGGTGTTGCAGTACAGCATTGACCTTACGTGCCCTACGGCCCGTTTGCTGCGTGTAGGATGCCGCTACGATGGGTTCAAGCAGCGTACCCCAGTAGACTGGGGCGGTTGTATCGTGTGGGTCGGGTTTAGGCAGATCGGCATCTTTGCCAGTTTTTTCCATCCACAGTTCCAACTGGCTTTTATACGGGTTTAGGCCCACGGCAGCGGCGGCGTCTGAACTGCCAATGCCATGTTTACGGACCTCCAGCCACTCGTCACGTGACAGGGTGTTGGTTTTAACTAGGCGTAGTGCGGGTCGAAGATGATGAGGGCGTGAGTGTGGTTGTACGTGTGCGTGATTCATGGTTTTACCCCATAAATGGCATAAGGCCCGGCGACTTAATTGCGCCGGGCCTTATGCCGTAATCGTGAAAAAGGGTGGGTGCTTCATGCCAGCATTAATAGCGTCTGGTCTAGGGCTTTTTGTTTCAGTGTTGCCCCTTGGCCGAATTAGGCCGAATCCAGCCGATAGTCGGTATTACGGGCACGGCGTTCGTGATCGACAAACTCTGTGACCGAATTCAGCAGCCCCAGCGCGGTACCGTTGGATGAACCCAGTTCTGCTCCGCGACCACGACCGTTGTAGATACTCAAGGTCTTGGCCATGGCCTGTTCATTGGGTTTGGGCGATGGGTGCAACTGTGGATTGGTGAACAGTTGCCTGAAAAACGTTTCTGCTTCGGCGTGCTTCACTTGGCGTTCGCTCAGTAGTTTCATGCGATACATGAACGTATCCCAATTCGCCACGGATATGCCTAGCTGACGCTTGACGGCTTCCGCATCAAACGTCGTGCTGTGCAGTGCCTTGACGGCTCCCGTACTGTCATCAATGGCGACCGCCAGGGTGTTGTTGCATACGACCCGAACGGCAGTGAACTGGGCGGTTGTGGCAAGTGTCCCATCACAGGCCGTCGCTAACAGTACATAGGCATTGGTGACATTGTTACCCTGTAGGGTGGCAGAGTGTCCAGTACGAGCTAGTGCCCAGACCTTTTTACCGCCTTTTAAGACACCGGCAGTTTCCAACTGTAAGCCTGACACTTCGGTTAAGTCACGGTAGAACTCTAGAATCTCGCGGGGTTGTACGACCTGGTAGCGTTGGCTGACGACTGACAAAGGAGCTTGCGTATCGGATCGGTACAAGACTTTGCTCTGAGGAAAGGTGATAAGACGGCTTTGGGTTTCATCCACCGTATCCATGAACTGCACCGGGGCTTCCTTGATGTCCCAGTCCATACATGCTTGCTGTTGCCAAACTTCAATAGGTTGATTGGCAGAAAGCTGATTGCCCAAGCCATGCCAGGGCGTTTGGCCGACGTAGGCCATTTGTTCGACACGATGGGCCATGATGGATCTCCAGTAGCAAGCGTTACGGGGTTTGAAAGGAATGGCCGCAGCGAAGGCACAGGTGGTTGTTCAGCACCGTCTCGTCAACGACTTGGCCCAGGGCTGCGCCGGTTGCACAGCCTATTGTGCCGCCCGTTAACGCGCCTAGCACGGCGGCAGTGACGCTGATTAAAGGCATGGTTGATGCGGTAGCGCGATAGGCCATGGCCGCACCGACACTGGCGCCTTTGACTGCACCAGATAAAGAACTCATGACGCCTACGCAAGTGCCTAGGGCACCACCGATACGTTTGGCGTGGTTTTTGGTTTGGGAGTTAAAGGAGCCGCATTTTGGGCAGACGACCGTGCGAGACGGCCGCTGAGGGCCGGACACGCCACCAGGGCGTGATGCACTGGATGACTCAGACATAGAGGATTCCTTGATGAGGGGGGAGGGGAGACGGCATAAATGAGCAGGCAGAAATAACTGCCTGCTCTCATCAAGGTGATATATGTGTGAAAAAATCTAGAAATCTACCAAACAGCAAGAGACTCACAGCCACCTACGGTCATACAAAATTGGTAGTGAAAATCGTCAATTCGCCGAAAAAAATGCGGTGAACTCTTGCTTGCTCTGTAAGTAAAAGCGACAATTCAGTCAATGTTAATAGGACAAAACCGCTACATCTGGCAACAATGCGACTGGCCTGCCTGGCGCTACGACTTATCCGCTCTGGTTGAGCCCTTGTCAGCGGTTAGTCGTGCGCAGGGGCTGTTGCTAGGTCGGTTAGCAGATGTGGGTGTGGCTTCGCGTGATGAAGCCTGCTTGGCGGCGTTGACCGATGATGTGGTCCAAACCAGCGTCATTGAAGGCGAAATCCTAAACGTGGCGTCGGTGCGATCTTCGGTTGCGCGTCGTCTGGGACTGGATATTGGTGCTTTAGCGCCGGTGGACCGATATGTGGAGGGCGTGGTGGATATGGTGCTGGATGCCACTGGCAATGCCAGCACACCGTTAACGTCTGAGCGTCTGTTCGGCTGGCATGCTGCATTGTTTCCTGCTGGTTATGCTTGCATAAGCCAGATCCGTGTGGGTGCATGGAGAGATGACTCTTCAGGCCCCATGCAAGTAACTTCGGGTCCTATTGGGCGCGCAAAAATCCATTTTGAAGCGCCGCCTGCTAAGCTCTTACTTGAAGAGATGGCTCGCTTCCTGGCGTGGCTAAATAATAATAAAGCTCAAGAATCTACCTTGCTGCGTGCAGGGCTGGGGCACTTGTGGTTCGTTACCTTGCATCCCTTTGAGGATGGCAATGGCAGGATCGCACGGGCCATAGGCGATCTCTTGCTGGCCCGCGCTGACGGTAGCCCGCAGCGTTTCTATAGCCTATCCGCACAAGTCCAGCGAGAACGTAAAGCCTATTACGACATTCTGGAACGAACGCAAAAGAGCGATTTGGACGTAACTGCCTGGTTGGAATGGTTTTTGGCCGCCCTATTGAAAGCAATCAAGCAGGCGCATGAAACGCTGGATCAAGTATTAGTCAAGGCCCTGTTTTGGCAAAAAATGGCCACCATTCCGATGAATGAAAGACAGATTAAGGTGGTGAGTCGCCTCTTGGATAGATCTGAAGGCAGACTGAGCACCAGTAAATGGGCAGCGATGACAAAGTGTTCGACGGACACGGCGCTACGGGACATTACAGAGCTCGTCGAGCACAACATCCTGCAGAAGTCTGTGGCAGGTGGGCGTAGCACTAGTTATGTATTGCTGGTGGCCCCGAGCAATGCGCAGGAGCATGGCGTCAAGGTCAATGCCTCTCAAGAAAAACCTTAAAAAAATTGAATATACGTTTGTAGTTAGCAGGTCTCCAATATCGACACAGGTCAATACCCAAAGTAGAACGACACGAATGGATTTTTCAATACACAACAAGATCGTCAGCTTCATCTGGTCAATCGCCGACGACTGCCTCAGGGATGTTTTTGTGCGCGGCAAGTACCGCGACGTCATCCTGCCAATGTTCGTCCTGCGCCGTCTGGACTGCCTGCTGGAGCCCACCAAGGATGCTGTGCTCGAAGAGGTCCGCTTCCAACGTGAAGATGCGGAAATGGCCGACCTCGATCCCCACGGTCTGCGCGAGGCATCGGGCTATGTGTTCTACAACACCTCCCGTTTTACCCTAAAGACCTTGCTGGGTAACCCATCGCAGCTGGAAGCCAATCTGAAGAATTATCTCGATGGCTTTTCGGACAACGTCAAGGAGATTGTCGAGAAGTTCGACCTGCGCAACCAGATTCGCAAGATGGCGCAGTCGGATGTGCTGCACGACGTGATCGAGAAGTTCGTTTCCGACGAAATCAATCTTAGCCCCAACGACCGCAAAGGTCCGGATGGGCGCACCCAGCCGGGACTGTCCAACTTGGGCATGGGCTACGTCTTCGAGGAACTGATCCGCAAGTTCAACGAAGAAAACAACGAAGAGGCTGGTGAGCACTTCACACCCCGTGAAGTGATCAAGCTCATGACCAATCTGGTCTTCATTCCGGTCAAGGACCAACTGCCCAACCCACTGACCATCTACGACCCGGCCTGCGGCAGCGGCGGCATGCTCACCGAATCGCAAGACTTCATCACCGATTCAGAAGGAGAGATCAAAGCCAAGGTGGGCGTGTTCCTCTACGGCAAGGAGGTAAACCCGGAGACCTACGCCATCTGCAAGTCCGACATGATGATCAAAGGCAACGACCCGGAGAACATCAAGTTCGGCTCCACGCTGGCGACTGACGACTTCTCGGGTACGCGTTTCGACTTCATGCTCACGAACCCGCCCTACGGCAAGAGCTGGAAAACCGACCAGAAAAGCATCATCGATGGCAAGGACGTGATCGACCATCGCTTCCAGGTCAATCTGACCGACCACACCGGACAGGAGCACGATTTCTACCCGGCTATTCCGCGCTCTTCGGACGGCCAGCTCTTGTTCATGATGGAGATGGTCAACAAGATGAAGCGACTTAGCGACAGCCCGATGGGCTCTCGCATCGCTTCCGTCCACAACGGCTCAGCCTTGTTCACAGGGGATGCTGGTGGAGGCGAAAGCAACGTCCGCCGTCACATCATCGAGAGCGATTACCTCGAAGCCATCATCCAACTGCCGAACAACCTGTTCTACAACACCAGCATCACCACCTACGTCTGGATTCTCTCCAACAACAAGGCTGAGAAACGCAAGGGCAAGGTGCAACTGATCGACGCCAGCAACCTGTACCAGAAGCTGCGTAAGAACCTCGGTGAGAAGAACTGCGCATTCACCGACGACCACATTCACCAGATCACTCAGTTGTACTTGGAAATGCCGAATGACGGCATTTCCAAAGTTTTCAACAACCGCGATTTCGGCTACTACAAGGTCACGGTGGAACGCCCGCTGCGACTGGCAGCTCAGTTCAGCCCCGAGCGCATCGCCACTCTGCGTTTCACGCCAGGCATGCAGGACATCATGAAATGGGCATACGGCAAGTATGGCGACGAGGTTTACACCGGTCTGAAGGCGCATACTGAGGCGATCGAAGCTCACCTTGAGCGCGAAGAAATCTCCCTTTCGCCCAAGAACCGCAAGGAACTACGGTCCGAAGCCACATGGCTCCAGCAGCGCGACATCATGCAGACCGCGCAGCAACTGGCCGAGAAAATCGGCAACGGCGAATTCCTCGACTTCAACCGTTTTGATGGCATCGTCGATGACTCCCTCAAAGCGCTGGGCCTGAAGCTGGCCGCACCCGCCCGCAAGCAAATCCTCAACGCGGTCAGTTGGCGTGACGAACGAGCCGAGAAGGTTATCAAGAAGGCCCACAAGCTCAATGCTGCCAAGCTGAATGACTTGCTGAACCAACTGGGCACAACCCGCGACAAGCTGGGCGACTATGGCTACATGGCGACACCGACCGGCGAGCACATCGAGTACGAGCCGGACAGCGAGTTGCGCGATACCGAAAACGTCCCGCTAGCGCTGGACACCAGCCTGCCAGCTCCCAGCGTGATCCACGACTATTTCATCAGCGAAGTGCGCCCGCATGTGGATGAAGCCTGGATCGCCATCAACAAGACCGTGATCGGCTATGAGGTCAGCTTCAACAAGTATTTTTACCAGCACAAGCCACTGCGCAGTTTGGAAGAGGTTACGTCGGAAATTCTGGCGCTGGAGGCTGAGACGGATGGTCTGCTCAAGCAGTTGGTGAGCTTTGTTTCGGGGACAAAGTGATGCAAGAGATACAAGGCAAGACCCGTTCCGTGCGAGAACTGTTGTCCGGGGCCAAGTACGGAATCGACTATTACCAGCGTGAGTACAAGTGGCAAACCAAGCAGATGGCTGAGCTAGTATCTGACTTAACGGGAGCCTTCTTGGAGGACTACCAAGAAGCCCACCAGCGTGCTGATGTGGCGAATTACGGCCACTACTTCCTAGGCTCCATCGTTATCAGCCAGCGAGACAACGAACGCTTGATCGTTGACGGCCAGCAACGCATGACCAGCCTGACCTTGCTGCTGCTATATCTGCACAGCCAGCAAAAGGGCCGGAATGATGCAGAGCCTGTAGAAGAACTGATTTTTTCCAAGAAGTTCGGCACCAAGTCCTTCAACCTCAATGTGCCGGAGCGAAACGACTGCATGGAGGCGCTGTTCGACGGCAAGGCCTATGACACCGTCGATCAATCTGAGTCGGTACAGAACCTGATTGGACGCTTTAACGATATCGCGGATGCCTTCCCCCAAGACATCGCAGGCACAAAGGCGCTCCCCTATTTCGTAGACTGGTTGCTGGAGAAGGTGCATCTGGTCGAGATCACGGCCTATGCCGATGCTGACGCCTACACCATCTTCGAGACCATGAATGACCGGGGGCTGTCGCTCTCAAACACTGACATGCTCAAAGGTTACCTGCTGGCGAGCATCACCGACACCGCCAAACGGGCCGAGGCCAACAAGGAAATCAAACATTGGTTGTTGGCCTTTGCCAAGCGCGATAACGACAAAGACACGAAAGAGACCGAAGCAGATTTCTTCAAGGCATGGCTGCGAGCCAAGTACGCAGCCGACATCCGGGAGCGTAAGAAGGGCGCGAAGCCTGAGGACTTCGATCTGATCGGCACTGAGTACCACCGCTGGGTACGTAACAAGCAAGCTCTCATCGGCCTGAGCGGCAGCGAGCAGTTCAATGACTGGGTCAAGAAAGACCTGCGTTTCTTCGCACGGGTCTACCTTGAGCTGCTCGAAGCATCAGAAGTATTCAAGCCGGGACTGGCATCGATTCGTTTCAATGCGGACCACGGGTTCACCCAGCAATTTCAGGTTCTACTTGCCCCGCTGCTGCCGACCGACGATGACGCTACGGTCAAGGCCAAACTCAAGCTGACAGCGGATTACCTCGACTGCTGGCTCAATCGCCGCCTGTGGAACTTCAAGTCAATTGATTATTCCACCATGCAATACGCGGCCTTCCTACTGACCAAGGAACTGCGCGACCTGTCGCTGGATGCGCTGCGCGACAAGCTGATCACCCGATTGACCAACGATCAAAAGGAGCTGTCGCTCGATGACCAGCCCTATCTCAACAACTGGAATGCCAAGAGCCTGCATCGCCAGTTGGCCCGTTTCACGCACTGGCTGGAAGAGCAAAGCGGACAGCCTGGGCGGTATCTGGAATACATCGTTCGCTCAGGCAAAAACGCCTACGAGATCGAGCACCTGTGGGCAAACCACTTCGAGCGCCACACCGATGAACTCGCCCATGCGCAGGAGTTTTCTACGCACCGCAACAAGGTGGGCGGGCTTGTGTTGCTGCCGAAGAAGATCAATGCCAGCCTGAACGACAAGGCATACAGCGACAAGCTGGAGCACTACCAAAGTGAAAATCTGCTAGCGCGTTCGCTGCATCCCATGTGCTACGTCCACAACCCCGGTTTCCTCAAGCTGAAGGCGGAAACCGGCCTCCCGTTCAAAGCATTCGCCGAGTTCAAGAAAGCCAACTTCGACGAACGTTTCAGTCTGTACAAGGGCATTGCCGAACTACTGTGGTCGGCGGATCGTCTGAAGGAGGTGACATGATGCAGCGCTACGAAAGCTACAAGCCGAGTGGCATTCAGTGGGTAGAGAAAATCCCAAGCCACTGGGGCGTTGAACGCGCCAAGTGGCTTTTCAACAGGATGGAGCGCCCTGTAAAGCCCGAAGACAATGTGGTAACAGCGTTTCGAGATGGTCAAGTTACTCTGCGTACCAATCGCAGAACAGAAGGCTTCACCAATGCAATTCAAGAACATGGCTATCAAGGTATCCGCAAGGGTGACTTGGTGATCCATGCGATGGACGCCTTCGCCGGTGCTATTGGTGTTTCCGACTCAGACGGTAAATCGACACCTGTGTATGCGGCTTGCGTTCCTCGCGGCGAGTACCCTGTTAACCGCTACTACTACGCCTATCTGCTGCGTTATATGGCACACTCTGGGTACATCGAGTCGCTGTCAAAAGGTATTCGCGAGCGCTCAACAGACTTCCGATTCGCCGAGTTTCGTGAGCTGCCTTTGCCCATTCCGGACAAGGTCGAACAAGAGCGCATCGTTGCCTTCCTCGACCAAAAAACCGCCGAGATCGATGCCGCGATAGCGAAGAAAAAGCGGGTGGTCGAGATTCTGATTGAGCAGCGGCAGGCCCTGATTAACCAGGCTGTAACGGCAGGGCTCGATCAAACAGTTCCGCAACATTACAGCGGAGTCGAGTGGATAGGTGATATCCCACCTGGGTGGGGTATTATCCCGGTGACCAAATACATCAAGTCAATTGTCGATTATCGCGGTAAAACCCCTGAAAAGGTCGCAAGCGGGGTTTTCCTGGTTACTGCGAAAAACATCAAAAAGGGGCAGATTGATTATGCTGCTTCGACTGAGTTCGTATCCGAAAAAGACTATCCAAAAATAATGGTACGGGGACTGCCAGAGATTGGGGATCTGCTTTTCACTACCGAGGCTCCTCTTGGCGAAGTTGCCTTGGTAGATCGTACCGATGTTGCCTTTGCACAGCGAATCATCAAGCTGCGCCTTAATAGAGATCGCTTGCTACCGAAGTTTGTGGTTTATGCAATGTCGGCAACGTATTTTCAGGCCCTTCTTGCCCGTGAGGCCACTGGGTCTACAGCGCTAGGCATTAAGGCCAGCAAATTACATAAATTGAAGATTGCAGCACCATCGCTGGAAGAGCAAAACCGCATCGTGGAATACCTAGATGAGGCCGGGGCGAAAATCCAAGAGTTGCAGTCGCATATTCAAGGCGAGATTGAAAATCTACGCGAACTAAAGACAAACACAGTCGCGTCCTGCGTCACTGGGCACTTCAAGGTCTAAGGGAGAAACATGGTCAGCCAAACCAACGAAGCCGCGCTCGAAACGCACATCGAAAACGCCCTCGCCAAGGACGGCTACTGCATTGGTAATGCGGCTGACTTTGACAGAGAGTTTGCCCTCGACGGCAAACTCTTCTGGCAATTCCTCGAGGCCACGCAGCCCAAGGAACTGGCGAAGCTGAAGGATCGCCCGAACTGGCAACGCCTGTTGCTGGAGCGGTTGAACAAGAAGATCAAGAAGGGCAGCGTGCTGGCGGTCCTCAAAAAGGGACTGGACATCGATGATGCCCACTTCGATCTGCTGTACCGGCTGCCCTACAACGACCTGAACCCGGAGGTCGTCGCCAATTTTACTGCCAACATCTTCAGCGTCACCCGGCAGGTGCATTACAGCGAGTCCGATACTTTCAAATCGGTGGACATGGTGCTCTTTGTCAACGGCTTGGCTATTGCCTCGCTGGAGCTGAAGAACCCTTGGACCGGCCAGAACGTCCACAACGCCATCAAGCAGTATCGCACTGACCGCGACCCGCGAGAGCCGCTGCTCGAATTTGGCCGTTGCCTGGTCCACTTCGCAGTGGACCCGGACGAGGCCTACATGTGTGCCCAGTTGGCAGGAAATGATAGCAATTTCTTGCCCTTCAACAAGGGTTTCAACTTCGGCAAAGGCAACCCGGTCAACCCGAAAGGTCACAAAACGGCCTACCTCTGGGACGACATCCTACCGCGCCGTAGCCTGACCAACATCATCGAGCAGTTTGCCAAGTTCACTGTCGAAAAGGACAAGAAGACGGGTAAGGAGCGCAAGGCGCTGTTCTTTCCCCGTTATCACCAGCTGGATGTGGTCCGCGACATCCTGACAGACGCCAAACAACATGGCGTCGGACAAACCTACCTGATCCAGCACTCCGCAGGTTCGGGCAAGTCCAATTCGATCACCTGGCTGGCCTACCAGTTGGTGGAGCTGTACGACACGGCAGGTATCGAGAACGTGTTCGATTCCGTGGTGGTGGTGACTGATCGCCGGGTACTGGATACCCAGCTCAAGGACAACATCAAGCTCTTTTCCGAGACGAAGAACATCGTTGCCCACGCTGAGAGCGCTGCCGAACTGAAGGCGCATCTTGAGCTGGGCAAGAAGATCATCATCACCACGGTGCAGAAATTCCCGTTTATCGTAGATGGCATTGATGATCTGACCGACCGCAGCTTTGCCGTCATCATCGACGAAGCCCATTCTTCGCAATCTGGCAGTGCTTCGGACAAGCTGAACATGACGCTGGGTGCGGAAGATGAGGAAGTACCGGAAGACCTCCAGGACAAGATTCTTGCGGCCATGAAGGGCCGCAAGATGAGCCAGAACGCCAGCTACTTCGCCTTCACCGCCACCCCGAAACCGGCCACGCTGGAGAAATTCGGACGGCAAGCGCTGGACGGGAGGTTCCACCCCTTCCACCTGTACTCCATGAAACAGGCCATCGAGGAGAAATTCATCCTCGATGTGCTGGAGAAGTACACGACCTACAAGAGCTACTACGAGGTCCAGAAATCGGTCGAAGAGAACCCGCTGTTCGACACCGCCAAGGCGCAGAAGAGGCTCAAGGCCTTCGTGGAGGCCAGTCCCCGAACCATCGAAGTGAAGGCCAAGATCGTGATCGATCACTTCATGAGCAATGTCTGGCAAGCCAAGAAGCTTAAGGGTAAGGCCAAGGCGATGGTCGTCACGCGCAACATCGAATGCGCGATCCGCTACTTCTTCGCCATCCGTACCGCCTTGCAGGAGGCCAACGCGCCCTTTAAGCCGCTGGTGGCCTTCTCGGGCGAGAAAACCGTCGATGGCATCAAGTACACCGAGGATGGAATCAACGGTATTCCTGCTCGTGACTTGCCCGAAGAATTTGAGAAGGATGATTTCAAGATTCTGGTCGTTGCCAACAAGTACCTGACCGGCTTTGACGAACCCATGCTGCACACCATGTATGTGGACAAAAAGCTGCAAGGGTTACTCGCGGTGCAGGCGCTGTCACGCCTGAACCGCTGCAACTGGAAGCTGGGGAAGACCGACACCTTCGTGCTCGACTTCTACAACACGGTGGACGACATCAAGGCGGCATTCGATCCGTTCTACACGGCTACGACCCTGAGCGAACCCACCGACGTCAACGTGCTGCACGACCTCAAGGATGTGCTGGATAACTTCGGTATTTACGACTGGTCGGAGGTGACGAGCTTCAATGAGAAGTTCTTCGCCAGCGCCGAGGCCGAGGAACTGCATCCGATCATTGATGCCGTAGTGGCCCGCTTTGAGGCCGACCTCGACGACGAGCAGCGCATCGACTTCAAAATCAAGGCCAAGCAGTTCGTGAAGATTTACGCCCAGGTGGCGGCAATCATCCCATTCAACAAAGTGGGCTGGGAAATGCTGCACTGGTTCCTGAAATTCCTGATCCCGAAGCTGAAAGTGAAAGACCCCGATCAGGATAAGCTGGATGAACTGCTGAACAGCGTTGACCTTTCCACCTACGGGCTGGAACGGTCACGCCTTGAGGTGAGGATCGGCTTGGATGATTCGGAAACTGAACTGGAACCCCAGAGCCCGAACATCCGTGGCCCACATTTCGGTCCAGGCGAGGCTGATCCGCTTGAGGAGATTGTGCGAGCTTTCAACGAGCGCCACTTCGCAGGCTGGGAAGCCACGCCGGAAGAGCAGCGCGTAAAGTTCATCAACATCGCCAAGCATGTGATGAGCCACGCCGACTACAAGGCACAGGTCGAAGACAACCCCGACGGTCAGAACCGACAACTGGCGCTGGAGCGCCTGATCCAACAGGCGATCAGCGTCGAGCGGCGGCGGGAACTGGATCTCTACAAGCGGTATGCATCTGACCCGGATTTCAAGCGGGCGTTTGATGCGAGCGTGTCGAGGTTACTGACATCGGCAGCTAGCGCTGCCATTTTGGGTTGAAAATTAAGGAGGATCTATGGCAGAAACCGAGAATATCTCCAAAATGGCAGAGCTGCTGGCATCCGCCATTTTCAAGGAGCTCAAGTGGCAACAGGAAGCACCAATGAATACCAATTATCCGTGCGTGCTTTCCGAATCTCACGGCAAGAAAACACATCCTGCCGATGTTGTTTATTGGTACAAAGACCCATACAAGGGCAGTCGAGTTTATCTCTTAACAGACTTGAAAAGCTACGCTCGCGGTTCAATTACTGCCGATACCGTAAAAGGCAGCGTAACAAACCTAGCTCTGTCAGTCGAGTGCGCCAAGATCAGCGATGAATGGAGGCGGCGATTCATCTCTGGCTCAGAAAATACTGATCTGGTTGGGATGCTCTTCATATTCAACCATGATCAAGGGTGGGATGCTGAGTTCCCCACCTTCTTGGGCAAGATGTTCGATGAATATCCGAGAATACCATCGGGGGTGAGGCTGTATATTTTCGGTCCACAGGACATCTGGTACCTGAACAATATTATCTTCGACATGAAGGCTTTGCGAGGCGATGGAGAGTTGCCTCAACTTAGTGATTGCAGCTTCCTTTATCCTGACCTGTCTCGCTCAAAAGTTGTTCAAGATGACTGGGGGTGTGCAGCAACGCTGGAATGCCTAAAAGCTCCATGGCAGATCATCAAGTATCGAATGAGCGATGGAAACGTCCATTTGCTAATTTACTACCGGGGAACAGGCGATACTGTCCAAGAGTTCATCTATCTCATCGACAAGCTAGTTCACTTTCAATGGGTGGCGATGTGCGCGACGATTCGCCTTCGTGCCCCCTATGCCTCCCAGAACGCTGCTGCGACATTTGCACTCGCAGTCAAAGAGTATGCAGACCCCCTGGGGGAATCGGCCAAAGACAGCGAGAAGCTTAAGAAAATACGGCTGGAGACCATCCAAAAAGTCACACCGAACTTTTCGGAAATTGAGATTGGAATGGAGGCAAGATGATCGCGACTGGCTCTACGTTTTACGCAACCTACCGCGACATCCGCGATGCTCTGCTTTCCTCCAAGCAAAGAATATCAAAAGAGTTTCTTTTTGATTTCTTGAGTTGTAGAGGGGTATTGATTTCAGGCTCCTCATCGCGTGATGACCTTATCGAAACCCTTGCCAGCCTCACACATGGATATTCGGACTTTGAGGAAATATACAACCAGCTTGAGGTCGCTCCGCGCCCTGAGCGGACAACCTCAAGAGCCATTGAAACGTCAGTTGACAGCACGAAATTACAGGCTGCTGTTGAGGCTATAAGAACAGCGCGCCGCGATCACCATGAGGCCATAAACCTGATTGTTTCTGAAGGTGGAGCAACAAAGATTAAGGTCGAGTACACAGAGCTGGATCATGGAAAAACCTTGTTGCGTCAGCGTCGGGCCAAGGAGGCGGAGGTTGAGATCTACAAGGCCGGTAAGCAAATCAGACTTCGCTACCCGGCTAATGAGCGCCTTGAGAATATCGTGGATTCGCTGATCGAATTCTTACAGAAAAATGAAAAAGAGCCTATCAAACAGGAAGTTGTTGACCTCAGTTCCTTTGATAAGGAGCGCAGGACACTTTTCTTTAAATCACTAATCACTAGTTTAGGCGGATACGAGTTCTCCGACGTTATTAAAGTTGCCGTGGACAACGAGATTGATGCGGTCGAGTTCTCTGAGGAAACAGAATTTTCGGGGGAAGATTCTGATGATGAGCAATCCGCAAGTGATGATGTTGCCGATGTCGCTGAGCTTCGCGCTGAAGTAGCTGCTGATGTAAAGAGTTTCCTTAAGAGTGCTGCTTTAGATGGCACAGGTGTACTTCACTCCAAGGAGCTACAACAATTTCTTGAATCTGGGTTCTTTATCTCTCGAGTGATTTGGCAGTCGACGCAGAAAGCGAAGAATGGCTTCAAAGTCGAAATTGAAGCCATGCTGGAAAATCCTTCCAAGGGAACGGGATTCCGCTACTCCGCCAAGGGTTACTATCCTTGCAAAAAGGACGGATCGCATGCGCTCACCAGAAGGCAGGCAAGTGACGTTGTTAAGAAGCCCGTACTAGCTGTGGTAGAAGATGCGGCTATGAAGGCTTTCCGCGAGCTGTCTGCATCCCAGGCTCCTGGCGATGGGGGGGGCTCATCATGAGACGCGTTCGATGGTTCAGGCTATCTTCCAAAAACGATCTAGGAAAGATAGAACGTCAGATACGCACTCGCATATTTTCACTGAGTGAGCCGGTCAGTTCAGGATTTCGCGTTGAAAGCAAAGACTCTTCCGGTCTGCTTGGGCAGTTCGTTCATAAGCGCACGGTAGATCAGAGGATAACGCTACCTTCTGGCGAAGAGTTTTCCCAAGAGGTAGCCAACATCGAAATAACAAAGTTCGGAATTGACTATTCACAGGATGAATGTCTGCTTTATCTAATCGACCCTCCAAGGTCGACTACTCCGTTTTTTAGCGCCTTATCAGAGACAACCCAATTTAGTTGCACGCTTGATCCTATTGAAGTCGACGTTGAGAAATGGATTGAGCATCTGCTGATCCATAACGAAGGGGTTTCTGTTATTTACCTAGACGTGGCAGACATTACCCTAACGCAAAGCGTGAGAGCGAGGGTAGCTATTGCGGGAGAGAAGGGTGTGGCTGCTGTATTTCGAGAGTCAATGCCGCAAGCCCAGCAAGGAAGGATCGAAAGCGCGAAGGTGCGCTATCCGTTCGACGATGGAACTAGCCTTATTGTCGAACTTGGTTGTCGAGCCTCCCTAAAGGCCCCGGCAACCTTTCCCGCCGAAGAAATTCAGGCACTACGGAGGGCAATGCTGCTGTCAACCAAAAAGTGAAGCAGACGGGAAAAAGCTAACCTCTATGGGTAGGCTTTTTCAATTTTGGTGGCCCCCGAGTCGAACCCGGCATCAACGGATTATGAGTCAATTCGATTCACGAGTTTTTCATTCTGGAGAAATCAAATGGACTAACCGTCTTCTCTCGGTTTGTATCGAGAAAATTTGCCCACCATTGCATCATCAGCCGTCGTTCATCCAAGTGTTCCGCCTTATGAATATATGCCGCCCGGACGGAGTTCCGTTCCTGGTGGCTCATTTGGCGCTCCACCGCGTCCTTCGACCATAGCCCCGACTCAATCAGTGCGCTGCATGCCATAGTGCGGAAGCCGTGGCCGCAGACTTCTGTTTTAGTGTCGTAGCCCATGGTGCGGAGAGCCTTGTTGACGGTGTTCTCGCTCATCGCTCGCTTGGGATTGTGATCCCCTGTGAAAATCAGTTCATGATTGCCCGTCCATTTGTAAATACGCCTCAATACATATATGGCTTGTGTGCTTAACGGCACCAAGTGGGGAGTGCGCATTTTCGCGCCACGGTGCGCAAACTTGATCCCTTCGATGGCCTCTCGTTCGGCTGGGATAGTCCAGATGGCCCGATCAAAGTCGATTTCGCTCCAGCGCCCAAAGCGCAGCTCGCTAGAACGTATGAATATAAGCAATGACAGCTCTACAGCTAGTTGGGTTAATGGACGACCCTTGTAGTTGGCAATACGATCCCGCAGCTCAGGGATACGCTCAAAATCCAGGGCAGGACGATGTTTGGTTTTACCTGTGGGTACCGTCCCAGCGATGTCTTGTGCTGGGTTGTAGTCGATCAGCCCGTTCTGAACGGCATAGCGCATGATGGATGTCACGCGCTGCTGTAGGCGTGATGCGACCTCTAAACGGCCAGAGTTGGCCACTGCTTTGATGGGAACAAGCAGGTCACGTGTTTTTAGGTCTTTGACGTTGACTTTACCGATGGCGGGAAAGATATCCGAAATCAAATTTTGTAAAATCCTAGCGCGATGTGACTCCGACCATTTTTTATTATTGGAATGCCACGCTCGTGCAACTTCCTCAAATGAAGTTCCGTTACGCTCTTCGAATTGCTCTTGCTTCTTCTGTTCGCCGGGGTCCGTACCTGTAGCCAGCAACTGTTTGGCTTGGGCGCGTTTTTCACGTGCTGCCGCAAGGGTTGTGGTGGGGTACACGCCGAGCGCCAGGGTCTTCTGCTTACCGCCAAAACGATAGCTCAGTCGCCAGTACTTTGAACCGTTGGAGTGCACTAAAAGATGCATCCCTTCACCATCGGTTAACTTGTACTGTTTGCCGGTGGGTTTGGCAGTCCTGATCTGCACGTCATTCAAGGCCATAGTGCTGTTCGCTTGTTGGTATAAATAATATCGAACCAGCTTATACCAACACTTATACCAACAGCAAGTGCTTGATGTCGGTAGGCTTCAGTTGACCTTGGTGGACTAAAATCGCCCTGAAACCCGCGTAAACTCTAGTTTTCAGGCAAAAAAATAGACGTCCGTTGACGTCTATTGATTCGGTAATGGTGCCCGGGGCCGGAATCGAACCGGCACGCCTTGCGGCGGGGGATTTTGAGTCCCCTGCGTCTACCAATTTCACCACCCGGGCTAGGTATGGCAACCTGGGAATCCAGGCTTGGAAGGAAAGATTAGTATTATACGCAGATTACTGGAGGTTTTGGCAAGTGCTGCCGCAATTTTTTTAATTTAGCCTGGGCCCGAACAGATTGCCGTCTAAAACCTGCCTGAAATCGCGTTTTCCGCCTGCTTTGTCACAACTGCTTAAGCAATAACAGGCCGTTCCAAGTGGGCAGAAAGCACGCTCATTGCTGCCCCTACTCCAGCCAGAACCTCAAATAAAAAACAGGCCAGGTACATTGCCCTGGCCTGTTCATTTCTTGCTCTCTATTCGGGGGTTAGTCCCCTGCTACTGCCTGTCCGTTACGAATCCATTCGCGCCAGATGGCGACCAGCAAGGCCATCAGGACCGGGCCGATGAACAAGCCTACGATGCCCATTGTCTGAACCCCCCCCACCAAGCCAAAGAAGGTTGGCAGGAATGGCAGTTTTACCGGGCCGCCGACCAGTCGTGGGCGAAGGGTTTTATCAACGATGAACAGCTCGATCGCGCCCCACAGGAACAGGCTCACACCGGCAACCAGGTGACCAGAGCCTATCAAATACAAAGACACCATGGTGAATGACAGCGGGGCACCGCCTGGGATCAGCGCCATGAAGCCGGTGATCACACCCAGTAGGACGGGCGATGGAACACCTGCAATCCAATAGGCAATCCCCAGAACAACACCCTCGCCCAAGGCGATCAGGCCCATCCCGGTGACGGTGGAGTTAACCGTAGCTGGCACAACGCGGGAGAATCGCTGCCAGCGGCCCGGCAAGATTCGCTCGCCCACAATGTCCAATTGCACCAGCAAGCGGTCGCCATCCTTGAAGATGAAAAACAGCGTGATCAGCATGAACAGCACAGTCAGCAGCAGGTGGAATACGTTGCCGGTCGCGGACAGGACCATGCGGTAGATATTGCCCAGATGCTGGCCGCTGACCATCTCGACCAGTTCACCCAGCGCGTGGGGTTCACCCAGATAAAGCTGCCAATAGTCTGTCAGGCGTTCGCCCACTAAGGGCATGGCCTTAATCCACTCCGGGGTGGGTGTGCCGTATCGGTTGGCGGCTAGCGCCCAGGTGATGAAACTGCTGGCTTCCTGAATGGCAAAGGACAGGGCTAGTGATAAAGGCACCACCAGCACCACGATCACGACAAGCAGTGCCAGTGTGGCCGCCAGGGCATGGCGGCCATTGCAGCGTACGACCAGTCGTTTATAAAGGGGCCAGCCGGCCAGTCCTATGATCAGCGCAGCCAGAACAGGGACCAGAAATCCCTTCAAGAAGTAAACGCCTGCGGCCAGCAAAAGCAGTAATAGCCAGCGGGCAATTAAAAATGCGGGTAAGACGGGTTGCATAAACGATGGAGACCCTCGTGTCTATTGGGTGGGCATGGGTCGGTGCCCGAAAGTTTTTTGACAATAGCATGATCATCGCCCCAGGAATACCCGTTTATAAGCGCAAGCCGGACCAGTTGTTAAGTCCAGAAAATCAGCACTCTACAAAACGGGGAAGGGCACTAGACCGTGGCCACCCTGAACGTGTGTTCTGGTTTGGCCCCCTGTTACTTGCCATTTCAACAGAACTCGGCAGGTCAGGGCGTTTATATCTTACGCCCTTCTGCTGGCGGATACCGCTAGCGTGCTCCGTCACCAGCGATGCACTCAGCCCTGTCAGCGCCTGACCCAAGGTCGAGCCCTGTAAAGGGCATTGGGCAAGCTCGGTTTGTGACATAGGCGGCAACACCTCCGCTTATCAAGGTGGCGGCTGTCTGCCAAGGCATCGGTCAAGTTTGTTGCCCCATCCAGATCCGCTTGAACCGCACCCACAGGTAAACCCCAGTTTTTTTTAATTTTCACATACGTAAAATATTTTTCTCACACAGGAAATTAAAACATGGAAAAACCATCTTGGATTGTTAGCCCGGACGATGTGCTGCCCTACTCGCCGGCCAACCACACGGGCACGGTGAATCGTCGTTTGATCAGCCAGGCCAATGTAGGTGCCAAGCATGTAGAAGTGCTGTTGGGTGTCATTGAAAAAAAACAGGGCGCCCTACCCCACGCGCACCCTGGTATTGAGCAGGTCTGCTATCTGCTCAGCGGTACGGCCGATGTGGAAGTTGATGGTGAGTGCGGCCAAATGAAAGCAGGCGAGTGCTGCTACCTGCCCCCCGACAAAAAGCATGTCTTTACCGTTACCAGTGACGAGCCTGCCCGACTGCTGGTGATTTACTCCCCCCCTTACGAAGAGCATCCCGACCGGGTCATTCGCTGACCCAGGCGCGTTTGCCAGCTTGGCTCACCGTACCAAGCCCATCCACCACAAGGAGACACCCATGACTTTCAAGAAAAAAAACCGTTTGCTATCCCTACCCGCACGCCTCAAGACTATTCTGGCCGGCAGTGCGGCCATGCTGCTGCTAACCGGCAATGCCTTGGCTCAATACCCTGATCGCCCCATTACTCTGATCGTGCCCTTTCCGGCCGGCTCCGGCACCGATGCCGTAGGCCGAATTTTTGCAGAAGAGATTGGCAAACGGGTCGGGCAAACCATCATTGTGGAAAACCGCCCCGGTGCCAATGCCACCATTGCGGCCAACTATGTCAAACGTGCCGCCCCCGATGGCTACACCTTGTTTGTCACCACCAATACCTCGCATTCAGCCGCACCGTGGTTAATGAAGAACGTCCCCTACGACCCGGTAAAGGACTTCACCCCGATTGCTCGTGGCGGCAACCTGCCATTCATTCTGGTCACCAATCCTGATCGGCCTTACAGCACGGTCGAACAAATGCTGCAGTATGCCAAGGACAACCCCGGCCAAATTACCTACGCCTCGGGCAATAGCACCGGTATCGTGGCCGGTGGAACGCTGGACTTTCAAGCGGGTATGAAAGCCTTGCACGTTCCCTATAAAGGCACCCCCCAGGCATTAACCGATCTGGTGGCCGGACAGGTTGACTTCATGTTCACCGATGTCACCTCCGGGCTGCCTTTTATCAATAGCGGCCGTCTCAAGGCTCTGGCCGTCTCCACGGCCAAGCGCAGCGCCCTGCTGCCTGATCTGCCAGCCATGGAAGAAGCCGGTTTGTCCGACTTTGATATCACCTCTTGGAATGGGTTTTTCGGTCCGGCAGGCATGGACCCGGAACGAGTCCAATTGCTCAACCGCACCATCAATGAGGTCATTCAGGACGACGCCGTGCGCCAACGACTGGCTCAATTGGGGTTCGATGCCTTCAGCGGCCCACCAGAAGAGTTTGCCCAATTTGTTCAAGAGCAATACACGCTGTGGGGCAAATTAATTACCGACGCCAAACTTGGCCCTCAATAGTTGCCCGGGCACCTGCTATGACAGAACACAAGAAGGACAATGTGGGGCCACTAAGCGGTATTCGCATTCTGGATCTCAGCTCGGTAGTGATGGGGCCCTTTGCCACCCAGATCCTGGCGGATCTGGGGGCCGACGTGATCAAGGTGGAGTCCCCCAGCGGGGACACCATGCGGGCCGTCGGCCCGATGCGCAACGCGGCGATGGGGGCCTTGTTTCTGCACCTGAACCGCAATAAACGATCTGTGGTGCTGGATTTAAAAACCCCAGCCGGTCAAAAAGCCTGCCTGCAACTGATCCAGGAATCGGATGTGCTGCTCTACAATCTGCGCCCGGCGGCCATGGCACGTCTGGGCCTGGATTACGAGCGCGTTGCCGCTGCCAACCCAGCCATTGTGTATGTCGGCGCCTACGGCTTCGGGGAAGATGGCCCCTACGCGGGGCGCCCCGCCTACGATGATTTGATCCAGGGCATGACGGGACTAGGCCATCTCTATCAGCAGCAATCTGGTGATGTCCCCCGCTACACGCCTTTGACATTATGCGACCGCACCGTGGGTCTGCATGTGGCCGTAGCAGTGCTGGCTGGTGTCATTGAGGCTCGCCAAAGTGGCCAGGGCCAGGCCATTGAGATCCCCATGTTCGAGGCCATGGCGCATTTTGTATTAGGTGACCACTTGGGCGGCCATTCTTTTAAGCCAGCCCTGGGCTCCACCGGCTATGCCCGCCTGTTGGCCAAAGAGCGCAAGCCCTATCAAACCAGCGATGGTTTTTTGGTGCTGCTGATCTATAACGACAAGCATTGGACCAACTTTTTTTCCCTGATCGGCCAACCCGAACTGCAACAGGACCCACGTTTCAGCTCGCACTCGGCCCGTGCCATGCATATTGGCGAGGTCTATGATTTTGTGGCCTCGCAGATCAAGCAAAAGAACACGGCGTATTGGCTCCATGCCTTGCGCCAGGTCGACATCCCAGCCGCCCCCTTGTACTCCATCGAACAACTGATTGATGACGAGCATCTACAAGCGGTCAACCATCTACAGCATATGAATCACCCGACCGAGGGGCCTATCTGCACCCCCTCTCCCTTGGGCAAGTATTCGCGCACCCCGCTCAGCATTCGACGCCATGCACCCGGTCTGGGTGAACACACCGCCCAGGTTCTGGCAGAGCTGGGCTACAGCGAACAAGACATACAAGCCATGCTGGCCAGCGTTCACCCCTCATCCCGAGAACAGATCGTATGAATATCGAGTTAAGCGAAGATCAACGCGCCTTGATCCAGGCCATTGAGGCCGTTTGCCAGCAGTTTGATGACGAATACTGGCTGGCCCGCGACCAGGACGGCGTCTACCCCCATGACTTTCATCAAGCCTTGGCAGACGGTGGCTGGTTAGGCATTGCCATGCCAGAGCAATACGGCGGGGCGGGCTTGGGCATGATGGAAGCGGCCTTGATGATGCACACCATCTCCCGTACAGGCGCCGGGTTCTCGGGGGCCTCTGCCGTGCATATGAATATCTTTGGCCTGAATCCGGTCGTGGTGTTTGGTAACGACGAGCAACGCGCCCGCTTTCTGCCGCCCTTAATTCAAGGCAAAGACAAAGCCTGCTTTGGTGTCACCGAACCCAACTCCGGGCTGGATACCAGCAAGCTGGAAACCCGCGCTGTTTTGCAGGGTGATCACTATCAGGTCCATGGGCGCAAAATCTGGATTTCCACGGCACAAGTGGCCAACAAAATCCTGCTACTGGCCCGCACGACCCCGCTATCAGAAGTCAACAAACCAACGGATGGCTTGTCGCTGTTCTATACAGACCTGGATCGCAGCACCGTCGAAGTGCGTCATATCGACAAGATGGGGCGCAATGCGGTGGACTCCAACATGCTGTTTATCGACGGGCTGCGCATCCCTGTCGAGGACCGCATCGGCGAGGAAGGCAAAGGCTTTAGCTATTTGTTGCATGGGCTCAACCCTGAACGGATTTTGATCGCCTCCGAAGCCATAGGCTTGGGTAGAGCCGCCCTGGAGAAGGCCACCCTCTATGCCAAAGAACGGCACGTGTTTGGGCGGCCAATCGGACAGAACCAAGGCATACAACACCCGCTGGCTCAGGCCTGGATGCAGTTGGAAGCCGCTGATCTGGTCACTTTGAAGGCGGCAGCTTTATATGATGCAGGCAAGCCTTGCGGGGAGTACGCCAACGCCGCCAAATACCTGGCCGCCGAAGCCGGTTTCCAGTCTTGTCAGACTGCGATTCAAACCCTGGGGGGCATGGGGTATGCCAAGGAATACCATGTAGAACGCTATCTGCGCGAAAGCTTTATTCCGCGCCTGGCTCCCGTCAGCCCGCAGTTAATCATGTGCTATATCGCGGAAAAAGTGCTGGGGCTGCCCAAGTCTTATTGAGACGCGCTCTAGGCCTCTTCAATAAAACGGCAGGCTACACGCAGACGCTCCGCGTAATTTTGCAGGTTCTGTTCAATACGATAAACAGGGCCTGCAATGGAGATGGCATACACCCCACCCGATATCCGTATCGGCCAGGCAATACCGCCCACATCGGACATGGACTCACCCATATTGCTGTACCAG
Organism: Alcaligenes sp. SMD-FA; assembly: GCF_025960365.1. Lineage (NCBI taxonomy): Bacteria > Pseudomonadati > Pseudomonadota > Betaproteobacteria > Burkholderiales > Alcaligenaceae > Alcaligenes > Alcaligenes sp. SMD-FA. The sequence continues at coordinate 452,372 of NZ_CP110108.1, read as the reverse complement.
CCACGCTGTGCCGCAGTTTCAAGGTCAGCATTCAAACTGTCCAAGCTGGTCAAGGTCTTGCTGGTAAAGGCTTCCAAAGGCCCGTCACCTAAAAGCTGGGAACGCTCTTCCCGTGTCATCTGGGACAGCAAGGCTTTACCAATGGAGTTGGCATGAACGTGGCGCTGAGTGCCGGCCACCGCCACATAGCGAATAGGGTGCGGGGAAGAAATTACCTCCACATAGACCACTTTCTTGTCTAAATCCAGCTTGCCGAACACCACGGTTTCCTGCGTGGTGTCGCGCAATTCTTCCAGGCTGGGACGGACTTTTTCCAGTATCGGGTCTGCTTGAGAAATGCGCTGAGCCATCGCCAGCAAACGGCCCGTCGGGTAATAACCTTGCCGGCGTCCCGTCTCGTAGATATAGCCCTGCCGAGACAAGGTACGCAGCAAAGCCAGGCAACTGGACACAGGCGCATCCAGCAAGCGAGCCATTTCAGAAAGCGCTAATGGCCGCGTCTCGCGTGCAAACAGCTCGATGATCTCAATGACGCGCAACGCCGTTTTGACATTGCTCTCGGCAGGTTTGGCGCTCATGGTCAGGGCGCCACCGGCAACGCACGTTTATGGGCCGAAGCACGGAAAGTCTTGATGATGATCTGCGCGGCTTCATCCTCAATGACCTTGCCCTCCAGGAAATCATCAATCTGATCGTAGCTGACACCAAAAGCGTCTTCGTCAGGCTTCAAAGGAGTCAGGCTTTCCAGATCAGCGGTGGGAACTTTGAACACCAGGGCGTCGGATGCGCCCATTGCCGTCGCCAAGGCGCGCACGCGTCGTTTATTCAAACCCGCCAAGGGAGTGATATCAGCAGCGCCATCACCGAACTTGGTGAAAAAACCCATCAAGGCTTCAGCAGCGTGGTCAGTGCCAACCACCAAGCCCCCATTCGCCCCTGCAATCGCATACTGCGCCACCATACGCTGACGAGCTTTGATGTTGCCCATCAGGAAGTCCTGTTGCGCCGCGTCGCGGAACGTCAGGCCGCTGGCCAGCAGTTGGTCCATCATGGCATCAGAGGCGGGCTTGACGTTAACAACCAAAATCTGGTCAGGATTGATGACCTTCAGGCCATCTTGGGCGTCTTTCTCATCAGCCTGTTCACCATAAGGCAAACGCACCGCGATAAATTGCGCCGAATGACCTTGCGCGCGTGCCTGCTCGACGGCTCGCTGCGCAAGACACCCGGTTGTCAGGGAGTCCACACCACCACTAATCCCCAGAACCAGGCTGCGGCAACCAGTACGCAACAGATAATCACTTAAAAAGCGGACGCGATGTTCGATTTCTTGCTGAACATCAAAATGATCCTTTACGTCCAATTCCACACGGATACTGGCTTGCAAAGCGCGTTGATCATCAGTCATGGCGCAGGCTCTCTACACAAAGTGAACAATAGTTCGATTGTAAGGGACGGGCAGCGCAGTTGGCTGCTCCATTCAGGATCAACTCCTAGCGTAAGTACTACCCACAAGCCAAACAGACGCATCCTGATCATGGGGAATGCCTGGACATGCAACGCACGGAATAGGACCGTGCCACTAGCATCCTGGAACCGAATTTGCGGCTCGCATAGGAATAATGTCTCTTTGCATACGAATGTGAACATTAAGCATTCTCATTCGTCGCTACTATTTCAAGAGGTACCGAATATTGATCCACGATGGCCTTGCCCCATCCGCAGACAAGGAACGCATACGAGATGAAACACGCATCCCGCAGACTCCGCCCAACTCACAGACACATCCGCCTGCACGCAATCACGGCGGTATACGGCACAGCGCTCCTCCAGATGAGTCTCCCCGCACTGGGGCAGACTTCGCAGAATCAGCCAGCGGCCAACACGCCATCAGAAGCACATCAGGCCCTCGGTCTGCCTGCCATCATCGTTCATGCGCAAAAGCAGGATGAGGATATCCTGACCGTACCGGCATCTATCTCTGTCGTCGATGGGCTGACACTCGAAGAAGAAGGTGCACAAAGCCTGGAAACACTGACAGGCATGGTCAGCGGGCTGAGCTTCCAGCACATGGGACAATCCGGCCTCACCCCCCCCATCATCCGTGGCTTGAATGCCAACGTAACCTCCTTTTCTTCCTCAGTCGCACTGATCGTCGATGGAGTCGCCACACTACGCGGACAAGGTTTCGACGATCCACTGCTCGGTGTCGAACAGGTGGAAGTCCTGAAGGGGCCACAGTCGACGCTATACGGTCGCAACGCTGAGGCGGGCGTCATCAGCATCACGACCCGCAAGCCCGACAACACACCGTATGCCTTCATTTCCGCCGAGGCAGGCAACCATAAACGGCGCGCCCTGCGCTTTGACCTCAGCCATCCTCTGGTGCAGGACCAGTTGTTTCTGGGCATTGCGGGCTCCTTCAGCCGCAAGGATGGTTTCTTGGAAAACACCTGGCTAGACCAGAAGGACGGTGGCCAGATACGGCGCAGCGGCCGGTTCGCCTTGCGCTGGACACCTGGGACACGCACCGACGCCGTTCTGCGCTACACCCAAAATGAGTACCGCGATCAAGCCTCGCTCTGGGGCTCCCCCTCCTCGCCGGAACGCACCGAGATACGCTCCGGTACCGAGGGTTGGAACCGCTCCACGGCTCGTGCCTGGTCGCTAGATGTCACGCACCAATTCGACTCCAGCATCCGTCTGCGCTCGACCACTGCGCATAACACCTACGTGGACGACCTACAGCAAGACACTGACTTCCAGCCGGTCGACATAATGCACATCGGGCGCAGACACGAATTCACCACCCTGTCACAGGAACTGCGCCTGGAGGGAGGCGCAGCGGGCCAGACACGCTGGCTGGCCGGGCTGTACCTGGATGACGACAAACAGGACCTGTCCTTCAGCCAGAAAACACCCATGGCCCTAACCCTGACCAAGGGACTCCAGAAACAGCGCACTGCCGCACTGTTCACACACTGGACGATTCCCCTATCTGGCCCTTGGTCATTGGTCGCAGGTGGGCGCTTGGAGCAGACCCGCATCAGCTTCGACATGCCTGGCAAAGATCGGCAGTCACGCACCTATACGCAGGTTTCCCCCAAGCTGGCCGTACAGTATGCTGCGAACCCGAATACCAACCTGTATGCCAGCCTGTCGGAAGGCTATCGCGCCGGCGGCTTTAACGCATTCGCACCGCCCTCCTATCACGAATACGAGCCCGAGAAGGTATGGGCACTCGAATTCGGCGCCAAGGGCATCGCGCTGAACGATACGTTGCGCTACAGTGCCGCGCTATACGCCATGGACATCCGACAAATGCAGGTGCAGCAAATGGGGATACCAGGTCAGGTCTTCATCACCAACGCGGCCACTGGACGTTCCATAGGCACAGAACTCGACCTTGACTACCGACTGGCGCCAGGATGGAATCTGCAAGCGGGCCTGGCGCTGAACCGCAGCACATTTCGCAAATTCCAGGACGGTGCCCACAATTACGACGGCAACGACAACGCTTTCTCGCCCCGCATTAGCGGCTATGCCGGCCTACGCTACCAGGACAAGCACGGCTGGTACGCCCAGGCACGGTTGCACGGCGCAAGCAAGGTCTATCTGGACGCCGCCAATAAGTATTCGCGCAACGGCTTTGGCATTATCGACCTGAGCGCCGGCTACCTGCTCAAGGATGTGGAACTAACCGTCTACACCAACAACGTCACCAACCGGCGCTATGACTCGGTCGGCTTCCTGAATGGCCTGGTCACCATCTACAGCCCCCCTCGAGAGGTGGGCCTGCGCATGAGCTGGAGGTTGTGAAGCCCCTGAATGTATGGCACAGATATACCGGTACGCGGTGATATCCAGATCGCTATCCGTAACAAAGGCATCGAGGGGACCACAGGGGTTACCGGCGCGGTGCTGACCCTGATCACCGGTGCCGCAGGCGAGACCGGCTTTCACGGCATGGGTAAGGGCCGACACTTCGCGCGCCAGAATCTGCTGGCATACAAGCAGGAAATCGACGATTTCCTGACCATGCGCCGATGCGATACCGGCAAGACCATCGGTCTGTCATTTAACATCGAGGCGGTCCCTTTTCGTCCGCAAATGCAGGAACTACTCCCCATGGCCATCGCAGGCACCCTGCCCGAGCAGGATCGCGGACGCTTCGCCGACCTGTGGCAGGATCGTGTCAAACGCATGCTCTTGGAGCATGAAGAAGATCCTGCCCTGATTCAAATCCGGGATCTCTGAACCTTTGTGGTCGAACAGCACATGCCTGCCCGACATGTGCTGTTCCAGGTAATACGGCAGCGATTACTGCGTTTCACGCCATCTGTACAATGGCACACCCACAAAACTGCTGTTTGATCTTCGGATAGACAAGGTTCGCACTGCTGGAGGCCGGTTATCAATTCGGCAAGCGCATCACATGACGCATTGAGGTATCGTCAATCCAGCAAGCCTGTCACAAAGCCGCTTCGTTGAGATTGAGCTGACTCTCTGACTCCCCCTGCCTAAAGCAGGGGGCAACAACAGAACTAATGCTTAACGATCCAGCTGCGACACATCGCGCACGGCGCCACGATCGGCTGACGTCGCCAAGGCGGCATAGGCTTTCAGGGCTTGGGACACAACACGCTCGCGGTTCACTGGCTTCCAGGCCTTGGAGCCACGCGATTGCATTTCGGCACGGCGCGCCGCCAATTCCTCATCGCTGATCGCCAAGTGGATACGACGGTTGGGGATGTCGATCTCGATGGTGTCGCCATCTTGCACCAGGGCGATGTTGCCACCCTCGGCCGCTTCAGGCGAAGCGTGACCGATCACCAAGCCGGACGAACCACCGGAGAATCGGCCATCCGTAAACAAGGCCGAGCTTTTGCCCAGACCCATGGATTTCAGGTAGGAGGTGGGATACAGCATTTCCTGCATACCAGGGCCACCTTTAGGGCCTTCGTAGCGAATGATGACCACATCGCCCGCCTTGACCACGCCGTCCAGAATAGCGGCCACGGAATCATCCTGGCTTTCGTAAACGCGAGCCGTGCCATTGAAGGTCAGAATGCTTTCGTCCACACCCGCCGTTTTAACGATACAACCGTTGATGGCCAGGTTGCCATACAGCACGGCCAGACCGCCATCTTGCGAGTAGGCATGGGCCTTGTCACGGATACAGCCTTTGGCGCGGTCGCTATCCAGATCCTGGTAATAACGATCCTGGCTGAACGCCACTTGAGTCGGAATACCTCCGGGGGCCGCGCGATAGAAGTCGCTAATGGCCTTAACGTTGTCACCCTTGATGTCCCAACGCTTGATGGCTTCACGCAGGGTGCCACTGTGTACGTTGCCCACGTCCAGGTTCAGCAAATTGGCACGGCCCAGCTCGGCCAGAATCGCCATGATACCGCCCGCACGGTGCACGTCTTCCATGTGAAATTCGGGTGTGGCGGGGGCTACCTTGCACAGGCAAGGCACACGGCGCGAAATCTTGTCGATATCGGCCATCGTAAATTCCACTCCGGCTTCCTGGGCCGCGGCCAGCAAGTGCAGCACGGTATTGGTGGAACCGCCCATGGCCACGTCCAGAGTCATGGCGTTTTCAAAAGCCTGGAAGGTGGCGATATTACGTGGCAAAACGGATTCGTCGTCTTGCTCGTAGTAGCGTTTGGCCAGATCCACGATCAGGCTACCTGCGCGCTCGAACAAGCCTTGACGACGAGCGTGGGTGGCAACAATAGTGCCGTTACCAGGCAGGGACAGACCCAGGGCCTCGGTCAGGCAGTTCATGGAGTTGGCAGTAAACATGCCCGAACAGGAGCCACAGGTAGGGCAAGCGCTACGCTCAACCTCTTCAGCCTGCTCATCAGTCACATTAGGGTCTGCGGCTTGAATCATGGCATCCACCAGATCCAGCTTTTGCACCACGGTCTTGCCGTCGGGCGAGTAGACCTTGCCCGCTTCCATCGGCCCACCCGACACAAACACCACAGGAATGTTCAGGCGCATGGCGGCCATCAACATACCGGGGGTGATTTTGTCGCAGTTGGAGATACACACCATGGCGTCGGCACAGTGGGCATTGACCATGTATTCCACCGAGTCGGCGATCAGTTCGCGCGAAGGCAGGGAATACAGCATGCCGCCGTGGCCCATCGCAATACCGTCGTCCACCGCAATGGTGTTGAACTCTTTCGCCACACCGCCGACCGCTTCAATTTGACGGGCAACCAGTTGGCCCATGTCTTTCAGGTGTACGTGACCCGGTACGAATTGCGTAAAGGAGTTCACCACCGCAATGATCGGTTTGGAGAAATCCTCGTCTTTCATACCGGTGGCGCGCCACAGGGCACGCGCGCCGGCCATATTACGACCGTGGGTCGAGGTACGGGAGCGATATTGGGGCATGACTACTCTCTGAACAGGAAAATTATGTAAAGATACCTATCATAAACGTCCCAAGGCGCTTTGTGCGCGTCAAGATCGGGCAGGCGTCTTACCGTCGGGCGGCTACCGATCTGGCACCCCGAATCCTTTGCAGCAAAACCCCTTAGTTCACAGGAGATATCTTATGCCGCAGGCCGTGCCTGACCTTTCCAACCTGCTCAGACAGGACATCCGCTTTCTGGGCAAGGCCCTGGGAGAGGTGATTCGTGATAGCGAGGGAAAGGCGACCTTCACGCTGATTGAAGCCCTGCGCCGGGCTGCTGTCAGTTTCAGACGTGAACACGATCCGCAACAAGCACGGATTCTGGAAAAAGACATTCCCAAGCTGAACGATGCGCAGGCCCGCTCCGTGGCCCGTGCCTTTGCCTACTTTTTGCACCTGTCCAATATTGCCGAGGACCGCGACCAGAACCGTCGCCGCGAAGAGCAGGACCCCGAGCAATTGCTGGGCAGCCTGCAACACGCTATTCAGACCTTGATGGATCAGGGCCTGAGCGCCAAGAAAATTCGCCGCTATTTGCAAGAAGCGTGTGTGATGCCGGTGCTGACGGCCCACCCCACCGAGGTCCAGCGCCAAAGTACGCTGGCCGTGCATATGGCCATTGCCGATGAGCTAAACGGTCTGGATCACAAGGCCAGCGCTACACAATCGGCCCGCACCCAGGAAAAGCTGACCGGTCTGGTGTCCCTGCTGTGGCAAACCCGCATGCTGCGCGATCACAAGCTGACCGTGATGGACGAGATCGACAATGCGTTGGCCTATTACGGGTCCACTTTTCTGCCTACGATTCCCCAGCTCTACCACGACCTGGACCGCTTGCTGGAGCCCGGCAAGAAAAGCCTGTTGGATCAGAAAACCCGCGCTTTGCCCGCCTTTTTGCGCATGGGCAGCTGGATTGGCGGTGACCGCGACGGCAACCCCAATGTAGGCCCTGAAACGGTTGAGCAAGCCGTGCTGCGTCAATCGACACGCGCGCTGCAACACTATCTGGAGCAGATTCGTTTACTGGGTACGGAAATCTCCGTATCGGACGCATTGAACCGCGTCAGCAAAGACCTGGCGGCCTTGTCCGCCAGCAGCCAGGACCCCTCGCCACACCGCGTAGACGAGCCTTATCGCCGCAGCTTTATTCATCTATACGCCCGTATGGCAGCCACGGCGCAAACCTTGCTGGGCCGTGATCTGGCCGATCGCCCCACTTACACCGCCCCGCCCTACACCAGCCCACAAGAGTTCAAGGCTGATCTGCAAATCATTGCCGATTCCCTGGCAGAGAACAAAGGTGGCGCCATTGCGGGCCTGCGCTTGAATGAATTGATTCAAGCCGTAGAGGTTTTTGGCTTCCATCTGGCTACCTTGGATCTGCGCCAAAGCTCGGACGTACACGAGCGCGTGCTGGACGAGTTGTTCCGTGTGGCGGGCACACTGTACAAAGACGAACCCGTCAATTACCGCCAGTTGTCCGAAGAAGACCGCATCAGCCTGTTGCGCTCAGAGCTTCGTCACCACCGCCCTCTGGTATCACCCTGGTATCGCTACTCGGAAGAAACCGAGAAAGAGCTGTCTATTCTGCGCAAAGCCGCCGACTGCCGCCGCCGCTTTGGTGCACGCGCGCTGGAGCAAACCATTGTGTCGCACACCGAAACACTTAGCGACTTGCTGGAAGTGCTGGTGCTGCAACAGGAAACCGGCCTGATCGTGCCCAACTCCAACGAGCCGGAGCACCAAGGTCTGATGGTCGTGCCCTTGTTCGAGACCATCCCTGACTTGGAGCGTGGCCCGCAAATCATGCAGGAATGGCTGGACATGCCTGAAATCCGCCAGCGTGTGCGTCACGCCCAAAACAGCGTACAGGAAGTAATGCTGGGCTACTCGGACAGTAACAAGGACGGTGGCTATCTGACCTCCAACTGGACGCTGTACCGTGCTGAACGTGAATTTGCACAGGTGTTCTCGCGCCGTAAAGTACGTCTGCGTCTGTTCCATGGCCGTGGCGGCTCGGTAGGCCGAGGCGGTGGCTCCAGTTTCGACGCCATTCTGGCGCAACCTCCCGGCACCGTGAACGGACAGATTCGTCTGACCGAGCAAGGCGAGATGATTCAAGGCCGCTACAAAGATGCGGACGTGGGTCGCTGGCATCTGGAGCTATTTGTCGCCGCCACGCTGGAAGCCAGCCTGGGTTCACGCAAAGGCTCGCCCAATGACGACGAACACCTGGCAGCCTACGGTGAGGCCATGGCCTGGATGTCCGAGCAGGCACACCAAAGTTATCGCCAGTTGGTCTACGGGACGCCAAACTTTGACCAGTACTTCTTCCAGTCCACCCCTATCAAGGAAATTGCCGGCCTGAATATCGGCTCGCGTCCCTCGTCACGCAAGGCGACACAAAGCATTGAAGACCTGCGTGCCATCCCCTGGAGTTTTTCCTGGGCGCAATGTCGTCTGCCTATTCCAGGCTGGTACGGCATGGGCACGGCCTTGAACCGCTATCTGGAATCAGGGCTGCCCAACGACGGCCTGAACCGCAAAAAACGCTTGGCCCAACTGCAAACCATGGCGCGTGACTGGGCTTTCTTCCGTACCCTGCTGTCCAATATGGAACAGGTACTGGCCAAGACCGATCTGGATATCGGCCTGAAATACGCTGGCCTGGTCGAAGACGAGGAACTACGCGAAGGCATCTTCACGCAAATCCGGAACGAATTCGAGCTGACACACCGACTGTTCCGTGAAATTACCGGCCACGAGCTGCTGGCACACGATCAGGCCTTGCAAGATGCCCTGGCCGAACGTTTTGCCTACATTGACCCGCTGAACCACTTGCAGGTGGAGCTGCTGCGCCGCCATCGCCGTCAAGGTGACAAAGCCAGCAAACCGACTCGCAGCGGTGTCAACAAGCAGCACGTCATTCACCTGACGATCAACGGTATTGCAGCCGGCCTGCGTAACTCGGGCTAACGCAAAACCATAAAAAGCTTGTCTGTTAATTACTTTTATACATAAGCTAATTTCCAAAAGAAGTTAGGAGGGTACAATAAGCCATTACTACGCTTTTTGAAAAAGGCGTGATCCCCACCAGGGTCACGCCATCTGGCTTATGGCACTCGCAATTATTCTAGGAATTCTGACTGGCCTGTCGCTGGGTTTGACAGGCGCGGGGGGCGGCATTTTGGCCGTGCCCGCTCTGGTGCTGGGCATGGGTTACACCATGACGGCAGCCACGCCTGTGGCCTTGCTGGCGGTGGGTGCAGCCGCCCTGGTGGGCGCACTGGATGGTTTATACAAGCATATCGTGCGCTATAGAGCGGCCATGTTCATGGCCGTCACGGGCGCTTTGGTGACGTCCCTGGGGGTACGCATCAGCCATGCCTTGCCGGAAAAAGTACTGGTGACCTTGTTTGTCGTCATCATGCTGTGGATTGCCACCAAGATGCTGCGCCGTCCTACGGACACAGTACATACCCATACACCCTGTTGCCTGAATCCAGAAACCGGCCGCCTGCGCTGGACACCAGTGGGCACAGCCACCCTGGCCTCCATCGGAGCGGTAGCGGGTTTATTTTCAGGCATGTTGGGCGTGGGCGGCGGCTTTCTGATCGTGCCTGCCTTAAAGCGTTTCAGCGACCTGTCCATGCACAGCATTGTGGCCACATCACTGATGCTGATCGCCTTGATTTCCTTAAGTGCCTCGGCCATGAGCCTGGCACACGGGGCGGTGATTCCCGTGAGCGGCTGGGTATTTGTGACCGCAGCGATGGTTGGAATGGTAATAGGCCGAAAACTGGCCCCTCATATCCCTCCCCTACGTTTGCAACAAGGCTTCAGCATTCTGACCGTTGTTGTGGCCCTGTCCATGCTGGCACGCACTTATCTGTTTTAAGCCGAAATGCGGCACGCACAATCCCGCTCCAGCAACATCGGATACCTCGTTGAGCCAAGCACAGCACTTGGCTCAAAACTGAACACGCTTTATTCGCAGATACTGCCACCACCGTCCTGCGGGTTCAGGCGGTAATCGCTGAAAGAGCCACCTTCACGCGGGCGCACCGCCACAATGCGCTGAACAATATGGTCCGGATCAGCCCGGAAACCATGCTCATACGCCACGATATCCAGCTCTGCACACCAACGCAGCAACTCCCCTGCTTGCAATAGAAAATCCGGGTTACGCGGCGTGTTGTACTGCTCGTTGCCCACCCCAAAGGTTTCGTAAACCAGCACCCCGCCCGGCTCCAGGCTTTCCAGCAAGGTAGGCATCAAGGGACGCCACAGATACTTGGTCACCACCAGGGCATTGAACTTGCGCCCGGCAAAAGGCCAGGGACCGTTTTCAATATCAGCCTGGATGATTTCCCCATAAGGTGATGTCGCTGCCACGGCTTCCGGATCCCGATCCACGCCAATCACGGTATTGCCGCGCTCGGCCAACCAGCGGGCATTGCGCCCCCGGCCACAGGCCACATCCAGGACCGTGCCCGGATTCGGAATCAAATGGGCCCAAGCCTGTAACCAGGCGCTGGCCTGTCCCCTGTCGTTCATCCCCACCCCTTTGCTAAACAGACAAAACGCTCATGGTAACGCAGCAGTGGGCAAGCTCAAGCACGCCACTGGCCTGGGCTACAATTGGCCCCGGTTCCACGCTATTTTTTGAGGGTGTATGAAAGTTCTGCTGCAAAAACCCATATTGCTGATGGCCGTTCTGTGCCTGCCTTTATGGTTTATCTACGGCAACTTCATCCTGGCCGCTGTCACCTCCATCCTGATCGGGATGCTGGTGGGCATGATCCGCACCCTGCATCAAGTGACTGAGGCCAAAAAAGCCAGCGCCAAGAGCGCCACCCCGGCTTCTTCCGAGACACCTAACGACGAGCCCAACTGACGCCATGAACGTACTGTCTGCCCCTGCCTTGCCACACGGTTTACCTCCCCTGTCAGACGAGCTGAAAGAACATGTCGCGCAGGTCAACCATTACTTGCTGGATCGCATTGAGGATGAAGGCGGTTTCTTGCCTTTCGATCAATGGATGCACCATGCTCTGTACGCCCCGCATCTGGGCTACTACAGCGGCGGCAGCACCAAGTTTGGCAGCACCCTTCCTACTGGTGACTTTACGACGGCACCTGAACTCTCTCCCCTGTTCGCCCAAACCTTGAGCCGCCAGGTGATGGAAGTGCTGGAAGGCAGCCAAACGCTGAACATTCTGGAATTTGGCGCGGGCAGTGGCGCTTTGGCCCAAGCGCTGATTACCGAGCTGCGCCAGCAAGGTATCGAGCCGCAATACTCGATTCTGGAAGTATCGCCTGACCTGCGTGTGCGTCAGCAAGAGCGTCTGGCGCCCCTGCAAGCGCAAGTGCAATGGCTGGACAGCACACCACACAGCTTCAAGGGCTGCGTGGTGGCCAATGAGGTTCTGGATGCCATGCCAACCAGCCTGTTCACTTTTGATGTAGAAGGCAAGGTGCTGGAGGTGGGTGTTATTGCGGCGGACGACAGCACAGCCCACGGCCTACCGGCGCCTTTTTATCTGGCCACTCGCCCGGCACCCGAGCATCTGGCGACGCTGGTAGCCGAGCGTGTTCAAGCCCAGCCTTTTTACCTATCGGAAATCAATCTGCAGGCCGAAGCCTGGGTGCGCGGCATAGGCTCTTGGCTGAAACGAGGTGCAGCAATTTTGATTGACTACGGTTTTCCGCAGCGCGAGTACTATCACCCGCAGCGTGACAAAGGCACCTTGATGTGCCACTTCCGCCATTTTGCCCATGCCGAACCGCTGGTTCTGGCTGGCTTGCAGGACATCACCGCCCACGTGGATTTCACGGCCATGGCAGATGCCGCTTTGGAAGCCGGATTGGATGTGCTGGGCTACACCAGTCAGGCACGCTTTCTGATGAACTGTGGCATTACCAATTTCCTGGCCTCGCCCCCAGAAGACCCATCACCCGCCGTCCAGCAGCAATGGGCGCAGACCATGAGTGCCGCCAACAAGCTGCTGTCCGAAGCAGAAATGGGGGAACTGTTCAAGGTAATGATCATTGGGCGTAATGTTTCTGCCCCTATGCTGGGCACGATGAGCGGAGACCGACGCGAACGTCTGTAAGTACATTGCCTGTTTCGGGCGACGGCCACGCTACAAAGGGAATTGTGCCGATCACCCTTCACCTTGCCTGGAAGGCAAGACAGCAAGCTGAATGGCCTATCCACTTCATAACCTAAAGCGGGAACCCGCACACGGCCTCAAACGAAGGAGCAAAAGATAAGCGGCCAATAGGCCGCTTATCTACTTTTGAGCTATCGGTAGCACACAAAACTAAACCGACTGCTCCAGGGCAGCCAATCTAGCCGCACGCACCGCTTCCCGAATTCTGCCGGGTTCAGCCTTGAACTGCGCGGCAACGGCACCGGCATCTACACTGGCCATGACTGCCCGCAATTGATCCCACTCACGCTCTGGAACCGCCCTCAGACAGGCCGCCGCACTGATCAACTGCATGAAACGCTCAGGCTTGCGCAAGGCATCCAGCGACTCCATGACTTGCAAGGCAGACTCCACGTCGGCACGAGGCTCCAGCAAAGCAGGGCTGGCCAACAGCACAGGCAATAAGCGAGCCTGATCCCGCCATTCCGAAGGAGCGCGAATCTGCTCCGCCACCTGCGCAGGTGCTTCCGAGAGATGGCACAGAACAGCAAAGCAGCTTGCCAGATCCAAGCGTCTGTCTTTGGCGATCTGTACTTGCTGACCTACCTGATCGTTGTAATTCAAGCTAGGCATGACACGCTCCAGCGCGCCCACTTCCCGTAGCACGTCGAACATGCGAGCGGGCTGCTTGGCAGACAAGCCTTTGCTTACTTCCAGATAGATGCGCTCGGGCACCAGTTCGTCCACTTCACCCTGCTCGACCAGTTCACGCGCCAGGGCCCAGGTCTCGTTGGCCACAGTGAACTCGGTAAAGCGGGCCGCAAACCGCGCCAGCCGCAGCAAGCGCACCGGGTCTTCGCTAAACGCCACGCCCACATGACGGAACAGCCGAGCCTGCAAATCCGCCAGACCATTCAAGGGGTCGTGCAAATTCCCCGCCGCATCCACGGCCATCGCATTAATGGTCAGATCACGGCGGCGTAAATCATCCGCCAAGCTCACGTCTGTACCGGTGTAAAAGGTAAAGCCCTTGTAGCCACGGCCAGACTTGCGCTCGGTGCGGGCCAGCGCAAACTCTTCTTTGCTATGAGGATTCAGAAAGACCGGGAAGTCACCGCCCACAGGCACAAAACCTCGGGCAGCCAATGCTTCGGGCCTGGCTCCCACAACAACCCAGTCCTTGTCGCCCGCAGGCAAACCCAGCAAGGCATCGCGCACCGCGCCACCCACCACATAGACCTGCAAACCTTCCAAAACAGGATCTGGCGGCCCCATCAGGGCCGCCAAGGCTGTTTGCTGTCTGTCATCAAGCATGGACGAATTCATCAAGGCGAAATCGTACCCAAACGCCCTTTCAGGGACTGCGGCCGACCACTGAACATCATGGAGTAGTAAGTCGCGTTAGAGAGCACATTCTTTACATACAAGCGTGTTTCGGTAAAAGGGATGGTTTCGGCAAAAATGGCCCCTTCAACCGATCCATTCAAACGCGAGCGCCACTGCCGGGGGCGACCTGGACCGGCGTTATAACCTGCCGACGCCAGCACCTGGGAGCCATCCAACTGTCCCAGCACGATGTTCAGGTAGTTGGTACCCAGCACCGTATTGACCTCGAATTCGTTCACACGAGACGGCGAGAAATCGTGCATATCAATCTTTTTGGCGACCCATTTGGCCGTTGCAGGCATCAGTTGCATCAAGCCCGACGCTCCGACACCCGAACGCGCATCGGTAATAAAGCGCGACTCCTGGCGGATCAGGCCATAGACCCAAGCCGGATCCAGATTGATGGACTGGGCCTGCTCGGTCACACGACCTTCAAAAGGAGCGATAAAGCGCTGGCTGAAATCAATCTCGTTCTTGGTCAACAAGGAGGTATTCACCACCCGGTCGTAAATATGCTGCTCACGGGCGAACTCGGCGGCGGCCCGCAACTGCCGGTCGTTCATGCCGCGCAAGGCAAAGTTCCACTCCGGTACGGCCTCTGGACGCCAGCCCAGCTTGAACAGTTCCACCGCGCGCAGCAAGCCCGCATTGGTACGCGCATCCTGCATATCCAAAGGCGTCAAAGGCTGTGGCTGAGGAGGCAAGGACGGGGTCAGACCCAATTCTTCTGTTGCCAACTGACCATAAAAGTTCAAATCGCCCACAATGGACTGGAACTTGGCACGAGCCTGATCTGTGTGACCCAATGCCTGATGCGCACGCCCCGACCAATACACCCAGACTGGTTCAGCCTTTTGCGCATCGTTCATCTTGTCGATAGCGGCAGAGACATGCTTCCAGTCAATGGTGGCCTGGCGCAATTCGGCGCGCACTTGCCAAGCATTGTTGTAATCCGTCATGGGGGTACGGCCAGAACGTCGATACCATTTAGCCGCGTCATCTTCTACCCGCAGGGCACTGATCAGACCGAACTGGCCCCAGACCCAGTTCAAGTTTTCCTGAGGGATTTTGCCAGCCCAGGTACGGTCAATATACGCCGCTGCGACATCACGCTGACCACGGCCCAGACGGGACAAGGCCAAGGACACCAGCTCCGGATTGACCGAGCTGTTGTTTGCGTTGCGATCCAGCCACTTCTGCGGCGAGGCCATCAAAGCGGTGTAATCCTTCATTTGCGACGCTGTGAAGATAATCGCAGCCAGACGACGCGCCTGGGCTGTACGGTTACTTTCCAAGGCATCACGCATCAGGTCGCGGACTTGATTCTTGCTGACCACTTTACGGTCATACAACTGATCCAGTGCCGACCAGCAAGCCTGGCTGGGTGAGAAAGACGCCAACAAGTCCTGCACATCCACAGCTTGCCCTGCCGCATTCTGCGCCGAAGCCACTGCACATTTCACGGCCGAAGAGGGGGCGTAAACCGGAGCCAGCTCACGCACCAGCGCATAGTTGCCGCTACGTGCAGCCGCCACAATCCAGTCGGACTTCAAACGGTTTTCCAGGTATTCGTCTTGATTGCTGCTCAGGAACAAACGAACTTGCTCATCGGGCACGGGGGTGGTCGTATCTTGCAAAATCCGTCGCAAGCGCCAGTATTGGGCATAAGAGCCCAGGACAGGGTCATTGGCCGCAATCGGAGCCAAGGCATCCAGCGTCGACCAGCGCTTGGCCTGCATGGCATCACGAGCGTCAATCAAAGCCTGACGAGCAGTTGGCGGCACAGGCGGGACGCGGTCCCAGCGACGTACGGCCTCTTTGGCTGGCTGCAAGACAAGGGCTTGCTTGGCGACGACGGGATCCGGGGAATGAGTCTGGGCTTGAGGAGATTGAGACCCCGCACAGCCGACCAAACCCAGTGCAAACACCATCAAGGCGCTCAAGGACGGACGAGGCAGCGCGGGCACCATGCCCCAAGCTGGTGTTTTCTGGTACTTTAGCTGGTTGATACCCATAGTGACGGCCTTTAGAAAATCACCCATGATTCAGAACGTAGAGCATAACGCAGCCGCGCTGCGCACGCGACTAAAAGACCTGCGTGCAGGACAGCCTGCCATCGACACCAACCGGGGCGCTTTGCTGATCCGGGGCCGTCTGTTCACCTGGCTGGCCACCAATCGCAGCCGCCTGCGTGAACAAGGCCGTACCGAACCGACCACCATTGCCGCTTTCTGGCCTATGGCCGAAGAACCGGACCTGCGCCCCTTGCTGCTTCAATGGGTGGAAGAAGAAGGCATCAATGTCTGTCTGCCTGTAGTTAAAGAGGCCGATGCCCCATTGAGCTTTGTCGAATGGACACCCGAGACCAACATGGAGAAGGGACGCTACGGCATCGAAATCCCGATTTCCAACAAGACCCTGCAACCGGACATTGTCCTGGTCCCCACCCTGGGCTATACCCGCCAGGGCGATCGCCTGGGCTACGGCAAAGGATACTACGACCGGACTTTGGCGGCGCTGAAAGAGCAGAACCACACGTTTACCAGCATTGGGATTGCCTGGGCCGTGGGCGACTTGTCGGGCCAGTCCTACCAGCCCGCCCCGCACGACCAACGCCTGGACAGTATTCTGACCGATAAAGGCTGGGCAGTGCCCGCGCCGGAACTGTAAATCTTCTTTCCTGGCAGCCCAGCGTTGGGGCACCATGCTGTTCCTTCTGAGCGGCTCTGGCCCGCAGATACCGGACAATCGGCATGCGCTGGCCTTCGAATAAACGATCAGTTCTATCACGTCCCAGTAAAAAACCCGCCAATACCTTGGCGGGTTTTTGCTGAACACCAGCGGTGACTAACGCCAGGTCAGATTTGGCAAGATAGCCATGCTCGCGTCTGCCCCATTCAGGGTGTACATGTGAATACCCGGCGCCCCGCCATCGAGCAGGTCCTGGCACAAGCGTGCCACCACATCGATCCCAAAAGCACGAATCGACGCGCGATCATCACCAAAGTCAGCCAGACGCAAACGAATCCAGCGCGGTACTTCTGCACCGCACATGGTCGAGAAACGCAGCAACTGGGACGAATTGGTAATGGGCATGATGCCCGGAGTGATCGGAATCGTAACGCCTTGGGCCTGGGCCCGTTCAACAAAGCTGAAGTAGGAGTCCGGGTTAAAGAAATACTGCGTGATCGCCCCGTGCGCCCCCGCATTGACCTTGTTCACAAAGTGAGCCAGATCATCCCCAAAACCTGTGGCCTGGGGGTGCATTTCAGGGTAAGCGGCCACTTCGATATGGAAGTGCTCGCCGTAGTTTTCACGAATGAAGGCCACCAGATCGCTGGCGTAGCGCAGCTCGCCTGCATCCCCCCCCATCCCCGAGGGCAAATCACCACGCAGGGCCACGATACGTCGTATGCCCTGGTCGCGGTAATTGTCCAGCATCTCGCTAAGCTGTGCGGGTGCCGTACCAATGCATGACAGGTGCGGCGCCACATCAAAACCCAGTTTTTGCAGCAATGCCACCGCATCGACTGTGCCAGCCCGCGTGGAGCCACCGGCTCCAAACGTCATGCTGACATAGGCGGGGTTCAAGCCCATTAAGGTCTTGGCGGTGCGCACCAGTTTTTCCTGCGCCGCGATGTCTCGCGGCGGGAAAAACTCCAGGCTCAAGGTTTGCTTGTTACTCATTTAATTAATAGTCCCGACAGCAGCCCGGAGACCAGACTGTAGACGATAGCCCCAATCACGGCCCACCAGAATCCCTCAACCTGGAAACCTTTGAGGATAGAGCCGGCAAACCAGAACACTAAAGCATTGAGCACCAACAGGAACAAACCCAAAGTCACAATGGTGATGGGCAAGGTCAGCACAATCAACAAGGGTTTGACCAGGGTATTGAGCAAGCCCAGTACCAGCGCAGCTATCAGGGCCGAGCCAAACGACGCCACGACAATGCCGGGCAGAATGTAGGCAACAACCAGCAAGGCAACAGCATTCAGGATCCAGACGAGTAGCAAAGTCATAATAGGGCTCCAAGAAGTGGCGTCCGAAGACGCCAGTGCGTTTTAGTAGCGGTAGTGCTCGGCCTTGAATGGTCCTTGCACAGGCACGTTGATGTAATCCGCCTGCGCCTGGGACAAGGTCGACAAATTCACACCCAATTTCTTCAAGTGCAAACGAGCGACTTTTTCGTCCAGGTGCTTGGGCAGTACATATACTTTACCCGTTTCATAGTGATCACCACGAGTGAACAGTTCAATTTGTGCAATGGTCTGGTTCGTGAACGAAGCCGACATCACAAACGAAGGGTGGCCAGTGGCGCAGCCCAGGTTCACCAGACGACCTTGAGCCAGCAAGATGATGCGCTTGCCGTCAGGGAAAATAACGTGATCAACCTGAGGTTTGATCTCTTCCCACTCCAGATCCTCAATGGAGGCCACGTCGATTTCGTTATCGAAGTGACCGATGTTGCACACGATCGCCTGGTCTTTCATACGCTCCATGTGCGAGCGGTCAATCACGTGGTAGTTGCCGGTAGCGGTCACGAAGATATCGGCTTTGTCAGCGGCTTCTTCCATGGTCACCACGCGGTAGCCTTCCATCGAGGCTTGCAGGGCGCAGATAGGGTCAATTTCAGTCACCCAAACCTGGGCACGCAAGGCAGCCAGTGCCTGGGCACAACCTTTACCCACGTCGCCAAAACCGCACACCACGGCGATCTTGCCAGCGACCATCACGTCGGTCGCGCGCTTGATACCATCGACCAGGGACTCGCGGCAGCCATACAGGTTATCGAACTTGGACTTGGTCACCGAATCGTTGACGTTGATGGCAGGGAAAGCCAGCTCACCTTTATTGGCCATCTGGTACAGACGGTGCACGCCGGTGGTGGTCTCTTCGGTCACGCCCTTGATTTGGGCCAGACGGGTGGAGTACCAGGTTTTGTCATTTTGCAAACGGGCACGGATGGAGGCGAACATGACGCGCTCTTCTTCGCTGCCGGGTTTGTCCAGAACGGACAGATCTTTTTCAGCACGGGCACCCAGGTGCAGCAACAAGGTTGCGTCGCCACCGTCGTCCAGAATCATGTTGGCCTGCTCACCGGGCCAGTCAAAAATGTCGTGAGCGTACTGCCAGTACTCTTCCAGGGTTTCGCCCTTGACGGCGAACACAGGCACGCCAGAGGCAGCAATAGCCGCAGCAGCGTGGTCTTGAGTGGAGAAGATGTTGCACGATGCCCAGCGCACTTCAGCGCCCAGGGCCGTCAGGGTTTCAATCAGAACCCCGGTTTGAATCGTCATGTGCAAACTGCCGGCAATGCGCGCGCCCTTCAAGGGCTGGGAGGCAGCAAATTCCTCGCGAGTGGCCATCAGGCCAGGCATTTCGGTCTCGGCAATGGTCAGCTCGCGGCGGCCCCATTCAGCCAAGGAAATATCGGCAATTTTGTAATCGGTAAAAGTCACAGTCGGGCTCCGTTATACGGCACGCAGACTGCACGGAGAGCAAATGAATTCTCACCAGCAGCCCGCCATGCAGGTCGTGGTGAGCGTCGTTCTCCAAGGTGGATACCACCTATCCATGCCCCGAGCCTGGCAAGACGAGTGTCTTGTCGCAACGCCCCTCGAGGATGGCAAATTAATGTGGGTGATTGTACCCGTTTGGATCGTCTTGGGAAGACGGCTCCCGGGGTAAAAATCATAATTTCTTCTTGCGAGACGGGCCGGGGCCTGCCTCTTTCAGCGTTGCGGGCAGCCCGGTTTTCCGGCCCCGACAACGCTGTATCACTGCTGCAAAGCGCCGCCCGCAAGCGGCCTTTGCACACTGCTTAGATAGCCTGACGCAAAGCCTGGGCCTTGTCCGTGGCTTCCCAGCTGAACTCGGGCTCGCTGCGGCCAAAGTGACCGTAGGCAGCAGTCTTGGTGTAGATGGGACGCTGCAGATCCAGCATTTCGATGATGCCGCGTGGGCGCAGATCGAAATGTTGGCGCACCAGCTTGGCGATCTCGGTATCCGAAATCACGCCGGTGCCTTCGGTGTAGATGGTGATATTGATTGGCTCAGCCACACCAATGGCGTAGCTCAACTGCACCTGACACTGACGGGCCAGACCGGCTGCCACAATGTTCTTGGCGACATAACGAGCGGCGTAGGCTGCGGAGCGATCCACTTTGGAGGGATCCTTTCCGGAGAACGCACCACCGCCGTGAGGGCATGCGCCACCGTAGGTGTCCACAATGATCTTGCGGCCAGTCAGACCACAATCGCCTTGAGGGCCACCAATCACGAACTTGCCAGTGGGGTTCACCAGGAAGCGGGTCTTTTCGGTCAGCAGGTCCGATGGGAAGCATGGACGAATGATGTGTTCGATCACGGCTTCGTGAATGTCTTTCTGGGACATTTCAGGAGCATGCTGCGTGGACAGAACCACGGTATCCACTTCGGTAGGACGGCCATCCACGTAGCGGAAGGTGACTTGAGATTTGGCGTCAGGACGCAACCAGGGCAGACGACCATCTTTACGCAGTTCGCTCTGACGCTGCACCAGACGGTGGGCGTACCAGATAGGAGCCGGCATCAGATCAGGCGTTTCGTCGCAGGCGTAGCCAAACATCAGACCCTGGTCGCCAGCGCCTTGGTTCAGCAGCTCTTCAGGGCTGCGGTCCACACCTTGGGCGATATCGGGTGATTGCTTGTCGTAGGCCACCAGCACAGCGCAAGACTTGTAGTCGATGCCGTAATCGCCATTGTCATAGCCAATGCGCTTGATGGTGTCACGGGCCACCTGGATGTAATCCACATTGGCGTGCGTGGTGATCTCGCCAGCCAGCACCACCAGCCCGGTATTGCACAAGGTCTCGGCAGCAACACGCGCCTGAGGGTCCTGCTCGAAAATAGCGTCCAGGATGGCGTCGGAAATCTGGTCGGCAACCTTGTCGGGATGGCCTTCAGAGACAGATTCGGAAGTAAAGAGAAAGTCGTTGTTGCTCACAGCGTAGCTTCCTTGAATAAGGGCTGATAATCAGCACGAGGTTGAACAAACTGCGTTGCACCTCGAAGCCAGCGATGTGGATACGATAGACGGGGCGCGACGCTTTAGCGGTTTATAGTGGGCAGCTCGCTGCCTGATCGCTCCGCAAGTTGTCGTTTAACTCAGCGATACAATCTATTTTAAGCGAAAATACATATTTGTTTCAGCAAAACTTCACACTAAAGGATTGCCTGGCCCATGCTAGTGGCTCTTTTGCGCTTGATGGCTCGCCTGCCCTTACCCGTCCTGCATGGCCTGGGTAGAGCCGTAGGCCGACTGATTTACGCCTTTCCCGGACGCTATCGCCGTCGTCTGCAAAGCCACTGTCGCCAAGCGGGCTACGATTCGCCCGCTTTCTTTCGGCAAGCTGCCGCAGAGACTGGCGCCATGATTATGGAAACCCCGCGCGTCTGGCTGTATCCACAAGCCTGTCTGGATCGCTGCACGATCGACAACCTGCCCCTGGTCCAGGAAACGCTGGCCGAAGGTCGCGGCATACTTTATCTGACCCCGCACCTGGGCTGTTTTGAAATGATTGCGCGCTATTTTTCCGGCGTGGATCCGATGACTGTCATGTTCCGCCCGCCTCGCCAAGCGTTTCTGGAACCCTTGATGGTCGAGTCCCGTGAGCTACCAGGCCTGCATGCCGTACCGGCCAATATCAAAGGCGTGCGCGAACTGGTCCGTGCTTTTCGCCGAGGCGAGTCAGTTGGCATGCTGCCCGATCAAGTTCCTAGTGGTGGCGATGGTGTATGGGCACCTTTTTTTGGCCGCCCCGCGTTGACCATGACGTTGGCCGGCAAACTGGCCCGTCAGTCCAATGTGCCCATCATCGTGACAGCCGCCGAGCGTTTGCCCAAAGGTCGTGGTTTTCACATTCACACCCTGCGCCTGCCCGAGCCTTTGCCCGAGGACCCCACAGAGCTTGCCACCCTGATTAACGCATCCATGGAAATCATGATTCGGCGCTTTCCAACCCAGTATCTCTGGGCCTATAACCGCTACAAGATTCCGCATGACGCGCCCCCTTTGCCTGGCGATGCCACACCATGAGTTTTAATTCTTATCCACTGCTCAAATCCGTTTTTACCTACTTTGGCCGTGCCTCGGTGCGCTCGCGCCAGCGTTGGGGTGCCGTGTTGGGCGCACTGGTGCATCGCTTTGCCTCCCGCCGCCGTCACATTGTTCGTACCAACCTGGATTTGTGCTTTCCCGACACACCCGAAAGCACCCGGCGTGAATGGGAAAAGCAGCACTTTCGCCTGCTGGCTCAATCCTATCTGGATCGGGGCCTGCTCTGGTTTGGTCTGCCCAGCACCATTCTGAACACGCTGCACCTGACGGGCGAAGAACACATTACCCAGGCGCTGGAACAGGGCCGCAAGGTCATGCTACTGGTGCCTCATTTCCTGGGTATGGATGCCGCTGGCACACGGCTGTCCATGTCCATCTCGCCTTTGGTCGCTTTTTACACACCGCAGCGCGATCCTCATGTAGATCGCCTGATGTATGAAGGCCGCAGCCGCTTTTCCTCGGTCCCGCTGATTTCCCGCAAAGACGGGATCCGTGGCCTGATGCGCGCGCTGCAAAAGGGCCAGCCAATTTATTACCTCCCTGATATGGACTTCGGCGCCAAGGGCTCGGCCTTTGTGCCCTTTTTCAATGTCCCGGCCGCCACCCTGCTGTCCACTGCCCAGATTGCCCGCAATCAGGATGCGCTGGTCATTCCCGTGATTTCCCGCTTGGATGCCCAGACGGGCCACTACCATATTCAGGTGCTCGAACCCATGACTGACTTTCCCGGCGAAGGCACTCTGGAAGAGGCCACCGAGCGCATGAATGCCCTGATCGAAAAATATGTGCGCGAAGATCCGCCGCAGTATTATTGGGTACATCGACGCTTCAAAACCCGCCCTGAAGGTCAACCTGGCATCTACTAGACCCATCATGCACAGTCCCACCGCCCCCCAACCCGTTTCCTCCCTTTGGCGTTTCAGCAAAATGCACGGAGCGGGCAATGACTTTGTCATGCTCGACGGTGTGACGCAGCCTATTAAACTGACACCGGAACGGGCCCGCGCCCTGGCAGATCGCCACTTCGGAATTGGTGCCGACCAGATCTTGCTGGTCGAGGCCGCCACCGACACAGAGGCCGACTTCCGCTATCGCATCTTCAATGCAGACGGCAGCGAGGTTGAACATTGCGGTAACGGTGCTCGTTGTTTTGTCCGCTTTGTACACGAACAAGGTCTGTCGTCGGCCAACCCTTTACGGGCGCAGATCCGTACCGGCATCATCAGCCTGTATAACGACCCACAACGCGGCGTGGACGTCATGATGGGCACCACCCGCTTTGCGCCAGCCGATGTGGGTTTTGACCATACCGGGCTGGAAACGCGCGACCAAGGCGACGACACCTTGTGGCTCTTGCCTGTGCCCGGTCAAGCGGCCCCCGTGGCCTTGTCGCTGGTCTCGATTTCCAACCCGCATGCCGTGCAGGTCGTGGACGATGTAAAGCAGGCGCCGGTTGCTACGGTAGGCCCCTTCATCGAATCCCACCCTCGTTTTGCCCACAAAGTGAACGCGGGTTTCATGCAGGTGATTGATCCCCACCACATCAAGCTGCGCGTCTACGAGCGCGGGGCCGGTGAAACCTTGGCCTGCGGTACAGGCGCGTGTGCGGCTGTGGTAGCGGGTATACGGCGGGGATTGCTCCAAAGCCCGGTTGTCGTTGATACTCGTGGAGGCAGTTTGCGCATTGAGTGGGACGGGCAGGCGCTACGCATGAGCGGCCCGGCCCAAACTGTCTTTACCGGACAAGTCGATATCGATGCACTGTGTGCATCCTTAGCCAGAAAGGAAATCTTCTAGACATGGATACCCCCAACAGCCTTAGCGCCGTGGAAGTGGCCCAGTTTTTGAAAGCCAACCCTGATTTTTTCGACGCACACGCCGACGTTTTTGCCAAACTGATGGTGCCTCATCCACACCAAAGCCGCGCTATTTCCCTGGGCGAGCGCCAAATCATGTTGCTGCGCGAGCGCGGCAAAAAAACCGAGCGTCAACTGGCTACGCTGGTCGCCAATGCCCGTGGCAATGAAAAGATTTCACGCCAACTGCATCAATGGAACTGCCAGATGCTGGCCGAGTCCGATCCCGACGCCCTTCCCGCCCTGATTTGCAGCAGCCTGGAGCGCATTTTTGAAATGCCCGTGGTGCGCCTGCACTGCTGGAACCCGGACGAAGTCCTGGCCGATGACGCACTGGCCAGTTGGGCTCACACCTTGATCACCCCCTATTGCGGGGCCCGACGCGAACAGGAATTTCTGGCCGATTTGCAACAAGACGCGCAATCGGTAGCCATCGTGCCTTTGAAATCCCCCGAGTCAAACATCTTGTTTGGTCTGCTGGTTTTGGGCTCGCCCGAAGCCACGCGTTTTACTGCCGATATGGGTACGGATTTCCTGGAAGGCGTTGGTGAATTGTGCAGCGCCGCCCTGCAGCGCTTACACAAACCCAGCAGCGTTAATCAAAGCGAATGTCCGGCCTGAAGAAACCAGACCGCCCCCCCGCCGGGAAAAAGCCCAAAAAGCAGCCAGCCGCCTCCCCGGCCCTCAGCCCGGCCATGCAAAGCTGGCTGCATCAACTAAGCCACGAAAAACGCTATTCGGAACACACACTGAGTGCGTACTGCAATGACCTGCGCCATTTGCTGGCGCAGTACCCAGGCACCGACCCCGACACACTCAATCAAAGTCAGTTGCGACAAGCCGCCGCCCGTTTGCATGCCCAAGGCCTGGCCCCACGCAGCCTGGCCCGCATTCTGGCGGCCTGGCGTGGCTACTATCAATCGCGCACCAAAGAACTAGGCTGGCCCTTGAACCCGGCTGCCAGTCTGAAAGCACCCCGGATAGGCCGCCCGTTGCCCAAGGCCTTGTCTGTGGACCAGACCCAGCAGCTACTGGACCGCTCTACGGCCCCGATTCAGGACGATCCGGTCAGTTGGCGCAATCAGGCCATGTTTGAATTGTTTTATTCCAGCGGGCTGCGTTTGGCTGAGCTGGTCAGCCTGGACACACACTATCACCAGGATCCGCAATACCAGTCTAAAAGCTGGTTACTGCTGGATGATCGTGAACTGGTGGTGAGCGGCAAAGGCGGCAAGACACGCCGCCTGCCGGTAGGCGAGAAAGCCTTGCATGCCTTGCAACAGTGGCTGCAAAAACGCCCGGCCCTGGCCTCATTGACGACCAGCGCCGATGCCAGTGCAGCACTGTTTCTGGGAGCCCGTGGAGCCCGTATTCACCCGCGTGTTGTGCAGCAAGAGCTGGAAAACTACGCCCGAGCCAGTGGCCTGCCTGTGCATGTACACCCGCACAGCCTGCGCCACAGCTTTGCCAGCCATTTGCTGCAATCGGCACAAGATTTACGGGCGGTGCAGGAACTATTGGGCCACACCAATATTTCCACGACCCAGATTTATACCCGTCTGGATTTCCAGCATCTGGCCCAGGCTTACGATCAGGCCCATCCTCGGGCACAACGCAAGAACCGGACCAGCGACAAAGCGGATGACTGACTCAGGGCTGTAAAGCCTTGATCAGTTGATCGGTATTCGAGCGCATCATGCCCAAATAGGTATCCACGCCGGATCCGGGCACACCCAAGGCGTCGGAATACAAGGTGCCGCCCACTTTCGCACCGGTTTCCCGAGCGACTTGCTCAACCAGTTTTGCGCTGACCGTGTTTTCGACAAAAATGGCCTGAATCTGCTCGCTGCGCGCTTGCTGGATGATCTGTGCAATATCGCGTGCCGAAGGCTCCGCCTGACTGGACACACCCACCAAAGGAATAAAGCGGATGTTGTAGGCCTTGCCCATGTAGGAGAAGGCATCGTGCGAGGTAATGACCTTGCGCTTGTCTACTGGCACCGCTTGCAGGCGGGTTTTAATGGAGTCGTCCAGTTCCTGAATGCGCTGGGCATAATCCTTGGCACGGCCCTGGTAGTACTGGGCATTGGCCGGATCAGCTTGCTCAAGACCTTTGCTGATATTGCGAACATAGATCTGCGCCAGATCCAGACTTTGCCAGGCATGCGGATCCTGACTGCCATGCTGATGGCTGTGCTCATGGCCGCTGTGGTCTTTCTCGGGCGCGTGTTCATGATCCTGGGCGTGGTCATGCGCAGGCTCGTGGTCGTGGTCGTGGTCGTGGTCAGCATGATCGTCAGCCCCGCCTTCAAACGCCAAAGGCGTAATGCCTTCCGTCGCCACGACCTGCGGGCCCTTATAGCCCGCCGCCTGCTGCAAGCGCGGCAGCCAGGATTCAAACTCCAGGCCATTGACCACCAGCAACTGCGCCTTGGCCAAGGTCTTCGCATCGCTGGGACGCGGCTCAAACGAGTGCGCATCCCCATTGGCAGGCACAATCGTGCTGGCCATGACCTTGTCGCCCCCAATCTCCTTGACCATATCGTTCAGGATCGAAAAACTGCTGACCACTCGCAAGGGTTCAGCCTGTACCGCCAGGCTGGCCGCCAACAAACCCAGGGCCAACACCATGCGGCCTGAATACATGCCTCGCATTTTCATCAATCGTGCTCCAAGAGAGAGGCCATGCGCCGACGCCGTGCACGCCATTGGGAATAAGCACGCAGCAAACCGCCTTGGGGGCCAAAAGTGATAGAAAGAAAATAAAACGCGCCCGCCGCCAGGATAATCGCGGGCGAAGCCGGAACGTTGTAGTAATACGAGAACAGCAGCCCCAGATAGGCGCTGATCATGCCCAACAAAGCCGCCACCAACATTTGTCGACCTACGGAATACACCCAGAACCGGGCCGAGGCGGCGGGCAGCATCATGATCCCCACTACCATCAAAGTCCCCAAAACCTGGAAGCCAGCCACCAGCGTGATGACCAGCATGAACAAAAACAGCATGTGAACCACGGAGCCGCGCCCACCCTGGGTACGCAAAAAAATGGGGTCCATGCACTCCAACACCAACGGTCGGAACACCAGAGCCAGAATAAGCAACGTAATCGTTGTGCTGCCGGTAACCAGCAGCAAAGACGCATCATCCAGCCCCAGCACCGTGCCAAACAGCACATGGATCAAATCCATATTGGAGCCACGCAACGAAACCAGCAGCACTCCCAGTCCCAGCGACACCAGATAGAAGGCCGCAAAACTGGCGTCCTCGCGTTGTGGTGTCAAACGAGCAACCAGCCCGGCCAGCAAAGCGACGACCAGGCCGGTAATCATGCCGCCTATGGCCATCGCACTTAAGGACAAGCCCGCCGTCAAAAAACCGACTGCCACACCAGGCAGGATGGCATGGGCCATCGCATCACCCATCAGGCTCATGCGGCGCAGTACCAGAAATACACCCAAGGGCCCTGCCGCTGCGGCCAAAGCAAAAGACCCGGCCAGCGCGCGCTTCATGAAACCGAAATCGATGAAGGGGCCAAACAGCACATCCATCAGCGCCATCATAGGTAGTCACCCGCACACAAATGGCGAGCCAGATGCAGGTTCTCCGGCGTCAGCACTGCTTCGGTTTGCCCCCAACCCACTACTTGTCCGGCAAGCAGCACGGTTTGCGGAAAACAGCTACGCACCATATCCAGATCATGCAGCACGGCCATCACGGTACGGCCCTGCTTGTGCCAGTCCAGAATCAGGTTCATCAACTCATCCGAGGTTGCGCGGTCCACCGCAGCAAAAGGCTCGTCCAGCAAGAGGATTTGGGCATCCTGCATGATCATGCGAGCAAACAAGGCGCGCTGTAATTGCCCACCCGACAAGGTACCAATGGAGCGACGCGCAAAATCAGCCAGCCCCACCTGCTCCAGCGCATGGCCAAGGCGTTCATGCTCTGCTTTGGGAAAGCCGCCCCAGGCGCCCACGCGCTTCCAGGCCCCCATGGCCACCAGATCATGCACCGTCACCGGAAAGCTTTTATCCAGATCGCCCATTTGCGGCAACAAGGCCAACTGATCCAGAAAGCCACTATCGACAGCAATGCGCCCTTTCAGGGGATTGATCTGTCCGGTCAGCCCTTTGAGCAAGGTGGATTTACCGGCTCCGTTAGGCCCGACAATGGCGGTCAAGGAGCCTCGGGTAAAACAGCCGCTGATATCACGCAGGGCGATTTTGTCTTTCCAGCCCAGCGCCACATGATCCAGCTCGATCAAGGTTTGAGTGGAGGTCATACCCTTACCACGCGCCCAATGCCCAGGCAGTTAGCAACCACAGGGCTGCTGCCACGCACAAGGCGCCCAGTACGCGCTGCCCGGCCGAGGCCAGCAAAAGCGAACGGCGCGGCACCGGACTACGGGAAGTCGAGGAAAATTGAGAACAGGACATGAAACAGGGATAATGCGGCTAGATTGGGAATTTAATTTTTTCCAAATATGTTATAACATAACAAACAGCCTATCAAGCGCCATGCCTGTACATATTCTTACGCCCAACGCTATTGAAGATCAGCTCGCTATCGCTGAACAGCTTTGTCTGGAACGCGGTAAACGGCTGACCTCCATTCGCCGTCAGGTACTGGAAATCCTGATTCAGGCTCAGCGCAGCTTGCGCGCCTACGAACTGCTGGATCTGGTTCGCGAATTTCAACCCGGCGCCAAACCCCCTACCGTTTACCGCGCCCTGGACTTTCTGACTGAAGAAGGGCTGATCCACCGCCTGGATGCCGTCAATGCCTGGACCGCCTGTGTCGATGCCGGGGGCCACCCCCACGACTTGCTGATTGTCTGCACTCAATGCGGCACCGTGGTGGAACTGTGCGCTCCGGACTTGAGCCAAAGGCTGGCTGACTGTGTGCGCGGAGCCGGCTTTGCCCTGTCCGGCCACGAGACCGAGTTGCGCGGCCTGTGCCAACGTTGCGTTGCCGCTAAAAACGAGCGAAAACCCTTATCTGCCCCCTAAAACGTGGTATTTTGCCGCCAATCGGTATATATTCCCCGATCTATTGGCAAACCTCTGTGAATTTTTACAGATCACCGTTTGCCCAACAGGCAAGGCTGTGATGTAATCGCACGTTGTTTTCGTGCGGAGCAGATGGGTGCAGGAAGCCGCGGTTGGTGCCGTGCCTTGTACCTTTCGCCCGCCACTGCGAGGCATGTTTATGAACGCGGCATCAGATCTGAACAACATGGTTCCAGTCACTGTGCTGACTGGTTTTCTGGGCGCTGGTAAAACCACGCTGCTCAAGCGCATCCTGAGCGAATATCACGGTCGACGCATTGCCGTCATCGAAAACGAGTTCGGGCCTGAAGGCATCGACAACGAATTGTTGGTGCAAGACTCCCAGGAAGAAATCGTCGAGCTGAGCAACGGTTGTGTGTGCTGCACCGTGCGCGGCGACCTGATGCGCACCCTGAACGATTTGCGCGTTCGCCGCCAAGCGGGCGAGCTGAAGTTTGAGCGTGTCATCATCGAGACCACCGGCATGGCTAACCCCGGCCCGGTCTGCCAGACCTTTTTCATGGACGATGATATTGCCGACTACTATCGGCTGGACGCGGTCATTACCGTCGTGGATGCCAAACACGGCATGGCCACGCTGGACCAACAAGAAGAAGCCCAAAAACAGGTTGGCTTTGCTGACCGCTTGCTGATCTCCAAAAAAGATCTGGTCAACGATGTAGATTACGAGGCCCTGCGTGCCCGCCTGATCCGCATCAACCCGCGAGCCACCATTACACCGGTTCACTTTGGTGAAACGGACATCAAGGATTTGCTGGAAGTCAGCGGTTTCAACCTGAACTCTATTCTGGACATTGATCCGCAATTTCTGGCAGAGCAACACCCCGATGCGGCGGACGGCCATGATCACCACCACGACCATGGCGATGACGGCGAGTGTGGTCCGAGCTGCGGACACGATCACCACCATCATCACCACGAGCACGCCGCTCACAATGACGAAATCGGGGCTTTCGTGTTCCGCTCGGACCGTCCTTTCGACCCCGAGCGGCTCGAAGACTTCCTATCGGGAATTGTCCAGGTATTTGGACCAGATCTGATGCGCTATAAGGGCATTTTGTATCTGAAGGGCATCAATCGCCGTATGCTCTTTCAAGGCGTACACATGATGATGAGCGCCGAGCCTGGCAATGCCTGGCTGGCCAAAGATAAAAAAGGCACCAAGCTGGTCTTTATTGGCCGCAAATTGCCACAAGACATATTCACCCAGGGCCTGGAGAATTGCCTGGTTTGAATTAATAATTATTCAGTAAATGCGGAGCGATTGCGCGTGACGACAGTTACAGGCTCCCAGACGTCAACAAGAGGTAAGCATCATGGCAACTAAGTCACATGACAGTACTACAACCCTGCTGACCGAGCAGGAGCTTTTGGCGATGCCTGAGTCAGACTACATGAACGCCGCCCAGCTGGAGTTTTTCAAGCATCGCTTGCGCCAGCTAGAGCAAGACATTCTGGCCAATGCGGGCGCCACAACGGAAAACCTGCGTGAAACCCAGTTCGTTCCTGACCCGGCTGACCGTGCCACGATCGAAGAAGAACACGCTCTGGAGCTGCGCACCCGCGATCGTGAGCGCAAGCTGCTCAAGAAAGTGCAACAGTCCATCGCCCTGATCGATTCGGGCGAATACGGCTGGTGTGAGGAAACCGGCGAGCCCATCGGCCTGCCCCGTTTACTGGCACGTCCCACGGCCAACCTGTCTCTGGAAGCCCAGGAGCGTCGCGAGAAGCGCCAAAAAATGTTTGGGGATTAAACCCTCTGACACCCGCGTTTGAAGTACGTAAAACCCTCCCGTAAGCAAATAGGCAATGGGAGGGTTTTTTACTTCCTGGACCACGAGTCGCTTCATAACAATGCACGTTATCGCCTGGCCTGCGTCGCCAGTCATCTCGATGGAAGAAAGAGAACCCAAGCGCCAGAACTGAACAAAAAACTGTTCGGCTACACCAGCTGCATCAACAAATTTACAGGCTTGCATATTGATCCTTGAAATTTCCTGCCGGGCCCCCAAATGGGAACCTTAAAGGAAGGAAATCATGGAACAATTTCACGCCACTACTATTGTCTGTGTACGCCGCGGAGATCAGGTCGCCATTGGCGGCGATGGTCAGGTCACCCTGGGCAATGTTGTCATCAAGGGCACAGCCCGCAAGATTCGCCGTTTGTACAACGACAGCATCCTGGCCGGCTTTGCCGGTGCGACGGCCGACGCATTCACTTTGCAAGAGCGCTTTGAAGCGAAGCTGGAGAAGTACCAGGGCAACTTGCTGCGCGCTGCCGTCGAACTGACGCGCGATTGGCGCACCGACCGCGTTCTGCGCCGTCTGGAAGCCATGCTGCTGGTGGCGGACAAGGAACACACGCTGGTGCTGACCGGCAATGGCGATGTGCTCGAACCCGAGCATGGCTTGGCTGCCATTGGCTCGGGCGGCTCCTACGCACAATCTGCAGCGCTAGCGTTGCTGCAAAACACCGATATGGCTCCTGCCGAGATCGTTAAAAAGTCCCTGGAGATCGCAGGCGACCTGTGTATCTACACCAACCAGAACCATATCGTCGAAACACTCTGACAGCCGGATACCCCACCATGTCTACACCTAATATGACTCCCGGAGAAATCGTCTCCGAACTGGACAAGCATATCGTTGGCCAGGGCAAGGCCAAGCGTTCTGTCGCCGTGGCCCTGCGCAATCGCTGGCGCCGCCAGCAGGTTACCGAGCCTTTGCGCAGCGAAATCGTACCCAAGAACATTTTGATGATCGGCCCCACCGGCGTGGGTAAAACCGAAATCGCCCGCCGTCTGGCCAAACTGGCCAATGCGCCTTTCATCAAGGTCGAAGCCACCAAGTTCACAGAAGTGGGCTATGTAGGCCGCGACGTTGAAACCATCATCCGCGATCTGGTGGATATTTCGGTCAAGCAGACCCGCGAGATCGAAATGCGCCGTGTACGCACCCAGGCCGAGGAAGCCGCTGAAGACCGCATTCTGGACGTGCTGGTGCCCCCTTCGCGCGATGCCCACGGCCAGCCCCAACGTGAGGATAACTCCGCACGCCAGGTATTTCGCAAGCGCCTGCGTGAAGGCAAGCTGGACGATACCGAGATTGAAATCGAAATGGCCCAGGCCATGCCTCGCATGGAAATCATGGCCCCTCCCGGCATGGAAGAGATGACCGAGCAACTGCGTGGCATGTTCTCTGGTCTGGGACAGGAAAAAACCAAGGCTCGCAAGCTGACCGTCAAAGAAGCCTTCAAGCAACTG
Source organism: Alcaligenes sp. SMD-FA (assembly GCF_025960365.1). Lineage (NCBI taxonomy): Bacteria > Pseudomonadati > Pseudomonadota > Betaproteobacteria > Burkholderiales > Alcaligenaceae > Alcaligenes > Alcaligenes sp. SMD-FA. Next base: position 420,109 of record NZ_CP110108.1, on the reverse strand, counting down.
ACCGAAGAAGAAGCGGCCCGTCGCGTCAATGAAGACGATTTGCGCACCGCTGCAGTGGCCAACGCCGAACAGAACGGCATTGTGTTCCTGGACGAAATCGATAAAATCACTGCCCGTGGCGAGAGCCAAGGCAGCGGTGGCGACGTGTCCCGCCAAGGTGTGCAACGCGATCTTCTGCCTTTGGTGGAAGGCACCAGCGTCACCACCAAATACGGTGTGGTGCGTACTGACCACATCCTGTTTATTGCGTCGGGTGCCTTTCACTTGTCGCGCCCATCCGATCTGATCCCTGAACTGCAAGGTCGTTTCCCTATCCGCGTGGAACTGGAATCGTTGAGCGCCCAGGATTTCGTACAGATTCTGTCGACCACCGATGCCTCCCTGACCAAGCAATACGCGGCTTTGCTGGGCACCGAAGACGTCAAACTGGATTTCCGTCCCGACGGCATTCAGCGTCTGGCCGAACTGGCTTTCGATGTCAACGAGCGCACCGAAAACATTGGTGCTCGCCGCTTGTACACGGTCATGGAAAAACTGCTGGAAGAACTTTCCTACAGTGCTGGCAGCCACGGTGAACAAAGCGTGGTCATTGATGCAGACTACGTGAACAAACAGTTGCAGGAAACAGCGGCCAGCCAGGATCTGGCACGCTACGTACTGTAAGACACCGGCTTGTCACAATGATAAAAAAGGGGCAGAAAAATCTGCCCCTTTTTTGATCCCGACCCACTGCCCTGAACGCCCAGAGCACCAAGTGGCACTGCTCGTCCCAGTCGTCGGCTTTCTGTGTCAACCGCCTCTATACCTGTCAATGGCACCCTCACGCGCTGATCGATGGCATGTATGCAAGAGGCAGAAAAAAACCGGGCGAACCCGGCTTCTCTCATGGCTTTACGCTGCACTTATTTGCTGATCTTGGTGACCACGTAATCACCCCCATCGCGCTTGGCAGTAAATTTCACCTTGTCACCCGGTTTGATATCGGCCAGCAAGGCAGGATCAATTTTGTACACCAATGTCATGGCGGGTAGCTCTAGGTCGCTGATCTCACCATGCTTGATGGTAATTTTGCCGGCCTCGGCGTCCAGTCGACGCACTTCACCGGACGCACTGGCTTCCTGAGCCTGGGCAACCACGACATATGCCGAGCCAGCCACCATACCCAAGGTCCCCAACGCCAAGGCCGTGCCTCGTTTCGTCCACGTCATTTTTCACTCCTGCAAATTGTGCAGAGCCAGACAATTAGCTCATAATGCCTACTTTCGGACGCCTGATGCGTCTGTTTCCGATCAAGCATAACGCTAAACCTTTGCAAAAGCATGAGTGAATTTATTAAAGGGTATGTGCTGCGTCCAGCCACCCCCGCCGATATTCCGACCATTTTGGGTCTGATGCGCGACATGGCCGCCTTTGAGAAACTGGAGCATATTTTCAAGGCCAGCGCCGAGTCGCTGCGCAACAGTTTTTTCTCCGACACCCCCAGCGCCTACTGCCTGGTGATCACGCCACAAGACCAGCCCAACACAGCAATCTCTTACATTATGTGGTTTTACAACTACTCCAGCTTTCTAGATCGCCGTGGCATCTATCTGGAGGATTTGTATATCGACCCCGCCCACCGCAAACACGGTCTGGGCGCTGCTGCCCTGCGTCATCTGGCTCAGTTGGCTGTCGCCCAGGGCTGTGGCCGCCTGGAGTGGGTGGTGCTGGACTGGAACCAGAACGCCATCGACTTCTACAAACATCAAGGCGCGCAGGTACTGGATGACTGGCGCGTGGTGCGCGTCACGGGCGAGGCCTTGCTCAACATGGCCCAAGGCACTCCTGTTCCTGCTGAGATATAAAACCCATCATGTCCACACGACTTTCCATTATCAGCACCCGCACCGGCGACGACGGCACCACGGGTCTGGGTGATGGCAGCCGCCTGCCCAAAACCGCTCCCCTGATCCACGCTCTGGGAGATGTGGATGAACTGAACAGCCATATCGGTGTCTTGCGCAGCATGACGCTACCAGAGGATGTCGATACCTTGCTGTCCGACATCCAGCACGACTTGTTCGATATGGGGGCCGAATTGTGCATTCCTGGTCATCAGGTCATAGACAGCACGCATGTGGAACGTCTGGACCAGGCGATTAGTCATTACAACGAACCTTTGGGCATACTCCAAGAGTTTATTTTGCCTGGCGGCAGCCCGGCAGCGGCGCAAGCGCATGTGCTGCGTTGTGTCGCGCGTCGAGCAGAGCGCAGTGTTGTTGCGGTGCCCGCAGAGACACTGCCGCAGGACGGTCCGCGCTTGTACCTGAATCGCCTGTCGGATTTGTTGTTTGTATTGGCGCGTACCTTGAACCGTTACGCAGACCGCTCTGATGTGCTTTGGGAGCCCAAGCGCAACGCCCAGCACAAAGGCTGATTACCCACATCACGCCTGCCATGACCGCGACAAGAACAAGGCCCTGCTTGGCAGGGCCCTATTTTTTCAAACAAGGTCAATGCGGGTTGTGTCCGCAAACCTGAACACAGGCTGATCCGTAGGATCTTCGTACACCTGCCATTTCAAGGACAAGCTGCCTACCTGGATATCCACGGTCGCCAAGGTGTTTTCCCTGTCACTGTCGTCCGGGTCACAACGCCAGATCGGGAACCTTGCATGGTGCTGATCCGCCAGGACTTTTAAAGGATCAAGCTTGGCACCGGCTTGCGCCAACAACTCATCGCCCCGCTCCTGCCGCAGCTCGGACGAACGAGTCAGACGCTGTTCAAAGCCTTGCATGGCCTCATGCACAGCATGGTTGGCATGCAAACGGTTTTGCTCAATCGTTTGCACGGACACGGCCTGGGCACTGAACTCCACGCTCAGCAAACGCGGATCACCTCGCTGGGCCAAACTCAGATGAAATGCACCAGAACGGGGGTGATCCTGCAAAATGCTCACCGCCTGATCCAGATCGGGCTGATCGAGCATGGCACGGGTCAGAACCATGCGCGGCACGCCTGGGGCCACGTGGCGCGCTCGCACGTTATTGACCGTCATGGCCAGGCCTGCCTGTGTCACCGCAAAGCTGTGGCCCGGTAAAGAGGCGGGATACAGAAAGGAGACAAAGGACATGCCACTATCGGGGATGAATTTAGCCACCCCGCAGTACCCGGCCAAGCCTGGATCGCCGTCCTCGTTATGCACCAGGCGGGGTTCCCCTTGATCAGGCATTTGCACGGTTGTGCAACCATCAGGCGCCATGGCCCATAAGTCGCCACGGCAATTCCACAAGAACACATCCTCAAATGGGAGCTCCAGGCCTAATGCCAGGCCCTGGAGCTCGGTCCATATTCGGGGAAAATAACGCTCGGTGTACTGGGCCAGCTGACTGGCTACAGCCGTTCCTTTTGATTGCATGATGCCCTGCCATGCTGTTGAGTTCAGCAAATAGGCATGCACTGCAGAGGCTCCGAAACGTCCCAAAGAATGGCCAATTTCTTTGGGACCACCACTTAACTCCAGATAGGACAACTTAGCCATTGCGTCTATTTCCAGTAGGCACCGGACTGGTGCAATTGATTTTCAAGCAACTCGATACCGCTTACCGCACGACTGCCTGCCTTGGCCAGAACCTGCTCCAGCAACACCTCCACCAGCGCCTGTGCAGCAACTAACGAAGGGAAAAAAGACGGACTGTCGGTTCCAAACAATAATGTGGCATCTGCCTGCTGCGCAATAGGGGCAAGCAAGCTGTCGCAAATCGCCAGAATGTGTGCATCTGCCCGCCGAGCAGCCTGATGCACCAGTACGGCTTCTTGCGAATACGGCGCAAAACCGAACAAAACCAATACATCGCCCTTTTGCAACGCCCGCACATCCATATCCAGGGTCCCTGACTCACCACGCAGCAAGACAATGGAGGGTCGAAACAAACGGTACTGATAATGAAAAGAAAAGGCAGGCGCAAAAGAGGCTCGAAACCCGGCCACAAAAACCCGCTTTGCCTTGGCAAGCAGGCTGACAGCCTGCGGAAGACGGGCTTCGTTCACCTCGCGCAACAGTGCCAGATTATCCATTTGCGCTGCCAGAACCTGTGCCTGGCGATCTTCTTTGTTTCGGTTACGAACCACCGCCCGAGCCTGATCGGCATAGCGGCGGGCACCCTGGCCATGCAGGGCCTGGGTGAAGACGGCCTTGAATTCTGCCCAACCGCCAAAGCCCAAAGACTGTGCAAAACGCAGCAAAGTGGCAGGCTGTACCTGTGCCTGGGCGGCCAACTGACGCATGGACAGCAAGGGCACCTGATCAGCGTGATCAAGCACATAACGTGCGCTTTGCTGGAACTGGGGCGACATGGCGGCAAACGCCGCTTGAATACGCTCCGTCAGGTTACTCAAGGAGTTCATGGGCCAACGCGCTTTTAAAGGGGACACCAAGTATATATCGGCCGCAAATGCTGCCAAGACGCAACAGTGCGATCTTTATCCATCTGTACCGACCACCCAATGATGATTTATTTGTTGAAAGTATTATTATATATTCAACATACGTTGAAAATATTTTGGGACTACTTTCTGGATCTGCGCCATGACACATGTTTTTCATCGCAACCCCAAGCACATGCTGCCCTATGCCGTTAAAGGGGATGGCATCCGCATTGTGGACAAGGAAGGCAAATCGTATATAGACGCCAGTGGCGGGGCGGCCGTGTCCTGCCTGGGCCATAGCCACCCTGCCATCATTGCCGCCATCAAGCAGCAACTGGACCAGATTGCCTACGCCCATACCTCTTTTTTCAGCAGCCAGGCTGCCGAAGATCTGGCGGATTTTCTGACCAGCCGATCCCCTGGAGATCTGAATCACGCTTACTTTCTATCCGGCGGCTCTGAAGCAGTAGAGGCCAGCCTGAAACTGGCTCGACAATACTTTGTAGAAATTGGCCAGCCTGAGCGCCATATCTTCATCGCCCGCCGTCAGAGCTATCACGGCAATACGCTGGGTGCCTTGGCCATTGGTGGCAATGAATGGCGCCGCAAACCCTTTTTACCGCTGCTGGCGCCAGCCCAGCACGTTTCCCCTTGCTATCCCTACCGCGATCAGCGCAGCGATGAAAGCGCCGAGCAATACGCGGACCGTCTGGCTCAGGAGCTGGATGACACGATTCAAAACCTGGGCCCCCAACATGTTGCTGCCTTTGTCGGCGAGACTGTGGTGGGAGCCACCGCCGGTGCCTTAGCCCCGGTAGGCGACTACTGGAAGAAAATCCGCCAGGTCTGCGACAAGCATGGTGTGCTCCTGATTCTGGACGAAGTCATGTCCGGCATGGGGCGCACCGGCTATCTGTTTGCCTGCGAAGAGGACGGCGTGGTGCCGGACATCATGGCTATTGCCAAGGGTCTGGGTGCGGGCTATCAGCCGATTGGGGCCATGCTGGCCAGTGACCGGATTTATCAAGCCATCCTGAATGGCTCGGGCTTTTTCCAGCACGGCCACACCTATATGGGCCACGCCACGGCCTGCGCCGGTGCGCTTGCCGTGCAGCAAGCCATTGAGCAGGACCAGTTGCTGGAAAACGTCCGCCAGCGTGGCGAACAATTACGCCAGGAACTGCATCAGGCATTGGACAGCCACCCCAATGTAGGCGATATACGCGGTCGAGGACTGTTTGTTGGCGTCGAGCTGGTACAAGACAAGACCAGCAAGCAAGCCCTGGACCCAAGTCTGAAAACCCACGCCAAGATCAAACAACATGCATTTTCCCAAGGTCTGATGCTCTATCCTATGGGTGGCACGATAGATGGGGTGCATGGCGATCATATTTTGCTGGCGCCGCCCTTTATCTGTACCGAGTCCGACATTCAGGAAATCGTGAAACGTTTGACGCACACCATAGAGCACATCCTGCCCCGTTAAATCCCATCTTGCCGAGCAATGAGCGGACAGCCAGCATGGGCTGTCCTCCTCAGGAATACCCTGCTGATCGTCCTGCGGCAAACCAGCCGCAAGAAGCACCGCCATACATAAAGGAGAACCATGGCCCGCCTACCTTATGCTGACCTGAACGCCCCCGAAGCCGCCCCATTGGTAGAACAAATCATTGCAGAGCGTGGCAGTGTCTTGCACCTGTACCAGATGCTGCTGCACAGCCCGCCCATTGCAAAAGGCTGGCTGAATCACCTGACGGGCATACGTCACAACAGCAGCCTGCCGGGTGATCTACGCGAGCTGGTCATCATGCGTGTAGCCTTGTTGAATCGTGCCCCTTACGAGGCCGATCAACATGCCCCTATCGCTCTGGCTGAAGGCCTGAGCCAGGCTCAACTCGATGCCCTGCCCGACTGGCAGGATTCGGATGCGTTCACGCCCATCCAGTGTGCGGTACTGGCCTACACCGATGCCATGACCTTGAAGGTGCAAGTGGAACCCGCCGTTTTTCAGGATGTACGTCAATATTTCGATGAGCGCCTGACTGTCGAGCTGACCGCTACCATTGCTACCTACAATATGGTGTCGCGCTTTCTGGAAGCCTTGCACATCCACTCAGACGACTCGCGTTAAACCGGCACCCTAAGTACATTCGTCCTGCTGCCTCCCAAGCGCCCCGCCAGAAACTCCACAAACAAACGCAGTTTGGGAGGCAGATGGCGGGTGGGCGGATACAAAGCCCACAAGGCACCACAATATTGAGTGCGGAACTCCCAATCGTCCAGCACACGCACAATGCGCCCTTCCTGCTCGGGCTCCCTGGCCACAAAACAGGGCAAACTGCCTATCCCCAAGCCACGCTCGACCGCATCCAGACGCACACCCGTATGATTAGCCGCGTAACGCCCACTAACCGACACATTCAGCACCCGCCCTCCTTTATTGAAGCGCCAGCGTGAATCGCTGGGCGCCTCGCCCAGATAAATGCAGCTATGTTCGCGCAATTGCTGTGGATGCACGGGCAGGCTGTGCTCGGCCAGATAAGCGGGGCTGGCATACAAGCCATGTCGAATATCGGTCAGATGACGGCCCATCAAACCCGGTGGCGGCTGATCGGTGATTCGTATCGCCAGATCCAGTTGATCGTCGATCAGATCGGCGTAGCGATCATCCAGATTCATCAGGACATTCACCTTGGGATGCGCCGCCAAGAAGTCCGGCATATGAGGATGGATCAGAAAATGCCCCACTGCTTTGGGAACACTCAAGCGAATCTGCCCCTCTGGCTCGGTCTGGAACTGTCCCGAAATTTCCATCGCGGCCTGGGCGCAAGACAGCATGTCACGCGCATGCTCATAAATTGCCTGCCCACTATCACTTAAGCGCAATTTGCGTGTCGTGCGCTGCAGAACGCGCGTTCCCAGGCCTTTCTCCAAACGCGCAATGGAACGGCTGACCGCCGACGGGGTATAGCCAAGCTGGCGAGAGGCTTCGGAAAAACTGCCTGTCTCCACCACTTTGACAAAAACCACCATGTCACTCATCAGGGAAGTGAGATTACTTGTGCTCATAGGGAATAAATCATTTCAATGAATTGCAATTACCAGGACTGCTGGCAATGCCTACAATGCTTTAAAGCCAATCGACCGATAATAAAATGCAAGATAAATTATATTTGACCAGCCACAGCCTTACCTGCACAGCGGAAATCCTGGAGGGTTATCACTCCGAGAATGAACGCTACGCTGTCAGGCTGGATAAAACCTTATTTCACCCTCAAGGTGGTGGTCAGCCCTGTGACAAAGGCACGATAAATGGGAACGAGGTTCTGCACGTGGCACAAAACCACGATGGCCATGTCCTGCACTACCTGCACAAGTACCTGCCTTTGGGCCCAGTGGAACTACGTATCGACGGCAACCATAGACGGGAAAACGCTCGCTTACACACCGCAGGCCACATGATCGGTCATCTGCTGGAGCGCATTGGTTGGCAAGCGGTAAAGGCGCATCATTGGCCGGGTGAGTCGCGTGTCGTGTTTCGCAGCTCCGCAAATGCCCTGCCCCCACTTCTGGACGATTTATCGAACCACTGTGCCGAACAAATCCAACTGGCCCAAGCTATTTTCATCAGTTTCCAGGCTGGCCGACGCCAAGTTGCAATTGGCAATCTGGGTCAATACCCATGTGGCGGCACCCATGTTGAAAACACATCTGAATTGGCTGGATTGAAAATAATTCGCATCAAAAACAAAAAGGATGAACTTAGCGTTCACTATGAAATGATGACCGAATAAACAATAAAAACCAGGATAGTTGATTAGCACCGTCTATCAATGGGAAAAGACAAGAGCCTTTTAAAAACACCAAGAACATGAGGGATGTATTGAGAGGCTGAACGATTACAGATTGGACATATGCAGTCCCTGCAAATAGCGAACGTCTGGCTACCCGACGTTCCCGCTGCATTGATGCGTCCACCTCACAAAAGCTGGGCGACGCTATCCTCGGTCAAAACGCCCTCGATCACTACCCGCCCAGCAGCCCGCAAGGGCAACGTAACAATGGCCAAGCCGGAAGGGAGAGCTGCAGAGCATCTCGTCACCCCAAGCAAGGGCAACTTGCGCCTGAGCCCGTCTTGCCTTGTGGGATATCGCAGACCTGCCATGCCGCTGATTTTTTGGAGTGAATAGTGTTGCAAACCTATTGGCCAGAGTTCACTACTCTGGCGTTGATTCATTTTTTGGCCGTTATTGCCCCTGGGCCTGACTTTGCGGTCACCATCCGCCAAAGTGTGCGGCTGGGCCGCCAGGCCGGCATTGCCACCGCTATTGGCATCGGGGCGGGAATCTCCGTGCATGTGATCTACACCTTGTTGGGCGTAGGCGCTTTACTGCACTCCACCCCCTGGCTGATGAGCGTGGCCGAAATCTTGGGCGGCGCTTACCTGCTGTACATAGGCTGGGGATTTTTACGACAGGCCAACTCTCCCATGGAGGTAAGCCTAACCGAGTCCAGCAATGGCGAACCCGCTGCCGTCAGCGTGCGTCAGTCTCTGGCGCTGGGCTTTATGACCAATGCCACCAACCCCAAAGCCACCCTGTTCTTTCTGGCGGTATTTACATCAATAGTCAGTGCCAGCACCCCGCTCAGCACCCAAATGCTCTACGGCGTCTGGATGTGCCTGGTCAATGCGGGCTGGTTTATTGTCGTTAGTCTGATCTTCACCAATCCTCGCGTGCGCCAGCGTTTCTTACGCATGGGAACCTGGTTTGAACGGATAACAGGCATCTTGCTACTTGGTTTTTCACTGCGCCTGCTGGTGCATGCCGGGCAGCGTCTTTTGATCTGAGCAGACAAAAGCCGAACAGTGTCAAAGATCGCAGCTTACCTTTGCACTCTGGCCTGCATAAGCGATAAATAGCAGCAAGCATGATTGCTCTAGCGCCATAAAAAAATCGCCCCGCCTTGTGAAAAGGCGGGGCGATTTTTCATTAGACCATGGATTGGCCCGTCTTACGGGCTCTGCGCCAATCCCGGATCAGGTTGCCAACCAGCAAGACTAAAATGATGGCCGACATGACAGGCCAGATCATAAAGTAAATCGTCATCAACATAAGATTCTCCTTTGCTTTTTTCTATCGTGAGTTCAAGCGCGGGCCGAAACCGGCTCACCTTTCACTTCACGCTGTTTCTTGCCCGGTACGGGAGTCTCGTCATAGTGAAAAGACTGCACGCGCTCGGCCAGGACGGAAAAATCAAAACGTTCCTGACTACGCAAACTGATGGCTACACAAACCACAGCGCTAACGCCGTAAGCCGTCAAGGACCCCAGCAAAACAATGTACTCACGCAGAAAACCAATGAAGTTGGGAAGCAAGATAGCGGTCGCAATCACACCAATCGCAATGGCAATACGGCTGCGGAAAAACGCAAAGGTCATCAAACCAGCAACAACACCACCGCCAATCGATGCAGTCACTTCGTAGAACAAGGCCACCACACCCTCGATAGGGATCAGCTCAAAGCGGACGATCGTAAACAGCACAACAGCGCACAACACCGACCAAGTAAACGCTTTGTTGGTAACACGATCCCAGTAAAAACTGACAATGACCGGGAACACAATCGCGCCCCACAAAGCACCGACAAACACTAGCATCACCAAAATATCCAGACGCAAACTGGCGAAGATCACCCCCACCATCGTGGCAACGACCATCGTGACACGGCCCCACCACAGCATACGAGCGGGTTGTGGGCGGCCACGAGCAATGTTCTTGGCGTAAATATCCGTCATCACGATCGCTGACAAGGCGGCCAGGTCCGAGTCCGCAGTGGAAGACAAGGAACCCACCACCAGCACGAAAAACAAGGCAATGCCAACGGGTGGCAGATACGTAGACGCCATCTGCGGGATGATGTTGTTCATATTGCCATCCACAGGCTGCAAGCCGGTGAACAAAGCCAGCAGACCCAACATACCCAAACCAATGACAACGGCACCGTAACCAATCGTGGCCGTCAGGAAAGTGGGCTTGATCAGATCCTCTCGCACTGCAAACAGGCGTTGGGCAATCGTCTGGTTACCAATCGCGTAAGCCAGTACCGCCACAAAGTACGGCGCACCTTGCTCCAAAATGGCCTTGGTCGAATAGAAGTTGGCTTGCTCGGAATCCAGACGCCACCAATTGGCCTGAATCATCTCTGTGCCACCAGCGTTAAAGAAGATCAGCGGAATAATGACGACGGCTGACAAAATCATGGCAACCAATTGAGCAAAGTCCGTCATCACCGAGGCGCGAAAACCTGACCACAAGGTGTAGGACAGCACTCCCAGACCCGCAATCAGCACACCTTGAATAAATGTCAGAGGGCTAAGGACCGAGACCAACGCACCCGCGGCGGTGAAGTTCACCATCAGGCTGATGCTACTGCCCACCACGTTGGAAATCGCCATAATCATCTGACTGGACGAGCCGTGCCGTGCGTGCAGCACCTCGGCCAGCGTATGTGCCTGCGGGGCCAGTTGGCGAAAACGTCGCCCAAAGGGGTAGATGAACAAAATCATCAAAGCACCCCATAGCCCGTAATGTAGAGGGCCTGATAGCCCATATTTAAAACCCGAGGTCGCGCTGGCATAAAAGGACGCGGCCCATATCCAGGTGGCAATCATGCTGGCCGCTGCAAGGCCAAAACCCACTGCACTGTTGGATACCATGTATCCATCCACGTTTTCTTTCTTTTGGCCAATCACGAGCGACATCAGAAATGTCGCACCATAAAAGCCAACCAGCAACAATATGGCCGTTGTGGTTGAAAGCGTAAAAAACTCCGCCTCTTGCATGTCTTTCCCTTTCTCTTCTGCGCGATGGCTGCTTGCAAAACAGCTCTCACTCGCATGCGTGCCGATTCCGCAGTAACGCGCTGGGCGGCACCGATCCCAAGATCAGAACCGAAACACCTGAACCGAACGCGCGCACACGCGCCTTCGCCCTTGACCAGAGCCAAAGCGAAAAAAAGCAAGACACAGCGCAAAGTGCCTCACATTACGGCAAGTCTGCGGGCCTTACAGCAAATAAACATGGCCAGAGACAAGCCGCTCTGTTGCAGGCCGAAGTCGTGTGAGACCGTCGGCTGGTTGTTCCGCGACCCAAGGGTCGGGCAAGGTGTTTCGGGCTAAAGCCGGGTTGTTGTGCAACAACCTGTTGAAGAACGGACCGCCATTTTTTTATGCAATTTTGTCGCACCTGAACGGCCTGTTCGAGAAGCTGATTCAATGAACCAGAGCGACCAATTATACATATTTAAAATTTTAGGGTCTATATCATGCTGTTTCAGCATCGAAAAAGGGGATTTCAGGCCTTTTCAATACACTCGTAGACCTCATCAGTACTCAAACTGGCACGTGCCAGTTCTTGGCAGGCAGCAGGCACTTTGCCTACAAAAGCGTAGCCCTCCCCTCGCACCGAGCGTATGGGCAGTTCCTCTCCGATCGCCGTTATTTTACGTTTCAAGCGACTGATCAAAACGTCCACAGAACGGGCAGTCGACTCCCGCCCTTCTTCCGGAGGAAACAAACGATCACGCTCTACGGTTTGCGGACTGACCGCAAAGAGAACCTGCACAATACGTCGCTCACCGCGCGTCAACAGGACCGAGTGACCGCGTGGCGTGAGCAAAGTCCAACCGTTCTCCATCAAGTCCCATCGTTGCAGATCCGGCTCCAACTCAGTTCTCTGAGGCAACAGCCCCGCACCGACGGGTTCTGCCAAATCAGTTCGCAAACTTTGCTGCAAGGCATAGCCGCGACGCCGCAAAGCCTGCACGCAAGCCACCACTTCCACCGGCAAAGCATCCTGGTCAAAGCAGGCATCAGCCCCGGCAAGCAACAAATGCCCTCGCTCCAGGCCAGCCATCTTGTCGCGCCGCACAACAAGGACACCTGCAGCAGGAAATTCCATGCGTAAACGATTGATATGCCAAAAAATCTTCTCTGCCTGACACACGAGAGCAAATACCATCTCCGCCCCGATTGAATGCGCTAAGGACAGGCATTGCTCTATCGTCTCTACCGTCTTTACCTTGACGCCCCACTGCTCCGACTCCAAGGCGATCTGCTGCAAACTGGCCTTGTCGTTATGTAACAGAAACATTCGTTCTACCGTCATAGTCCTTACCCTTGTGGGCCCACACTAGGCAATTGATGTTTTTACCCTTGGACTGGCCGGTAAATTCGCCACTGGCTGCCTTGACCAGGAACGCGGCTATCAAGGAATCCATGTTGGGATCAGGATTCAGAGTCACTGGAACTGTCCCGCCCATTCGCTTTAGAGTAGTCTTGCGGACCGCAGTCAAAGAAACAGTCTCGCCAGAAATCAGATGGAAAAAGGGGGTACGGTGCCGCAAAGACACGCCCTGCACCCATTCCAGCACAAGCCTGGCTGTCGCCAATGCCGCCGCAGCGGTATGTAGTACGCGTCTTGGGGTTTTCCGTAACTGCCATCAATGTTGTCGTTTTCTCGTTTCAAACCAACTTATAAATGCTGTTCATAATCTGTCCGCTTACAAAAGAAATTAGCCAAAATTTTCTCTGACCCTCTTGTATTGCACTGACATAACCGAGTTTTCGGGTGCAATACCCTCTCGCCTCGTCACGACGATAATTTGAATGTTTTCTCAAGAACCCCTTACCGAAATCTCATCCCTATTCGGTTTTTTTATTTTCTTACCATTTTTTTATAATGGCTTTTGAATTCTTACAGAACCTGTTTGAATCACTGCAAAAAAACACCTTAATAAACCGTTTATTTCATTTTTGTTTTAAATATTAGGATTTTTGTGCTGTCGGTAAACCGAGGGAGACAGGCCGCTGTATCGACGAAATGCGGTGGAAAAATTGGCCGGATTTAGATAGCCGGACTCGGCCGCCACGTTAGTGATGGCCATATCGGTTTGCCTGAGCAAATGCATGGCATAACGCATGCGGCTGGAATACACAAAATCGCGCACCGTTAAACCACCACTCTCTTTAAAGAGCTCGTTCAAGCGGCGAGCGGTCGTCCCGAACCTCTCCGCCAGACTATCGACCGTCAAATAATCCGACAGATTGTCCCGCACGTGCTGCTGTACTGCATCGACCAGACAATGCTGAGCGGATGAACTAGAAAGACCCTTCCACCCCTTGTTAGCACTGCTTTCTTCTCTACTTGCTTCCATCTCCCTCAGGCCCAGATGCAGGCGAATACGCTCGATCACTAATTGCACATGGGTTTGGTACGCAATGAAATCGCGAGCACCGCTGCGTAAAGCCATGAGCTGACTATCCGCACATAAAACCGCTGACAGGAACACCACCGGAATAGAAGCGGTTTGGGGATTGGCACGCAACATCCGCATAAAAGTGTCGCCCCGCAAACCAGGCAAGTGGTATTCACTCAACACACAATCAGGCTGCAAGGATTGGCAACGCGCCAAGCCCTGCTGTGCATCCAGCGCAAAACTAATCCGAGCAAAACTAGTGCGTAACAAAGCCAGTAAATCGGCTATGCCGGCAGGTTCTGGAGCAATAAGCAAAATATGAGCTTCAGACGAGACATGCATAAGCAATCCACCTATGGGGACAAATAAGTTTGTTTTGTTCCAATCCGACGCTAATTCTAATAATTAAAAACACTTCCAAATAATTCGCTTATTTCCCCGGCCTTTATATTTCTATTTATTTCCATAAAAACAGTTACATTATTTCGTTTCATTTCTCTAAAACCTAGTAAACTTCGCTTTTGAATGCAAAGATTCGAAAACAAAGCGCCATTACGTTCAAATATTTTTCTTTTGTTTCAAATGAGTAAATTAAGATTCAAAACAATACTCAAATACACAAACAGACAAATAAAAACCCCGCCGTAGCGGGGCTCATCAGTAAAGCAGGGCAAACCTCAAATCAACGATTATGCGTTGCTGGTATAGCCCGCCCGCGCCAGAACGCCCAACGGGCCGATCTGGCGTACCACATCAATTTGTTCGGGAGTACGCACATAAATGCAGCCAGCATAAGACAGGGCATTGACTGAAATACCGTCAACCAACTCCATGCTGCGCGGCACCACCAGCATCCATCCCTGGCCAGCCAACATATTATGTGGCGGTAACTGTCCGTCCTGCCCTGGCACCAAACCCAACTCATTGCACGCCAGGCGGTAAGAATTCAAAAGACTGTCACTCAAGGCGACCGGATCTCGACTATCGGACAAGCGCACAAAACAATGCTCAAAAGCCAAGGCGGGGTGTTGATGCGCGCTGCCTGCAGCAGCCTGGGTGGGGAGTTTGTCAAGATAGAGAGCCAGCGAACCATTGCTGTCCGCCTGCGGAATCCATTGTGTATGTTTGTGACGCTGGCTGGCACCTGCCGGGCCACCGCCGTTGTAAAAGCCCAAACCATTCTGCAAGGCCAGAAAGTCCGCCAGAATTCGGAAATCAATATCGCGTAGCGGGCTGAGCTGTTCGGAAAACACCTTGTCGGCCAGCACCAAATGCAGATCACAGACAGCAAACTTGTTCAGCACAATATTGTGTGTGCTGCTGGCATCATCCACCGTCAAAGCGGGGGCTGGCGGCAAGAAAGGATTGAAGTTGGGGTCGCGCGGTCCACCTGGAATCGAGACGCTGGCAGCATCCTTGGCCGCCAGAGTGGATACCCAACGCACAAAAAATGTCAGCCCTTGATCCCGCATCAGTTGCTCTTGAGCTTGCACGGGCAACAAATCACCACTGGCCAACGCGGCCCGACTTAGTTGGTCCAGGCGTTGCAAAATTTCCTTGCTCACGTCGTCTCGCTCCTCATTTGAAGTTGTATAGTGACGCCTTATTGTAGGCAAGAGACGCGAATAAACGCGCATGCTGCCTAACGCAAATTTTCCACCACCTCTATCAGGAGTACTCCATGTCCGGTATCCGCCGTATTGCCAGCCCACTGCCACTGCCCTTCTCGCGTGCCACCATGGCTGGCGGTTTTTTGTTCTTGTCCGGCCAGATCCCCTATGACGCCCAAGGTGAAGTGGTGCGTGGCTCCATCCAGGACCAGACCCACGCTGTTTTTGACCGCCTGATCGAAGGTCTGGCTCTGGCTGACGCCACCTTGGCTGATGTGGTCAAAGCCACTGTCTGGCTGTCCGATATGGCCTTGTTTGCCGACTTCAATAAAGTCTATGCCGAGCGCTTTGGCGACACCTTGCCTACCCGCTCGCTGGTTGAAGCCAAACTGGCCAAAAGCGTGGACGTAGAAATTGAAGTTCAAGCCTGGCTGGGCGATCGCGCCTAAGCCGCTTTCAGACCGACGGGTCGTCACACAAATTCACGCTACCAGGCCTTGGATATGGCACACTGAATTCCTCTAGTCCAAGGAGAATTCTGATGCGTTTTTTTGCTTCGGCCCGTCACACTTTACTGGCTTGTTCTGTCTTAGGTCTGGGCACCAGCATCACCGCCTACGCAGCCACGACTGACCAAGCCGCAGAACCGACTGCGATCAAACGCTTTCTGGGCGATTCGGACCTGCCTTTTTCCCGCGCCGTGCAAGCCGGGGACTTTCTGTTCCTGTCAGGACAAATCCCGCTGAACGCGAAAGGCGAGATCGTGCGCAGCAGTATTGAAGATCAGACCAATGCCACGCTGGACCGAATTGAAGAGACGCTGAAATTGGCCGGTGCAGACCTTAGCCATGTCGTCAAAGTGACGGTGTATCTATCTGATATGGCCTTGTACGATCAGTTCAACAAAACTTATAAAGAACGCCTGGGCAGCAACTTTCCGGCACGCTCGTTGGTACAGGCCAAACTGGTGGGTGGTGTGGACGTAGAAATCGACGTTCAGGCATGGACGGGCACTAAAACCAGGCCAGCCAAGCATTGATACCAGCCCCTTGCCATAGCCGATCCCTTATAAGCGGCACGCTTACTGCCTGACTGTCTTGTATGGCACACTAGCACCCTTAGCCAGACCTTTTACCCGCGCCAGGCTTACCGCCTGGCGTTTTCGTTGCCTTTACGGACTCTCTCATGATCTACGCGATTACTGCCCTTTTCGCCTTTCAGTTAATCGGCGAAATTCTGGTGCAGACACTATCTTTGCCGCTGCCAGGGCCTTTGGCAGGCATGCTGCTTCTAGCTGCGGCCTTGCTGATTCGTGGCGGCGTACCGGCCTCGTTGGAGAGCACAGCCAGTGTCATGCTACAGAACCTGATGCTGCTATTTATCCCCGCCGTAACCGGCGTGATGTTGTATTTTGATCGAGTAGCCCAGGAGTGGCAGCCCTTTTTGATCGCCACCTTGGGCGGCACCGTCATCACCATGGTGGTCACAGCCTTGGTGCTCAATCGTCTGCTTAAAAACCACCAGGAAAAAGAGTAATGACGGACGGACTTTTTCAAATCTGGGTCTTTCTGTCCAGTTCGCCCCTGCTGTGGCTGACCTTGACCTGCTCGGTCTACGCAGGCTCGGTCTGGATGTACCGCAAATCAGGCAGTAGCCCGTTCTTGCTGCCGATTCTGGTCTCGGTTCTGGTGATTGTGTCCCTGCTCTTGCTGACCCGCACGCCCTACCCCGTCTATTTTGAAGGGGCCAAGTTCATTCACTTTCTGATTGGCCCTGCCACGGTTGCCCTGGCTGTGCCGCTCTACAGCCAGCTGCGTCAGTTGCGCAAGATCTGGAAGCCGCTAACCATTGCCCTGCTGATTGGCTCGGTGACCGCTATTTTCAGTACGGTGCTGATTGCCTGGGCCTTGGGTGGCTCGTTTGAAACCATCATGTCGGTGGCACCGCGCTCGGCCACCATGCCAATTGCCATGGCTTTGGCAGAACAATTTGACGGGCAACCTTCCTTGGCGGCTGTCGCTGTTGCCATTACTGGGATCGCGGGCACCATTATGGCGCGCCCGCTGCTGAACGTGCTGCGAATTGATCGCCCCGAAGCCCGTGGCTTTGCTGTGGGCGTGACGGCACACGCCATCGGCACCGCCCGCGCCTTGCAGGTTCATGAAACGATTGGGGCGTTCTCTGCCATTGGCCTGAGTCTGAACGGGATCATGACCGCCGTGTTGGTGCCCTTTGTTCCTATTATCTTGCGCTGGTTAGGTGTGGCCTGAGCCAGGCGGGACAGCCTGGCTCTAGCGCCACTCGTCTCGATAGACGAAACGGGGCATCTGCCAATTGCGATGCAAAGCCAGCATACGGAAACCCAGACCGATAATCATGGGGCCCAACAGGGTGACATACGGGTTCCAATCCAGATGCTGGGCGCCCAAATACAAAGCGCCAGTCAGCATGGATACACTGGCATACATCTCCTTGCGTAGCAGCAAGGGGATGTCATTGCACAAGATGTCACGCAAGACGCCACCTGCACAACCGGTAATCATGCCGCTGAGCAGCACCACCGTAATCGGCAGCTTCATCTCCAGCGCAATCTGGCAGCCAATCACGGTAAAGACCACCAGCCCCATGGCGTCGAGCAGCAGGAACAGGCTGTGTAAGCGCCGCATGATGGGGGCGATCAAAGCCGTAAGGATAGCCGCACCTGCCGTAATCCACAGATATTCAGGATGCTGCACCCAGGTCAGCGGGTAATGCCCCAACAGCACGTCCCGCACCGAGCCGCCACCCAAAGCGGTGACACAAGCGATGGTGCACACACCCACCCAATCCATGTCGCGACGGCCTGCGGCCAGCGCCGCAGTCATGGCTTCGGCGGTGATGGCAATAATGTAGAGAACAAGTAAGAGCATGATATTTTTTAAGCATCAAGCTGTTGAAGAAGCCCCCGATAGCAACGCAGCATCAGCAAGCCAGGCACAGCAATAAAGACGGTACAAATAAAAAAGCCCGGCCAGCCCAGGGATTCGACCAGTACAGGTGTCAAAGGCCCAGCCAAATACGTACGCCCCACTGCCGACAAGGCCGACAGAAGTGCAAATTGAGTAGCGGAATAAGTCCGATTGCACAGGGCCATCAGCAAAGCGACAAAGGCTGCTGTGCCTAGACCACCGCACAGATTTTCCAGACCGACCACCATGCCCATCAGCCACATGGATGGCGCGGTTTCAATCGCAATCCACCAATAACCCAGGTTGGAGACAGCCTGCAACACACCAAAGATCATCAAGGCCCGGTACAGACCCAGACGAGCCATGATTGCCCCGCCCATCAAGGCCCCAACCACCGTCGCCGCCAGGCCAAACACCTTATTGATCGTGCCAACCTCGGACAGCGTAAAACCGGCCGCACGAATCAAAAAGGTGGTGGACAAGGCACCGGCAAAGGCATCGCCCAGCTTGTAGAGCACGATCAGCGCCAAAATACTCCAGGCGCCAGGGCGCGAGAAAAAATCTGCCAACGGTGCCACGACCGCCTCAGACAAGCTACGGGGCGGACGGCTCTGTTCCTGTGGTTCTGGTGAAATCAAGGTCACCAGCGCACACAGAGCCATGAAACCACCCATCAGAAAATAGGTATTGGACCAGCCCAACCAGCGATCCGCCAGAATCAAGGCCAGACCACCGGAGACGATCATGGCGATGCGGTAACCCATGACCTTGACCGCCGCCCCCGCCGCCCGCTCCTGCGCTTGCAGCACATCGGTGCAATAGGCATCGAAGGCAATGTCCTGCGTCGCTGACAAAAAGGCCACCCACACGGCCAGCAAGGCCAACGCAGTCAGGTTTACGGAAGGAGAAAACAAACCCATGGCCGCAATCGAGGCGGCCAGCAGCAATTGGGTCAACAATATCCAGCCACGCCTGCGCCCCATGAACGGTGGTGCATAGCGGTCAATCAGGGGGGCCCACAGAAACTTCAGCGTATAGGCCGAGCCAACCAGCGTCAGAAAACCGATCTCGGTCAGCGAAACATTTTCAACCGTCGCCCAGGCCTGCAAGGTGCCTGAAACCAGGGCCAGAGGCAGGCCGCTGGCAAACCCCAGAATCAGCAAAGGCAAGACTCGGGGACTGGTATAGACACGTGACACGTCAGGCCTTATTAGCGCTAAGCAGCAAGAAAATGGGGAGACTCGAAACGATACATGGCCAAAGTACTGCGCCAGCCCGGTAAAAAGCGCACCGTGTCGCGACCATTGAATGCGGCACGATCAAGAATGCGTACCCCCACCGCCTGGGCCAGATCTTGAAAGTCTTTCATGGTGCACAAATGGATGTTGGGCGTGTTGTACCACTGGTAAGGCATTTCGCCAGTGACCGGCATGCGTCCGCGCAAAATGCTCCAGCCATGCGGCCAATAACCGAAGTTAGGAAACGAGACGATACCATACCGCGCCACCCGCGCCATCTCGCGCAGGATGTGCTCGGTATGGTGCATGGACTGTAAGGTTTTGGACAGCACAACGGTGTCAAACTGCTGATCGCTAAATAGCGCCAGACCCTCTTCCAAGTCCTGCTGAATGACATTGACGCCACGACGCACCGAAGCAATCACGAACTGGTCGTTCAGCTCTACGCCTGTGCCAACGACCTGGCGCGTATCGCGCAGATGCGCCAGCAAAGTGCCATCGTTACAGCCCAGATCCAGCACACGCGAACCTGGCTCAATCCACTGCGCAATGCGCAGCAAATCCGGTCTTAACATGACATCATCCACCTGTGTTTGCGGCTTAGTCATTCTGCCAGCACCCCTGTCGTGCGCGTGCGCGCAGGCAAGCCCAAATTAGCGGCGATCTGGTCATAGTATCCCTGCACAACGGCATGATAACGAGGGTCTTCCAGCAAAAAAGCGTCGTGCCCGTGCGGGGCATCGATTTCAGCATACGTTACCTGGCGCTGATTGCGCAGCAGGGCCTGCACGATTTCACGCGAACGCTCGGGCGAGAAACGCCAGTCCGTGGTGAAGGACACCAGCAAGAACTTGGCCTGCACATTTTCCAGTGCCTTGACCAGGTCCCCCTGAGACTGGCGCGCAGGGTCAAAGTAATCCAGCGCACGAGTGATGATCAGGTAGGTATTGGCGTCAAAATAGCGCGAGAACTTCTCGCCTTGATAACGCAAATAGGATTCGACCTCGAATTCCACGCCGTAGTTGTAGTTGTATTCGCCACCTTGGGCTGGCGCACGCTGATTACGGCCAAATTTTTCGGCCATGGCCGTATCAGACAAATAGGTGATATGGCCCACCATGCGGGCAACGCCCAGACCTGCTTTAGGCACCACACCATGCTCGTAGTAATTCCCACCGTGAAACTGCGGGTCGGACAAAATGGCGCTGCGGGCCACTTCGTTAAAGGCAATGTTCTGGGCCGACAGGCGCGGGGTGCTGGCAATAACCACACAGTTCTCCACACGCTCGGGGCAACTGATGGCCCAGCTCAGGGCCTGCATGCCACCCAAGGAGCCCCCCATGACGGCAGCAAACTTGCGGATGCCAAAGTAATCGGCCAAGCGGGCCTGAGCACGAACCCAGTCTTCTACCGTCAGCACGGGAAACTCGGAGCCCCACGGTTTGCCAGTGGCAGGGTTGATACTGGACGGGCCGGTCGAGCCAAAGCAGGAGCCGATATTGTTGACGCCGATGACAAAGAAACGATCGGTATCCACTGCTTTGCCAGGGCCGACCATATTGTCCCACCAGCCTATGCTTTTAGGATCGTCGTCGTAATACCCGGCCACGTGGTGCGAGGCATTGAGGGCATGGCACACCAATACGGCATTGCTGCGTTCGTCGTTAAGGGTGCCATAGGTTTCGACTGCCAGCTCGTAGCTGGGCAGCACTTGCCCGCTGCGCAGATGCAGGGGTTCGTCAAAGGCGATGAGTTCGGCTTGTACGGGGCCCACGGAACCTTCGGGGATCAATCCGCAGGATGGGCTAAGGGCGCCAGTGTCGGCGCTAGGGACGGAATCAGTGGCCATCAGGACCTCTTTAGCTGGATTTATGGAGCGCCCGCAAGCGGATCAGGCAAATCGGCGCAAAACGTATAAGACAAAATTCTAGCATCGCTGCGGCGCGACGTCCAAATCGACCAAGCTGGATCGATTCAGGACCCTGGGCAATGAACGCAGCCAAGAAAAGTCAATGCTTTGATTTACATCATTATTTTCATTCTCATCTGTCTGCCAGCTAAGCTAAATTTGAGTACATTGGCCTGACGTTTACCACGAATGCATGAGGAATGGCTTTACCGTGACGCATTTAACTTCACGCGAACAGTCCTGCCTGAACTGGGCTGCCCATGGCAAGACCAGTTGGGAAATCAGCATCATCCTGGGCATTACTGAGCGCACGATCAACTTTCACTTTCAAAACGCCTACGCCAAGCTTGGGGTCTACAGCCGCCAAGCGGCCATTACCCTGGCCTTGCAGCGGCGTCTGATCAGCGGCGACCCAGCTAGCGAGCTAAGCCGTCAAAGAAAACCTTTGCCTGAGCCGCATCCGGAGCCTTACCGGAATCCGTCATAACAAAGCCCTGCACTATCCAGCCTGGCTCCATACGGATCATGGCCTCCAGCCGCAAGGCGACGCCCCCCACATCGCGCGTCATGAAAAACACCTGACCTGGTGGTGGCAGTTGTATCTGGCTTTTCTCGCTGACCTGCCCATCCGGTATGAATTTCCCGCGCAAAGAGTCATGCAGCGCCTCGTACAAGCGTTGGCGGGCGGTCTCGTCCTGTTGCAGCTCCGTGGGCAAAATCACATGACCCACGGTGTAGCTTTGTCCACCCGCCGTGGCGGTCGTCAGATAAAAATCCAGTTGATACTGCTCGAAATCCAGCAATCGGTGACTGGTGGTGGGCTTACCGGGCAACATGGCCGACAGGCCAGTGTGTTCAAGCTGAACCTTGCGCCAGTTAAACTCCGGACTGCAGGCGGCCAAAGTCAAGAAGGCCGCCAGTATCGCAATAATGCGCCTGATCATCATGGTGCTAATCCCGTATCCCGTTTCATGCTTTTCATCGGCTGGCTCAACAGCCGCCTTATACTCGCCCTGCCCGATACGCCTTTTGGCGCAACTTAACAAAGCAAGTGTGGTCGGACTACTATTTATAGACGGGGCCAGGCCCCTTTGAACAGTCCCGTATCTTGCACCCGATTTCGAAAGTGGGAAACACCACCATGAACACCAGCCACGAACGCCGCCTTGCCCTGCAACAGAATCCCGAGATTTTGCAGGGAATCTTGCGCGGCATCGAAAAAGAAGGACTGCGCGTCGATGCGCTGGGCCAATTGGCAGCGACCCCCCACCCTAAAGCCATTGGGTCGGCCCTGACCAACGGCCACATCACCACCGACTACGCCGAGGCCCTGCTGGAGCTGATTACTGAACCGCAAGCCCGAGTCGAGGACGTGCTGCAAGAGCTGACTGACATCCACACATTTGTGGCTGGCAAGCTGGATCAGGAAATGATCTGGAACCAGTCCATGCCTGCGCTGCTGCCTGCCGAAAAGGATATTGCCATTGCCTGGTACGGCACGTCCAACACGGGCATGCTCAAGCATGTGTACCGCCGTGGTCTTGCCGAGCGCTACGGCAAACCCATGCAATGTATCGCCGGGGTGCATTACAACTTCTCTCTGCCAGATGGGATCTGGCCCTTGCTCAATGTCTGTGGCGACAATTTGCAAGACCAGCGCTCCAACGGCTATTTGGCGCTGATCCGCAACTTCACGCGCTACTCCTGGCTGCTGATGTACCTGTTTGGTGCCTCGCCCGTACTGGATGCGAACTTCCTGCAAGGTCGCAACAACAATCTGGACAAGATCGACGACGACACACTGACCATGCCCTGGGCGACCAGCCTGCGCATGAGCGATCTGGGCTATCACAACAAGGAAGCCCAGGCCGAACTTCAGCTTTGCTACAACGACCTGGACACCTTTGTGATGCGCATGTATCACGCTGCCGTCACCCCTTGGCCGGATTACGAAAAGCTAAGCACCCACCGCAATGGCGAATGGATTCAGCTCAACACCCATATTCTGCAGATTGAAAACGAGTACTACTCCAGCATTCGCCCCAAGCGCACCACCCAGCGCAGCGAGCGTCCGGCCACCGCCCTGGCCCAGCGTGGTGTGGAATATATCGAAGTACGCTGCCTGGATATCGACCCGGAATCGCCCACCGGCATTTCCGAGCAAACCTGCCGCTTTCTGGATACGTTCCTGCTGTTCTGTACCGTACAAGACAGCCCCTTCTTCCCGGATGGCGGTTACTGTCAGGACAGCAAAAACAACTTTGCGACCGTCGTACGTGAAGGCCGTCGCCCCGGCCTGATGCTGACCAATCAACAAAAGGAAAGCGTCAGCCTGCAAGACTGGGGCCATGAGATTCTGGAATCCCTGCTGCCTTACGCGCAAATGCTGGACCAGGCTCTCAATACCCACGGTCACACAGAAGCTGTGCAGGCCCAAATCCGCAAGCTGGACAACCCGGAGCTGACTCCGTCTGCCCAGTTGCTACACCATTTGCGTGAAACCGGCTTAAGTTTTCACGACTACGCATTGCAACGCAGCCGCGAGCATCACGAAACCTTGCTGGCCCATCCTTTGTCAGCCGACAAGCAAGCCGCCTTCGAGCAACAGGCTAAAGAGTCTCTGCAAGCCCAGATTGATATCGAAGCGCAAGATCAAGAGTCTTTTGAGGACTACGTCCATCGCTACGAACGCAACCTGATTCCTCCTGCGGTGGAGAATAGTTAAACGACATCGTGATGCAATGCCGCCCGCAAGGGCGGTTTTTTTTTTTCGCCGAGCCGCCCCAAGGCAAAACCTCTCCCCGGGGGACAGCAAGCCGAAGTCGTCGCGAAGGTTTTTTTGTCGCCGGGCCGCCTCACGGCTCGGCGCCCCCAGCAAAAAGTCCTCCTAGGGCGGCAACAAGCCGAAGGCGTCGCGTGGGGGCTTTTCTTGACCGTCTTCTGCACACGAATGGGAGACCGGGTTCACATTGAGCCACACACCCGACAAGTTCTCTTTTCCCCTTCCCTCAAAAAGTTTTTCCCTCTATTTTGAAAAGTTATTGTTATGTTATAACATCCGAAAATTAATAAACCGGAAGATGAAATGCGTTTCCAACCCCGTCCCTTGCCACTTGCCCTGGCGCTGCTTTTGTGTGCCTCTGCCCAAGCCAATGAACTTGAAGAACCTGTCCCTGAGCTGGCCCCTATCCGAATCTCCGCCAGCCCCCTGGCCTTGCGACAAACCGAACTGGCCACCGCCAGCACGGTCCTGCAAGGCCCCAAACTGGATTTGCGTCGCAGCAGCACCTTGGGTGAATTGCTGGACGGTGAGGTCGGCATTCATGTAGACAGTTTCGGTAGCGGTGCCAGCCGCCCCGTCATTCGTGGTCAGACCGCGCCCCGCGTCAAAGTCCTGAGCGATGGCGCAGAGGTCATGGATGCGTCGGCCATCTCGCCCGATCACACCATCACGGTCGACACCTGGCAGGCAGACCGCATCGAGGTGCTACGTGGCCCATCAGCCCTGCTGTACGGCGGTGGTGCCATTGGCGGTGTCGTCAACGTATTGGATCGCAAAATCCCCACAGCCATCCCCGAAAAGGGGTTTGAAGGTTCGGTGCGCGCTCAGGGTTCCACCGCTGACCGTGGCAGGATCGGCGCAGTGGAAATGACAGCAGGCGAAGGCAATATCGCCTTGCACGTCGAAGGTGCCTCACACCGCAGCCGCGACTATCGTGTCCCCAACTGGACCGACAGCCGTGTCAAGGACTCGGACTCCAGCACAGATACTGGCAGCATCGGTCTGTCCTTTATTGGCGATCGTGGCTACATAGGCGCGGCGTACTCTTACCGCGAGGGCAGCTACGGCCTGCCCGGTCACAGCCATGAATATGAGGACTGCCACCCACACGGTGCCACCCTGCATTGTGGCGGCCATGGTCACGATCACGATCACGGACACGATCACGGACACGATCATGACCATGATCATTCAGCCACGGCTCACCTGCGCACCGAGCGTTTCGATATACGCGGCGAACTGCGTGATCCTTTACCCGGCTTCAAGCGTGCTCGCCTGCGCGCCGGGGCCACCGACTACCAGCACGTCGAAAAAGATGGGGATATAGCGGGCACCCGCTTTACCAATCGCGGCTACGACACCCGCCTGGAGCTGGAACACAATCCTTGGGGGCCCTTTGAAGGCGTTATCGGCCTGCAAACCAGCCAGTCTGATTTTGCTTCCCGCGACGGCACGGAAAACTTCATCCCGCCCACCCGGACTCGCAGCCAGGGCTTGTTCCTGCTCGAAAGCGTGAACTGGGACGACTGGCGTCTGGAACTGGGCGCTCGTCAGGAATGGCAAACCGTCACACCCGACTCGCAAACCCTGGAGCGCCGCAAAGGCACGGCCACCTCCTTCTCCTTGGGCACCGTCTGGGACTTTGCGCCTGAATACGCTGCCAGCCTGTCCATCTCCCGCTCGCAGCGTCTGCCCACGGCTCAGGAACTGTTCGCCAAAGGCGTACACTTTGCCACGCTCAGCTATGAGCGCGGTGATCCTAACCTGGATCGTGAGACCAGCCATACTGTCGATCTGGGCCTGCAAAAACACCTGGGTGATCTGCGCTTTGATTTGCGTACCTTCTACACCCGCAGCTCGAACTATATTTATGGCCGCAGCCTGGACCATCACGAAGACTTCCAGCTGATTCAATACAGCCAGGACAAAGCTCAATTCTGGGGCCTGGAAGCCGAGGCCTCCTACCCGGTCACTTCCTGGGCCTCGCTGAGCGTCTATGGCGATCTGGTGCGCGGTAAACTGCAAGATCCCGGCCGCAACCTGCCCCGCATGCCTGCCGCCCGCCTGGGTATTCGCACGGATGTGAACTGGCAGAACTGGTCCGGTTTTGTGGGTTACACCCATACCTTCGCCCAAAATCGCGTGGCTGAACATGAAGAAGGATCGCCCTCCTTCGGTTTGCTCAGCATGGGTTTAAGCTACCGCCTGCATATGGACCAAAACACCTACACCCTGTATCTGAGAGGAAATAACTTGCTGAACAAGTTGGCCTACCGCCATACCTCCTTTATTGCCCGTCAGGCCCCCTTGATGGGACGCAACATCCTGGCCGGGATACAGGTGGAATTTTGAGCAAGACTGCCCTACACACCGGTAGCCGTCTCTACCAGATCGTGGCCGACATGCAGGGCGAGCGC
This sequence comes from Alcaligenes sp. SMD-FA, assembly GCF_025960365.1. NCBI lineage: Bacteria > Pseudomonadati > Pseudomonadota > Betaproteobacteria > Burkholderiales > Alcaligenaceae > Alcaligenes > Alcaligenes sp. SMD-FA. The sequence goes on along the minus strand of NZ_CP110108.1, from coordinate 393,540 downwards.
CCCTGGGGCAACGTTCTGGATGCCGGCACCGGCAAGGGCTCGTTGCGCTGGCTGCTGACACTGGACACCGAACGCTGGACGGCCATTACGGCCTCACCAGGCATGGCCGAGCAAGTAACACAAGAGCTGGGGGATCAGAAACGTCCCGAGGACCGCCTTCTGGTGGGCAACTGGAGCGACCCGGAGTTTCTGCAAGGCGAACGCTTTGACACGGTTCTGGCGGATTATCTGCTCGGTGCCATAGACGGCTTTGCCCCCTACACCCAGGACCAGTTGTTCAGCCGCCTGCGACCGCTTACCAGCCAGCGTCTCTATATTATTGGTCTGGAACCTTACGTGCCTTATAGCAGCACGGACCCGGCGGGCAAATTGATTGTGGAAATAGGCCGTTTACGCGATGCCTGCCTGCTGCTGGCCGGCGAGCGCCCGTATCGCGAATACCCGATGGACTGGGTACTGCGTCATTTGCGGCAATCCGGCTACCGTTGTGTGGATGCACAACGCTTTGGCATTCGTTACGGCGACAGCTTTATCCACGGTCAACTGGATATGTGTGACGGGCGCCTGCGCCGTCTGAAGGACCGTAATCTGGCCTTGGCCTTGTCCGAGCATGTCCAAACCTTGCGTAAGCAGGCCCTGGCCTTGAATCAGACCTTGGGAGGTCTGCGTCATGGTCATGACTATGTGATTTGTGCCGAAGCTATTTAAAACCAGAAAGCAACACAGGAAAAAGATAAAGGGGCCTTGTCAGCCCCTTTATCTTTTCCAATACACCACTGCTTCACACCGTGTCGCAGCAAGGCCCCCGAAGCACCGCCTGGTTCCCTATTCTTATCAGGCACTGCCCTGCTTGTTTCAAACATTATCCCTAGCTGATTGACCTGAGAACACCTTGCCCCGCCTCCAGGCAAAGGCTGAACACAACCATACAGATGAAATTAATCATTTTGCCCTAGGCCAAATGATCGAGATCAATAGTTAGCCAACCTCATCCGAATCTTTCTTGGAACCGTATTTTGGCAAACAGCAGACACAAAAAAAGCAGCCATAGGCTGCTTGCATTACGACGCGTTATAACTGAAAACTCACACCAGACCTTGAAAAACAGCCCTAAAGGGCCGTATAAACAAGGAATTCTGGCGCGTCCGACAGGAATCGAACCTGTATCGAGGGCTTCGGAAACCCTAATTCTATCCATTGAACTACGGACGCCAAGCTAACTATTGTAGCGCGAGTTTGGAGTTTTTTTCAGCATCTATCGGGCAATTATGAGTGTGCCAAATCAAGAGTCAGATACAAGAGCGATACACTCCGCTATAATCCATGGTTGCGCGATCTGGGTCGGTGGCTTGGTAGACACGTCCTTGCGCACACCCATTAGGTAGGCGCAAGCCTTTATTGGTGGCCGTCAAAGGCCCTCCCGTCATTTCTTGTACGAACTCGCAGGATCCGATAATGAGCAACACGGAACAAAAACCCGAAGAACACAACGAGGGTCACTCAGCCATGATCAAAACCCCTAAACAATTGCTTGTGACCGTGGCTCTGGCTTTCTTGGTGCCCATCGCGATTATTGTCATGCTGGTCAGCCTGGTTACCTCCACCATGGGTGCTGGTGCTGGCTCCGCTGCCCTTTCCCCTGAAGCCATTGCTGCCCGCATTCAGCCGGTTGCTGGTTTCAAACTGGTTGACGCCAATGCCGTCAAAGAGCTGAAAACTGGCCAGAAAGTATACGAAACCACCTGTACCGCCTGTCACGGCACCGGTGTGGCCGGTGCTCCCAAGTTTGGTGATCAGGCTGCCTGGGGCGAGTTGCTCAAACTGGGCCAGGACGAGCTGATCAAGAACGCCATTCACGGCATTCGAGGCATGCCTGCCAAGGGCGGCAACCCGTCACTGGACGATATCGAAGTGGCCCGTGCCGTTGTCTACATGGCCAACGCAGCTGGCGCTGACTTCAAAGAGCCCGAAGCGCCTGCCCCGGAAGGTGAGCAAGCCGACGCCAAACCTGAAGCCGCCGCTGCTGCTGCAGATACCCAACCCGCCGAGGCTCCCGCCGCGGATGCCCCTGCCGCAACGCAAACGGCTGCCGCTGACGACAGCAAAGTCGACCCGGCAGGCATCAAACTGTACGACACCATTTGCTTTGCCTGTCACGCTGCCGGTGTCGCCGGTGCGCCTAAGTTTGGTGATCAGGCTGCCTGGAAGCCCTATATCGAATCTGGTATGGACACTATGCTTCAAAAAGCGATCCACGGTGTTGGCGCCATGCCTCCACGCGGTGGTTCGCAAGCCTCTGACGACGAACTTCGCGCTGCTATCCAACACATGGTTAACGCCGCCAAGTAAGCATTGCATCAAGGCTCTGTCCTGGCACAGAGCCTGCAAATACAAAAAGCCCGATGAATACTCATCGGGCTTTTTCTTTGCTTGAACCTGTCGACAAAGAAGCGATACAGAAACAGCCCCTTACACCAATAAAAAAGCCTGAGTCCGGTGTCATCCCGAACCCAGGCTTACTCATCGCCTTGTTGACGGCTCTGCCTCTAGAACGCTTTATAAAGCCTCATAACGCGTCCAGAAACGCAATCTGAGACGCTTACTGCGCCTTGCACTGCGCCAATGCCGTCAAGGACATGCCCAACTGCACACGGCGTTGCAACCAAGGGCTGGCGCGGTAGCGCATGTCGCCCGTCACGGCCTGCAAGGTATTGAGCACATCCAGCAAATCACGCGAACCAACGGCATCGCCCATGGACAGCGGACCATTGTGCGGGTAACCCAGACCCAGGCGCACGGCAGCGTCGATATCCGACGGTGTCGCAATCTGCTGCTGAGCGATATCGCTGGCAATGTTCACGATGGTGGCCACCAAACGCTGGGCCACAAAACCGGCGGAGTCCTCGATCACACTGACAGCCGTACCATCGCTGGCCAACATGGCCCAGGCTTGATCGCGCCATTCTGGTGTGGTCGCCGCCGAGCACATCAGCACACGGCGACGGCCTTTTTCCAGACCAAACAAGGTATCCAGCGCCACGGTGCGTGCAGGGTCCAGGCCGTGCAGGGACACCAAAGTCGCCACGTCTTCACCGTAAGGCGTCAATAGAATCAGAGCATCGGCAGGTGGCTGGTCGCCTTCCACCACGTTCACACCCAGCTCACTTAGCAATTGCAAAGCGCGAGCCTGGCCTTGCTCGTGGTAAGGCGAGACCCACACGGGCGCCAAAGAGGCCACAGCAGGAACGGCAGGCTCTTGAGGAACCTGCTTCTTACCATCTTCATACTTATAAAAGCCTTCACCATTCTTGCGGCCAAACAGCTTGCCCGCGTGACGCACTGCCGTGATGGGCGAAGGACGGAAGCGAGGCTCGTCATAGAACTGGCGGTAAATGGACTCCATCACCGGGTGAGACACATCCAGCGCGGTCAGATCCAGCAGCTCAAAGGGGCCCATGCGGAAACCAGCTTGTTCGCGCATGATGGCGTCGATCTGGTAGAAAGGTGCCACACATTCCTGGGCGATTTTCAGACCCTCGATATTCATGCCACGACCGGCATGATTCACGATAAAACCGGGCATGTCCTTGGCGCGCACAGGCGTGTGGCCCATATCACGCGACACTTGCATCAGGGCATCCCCCACTTCGGGCGATGTGCGCAAGCCATCAATAACCTCGACCACTTTCATCAGGGGCACGGGGTTGAAGAAGTGATAGCCAGCCACGCGTTCAGGGTGGCGGCAGGCTTGAGCAATGGCGGTAATGGACAGCGAGGACGTATTGGAGGCCAACACGCAATCGGCCGACACGATCTCTTCCAACTGCTGCAGCAAGCCTTGCTTGACGTCCAGACGTTCCACAATGGCTTCCACTACCAGATCGGCAGGGGCCAAGGCTTGCAGATCGCTGGCGGTCTGCAAGCATGCTTTGGCCGCATCCACCTGTTCAGCCGTCATGCGGCCTTTTTCCTGCAAACGGCTCCAGACGGCGTGTACATCCGCCAAGGCCGCCTTGACCGAGTCTGCATTCAGGTCATAGAGCAAGACCTGCTTGCCAGCCTGGGCGGCAATCTGGGCAATGCCCCGCCCCATAGCGCCTGCGCCAACAATAGCGATGGTTTGTATCTGTTTCATGATTCACAACCTGATCGAAAAGCAATAAAAATTAAGCCTGTTCCACGGAGCCGGACACCAGGGCCTCTACCTTGTCGGGCGACAGCTCCAGCACTCGCGCCAGGACCTCGCGGGTGTGCTCTCCCAGACGCGGGGGCGCACTGCGATACTGCACGGGCGTGGCCGACAAACGCAAAGGGCTGGCCACCGAAGGTACGCTCCCCCCCTGCCCGGTCGGCAAGTCCAGTCGCAAGCCGCGCGCCAGCACCTGTGGGTCCTGATAAACCTGTTCCATCGTATTGATGGGGCCGGCGGGTATACCCACGGCTTCCAGCGCCTGCAACCAGCTATCGCGGGTCCGGCTCTGCATGACCTGCGCCAGCATGGGCACCAGCTCGTCCCGGTGCATGACACGTCCGGCATTGCGCGCAAAACGGGGGTCATCCGCCCACTCGGGATGGCCCAGCTCCTGCGCAAAACTGCGAAACTGGGCATCGTTGCCCACCGCCACAATCAAATGCCCGTCACTGGCCTCAAAGACCTGATAGGGCACCAGATTTTGATGAGCATTACCGGGCCGCTGTGGCGCCTGCCCGGTACACAAGTAATTCATGTTCTGATTGGCCATCATGGCCACCTGACAATCCAGCAAGGCAATATCCAGATGCTGGCCCAGACCACTGCGATGGCGCTCCACCACGGCCGCCAGTACAGCCACCGTGGCGTACATGCCTGTCATGACATCGGCCACGGCCACACCCGCTTTTTGCGGTTCGCCACCGGGCTCACCTGTCAGGGACATCAAGCCCCCAAGCCCCTGGATCATGAAGTCATATCCTGGCCGACTTGCATAGGGGCCCGTCTGGCCAAATCCGGTAATCGAACAGTAAATCAGGGCTGGGTTGATGGCTTGCAGACTTTCATAGTCCAGCCCGTACTTTTTCAAACCACCGACCTTGAAATTTTCCACCAGAATATCGCAGCGCCTGACCAGTTGCCGCACCACTTCTGCGCCTTGTGCAGTGCCTATATCCAGGGTGATGGACTCTTTATTGCGGTTGGCAGCCCCAAAATAGGCCGCATCTTCCGTGTCCGCTCTGTGACCATCCTGTAGATACGGTGGCCCCCAGCCACGGGTATCGTCTCCCGCGCCGGGACGCTCCACCTTGATGACCTCCGCCCCCAAGTCAGCCAGGTTTTGGGTACACCAGGGCCCGGCCAGCACGCGCGTCAAGTCCAGAACACGTAATCCCGCCAAGGGCGCTTTTCGTTCAGTCGTGGTCATAGCAAACAAAAATCCTTCAAGTCGCGTATTGTGCACTACGTCTTCTTAGTCCGTTCTATGGACAGAAAAAGTGCTCAAACCATGGTCATTTTCGGGCCCGGAGGAATTTGTGCAACGCACCAGGCCGGGCGACGATAAACCGTCCTAGAATAGGTGACGATAGATTATCAGCGGCAGATCTTCCTTGCAGGACCCCACCCCTTCAAGAGGCGGGGCACATCTTTCGATAATAGGAGACCGACCTTATGCCATCGGCATTAACGCAGCAGCTTTATCAATCTATGACCCTGCCTGTGATGGCAGCACCCATGTTCATTGTCTCGAACCCGGCCCTGGTGATTGCGCAATGCGCCAGCGGCATTATCGGTTCTGTCCCCGCCTTGAACGCCCGCCCCCAGGAAAAGCTCAAGGACTGGCTGGACGAGATCGACGACACCCTGGCCGAACTGCGCGAGCGCCATCCCGAGCGCCGTATTGCTCCCTACGCCATCAATCACATCATTCATCAGTCCAACGACCGCTTGGAACAGGACCTGCGGGTGTGCGCTGACCACAAGGTGCCACTGGTGATTACCAGCCTGCGCGCCCCACAGGATATTGTGCCGCATGTACACGCCTGGGGCGGCAAGGTTTTCCATGATGTCACCACCTTGCGTCACGCCGAAAAAGCCCTGGAAGCCGGTGTCGATGGCCTGATCGTGGTGGCTGCGGGTGCCGGCGGCCATGCCGGTACCTTGAGCCCCTTTGTGCTGGTCAACGAAATCCGTCAGATTTTTGATGGCCCAATTGCCCTGTCGGGTGCCATGAGCCGTGGCCGCGACATTCTGGCCGCCCAGGCCATGGGGGCCGACATGGCCTACATTGGCACGCGCTTCATTGCCAGTACCGAAGCCAATGCCTCGGACGATTACAAGAACATGATCGTCAAGGGCCGAGCCGCCGATATCGTCTACACCCCATTGTTTACGGGTATCCCCGGCAATTATCTGAAGGACAGTATCCGCGCTGCCGGTCTGGACCCAGACAAGCTCGATAGCGAGAAAGCGGCTGACACCGCCTTTGGCTCTGGTCTGAGCAAGGCTTGGCGCGATATCTGGGGCGCTGGCCAAGGCATTGGTGGCATTGACTCAATAGAGCCAACCGCCGACATCGTTGCTCGATTGCATCGTGAATATCAGGAAGCCAAAGCAGCGCTGCTGGCCTCCCCTTTTGCCTGAACGAGGAGCCTCCCATGATACGGACTCATGACGCAGGTCATTGGCTGGAAGTCATTCTGGATCGGCCGGAACGACGCAATGCCTTGACCAGCCCCATGTACGAAGAGTTGGCCGACATCATCGACCAGGCTGATCAGAACCAGAAATACCGTGCCCTGATTCTGACTGGTGCGGGCGAGCATTTCTGTGCTGGCAACGATATCTCCGAGCTGTCCAATGTGCGCAACAACGACATGCCGCCGCCGATCAAATTCCTGCGCAGTCTGGTCAAAGCCGACACCCCATTGATCGTGGCGGTAGAAGGCCATGCAGTAGGTATTGGCGTGACCTTGCTGCTGCATGCAGACTTTGTGTACGCGGCCCGTGACGCGCGTTTACGCATGCCCTTCACGGCACTGGGCCTGTGCCCGGAAGGTGCATCCAGCCATCTGCTGGCCCAGTATGTGGGGCCACGCCGAGCCAACGAATGGCTGCTGCTCTCGCAGGCGTTCAGTGCCGAGCAAGCCATGCAGGACGGCCTGCTCACCGAACTGACCGACCACGGCAATAGTCTGGAAGCGGCCCGTGCCTGCGCTCATGCGCTGTCCGAGCAGCCTCCCATTGCCTTGCGTACCAGCAAGCGTTTGCTCCGTGAACCCCAGCGCGAGGTTTTGCTGGAAGTCCTGGAACGTGAACGCAAGCTATTTTCCAAACTGCTGGAAGGCGACGAAGCCCTGCAAATTCTGGGACAAATGAGCCAGAACCGCAGCGACAAATAGCCGCTCTAGTGGCCTGATTTCTACGCAAACCTACATGTGCAGCGATCTTGCCACACTGCACCCGGTTCAGACGGGTTATAAGGGGCCTGTGAGAGCAGGTCCCTAATTTTTTTTTGCCGTATTCGCAAAAAATTCTTGCGTACAAAAAAAAAATCGCTGTATTTTATTTTTTGCGCTGCAACAAATGCACCGCTTTAACACGTTCTTTGCGGATACGCCCATGACACACTCCTGTCCCCCCCAAGCGCAAGGCTTGTACCTTCCCGCTAATGAACACGACGCCTGCGGCGTCGGATTTATCGCACACATCAAAGGCCAGGCGAGCCACGCCATCATTACCCAAGGCCTCAAAATCCTGGAAAACCTCGATCACCGCGGCGCTGTAGGCGCAGACCCTTTGATGGGTGACGGTGCGGGCATTCTGATCCAGATCCCCGACCAGCTTTACCGCGAAGAAATGGCCGCCCAGGGCGTGACCCTGCCTCCCCCTGGCGAGTACGGCGTGGCCATGGTGTTTCTGCCCAAGGAAACAGCTTCCCGCCTGGCCTGTGAACAGGAGCTGGAGCGTGCCGTACGAGCCGAAGGCCAGCACATGCTGGGCTGGCGCGACGTGCCCGTAGACAGCACCATGCCCATGTCCCCCACCGTCAAGGCCAACGAGCCGGTCATTCGCCAGTTGTTCATTGGTCGTGGCCCGGATGTGATGGTGCCCGACGCGCTGGAACGCAAGCTGTATGTGATCCGCAAGACCGCCAGCCACGCTATCTACCGCATGGATCTGGCCCACGGACAGGAATACTTTGTGACTTCGGCCTCCGTGCGGACCATCGTCTACAAAGGTCTGCTGCTGGCGGACCAGGTAGGCCGCTATTACCGCGATCTGGCCGACCCGCGTGCCTGTTCGGCCCTGGCCCTGGTGCACCAGCGCTTTTCCACCAACACCTTCCCCGCCTGGCCTTTGGCCCACCCTTACCGTCTAATCGCCCACAACGGCGAGATCAACACCGTACAGGGCAACTTCAACTGGCTGCGCGCCCGTGAAGGTGCCATGGAATCGGCTGTGCTGGGCTCGGATCTGCAAAAACTCTACCCTATCGTGTACGAAGGCCAGTCCGATACGGCCACCTTCGACAACTGTCTGGAATTGCTGGTGATGGCCGGCTACTCCCTGCCTCACGCCATGATGATCATGATGCCCGAGGCCTGGGAACAGCACGCCGAGATGGACGAGAGCCGTCGCGCCTTTTACGAGTACTACGCAGCCCAGATGGAGCCTTGGGATGGCCCGGCTGCCATCGCCTTTACCGATGGCATTCAAATCGGTGCTCTGCTGGACCGTAACGGCTTGCGTCCGGCCCGCTATGTCATCACGGACGACGATATGATTGTGCTGGCCTCCGAGGCCGGTACTCTTCCTATTCCCGAGCACCGTATTGTCAAAAAATGGCGTCTGCAGCCCGGCAAGATGCTGCTGATCGACCTGGAGCAAGGCCGCATCATTGATGATGCCGAGATCAAGTCCCAACTGGCCAATACCCACCCCTACAAGCAGTGGATTGAACGCCTGCGCTTGCGCCTGGACTCCCTGCCCAGCGTGCCCGGCGTGCGTCCCCAATTGGCGACCCGTGACCTACTGGATCAGCAACAAGCCTTTGGCTGGACTCAGGAAGACATCAAAGTTGTGCTGCAGCCCATGGCCAGCAAAGGTGAAGAAGCAACCGGCTCCATGGGCAACGATGCGCCTTTGGCCGTGCTGTCCGACAAATCCAAACCCTTCTACAACTACTTTCGCCAGCTATTTGCTCAGGTCACCAACCCGCCGATCGACCCGATTCGCGAACAAATGGTGATGTCGCTGGTGTCCTTTATTGGCCCCAAACCCAATTTGCTGGACATCAACAACGTCAACCCACCACTGCGTCTGGAAGTGTCCCAGCCTGTGTTAAGCCCGGCTGACATGAACCAGATCCGGCGCATTGATGCCGCCAGCAATGACAAGTTCCGCAGCCAGGAACTGGACATCGTCTACCCTAGCTCCTGGGGACCGGAAGGCATTGAGGCCAGCGTGGCCGCCCTGTGCGCCCGTGCGGCGGATGCCGTACGCGATGGCTACAACATTCTGATCCTGACCGATCGCCGTTGCGATGCCGAGCATGTGGCCATCCCCGCCCTGCTGGCGACCTCGGCCATTCACCAACACCTGATCCGCAATGGTCTGCGTACCCGCACCGGTCTGGTCGTGGAAACCGGCTCGGCCCGCGAAGTGCATCACTTTGCGCTGCTGGGTGCATACGGTGCCGAAGCCATGCACCCCTGGCTGGCTTTTGAGAGCCTGCAACACCTGGCCCAGGACCCCATCAACCAGATTGATGCCTCCCTGGCAGAGAGCCACTACATCAAGGCCATCAACAAGGGCTTGTACAAGGTCATGTCCAAAATGGGCATCTCCACCTACATGTCCTACACCGGCGCACAGATTTTCGAGACCATCGGCCTGTCGCGCTCGCTGGTGGACAAGTACTTTGTGGGCACCGCCTGTCCGGTAGAAGGGATTGATATCTTCACCGTGGCTGAAGAGGCACTGCGCCAGCATCGCGCCGCCTACAGCAAAGATCCCGTTCTGGAGAACCATCTGGAAGCCGGTGGCGAATACGCAGTGCGTGTGCGTGGCGAAGAGCATATGTGGACGGCCGACTCCATTGCCAAGCTGCAACACGCCACCCGTAGCCAAAACTACAGCACCTACAAGGAATACGCTCAGCTCATCAACGAACAAAGCCGCCGTCATATGACCCTGCGCGGTTTGTTCGAGCTGCGTCTGGACCCGGCCAAGGCCATTGCCCTGGACGAAGTGGAACCCGCCAGCGAAATCGTCAAACGCTTTGCAACGGGCGCCATGTCGCTGGGTTCGATCTCGACTGAGGCCCATGCCGTACTGGCCGTGGCCATGAACCGGATTGGCGGCAAGTCCAATACCGGCGAAGGCGGCGAGGACGAGTTGCGCTATCAGCATGAAATGAAGCACGGCAAAAGCGCCATCCGCCAAGGTGACACCTTGGCCAGCGTCCTGGGCCAGGATCGCGTATTTGCCAACATCGACCTGCAAGAGAACGACTCGCTGCGCTCCCGTATCAAGCAGGTTGCATCCGGCCGCTTTGGCGTGTCGGCCCAATACCTGTGCAGTGCCGATCAAATCCAGATCAAAATGGCACAAGGTGCCAAGCCCGGCGAAGGCGGCCAACTGCCCGGCCACAAAGTGTCCGAGTACATCGCCAAGCTGCGTTACTCCGTGCCCGGTGTGGGCCTGATTTCGCCCCCACCCCACCACGACATTTACTCCATCGAAGATTTGGCCCAGTTGATTCACGACCTGAAGAACGTGAACCCGCAGGCAGATATCTCCGTCAAGCTGGTGTCCAAGGTAGGTGTGGGCACCGTGGCTGCCGGTGTGGCCAAAGCCAAGGCCGATCACATTGTGATTGCTGGTCACGACGGCGGCACCGGTGCCTCGCCCCTGTCCTCCATCAAGCATGCCGGCACCCCATGGGAACTGGGCCTGGCTGAAACCCAGCAGACCCTGTTGCTGAACCGCTTGCGCAGCCGCATCCGCGTACAGGCCGACGGCCAGATGAAAACCGGCCGCGATGTTGTGATCGGTGCCTTGCTGGGCGCAGATGAGTTTGGCTTTGCTACCGCCCCGCTGGTCGTGGAAGGCTGCATCATGATGCGCAAATGCCATCTGAACACCTGTCCCGTTGGCGTTGCCACCCAGGATCCCGTGCTGCGCCGCAAGTTCAAGGGCAAGCCCGAGCACGTAGTGAACTACTTCTTCTTCGTTGCCGAAGAGGTGCGTGAGCTGATGGCCAAGCTGGGCGTGCGCCATTTTGACGATCTGATCGGTCGCAGCGACTGGCTGGATATGCGCAGTGGCATTGAGCACTGGAAAGCCCAGGGTCTGGATTTTTCACGCCTGCTGCACAAAGTTGATAACGACGAGTCGCCACGTCAGATCGCTACCCAGGATCATGACCTGGATCACACACTGGATCGTCAACTGATCGAGCGCAGCGCCGTCACTCTGAACCAAGGCACCCCGCTGTCTTTCATTACCCCCGTACGCAATCGAAACCGCAGCATCGGCGCCATGCTCTCGGGCGTATTCACCAAGAAATACGGTCATCAAGGTCTGCCTGACGACAGCCTGCACATTCAATGCAAAGGCACGGCAGGCCAAAGCTTTGGCGCTTTCCTGGCTCAGGGCATCACCCTGGACCTGGTGGGCGAAGCCAATGATTACGTGGGTAAAGGTTTGTCCGGTGGCCGCATTATCGTGCGCTCACCCAACGATTTCCGTGGCTACGGCCCGGACCACATCATCGTGGGCAATACCGTGCTTTATGGTGCCTTGGCAGGTTCCGCCTTTTTCAACGGCGTGGCCGGTGAACGTTTTGCCGTACGGAACTCCGGAGCCAGTGCAGTCGTGGAAGGCGTAGGCGACCACGGTTGCGAATACATGACCGGCGGCACCGTCGTAGTGCTGGGTGAAATTGGCCGCAACTTTGCCGCTGGTATGTCCGGTGGCGTGGCCTATGTGTGGGATCCCCAACGCCGCCTGCAACTGCGATGCAACCCTGGCATGGTGGACCTGGAGCCTGTTCTGAGCAAGGCCGAGCAAGAGATGAACAGCAGCATGGCGCAATGGCACAGCCGTACTGCCGGAGGCGAACGCCAGACCGACGAAGCCATCTTGCACACCCTGGTTCAGGAGCACTTCAAGGCCACGGGCAGCTTCCAGGCCCGCGAGCTCCTGAAAGACTGGGACAGCGCCCGCGCGCAATTCGTCAAAGTCATTCCACGCGAGTACCGCCGTGCACTGAGCGAATTGTGGCAAGGTCCACAGGCAGGCAAGGCCGCACCCAAAAGCAGTAAAACCCGCCGTTCGGCTTCGGCCTGAACCCTTCCCATCACCATCAGGAAACGACACATCATGGGAAAGACGACTGGATTTCTTGAGTTTCAACGTCTGCAAGAGGCCGTAGAAGCTCCTTTAAAGCGGGTCAAGCACTGGAAAGAGTTTGTCCAGGTATTAAATGACGAGCAGGCCGGCCAACAGGCCGCCCGCTGCATGGACTGCGGCATCCCTTTCTGCCATAACGGTTGCCCGGTCAACAACATCATCCCCGACTGGAATGATCTGGTTTACCGCCAACAGTGGAAAGAAGCCCTGGACGTGCTGCACTCCACCAACAACTTTCCGGAAATTACCGGCCGCATCTGCCCCGCACCATGCGAGGCAGCCTGTACGTTGAACATCGACCGTGTACCCGTGGGCATCAAGTCCATTGAGCACGCAATTATCGATAAGGGCTGGGCAGAAGGCTGGGTAGTACCTCAAGTGCCCACCCACAAAACCGGCAAACGCGTGGCCGTGATCGGCTCCGGCCCTGCCGGCTTGGCCTGTGCCCAGCAATTGGCACGCGTCGGACATGACGTCACCGTGTACGAGAAAAGCGACCGCATTGGTGGCTTGATGCGCTACGGCATCCCCGACTTCAAGCTGGAAAAACATCTGTTGGATCGCCGTATCGCACAAATGCAGGCCGAGGGCGTACAGTTTTGCCCCTCTACCTATATTGGCCAGGCACAAGACCAGGCCGCGCAGGAACCTGGGCTAAGCGTGTTATCACCTGACGAACTGGAACTACAATTCGACGCCATCGTCCTGGCAGGCGGCTCTGAAACCCCCCGCCTGCTCGATACCCCCGGCAGCCAGTTGCAAGGCGTACACCCTGCCATGGACTTCCTGCGCATCCAGAATCAGCAAGTTGCCGGTTCACGAGGCACCCCCGCCATCAGCGCCCAAGGCAAACATGTCGTGGTGATTGGCGGTGGCGATACCGGCTCGGACTGCGTGGGCACCAGCACACGCCAAGGCGCAAAATCAGTGACCCAGTTTGAACTGATGCCCCGCCCGCCTGAGCAGGAAAACACGGAGCTGACCTGGCCCTACTGGCCCATGAAACTGCGCACCTCGTCCTCGCACGAAGAAGGCTGCGAACGCGACTGGGCGATCAACACGGTAGAGCTGGAAGGCAAGAACGGCCAAGTCAAAGAACTGCGCGCCGTGCGCGTGGAATGGAAAACCGATCCAGCAACAGGCCGCATGAGCATGACACCCATTGCTGGCTCCGAAATGACCTTCCCTGCCGATCTGGTTCTACTGGCCATGGGCTTCACCGCCCCCGTGCGCCAAGTTCTGGAAGCCTTTGCCGTAGACGCCGATCAACGCGGCAACGTCGCCGCCAACACAGACGACTACCAAACCAGCCGGGCCAAAGTCTTTGCGGCCGGAGACATGCGACGCGGCCAGTCCCTGATCGTCTGGGCCATCCGCGAAGGCCGCCAGTGTGCCCGTTCCGTAGACGAGTTCTTGATGGGGAGTTCGACACTGCCCCGTTAAGTCCTCTTGGCAGTACCAGTAAGCAAACAGCCAGCCGCGATAAACGGCTGGCTGTTTGTCTTTGGGTGAACAAAGCCACTCATGACCCTGGGTGCCTTTACAAGCTCTTATTCGCTATTGATCGCTGCTGTCTGCTGTCTGCTGTCTGCTGTCTGCTGTCTGCTGTCTGCTGTCTGCTGTCTGCTGTCTGCTGTCTGCTGTCTGCAACTAGCCTACGGGCGGTCCCTCCACAAGCACCAGCCCTTTTTTCCAATACTGAGACACAGCCAACAAACAACCAGAACGATTGGCTACTGGCTACTGGTTACTGGCTACTGGCTACTGGCTACTGGCTTCCACCATTCTGAAGCCCTTGCTGGCGGGGGCGGGGTTGGAGCATTCAGAGAGCTTGCCGCCGTCTGGGGCGGTCGTAGGGATGCAAGCACCTTGCTGTTTGAGTTCGGCGCTTGTGGTTTGTCCAGGGGACAAACCACCGAACGAGTTCAAGGTGCGCCCTACGACAGGCTCAGACAAGGGTACCGGTGCGCAGCGTCGGCAAGCTTCCGCTCCGGCCCCGCCGCCGCCAGTAAGGGCTGCCGCAAGAAAGCCCCTCACCCTAAAACCCACTCACCTAACCAACTGATTCCAAAAAACATTTCCCAAAATTCTAGGGTTTTCCCTTAAAAACTACAAACCACCCCACGACCTAGGGTTTTCCCTTGTTTTTAAGATAGGGAAAACCCTATAATGAGGATTCGTAACTTAGACCTTCACCTTAAAGGGACAGCAAATGTCTACCATGACCACTTACTCGCACTACATCCACTGGAGTGATGCTGTTGAGCGTGGGGTAATGCAGCATGCCCTGGAAAATGGTGAATCCGTGTCTTTAACTAGACTGACCAAAGCAGCGGCCAAACAAGTTTCCAAAGCCGCAAACGTGGTGTTCAACTACATGGTCGCACTGACCCAGGCCTTGAACGAAGCCCGCATCCGCGATTCGCGCATGTCGGCCAGCTACTGGTAAGCCACGCATCACCGTCGTAACGCTCAAGCAAAACACCGCTTGATGTTGAAAAGCCTGCTAAATCAGCAGGCTTTTGTTTTTTCTGCGTTTGCCAGTGTTGTCGACTATGCACATTGCTGCTCAAACTACAGCCTGAACCTACCAGGCATAAGCACCTCAAAGCCTATCCCCCCTCTCCCCAAGATCAAGATGGGTCTGTGCAATAGATGCTCATCATCCCCTAAGCATGCAGACATAGAAAAGGCCAGCAAAAGCTGGCTTGCAGGCTTGCGCGGCTTAATAGCATGAACAAAGCCCCCAATCATCTGCGAGCAATGAAAACCGCTCAAGACTTGTTCAACAAGTTCTTCAGCATATCCAGCCGCTGCTTGGGACTTAAGGCCGCCTGCGCCGGATCCTCTTGAGCACCAGGGTCTTCGATCTTCATCTCATCAATAAAGCGCGACCGCTCCCGCACCAGGTTTTCGCGTGCGCGCCGGCGCTTCTTGCACCAGCTCAAGCGCAAGCTACGCTGAGCACGGGTAATACCCACGTACATCAAACGTCGTTCTTCCTGAATGCGCTGAGCCAGAATATCGGCCTCTTTATCCGGATCGATATCTTCGTCATCACGCCCGATGTGAGGCAGCAGCCCCTCTTCCACCCCCACCAAGAACACATGCGGATACTCCAGACCCTTGGAGGCATGAAGTGTGGACAATTTGACTGCATCTGGGTCTTCGTCCTCGCCACGCTCCAGCATGGTGATCAGGGCGACTCGCTGCACCAGATCATTCAAACTAAGCTCATCGTCCGCCGCTTTGGATTTCAGCCAGGTAATCAGCTCCAGCACGTTTTCCCAACGGGTCTGCGCGGGGCGTTCATCGAACATATCGTAGAGATAGCGCTCGTAATCAATCGCCCGCAGCAGCTCATCCAGCAATTCGCTGACAGCCGTTTCATGCCCTTCCTGATCGCTTTCTACCCGATCCGCCCGTTGCTGGATGCGCCCTATAAACTGCGCAAAAACACGTAAAGGCTCCAACTGACGCTCGGGCAGGCGATCCGTCAGTGCAATTTGGGGCACAGCCGAGAACAGGGACAGCTTCTGTTCTGCTGCAAACTGCCCCAACACCTGCAAGGTAGCCTGCCCAATACCACGCCTTGGCGTGGTGGCTGCACGAATAAATGCCGGATCATCATCATCGTTCGCAACGACACGCAAGTAAGACAGGATGTCGCGAATCTCGGCCTTGTCAAAAAAACTCTGCCCACCCGAGATGGTGTAGGGAATGCGAAGATTACGCAGGGCCTGCTCAAAAATACGGGCCTGATGGTTGCCCCGGTACAAAACAGCAAAGTCACGCCACTCGGCCTGACGCTCAAAGCGTTCTGCCGATATGCGCATGGCAACCGAGTCTGCCTCGTTTTGCTCATCGTCCGTCACATGAACCTGAATGGGCTCACCAAAACCCAGATCAGACCAGAGCTTTTTACCGAACACGACGGGGTTATTGCCAATAACGTTATTGGAGGCCTGCAAGATGCGCTGCACCGAGCGATAGTTCTGCTCCAGCTTGACGACTTTCAGGTCGGGATAATCTTTAGGCAACTGCGCCAGATTCTCCACGGTGGCACCCCGCCAGGCATAGATCGCCTGATCATCATCCCCCACCACCGTGAACATATTGCGCTGACCGGTCAAAGAACGCACCAGCTGATACTGACAAAGATTGGTGTCCTGATACTCGTCCACCAACAGATACTGCACCCGGCGCTGCCAGCGCTCGCGCACGTCCTGATTGTCCTGCATCAATTGCGCCGGCAAACGAATCAAGTCGTCAAAGTCCACCGACTGATAGGCAATCAGGGTCGCCGCATAATCACGGTAAATACGCGCGGCTTCAATCTGGCTGGGCGAGTTCGCAGCACGCTCGGCCTCATCCGGCCCCATCAGGGCATTTTTCCACAAGGAAATCTCTTGCTGCACGGATCTCAGGCGCCCCTTATCCGTGGTGGCCAGCAACTCCTGAATGATTGCCAACGCATCGTTGGAGTCCAAAATGGAAAAGCGCGGCTTCAAACCCACGTGCTGAGCTTCCTCGCGCAACATGCGCAAGCCCAGAGAGTGGAAGGTGCTGACGGTCAGCCCTCGCAGCAGCTTGGGGTCCACCAAGGCGCGAATCCGCTCGTTCATTTCACGCGCAGCTTTATTGGTGAAGGTCAGCGCGACCACTTGCCGCCCCGTGTATCCGCATTCGCGCAGCAAATAGGCGATTTTCTGCGTGATCACGCGTGTCTTGCCACTGCCCGCTCCAGCCAATACCAGACAGGGGCCATCCATATACAACACAGCCTGACGCTGCATGGCGTTCAGGTCAGTGGGGACGGTATGGCCTGGTGTAGTGACGGAGGTGGACATGGTGAAATCAGTGAATACTAGGCAAGAAAACGAGGTTCAACGCCAAACAACCAGCAGAGCTAAACGTGACATCCCGGCCAAGCCGAGTATGGTTTGATGACAAGCGAAAGGCCAACACAGAGATACAGCGGAAACGAGGTACAAGAGCATGACAGCGGCAGGGCAACAACATCGCGCCACAGCCTCATCGCTTCCTGCCTCTTGGCTCATCGCTGCATAGCTGCATAGCTGCATAGCGCACAAGGATACACCCTGCGGTACCCAAGCTACTCCTACCGCCTCTGCACGCACATGAGCCTGTGGAATTTTAGATCTCGAGGGGGTCGACCTCGATCGTAATACGCACTTTATGCTGCTTGGCCAACTGCGCGACCTGCGGCCCCCAGTATCGTACAAAGGCCTGCAGGGCCGGGCGATGAGCGCTTTCCAGCAACAGTTGAGCGCGCTCGACTTTGGCAACGCGCAACACGCGTAAAGGCACAGGATCGTACAGGAAAACCTGATCCGCGCCTGGAAATTCGTTCGGATAGTCTTCGGGCAAGCGTCGTGCCTGCGTCAGCAAGCGAATGGCATCGGCCAACTGCGGCGCTTCGGCCGACAGCAGCACTTGATAAGCAAAAGGCGGCAAACCCACCGACTCGCGCTCGTTCAAGGCGCTTTGGGCAAAGCCAATGTAATCGTGTTTGATCAGACTTTGATAAACAGCCTGCTCCGGGTAGCCCGTCTGGATGATGACATCCGCCCCTTCAGTATGACGGCCTGCTCGGCCTGCCACCTGCATCAGTTGCGCAAACAAGCGCTCGGGCGCACGGAAATCATGGGCAAACAAGGTGGCATCTGCATTCAACACGCCGACAACGCTCAAGCGCGTAAAGTCATGGCCTTTGGCCACCATCTGGGTGCCCACCATGATATCCACTTCACCTGCATGAACCTGCTCGAACAATTGCTGCGCACTGCCCTTCAAGCGGGTGCTGTCCGCATCAATACGCACCAGGCGAGCATTCGGAAACCGCTCACCCAAAAACTCTTCAATCCGCTGCGTACCCCGGCCCATGGGCTGCAGGTCCTGATCGCCACAATCCGGGCAAGCACGCGGCACAGGCGCTTGATAACCACAGTGATGACACTGCAAATTATGCTTGAAGCCATTTTGCCTATGCAGCACGGTGTAAACCGTGCAGCGCGGACATTGGGACAGCCAGCCGCAAGAGGCACAATGCAGCACAGGCGCGTAGCCACGTCGGTTAATAAAAACCAGCGACTGCTCGCCCCGATCCAGACACGCTTCCAGCGCATCCAGCAGTTGAGGAGAAAAACCCGAATCCAGCCGCAAATGACGGGTGTCGACCAGGCGCACTCGCGGCAAAGAGACCTCGCGGGCACGTTTGGGCAAGCTCAGCAGGCTATAGCGCCCTTGCCGGGCATGATTCCAGCTTTCCAGCGAAGGTGTGGCGGAGCCCAGCACCACCGGCACTTTCAGATCGTAGCCACGCCACACGGCCAGATCCCGAGCGGAGTAGCGCAAGCCATCTTGCTGCTTGTAAGAGGCATCGTGTTCCTCGTCCACAATAATCAGGCCCAGCTCGGGCATGGGCGTGAAGATGGACAGCCGTGTTCCCAGCAAAATGCGGGCCTGACCACTATTGACGCGCAGCCAGGAGCGCAGCCGCTCGCCTTCAGACAAGCCACTGTGCAGGACAGCCAGCACATCACCAGGCAGCACGCGCGCCAATCGTGCCCGCAAGACCTGCTCGAACTGAGGCGTCAGATTGATTTCGGGCACCATGAACAAAACCTGCCGACCAGCGGCCAACACGTGTTCCAGCACCCGCATATAGACTTCGGTTTTCCCGCTACCCGTTACGCCATGCAGCAATAGGCAGCTACCGGGTTTGGCCGCCACAATGCCATCGACCGCAGCCTGCTGTTCGGCATTGAGCACAGGCAGGACATCGCTGTCCACCGGCTCCACCTTCTTTTCCTTGCGCTTGGCCATGCGCAGTACCGGACCACCTGCGGAACGCTTGCCCAGATAGGCAGAAGGTTTACGCAAGGGCCCCGGCAAGGACGGCATCATGACCTCGCCCAAGGGACGGTGGTAATAGGTGGACGCAAAGCGCGCCATCCGCAACCAGTCTTCCGGAAAAGGAGGCAAGTCATCCAGCAGTTGATCAATCGACTTGACCTGCTCGGGCGGGTAGGAAGGTTGTTCCGGCAAGGCCACCACCACCCCTATCATCTGCCGCCGCCCAAAATGCACAATGACCCGCTGTCCGACCAGAACAGGTTCGTGGTGCTGATAATCAAACACCCCATCCAGGGGGACGTCCAAAGCCACATGCAGCCAGAAAGGTCCGGTGCTTGCCGATGCAGAAATAGCGTCAGGAGTGGCGGTCATGGATGGCGATTCGCAAAAGGGCTGGCCTGGCTGAAAGCCTGATAAGTCAAGAGCTTAGCGGCCTGTGGATAACTTTGGGGAAAATGACATGAACAAAAAACACAAAGAAGCAAGCACAGATACAATTTAATTTTCAATGCCTCTGAAACAAGAATAAAACTCAGAGAAATCAAATAATTAAAACTGGCTATTAAAATTAAACCTTAAATATAAAGACCACAAACTTCTACCCATCTGTGTGCATAACTTTGCGCACAAGCTGCCATAGCCCGTGCGCAAAAACAATCAAACGCTGTGGTGACGACGGCTGTAGGAATGCACTTCATCGACCAGAATGCCTACGGCTTCCGGATCAGTGAAACGCGAAATACCGTGACCGAAGTTGAACACGTGACCGCCCTGACCCACGGGGCCAAAGTCGTCGATAACGCGGCGGGCTTCACGACGGATGGCCTCTTCGCCACCAAACATGGTCATGGGGTCCAGATTGCCTTGCAGGGCCAGCTTGTCACCGATACGCGTGCGTGCACGGGACAGGTTTACCGTCCAGTCCACACCCATGGCATCAGCACCACAGCCCGCGATATCTTCCAGCCACATGCCGCCACCCTTGGTAAAGACAATGACAGGGACACGCTTGCCGTCATGCTCGCGAATCAGGCCATCAACCACTTTACGGGTGTAGGCCAGGGAGAATTCCTGGAACAGGGAGTCGGACAGTACACCACCCCAGCTATCGAACAACATGACCGCCTGTGCACCGGCACGAATCTGGTTGTTCAGGTATTCGCAGGTGGTTTGGGCATTGATTTCCAGCATGCGGTGCATCAGGTCTGGACGCTGATACATCATGCTTTTCACCAAGCGGTAATCGTCCGAACCTTGACCTTCGACCATATAGCAGGCGATGGTCCAGGGGCTGCCGGCAAAGCCGATCAGCGGTACTTTGCCGTCCAGTTCCTTGCGGATCAGCGAGACAGCGTCGAACACGTATTGCAGCTTGGACATGTCCGGCACTTGCAGCGCCATGACATCGGCCTCGTTGCGTACAGGGCGGGCAAAACGCGGGCCTTCACCCGCCACGAAATCCAGACCCAGACCCATGGCATGCGGTACGGTCAGGATGTCCGAGAACAGAATAGCCGCATCCAGATCGAAACGACGCAGGGGCTGTAAGGTGACTTCACACGCAAATTCGGGATTCTGAGCCAGTTGCATGAAAGAGCCAGCCTGGGCTCGAGTGGCATTGTATTCAGGCAAATAACGCCCGGCCTGACGCATCAGCCAGATGGGGGTGTAAGGCACCGGTTCGCGCAACAGCGAACGCAGGAAAACATCGTTTTTTAATTGAGGTAAAGACACGGCAATCCCTATTGAAAAATGCCTGTTAATTTTAACCATCGTGTTCGTCGTCTGGGTTTGACGCGGATCGAAAGCGCGCTGCATCGATATGGTGTTTGCGCATCAGTGCCCAGAAAGCACGCCGGTGCTTTTGTGCGGAGCGGGCCGCCATGGCGATATTGCCGCTATGGCGATCAAGGGCGGCATGGATATAAGCCTGCTCGAAGCGGGCCACGATCCGTCCCTTGGCAACTTTGAAAGATTCCTGGCTGCTGGCGTAGCGCGAGGCTACCGCAGCGGCATAGGCTTCCAGCGTTGTCCCCTCCTGTTGCAAGATCGTTTGCGACAGGCGCTGCTCCGTTGGGCCGGGATGCAGGACCAGATCCTGGTTTTCCTGCACCCTATAGTGTATCCGACCGGACAGCCCCGGTTCATTCAAAGCGTGGGAGGCCGTCTGCAAACGATGCCGATTGATGCGGGCACGCAAATCGTCCAGGCACAAAGGCTCACGGACATAGTCGGCCAGCCCCAGTTCCAGAAGGTCTGTCAGGGCGGCGGCTTTGATGGCGGCACGTACCAGACCAAAGACCGGCACCGGCAAATGGCCCTGGGCCGCCGACAGTGCACGACGCACCTGAATCAGGGTAGAGGCCTCAACGGGAATCAGACAGGCGTCAAACCGCAGCAGCAAGGCAGCCGAACGGCGCAAAAACAAATAGTCCTGATCGGCATGGGCAGGCGGCGGAGCCTGCAAGGCGTGCAGTTGCAAACGCTCGCACGGCGGGATGATGGCCAGCACGTTCTGGGCCCATGTTGGCTGGGCATGCAGCAAAGCGCAATCGAGGTGGAGACGCATAAGACTATCCTTGAGAAGCTAGGCGGGCCACACCGGCCGCCCCAGAATCATGAGCTTCTAGGATAGGAATCCGAGCGGTTTGCGATAAGTCGGATTTGCGTCTACGTAGCTGTACTTAATCGCCCAAAAGGCGGCTGCGACGCCATTCACTGGGTGATACGCCATAGCGTCGGCGAAAGGCGTGGCTGAACACGGCCGCATCGGAAAACCCCATTTGCCAGGCCAATTCACTGATCTGCCGGCCAGGTTTGCCATCGACCAGCAATTGACAGGCGCGCTCCAGGCGGGCGGCCATGATGTAGTCGGCGGGGGCTTGTCCGCACAGCTCGAACAGCTTATAGAGATAGCGGCGTGAAATACGAAACTGCAATGCCAGGGACTGTGCATTCAAACCGGTATCACCCAGATGATCCTGTACGTACTGCTGAATTTGCAGCAGTTGCCCACGCCGCACTTCGTCCAGGGCCGACTCGGTCGTCACCGGACGGCCATCGGCCAGGCTCAACGCCATCATGCGAATGACGGTTTGGGACAGTTCGCTCAAGGCCGAGGGCGACAAGTGCCCGCGTTCCTGCAAACCCAGACGCAGCATGTCCATGGCAATCCGGGCCGGACCGGTGGTGGCCGAGAACGACCGGGCTACGGCATCGCTTAACCAAGGCAGCCAAGGCAGCAGGCGCTCTTCCTCGAACTGCAAGACCAGAAAATGGGATTGATCCTGCACGGCTACTTCGTAAGGGCGGGTGGTGTCATAAATGCCCCACTGCCCAGCCTGCAAAATGCTGCTGCGATTGTTCTGCTCAATCTGGCTACTGCCACTGATTTGCAAGGTGACCTTGTACAGCGCCTGCTCGGAACGGTTGGCCAGGGCCTGGGTGCGGCGCACACGCTGCGCGCTGGTACACAGCTCCATCACATCGACCGAACCCATGCGGTCGGTTGCTGCCCGGTTAGAGAAGCCACGGCGCGAGTCCGGCTGGACTTCCAAGGGCACGAAGTACGCGCACACCACTTCCTGCCAAGCAGCCAGGCTCTTGAAAGAAGCAGAGGGAGTGCGCAATAACATAGACATTGCCTGAGGGGCCCTTGCGGCCAACGCTATTGATCGGGGTAAGGAGCAGGATATGCCCCTTTTCTTATAGCCCTAAAAAATTCAAGCGTCTACGGTCGTTAACCCGCTATCTCAGCGCTCCATGGAGCCATACAGATAAGGAGCGGGCTCCAAACCCATGCTGTTCATCTTGACGGTTAACGCTGTACGCGCCTTGAGCACATCATCAAAACGGTGATGACGTGCCGCCCCTACCTCAGCCGAGGTAAAGGGCCGGTAATCGGGTGTCATTTCTTCGGGGCTGAATTTGGCCACAATCCAGTTCAGCACACGAGCCAGATCCGCATTATCCAGTTGCGACTGCGCAGCACCGGGCACCCGAATCATATAGTCCCGTCCCGCCGGCAAGCGGGTAAACAAACCAATGGACTGGTTGAAGTCGGGGATTCCACGCTGCGTCAGGCCCTGACCATCGTAGCGATGGCAGCCAGCACATTGCAGCATATAGTCTTTAAAAGCCTGGGAGCTTTGCAGGTAGTCGCCCGTTCCGGCCATCTCTTCCTGGGCATGGGCCCAAGGCGTCAACGCCAGCAGTACGACGCCCAAACAGGCCAGGCGCAAAGATGTCCACACAGTGATGCCTCCTTAAGTGACCGGACGCCATCCTGGCCGCCCGGCACCTTATTCCAACCCTGAGGTCTGCCAAGAAGGAAGAGAACTGACATCCAATGGGCCGTTCTTCCCGCAACCCTGACAGCCTTGCGAGCCGTTTTTAGTTTTTAGCCAAACCCACCAATACCGACGTCGTGCAGTGGAAGGTACTGTTCTCGTTCGCCATGCACCAGTTCACATCATTGTGCAGGAAGAACTCGTAACCAGGACGCTCACGAGTCTGCGTATTGCACTGGCAGCGGCCGCAAGCGGTCTTGCCGCAGCAGTCGTGATAGCTGATCAAGTAGTCCTTTCCATCATGCGGGTTATGGCAAGTGCCAATCCACGAGATGGGCGACGGCGTCGAGCCCGGAGGGCACGTCGTGGTGGTGCCGCCGCAGCAAGAGCACAGGAAGCCGTCCACCGCGCAGTGACGCCAGTAGTCGCAGGAGTTCACCTCGTCTTCACTGGCCAGATCGGGATTCAGACTGATGTGATCGGCACCACTGCTACTGCTGCCACCACCGGCAGCGCGAGCCACGGGCAATACGGGCAGCACAAAGGCCGAACCGACCATTAATTTACCCACCGAGCGCAGCACGCTGCGACGCGAAGTCTTGTGGGCCACAGAACGGGAGAGGCTCTCCCCAAATTTATCCAGCCAACGCATTGACGTTCTCCTTTCGTGATACCTGCACTTGCTTCATGCCCGAGTCACCGGCCAAGTATTCCTGCGCCGACGCAACACCCAGGTCTTTAGCGGTAAACAGGCTTTCGAGCTGTTCACGCGAATTGACCAGCCCCTTGCCGCGCACGATGCCGTTCTCGTCGATCAACACGGCATAAGGCAGTTTGCTGATCTGAAAACCCATGCCCAACTGCGTGGACAGGACGTAGGGGAAGCTGTCCAGTTGTGCTTTCTGGTAGAAAGCCAGATGCTCGGGCATCTCGCCATCACTGGCCAGCACAATATCGACCCACTGACCTTCCGCGCCCTGAATAGACTTCAAAATAGGCAAAAGCTTCTTGCACACTGGGCAGGTAGGCGACATGAAGAAAATCAACTGGCTACGCGGGCCAGCCACCCCTACGGTAAGGGCACGACCATGCAGGTCTTGCAGTTCCATGACGGGTGCGGCATCACCCACTTGCGGGCCTTTGTCCATGGTCAGGGCCCCCATGGGGGCAACCCGTTCGTACAACACGCCAATCTGGCGCGACAGGGCAAGTACCAGCACCACCAGGGCCAGTACGATTACCCATAAAATGACGTTGGAAATCAGTAAAGCGGTCATTGAGGTCTCCTAAGAATTCTGCATTTTCTGGAATTTCAGATGGGATTCGATCAGTTGGTTAGCCGCGTAGTACAGGCCCAGCAAGGCCAAGGTGGCACCAAAAAAGGTCAAACCATCCACCCAGACCAGTTCGCGGGCACTGCTGATAGCCCAGTCACCGCTGGCCACGGCCAACGCAGCCAGCAAAGCATTGCGAGCCACCAGCCACCAGGACAAACCACCGGAGGACTCACCCAACCCCGAGCAACCGCAATCGACATCGCGGCGGCCGCGCAGCAGGTTCATCACAATGCCACTGGTGGCGACCAACAGGACGCACAGGGCCAGAATCGCCCCTAGCGAACGGCTGGCTGGCCACAGCAGCAAAGGCGCACTCAAGGCCTCGGCAGCGACAAACAGCACACTGAATGGTCGTAACACCATTTCCGGCAGCAATCGATAACCGCCAACGGCTGCCTCGAACAGGCTGAAGTGACGCAATTTATCCAGCGCCCCCAGACCCATCAGCACGGCCAAGCAAGCCAGGCTGGCATAAGTCAGGACCGGGTCCATATCAGACACCCCCAACTGGGTGAAACTGAACTTGCAAGGACGCTTCTGCCGCACCTTCGATCGTGCGCAGCAACTTGGGTTCAGGCTGGCTGATGTCGTAGACGTTCACATTGCCACCGTCCAGCGTCAGCAGCAGATTGCGTTGCTGATCAATGGTCATGGACAAGGCATCACGTCCGGGGATACGGGCTAGGCGTTTCTTCGTCTTGGTATCCATGACCCAGATTTCGGCCGCAGGGAACTTGTGCGTGCCCTCTTTACCATCCGGGTGCATGAACACGTACATGCGGCCACTGGCACGATGCAGACCCACCAGGTTGTAGCCACCGGGCACCCAGTTCTTGGCCTTGTCCTCGTCATTTAACATGGACCAGGGACCATCCACCTTGACCTCGTCACCGCTGAAATCCGCACTGTAGACATTGCCGTAGTAGGACACGAAGTACGCCTTGTCCTTATCCAGAGCGGGTGCGATAAAAATCGGGTCGTCCTTCACAGAGAACATCTGCTTGCTGCGCGACTGGCTGGCCACCTTGCCGTCTTCGCCCAGATTGATCGTCAACAGGCCACCATCACCACAAATGGTCATGAAGCTGCGTGGACGGTTGGGCTGAGGGATCACGCTCCAGCAACCGGCTGCGGCGGTGACGTCTTCCACATAATCGCCCTTGGCCACGTCCACAATCCCGATAGAAGTCGCCGGCGAGGCGTTTTGCAGCACGATGAACTTGCCGTCCGTGGTCTGACGGAACAGGCCATCGTAGTTCAGACCTTGAACACGCTTGGGTGGCAGGGAAATTTCTTTTTCAAAGGTCAGCTTGTCGGCATCCCACACTTCCACCACGTCCGAGCGCTTTCCACGCGTAATGCGCTCGTGGTAGGTGGTCATGGTGTAGATTTTCTTGCCGTCGTTGGACAACTGCACGTGGCCGTTAAAGGCCGTGGGCACCATGCCCAGGAACTTGCCGTTGGTGTAGTCATAAACGTGTACACGGCTTTCGGTCAGGTGGTTGAACACCGAGTCCATGACATAGATGCGGTTTTCCTGGGGGGCAGACACGCTGTGCCCGCCAGTCAGGACCTCGCGCGGTTTATCCTGGGCTTGTGCTCCACCGGCCAGCACCATCAGCCCCAGCAATGCGGCGGCGGTCGTTAATGTAAATGTAGACTTCATTGGATGTCTCTCCTCATGGGCGTCCAGGCTGTCAGAACGCATAGGCATAACGGAATTGCAGGCCGCGCATGCGCGGGCCATTTTCGACTTTCAAATCATGGATGTACTGCAATTGCACCTGGTGAGCGTCAGTCAACTGGTGCGTGATCTCGGCGGCCAATTGATGGTTACGCGCCCGCGTCACCGTGGTTTGACCATTGACCCGCTCGCGCCCGCCCGTTTCGTAGCGATAGCGCATACCTACATACGTCTTGTCAGTCAGGTTGGTGGACACCAGGGCCATCAGACGAATTGCCGTGTCTTTTTTCAGGGTCTGACCGTAGTAGTTCTTGTTATTACCAAAGAACTCGAACTCCGCCACACCTTCCACAAAAGAGGACTCGCCAAAGCCTTTCACAATCGCGAAGTCCTGAATCGTGCTCCAGCGGTTCTTGCCAGCAGACACATCCGCGTGCGAGCCGTGGTAGCGACCCGTCGGTGCAGTGATGAAAGGCTCCCAGGCAAACCAGAAACGGTTTTCCGGATCGTTGTGCAACCACACGGCAGCACCGGCAGTCACATCACCCATCCCTGTCATGCGATCACGGTCTTGCCCTGGAACATCCAGCGTGGTGCGAAAGCCGGGCACGATCAGTTCGTACTGCACCGTTTTTCCGGCCAGCTCACGAAAGTGCATCTGGCGGTAAACCATGCCTTGCACATTCAGCTTGGGGCTATCGCCAATGCGTGAACCCTGATCATAAAAACCATGCGACTTCAGGCCCATCATGTAGACGGCCACGATATTGGTGCCCACCGGAGCAGGTATCCAATCCCGGGCACTGGGGTCGCCCGCATGGGCCAGTCCGGCACTGACGCCGCTCAAAGCCAAGGCCAGCGCGGTTCGCTGCAAAATTGCATACATTATTGTTGTCTCCTCAAAGAGGCGCGAACGGTATCGTTATTGTGTTCGCGCCCTTGTACTGAACCTGATCAAGTCCTTGATCAGGTTCTTACTAGGCTGCCGGATAGGCCATGCAGACCGATTTGGTCTCCAGGTAAGCCTCTACCGCCGCACGCCCGTGTTCCCGACCCAGGCCAGACTGCTTGTAGCCACCAAAGGGCATGCTGGGGTCCAGCATGTTGTGGGTGTTGACCCACACCGTGCCCGCCTTGATACCAGCGGTCAG
Source organism: Alcaligenes sp. SMD-FA (assembly GCF_025960365.1). Classification (NCBI taxonomy): domain Bacteria; kingdom Pseudomonadati; phylum Pseudomonadota; class Betaproteobacteria; order Burkholderiales; family Alcaligenaceae; genus Alcaligenes; species Alcaligenes sp. SMD-FA. The sequence continues at coordinate 365,809 of NZ_CP110108.1, read as the reverse complement.
ACGTTGCACCCGGGCCAGGTCCTGACTCCAGACGCTGGCACCCAGGCCAAAGTCTGTATCGTTGGCCAATGCCAATGCCTGCGCCTCGGTGTCAAACGGGGTCGCCACCACCACAGGGCCAAAGATTTCTTCACGCATGATGCGGGCATCGGGTGCCACGTCGGCAAACACGGTGGGACGTACGAAGTAGCCCTGCTCGGGGCGTGCGCCCTCGCCTGCCAACATGCGCCCGCCTTGCTGGCGACCCGCCTCAATGTAGTTCTGCACACGCTGCTGATGACGTGCCGAGATCAGCGGCGCAATCTGGGTAGACTGTTCAAAGCCCGAGCCCAGTGTCATGGAGGACGCCAAGTCAGCGACACCCTGCACCACGCGCTCGTAAATGCCTTTTTGGACAAACAGACGCGAACCGGCGGTACACACCTGACCCTGGTTAAAGAAGATGGCGTTGGCTGCACCTTGAATGGCCATGTCCACATCGCAATCGTCCATGATGACCACGGGGGACTTGCCGCCCAGCTCCAGAGACATGCGCTTCATATCGTTGATGGCTTGATGGCCAATCAACTTGCCCACTTCCGTGGAGCCAGTAAAGGAAATCTTGTTCACGTCGGGGTGAGCCGTCAACGCCGCACCCGTGCTTTCGCCACGGCCCGTGATCACGTTGATCACACCGGCGGGGAAACCGGCTTCCAGAGCCAGTTCGGCCAGACGAATGGCGGTCAGCGGAGTCTCTTCAGCAGGCTTCAGAACCACGGTGCAACCCGCTGCCATGGCAGGGGCGATTTTCCACACGGCCATCAGCAGCGGGAAGTTCCAGGGCACGATGGCGCCCACCACACCCACAGGCTCTTGACGGGTGTAAGCGTGGTAATTGATGCCGGGAGGAAAAGCGATAGAGGGCGACAGCAGTTCACCGCTGATCTTGGTTGCCCAGCCAGCCATGTAACGCAGCCATTGCGCGCTGGCGGCCACTTCCAGACCGTAGGAGAAGAACAGCAGTTTGCCGTTGTTCAGGGTTTCCAAACGAGCCAGCTCGTCGGCGTTGGCTTCGACCAGATCGGCCAAACGCAACAGCAGGCGCTCGCGTTGGGCGGGCAGCATCTTGCCCCATTCGCCCTGTTCCAAAGCCTGGCGGGCGGCACGAACGGCAAGATCTACGCCTTGAGTACCGGCCTCGGGCTGGTGCGCAATCACCTGTCCCGTTGCGGGATCGTAGACGGGAATGGTGGGTCCTTGAGAATCACTGACGGGCTTGCCGTCAATAATCATGTGTTCGCGAATCGCGTTGCGCTCGGGTTGTACGTCTTGCCCCATAGTCTGTCTCCACACGGAATAGTTGATTCTTAACGAATCCAGTATAGGGACGAGGACAAGCCCGGACTTGTGATTCTGTGCACGGGGGCTTGTTGATTTGGGTACGGAGTGGACCCTGGCCTGCGCTAGAACAAATCCAACTGGGCGGGCATGCTCAGTTGAAAGTCTGCCTCACCGGTCAAATACACGCGGCGCTCAAAGTCCAGCAAGCTGGCTTTGCGGTGCAGGCCGGAGCTAAAGCCGGTCAACATGCCATTGGCACCCTGCACACGATGGCAAGGCACGATGATACTGATGGGGTTCAGGCCGCAAGCCTGGCCTACGGCACGCACCGCTTTGGGGCGGTCCAGATGTTCGGCCATTTGCCCGTAAGTCCAGGTTTGGCCGTAGGGAATCGTCAGCAAGGCCTGCCAGACCTGTTGCTGAAACTCGGTGCCTTGCAGGCTGAAGGGCAAATCAAACTGCTGCCGCTTGCCGGCAAAATACGCGTCCAACTGTTCCTGCACAGGTTCGGCCAACGCCGGTTCAGGGATCAAGCCGGCCAGTTGCTCGGGCGTCAGGCCATGCACAGTCTCTTCTTCGAAGTCCAGGCGCAGCAAAGCACCTTGAGCATCGACCAGCAAACGCATCACCCCTAAAGGCGTATCAAAGCAGGCAGTACGCAGCCCGACATAAGCAAACATGGCAATCCCGATCCAAGGGCATAATGCTTGATCATACTGCGCGACTCTAGCCACTTCAAAAACCCTGGCAACACCCAGACAGCTTTGGCTCTAGCGTCAAAGACAAACGACAAACTCCAGATTACGCACGACAGCTTGTTGAGCGGGATATTCCGAGCAAGGTTTATGCTCCCACAAAGCATCAGACACTCAATAGCTAGTAATTCGCTCCTGCTTTTGTCTCTCCCCACACCCACCGCTAACGGTTGAAAGCGACGACCCACACGCAAACCTCGCCCCCCTCAAGTCCCTCACGCCGCGACAGCAGCCCAAAGAGCCGCACCGCCAGACCCCAGAAGGAGGAAGGGCTCATATTGATAATCATTGTGAGCCGGTCTGGGCCGGGGGGCCGTCCTCTGGGCGATTCAGGCTTCTTGCCGCAGGCGGGCTTGCTATTCGGGGTACAAGCGCCCTGCTGTTTGAGCGAAATGCTTGTGCTTTGTCCTGCGGACAAGGCACTTTCGCGAGTTCAGGGCGCGCCCGAATAGCAAACCTGACCAGGGCACCGGTGCGCAGCACCGGCAAGAAGCCAAGCCCGGAGGACGGCCCCCCGGCCCAGACCGGCGTTTTCACGAGGCACTATCTAAACATGCAGCCTCTTCGCACTCCTTGTCCCCTTTTCTCGCAAATCTCCTGCTCCGGACACAGCTCCGCTCTACAAGGGCCAAAGAAGAAGACGACGAAGAAGAAGAAGAAGAAGAAGAAGAAGAAGCAAAAAAAACCGGGTAAACAACGCCGGGGCCCCCCAGACGCTACTTACCCGGCAAATCCAACAAATGCAGCAATTACTCAAGAACAGCAAGGTTTAAACGGTTTGCACGCCCTTGACGGACAAATCCAGGCCCACGCGGCGTACCACGGCCTCGAACTCGTCACGGCTGATGTGATCCAGCGCCGTGGCCGGATCGCGGGTAGCGTCGCAGGCGATGATGCCACGACGCATATAGGAATATTTGCGCAACGCCAGCGCCACCAAAGGCTGGAATTCGTAGCGAATCAGCGAGCAATAACGGTCAAAGACACGGGCGGCTTCTTCTTGATCGCCCTGGCGATGCAGCTCATACACTTTCAACAGAATTTCCGGGAAGGAAAAGCCGGTAACCACACCATCGGCCCCCCGTTGCAGTTCCTCCAGAAAATGCATGCCGCCCAGGCCACTCAAGATAGGCAGTGCATCACCGGACAAGCCACGCACGGCGGTAATTTTCTGACCAACAGGCGGATCTTCAGAGTTCAAAATGGACACGCCCGCCTCGCCTTTCAGGCGCACGGCCAAGGCGGGGCTGATACGGGCGGCAAACAGTTCCGGGAAGTCATGAATCACCACCGGAATACGGATCACCTGCACGATCTGGCGGTAATAGGCCACCTGCATGTCCTCGTCGGCCCCGGCCAAGGGGGCCACAAAGATCGCATCCGCGCCCAGATCCTCGGCACTGCGAGCCTGCTCAACGGCGGCGGCGGTACCCAAGGCGCGTACGCCCACCCATACCGGCACCGCGCCCCGCACCGCAGCCACCACAGTTTCAATGACACGTCGGCGCTCGAAGGTGCTGAGCTTGTGCAGTTCACCCATTACCCCCAAAATCGCCAGTCCGTGAATACCGGCTTCCAGCTGGAAATTCACCAGACTGACCAGGCTTTGCAAATCCAGCTCGCCACCCGGCTTGAAGGGGGTGGGGCAAATGGAAAAGACACCTTTATTTTTCATAGTTACGCTTAGGCTCAACGTGGAATGACAAATGGCTTTTGCATACGCGAAATCATGCGTACCAAGGGCCACAGAAGAAGGAAGTAAATCAGCGCAGCAGCTATCAGCGGTGTCTGGCTGTAGGTCTCGCCCTGCATGATCTGGGCAGAACGCAACAGCTCGGGCAAGGCCACGGCCGAGGCAATCGAGGTCTGCTTGATGGCTTCCAACGTGTTGCTGGCCAGATCCGGAATCACATTGCGCACACCCTGGGGCACGACCACATAGGCCATGGCCTGACGGGCATTCAGGCCAGTCGAGCGTGCCGCCTCGTTCTGGCCGGGCGAGACCGACTCCAGCCCAGCGCGGAAAATCTCCGCAAAATAGCCACTGCTGTTGAGCACCAGCGCCAGCACCGTGGCGGAAAATTCATTCAAGGGCAGGCCCAGGAACGGCAGGCCGTAGTAAATGAAGATCAGCAACACCAAAGGCGGGAAGGCACGAAAGAAATCCACATACAGCAAGATCAATCGGTTCAGCCAGCGATGCCGCTGATAGTGCAGGCAGGCAATGATCAGGCCCAGCAACGCGGCCAGCGGCACAATAATGACGGCGAGCTTGACCGTCAGCCACAGGCCCTGCATCAGCAACGGCCAACTGGCGGCAAGAACGGTCGGATTCAGAAACGTATCGATCAGTTCCATAGCGCATCACTCCTACGACTTGATCGCATAGCGCCGTTCCAGCACCCTCGTCAGATGAACGAAGGGGAAGAAAATCAGGCAGAACAAAATGGCCCCGGCCGTAAAGGCGGTGGGGTTGGCGATGTTGGACTGGATGTTGCTGGACACATTCAGCAGCTCGGGCACGGCGATGACTGAACCCAGCGTGGTGCCTTTGGTAATCCCGATGGCACGATTGGTCAGCGGCGGAATTGCCAGGCGCACGGCCTGCGGCAAGATGATGGCAAACAGCGTCTGGCTGAAACCCATGCCGGTAGAGCGGCCCGCCTCCCATTGCCCTGTCGGCACCGCCGCAATGCCGGACCAGAAGATTTCTTCGGCAAAGGCAGACAGCACCAGGCTCAAGGCCAGCACGGTGGCCGGGATCGGTTCAATCACAATGCCTACTGAGGGCAAGGCAAAGAACACCAGCACAATAATGACCAACTGCGGAATCGCACGAAATACGTCCACATACAGCGTCATCAGAATATTGACGGGACGCCAGCCATAGCAGCGCAGCACGGCCAGACCCAGGCCCAGAACGGTGCCCAGAATCACGGTCATCACAGCCATTTGCAGCGTGACCCAAAAGCCCTGCATGATCTCGGGCAAATGGGGGCTGATCAGCGTCCAGTTAAAGAAGTAATAAACAATCTGATCCATGGCCGACCTCAGTTCATGCGGCTCAGAAAATCCTGAATCCGCTTGTGACGCGGCTTACACAGAATTTCATCGGGGCTGCCCTGGTCCAGGATCACGCCCTGGTCCATGAACACAATACGGTCCCCCACTTCGCGGGCAAACTGCATCTCGTGCGTGACAATCACCATGGTCATGCCCGCATCGCGGGTACGTTTCATGACGTTCAACACTTCACCGACCAGCTCGGGGTCCAGGCCCGAGGTAGGCTCGTCAAACAGCATGACTTTGGGTTCCAGCGCCAAAGCGCGGGCAATGCCCACACGCTGCTGCTGGCCACCGGACAACTGGCTGGGATAGTGCTCGATACGTTCGGCCAGGCCCACTTGTTCCAGATGGTGGCGGGCCTGCTCTTCGGCCTGCGCCTTGGGTACTTTTTTCACCTTGCGCAGCGCGAGCATCACATTGCCCAGCGCCGTCATGTGCGGGTACAGGTGTATGCCTTGAAACACCATGCCTATGTTCTGACGCACCTGATTCAGGTCGGTGCGCGGACAAGTCACATCACTGTCTGCCACCACAATCGTGCCACTGGTAGGGGTCTCCAGACGGTTGATGCAGCGCAAGCAGGTACTTTTGCCCGAGCCCGAACCGCCAATCATCACCACGACTTCGCCGGTGCTGACGCTCAGGTCTATGCCTTTAAGAATTTCGGCTTGCCCAAACGACTTGCGCAAGCCCTGGATGCGGACAATTTCACTCATGGTCGCTCCTTGACCGCCTGCCCGACGGGCAGGCGGGAACCGGCCCCTGCAGGGCCGTATAGCTAGAGAAACAGCGCGATGGCGCTATTAAGGACGGGAGCAGTCGGGGGTGTGCTCGGTGGGCTCGTAACCAGGGTAGTCAGGCGCGCCATAACCGGGAAAAACGACTGTCATGGCGGTACCGGCATTGGGTTCCGTACCAAACCATTTCACATGCAGCTTGGATAGCGAGCCATCCTGCTTCATGCATTCCAGCACTTCATCTACACGGTTACGCAAGGCGGTGTCGTCTTTGCGAAAGGCAAAGGCATAGTTGGCCTCGGTGGTCATGTCGTAGACCGGGGCCAGAGCGGGGGTTTTTGTAGCGATGTAGCGGGCCAAAGGAGTTTCGGACATATTGGCAAAAGCACGACCAATGGCCACGGCCTGCACCGCATCCGTGTTCTTGTTAAAGCGCTGAATCTTGTAGCCGTACTTTTCCTGGTTCTCTTGCAACCAGCGGTCCGAGAAACTGCCGTTATTGACGGCAATGGTCTTGCCTTTCAGCTCTTCCAGCGCATTGACGGTGGCACCTTTTTTAGCCAGAAAGCTCAGACCGCCTGCCATATACGGTTCGGCAAACAGCATTTGCTCGGCACGTTCCCGCGTGGTGTTGGTGGGGGCGGCCACCATGTCATAGCGGCTGGAAAACAAGCCTGCAAAAATAGCGGAAAACGGCGTATCGATGACCTCGACACCGTCATAACCCATGCGCTGGGCCACTTCCTGGGTCAGATCGTTGGAAAAACCATCCATCTTGCCGTCAGTGCCACGCATGAAAAACGGCACCAGGCCCACGTCAGCCGCGACTTTGAACTTCTTGCCCTGATTGGGATTGTCGGCATGTGCTGGCAGGCTCAAGGCCAGGCCAGCGGCCACGGCAGCCAGCATCAAGCCAGCCTTGCGTCCCAAGCGGGTATGCCCCAGACGGGCACGTCCCAGACGGGCATGCCCCAAACGGGCACGTCCCAATCGGAACATATTGTGTTTGCGAGAAACAGCCGCAACCAACGCGGCGATAGTGTTTACGCCTTGCATAAGGTCTCCTTGCCATCATTTTCTGTTTGTAGTGCTTTAATTCTAGGGGTGGCAAAACCTTGATGTCATATGCTTTTTTATTAACTCTTCATAACACAGCGTTAAGCGAATTTCTGTGTCCCCTGTACACGGCGGACTCCACGAACACAGCGTGTTTTCCCGCCGGCCCGCCCTAAGGGTAAGTCCCCCCTTTGAAGAGGCAGTCAAACGACGGGACAGCGCGGGGGGGCGGTATTGTTGAGTCACTCAGGCCCAGCCTGCCCGCATCCCTCGGGAGGCCGTGGAAATCACCACGTCCATGAAGTCGTGCGCCAATTGCGACACCGGCACGACATTGGAATGCAGCATGTGCAAGGGCATGGTGGTGCGCGGATTGATGGGGCGTACCACCACATCTGGCCAGACCCGGCCTGCCACGGCCAGTTCGTCCACAATCGCAATCCCGGCTCCGGCCTGCACCATGGCACAGGCAATATGCGTCAAACGCACTTCTACAGACAGTTGCGGCACACCCGGACGGTTACCAAATAGCTGCTGCACCATCTGCCCATAAGGCGTGTCATTGCCATAACCAATCAAGTCCAGCCCTTCCAGATCGCTGGCGTCCAGCTCCTGCTTGTCAGCCAAGGGATGACTGGCGGGCAACACCGCCACCAGATGGTTTTCGTAGATAGATTGGGCATGCAGGCTGGGATGGGTCAGCGGCACAATGGCCACGCCCACTTCGGCCTGTTGGGTGACCAAAGCCTGAACCAGATCACTGGAGATCAGGGTGCGCACATACACCTTCACATCCGGGAATGCTTTGCGAAAACGCGTCACCGCCATGGGGATCAAGGTTTGCCCCAGGCTGGGGCTGACAGCAATGTGCAAGCTGCCGTGGCGCTTTTCGATCAGGTCGGTCGCCACCTCGTTAACCCGCTGCACACTGTTATGGACTTGCTCCACTTCCTGATAGAGCCGACGCGCCTCTGGCGTGGGGTACAGACGTCCCTTGATGCGCTCGAACAGCACCAGACCAATGCGTGATTCCGTATAGGAAAGCAGGCGACTGATGGCCGGTTGCGATACGTTGAGCAACTGTGCCGCCTTGCTGATAGAACCGGTCAGCATGATGGCGCGAAAGACCTCGATTTGACGAAGATTGAGCAGCATCCCTTAACGTAGCCTTATGTTTCGAGCACAAATAAGCATAAGACATTTTGATTTGCCTATGTTTCAATTTTTTCAAGCTGCCATCCCGCTGCACCTTGATCGCAACGGGCCCAAAGAGCGGCTTCATAACTACGACACGGAGACAAAATCATGCAAACCCTGCTTGCGCGCACCCTTGCGGTGCTGGGCTTGGGACTGGCCGCCGCTGCGCCCACCGCCCACGCCGCTGACAACGTCCATCTGATGCTGGACTTCATCCCCACCGGCGACTATGCCCCCTACTATTCGGGCATTGCCAATGGGATTTACGACAAACACGGCATAGACCTGAAGATCACCCGAGGCACCGGTTCGGGCGATACCGTTCTGAAAGTAGCCGGTGGCGCTGCCGACATTGGCCTGGCCGATATTTCTGCCATTCTGACCTCGCGCCAGAACAGCCAGACTCCCGTCAAGGCCATTGCGTCCACCTTCTCGCACTCGGCCCACTCCCTGTTTGTGCTCAAGGACTCGGGCATCACCAACTTCTCCGGCCTGGAGGGCAAGAAAATTGCCGTCTCGCCCGGCAACAGCCACAAGCTTTACTTTCCCATGGTGGCACGCAAAGCCAATACCGACCCCGACAAGATCCAATGGGTGACGGTAGACGGCTCCTCTATGGCCCCCTTGCTGATCAACGGCAAAGTGGACGCCGCTCCCTTCCTGGCCACCAACTACTACTACCAGAACAAGCAGGCCAAGCGTTTTGGCAAGGAAATCGTGGTGCTGCCCTTTAGCGAGCAGGGTTTCAACATCTACGCCCTGTCCGTTTTCACCACCGACAAGACCTTGGCTGAACGCCCACAAATGGTGCAGAACTTCCTGAACGCCACCATCGAAGCCTGGGAAGCCGCCCGCAAGGATCCGGACGCCGCCTGCCAGGCCCACGTCAAGGCCAATCCAGAAATTGATCTGGATGACTGCATGGGCAACCTGAACGCCGTGCTGGGCTATATCTACACCGATTTCAGTGCCCAGCACGGGGTAGGCAGTCTGGAAGAAGGCCGCATGAAAACCACCTACGAGGCCGTTGTTGAAGCTCAGAGCCTGGACCCTGCCTGGGACTACCACCAAGCCTACGACCCGCAGTTCATCGTCAAAGCCAACGGCACAGCCAAGCCCTGAGCTGATTTTTGCGCGCGCACTGGCTTGGCCCAGGCGGGTCAGCGCGCGCCTAGGAGCGCATTGTGATACGCATTCAAGACGTGAACCTGATCTACGGTCGTCATACCGAGCGCGAGACTCAGGCACTGAAACAAATCAATCTGGACATCCAGGACAACGAAATCATTGCCATCGTCGGCGCCTCGGGCTGTGGTAAATCCACGCTGTTGCGCCTGATTGCGGGCTTGTTGATGCCCACCAGCGGCACGGTCAGCATTGATGATGAAATCGTTGCCCACCCTCGTCAGGACACCGGCATTGTGTTCCAGGCCCCGACCCTGGTGCCTTGGGCCAATATTCTGAACAACACCCTCTTGCCGTCCAGCATCATGGGGCGGCTGGACGATCAGGCTCGCAGCCGCGCCACACGCCTGCTGACCACCGCCGGTCTGGGCAATTTTCTGCACCATCACCCCAAGCAATTGTCCGGCGGCATGCAACAACGCGTAGCCATTTGCCGCGCGCTGGTACACAACCCCAAAGTGGTGCTGATGGATGAGCCTTTCGGCGCACTGGACGCGCTGACCCGCGAAACCATGACGCTGGAACTGCTGCGCCTTTGGTACGAAGACCCCAAAACCATTGTGTTTGTGACGCACTCGATTTCCGAAGCCGTCATGCTGGGCCACCGTATTGTGGTGATGTCGCCACGCCCCGGCCAGATTAGCGAAATTCTGGATGTGAACCTGCCCCGCGAACGCGACTTTTCCCTGGTGGGCACGCCGGAATTCACACGCTGTGCCGCCGCCGTGCGTGAACTTATTTTCCAACACGAGGTGGCTTGATGAGCGAGCAAACTCAAACCCTGGTCGCCGCGCCCGTGCGCAAGCGACGACTGCGCCTGCGCGATTTCAATGAAATTACCGTCCCGGCCATCACCCTGATTGCCGTGGTCATTCTGTGGGAACTGGCCAGCCGCCTGTTTGATATCCCTGAATACCTGGTGCCTGCCCCCTCGCGCATCTGGGCCGATTCCATGCAAATGAAAGAGGCCATGCTGATGCACACGCTGGTGTCCACGCGCACCATCATGCTGGGCTTTTTGCTGTCCATTGTGGTGAGCTTCCCGCTGGCCGTGCTGATTACCTACTCGCGTTTTTTCGAGCAGGCGATTTACCCGCTGCTGATTCTGACTCAGTCCATCCCCAAGGTGGCCCTGGCCCCGATTCTAGTGATTATCTTTGGACCTACTGAGCTGCCGCGTGTCGTGGTGACTTTTCTGGTCGCGTTTTTCCCGCTGGTGATCTCCATGACCGCTGGCCTGCTGGCCGCCCCGCCCGAGCTGATCGAGCTGGTCCGTGCCTGCCGTGCCACCCGTATGCAAGAGTTCTTCCGTATCCGTCTGCCCTTTGCCGTGCCCTTTATTTTCTCGGGCCTGAAGGTCGCCATCACCTTGTCCGTCGTCGGCGCGGTGGTGGGTGAGTTTGTAGCGGCCGACCAAGGCCTGGGCTACCTGATCACCACCTCCACCGCTTTCTTCAAGACGCCGGTGGCCTTTGGCGCCATGGCCATCTTGTCGGTGCTGGGTATTGTGTTCTTCCAGGTGATCTCTGCCGCCGAACGCATCCTGTTCCCTTGGGCAATCAAAGACAATCGGAGCGGATCATGACATCCCCTTATACGGTCATCCGTGGGGGCCTGGTGCTGGCTCACGCCCAGGCCAAAGCCGAGCTTTTGGACATTCTGATCAAGAATGGCGAGATCGAAGCCATGGGACCGCCCGGCCTGCCCGCCCCCTTTGACGCCACGGTAGTGCAAGCGGATGACCAACTGCTGCATCCCGGCCTGATCAACGCCCACACCCACGGCCACGGCACCTATGCCAAGGCCATGGGGGATCGCTGGTCACTGGAACTGTTGTTGACAGCAGGCCCCTGGATCAATGGCGACCGTCATCTGGAAGACAAGTACCTGAGCACGCAGCTAAACGCGGCAGAAATGCTGCTCAAAGGCTGTACCGCCAGCTACGACCTGTATTCTGAGGTCCCCGTCCCCACGGCGGAAGGCATGAATGCCGTCGCCCAGGCCTATGTGGATGCCGGTATGCGGGCCACCGTCGCCCCCATGATGGCGGACCTGTCTTTTTACCAATCCGTGCCCGGCCTGATCGACGCCCTGCCGGAAGAACTGCAGAAGTTTGTGGCCCAACTGGCACCCCAGTCGTTTCGGGCCACGCTATCGGGTCTGACAGACTTTCTGGACCAGCAGCGCAACCCCGACCGCATTCGCGTGGCTTTGGCGCCAACCATTCCCATGCTGTGCTCGGACGAGTTCCTGCAAACCTGCGGTGAAATCAGCGCAGAACGCACTATCGGCCTGCACAGCCACGTTGGCGAGTCCTATGTGCAAGCCCTGACCGGCATGAAGCGTTATGGCACCACTATTGTTCAGCATCTGGACAAGCTGGGCCTGATCTCGCCCCGCTTCACCCTGGCGCACGCCATCTGGCTGGACGAACGCGATCTGGACATTCTGGCCTCGCGCGGCGCCATGGTGGCCCACAACCCCGGCAGCAATATGCGTTTAGGTAATGGGATTGCCGATGTAAACGCCATGCTGGAACGCGGTATTACCGTGGGCCTGGGCACGGACGGCTCAAACAGTGGCGATAACCAGAACATGTACGAAGCCATGCGTCTGGCCTCTTTCTCGTCCAAGGTGCGCGGCCCGGATACGGAACGCTGGGTCACAACCGAACAAGCGCTGCATGCAGCGACGGAGGGCAGTGCCCGCTGTCTGGGCATGGGCGAGCAGTTGGGGCGTCTGGAACCGGGCCGCAAGGCCGACATCGTGTTTCTGGATCTGGGCCATATCAACTGGATTCCGCATAACAACACGGTCAACCAATTAGTACATCTGGAAGACGGCCTGGCGCTGCGCCATGTGATGGTCGACGGCCAGTTTGCCGTGCGCGACCGACAGTTAACACAAGTGAATATGCCGCACCTGCGCCAGCAAGTGGAGCAGGCCCAGGAACGCATCACGCGCAACACCTATGACAAGCGTCACATCACGGAAAAACTGGCCAAGGCGGTGGGCTCTTTCTGCCTGTGCCTGGGCCATGACCGCTATCACGTACAGCGCTGGGCGCACTCCAAGCAAGACTTAACATGACGTTATGTTTTACCGATAAATAGGCATACGACATTCATGATTGAATTTGCTTCAATCATAGAAACGAACACGATTACGGACACGCGACATGCGCGGGCCCGAGCCATCCAAGGAGGAAAATAATGAGCGACTTCGATCTGGTAGTACGAGGAAATATTGTTGAGCGCGACCGCATCATCACGGACGGCTGGCTGGCCGTGCGGGAAGGTCGCGTAGCAGCCCGTGGCGTTGGCGCGGCCCCCTCGGCCCGCGAGCACGTAGATGCGCGTGGCATGTGGGTGATGCCCGGCGTGCTGGACGGCCAGGTGCACTCGGGCAGCCAGGCCAATCAGGAAGGGCTGGGCTGGGCCTCGCGTGCGGCCGCCGCCGGTGGCGTGACCACCATGGTGGAAATGCCTTACGACGATCCCGAACCCGTTGCCTCCCGTCCGCAACTGGACGACAAGATTGCCCGCATTGAAAGTGACTGCCACGTGGACGTGGCCTGCTACGGCACCCTGAACGACCAGCATGGTCTGGAAGCGGCGGCAGGCCTGATTGAAGGCGGCGTGTGCGGCTTCAAATTCTCTACCTTTGAAGCCAGCCCCAACCGCTTCCCGCGCGTGGAAGAAGACATCCTGATGGAAGCCTTCCGCCTGATCGCCCCCTCCGGCCTGGCTTGCGGTGTGCACAACCAGGACCAGGAACTGACTCGCAAGAACATCAAGCGCATGGTCGAAGCTGGTGATACGGGCTGGGACGCATTCTTGCGCGCCCACACACCGTTGATTGAAAACCTGGCCACCAGCGCTATTTACGAAATCGGTGCCCAGACCGGTGCCCGTGCCCACGCCGTGCACGTGTCCCTGTCGCGCGGTTTTGAAATCTGCAATATGTACCGTCAGGCAGGCCACAAGGCCTCGATTGAAACCTGCGTGCAGTACCTGATGCTGAACCACGAAGAGCACACCCGCCGCTTCGGTGCCAAGACCAAGCACTACCCACCGATTCGCCCCAAGGCAGAAATGGATCTGCTCTGGACCCACATTGCCAACGACGAATGTACCTTCGTGTCCTCCGACCACGTGAGCTGGGGCCTGGAGCGCAAGCAGTTTGACAATGTGTTCCAGAACTCCTCCGGTGGTCCTGGTCTGGAAACCCTGCTGCCCGCCTTCTGGACAGGCTGCGCCGAGCACGGCATTTCTCCCACCATGGTCGTCAAGCAATTGTGCTGGGGCCCTGCCCAACACTTCCTGCTGGAACACCGCAAGGGTTCGCTGAATGTAGGTGCAGATGCCGACATCGTGATCGTCAAACCCGAAACTTACCGCTTTGACCCGTCCAACAGCCTGTCCGCCGTGACCTGGAGCTCCTTCGAGGACCGCGAGTTCCAAGTACGTGTGGAAGCCACCTATGTGCGCGGCCAACTGGCCTGGGACGGCAAAACCGTGCGTAACGCGGCGGGCGACGGTCAGTTCATCCGTCCGCACAAAGCAGGCGAACTGTCATGAGTCTGGCCATGCCCTTGCTGAACCAGGAGCGTCTGTGGCGCAGCACTCAGGAGCTGGCCGCGTTCACGCTACCCGACCAGCCCTGGACCCGTCGCGCCTTCTCCGATCTGTTTCTGCAATCGCGTCAGTGGCTGCTGAAACAGTTCGAGGAAGCGGGCCTGACAGTACGCGTGGATGCCGCCGGCAATCTGATCGGTCGCCGCGAAGGACGCAAGCCCGGTCTGGCACCGATTACGACCGGCTCGCACTGCGACACCGTGATGTATGGCGGGCGCTACGACGGCATTATCGGCGTGCTGGCCGGGCTGGAAGTCGCCCGTTGCCTGAACGAGCAGAACATCCAGCTAGACCACCCTTTTGAAGTGGTGGATTTTCTGTCTGAGGAACCTAGCGACTATGGCGTGTCCTGCCTAGGCAGCCGCGCCATGGGCGGAGTTCTGTCCGAGGCCATGCTGGCCGAACGCAATCCACAGGGCGAAACACTGGCACAAGGCATTGCCCGCATCGGTGGCCGCCCCCAGGAACTGGCCCAGGCCCGTCGTGCACCCGGTGATACTGCCGCTTTTGTCGAGCTGCATATCGAACAAGGGCCGGTGCTGGAATCGCGCAATCTGCCCATTGGTGTGGTCAGCAATATCGTGGGCATTTGCCGCCACCGCATCATCATCACGGGTCGTCCAGACCATGCTGGCACCACACCCATGGACATCCGCCGTGATGCCCTGGTCGGTGCCAGCCTGATCATCAATGCAGTGGACCGCAAGGCTCGCCGTGCGCTGGGTGGGCCAGACTATCTGGTCGCTACCATTGGCAACCTGAACCTGACGCCCAACGCCTCCAATGCCGTTCCCGGACGCGTAGAAATGATGGTGGAAGTACGCAGCGACCGTCAGGAGCTGATGCAGAACTTTACCGAAGAACTGCTGGCCCAGCTGCGCCCGGAAATCGAGGCCATGGGCCTGGGTCTGGACGCGGCGCAAGTCAGCCTGGCCAAGCCCACAGACTGCACGCCGGATGTGATGAACATTATCGAGCAGGCCGCCAGTGCGTTGGGATACCAGAGCATGGTCATGCCTAGCGGAGCCGGTCACGATGCGGTGTACATGGCACCCAGCGGCCCCATGGGCATGATCTTCATTCCTTGCCTGAATGGCCGCAGCCATTGCCCCGAAGAATCCATTACTTCCGAGCAGCTTTTGGACGGTACGCGGGTTCTGTATCAGACCGTTGTCATGTTGGACCAGAGGAACTGACATGGACTGGTCCTGTGATCAGCTCAGCGAACGCGAACGCTACCGCTTGTTGGTCAACACCGTGTTGCCGCGCCCCATTGCCCTGGTCACAAGCTGCGACCAGCAGGGGCGCGTGAACACGGCCCCTTTCAGCTTTTTCAATGTGATGGGTTCAGCGCCTGCCGTGCTGGCACTGGGCCTGGAAAACGATGCGCACTCTGCCGATGGCCTGAAGGACACCACCCGCAATATTCTGGCCACCGGCCAGTTTGTAGTGAACCTGATCAGTGCCAAGCTGGCACACGCCATGAATATCTGCGGCATTGCCTACCCGACCGGGCAGGCCGAGCATCTGCAAGCGGGCCTGGATCTGGCCCCCAGCGTGCAGGTGCAGCCGCCCCGTATCGCCCAATGCCCAGTGCAGTTTGAATGCCGCTTGCACACTGCGCTGGACCTGGGCCCGCTACGCCATATCGTCATTGGCGAAATTCTGCATGTGCACTGCGATAACACCATCCTGACGCCTGAAGGGCGCATTGATATAGACGCGTACGACCCGATCGGGCGCCTGCATGGTTCTGACTGGTATGTCGGCCTGCAGGGCCGCTTTCAGTCAGAAAAATTAAGCCACCCAAACGGGCCACCGCCCACCCAAACATAACAACATCATGAACCGTCGCCCTCATATCTACGTTCTGAACCCCAATTCCAGCCAGATCGTAACGGACGGCCTGGACCGTGCTGTCCAGCCTTTGCGTCTGTCCGATGGCCCGGCTATTTCCTGCCTGCGCCTGCCCCAAGGACCGGCAGGTGTACAAAGCCAAACCGATATCGACACATTGATTCCCCACCTGCGCGCCCAGGCCCTGAGCGTCAAAGAAGACGCCGCTGCCTATGTGGTGGCCTGCTTTAGCGACCCCGGCCTGTACACCTTGCGCGAAACGGTGAATGTGCCTGTATTGGGCATTGCCGAAACCGGCGTGCTGACCGCCTTGTCGCTGGGCCAACGCTTTGGCGTGCTATCCATTTTGCAGACCTCCATCCCGCGTCACCTGCGTTACTTTGGCGCAATGGGTGTGACAGACCGTCTGGCAGCCGATCTGGCCATCAATATGGGCGTGTCGGAACTGGCTGACGAGAAAAAAGCCCTGCAACGCCTGACAGAAGTTGGCCAGCGCCTGCGTGATGAGCACGGTGCCGATGTTGTGGTGCTGGGTTGTGCCGGTATGGCCAATCAGCGCGAGGCGTTGGAACAGGCTTTGGGCATTGCTGTCGTGGAGCCTACGCAGGCCACTGTTGCGGCTGCCTTGGGCCGTTGCTTGTTAGGCTGGTAAACCTTGATGAACGCCCCTCTGCAATCCGGCTGCCTGGCAACCGCACAGCGGCTGCTTCAGGCTCGCCAAGAGAACCGCCCCATCGAGGACTGGCCCGAATCGCTGCGCCCGGTGTCGTTTGATCAGGCTTATCGCGTTCAAGCCATGCAAATGGACGCCTTGGGCCCCCTAGGTGGCTGGAAAGTCGGCGCGGCCAATAGCGTAGCCCCGCCTACCTGCGCCCCCCTGCCCCAACGCTTTCGTTACGCCAGCCCCAATGCACCTGCCGCTGAAAGCCTGTCTTTGCGAGGCATAGAAGTGGAAATCGGCCTGATTCTGGGCCAGGACTTGCCACCCGGCCAGACACCCTATTCCATGGAGCAAATCTGGCAGGCGATCAGCCAGGTTTGTGTGGCAGTCGAGATTGTCGAATCCCGTTTTGTGCAGCGTGACACCGTGGGTCGTCTATCCACCCTGGCCGACCTGGCCAGCCACGGTGCGCTGGTCCATCAGGCGCAAGGGATCGCCGCGCAGGATATGACACTGCTGCAACCTGAATGGGCGCGCCTGCAAGTGGGCCAACAGCCCGTGCTGCAAGGCCCGAACCAGAATCCGGCCGGCGAGCTGACACGGCTGCTGATCTGGCTGGCCAATCAGGGCAGCCACCATCTTGGCGGGCTGAAAAACGGTCAGGTCATCATTACGGGCACGTGCCTGCCCATGCTGTATGCCGCTCCCGGCGACCGGATTCAGGCCGCCATTCACGGGATCGGTGAGCTGGACTTTATCTGTGCATAAAAGCACAAAGCCAGCGTCCAAAACGGCGCTGGCTTTGCCTGACAGAGCCTCTCATCAAGCAGCACAGGCTCTGCACTGCTATTGCAGGGAATGCCGCGTGCAAAGCCGATTTGCCAATAGTGACGGGCCTTGGGAGACAAAGACCCAAGCATCAGACCATGCGATACACATCAAGCCTGATATTGCAGATGAATCAGCGGATAAGGCCTGCCCTGATCGTCCACAGGCGAGCGACCAGTACGCTTGAAGCCCATTTTTTCGTAAAAGCCCACGGCTTGCCCATTCTGTTCATTCACATCGGTGGTCATGGTGGGATGCAGGCTCAAGCCGTGCAGCACCAAAGCCTTGCCAATACCCGTTCCCCGGCTGTCCGGGTCCACAAACAAGGCCTGCATATGGCCTTCATCAATCAGCATGAAAGCCAGCGGGTAGTCCGTCTCGTCCACCGCCAGCCACAAGCTGGCCTGAGGCAGAAAACCGCAGACCAGTTCATCAATTTCCTGACGATCCTGAGCGGATAAAAAGTCGTGTGTAGCATCAACGGCCTTGCGCCAGATTTCAACAGCACGTTGCCCGTCCTCCGGGCGCGAATGGCGAATATTCATCATCTTTCCCTTTTAGGGGTTCATCTGGTTTTCACAGCAGGGGGATCACGCCTAACAACCACGCACTGGCTCTGCCTGGCCTGTACTGTCCGCCGAAACCGGCCGGGCTTCCAGAAAAAACAGACGCCGCAAATGCTGCTCGGCTTGTTCCGGGCTCAGTTGCGTGGACTGGGTCAGCAACATATTGGCTAGGCCGTCATACAAAGCGGACAGCCGCAACGCGGTACCTTCAGGATCGGGCGCTTGCCACAGTCCTTGTTCGGTCCCGAGTCTCAGGTAGGAGGCCAACTGTTCCAGCATCCGGCGTTGTACCCGTGTCATCACCACCGCCAGTGCCGCATCGGTTTTGGCCAGGTCGGCAGCCTCCAGCCACAAGAACCAGTAAATGCGATTGTTCTGTTCAAAGGCACTGTTCAGGTAACTTTCCATCAAGGCCTGCGGTTCTTGCGAGGCTTGCGCCTCCTGATCCAGCAACTGGTCAAAAATCTCGCCCCAGGCATCAGCCCGTAATTCGGACCAACGAAAGTAATGGTTTAACAGCCCACGGCCAACCCCCGCCCGCTCGGTCACCATGCGGGTGGTCGCAGCACGTACCCCCACTTCCATCAAAATCTGGACAGCGGCCTGTCGAATTCGCGTGGCACTGTCTTCTTTTTCACTCATCACCTGTCCCCTATTGACACATTGAGCAATCGCTCAATATTATGACATTGAACAAGCGCTCAAACAATAAACACCTATGTCTTCGGCCTCTCGCAACTCCTCCATCGACCTGATTCGCACCGCTGCCCTGATTGGCATTTGTGTCGTGAACCTGCCCTATCTGGCACTGAGCGACAGTGACCCGATAAACATCTCCACCACCTATGACCATACCGCTGCCTTCCTGATCGAATTTCTGTTTCAGGGCAAATTTTTCCTATTGTTCTCGCTGATTTTTGGCTGGGGCATCGAAATCCAGGCACGCTCTGCCGAACGTGCTGGCGTTCCCCTGAGCCGCCGTTATTTTCGTCGCATGCTCGGCCTGGCCGTGCTGGGTTGCTTGCACGCAACCCTGGTATTTACTGGCGATATCCTGCTGCTTTACTCGGTGTTGGGTGTGCTGATCTGGCCGCTGCGCACGCTCTCTGCGCGTGGGCTGGTCAAGGTCGCCTTGCTGATGGTGCTGATAGAAATTATTAGTATTGGACTGATCGTTTACCTGCTCTCCAGTACAGAGGACATGGCGCCGGTTTACTCCCTGGGTGGAGCCTTCTCCGAAGCGACGTTGGCGCGCCTGGAAGAATGGCCGAATGCCTTCGCTTTCATGTTCCTGTATCAAGGCCCTTTGGCGTTCGGAGCCATGTTGCTGGGACTGGCTGCAGCCAAAAGCAATTTCTTTGCACATCGTAGTGCAGGACAACACAAGCTGGGACGCGCCCTGCCCTGGCTCTTGCCGCTGGCTTTGGCCATCAATTGTTTTAGCGCCCTGGTGGCCTACGAAACCAACCTGATGGGACTGATTGGCCTGCTCAGCATTGCGATAGGTGCCCCCATGCTGTCAGCCGTGTATCTCTATCTATTGCTGCGCTGCGGGCAATGGTTCAGACTGCCCAATGTCTTGATTGAAGCAGGCCGCAATTCGCTGAGCGCCTATGTGACCCAAGGCATTTTGGCCGGGCTGATTTTTAGCAGCTATGGCCTGAATCTGTTTGATGTTTTTGGCAATGCCGCACTATTGCCAATCGCCATTGCACTGGCTCTGCTGGCCATGATTTTGACGGGCCTGATTGCCCAGCACTGGGGGCGCGGCCCGCTGGAAGCGGTGCTACGACGCATCACCTACGGTGCCCAAAAAATCAGATAGCACGCTGACACCACCCCAAATCGTTTTTTGCTCTCTATTATGTGTACTGGAAATACGAGGACGGCAAAAATGAATTGCCACTACGCCACAATAAAATCAGGAGTGATGTCCCATGAGTAACAATGAAATCACTTGGTCCAATGGCCAATGGAGCGACACCAGCGCGCCTTTGATTGGCGCCACAGATCATGCTTTCTGGATGGCCACGACCGTATTTGACGGTGCCCGTTCCATCCACGGCCATACTCCGGATCTGGATCTGCACTGTGAGCGCCTGAACCGCTCGGCCATCACCCTGGGCATGGAACCCGTGATGACGCCCCAGCAAACCGTGGACCTGGTGCATGAGGGCCTGAAAAAACTATCCCACTCCACGGATTACTACATCAAGCTGCTGTATTTCGCGCCCGGCGGTTTCATCCAGCCCGATCCAGCCACCAGCCAATTGGCCATTCATATTTTTGAATCCCCCATGCCGGAAGACAGCGGCTTTAGCGCCACGTTCAGCGAATTCCTGCGCCCAGACCCCTCCATGGCTCCCACCGATGCCAAGGCGTCCTGCCTGTACCCCAACACCCAACGTATCTTGCGCGATGCCAGCGCACGGGGTTTTGACAACGCCATCGTGCTGGACTCCAAAGGCAAGGTAGCCGAGTTTGCCGTCGCCAACTTGTGGATTGTGCGTGACGGCGTCGTGCTGACGCCCGAACTAAACGGCACATTCCTGAACGGCATTACCCGCCGACGTGTCATGCAACTGCTGCGCGACGATGGCCTTGACGTACGTGAAGTCAGCCTGACACCGCAAGACGTGCTGGATGCGGACGAGATATTCAGTACCGGCAATTACGGCAAGGTCCTGCACTGCAATCGCATTGACGATCGCCACTATGCGCACGGCCCGGTTGAGACCCGTGCTCGCGAGCTGTACATGGCTTATACCGAGCGCAACTAAGTCTCAAAAGGTAGCCAAGCGGCCACCTACATTACTGAAAAATAGGCAGTGCGCCCAATGAAAAACGGCTCATTATTGAGCCGTTTTTATTTTTATACGGCGGGAGAAACCGGGCTATCGCCCTGCCCCAAATCCGGCGCTTGGTCCCCTTCTGCTTGCGCTTGTGCCTGCTTCATCTGATTGAGCAGGCTATGCAGCATCTCGGTCGACAAGCCGTGCAGCACCAAGCGGTAGCCTGCTCGCAAGGTCGACATAGGCACCAAAGGATGGCCATTGTTGAGCAGAATCAGGTGCTCGGGCGCCTGCAGGATCTTGGCAGCATAAATCCCGATCGTCTCGTCCAACTGCAAGGAATTGGCCGCACGCCAGAAGTCATTATCGGTCAGCAGCAACTGATACAAGGGCGTGAACAGTTCAATGGCGCTTTGCAGATCCATCTTGTTCAGCGGGCCTTGCGGCATATCATCCAGCGCCAGGGGTATGGGCTGGATCATGGAGAAATCCACCCGCTCCGGCGGGCCGATTTCCTGATTATTGTCCCGCAAGGTCTGATTGAGCCGGATCACGAAATTGAACAGATTCAAATCGTGCTTCACAAAAGTGTGATCACGCAATTCGTCGATGTTCATGGGCGTGAGCGGCGAAGTCGGCACCTGGGTGGGCGAGTTGGCGGCGATAAAGGCCAGCACCTGTGAACCCAGATGGAAGTGGCGCAGAATCAGCCAGTTGGCCTGTGGCGAGACAAAACGTTTCAGGCCCCACACCAGAATGCGGTGCAGCAGGCCCGAGTGCGACCATTTGCGTGGCAAAAAGGTTTTAACGACTTGAATCAGCACAATCATCAGGCGTGCCAATGGCCGCAAGAACGGCAGCAGATACTGACGCGATGAGGAACTGGAGTCGGTCAGCCAGGCCTGCTTGACCTCGTCAGGCAGGGGCGTGCTGCGATCCAGATATAGGGCCCGCCAGGGATTGGGATCCTGCGGGTCATGCGGTTTGCTTAAAAAATCCGGGATTTGATCCATGACTTAACACTCTTTCGCGTATTGGAACTGCATCAGGTACAGGGCGGCGGTGCGACGTGCGGTTTCAATAATAATCTGCTCGGCGCGGCCTGTTTCATCGCAATCCAGAGCCAATTCCACCGCCACCAACCAACGGGCCAGGTGATGCTCGTCGTTCATGCCGTGATAGTGCAGGAAACGGTACATATTCGGTTCCAGCGACAGCGAGGATTTCAGCAGGGGCAACAAAGCGGGCACAATGCGTTGGCCTGTGCCTTCAATAATATAAATCGCCCCCAGCAAACCGATCGGGTCCTGACTGGCCGCCAAGGCATGCAGGTAAGAATTCAGAGCCTGACCACCGGGATTACGAGTCAGTTGCTCGATCTCGGTCGCAGTGCCACCCGCATATTGATAATCCTCGAACAGAATCTTGAAGTCGTCCTGCTCTTCGCCTGCGTGCAGACGAATCAGCTCGGCCAGCGGTGCGTAAGTGGGCGACAAGGAGTCGCAGGCTTCGCGCATCCACTTGGCCCCTTCACGCACTTGGGGAATCCAGTCTGCCATCCACTTTTGATAGTCCTGCATGCGAATCGAGCCATCATGCAGGCTGCGCAGCAAAGGCGTACGCCACACTTGGGAACGATAGTCATGCCAGATGGGGGCCAATTGCGTCAGCAAATCGCGCAAGCCTTGCGGGGCCGTGGCCGGATCGTGCGGGGGAGCAATATCCACCTGCTCGCAGGACGCAGCTACCGCTTGCTTGGCAGACGGGTAGGACACGGTTGGGGCCGGCGCATCGCAGGCTTCCACTTCCAGCAGCATGTAGGCCGTCATGAAGCGGCCCGACTCGGGCACGTAACACAGGATTTGCTCGCCGGGCGTCAAGGTCCGATCACGCATGAACTCGGCCAGCATGATCAGAATGGATGCGGCTCCTGTATTGCCGCGCCAGCGCAGATTGCTGTACCAACGTTCGGCCGGGATACCCAGGCCAGCCTGCTCTAGCAAATCGGCCACTACAGGCATGAATTTTTCGGACGAGTAATGGCACAGGAAGTGGCTGATGCGCTCGGGGTCGACCCAGCCATCGCGCACCAGCTTCACGTACTCGTGAATGCCGATGTCAAACAAGTGCGGCAGCAGGCGAATGTCCTGGCGCAGGGACAAGGCACCGGCCTGTTCAGCGTCGGCCCAGGAGTCGTAATCCAGATGGCTGCGCGTGGAGTCGCGGGCGGCACCTAGCTGCATGCAAACGGGGTAATCACCCGAGAAGGATTTTTGATGAATCCAGCGCAGACGCAAACGCACGCCGGGCTGGGTGGTAGGCAACGCCTGATCCTGGTGGCTAAGCAAAGCCGCACCGGCGCCATCGGACAGCATCCAGCGCAAAAAATGCGCGTCGAAGTCTGCCTGATAGTCTTGTGATGCAAAACGCGAGCGGCGAAACAGGCGCGAAGGCATTTCGCTGGCCACCGCCATGCCATGGCGATGCGCCCCCAACTCGATACCTTGGGCAACCGTCTGCAAAGCCGTGACTCCTGCGGCGCAAATCCCGTGTACGGAATGCACTTCCAGCGGGGGGGCCGCCAGTTCCCCTTGAATCGCATTAGCAAAACCGGGCATCAGCAAATCCCCCCCTGATGAGCCGCTGGCCAGCAGGCCAATGTCGCTCATGCTCAAACCCGCCTGCTCCAGGCAACGGCGAATGGCATTAGCGGCCATAGCCGTATTGCTCCAACGCGTACTGCCATCTTCACCAATCGCGTAGTAGCGCTGTTGAATGCCGTTCTCGGCCAGAATGCGCTGCTTGATACGCCCCGAAATACGATTCAAGGGGGCAATAAAGTTATCCATGGCGGTGTTATCGACCGGCTCGCCGGGCATAAACCACTGGGCCTGCTGGATAACAACGTGCTCAAAGGCCACGGGCATAGAAATACTCCTGATTACACGCAATCACGCCGACACTCTGTCTGGTCCACGGCGTTCAAGGATTGGCTGCGGTAGCGAGGCACAAACAGGCCCAGCACAAAAACACGCAGCATATAAGGCACCAGTCCCCCTTCGTTCAAGACGTCCGGGGTGCGGGCTCGGTATTCAGTGTCGTGCAGCCCGGTCAACTCGGACCAGTGCGTGCGCGGATGTTCATGGTGGGCCACATGCAGGCCGATATTAAAGAGCAAGGGGTTGACCAGGCCCTCGAAATTGCGGGCATAGGCCAACTGTTCGCCATGTCGACCCTCATGACTGCCGTCAGCATGGGCATGCTGCAGATAATTGGTGGTCAGCAGCCAGTGCAAACCATGCAACTGCGGCACGATGACGTACAAAAAACCTTTCCACGGGTCCAGCGCCAAAGCCAGCGTCCAGCTCGCCAGCCACACACCGTATTGCGCCATGCAATAGGCCCACACGCCCGGCCAATGCCGGCGCAAGCTGCCCAGCCAGCTAAAAATCGTGGGGTACAGCGCAGGCACAGCCTCAAAGGGGTGCATCAGCCAGCCCAGCGTGTCGTTGGTGTCCCCCCGCCAGAAACGGTAGGTGCGGGCCACATCTTTTTCACCATGTTTGTAGCGATGGTGGTTGCGTCCATGCGCAGGCCAGAACACGCAAGCGGGGTGGCCTTGTACCAGAGTCAGCCAGAAATCCGTCAAGCGATTGGGGAGACGGCCGCGCCACATGCGCAAATGGTGATGGTTGTGGTTGATAACGCCTATGCCCAGCGTCAGAAACAGCAGCACGCCGTACAGCATCCAGGAGAAACCGCCCCGCCACAGCGCGACCACCAGCACAGGGTAGGCAATCAGGTACAACAGGCTTTGCCAATCACGCGGGTGACGCAAACGCCAGGCAACACTCATCCGCGCGCCTCCTGGGGGCGATCGGGCAAGCGGGTGCCAAACAGGCGGTCCATAAAGCTGAATTGAAAGCCATAATTGCCGTTGTACTGCGCGTGATGGCGCTGGTGACGACGGCTAGCTGCCAGCCAGTTGCGGCTGGAGACATGGGGGAAAAAGTCGTAATTGGAGTGGCCGATGCTGTTGAAAAACAGGCTGAACAAAGGCACGGACAAGAGCGACCAAAAACTGAAGTCATGCACAACCATGGGCAGCAAGATCACATTGCCCAGCATGAGCGACTCCAGCGGGTGAAAACTGTAGGTAGAGAACGGCGTCACCACAACGGAAGAATGGTGCGGGCCATGATACCGGCGCAACCAACGGGTATGCAGGAGGCGGTGATTGATCCAGAAGTGCACATCGTTCCAGATCACCAGAGCCAGAATTTCCAGGGCAATACGGGTCGCGCTGGCATCGGGCGTCAAATGCGCCCAGCCCAGTTGCAAGAAGCCCCAGGGAAAAATCATGCCTGTGCCGAAGATCAGAATGGCCGTACCGGATTGCTTCAGTTCCCGGCGCAGTTGCCCAGGGCGCAAAGGACGTGTGTCCAAGGGACGTCCCCACCCCAAGGCAGGACAAAGCCAACGCGTCAGCGCCAAAGTGCCCAATGCGAACAGCAAATAAATGCCGCCGAAAAACAATAAGCCCACGCCCATGACCTGCCAGACGTTCAAGGCCTGAAAAGCCTGCCCCATTCCACTCTCTACGTAACAAAGTGCGCTCATGCTAGCGCGCTCAGAACGATTACGTTTGTTAATTTGGTTACTAATTGCTCACATTTGGACTGCCCACCCTTGTGATACCACCGTGCGCCAGCCCAGATTAATCATAACGGGATTTCTCCAGAGCCTGATAGACTGAACGCGCCCTTCGGGGACACAGAACTTGATCAGGCACTTGTCTTGAACCTGCCCGCATACGATATACTGACTCGTCACCGACTTCCTTTAGACACTATGAGACGCTGGTTCGTCGTCGTCTTACTTCTTATCCTTCCCCTGCAGGCTTACAGCTCCCACTACCACGCAACCGTGCAAGGTGGTCAATCGGCTTTATTCGTTCAACACGAATCCGATGCAGCCGAGTCTGTGGAACATCGCGTCTCCTCCGGGAATCATCCCTTGCAGCAGCTCAGCGCCATTCTGGCGCATACGCCCATGCAACAGTACGCCGATCATGCAGACACGCCTTTGCCTTATCCGGTACAGTCTTTTTGGCTGCATGCCTGGCCGACGGCTTGCCCAGCTTATTCCCTACCCACTATTTGCTGCGAATTCGCCCCCGAGCATCGCCCACCGCGCCTCTGATCTCTGAGGTGCCTGCGCGCGCTGCTCTTTTGCTTTTTTGCACTTATTTATCTGTCTAACAGGACAACATCATGGAATGGCTACTCGATCCCAGCATCTGGGTCGGCTTATTAACGTTGGTGGTGCTGGAGATTGTTCTCGGCATCGACAACCTGATCTTTATCGCAATTCTGGCCGATAAGCTCCCTCCGCATCAGCGCGACCGTGCTCGCCTGATCGGTCTGTCTCTGGCGCTCATCATGCGTCTGGGTCTGCTTACCATCGTCTCCTGGCTGGTCACCCTGACTACGCCGCTGTTCTCTATCGGACCACTCAGCTTTTCAGGCCGGGACCTGATCTTGCTGCTGGGCGGTCTGTTCCTGCTGTTCAAAGCCACCAGCGAACTGCACGAACGCCTGGAAGGCGGCAGCCACCACGCCAGCACCAATAAGGCTTACGCCAGCTTTGGTGTGGTCGTGGCGCAAATTGTGGTCCTGGATGCCGTGTTCTCCCTGGATGCGGTCATTACCGCCGTGGGTATGGTGGACGAACTGCCCGTCATGATGACGGCCGTGATCATCTCCATCGCATTGATGATCTGGGCCTCCAAACCGCTCACCACCTTCGTGAACAACCATCCCACCGTGGTGGTACTGTGCCTGAGCTTTTTGCTGATGATTGGTCTGACACTGACCGCCGAAGGCCTGGGCTTCAAGATTCCCAAGGGCTATTTGTACGCGGCCATTGGTTTTTCTATTCTGATCGAGTTCTTCAACCAGATTGCCCACCGCAGCCTGCTGCGCTCACAATCGCGCCGCCCTTTGCGAGACCGTACGGCTGAAGCCGTGCTGCGCATGCTCAGCAACCGCAAGAATCAAGACAAGGACGACGGCGGTAGTGACGGCCAACTGGAACTCAATGAGCAGACTTTCCGCACCGAAGAACGCAATATGGTCAGCGGTGTGCTCAGTCTGGCAGAACGCCCGATCCGCTCCTTGATGACTCCTCGCCAGGAAATTACCTGGCTCAATATCGAGGACTCCACCGACACCTTGCGCCAACAATTGCGCGCAACTCCGCACAGCTTCCTGCCGGTATGTCAGGGCGATCTGGACCAGGTAGTGGGTGTGGCCCGCGCCAAGGACTTGCTGGCCGATCTGGACAACTACCCCGAGGTGAAAGTGTGGCCAGACTTGCGCGAACCCATCATCGTGCACGAGCACACGGATGTCCTTAGCGCGATTGCCATGCTCAAGCAGTCCAATGGCCAGTTCGTGCTGGTCACTGACGAGTACGGGGCAATTGAAGGTTTGCTGACCCCTATCGACATTCTCGAGGCCATTGCCGGTGAATTCCCCGACGAGGACGAACAGCCCGCCATTCAGCAAATTGGCCCCAATCTGTGGCAGGTGGACGGCAGCACCGACTTGCTCTTGCTGGCCCAGGCGGTAGAAGCAGACGATTTGCTCTTGAAAGACAGCAACTTCAACTCCGTAGCTGGCTTCTTGCTGGAGCGTCTGGATTCCCTACCTACGGTAAGGACCGTTGTTGAGGCCGAAGGCTTGCGCTTTGAGATCACCGAAGTCAGCCAGCGTCGTATTGCAACGGTACACGTCAGCCGTTTGCAAACACCCGCGCAGACACAAGAGTAAAGAAATGGCCCGCTTCACAGCGGGCCATTTTCAATCAGGCACGGCTCAAAAGAGCAATTCCACCCGGCAAACACATCACCTGTACGCCGTATACCTGCTGCAAGACCTCCAGCACCTCGGGCAAGTTGTCCAGACTGACCGCAAAGCTGACCAATACAGAGCCCAACGTGGCGTCTCGCAAAATCAAATGTCCTGCCCAATAGCGGTTCAGCTCAGCCAGCACCTGTGACAAGGGCTGCTCATGAAAAGCCAATCGGCCCTGCCGCCAGGACGGCAAGTTCTCCGCTGCAACCGTCTGCACCGAACTGATGGCATGGCGTCCATACACCAACTGCTCTCCGGCCCCCAAACGATAGCCTTGCCCGCCAACGTCCACCTGCGCACTGCCGGACAAACAGGTCACCTGAGTTTGGCCATTCAGATAGCGAATATTGGTACGGCCATTAAAAGTCTGAATGGAGCCTACGCCAGCGAACACCGTAGCTACCGAGGCCGACCGCTCGGACTGACGCACCTCCACCTCTCCGTCCAGCAGAGCCACAACCCTGCCCAAATGCGGGTCGTCACTGACATTCAAACGACTGCGGGTATTCATATCCAGCCAAACATGGTCCATCAGTTGGACGCGCCGCTGCTCGCCTGCACCCGTGCGATAGTCAGCACGTAAATCGGCCAAGGAGGGCCACAGTTGCAGAGGGGGTTTGGCGAGCAAATACAGTCCACCCCCCACTAGCAAACCACCCAGCAAGGCACGGCGCAAAGGCTGATGACCGCGTTTTTTCATCAACTTGGCCTCGCGCAGCCATTGTTCACGGTCTTGAGGTGTGGCATCCCACATTTCGCGCGCGTGGGCGAAAGCGGCCGCATGAGACGGGCTGCGCCCACACCAACGACGCAACTCCCGAGCCTGACGAGAGGTCAGCGAGGACGTTTTCAGGCGGCTGACCCAGGCTCGTGCCTCCTTGTGCAAGGTGTCTTCATCCAGATTCACGGCATTAGCAGGGTTCATCAACAAATCAATTCAAAAAGCACGACACAAGGACTGAAAATCGCAATCCAAAACGTTTTGCCTATCCGTTTAAACGGATAAAAATTAAATTTCAAGGGCAAGCGTAAATTGTCGGAAACTGCAGGCCCTACCGTCAAGCCACAGGCAGTCATAAAGGGTAAAGTCCAGTGTTAACAGCACTGCATCATCTGCCGACGCAGCCAGGCATGGCCCGGGTCGGCATGGCGACGGCTATGCCAGACTTGCTGAAACAATACCGAGGGAATAGGCAGCGGCGGCTGGAAAAACACCAGTTCGGCCTGCTCGCGCAGATGCTCGGCACTGCGGCTGGACACTGTCAAAATCAGGTCCGTGCCAGCCAGTACTTGAGCAGCAGCACTCCAATGCGGCAAAGACAACACGATTTGCCGTTTAAGACCGCGTCGATTCAAGACATTGTCGACTTCACTTTCCCCTCCCGGACGCATGGCCAGCAGTACATGCGGGCGCTGTAACCATTCTGCCAAAGCGGGCGCTTGCCCCTCAGCCAGGCTGGCCCGATCCGCAATACAGATCAGATGTTCCTCAAACAAGGTCTGCGCCTGCAGACTGGCCGGGATTTCCGAAAACACCCCCAGGGCCAGATCAATCTCGCCATCGTGCAACTGCGCCAACATGGCTTCCCGGCTGGCCTGGCTGACCGCCAAGCGAATCCCCGGCGCTTCTTGCCGTAGGCAGCGCATCAAGGGAGGCAAAACGATTTGTGCACCGTAATCCGACATGGCAAGACGGAATTCACGTTGTTCGCTGGCCGGGTCAAAACCGCCCGTATCCAGCAAACCATTTAATTGCTCTAAAGCCTGTTCCAGCGGGCGCTGCAATTGCAAGGCCAGCGCGGTTGGTTCCAAGCGGGAACCCCGACGTATCAGCAAAGGATCGTTGAACACTTGGCGCAGATGCGCCAAAGCATGACTGACGGCGGGCTGACTTTTATGCAAACGCCTGGCAGCCCGCGTCACATGCTGTTCGGTCAACAAGGCATGCAGGCTCAGCATTAAATTCAAGTCTATACGGCGTAGCTCATTCATAGAACGAATAATGACTGTGCACACTATTAATTTCAATAAGAATTACGAATAGTGCAAGATAGAGCTTTGATTCTTAGGGAGATGCGCTTATGCCGGGTACCGTTTTATTCAGTATGTTGGTGGCTGTCTTTGCCGGATCGGCTGTGCCGTTTCAAGCCGCCAGCAATGCCGTTCTGGGTAAAGTCCTGGGGCATCCGCTATGGGCAACACTGGTCTCACTCTGTATCAGTGCGGCGCTGGTGCTGCCAACAATCTGGCTGATGCGCGCCCCCGCTCCCCTGACTGCACAACTGGCACATGCCCCCTGGTGGGTATGGACAGGGGGTATTGGCGGGGTGATTTACATCAGCGCCGCCCTGATCCTGACGCCACGCATGGGCGCGGCCAGCTTTATTGTCTGTGTGGTAGCCGGGCAAATGCTCAGCTCCATGCTGATCGACCACTACGGCTTGATGGGCCTGACCCCGCGCCCTGTCCATATGGGACGCATCGTGGGCGTGCTGCTGATTCTGGCCGGCATGGGCTTGGTGCAATGGTTTACGCCATCCGTGCCTGCAGCGGCTGAAAATGAAAGCGCCACTGCGGATCACAGTGGCGCTCAGCAAGGCAATCCAAGTCTTGCTCACCGTGCAGGCGCTAAAAGCAGCACCCGCTCTTGAGCCCGCTTAGGTGCAAGCCTTGGTCGATTTGGAGCGGAACTGGCTGCCCCACCAGAACCCGGCCGACAAGGCAGCCGCACACAACATGCCCAAGGCCAGCAACAGGCCGCTGTCGAACAACAGCGGAGCCACTACACCAGAAACAGTGGCAAACAAGAGCATTTGCCAGGCACTTTGTACCGAAGAAGCCAGACCGCGCATGGTGGGGAACGTGCCCAAGGTCACCACCGTCATGCCTGGCAAGGCCATCGACATGCCAAAGGCGTACACAAAAATAGGCATCACCGCCCAAGGCACTTCAGCCTGGAACAGCAGGTTATACACGGTGTTAAAGGTTGCACCAGCCAGCATGATGGACAAGCCCAGACGAATCATGCGTGCCGGGGCCAATTTTTCGGCAAAGCGAGCATTCAGAATGGAGCCGCCCAACATACCCCCAATAAAGGGCAGGAACAGCCAGGCAAAGGCGGTTTCTGTCAGACCCAGCACACCAATCACAAAGCTGGCCGCTGACGAAATGTACAAGGCAAAACCACCAAAAGCGAACGCAATGGCCGAGATGGCCAGCACAAACCGGCCATTGCTCAAGGCGCGTGCATAATTGGCCAAAATGACCCACAGTTTCAAGGGCTGGCGCGATGCCACGGGCAAGGTTTCAGGTAGTTGTCGCCAACACAGCGCAATCAGGCCGATGCTCAGTACCGTCAGCATCCAGAACACGGAACGCCAGCCCGAATAGCTGCTTAAATAGCCTCCCATTACCGGAGCAAGAGCGGGCGCCAAACTGAACACCATGGTGATGTGGGCAAACAAGCGCTGGGCCTGCACCCCTTGTACACAGTCGCGCGCCAGGGCCTGACCGACGACCCGCCCCGCACCAGCCGAACAGCCCTGGATCAAACGGAAGAACAACAGCCAGGAAAAGCTAGGGGCCAGCGCCGAGCCCACGGACCCGATCAAGAACAGGATCAGGGAGGCCAGAATCACGGGACGCCGCCCGAAACTGTCGGACAACATGCCCCAGAACAGGCTCATGAAGGCAAAACCAAACAGATACAGACTTAAGGTCTGCTGAACCATTGACTGGTCAACGGAAAATTCAACACCGATGCGGTGAAATGACGGCAGATAGGCATCGGTAGCAAAAGGCCCCAGCATCGCCAACGCCGCCAACACCAAGGTCAGCTTGCGGTAATTCATAGATAGCTTTGGAAAACAGGAGGGCGCCAGAACTGGCGCAGGGATAGGGGCATGGTACCCCTTAACCGGACCGTACGGACATATCCGCACAAGGCGTAGTGTATCAAACGATATAAGCTGGATTAAGCCCGCCTGTTTCTGCTCTCGCTCGCTCGGTAAGGACTAAGACAACTCAGCGTCTGCCCGGCGACGGTGTCCCATAAGCCTCGCGGCTGGTCTGCCCAAAACCGCTTTGATGCAGCAGGCTGCGTTCAATAAAGCGGCTGACTTGAGAGCGCACTTCCGGCAACCACGGGCCCTGGTCAAACACTTGCGGGAACTTCATGCTGAACCAGGCATAAAGGCTGATCTGCTTGCTCAACAATTCGGCATCTTCCAGACGGGAGGGGCTGGCAGATTTCAGCCAGGACGGAGCCGGTGGCAAGGCCATGGGGCGTTGTGCCACATAGGCGGACAGGCAACGCTTGAAGTAATCCAGCTCGGTATCTTTATCCACAGACACCGGCGCACACGCAAAGGTGAACTTCTCACGCAGATCCAGCTTGGGTGCCAGACGGTCTACACAAAAGCCCAGTTCAATAGCGTCTTTCAAGCCCGCTGTCTGGAACAAGGGGCTGTCAGAGGCCACTTTTTGCGCAAAATATTGGAGCACTGCGCCAATATTGTTGTTATCCAATAAAGACGCCAGCGCCTGCACGTGCTCAGGGCTGGGTGCAATAGGCAAGCGCAAATCCACGCTGGGGGCTTCGCTCTGCAATTGGGTGCGAATATGATTCAGGTCCTGCTTGTCCATCGCCCCCACATAGCCTTTGGGGTACAGACCGTAGCGGCCTGCCCGTCCGGCAATCTGGCGCACTTCCGTTGCGTTCAGGGCACGCATGGAGCGGCCATCGAACTTGTGCACCGTCGAGAACAAGACGCGGCGAATCGGCAGGTTCAAGCCCATGCCAATCGCATCGGTCGCCACCAGCACATCGGCCTCGCCTTGGGAAAAGCGTTCGGACTCGGTACGGCGCACTTCAGGAGCCAGCGCGCCGTAAATCGTGGCAACTTTCCAGCCTTGGGCGCGGTAACGAGCGCTTAGCGTCAATACGTCCTTACGGGTAAAGGCCACCACCGCATCGCCCTTGGACACGCCCTGAGCCTCGCGTTGACGGTCTTTACGACCTCGCCACGGCGCTTCCTGACGCCCTTGCTTGCCCGTCGCACGCGGCGGCTCAACCGGATAAGGCATGACTTCCAGCGGAGTTTTGCGTTCGGTAAACTCCAGCTCCATGGTCTCTTGCATGGAGCGCACCAGACGCTCACACGGACGCAAAACCGAAGCGTCACCACAGACAAACAGAGTACGGGCTGGCACACCGACCAAGGCTGCCGTCCAGGCCCAGCCACGCTGCTCGTCTTGCAGCATTTGAATCTCGTCCAGGACGGCCACGCGTACTTCCATCGTGGGGTCCATCATCTCGACCGTGCAGGCAGTGTGCTGGGCACCGGCCACCATCACACGTTCTTCGCCCGTCACCAGATTGCAGGGGATACCGGCATTCATCAAGCGGTCGCGCACTTCCATGGCCAGCAGTCGCAACGGCGCCAAATACACGCCGGACCGGGCTTCCATCAGGGCCTCCAAGGCCTCGTGCGTCTTGCCCGAGTTGGTCGGCCCCAAACGGAACACCAGATGGCGACGGATGCCACGGGCCAGGCTGAACATTTCCGGGAAATCGCCCAGGCGCATCAAATCCTGGGCGCGTTGCTGCTCCACGCTTTCCAGAATGCGACGCACCGGGCCATTGAGCAGGCGTTTCTCAAAATCTCCAGCTTCAATTTCCTTTTGCTCGATGCCCTCTTCCAGAGCCATGCGCAAGGCTTTGGCCAGTTCCAGAAAGGACGAGCCATCAATCAAGGGGCGCTGGGTTTGCAAAAATGCCTCCAGCGAATCTTCCAAGCGCTGGGACAGACGGTTTTGAGCGGCCGTATTGAACAAGACCGTGACACGGGCGGGTAATCTGTCCAGCTCCGAGCCGGTACGTGGCAAAGGCACGGCGGCCTGCATACGCACATTGGCACGCCAGTGCTGGCGCTCCCCCGCTACGGACACATTCACGGCCAGCCACAAATCCTTGTGCCACCACAGGCGCTGCGGATCTTCCGGATCAATGTCGTAATCGCATGCCTCTTGCGTCTTGATCTGATTCAGCACTTGTTGCTGACGCCATTGCGTGCGAGCACGGTCAGCTGCGCGCTGATACTGCACACGTTCACGATTGCTCAAGGTGCTGGCGTGCTGCTCGCGCCATTGCTCAATCTGGTTCTGGTCAATGGCCACCAGCAAATCCGGATGATGGGCAATACGATCACGCCCGCCAGCGGCTCCGCCACGCACTTCCAGCTTGGTGCTGGGCAAGCGGCGATCAGCCAGCCACAGCTCGTATTCCTGACGGGTAATACCCAGCAAGGCCATGGTTTCTTCCGAACCGATGCACTCCTGCTCCCAGGCCCAACGCTGCTGGCGTTGCTCGCGCTGACGTTCCTGACGTTGTGCTTGGGCCTGCAACAGAAACTCCTGCTGCTCGGCATCCAGCTTGAACTCTTGAGTCAAGACAGCGGCACTGGCATTGCGGCCATACACGGTCATGAACCAGTGGGCAGGTTCACCGGCTTGCAGGCCCTCAAAGGCCTCCAGGGTGATGCGCTGCGGCTCGCAACCCTGCTCTTTCAGCCAGGCGGTCAACCGCGCCTGGGCTTGATCGAACTTGCGCTGCTTGTCGTTTTGTTCTTTTTGACGGGCTTGCTCACGTTCTTTCTGAGCCTGCTCCCAGCGCTGGGCACGTTGATCGCGATCGCGCTGTTCGGCCTGCAACTGCCACAAATAGGTTTGCGCCAAAGGCAAGGACTGCCAGGCCTGTACCAAAGCCTGCAAGCGCGGCCCGCGTTCGGCGTCGGGCCAGTTCTCGCTTAAAGGCAAAGACTGGGAAGCAATCGCTCCGGCCAATTGGCCGCGCTGTTCAAGCAGTTGCTCGCGCAAGGCTTCATACACATCCGCCTCCAGCTTGTCTGCACTCATTTGATAGAGCAGACGCAGGGTACGAATCACGACCTCAGGCACCCCTTGGGACTGCAGGCGCTGGTCCGCATCCTTCAAACCCAGTTCAGCAGCAATGATCTGATTGAAAAAAGCGGCATCCTGCGGCAAGCGCCAGGCTTTCAGCCACAGGCGTCGTATGCCTGCCCGGTCCTGATAACGCGCTTTTTTGGCGACCTGACGAGCCACTCCCTCCAGACGCGGATAATCCAGCCATTGGGGATGGAGCAGCAAACCCGCTTGAGTGGGGACGGGGGAATCGGAAACAGACGAAGCGCGACGCGCAGCCATAGGGCGGGGACCTGAAAATACGGGAAGAGGAGAACGAGAAGGGCAGAAAAGCCGGTTCAAGCCAGCATGAGCAGCATTATACGGGTCTGCTCCGGTACGGTCAGAGGATACATGCCATCACCGTGCTGAACGTCTTGGTGGACAGAAAGAAACCGGGCCATCCCAGCACACGATCAAGAAGGAAGCGAGTCAACGCAGGCAGAAAAAGTAAACCAAAGCCGCATCGGATGGCTCAGAGCCAAGCACATACGCGGTCAGCCTCGACGCAACCGCAGCGGCGTGTCCAACCAAGTCGGGATAAAAGGTCGCACAAGGCGTCAGAGACGGCCCCATCGCCTAGCGCGGTAGCAAAACAGCGACACGTCTAAACAAAGCCAGCGATACCACTAATCAGCCAACCATTCCAGACAGCCTTGCGGCAAGGCGACCAAACCGGACTGACTGTGATTGCAGCCCGGCACGATGCGAAAACGCGGTTCACCACCTTGTTGTTGCGCCAAAGCCTGCGCCAGTTCGCGTGTGCCATCGACCATGCGGCGCGCTTGCAAACGCAAGCGACGCAGCTCGCGCTTATCCTCGGGCATGGCTTTCTCTGCCGGGCCCAGGCTTTGCTCGAACTCGCCAACGGAGAACTGCACAGGCATCGTCAAAGCGGCTTTGGGCAAGGGTTGAGCAAGCAGTCGAGCCAGATAGCCCTCCCCCCACCAGACCGAGGGGCTGGACACCACCAGCGCATCGAACAATTCCGGCTGCTGATACAGCAGTTGCAAGGCAAACAGGCCTCCCAGGGAATGACCGCCAAGCAAACGCCGTTGCACATTCAAGGGCGCTTGTGCGTAGGCCCAAGGCAAGAACACGTCTTGCATCATGGCCAGAAAATCCGGCGCGTGGCCCGCGTCCCCATTTAGCGCGGGCGTGAAGTCCTGGTCGCGCCAGACCTGCCCGCCATAACCGATCCCCAACACCGCACAGGCTTGTGGAGCCTGCTTTTCACAGGTGGCCAGCACCGCATCAAATTGCGGTAGATCAAGCACACACAGCAATGGCCAGCCATCCGCAGGTGCTGGCGTGTCCGGCCAGGCCAAAGTCAGACGATACTGTCGGCCCAATGGGGAAAGAAAATCCAGGTGTTCAAGCGGCATAAAAGAATCGCGGTCAGCACGTTAGAGGCATCGGTCTACAAGCACAAACAGCCGGCCCGAAGCGGGCTGCTTTTAGTGTTAACAGACCCTAGCCAATGAACTATACTTTCTTTCTATGTAAACGGTTATCATTCAGACTCTTAATGTCCACATCCGCTGTTCCGGCCCCTGCCCTGGCCGACTATCAACATATCCTCAGACGTCGCTGGCTCCTGGTAGGTGCGCTGGTCCTTGTGATTTTGGCCTCGATTGTGGCCGACTTCATGTTGGGGCCGTCGGGCCTTAGCTTGGGTGAGCTAAGCCACGCTCTGTTCTATCCGGAACAGTCCGACCCAACCACCCGCGTCATCGTCTGGGAAATCCGCCTGCCTTACGCGCTGATGGCCATGGCCATTGGTTTAGCGCTGGGGCTGTCCGGCGCGGAAATGCAGACTATCCTGAATAACCCGCTGGCCAGTCCCTTTACCTTGGGGATTTCCTCGGCGGCGGCCTTTGGCGCGTCCTTGGCCATTGTACTGGACTTGTCGATTCCTGGCATTCCGCAAGCCTGGACCATTGCCGCCAACGCCTTTATTTTTGCCTTGCTGTCCGCCTTTTTGCTCGATGCGGTGGCCCGCTGGGGCGCCATGAGCACCGCCAACCTGGTGCTGTTTGGCATTGCACTGGTGTTCTCCTTTAACGCGTTGGTCTCGCTGGTGCAGTTTGTGGCCAGCGCCGAGGCCCTGCAGGGGCTGGTGTTCTGGACCATGGGTAGCCTGTCACGCTCGTCCTGGGGCAAGGTCGGTATCATGCTGGCGGTGTTTGCGCTGATCCTGCCGCTGTCCCTGCGTGATACCTGGAAGCTGACCGCTTTGCGTCTGGGTGAAGACCGCGCCACCAGCTTTGGTATCAACGTCTCGCGCCTGCGTCTGGTGTCCCTGCTGCGCATCAGCTTGCTGGCCGCGCTGGCCGTGTCCTTTGTGGGCACCATCGGCTTTGTGGGCCTGATTGCCCCGCATATTGCCCGCCGTCTATTTGGTGAAGATCACCGTTTCTACCTGCCCGGCAGTGCGCTGGTCGGGGGGGTGATTCTGTCGCTGGCCTCGATTGCCTCAAAAAACATTGTGCCGGGCATCATCATCCCGGTCGGCATTGTCACCTCGCTGGTGGGTGTGCCCTTCTTCCTGGGCGTTGTGCTGCGCCGCCAAATAAAGTGAACCATGCTTGAAGTCCACGATCTGAGCCTGTCTTACGGCAAACGCGAAATCCTGTCCAAGCTGACCATCGAGCCTTTGCAGCCCGGTCAGTTGGTGGCTTTGCTGGGCCCCAACGGCAGCGGCAAATCCACTCTGCTCAAGTCCCTGGCAGGGTTGCTCAAGCCCACCACCGGCAAGATCTTGCTGGACGGTCAGGAACTGAGCGGCATCAGCTTCGAGCAGCGTGCCCAAAAAGTGGTGTACCTGCCCCAGTCCCTACCGGCATCGGTTCACCTGCGGGTATTTGAATCCGTGCTGGTGGCGGCCAATGCCTCAGCCCCCGGCGGGCATGCCCGTGATGTGGACCATGAGCACATCATGCATATCCTGCAGCGTCTGGGCATTGCACACCTGTCCATGCACTATCTGGACCAGCTCTCAGGCGGCCAGAAGCAACTGGTGGGCCTGGCACAAGCCTTGATTCGCAAGCCGACTTTGCTGCTGCTCGATGAACCCTTGTCCGCCCTGGACCTGAACTATCAATTCCACGTCATGGATTTGCTGGCCCAGGAGACCCACGACAATAATCTGATCACCCTGATCGTGCTGCATGACCTGAACGTGGCCCTGCGCCATAGCGACTATGCGCTGATGATTGAAGGCGGTGGGCTGCTGGCGCAAGGGGAACCGTCCAACGTCATTACCCCCACCTCGCTGGCCCAGGCTTATGGCGTACGTGCCCGCGTGGAGAGTTGCTCACAAGGCACCTTGCAAATCATCATCGACGGGCTGCAAGAGCCTGTGCTGTGACCTTCGGAGAACCCATGAACATCCTGCGCCACCTACTGTTGTCGCTGACCTTGCTCTTGCCTTTGGGTGTGCAAGCCCAGCCCATCGAAGTTACCGATGCCATGGGTCGTACCGTTACCCTGCCCGGCCCGGCCAAACGTATTGTGCTGACCCAGGCGCGCCATTTTCCGGTATTGGCTTTGGTCCACCCCGAACCCGCCACGCTGATTGCCGGTTGGTCGGACGAATTCAAGACCTCATTCTCCAACGAATACAACACCTACCTGAAGCGCTACCCACAACTGGCCAATATTCCTATTGTGGGCCGCCATACCGCTGATACCTTCTCGGTCGAGCAAGCCTTGGCTCTGCGCCCCGATTTGGTGGTACTGACCGCCGCCTTTGCGGGCCTGACACCCGGCCAGGACACACGCGACTCGGCCCTGATCCAGCGCCTTACTGCCGCCAAAGTGCCCGTCATCGTCATTGACTTCTTTGTCAATCCGCTGGAGAACACCGTACCCAGCCTGCGCGCACTAGGCTACGCCGTGGGTGAAAAAGAACGCACCGACGAGTTCATCCAGTTTTACGAAGAACACATGCAAGGCGTGGCCCAGCGACTGGCTGATCTGCCCAAGGAAGATCACCCGCCCGTTTTTGTCCATGCCCATGCTGGCAGCACGGACTGCTGCAACTCGCCCGGCGCAGGCACCTTCAACGACATGATCACCTATGCAGGCGGCCACAATATTGGTGCCGACGTCCTGAAAAGCGCCACTGGCAAGCTGAACTTTGAATACATCCATTCCCGTGCCCCGGTGGTCTATGTGGCCACCGGCACAGGCGCAGGCAAGCGCACGACCTCCGGTGGCCTGACCATTGGCACGGGCGTCAGCAAAGAGCAGGCTCGTAAAAGCCTGCAAGCCATTATTGACGGCAACCGTCTGCAGGCCTTGCCTGCCGTACGCAGCGGCAATAGCCACGGTATCTGGCACGCCTTTAACGATTCGCCTTTGCACATGATCTTTATCGAAGCACTGGCAAGCTGGATTCACCCGGATCGTTTTGAAGGTGTCTCGGCCCTGAAAACACTAGAGGAAGTGAATCAGCGTTTCCTAACCGTGCCGATGGAAGGCACCTACATGATTGATCTGAAGCCCGCCTCCTAAGCCTTCATGTCGCGCCTGATTCCACTAGAGCTGCCGCCTGCGGGCGGCCATCCCCATCACGTCTTGCTGCGCCTGCCGGACGGCAAGCCCGAACAAGGCCCTCTGCCTTTGCTGTGCCTGCTCGATGGTCAGTGGACCTTGCCCTTGCTGGAAGAAAGCGGTCACCCCGCCCTGGAACGCTGCGCCATTTTGTCGCTGGGCTATCAAGGCGAACGCGATCAGATCACCCGCTATCGCGCTCTGGATTACACCCCGCCCGGCCCGGATGGCGGCTTATGGGAAGACCCGCGCGTCCCTCAGTGGCAAGCCGGTGGCGCCCCAGCCATGATCGAACAAGTACGCATGGCGCTGGCATTGGCCCAAAGGGTAGAACCCGCACTAACCCGTTCGCGTATCAGCCTGTACGGTCATTCCTACGCCGGCTTATTCGTGCTGTATGCCCTTAGCCAGCACAGCCTACCCATTCATCATTACCTGTGCGCCAGCCCTTCTTTGTGGTGGCACGATCCCCTGATCTGGACCTTGCTGGAGCAATTGGGCAAGCCGGTGCAGGTAGATATTCTGGCCGGTGCCTCAGAGGCCTGGTATCCGCTGAGCGCTCAGGCAGCAGGGCCGGACGGACGCAAAAATGGCGTGCCTACCCTGCCCACCATGCAAAAACTGCAAGCGCACCTGCAAGCCCAAGGCATGCAGGCCAAGTTGCATGTTCTGCCCGGAGCCGGTCACGGCCATGTGCTGGCACAAGCCACCCTGCGTGCGCTGGAACTGGCCTGCGGCGCGGCTTAGCCGCTTTTTTCTTGCGGGCACTGGGTGCCTTTTCACTTCGTATCCAAGTTTTCCCGCCCTAGGGTAACTCCCCCCATTCGTCCTCTTGTTTTAGGCCTCAACTTCTTTTAGTCTGTATTTATATGCAAGTGCATAGAAATCAAAAAAAGAGATTGGAGACGAATATGAAGGTAGCGGTATTAGGTGGCGGGCACGGTTGTTATGCAGCAGCGGCAGACTTGAGCGAGCAGGGCCACGAAATACGTTTGTGGCGCCGTGATACGGCTCAGCTGCAGCCCTTGCTGGACCGCCCAGTCATGACACTGAAAGACGAAGCAGGCGAGCGTGACATCCCCATTGCCAAGGTCTGCGCGGATATTGGCCAGGCGATCGCCGGTGCCGATCTGGTACTGATCCCTTCGCCCGCCATTGCACAAACCGATATTGCCCGCGTCATGGCCCCTCACCTGACAGACGGCCAGGTCGTGTTCCTGCCACCGGGCACCTTTGGCTCCTTCATCATGAGCGAGATCGTGCGCGGCACCGGCAACAAGGCCGATGTCAGTTGGGCCGAAACCGGCACCCTGCCCTGGCTGGCCCGCAAGCATGGCGATACCGTCATCAACATCACCACCCGCGCCACCCGCCTGCCTACCGGCGTGTACCCGGCGCGCAATACCGATCACGCCCTAGAGGTGATTGGCAAAGTGTTCCCCAGCGTGGAGCGCTGCGAAGACGCCCTGTCTGGTGCCTTGATGAATGCCGGCCCCATCATCCACCCCCCGCTGATCATGATGAACGCAGGCCCGCTGGAGCATTTCCCGGCCTGGGATATTCATAACGAAGGCACTCAGCCCTCGGTACGTGCCGTGACCACACAGTTGGACAATGAGCGCATGCGCATTCGTGAAGCGCTGGGCTACGGTGCCCCGCACTTCCCCCTGTCCGACCACTACGAAAACGACCAGTGGATGTATGGCGACCGTTCCTCGCACTCCAAGCTGGTGAAAAGCGGCGACTGGCGCGAGAAGATCGACCTGCACGAGCACCGCTACATGCGTGAGGACACCATGTTGGGTCTGGCCTTCTTCGCTTCCGTGGCGGACTGGGCCGGTGTGGACGCCCCCGTAACCAAGGGCTTGCTGGCGATTGCCGGTGCCATCGTGGGTGAAGATCTGCGCCAGGGCCAACGCACACTGGCCAGCCTGGGTCTGGACACGATGAGCCGCGAGCAATTGCAAGAGATGCTGCACGCCGGGAGAGCCTGATGAGCACGCCCGCCCCGATCAAACGTATCGTTGCGGTGGGCGCAGGTCGCATGGGGCGGGGCATTGCCCTGGCCTATGCGCTGCGCGGCCAAGCCGTGACCTTACTGGACTTCAAACCGCGCCCGCCTGCCGATAGCGCCCGTCTGGAAGCCGAGATTCGCCAGGAATTACGCGCCACACTGGAGCAATTGGCCGACCTGGGCATGTTCGCTGCCGAGCAGATCGACGGCTATCTGGCCTGCATCGGTGTTGCCCCTTTAAGTGATGCTGCCCACGTGTTGGGCCAGGCAGATCTGATTTACGAAGGCGTGCCCGAAACCCTAGCAGCCAAGACCGACGCTCTGGGTCGTATCGGTGAACTGGCCCAGCCCGATGCGCTGATCGCCTCCACCACCTCCACCATGCTGGCCTCGGATCTGGCCCCCATGTTGAGCCATCCCGAGCGTTTCCTGAACGCGCACTGGCTCAACCCGGCCTTCCTGATTCCGCTGGTTGAAATCAGCGCCCACCCTGGCACCAGCGAGCAGACCTTGAACCGTCTGCAAAGCAATCTGGAGTCCATCGGCAAAGTGCCCGTAGTCTGTGGCTGCCACCCCGGTTTCATCGTCCCGCGTCTGCAAACCCTGATCATGAACGAGGCCGCTCGCATGGTGGAAGAAGGCGTGGCCAGCGCGGCGGATATTGATAAAGCCACCCGCTACGGCCTGGGCTTTCGCTTTGCCAGCATCGGCGTGCTGGAGTTCATCGACTACGGCGGCAACGACATTCTGTATCACGCCGGACAGTACTTGTCGCAGAACCTGGACCCGGAACGCTACGCCGTACCCGACATCATCACCCGCTATATGGAAAGTGGACGTAACGGTCTGCGTAGCGGACAGGGCTTTCACGAATACCCAGTGGACCAGCAACAGGCATACCGCCGTGACGTGCTGGCCCGCGTACTGGGAATGCTGGATCACATCGGCCTGGCCCCTGCCCGCGCCGAACACCTTGCCAAGGAGACACAGGAATGAAAAAAGACACCCACGCTGCGCCTTCGGCTTGCTGCCCTCCAAGAGGGCACCTTTCATCTTGGGGCGGCCCGGCGATGAAAAAAACCGCTGCATTGTTGTTTGCCCTGATGAGTTGTCACGGTCTGAGCCAGGCTCAGGAAGTCCCCACCCTGCGGGTAGGCTGGACCATTCCGGGCGAGGAAGCCAAGTATCTGATGGCCAAGCGCCCCGAGCTGTTCCCGCAATTGGGCAAGAAATATCAAATCCAGTGGACCCAGTTCCAGGGCACCTCGCCCATGGTGCAAGCCATGCGGGCCGGTGTATTGGAGTGCTCCACCATGGCCCCCATGTCGCTGGCCAATGGCGCGATTGAAAGCGGTCTGGAAGCCTATATCGTGGCCCAGCACGTGCACTCGGACGATAAGCACTTCTCCGTCTATTGGGCCGTGAAAGAAGACAGCCCGATCAAGACGGCAGCGGACCTGAAAGGCAAGGTCATCGGCACCAACGCCTACGGTGCCGGGGTGTACTTCGACATGCTGCTGTGGCTGCGTCAAAACGGCATTGACCCGGACAAGGATGTGAAAATCGTTGAAACCGGTTTTCCGCCTGCGGCTGACGCCGTTCGCAGTGGCCGCATTGATGCCGGCCCCATGGCCCAACCCTTTGCCCTGCTGAATGAAAAGAAAGGCGGCTTGCGCAAGCTGTTTTCCCTGTCCGAAGTGGCCAGCCCGTCGGTACAAATTTTCGAGGCCTGCAGCAAATCCTATAGCGATGCCAACCCCGAAGTGGTACGCGCCTACGTACAGGATTTGAAAACTGCCATGAGCATGCTCAGCAAGGATCCAGCATTGGCCGTGGAAGTCACCGCCCAAATCACCCGCGCCCCCAAGGACTTGCTGGCCCAATACCTGTTCACCGACAAGGACTTTGCACGTGTGCCCGACATGCAGCCCGATCTGGAGTCCATTCAAGGCACCTATGACCGCTACCACAAGGCCGGTTTCCTGAAAGAAGCCTTGAACGTGCAGGATTTTTACCGGGCTGATTTACGCGAGGCCAAACCATGATTGAACTGGATGGTGTCGGTAAAACCTTTAACACCCGGCAGGGCCACAGCCATACGGCCCTGCAAGACATCGCCCTGAGCATTCCGGCAGGGCGCTTTGTGTCTATTCTGGGACCCAGCGGTTGCGGCAAAAGCACCCTGCTCTATATGTTAGGGGGCTTTGAGTCCTGCTCCAGCGGCCAGATCCGCGTCAAGGGCAAGCCCATTACTGGCCCAGGTCCAGACCGGGGCCCGGTGTTTCAGGAAT
Source organism: Alcaligenes sp. SMD-FA (assembly GCF_025960365.1). Classification (NCBI taxonomy): domain Bacteria; kingdom Pseudomonadati; phylum Pseudomonadota; class Betaproteobacteria; order Burkholderiales; family Alcaligenaceae; genus Alcaligenes; species Alcaligenes sp. SMD-FA. Next base: position 322,392 of record NZ_CP110108.1, on the reverse strand, counting down.
ATGCTCTGTTTCCCTGGAAAACCGTGCTGGGAAACGTGGCCTACGGCATGCGCGAACAAGGCATGCCCAAGGACCAGGCCGAACAGCGCGCCAGCGAATGGCTGGACAAGGTCAAGCTGGGGCCTTACGCCTCCTTCTATCCGCGTGAGCTGTCCGGCGGCATGCGTCAGCGTGCGGCTATTGCCCGCACTCTGGCCTATGAGCCGGACATCCTGCTGATGGACGAGCCCTTCGGGGCGCTGGATGCCCACACGCGCGTCACCCTGCAAACGGAACTGCTCAGCTTGTGGGAGCAGTTGCGCAACACCGTGGTCTTTGTGACACACGGCGTGGACGAAGCGGTCTTTCTGTCCGATACCGTGATTGTCATGACTGGCTCGCCTGGCCGCATCAAGGAAGTGGTGGAGATTGACTTGCCCCGCCCCCGCATCCGTAGCGAGCTGTTGCGCAATCCGGTCTATCAGGAAACCATTATTCGTCTGGAGCAATCCTTGATGGCGGAGGCCCACCCATGACGCCACAGCACTGGTATGAACATCGCTGGGCCTCTTTGGTCATGGCGGCCATTCTGGTGCTGCTGGCCTGGGCAGGACTGGCCCGTTGGGTAGAGCTGGACTCCTTCCCCAGCCCCTGGGCGGCTCTGGGTGAACTACCCGCCCTGATCAGCGACCCGATGGCCTGGTCGGCCATCCTGCAGTCAGTAGGCCGCATGTTTACGGGCTATGCCCTGGCGCTGGTCGTGGCCGTACCGCTGGGTTTGGCCATGGGCCGCAGCCGCCTGGTCTATACCGCCTTCTATCCCTTGGTGGCCCTGGCTTATCCCATGCCCAAAGCGGCCTTGATGCCAATCTTGATGCTGTGGTTCGGTCTGGGGGATTTCTCCAAAATTCTGGTCATTGCGCTGGGCGTGTCCCTGCCTTTGCTCTATCACAGCTATCACGGTGCAACCCGTATTGAGCCCAAGCTGATCTGGGTGGCCCAGTCCATGGGTATGGGTCCACTGGCCCGTCTGGGCAAGATCGTACTGCCCGCCTCTTTGCCGGAAGTCATGATTGGCTGCCGCGTCGGCGTGGTCATGGCACTGATCGTGATGGTCTCCTCCGAGATGATTGCGCGTCAGGAAGGCATCGGCAATCTGCTGTTCACCTCTATGGATATGGCGCAGTACTCCACGGTGTATGCGGTCATCATGCTGCTGGCGGTCCTGGGCATTGCCTTTGACGCCTTGTTTGAGTTCGTGCGCAAGCGCTGCACGCACTGGCATGACTCCACCCAGGGCCTGATGGACAAAGGATGACGCGATGACCACTAAAACCTTAGCCTCATCGGGACAAGCTATGCGTTCTACTGAAACCCGCCCGGCCAGGCGCCGGGACCTGTCCGGTCTGTCTTTGTGCATCAGCCCGGCCATCTTGCTGATTATCTGGGAGCTGTGTACCCGCTCGGGCTGGGTCAGCCCGCAGTTGTTGCCTGCCCCTTCTGCCATTTTGATGCGGGTATTGGAGCTGGCCGGTCAGGCTGACTTCTGGCAGAACCTGGGCATCACCGTCTACCGTCTGATCAGCGGTTTGCTGATTGCCTGTGTGGCCGGGGTCGCCCTGGCCCTGATTGCCCAACTGACACGCTGGAGCTCGTTTCTGCTGGATGCACTGATCCGTTTGCTGGCCCCTATCCCCAAGATCGCCCTTTACCCGGCACTGATCCTGATCATGGGGTTTGAAAGCGCATCGAAAATTGCCCTGGTGGTTTCAGACGCCATTTTCCCTGTGCTGATGGCCAGTTGGGTGGCGGCGCAAACGGTGGACCGCAAGCTGATCTGGTCGGCACGTGCCGCAGGCACCTCCCGCAGTGCCTGCCTATGGAAAATCATTTTGCCCGCCATCAGCCCGACGGTGCTGGCCGGTGTGCGGGTGGCCGGCGTGATTGCCTGCGTAGTGGTCTTTCTGGCCGAGATGATTGCCTCCACCGACGGTCTGGGCCATATGCTGACCGCCGCCGCTCGCAGTTACCGCACGCTTGATATGTTTGTACCCTTGGTCTGGATCTGTGTGCTGGGCTTCGCACTGAACCTGACCATTGCCGCTTTGCAACGCAAAGTGGATCATGCAAACTAAGTTCCACTCACCGTAAAAACCACCACTTGCCCGGTCTGCTTACAGCGATGACCGGGCTTTGGCAGGCTATCTCAATCATCTGGAACGAGTAGCCTGCTTTTTTTCTGCATCAAGGAAGCCGCTTCACTATGGCCAGCCCCCCTCTGACCGACGCCTATACCGGGCACGATACCTTTATTCCCTATCTGCTCAATCGCAGTACCTCGGCCTTAAATGCTGACTTTCAAACCTTGCTGCGCAGCCATGAACTGACCCTGCTGCATTGGCGCGTGCTGGCTTTTCTGAATGAAACCGATGGACTGGGCGTCAGCACCCTGGCGCAATATACCGATGTGGACCAAACCACCTTGTCACGCGCCCTGGTGGTGATGGAAAACGCGGGCCACCTGTCCCGCCAGCCCGATCCGCTGGACCAGCGTCGTGTGTTGATCCATCTGCATGAGCAAGGTCGGCAGCACTTTTTGCGCGTCCTGCCCGCCGCGCTGGATATTCATCACCGCGCCATTCAGGGCTTTTCGGCTGAGGAACTGGCCCAGCTACGGCAGTTTTTGAACCGCATTCGCGCCAATATCAACGGGGATGGGCGCTAAGCACCCCGCCCCTGCGCCTTTCCTGCAAAGCGTCCACGTGGCCGCTTTGACCTGCCTCACCCCCTGAATCTGCCCCCAATCGAGGCCTGCTGCCCTTGAAGGCCCACGCTTGAAATGGACATTCAAGGGCGATGAGCCTTTATTTACATCAGGAAAGACCATAAAATGATAATGATTAACATTTAGTAGTGCAGCCTCCTGCCTGAAATGTCTACCCAGGCGAACTTGGCTCTCTTACGGAAACAAGCTCTCGTGACTCTCTCCCCTACCCGTGCTGGACGTCGTCAGCTTTTGCTGGCCGCTGCGGCCAGCCCTTTGCTATTTGGCGTACCCCGCCTGCTTCGTGCCCAAGACGGTCCCCTGAAAATTGCCTTGCTGACATCCTTGTCCGGCCCCTTCGCCTCCTTGGGCGAGAGCATGCGCGCCGGTCTGGAGTTGATGCTGCAACAGTGCAATAACGAGATGGGCGGACGCAAGGTGCAGTTGCTGGTCGAGGACGACCACGGCAAACCGGACGAAGCCATCCGTAAAGTGCGCAAGCTGATCGAGCGCGACAAAATCGATGTGTTGGGCGGCGTTATCAGCGCCAATATCGCGCTGGCCATTCGTGACATCGTCCACGATGCGCAACTGCCTACCTTTATTTCCAATGCCGCTGCCAATGGCCTGGCCCGTGAAGCCGCCAGCCCCTACGTGTTCCGCCCCACCAAAACGAGCTGGATGCTGGGTCATACCGGCGCCTTGTGGACCTTCGAGCACGTCGAAAAATCCGGCGGTATCACGCTGGGTTCGGACTACACCGCAGGCCGTGAATACATTGAGGACTTCGCCAACACCTATCAGGAACAAGGCGGCACACTGGGCGAGCGCATCTGGACTCCCTTGGGTACCCCCGACTTCGCGCCTATCCTGATGAATCTGGCCGCCAGCAACCCCAAGTTTGTCTACACCTTCCTGGCTGGTGCCGACGCCGTTCGTTTCCACCAGCAAATGCAGGATTACCAACTACACGGCAAGATCCAGATCGTGGGCCCCGGTGCCTTGTTCGACCAGGAAGATGTGATCACTGCGGTGGGCGAAGCCGCATTGGGTGGTGTCAGTACCTTCCACCAGTCCCCCGGCGCTCCGGCTGCCCAGGACTTTGTGGCCGCCTACCAAGCCAGCCGTGGCCGTTTGCCCGGCGAGGCCAGCACCTCCGGTTACGTGACCGGCCAGGTCATCAAGGCCGGTCTGGATGCGGTTAAGGGCGATCTGTCCAACAAGGCCGCCTTCAAGCAAGCCCTGCTGGACAAGCCTATCGACACCGCCTTTGGCCCCATGGCGTTTGACCCACGCAATAACCAGTCCATTCTGGATATTTACGTCAACCGGGTGGAAAAAGACGCGCAAGGTCGCCCCTTTAACACCGTGGTTCATACTTACCAGCGTATCCAGGACCCCGGCCCGCGTTCTTGAGCCACACCTTGTCTTACTACCTGCTTCAAATCCTCAATGCCCTGTCCTTCTCGGCCCTGCTGATGTTGGCGGGGCTGGGGCTGTCTTTAGTGCTCAGCCTGATGAACTTCATCAACCTGACACACGGCTCTTTTTTCCTGCTGGGCGGCTACATCAGTGTCCAATGGCTGGCATCTGGCGCGCCCTGGTGGCTGGCCTTTCCCGCCGCGTTTGTACTGTGTGGGCTGATGGGCTTGTTACTGGACCGCTTTCCCTTTCGCCAGTTCTATCAACGCACTCACCTGATGCAGGTGCTGCTGACCTACGGCCTGTCCGTGATTCTGGCCGATTTGATGCGCTGGGGTTTCAGCGCCGACACGCTCTCGCCCATGCTGCCGCAAGTGCTGCGTGGCGGGGTGTGGATCATGGGCCTGCCTTTCCCCACCTATCGCCTGTTCCTAATCGTCACCGGCCTGACACTGGCTTTGTTGTTCTGGTTCCTACTGGATCGCACCCTGTGGGGTGCGGCCATTCGCGCTTGCGTACAAGACGCCCAGATTGTCGAGACCCTGGGCCTGAATTCGCGTCGCCTGTTTGCCATCGGCATGGCGCTGGCCGCCGGTCTGGCCGGTTTGGGTGGCGCCTTGGGCGCAGGCATGTTGTCGGTCTACCCCGGTCTGGATGAAGAAATCCTCTTGCTGGCCTTGCTGGTGGTGGTCATTGGTGGCTTGAACTCAGTGCGCGGGACCTTGCTGTGCGCGCTGATTCTGGGTTTCGTCACCACTTTTGCCCGCGTCTGGGTCCCTGCTTTTGCCAATGCCGCTACCTTGGCCGTCATGCTGGGCCTTCTGCTTTGCTGGCCCAATGGCCTGAGCAAATCCGCTACGCGTCAGGTTTAAATGAACAAGCTCAACACCTGCCTGCTGCGCACTGGACTTTGGCCCGCTCTGGCCTGCCTGGTCCTGCTCAGCAGCTATTTCTGGGGCGACGCCTTCTTATGGCGCTTTGGCACCGAAGCCCTGCTGATCGGTTGCGCCGTCCTTAGCATCAACCTCTTGATTGGTTACGGTGGTCTGGTCTCTCTGGGCCACGGTGCCGTCTTTGGCTTTGCCGCGTACGCCACTGCCGTCAGCAGTCAATACTGGGGCGCATCCTTGCCCTTGATGCTGCTGGTCGGCATTGCGGCAGGCACCCTGCTGTCCATGTTGATGGCGCTGATCAGCTTGCGCAGTTCCGAGCTGTTTTTCATGGTGGCCACGCTGGTTGCCGGTCAGTTGATCTGGGAAGTGGCATTTCGCTGGCGTGACGTCACCGGTGGTGCAGACGGCCTGCGCGGTTTCCCGCGTCTGAGCCTGGGCGAGTTGCCCCTGAGCGCCCCCTACACCCTGATGATTCTGGCCCTGGTGCTGGCGGTGGTCTGCTGGTTGTTGCTGCGCTCCTTCAGCCGCGCCCCGATCGGGTTGGCCTTGACCGGCCTGCGCGACCAGCCCTTGCGCATGGCCGCCCTGGGTTATCAAGCATGGCGCATTCGCCTTTACACCTTCATGATTGCAGGTGCGGTAGCGGGTGCGGCTGGCGGCCTGTATCCCTTTGCAAACCAGTACGTCAGCCCACAACAAGTGCATTGGAGTTTCTCGGCCACGCTCATCATCATGGGTGTGATCGGTGGCATACGCACCTGGCGCGGCGCATTCATCGGCGCTACGTTTTATCTGTTTGCCCAGACCTACCTCAGCTCCTACACAGATCGTTGGCAGTTGCTGGTGGGGTTGATCTTTGTGCTGACGGTTCTGTTCATGCCCAACGGTCTGGCTGAGCGGCGCAAGAGGTCCTCATGAGCGTGTTACTAAGCACTCGCGAACTGGCCTTGCATGTGGGGGGCCTGGATATCCTGACAGATGTCAGCCTGGAGCTGCGTGCAGGCGAAACCCTGGGGCTGATTGGCCCCAATGGGGCAGGCAAAACCACGCTGTTCAATATCATCAGCGGTTTGGCCACGCCATCCAGCGGCCAGGTTTTGCTGGAAGGCAAGGACCTGCGCAGTCTGGGGCCTATTGAGCGCGCCAGGCAAGGTCTGGTGCGCAGCTTTCAGACCAGCCGCATTTTTCCCGAACTGAGCCTGCTGCAAAACCTGGCCTTGGCCGTGCGCATCAAAAAAGGCTGCGGCTATCACTGGTGGGGCCGCCAATCTGCCCGCAGCGCCAGTCAACAGGCGGCCGAAGCATTGCTGGAGCACAGCGCCCTGGCCGGTCGCGGGCATTTGCTGGCACGCTCCCTGTCCTATGGCGAGCAACGCATTCTGGATTTGCTGATTGCCCTGGCGCAGCAACCCCGCGTACTCTTGCTGGACGAGCCAACGGCTGGCCTGTCCGAATCCGAATCCCGTGAAGTCATGGCGCTGGTCCATGCCATGCGCGGCCAATGCGCCGTGCTGCTGATCAGCCACGACATCGATATTGTTTTCCAGGAATGTGACCGGATCGCCGTGCTGTCATCCGGCACCTTGCTGACCTGTGACACTCCGAAGGCCGTACGTCAGCACGCCGGGGCGCGCCAGGCCTATCTGGGTGAACTGGCTTTGGAGACCGCATGAGCACAGCGCTGAACATCTCGGGCCTGCATGCACGCTACGATCGGGCCGACATTTTGCAAGAAATTTCGCTGAATATTCCCGTCGGACAAAGCGTAGCCCTGCTGGGCCGCAACGGTGCCGGAAAAACCAGTCTGCTGCACTGCCTGTTCAATATGGGCCCGCAATGGAGTGGGCAAATCCATGTGCACGGTCAAAACATTACGGGTTGGCCTACCCACAAAATCGCCCTGCTAGGTATGGCGCTGGTGCCACAAGGCCGGGGCCGCTTTCCCACACTGACCGTGCAGGAAAGCCTGCGCCTGGCCGGGCTGGCCCGCCGTCCACGCTCGGATGATCGCTGGACGCTGAACAGCATTTATGAATCCATGCCGCGTCTGTACGAGCGCCGCCAGTCCTCCTGCTCCGCCTTGAGTGGTGGCGAACGGCAATTGCTGGCACTGGCCCGCGCCCTGCTGACACAGTCCTCCATTATTGTTCTGGACGAACCCAGCGAAGGCCTGGCCCCCATGACGATTCAGGACACCTTGCTGCCGCAGCTGCAAACGCTAAACGAGCAGGGCATTACCGTACTGATTGCCGAACAGAATTTAAGCTTGGCTCTGCAATTGGCGGATCGAGCCTTGTTGCTGGGTAATGGTCAGTTGGTTTACGACGGCCCTGCCGAACAGTTGCGCCAGGACGCCGCCCTTTTGCAACGCCATTTGGGACTTTGACATGCTGGCTGTGTACAGCTTGTCGCTTCCCCTGCCTGCAGGTATGGAATCCTGGTTACGAAGCCAGATCCCGGACAGCACCCTGGCCGTGATTGCCCGCCGCAAGCGTCAGTCAGATCAGCACTTAAGCCTGCTGGCCCACGGTGCCCTGCGCCATTTTCTGGCGCCTTTGCTGGGGTGTACGCCACGCGCCGTCCCTATTACTACGCTGGAACATGGCAAGCCGGTGCTGGATCTGGACGATACCGATCTGCACTTTAGCCTGTCGCACAGCGGCGAGCGCGTGCTGATTGGCATGGCCGACCGAATCATCGGCGTGGACATAGAAGCCATGCGCCTGCCCGTCAAACCAGGGTTGGTCGAACATTGCAGTGTGCCGTCCGAACGCAGTTGGTTAAAATGTGATCTGGATTTTTATGCGCTGTGGTGTGGAAAGGAAGCAGCCTTGAAACAGGCGGGCACCGGTTTTCATATTCAGCCTCAAGAGTTATCCTTGAACGGCCATCCGGATTACGGATGCACCGTACAATCCCCCCATCCCATCTTGCAAGATTTGGTGGTGCACAGTCACCGGCCAGTAGAAAACTATGCCGCTGCGATCTGCCTGAACACCCCTTTTGCTCCGTGGACGGTCAGCTTGCTGGACAGTGTTGAACTGCCTGACACCAAGCTGACTTAGCACGAGTAAATCTGACAAGCCTACTTATTTATGTAATAGTTCTCATTACCATGATGAAATCTATTCCTGTTGAACAAATTTGGCCTGACGCCTTTGCCCAGCGCTATCGCGATGCCGGACACTGGCAAGGGGAAACGTTTGGGGCCTTGTTGCGCACGCGCGCACAAAACCACCCGGAACGTGAAGCCGTTGTTGGCGGCACCCAACGCTGGACCTATGGCGCGCTGGATCAGTACGCCAGCCAAATCGCAGCGGGCCTGCTGCAAGCCGGTCTGCGCAAGGGTGATCGGGTTCTGGTACACCTGCCCAACATCCCTGAATTTGTCAGCGTGATCTTTGGCCTGTTCCGTGCTGGTCTCCTGCCCGTGTATGCCCTGCCAGCGCACCGCATTACCGAAGTCGAGCATTTTGCCAATACCGCCCAGGCACGCGCCTATATCGGTGTCGATACGCATGCCGGTTTTGACTATCTGCCTTTGGTGCGCGAGCTGAGTGAACGCTGTCCGCATGTAGAACAGGTTTACATCGTGGGCGATGCGCAAGAATTCACCTCCCTGGCCCTGTTGCAAAGCAGCGCCGCCAATGTGGACGTGCCCGTATCAGCAGCCCAGCCTTCCGAAGTGGCTTTCCTGCAAATTTCAGGTGGCAGCACCGGCTTGTCCAAGCTGATTCCCCGCACGCACGACGACTACATCTACACCTTGCGTGAAAGCGCCAAGATTGCCGGTCTGAACGAAAACAGCGTGTTCCTGGGCGCCTTGCCCATTGCACACAACTTCCCCATGAGCTCACCCGGTTTCCTGGGTGCGCTGTACGCCGGTGCCAAAGTGGTGCTCAGTCCCGCCCCCAGCCCGGACGTTTGCTTTGAGCTGATCGAACGCGAAGGCGTGACCGACACAAGCCTGGTCCCCCCACTGCTGATGCTGTGGATGGATGCGGCCACCAAGACCCATGCCAATCTGGAGTCGCTGCAAGTGATTCAGGTGGGCGGTGCCAAGCTGAACGCCGAAGCCGCCAAGCGCGTGCGCCCCACGCTGGGCGTGACCTTGCAGCAGGTGTTTGGCATGGCCGAAGGTCTGGTGAACTACACCCGCCTGGACGACCCCGAGGACATCATCATCAACACCCAGGGCCGCCCTATCAGCCCGGACGATGAAATCCTGATCGTAGACGACAACGGTGACCCGGTCGCCCCTGGCGAAACCGGCTACCTGCTGACACGTGGCCCCTACACGATCCGCGCCTATCACAACAACCCGTCGGCCAATGCCCGCTCCTTTACCGAGGACGGTTTTTACCGCACAGGCGACGTGGTACGCATGACGCCCGAAGGCTATTTGATGGTTCAGGGCCGTGCCACTGACCACATCAACCGCGCTGGCGAGAAAATCTCCGCCGAGGAAATTGAAGATCATCTGCTGGCCCACCCGCAGGTCTTTGACGCTGCCGTGGTGTCGGTGCCCGACGAGTTCCTGGGCGAGCGCAGTTGCGCCTTCATCATTCCCAAGGATGACAAGCCACGCGCGATTGAACTGAAGAAATGGATACGCAGCCGTGGTCTGGCCGACTTCAAGGTACCGGACCAAATCGTGTTTGTAGACCGTTTCATGGAAACGGCGGCCTTGAAGATCAGCCGCAAAGAACTGCGCGCCCAGTTGCGCGAGCAATTAGAAAACACAACGCAAGAATCATCATGAGTACTCCCCTTACCCTGGAACGCATGCGGCAAGACATTGCCGCCATGTTGCATGAAGACCCGCAGGACATCCTGGACGACGACAATCTGATCGATCTGGGCCTGGATTCCATGCGCGTCATGACCCTGGCTACCCGCTGGCGCGAGGCCGGCGCTCCTATCGAGTTTTCCGAAATGGCCTCGGTTGTCACCCTGGGCCAATGGTGGTCGCTGATCGAGCGTGCCCAACAAAACGGCCGCTGATTTTCTTACTGCAACACGCTTATGTTTAGCTCCCCTTCCGAACTGCCATTGCGCCCCCTGACCGAAGCACAAGAAGGTCTGTGGTACGCCCAGCGTTTGGACCCGCTCAACCCGATTTTCAACACCGGGCATTGCACCCATATCCACTCGGCGCTGGACACTGCGCTGTTTGCACAGGCCATCAATCTGACGCTGACCGAAGCCGATGCCTTGACCTTGCGCATGGTGGACACACCCGATGGCCCGGCCCAGTACCTGCGCCCGCAAGAGCCGATTCAGCTGGAAATTGTGGACCTGTCCGCTCACCCAGACGGTGCCGAACAGGCTCAAACCCAGTTGATGGCGGACCTGCGCACACCGCTGGACCCGACCATTGCACCGCTGGCACGGCACATTCTGTTTGTGTTGGGGCCCAAACACCATCTCTGGTATCAGCGTATCCATCACCTAGCCGCTGACGGCTATGGCATGGCGCTGATCGAGACGCGGGTAGTCAAGCTCTACAAGGCCTTGCTCAATGGCCATGAAGATCATGGCCATGAGCTGGAATCGTTCGCCCTCTTGCAGGATGACGATCAAAGCTATCGGGAGAGCGAGCGCCGCAGCAAGGACAGACAGTTCTGGCTGGACACCTTGAGCGATGCAGAACCCGCCCAAAGCCTGAGCGAATCCCAGGCCTTGAGCGACCATCATTTCCTGCTGGCACGCCGCGCCGTCAGGCCCGAGCTGACAGCCAGCCTGCAAGCATTGGCACAAAGCAGCGATATCAGTTGGCCAGACATTCTGACGGGCCTGACCGCCGCCTATGTGCGCCGTCACACCCGCCAGGACGAATGCACGGTAGGCGTGCCCTGGATGGGACGTCTGGGCCATATCAGCGCCCGTATCGTCTCCACCGTGATGAACGTGGCTCCGCTGCGTTTGCAGATCGACGAATCCCTGCCTTTGAATCAATACCTGGTTCAGGTTTCCAAGGCACTGCGCCAGGCGCGTCGTCATGGCCGCTACCGCAGTGAACAACTACGTCGTGATCTAGGCTTGCTGGGCGGTATGCGCCGCCTGCACGGCCCCATCATCAACGTCCTGCCTTTCGATGCACCCTATGAACAAGCAGGCCTGACCGCCAGCCAGACCGTGCTGTGCGCTGGCCCCGTGGAAGACCTGAACTTCACCTTCCGCGCCCAGCCCGATGCCAGTGGCCTGCGTCTGGAAGTCGAGGCCAACCCACGTCTGTACACCGAAGAGCAGATTCAAACCCATCTGACCCGTCTGGAACAGTTTCTGCTGCGTGCTTTGCAAGCCGACACCCTGTCTGCTGTGCCTACGCTGACGGACGCGGAACACCACCACTGGATTGAGACCGTCAACCAGACTGCTCACCCGGTTCCTGAAACAACGCTGTGGGCACTGATCCACGCCCAGTTGCAGGCTCACCCGGAACAAAGCGGCCTGGAATTTGAAGGCAAGAAGCTCAGCTACGCCCAGATCAACGAGCAAACCGCCAATCTGGCCGCGCAACTGCGTCTGGCCGGTGTGCAGACCGGTGATATCGTCGCCGTGGCCCTGCCCCGCTCGCTGGAACTGGTGCTGTCCTTGCTGGCTATCCACCGTGCCGGTGCCGCCTACTTGCCGCTGGATCTGGACCAGCCTGCCGATCGCCTGAACACCATCTTGCAGGCCGCTCAACCGCGCCTGCTGGTTGGCCAGCCCGATTGCACGCTGAACGCCACCCTGCTGGTTCCTCAGCCTGAACAGGCTTGCAGTGCAGACGCCTGGACAGCCGCTGGTCCGCATGACCCGTCTTACCTGATCTACACCTCCGGCTCTACCGGCACACCCAAAGGCGTGCTGGTCAACCACGACGCCATCGTCAACCGGCTGGTGTGGATGCAAACCCATTACGGCATTGGCACGGGTGACCGCATTCTGCAAAAGACCCCGGCCACCTTTGACGTGTCGGTGTGGGAGTTCTTCCTGCCCTTCCTGTCCGGTGCAACCCTGGTCGTGGCCCCACCACAAGCCCACCGCGACCCCGCCCATATTGCCCGCCTGATGCGCGAACAGTCCATCACCGTGCTGCACTTTGTGCCCTCCATGCTCAGCGCCTTTCTGGATGAGCCTGAGGCTCGTGGGCTAGCGCCGCGTCTGGTGTTTTGCAGTGGTGAGGAACTGTCGGCCACTACCCGCGACCGCTTCCACTGCCTGCTGAACGCCGAACTGCATAATCTGTACGGCCCAACCGAAGCCGCCGTGGACGTGTCCTACTGGCCTGCTTCGCGCGAGGACAAATCCCAGCCTGTGCCCATCGGCTTCCCTGTGTGGAACACCGCTCTGTACATTCTGGACGAGCAATTGCAGCCTGTACCGCCGGGCGTGGCCGGCCACCTGTACCTGGCTGGCAGACAGTTGGCGCAAGGCTACTGGGGCCGCCCGGACCTGACTGAAGAACGCTTTGTACCCGATCCTTACGCCCTACATGGCGACCGCATGTACGCCACTGGCGATGTAGCCCGCTGGCGTGACGATGGCGCAGTTATTTTCCTGGGCCGCTCCGATCACCAGATCAAGCTGCGTGGCCAGCGTATCGAGCTGGGCGAAATTGAAGCCTTGCTGGCGCGCCACCCCGATGTGGCCCACGTCGCCGTGATTGCCCGTGAAGATGTACCCGGTCAAATGGCGATTGTGGCTTACTGGGTGCCGCAAGCAGGCAGCCAGTGCACGGACAACACGCTGGCCGCGTATGTCGGCGAGCACTTGCCGTCCTACATGGTGCCCAGTGCCTGGATCAGTCTGGACGCCTTGCCCGTAACGGCCAACGGCAAGCTGGACCGCAAGGCTCTGCCCGTACCGGCCTTGCAAGCACGCTCTGCTGGTTTGCCACTGGAAGGGGCCACTCAACACCAAATCGCCGCTGCTTTCGCCACCGTGCTGGAAAGCAGCGACGCGTTTTACGCCGACGACGATTTCTTCGCACTGGGCGGACATTCGCTGCTGGCCGCCAAACTGGCCTTGCTGCTGCGCGAAGCTCGCGGTCAGACCGTCTCGATTGGCACTATTTTTGAGTACCCCACCATTGCCCGTCTGGCCAAGCACCTGGATCAGGCAGGCAGCACGACTGCCGATGGTTTTGGCCCCATCATCACCTTGCGTCCGGCACAAAACGACCAACCTGCGCTGTTCGTGATTCACCCGGCCGGAGGCTTGTCCTGGTGCTATGGCGCGCTGGCGCGTCACCTGCCCCCAGGTCGTGCCGTCTACGGCCTGCAAGCCAGTGTGCTGTCTGACGCCTCGCTGGGTCTGGATAGCAGCCTGGATGCCATGGCCAAGGTGTATGTGGATCGTATCGAGCACGTTCAGCCACAGGGCCCCTACCATCTGGCCGGCTGGTCCGTGGGCGGCATTATTGCGCAGGCCATGGCCGTCGAACTGCGTCGTCGCGGGCAACTGGTGGGCATGTTGTCCTTGCTGGACGCCTACCCCAGCGATGCGTGGCGTAACGAACCGGCTCCCGAACCCAACGCCATCTACAAGGCGCTGCTGCATATTGCGGGCCATGATCCGGACAGCTTGCCCGACGTTTCCCTGACCCGTCAGGGCGTGGTGGACTTCCTCAAGCGCAGTGCTCACCCGCTGGCCGAACTGCCTGACACGCGTCTGGACAGCGTATTTCAGGTGGTGGAGAACAATAACCGTCTGGTGCGTCTGTACGAGCATCACGTCTATGACGGCCCCATGCTGTATTTCCGTGCGGCTCTGGACCACGCAGGCACACAATTGCATCCCAATTTGTGGCAGCCCTATGCAGAGCAGCTAGATGTGCACGATATTGCCTGCCTGCACGCTCATTTGACCGGTACTGAAGCCGTGGCCGTCATGGCCCCGCTCATGGACTCGGCCATGGCTTTTGCCGAACAGGCACAAGCTCAACCTGAACTCGATGTATAAGCCATGTCTGTAAGACGTTTCTTTCTGGATATCTCGCCGCTGATCGAAAGCCGGGCCTTCCGCTTTGCCTACTTCGCTCGGGCCGCCACGGTGCTGGTCACCGGCATGTTGATGGTGGCTGCCAGCGTACAGCTTTATGATCTGACCAAATCCAGTGTGGCTGTTGCTTTCCTGAATGTGTCCATGGCCACCCCCATGGTGCTGGCACTGATTGCGGGCGGTGTTTTGTCGGACCGCATGGACAGGCGCAGTCTGATGGTCTGGTCGCGCAGTGTCTACATCCTCAGCGTGCTGCTGTTCCTGATCAATACGCTGCTGCCCAACCCGCAGGTCTGGCTGATCTATGTAGCCGCTGCCATTGGTGGCGCGGCGGGCGGCATCAGCGTACCGGCCATGATGTCGGCCACCCCGGCCCTGGTCGGTCGAGACAAGCTGGCCGCTGCCGCTGCCCTGTCCGGTTTGGCCATGCAGTTGGGCGGCATTATCGGCCCCGCACTGGCAGGCGTTCTGATCTCTGGCCCTGGCCTGATTTTCTGCTACGTGATCGTGCTGTGCGGTGTCATTGTCACCCCTTTGCTCTTACGCGCTCTGCCGCCCTTGCCTCCGCAAGCGGGCAAGCAGCCCCAGAAAAACGCCTTCCAATCCCTGCGCGATGGCCTTGCCTTTGTAGCCAGCCACCCTTTGCTGCGCGCCCTGTTGCTGATTGATCTGGCCGCCCTGATTTTGGCCACGCCCTTGGCCTTGATGCCCGAGTGGGGCGACACCATTCTGAACATGGGCGCTACCGCCACCGGCTATCTCTACGCCGCCCCGGCGGTAGGTGCCACGCTGGCTGCCCTGTCCAGTGGCTGGTGCCGCCAAGTGTCCCGTCCCGGTGCCGCCATTGTGCTTGCCGTACTGATCTGGGGTCTGGCTGTTGCCGCCCTGTCCCTGCAAACCACCTTATGGTGGGCACTGATCTGCCTGGCCATCATGGGCGCAGCCGACACCATCTCCAAAATCATGCGTATGGCGCTGGTTCAGCACCACACCCCCGATTACCTGCTGGGCCGTGTTTCCAGTCTGTGGATGACGCAATACTCCCTGGGCCAGGCCCTGGGCAATATGCAAATGGGCTATCTGTCCCGCCTGCTTGGACCGGCAGTCGCTGTGGCCATCGGTGGTCTGGCTTGCGCTGCGGTCGCAGGTGGTTTCGGCGTGTTCAATCAAGGTCTGCGGTCAGCCCGCAAACAGGATGGCCCACCCCATGCCTGACATCTCGATTTTGTTCTATCCACGCCTGCTGCACGCCTGTAGAAAGAGCTCCTACATGGACCGTCTTGTCGACCGAACTTTTATTTAGGATTAAAAGATGCTAATCAATGTCAATTGCATTCGTCGTACCCCCGCTGCCCTGCTACGCAAGGCCGGCCTGAGCGCCGCCGTCCTGTCCCTGTCTCTGGCCAACGCCTTTGCGGCTCCTGCCTTTGACCAGCCTGACGCTGACTTCCGTGGTTCCATGAATGCTGCTGGCGTGGTCTACGCAGGCACCGAAGCTCAACTGGCAGGCCGTGGTTTTACGCCCGGCCAGGAAGTGATTCTGCTGCAAAACGGCCACACCCTGACCCCCAAAGCGCTGGTTGCTGACAAGGAAGGCAATCTGAGCACCACCCTTGCCATTCCAGCCGAAGCCGCCGTTGGCGTGCATCCCGTGGTCATGCAGGTCAGCAAGCCATCGACCGCTGGCATCTTCAACCTGAAAGTTTCCCCTAAAGTTGAGCTGAGCGGTCAGGACAAATTTGAACTGCAATCCCAGCACCTGGTGCCCGGCTTGTACCAAAGCGCCTACAGCCCCAAGAACAAAATGCTGTTCGTGACTTCTGCCGTGGGCCGTCCACCCGTCAAGCAATCGCAATTGCTCAAAGTTAACCCCAAGACCCTGGCCGTTGAAGCCAGCGTGACCCCCGCCGCTCAACAAAGCCGCAATGATGGCCAGGTTCAAGCTGTTTATGGCGTGGACGTGGACGATGCGCACGGCCATGTTTGGGTCACCAACACCCGCAGTAATACAGTCGCGGTCTACAGTCAAAAAGACCTGAAACTGGTGAAACAGTTTGAGGATGGTGCCGCCAGCCACGCCCGTGACGTTGTAGTGGATCAGAAAAACCAACGCGCCTATGTCTCCTCGCCCGGCTCCAAGCTGATTTCTGTTTTTGACACGAAGAAATTGGCGACACTGGACCCCATCGAACTGAAATCCCAAACTCGCGGCCAGCTCAGCCCCATGAGCCTCGCCCTGGATGACGAGAATGGCCGTCTGTACACCGTCAGCGCCAGCACCAATGAGCTGCTTATCATCGACCTTAAAGACGGCAATGCTCAGACCGTCTATGCCCTGCCAGGCTCACGTGGCGCGGCCGGTGTGGCCGTGGATAGCAAAAACGGACAAATCTACGTGGCCTCCCAGGGCAGCGACAACCTGCTGATCGTCAACGCCAAAGACGGCTCCGTCCAGCACGACATCAAAATCGGCGCTGGCGCTTTGAACGTAGCCTTCGATCCCAAGACATCCTTGGCGTACGTGGCCTCCCGTGGTGCGGGCACCGTGACCGCCGTGAACGGCAAGGGCGAAATCGTTGCCAACCTGGACGGTGGCAGCTTCCCCAACCACGTTTCCCTGGATGGCGACGGCAATGCCTACCTGGTCAACAAATCCAAAGGTAAGGATGACCAGACTGCTGACCGTATCACTCGTATCCACCTGAAGTAAGCCGCCTGACGCGCCCCTTTCATAAAAAGGGGCGCAAAGGCAAAACCCTTGCCCTTAAAAAGGACTCCTATGAACAGCCGTATAGCCGACCAAGTCCGCCCCGCCACCATTGAAGAATGGTTAAGGCATTACCGGGCCGACAGCAGCGTATTTGCCTCTCCCACCGTCAGTTTGATGGCACACGGCACGGCACTGGAGCGGCATACCCATAATGCCCAAGGACAATTGCTGTCAGATGCCCAGACCTTGCTGTCACAAGCCGCACAACAAGGTCTGGACGCCCCCCTGCTACTGGGTGTGATTCCCTTTAACCCGGCCCGCGAAGCCTATTTACGCGTGCCCAAGGAATACCGACGCGATCCCGTCTTGCTGCGCCCGGTCCAGCGCCCACCGCTGGCCAAATCCGGCAACAGCATTGCCAGCCAAAGCCTGCTGCCCAACGGTGCGGGCTACGAAGACAGCGTCAGCCGCATCCTGGCAACGATGCGCGAACAAAACATCTCCAAAACCGTGATGGCCCGTACCGTGACCATCACGCTGAACGAAGCCCTGGATCGTCAGACTGTGTTGAGCAATATGCTCCACAGCAATCCGGCTGGCTACACCTACGCCCTGCCCTTGCCAGGTGGCAAGGCCCAAGACCCAGATCTGTTTTTTGGAGCCAGCCCCGAGCTGTTGGTGCGCCGCCAAGGCGATCTGGTTACCGTCAACCCGCTGGCAGGTACAGCCCCGCGCTTTGCCGATCCGCAACGCGATCAGGCCAGCGCAGAAACCCTGATGGCGTCCAGCAAAGACCTGCGTGAACATGCCTACGTGATCCAGGACGTAGTACGCATCCTGTCCCAGTTCTGCGACTGCCTGGACGTGCCCGACGGCCCCAGCCTGACCAGCACCGCCAATCTGTGGCACCTGTCCACGCGTATCAGTGGCCGTTTGCGTGACCCATCCGTCACCTCTCTGGAACTGGCATTGGCCATGCACCCCACACCGGCCGTGTGCGGTTTGCCCACCCAGCCCGCCATGCAAGCCATCGAAGCCACCGAGGTCTTTGACCGCGGCTACTTTGCGGGTGCCGTAGGCTGGAACGACCACGAAGGCAACGGCGAATGGGCCGTGGCCATCCGCTGCGGCCACTACACCCAGCAAAATCTGACCTTATCGGCTGGCGCTGGCATTGTGGACGGCTCCGTCCCTGCCCTGGAGCGTCAGGAAACCGGCAATAAACTCATGACCCTGATCAACTCCCTGGGTCTGGCACAAAACATCACTCTTTAACGGAGACACGGTTCATGACCATTCACGCCTTGCCCAGCTACGAGCTGCCTCAAACCCCCGTAGCCAACCGCGTCAATTGGCGGCCTCAGGCCAATCGTGCCGCCCTGCTCATTCACGATATGCAGACCTACTTTCTGCAGAAATACGATATGAGCCAGGCTCCGATCCCCATGTTGATCGAACGCATCGCGGCCCTGCGCGAGGTCTGCCACTCGCTGGGCATTCCCGTGTTCTACACCGCCCAGCCTACCGAGCAGCCCGAGAAAGACCGTGCCCTGCTCAACGATTTCTGGGGCCCTGGCCTGACCGCCACCGAATTTCACACTCAACAAGCCGTCGTGCCCGAGCTGGCACCGGCCGAACAGGACATCATGCTGACCAAATGGCGCTACAGCGCCTTTCAGCGCTCCGACCTGCGCGAGCAACTGCGTCACCTGGGCCGCGACCAACTGATCATCACCGGCGTCTACGCCCACATCGGCTGCATGACCACCGCTCTGGAAGCCTTCATGCAAGACGTGCAGCCCTTCCTGGCCATTGACGGCGTTGCCGACTTCTCGCTGCAAGAACACCACATGGCCATCCGTCACGTCTCGCAACGCTGCGGCGTCAGCCTGACCTGCGCCGAAATCCAGGACAGCCTGCAACGCTAAACAGGGAGTACACATGAGCACACAAGAATTTGCAGGTGAATGCGTTGCCGTCACGGGCGCGGCCCGTGGCATCGGCGCCTCTGTGACCAAACTGCTGCTGGAGCGAGGCGCCAGCATCATCGCCCTGGACCTGGATGTAGAAGGCCTGACCCAACTGAGCCAATCCGAATACAGTGATCGGGTTTCCTGCCACCTGGTCGACATCAGCCAGGCCGATGCCGTTGATGCAGCGCTGGCCCAAGGCCAGGAAAAACTGGGCCCCATCCAGCGCCTGGCCTGTGTCGCGGGCGTCCTGCAAATGGGCCGCATCACCGAACTGAGTAACGAGCAATGGGACCGCACTTTCGCCATCAACACCACCGGCGTCTTTAACGTCTGTCGCAACGTGGCCAAAGGCATGATAGAGCGCAAACAAGGCGCCATCGTCAACGTCAGCTCTAACTCCGCCGCCACTCCCCGCATCGCCATGGGCGCCTACGCCGCCTCCAAAGCTGCCGTCACCCAACTGAGCCGCTGCCTGGGGCTGGAACTGGCCCCACACGGTATCCGGGTGAACATCATCTCCCCCGGCTCCACCGACACCCCCATGCAACAAGCCATGTGGGCGCAAGGTAGCTCGCGCGAAACGGTTATCGCAGGCTCCGGCGAGAACTACCGTCTGGGCATCCCCCTGCAGAAAATTGCCACCCCCGAAGAAATTGCTGAAGCCGTGCTGTTCCTGCTCTCGGACCGCGCCAGCCACATCACCCTGTCTGACTTGCGCGTGGACGGCGGTGCCACACTGGACCAAGGCTAAACAGCCAGACGCAAAAAAGGGCGGATTCTCCGCCCTTTTTTATTACCCTTGACCCGTCCTGAATTAAGTTGACACTTTTTCTCCTTATCGAAGGAGAGTCAATGGAGACAAGGCATTCGACACAGCCAAGGTGATTACAGCTTGGCTTTTAAATTGCGGGGGGTCGAGCAAGTTGACCTACAAGCAGGCTCATCAACGCTTGGTACTCAAGGTCACTCAACCGTTTTAGTATAGTGCCGTCAACACGGCTTGCAGGACTGACCCGTCCTGAGCGACATTGACACTTTTTCCCTGTCAAAAAAGCATGAATTGAGACACTGAATCCGAAGTCACCAACGTGATGACTCGTCTGGCTTTTAAATCACCAAACGAAAAACTCCAGATAACAGCATGCCCACATCCATACGAGTGATCACGCCGATAAGAACGGATCACAGCATGCCAAGCCAAGGAAAAACACCAGCAAACCGAATTACGAGGAGTGTGGCCAAGTGGAGCCAGACTCAGTCAGATCAAATCAGGTCAGGTCAGGTCAGGTCAGGTCAGGTCAGGTCAGGTCAGGTCAGGTCAGCATCAGATTAGCCCACATTGCCGACAACACCCTACGGCATCATCCCCTAGCCCAGTCAAATCTTCTGCACTAGATCGAGCAACTCCAGCGCCCCCAACGAGTCCCCCATCAAAAATTGAAAGCAGGCCCACTCAAGAGCCCCGCCGGAGCCTGCCCCGACCCGAACAGCCCCCGGTCCACTCTCCTGAGCCTGTCTGTATGTAGCCCGTCCCTCACAGCTTAAGTCCAGATGCAGCTACTTCTTCTCCTCAGCCGGAACCTCACCCTGCTCAATCCCAAACAAATGCTCCAGCCCCAACGCCAACGCATCCCGCCAAGCCACAAAATCATGTGCCGTCGCACTTTCCACGTAACGCACGTCATACCCTTGCGCCCGCAGCACATCATCCAAATGACGATTAGCCTGCACCAGGCTGACATCCCGGCTGGAGCCAGAGGACTCAAATACCCCAGCACTCATGTAAATCTTCACTGGCACAGCAGGCGAGTCCGCCATCTGCCGCGTCAGCCACTGCCCGCGCGCCTGACCGGCGGGAGCCCACCAGAACGAGCCTGACATGCTCAAAACATTGCCAAACAACTGCGGCAATCGCCAGGCCGCATGCATGGCAGCCAAACCACCATAACTGGAACCACCAATCGCCGTCTTATCTGCTGTCGATTGCACACCCTGAGCACTCAACCAAGGCATCAGCTCCTTTTCCAGAAACTGAATATAAGCCTCATTCGGCGGCAACTCGCGTGCACGCTCCGCCATGCCTGGATTATCCACCAGGACCAACCACATCGGCGCCACACGCCCCTGCGCAATCAAGGAATCCAGCATGGCAGGCGCGCGCGCCAAATCCCGATAGTCACGGCCATCAAACAAAATCAAGGTGTGATCAATTTCCTGAGCCCGAGTACCAGCAGGCTGATAAATCTGCACCTGCCGCTCCACACCCAGAGCCTCACTGGGCAAGCGTTCCGTACGCCATTGCCCCTGCCCCAACTGCTGCGGCTCCAGATTCACCACCTGGGCCGGTGCCTGCGTCAAACGCAAGACCGAATCGCCATCGAACAGATCCTTGCTGTTCTCCGGCAATACCCTGAAATTGTGAGGATCCCGCTGCAAGGCTGCACGCAACACTTCACGCGCCAGATTCTGGCCTACATAAGGCACATCCGGTGCCATGCGATAGGCAAAGCGGGCATCACGCGGCAAATCGTAGGTGATGTACCAGATATCGGACTGGCCCAAACGATGCATGCGATCGCTATAAGAGAAGGGGCCACCATGCAGACGAACCTCGTTTTGGGCCCCGCGCCAGACAAACGTGACGCGATCATGCGTATTGCTGTAGCGTTCCACCAAAGGCGAGCCGACACGCTGCACATAGTCCCAGAAACCGCGAGACGACTCACCCGCCCGCAAACGCATGCTCCACTGACGGATCACATCACCTTGCAAAGGCTCGGCCTGAACGGGAGCTTGAGGCGCCGTGACGGATGCCACCTGCCACTGGTACTCGCCCTGCCCCAGCACACGCAAACGATACTCGCCCGCCGTGCTGGCAATAAAACCAAAAGAACCACCTCGCTCCGGGGCATCCGCCCAATGACGAATCGCCTTGCCATCCGGGCCGAACAGCTCCAGCATCACATCACCACTGTGCTGCCAACTGCCTTGCACCAGATCATTGTGCTGCAAGCTCAATATGCGTTCATGATGTTCGTGCGGCTGAACCTCACCCTGAGCCGAGGGCAGCGTAGCCGCCCAAGCCGACCCGAGCATTCCCACCATCAATACAGCAACAACAGGTGCGCGCAACATACATCCTCCTAAACGCCGGTTTGCCGCAGGACAATCCCAGTACCAAGAAGCAGTATACGATCAAAAATAATCAGCGCACCCCTTGGCTGACGCGAGATGGCGCCATTGATCACTCCAGGCGGAAAGCCTGAATCAAACGATCCAGCTCTTGCACCTGGTCCTGCAATTCGCTGGAGGTGTGTGCCACCTGGTTCACCATCTCCGCGTTTTGTTGAGTAGCCGAATCCAGCTGCCCCACAGCCACGTTAATCTGCTCGATACCAATCGTTTGCTCGCGGGTAGAAGCGGCAATCTCATGCACAATCGTCATCACTTGCGAACTGCCCGTGACCATCTCATCGATCACCTCACCCACCTGCCCCATCAATCTGGCCCCTTCCCGAGTACTGTCGGAGGATGCTTCCACCAATTGAGCAATCTCCTGGGCAGAGGCCGTGGTACGCTGCGCCAAGGCACGCACCTCACCGGCCACCACCGCAAAGCCTCGACCTTGCTCACCGGCCCGTGCCGCTTCCACAGCCGCATTCAACGCCAGAATATTGGTCTGGAAAGCAATCGAGTTGATCACAGTCGTAATATCTGCCACCTTGCCGCTGGAGTCACGAATCGCATCCATGCGGTCCACCAGCTCGCTGACCATCTGACCACCATGCTGAGCGGTTTTCTGCACCTGGCTGGAGACTTCCTCGGCACGCATGGCGTTCTCTTCGCTCATACGCACTGTGCCGGTCATCTCTTCCATGGCCGATGCCGTTTCCTGCAAGGCCGCCGCCTGCTGAGTGGTGCGGCTGGACAGCTCCAGATTGCCAGCGGACAGTTGCGAGGTATCGTCCGCAATCACTCCGCTGCTGTGCTGCAAGGTGCGCATGACGTCATTTAGCTTCAAACGCATCTGCTCGATGGACGCCATCACGCTATTGTCCGGAATCGAACGCAGGGAGTGGGCAACCCGCAAATCACCATCGGCAATTGCTTGGGCAGCGCCATGTAAAACGGTGGGTTCGGCACCCAGCTCGGCCAAAATCTGGCGCGCCAGAAACACCGTCACTGCCGACACCAGCACAATAATCAACAAAAACACCACCGAGGAGCTGAGCAGGCGGCTTAGAAAACTGTCCTTGATGTTATCGATATACACGCCCGAGGTCAGCACCCAGTCCCACTGGGCCACCCCTTTGCCATAGGCCAGTTTGGGCGCATTGCTCTTGTCAGTGAGTTTGGGCCAGTGATATTCCAGAAACCCTTCACCGCCATTGCTGGCAATACGGCTCATCTCGGCAAAGGGATGTACCCCATTGCTATCGACCACGGCACTGACGTCCTGGCCATCAAGATCTGGTCGCGTGGGGTTCATGATGGACACGACGTCAGTCGATAAAACCGACACATAACCTTCCTGTCCAAAGCGGATACTGGCAATGCGTTGCAGCGCCTGTTTTTGCGCCTCTTCCTTGCTGAGGACGCCTTTGCTGACCAATTGCTGGTAGTCCTGCGTAATGCTCACTGCAATATTGACGATGTGCTGCAAACTGCTTTTTCGCTCTTGCATCTGTGCCTGATAGAGCTGGTAGTTCACAAACGTAAAAACCGCCGCCAACGCCATCAAACACAAGATCAATGGCAACCACAATTTCTGTTTCAAACCCAAACGCATCATATTCCCCGAGCAGCACTGAAAAGACAGGTCCCAGGTATGCAAAAACCGACCGTGTCAAAACGGTCGGCCTGCCAGGAGGCCCCATCGAACAAGCTGGGTAACGGCCTCGGGCTTAAAATACTTAATCAAAGTTACATATAGAGATAATTGATACTAAGGCGGCTTATGAAACACTTCCGCTTACACGCCGGGAAGCGTCATGACCTTGGCCAAAAGAGGGCTCACTGCTGGCTAACGTCAGCAAGAAACCGTCTTCAGACATTAACTCCGAGGTCAGACGGCCCTGGTAATGGCCCAATTCCAGACTCAGCGCCAGATCACGCTGCTCCAGGTTATCGACGCCTTTAATAACCAGTTCAAAACCCTGTTCGCTCAGCAAATGGCACCCGGTTTCCAGCAAAGCCTTGAAGGTGGGCTCACGGCAGGCGCGCTGAATGACCTCGGCTTCCAGCTTGACGCCACTAATCGGCCAGCCCCGCAAGCGGCTAAGCTTGTGGTTTTCAATGTCAGTGCTGGTCAGCCAGACCTGAATGTCCTGCTCTTTCAGGAACTGCAAGGCCTGCATCAGTTCCGGCGTTTCTTCCAGTTCCTGGTCGCTGAACAAATCCAGCTCCACGCAGCAAGGCTGCAACTCAAACTGACGCAACATAGCCGGCATGCGCTTATAGATAGGAAGCACCATATCGATAGGCAGTTTCAGGCCAATATGGCTGGCGCGCAGCGAATAGTCTTGCCACCAGCGACGCACATCGGCCATCAAGGTGCGCAGCATCCACTCACACAAGGCCTGGCGGTGAATCGAGTCCGGCATATGACGCAGCACCAGATCCGAGGACAGGCGCAAGCCGGTGGGCGCTGTCCAGAACACCTGGGCATCCACGCCACTGTACTGGCCAGTACTCGTGGCCACACGCAACTGATAAGAAAAAGACAGTGCTTCGCTAGCCTGGGGATCGAGCACATCTAACGTTTCCAACGCGTGCAGCAATTCCAGCGGCGTAGGCTGGGACGCTTCCTGCTCGATGCGCGGAGTGTAAAACTCCATAATCTCGGTGTCTTGCAGCTCTTGCTGGGCGATTAATTTACCCGTAAAGGTATAACCCCAACCATGCACCGACTTGATCGGCAAAGCCACGCCCGCCTGACTGGCCTTGCGGCGCAAACGGCTGATCAAAGAATCCACGGCACGGCTGTCGCTAGCCGCCAGACCCTTGTCACGCATCAGGTCTTCACGGCTGAAACGGGCATCCGCATGCCGTATGAATGCATCCATTAATTGACGTTCGCTATGCGTCAGCTCCAGGCCCACACCATTAGGAGCTACCAGGGTCCAGCCCTTGTCACGCAGGATCCACTCCTGCTGCCCGCTATGTTCCTGAACCTCTTGCATCGCCTGGGAGGCACTCACGGCAGCATAAACATTACGGCGGCGCACGGCATGGCACCAGGCCATCAACTCGGGAACTTGCACATCCAGTGCCAGACAAGCATCCGCCCCCGTCAGCAACAACTGTACTCGCGCACTGGCAGACAGGCCGGACTGAACGGCCACAATACCCAAAGAGCCAAAGTCATTGCGCAATTTGGCCACCATCAACGGTACGTAGCCCGCCTCAACGGGGAACAGCAGCAGATCAGCCTGGCTCAGGCGTGCCTCGGCGACCTGCTCCAAGGAGCTGACAACGCTTGTTTTGGTACCGAAAACCCGCAGTTGCTCCAGCCAGTAGTGCAAGCCCTCGCCTTCTTCCAAAACAATCAACACGCAGCGTGCATGTTCCATAAGCGCCTACTATTTAATTATTGCCAGCGCTGCGATGATCCAAGTGCAGGCCGACAATACTATTTTTTATCAATAGTTGGAATTATCACTTCTAGAATACAGAGCACAAAGTAAAGAATGGTCAAATGTGGCGTTTGAAATTTTTTGTCTTCAAAATAACGCCTGCCTTACCCTCTGAACCAGAGCGGGATTATTTTCCAACACTGATTTCTTAAAATACCCATCTCACAAATAATTATAGTTTTCATAACACAAGGGTATAAAAAACCCGCTCGAAAGCGGGTTGCTCTAGCTCAAGACTGGCTGGAATAGTTATTGGGCAGCGGCCTGCAGACGGGACTGCAACTGGTCAACAGGCAACCAGCCATCCACACGACTGCCATCAGCAAAATAAATAGCCGGTGTACCTTGGATGCGCAGTTTCTGCCCAGCGGCCAGTATTTGATCCAGGGGATGTTCACACGAGGCTTTCTCAGGCCGGGCTCCACCCCCCATCCAGTCGCTCAGAGTTTTAGCCGGGTTCTGTGCACACCAGATATCCTCGGCTTTACGGCGGCTATCGGGGCCCAGAATGGGGAACATCAGACTATAAACCGTAATATTGTCGATCTCCTGCAAAGTGGTATGCAGACGTTTGCAATAACCGCAATTGGGATCTTCAAAAACCACCATTTGGCGACTCCCATCGCCTTTCACCAGCTTAATGGCTTTATCCAGCGGTAAGTCATTCAGTGAAACACGGCTGAGCTCCTGCATGCGTCGCTCGGTCAAGTCAATTCGATTTTTACTATCCAGCAAAGAACCCTGCATCACAAAATTGGCCTGCGGATCGGTATAAAGCAAGGTTCCGCCTACCTCCACTTCCAGCAGATTGGGAAACGGTGTGGCACGAATACCATCCACCGTCACGCCCGGAAAAACCGCCTCAAACGCTTGGCGAGTAGCCTCGAAACGCGTGTCTATTTTGGCAGGGCCGGCTGCCTGAGCCAGGCCACACAGCGACAACAGGGCCAGGGCCAGGGCCAAGACAGAACGAAGGTGCAACATCATGACGTACTTCCTTTGCTAATCAACAAGGCTCTAGCGGCCTTAGAACAGGAGAGCGCCTGGTTTGATTCCAGCCGCATGAGCAATCAGGCGGCGTTTGACCCAAGGCAGGCGGTCCACCACTTGCATACCGGCATTACGCAACATGGAGATCGGAGCCCCCGGTGCCGCAAACAGACGGTACAGACCATCGGTGGCAGCGCGCATGGCTGCGATAGGTTCGGCGCGTGCGCGTTTGTAGCGATTAAGCACACGCATATCACCCACCGAATAATGCGGGCCGCGCTCGGACAACACCTTGATCAGAGCTTCGATATCGCCCAGACCCAGATTCAATCCCTGACCGGCCAAAGGATGCACGCGATGCGCCGCATCACCGACCAAGGCCACGCCGGGCGACACCAGGCCACTACGCTCAAAGGTCAAAGGGAAACCGTGTACCGGGCTACGCAAGCTTAACTGCCCCAAACGGCCATTCGATAAGGAGAACAAGCTGTTTTGCAGATATTGCGCCTGCTCCTCTGAGGGCATGGCCAACACTTTGTCGGCCTGCGCTTGCGGCACGGACCAGACCATGGAGACTTGCGGCTTGCCATCCACATCCGGCATAGGCAACAGGGCCAGAATCGAATCGCCGGTAAACCACTGCAAGGCAACTTGCTGATGTGGCCGCTCTACATTGAAGTGGGCCACCAAACCGGCATCGCCATATTCACGTCCGTGGTGCTCAATTCCGGCTGCAGTACGCAGTCCCGATCGAGCCCCATCCGCACCTACAAACAAGTCCGCAGTGATGCGTTTTTGCCCGGCGGTCAAAATGGTATTGCCTTCCAGATGCTCGAAGCGGTCTTCAATCCAGGGCACTCCAAATACTTGCAATGCCTGATACAGCGCCTGCTCCATCTGACCGGACTCAACAATCCAGGCCAAATAGTCCTGCGCATCCTGCCAGGCATGCAAATTCAGACAAGCACCGCCATCACCATGCACTTCCATGGCCTGCACCGGCGAAATGCGCTGGGCTGACATCAAGTTCCAGACACCCAGTTGCGCCAAAAAACGCTGACTGGCCACCGAGACAGCATAGACACGGGGGTGATACTGCCCGCCCGCCAGCTCCATAGGCTTGTAGGCGGGGGACAAGATGCTGACATCAAACCCAGCCTTGCATAAACCCAGGGCGCTGGCCATACCGGCCAAGGCCCCACCACACACCACAATCCGTTCTTTATTCATCGCGCGCTCGGTTCTCCTGCCTGACGTGGCCACAGCAGCCACATTTGCCCCTGCTGCTTCATGCGTCCGGCCTGTGCACCCGCCTGATCGCCCGTACCCCAGTACAAGTCGGTACGTGCAGGCCCCTTGATGGCCGCACCCGTGTCCTGGGCAAAGACCAGCCGCTGCAAAGGCTGCTTAGTTGCAGGTTGCGAAGTGGCCAGATACACCGGCGTACCCAAGGGTACATAAGTGGGGTCAATAGCAACGGAGCGCAGGCCAATCAAAGGAATGCCATAAGCGCCTTTAGGCCCCAGTTCCGGGTCCACAATGGTCTCTTCACGAAAGAAAACCATGGCCGTATTTACATTCATCATTTCCTGAACACGGTGCGGATTGCGCTTGGCCCAGGCTTTGATGTTTTGCATGGAGGTCTGGGCCAAAGGCATCTCGCCCTGCTTGGCCAGCCATTGACCTACGGAAGCGTAAGGACGTCCGTTATGATCGGCATAGGCCAGGCGTACGGCACTGCCATCGGGCAGTACGGCACGGCCCGAACCTTGAATCTGCAAGAAAAAACCTTCTACCGGGTCTTTCGCGTACACAATCACGGGCGGCTGGCGCTCCGACTGGGCCATGATCTGTTCGCGCGTATCGTACGGCACAATGCGTTTGCCCACTTGCTTGCCACGAATACGCTTGCCAGCCAGCTCGGGATATAAGCTGCCCAGATCAATCGTCAGCAAATCATCCGGCGCAGCGAACAGCGGCCACTGATAGCCAGCGCTGCGAGTACGGGAAGCCTGGAGCAAAGGCTCGTAATAGCCCGTGACAGTGTTTTGAGCCACCTTGCCATCGCCGGTCAACAAGCGCCAGGGCTGCAACTGTTGCTGTAGAAAATTGCGTACAGCCGCCGTATCTTTGGTGTCAGCGTTCAGGCCCGCAGCCGCCGCAGCTTGGCAGACAGGCTGCCAGGCACGAGGGTTGGCACGAGCAGGCATAGCCAATGATCCACTGACCGGACGCATCAAACCCTTGCAGTTATTGATAAAGCCTTTCCAGACATGATCCAGCGAATCGGCCTGCCAGCCTGGCAAGGTTGACCAGCTCACGGCCTGATAGCGCCCCGCCAGCGCCCGCGCCGGGGTTTCCGGCAGAGCCGACACGGACGGCACCTGCAAAGGCTGCAAGGCGATATCAGGACCACTGTCTGCGGTGCCCGGAGCCGTTGACGAAGAGCCCTGATCCACAGGCGTGGTTGAACAGGCGCTTAATGCCAACAGTACGGCTGGCACGCAATAAATTAACTTCATGGCTGGATTTGGCCCTTAGTGCAAGGTACGGGGGGAGGAAAGGATGAACTCCTGGATGAGGACCTCAAAGGGCACACCATTTTCACCTACACATTGATAGCTGCCACGCATGGTGCCAAACGGTGTATTTAAGGGACAGCCACTGGTGTACTCGAAGGTCTCGCCGGGAGCGAGCACCGGCTGTTGTCCCACAACACCCAGGCCACGCACTTCCTGAACCTGCTGATTGTCGTCCGTAATGATCCAGTGACGACTGATAATCTGGGCCGTCTGCTGTCCATTGTTGGTAATCCGTACGGTATAGGCAAACACGTATTGATTGCTCTCGGGCTCGGATTGCTCAGGCAGGTACTGGGGCGTGATTTGCACCTCAATATCGTCAGGCTTCATGATGGATTCCAGGTTACGGCTGTACAAATACGGGGCGCTGCACAGCCCCCCGCTTGAAACTATAATAATGACATATGGCCACGATTTTCGTGATGTCTAATCTTTACGGCACCTATTATGTCCCAAGCCAGCACCACACGTATCGCTCCCAGTATTTTATCGGCTGACTTCGCCCGTCTGGGAGAAGAAGTCCGCAATGTCATTGCCGCCGGAGCCGACTGGGTTCATTGCGACATCATGGACAACCACTTTGTACCCAACCTGACTTTCGGTCCCATGGTCTGTGCTGCGCTGCGCCCCCACACCACCGCTCCCATCGACGTACACCTGATGGTAGAACCCGTAGACGCACTTATCCCTGAATTTGCCAAGGCGGGTGCCGACTACATCAGTTTTCACCCCGAAGCCTCGCGCCACGTGGATCGCACGTTATCGCTGATCCGTGACCACGGCTGTAAGGCCGGCCTGGTGTTCAACCCGGCCACCCCGCTGAACTGGATGGATCATTTGATGGACAAGTTGGATCTGGTCTTGCTGATGTCCGTTAACCCTGGCTTTGGTGGCCAGGCTTTCATCCCCAGCGCCATGGACAAGCTGCGTCAGGCCCGCGCCCGCATTGATGCCTGGACGGCAGAAGGTGGCCAGCCCATCCTGCTGCAAATCGACGGCGGTGTGAAAGTGGACAATATCGGGGCCATTCGTGCTGCCGGTGCTGACACCTTTGTGGCCGGTTCCGCTATTTTTGGCCAGCCCGACTACGCTCAGGTCATCCGCGACATGCGTGCTCAAATCGCTTTGGCAGAGCAAGCTTAAGCACTATGCCCGGCCCGCCAACAGGCTGGGCCGCGGCAAATACCAGCCACCTTATCTACTGCAGCATCGTACTGCGGTTGTAGCAGCCCTGCTGCATCGTATTGTCTGGCCGACGGCGCTCCACAAACAAGGCATTACCCTGCACCCGTTTGGCCTGCGCCTTGGCTGAACTGGCCAGCTCCGCAATTAAAGAGCCCGAATACAATTCGGGCTCATCAACAGTAACGACACCTAAAGACAGGCTCACAAGCGGGTGAAACACCAGCACACCCTGGCGGTTCTCAGCCAAATAACCGCCTGCTTGCCGGTGCTCCATTCGATACAAGGACTCCAGCTCTTTTTCCAGTTCGTCCAAAATACCTTGGCAGCGCTCAGCCCAATCCGGGCTGGTAAACACCAAAATAAAATCATCTCCCCCCACATGACCCACAAAGTCCATGCGCGCAACGGCATATCGAGTAAAGAGCTCTGCCATGGAACGCAGTAACTCATCTCCTTTGCGATAGCCGTATAAGTCGTTATAGGGTTTGAAATGATCCAGGTCCGCATAACATACGGCAAAGCTCTGTCGATTACGCAACAAACCCTCTATATGCTCATCAATGGGCACATTGCCCGGCAATTGCGTCAGTGGATTGGCATAGCGGGCCGTCATGATCTGAATCTGCGTAATTTCACGCATGAGCTCCACACTAGAGCCCAAGCCCAAGTACTCATCCGCACCCGTGATGATGAACCCATCACTGAGCGCCTCGCCCTCGCCCTGCGTCATCAAAGTGCCCAGCTCCAGCAGACTGGTATCGCAGTCCACAATCAATGGCGGCGTTTCAATAAACAAGGAGCATGGCTTATTACCATACAGTTCGCGGTGATAAGGACGTGCCAATTGGTCGTAAAGCTGACTACGACGCAAAATCCCCGTTGGCCTGTCGCCCCGCAACAAAGCCACCGCACTCAAATCAGGGTGGCTTTGAAAGAGTTCATAAACGCGATTGGTCGGAGTGTGGTCCGGAACAGCCGGCGCCGCACGCAGCAAACGCCGCACACTCATCGAATCCCGGCCCTGCACTTGGCGCTGGGCCCGCACGGTGGAAGGGCCAAACAAAGCAGCCTGGGCCGGTTCCAATTGAGGGGGAGGGTTGGGTTGGGGCCGACACAGCAAATAACCCTGGCCGCAGGTCACACCCAAATAACGCAAGGTGCGCAATTCCGCCCCAGTTTCAATTCCTTCGGCAATCACAATAGAGTGCGCGTGATTGGCAATATCGCAAATGGAGCGCACCAACTGCTGCTTGAGCACATCGGTATCAATATCGCGCACAAAATATTTGTCGATTTTGACGTATTCGGGCCGCAACTCGGACCACAAACGCAGCGAGGCATAACCTTCGCCCAGATCATCAATCGCAAACTGCAGGCCTTCTTTTCGATATAGCTCAATTGCCTGATTCAAATAATCGTAGCTGTCGGTGCGCTCGGACTCGGTCAGCTCGACCACCACGCGGCTCCAATCAATACCATCGAGTTGTGGCATGCCTGTACGCGGTTCAATGCGGGCCGAGGGCAACAGCCCCATCACGACATCCGGACTGGAGTTCAGAAACAGTTTGCCAGCCAA
Source organism: Alcaligenes sp. SMD-FA (assembly GCF_025960365.1). Classification (NCBI taxonomy): domain Bacteria; kingdom Pseudomonadati; phylum Pseudomonadota; class Betaproteobacteria; order Burkholderiales; family Alcaligenaceae; genus Alcaligenes; species Alcaligenes sp. SMD-FA. The sequence continues at coordinate 290,695 of NZ_CP110108.1, read as the reverse complement.
ACCCTGCTGGTTAAAGCTATTGACCAAAGTATGGCAACATAGCTCTTCCAGATCCCATAAGCGCCCGCACTGTCGAGCAGCGTCAAACAAGGCTAGGGGCGAATAAAAACTGGTGTCCTTCGGACCTCGAATCAAACCCTCGTAACCCAGAATCAAGCCAGACTGCAGATCTACAATAGGCTGAAACACGGGCGTAACTTGTTTTTCTAAGAGAATCTGATGAAATGTCTCGAACATCATTCTTCCGCTCCTAGGGCCTTTCTGAACAGACCATCGAAAGCCAATCTTGTACCAAAATACGGTTTGCTCACTAAATTGATAAGCCCGCGCGCAGTAAGGAGCTTTAACATGATGAATCAAACGAAATGAAAACTCGATTTTCCGGAAACTATTTCTGCTCGACCTTAACAGGAATTTGACAATATTTTGTCACAAGCTCGCTACAAAAAGATGAATATTTGCTCTGTACTGTTTGATTTGGATGGCACCCTTCTGGACACCATTCCTGATTTGGCCTCGGCATGTAATGCCATGCGCATTGACCTGGGTTTGCCTGCGCTCCCAGAGGAGCGTATCGCCACTTTCGTGGGTAAAGGCTCGGAAAATCTGGTCCGGCGCGCCTTGGCAGACCTGCCAAATCCTCCCGCCCACTACACCCAGGCATTGGAATCATTTTATTACCATTACCAATTGTGTAATGGCCAACACAGCCGCCTGTATCCCGGTGTACTAGAAGGATTGAACGACTTTAAAAGCCAGGGGTTGCGTCTGGCTGTCGTCACCAACAAGCCTGAACAATTTGCGCGCCCCTTGCTGGAACAAACTGGCTTAAGTCCCTATTTCGAGCTGATTGTGGGCGGCGATACCTGCCCGCGCAAAAAGCCCGATCCCATGCCTTTTCTATACGCCTGCGAGCAAATGAAACTCGCTGCTGAACAAGCTTTGGTCATTGGGGACTCCATGAATGATGCCCAGGCAGCACGCGCAGCGCATATCCCCGTACTGTTGGTGCCCTACGGCTATAACGAAGGCAAGAATGTGCAAAGCCTGGATTCCGATGGTATAGTTGCCTCTATTGCCGACGCCGCCATTTGGCTGCGCAACAAAAGCAACCCCATATTTACGTCATAAAATTCATGTCTACTCGCACTCACGCATCCACAATCTACGGCGCTTATTGGCGCTGGTGGCGTTCGTGTATCGGGTAGATATAACCTTGAAGTCTGGCGTCCCTGCAAAGTAGTACACAGCGGACCGCCTCCAGGAAAATAAGCCCGGTAATCACAACGACCGGGCTTTTTTTTGTTTCTGTCCGGCTCGTCGTACCCACTGACCCTCGAGATCCCAATGACAGAAATAGAATTCAATGCCCTAGCAGCAGAAGGCTTTAACCGCATTCCCCTGATTGCGGAAACCTACGCCGACCTGGATACGCCCCTGTCGATTTATCTGAAACTGGCGCACAACGGCCCTGAAGGGGGGCGTTACAGTTGCCTGATGGAATCGGTTGTGGGCGGCGAGCAATTCGGTCGCTATTCCTTTATTGGCTTGCCCGCCCGTACCGTGATCCGCAGCTATGGCCGCCATACCCAAGTGCTGCACGATGGCAAGGTTGTCGAAACAGCCGAAGGCGATCCACTGGAATTTATCGAGCAATTTCAGGCTCGTTTCAAAGTCGCCCTGCGCCCTGGCCTGCCCCGCTTTGCAGGTGGCCTGGCCGGTTACTTCGGCTACGACACCGTGCGCCACATCGAACCGTCTCTGGGCCCGAACCATAAACCCTTCCCTGCCGATCAGGAAGAAGGCGTGCCGGACATCATGTTGCTGCAAGTGGACGAGCTGGTGATTGTGGATAATCTGGCTGGCCGCACTTACCTGCTGGTCTACGCGGACCCGGCCCAGCCCGAAGCCTACGTACTGGCCAAGCGCCGTCTGAAAGAGCTGCGTGAAAAGCTGCGCTCACCCGTGGTGATCCCTTACGCCTACGCCAGCATGCAAACCGAATGCGAGCGCGACTTCAACAAAGAGGATTACCTGAAGGCTGTCGCCCGCGCCAAGGACTACATTGCGGCAGGGGATCTGATGCAAGTGCAGATCGGCCAGGTCATCACCAAGCCTTTCCGCGACTCGCCCCTGTCCCTGTATCGCGCCCTGCGTTCGCTGAACCCATCGCCCTACATGTACTTCTGGAACTTCGACGACTTCCAGGTTGTGGGTGCATCGCCAGAAATCCTGGTGCGTCAGGAAGAACACCGCCAGGATGGTCGCAACCATGAGCGCGTCACGATTCGTCCTCTGGCCGGCACCCGCAAGCGCGGAGCCACACCTGAAGCCGATGCCGCGCTGGCCGCCGAGCTCAAGTCCGATCCCAAAGAGCGCGCTGAACACCTGATGCTGATCGATCTGGCCCGTAACGATATTGGCCGCATCGCCAAAACCGGCACGGTTCAAGTAACGGACACCATGGCGATCGAACGTTACTCGCACGTGCAGCACTTGGTCTCCAACGTCTGCGGCGAACTGCAAGACGGCATGAGCCAAATGGATGTACTGCGTGCCTCCTTTCCCGCAGGCACCCTGACCGGTGCCCCCAAGGTGCGTGCCATGGAAGTGATTGATGAACTGGAGCCCGTACGCCGTGGTGTATACGGTGGTGCGGCCGGCTACTTGAGCTACTCAGGCGAGATGGATCTGGCTATTGCGATCCGCACCGGCGTCATCAAGGACGGCATGCTCTATGTGCAAGCCGCTGCCGGTGTTGTAGCCGACTCCGATCCCGAAAAAGAATGGCAAGAGACCGAGGCCAAGGCACGTGCGGTTATCCGCGCGGCCGAACAAGTGCAATTCGGTCTGGACGAACCTATTTAATCGCCTGACTGCCCCCCTTTCTTGCCGGAGTATTCCCATGCTGTTCATGCTCGATAACTATGACTCGTTTACCTACAACCTGGTCCAGTATTTTGGAGAACTGGGTCAGGAGGTAGTGGTACGACGCAACGACCAAGTCACTCTTGAAGAAATTGAAGCCCTGAATCCCAGCCATCTGTGCGTCTCGCCCGGCCCCAAATCCCCTGCGGATGCGGGCCTGTCGGTTGCACTGATCCAGCACTTTGCCGGCAAGCTACCGATTCTGGGCGTCTGCCTGGGTCATCAAGCGATCGGACATGCTTTTGGTGCCCGCATTATTCGTGCGCAGCAAATCATGCATGGGAAAGTCTCCCCGATTACCCACCAGGGCACGGACGTATTTGGCAACTTGCCCTCGCCCTTTAACGTCACCCGCTACCACTCCCTGGCCATCGAGCGCAACAGCCTGCCCGATTGCCTGGAAGTCACCGCGCAAACCGAAGACGGCGAAATCATGGGCATACGTCACCGTGAATTGCCTATTTATGGCGTGCAGTTTCACCCCGAATCGGTGCTCAGCGAGCATGGCCACGCCTTACTGAAGAACTTTCTGGACCTTTAAATCATGAACACCATCACTCCTACCGAAGCACTGGTGCGCTGTATCGAACACCGGGAAATCTTCCACGACGAAATGCTGCATTTGATGCGCATGCTGATGCGCGGCGAAATGTCGCCCCAGATCTCGGCTGCCTTGCTGATGGGCCTGCGCGTAAAAAAAGAAAGCGTCGGTGAGATTTCTGCCGCCGCCCAGGTGATGCGCGAATTTGCCACCCCCGTCATTACACCGAACCCAGACGAACTGCTGGACATGTGCGGGACAGGTGGCGACGGCTCCAATACCTTCAATATCTCCACTGCCGCTATGTTTGTGGCCGCCTCCGTCGGGGTGAAAGTGGCCAAACACGGCAACCGCAGCGCGTCCTCCTCCTCGGGTAGTGCTGACGTGCTGGAGGCCTTGGGGGTGAACCTGACTTTCTCGCCCGAGCAAGTGGCGCAAAGTATTGCCGACACCAATATCGGCTTTATGTTTGCCCCTGCTCACCACGGAGCCATGAAAAACGTGGCCGCCGTGCGCAAAGAACTGGGCGTGCGCACCATTTTCAATATTCTGGGCCCCCTGACCAACCCGGCCGGAGCAACCAACCAGCTGATGGGCGTCTTTCACCCCGACCTGGTGGGGATTCAGGTCCGCGTCATGCAACGCCTGGGCGCCAAACACGTATTGATCGTACACGGCAAGGACGGCATGGATGAAGCCTCTCTGGGTGCGGCCACCCTGGTAGGCGAACTGAAAGACGGCCAGGTGAGTGAATACGAAATTCACCCCGAAGACTTTGGTATGGCGATGACCTCCAACCGCAGCATTCGCGTCTCCAGCAAAGAGGAATCCGCCGTCATGATTATGGAAGCCCTCAATAACCAAGAGGGGACAGCTCGTGATATCGTGGGCCTCAACGCTGGTTTGGCCATCTATGCCGCCAACCACGCTGACTCCATTGAACAAGGCCTGCGCATGGCTTTTGAGGCCATTGCCAACGGTGCCGCACGCGAAAAACTCGAACAATTCCGTGCCTATACAAGGAATTTACATCCATGAACGACATTCTGGCCAAGATCCTCGACACCAAAAGAGCTGAAGTCGTCACCGCCCGCCAACTGCGTAGCGAGTCCGATCTGCTGCGCGAAGCGAAGAACCGGAACGACCTGCGCGGCTTTGCCAGCGCCATTGAAGACAAAATTGCTCAAGGCAAGCCTGCCATTATTGCGGAAGTCAAAAAAGCCTCCCCGTCCAAGGGTGTGATCCGTGCCGACTTCAACCCCACGGAAATTGCTTCCAGCTACGCCGCCCACGGCGCGGCCTGCCTGTCGGTGCTGACCGATATTCAATATTTCCAGGGTTCTTACGACCACCTGCGTCAGGCCCGTGCCGTGTGCGCGCTGCCCGTACTACGCAAAGATTTCATTATTGACCCCTACCAGATCATCCATGCCCGTGCCATGGGTGCCGACTGCATCTTGCTGATCGTCGCCGCGCTGGAGCAGGATCAACTGATGGAATACGAAGAAATGGCCCACGAACTGGGCATGGACGTACTGGTTGAAGTGCATGACCGCGCCGAGCTGGATATTGCCTTGCAAATGAAGACCAGCCTGCTGGGTATCAATAACCGTAATCTGCGCACCTTTGAAACCAGCACCCAGAACACCTTGGACCTGCTGCCCTTCATTCCTAGCGAAAAACGCGTTGTGACCGAAAGCGGTATCCATACCATTGAAGATGTGGCCCTGATGCGTGAAAACCAGGTGCAAGCCTTCCTGGTGGGCGAAGCTTTCATGCGTGAACCTGATCCGGGCGTCGCCCTGCAAAACCTGTTCTTCGGTCAACCTGCATGAGCTCCACCGCTTGCCCTCTGTGCGCCTTGAAACCCGATCAATTGTTATGGTCGGGTGCAGGGCTGCAGGTGCTGGCTGTCTCAGACAGCCCGTTTCCCGGCTATACACGGGTGATCTGGCAAGACCACGTGGCTGAAATGACAGATCTGTCTGACGCGCAGCGGCAGCACCTTATGGCGGCGGTCTATGTAGTTGAACAGACACAACGCGAGCAGTTGGGAGTCACCAAGATCAATCTGGCCCAATTCGGGAATCAGGTGCCGCATCTGCACTGGCACATCATCCCACGCTGGACGGACGACCCTTTCTTTCCGGACTCGGCCTGGTCGCCCGCCCCCGCACGCACAGAAGAACAAAAACAAGGCTGGGCTTCCCACGAAGAACGCCTGCTTGAGCAAGTCAGCCAGTATCAGCAGGCACTGTGTACTGCGCTAAAAGCACGATTCAAGCACTAAACCCGCTATTCAAGAAGTACCCGCTGGCCTATGAAAAGGCAGCGGGTATTTTTGTACCTCCCAAAAAAAAGAGACAGTGCACAATAACGGGCAAGCACGCCGCCCATCCATAAGGCGCACTGACGCGTTATTGCACCGACAAGAGCAAGCCTGCTCTTGCGCTACTTACTCGCAAACCACATAAACTGCTTGCTTGCTTGGCATGGTCATAGCCACCTCTTTGCGCTTGAGAGCCCGGCCCTCTCGCCGTCACACACCCTCCACATCAGAACGATACGGGTAAGCCGCGTCCTGCAACCTCCTTCCGACAAGATCGCTGCTCTTGTCACTTCAAGCACAGAATTAACCTAGATCAAGCCTAGGCGAAAATCGTCTGGCCCCACCAAAAACCACCATATATAGTGTCGTAAATCCTAAAAATCACTATATATAGTTTTTGGCGAAAAATATGGCTACCCAGGAAACCGCATCGCGTCCAGTTGCTCAGCTGGATATCATCCGCTCCATTACTGAATATCTGGACCGCCAGGACTGGCGCGTCCAGGCCAATGCCAACCAGGGTTACTCGCTGGGCGGACTGATTCTGAACAGCTCGGGCAAGATGATTGCCAACTACTGGCTCAGCCATGTGTACCCCGAAGCCATCGGCCAGGCACACCGTCAGGCCGACCTGCATATCCACGATCTGGACATGCTCTCGGGCTACTGCGCCGGCTGGTCCTTGCGCACTTTCCTGAATGAAGGGCTCAATGGCGTACCCGGAAAAATCGAATCCGGCCCACCGCAGCATCTAAGCAGTGCAGTTGGCCAGGTCGTCAATTTTCTGGGCACCCTGCAAAACGAATGGGCTGGCGCCCAGGCTTTCAGCTCCTTTGATACCTATATGGCACCCTTCATCCGCAAGGACGACCTGAACTACAAGCAGGTGCGCCAATGCATGCAGGAGCTGATCTACAACCTGAACGTACCCTCACGCTGGGGTACGCAGACGCCCTTTACCAATCTGACCTTTGACTGGGTATGTCCGGACGACCTGCGCGAGCAAGTGCCGCAAATCGGTGGCGTAGAAATGCCGTTTTGCTACGGGGATCTGCAAGCCGAAATGGACATGATCAACCAGGCCTATATCGAAGTCATGAGCGAGGGCGATGCCCGTGGCCGTGCCTTCACCTTCCCGATCCCCACCTACAACATCACCCGGGATTTTGACTGGCACAGCCCCAATGCCGAGCGCCTGTTTGCCATGACGGCCAAATATGGCCTGCCCTACTTCCAGAACTTCATTAACTCTGAACTGGAACCCAATATGATCCGCTCCATGTGCTGCCGCCTGCAACTGGATCTGCGTGAACTACTCAAACGCGGCAATGGTTTGTTTGGCTCTGCCGAGCAGACCGGCTCCCTGGGAGTGGTCACCCTGAACTGCGCCCGCCTGGGGTATCAGTATCCAGGTGATGAAGCAGGCCTGTTTGCCCGCTTGGATGAACTGCTGGAAATGGGCCGCGACAGCCTGGAAATCAAGCGTACCGTGATTCAGCAGCATATGGACCAAGGGCTGTTTCCCTACACACGCCGCTATCTGGGCACCTTGCGTAATCACTTCTCCACACTGGGAGTGAACGGCATTAACGAGATGATCCGCAACTTTACCCAGGACAAGCAGAATCTTTGCACGCCGTGGGGACACCGCTTTGCCCTGCGTTTGCTGGATCACATTCGGGCGCGCATGGTGGAATTTCAGGAAAGTACCGGCCACCTGTACAACCTGGAAGCCACCCCTGCCGAGGGCACCACCTACCGCTTTGCCAAAGAGGACCGCGCCCGCTGGCCCGACATTCTGCAAGCAGGCACCGAGCACATGCCCTACTACACCAACTCCTCACAGTTGCCGGTAGGCTTTACCGAAGACCCCTTCGAGGCATTGGAACGACAAGACGAGTTGCAAGGCAAATACACCGGCGGCACCGTGCTGCACCTGTACATGACCGAGGCCCTGTCCAGCACCGATGCCTGCCGTAATCTGGTGCAACGAGCCTTGAACCGCTTTTCCTTACCCTACATCACCGTCACACCTACTTTTTCCATCTGCCCTAAACATGGCTATCTGTCTGGAAAACATGAGTTTTGCCCGCATTGCGACAGCGAATTGCTGGCTAACAAGATAGCTCAGGCCAGGGTCGAAACTGACGCTCAAAACGACGCGGGCGCGGAAACCTCAATGCGGTCGCAGGCAGCAACACCGACACCGACACCGACACCGACACCGACACCGACACCGACACCGACACCGACACCGACACCGACACCGACACCGACACCGAATCCATTAAATCCGATCTCTTCGAACAGATCCTTTTTGCCAAGACCAGCTAAACCCAACCCTCTTAGCTCAGCGAAAGCCAAATTCTTCACTTTCCTCAGCATGTATCTACACAACCCGCCTCTTGGCACACACCTCGGCTAGTCACATCCGCTTAGCGTGACGGCCCTTTTTATCCAGGGAGTTACTCATGAACACCGACACCATCACTCTTGAAGATTGCGAACGCCAGCCCTGCGAAATCTGGACTCGCGTCATGGGCTATCACCGCCCCATGTCATCCTTCAATATTGGCAAGCAAGGCGAATTTCATGAGCGCCGCTACTTCACCGAAGCCAGCGCCTCTGTAAGCAGCACTGGCCCCAATCTGTAGAAATCTGGTTAAGTGACATGACTTACGCCACGCGCCATCTTTACCCGGCCAAACCTGCTCGCAAAGAGGCATTGAAAGTGGGCGGCTGTACCCCTTTCTCGGCTACGGATTACCCCGGCCAGTTAGCCGCTGTCATCTTTGTGCAAGGCTGTCCCTGGCGCTGTGGCTACTGCCATAACCCTCACCTGCAAGACCGCAGGCCAAACAGTGCTATTGATTGGAACGCCTTGCTGGATTTTCTGAATCGTCGCGTCGGCCTGCTGGATGCTGTGGTCTTTAGCGGTGGCGAACCCACACTGGACCCAGCCCTGGGTTCCGCCATACGCGCAGTGCGTAGACTAGGTTTCAAAATCGGTTTACACACAGCAGGCACACATCCAGCCAGGTTGCTGGAAGTCCTGCCGTGGGTAGACTGGATAGGTCTGGATATCAAAGCCGAGTTTCAACACTACGACGCCATCACGCAACGCAGTAATAGTGCGGCGGCGCCGCTACGCAGCTTGCAGTTGCTGCTAAACGAGGATGTCCTGTTTGAATGCCGCAGCACCATTCACCCCCAGCTGCATAGTCCAGTATCGGTACTGGCTTTGGGGCAACACTTGCATGATTTGGGCGTACAGCGCTATGCCGTACAGATTTTCCGCAAGCAAGGCTGTAATGATGATTTCCTGAATGAAACTGGGCAGGCCTCGCAGGCCTACCCAGGAACAGAGGTCTTGCAAAACCTGCAGAAGCTGTTTCCGCATTTTGAAGTGCGGCGCTCTTAAGAGAGAGTTATGAAGAGGCAGGCGTACGAATCGGGCGGCGCAGCACATCCTGTAAAGCCGCTTTCCCCTGCTTAATCACCGCACGCGGATGCAGAATGTCGGGGTCCAAGGCGTCCAGGGTGTTTTTCACCATCAGGCCCAGCTCCGTATCACCTTCAATCGATAAACGTCGATTGAAGAACAAGGTATCCGGATCTTCCTGCCGCTGTAAAAGCTGATAAAACGCCCAAAGATCTGCTTTCAGAATCAGGTCCGGACTCTGCGCGCACGCAGACAAAGGGTAAAAAGCGCCCTGACGCCAGGTGTAGTCAAACGCCAAACCAGCATCCGCCACTTGTATGCGTAAAGCCCGGCCTTCCAGTCGCTCCGCAATATCAGCAGGCAAGTGCGGACGCATCAGCACGTTCAAACCCGTACAAAACAAGCGGGAGCCGGGCCAAGGGGGCAAGCGGCTTAAAACACCAGCCACCACAGCGGGCAAACGAGGAGTCGTCATTTCATTCACTCTTGCATCCTTCCCTTAAAAACGCTCGGACACCGGCGCCACCCATTCAAGACCGGGACGACCATGCCAGAAACCGTTGCAGGCTTTAGCGGGCAGTAAAGGCAGCATGTCCTCGTGGGCATCCGCCGCTTGGATACGTCCTTGCACGACATCCTTAAACAAATGCACCACCGCATCCATATGTTGAGACTGCGGGCTCAAGCGCAGCATGTCCACACCCAAGTCGCGCAAATCCTGTATCTGCTCCAGCAAGGTGTACACCCAGGCAGATTGAGTCTGAATACCGTTGATCGTCAAAAACCCCTGCCCTTCACGGGTTTCCAGCAACAGGCCATCGGGATAGTCCATGCACACGTACTGACAATTATCCTTAGGCAAGTTGCGGTTACGTGCGGCAAAGCAACGAGCCGAAAAAGCCAGAGGTAAACGCCCGAAGGCGAAGACTTCGGTTTCCAAACCAGCAGGCCTGTCTTGCTGCAGTTGTGCCAATCCCGCACGCCCCATTTCCAAGGGCATCACCCAGCGCACAGCGCCTTGAGAGGCAATCAAATCCAGCACCGGCCCGTTATAAACATTCAAAAAAGGGCCGGCGACAAAGTCCCGGCCCTGCATCAAACGTACTGCCCCCATATCATTGGCTTCGACCAGATAATCGGCCTGCTCGGTGACCTTGCGTAGCGTATTCACGTCCCGCCCGGACTCCAGCAGAACCTGGCTGGACAGAACCGGCACTTTGCCGGCCTGGGCCAGCATCTGGGCAATATCCAGCCAATCATCCAGTCGTAGCTCGTGACGGCGTGAACATACGGTTTCGCCCAGATACACCACCTCTACTGGCCAATCGCAGGCCGACTCATAAAACTGCATGGTGGCAACACGGGACCAGTAGTACTGCAAGGGGCCTAAAGATAATTTCATGTTTGAGCCTCCCATGCTCTACTTCCAGGGCCGAGAATAGGCACCCAGCGTATGTTGCTGCCCTTCGGCCAATTTGTTCAAAGCCCCCATCCAGGCTGGATGAACGGAATAACGGGCTGGCGTGGATTTGGCCGAGTCAATGGCTTGACGCCAAACCTGGGTAACTTGAGCCACATAAGCCGGGCTGCGCTGTCGGCCTTCAATCTTGATTGCGCTAACACCCGCCGCCAGCAACTGTGGCAACAAGGACAAGGTATTCAGACTGGTGGGCTCTTCCAGGGCGTAATAGTTTTCGCCCGCCACATCAAAGCGCCCTTTGCATAAAGTAGGGTAAGCCGCGTTCTCGCCATCCTGATACCGGTCGATCAACACACCATTCAAACGTGATTCCAGGCCCTGATCAGTTTGTTCCCAACGCACATGCCCGGCAGGAGAACAGACTCCATGCGTATTGGGCGATTCACCGGTGGCATAGGAGGACAAGGCACAACGGCCCTCCACCATCACGCACAAGCTGCCAAAACCAAAAACTTCAACCTGAACAGGGACCTGCTCACAGACCTGTTCCACTTGGGCCATGGACAAGACACGCGGCAAGACCACACGCTGAATACCAAAGTTCTGGTGGTAATACTTGATGGCTTCCGGGTTGGTGGCTGAGCCTTGCACCGACAAGTGCAAGCGCAAATTAGGATGTGTCTGGCTGGCATACGCCATCAAACCAGGGTCTGCCATGATGACTGCATCGACCTGAGCCTGGGCAGCCCGGTCCACCGCGTCGCGCCACTGCTGCCAGGCATTGGGTTGCGGATAGGTATTAAGAGCCAGCAAAACCTTGCGGCCGCGCTGATGTGCGTAATCGATCCCTTGTGCAATCGCCTGCGCATCAAAATTAAGCCCGGCGAAGTTCCGGGCATTGGTGGCATCCCGAAACCCCAAGTAAACACTATCGGCGCCGTTATCAATCGCCGCTTTCAAGGCAGGCAGGCTGCCTGCAGGACAAACCAATTCCATCTGCGGGTTATCGGACGCGGCTAAAGCCGTGGACGCAGTATTCATGACATTCCCCGATCAGCAATCTGGCCAGGGCGAATCCTGGCTCGACAAGACCACCACTATGCCTGCTCTGAAATGAAGGGGCCTTAACGCATATCAAATTCTTCCCACCTCCTGACCCTCGGCAAACAAGTCCCACTTTGCCTGCGCCATCGGCGGTCAGAATAGTCCACAATGCTTTTCAAGCCTTTCGTGCTGGAGTTTTGATGACACAGACTGAGATCACACTGGATACTCGCGGCCTGCCCGCACCCGAGCCCATGGAGCATTGCCTGGAAGCCCTGGCCGAACTGGCCCCCACCCAGGCTTTGCTCATGTGGCTGGATAGAGAGCCCTTCCCTTTATATGAAATTCTGCGGCGCAGTGGCTTCAAGTATCAAGGCACACACCAAGAAAACGGCTTTCGGCTCATCATCCGCAGGAACTAAATCTATGCAACGCGCTTTATCGCTGGATCAATCGCCCTCTTTGTCCCTGACCTTGCCCCTGTTTGCGAACGTCCCTTTTTTTGGACTGCTGGCTGCCTTGCTGGCGCTCTATAGCGGACCGGAATTGTTCAACTCCCGCTGGCACCCGGCTACCTTAGCCTTGACCCACGCCTGGACCTTGGGGATCGTGGGCAGCGCCATGTTTGCCTCTTTGACGCATATTTTGGCGGTGGCCTGTAATGTGCGTATTCAGGTATCAAGCGGTCGGGCTCTGGTTTTCTGGAGCTTGCTCAGCGTCGGCACACTGCTCCTGATGACGGGCTTCCTTAGCTGGCAAAGCTGGACATACACGCTGGCGGGCATTTGCCTGGCTCTTGCTCTGGGAGGCTATCTGCTGACGGTCATGCTGGCCTTGTGGCACTCTCGGCGCGACGTCTTTCGCGGAGCCAAAGAGATCGTCGCCCCTATCCGACTGGCGTTGCTGGGGCTGTTGCTGACTGTCTTGACCGGACTGGCCATGCTGGTTGCGCTGGCAAGCGAACAAGCCGTCGCCAATCTACTGAACCTGCACATGATGATGGGTCTGGCCGCCTGGGCAGGCTTACTACTGCTTGCCATGTCATTCCAGTTGCTGCCCATTTTTCAAATCACCGAGCTTTACCCTGCCCCCTTGGTGCGTTGGCTACCTTGGGTTGTCAGCGCGTTGCTGATCGCGCAGTGGGCCTTGGCCTCTTTGCCTGGCTCCTGGCTTCCTGTGCGTGATCTGGTCACCTACCTGATCTTCCTAAGCTACGGTTTATGGGCAGTGATCACTTGGGCGCGGCTCTGGCAACGCAAGCGTCCAACAGCAGGAGCCAGCACCTTGTTCTGGTATAGCTCCTTAAGCAGCCTGTTGATTGCTGTACTTCTGAACTTCTGGACTCACAACCCCGCCGCTTCCAACACAGAACTGGCGATAGGAGTGTTGCTTATTATGGGAGCCTTAGGTTCCGTAGTATGTGGAATGCTCTATACCATCGTGCCCTTTCTGCTTTGGCGCGAGGCACAAAAGCATGTCAGCTTGGACACCGAGAATACCGAGCACACACGCGTCCTCTTGCGCTTCATCCCCAAGACTGCCAACTACATCCCCGCATCCACCGCCCGAGCTCACTGGGCTTTGCATAGCCTAAGCCTGGCGCTTTGGACCGGTGCAAGCTTGGGTATCGAATCTTTCACGTGGATAGCCGCACCTGCCTTGCTACTGTCCTTTGCGATCTTGTCGTGGAATCTCTGGACAGCCTGGCAGCGCTACCGCAATAGCCTACATGCTATCCGCGCATATCAGGCAGAGCACCATATTGCCGCAAAGCCGCACTGTCCAGAATCGTAAAATTACGCCGCTGAACCCGAATCAGATCCCGGTCCATCAAATCACGCAAAGTACGTGACAAATGCTCCGGGGTTAGATTCAGGCGGGAAGCAATCACAGACTTGCCTACCTCTATCTTGAAAGGCACGCCTTCTTCGCCCGGCCACTCTTGCAAAAGATAACTGACTAAACGCTGCACACCATTTTGCAAGGTATAAGCCTCCAGCTCTCCCATCAAACGGTAAAGTCGCTCACTTAAGCCAGCCAGCATCAGACGAGCAACGTCACTGCCTTTGCCCAACTGCTCCATCAGAGTGTCGCGGTTGATATGCAATAACAGAGAATCCACCAATGTCTGGGCCGTCACAATGTAATTGCGCCCCATGAACATCAACGCCTCTCCAAATCCCTCACCTGGGCCTACCAAACGTACAACACGCTCGGCCCCCGTGGACGAGACAAACACTAGTTTCACCCGACCATAGACCAGCATATGAAAGCCCAAACAAGGGTCGCCGCTGTGAAATAAAGTCGTTCCACGCAAAGCGTGTACTTCCTGAGTGCCTTTAGCGATAGGCTCCAACTGCTCTGGGGGCAACTCCTTGAATATGGGCAGATGAGCCAATTGAGCCTGTATGCGTTTCCAACGGCCAGGCCCTTCCCCCTGCGCTAGCTTGGTGTCTGATAAATCTTCATTGCTTGCCGGTGAAGCTGTGTCTTGAGCCGCCATATCTTTTCCATAGACCAATAGAACCATCGCTAGACTGACACACTCCTTTCCTTCTTGTTCAGATTCGCTCGGCGCCTGATTGATACACGTCAAACGGATAAATCGAGGCATTCAGGAGAAAGTAAAAGGCTGTCAGAACGGTTAGTTCAACATGACTTAAGAACAGATCCAAGCAAGAAGCGGTCAAATTTGACCATGTTAGAGGTAAGGAATATGAGATGGCAGAGTTGATTGAAACAAGCGCGTTACCCACATCTTCTTAAATGCTGAATAAACGCAATCCACCTAACAGGCCTGACAGCTCCGAGACCAGAGGAGGATCGGTAACCGAAACGGGCTGATGATGATGCAGGTGTGCCAAGCTATCAACAACAAACGCTCCACGCAGCCAGAGTCAGGCAAGCACCATGACGATGGAAGCGACGGCGGGTAACAGCCGAACATGAGGAAGGGGAATCGGTAATCAAAACGGGCTGATGGCGATGCAGGTGTGCAGAGCTATCAACAACAAACACCCCACGCAGCCAGAGTTAGGCAAGCACCATGACGATAGAAGCGACAACGGGTAAGCGAACAGAGGAAGGAAGGTAGGTTAAGAAGCGCCCGGAATGAGTTTTTACGGGTGGGATGGAGAGGTGTTGTAGAAGAAGAATGGGGAAGATCCAGCGTCCCCCCAGCCGATAGGCCATCAGCTCGATCAAACCAAAGGCTCTCTTGGCTCACCAGATGCCAATCCACGTAACTACCCGAGGCAAGCCGAGAAGAAGGGGCGGACAACAGCCGTACAGAAGAAGGAAGGAAGGAAGGAAGGAAGGAAGGAAGGAAGGAAGGAAGGTGAGGCTGAAGGCTCCGACCTGTATTAGCAGCACCGGATGCTACGCGGGGGAGTTACCCGAGGGAAGCAGAAGCCGAAGCAGACACGAGTAAGCCGTACAGAACAAGGCAGACAAGGTGCCCAGAACGGGCCAGGAGGAAGGAAGGGACGTCCGAACGAGATGATCGCAGGGATCCGGTCCTTATGCCACCAGAACACAGCTGGGCAGCCGTGTGTACGTGTGGCGCGCATAAAAAACAAAACCCCCGCAAGGGATACTTGCGGGGGTTTTGAGCAATAAGAGCTTGACGATGACCTACTTTCACAGACGTCCGTCCACTATCATCGGCGCAAAGGCGTTTCACAATCCTGTTCGGGATGGGAAGGTGTGGGACCACCTTGCTATGGTCGTCAAGCGTAACTGGTTGCCAGGCCGTCTTTACAGGGACGTCCCAGCCAATTGGAAGAAGCACACTGCTAGCGATCAGTACGGATCAGCTAGCAGCGGTTACGAAGGTGTCGAGCGCGGGTTGCGCTGCACTTCAATATTACGTTCTGTGGTCAACAACTTAACTCACTACAACCTCAAGGGTTATAGGATCAAGCCACACGGGCAATTAGTACTGGTTAGCTACATGCATTACTGCACTTCCACACCCAGCCTATCAACGTCCTGGTCTCGGACGACCCTACAGGGAGGTCAAGCCTCCGGGATATCTAATCTTCAGACGAGTTTCCCGCTTAGATGCCTTCAGCGGTTATCTCTTCCGTACGTAGCTACTCGGCAATGCCATTGGCATGACAACCGATACACCAGTGGTACGTCCACTCCGGTCCTCTCGTACTAGGAGCAGGCTCCGTCAAATATCCAACGCCCACGGCAGATAGGGACCAAACTGTCTCACGACGTTTTAAACCCAGCTCACGTACCTCTTTAAATGGCGAACAGCCATACCCTTGGGACCGGCTACAGCCCCAGGATGAGATGAGCCGACATCGAGGTGCCAAACACCGCCGTCGATATGAACTCTTGGGCGGTATCAGCCTGTTATCCCCAGAGTACCTTTTATCCGTTGAGCGATGGCCCTTCCATACAGAACCACCGGATCACTATGTCCTACTTTCGTACCTGTTCGACTTGTCAGTCTCACAGTCAAGCACGCTTATGCCATTGCACTATCAAGACGATTTCCGACCGTCTCTAGCGTACCTTCGAACTCCTCCGTTACACTTTAGGAGGAGACCGCCCCAGTCAAACTGCCCACCATGCACGGTCCCCGATCCCGATAAGGGACCTAGGTTAGAACCGCAAACAGACCAGGGTGGTATTTCAAGGATGACTCCACGCGATCTGGCGACCACGCTTCAACGTCTCCCACCTATCCTACACAGGCCGGTTCACAATCCAATGCAAAGCTACAGTAAAGGTTCATGGGGTCTTTCCGTCTAGCCGCGGGGAGATTGCATCATCACAACCATGTCAACTTCGCTGAGTCTCAGGAGGAGACAGTGTGGCCATCGTTACGCCATTCGTGCAGGTCGGAACTTACCCGACAAGGAATTTCGCTACCTTAGGACCGTTATAGTTACGGCCGCCGTTTACCGGGGCTTCGATCAAGAGCTTGCACCCCATCACTTAACCTTCCGGCACCGGGCAGGCGTCACACCCTATACGTCCACTTTCGTGTTTGCAGAGTGCTGTGTTTTTAGTAAACAGTCGCAGCCACCGATTCACTGCGGCCTCTTCATGCTTTGTGCGCAGGCACATCACACTAATGAGGCATACCTTCTCCCGAAGTTACGGTATTAATTTGCCGAGTTCCTTCTCCTGAGTTCTCTCAAGCGCCTTGGAATATTCATCCCGTCCACCTGTGTCGGTTTGCGGTACGGTCTCGTAGAGCTGAAGCTTAGAGGCTTTTCTTGGAACTGCTTCCAGTTAGTTTAGAGCCGAAGCTCTATTCAGTCACACCCTTGAATTACGCACCCGGATTTGCCTAAGTGCCTTCTATGATGCGCCAACGGGGACATCCAACACCCCGATAACATTCTGCAATCCGTCCCCCCATCGCACTCTACGACGGTGCGGGAATATTAACCCGCTTCCCATCAGCTACGCATCTCTGCCTCGCCTTAGGGGCCGACTCACCCTGCGCCGATGAACGTTGCGCAGGAAACCTTGGACTTACGGCGAGGGGGCTTTTCACCCCCTTTATCGCTACTCATGTCAGCATTCTCACTTCCGATACCTCCAGCATTCCTCACGGAACACCTTCACAGGCTTACGGAACGCTCTCCTACCATGTGTACTAAAAGTACACATCCGCAGCTTCGGTCTATGGCTTAGCCCCGTTACATCTTCCGCGCAGGACGACTCGATCAGTGAGCTATTACGCTTTCTTTAAAGGATGGCTGCTTCTAAGCCAACCTCCTGACTGTCTATGCCTTCCCACTTCGTTTCCCACTTAGCCATAGTTAGGGACCTTAGCTGGCGGTCTGGGTTGTTTCCCTCTTGAGTCCGGACGTTAGCACCCGGTGCTCTGTCTCCCGTACTGTACTTGCCGGTATTCGGAGTTTGCCATGGTTTGGTAAGTCGCTGTGACCCCCTAGCCATAACAGTGCTCTACCCCCGGCAGTAATATACGAGGCACTACCTAAATAGTTTTCGGAGAGAACCAGCTATCTCCAGGCTTGTTTAGCCTTTCACTCCGATCCACAGCTCATCCCCTAATTTTTCAACATTAGTGGGTTCGGTCCTCCAGCACGTGTTACCGTGCCTTCAACCTGGCCATGGATAGATCGCCTGGTTTCGGGTCTACACCCAGCGACTGAATCGCCCTATTCGGACTCGCTTTCGCTACGCCTCCCCTATTCGGTTAAGCTTGCCACTGAATGTAAGTCGCTGACCCATTATACAAAAGGTACGCAGTCACACCACGAAGGTGCTCCTACTGTTTGTATGCATACGATTTCAGGATCTATTTCACTCCCCTTCCGGGGTTCTTTTCGCCTTTCCCTCACGGTACTGGTTCACTATCGGTCGATCACGAGTATTTAGCCTTGGAGGATGGTCCCCCCATATTCAGACAGGATTTCACGTGTCCCGCCCTACTTGTTCGATGCTTAGTTCCACGTACTGAATTTCGCCTACAGGGCTATCACCTGCTACGGCTGGACTTTCCATTCCATTCGACTATTCACTACGCTAAAACATCCAGGCTGGTCCGGTTTCGCTCGCCACTACTTCCGGAATCTCGGTTGATTTCTTTTCCTCGAGTTACTGAGATGGTTCAGTTCACTCGGTTCGCCTCCACATGCCTATGTATTCAGCATGGGATACCGTATTACTACGGTGGGTTTCCCCATTCGGACATCTACGGATCAAAGCTTGTTTGCCAGCTCCCCGTAGCTTTTCGCAGGCTACCGCGTCCTTCATCGCCTGTGATCGCCAAGGCATCCATCATATGCACTTATTCGCTTGATCCTATAACGCTTGGTGCTGTTATAGGAATATGAGTATACGTTGTTGCCGTTCATCAATCCTTAGCTGTTATTCAATCCGAGGACTGAACAACGTCTATATTTTTGAGAACTTTCGTTGAACATAATTTGTTCTGTTGCAATCACAACCCGTGTATTGTCATCACAAGGCGACTAATCGCTTTGCGTTTATTAGACAACACACCTTCGTTGTGCTTCTTCCTAATTGTTAAAGAGCAATTCGTGGGTTGTATAACCCAACGAGCAGTATTCTTGTAAAAGAACACTCTTCGTTGAATCTAACGCCAGGCCAACCGTTGTTGACCTGTGCCCTATACTCTGTCATGAACCTTGCTGTATCTACCAACCACAAAAGCGGTGGTGGAGGATGACGGGATCGAACCGACGACCCCCTGCTTGCAAAGCAGGTGCTCTCCCAGCTGAGCTAATCCCCCGAGGTAATCGTTGGTGGGTCAAGTTGGAATCGAACCAACGACCCCCGCCTTATCAAGACGGTGCTCTAACCGACTGAGCTACTGACCCATCTATCACCAGTGGGCGATACCTTCAATGGTCATGACATTAACTAACAGCCAATAAGTGTGGACGCTTTCGCTTTGCGAGCCATTCGCTCTAAAAGGAGGTGATCCAGCCGCACCTTCCGATACGGCTACCTTGTTACGACTTCACCCCAGTCATGAATCCCACCGTGGTAAGCGCCCTCCTTACGGTTAGGCTACCTACTTCTGGTGAAACCCACTCCCATGGTGTGACGGGCGGTGTGTACAAGACCCGGGAACGTATTCACCGCGACATTCTGATCCGCGATTACTAGCGATTCCGACTTCACGCAGTCGAGTTGCAGACTGCGATCCGGACTACGATCGGGTTTCTGAGATTGGCTCCCCCTCGCGGGTTGGCGACCCTCTGTCCCGACCATTGTATGACGTGTGAAGCCCTACCCATAAGGGCCATGAGGACTTGACGTCATCCCCACCTTCCTCCGGTTTGTCACCGGCAGTCTCATTAGAGTGCTCTTGCGTAGCAACTAATGACAAGGGTTGCGCTCGTTGCGGGACTTAACCCAACATCTCACGACACGAGCTGACGACAGCCATGCAGCACCTGTGTTCCGGTTCTCTTGCGAGCACTGCCAAATCTCTTCGGCATTCCAGACATGTCAAGGGTAGGTAAGGTTTTTCGCGTTGCATCGAATTAATCCACATCATCCACCGCTTGTGCGGGTCCCCGTCAATTCCTTTGAGTTTTAATCTTGCGACCGTACTCCCCAGGCGGTCAACTTCACGCGTTAGCTGCGCTACTAAGGCCTAACGGCCCCAACAGCTAGTTGACATCGTTTAGGGCGTGGACTACCAGGGTATCTAATCCTGTTTGCTCCCCACGCTTTCGTGTCTGAGCGTCAGTATTATCCCAGGGGGCTGCCTTCGCCATCGGTATTCCTCCACATATCTACGCATTTCACTGCTACACGTGGAATTCTACCCCCCTCTGACATACTCTAGCTCGGCAGTTAAAAATGCAGTTCCAAGGTTGAGCCCTGGGATTTCACATCTTTCTTTCCGAACCGCCTACACACGCTTTACGCCCAGTAATTCCGATTAACGCTTGCACCCTACGTATTACCGCGGCTGCTGGCACGTAGTTAGCCGGTGCTTATTCTGCAGATACCGTCAGCAGTATCTCGTATTAGGAGATACCTTTTCTTCTCTGCCAAAAGTACTTTACAACCCGAAGGCCTTCATCATACACGCGGGATGGCTGGATCAGGGTTTCCCCCATTGTCCAAAATTCCCCACTGCTGCCTCCCGTAGGAGTCTGGGCCGTGTCTCAGTCCCAGTGTGGCTGGTCGTCCTCTCAAACCAGCTACGGATCGTTGCCTTGGTGAGCCTTTACCCCACCAACTAGCTAATCCGATATCGGCCGCTCCAATAGTGAGAGGTTCCGAAGAATCCCCCCCTTTCCCCCGTAGGGCGTATGCGGTATTAGCCACTCTTTCGAGTAGTTATCCCCCGCTACTGGGCACGTTCCGATATATTACTCACCCGTCCGCCACTCGCCACCAAGAGAGCAAGCTCTCTCGTGCTGCCGTTCGACTTGCATGTGTAAAGCATCCCGCTAGCGTTCAATCTGAGCCAGGATCAAACTCTTCAGTTTAATCTCTGTGGTTGTCCCGTCTTGCGACGAGACCGATTGTGTCTCAAAGAAAAATTCAGAGTTACACAAGGTAATTCTTCATCTTTCGTTTGTGAGCACTTGATACAAACTTGTGGCGATCCCCGAAGGGTTCGACTCGCTCATTCCAAGCGCCCACACTTATCGGCTGTTAATTGTTAAAGAGCAGTGACAGTTGCCTGTCGTTCTACTGACTAACCCGGCTGGCTCGTCGCGTTTAGCGCTTCGTGCCTTGCTGTGTTAGCAGCAGAGAAATGAGATTATGAAGCAGATCAGGCGGTGTGTCAAGCGTTTTTTTGAAGAAGCTAGAAAGTTTTAAACTGTCTAACTCGTCCCGCTTAAACCAGAACTTTCGTTCCGTCCTACCTGGTGAACAATCAGCCATAAGGCCAACCATTCAACTTCACAAACAAGGGTAAATTTTCAAAACCGTTTCAACTTTCAAAACAGCTAAAAACTTAACGTTGCGTTCTCTGGAGCAGAACCTAGAACTTTAACACAGAATTTTCTGATTTGTCAAGCTCCGGGTTTTACACCGTGTCAGTTACCTGACCAGTCATTCAAGCTTCGGGGCGGGCCTCTTGGCCAAGGCGGTGAAACTTGTCTAACTGCTCTCTGCGGCGCTTCCGGGAAAACCCTGTGTGTGCTGCAGCGAGAAAAGAACTATAGCACGATGATTTTCGGCTTGGCAAGTTTTTAACCTGAATATTTCATGCAAAAGAGATGACTCACAGCGAATTTCCACTTAGGTTATTGTTTTATATAAACAATCCAAAATGAAACAAAATAATACAAAACCACCTATCATTCCTGTATATCTGGACGGATACCAGAACTGGCAGGAGAAACACCAGGAAGTCATAGCGCAGAACAGGTAGATTCTGGGCTTTTTCTCTCTAGCTCGGCATCGTCTCTCTTGTTTCACACTAAATTCCTGCCCCAGAGTGTTTTTGCAGACAGACAGATAGACAGACAAGATGAGCATGCAGTTGCGATCTTGGGGGGGACTGAACAGAAGGCTATCACCCTGGATCGCTAATCTAGAACTACGCCTGCAACACTCTATATAGAGCTGGTCGTCTCTCTATATAGAGAGGCATACCAAGCACCCTGCTTTTTGCCGTCAAACCTCCCTCTATATATAGACACCCCATCCAAGCAGATAGGTAGGCCACCTCTCCCCCATTACAATAGGCGGACAACTCACTCTGTATGCAGACTATGGCACGATCATCTTCTCAAGCTCCTGCGGCACAGCTCAGCCTGATTGGCGAGGAAATCCTCTCCGGCAATCTCCTGACCGAGAACATCCTCACTCAAGTTGCCCGCCTTCCCAGCGACTGGCGAGCCACATTGGATCGCCCGGAGCTGCAAGACATATTGGCGGCTCTGGCCAGGTGGCTGGACAAAGAGTGCCAGGATGGCGCCGCTATTTACCCGGCCGCCCCTTTCCGTGCACTGGAGCTACTGCCATTACAAAAAGTCAGTGTGGTGATTCTGGGCCAGGATCCTTATCACGGCCCCAATCAAGCACAGGGCCTGTCATTTTCTGTGCCCGACACCTGCCCGGCCCCACCCAGTCTGCGCAATATCTTTAAAGAGCTGGAACTGGAATATCCCGACACCGTGTCACCTAGCAGTCATGATCTGAGCAACTGGGGCCGACAAGGTGTCTTGCTATTGAATACATCGCTCACTGTAGAAGATGGTTTGCCTGCCTCTCACGCCAAGAAAGGTTGGGAGCAAATTACAGACTCCCTACTGATGAACCTGGCTCAGCAAACTACGCGCCCTATTGTTTATATGTTGTGGGGTGCGCACGCTCAGGCCAAAGAGGCCTTGATTCAGCAGCACTCTCAACGTCCCTATCTGATTTTGAAGGCCAATCACCCTTCCCCCTTGGCTGCGCGCCGGCCCCCTGTGCCTTTTATTGGCTGCGGTCATTTCCACCAAGCCAATGACTGGCTCAAAGAGCAGGGGGTCACCCCCATTCAATGGTTTGCCACTGGCGCTTAACCATCCGTTCCCCTTACCTGATCCCGAACCATGCCTTTAAGCCCCGCTAATCCAGAATTAAGCTCTTCAGAACAACATGCTCTTTGGTCGAACGAACTGCTCGAACAATATAGCTGGCAATTCCAGGGGGAAACACCATTTGCCGTTCCCCTGGCAAGCCTTCCCTTACTAGATGAACTGTTCAAGTTTGTTAATGAGACCATCAAGGACTCTTTTGACCGCTCTTTATTCTGCTGGACTGATCTCAAACAAGACAGCAAAGGCCTGACGGCCTGGTATTTGGGCGTCGAAGATTACGACGAAGTGCTGGAGCCTTATATAGAGAGTTTGTCGACCCGTGCCCTGACACTGAGCGATGCAGTGGAGCCTCCAGCTTCTCGCTGAAAACGGTCAAGCGCCTATTCAAGAAGAATTCCAAAGGGTCGATTACGGCCCTTTGATTTTTACGATCATTCAACATACTCTCGTCGCAGCAAGCAGGGATAAGTAGATAGTCCAACGGACAAGAACTTCTCGTCCACTCACCTCACTCCACACAGCACCGGATCAAATAGCCGCGCAGCGACGAGATAGCCCAGCGTGGTTGGTTGATATAGCCTTCAACTGAACAAGGCGTGACTCACCCAGCCTCTTTATAAGAGCAGGCATAAAAAAAACCCGGCCAACCGACCGGGTTTTTCAAATAAAAGCAGCGCTTTATAACACCCCACCCTATCAATTAGGGCTGCACACCTGCGGCGTGCGCTTGCTGATCAGCGTGATAGGACGAACGCACCATGGCACCCACAGCAGCATGGGTAAAGCCCATTGCATAGGCTTCGCGTTCAAACATCAAGAATTCATCAGGCGTCACGTAACGCATCACGGGCAAGTGGTGGCCAGATGGTTGTAGATACTGGCCAATGGTCAGCATATCGATGTCGTGCGCACGCATATCGCGCATCACTTCCAGAATCTCTTCGTTGGTTTCACCCAAGCCAACCATCAAACCGGATTTGGTCGGAATGTCTGGATGCAGCTTCTTGAACTCTTGCAGCAGTTTCAAGGAGTGGTGATAGTCTGAACCAGGACGCGCCTGCTTGTACAAACGAGGCACCGTTTCCAGATTGTGGTTCATTACATCAGGCGGGCAAGCATTCAGGATGCCCAAAGCACGGTCCAGGCGTGCGCGAAAGTCCGGTACCAGCACTTCAATGGTGGTCGTGGGCGAATGCTCGCGCACCTGACGGATACATTCTACAAAGTGGGCAGCACCACCATCACGCAAATCGTCACGGTCTACGGAGGTAATCACCACGTAGGACAACTTCATGGCACCAATGGCCTTGGCCAGGTTGGCCGGCTCGTTCTCGTCCAGCGGATCGGGGCGGCCGTGGCCCACATCACAAAATGGGCAACGACGTGTGCACTTGTCACCCATGATCATGAAGGTTGCCGTGCCCTTGCCAAAGCACTCCCCAATATTGGGACAGGACGCTTCTTCACACACCGAAAACAGTTTGTGCTCGCGCAGTGTTTCCTTGATCTCGTAGAAACGAGAGTTTGGAGCAGCCGCCTTCACCCGAATCCAATCAGGTTTTTTCAAACGCTCTGCTTGCACAACCTTAATGGGAATGCGCGAGGTCTTGGCCTCGGCCTTCTGCTTTTGCGTTGCGTCGTATTCGACAACGCGAGGGCGCACAGTAGGTTTGGAATCGACGGACGTATCTGTAGGGGTGGTCATAAGCGTCTAAATAGAAAAACAGCATGCGAGCAGCATCACTAAACGATGGGCGCAGTGGCCAATTGTAGCCCCTTCGCTTTACAAGCGCCTAGAACAAGGGCGATAGTTTGTGCCAGACCCCTCTAATATAGAGGTCGCCTTAACGATGCAGCAACACCCGAGAATAAAACCTGCACATACTATAAGTACGGAGACTTGCATGTCACAAGAGTACCTAGCCGATCCCGTCCTGCTGGAACAACACCAGGGACTGGCCCGCATCACCTTGAACCGGCCCGCCAAGTACAACGCGCTGTCTGAAGAAGTGTTGGACTCTTTACAACACATTCTGGACAAGCTGGCCCAGGACCCCAGCTTGCAATGCGTCATCATCCAGGCGGAAGGCAAGGCTTTTTGCGCCGGGCACGATCTGAAGCAGATGCGTTCCCAGCCCGAACACGATTACTACCGGGATCTGTTCAGCCGCTGCAGCCGCGTCATGCAAGGTGTGCTGGCCTTGCCCGTGCCGGTGATTGCCCGTGTGCAAGGACTGGCCACCGCTGCAGGCTGTCAACTGGTTGCAACCTGCGATATGGCTGTGGCCACCGAATCCACCCGCTTTGCGGTATCAGGCATTAATGTTGGCCTGTTCTGCTCTACACCCGCTGTTGCCCTGTCGCGCTGCGTGCCGCCCAAAGCCGCTATGGAAATGTTGATGACCGGCGAATTCATCAGCGCCCAACGTGCTCAAGAGTTGGGGTTAATCAATTACGCCGTAGCCGAAGACCAGCTGGATCAAACCGTACAGAAACTGGCCGACAGCATCATGGCCAAGAGTCCGGTTGCCGTCCGTGCAGGCAAGGCCATGTTCTACCGCCAGCGCAGCCTGGCTATTGAACAAGCCTACGACTACGCCGGCCAGGTCATGGCTGACAATATGATGAGCAACGATGCCTGCGAAGGTATAGACGCCTTTATCGAAAAACGCGCGCCGCAATGGAGCGGAAGCTGAAGCGACGCGCTTTCCTGATCAATAACGATATTTAAGATTGAGCATCGCATTACGCGGTGCGCCATAAATATTCAGGAACGTGCTGTAGCCCACGCTGGAGAGGTAACGTCGGTCGAACAAGTTATTCACGGCCAGGGATGCCTCCCAGCGCTCATTAGGCTTGTAGCCAATTTTGGCGGATACCGTGGCATAACCGCCCTGGTATACATCCGAGGTAAACAAATTGCTTTGTGCTTGTACCCCCGCCCCCACTGACCAGCCATTCAAGCGGCCGCCCCAATCCTGAGGCTGAAAGCGGTAGTGCGTCCAAAGACGGAACAAATGCTTGGGCACAAGGTTCGCATTGAAACGCTGACCTTCATTTTCCAGTACCGTATCCCGGCGATAACGCACATCCGTATAGGTATAGCCCGCCCCCAAGTCCCAGCCTGGAGCAAGATTACCGACCAGCTCCATCTCCCAGCCCTGGCTTTGCACCAGACCCGCCGCGCGAGAGCACGTCCCGGTCGGACTACCACCGCAACCGACATGATCCGTATCCGTTACTGCCCGGTTGGTATCACGCATGCGGTAAATCGCCACGGAACCATTCAGGCGACCGTCCAGAAACTCACCTTTGGCACCGGCTTCAATCTGCCAACCTTTGCGCGGATCCAATGTCTTGCCGGTGTAGTCCTGCTGCGACTGCGGCACGAAACTTTCGGCATAGCTGCTGTAGAGCGAAATAGTGTCATTCACATCCAGAATCAGGCCTGCAAATGGCGTAAATTCCCCGCTGGCTTTGGCATCGCTCACATCCCAGGGACCGGTCTCTGGCCGCACTGAACGACTCTTGCTTTCGTAGTTGCTCCAGCGGCCACCCAGCACCGCAGTTACCCGGTCATGCAGCTTCAAGCGTGTGGAAGCGTAAATGCCGGACTGGGTCACGATCTCCTGATTCTGATTCAAAATAGGCTGATCCAACAGGGGGCCATAATCAAAGTCATTCAGAACATCCCAATCTGGGAATTGACTAAAGCGGGAACTGGTCTTGGTATTGTTGCGCGCTGCATTGAAACCAAGGGTCAAGGAATGCCCCCGCCCAAACAAGTTAAATGGCCCCGTAACGCTGACGTCCCCCTGGTCCCAAGTAAATTCATTGTGAATCCGGCCTGCCATCATATTGGCCAAGCCCGTTTGCAGGGAAATGGGCTGCAAGGCAAAAGAGCTGAAGCCTTTATACGTACTCTCCTTGTGGGTGTAGTTAGCTTTCAGCACCCACTCATTATCAAAACGATGCTGCAAGTCCGCCCCCAGCTCGTACACCTCGTGATTAGACGTGCGGGCAGGGCCCAGGAAGCTGCGGCGATCCGGCAAGCTGCCGTCCCCAAACTGCGCCAAGCCGTTGAAATTACGGAAATCCAGCTCGCTATAAAAAGCCGTCAAACCCAAAGTGGTGGCGGGGGTCAGGTCGTACTCCAGCACGCCGTAAAAAGTGGCCGGTTTGGATCTGCCTTGATCGTAGTACTGGTCTTTATCCTGATAGGCTGTCACCACACGTCCACGCAGGGTACCATCCTTGTTCAACGGCCCGCTCAGATCAGCCTCTGCACGATAGTTGTTCCAGCTCCCGGCGGACAACTGCCCCTCAACACGCAATTCGCGAGTGGGCCGTTTTCGCACCAGATTCACCACCCCGCCCGGCTCCGCGGTTCCAGACAACAAGCCGGCCGGACCGCGCAGCACCTCGATGCGATCGTACACAGCCAGATCCAGATGAGGTGCACCCACCCCTTGAGCCGGCACCCCATCGTATTGCAGGCTGGCCGCAAAACCACGGCTATTGAAGCTCTCTGTATCGGGATAGCCGCTGCTGCTGATCCCGGTCGTATGGTTGATCGCATCGGCCACACGCGTAAAGCCCTGTTCGTCCATTTGCGTGCGTGTCATGACAGAGACGGATTGGGGGATTTCGCGCAAAGATAAAGGAGATTTGCCAATCGTCGCCCCGGCCGCGGCGTAGGAGCCACTGCCTTCACTGGTCACATCATAGCGGGAGGCATGAACCCGTACCGGCTCCAACTGTGCGGCATCACCCTTGTCTGCCGGACTAAGCGAAATATTGTTGCCCGATCGGCGCACCTGTATCCCTGTACCAGCCAGCAAGCGGCTCAAGGCCTGATCCAAGGTGAATTGCCCTGACAAGGCCGGACTTTGTCGGCCAGCCACGGTATCGGGCAAATACACAATTTGCACCGAAAACTGACGCCCCAGATCACGCAAGGCCGACGACAAGGGCTGGGCCGTCAAGCTGATTGTCTGCTGCGGCGCACCGGATTGTGCATAGCCGGGCGCGGCCAAGGCCGACAGGCACAGCCCCAATAACACGGCTCCAAGGCCAAGAGGCAATTGGCGGACTGCACGGTTGTGCACAGTGATCTTATATGTAGTACCAGACATGGTGATGATATCCATCCCTACCGGCAGGTTCTGCCTGCGCGGAATCTATAAACCAAGACACGCCAACGGTTTACAGCCGCCAGCACACCTCCCTGGTCTAAAGACGTCTGGACAAGGATTTTTCCGTAATGAATTTACCGACGGTTGATGACCCAGCCCTTGGATTCCACATTCAGAATCTGGACGGGTGCAATATCCGCCAATAACAGCAAGGCCTCTTGTGGCTTGCTCATGGTCAAGGTGCCGGATATACGCAGTTGCCCAAGTTGGGCATCACCAAGGCGTATGGGCTCATGCAGATATGCCGACAACTGCTCCAGCACCTGTGCCAAAGGTTCATTGTCGAACTCCAGACGACCACTTTGCCAAGCCGTCAGGGCAGCTACATCCGCTTCGCGCACAGGCTCCAATCCTTGGCGTGCCGTAACGCGTGCGGCCTGACCAGCGCCCAAGCGCTCGGAACGGGAGTTCCACCAGGGTCCCGCTGACAAACGGACTCTCCCCCGGTCAACCGCTACCTCTACTTGATCAGACTGTTTACGCACATTGAAGCGGGTGCCTAACACCTGCACTTTTGCCTGCTCGGTTTCCACAATAAAGGGACGATCTGCATCGGGACGCACATCCGCCAGAATTTCCCCTGACTCCAGATAAACCCGCCGCTCGCTGGAGGTATAAGCCACATTAATTTTTGTACGAGCGTTAACCGCCAGAACACTATCATCGGGTAAACGCAGCTCCTGTCGTTGGGCAACAGTAGTGCTGACCGCCCAGGACTGTTCTGGACCTACAGGCCAAAGCCACACCCCTCCTACCACGGCACACAAAACCATCGCCGCAAAGGCCAGCCGCCAACGCTGCACAGGCTTTTTTCGCAGGGCAGCAGGCTCTTGAGTCAAACGACGCAGGCGATCGACCGGCAGCTCATCCAGCTTGTTCCAGGCTTTTTGCAGCTCCTGAAAATGCGCTTGATGCTGCGGCGAAGCCGCCAGCCATGCATCCAGCTCCGCCTGATCCTCTATCGATAATGGCCCCAGACGAACACGCGCGAACCAATGAACCGCTTGTTCACGGGCCGTCGAAGGCAAAGAGGGACCTGCGCTCGTCGTCATAGGGAATAAATAGGCGTGGGCAAAACGTGAAAACTCCAGGGCTGATCAGTCTTGCTGGAACAGGTGCAAATGCGTCTGCAGATGGGTCAAAGCGCGTTTCATATGCTTTTCCACCATGCTCTGCGACAAGCCCAACCGCCCAGCAATCTCGCGCTGACTATAGCCCTCGATTTTATTCCATAAAAAAACTTGCCTACAGACCAGTGGCAACTGCACCAGAACCACCTCCAGCTCGTCCATCAACTGAGTAGACTGACAAGCCTCTGCCACATCCGGGGACAGAGGCGTATCTGCCTCGTCCAACTGGTCCAAGGGTGTCTGCGCCCAACGCCCACGCCGCCGACTTTCATCGAACAACTGATTGCGAGTCGCCTGAAACAAATAAGAGGGAATGTTCTGGATATGGGTGCAGGTCTGATCCAACAGGCCTAGAACGGCATCGTGAACGGCGTCTTCTGCATCGTGATGATTAGTTTGACGCCGGGTCCAATTGCCCATCAGGCCGCGATAATGATCAAGCCAGGACTTGCGAGATTTGGAGGACGACGGCATACAGGCCCGACAGAACAGTTAACGTGTTCCGAATTATCGCAAACAATTCTCATTACAACAATTGGACTGTTTCGCTACGATGCGCTGACGCTTGTTCAGGTTGTAGCGACTTGGTTACGTTGGGCCATTGCCTGGCTCAAGTAGGAGTACAAATACTGTGCAACCTCGTCCATGGGAACCACGATCCCTTGCGAGTGCATATCCGTTGTTTGCAGCCCTTCATAGCCACAGGGATTGATGCCGCTAAACGGGCTTAGATCCATGTCTATATTCAAGGCCAGGCCATGGTAAGAGCGGCCATTGCGAATCTTGATACCCAGTGCGGAGATCTTGGCCAACTCCTGGCTTGCCATCCCTTGCGGCACGTAGACGCCCGGCGCCCCCGGTTTGCAGCAAGCGCCCTTGACACCGAAATGCGTCAGACAGGCAATGACGGCCTCTTCGAGCAGGCGTACATATTCTTTGACGTACAGACCTACCCGGCGAAGATCAAACAGGCAATACACCATTAACTGACCAGGGCCGTGATAGGTAATCTGCCCACCCCGGTCGGTTTGCACCACGGGGATGCCGCCGGGGTTAAGCAGATGTTCCGGCTTGCCGGCCTGCCCCTGAGTGTAGACAGGCGTGTGCTCAACAAGCCAGATTTCATCCGGAGTCTCTGGCCCGCGCTGCTCGGTGAAGTCGCGCATTGCCTGCCAGATAGGTTCATAGGCGCTAGGCCGCTCAAACCATTTGATACGAACTGAGTCGGACATGAACGCCTGATTCCTGCTTACATCACCACGCGCACAAGATGATGCGCATGCAGGGCACGATACAGATTGTCCAGTTGCTCGCGCGAAACGGCACGCACGGTAAAAGTCAGTCCAGTGTAATTGCCCGCCTTACTGGGCCGCACTTCAATAGTGGCGGCATCAAAGTCTGGGTCATGTTCCAAAACGATAGCCAGCAATTCGTCTTGCAGTGTTTCATGGCTCTGACCCATGACTTTGATAGGAAAGTCACTGGGGTATTCAATCAACGATTCTTCAGGGGAAATTGTCATGCTTGCTCCGCAGCCTTGATAGCCTTGTCATAGCCTTCACGTAATTTGGCAAAGACAGGGCCGGGTCGTCCGTCACCGACGGGCTGACCGTTAAATACAACGATGGGCAGCACCTCTTTGGTGGCTGACGTCATCAAAATTTCATCGGCAGTATCGACCTCCTCTCGGGAGATCTGACGTGCCTGGAAGGCGATCCCCGCCTGAGCGGCCAGCTCTTCCATCAAACTGTAGCGCACCCCTTCCAGGATCAAGTTATTGCGCATGGGTGCCAGCAAGGTGCCGTCGCGCACAATCCAGATATTGCAGGAGGCCCCTTCGGTCAGGAAACCGTCTCTGAACTGAATGACTTCATCCACACCGGCTTCGACCGCTTGCTGCTTGGCCAGTACATTGCCCAGCAAGGAAACGGATTTTATATCGCAACGCAGCCAGCGTTCATCTTCAATGGCCACCGCCGTCAAACCCGTCTCGCGTTCTTGCTGCACGCGCTTGAACGGCGAGACCATGATGAAGATACTGGGCGTCACATTGCTGGGGAAGGCGTGGTCGCGCTTGGCAACACCACGGGTCACCTGGATGTAGACCATGCAGTCGGCCCCACGACCCGAACGGGCCAGCATGTCCATCACCAGCTTTTCCCACTCACGGCGGGTAAAAGGGTTATGAATGCCCACTTTGGCCAGGCTGCGTTCCAAACGCCCCAGGTGCCCATCAATACGGAAAGGTTTTCCGTGATAGGCAGGTACGACATCATAAATGCCGTCGCCAAAGATGAAGCCACGATCCAGTACCGAGATCTTCGCTTCGCCCAAGCGCACGAAATCGCCGTTCAAATAAACAATGCTGTCAGGGTCAATGCCTGCAATCATAGGGGTCAGCCTCGCACCAAGGGATTACTCAAACATCAAGCGTACTTTGTCGGCCATACGACCGAAAAAGCCTGCC
Source organism: Alcaligenes sp. SMD-FA (assembly GCF_025960365.1). NCBI lineage: Bacteria > Pseudomonadati > Pseudomonadota > Betaproteobacteria > Burkholderiales > Alcaligenaceae > Alcaligenes > Alcaligenes sp. SMD-FA. Next base: position 259,178 of record NZ_CP110108.1, on the reverse strand, counting down.
TCGGGCACATCCTGCAGCACCAGCAAAGGCTGCTCTGCCAGAACCTTGCCATCCAAGGACAAAGTCAGTGTACCGACCTTGTCACCCTTGCTCAACGGAGCCAGCAAAGGCTGGGTATAGTTAGCCACAGGCTTGATTTCCGACGACTTTCCACGGGGCACTGTCAACCACAAAGGCTGGGCGGTACCCAGGCCTACGTTCTCGACCTCACCTTCCCACACCCGAGCGGTGACGGCAGGATTGCTAGTGTCATACAGCTTGACCGTTTCAAAGTTCTGGAAGCTCCAGTTCAACAGCTTCAGGCTGTTTTCTGTACGGGCGGCATCGTTCGCCGTACCAACAACGACTGACACCACACGGCGGCCGTCGCGCAAGGCAGTCGACACCAGGCAGTAACCCGCCGATTGGGTATGGCCGGTTTTCAGGCCATCAACCGTGTTGTCCAGCCACAGCAGGCGGTTACGGTTGGGCTGCTTGATATTGTTATAGGTGTACTCTTTTTGGCTGTAGTAGTGCAGGTACTGGGGAAAACGGGCAACCAGTGCAGCAGACAACATGCCCAGATCACGTACCGAAGTCAGATGATCAGGGTCAGGCAAGCCGGTAGAGTTCTTGAAATGCGTAGCAGTCAAACCCAACTTGGCAGCCTCTTCGTTCATCAGGGCAGCAAAGGCCTCTTCGCTACCTGCAACGGCTTCGGCCAAGGCCACAGAGGCATCGTTACCCGATTGCACGATCACACCTTGCAGCAGATCGTTCACCGACACTTGCGAATTGACCTTTACAAACATGCGCGAGCCTTCGGTACGCCAGGCTTTCTCCGAAATCACAACAGTCTGATCCAGCTTTAAGCGACCGGACTCCAAAGCATCAAAGACCAGATAAGCGGTCATCAGCTTAGTCAGGGAAGCCGGTTCCACCTGTTCATTCAGCCCTTCAGCGGCAATGATCTGGCCGCTATTGACATCCATGGACAACCAGGCACGCGCCGTCAAGGCTGGTGCGGGTACCACGGACAAATCACCCGGCAAGGCAGGCGTCGGCGCCCCAAGCACTTGAGCCGATTCTGTCGGTGTGGGAGTTTGAGCCTGTGCCTGTACTGCCATAGGCAGTGCCAAGGCAAGTGCCACCACACAGCGGGAAAGGACCGGAGATGCAAATTTTTGAATAGAAGTCATGGAAAAAATCGATTGCTTTGACAGTGGCGGAAAGAGCCCATTATGGCAGAGCCATATAGGCCTGTGAGGGGCCAAGCCCCTGAGTCTGAGCAGGAAAACGCAACGATTTGAAAGCAAAATCCGACTTAGGTTCCAAGCCCAGCCAAATGTCGGCTGATCAATTCACGGAGCTGAATCAGCTTGCCATGAAAAAAGTGACCAGCCTCAGGCAACACGACCATGGGCAACTGATGCTCGCGTGCAAAGTCCATACCCTCGGACAAAGGAACAACGTCGTCGGTTTCGCCGTGCACCAACAAAGTATCGGCAGGAGGGCTGACATCGCGGAACCGGAAGCGATTGACCGCCGTGCCCGTCAAGATAAAAGCATGCGGCAATGGTGCCTGGGCGTCCTGCAGACCGGCATACACTTGGGCTGCAACCGCTGTGCCAAATGAAAAACCGGCCAACAGAGATGGGCCGGAACTCCACTGTGGAAAATGCGATGGGAATTGCTCTATCAAGGCCAGCATATCGGCGGTTTCGCCACGACTGCTGTCGAACTGCCCGGCGGACTTTCCGACACCGCGAAAATCGGGGCGTACTGCCAGCAAACCGTGTTGGGTGGCGCTACGTGACAGGGTTGTCACGACTTTGTTATTACGTGCCCCACCATGCAAAGGGTGTGGATGCAGCAACAGAGCCCAACCCCTGGGCTCGCCTGTCGGCCAGTCCACAGCACAGTCAATAACACCAGCCAAGCCGGAAAATTGGATTGTATCTACGCGTTCAGACATGCTCAGATCAAATATCACATAAGATTACGTTTAACTCGTCCAGTGTACCGGATTGTCATGAATACCTCTTCTGCATTCACCTTACCCAGCCCTCGCGATATGGTGGCAGAGCTGCGTACGCGCTTGCCACATTTCCCCCAGATCCACTGGGTGGATTCGACTGAATCGACAAACGCGGATTTGCTCGCTCTGGCTCGTCAAGAATCGGGACCACGTGTGCGACCTTGGTTATTAGGCGCGCACCTGCAAAGCCGTGGCCGTGGGCGTGCTGGGCGCACGTGGGAAAATAGTGTTGGCGCAAACCTGATGTTTTCCTGTGCCTTCGATATTTTTCTGCCTGCACGGCAATTGCCTACACTCTCACCGCTATCGGGTCTGGCAACGACGGAAGCCCTGCGCCTGTTTCTGGAGCCGGCGGTTCGCAATCGTCTAGCCATGAAATGGCCTAATGACGTGCTGTGGGATCAGGCCAAGCTATCCGGCATTTTGGTAGAGGCCACCCGCGCCAGCGCTGCGCCCAGCTCCAGTGATCATCATGTGGTCATTATTGGTATAGGCCTGAACCTGCGCGAAGCGGCAACCATCAGCCAAAACACGCAGCGCGCCATTGCGGACTGGACCAGCATTGTGGAACACTCCCAGCAAGCATCCCTGGCACGATGTTCGGACATTGTGGCCAAGGTTGCGCAAAGCCTGTACCTGAGCCTGAACCATGTCACAGCCCACGGCTTTGCTGATCTGCCGACACGCTACGCACAGGTAGATGCGCTGATTGGCCAACAAGTCCATATCATTGACAACGGCCAAGTCCTGCATACCGGTATCGTGACTGGCATCAACACGTCGGGGCAATTATTGTTGCGTCACCCCGATGGTACGGAACGGGCGGTCACCGTGGGCGAAGTTTCCGTTCGCGCCCAACGCTGATCGCTATACTGCACTCTTTTCAGCTCTGACGACCCGGCATGACCCTGCTTATCGACTCTGGTAATACCCGCATCAAATTGGGGTGGTGCCATCCCTTAACCGGTGCGCGCGAAAGCCAGCCGGTTAGCCTGCATGCAGACCAATTGGATCAATTGGCTGTTTGGCTGGAAGCAGGTCAGGCTCCCTTGCAAGAATTCGCCAATCAAAAGGGTGTGCAAGCGCTGGGGGTGAATGTGGCAGGCCCACAGGTACAAAAACAAATTGACGCGGCCGTCAGTCATCTGGGTTTAGGCCCGGTACGCTGGCTACAGGCACAAGAGCAGATTTTTGGGCTGCACAATGATTATGAACAGGCCGGGCAACTGGGCGCCGACCGCTGGGCTTCTTTATTAGGGCTCAGCGATTTGCTGGCCCAGGAATATCCTGCCCAGCAAGGGGCCTTGCTGATCAGCTTCGGTACTGCCACGACGATTGATTTGCTGGGACCCGAACAAAATGGCGTGCGCCACTTTCTGGGTGGGTCCATTTTGCCCGGCCCCAGCTTGATGCTGGCTTCACTCAAACAAAATACGGCACAACTTCCTGAGGCCCACGGGCAGACGGCGGCTTTCCCCCGCAATACCCAAGCCGCCATCAGTACAGGAGTTGCTGCGGCACAGGCTGGAGCTGTGTTACGGCAATGGGAGAGAGGGCGTCAGCATCTGGGGCATAGCCCATTGGTGTTTCTGGCCGGCGGTGGCCGCGCTCTGGCGCAGCAAGAACTGTTAGAACAATTAAGTCACCATTGCCGCCTGCTCAATATAGAGGTACCCCAGCTGCACGAGCTGGAAACGCCTGCTTTGCGTGGCTTGGCGCTGTTTGCCGCCCATTTGTAAGCCAGAATGGGTTCCACAACGGGCTTTCAGCGTCAGACAAGCAGGGAGACCCTTAGATACGATTGGCATTAAAACGGATGAACTTAAACTCCCCTACCCGTACAATCTTGGGTTGAACTGTATTTTTCAGGGCATCTGCGATGCGACTGCTTTTCATACTGATCCTGGTGGCAAACGTCGCCCTTCTAGCTTTTGGACAAGGCTTTTTCGGCACACCTCCCAGTGAGCAAGGGCGTGAGCCTCGGCAGTTTTCGCAGCGAAACCAGGATGCCATTCAACTTGGAACTCCGGCTCATCCCGCGCCAGCTTCACCTTGATCCTCGATTGACGACACTATGAAACCCATACGCAAAGCTGTTTTCCCCGTCGCCGGTCTAGGCACACGTTTTCTGCCGGCCACCAAGGCCATGCCCAAGGAAATGTTGCCAATCGTCGACAAACCACTGATTCAGTACGCTGTCGAAGAAGCGGTTGCCGCAGGAGTCACAGAGCTGATCTTTATTACAGGCCGCAACAAACGGGCCATTGAAGATCACTTTGACAGCATCCCGGAACTGGAGCACGAGCTGGAAGGCAAGAATAAACTGGAATTGCTGGATGCTGTCCAGAACATCATCCCCAGCCATGTAAGCTGTATTTACACCCGCCAGCCACGCGCGCTGGGTTTGGGCCATGCTGTGTTGTGTGCCGCCCCCATCGTCGGCAACGAACCCTTTCTGGTTCTACTGGCAGACGATCTGATTGACGCTACCACACCGGTATGTCGGCAACTGGTTGAGGCGGCGCATCAATACAACGGCAGTATTGTGGCAACTCAAAATGTAAATAGAAATGAAACGAATAAATATGGAATCGTTTCGGGTAATGCCGTCGACTCCAAAGCCACTCGATTAAATGGAATTGTTGAAAAGCCAGCACCGGATGTTGCTCCTTCCACACAAGCCGTTGTGGGCCGTTATGTATTAGAAGCAGAAATATTTGACCACCTGCGACGCACTCAAGCAGGGGTAGGTGGAGAGATTCAATTAACGGATGGAATTGCCAGCCTTTTGAAAAGCCGTCCGGTATATGCATATGAATATGAAGGCACACGTTACGACTGTGGTAGCAAGTCCGGTTTCTTTCATGCTACGCTTGAATTTGGTCGGAAATACCACGGACTTTAACGAGGGGCGCAGAGGGGTCCGTTGCAATAACAAGCTTGGTTGTAATTGTTGATCAAACACTGCCTGAAAACCACGCAAAGGGCGATTTAGCTTGACTTACAGGCCAAATACCCCCTACGATTGGCGGTGCAGGATTTCAAGTTCGTCGAAGTTTGTTCAATACGGTATTGTTTCTAATACTCATTGCCCTGATTTTTACATCTTGACAATCTTTTTTGAGCAGATTGCTCGTCATTTTTAGGGAATGCAGGAAATGCAAACAGAAACCGGTATCGTGAAATGGTTCAATAACGAAAAAGGCTACGGCTTTATCTCCCCCGACAACGGTGGCAAAGATCTTTTCGTTCACCATTCCGACATCTTGGGCACAGGCTTTAAATCCTTGGAAGAAAACCAACGCGTTTCGTACGTGTCGGCTGAAGGCCAGAAGGGCCCACAAGCTAAGAGCATCCAGAAACTGTAAATCGATTTCGATCAGTTTTTAGATCTCAAAAAAAAGCCCGCTTAATGCGGGCTTTTTTATTTGATTTGATTCAAATCAAGACAAGCTGTCTTCAAATTACCACAAACTCAACAGCACATAAAACCTAATACTTTTAGCTAATAAACAGCTCGGTATTTAATCGCGAATTTGTGCCAATCCAGAAAGTACACGTTGCACTGCACCTTGATGCATCTGGACCCAATGCAAACCCGAATCAGCCATCTTGTTGTGACGTGCCGGATCGTCCACTAATTCCAATGCTTGTTGCAACGCCAAGGCTGGCGTACTGGCCCGTATCACAGCACCAGCCTGCATGGCATCTTGCATAGCCTGGGCAAAATGATGAGTATGCGGGCCCACAATCACAGGGACACCGACTGCGCAGGCTTCAATAAAATTCTGTCCGCCCAAGGGCTGGAAGCTACCCGCCACAATGGCCACGCGCGCCAAGCCGTAATACCAATGCATTTCACCTAGGGTATCGCCCAAAAGCACATCAACCTCTCGGCAAGCTTGGATCGCACTCGTACTGGTATCGCCCTGTTTCAACAGCTCACTACGTCGCACCGAACGCAAGCCTAGCTGGTTCAGATAGTCTGCCGCTTCCTCAAAGCGCTCGGGGTGACGCGGAATAACGACAAACAAGACTGGGCGATGCAGTTCGCTGCCATGCTCGCGTTCGCGACGCAAATAGTGGGCAATAGCATCCATGAAATCGGCATGCTCGGTCTCACGCGTACTGGCAATCACCACCACACGCCGCCCCAGCTCGCTGGCAAAGCCACGACCACGAGCAATCTTGTCCTGCGGCAAGACCACATCAAACTTCAGATTCCCAGATACGCGCACTCCCTGAGCTCCCGCCAGCTCCAGTCGTTGGGCATCGGCCAGACTTTGTGCATAGATCAGTTTGAAGGAACGGTAGGCCCCACGCATGACCGAACCCGCCTTCAAACTGGTTCGCAGCGCACTTTCCGAAAACCGAGCACTGGCCAGCATCATGGGAACACCTTGTCGGCGCGCGGCAGCCAGCAGATTGGGCCACACTTCGCGTTCAATCAACACCCCGGCACATGGACGGTAATGCGCGAAAAAACGCCGTACCGAGCCGGGAAAGTCGTAAGGCAGCCATTGCTGCAACAACTGTCCACTTGCGATCTCGGCGGCAAATGCTTGTGCCCCTTCTGCGCGGCCCGTGACGGTCATATGGGTCAACAAGACCGTCTCGCCTTGATCCAACAAGGCACGAATCAAAGGCTGAGCGGCACGCGTCTCACCCAAACTGACTGCATGTACCCACACCGGCGCCTTCTGAGGCACAGGCAGGGAACCATAAAAACCAAAGCGAGGGCCCGATAACACCTGCCAGTCACCACCAGCACGACGGGCACGCACACCCATCCAGGCCATCAAGGCTGGAGCCAGGAGACGAATGGAGGCAGTATAGAAAAATCGGTTCACCCGCTAAGCCTCGATGTAAGACCGGCAGCCGCCAAGCCCGGTTCAGGCATCTGCGTCCGCCCCAATGCCTGATCGATCGCACAGAGCACCGTTTCTGCCGAAGGAGGATGCCCGCGCTCACCCAGGCTGGCAGTATAGGCAGAACCTTCCAAAGGGGTACGTACTGGGGTCGAGGCCTTATAGATACCAATAGTGGGGCGGCCCAGGCCGGCCGACAAATGGGTCAAACCGCTATCCAGACCCACCATGACCTGGGCTCCAGCCAATTGCAAAGCGATAGGCGTCAAATCCATTCGTGGCATGACCTGTGCCTGACTGCGACCAGCTATCAGGGCTTGGGCACGTTCAGACTCAGTAGGGCTGCCTGCCAACAAGCGCAGTGCCAAGCCTTCACCTTGTAGGCGGTCAAAGACCTGCTGCCAGTTCTCCGGCTCCCAGAGCTTATCGTCGCGACTGGCTGACGGCATGATAATGGCGTAAGGATTTTCGTCCTTGGGCGCTTGTGCGGCCAAACCCTGCAAACCAAAATCGGGCGCACCTTCGAATTGATAGCCGAAGGCCGAAGCGGCCAAGCTGCGCTGACGGAAAACGGCCGGCTGCCAAAACCCGACGCGATGACGCACGTCATAGAACAACGAGGCCAGCGGCTCACGCGCAGACTTCCAGTCCAGACCATGACGGCGGCCTTTCGTTTGGCGCACCAGCCAGATGGATTTCATCAAGGCCTGCATATCGAGCACCACATCGTATTGGCGCGACTGCAACTGTTCTCGCAGGGCGGCACGTTCCTGGCGTGTCTGGGCAGACCACCATTGTTTGCGCCAACGCCGATGCGCCACCGGAATCACTTCATTTACTGCCGGATGCCAGCCCGGAATCTGAGCAAAGCTCTCTTCCACAAGCCAATCTATTTGTGCACCGGGCACATAGCGTGCAATGTCCGAGATCGCTGGCAGCATATGCACCAGATCTCCCAAAGAGGACGTACGCACAATCAGTATCTTGCAAGTCATGGGCGAATTATAGTGGTGGGCGCGTTCAATCAAACAAAGATACGGAAAAATATCCGTCAGCTCTAGTTCTGAGCGCCGATGGCGATCAGGCATAATAAGACTGCCTATTTTCTGGACCGGAAACATGATTGATCTCAAACAGATCGAAGCCTTTGTATGGGTTGCCGAGCTTGGCGGTTTCCGGGCAGCTGCCGAAAAACTCAACACGACCCAACCGTCTATTTCTCAGCGTATTGCCGGGCTGGAATCCAGCCTGGAGCTACGCTTGTTTGATCGGGGCGCCCGGGGCATCAAACTGACCGACAAAGGCCAGGAGCTGTTATCGCACGCACAGCGCATGCTGGATTTACGCACCGAGATGCTGCGCGCAGCCAAAGAACAAAATGCCATTCGCGGCCTGCTACGCCTGGGAGTGGCTGAAACCATTGTCCAGACCTGGCTGCATGAGCTGATCGACAAACTGCATCAGGAGTACCCTTCCCTGGTCATTGAAATCCATGTCGACACCACTAGCGTGCTGCGCCAGCAACTGGCCAGTTTCCAGATTGATATGGCGATGATCGTAGGCGTGGGCCAGGACCCAAAAGAGCAGTGCATTCGACTTTGTGCTTATCACTTAGGCTGGGTCGCCAGCCCCGAATTGAAACTGCATGGCCGAAAAGTCAGTGTTTCAGAGCTAGGGGTTTACCCTGTAATCACCTATCCTTCTGGTAGTGTTCCCTACCTGGCCACACGCGAAGCGCTGCTGCGTGCCGGCGTCAAATCTCCCCGTATTTTTGGCAGCGCATCCCTGAGCACTATCGTGCAAATGACACGCCACGCCATGGGTCCAAGCGTACTTGCCCCCGACGTCATAAAAGACGAGCTTGCCGAGGGAAAACTGCGTCTTTTGAAGGTTGATCAGCCACTGCCAGCGATCGAATTCTTTGCCTGTTGGATGGACTCGCCAGACAGCCATATTGCCCGCGTCGTCGCTGACCATGCACAAGCAATCGCCCAACAATACGTGCAGTCCGATAAGTAATCTTTATAGCCTTGGATTCAAACATACGATTGGACACACATTATCCGATCGGTTGCAATCCGATGCTGTGATCAACCCCCTTTTGTGCGAGTGGTCATTCATGAACCTGCAAACCCTGCCTGTGTTGGCGCCCGAGGCCCAAAAATGCCGCGAGCTGATCCGTCGAGAAACCCATACTGGTCCCACTGCGGGACTGGCGGCAGGCTATGTGCAGGCCAACCTGATGATCCTGCCCAAAGACTGGGCCGATGAGTTCTTGCTGTTTTGTCAGCGCAACCCCAAACCCTGCCCTTTATTGGCCGTGACCGAACCCGGCCAGTTTCAGGTGCCGACCCTGGGTGGCTCGATTGATCTGCGCACGGATTTCCCTCGTTACCGTGTCTGGCACAACGGCGAGCTCAGTGCCGAGCCGCTGAACATCGAAGCAGTCTGGCGCGATGATCTGGTGTCCTTTCTGATTGGCTGCTCCTTCTCGTTTGAAGAAGCGCTGCTGGCCGATGGAATTGATGTACGCCATATCAGCACGGGGGTAAATGTGCCCATGTATCGCAGCTCGATTCAGACTCAGGGCACGCAGCGCCTGTCGGGCCCCTTGGTGGTTTCGATGCGCCCCATGCGTGCGGCCGATGCCATCCGCGCTATTCAGATCACCTCGCGCTTTCCGTCCGTGCACGGTGCTCCGGTTCATATCGGCGACCCGTCCCTGATTGGAATCAGCGACCTGCAACACCCCGACTATGGCGATGCCGTGCCAGTCGGTGCCGACGAATTACCCGTTTTCTGGGCTTGCGGCGTCACCCCTCAAGCCGTTGCTGCCCAGGCCAAGCCGCAGTTTTGTATCACACATGCCCCTGGCCATATGTTGATTACCGATCTGCCCAACACACGGCTGGCCGCGCTTTAAGCAAGATTAGACCGGTACCCCCGGTCGCCCCTTTGGTTTCAATATGCAGCCCCTGCAAACAGGGAGCGCACTCTATCAACCATACAGCTGGACCGCTATTAGGAGCACCTTATGAAAAAAATCGTACTGACCTCCCTGGCTTTAGGCTCACTGGCCCTGGGCTCTGCTGCCCTGGCCCAGGATCTGCCCAAGACTTCCTTGAAAGTTGTCGGTGGCTTGAGCAACCTGACCGCCTACCAGAACACCGAGCAGCCCTTCTGGGCCAAGAAAGTGCCTGAGCTGTCCGGTGGTCAGATCACCGCTGATATCAAGGGCTTTAACGATATGGGCCTGAAAGGTCCTGAAATCATGCGCTTGATCGGTCAAGGCGTGATTCCTTTTGGTACTGCTACTCTGGCCTACTTCGCCAGTGACAACTCCATCAACGAAGCCATCGACCTGGCTGGCCTGGCTCCCGATATCAACGTAGCCAAGAAGCTGACCGACGCGTTCACTCCTGCTTACGAGCAGTTCTACGCCAAGAACAACGTCAAGGTACTGGGTTTCTCCACCTACCCTGCTCAAGTTCTGTTTTGCAACGGCAACTTCAATGGCCTGAGCGATCTGAAAGGCAAGAAAGTGCGCACCAGCAGCCGTACACAGGCTGAATTCGTTCAGGCTCTGGGCGGCAACAGCGTCACCATTCCATTTGGTGAAGTGGTTCCAGCTCTGCAAAACGGTGTGGTCGATTGCGCCATCACCGGCTCCATGTCCGGCTACTCGGCCAAGTGGTACGAAGTCAGCTCCAAGCTGTACGAAATGCCCATCAACTGGAACCAGCAGATCCACGCTGCCAACCTGGGCTCCTGGAACAAGCTGGATCCTAAAGTTCAAGAATTCCTGGCCAGCAACATCAAGGCCATGACCGAAGAGATCTGGGTTGCCGCTGCCAAGGAAACGCAGGAAGGTTATGACTGCAACACCGGCGCCGATGCTTGCACACAGCCGGTAAAAGGCAAGATGACCCTGGTCAAGCCAACAGACGCTGACCGAGAGCTGCTGAAAAAAGTCATGAGCGAAACCGTGGTGCCCAAGTGGGCCGAGCGCAGCTCCGCTGACACCGTGGCCGCTTTTAACACCAGCCTGAGCCCGATCCTGGGCTTTGAAGCCAAGAAGTAATCTGACTTGATGTCACTGCCAAGCGGCGCTCCTTCTCGCACCGCTTGGCGGCCCAGCACCTGGGCCCCCCCCTGTCTTCAGGGCCTATCATCCATTCATATGCTCCCTGAACCCTCTACGGGTTAGACGCCATGGAAAATACCGAAAAATTCGCCATGCTCAACCGCTTGCTGGCTGGTGCTACCAATCTGTCGCGCTACGCCATCTGGTTTGCTGGCAGCCTGACCCTGATCAGTGCTCTCTACATCACGGCCGATGTCCTGCTGCGCAAATTCACCGGACGCTCGCTTGGCGGCTCCGATGAGCTCTCTGGCTATGCCTTTGCCATCAGCATCTCCTGGGCCTTGTCCTTTGCTACCTTGCAACGCGCCAATATCCGTATCGACGCCATCTACCAGCATCTGCCCGTGCGCTTGGCCGCACTGTTGGACTGGATTGCCCTGGTCGCACTTTCGGTCTTTATTGTGTATCTGACCCTGTATGCCACCAGCGTGGCCGACGTGTCCTGGACCAATCAGTCCACCGCCAACACGGCAATGGGTACTCCCTTGTGGATTCCCCAGTTTCTGTGGGTTGCAGGCCTGCTCTGGCTGTGCGTGGTCCTGGCACTGATGCTGTTGCGCTCCAGCCTGGCATTGATTACGGGCGATCTGAAATCCATTCAGAGCCTGTGCGGTATTCGCAGTACCCAGCAAGAAGCCCTTGAAGAAGCCGAGGCCGGCCAACGCATGGTCCACGGAGACACCAAATGATTAGTACCGCACTGACTCTCCTGCTCGTTCTGATCGGGCTAAGCATCCCTGTAGGCGCAGCCCTGGGGGTTCTGGGCCTGATTCTGGACCCGCTGTATTCCATGCTGCCACTGACCGGCGCACTCGGTGAAATTTCCTGGGGCACCAGCAACGAGTTCCTGCTGGTTGCCATCCCCTTATTCATCATGCTGGGCGAAATTCTGCTGCGCTCGGGCATGGCCGAGCGCATGTACAACGCCATGAGCCTATGGCTGTCCTGGCTGCCCGGTGGCCTGATGCATGCCAATATCGGGGCCAGCGCCCTGTTTGCCGCCACGTCTGGCTCCAGTGTGGCGACCGCCGCCACCGTCGGTACCGTGGCCTTGCCGCAGATCAAAAAGCAAGGCTACAACGAGCCGCTGTTTCTGGGCAGTCTGGCTGCGGGTGGCACCTTGGGCATTCTGATTCCGCCTTCGATCAATCTGGTGATCTACGGCGTGCTGACCAACACCTCCGTACCCAAGCTGTATCTGGCCGGCATCATCCCTGGTCTGGCCATGGCCTTGCTGTTCATGCTGGCTATTGCTGGCGCCTGCATGGTCAAACCTCAATGGGGCGGTAGCAAAGTCAAAGCCTCCTGGGGCCAGCGTTTTGCCAGCCTGGTGCATCTGGTTCCACCACTGGGTATTTTCTTGCTGGTGGTCGGTTCGATTTACGCCGGTATCGCCACCCCGACCGAGGCCGCCGCCTTGGGTGTGGTCGGTGCGCTGCTGCTGGCCACTTTCTCGGGCCGCATGAGCTGGAAAATGATCAAGGAAGTGCTGGAAGGCACCATGAAATCCACCGCCATGATCATGCTGATCGTGATCGGTTCAGCCTTCCTGAACTTTGTCATGTCCGCTACCGGCCTGACCACAGCGCTGACTGACGCCATTACCGGCCTGGGCGTCTCGCCCATCACCATGCTGCTGATTATCGTGGTGTTCTACCTGGTACTGGGCTGCTTCATGGAAACCCTGTCCATGATGATCACCACCATCCCGATCGTGGCTCCGATCATGATTGCCCTGGGCTTTGACCCGATATGGGTGGGGATTGCCATCATTATTCTGGTGGAAGTGGCGCTGATCACTCCGCCTGTTGGTCTGAACCTGTTTGTGGTCCAGAGCTTGCGCAAGAGCGGCAGCATGAACGACGTCATGCTGGGTAGTCTGCCTTTTGTGATCATGCTGCTGTCCATGGTGGGTCTATTGGCCATCTTCCCGGATCTGGCTCTGTGGTTGCCACGCCTGTTCGGTTAATCCAATCTGTTTTTGAGTAAACGAGTACTGCTATGCGTTTGACGTTTGAACTGGCCCAGGCCACCCACACTGAAATCATCGAAGCTGACCTGCAGCACTGCATCGTGGCCGGTTGGGCTGGCCGCGATCTGGCGGCCATCGAGCACCACATTGAAGAGTTGGCCGAACTGGGTGTGCCCCGACCAAGCGCCGTACCTTTGTACTACCGCATCGCTGCCAATCAGATGATCCAGGATACCGACATCCAGGTCGTTGGTACCGGTTCGTCCGGCGAGACCGAAGTATTTGTGTTTAATCACCAAGGCCGCCTGCTGGTGAGTCTGGCCTCGGACCACACTGACCGTGTTCTGGAAGCCCACAGCGTGGCCCTGTCCAAACAAATCTGCGCCAAGCCCGTTGCCCGTGATGCTTGGTTGTTCAGCGATGTGGCCGAGTACTGGGACGAGCTGATTATCCGCGCCTACATTCAGGAAGACGGCAAGGAAGTCCTGTACCAGGATGGTCCTTTGTCCACCCTGAAAAACCCGCTGGAACTGATCGAAGGCTACTTTCAGTCCACCACCATGCCCGAAGGTTTTGGCATGACCTGCGGCACGGTCGGCGCCATCGGTGGTATCCGCCCCGCAACCCAGTTCACCATGGAGCTGTATGACCCCCGCCGCGAACGCAGCATCCGTCATACCTACGTGACTGAAACTCTGCCTGAAGTAGCCTAAACTGGCCCAGCCCGCCCCACCCATTTATTTTGCGAGTGATCCATGCTAGCGACTATTACCGAACTGCAACGTGCTCTTGATCGTGGCGAAACGACCTCGGTCGAGCTGACCCAGCAAGCCCTGGACCGTATCCAGGACGAAAGCCGTGACGGCGCTGCCGCGTTCATCGAAGTGTTTGCTGAACAGGCGCTGGCCGCCGCCAAAGCCTCTGACATTTTGCGCGCTGCCGGTTTGAGCCGCTCGCTGGTTGAAGGCCTGCCCATGTCGGTCAAGAACCTGCATGACATCGCTGGCTATGTGACCCTGGGTGGGTCGGCTGTACTGAAAGATGCGGAGCCGGCTGAACGGCACGCCACCATTGTGGAGCGCTTGCTACGCGCCGGCGCCATTCTGATTGGCTCCACCAATATGACCGAGTTTGCCTTCTCCGGTCTGGGCATCAACCCTCACTACGGCACGCCGCGCTCGGTCTGGGACCGCGACAATGCCCGTATCCCCGGCGGTTCGTCCTCTGGTGCCGGGGTCGCCGTTGCCCAGGGCATGTCGGTGTTCTCCATTGGTACTGATACGGGTGGCTCCATCCGTATCCCTTCGGCCTTTAACGGCCTGACCGGCTTCAAACCCACCGCCGAGCGTGTTCCTAGCGAAGGCACCATGCCTTTGTCGCGCAGCCTGGACTCTAATGGCCCTCTGGCCGCCTCGGTAGAATGCTGCGCCATTGTGGACTCCATTCTGACCGACCAGCCGTACGTGCCCGTGGCCACCCCCGCCCTGGACACCTTGCGCCTGGCCGTGCCCAAGACCTTTGTGTTTGACGGCATCGATGAGACCGTGCGCGCCGCCTTTGACCGTGCCATCACCCTGCTGCGCGAGCAAGGCGCTGTGGTTGAAGAGATCAATCTGCCCGAATTTGACCAGTTGCCACAGATCAACCGCAAAGGCGGCTTTGTCTGCGCCGAAGCCTGGTCCGTGCACCGCGACACACTGCAAAGCAAGGGCGAGCAATACGACCCACGCGTGGCCTCCCGCATTCTGCGCGGCAAGGACATCGACTGCGCCGACTACATCGAACTGCAAGACACCCGTCAGGCCTGGATCAGCGCCGTGGAAAGCCGTCTGGAGCGCTACGACGCCGTTCTGATGCCTACCGTGCCCGTTGTCGCGCCCCGCATTGCCGATCTGAAAGAATCGGACGACGTCTACTTCGCCACCAACGGTCTGGTCCTGCGCAACCCCACCCTGATCAACTTCCTGGACGGTTGCGCTCTGTCGCTGCCTTGCCACGCGGCTGATGAAGCCCCGGTAGGCCTGATGGTAGCCGCCCCCGCCTACCACGACGAGCACCTGTTGGCGGTAGGTGCAGCAATCGAACGGGTATTGCCCCTGCGCAAACACTAATCCGGTAAGATTTACGTTCGTTCCAGGACGGCCACCCGGCCGTCCTTGTGCTTTTCGTCAGGAGCCTGTCATGAGCACACCCCAATCCTCCTCCCTGCCCCAGATCATGACACCCACGGTCTTTCCCTTGGCGGGGGTGCTCATTCTGATTCTATCGTCCTGGGCCCTGTCGGGTCTGGATGCCAGTGGCAAATGGATCATGGGCTTTGGTGTGCCCCTGCTGGTGATGTGCTGGTTTCGCTACGTCGTCCATCTGATGCTGGTGCTGGCGCTGGTCTTGCCAGTCAAAGGCCGCAAAATCCTGCGCAGCTCCCGCCCCAAAGCACAAATTCTGCGTGGCACAGTGATGATGCTGTCCACCTTCTCGTTTTTCAGTGCCTTGAGCTATCTGCCTCAGGCCGAAGCCACCTCCATCAACTTTCTAGCTCCCCTGCTGGTGTTGTCTGTTGCTCCCTGGATTCTGAAAGAGCCGCCACGCATCAGTCGCTGGGTGGCGGCCGGGGTCGGCTTTCTGGGCGTGCTGATCATCATCCGGCCCACGGCTGGTCTGCACCCATTGGGCGTAATGTTCGGTTTGATGACCGCCTGTATGTTTGCTACGCAATTTATCGCCACACGCCGCGTGGCCGTTGACAACTCGCTGACCACCTTGATCTGGAGTGGCGCCGTAGGCAGCATCTGTTTGACCATTGCCTTGCCCTTTCTACTGCCCGCCGCCCTGCCTGTCCTGAAGGAGCTGACATTTTTTCAATGGCTGATTCTGATTTCGACGGGCTTGTGGGGCTGTCTGGGACATTTGCTGCAAATCCAGGCCTATCAACGGGCCTCGGCCTCTTTGCTGGCACCCTTTGTGTATCTACAGATCGTGGCAGCCGCCGCGCTGGGATGGCTGATCTGGGGACAGTTCCCCGATATGTTTACCTGGATCGGCATTGCCGTGGTGTGTTCCAGTGGCATTGTGATCGGAACCCTGGAATGGCGGCGCCAGAGCAAGGCTGGCGCCTGAGCCCTGCACGACTTAGCGAGACTGCCAGCCCTGCACAAAGACGGCAACGGACTGGCGCTTGGAACCTGCTTTTTGCAGTTCCAGCAAACGCAACACCCCTTCTCCACACGCCACATCAATACCTTGGGCGCTGACGCCCAGAATCTGACCGGGTTCTGCGCCATGCGTTTGCTCTATCACCTGAGCGCGCCAAACCTTCACAGGCTGCTCCAAACCGGGTAAGGACAGGGTGGAACCTGGCACCGGGTCAAATGCGCGAATACGGCGCTCCAGCTCTTTGGCTGGCTGGCTTAAATCCAGCGCCGATTCCGCCTTGGACAGTTTCTCGGCGTAGGTCACGCCTTCTTCTGGCTGAGGAACCGCCTGCAAGGTGCCATCACGCACGTGCTGCAAGGCTTGCAGCAAGGCCTGTGCCCCCAGTTGGGCCAAATCGTCATGCAAGGTTGCAGCACTGTGATCGTCACGAATTGCCAGCTCGCTACGCACCAGCATATCGCCGGTATCCAAGCCTTCGTCCATCTGCATGATGGTGATACCCGTGGCCGCATCGCCTGCCTGAATCGCACGTTGAATCGGTGCCGCACCGCGCCAGCGGGGCAAGAGACTGGCGTGAATATTGAAGCAGCCATAACGAGGCAGCTCCAAGGTCCATTTGGGCAGAATCAGGCCGTAGGCCGCCACCACCATCAGATCCGGTTGCAAATCCAGCAAGGTCTGACGGGCCTGGGCGGCCTCTTCGGGATACTTGCCATCCAGACGCAAGCTATGCGGCTGCAAAACCGGAATGTGGGCGTTCACAGCGGCTTGCTTGACCGGGCTGGGGCTAAGCTTCATGCCACGGCCAGCCGGACGGTCTGGCTGCGTCATGACCAAAGGAACGTCAAAGCCCTGCGCTAACAGGGTTTCCAGGGCGATACGGGCAAAATCCGGGGTGCCGGCAAAAACAATACGCATGGCGACTATTGCCCTGCCTTCAGGGCTTCACGCTGCTGCTTGCGCAGACGACTGCGGATACGCTCACGCTTGAGTACCGACAGATACTCCACAAACACCTTGCCATCCAGATGATCCAGCTCGTGCTGAACACATACGGCCAGCAGGCCGTCGGCCTCTTGCTCGTACCACTCGCCTTTTTCATTTTGAGCCTTGAAACGGATGCTGGCAGCGCGCTCGACCTTGTCATAGGTATCGGGCACGGACAGGCAACCTTCTTCGTAGACCTTCAGCTCTTCGCTTTTCCAGGTGATTTCCGGATTGATCAGCACCAGCAACTCATTGCCGCTTTCCGACACGTCGATAACCACCACACGCTCGTGCACATCAACCTGAGTGGCGGCCAAACCTACACCGGGCGCATCATACATGGTCTCGGCCATATCCTTGACCAGTTTGCGAATACGGTCGTCGACCTCCTGCACGGGTTTGGCAACCGTGTGCAGACGTGGGTCAGGAAATTTCAGGATAGGAAGCAAAGCCATTGTCATGTCCGAAGAAAAAGCGATAAGTCGATATAATAAAACAAGTTTCAGGGCGGCACCTGGCACCACACCAAGCCCTAACAGCAAAGCGGCCATCGCCCTGGATAAAAACGTCCGGGACACCCAGCCTCAAAAACGGTTTCGTGCCACACTACCTTATGCCTCATTATTTTAGCTCGGGGGAAACCTCGGATGAAATCTCGGAAGAATTGCGTGCCTGGTTGCGTCTGTCACTGGAGCCAGAACTTACGCCCGCCCAGGCCCGGCAACTGCTGGCCGCCTGTGGACTGCCACCGCAAATCTATCAAAGCTCGGTTCAAACCCTGTCACGCCATATTCCTGGCGAACTGGCCGTCCAACTAAGCCAGGAACCACTGACCGAGCTACAAGCGCACATTGACCAGGCCGTGGAATGGCTCAAGCAAGCGGGTCATCACATTGTGACGCTGGCAGACCCGGCTTACCCTGCCGCCTTGCTGGATCTACATGACGCCCCGCTCTTGCTGTACGCCAATGGCAATCTGGATGTGTTGGAGCACCCCGGGCTGGCGATTGTTGGTGCTCGCAATGCCACCCAGTCTGGCCAGGAAACGGCGACCGACTTCGCTGCCACGCTGGCCTCCAAAGGCTGGTGCATCATCAGTGGGCTGGCCAGCGGCATTGATCAGGCAGCGCACAAAGGCGCGCTCAAAGCAGGCCCGCAATCGGCCGGCACCATTGCTGTCATGGGAACGGGACTGGATCTGGTCTACCCGGCAGCGCACCGCGATCTGGCACACCAGATCAGTGATCACGGTCTGCTGCTCAGCGAGTTCCCCTTAGGCACCCGCGCCATGCCGCACCATTTCCCCCGCCGTAACCGCATTGTGGCCGCTTTGACCAAAGGCGTGCTGGTGGTAGAAGCGGCAAAGCAAAGTGGCTCCCTGATCACAGCCCGTCTGGCCGGAGAACTGGGGCGCGAGGTTTTTGCTATTCCGGGCTCCATCCATTCGCCTTTGGCACGCGGTTGCCATGCCTTGATACGCCAAGGCGCCAAGCTGGTAGAGAGCGCCCAGGACATTCTGGATGAGCTGGGCAATGTGCAGCACACGTTCAAACTTGAACCCGGCAACCCGTCCAATGCCAGGCCTGTTCAGCACGATAACCTACCGGAAGAACTGCGCCCCATCCTGGAGCGCATCGATTTCGCCCCCTTGACGCCCGAGCAACTGATGCGCCGTACCGGTCTTCTGGCAACTCAACTGCCGGCGGTTCTGGCCGAGCTGGAGCTGGCTGGCTGCATAGAGCCTCTGGCAGACGGGCGATTCCAACGTATCAAGCCATAAAACCCGACTTGGCCACACTGCATCATGGCCTGCTCCTTTGCATCGAAACCCCGGCCACATCGCCTGCTTATAGGGCTGTTCCTAGGGGGCCAGCCCTGGCCTTCAAGAGGTATCATGACGAATACGTAAAGGCCTCCAGGCCCAGCCCCTTACCTTCAGGAAACTTCATGTCATACCCCTCGCGCGTCAAGATTGTGGAGGTCGGCCCTCGGGACGGCCTGCAGAACGAAAAAGAATTCATCCCTACCGACATCAAGGTCGAGCTGGTCAACCGCTTGTCCCACGCCGGTTTTGTGAACGTGGAAGCCGCCTCCTTTGTCTCGCCCAAATGGGTGCCACAAATGGCAGACGGCGCGGAAGTGATGGCTACGATTGACCGTCGCCCCGGCACGATCTATTCAGTTCTGACACCCAATATGCGTGGCTTTGAAGGCGCCCTGGCTGCCAAGGCCGACGAAGTGGTGATCTTCGCCGCTGCCAGCGAAGCATTTTCGCAGCGTAATATCAATTGCAGCATTGAAGAATCGCTGGAGCGCTTTGCCCCCGTCGCCCAGGCCGCCAAAGAAGCTGGCATGCGCCTGCGCGGCTCCATCAGTTGTTCGTTCGGTTGTCCCTACGAAGGTGCTGTGGCGCCGGCCAATGTGTTGAAAGTCGGCCAACGTTTGATCGAACTAGGCTGCGATGAAATCGACGTAGCCGACACCATCGGTGTCGGCACGGCCCGTCAGGTCTACGAGGTGATGCGCATGATCACCGAGCACATTGACCCCATTCATGTGTCCGGCCACTTCCACGACACCTATGGCCAGGCCATCGCCAATATTGTGGCCGCCATGCAGGCCGGCATTCATATTTTCCACAGTTCTGTAGCCGGGCTGGGTGGCTGTCCCTACGCCAAAGGCGCAACCGGCAACGTCGCCACCGAGGACGTGCTGTTCCTGATGCAAGGCCTGGATATTGAAACCGGCATTGATCTGAACGCCGTGGTGGACACGGGGCAATGGATTTCGGCTCATTTGAAGCGCAAATCGGCCAGCAATGCCGGTAACGCCCTGGCAGCCCGCAAACAAGGGGCCGCCGCGTGCTGATGAGCCAAGCCCCTTCGAAAGAGGAAATTGACGCCCTGTTAAAGGATCTGGGTTCACTGCCTATTCAAGGCCGCTCCTGGCCTAAATGGGTCGCGGCTGGTGCCTGGATAGTGCTAGCCCTGATTGGTGTGCGTTTTGCGCTGGTAGCCAGCTCCCCACAAGGTGCGGCTATCAGCCCTGTACTGGCGGGCTCTCTGGTTCTGCTGTTTACTGGCTTGATCTTGATTGCCTGGCACATGTGGCACGGCATCACCACGATTGACCAGAACGGCATACGCCAGAGCTGGATCATGAAGCGGGAAGTGCAATGGCAAGACATCCACTTTGCCAAGTTCGTGCCGCTGTTCAACTCCAAACGCCTGATCTGCTTTACCCGGCGTGGTCGGCCCGTGATTTTCCAAGGTGCCAC
Source organism: Alcaligenes sp. SMD-FA (assembly GCF_025960365.1). Taxonomy (NCBI): domain Bacteria; kingdom Pseudomonadati; phylum Pseudomonadota; class Betaproteobacteria; order Burkholderiales; family Alcaligenaceae; genus Alcaligenes; species Alcaligenes sp. SMD-FA. Next base: position 238,760 of record NZ_CP110108.1, on the reverse strand, counting down.
ACAGGATCTGCAAGTGGCTTTTGCCAAAATTTCGCTGGTATTACGGCGCAAAAATTAAGTCTTCAGGTTTGCCCCGTACGGCTTGGCATATTGGGGCAAACAATCCCGAACGTCTCGCATCCGAAAACCGTGCGCAGCAGTTAGGCAGACTATGTATCACCGCGTGATACATACACCAGCGCCCTTGGTCAACGCACATCGCCAGGGCACAAAAAGCAACAACACATCAACGTCATCGCCCCCAGATCGATCAGTCAATAAAAAAGCAGCTCCCAAAGAGAGCTGCTTTTTGCATATCGCAAACCCCGAATGGATTAACGAATAGGCAGACCGTAGATCAAGCCACCGTCGATCCACAAAGCATTCAGGCCGCGTTCGATTTGCAGCGGGCTACCTTTACCCACGTTGCGCTCGAAGGACTCGCCGTAGTTACCGACCTGCTTGATGATGTTGTAAGCCCATTTTTCGTCCAGGCCCAGGTTTTTACCGGCACCGGGAGTCACACCCAGCAGACGCTGGATGTTGGGGTTGTTGCTCTTGAGCTTCTCGTCCACATTGGCTGCTGTCACATCCAGTTCTTCAGCATTGAAGCTGGCCTGAATGGACCATTTCACAATGTTCAGCCAAGCATCGTCGCCCTGACGGACGAAGGGGCCCAATGGCTCTTTGGAAATGATTTCAGGCAGCACCAGGTAGTCGTCCGGATTCTCCATTTTGGAGATACGAATCGAAGCCAGGCCGGACGCATCGGTAGAGAACACGTCACAGCGGCCAGCCACAAAAGCGTTGACTACTTCGTTGAACTGTTCGATCACCACAGGCTTGTACTCAACCTTGTTGGCGCGGGCCCAGTCAGCCATGGTGTTTTCGTTGGACGTTCCCGTCTGCATACAAACCGTGGCGCCGTTCAATTCCTTGGCGCTGGAAACACCCAGCTTCTTGGACACCAGAAAACCCTGGCCGTCGTAGAAGTTGATGCCGGCGTGGATAGCACCCACGGCCGTATCGCGCTGCTGAGTCACGGTCGTGTTACGGGCCAGCAGATCAATTTCACCTGACTGCAACGCCGTAAAACGTTGCTGCGAGTTCAAAGGCACGGCCTTGAATTTGCTGGCGTCGCCCAGGGTGGCGGCAGCGACCGAGCGACACACATCAATATCCAGCCCTGTCCAATTGCCCTTGTCATCAGGGGCAGAAAAACCGGCAAAACCGGTGGTCACGCCACACAGCACGTGACCGCGCTGTTTGACATTGTCCAGGGTGGCGGCCTGGGCAGCAGGCATGCTGGCCATCAAGGCCAGGACTACAGCAGAAACGGGCACAAAGCGCATCGGGCTCTCCTCAAAGATATAGGTATTGACTATTTTCCAGCATAGTACCGCAGCCCGACTGCTACTTGTGTGCATATCTACATGGCTAATTAATCGTAGCTGCGTTGGTCCTCGATGACTTTACCATCCCGAGGCAAGGCGCCTGGCTCCACAAACTCCACCTGTGCGCGCAGTTTGGTGATTTCACGGATCGAGTCGGCCAACGCGTTTTCCAGTCCCTCAGGCTTGGAGGTGACCTCCACCTGAAACACCATCTGGTCCTGACCACTGGCACCCCGCACCACCAAGCGAGCCTGGCCCAGTTCCTTGTGACGCAAGCGAATTTGTTCCACCTGTCCCGGATGCACAAACATGCCGCGCACCTTGGTCGTCTGGTCAGCACGCCCCATCCAGCCGCGTATACGCTGATTAGTCCGACCACAAGGAGACTGGCCGGGCATGACGGCGGACAAGTCCCCCGTACCGAACCGCACCAACGGGTAGTCAGGGTTAAAAGACGTCACCACCACTTCGCCCACTTCACCAGGCTCTACGGGCTGGCCTGTGCCCGGACGCACAATTTCCAGAATCAGGTTTTCGTTAAGCACCAAGCCTTCACGGGCCTGAGTTTCGTAGGCAATCATGCCCAGATCGGCACTGCCGTAAGCTTGATAGCCTGCCACGCCATGCTCGCTGAACCATTTTTGTAAAGAGGGCGGGTAGGCTTCACCCGAGAACAAGGCCTTGGTCAATCCCGGCAACGCAATCTGCATGGACTGGGCTTTTTCCATGATGATTTTCAGAAAGCTGGGGGTACCGGTGTACCCATGCGGGCGCAAGTCGGCCATGGCCTGCACTTGCTGTTCGGTTTGCCCCACCCCCCCCGGAAACACGGTGCAATCCAAAGCATGAGCAGCGGTTTCCATCATCGAACCGGCCGGCGTGAAGTGATAGGAGAAGCAGTTGAAAATCAGTTCTTCGCGGCGAAAACCCGCTGCATACAAGGCCCGCGCAAAGCCCCAATAGTCCGGGCGACGGCTTTCGGGCTCATACATGGGGCCAGGCGAAGCAAACACTTTGCGAGCTGCCCCCCAGGAAATGGAGGAAAAGCCGCCGAAAACGGACTGCGCATACTCAGCCGACGGCGCGCCAGAGCGGGCCCGCTCACGAGCTTCCAACTGGGCTTTGAGCAGCTCGCTTTTACGAAACACCGGAATAGCCAGCAGGTCCTCACGGCTGCGCACAGCGGCCAGATCCACCGAATCCAGTTGTCTGGCAATGGCAGGGGCTCCTTTTGCAGCCGCTTGCAAAACCTGCGGCAAACGGGACAGTAAATCAGCCTCACGCTCGTCCGGTTCCTGGGTTTCGCGCTCGTCGTAAAATTCGCTCATCTCTCCTCCACTGGGATGAATTGGCATTCAAACACTCCCGCGCCCAGCCGACTTCCTGCTCATAGACTGACGCGTGTCGATACCAAGCTCTGCGACTACACCCCGTGTAGCCAGGAGCTGCCCAAAACTAAAAATGTCAAAAGGGGTCAGGGCGGCACCTTGTGTGCATCCCGATCGATGGCCTGTTCCTGTACTAATCCTGCCGCTTTCAATACAGGCCAGGCCCTGCTGATACTGTGAAAATCCTTGAGGGTTAGGCCAACCAGCGCTTGCGTCGTCGATAGAATTTATTGTCACGAAAGCTCTTGCGCTCGCCCCCGGACACACCCAGATAGAACTCCTTGACGTCTTCGTTCTCGGCCAAGGCCTGGGAGGGTCCATCCATCATGACGCGGCCGTTTTCCAGGATGTAGCCATAGTCGGCATACTTCAGGGCCACGTTGGTGTTTTGCTCGGCCAGCAAGAAACTGACACGCTCGCGCTGATTCAGGTCACGGACAATCTCGAAAATTTCTTCCACCACCTGCGGTGCCAGCCCCATGGAAGGCTCGTCCAGCAAGATCATGCTGGGGTCGGCCATCAAGGCGCGTCCAATGGCACACATTTGCTGTTCACCGCCCGAGGTATAACCGGCCTGACTGGTACGGCGCTGCTTTAGACGCGGAAAATACTGGTACACCTTGTCCAGCTCGGCGCTTACATCACCACGTGACAAGGAACGGGTATAGGCCCCGGTCAGCAAATTTTCTTCAATGCTCAAGTGCGCAAAACAGTGGCGCCCTTCCATCACCTGCACTACGCCGCGCTTGACCAGATCAGCCGGAGTCAGTTGATCAATACGCTCGCCACGCAGATGGATCTGGCCTTTGGTCACATCGCCGCGCTCAGCGCGCAGCAAGTTCGATACGGCCCGCAAGGTCGTGGTTTTACCGGCACCGTTGGCGCCCAGCAAGGCAACAATCCGCCCTTCCGGTACACGCAAGGACACGCCCTTGAGCACCAGAATGACGTGGTTGTAAATCACTTCGATGCCATTGACGTCCAACAAGATGGGCGCCTCATCCACTTGGCCTACGGTCTCACTCATAATCTTCCCCACGCAATGCAGTGCCCAGGGCGAACCCTGGGCGCCTGGGTTTAGCCTTCGCAGGTGCGAGGCGTAATTTTCTTCTCAGCGGCGTACTTGGCCGACATTTCCTTGACTAAAGGATCGACATACTTCTTGTCGGACTCATACCAGTCGGAGACAACTTCAAACTTGTTGCCGTCCCACTGCACGATACGAGCCCAGTCATCACCCATATGGTTGCTGCATGAGGTTTTAACGGGACGCATGATGCCTTCAAAGCCCAGCTCTTTCAAACGAGCTTCGTCCAGGTTCAGGTTCTCGAAACCCCAGCGCACTTGTTCGGGCGTCATATGCTGCCCTTTACCGAACTTCTCTTGGGCAGTACGAATGGCTTCTACCTGCATCATGGAAATCATCATGCCGCGCGTGTGTGCCAGCGTGCCGACATACTTGTCCCCGTTTTCAGCTCCTTTGCCTTTGGCGTGCATCTCGCGCACGGCATCATGCACCGGACCGTCCTCGGCACTGTTGTGAATGGTGATGCCCTTGTAGCCCTTGGCGGTCTGGCCCAGATCGACCACATCGCTCTCGGAAGCGGCCCACCAGATGCCATAGATTTTGTCGCGTGGGTATCCCACTGCCTGCGCCTCACGAATAGCGGTAGGCGTCATGATCCCGGCGCTCCAGAGCAACACGAAGTCAGGACGGTTTTTACGCACTTGTAGCCAGGTGGATTTTTGCTCCACGCCAGGAGCGGTCACCGGATACAGATCCAGCTTGAAGCCTTGTTCCTTGGCACGGGCCTGTAACAGAGCGATAGGCTCTTTACCGTAAGGCGAGTCATGGTAGATCAGGGCAATACGCTGATCTTTCAGCTTGTCCTCACCCACTTGCTTGGTGATGTCCTGGATCATGACATCGGCTGCGGTCCAGTACGTGCCCAGCAGCGGGAAGTTCCACTCGAACACCGCACCGTTAGCCGAATGCGATAGACCGTAGCCCATGGTTTCAATGGCGACCCCATCCACAATAGCCTTGTCGGTCAGGGCAAAAGTAATGCCTGTGGACTGGGTATCAAACCCCGAAGCACCACCATTTTTGCCTTTCATGCGCTCGTAGCACTCTACGCCACGGTCGGTGGCATACGCCGTTTCACACTCCTCGTATGCCAGCTTGACGCCATTGACACCGCCGTCACGTTCGTTGACCAAAGCCAGATAGTCCAGCTTGCCATCGGCCCATGGGATCCCCAGTGGGGCAAAGGAGCCGGTGCGGTAGGTCAGCAGTGGAATGTACTGTTCCTCAGCTGCCAAAGCGGCTGTACTCATGGTCAACATTGCAGCGCAAGCACTCAAACCGAGCACAGCGCGTTTCAGTCGTGTTGTCATCTCCTGGTCCTCCGATAAGTACCATTTGTCTAAGTACCCCGTCCCGATTGGCGGGGCTGTTGTTGTAATAAACTGCCTACCTGCTAATGGGGGAAGGGCCACAAACGCAGCTTTTCCTTACCAATACTCCAGAGTCGAGCCAAACCATGCGGCTCCACAATCAAGAAAAATACGATCAGGGCACCGAACACCATGTGTTCAATGTGCGAGGCGGTGTCCACGCCGATGGACATACCAAACCAGTGCGGCACGTTGGTCAGAAGCACGGGCAGCAAGACCATGAAAGCGGCACCAAAGAAGCTGCCCACAATCGAGCCCAGACCACCGATGATGACAATGAACAACAGCTGCAAAGAGCGAGTCAGGTCAAAGGCCAGTGGCTCCCAGGAACCCAGATGAACAAAGGCCCACAAGGCACCGGCCACACCGATGATGAATGAGCTGACAGCAAAGGCCGTGAGCTTGGCGTAGACCGGACGGATACCAATCACTTCAGCGGCCACGTCCATGTCACGAATCGCCATCCATTGACGACCAATCGCGCCACGCACCAAGTTCTTGGCCAGCAAGGCAAACACCACCACAAAGATCAGTACAAACAAGTACTTTTGCATGGGGGTTTGAACCGGCAAACCAAATGCACTCAAGGCGGGCACCGACACGTTGCCCGATGGCGAGTAGTTCGTGAAAAAGGCAATACGCAGGAACGCCCAATCCACAAAGAACTGCGCAGCCAGGGTTGTGACCGCCAGGTACAAGCCACGGATACGCAAGCTGGGAATACCGAAGGCGACCCCCACCAGGGTGGCAAACACGCCACCCAGCAAGATCTGCAACACCAACGGCAACTCAGGAATACGGACACCAAAGTTCCAGGCGGCATAGGCGCCCACAGCCATAAAGGCGCCTGAACCAATGGAAATCTGTCCGCAATAGCCCACCAGAATATTCAGGCCGATCGCTGCCAAGGACAGAATCAAAAAGGGAATCAGAATAGCTTGCAGGAAGTAGTTGGATGCCATGGCTGGCACCAACAGAAATGCCACCAGCAACAGGCCCAACATCACATAGCGATCCTGGCGGATGGGAAAAATCTGCTGGTCAGCCCGATAGCTGCTTTTGAACTGACCATTTTCGCGGTAAATCATATCGGCTCCACCTCAGACGCGATCAATAATCTTCTCGCCGAACAGACCTTGTGGTCGGAACAGCAGGAACACCAGGGCCAGCACATAAGCAAACCAGATCTCGATGCCGCCACCTACATAAGGGCCCAGATAAACCTCGGACACCTTCTCACCCACACCGATAATCAGGCCACCCACAATGGCACCGGGCACCGAGGTCAGACCACCCAGAATCACCACAGGCAAGGCGCGCAACGCAGCGGTCGACAAGGTGAACTGCACCCCGTATTTGGAACCCCAGATAATGCCGGCGACCAATGCCACCAAACCGGCCACCGTCCAGACCACGACCCAGATACGGTTCAAGGGAATACCAATGGACTGTGCCGCCTGGTGATCGTCTGCCACCGCACGCAGGGCACGGCCCACACTGGTGTACTGAAAGAAGATGGCCAGGGCCACAACCAGCAAGGCCGCAACCACGGCTGAACTCAAGTCCTCCAGACTGACCAGCACACCGCCTTCAAACACGGACTCCAGGATGAAAGCCGGGTCTTTGGGCATGCCCACGTCAATGGAGTACACCGAACTGCCAAACACGATCTGACCCAAACCATCGAGCAGATAGCTGATACCGATGGTGGCCATCAGCAAGGTCGTGCCTTCCTGGTTCACCAGATAACGCAGCACCCAGCGCTCAATGACCACGGCCAGCACAAACATCAATATGGCCGAGACAATGAAAGCCAGCACATTGCCCAGAATGCCGGGCTCCATGCCCAGCAACTGCGGAATCCACTGGGAGAGACGAGCCATGGCCAGTGCGGCCACCAGCACCATTGCGCCCTGTGCGAAGTTAAAAACACCCGATGCTTTGAAAATCAGAACAAAGCCCAGCGCGACCAGGGCGTACAACATCCCGCTCATCAGCCCGCCCAGCAAGGTTTCAAGAAAAAATGCCATGTCCGTTCCCCTCAATGGCCAGCGCCAAGATAGGCGCGAATGACGTCCGGGTTTTGTCGTACTTCGTCCGGTACTCCGTCACCAATTTTCTTGCCATAGTCCAGGACCACCACGCGGTCCGAAATATCCATGACTACGCCCATATCGTGTTCAATCAAAACAATCGTGGTGCCGTACTCTTCATTCACATCCAGAATAAAACGGCACATATCCTGCTTTTCTTCGATGTTCATGCCTGCCATAGGCTCATCAAGCAGCAAAATGCTCGGCTGCATTGCCAGCGCCCGCCCCAGGTCAACCCGTTTTTGCAGACCGTAAGGCAAACGCCCTACCGGCGTTTTGCGGTAGGCCTGGATCTCCAGAAAATCGATGATGCCTTCCACGTACTCACGGTTGCGAATCTCTTCGCGCTCGGCACCGCCCAGTCGGAAAGCCTGGGCAAACACCCCGCTTTTCATGTGCAGATTACGGCCGGTCATGATGTTGTCCAGCACACTCATGCCCTTGAACAGAGCCAGGTTCTGAAAGGTACGGGCAATACCCTGCTCGGCGGTGTGACGTGAGTTCATGCGGGCATAACTCTGGTCACGTAAGACAATCTCACCTTGTTGTGGTGCATATACGCCGTTGATGACGTTCAACATAGAGCTTTTGCCTGCTCCGTTCGGACCGATGATGGAGCGGATCTCGTGTTCGCGAATATTGAACGAGATATCGGTCAAGGCTTTCACCCCCCCGAAGGACAGCGAAATATTCTTTAAATCCAGTACCACTGGGCCAATCCGACGGCCCGGCATTTGCGCCTCACTCATCATGCGCTCCTTGCTGCGTCTGTCATGCGCTCAATGTGCAGGTCTGCCGAAATGCGACCGCTGCGCCCATCTTCAAACTTCACTTCTGTCTCCACAAACTGCCTGTCCAAACCGTTGAACAGGGCGTCGACCAGAACCTTGTACTTTTGCGCGATAAAACCGCGACGTACTTTGCGGGTGCGGGTCAGTTCATCGTCATCCGGGTCCAGCTCTTTGTGCAGAATCAAAAAGGCACTGATGCGCGAGCCGGCCAGTTTGGGGTCGTTGGCCAGATCATCATTGACCTGCGCCACGCAATCCCGAATCAAGGCATAGACCTCGGGCTTGCCGGCCAGATCGGTGTAACCGGCATAAGGCAGGTTGCGACGCTCGGCCCAGTTGCCCACTGCTTCCAGATCAATATTGATAAAGGCGCACACTTCCTTTTGGCCATCACCAAAAGCCACGGCTTCTTTGACGAAGGGGAAGAACTTGAGCTTGTTCTCGATGTACTTGGGTGCAAACAAAGAGCCGTCGGCCAATTTGCCCACATCCTTGGCACGGTCGATGATCTTTAACTGACCATCGGTGTCCAAATAACCGGCATCGCCTGTGTGATACCAGCCGTCTTCGGTAAAAGACTCGGCGGTGGACTCGGGATTGCGGTAGTACTCCTTGAACAAGCCAGGGCTGCGCACCTGAATCTCACCGTTATCGGCCACACGGATTTCCACTCCTTTGACGGGTGGGCCTACCGTATCGGCACGCACATGGCCATCTTCCTGCACGCAGACAAACACCGAGGTTTCCGTCGCGCCGTACAGTTGCTTGAGGTTGATGCCAATAGAACGGTAAAAATCGAACAGATCGGGGCCAATGGCTTCACCGGCGGTATAAGCCACACGCACGCGGCTCATGCCCAGGGCATTACGCAAGGGGCCGTAGATCAGGATATTGCCCAGGCCATAGCACAGGCGATCCCACATCCCCACGCCAGGGCGCTTGTCCAGAATCTGCACACCCACGCGGTGCGCCAAAGTCATGAAACGCTTGTACAGGGCGCGCTTTAAGGCACCGGCATCCTCCATGCGAATGGTCACTTGCGTGAGCAAGCCTTCCAACACGCGGGGAGGCGCAAAGTAATAGGTGGGACCAATGTCGTGCAGGTCGATGGACACGGTCTCGGGCGATTCAGGGTGATTCACCGTAAAACCCGTGACCAGAAACTGCGTGTAGGAAAACATGTTCTGCCCAATCCAGGCGGGAGGCAGATAAGCCAGCACTTCCTCGGCATCGGTCAGCGATTCCAGCTCCTGAATGGCCAGACCGCGATCGACCAGGGCGCCGTGGGTCAACACCACACCCTTGGGCTTGCCGGTCGTACCGGAGGTATAGAACATGGCAGCAGCATGGTCAGGCGTAATGGCCTTCCAGATGCGACGCACACAGTCCGGATCACGCGCCAATTGCTCGCGCCCCTGCTCCATGACTTGTTCAATGTATTGCAGTTGTTCTTGCTGATAGTTGCGCAAACCACGTGGATCGTCATAGATCAGTGCATCCAGATCGGGGCACTGGTCCCAGACTTCCAGCAGCTTGTCGACCTGCTCCTGGTCCTCGACCACGGCCACACGAATGCTGGCATCCAGCAACACGTGCAACATTTCTTGGGCCACCGCATCCTGATACAAAGGCACGGGCACAGCGCCCAGCATTTGCGCTGCCATCATGGCCAGGTACAGACGCGGGCGGTTTTCACCGATCACCGCAACGTGCTGACCGTCTTTGACTCCCAGCCCGGCCAGGCCCGCAGCCAGTTGCTCGGCCTGTTCGGCCAGCTCCCGCCACGTCCAGGTCTGCCAGATTCCCAGGTCTTTTTCGCGCATGGCAACTTTGTTGCCGCGCACCTGGGCATGGTGTTCTATCCAGGCTGGGAAGGTGCCGGGTAACCCCGCTACCTGCTCTTTATCCATCCGCACAACCATGTCTCCTCCGAATTTTCCCGGCTTGTTATGGTCCAGGAGGCTGCTTATGATTGCGGCAGAAGGCTGAAGTGATGCCTTCAAGCTATTTGCAGCCTGTTAATAATCAAGTTATCGGCTGCACGTCCCGAAGATTGTCACGGACATGACATTCGACCTTTATCGAGGGTTAATCCTCATGCATGTTGTAGATGCTTTATCGGAGCGAGCCGCCTGGTTTCGCTTGTTGACACCCGAGCTGCAAGAGCGTGTCCGCCGCGACACGCTGATCACCGCATACGAGGCCGGAGCCATCGTCGAACGCAAGGGGGAACGCGCCACGGCCTGGATCGGCGTGCTCTCGGGTTTGCTCAAAGTATCGGTGGGCAACTCCGACGGCAAAATTGCCTCCATGACAGGGGTGCCTGCCGGTGGCTGGATAGGCGAAGGCTCTTTGCTGAAAAACGAAGAGCGCAAATACGATGTGGTGGCCTTGCGCGACAGCCAGGTGGCCCGCTTGCCCGCCCACAGTTTTAACGATTTGCTGGACCAGAGTATTGCTTTCAACCGCTACCTCCTGCATCAGCTCAATGAGCGTGTGGCGCAATTTATCGGCAAGGCCGAGTACAACAGCCTGTCTACCCCCGATGCCCGCGTGGCGCGCTGTCTGGCAGAGCTGTTCAACCCGCTGCTCTACCCCGGAAAAGGTCTGCGCCTGGACATTACCCAGGAAGAGATCGGCTACCTGGCGCGGGTATCGCGCCAACGTGCCAACCAAGCCCTGCGTCAACTGGAAAACGAAGGGCTGTTGTTGATCAAATATGGTGGCGTCCAGGTACTGGACCTGGACGGCCTGAAACGTTACGGCGATGAATATGCCGCCTGATTATGCGGCCACTGTTGGCCGCATGACCGTCAATCCATACGAATACCGGCACGCTCGATAACCGTGGCCCATTCCGCGCGTTCACGCTGAGCGTAGGCCTGGAATTCATCGGGCGTCATGGGCATGGGCTCTACACCCATCGCGCGGATACGCTGGTCCAGCTCGGGCGTTTTCAGAGCCTGCATCAAGTCCTGGCTCAAGCGTTGACGGGCACCTTCGTCCATCTTGGGTGGGCCCACCAAACCTTGCCAGGCATAGGCGTAGAAGTCGGTAATACCGGCTTCGGCCATGGTTGGCACATCAGGCAACAGGCTGCTGCGCTCGGGCGTGGCCACGGCCAGAACCCGCAATTTGCCAGCCTTGATGTTGGACAATGCCGCTGCAGAATCGACAAAAGACATATCCACCTGACCGCCCAGCAAATCCTGAATGGCGGGTGCGGCTCCCTTGTAAGGCACATGCACGATCTGGGTGTCGGTGCGCTGCTTGAACATTTCCAGCGCCAGATGGTGAGGTGAACCACTGCCAGCGGACGAGGAGCTCAGTTTTTCAGGCTGCTTACGAGCCGCTTCAAGCAAATCGGCCACCGTCTTGTACGGGGATTCTTGCGGTACCGCCAGCATCAAGGGAAAACGGGCCAGTCCGCCCACATACGTGAAAGCCGCCGGGTCGTACTGCAGCTTGTTGTACAAGGAGGAATTGAATGCCAGCGTGCCTGAGTCAGCGGTACCCACGGTATAGCCGTCCGGTTTGGCGTTGCTCACATAGGTCGCGCCGATGATGGTCGCCGCCCCCGGCTTGTTTTCCACAATCAGCGTCTGACCCAGGCTGCTTTCCAACTGCTTGGCCACCAGCCGAGCAATCACATCTGAACCACCGCCTGCGGGATAAGGCACTACCCACGTTACCGCAGACTGGGGCCAGTCCGCTGCCAGGGCCGTTCCTGTCAGGCTGGCGCCCAACAACACACCGGCTCCCAATTTTTTCCAATCCATGATGTCTCCTTCGTACATACAAACAGCGCTTAGGGCACTGTTTTTTAAATGTTAAGCATCCCGTTCGGGATGCGCAGAGACATTATGCGCGGACAGCCCTACGCAGGGCATTAGTAACGATGCGGATATCGATCAGCGGTAATTGCGTGCGCCAAACAGGGCCGAGCCAACCCGAACCTCGGTCGAGCCTTCCTGAATCGCCAGCTCGAAATCCCCACTCATGCCCATGGACAGGCCTTGCACCTGTTCATAGCCCAACTCCACCAGACGATCACGCCACTGGCGCAACGTAGCAAAACAGGCGCGCACCGCCTGAGGGTCCTCGCTATTGACGGCCATGGTCATCAAACCCCGGACGTTCAGGGTATCAAGCGAGCGCAAAGACTGCATGAAAGCAGGCAATTGCTCCGGGTCCAAGCCAAACTTGCTGGGTTCGGGCGAGGTCTTGACCTGAACAAGCACATCCAGGCTACGCTGCTCGGTTTGCAGGTGCCGATCCAGGGCCTGGGCCAGCGACAAACGGTCCAAAGACTGGACTTCGCTGGCCAGGCGTGCAATATCTTTAGCCTTATTACTCTGCAGATGGCCTATCATCACCCACTGCACCGCGCGATCGGCCAGCTCGGCCTGCTTGTCCCGAATCTCCTGAACCTTGTTCTCGCCCATTCGCAACAAGCCCAGGTCCAGAGCTTGCGCCAGCACGGGCACAGGAAAGGTTTTGCTGACCGGTAAAAGCGCCACCGCACCGGCAGGGCGGCCGGCCTGCAAGCAAGCCTGTTCGATACGTTGGCGCAATTGCGCCAAGCGACCAGAAAGGGAAGAGTCAGAAGAATCCATCAATGCACCAGCACCCAGATAAAACCATCGCAAACGCTGCAAACACAACAGCGGCCATTTCCGATAGCATAACTGCTGCACACGGCCATCGCTAAGCCAATCCACAGCGTCTTTGCCGGGTTCTGCATCTAGGCGTAATTTGCATCTTCACTGTGTACTCGTATCCCGTTTCCCCAACTTTATCGAGGAGCTCATGACAGATCGTCCCACCCATGCTTTGCCGTCATACCTGAATGCCGACGACGTCGGCCCATGGGGTATTTATCTCGAACAAGTGGAGCGAGTCACTCCGTATCTGGGCAAATTGTCCCGATGGGTTGAAACACTCAAGCGCCCCAAGCGCACACTGATTGTCGACGTCCCCATCGAACTGGATAACGGCACCGTGGCCCACTTTGAGGGCTATCGCGTTCAACACAATACGTCCCGTGGCCCAGGCAAGGGCGGCGTGCGCTACCACCAGGATGTCACCTTGTCCGAGGTAATGGCGCTGGCTGCCTGGATGTCGATCAAGTCAGCGGCCGTGAACCTGCCCTTTGGCGGTGCCAAGGGCGGTATTCGTATTGACCCACGCCACTACTCCCAGGCCGAACTGGAACGTATCACCCGCCGCTACACCAGCGAGATTGGCGTGATCATTGGCCCCAACAAGGACATTCCCGCACCGGATGTGAACACCAATGCCCAGACCATGGCCTGGATGATGGACACCTATTCCATGAACGTGGGCGGCACCAGCACCGGTGTGGTCACCGGCAAACCCGTGTCCCTGGGCGGTAGTCTTGGCCGGGTAGAAGCCACTGGCCGTGGCGTGTTTACCGTGGGTTGTGAAGCAGCTCGCGACGCCGGTATCGACCTCAATGGCGCCCGCGTCATTGTGCAAGGTTTCGGTAACGTGGGTGGCACGGCCGCCCGCCTGTTCCAGGAAGCGGGTGCCAAAGTGCTGGCCGTACAGGATCACACGGGCACCGTCTACAACCCCAACGGTCTGGACGTGCTGGCCTTGCTGGACCACATGGAACAACACAAAGGTCTGGCCGGAGCACCCAACGCCGAAGCCATTTCCAATGACGATTTCTGGCACATCGAAACCGATCTGCTGATCCCGGCCGCGCTGGAAGGCCAGATCAACAAGAACAATGCCGACCGCATCCGCGCTCGCATTGTGATCGAAGGTGCCAATGGCCCCACCACCCCCGAAGCCGATGACATCCTGAACGACAAGGGCGTGACCATTGTCCCGGACGTGGTGGCCAACGCCGGCGGTGTGACTGTGTCCTACTTCGAGTGGGTTCAGGACTTCTCCAGCTTTTTCTGGACCGAGGACGAGATCAACAATCGGCTGGAAATGATGATGCGCGCGGCCTACACCACGGTAGCGGCCGTTGCCAAAGAGCACAACGTCACCCTGCGTACCGCTGCCTTTATTGTGGGTTGCGCCCGCATTCTGGAATCTCGTCAGGTACGCGGCCTGTATCCCTAAGCTCATAAGGCGGCATACTCGGTTTATGCCGCTTTTTATGCGCAAAATACAGCGCTTGTGCAAAAAAATCAGGGGGAAAGCGGTAGAATCGGGGCATCCAGGATATGACACCCGTATGAAACCCTTACCCCCTTTCTCTTTGACCGCAAGGACGTTGCTGTGAATAACAATGACCTGAACGCGGCGGTCCAGGTACGCGACATCCACAAACGCTTTGGCACCAACGAGGTGCTCAAGGGCATTTCCCTGCAGGCCCACAAGGGCGATGTACTCTCCATTATCGGCGCCTCGGGCTCGGGTAAAAGTACCCTGCTGCGCTGCATTAACCACCTGGTCGTCCCCGATCAGGGCGAAGTCCAGATCGGCAATGACATTTTGCGCAGCCATCGCAACCGCAAGGGCATTTGCCAGACAGACAATCCACGTCTGTTGGAACAAGTCCGCGCCCGCTTGGGGATGGTGTTTCAGAACTTCAATCTATGGTCGCACCGCACGGTGCTGCAAAACGTCACCGAAGGCCCCATTCACGTCAAGGGCCGCCCGGCCAGTGAAGCGGCTGAATACGCCCGCGAACTGCTGGGCAAGGTCGGCCTGAGCAATAAGTGCGATGCCTACCCGGCCGAACTGTCCGGCGGCCAGCAGCAACGCGTGGCCATTGCCCGTGCGCTGGCCATGGACCCGGATGTCTTGCTGTTTGACGAACCGACCTCCGCGCTGGATCCGGAAATGGTGGGTGAGGTACTGCGCGTCATTCGCCAACTGGCCCAGGAAGGTCGCACCATGATCCTGGTCACCCACGAAATGAATTTTGCGCGTGACGTGTCCTCCGAGACCATTTTCATGCACAACGGCCTGATTGAAGAACGTGGCCACCCCAAAGAGCTGTTCGATAGGCCACAATCCGAGCGTCTACAGCAGTTTCTACAACCAATGCAGTAAGATCATCGCTTCGTGAATACGACACAGGCTGGAAAACCAGCAGGGCCAAGACGGCCCTGACCAGCCTATCCACAAAGGAGAGCCAGACCATGAGTTTCCTCAGCAAGACCCTGATCTGTGCCAGCCTGGCCCTGTTGGGCTCCCAGGCTGCAATGGCAGACACCCTGAAAATCGGCACGGAAGGCGGTTACCCACCATGGAGCATGGTGGATGCAGCCGGCAAGGTTACCGGCTTTGACGCCGACGTGGGCGCGGCTCTGTGCAAAGAGCTCAACAGCGACTGCAAGTTCATCGTACAAGCCTTTGACAGCCTGATTCCTTCGCTCGATGCCAAACGATTTGACCTGATCATCTCGGGCATGTCCTACACCCCCGAGCGTGCCAAGCGCGTGAACTTCAGTATTCCTTACGCCGTTGAAGACGCCATTTTCGTTCTGCCCAAGAACAGTGAACTGGTCGGCGCCGACAACGAACAAACCATTTTTGATGGCCTGGCCGGTAAAACCATTGGCGTTCAAGGCGGCACCACCCACGGCGCTTTCCTGACCAAGAAAGCCCCCAAGACGACCATCAAGAACTACGAGACCCTGGACCAGATGCAAATCGATCTGGACGCCGGTCGCCTGAACGGCACTTTTGCCGACCTGACCTCGCAATCGAAGTTCCTGCATAAAGTCGGTGAAGACAACTTTGCCCTGTCCAAGCTGGTCATCAAAGGCTCTTCCGACCCCGAGACCCTGGGTTATGGCATTGCCGTCGGTATTCACAAAGACAATGCAGAGCTGAAAGCCAAGGTTGACGCTGCCCTGTGCAAGCTGATCGATGATGGCACCGTCAAGACCGCCAGCGAAAAGTGGTTTGACATCGACATCGCCAACTACGAGATCTGCAAGAAATAAGTCGAGAAGTACCACTTGATGCTAGAGACTATTTTTAATGTGCTGCGCGAAGGCTGGGGCTGGATGTTCCTTCGCGGAGCAGCAATGACCTTGCTGATCTCCGTTTTGGGCATGGCCCTTGGCGTAGTCATTGGGATTACAGGAGCCAGCATCAAGACCAACGGGCCGCGCTGGCTGCGTGGCCCCGTCAGCCTGTACACCACGGTTGTTCGCAGTATTCCCGAGCTGCTCATCATCTACCTGCTGTTTTTCGGCTCGGTGCAGTTTGTCTCCGATCTGGCCGACTTCATGCGCATGGAAGATGTGGTGACGCGCTGGTTCCCTGCGCTGGTCGGTATTTTGGCCATTGGCCTGATTGCAGGCTCTTACAGCGTGGAAGTGTTTCGCGGCGCCTTGCAAGCCATTCCCGAAGGCCAGATCGAGGCGGCCAAAGCCATTGGCATGTCCCCCTGGCAGCGTCTGCGCCGCATTATTTTGCCGCAGATGTTCTGGTACGCCCTGCCCGGCGCCAATAACGTCTGGCAAACCGCACTGAAAGACACGGCCCTGATCTCCCTGGTAGGCCTGGTCGAGATCATGCGTGCCGCTACCCTGGGTGCCGCCAATACGCGCGAGCCCATGGCTATGTACCTGATTGCAGGTGTACTTTATTTTCTGATTGGTGCCTGTAG
Organism: Alcaligenes sp. SMD-FA; assembly: GCF_025960365.1. NCBI lineage: Bacteria > Pseudomonadati > Pseudomonadota > Betaproteobacteria > Burkholderiales > Alcaligenaceae > Alcaligenes > Alcaligenes sp. SMD-FA. The sequence continues at coordinate 222,050 of NZ_CP110108.1, read as the reverse complement.
TCAGGCCCTGTTTTTGCTGGCCGAACGTTACACCGGCAAAGGCATGAGAGCCCAGGCATGATTGATCTGGAATTATTCAATACCACCGTCGAAACCCTGTTCAAGGGCTTTGGCATGAGCGTGTATATCGGCTTGTGGGGCATTGTGCTGTCACTGTTCATCGGCCTGTCGCTGGCCCTGATGCGTCAGTCCCATAGCCGTATTTTGCGCAGCTTCGCCTTTAGCTACAGTACCGTGTTCCGTGGCACGCCCTTGCTGGTGCAATTATTCCTGCTGTACTACGGCGTGGGCACCCTGAGTTTTGTAAAGGAGTCACCCACTCTGTGGTGGCTGTTCAGCGATGGCATGCGCTGCGCGATTCTGGCCATTGGTCTGAATAGTGGGGCGTATGTCAGCGAAGTTTTCCGTGGCGGCTTTCAGGCCGTGCCGGTTGGCCAGATCGAAGCGGCCAAATCCATCGGCATGTCCGCCTGGATGCGATTTCGTCGCGTGGTTTTTCCCTTGGCGATTCGCCAGGCACTGCCCGCGTACAGCAATGAAATCGTGCTGGCCATCAAAGGCACCAGTCTGGCCTCGACCATTGCCGTCATGGACCTGACCGGCCATGCCAAACGCTTGATGAACCAGAACTACGCCATCATCGAGACCTTTGTGGTTGCGGGCCTGTTGTACTTGCTGATTAACTTCACCCTTCTGTCGGTGGTCCACCTGATCGAGCGTTGGTTGAAAGTTCGCCGTTAAACCGGCATTATCTCAAGCTCTGCGCCCCCTCTAGCGCAACAACTGGATGCGGAGCACGACCTCAATGCCAATACGCCCCAAACTGGTCCTGGTGGGCACGGGTGGCACCATTGCTGCCACAACCCAATCCAATACCGGCCTGACCGATTACGACATCACCCAAGGCGTGCACACGCTGCTGCAGGCCGTACCCGGCATCAACGAGCTGGCCGACCTGGAATGCCATCAGCTTTTCAACGTGGACAGCCGGGCCATGGGTTCGCTGATGTTGCTGGAGCTGTCCCACAAGCTCAATGAACTGCTGGCTCGACCGGACATCAATGGAGCGGTGATTACCCACGGCACCGATACGCTGGAAGAAAGCGCCTTTTTCCTGCACCTGACCCTGAAAACCGACAAACCTGTAGTCATGGTGGCCGCCATGCGCCCCGCCTCGGCCTTGAGTGCAGATGGGCCGCTGAACCTGTATCAAGCCGTGCAGGTAGCCTGCTCTTCGCTGGCACAAGACCAAGGTGTGCTGGTATTGCTGAACGACCAGATCCACAGCGCCCGCTTCCTGAGCAAGCAACACACCACTCAGACCAGCGCCTTCGGCTCACCCGATGCGGGCCCCTTGGGGCTGGTCGCCGGTGGTCAGCCACGTTTCATGATGCGCACCCTGCTGCCGCACACGCACAGCAGCCTGTTCGATGTGCGCTCCCAACACAACCTGCCTAAAGTTCAGATCTTTTACGATCACCCCGATACCCTGGCGGAACTGTATCGTCATGCAGCACAAAGCGGTGTGCAAGGCATTGTAGTGGCGGCAACCGGCAACGGTAGCCTGACCCCCGGCGCACTGGAAGGCGTCAGCCGGGCGCACAGACTAGGCGTGGTTTGTGTGCGAGCCTCGCGCATCCACGCAGGGCCGGTGACGGACAGCGCCTACGATGAGGACCATCACACGATCGCGGCGCACTATCTGCCCGCACAAAAAGCCCGGATTTTGTTGATGCTCTGTCTGGCTGCTCAGTTGGAGCACGATGAGATAGCGGCGGCTTTCCGCGACTATTAAGGCTTGGGCTTCAGTCATCGTCCCTTAGACACGCCGACCAGACGACGACCCGAGGCGGCACGCTGGCTGTGGCTGCCAAAGACGAACGGCCGATACCCGACCAGTAACTATGCAAGGGCTGTTCGGCAACCGCTTCCTCAAGCGCAATACCAGTGGGTTCAACCCAGTTCCAACTGCCGCTGGCTGCTAAAGCATCTTGGTTCACCCGTTAAAGGGTCTACAAAGGCAATATGCCGCGCCAGTAACTGCAAGGGCTGGCTGAAATCGTCTGCATCGCGCTCCGCCAGCAGCACGGGATAAAACACATCGTTAATGATGGGCGCACCCAGACTGCTCAGGTGTACCCGCAACTGATGTTTACGGCCACTATGGGGCCGCAAGCGGTACAGCGCCAAATGCAGCCCCTGCTCGGTATGCCAATGACGCTCGCACAGGATCTCGGTGCTACTGTTCGGCTCTCCGGCAACCTCTTCCATCACAAAGCGGCCAGGCACCTCTTTCATACGGCTGCGATACACCAGTCCATCGGCCAGTTTTTCCTGAAACGGCGCGACCGCTTCGTATTCCTTCTCAATACCGCCTTGCTGAAACAAGGACTGATAGGCTCCACGAACGGCAGGGTCACGGCAAAACAACAAGATTCCCGCCGTCTCCCTGTCCAGCCTATGGATGGGGCTGATGTCATCCTCGCCAAAGTCTCGCCGCAGACGAGTCAGCGCCGTTTCGTATAAGTAGCGTCCACCCGGCGTTGTCGCCAGGAAATGTGGCTTGTCCACCGCAATCAGATGCTCGTCCGCATACAACACGGGCATCTCGAACGGCACGGTCGCTTCGTTTTCCACCATGCGGAAGTACCACAGCCAGCGATCAGGCTGATAGCTGGAGCCCGGCTGCTGCGGCACACCGTTTTGATCCAGGATATCGCCCCGCGCCAGGCGCTCTCGCAATACCTCCGGGTCCATATGCGGAAAACGCTCCAGGAGAAAAGCGTCCAGCATTATCCAGGGGCCACGCGGGCACCACACTTTGCTGGGGCTGACCCCATTGCGCGACGGTACAGGTGAAGAGCAACTGATCGGTGACATTACAAAAGCCAAACAGAAAACAGCCCGCTAAAGGCGGGCCTGAAATCCAGGGCCATCAGTGTACTACCAGCCACCACAAGGGCGGCTGGTAGAAACGGTACCCAGACTTAAACCGCCGGGTTCGCAGGCAAAGCACGCCGCATTCGCACACCTTGCCGGATCCATACCCAGAACAAGATCAGCAAGGCAGGCAAAAATACCCAAAACTCAGAGGGACGATCGGGATGCGGCACCTTCACTTGCTCAATATCCCAGCCCTGCTCCCAGCCTGCTCGGCGCGCTGAACTGCCAAAGGCAACCGATGCCACTTGAGCCGTGTCTCCAAAGGCCATGACCGTCAGGCCAGCCAAAGACAGACGTTTGCTGGCTGCGGCCAGACCTGTCGCCTGATCCCCTTCTGGCAGGGCAGGCAAGGACACGGCAACCGTTTTCTGCAGATCCTTGCCTTCCAGGTTCATCCCGGCCAGTTGCACCACCAGATTGCCCCCGTCCGGGGTGTTCTGCACCACCTGCATCAACTCGGATGCAGGACGGCTTTGGTACTTCTCGCTGACATGATCCATGAACCAGTCCGGACGAAACAGCATGAACGTAGCCAGCAAGAGTAAAACGGTCTCAAGCCAACTGGTTTTAATACGCAACCACCCGATTGTCGCCGCCGCAAAAGCCAGCGACGCCACCGTTGAGCCCACCACCACCAGAACCAGCTCCCAGGCACTGTGTATGCCGATCAACAACAGCATGGGATTGAAGATGAACATGAAAGGCAGCACCGCCGTACGCATGGCATAGGTCACGCCCTTCACGCCGGTCTTGATCGGATCCTCCCCTGAAATGGCCGCTGCCGCAAAAGTGGCTAAGCCCACAGGCGGCGTAATATCGGCCATGATCCCGTAATAGAACACGAACATATGGACGGCAATCAGCGGAATCACCATACCGCTTTGCGCTCCCAGCTCCACCACGACAGGCGCCATCAACGTGGCCATCAGAATGTAGTTGGCGGTCGTGGGCATACCCAAACCCAACACCAGACACACAGCGGCCGTAAAGAACAGCATGACCAGCACATTGCCCATGGAGACCAGCTCCACAAAAGCCGTCATACGCAGGCCCAGACCAGTCAGGGTAATCGCTCCCACAATCAAGCCGGCTGTCCCGCAGGCAATCCCGATGCCCACCATATTGCGGGCGCCTTCCTGCAGTCCTGTCCACACCTCGCTGACACCTTGGCGCAGCGGTTGCGCCGTTGCCTGTTTACGGAACCAGGCAATGATGGGGCGCTGTGTGGCCATCTGAAACAACATGGCCACAACGGCCCAGAAAGCCGACAAGCCGGCAGACATCACCTCTACCGTCAGGCACCACACCAAAATGCCGATCGGGATCAGGAAATACAAGCCAGCACGTACGGTGGGCCAAGGCTCGGGACGCACGGGCGTGTTCACATTAATATCGGTAGGCAGGTCTTCGTGGTCCGCTGCAATTTTCAGTAAGTACACATACAGCACCAGCAACAAAAGTAACAAAATCCAGATAGCCGCATCACCGGCGATTGCCTGAACCCCAACACCTATCCAATAGACCAGCCCCATCACACTCAGAGTGCCGGCCGTACCCATGCCCCAACCCGCTAATTTCTGGATGAAGGTCTTGGGCTTGCCCGAGGCCATCATGGGTTGAATACCCAGCTTCAGCGCTTCCAGGTGCACGATATAAAACAGCGCAATATATGAAATAACCGCAGGCAGCAAAGCATGACGAATGATATCGGTGTAAGGAATGCCGACATACTCGATCATCAAAAAGGCAGCCGCCCCCATGACCGGCGGCATGATCTGGCCATTGACGGACGAGGCCGTTTCAATCGCCCCGGCCCGAATGCCGCCATAGCCCGCTTTTTTCATCAAGGGAATGGTAAAAATACCGCCTGTCACCACGTTGGCGACCGAAGAAGCCGACACAAGACCGTTCACGGCCGAGGAGACCACAGCCACTTTGGCTGGCCCGCCCCGCAAATGCCCCAGCAAGGCAAACGAGACCTGCATCATGTAATTGCCCGCCCCGCAGCGATCCAGCAAAGAGCCCAGCAATACAAAAATAAAGATATACGAGACAGAAACGCCCAGGGCAACTCCGTACACACCCTCCGTGGTCAGCCACATATGCGAAACCAGGCGCTGCAAGGAGGCGCCCCGGTGAGACAAGGCATCCGGCAGCCAGGGGCCCAGAAAAATATAGGCAATAAAGACTATCGCCAGCACCGCCATGGGCGCGCCCAACGAGCGCCGCGTCGCCTCCAGCAGCAACACCAGACCCATACTGGCCACCACCACATCCATCGTGGTGGGGATACCGGGGCGCGAGGCCAATTCCTTATAGAAAAAGAATAAATACGAGCCGCAAAAGGCCGCAATCAGGGCCAATAGCCAGTCATGAATCGGAATTCGGTCGCGCGCGGATTGTTTGCTTGCAGGAAACGCCAGATAGGCCAAAAACATGGCGATGCCCAAATGCAGGGCTCGCGCTTCTGTGTCATTGAAAATGCCCAGATTCAGGGCAAATGGCAGCGGAGAGGCGTACCAAAGCTGAAACAAGGACCAGCCTATTCCAACCAAAAACAAAACCATGCCTGCAACGCCAGCCACAGAGCGTCCACCACGGTCTACATCGGCAACCAGTTTTTCCAGCTCTGCCGTTTCATCCTGTGTCAGGGCCAAGTCTGGCCCCATTTTTTTATGTTCTTGTTGTGTCATTTACTGTATCTCCAGGAAAACCCGGCGTGGAGCCCGAGTACCACCAGCCAGGCACCCGATCCACCTGGACTGCGCAGCCCAGGAACCCCAGACCAGAGGCAAGGCCACAGCTAGGGCCATGGCACTTGCGGCCAGGCTGGCACAGCCAGCCTGGTGTCAATCAGACTGTCTTACAGCAGCCCTTTTTCCTTGAAGTACTTTTCAGCGCCTTTGTGCAATGGAGCAGACAAGCCGTTCTTGACCATGTCTTCTTTCTTCAGATTCGCCAACGCAGGGTGCAAGCGCTTGAAATCATCAAAGTTGTCGAACACCGCTTTGACGACGTTGTAGACAGACTCTTCCGGTACGTCCTCGGACGTCACAAAGGTTGCCAGAACGCCATAGGTTTGGACATCGTCAGGATTGTTGGGGTACAAGCCACCAGGAATCGCGACCTTGGCGTAGTAGGGATAAGTCTCGACCAGCTTGTCCACCGCAGGACCGGTCAGAGGCACCAGCTTGGCGCCGCAAGAGGTGGTGGGATCCTGGATATTGGCCGAAGGATGGCCTACGCCGTAGATAAAGCCGTCAATCTTGCCATCACACAATGCCGGGCCGTGCTCATCGGGACGCAGCTCCGAGGCCAGTGAGAAAAAGCTGTTATCCAGCCCCATGGCCTGCAACAACTGATCCATCGAGGCGCGTGTGCCCGAACCCGGATTGCCTACGTTAAAACGCTTGCCCTTGAAGTCGTCAAACTTGCTGACATTGGCCTCTTTGCGAGACAGCACGGTAAAGGGCTCCGGGTGAATGGAGAATACCGAACGCAGCTTCTTGTACGCCCCACCGTCCTTGAACTGGCCTTCTCCGTTGTACGCGTTATAGCCCACATCAGACTGCACCACACCCAGGTCCAGCTCACCCGCTTTGATGGTGTTGACGTTAAAGACCGAACCGCCCGTGGATTCCACCGAGCAACGTACGCCATCCGTACCACGATCCTTATTGACCAAGCGGCAAATAGCGCCACCGGCCGCGTAATACACCCCGGTCACACCCCCTGTCCCGATACTGACAAACTTCTGCTGGGCGCTGGCAGGCAAGGGGCTGAGCAACATGGCGCACATCGCTGCCGTTGTGCTAAGTGCCCACACTGCTTTCTTACCTGTTTTCTTACTAATGTGTTCCATCTTTGTGTCTCCCATGGGGGTATCCCCGGTTTGTGTGACCGGTACGACCGGTTTGTTTACATAGACGAAGCGGGGTCAACCGCTTGGTCCTGTTGCCAATAAACTCCCTGACTTCGAAATGAAGACTCCAGCTGCGCGAGACGCTGCACCACTGTCTTACCGCCCAAGGTGGCGATCCGTGCCAACAAATGTTCTGCAACGGTGACCGTGCCCACTAGAGAATGAAAAAAACTGGCCGCTGGCTGCTCGCTGGCCTGTGCATCAAACAACAAGACATGTTTGGCCCCCTGGGCCACCGGGGACAGCACACTGTCAGTTACCGCGACCACCGTGATGCCCTGCTGCACCGCCTGATGCACACTATTGACCACTGTTTTGACATATGGCGCCTGGCTGATCACAACCAGCACACCCCCGCTGTCCAAACCGGCGTCCAGCTCCAGGAACAAGTCTACGGCCCGGTTCAGCAAGACACCATTACCACGTATCAATTGATAGGCATAATGCATCTGGAACGCGCAGGCAAAACTGACCCCCAGACCGATAAACCCCACTTTGGAGGCGCCCAGAAGCGCCTGGGCACAAGCATCCAGAGCGCTGGCTGAATTCAGTCTCAAGACCGACTCCAGGGCCTGCTCTTGTTGCTCCCCCAGGTCCCGTATTTGTTGTTCTGAGGCCCGGTTACCTTGCAAATTTTGCGCTCGCGCCGCCATCGTGCCGCCATTGCGGTGCAGGGCCTGCTGAAACGGCTCACGAAAACCGTCGTAGCTTTCATAACCCGCCGCTTTAGCCAGACGAAGCATGGTTGCCGGTGCAACCGACAACTCCTGGGCCTGTTTGCGCATGGACCACAGGCTGACTTCAACCGGATGGCGCTCCACCCATTGCGCAGCGCGACGCAGCTCGGGCGTCAGGCCAGGCAAGATACGCTGCAAACGCAACAAGGGCTCCATTTGTCGTCCTACTCACATATCAGTGCAATAAAACGCATGTTAATCTGGAGAACACTAAAAAAAACAAATGTTTTCCTAGGGTTTGCCCGCAAATACCTATAATTATTTCTTTTTTGCGTGGGCAAACTCAACGCTGCTCAACGCTGGCGTCAGCTCTTGCTAGCGAATCTCAAAAAAATCATATCGTTTGTCAGTATAAGAGCGCTGTATATCCACCTGCTCGACCACGGCATGCTCGGGCCCGATATACAACCAGCTGACCATACTGTCGATGACATCAGCACTGCCCTGCAGCAGCAGTTCTACGGAACCATCCCCAGCATTGCTGACCCAGCCCTTGACGCCATACAAATGAGCATGACGCAAGGCGCTGGCTCGAAACCCGACCCCTTGCACACGCCCCTTAACACGCACCTCTACCGTTTCACAATCCGCCATTCGCCTGCTCCTGCTATTTATCGCCGAAATACGGCACGCATCCGCCCCACATCTCGATATTCAGTTAAATTAGTCACATCATTGTTGCATGATCGCCCCCGTCCCCGATTATCTGCTTTGTGCAGCCATTACCTTATGAATTTGCCCCGCCTTTTTACTTTATCGATGTGCAGGGCAATGTACATGCTAGGCATGCTGGTTGCACTAGGATTTGTGGCACCACCGACCCAGGCAGCCCCCCACTCCCAGCAACATATCGTACGTATAGGCGTTTACGAAAACCCACCTAAACTCCTGCTCGACAGTCAGGCCCGTCCCGGCGGCATCATGGGCGAACTGCTGCTGGAAATTGCCAAGCGTGAAGGCTGGACACTGGAAGCCGTGCAATGCGACTGGCAACAATGCCTGAACGCCCTACAAAATGACCTGATCGATATCGTGCCGGGCCTGGCCTACTCCCCCGAACGCGCCACCCTGTACAGCTATCACAGCCGAGCCGTACTGGAGGACTGGTCACAGATATTCACGGGAAAAGGCACGCATATTAGTGCGCTGAACGACTTGAATGGCAAACGCATTGCCGTCATGAGCGGAACCCTGCAGCTAACCCAGCTCTACAATATTTTGCAGAAACTGGAGCTTGGCTCCAAGCTGGTCATTACCGACTCCCAATACAACGCGCTCAAACTGGTCCAGACCAAACAGGCCGACGCCGCCGTCGTCGGCCATTTATTTGGCGTACGTCATGCAGGCGAACATGGCCTGAAAACCGCGCCTATCCGGCTAGAGCCCACCAGCACTTACTTTGTGACCGCCAAGGACCGCCACCTGGACCTGCTGGCCGCTATTGATACTCATATCAAGCAGTGGCAAGACAATAACGATCCGTTCTACACAGAGACACTGAACCAGTGGGGCCTGCGCCTGATTGAAAAACCAACCAAGCCCTGGATCATCCCCGCCTTGCTCACACTGGGTATCTTGCTGACCCTTGCCCTGCTCACCGTGAGCCTAATGCGCATTGGCCTGCGTCGTCAGCGCAAAAAACTGGTCCGCACCGAGCATCATCTGCATACCGTGCTCGATGCCATTGACGCCTACGTCTACATCAAGGATGACCAGTTTCGTTATCAATACGCCAACCGCAAACTATGCGAAGACCTGAACTACACCACGGTCAGTATTGTGGGTAAAACCGACCAGGACTTGTACGCCAACAAACAAACCATTAACGAATTCCGTCATAACGACGAGCAGGTGCTGTACAGCGGTGAACGCCTGGCTGTAGAAGAAGTGGTACGGGACCGGAAAGGCGATGTACGCGCCACCTTTTTCTCCATCAAAATGCCGGTCCAAGACCCCGAGACTCAACAAACCAGCCTGTACTGTATTTCCACCAATATCTCGGCGCTCAAAGCCACGCAGTCAGAGAACTACCGGCTGGCTTTCTACGACCCGCTCACCGAACTTCCCAACCGCCGCCTGCTGATGCAACGCCTGGAACGCCACCTGCAAACCATAGAGCCTTACAAACGACCTGGTGCGCTGTATTTCCTGGATCTGGACCGATTCAAGCACATTAACGATGCGCGGGGACACGCCATTGGCGATGCGCTGCTGCGCAAAGTGGCGCGCCGCCTATCCTTGATGATTGACCCCCAAGACATCGTGGCCCGCTTGGGTGGGGACGAATTTGTCATCCTGAAGATACTGCAACTCGGTACGGTACGAGACTGCCACAAAGAAGCCCTGGAGTTTGCCGAACAAGTACGCACCCGTCTGGAAGAGCCCTACAGCATTGAAGGCCACTCTTACTTGAGCAGCAGCAGTATTGGTCTGGCCTTGATTACCGACAGCACCCTGACTGCAGAGGACCTGATGCGACAAGCTGACACAGCCATGTATCGGTCCAAGGAAAATGGTCGCAACCAGATCACCTTGTACGAACCTGGTATGCAAGAGGCCCTGGAAGAGCATCTGAGTCTGCAGCACGATCTGCGTTTTGCGATTGGCTCGGATCAGTTGCGCCTGTTTGTCCAGTCCCAGTACGACAAGCAAAACCACATCTGCGGGGCCGAGGTGCTGCTGCGCTGGTTACACCCAACACGCGGTATGCTGACCCCCAATCTGTTCATTCCCCTGGCGGAAAGCACCGACTTGATCACGCCCCTGGGCGACTGGATCATGGCATCAGTCTGTGATTTGCTGCTACAGACCCAGGAGTGCAGCTTTCCCATTTCCATTAATGTCAGCCCGATTCAATTCCGCCGCCCTGACTTTGCTCGCCGCACACGCCAGATCCTGGAGACCAGCGGCGCCCCCGCCCATCGTCTGATCTTTGAAATTACCGAAGGCGTACTGATGGAAGACTTCTCCTCGGCCAACAGCATGATGCGCGAGCTCAAAGACCTGGGGATCCGCTTTTCCATGGACGACTTTGGCACAGGCTATTCCAACCTGGCCGCCATCCGCCGCCTGCCACTATACGAGCTGAAAATGGACCGCAGCCTGATCCTGGGAGTACCCATGGAGCAGGAAGCCAACGCCATTGTGCGTACGGTACTGGCCATGGCACGGCAACTAGGGCTGCACGTAGTCGTTGAAGGTGTGGAAAATGAGCAGCAAAAGGAGTTTCTGCTGCGCCGCGGCTGCCATGCCCTGCAAGGCTATCTATTCAGCGCGCCGCAGTTGGTAGAGCACTGGCTGGAGGCAATTGAGCAGGAAGATGGCGCTCAACCGTAAACGCCATGGGCCGCCCTCAGCCAGCCTATACAAAATCACGACACCATATCGGTTGCGGGAACAGGCACCTAAGCTTTTAACAATTAGGCATCCGACTCTTTGCCCTGCGCCGGCTCGGTATCCTCGGGCAAGACCCAATCCAGGCGCTCGTGTTCTATATCCGTATGCAAGGGTTCGATCCCCGGCTGGGTACGCTTGGCCCGGGCCGATAGCTCGGCAAAGCGGCTGACTTTCCCGTACAAGCCCTGCTGACCTGCCAATGCTGTCACCGTGCTGTTGTAGTGCTTGCCCGCTTGCCCCAAGGTTTCGCCCAGCTTTTTCAGGCGCTCAGCCAAGATAGATACCTGGTTATAGATATCGCCCGCACGTTGGCTTAGTTCGTGAGCCTGCTCGTTGCTGCGCACCATCATCCAGATATTGGCTACGGTACGCAAAATAGGCAGCAAGGTGGTATGCGAGACCATCAGGACATTTTTGCCCAGGCCGTAGTCGAACAAGCCATGCTGTTGCTGCAAAGCCTGCATATATGCCGCCTCGATAGGCACGTACATAAACACGAAACCGGGGCTATTCAGGCCAGACAAGGCGCTGTAATCCTTGGAGGCCAGATCATCAATATGCTTGCGTAGCGCCTGCACATGGGCTTGCAGGCTTTGTTGACGTTCCTCGTCAGTCTGAGCGCGGATGGCGCGATCATAGTCCACCAAGGACACTTTGCAATCGAGCACCAGATGCTTGTCCTGCGGTAGATGCACCACGAAGTCAGGGTATCGCAGGCGACCTTGCTCGTCGCGAGCTTGCCATTGTGTATCAAAGTGGACACCGCGCACCAAACCAGCCACTTCCAGCGTTTTTTCCAACTGGGTTTCACCCCAATTACCAGTGGTCTTTTTATCGCCTTTCAAGGCCACAGCCAAGGAATGTGCTTCAGCACTCATGCGCAGACCCATTTCCTGCATACGTTGCAGCTCCAGACTCAAGGCGGTCTGGCCTTTGACGGATTCATCATGCACTTGATTCACGCGCAGTTGAAAGCCTGCCAATTGTTCTCGAAAGGGTCGCAGCATTTCATCCAGGGTGCGTTGACTATCCTGACGCAGCGTCTGCCCTTTGGACTCCAGAATCTGCTGGGCCAGAGACTCAAACTGCAAGCGCATCTGCTCGCGGCTATGTTCCAAGTCCTCTTGGATGGCCTGATTGCGCATCTGCTGAGCCTGCAACTGGGCATCGCGGCGTATCAGTTCCTTATCCAGCTCCGCCGCCCTGTCCTGCGTCAGGGCCAGATCTTGTTCCAGACGTGCACAGCGATCCTCCAGAACTTGCTCAACAGGCGCACTCATGCGCGCTCGCAGCCACAACCCGATCAGCAAGCCCAGCGCCAAAGCGACCAGGGCAATCAGCACATCCAACCCGCTAAAATCCAGCTCCATTCACCCTACTCCTGACCAGCACTGCCAGTTCAGGAGTGCCCTGACTGGTCTGTCTGGCTAAGCCTGCTATTTAACCGTATAACGCTGGTAATTTATACACCCTTTTTCAGTCGTTCCCGAAAGGCGATAGGATGAATCCATCCTGCCCGCATCAGTAGCCAACATTCCCTTGCACCGTCACATCCAGACAAAACTGGACGCTAAATCCCGTATTTGGGGGACATATCAGAAACGTCTGCTCGTTACGATAGTTAGGTCTCTGATTTTGATGTCCTGTCATGAACTGGATCAGCAATGCACGGATCGTGGCGATTTTCTCTGTCGTTTGCCTGCATATCGCCGCCTACGCCGTCCTGAATGCCGAGTTGGGCACAGCCAACTGGTGGAGTGGCAATCTCTACGATGCCGCCACCCGCTGGTGTGTACCAGTGTTTGTCATGGTCAGCGGTGCGCTCTTGCTGGAACCCCGTCCCCAGGAGGGCATGAAGCGCTTCTACCGCAAGCGGGCGTCGCGAGTCTTGCTGCCACTGCTGTTCTGGACCGCGTTTTATCTAGGCTGGACGGCCTTCAAGCAGCATTGGTGGACGCCAGACGCTGACCCTTATCCCTATCTGGAGCGGCTGCTGCAGGGTCGGCCTTATTTCCACCTCTGGTTTCTGTACATGATTGTGTTCCTGTACCTGTTCACGCCCTTTTTGCGTCGTATGGTTCAGAACACCAACTTGAAGCAACTGGCCGCGCTGACCGGGGCGGCCTTCGTGCTATCTGCCCTTAGCACGCTCAGTAAGCCAGAGCTAAACACCCACTCTGCCCCCTTCTTCACCTGGTTCCTGTCCTATCTGCCCTATTTTCTGCTGGGCTATCTGCTACGCAAAGTGCCGGTGCGTGTGCCCCGCTGGCTGACTATGACGGTGCTGCTCAGTAGTATCGCGGCCACAGCCTGGGGCTTTTATGCGCTGGCCATCACCCACGACCGGCAAACCGCTGCGTACTTTTATGACTACCTGAGTATTACCGTCATCCCCATGTCCATCGCGCTGATTCTATTGCTGCGTGACTGGAACCAGCCCTTGATCAACTCGCGGATCAGTGCCCATCTGGCAGAGCTGACCTTGGGGGTGTATTTGATCCACCCCTGGCTGATAGACCTGATGTACCGCTATCTGTTCACGGCACTGGATTTCAATGCATTGTGGTCGATTCCGGTGCTGGCGGCCGCCATCTATGGTCTATCCCTGTTGCTGACGGCGGGCTTGAAAGCCATGCCGGTGTTGCGGGCGACGGTCTAGGATTAAGGACGAAACGGCGCATCATCAATAGGTGAAGCCTCTCCGGTCAGGTGCGCGGCCAGAATCGCTGCACTGCCACACGCCAAGGTAAAGCCCAATGCGCCGTGGCCTGCGTTCACCCACAAACGACCGGCCAGCGTGCTGGCCCCTACAATAGGCTTGCCCGAAGGTGTTGCAGGGCGCAAGCCTGCCCAAGTCTGTGCCTGCTCCAACGGCAAAGCAGGGAACAGATCCTTCACCTGCTGCTTCAAGGTCGCCATACGATCGGCCGGAATATCCAACCCATCAAAGCCGATATCCACCATGGCAGCCATACGCAGCACCTCGCCCAAGCGGGCATACACGATGCGCTGTTCGTAATCCGTCACGCTGATGGCGGGCACGGCTTGATTCAAGCCTTCCAACGGCAGGCTCAAGCTATAGCCCTTTAGCGGGTAGATCAGAGGGCGGCCACCCAATTGGCGCAACAAAGGCACCGTGCCCATACCGCTGGCAACAACAAACTGATCGGCCTGGATCTCACCTTCTGCGGTTTGCACAGCGCGGATATCGCGCCCTTCCCTCACAAAGCGCTGCACCGGCGTATTGAGTTTGAGCTGGTAATCGCGGTCATTTTGCATGCGCTCATGCAAGGCCACAGAGAACAGATAAGCATCCCCTGCCTCTTCGCTAGGGGTGTAAATCGCACCCTGCAAGCGCGAGCCCAACGTCTGCAAAGAAGGCTCCAGCTCCAACACTTGAGCCGCTTCCAGCACTTGCTGCGAGGAGCCCATATCCGCCTGCAATTGCGCCTGCTCACGGGCATGCTGAAACGGGCCGGGGCTGCGAAACACAATCAACTTGCCATTGTTTTGATGGGCAAATTCCAGATTGAAGCGCTCTTGCCAGTCGTGCAAAATGTCGCGGCTCAGGTAGGACAAGGTCAGCATCTGCGCGGTGGTACGGCGCACCACATCACCCCGGCAGGCTTTCAGAAAATGCAGCAGCCAGCGCCATTGTTGCGGACTCAGCGCAGGCTTAAAACGCAACGGCGAGTCGTTCTTCAATAACCAGCGAGGCAAATCCTTGAATACGCCAGGATCAGCCAGGGGGGCCACGTAGCTGTAGCTCAGTTGTCCACCATTGGCAAAGCTGGTCTGTCCGGCCACTTGCGTACCCGCCTCCAGTACCGTGACCTTCACCCCTTTCTGGCGCAACATGAACGCGGTACTCATCCCAATGACACCGGCGCCGATAATACATACATGCATGAACATACCCCCAATAACTGGCCTCTATTGTCTTGGGGGGTGCTACAGAGCGCCAATGAATAGTTGGCGCTCTCCATAACCCAGGGTTATGGAGTCAAGATTCTGCTCAGTCCGGGAAACGGCATTCCAGCAGAGCCTGCCGGATGTGGTCCAGCACCCGCTCACGCGAGCCAGAACCCGCATCATCATGGGCCGTCAAAATACTGACTGGGATAGGCAACGGCTCGGGCAAGCGGTGTATGGCCAGGCCCCGACCTTGCATGGCGCGGGCAGTGACCAAGTCCACCAGGGCCTCACCCACCTGCTGCACAACCAGGTTGCACGCCACGTAATGGGTCTGTACACGCATAAAGGGGGTCACATCGGGGGCATAGCGTTGCAGCAGGTCCTCAACCATCGCGCCCACAGGATCATTAGCGTCTAAAGCGATAAAAGCGCGCTCGGCCATCTCCTCCCAATGACGCAAAGGAGCAACACCCGGCAAGGTCACGTGCACCAGTTCGGTATCGGCCAGAACCTGTTGTTGCACGCCCGAGGACTCGCCCTGATCAAAACTGATCACCATATCCAGGTCGCGCGTTTCCAGGGCTTGTAATAACTCCCCACTGTGATGGGTACGCAACTCGAAACTCATGGCTGGGTGGGACTGGCGACAACGGCTCAAGGCCACCGGCAATAGCTCCAATCCGAAAGCCGGGCTGCTGCCGATACGCCACAGGCCTTCATGATGAGAGCGCAGATTGCGCGCCAGTCGGCTGACGTCATCCAGATTCTGATGTAGACGCGCAACGTAGGGTGCCAGAATGCTGGCCTCACGCGTGGGGATCAGGCGGCCACGTACGCGATCGAACAACTTAAAACCCAGCTGCATTTCTGCCGTCGCCAACATTTTGCTGGCCGCAGGCTGAGAGATATGCAGCAACTGTGCGGCCTGCGTCAAAGAGCCACCGCGGCAGATCGCATCAAAAATTTCTACATGCCGCCACCGCATCAATTGCCCCCTCTGGTGCGTGCTGAGTTGAAAAACACCTATTATGCGGCAAGTCAGCCTGTGAAGCGGTTTGCCCAGAGTCTTGCCCATACAGGAGACATCACACGACGGCCACGCCGCCAGAGCAATCCTTTTCAGCCATCCAGGCCAGACGGTTTCAACCCATCCCATCCTGGTACAAAACGCCTCAGCCCTTCATGCTTACTTGGTATCCTATACCCCTTTCAGAGTTTTGCCGTGCGCCAGACGCCGGACGAGTTTATGGCTGCTACCCCCTACAAAAAACGCGAACCCAATATCCGTGAACAAGTCTATGGCATGCTTCGCCAGGACATTGCACTGGGCAAGATCAGCTTTGATGTCAGGTTGGTTGATAATGAAATTGCAGCCAGCCTGAACGTGTCGCGCATGCCCGTGCGCGAAGCCCTGTTGCAGCTTAAAAACGAGGGCGTGCTCGAGAGCACCTCGCGCGGCTTTGTCCTGAAGATCTACACCCCACAAGATATTGAAGACATCTTCTCGGTACGTTTGCTATTGGAGCCTTCCGCCGCACACCTTGCCTGTCAGCATCAAAGTGCAGTGGGCTTGCGTGCCATGGGGCAGGCGGTGGCGCGCATTGAAGCCACGCATCAGCAAGGGGATCCTCTGGACAACATTCAGGCCAACTGGTCGTTTCGTAGTGCCTGGATCAATATGGTGCCCAACAAGCAGCTCATCGATACCATGGAGCGTTTGCATGACCGGGCCGATCAAGCCCGTATCGCCTGCCTGCAAGACCCGCTTTTCCGTCGAGAAACCTTGCAACGCGCTCAAGGCATCTACCAGGCTTTTGAGCAGGGCCAGCCTGAACAGGCCGCGCAAAAAATTCATGAAAATCTGGTGATCTGCAGCTCCGCCTATTGCATCAAACAAGCCGAACTGCTGTCCCACTAGCGCATGGCCAGCCCCTGGCCCGGCCTCCTGAAGTAACAAGCCATTACAGAACCCGCTTTCAAAAATAACTATTATTCATAACGGTTAGTTTAAATCTGCTTTTGGAGTATTAAATGAAGTTTATTTCCGCTGCCCTGCTTACCCTGAGCCTTGCCGCCCCCGTCTACGCCGCCAACGCCGATCTGTATGAACAGATCTGGGCTGGCCAAGCCGAGCAAGTCATTACGGCGATGCAACAAGACAAAGCCCTGGTCAATGCCAAGCTGGACGGCTATACCCCATTGCATCTGGTCAGCATGAACGGCAACAAAGAAATCGCCCGCTTCCTCCTGGACAATGGTGCCGATGTTAACGCCCGCGATTTTGAAGGCTATTCGCCACTGGTGCGTGCCAATGCAAATGGCAACAAGGAAATCTCGGCCATGTTGATCGAACGCGGCGCCAAAGAGTTGCGTCCCTGATTCTGGGGCCGGGCATCAATGAAACAAGCCGGCATGGCCGGCTTGTCTGCAACACCTCTGACGGCAGGCCCGTCACCTAAAACAGAATTAATCCAACGTAATCTGCAAAGACTGGATCATCGGGCCCATCGCCGTCGCATCGCTCTCGATCAACTCAGCAAACGCTTGTGGTGTCGAGGGCTGAATCTCAATACCAAAGTCCACAAACTTCTGCACGACTTCCGGCGCATTGAGCACAGCCGTCAACTGCTCGGTTAAGCGTGTCACCTCATCGGCAGGGGTGCCTGCCTTGGCCGAGATACCCCACCAGATCGTAAAAGCCACATTGGGAATACCGCTTTCAGCAAGGGTGGGCGTATCAGGACGCAACGGGCTACGTTCTGTCGTGGCAGCGGCAATCGCGCGCAAACGACCATCCTCCAAAAAGCCACGGCTACCGGTCAATACATCAAAAATAAAGTCGATCTGGCCACTGACCGCATCGATCAAGGCCGGACCTGCGCCCTTGTAAGGCACGTGCACCAGACGGGCGCCAGTTTCTTTGCGCAGCATCTCGCCCAACAGGTGAGTGCCGGTACCCATACCGGGCGAGCCGTATGTCAGCTCTTGCTTCTGGCCGGCGGCAACCAGATCCTGAACGGTCTTGAAAGGGCTGTCTTTGTTGACCAGCAGGAACACAGGAGCCTTGGCGGCCAGCGTCATGGGAATCAGGTCCGTGGCGACATCGTAGTTCAGGCGCTGATACATATGGCGGTTAAGCGAATAGGCACCGCTATCGGCCAGAAACAGCACCGTTCCCAAGGCATTGGGGTTGGCATTTTTCACCACATTCATGGCGACCTGCGCACCGGCACCCGGACGGTTCTCCACAATCACTTTCTGATCGAAGCGTGTTCCCATTTCCTGAGAGATCACACGCGCCAACTGATCAGCCGCACCACCAGGCGGATAAGGAATAACCAGCGTGACATTCTTATTCTGAGCATGAGCCTGTGCACCCAACATGAGCGCGCAACACGTTGCCAACTTAAGCCATACCTTCATTGTTCTATCCCCGTTGCCCCTGTGGGCTTATTCAAAGTCATTGTGAAGCACATCCGCCCAAACACGTGGGCCGGACCTGCTTTTTGCTGATCGACTGTCGTTCTGAAATCTGATCAACCGCCTTGCCTGCCGTACTGCCCTGGCCTGCAAAATGCCCCCTTTTCTGTCCTTGTCCAGCCCTTGGTTTATGCGAAACACCACGACTTGGCGGCCTCATCGACTTCGGGTTTTTCCGGTGAAGGACAGGAATTTCAAAATAATATATTGCAGTATACTGTTTGCCGGATATTAGTAATTTCACCCATGCATATCGGCTTGCCGCCTTGATCGCGCGTTGGCCGGGAGACAGATTGATCATGCACGCCCATTCCATTCCTGCTTCTGAATTGCCACTGTTTTCAATACCTGCCACGCAGCGCACGGTGCCCGCCTTGTTGCGCCTGCGCGCAGAGCGCATGGGTGATACGCCGCTGTTCTCAGACCGACATATCCACTACACCGGCCAGCAAACCTTGCAGGCGGCCGCCGCCAGTGCAAGCCGCCTGAGCCGTGCCGGTATCAAGCGTGGCGACCGTGTTGCCCTGCTGTGCACCAACCGTCACGAGTTCCTGGACATGGTGCTGGGTTGCGGCTGGCTGGGCGCGATTGTGGTCCCTATCAATACCGCCTCGCGCGGCGCGCAGTTGCAGCACATCCTGTGCAATAGCCAGGCCAGCTTGCTGGTGGTGGAAACCGATCTGACACCACTGCTGGCCGATGTGGACCTTGCCGCCACCGCCGTCCAGCAAGCCTGGCTGATTCAAGGCCAGGAAGTGGCACAAACCCTGGCTGTACCCACCTGCGATCTACCTGCTTTGGGCGATTACTGCGAGCCTGCCGATATAGGCCCTGGCGATACGCTGGCCATTCTGTATACCTCCGGAACTTCAGGCCCTTCCAAAGGCGTTCAGTGCCCACACGCCCAGTTCTACTGGTGGGGTATTTACACCGCCAGCAAGTTGGGCATGAAACCCGATGATGTGCTGTACACCTGCCTGCCCATGTTCCACACCAATGCCCTGAACACCTTTTTCCAGGCTCTGGTCAGCGACGCCTGCATGGTGGTGGATAAACGTTTCTCCGCCAGCCGTTTCTTCGACAATCTGTGCGAAACCGGCGCGACGATTACCTATCTGCTGGGCGCCATGGTGCCTATCTTGCTGTCCAAACCAGCAACAGCGGCAGAAAAGCGGCACAAGACACGCATTGCCCTGGGCCCAGGCGTTCCCGAACAGTTTCATAGCCAGTTTCTGGAGCGCTGCCACATGCATCTACTGGATGGTTTTGGCTCTACCGAAACCAACTATGTGATGGGCCGTGGCATTCAGGAACAGCGTAATGGCTATATGGGCCGAGTGTCTGAGGGCTTTGAAGCCCTGGTGGTGGACGAGAACGACAACCCACTGCCAGATGGTGAGGTGGGCGAGCTGTTGTTGCGCGCCGATGAGCCTTACGCTTTTGCCTTGGGTTACTACGGTCAACCCGACAAGACCGTGGAGACCTGGAAAAATCTGTGGTTCCACACGGGCGACCGCGTGGTACGCGATGCCGATGGCTACTACCGCTTTGTAGACCGGCTGAAAGACATGATTCGCCGCCGCGGGGAAAACATTTCCTCCTACGAAGTCGAGCAGGCATTGGCCAGCCATCCTGCCGTTCACACGGTCGCGGTCTATGCCGCCAAGTCCGAGCTGGCCGAGGACGAGGTCATGGCCATGATTGTGCTGCGCCCGGATTGCACGGTCAGTTGCGAGGAGCTGCTACAACATTGCGAGCGCCGTCTGCCGTACTTTGCCGTGCCGCGCTTTATTGAGTTTGCCCAAGTCTTGCCCACCACGGAAAATGGCAAGATTCAAAAGTTTGCCCTGCGTGATCGAGGCATTGGCCCCGACACCTGGGATAGAGAAAAAGCGGGCTATCAGGTTCGCCGCTGATCGCTGCCACTGGAATTCGATATGACGCCTAGTTTTAATCTGGAGACGGTGCGCCTGCTGGGCTCGACCGAGGTCACCTATACCCGGCGTGGTCAGCTTGGCACCTCCGAGCTGCTGGCCCAGGCTTTCAAGCAGTCTCTTGCCGCAGCAGGTTTGAAGGCCAGCGATATTGATGGTCTGGGAGTAGCCTCATTCACCCATGCCCCGGATCGGGCTATTGATCTGGCCTGGAAGCTGGGTTTGACGGTGGGCTGGATAATGGATGACAGCAATGGCGGGGCCAGCGGGCTGAATATTTTGCAGCACGCGATTCGCGCGGTTCAGGCAGGGGATGCCCGCTGTATTGCGATTGTGGCCGGCGATCATTTTCAGGCCAAGGACTTCCAGCAACTGGTCGAGAACTATAACCAGACAACTTACGATCATTTACGGCCGTTAGGCGCAGGCAGTCCGAATCATCGCTTTGCCATGCTAACCGCCAATCAAATGCGCAAGCTGGGTTTGGAACGGGCGGATTATGCCGCCTTGGTGATGCGCCAGCGCTTGTGGGCCAGCATGAATCCTGCCGCGGTGTATCGCAGCCCCATGAGTCTGGATGAATACTTGAATGCGCCTCAAGTGGCCGATCCTTTGACGCGGCTCGATTGTGTGCCGGTGGTAGATGGGGCCAATGCCTTGATTGTGATGCGCGCGGATCATCCGGCGGCGCACAATCAGCCAGCAATTACGGTGAAAGCGTTACGCAGTGCTCACAATATTGATGATCAGCAGGGCGATGGTTTGAGCACGGGTTTGGCGACTTTGGCTCCGGCTTTATGGGCGGAATCGGGATTGAGTCCGGCGCAGATGGATGTCGTCAGTATTTATGACGATTACCCGGTCATGGTCCTGGCGCAGTTGCAGGATTTGGGGTTTTTTCAGGCGGATGACGCAAAGCAGTTTATTCACGAGTCGATTGCAACGGGGCGCCTGCCTTTGAATACGTCTGGCGGGCAGTTGTCGGCCGGGCAGGCCGGGGCGGCATGCAGCTTGCATGGTTTGGTGGAGGTAATGCGTCAGTTAAGCGCTCAGGCTGGGGAGCGTCAGGTGGCGCAGGCCCGTTATGGTTTGGTCACGGGCTACGGCATGGTGGAGTATCGCTATGGCATGTGTTCGACAGCTCTTGTTTTGGAGGCCTTGTGATGGGTCCTTCTGTGTTTCGTTGTGTGCAGTGTGATCATCGGGTATTCCCAGAGCGGTTCTTGTGTCCGACGTGTCATGGGGATGAGTTTGAGGCTGAGGAGTGCTCGTCTGGGGTGGTGACGGAACTGACTCGTAGTGCCTCTTCTGATGAAGGGGCTGAGAGGTATATGCTGGCAACGGTTGCCAGCGATGCGGGGCCGATGTTGATTGCTCGTGTGCTGGATGAAACCGTGCAGCGGGGAGATAAGGTCGCTTTGGTTTTGCGGGATGGCGGGATTTATGCTGAGCCTGGGCGCAAATAAAAGTCTTTTTTCTTGCGAGTTTGGTTTTTAATGCTTGGCTAGCTGGGAATTAGGCTCTTGCACTCTGCTTTTGCACACAAAAATGATGGCTCAGAACTCAGGGTCAACAACTGACCGGCAATCATAGGCCCGAACACAAAATTTCCGACACTCTCGTCCAAAGGTCAGGATCATCAACTGCCCGGAGATAAAGAGGGTGACTATAAAACGCTGATCGAGGGGCGGTGCCGGTGTCGGGGCTGGCAACTTGCCGGCGCTGCGCGCCGATGCCCTGGTCAGATAATCGCTACGGGCGCACCTTGAACTCGTTCGGTGATTGGTCCGCCGGACCAATCACAAGCGTCGGACTCGAACAGCAAGGTGCTTGCATCCCTACGCAATGATCTGCCTGCGGCAAGTCACCTGATCCGCCCCCACACCGGCACCGCCCCTCGATCAGCTCACAGCATCTTTTATCGGACGATTGTTGGTTGAGTTTTCCAGGGTCACAGTTTGCGTCTCGAACGAGATATTTGCTATCCAGCACTGGCGGTCTAACTGACTTTTTTGAAAAATCAGGATGACAACTCTCGGCGATCTTATGCGTCTGCCTTGTTCAACTGGGTCGTACGACAAACGGGTTCAAAACGGGCGCACGGCTTGCCTTGGCTCTCAGCACTATCTTGGTTTAGCACGGCCCAAACCCATGAAGCCAGCCCACGCCCCCCCCCAAAAGTCTGCAAGAAGCTGAAAGGCGGCTTGGCAATGAAATCCGGCTCCCACATCAGTCGCTTTTAAGCAGGCAGAGATACGGCCAGAACGGATCTATGCTATCGCGCACAAAAAAACCCACGCTGCGTCTTTGGCTTGCTGCCCCCCAAGGGGGTGCTTTTCGTCTTGGGGCGGCCCGGCGGCGACAAAACAAGCCCCCTCGCCGCGCCTTTGGCTTGCTGCCCCCCGAGGGGGTGCTTTTCGTCTTGGGGCGGCCCGGCGACAAAACAAGCCCCCTCGCCGCGCCTTTGGCTTGCTGCCCCCCGAGGGGGGTGCCTTTTGTCTTGGGGCGGCCCGGCGACAAAACAAGCCCCCTCGCCGCGCCTTTCGCTTGCTGCCCCCCAAGGGGGTGCTTTTTGTCTTGGGGCGGCCCGGCGACAAAAAAACCTGAGTTCGGCGTTTGCCGAACTCAGGTTTTTCGTTTTTGCCCGGAAAGCCTGTTCGAGACTCCGGCTTTCTGTGTGGGGCAACATCGCTGTTGCCCCTCTTTTCAGCGGACTGTTCGGTCTTAGCCGATCAGGCCTGGCAGACCCACGGCAATCCAGGGGACAAACAGGACCAGGGCCAGGATGCCGATTTCTATGACCAGGAAGGGCACGGCGGCACTGTAGATCTGGGGCAAGCGGATGGATGGAGGGGCCACGCTTTGCATCACTATCAGCAACAGGCCAAAGGGTGGCGTCAGCAAGCCGATTTCCAGTGCGATCAGAATCATCACGCCCAGCCAGACGGTATCCACGCCAGCAGCCAGAGCCAGAGGCATGAAAAACGGCAAGGCAATCATCATCATGGAGATTTGATCCAACACCATGCCCATGACTATCAGCACCAGCAACATGCACACCACCAGCACGAAGGGCGACAGGTTGTAGTCTTTGATCATGCCCAAAAAGCCTGCGCTGGCTCCAGAGAAGCTGAGCAATTGAGCAAACGTGGTTGATGCAGCCAGAATGAACAGAATCACAACCGAGACTTTGGCGGTTTCGATCAGGCTTTTCCACAGGGCTTTCAGGGTCAGAGCGCGGTAGGCAATGGTTGCCAGCACCGAGGCCACGACACCAATCGCAGCCGACTCGGTGGGCGATGCCCAACCAACCAGCATCGAGCCGACGACCGCAACAAAAATACCCAACAATGGCAAGACGTTAAACACAAAGGGCTTCCACAAGACCCAACCTTTCAGGCGAATGGCCGGATCTTCGTCGCTCATGGGGGCATCCTGTGGGCGCAGGCGGCTACGTACCACGACGTAGGCCAGGAAGCCGGCTGCCATCAAGATGCCCGGCAAGATACCGCCGATCAACAGTCGTTCGATGGAGATACCAGCCAGACTCCCCAGCATGACGGCCAGAGCCGAAGGAGGGATCAGCATGGCAATACCGCCTACCGCCATGATGGGGCCCATGGCCATGGTGGGGTGATAACCGCGACGCAGCATTTCTGGCAGCATCACGCCGCCCATCATGGCCGTGTTGGCAATGGACGAGCCCGACAACGTCGCAAAGGTTGTCCCCCCCAGGATACTGACGATAGACAGTTTGCCCGGCACGCGCGAGATCATGCGCTCGATGGAGTCAATGGCCTTGAAGGCCAGCCCGGTGTGAAACAACACCTCGCCCATCAAGACGAATAAAGGAATGGGGGTTAAGGAAAAGCTGCCAATGGAGGCGGTGGTGTTGCGCGCCCATTGTGCCAAACCTGCCGCTTCACCCAGAAACAGCCAAGCCCCCAACAGGTTGACGGACAGAAAGGCAAAAACGACGGGTGTGCCGATCGCCATCAAGACAAAGAGCGATCCTAGCAACAGGATCAATGCCATGTGCCATTCCATGTTCAGGCTCCTTGCTCAACGGGACGGGAAATCAGGCGGCGCAGAAACTCCAGCGCCAACATGGATGCACCAAACAACAAAGGCAGATTCAGCCACCATTCTGGAAAGACCAGGGCTTTAAAGACCAGGGCCCCTTGCTCGTACGAGTCCAGGGCAACGACCGCGCATTGCCAGGCCAAAATGCCACAGACGGTCAGCCCCAACAGGTTAGAGAGCAGGTCCAGGCCACGCTGCATGGGCAGGGGCAAGTTGTTAAACAGCACATCGATACGAATATGGCCGCCCAGGTACAGCACCCACGGTGCTGCCACGAAGGTGGCAATGATCAACATGTATTCGGTTATTTCCACGCTGGTGGACAGCGCGTCGTAGCCCAGGTTGCGCAGCACCACATCCGCGCACACCAGCAGGCTCATCAGCCCAAAGGTCAGGGCCGCGACGGCGCCACAAGTATTCATTAACAGGGCGTACGGACGCCCCCAGGTCGGGTTGGAAGGCAAGCCTTCCGAGGCAGTGGCAGCAGACATCGCGTCTTCTCCGCAGATCAAGGTCACTGAAAGGGCGGACATCTAGCCACCCATATGGCACCATCAAAAAGTGGACACTGTCCCCCAAGGGCACAATGTCCACTCTCAAACTAAATCATCAATAAACTGGCTTAAGGCTGATAGCCACCAAACAATTCACGCAATTGCGCCGCATATTTGGGACTGGATTTGTCGATACCGGCCCAGCCTGCTTCGTAGGCTTTGGTGCGCAAGGCACGAGCGGCCTCAGGTTCCAGTACCAGCGCTTGCACACCGGCTTGTTCGGTCGCCGCTTTTTCTTCGATTGCCATCTGGTGTTCAGTCACGTTCTGCGACTCCATCCACTCGATCTGCTTGCGCATGAAGGCTTTCTGGTCTTCGTCCAGTTTTTCCCAGCTCTTTTGGTTCATGAAAAAACCCACTTCCACGTTGTAGAAGCCTGGCTCTACACGGTATTTGGTCTTTTCATGCCAGCCCATTTCCATCACGCCCACAGAAGGCCAGCCATAGCCGTCCACGACACCACGCTCCAGCGCGGTGTAGACCTCGCCCGGTGGAATCTGCAGCGGGGTTGCGCCAATTTCGCGAAAGAAGGACAGGTACACCGGCACACCGCGCAGCTTGAAGCCCGACAGGTCAGCCGAGGTCACGGGCTTGTTGGTGTAGATGTGGTATTGCAAACCGTCCGTCGTACGAGCCAGCCAAGTGATGTTGGCTTTCTCGCGGTGAATCTTGTCCATCAGCTCGTAGCCGCCGTTCTGGCGCAGCTCGCTCATGGGTTTTTCTGTCAGCGTCAAGGCCAGTGCCTCTGGCACCAGATTGGCATGAAAGACGGCGGTGGTATTGGCGAAATCAATCACGCCAGAACGCAGCGCATTGCCGACCTCGAAAGGCGGAATGGCCTCTGGGCCGCCAATGACATTGATCTGCACCAACCCCTTGCCTTCTGCGTTGACCTTGTCAACGAACTGCTTGAAGCGCTTGGTAAAGAAGGTGTCCATCGTAAAGACAGATACCGCTTTCAGCGTAACTTCCGCTGCCTGAGCGCCAGCCATTCCCAATGCCAGCAAGGCTGCTGCCACTACTCGAGTTGTTTTATGCACCATGACGGAAGTTCCGCAGAAATGTGTGTAATGAAATTTTAGTTTAGATATAAATATATCAATAATCAATTATTTATGAGTCGGGGTTTTCACTAAGCCCCCTAAGGGCTTCATAGGGTGCGCCCCCTCATTGCACCTCAATCCTGTGGGTGGGCAGCCTGCGGTATCATCACAAACTTGACGTTTTATTGCTTAATAGGGATGACTCATGACATTTTCCGCTGTGCTGTTTGATTGTGACGGTGTGCTGGTGGACAGCGAACCCATCACGGTTCGCGTGCTGCGGGACATGCTGCAAGAAGAAGGCTGGGTCATGACCTACGAGCAATGCTATGACTGGTTCATTGGCAAAGCGCTGCCCGACGAACTACCCACCGTGCGCAAGATGACCGGTAAAGATCTGGATATGGAATGGGTAATGGCCTTTCGCATGCGCCGCAACCATGCACTGAGCAATGAAGTCATGGCCATTCCCGGTATTCAGGACACGCTGGACGCGATCTTGCGCGACAAGCCCGGCATGATTGCCTGCGCGTCCGGCGCCGACCGCGGCAAGCTGGCACTGCAACTGGGCCAGACTGGTCTGCTGGATTACTTTGGCACCCATATCTATAGCGGTGCTGAGACGCCCCGCAACAAACCCTACCCGGATGTCTATCTGGCCGCCGCGCATGGCTTGGGTGTCGACCCCAAGGAATGTCTGGTTGTGGAAGACAGCGTCACGGGCGCAACGGCTGGCTTGGCTGCCGGGGCCACCGTCTTGGGCTATTGCCCGGTCCCCGACAAGCAAGAGGACTTGCGCCGTCTTGGTGTGCGTGACACCTTCCGCCGCATGGATGAATTACCCACGTTGATCGCCAAGCTGGAGCAGGAACGCGTACAAGGCTGATTCATAGCCAGACAATAGAAAAGGCGCTGTGTTTTGAGCAGTTTCTTCAAAAGAGGGA
Organism: Alcaligenes sp. SMD-FA; assembly: GCF_025960365.1. Classification (NCBI taxonomy): domain Bacteria; kingdom Pseudomonadati; phylum Pseudomonadota; class Betaproteobacteria; order Burkholderiales; family Alcaligenaceae; genus Alcaligenes; species Alcaligenes sp. SMD-FA. The sequence continues at coordinate 195,099 of NZ_CP110108.1, read as the reverse complement.
GATCCAACCTTTTGGAACTGCTTAAAACACAGCGCCTTATTTGCCGCCAGACCGCCTTAAGACTCGGTGCTGCCAATAAAAAGCCCCCTCGGACGGCAGCAAACCGAAAGGCGTAGTATGGGGCCTTTTTTCTGTTGCTTAGTCTTCCAGATGGAAGGTGTGCAAAATTCGATGCAGCACCGGCGCAATAATCAGCCCGAACGCTGCGGCCAACACCAGGCTGACATACGCCCCATAAATGGCAAAAAACACTTTGCCAGCCCATGTTTCAGGCAAGGCCATCGGCCCCAACCCACCGACCATCATGGCCGCATTCAAGGCCGCATCGTGCCAATGTACGTTCTCTTCAAACCACATATGGCCCAATGCCCCCAGCATCAGGGAAAAGACCACAAACACGATGCCGATCGAGGCATGCGCCAACAGGCGCTTGGCAAACTGCCAACGCGAAATCAAGGGCTGATCACGTGACTCGTACATGTCATTAAAGCGTATTGGCCTGAACAGTTAAAGAAGCTAACCATTGGCTAACTTGCAAGGACAAGGTATCGGTAGCCTGCCCAAATGCTTCAACCACCTGTGGCACGGCCGTGCCGTCAACTTCTTGTTGAGCGACAAAGCGGCGGGTCTGAATCAACTGGCCCGAGCGCTGATCACGCACTAAAGCATCAAACTGAATCCGTACCCGTGGAACGCCCTGGATATACTCCACCTGAAAGGCGCCCAGCGTCCCGCCAAGCTCCACATCAGCAATGACGGATTCGCTATCCAGCACCACCGCCCGAAATTGAGCCGCATCACGTAAACCATCGGCCAGACGGTTACGCAACAGGGCGGGGGCATCGTCACCCCAACGTACGCCTTTATACGCGCTGAGCTCATTACCTTGAGGCAGCACCGTGATGCGCGAACTGGCCAGCAGGCGCTCGGCGTGAGGCCGGTTCACCTGAATGATTAAACTTCTATGCGAAGCAGGTGCGGACTGCGCCTTCAAGGCCGTTGCCGGAAGCTGATAATACGTCAGGGACTCCGCCTGAGGCAGAACAGAACAAGCGGCAGACAGGGCAGCCAGACCCACTAGCGACACCTGTAAAAAACGACGCACAACAGTGGGCATCATGGTGTGAACTCCTGTAATTTGTCGCGACCCAAAAGATAGCCGGCCGGATTATCTTCCAGACGGGAGGTGACGGCGCGGAAACCGGCCAGCACCTGACGCAATTCTCGCAATGCCGGTTCGATCTCGGTCAAACCCTGAGCGCCCCGGCCAATGGCTGCCGAATTCTGCTGCAGCAGCGTGTTCAAGCTTTGCGTGGCACGGCTGAAATCTTCCATGGATTTCTGGATGGCATTCATGGCCTGCGTACCCTGACGGTCTACCAGACCTTGTGTAGAAGACAGCAAGGTGGTGGCTTGCTGGCTGGCCTGGGACAGCTCCTTCACCAAGGCTGGCACGCCTTCGCTGGCGGTCGAGAGCTGGCCCATCAAGACTTCCAGTTTTTGCAGACTGGCCGACAGGGATTGGGAGTTCTCGGACGACAGGAACGTATTGGCGTTATCGAGCAACTTGGAAATTTGCGTCATCAGCTCCTCGCCACCTGCCATCAATTGGGCCAGCGGGGACGGCGAGGCCACAATCATGGGCAGGCCATCGTCGGGCGCTTCCAGCAAGGGGCTGTTCGGTGTGCCGCCGCTAAGCTCGATCACGGACTGGCCGGTGATACCAGCCAGTGCCAGGCGAGCTTGCGTGTCTTCATGAATCGGGATGGAAGCCTGAATCGCCACTTGCGCTCGCACACGCTGCAAGTCATTCGGGTCCAGGCGCAGCAAGCGCACTTCACCGACACGCAAGCCGTTGTATTGCACGGCGCTGCCACGAGACAGACCACGCACACCTTCCAGAAAGACAATATCGTAATCACGGGTCTCGGCATCTTGCCCCGACTTGGCCAGCCAAAGCGAGAACAGGACAGCGGCCGCCGCCACTACCAAGGTAAAGACCCCGATCAATACATGATGGGCACGCGGTTCCATTAATTATGCTCCTGACGACGGTTTTGGGCCTGTTGGGCGGCCCGTCCCCGTGGACCGTGGAAGTACTCCCGGATCCAGTCGTTATCAACTTGCTCTACGCGGGCCAGTGTGTCGTTGACCAGCACGCGCTTTTGCGCCAGCACGGCCACCCGATCACAAATGGTGTAGAGCGTATCCAGATCGTGTGTCACCAAAAACACGGTCAATCCCAGCGCATCGCGCAAGGTCAAAATAAGCTGGTCAAAATCCCCCGCACCCACCGGGTCCAGCCCGGCAGTGGGTTCATCCAGAAACAGGATTTCCGGATCCAGCGCCAGCGCACGTGCCAGGGCAGCACGCTTGATCATGCCACCGGACAATTCTGCTGGGTATTTGGTAGCCGCATTGGCCGGTAAACCTGCCAAGGCCATTTTCATGGCGGCAATATGTTCAGCGGCAGCACGAGACAGGCCAATATGCTCGATCAGAGGCATGGCAATGTTCTCCACCACCGTCAGCGAGGAGAACAACGCGCCTTGCTGGAACAGCACGCCCAAACGGCGTTCCAGCCGCGAACGATCCTCGGGCGACAGGGTGCCGATTTCCTGATCAAAAATGCGTACCGTGCCGCCGGTGGGTGGGCGCAGTCCCAGAATGGAGCGCAGCAGCACGGACTTGCCTGTGCCGGAACCACCCACCACGCCAACAATCTCGCCGGGATACACATCCATATCCAGATGCTCATGCACGACATGATCGCCAAAGCGATTGTCCAGATCACGTACTTGAATAATGGGACGAGCGGCTGCCTCTACCATCCCATCTCCATGAAGAACAACGCGGCCAGCGCATCAATCAAGATCACGATGAAGATGGACTGCACCACGGCTGAAGTCGTGTGCTCCCCCACGGACTGGGCGCTGCCGGTCACTTTAAAGCCTTCCTGGCAACCGATCACAGCAATCAAAAAGGCAAAAATCGGAGCCTTGGCCATGCCCAGCACAAAGTGCCGCAAATCAATATCCTGATTGAAGATATTGATGAACATGGTGGGCGAGATATCCAGAATCAGGGCGCAGACCAAGCCGCCGCCGAAGATCCCGGCCACCATGCCCACAAAGGTCAAGATAGGCATAGCCAATAGCATGGCCAATACGCGCGGAATGACCAGAATCAGCATGGGATTCAAGCCCTGAGCGCGTAAAGCATCAATTTCTTCGTTCGCTTTCATGGAGCCGATCTGCGCGGTAAAGGCACTGGCGGTGCGGCCTGCCATCAAGATGGCCGTCAACAGCACCGCAAACTCACGCAAAAAGGAAAAACCAACCAGATTTACGGTGTAAATGGTGGCGCCAAAATCCGCCAGCACCGTCGCTCCCAGAAATGCGATCACCGCCCCCACCAGGAACGTCAGCAAGGCCACAATAGGTACGGCGTTAAAGGCGGTCTCTTCCAACTGCGCCACAATCGAGGTGACGCGCCACTGGCTGGGCCGCAGCATATTCAGGATCAGCGTTTCCAGCGTCAGGCCAATAAAACCCAAAAGCTCACGCATATTGCGCGTGATGTGGATCATGGACAGGCCCACGCGCTCGAGCAGATCCGTCATCCCCCAACGCGCCGCAGCCACGTGCTCCTCATCCATGCGGCTCATTGCCTTGGCAACGGTTTGCAATAATTGATGGCGCTCTTTGGACAAGCCTTGAGCACTGTCCAAGGCCGTTTGCACACGCTCGGCACCCAGCCATTCGCACAGGACTTGAGCACCTGTTGTGTCCAGGGACTTCAATTGGCTGAAATCCAAAGACCAACGGCCCTGCTTGTCACTTATCGAGCGCAAACTACTTTGCAGCGCTTCATAGTGACGCAAGGACCAATCGCCTAGCAATTGCAACTGACCAGGGGAGTCTGTACGAACATACAGAGGCACGGACGTATTCATGCGCATAGTCTAATGGATTTGCTCTGACAGCTTCCATAGCGCCGACTACTTTTTCATGCTTTGTGGACAATTAAGCGGGCTGTAAGCAAGTCAAACAATCCGGCAACATTTCCGCTATATAAATACGCCCGTCCAAGCCGACGGACAGCCCGTGTCCGTAGACACCTTGCACCCGGCAACGTCCTACTAATGTGCCCGAATCCGGGTCGAACAAAGACAAGCTGGCCGTTTGATCGCTAACCAACACCGAACCGTCAGTTTGCACAGCCACCGCCATGGGTTTGTGCAGGGGGCGCAATTCACCCAGATAACGGCCTTGGACATCCAGATGCTGGACACGGTTGTTTTCGCGGTCGGCTACCCAGATCGAACCATCAGCAGCACACGCGAGCATATGAGGCGTGCTGAACTGCAAAGGGCCTGGGCCAGGCGCCCCCAACGCAGCCAGCCATTGGCGCTGCGGATCAAAGCGATGCACCACGGTATTGCCGTAGCCATCACTTACCCACAAGCCGCCATCACCACATTCAACGGCGTGCGTGGGATGGTTGAACGGCTCTTGCCAACAGGGCTGTCCAGGCGTGCCCAAACGCCATTGCTCATGGCCTTGGGGGCCCAAAGCCAGGACCTGATGTCCATCCAGATCCGTCACCAGTACCCCGCCTTGCGGACGGGCACTGATATGGTGCGGGCACAGCATGTCATCCAAAGACCAGCGCGCTGACACTTGACCATCCGGTGCCAGTACCAAGACACAGGCCGGACGACGCAGCAAGGCAGCGATACGCCCGTCTGTCAGCACCGCCACACTGGTGATGCCGCTGATATCAGCCTGAGTCCAGGCGCGCTCTACTTTGTAGCGTTGCGAACCCAAGATCACATAAGCAAGTGCCATCTTCCGCCTCCCTTACATGGCGTTAGGCAAGACCAGGACAATTTGCGGGAATATCGTCACCAGGACGGTCGCCAGAACCAGCAGCAGAAAAAACGGGAGCGCCATGCGTACCAGCTCGAACAGATTGCGCCCGGTAATGCTCTGGATCACAAACAAGTTAAAACCAATAGGCGGTGTAATCTGGGCCATTTCCACGGTCAGGATCAGATAAACACCGAACCAGATGGGATCAATACCGGCGGCAATCACCGCAGGCAGCAAGACCGAAGTGGTCAGCACCACAATGGAAATACCATCCAGAAAGGCGCCCAAAATCACAAAGAACACCGTCAATACGGCAATCAGGGCGTATTGGTTCAGGCCCAAAGAGCCAATCCAGGCCGCCAGATTTGCAGGCAGGCCAGTAAAGCTCATGGCACTGGTCAAATAAGCGGCGCCGATCAGAATGAAGGAAATCATGCACGAGGTGCGCGCCGCACCCAGCAAACTGGCGGTAAAGGTTTTCCAGCTCAGGGAACGACCAAAAGCGGCAATCACCAAAGAACCAATGACACCCAGCACAGCCGCTTCAGTCGCCGTGGCAATGCCCCCGTAAATCGACCCGATCACCGCAATGATCAGCAAAACGACCGGCAACAGCAAGCGCAAGCGTCGTACCTTCTCGCTCAGGCTTAGTTGCTCGGTTGCCGAGGGCACACGATCCGGATGGCGGATAGACCAAAAAGCGATGTAGGCCGAAAACAGACACATCAGCAAAAGGCCTGGCAGCACACCCGCCACAAACAGTCGAATGATGGAAACTTGTGCGGCCACCGCATACACAATCATCACAATGGAAGGTGGAATCAGCAGGCCCAAGGTCCCGGCACCGGCCAGCGAACCGATACTGATCCTGTCGTCATAGCCACGCGCCTTCAGTTCAGGCAAGGAAATACGGCCTATCGTGGCCGCCGTAGCCGCCGACGAACCGCTGACCGCCGCAAAAATACCGCAACCCAAGGTGTTGACGTGTAACAGACGGCCCGGCAAACGCTGTACCCACGGCCCCAGTCCACTGAACATGTCTTCGGCCAGGCGGGTGCGATACAGAATCTCCCCCATCCAGATAAACAGGGGCAAGGCCGTCAAGGCCCAACTGGCCGAGGAGTCCCACGCCTTGGTCGCGAAAATAATGCCTGCAGGCGCATCGGCATACAGAAAAATAGACAAGATACCGCAAGCGATCAGAACCAGCGCCACCCACACGCCACTGGCCAGCAAGGCAAGCAGAACAACAAACAGCACAATTGCCTGAGATAAATCAGCCATGCTCAGTCGCCTCCAATTCTTGACCTTGAACCACGCGCAGCAAGCGCCGCAACAACATCAAGGTCAGCAAGCCCAGACCAATGGGCATCCCCAATTGGGGAATCCACAGCGGCACTGCCACCATGCCTTGCGCCACTTCCTTGTAGATAAAGGACTCATAGACAAAGTGGGCCGTCTCCCAGGTACACCAGGCAGCCAGCACAAGCCCGATCAGCGTTGCCACTAGTTCATAAGGGCGTCGCAAACGCTCCGGGATCACCTGCAGCAACAAGGACACCCGGATATGGTCGCCATGCAACATGGCGTAGGGCAGCGCCAGAAAAATCGACGCTGCCATAAACCAGCCAGCAAAATCATCCGACGCGGGGATTTGCGTAGAGAACAGGCGCGCCACGATCTGCGCCGTCACCACCACCCCGATCAAACATAGAAAGAGTGCGGCCAGTGCGCCGCATACTCTGGCCATACGCTCGAGCACAATCATGGACGCACTCCTTGTTTAGGGCTGACGGTAGGTATCAAGCAGCTTCTGACCGTCGGCACCGGCTTTCTTCAACCACTCTTCGGTCATGGTCTGGCCGATCGCCCGCATCTCGCCGGCCAGCTTTTCGCTTAACTGGCCTACCACCATGCCCTTATCGGCCATGGTCTGGGTCAGTTTGGACGTTTGCTCGCGCGACATGGCCCAACCGCGTTGTTCGGCGCGTTCACCCGCTTCCAGAACCGCTTTCTGAACATTCTCGGGCAGACGCTGAAAGGCACGCTTGTTAATGATCACAAAGCTTTGTGGAATAAACACCTGGGCATCGTAGTAGTACTTCACATAGTCCCAGGCCTGCGAGTCCACACCCGTGGCGGGCGAGGTCAGCATGGCATCGATAATGCCGGTGGAAAAAGCCTGAGGGACTTCGGGCGTTTGCACAGTGGTCGGCACGGCCCCCATCAAGGAGACCAAACGGCTGGTTGCCGGGCTATAAGCACGGAAACGCACTCCTTCCAGGTCAGACAGTTGTTCCACGGGGTTTTTGGTGTAAATCCCCTGCGGTGGCCAAGGCGAGCCATACACCAGAATGATGCCTTGCTTGTCCAGGCGCTCTGCCAGGAAGGGACGTGTGGCTTTCCAGAGCTTTTCTGACTCATCGAACGACGAAGCCAGCAAGGGCACGCTATCGACTTCAAACAGGGGATCTTCATTACCGATGGCCGCCACCAGCATTTCACCAGCCTGCACCACGCCTTGCTGGACGCCACGCTTGACCTCGGGGCGCTTGAGCAGCACCGAGTTCGACTGCACATTGATATTCAATTCGCCATTAGTCGCCGCTTTGATATCCGCCGCGAACTCGCGCGCATTTTGCGTCAGGAAATTGCTATCGGGCTGCTCGGTACTCATGTTCCAGTTGGTCGCGGCCTGAGCAGTGCCTGCCAACGCAAAGACGCAGGCAATGGAAAGTAGTTTTTTAATCATGATGTCGCTTCTCCCAAGAATTGAGGTGATGACCGCCTTATGAGCGGCCCGCATTCAGATCCCGTGACTGCAGATCCCACAGCAAAGAAAACTCGGATACATCGTTTGTTGCCACCTCTAAATCCTGCTGCAAGCGGGCAGCCAGGATACGAGCGGCGTCAAGGGTGGTCAGATCAACCACCAGGTAAGGGTCCAGGCTGCGCTGTTGCACATCCTCGGACGGTAAAGGGGTAGAGAGCTCCGGATCAGGTGTCAGTACGCGCAAGGCCAGCAGGCCATCAGTCTGTTCCAGATAGGCGGCACATTGACGTGCCAACGCTTGTCGCTGAGCCGCTTCTGGCAGACGTACCAGCAACACAACAGCACCTGTGCCAGCACCACCGAGCAACGACACCGCCATTACGCGGCGCTGGGTATTGCTCATACGGGCAAAATTGGTATTAGACCAGTCCGTTTGCTGCTCAAAGGCTTTTTTATATTCCGCCGTCCCAAAAACACGCAAGGACTGCGTGCGATACAAAGCCAGATACTTGCGCCCGGCACCATGGCGCACATAACGACGCGACCATTGAAAACCCGGTATGGCCGCGCGTTCAGCCATGTGCTCGCGCTCATACCATTGATTGAAATCCTGCTCATGCTCAGGGGCGATATCCGTCCAGATAAACAGTTCCCCCGGTGCATCACGATCAGTACGAAAAGTAGCAGACACGAAAGCCTCCCCAAAAAGGTTATTGCACACTCTTTGTGGGAGTGTCCAACGGCTTCTAAGCAGAGTCCAAATGTTTTATTTCCACCTGGGTCGATAGAAAAAAGCGATCAGACAAAGCGAATGGCGCAGTATCTAGATTATCAAGCAAGGTGACAATCCGTACACAGGCACAGTCAAGGGGAAAACCCTCAAAGGCTAAATGGCAAAGACACGCGTGTCTGGCGGGGGTAAAGCCAGTCCAGGATGCTCGGCCGCAAAATGATGCATGCGCTCCAGCGCCACGCCAATCACTGCCTGGGCGGTCTGCGTTAAAGGGTCAGGCCGCCAACTGGCGACCAGGCGCAAGTCGGGCAAGGCATGCTCACACACAATCTCCTGATACAGCCCACTGTCCAACTGACGGCTGACTGCCGCCAAGGGCAAAGTCGCAATGCAAGGTTGAGCTTCAATCAATTGCGTGCTGGCGGCAATCGAAGAGACATAGTGAATCCGTGCCTGATCCACCGGCAAGGGTTCGAGCAATTGCACCAAGGCCAGATGCGGCTGGGAGCCACGGGGAAACGTCACCAAAGGCCAACGCTGCACCAGTTCCTGCAAGCCGCTACGTACCGGCATGGATTCATCAGCCATGCACACCCAGCCCATACGCATGGAGCCCATCGGCAGGTTGCGTATGCCATCCCCCATGATGGGGTCGGTCTGCAAGGCCACATCAATGGTGCCGCGCTTGAGCAAGTCATGCAGGCGCAAGGTGGATTCGGCGGTCAGCTCTATTTCCAGTTCGGGGTAGAGGGCATGCAACTGACGAATCAAATCCTTGAACCAGGTATGCACAATGGATTCGACCACACCCAGGCGCATACGGCCGCTTAAACGGCTGGAGCCTGCCAGGGCCTCGCGCAAATCGTGCTCCATACCCAGCATCTGCTCGGCATACTGCATCAGCTTGCGTCCTGCCGGGGTCAGGCGCAGATCACGATGACCGCGCTCAAACAGGGTTTTCTGAAACTCGCTTTCCAGGGCCGCAATCCGCCCTGAAACAGCCGCTTGCGTCAAATGCTGCTTGTTCGCGGCTGCACGAAAACTGCCCAAGCGAGCGATCCAGATAAAGGTTTCCAAAAAGCGGATATTCATGCACCTGTCCTTTCGGGCTTGATCATGGCAGCCAGATGATACTGACTGCGCTGTTCACCAGGAACAGAGACAATCAAGCCCACACCATCCCCCACAAAAGCCTGCGTAGGCAAAGCATGGCCATGCGGCTGACCAGCAGCAATCTGAGCATGGCGCAGCAAGGAGACATGCGGACGAAAAAGACGTGGTTGCCGGGTCCAGCCCAAGGCAATCAGTTTGGCCCAAATCTCTTCGTGCCACTGCTGCAAGGCCGTCAATGCCTGGCTTTGCGACGCGTCCGGCCCAGCCCACACCACTCGCGGTTTCTCAAACACATCACGCATTGTCAGGTCCATCTTGATCTGCGGCACCGGCCATTGCGCCATCTGTGTCGCCAAGGTCTGCAGATCAGACACGCGGCTGCCATCCAGAAATGCCAGTGTTAAGTGAAAGTGATCGGGCTGCATCATGCGCCCGCCGTAAATCGCATGCGCCTGCAGCGCCTGTTCGGCCAGCCAGGCACGGGTTTGTACGTCCGGCCACCAACCGATAAATGCGCGCAAAACGTGATCGGCATCAAGCGACTGCAGGTCCAGCGTAGGCAAGGGAATCGTCATCAGCAAACCCTCAAACAAGACGGATCGAGAAAAAGGGCGTTTAGCCTAAGCCCTGCAAAGACGACGCGCCAGATCATAAACAATATCCAAGGCCGGCAATTGCGTGCGACCTGACAAACGTACCGTGTTCGCAAACGGCCACAAAGTGCCGCAGCTTGCGAAAGCCCATGCTTGTCCCCTTGCTGACGCTTGAACCGGCTTATGCACAGACCGCATCAACTTGATGATTTTTTGACGTTTGAGCCGCGCATTGTACCTGCATAGAATATGCTCGACCGCTTGGAAAGCCTATAAAAACACCGGAGACAACCATGGCTGTTTCCCCGACACAGCCGGGTACGCGCCACCACGTTTTAACAACCACCGGCTTGCTGTCGCTGGCAGGCAGGCCCCCTTCTTTAGAGCGCCAAGCCTTCGCAACAACCTCCCCCGACCGGGGTATGGCCCGAGACATCATCATGGCCAATACGCAGACCCTGTCGGGCTAGATTGCCAAACGCAAAGCCCCCTGTCACTGCCCTACGCATATGAGCAGGCCACGCAGTGAGTACAAAAACGCAAACCCGCCTTACTGGATTAAGCCGAGCCAGATGCAGGCAACGATCACCCGACATAACGAAGTGGATTACAAGCCCTTCATTTACAAAACCTGACGTTTTTCTCTGTTTCCAAAACGCAAAACGATAGACGCCTAAAAACTCCATACCTAATATAAGCGGAGCGGTCCGAACCCCAGACCGACACACAGCACAGGAGTAGCACGATGGGTATTATCTCCATGATTATTGTGGGCTTTATCGTAGGTTTGCTGGCACGAGCCATCATGCCCGGCGACCAAAAAATGGGATGGATAATGACGACCATCCTGGGTATTGTCGGTGCCTTTGTGGCAGGTTATCTGGGACAAACCATGGGCTGGTACGTGCCAGGGCAAGGCGCAGGCTGGATCGGCTCCATCGTGGGTGCCATCATCGTCCTCTTTGTCTACGGACTGGTCAGCAAAAAAGCGTAAAACGCCGTATAAATACAAAACCGCAGCCTTGCAGCTAATGTGATTGGCAATCCGCAGCATCCCCACGGCCACACACTACTGGAAGGCTGCCATACCGCAGTCTGCCAGGCTGCATAAGGCGCGATTCACTGATACCTGTAGCTATCGCGACCCTGACTCACAGAAAAAACAGACGCTGTGTCATTGACCGCCAGCGCCTGAATACACAAAGCCTGACGCTCCCGGAGCCAGTCATGCCCTACACGATCACCTTAAGTCGCATTTACGACGCCATCCATGAGCCTGCCGGCAAAGCGGCCCGTGTACTCACAGACCGCCTCTGGCCACGCGGTCTGAGCAAAGACGAGTTGGGCGACATCCAGTGGCTGCACGAGGCCAGCCCGGCAAGCGAATTGCGCAAAAATTTTCATAGCGGCGCCATCTCCCCCGAGCAATTCCAGCACCGCTATCAAGAACAACTAGAGCACGACCCCGACGCCTTGTTTCCCCTGATGAAACTGGCCCGCCAAGGCGAGCTGCAATTGCTAACCGCCACCCACGACCCGCAAACCTCCTATCTGACGGTGCTGAAACAGGCTGTGATCGAGGCTTTGGCCAAAGAGGATCGCCTACACGACGGCACTGAACCCAGTTCGCCGGTTTGTTACGCACACGTAGTGAAAGAAGACAAGCAATAAGCCGTGACTGGCTATCCCTGCGGCCGCCCGACAGTATTAGCGCCAGGCGCATTGCGCGCCCCCAGCAGACGCTGCACCAACCCCTGCACACACGCCTCGCGCCGTGAGTCCGGCGCATAGTCCGCTCGCAAAGTCGACCAGGCCGGATGAATCCGTGCCTGTGCCAGCTCCTCCGGCAGACCTTGTGCTCGCCAGACATTCAACTCCCGCTGCAAGGCCTGATCGAAATTCTCGGCATCAATCTCGCCCAGGCGAATCGGCGTCTGTGCGGCATGACCGCGTCGCTCCAAAGCCGCCATCAAGCTTAGCTGCCGCACCGCCAGCAAACGCAAGACGGCATCATCCACGCTAAGCTCAGTTTCGCCCCGCAACTTGCCCATCAAACGCTGGCCCCATTTGTCCGCGCCTTGCCACAAACCACCTGCCAAGGCGCCCAGAACCGTCCCGGTTCCTAAGCTCAGACCGCCCGTCATCACATCCAGCGTCGCGCCGGCCATGGCACCGGCAGCCACACCCTTGCCCAACTGCACGCCAAACTCCTTCAAGGCCTGGGGATCAAACAAGTCCATGCCCCAACGACCACCGTCAAAATGCAGCAGATCCGCCACCACATCCTGACGGCCAAAGCTGTAGCGCTTGAGCAAAGCCTGCACACTCTTGGCCTCGCGCGCCAAGACCGGCTCCTTTAACTGCTGCGCGGCCAGTTCCATGGCCTCCTTGTCCGAGGGTGTACTGACCCGCCAGGCCGCCACATCCACCAGCAATTCTGCCAGCAGCCGCATCGCGTCTCGACGCCGCAATACCGCCTGCTGCGCCAAATCCACTTTCAACTGCTGCAACACTCCGGCCTGCGTCTCCAGCAGAACGGCAAGCTTGTCGTACAGTAAAGCCTCGCCATCCAAAGCCGGTGCCACCGTATCGAACTCCGCCAAGGCATGCAGCCCCAGACGTGCCAACGCACTGCGCCATTCCTGTACCCGCGCCTGCGGACTACGCACAAAATTGAGCACAGGCAGCAAAGGCCGCCCGCTATAGGCCAACAAAGTCAGCTCGTCCTTATGCTTGCTCAAGACAGGATCGCGCGCATCCACCACATACAAACCCGCATCGCAAGATTGCAACTTGCGCAGTACACGGGCTTCCTGCTCGAAACGGCCCTGTGCCGCCGGGGACTCCAGAAAACGACGTATCCGTTCCGGTCCATCAATACGTTCACCGGGCTGGCTGAGCTGATCCATAAAGTCCAGCAAGGCCATGCTGTCTTCCAGGCCGGGGGTGTCGAACAGCTCCACCAGGGCCTCGCCGTCCACCGTCAGTCTGGCTCCTTCCACATGCCGTGTAGTGCCAGGGCTATTGCTGACCTGCCCAAACTCCGTATCCCGCGTCAGGGTACGCAGCAAAGAGGTTTTACCCGTATTGGTGTGACCCACCACCGCCAGCGTCAAAGCCGCAGCACTCATGATGGCTCCTTCGTAGACAAGTCTGGCCATTGATCGTGAATCTGCCCAGGCGCAAAGCCTGCCGCCACCAAGCGCTCATGCCAACTGCGACGGCGCGTCTGGTCCGGGTCGGCCAAGGCGTCGTTCAGCAACACCACATCGGATTGCTGGGCCAACTGTGCCCATTCAACCAGCGTTGCCACCACACCACGGTCCGGCGTCTGGGCGGCATCACATACCATCAACAAATGGCGAGGACTGGCCGACTGCAAGCGCCCCAGAATATCCAGGCGCTCAGCGCGCGAATCCACCCGGCCCAAGTCCTGCATCTGTGTCTGCACGAAAGCAGGCGGCCAGCTATGTTCTGGCGGCAACTCCAGCCCCACCACGCACAGCGCATTAGCGGTCAAAGGCGTGCTGGGCTGGCTTTGAATGCGAGCCACCCTGTCGGGCGATGCCAATTCATCCACGCCCGTCGGTTCGCTGGCTGGCATCAAGCGCGGACGCAACTCTGCCAGGCCCGGCAGGCTGTCATCCAGACTCAAACGAGCCGTATGTTTACGCCATTGCCACAGGCTCCAGGCCAAGGCCAGCACACGAGGCAGCAAACCGTAGGTGACCACCGCGCCCAACAGCCAACTGGACCACAGGGCCTTAGCCTGGGCATCCAGCACTTGCAGGCCATCGCTGCTACGTATGGTGAAGGTATCGGGCTGGGCAAAGCCCAATAAGGACGGCAGGGCACCCAGGCCTTCAACCAGCCAGACAAAGCTATCTGGCGTCAAAAGCGTGGTTTCCCAATTGAAGTGATAGCGGCGCGAAGCCAGCAATAACAGCAGGGTGCTCAAGGCTGACAAAAAGGCCAGCACCCACAAGCTATGGCTGATCAGACCCGCTAGCCAGGACTGGCTACCTCGGCGTGCCAGTACGGCGGCAAAAGCCTGGGGTACCAGACTGGCATCGCCTTTGACGAAGCGGCGACTTAGCCACCACCAGGCATCACTGGCCCAACTGCCCGTGCCAGCGCTTTTGCCGGACCAGAACAAGCTGAACAGCCAGAAAATAAAGGTCAGCGCGTGCAAACCCAGCAAAGCCCCCAAGGCCGTCAATACATTCACGGCTCGACTGCCATCGCCCAGTGCTCCTGCAGCGGTCCCGGCGCCTGCCAACAAAGCCAGCACCGCCATGGCGATCAGCAGGAGGCGGGCCATACGCCACCAACGCGTCCAGGCTTGTTCCAGCCCATCGCGCCGCGCCAGAGCCAAAGCGCGTGCCGATACACGTTGAGCAAATGAACCACCCGCCGCCCGCGCACGGCGCGATTCAGACAGGTCCTCAATAGGGCCCCACAGGGTTTCGCGCAAACGTATGGCTTCCACCAGAGTTTGCTGCTGCCAGGAGCCGACGGATTCAGACGGTTTCATGGCACTGGCCACCACTTAAAGGAGTACCGGTTCGTCAGGCAAAGCATTGCCCGCCGCACCCGGAGTCTGCGTCGGGGCACCTTTTTGCAAGACAGCTTCGATGGCACTGACCGCCCCCAGCAAGCCGGACAAATACTCGCGCGAGGCCAGATCTTTCTCCAGTTGCCGACAGATCTGTTCCCATTGCGCCGGATCGGCCTGGATACCCCGGTCCGCAATGATATGGATACGGCGTTGGCCCAAGGCCAGGTACAGCAAAACGCCAGAATTCAAAGGCGTATCCCAGACACGCAAACGGCCAAAAACCTCCAGAGCACGTTGGGCGCTGTCGGCTTCATGAGCGGGTAAAACGGCTTCAATGGCAACGACCAGCTCACCGCTATGATCCTCTTCACCTTTGCGGATCTGTTCAGCCAGATGGCCCAGCATTTCAGCATTGAAATAACGACGGCGCAGCCATTGACCTTGCACCGACGCCCAGCCCGAGAGTTCTTTCCAATTCACACTCATATCGCTCCCCTGTGGCCTTACCAACTACCGGAAGCGCCACCGCCTCCGCTACCGCCACCACCGCCGCCGCTGCCTCCGCCAAAACCACCGAAGCCCCCGCCACTGCTACCATTTCCACCAAAGCCACCGGAAGAATAACCGCCCAACCCTCCAATGACGCCACCACGGCGCGAGGCACGCCCGGAACTGGACTTACCGCCCGCACCAAAGAGTCGGCCAATCAGGCTCAATCCAGCGCCCACAACAGCAGCCAACAAGGCCAAGCCAATACTGCCCGAGACAATCAGGGTAAAGACGCCTGCGGCAAAGGCAGCAAACAAGGGAGAGGCAAAAAACACAATTGCCCCCACAGCCAGCAAAGGCTCCCAGAACACGCCTTCTTCACCTGAAGAGGTAACAGGCGCATTCTTAGGGGGAGGGGGAAGCTCTTCACCATTGACCAAGCCCACCAGACTATCGGCAGCAGCCTGAATACCAGCGTAGAAATTGCCTTCCATAAAACGAGGCGTCATCTGTTCGCGAATGATGCGGCCAGCCTGCAAATCGGTCACTGCGCCTTCCAAGCCGTAGCCGGTCTGGATACGCATGCGGCGATCGTCCTTGGCCACCAGCAGCAAGATGCCGTCATCCACTTTTTTGCGGCCAATTTCCCACTGATCAAAAACACGCAAGGCGTATTGCTCGATGGTTTCGTCGCCCGTGGTGGGCACCATCAAAATGACCACCTGTGCGCCTTTTTCCTGCTCCACCGCCTTGAGCTGCTGGTTCAGGGCGTCTTTTTGATCCGGACTCAAGGTGCCCGTGGTATCGGTCACCCAACCCGCAATGGCGGGAATAGGCTCGGGTTTGGCATGCGCTTGTGCCCAGGGCCAGCACAAGAACAGCAGTGCCATCAACCAGCCACAAACCCAGACCAGCCTGCCAGAACGTGCAGACCCAGGCCCAGCAGTCCGTGCAAGATCGTGCACGCTCATGGTGCCACCTCCAGAATTAATCAAGACCCGGCAGGAGCAGGGGTCGCAGGGATATCAAACTTGACCTCGGGATCCCGCGTGATCTCGCTTTGACGATCCACACCGTAGTTTTCCTTGACCTTGTAACCAAATAGCTTGGCGGTAATCAGGGTAGGGAACTGACGAATGAACAGGTTGTATTCCTGCACAGCCTGTACATAACGGCCACGCTCGGTAGCGATACGGTTTTCCGTGCCTTCAAGCTGTGTCATCAAATCACGGAACAGGCCGTCGCTTTTCAGTTGTGGGTAGTTTTCCGAGACGGCAATCAAACGCGACAAGGCCGAGGACAACTGGTTCTGGGCTTGCTGGAAACGCGCCATGACTTCGGGGTTGTCCAGATCATCCACTTTCATCTGAATCGTGCCGACCTTGGCGCGAGCCTCAGTGACTTGGGTGAGCACCGCACGCTCGTTAACCATATAGGCATTGACCGAGCTGACCAGTTTGGGCACCAGTTCGGCCCGGCGCTCGTATTGATTCAAGGTTTGCGACCAAGCAGCCTTGACCTGCTCGTCCAGGCGCTGGATCTCGTTATACCCACAACCAGAGAGCAAGACCGCTACACTGCTGATAAAGACCCATCGTATCCATGATGTCATGATTTTTTCCTGCAAAAATAAGCAGATAAACAACAAAAAAGGGTTCTAACCCATTCGCTCGGGCACCTGCCAAACCGAGCCCGGCAGTGCGTGCACGCCCAGCGTAAACCGCGTCCCGCCGCATAACAAGTGCGTCTATGACGGCGCTTAACAATTTCTGTCAAATCCGGCTACGCAGCAAGCCTGACCTTTGATGCTTGAAACAGGTTGTTTTAACGCGACCACTCAAAATGATACAAGATGGTCAATGAGGATTTTTACTGATTTCACGCTATAATGGCTGATTGCGCAGCGCACCAATCACTGCGCCTCTTGCAGCAGGCGGCGTTCTTGCCCCTGCCGTGGCATCGTCGCCATAAACAAAATACCTTAGCCTGGATTGGTAGGGCCCCAAAGAGGGCTTTTGGGCTAGTCACTGGAAAATTCTTGGACTCTCAAATCACTTTTGCCTCTCTTGAGCTGGCAGAACCTCTGTTGCGTGCTGTAACCGACGCAGGCTATACCCACCCCACCCCTATTCAGGCCCAGGCTATCCCTAAGGTCATTGAAGGTGGTGACCTGTTGGCCGCTGCTCAAACCGGCACTGGCAAGACCGCAGGCTTTACCCTGCCTATCTTGCACCGTCTGCTGAACAACCCTCAGCAAAATCGTAAACCAGGCCGCCCACGTGCGCTGATCCTGGCTCCTACCCGTGAACTGGCCGCCCAGGTTGAAGAATCGGTACGTTTGTACAGCCAGCACACCCGTCTGCGCTCGATGGTCATGTTTGGTGGCGTGAACATCAACCCCCAGTTCCATGCCCTGCGCAAGCCACTGGACATTCTGGTCGCGACCCCTGGCCGTTTGCTGGATCACGTGCGTCAACGCACGGTAGACCTGACTGGCGTGGAAATTCTGGTGCTGGACGAAGCCGACCGCATGCTGGACATGGGCTTTATCCGCGACATTCGCAAGATCATCAGCCTGATGCCCGTTGAGCGTCAGACCCTGCTGTTCTCGGCTACCTTCTCGGACGAAATCCGTGAGCTGGCCCGCAGCTCGCTGAACAACCCGGTCGAAGTGGCTGTTGCTGCTCGCAACACCACCAATGAACTGATTACCCAGCAAGTGATTCTGGCTGACCAGGCACACAAACGTGACCTGCTAAGCCACATCATCCGCGAAAGCAGTTGGAACCAGGTGCTGGTGTTCTGCCGCACCAAGCACGGCGCCAACCGTTTGGCCGAAAAACTGTCCAAAGACGGTATGGCGGCTGAAGCCCTGCACGGCAACAAGAGCCAGGCGGCTCGTACCCGTGCGCTGGCCGGCTTCAAGAACGGCAAGGTTGTGGTGCTGGTTGCCACCGACATCGCCGCACGTGGTCTGGACATTGATCAACTGCCTTACGTGGTGAACTTCGAACTGCCTAACGTGCCTGAAGATTACGTTCACCGTATTGGCCGTACTGGCCGTGCCGGTAGCGAAGGCGTGGCCCTGTCGCTGGTCGATCGCAGCGAAATGCGTTTGCTCAAGCAGATCGAGCGCATGACCCGCAATCCTATCGAGCGCATCGTGGTGGAAGGCTGGACGCCTCCCTCGCGTGCTGCTCTGGCTGAAGAAGCCAAGGAAGACACCTACGCAGAGCGCCGTTTCCACAGCGCTCCTGGCCCTGGTGCTCGTGCTCCAGCAGGTGCTCGCCGCTCGGGTGGTGGTGGTGGTCAGGCTCGCTCGCCTGAAGGCCGTGGTGGTAATGGCGAAAGCCGTCCACGCCGTCCTGGCAATGACAACCGTCCACGTCGCAGCGCCGCTCCTGGTGGTGCAGGTGGTGGTGCTGCCCGTGCCGGTCAAGGCCGCCCTGGTGGTCGTCAGGACAGCCGTGGCCCGAACCGCAGCAACCGCAGCGCCGCCCAAGCCAAAGCCTAAACCCTGCAAAAGGGGCTGTGCCTGCCAAAGGCGGGCACAGCGCCCGCCTTTGAACCGAGCACACCATGGCACTGAGCACCTGGCTCGCCTTTTTCGCGGCTTCCTGGGTCATTTCCTTCTCACCCGGTCCCGGCGCGATCTCCTCCATGTCCTCGGGCCTGAAATACGGCTTCAAACGTGGGTATTGGATGGCGATTGGCCTGAATATCGGAATCATGATCCAGATATTCATCATCAGCCTGGGGCTTGGACAAGTCCTGGCGCGCTCGGAACTGGCGTTCACCACGCTTAAGTGGCTGGGCGCGGCGTACCTGATTTATCTGGGCTGGAAGCAATTACGCACTGACGCCATGCCGGTGCAGGTCACAGGCCAGGCACCCAGCGATTTTCGCATTCGTGATCTATTGCTTCGTGGTTGTCTGATCAATATCACCAACCCCAAGGGGCTGGTATTTCTGCTGGCCATCATGCCCCAGTTTCTGGACTTGAATCGGCCCATGCCACTGCAATACCTGCTGATCGCCATGACCCTGTGCTTTACGGATCTGGTGGCCATGGGTTGCTACACCTCGCTGGCCGCGCGCATGTTGCATTTGCTCCGTCAGGCCAGCCACGTACGGCTGCTGAACCGCGTATTCGGTTCGCTATTTATCCTGGCAGGGACGGTATTGGCCGGCGTGTCGCGTTAGCCTTGTGCACGCATCAACTTGCCCCCAAGCCCTGCTTTACGGATAATTCGCTCACTGTTTTCCACGCGCCAGACTGGCGCTGCCACAAGGATTTTCAATGTCGTCCGGTGACATACGCTCTGAAGTCAAGAAACGCCGCACCTTTGCCATCATTTCGCACCCTGACGCGGGTAAGACCACACTGACTGAAAAACTGCTGCTGTTCGCAGGTGCGATTCAGATTGCAGGGAGCGTCAAGGCCCGTAAAGCCAGCCGCCATGCCTCCTCGGACTGGATGGAAATTGAAAAACAACGTGGTATTTCGGTGGCCTCCTCGGTCATGCAGATGGAGTACCGCGACTGCGTGATCAACTTGCTCGACACCCCTGGTCACCAGGACTTCTCGGAAGATACCTACCGTGTGCTGACCGCTGTGGACGCCGCCTTGATGGTGATTGACGCGGCCAACGGTGTGGAACCGCAGACCATCCGCCTCTTGCAAGTGTGCCGGGCTCGCAATACGCCCATCATCACCTTTGTGAACAAGCTGGACCGCGAAGTTCAAGAGCCGCTGGATGTGCTGTCGGAAATTGAGTCGCACCTGGGTATGGAAGTAGTGCCTTTTTCCTGGCCTATCGGGATGGCACGTCGCTTTGGCGGTGTGTTCAATCTGCGCGCCAATCATATGCGTGTGTTCAAACCCGGTCAGGAACGCCATGGTCAGGATGAAATCATCCCCGGCCTGGACAACCCCGTGATTGCCGAGCGTTTTGGCGAACCCTTTGAAAAGGCACAGGAAGAGATTGAGCTGCTCAACGCCGCCGCCCCAGAGTTCGACCTGGAAATGTTCCTGGCTGGCCAGCAAACGCCTGTTTTCTTTGGCTCGGCCATCAATAACTTTGGTGTGCAGGAAGTGCTGGACGCGCTGGTTGACCTGGCCCCTTCTCCAGGCCCACGCGCCGCCTTGCAGCGCGAAGTGCAGCCCGACGAACCCAAGTTCAGTGGTGTGGTGTTCAAGGTGCAAGCCAATATGGACCCCGCCCACCGTGACCGCGTGGCCTTTGTGCGCGTCAGCTCGGGCCATTTCAAGCGCGGCATGAAACTGAAAGTGTCACGTACTGGCAAGGAAATTCGCCCCAACAACGTGGTGTCCTTCCTGTCGCAACGTCGTGAACTGCTGGACGATGCCTTTGCCGGTGACATCATCGGTGTCCCCAATCACGGCATCCTGCAATTGGGCGACGTGCTGACTGAAGGCGAAAACCTGCAGTTCACCGGCTTGCCGTTCTTTGCCCCTGAACTGTTCCAGTCCATTGAGGTCAAAGATCCTTTGCGCACTAAACAGTTGCGTACCGGCCTGACCCAACTGGGTGAAGAGGGCGCCATTCAGGTGTTCCGTCCCCATATGGCAGGCGGCATGATGCTCCTGGGTGCTGTCGGCCAACTGCAGTTTGAAGTGGTGGCACACCGCCTGAAAACCGAATACGGTGTGGAAGCACGCCTATCGTCCAGCCGCTTTAACCTGGCTCGTTGGGTCACCGCCAAAGACCCTAAAGACATGAAGAAGTTTATCGAGACCAACGCCGGCAATATTGCCTATGACGTGGTCGAGGCCATTGCCTTTTTAGCAACATCGCCTGCGCAACTGCGTGTGGCTCAGGAGCTCAATCCAGGCATTGAATTTCACGCATTACGTGAACACGGTGGACACGTTTTCGGGGATGCCGTCTAATTCTGTCACAAGAACAGGGCCGACATTTCGCTACAATGACGGCTCTTTTCTTTTAATAACGCGCATCCGACCCATCGGATCGCTCCTGACTCAAAACCGAGACATCGCTTATGCCCTGGCGTTTTATCATTGCTGTCTTGCTGCTGGCCGCAGGTGCCTCAGTATGGGGCGGCCTGGAACTGGGGAACTGGCTCATCGCGCACGGCCCAGAGAAGTCTATGGTGGTCAGTACGCCTGATCCGTCCGATCTGCCTACGCTCGATGCCGATGGCAAGCCCTTTACCGCCCAGCCGCCACAACCCTTGATCAACGGTCGCTTAGGCGTGCCACAAGCCCCAACGCCGATTGCTTGGGAAATTGACACATCTACCCTTACTGAAGAGCAGCCTCCCATTGCTTTGGCCACAACCTCCATTTCGCTGGAGCAGGCGATACAAATCGCCATGGCCGAGCAGAACCGGGAGTTGCAAGGAATTGCCCGCGTGAATCTGGGTGGCACCGAGCCCATTCAGCCGGTCGATGTCGGCACACCACCGCCACCACCACCACAAGATATTCAAGTGGCCAGCAACAATGGCGGCGCCTGGCAGGCACAACTGCAGCAAGAGTTAAATGCCTGTAGCCAAAAAGGATTTTTTGATCGCCCAAGTTGCTCCTGGGACGCCCGGAATAAATATTGCGGTCCAAACGATGCATGGGGCAAGGTTCCTGGCTGTCCAAAAAAATCCTTCTAAAGAAACAGCCGCGTTTTTTTGACCACTACCACCCTTTACCCTTAAGCACTTCACGTCCAAGGCCGCGCACTGCGAATGGCAGGGAAAATAAAAAAGCACCCGTTAGAGAACGGGTGCTTTTTATTGTCTGAGCAACCAGCAAGCTTACTCGCCGTGATCGCCCATCTGTGATTGCAGGTAGTTCTGCAGTCCCACTTTTTCGATTAGCTCCAGCTGTGTACCCAGCCAATCGATGTGTTCTTCGGTATCGTCCAAAATCTTCAAAAACAAATCACGCGAGACATAATCGCGGGTGGACTCACAGTACTCAATCGCTTCCACCACCGTCTGACGGGCAGCCTGTTCCAGCTTCAAGTCACAGCCCAGCAGTTCAGGCACGTTCTCACCGATCATGATCTTGTGCATGTCCTGCAGGTTGGGCAGGCCGTCCAACATAAAGATACGTTCGATCAGCATATCGGCGTGCTTCATCTCGCCGATGGACTCGTCATACTCATGTTTGCCCAGCTTGTTAAAGCCCCAATGGTTCAACATGCGAGCGTGCAAGAAGTATTGATTGATTGCTGTTAGTTCGTTCTTTAGCTGCTTGTTCAGATGCTGAATTACCACTTTATCGCCAAACATGCTGTTCTCCTGTAAATCTGACGGCGCTCCCCCCAAGGAGCCGCCGAGCCCCCACAAACGCTACTTCCGCCAGTGATCGCACACAAGCGCGATATAGGCAAAAACACAGTGGGGGGTGAATGTGACAGGCTACCATGCACGCATGGGCAATGGCTTAAAAAACAAAGAAGCACCCAGAAAGCGTTGCACTTTTGGGTTAGTAGCAGGAACAATAACAATCATTCCCACTAGCAACAGCGGGAATGTGAAATCCTGATCAAAAACACGCGCTTAGGCGCGACAAACAAGGCGGCCGAACTCAGGGGCAGGGATCAGGCTGTCGTTGGCAGCGTAATCCACCCGGGCGGTTTCAAGGCTAGCAATCATGCTTTGATTGGCATAGCGCCCGCCGGGCAAATAATCCTGAGCAGTCTCGGCGCAGCAGCCACAGCAAGACGCCACGCCAAGCTGACCTTGCAGGTCTGCCAGGCTGGAAGCGCCGCCACGTACAGCTTCTTGTACTTGACGCTCGGTGATCGCGTTACATATGCAGATAAACATGAGAACTATTATTATCAAGAAACATAAAAATATCAAGAGTCATTCTCATTAAGAAAGCTATCACGCCAACATATATCCAAGAAGCGCTTTCCGCCTGCCTTTGCAGGCTGGCCCAACACCGACAAACGCATCAATTCTGCAACAAGTGGTCCATCAACAAGCGCGCAGCGGGCGACAAGCTATAACGGCTACGCACACACAAGGCGACACGACGAGCCGTCCAAGGTTCCTTGATCACACACATCACCAGGCCCAGGCTTTGCACATAGGATTGCGCCACAGAGCGCGGCAGCACACCAATGCCCAGACCGGCCTCAATCATGCGGCATTGGGCATCATAGCTGGTTACCTGTACACGGCAACGCCAGGTACGCTCCAGCTCGCTGGCAGCACGTAACAGTAAAAGATTGGGGTGACTGCCGGTATGCATCCCGACATAGTCAAAATCCAGCGTTTCACTAAAGGCCAGCTCGTTCCGTCCAGCCAATGGATGATTCGCCGACACCAGCAAAACCAACTGGTCCTGACGGTAGTCGTAGTACTCCACCTCAGCACTACCTACGCCTCGAATCAACACACCCAGATCCGCATTATTGTCAGCCACCGCCTGCGCGACTCCGGCACTGATCCGCTCCTCCAACGACACCCGCACTTTAGGATGACGCGCCATAAAAGAGCTTAGGGCCTGCGGCAGAAATTGCGTGATGGAGGACAGGTTCGCCGCAATCCGCACATTGCCGGTAGCCCCTCCGGCAAAGTCACGCATCAAGGCCCCCATGGCGTCCATATCATCGAGCAAACGCTGAGCCATGGCAGCCAGCGATTTACCTGCTGCGGTCGGATACACACCTTTATTGCTACGCTCGATCAAAGCCGCGCCTAATTGCTGCTCCAGATCGCTAAGGCGCTTGCTGACTGCCGCAGGCGCAATGTGAAACTGCTCGGCCGCCCCCGAGATGGTGCCGCGTTCCAGCACCAACAAAAATAGCCGCAAAGATTTGGGATCGATGTTCATAAGCCGGTATTCCATCCTAGGAGAGGCGAATCGACAAGCGCCTTACCATCATAAATTGCGATAGCACCATCGTATTTTGACGCTGTACTCACGTCATTAGCGATGACAGACTACACAAATAATACGGAACCTGATTAATTAAATCGGGGAAAAATAGTAAAGGGAGAACAAATGCGCGACAGCGACAATCTGAAAGGGGGGTTTGACGGCACCCTGCCCTTGGGGCAACAGCCAGCTTTGGTCGTTATCGACTTTCAACGCGGTTTTACAGAGCCTGGTCTGACACCACT
Organism: Alcaligenes sp. SMD-FA; assembly: GCF_025960365.1. NCBI lineage: Bacteria > Pseudomonadati > Pseudomonadota > Betaproteobacteria > Burkholderiales > Alcaligenaceae > Alcaligenes > Alcaligenes sp. SMD-FA. The sequence goes on along the minus strand of NZ_CP110108.1, from coordinate 170,849 downwards.
GGCATCAAACTGCGACAGCCAGATCGAGCAAACCAATGCCTTGATCGGCGCCATGCGTGGCAAGGGCCGCGTTATTTTCACCATCATTGGCTACGAAGCCCATCTGGCCGACGCCAATCTGTGGCTGACCAAGGCTTCGTCATTGCGCTGCCTGCTGCGCGGCTCCTCGGCCTGTGAGCTGGATCCACGGCTCGATTACGACCCTGCACAAGACATCATCCTGTACAAGACCCAGGCCTCCGCCTTTTATGGCACGCCACTGCCCGCCTTGCTGGCCCATCAAGGCTGCGACATGCTGATTGTGACCGGCGCCACCACCAGCGGTTGCGTGCGTGCCAGCGTGGTAGACAGCCTGCAATCAGGATTTGCCCCGTTCGTGGCTGAAGATGCGGTAGCTGACCGCTCACCAGCCCAACACCGCAGCAATCTGGTCGATATGGCCAGCAAATACGCCGAAGTACTGCCCTCGGCCAACTTGATCGCCCATTTACACACGCTTTAACGCCACACAAAAAAAGAAACCACAGGAGACATTCATGAAAAAAGCCCTGACAGCGGCTCTGGCCGCCTGCACCCTGACGCTGGGCATCTCGCCTGCGCACGCCCAAGAAGTCGAGCTGACCTTTTCAACCTACCTGCCACCGGCTTACGAATACGCCTGGAAACCCATCGAGAACTTCGTTCAGAACGTAGAAAAAGAAAGCCAGGGCCGCATCAAGATCAATGTGTTCCATTCCGGCCAGTTGTTTGACGGCTACGAGGAACTGCCTGCCCTGTCGCGTGGTGACGTGGACATCATCAACATGACCAGCACCTACCCCAGCGGTACCATACCTGCGCTGAACATTTTCACCCTGCCATTTCTGTTTGACAGCACGGCTCACCTAAAGCGCGCCCTGGACCAGGGCCTGTTCAAGCTAGGTGCCGAGCAGGAGCTGCGCGACACGCACGATGCCGTTGTGCTGGGCCTGGCTCCCTGGGATCCGTACGAGTTCTACAGCCGCAAGTCCCCCATCAATTCGGCCGCTGATGCCAAGGGTAAAGTCTGGGCCTCGACCAGCTCCATGGACGCACGCGCACTGCAATTGCTGGGCGGCTCGCCTACCGGCATGCCGTCTTCCGAGCTATACCTGGCCTTTGACCGCGGTGTAATCGACGCGACCCCACGCCCATTGCTGACCGGTATTGGCCGCAATCTGTACGAAGTCGCCAAGTACCTTTCCATCGCCAACTTTGGTATCGACGTGTCCGTGCTGACCATCAACCGTAAAAAGTGGGAGTCCCTGCCACCTGATCTGCAAGAGATCATCCGCAAGGCCGCTCACCAACGGGACCAAGAGCAGTTTGAACGTGTTAACGCCTTTGTAGACCAGGCTCTGACGCGCTACCAACAAGCCGGTGTAACCATCAACCGCATTGAACCTGCACAACTGGACGAGATGCGCAAACTGACCCGTCCCGCTATTGACGAGTGGAGCAAGCAGGTTGATAACGGTCCTGCCTACCTGGACCTGATCGAGAAAACCCGCCAGCCCTGATCACGCGTGAATGCACGCCAGTATGAAGTGCTGGCGTGCAGCCCTCGTGTGGAGACACCATGAATTCACTTACTCATTTCCTGAGTGCCTTTGCGCATGGCAGCAACCGAGTCGCCATTTTTGTAGCCGAAATCGCGCTGGCTGCATTGATGCTTGCCTGCACCTACGGCGTTATCGCTCGCTATGTCTTTAACAGTCCCAGCATCTATATCACTGAAATATGTGTCTATTTGCTGCTGATCTGCTCCTGGCTGTCCATAGGCTGGGTCCATCTGGAAAACCGCCACGTCAGCGTGGAGGCTTTCCATCAGAAGTTTTCTCCACGCGGCCAGCGCCTGGCCTCCTGCGTGTCGCAACTGTGCATTCTGTTTTTCTGCTTGGTGCTGCTATGGGCCGGTATTTCGGTAGTGGAAACGGCCCTTGCCCGCAACTACCGCTCATCGTCCATGCTGCGTTTCCCCCTGTGGATGGCGTACGGCATGATTCCGCTGGGTGGTACTTTGCTGGGCCTGGCTGCCCTGCGCCAATTGTTCCTTCCGAACCGCGTGGAATCCAACGACAGCATCAAGGAGTTCTGACATGGATTCCATGCTCATCTTCAGCCTGATGATGGCTTGCTTTGCCATCCTGATGGTCATCGGCACCCCCATCTTCGCCGCACTGGGTGTTGCCAGTATTTCCGGCATTTTAATGAAGTCCGGACTGGCCGGTCTGGACGTCATCCCCGCCACCTTGCACCGTGGCATGGCCAGCTATTCCCTGATCGCCATCCCGCTCTTTATCTTGATGGGCGAAGTCATTGCGCGAACCAGTATCGGCGGCAAGCTCTATCAGTTGTTTTACCTTTGGTTGAACCGTTTGCCCGGTGGTTTGGCAGTGGCCAGTATAGGCAGCTCGGCTGTGTTCGGTGCCATGAGCGGGGTCAGTGTGGCCGGTGCCGCCACCATTGGCCGCTTTGCCATTCCTGAAATGCTCAAGCGTGGCTACTCACCTAGCCTGTCTGGTGGCACCATTGCTGCCGCCGGTGCACTGGCCTTGCTGATTCCTCCCAGCATCGGCTTTGTGCTGTATGGCGAAATGGCGGACCAATCCATCGGCAAGTTGTTCATTGGTGCCTTGCTGCCGGCCCTGATGGTAACTGTCATGATGGTCATGTATGTCGTGTTCATTGCCATCTTCCGCCCCGAAGCTGCCCCTCGCAATGCCGAAACGGTAACTTGGGCGCAAAAGCTCGGTGCCCTGAAAGATATCTGGGCTGCCGCACTGCTGATTTTGCTGGTTCTGGGCACGATCTATCTGGGTATTGCCACCCCCACCGAAGCCGCTGGCATCGGCGCAACGGGAGCCTTTCTGATCGCCATGGCCTATGGCGAGATGAACTGGCGCACTGCACTGCAAATATTGCGCTCCACAGCCGTCACCAGCGGCATGATTTTGCTGATTCTGGCCGCAGCACTGCTGTTTGGCTACATCATGACGCGTCTGATGATTCCGCAAAAACTGGTTGCGCTGATTACCGCCTCGTCTCAGCCATCGTGGGTAATTTTAATATTCATTCTGCTGTTTCTTATTTTGATCGGCATGTTTCTGGATATTGTCTCTCTTATTCTAATTACCACCCCCGTTGTACTACCCGTTATTATTGCTCTGGGCTACGACCCATTGTGGTTTGGCATCGTCATGATTATTGCCTGCGAAATGGCCGTCATTACACCGCCGGTGGGATTGAATTTATACGTCATCAAAGGTATTGCTCCGCAGATCTCATTGCAGCAGATTACACGTGGCGCGCTGCCCTTTGTCGCCCTGGAAATTGTGGCGATTATCATCTTGACGATATTTCCAGAAATCATTCTTTGGCTACCTAGAACACTTTAAAAACAAAAACCCGCGCCATGCGGGTTTTTGTTTATTTCCATCCACGTTTTTTACGATGGCAGCATAATATTTAACTGCTTTTCCACTTTCCATTTCTATCCCAGAATCAATAACTGGAGGAAACAGATATGGATAAGAAAAACATTACCGAATCACCGCTCAAAGGGATCAAAGTCCTGGAGCTGGGTTCGCTGATTGCCGGCCCTTATGCCGGTAGCTTGCTGGCCCAATTCGGGGCCGATGTCATCAAGATCGAACCGCCCGGCAAGGGCGATCCGCTGCGCCGCTGGCGGCAGTTGCATAAGGACACCTCGCTGTGGTGGCGTGTGCAAAGCCGCAACAAGCGTTCCATTGCGCTGGATCTGCGCCAGCCCGAAGGCCAGGAAATTGCCCGTGAACTGGCTTTACAAAGCGATATTGTCATTGAAAATTTCCGCCCTGGTGTGCTGGAGCACTGGGGCCTGGGCTGGGAAACACTGCATGCACTGAACCCGCGCCTGATCATGGTGCGCGTCTCCGGCTATGGGCAGGACGGCCCTTATCACCGCCGCCCTGGCTTTGCAGCCATCGCAGAATGTATGGGTGGCCTGCGATATGGCACCGGCTATCCGGATCGCCCCCCCGTACGAGCCGGTGTCAGCCTGGGCGATACGCTGGCTTCACTGTACGGCACCATAGGCGCGCTGCTGGCCATGCACCATCTGCGCCAGGAAGGGGGACAAGGCCAAATGATTGATGTGGCCTTGTATGAATCCGTCTTTGCCATCATGGAAAGCCTGATTCCAGACTATCAACTGAACGGCCATCAACGCGAACGCACTGGAGCCAGCTTGCCCGGTATCGCCCCGTCCAACACCTACCCCACCGGCGATGGTAAATGGGTGGTGATTGCCGCCAACAGCGATGCCATCTTCATCCGTTTGATGCAGGCCATGGACCGTCCCGATCTGGCCCACGATCCGCGCTTGTCCGACAACGCCGGACGTGTGGAACACAGCGCCATGCTGGACCAGACCATTGGCGACTGGACCGGCGGCCGCAGCCTGGAAGAGATACTGGGCGTGCTGGATCAGGCTGAAGTTCCCAGCGGCAGTATCTACACCGCCGCCGACATTCTGGATGACCCGCACTACCAGGCTCGCGGCATGCTGGAAACACACACGCTGCAAGACGGCCAGGAACTGACCATCCCCGGCATTGTGCCCAAGCTTAGCCGCAGCCCCGGTGCCACCCAATGGTTGGGGCCAGAGTTGGGCGAACACACCGATAGCATCCTGGAAGAACTAGGCATCAGCCCGGAGCGCCGCCAAGCCCTGCGTGAACAAGGAATCGTGGAATGAGTACCGTATTGATCACCGACGTCACCTTGCGGGACGGCCTGCAAATCGTGCCACGCTGGGTGCCTACGCCGGACAAGCTGCGTATCGCACAAGCGCTGCCTCAATGCGGCGTGCGCAAGATCGAGCTGACGTCCTTTACTTCACCCAAAGCCATTCCATCCCTGGCAGATGCCGATGAGCTGGCCAGCCTGACTACACGCGCCCCTCAGGTCTGCTACACCGCGCTGGTCCCCAACCTGCGCGGGGCCCAGCGCGCCTTGGCAGCCCGTATGAACGAGCTGAATTTTGTGTTTTCAGCCTCTGAAGCGCATAACCAGGCCAACCTGCGCATGAACATTACACAATCGCTGGTCCAGTTGGAGCAGGTACTGGAGGCAGCAGGCAAGACGCCGGTCAACGTATCTCTGTCCACCGCTTTTGGCTGCCCCTTTACCGGCCCCGTCGCCCCCGCACATGTCATTAGCTTGATACAGCAAGTGCAGCGCATGGGAGCCAGTTCCATCAGCCTGTGCGATACCACTGGCATGGGTTCACCTGTGGAGGTAGAGCGCCTGACCCAAGCCGCCTTGAGTTTGTATGGCGAGCAGGGCGTCACCGGCCATTTTCATGACACCCGCGGGCTGGCACTGGCCAATGCCTGGGCGGCGTACCGTGAAGGCGGGCGTCGTTTCGATGCGGCTTTGGCCGGTTTGGGCGGTTGCCCTTATGCCCCTGGTGCCAGCGGCAATGCCAGCCTGGAAGATCTGGCGCATATGTTCCAGATCAGCGGCGTGGACACAGGCTTGAATCTGGAAGCGCTCCAGCCTTTAGCCGAAGAAATCGCGGCTCTGACGCAAGAGCCTATTCAAAGTCGCCTGCACAAAGCCGGGCCGGCCTATGCCTTGAAAGTGTGCCAACCATGAACACAGCCCGTACCCTGTTTCAAAAGCTCTGGGATACACATCGCGTTGCGGCGGTAGACAATGAGCATGATCTGATCTACATAGACCGTCAGTTGTTGTACGAAGTCACCAGTCCGCAAGCCTTCGAGAGTTTGCGCTTGGCCGGACGCTCGGTGCGTCGCCCCGACACCGCGCTGACGACGGTGGACCACAACGTGCCCACCCGCCGCCGCAATCAGCGTCTGGAAGATCCGTTGGCCCAAGCGCAGATCGACCAGATGGAAATCAATAGCCGGGAGTTTGGCCTGCGCTACTTTGGGCTGGATGACGAGCGCCAAGGCATCATCCACGTGATCGGACCCGAACAAGGCATGACCTTGCCCGGTTCCAGCATTGTGGCTGGCGATTCCCACACCAGCACACATGGCGCGTTTGCCGCCTTGGCCTTTGGCATTGGCACCTCCGAGGTGGAGCATGTTCTGGCCACGCAGTGCCTGGCCGCAAAGCGCATGCGCAGCCTGCAAATAGACGTGCAAGGCGAACTGCCTGCCACCAGCACCGCCAAGGATCTGATCCTGCACATCATTGCCCACATGGGCACGGACGGCGGGCGGGACTGTGCCATTGAATTTACCGGTCCGGCCATCCGGGCCTTGTCCATGGAAGGGCGCATGACCTTGTGCAATATGGCGATCGAAGCGGGTGCCCGTATTGGCTTGGTCGCCGTGGACGACAAGACCCTGGACTATGTGCGCGGCCGTCCCTTGGCACCGAAAGGACAGGCATGGGACAAGGCGGAACAATACTGGCGCACGCTGATCAGCGATGAGGGTTGCCAATACGATCAGCACCTGCAAATCGACGCCGCGCAAGTCGCCCCCACCGTGACCTGGGGCACGTCCCCCGATATGGCGGCGGCCATCGACCAGCTTGTGCCTGATCCATTAGCAGCCGCCACGGGTAAACAGGCTGATGCTCAACGCGCCTTGAACTATATGGATTTGCAGGCCGGCCAACCGCTGGCAGGCATCGCCGTAGACCGGGTGTTTATTGGCTCCTGTACCAACGCTCGCATTGAAGACCTGCGTAGCGCTGCGGCCATGGTCAAAGGCAAGCGAGTAGCCAGCACGGTGCGACAAGCCTTGGTGGTCCCCGGCTCGGGACTGGTACGCCGTCAGGCCGAGCAGGAAGGCTTGGACCAGGTATTCACGCAAGCCGGTTTTGAATGGCGCGAGCCGGGCTGCTCCATGTGCCTGGGCATGAACGAAGACCGTCTGAATCCGGGTGAGCGCTGCGCCTCCACCTCCAACCGTAACTTCGAGGGCAGGCAGGGCGCCTTGGGACGCACACACCTGATGAGCCCCGCCATGGCTGCTGCCGCCGCAATTGCAGGCCATCTTGTCGATATCCGCCACTGGGACGCCGTATGAACACAGCTTTTACTTCCGTGCGCTCGCGCCTGATTGCGCTGGACCGCGCCAATGTGGATACCGACGCGATCTTGCCCAAGCAGTACATGACCTCCTTGTCGCGTACCGGCTTTGGGCAATATGCCTTCGACAACTGGCGTTACGCCGATATTGGCTACCCTGGCAAACCGCTGGCCGAGCGTGAGCCGATCAACAGTTTTTGTCTGCATCAGCCCAGCGCACAAGGGGCACGAATTCTGCTGGGACGCGAGAATTTTGGCTGCGGGTCCAGCCGTGAACACGCGGTCTGGGCACTGAAGGATTTGGGCATTGCGGTGCTGATCGCCCCTTCATTTGCCGACATCTTCCGCAATAACTGCTTTAAAAACGGCATGTTGCCCATACAACTGGCTGCGGAGCAGATTGATGCCTTATTCACTGCTGTCACGCACAATCCGTGGGGTGAATGGACGGTGGATCTGCAAGCCTGCATGGTGATCGGTCCCGACCAGCACATCCGTTTTCAGGTGGAACCAGAACGTCGCCACCGCCTGCTGCTGGCGCTGGACGACATTAGCGTGACGGAACAGAAAATGGATCAGATCCAGGCTTACGAACAGAAACGCCGGGAACAGGAACCCTGGTTATTTAGCTAAGGACGATAGATAAAGGGGGCAGTCGCGGAAGGGGACTTCCAACGCTGCCTACCTGCCTCCCGCCCTGGCAGTCGCAGTCGCAGTCGCAGTCGCAGTCGCAGTCGCAGTCGCAGTCGCAGTCGCAGTCGCAGTCGCAGTCGCAGTCGCAGTCGCAGTCGCAGTCGCAGTCGCAGTCGCAGTCGCAGTCGCAGTCGCAGTCGACAAGTATCGAAACACAGCTCAAGCCAGTTCAGGCCAAAAATAAAACAATTTCTTGAGCCGCTCCCTTATAGCCGGGAGTCATCACCGCTCCTTTGCCTTCCCCTTGCCAAGCAAACATCGCCTGTTTTGCCAAAACTGCTCCATGGGACGCATTCCCACCGTCGAGTCAGACGTGCCACGATTTTGCTCAAAAATCCCTCTGAAACCCTAATTCCGGCGCGATTTCGGAGCAAAATCGACTGCATCGTCTCCTTATACCCTTAAGTTTATTAGGGTCGTTTTTATATCACAAAGCCACCTAACTGCTTGAACCCCCTACAAGCAAATGCTACAAATGAAACATTAATGAGAATCATTTATATTTAGATTACAAATCCATGCGTATTTCTTATTTTGTTGGCCTGAGCCTGCTCAGTGCGGGCAGCAGTTGGGCACAATCCTCCGATGCTCCCCCGGTTACGTCTTTGTCCACTATTGAAGTCAAAGCCAGCGAATACATTGATTTGCCGCCTGCGTACGAAGGCAATCATGTCGCTACCGGCGGCAATCTGGGTTTGCTGGGCAACCGGGATGTCATGAACACCCCCTTTAGCACCATCAACTACACCAGCGACTACATCGAGGACCTGCAAGGCCAGGAACTGCGCATTCTGATCAGCAAGAACGACCCTTCCGTGCAGACACCCGGTGCAGGTGGAACAGGTGGGAAAGACACTCTGTATATACGGGGTTTCCGTGCCGGTGACGTGTCTCTAAATGGTTTGCAAGGCTTGACCAGTGGCCGCCGCGTGATGGCCATCGCAGAGCGTTTAGAAATTCTCAAAGGCCCCTCTGCCGTTCTGAACGGCATGAATGCCAGCAATGATGTGGGTGGCTCGATCAATCTGGTGACCAAGCGCGCCACGGACGATCCCATTAGCAACATTACCCTGTCCTACATCCAGCCCTCCCAATTCGGGACGCATCTGGATCTGGGCCGCCGTTTCGGTCAATCCAATGAGCTGGGCCTGCGCTTGAACGGCGTGTTCAAGGACGGCGAGGGCGTGGTGGATCACCGTACCAATCGCGACAAACTGATCTCGCTGGGAGCGGACTACCGTCTGGGATCGCTCAAGTTGTCCGCCGACCTGTATCACCTGGAAGAGTACATTTCCGGCCTGAATCGGGGTGTGCGTCTGGCCAAGGGTCTGGACAAGAACCCACTGCCTACGCCTCCCAAAGGCGATGTCTTGTTGGGTGTCCCTTGGGCTGCCGGCCTGACGCGTGAAACCACGGCGCTGATCCGTGCAGACTGGGCTGCCAGCGACAAGCTGGCCCTGTACGGTTCGGCGGGTTACAGCAAGTCCGAGATGAACAACTACAACACCAAGGGCAGCACCTTGCTGAACGAGCAAGGGGACCTGAAGCTGGCCGCGACTCGGCGCAACAATACTGGCTACAACCTGGCTGCCAATACCGGCCTGTTCTACAGCTTTGACACCGGCTCGGTGCAGCACACCATCAGCGCCGGGCTGGACTGGAATCGTAAAAGCTCGCGCAGCGACAACACCTCCATCAAGGGCTGGTCTGAGACCATCAATATCTATGATCCGGACTACCCGGCACGCCCTTATGTCCCCATGAATGGGCTAAGTGCGCCTAACGTCAGCTATCTGTACAGTGCGGCGCTGGCCGATACCCTGTCTTTTGCAGACGGCAAATATCAGTTGACCCTGGGTCTGCGCCAGCAATGGGTGAGCACCAAGGATAAAAGCGGCAAGAGCGATAATTACCGCAAGAACGCCCTGACACCCACTATTGCCGGTGTCTGGCAATTGCAGGACGACTGGATGCTGTACGCCAACTATGCCGAAGGTCTAACTCAGGGCATGATTGTGGGCGACGACTACGCCAACGAAGGTCAAGTCTTCGCCCCCCAGAAAACACGCCAATACGAGATCGGGATGAAGTACGACAGTGGCGACTACGCACTGACCGCCGCCCTGTTCGACATTACCCAGCCCAATAGCTACGAGAGCAATGAGCGCTTCAATGGCAAGCCCAACTTGAGCTACGACGGTCGTCAGCGCAACCGAGGCGTGGAAGTACAGGTGTTTGGCCAGATTGCCAAGAACTGGCGTCTGACTGGCGGTATCGCCTACCTGGATCCTAAAATCCGCAAGGCCAGCAACCCGGATACCGAAGGGCGTAGCGCCATTGGCCTGTCCCGCTGGGTTGCCAAGGCTGGGATTGAATGGGACACCCCCTTTGTTCAAGGCCTGACCTTAAATGCCAATCTGCACACCCAGTCCAAGCAATATGCCAACGCCAGCAACAGTTACTACATGCCGGGCGTGACCACTTATGACCTGGGCATGCGCTACAAAACACGTTTTGCCGGCAAGGAAGTGACCTTGCGCGCCAGCCTGGAAAACGTAGGCAATAAAGCCTACTGGGTCGTGCCTTTAAGCAATGGCCAAGGCTCACCACGTACCTTCCTGGCTTCGGCCACCATGAAATTCTAAATAGACCAACAATAACCCTGCGATCCAGTGACTCCGTCTGGATGGCAGGCGCTAACTTTGCTTTTGCAGGGCCTGTTCATGCGTGTATGCAGGCCCTGTTTTTTTCATTGTTTCCAAGGTCTTGCCAAGTATCTTGAGCCTGCTGTGGCTGTCGCCCTAGACTCCCGCCGCTGCCCGCATCTTGCGCTGTGAAGCCGGTGCCAAACCTTCCGCCTCCCGGTATTTGGCCACTGTACGGCGCGCCAACGTCAGGCCCTGAGCCTGCAAGAGATCGGTAATCTGCTGGTCCGACAAAGGCTTGGCCGGTGGCTCGTCACGAATCATCTGTACAATCTGCGCCCGCACCGAAGCAGCGGACATATCGGCCTTGCCATCCACACTGGCCAAGGCCACGGTAAAGAACTGTTTAAGCTCCATCACCCCATGCGGCGTCTGCATGTATTTTTGCCGCGTTGCACGCGAAATCGTCGACTCATGCAAATCCAGTTCAGCCGCCAGATCGGCCAACTGCATGGGTTTCAGGGCCGACACACCCTGCGTGAAGAAATCCTGCTGCATCTGCACGATCGCTTGTGCTACGCGCAAAATCGTCACAAAGCGACTGTTGACGCTGCGCAGCAAGCCGGTCGCTTTTTGGCGCTCTGCCAATAAGGCTGGGTGCGCTTCAATTTCATAATCGTGCAGGTTCACCAGTTGCAAGCGCGGTACAGCCAGGGGATTCAAGGCCGCCTGCCAGCTATCCTTGCCACGAATCAGCAAGACGTCCGGCACGACATACGCCGAGACATTCTGCGTCCAGGCACGCCCCGGCTTGGGGTCCAGTTTCAGGATCAAATGATGGGCCCGCTCCACCAGCTCGGCCGGATAGAGGCCTGCACAGCGCTGACGCAGCTGACTGGGCGAGGCCAGAACGCCGACATGCTCACGCACCAGATAGCGGGCGCAATCAAACAAGGCGGGCTCCAGTTGCTGGGCCTGTTGCATCAGTTGCAAGCTCAGGCACTCGGCCAGATCCCGCGCACCGACACCGGCCGGGTCCAAAGACTGCACCTGTGCCAGCGCGCAGCGCAAATCACTTTCATCAATATCCAGCTCAGCGGGCAGGCAGGCCAGCACCTCGTCCAAAGAGACGGGCAGGTAGCCGTTATCGTCCAGCTCGTCGATTAACAACTGTGCCAGGACCCGGTCACGGTCGCTCAAACGCAACAATCCCAACTGCTCGCTTAGATAAGCAGCCAGGTCCTGGTCAATGGCCGATTCGGGGGACCAATCAGGGTCATGCGAATCCCCTTGGTGCTTGGGAAACTCCAGACTCGCCCACGAGGATTCCGCCTCGCCCGAAGCGGCTTCGGGCAATGGCTCGGCGGCGACATCCATCTGCACGTCCAAACGTTCCAGCAAAGGGTTGTCCAGCAAAGCTTGAGCCAACTCCTGCTCCAGCTCGGCCCCCGATAGCTGCAACACTTTAATAGACTGTTGCAATTGCGGCGTCAAAACCAGCGTTTGCTGCTGGCGTAAATCTAGTGACTGACGCGTAAGCATAGGTACAATCGTTTCCATGAAAACTGACAACGCCCAGACACCCACCGCCAACGATAGTCAGGCTCTGCGTAGCACTCTGTTCAAGCTGTGCGCCACAGCCACTATTATCTGCACCGTCATCACTGTCGTAGTAGCCATTATCTGGTGGGACCTTCTCAACCGTCTTATCAGCTTCGGGCGTGGCCTGGATTACTCTGGCCTGCAGGCCTTGAGCATTCAAAACCTGGCGCTGATCAAACAATACAACCCGTTTTTCTGGTGGACGGTAGTGGGCGTCATAACGCTCATTATTGCCTATCTTTTGTATGGCTTTATACAAAGGGTCATGCAACGCAACCAGCAACGCATTATCGACGAGTCCACCGTGGCTCAGTTAGCCCGATCGCTCAGCCGTCCGGCCCGTGAAGTCATTTTGTGGTGCTGGCCCGATCAGCGCAGCCCTTTGACTGTGGGTGATTTACAACGCGCCTATAGCGAGTTGCGCGCTGGCCGCTTTGGCAAGATCGAACTGGCCGAGCAACAAAGCCGCCTGTTACAGGCCGACTATGAGCGCCAAGAACCACAAACCTGACACTTGCCTTCCTGTTTCTTTTGTGTTTGACTAACGGTCATGACTCACGCACGCCAACTCTCCTACGCTTGCCAAGGTTTCAGCCCCGCCGCTGAAGCAACCTTGTCGCGTTCCGTGCGTGAAGGCCGTTCCTCGGCCCCTGCCTCCATCCTATCCCAGCTGCTACTACTAGCGTCCGGTTGCCGGGCCTAGTGTCCTGTGGCAGTTCGGCAGCCAATACTCAGCCACATCTACGTCATTTGTGCCGCCACCGGCCTACGTAAATGCTGCAATCGCTGGTGACGGCAAGAAGTAATCAACACTTTTTGTCCGACAGGTATCCCCATGGCAATGCTGAAAAACCCCTCTCAAAAGTATCGTCCTTTTGTCGCCTTTGATCGCGACTTCGCCGAGCGCACCTGGCCGTCCAAGCGCATTACCAAAGCGCCCATCTGGATGAGCACTGACTTGCGTGACGGCAATCAGTCCCTGATCGAGCCCATGAACGTGGCTCGCAAACTGCGCTTTTTCGAGCAACTCGTCAAAATCGGTTTCAAGGAAATCGAGGTCGGTTTCCCTTCCGCATCGCAGACCGACTTCGATTTCGTTCGCAAGCTGATCGACGAAAACCGTATCCCTGAAGACGTCACCATCATCGTCTTGACGCAATCGCGTGAAGACCTGATCAAGCGCACAGTCGAAGCCGCTGCGGGCGCCAAACGCGCCATCATTCACTTGTACAACGCATGTGCGCCGGCCTTTCGCAAGGTCGTCTTTAACTTGAGCAAGGACGAGATCAAGGAAATTGCCTTGACCGGTACACGTCTGGTCAAAAGCGAAGTGGCCAAGTACCCGCAAACCCAATGGGGCTACGAGTACTCGCCCGAAGTGTTCAGCACCACCGAGCCTGAATTCGCTCTGGACGTGTGTAATGCGGTGGTGAAAGCCTGGGACCCAGCCGCCGACGAGCGCGTCATTTTGAACTTGCCCGCCACCATTGAGGCCACCACGCCCAATATGTACGCCGACCAGATCGAGTGGATGCACAACAATCTGGAGCAACGCAGCAACGTGACCCTGAGCGTACACCCGCACAACGACCGCGGCACGGCAGTAGCGGCTGCTGAACTGGCCGTGATGGCGGGCGCAGACCGTATCGAAGGTTGCTTGTTCGGTAGCGGCGAGCGCACCGGCAACGTCTGCCTGGTGACCTTGGCCCTGAACCTGTACACCCAGGGTGTGAACCCTGAGCTGGACTTCTCGGACATCGACGAAGTGCGCCGCACCGCCGAGTACTGCAACCAGTTGCCCGTGCACCCACGCCATCCTTACGCGGGCGACCTGGTGTTTACCGCCTTCTCCGGCTCCCACCAGGACGCCATCAAGAAAGGCTTGGCACAGCAAAAATCCGACGAACTGTGGGAAGTGCCTTACTTGCCAATCGACCCGGCCGACCTGGGCCGCAGCTACGATGCGGTTATCCGCGTCAACAGCCAGTCAGGCAAGGGCGGTGTGTCCTACCTGCTGGAACAAGAGCACGGTCTGGTCTTGCCACGCCGCATGCAAATCGAATTCAGCCGTGCCATTCAGCGCGTCACCGATTCTTCCGGCAAGGAAGTAACACCTGCAGATGTGTACGGCATTTTCGAGTCCGAATACCTGAACTGCAAAAAGCACTACAAGCTGCTCAAGCACAACATCATCAGCCAGCCGCACGCCGACAGCGGCCAGCAATTCACGATTGAAGTGGATGTGGAACACGACGGTCAGGTTCGCACCTTGAAGGGGTCGGGCGAAGGCGCGATCTCTGCCTTTGTGAATGCTTTGGATATGTCCATCAAGATCATGGACTACAACGAACACGCCATTGGTTCCGGTGCGGAAACCCGCGCTGCCGCTTACGTGGAAATGCGTATCGGTGACAGTCCATCGGGCTTTGGTGTGGGCGTTCACGCCGACATCGTGACATCCTCCTTCCTGGCGATCTTGAGCGCGGTTAACCGCCACACCATCGCCCAGCAAGAAGCTGAAGCGACCACCGCCTAACGATCTTTATGTCGCGACTGGGGTGGTGATCCCACTCCAGCGCCCGCCCGGCCCATCCCGGCCGCGCCTGACCCGCTTTCGCAGCCCGACTTATCGTCGCTCTGCCTGCAACCCGCCCACAAGGCGGGTTTTTCGTGGGCGCAGCATGACTGCTCATCTCAACACGCGGCAAACCCAGCAACGAAGTGCAACCCGCATCAACAATGGCGCAAACATCCACCTTGGCTTGGCTTGGCTTGGCTTGGCTTGGCTTGGCTTGGCTTGGCTTGGCTTGGCAACAGAGCGTAGGGGAAATATCCTCAGCCTTTGTTATTTCGCGTCAACGCAACCAGCCATGCCTTCAATAGCTTGATTGCCCTTAACCGCAGTCAACCTGCAAACGGCTGAAGTCTTTGGCCCGTAATTTATCGTCCTCGATAAAAGCCATGAGGCGTGCACCATCCTGCCAGCACCAATGCAGTTTTTCGTGCGACTGTACGGTCAGCAAAGAGCGCCAGCGCGATTGACTTGGATGCTCCACCTGATTGGGCGTAGGGTCATAAGCCAGGCTGTCCCAGGAAGGACGGCCCAACAGATAGTCGCCAGGCAAATCACCGTTTTCTCCCAGCTTATCGAACCAGTCGTAGAGTTCCTCGAAAGGCACTGGCCAATCCTGACGCAGTTCCTCATGACGCGGAATGTCGATGCAGTTTTTAAACTGCAGCGCCCAGCTACGGGTACTCCAGCGGTGGGGCGCCTGGATCTCCTGAAAACCGCTGGTGTCTGGCCAGTAGTAAGCCTTGAGGTAGTCTTGGTCACGCCAGAAAATGGCATCGTCTTCATCGAAACCGTAGAACAGTGACAGCAGGCCGCTGCTGGGCAAATCAGCCGGGCGATCCGGCCCCTTGGGCAATTCCGCGAAGTTGATCTGGCCAACAAACAGATAATGGCCGTCAGGATGCTCGGGCCAGGTAAAACCGGGAGGCACCATAGGCTGACCACCAAAACGACTTTGCAAGGGCTGGCCCTTGTCTTCACCCAAATGGATAGCCACCGCTGGCTGCGCCAAATCCAGGAAATACTGTTTATGCGCTTGCAGCAGCGGCGAGGCATCAAGGTGTTTTTCTAGCGTTTTGAGATCCATATTGCTTCGGGTGACAGGGTTGCTGACTATGCCGGCTAAGGCCAAGTCTGAATCTGCTGGATTGTAATAAGCCCTTGGGGACTGAGCCTATGCATTGTGTAACTGGAACTCAGGCAGGAACAAGGCTAGGCCGACAGCCGTTCAAATGATTAAGGTATACCTGCCCCGTGTAGTGGCGCTGGCAGCGGCAATAACGGCGGTGATGACGGTGGCTATGACTGTGGCTGTGGCTGTGACGGCAGCATCAACTGCAAACCAACCGCCTTACAAGCCCAAAAACATTCAAAAAAACATAAAAAAACCGGCCCTACAGAGCCGGTTTTCCATTGCCTTGGCCTGATCAGTACGTGACCGCCAAACCCGGCAAATCCACGGTGACCTGCATGGAACCCACCGCTTGCAAGCAATGGCGTGCAAATTCCTGGGCGCGTTCATCGTCCTGCGACAGCATCGTATAACCCATGGCATCAGCCACGCCCATGATTTTGTCCAACAACAGGACTTTGCCGCTGGCTCGCAGGGGTTCACAGCCCAGCTCTTGCCAGGTGCGATCGAACCAGTCGCGCGATTGCTTGCCGCTTTCCGGATCAATGGTTTGTATAGGAGTGACCAGCTCTATGTGCTGGCGAGGACTAAAGATCACAAGCACCATAGCGCTCATAGACGATCTCCGAAAAAAAATAGATCAACTCTGGAGCTTAAGCAAAGAAGGCCTACCAAATTGTCGGCAGGCCGACATTCCAGGGACTACCAGGAACTATCTGCCGGTTCCCACATGACCGGCACGCCGGTGTTATTTGCCTGGCGCAACATATCCAGCAAAGGATAGGCGCGTTGGCTGAAGCTGACGACCTGGGACATCGGGTGTTCCTTTTCCTCGTCTTCGTCCTCGTGGGGCGAATGCTTGTTTTCCCGGTCTTGCCCAATCGCTCGTTCAATATTGCCAATGGCTTCGGACAATTGCTCTGCCGTGAACACACCACGCTCGGGCAAACCATCGGGGTAGGAGCGCCCTGCGGCCCGGAGAATAGGCATGGCATGTTCGGAGAACATCAGCACATCGGCGGCGGCTTTGCTTTTAAAGACGACTAGCATACGGTTTCTCCTTATGGATCTTTGTGTTTCCGATTCGACTTTCAGGATACACACCCCTGCAAGATAGCAGGATTTTCCCCGTCTTGGAGAGTCCTTCATGCCTGCCGCATTCCTGTCTTGGCTAATCTTGCTCTTGATCACCTGCCCATCCCTGGCCTGGTCACAAAGCTCGCTTGAATGTCCCTTGCCCCCGTCATCCACCCGCTGCGCGCCAGCCGCCGCCTTGGGGGAACAGGGCGAACCCGCAGCCGATATGGGTTTGCTCAATCCAGTGAACTTGCTGAGCGGGCAGAAATACCAAAGCGATACCGACTTACCGCTAAGCCAAGCCTGGCCTTTGCTGCAATTGCAGCGTCACTGGAATGGGTGGGGGCGCAATCCTACGCCGACGCTGGGACACACAGGTTGGGCCTTGAGCTACGACCTGCAATTGCGGCAGCAAGGACATGCCCTGTTCATGCCAGATGGACGACAGACTCGCTTGTACCCACCGGCACACGTGCAAAGTAAGGGCTGGTTCTGGCAAGGCCCGAATGGGTTGATTCTGAGGTTTGACGAGCAGGGCTGGCTAATCCATGTGCGTGTTTCGACACAGCAGTGGCTGGATATAGAACGCTTTCCCGGCACGCATCCGCAAGCGTATGCGGTTAAGACTGTGCGTAATCATTTGGGCCAAACGCTGGTGTTTGAATGGCAAAGCCAAGTGCAGGAGCAGGCGTCGCCACAGGGGCAGGGGCAAAACCAAGCTCCGGTTCAGACTCCAAGACAAGCTCAATCCCACACCAAAACCAGGCCCCTAGCCAATGTCACAACGGCGGTAAGAGCAGCGGAAACGGCAGCAACTGCGACAGCGGCGATGGCGATGGTCACAACCACGCCAACAGCCACAGCCACAGCCACAGCCACAGCCACAGCCACAGCCACAGCCACAGCCACAGCCACAGCCACAGCCATCAATATTAAAACCCCAGCCGGGCCGTTTCGCCTGCTTCTGGAACAGCACGACCAACAAGTCTGGCTGGCCGGCGTCAGCCGCCCCGATGGCATGCAGCGCCTCTACCATCCAGCCCCCGCGCCTTGGTCGAATCGTTTAGGCGGCAGCAGCCTGCAAGCACCTGGCCAAGCGGCCCAGCCAGTACAGCAATGGGAATACGACACCCACGGTCGAGTCAGCCGTTTGATCTCTCATGCCTTCAATCAGGACTGGACGGCACGTTACGGGCCGAACCTGAGTGAATGGTCCATCGGCACAGAACGACATCGCTTCCATTACCGCGACTATCAAGGCCAGCAGCGGCTACAAAAACTGGAAAGCCGCTTGTGCAAGGACTGCCCGCCCTATAGCACGCGATGGCAGTACGATCCGCAAGGACGCTGGTTGCAGGCTGGGCCGTGGACAGCGCAGCGCCGTACAAATGGAACGGTGTCACGGCTGGAGCAAAAGCAGGGTGGCTGGGGGTCGCTAAGCCTAGAACTTGATGAAAAAGGGCGCCTGCAACGGTGGGCGTCCAGCCAGCATGGAAGCGAAGCCCGCTACTGGAGCCCGGATGGCAAGCTGACGCGCATTGACTACGCAGAAGAAGGCTCGCTTCAGATTCACTACGATCAGCAGGGGCGCTTGAGCCGTCTTGAACACCAACAAGGCCATGAAGTTGAACGCAGTGAACTGGACTGGTTGGGGCCTGGCGCGCTACGCATTCGTCACCCCACGGAAACACAATGGCTGAAGTTACGATCGGGTTTATTACAAGAACGTCGCCTGGAGCGTAGCCATAGCCCTGGGCAAAACTGGACCGATCGCTTTGAGTATGACGAGCAGCGTAGGCTGACGCTGCACTCACTGCCGGAAGGCGGACAACTACGCTACCGCTGGGATGCTCATGGACGTCTACAGTCTCTGGAATGGGTCCAACAAACCGGGCAAATCCAGACTGTCATCCACGCACAAGAGGTGGGCTACGCCTGGGGCAATGGCCTTCAACTGATCAGCCATGCGAACAGCACTGGTCAAGCTGTGGATGCAATGCTTTTGCAGCCGGATGGCAAACCTGTCTGGACACAAACCCGCCGCCTGGATGCACAAGGAAATGTACTGGAGGACCGCCACGACTACCCGCTGCTACAGCAAATACGCCATTGGTTTTTGCACTACGACGCCCAGAACCGGATGATTGCCTTGCGTCAAGGCAAGACAGAATCAGAACAATGGCTGGCCTGGAGCCACAGCGGCGCACTTGCTGCGCGCTACCCGAAGCCAGCCGCTTCCATTCAGCGTTCCTCCACCGGCACGGCGAAAGCCGTCGGAGCCTTGAATCTGGACTACGGCCCCAACCGTCGCTTACGGCGCGTGCACACGGCCAACTCCACCCTGGTCGAGTACCGGCACGATGCCTTTGGCCAGCGCATCTGGCGCAAGCAAGGCAATCAAGAGCGCGCTTTCTTCTTTCACGGCCAGCAATTAATGGCTGAACTGGATTTAGCCGCTGCGCCCGGCCAGCTCATTTCCCGGCGCTATCTGTATGCAGGGCTGACGCCCGTAGGGATGATTGTTTATCAACCAGATGGGCAAGGGCAGTTGTACTACCTGCATAGTGATTTGATGGGCGCCGTCCGACTGATTAGCGACCACCAAACCCGGCCAATCTGGGCCGCAGATCTGAACCCGTTGGGAAAGGCCGAGCCTTTACTCGAAACGCTGGAATTCAACTTACGCCTGCCGGGGCAGTATGCAGAGTCCGCTACCGGCTGGCACGACAATCTGCTGCGTACCTATCTCCCCGATCGCGGTCACTATCTGGAAGCGGACCCGTTGGGCCCGTGGCCGCACACCCAGGCAGTGGGCTATGCCCAGCAACAGCCATTGCGCCATATTGATCCCACCGGCCTGCTGCTGTTCGCGTTTGATGGCACACGGCAAGCCCCCATCACCAACAGCAATGTCTGGAAACTGTCGCAGTTGTATCAGGATGGGGCGGTGCATTACAGCGAGGGTCCCGGCAATCCTGTGAGCACGGATCTGGATGCGCTGACGGCGTGGCGAGCAGGTCGCATTCTGGAGGCGCAATGGAACCGCTTTCTGAACCGCATGCAGGAGCAGGGGCCCGCAGCCCGCGCCGTACCGGTGGACTTGCTGGGTTTTTCACGGGGAGCAGCGCTGGCCAGAGACTTTTCCAATCGCATTTTGGACTACACCCAACAAGGCTGGTTTGTGCTGAATGATCCGCAGCGTGGGGCCATCCGGGCCTGCATCACCCCCCGCTTTCTAGGGCTTTTCGATACGGTGGCGCAATTTGGGCTGGGCGGCTGGAGCAACTCTCAATACCGATTGGGCGTCTCGCAAGCCTGGAATTGGGTGGCCCACGCCGTAGCAATGCACGAACACCGCGTGCTCTTTCCCTTAAGCGGCTTGGCCCAGGCCATGAACACAGTGGAAATGCCTTTTATCGGCGCTCATAGCCAGATAGGTGGTGGTGTACTGTCCGATGACAACAGCATCAGCGACCTGGACAAAGTGGCCCTGGCCTGGATGCACTGGCAAGCCACCGCCGCCGGCTTGACGCTGGCCGAACTGCCTCAAACCGATCTGCAGATCAGGCATCCCATCTTGCAGGACATGCGTACACCCGGACTGCGTCTGAGCACACAGGGAGTACGCCGCGTTGACTACCACGGCCAGGGTCAGGATCTGCTGTATCAGGACTCGCACCCTGCCTTGGGCCGACAGGTGCGCAACACCCTGGAAAACCTGATCACACGCTTTAATGACTGGCGCCTGCGCGGTGACAATCAAGTAGGCTGGGTAGACATGGATGCTTACGATGCGTGGTTACATAACCACCTGGGATGGGAACGCTAGGGTGCTTGAAAAGAATTTGGCGTCAAATCACGCTATCATGTGGGGCTATCCGGCGGGCCAATGTCGCGCCTTCCATCTGAGGCGAGATCAACTCGCCCCAGTTGTCTTTCTACCAATCCAGACCTTTCCTATGCTTGCTGAGCAACAATCTCAATTAATCGCCTGCCTACAGGCTGCCGTCCGTGCCATCTTGCCCCAGGCTGAACCCAACATCACGCTGGAGCGCCCCAAAGTGGCTGCGCACGGTGATGCCGCCTGCAATATTGCCATGCAATTGGCTAAACCCGCCGGTCGTAACCCGCGCGAGTTGGCTCAGCAAATCGTCGATACCCTGTTGGCCGATCCGAACGCCGCTGCTTTGCTGGCAGGCGCGGAAATTGCCGGCCCGGGCTTTATCAACTTTCGTCTGTCCACGGCCACCCATCAGGCCGTCCTGAAGACTATTGCCGAGCAAGGCGATAACTTTGGCCACGTTGCTCCTACCCAGGAAAAACTGATGGTGGAGTTCGTGTCGGCCAACCCGACCGGCCCCTTGCACGTGGGCCACGCCCGCCAAGCGGCGCTGGGCGACTCCCTGTGCCGCGTATTCAGCTCGCAAGGCTACGACGTTACCCGCGAGTTCTACTACAACGACGCCGGTAACCAGATCGACAACCTGACCACCAGCGTGCATGCCCGTGCTCGTGGCATCGAGCCCGACAGCGAGCAATTCCCCGCTGACGGCTACAAGGGCGACTACATTCTGGATATCGCCCGCGACTATCAGGCTGGTGCAACCGTTCAGGCTGCCGATGGCGCCTCTGTCACCGCCAGTGGTGATCTGGACAATCTGGAAGACATCCGCCGCTTCGCCGTGGCCTACCTGCGCCGCGAACAGGATTTGGACTTGCAGGCTTTCGGCCTGAAGTTCGACAACTTCTACCTGGAAAGCTCGCTATACACCTCCGGCAAGGTTGAAAAAACCGTGCAGGCCCTGATCGACGCCGGTCACACCTACGAGCTGGACGGCGCGCTGTGGCTGCGCACCACGGAACTGGGCACAGGCGACGACAAAGACCGCGTGATGCGCAAATCCGAAGGCGGCTACACCTACTTCGTGCCGGACGTGGCCTATCACGTGGCCAAGTGGGAGCGCGGCTTCCACCACGCCATCAATATTCAGGGCTCCGACCACCACGGCACCATTGCCCGTGTACGCGCTGGTCTGCAAGGTCTGGGCCTGGGTATCCCCAAGGAATTTCCGGCCTACATCCTGCACAAGATGGTCAAAGTCATGCGCAATGGCCAGGAGGTGAAAATCTCCAAACGCGCAGGCAGCTACGTCACCTTGCGTGACCTGATCGAATGGGTAGGCCAGGACGCCGTGCGCTTTTTCCTGATCCAGCGCCGTGCTGACTCCGAGTTCGTATTCGATATCGATCTGGCCCTGTCCAAGAGCGAAGAAAACCCGGTTTACTACATCCAGTACGCTCATGCCCGTATCAACTCCGTGTTGAACCAGTCGGCAGAACTGTTGGATCAAGTGCCTCAGGCCGACATCACGCCTTTGACCGCCCCCACCGAGATCGCTCTGATGCAACGCCTGTCCGAATACCCCAATGTGCTGGCCCAATCCGCTCGCGAACTGGCCCCTCACCACATTGCTTTCTGGCTACGCGACTGCGCTGCGGACTTCCACTCCTGGTACAACGCCGAGCGCGTGTCGGTCGACGACACGGCCTTACGTCTGGCCCGTCTGCGCCTGGCCCAGGCCTGCGCCCAGGTCATTCGTAATGGTCTGAACCTGCTGGGTGTGTCCGCACCCGAACGTATGTAAACCCATAGGCAGATATGGCAAGAGCACGTAAAAAATCCAGTAGTTCCGGCGGTACCTATACCGGCATTCTGATTGGCCTGATTCTGGGTCTGGGCGCGGCGGTGGCCGTCGCCCTGTTTGTCACCAAAGTACCCATGCCCTTTGTGGACAAGGCCAGCCGGGACAAACCAACCGTTGCCTTGCCTGAAGGGCGAGACTTGCTGGACCCGAACCGGGGTCTGTATGGCAGCTCCAGCGGGCAGACGCCTGCGCCGGGCGACACCATCCCCGGATTGACCTTGCCACCGGCCAATTTGCCCAGCATCTCTTCCAAGCCTGCCGCTCCGGATGCTTTGGGTGATTTGATTGCCACCCTGCCTGCCATGGGTACGGAACCAGCCCGTCAGCCAGAGGCTCGCACTACCGCTCCTGCCGTAACACCACCAGCCACAACACCTGCCGCACCAAGCACTCCGGCACCGGCCGCCAGCAAACCGGCTACACCGACACCTGCTGCGCCCCCGGCGCCCGCCAAGCCAGCCACCACATCCACCCCCTACTACCTGCAAGCAGGTGCATTTCGCAACAATGCGGATGCCGAAGCCATGAAAGCCCGCTTGTTGATGTTGGGTTTTAATGCCTCGGTACAAAGTGCCCAGGTCAATGGCGGCACGGTGAACCGGGTACGCCTGGGTCCCTTCAAGGGCATAGACGAAATGAACCGGGCACGCAGCCGTCTGGCCGAGGAAAAAATTGATAGCTCGGTGGTACGGCCCTGAACAAGTTGCACCCTGGGTAGGCCCAAGGTGAACTTTTCCGCCATTGCACAGGTCATAGACCTCATCTTCCCCCTTAAGGAAATTGATTCATGAAGCTGAACGCATTGTTTGTACGATCCCTGGTCGGTGCCAGTCTGTTGGCTGGGGCGACTTTGTTGCCCGCCACCAGCGCGCTGGCTCAACAAGCCAACCAGGGCTACGTCACCCTGCCTGCGGCTCAGCCCTCGGACAGCGTCGGTAAAACCGAAGTGCTGGAGTTTTTCTCCTACAGCTGCCCACACTGCGCCATCCTGGAACCCAAGGTCGAAACCTGGGCCAAGACCCTGCCAGACAATGTCGTGCTGCGCCGTGTGCCTGTCGCCTTCAATGCCGGCATGACCGATCTGCAAAAGCTGTACTACACCCTGGAAGCCATGGACCGTCTGGACCTGCACCCCAAGGTGTTTGAAGCCATTCATCAAAAGCGTGAGCGCATTTTTGATGCCAAGACCATCACGGCCTGGGCTGCCAAACAAGGCGTAGACAAGGCTCGTTTCGAGCAGACCTTCAACTCCTTTGGCGTACAGACCAAGGCCAATAAAGCCAACGAACTGTCCAACACCTACCAGATCCAGGGCACACCTAGTCTGGCTGTGGGCGGCAAGTTCGTGACTTCGCCGGCACTGGCCAATGGCTACGACGAAAGCATCAGCAAGGCTCAAGAGCTGCTGAAAATGGTCACCAATCGCTAATTGGCGCTCTGGCTGAGCCATACGGCCAAGGGCCCTCAAGACTGGAATTCGTTCCGGTTTTGAGGGCCCTTGGTGTTTCTATATCTGTGATCTATTAGCTGCCGATAGCTCGTCAGTCATTCGATAACAGCGGCTTACAAGAAGGTACGGGATTCCAACGTCATTGCAAGTCTGAGCCAGTTATTAAAGCCAGGGTGCGTCCCTGGCTAGAGCAGTCAGTTAAAGGCCTAAGCCTGCGCCGCCTTTTCAAAAGCCTGTGCCAAGTCTGCACATAAATCCTTGGTCGATTCCAGGCCGATATGCAGGCGCACCAGGCTGTCCTGGCTTTCTTGCCAATAGCTGTGGCCGCTTAAAAATGCGGTATCCACCAGTTGCACCAGGCTTTCGAAACCGCCCCAGGAAAAGCCGATACCAAACAGCGTCAGTGCATCCACAAACACACGAGCCTGCGCATTGTTCAGTCGCAGTTGCACCGACAACATGCCATTAGAGCCGGTGCAGTCGCGTTGCCACAAAGCATGGCCCGGATCTTGGGGCCAAGCCGGGTGATAAATACGGCTAACTTCAGGGCGGCTATCCAGAAACTGACACACGGCCAGCGCATTGGCGGCGCTTTCACGCATACGGATGGGCAGGGTACGTGCACCACGCAAGGCCAACCAGGCATCGTCCGCACTGATGGAAAAGCCCAGCGCATAATGGTTATCGTGCAGGCGTTTGTTAATGGCAGGGTCGGTGGACATGACTGCCCCCAACATCAAGTCAGAGTGGCCTGCCACATACTTGGTCCCAGCTACGATGGACACATCAAAGCCCAACTCCAAGGGACGGTAGATATAGCCCGAGCCCCAGGTGTTGTCGGTAACCAGCAGCAAATTGTGCTGGCGGCCAAACTCCGCCAGGGCGGGCATGTCCAGCATCTGCATCAGCAAGGAACCCGGTGACTCCACGTACACCATGCGAGTGTTGTCCTGCAAATGACGGGCCATTTCCTCGGGGGTCGGGGCGCAGAAGGTAGCCTGTATGCCCATGCGACGCAGCACGGTCTTTTCCAGATAGCGCACCGGGCCGTAAGCACTATCGGCAATCAGCACGTGATCGCCCGAATCCAGCAAGGCCAACAAACCCAAGGTAATGGCCGCCATGCCCGACGGTGCCAGCAAAGCCTGAGTGGCAGACTCCAACTGACAGAACACCTGCTCCAGCGCGGCATGGGTATCCATACCCGAGCGCCCGTAAGTGACCGAGCGTTTTTCAGGATCTGCCTTGTCAGCCTGAGCCCGATCCAGAGCGTCCAGATTACGAAAGCGCACCGTACTGGTGCGCATGATAGGCACGGCCACTGGCGCGGCATCCGTATGCGGATCGAACGGGGCCAGACCCGTGTGTTGCAGGGCAGTATCCAGGGCGAGATCAGAGCTCATAGTGTCGGCAGGCGGTAGCAAGAAAAGCTCTACGCTACCACAGGCCAGCGGGCCCGGTCGCCTATGCCGACAGTTGCTATATTGCCCCCTCTTATTAAGAGGCGCCCCGGTATTCAGATACGCTGAAAACGGTAGACCCCATCCTCGCCCATCTCGCGACGCAAACGATCATCAAAATACAAGGCGTGCAGATGGGCAATGGCCTCGCCCATGGCAAAGGTCATCTGGTGCGAGTCCAGCTTGCGGTGGAACAGCACGGGCAAAATGTCAGCGGCCGTACAAGGCTGGGAGCAGGCTTGCAGTACTTCTTCCAGACGCTCGGCGTGATGCTCCTGCTGCTGACGGATACGTTCGTGCATGCCACGGAAAGGCTTGCCGTGCGAAGGCAGCACCAGGGTGTCCGGGGCCAGATCCTGATAGGACAGCAACGAGTTCAGGTACAAAGGCAAAGGATTGGCAAAGGGCTCGGTATCGAACACGCTGACATTGGTGGAGATACGCGGCAAGAGCATGTCACCAGAGATCAACACCTTCAGTTCTTCACAATACAAAGACATATGCTCGGGAGCATGGCCATAGCCCACGATCAAACGCCAGGGGCGACCGGCAATCACCACACGCTGACCATCCATCAAGCGTACAAAACGCTCGGGCACCGAAGGCACCATGGACGGGTAGTAATCCCCACGGCTGCGAATCTGCTCACGGGCTTTCTCGTCCTGCAGGCCATGACGGACAAAGTGCGCTTCTGCGGCCGCGCCATTCGGGCCACCGGCTTGCGCACCCGTCTGGCGTCCACCTGTACCCGACCACAGCTTGGCAATTGCGTAGTCCGTCATGCTGATCCACAGCGGCGCATTCCAGCGCTGGCACAACCAGTCCGCCAAACCGATGTGATCCGGGTGCATGTGAGTGACGATCACGCGCAGAACGGGCAAGCCTTGAAGCTCATTGTTAAAAACCTGTTCCCACAGCTCGCGTACTTCGGGGCGGGCCACGCCACAGTCCACAATCGTCCAGCCCTCGCGCCCGTCGATCTGGTCGCGCAATAACCACAGATTGATGTGATCCAGCGCAAAGGGCAAAGGCATACGCAGCCAACGCACCCCCGGCGCCACTTCCAGGCTGCCGCCCGCTGGGGGCAGGGTATCTGCCCAGGGATAATTCAATTTTTGTTCGTTAGGATTCATGCTCGCTCCAATAGAATGGCTCTTGTAGGGCGTAAGGGCAGACCATACTAAAAGGCCTAGGGCCTTTTACGGTTAATAGGCCCTGGTTCGCACCCCGGCTCTATGGCATGATAGTTTACGTTTACGTAAATCACACTAAAAATGACAACGACAACCTGGACAATATCGGATCTGGCGCACGAGTTTGGCATCACGCCTCGCACCCTGCGCTTCTATGAAGATCAAGGAATCTTGAGCCCGCTGCGTCAAGGTACACAGCGCATTTATCAGCCCCGTGATCGCGCCCGCCTGAAACTGGCCCTGCGCGGCAAAAGGCTGGGACTGCAGTTATCGGAGATTCTGCGACTGATCAATATGTATGAATCCCCGATGGACACCGCCTCCCAGCTTAAGCATTATCAGGAGGTCCTGACCGAGCACCGCCTGCGTCTGGAGCGACAACGGCAGGATCTGGACCAGACCTTGCAGGAAATTCAGGATCAGCTCGATATCTGTCACACCATGAGCGAACAATTGAAGCTGGAGTCCCGATAAGGGAAAACCCATATATATGACGTTTACGTAAACGTAATATAAATACGATTCCACAACCCATTTATTTCCACGGAGTGTCTCATGAGCCTGCCCGGCCTGAATTTCGATCTTGGCTCCGACCTGGACATGCTGCGCGACGCTGTCGCCGACTTCTCCCAGGCCGAAATTGCCCCCTTAGCGGCTCAACTGGATCACGATGACCAGTTCCCCATGCACTTGTGGAAGAAGTTCGGTGAGATGGGTTTGCTAGGCATGACCGTCAGCGAAGAATACGGTGGTGCCAACCTGGGCTATCTGGCCCACATGATCGCGATGGAAGAAATCTCGCGTGCCAGCGCCTCGGTGGCCCTGTCCTATGGCGCGCACTCCAATCTCTGCGTGAACCAGATCAACCGCAACGGGACAGAGGCCCAGAAGCAGAAATACCTGCCCAAGCTGATCAGCGGCGAGCATGTCGGTGCCCTGGCCATGAGTGAGCCCGGTGCCGGTTCGGACGTCGTCAGCATGAAGTTGCGCGCCGAAAAGAAGGGCGATCGCTACGTACTCAATGGCTCCAAAATGTGGATTACCAACGGCCCGGACGCCGACACCCTGGTGGTGTACGCCAAGACGGATCCGCAAGCCGGTGCGCGCGGCATTACCGCCTTTCTGATCGAAAAAGATTTTGCTGGTTTCTCCGTTGCCCAAAAGCTGGACAAGCTAGGCATGCGCGGCAGCCACACGGGTGAACTGGTGTTCCAGGACTGCGAAGTACCGGAAGAAAACGTACTGGGCCAGCTCAATGGTGGCGTCAAAGTACTGATGTCCGGCCTGGACTACGAACGTGCCGTCCTGGCCGGTGGTCCACTGGGCATCATGCAAGCCGTCATGGACGTCGTGATTCCCTACATTCACGATCGCAAGCAGTTCGGCCAGGCCATTGGCGAATTTCAGCTGATTCAGGGCAAGATGGCCGATATGTACACCACCCTGCAAGCCAGCCGCGCCCTGTGCTATGCCGTGGGCAAGAACCTGGATCGTCTGGGTGCCGGCCACGTGCGTTCCGTGCGTAAAGACTGCGCTGCCGCGATTCTCTACAGCGCGGAAAAAGCCACCTGGATGGCCGGTGAAGGCATCCAGATTCTGGGCGGCAACGGCTACATCAACGAGTTTCCCACAGGCCGTCTGTGGCGCGATGCCAAACTGTACGAGATCGGCGCGGGCACCAGCGAAATCCGCCGCATGCTGATCGGTCGCGAATTGTTCGCCGAAACTGCCTAAAAAGGCACAGGCATGTCCAACCCTGACTTTGGCGAAACGACTGTCATCACCCCGGTTCAGAAACCGGGGATGACCGCTATCCAGGTGGCCCAGACCATGCTCAATGGTTTCAATCGCCACTATGCACTGTTTCGCTACAGCGCCCAGCGCGCCAAGTCTTTGTACGAATCGGGCGACTGGCATGGCATTCAGCAGCTCTCGCGCGAACGTATCGAGTACTACGCGACACGGGTGCGCGAATGCGCGGCCATGCTTAGCCAGAACCTGCGTCTGCATCAGCCTACGCCATCCGATCCGGCCCATCTGGACGATGCCCAGCAGCAATTGTGGTTGCAGGCCAAAGCTGAATTTGTGCGTTTGCTCTCGGGCCACCGTCAGCCCGAATGTGCGGAGACCTTCTTCAACTCCGTCTCCTGCCGTGTGCTGCACCGGCACTACTTTCGCAACGAATTCATTTTCGTGCGCCCAGCCGTTGCCACGGATTACCTGGACGGCGCGCTGCCTTCATATCGCGTCTATTACCCCACCCAAGAGGGTCTGGAAGCCAGTCTGACCAGTATGCTGGCCGACTTCGGTCTGGCTGCCCCCTTTGCCGACCTGCCGCGCGATGTACGCACCTTGGCCCGCATGGCCGTGCGTCAACTATGCCGCCGTCTGCCGCGCGGCTATGGCTCGCGCATTGGCTCGGACTGCCAGATTCAGGTGCTGAACTCCCTGTTCTTTCGCAACAAGGGTGCCTATGTGGTGGGCCGACTGATCAACCAGGGCGAAGTGCTACCGTTCTCCCTGGCCATTTTGCATCGCCCCTCGGGACACTTGTATATAGACGCCTTGTTGCACACCACGGACGACCTGTCCACGCTGTTCAGCTTTACGCGCGCCTATTTCCTGGTCGATATGGAAGCGCCGTCGGCCTATGTGGACTTCCTGTCCAGCCTGCTGCCGCGCAAGCCCAAGGCCGAGCTATACACCGCCATCGGTCTGCAAAAGCAGGGCAAGACCCTGTTCTACCGCGACTTTCTGCATCACCTGTCGCACTCGCACGATCACTTTGATCTGGCTCCCGGTATTGCCGGTATGGTGATGACGGTATTTACCTTGCCGTCCTACCCCTATGTGTTCAAACTGATCCGCGACCGTATTCAAAAGCAGGGCATGGACCATGCCACGGTACGCAGCAAATACCAGTTGGTCAAAAAGCATGATCGTGTCGGACGCATGGCCGACACCTGGGATTACGCCCAGGTTGCCTTACCCAAGGCGCGCTTTTCCGACGCCTTGCTGGAAGAACTGCGCCGCGAAGTGCCCAGCCTGCTGGAAGAGTCCGAGGACACCATCTTGCTGCGTCACGTCTACATTGAACGACGCATGACCCCGCTGAATCTGTATCTGAACAAGGCCAGCGACCCCGCCCTCAATGCCGCTGTCGACCAGTACGGCAAAGCAATCCGCGAGCTGGCTGCTGCCGACATTTTCCCAGGCGATATGCTGTTCAAGAACTTTGGTGTAACCCGCCTGGGCCGCGTCGTCTTCTATGACTACGACGAAATCCAGCACATGCGCGAGATGAACTTTCGCGCCATTCCACCCGCACCGAACGAAGAAGCCGAAATGGCCAGCGAACCCTGGTATCCGATCGGCCCGAACGATGTATTTCCTGAAGAATTCGGCTACTTTCTACTAACCGACCCACGCATTCGCAAAGCCTTCATGGCCCACCATGCCGAACTGCTCGAACCTGAGTGGTGGTCCCAATGTCGCTTGCGGGTAACACAAGGTCGGATCGAAAATATTTTTCCGTACAACAAAGATCGGCAGCTGCACGAGTTTGCCAAACGCGCGCCGGTCTCCTCTTTGCAACCAGGAGTCTTTCATGACTAATTCCGTTGTCATCGTCTCGATCGCCCGCACCCCTATGGGCGGCATGATGGGTAGCCTGTCCGATCTGGCCGCCCACGAACTGGGCGCCGTCGCCATCAAGGCGGCCATGGAGCGTTCGGGCATTCCGGCCGACAAGGTCGATGAAGTGATCATGGGTAATGTGCTGCAAGCCGGTCAGGGCCAGGCCCCCGCGCGCCAGGCTGCCTTGGGCGCCGGTCTACCCCAGGGTGTGGCTTGCACCACCATTCACAAAGTGTGCGGTTCCGGTCTGAAAGCCGCTATGTTTGCCCACGATCTGCTCAAAGCAGGCAGTGTGGACGTGGTGGTGGCTGGCGGTCAGGAAAGCATGAGCAACGCCCCTTATCTGCTGCTTAAAGGCCGCCAGGGCTACCGCTACGGCCATTCCACCGTCTATGACCACATGGCCATGGACGGTCTGGAAGATGCCTACAGCCGTGGCACCGCCATGGGCGTGTTTGCCGAAGACTGCGCCAGCAAATACGAATTCAGCCGCGAAGAGCAAGACGCTTACGCGCTGGAATCGCTGCGCCGCGCTCGCCAAGCCAGCGATGACGGCAGCTTTGAATGGGAAATTGCGCCCGTGACCATTGCGGGTCGCAAGGGTGATGTCGTCATTGCCAAGGACGAAGCCCCTGCCAAAGCCATGCCCGAGAAGATCCCCACGCTGCGTCCCGCTTTCAAGAAAGACGGCACGGTTACCGCTGCCAACGCCTCGTCCATTTCGGACGGCGCCGCCGCCATGGTGATCACCACTGAAGACAAGGCCAAAGAACTGGGCGCAACACCGCTGGCCCGCATTGTGGCTCACACCCAGCACGCTCAGGAACCCGCCTGGTTCACCACCGCACCGGTGGCCGCTATCCAGAAGCTGCTGGATAAAACCGGCTGGAGCGTGGCCGATGTGGACCTGTTCGAGATCAACGAAGCCTTTGCCGTGGTCACCATGGCCGCCATGAAAGAGCTGAACATCCCGCACGACAAGGTCAACATCCACGGTGGCGCCACGGCCCTGGGCCACCCCATCGGTGCATCGGGTGCTCGCCTTTTGGCGACCTTGATCGGCGCCCTGCGCAAGACCGGCGGCAAGCGTGGTATTGCTTCGCTGTGCATTGGCGGTGGCGAAGCGGTCGCCCTGGCCGTCGAGCTGGTTTAAAGCAAGCTCATCAGCCGGGCTGCGGCCCGGCTGATTTTATGGGCTTTTCTCTGTTCTCTTTCCAGGCACGCCATGTCAGTTATTGAATCCCGCATCAATCCGCGTTCCCAAGACTTTCAGGACAACGCCTCGATCATGCAGGCCCTGATCCTTGATCTGCGCCAAAAGCTCCAGAAAACCGCTTTGGGCGGGTCTGAATCCTCCCGGCAACGCCATGTGGGTCGCGGCAAACTGCTGCCCCGCGAACGCGTCGAACGGCTGCTTGATCCCGGTACTCCCTTTCTGGAACTCTCGCCTCTGGCTGCCCAGGACGTCTATAACAACGAGTCTCCCGGCGCGGGCATCATCACGGGCATTGGCCGCATAGCGGGCATTGAATGCGTGGTGGTCTGCAACGACGCCACGGTCAAAGGCGGTACCTACTATCCGCTGACTGTTAAAAAGCATTTGCGTGCCCAGGAAATTGCCCAGCAGAACAATCTGCCTTGCGTATACCTGGTGGACTCGGGCGGAGCCAACCTGCCCAACCAGGAAGACGTATTCCCGGACCGGGACCACTTTGGCCGCATCTTCTACAACCAGGCCAATATGTCGGCCCAGGGGATTGCACAGATCGCCGTGGTGATGGGTTCGTGTACCGCTGGCGGTGCCTATGTTCCGGCCATGAGCGATGAGTCCATTATCGTGCGCGACCAGGGCACCATCTTCCTGGGTGGCCCGCCACTGGTCAAAGCAGCTACAGGTGAAGAAGTCAGCGCCGAAGACTTGGGCGGTGGCGATGTGCACACCCGTCTGTCCGGCGTGGCCGACCATCTGGCCGAGAACGATCTGCATGCGCTGGAATTGGCACGCCGCTGCGTCGGCCGCCTGAACCGCGAGAAAAAACTGCCCTGGCCGCTGAAAGAAGTACGCGAGCCACGTTACGACCCGCAAGAGTTGAACGGCATCATCCCCGCCGATACCCGCAAGCCCTACGATGTGCGCGAAGTGATCGCCCGCATTGTGGATGACTCGGATTTTGATGAATTCAAAGCCCGCTTTGGCACCACGCTGGTGACCGGCTTTGCCCATATCCACGGTATGCCCGTGGGCATCATCGCTAACAACGGCATTCTGTTCTCGGAAGCGGCTCAAAAAGGCGCCCACTTCATTGAACTGTGCTGCCAGCGCAAGACGCCTTTGGTGTTTCTGCAGAACATCACCGGCTTCATGGTGGGCCGCAAGTACGAAAACGAAGGGATTGCCCGCCACGGCGCCAAACTGGTCACCGCCGTATCCACGGCTGCCGTACCCAAGTTCACCGTGATTCTGGGCGGCTCTTTCGGTGCCGGTAACTACGGCATGTGTGGCCGCGCATTCAGCCCGCGCCTGCTGTTTCTCTGGCCCAATGCCCGTATCTCGGTCATGGGTGGTGAGCAAGCTGCCAGCGTGCTGGCGACCGTGCGCCGTGATGGCCTGGAAGCCCGTGGCCAGACCTGGAGTGCCGAGGACGAGGAAGCCTTCAAGGCCCCGATCCGCGAACAATACGAACATGAAGGCCACCCCTACTACGCCACTGCGCGTTTGTGGGATGACGGCATCATCCAGCCTTCGGACACCCGGCGCGTTTTGGCCCTGGGTTTGTCCGCCGCCTTGAACGCCCCTATTGAAGACACCCGCTTTGGCGTGTTCCGCATGTAAGACAAGGAGACACTGTGTTTCAGACCCTGCTGATAGCCAATCGCGGTGAAATTGCCTGCCGGGTGGCCGCCACTGCCCGCAGCCTGGGGCTGCGTACCGTTGCGGTTTACTCCGACGCGGACGCTGACGCCCAGCACGTACGTGCTTGTGATCAAGCCGTGCGCATCGGTGGCCCCGAGCCACGCGACAGTTACTTGAAGATCGACGCCATTCTGGAAGCCGCTCGTGCCACTGGCGCCAATGCCATCCACCCTGGTTATGGTTTTCTGTCCGAGAACGAGCACTTTGCTCGCGCTTGTGAACAAGCCGGCATTATTTTTGTAGGCCCACCCGCTCAAGCCATTGCGGCCATGGGCAGTAAGTCCGCCGCCAAATCCCTGATGGAAAAAGCCGGTGTGCCTTTGGTGCCCGGTTACCACGGCGACAACCAGGACCCCGACTTCCTGCACCAGCAAGCCGACAATATCGGCTACCCCGTGCTGATCAAAGCCAGTGCCGGTGGCGGCGGCAAAGGCATGCGTATTGTGGAAGAATCCGGCGCATTCCTGGAAGCCTTGCGCTCGTGCCAGCGCGAAGCGGCCAGCAGCTTTAGCGACGACCGCGTGCTGATCGAGCGCTACATCACCAAACCACGCCATATCGAAATCCAGGTCTTTGGTGACCAGCATGGTGACTACGTCTACCTGTTCGAGCGCGATTGCTCGGTACAGCGTCGTCACCAGAAAGTGATTGAAGAAGCGCCCGCCCCCGGCATGACGCCCGAGCGTCGCCAGGCCATGGGCGAAGCCGCCATTGCAGCGGCCCGCGCCGTGAACTATGTGGGCGCAGGCACGGTGGAATTCATTGCCGAGCAAGATGGACGTTTCTACTTCATGGAAATGAATACCCGTCTGCAAGTGGAGCACCCCGTCACCGAACTGATTACTGGCCACGACTTGGTGGAATGGCAACTGCGTGTGGCCGATGGCCAGCCTTTGCCGGCCAAGCAGGACGAGCTGAGCATTAATGGCCACGCCATTGAAGTTCGCATTTACGCAGAGAATCCTGATAAGGACTTTCTACCGTCCATCGGTACGCTGCGCAGCTTGCAGTACCCCACCCATGCGTCCTTCACCTCCGGTGAGGTGCGTATCGACAGCGGTGTGCGTGAAGGCAGCGTGATCAGCCCCTTCTACGACCCCATGATCGCCAAGGTCATCACCCATGGTGCTGATCGTGAACAGGCTCGTCGTCGCCTGATTCGCACGCTGGCTGACACTCAGGTGGCCGGTGTACACACCAACAAGACCTTCCTGCAACGTCTGCTGGGCGATGACGCCTTTGCCCAGGCCGATCTGGATACGGGCCTGATCCCACGTCGTCACGATGCGCTGTTCCCCAGCAATCAGGACGTTCCGGCTTCTGTGCTGGCCTTTGCCGCCTGCGCCGTGCTGACTCACCAGGGTCTGAGCGGGCAAGCTCCCAACTCCGACCCGTGGGCCGTGCATGACGGCTGGCGCCTCAGTGGGGACTACGATCAGAAGGTGGCTTTGCAACTGGGTGAACAAGCCCACGACGTGCTGCTGCAACGTCGTGAAAACCAGTGGCAGATCACGCTGGGCGAAGCTCAACACGCGCTGCGCTGGCAAGCCGAGGCAACGGCGGGTCTAGCCCAGACCTTGACCGTACGCCTGTGGCTGGATCAGGTCGAATACCGTGCCCAGGTGCTGCAAGATGGCGACCATCTGCAAGTGGCCCAGGCCGGTTCGGACTGGACCCTGGCCGTGGTCGACACCCTGGCCAGCGCCAGTACCAGCGGCCAGGAAGCGCACGGTGGCCACCTGACCGCTCCCATGCCGGGCAAGATTATTGCCCTGAATGTGGCTGCAGGTGACAGTGTCAAGCAGGGCGATGTGCTGCTGGTCATGGAAGCCATGAAAATGGAGCACTCCATTCAGGCACCTGCCGATGGCACCGTGGCCGAACTGTTCTTTGCGGTGGGCGATCAAGTGCCCGAAGGCGCAGAGCTGGTCACCATGGAGAGCTAAAACCTCTTCTTTCCAGCCCGCGCAAAACGCATTGCCGGGCTAGAAAAATAGGCGTAAAGTCGCATTACCAAGAGCCCCCTTCCAGGGGCTCTTGCCGTTAAGAACGACTCATGACCGCCCAGCTTCTTACCCCCTACTGTGGTCGCTTTGCGCCTAGTCCCAGTGGTCCCTTGCACGAGGGTTCACTGGTTGCGGCCATGGCCAGCTACCTGGATGCACGCGCCCAGAACGGGCGCTGGTTGCTACGCATTGAAGATATAGACACGCCGCGCGTGGTCGCCGGGGCAGACCAGATCATCATGCAGCAACTGCGGGGCCTGGGCATGCACTGGGATGGCGAAGTTCTATGGCAAAGCCAGCGGCTGGCTCGCTATCAGGACGTGTTTGACGGCCTGCGCGAGCGGGATCTGGTCTACGGCTGCACCTGCACCCGTCAGGAGATTCTGGCCGCCTCCATGCCGCTTGCCCCGGATTCGCATGAATATCCCTATGCAGGCACCTGCCGCCACGGCATCCCGGCAGATCGCGCCGTACGAGCCTGGCGGCTACGCGTACCGGAAGGGATGGAACACTTCACGGATCGCTGGGCCGGGCCGCAACAGCAGGACGTAGCCAAAGAAGTAGGGGACTACATTCTTAAACGCGCCGACAAACTCTGGGCATACCAGTTTGTGGTGGTCATTGATGATGCGGACAGCCAGATCACCGATGTCGTGCGTGGCGCAGACTTGCTCAGTTCCACGGCCCGCCAGCGGGTATTGCAAAGAATCCTGGGCCTGCCGCTCCCGCGTACCCTGCACGTACCGCTGGCCTGCGATGAGCAAGGCCGCAAGCTTTCCAAACAGAACCATGCCCCGGCCTTTGATCTGGACCATCCAATGGAAACGCTGCAACGAGTCTGGGCCTTTCTGGGCTTTGCTCCCCTGGTTGCCAACACACTGGGCGAGTTCTGGAGCCAGGCCACCAGCGCCTGGGCACGGCGCTTCCCCTTATCGCTTAGCTAAAATCCAGGTATCCATGCAGCACACTGGATTCTGAGCGCTGATTCCTTGCTGCCTGTTGCCTGCTGCCTGCTGCCTGCTGCCTGCTGCCTGCTGCCTGCTGCCTGCTGCCAACCAGTGTGCCCCTCCGTCGGCTCTCTGTGCCAGCTTATTAGGTTTCAAATAAACGACAGTTTCTGCCCGAACAATCGATTTATGTTTCAATCATAAAGACGCCCCGCCGCACAGGGCGTCTGCCAGAGCAAAACCCGGTAAAAATCGGCCTCACCGCTCACGGCAGAACCCACCCAAGCCCTGAACCCCCCATTTGCCCCCTACCGCAAATCAGCGTAAAGTTTGGTCACTGGTTACCGAATTCACGCAGTTTTTTTAATCACTTAGGACGGCAACCTTATACCCATGTTTGATATCCTGGTTTATCTTTTCGAGACGTATTACAACCCCCAGTCCTGTCCCAAGGCGGAGGTTCTGGCCCACAAATTGGCCGCTATTGGCTTTGAAGACGAGGACATCAACGACGCACTGGGCTGGCTACATGCACTGGGCGAGACCTCGCAACAGTGTCAGCCTACCGCTCAACTCAGTCCCAACAGTCAGCGTATTTTTTCTGAGCACGAACAGAATGTGCTAGGCGCTGACGCGATGGGTTTCATCACCTTTTTGCAAAATTCCGGCGCTCTTACCGCCCACCTGCGCGAAATTCTGATTGAAAGCGCCATGACAGTGGACGAAAGCCCGGTCTCGTTGGACAAAATAAAAATTGTCGCCCTGATGGTTTTGTGGAGCCACGAAGCCGAAATCGATCATCTGATCTTTGAAGAGCTGCTCAGCGACGACTCCACCCGTCAGTCCCACTAAGCTGATACACAGGAACCTATTTTTTGTTCAAGAAACGGCCCCGATAAAGAGGGTCCTTCCACACAAAAAACCAAGGCCCGACTCCGACACTTCATCGGATTCGGGCCTTTTTGATGGGTCTTGCTGTCGCTTGGACGGTGTTTAACCTTCTTTGTGGATACGGCAGACATTCAAGAAAGCCGGATTGTCTTTATTAGATAGGGGCAATCCGACTATAGGCTATTGAGCGCAACTGATCAGATCAGGCTCACTTGATTTCCTTCCTGTCCTTGTCCAGCATCGCGCGCAACAGGCTCTGACCATCCTCGACCACGGCAAACTCGCCGTAGCGGGCGGCATCGAAGCGATCTGCCGAGCCTTCCGCAAAGAACCAGGCATCTGTTCCAGGCGTCCAGTTACTGCGGTGACGGCGCATGCGCAAGCGCATCACATCGGAAGGTTCAGCCACAGGGCCTTCTTCGCTCCACAGGCGCTCCTGGCCGTCCTGCTCCAGATAAACACCCTTGAGCTGCGCCACCTTGTTCTCATCCAGTTGCACCGCCACAACCACCCACTGCTGAGCGTCCATCTTGGCAAGCGCATCCTTGGGCAAGCCCCAGGACAGGGCAGACAAGTTCTGCGACAGGGCAAAGTTCAAGGACATATAGTCGCCCTGCATCAGCGAACGGGGATCCACCGGAGCCAGCTCCAGCAACACCGTCTGACCATCGCTCAAGATACGTTCTTTTTGCACGATAGCGACGTTGGCCACACCCAGCACCAGCACCGTCCCCAACAAAACGCTGGCAAGAATGCCTTTGGGAGCCGCCTGCACCGGCGCGTCGGCCACCACTTTATTGCGACCTAGCTGACCCAGATACGCAAACACCAAGCAGCCTACGCCCGTTGCCAGCAAGAGTTCGGCCTTGTCCAGCAGACTGATGTTCAGGATGTAATACAGACGCCAAAGGCAGAACAGGCCCATTGCCACGGCCACGGCCAACAAGCTGAGATAGCGCCAGGCATAAGCCACCAGAATCCAGCTCAAAGCCAGGGCCACCGGCGGATAGGGTGTCCAGACCGCGCACAAGGCTGCCAGACCCAGCAAGGCAATGCCATAGACCAGAGGCTGGCCACGCCAGCCGCGCCAATAAAACGCCAGTATCGCCAAAGGAGCCATCGCCAGCAAAAAGCCAGCCACGGTCAGGTAAGGCCGCGACTCGTCCCAGAAGGGCATGGAATAAAACAGCGTGCCCGCCAAAACAAGATGAATCTGGGAAGCAAGCAGCAAGGACCAGAACAAGGGCAGCCAGAAATGCGGCTTGCGCTCACCACGCAAATAAAGATGTCCTAACAACAAGGCGGCAAAGAACATGAATGCAGCGGGCATTTCCAGCACCCAATAAGGCATCATGGCCCAGCGATCAAACAAGCGCTCGATCACCAGAAACTCGATCGCGGCCAGTGCCCAGATCACCAGCAACATGCGCAATACGAACTGTCCTTTGGCCAGCCTGTACAGCAAGGTGCTGATCACGACGGCTATCATAGCGCTGACTTCATGTGGCCAGGGGTAACGCATGTCCACAAGCGGCACGCTAAGCAAGAGCACCGCGCACGCAACCCAGCCGCCGACCAGATCCCGGCTGGATACCGTCTGGGCCTTGGCAAACAGCACGGGGGACACCAGAGCCATGATGCCGCCCAGTACACCCAGCGCTTCCAGACTCAAGTCCAGGGAAACAGCCAGGTACAGCAGAATAATCAGTGGTAACAGCAGGTATAGGAACAGCTTGATCACGCGCAGATACCAGGGGTGATGCTCGTCACTGTCCTGAGCGTCAGCGTGAACACTAACCTGTGCGTTGGCCAGAATCTGTGCTGTTGAGGCGGCAGGACTGCTTGCCATTGCTGCGTTTACTGATGCTTGAGTTGCGGCCGCTTCGGTTCCAGCATTTGTCTTGGTCGTGGCGTTGGTCGCTGCTGCATCCGTTGCCAAGACCGTCCCCAAGGTGACATCTGACACCACATCATCTTTAACAGCCAGCGCCTCGCTACCATGAGTCCGTCGCCAATGGACGACCTGTTGCTGCAGGAAGCGCAGCAAGCCCAGACCCAGGCCCACAATCACCACCACGATCAGTAGGAACGCATCGCCTGCATACTCGATAATCAGCATGCTCAAGGAACCATACGCGCCGAACGAGGCCAAGGACATGATCAGCAAATCCGGGCGGCGGTAGTGATAAATACCGTACAGCACCAGGAACAGGACCAGTCCCAGCAGGAAGTTGCCTTCCATGACCTGGGCACCGATGAAAAAGCCCACCGCAATCGCTGCGACACGCGGCACGATGCGCCACGGGTCATGACGCGCACGCCAGATGGTTTCGGCTGCCAGCAACAGCAGCGCATTGACTGCCAGAGCTAGCAAGGTCTGCGAGGTGTAGCTGCGCCCAAACCAGTCCAGACGGGCCACATCTATCCATAGGTAGAAGGCCGTATTGATCAGTACCAGCCACAGCACGGACAGAAAGACACTGCGCACGGTGAATACCCAAGGTATGATCAGCACAGTCCACAATGCGAAAAGCTGCCAAGGGTCTGCGCCAGTCTGATAAGTCTGGCCAATCAGGGCCAGCAAACCGCCCGTGGCCACGGCGGCCAGGCCGGTCAAAGCAGCAGGCACTCCCAGATCATGTCCCCAGCCACCGGAACGTCGGCGAAACAGCAAGGCCAGTCCTGCTGAAATCAGCACGGCACCTTGAGCCAGGGCAAATTTGGCGACATGCCCCCAGTTTTCCCAATTGGCCGCAATCCAGGTCACCAGACCACTGGCAAGCAGCAAAACGGCCAAACCCCAGGCCAGTTTTGTCAGAAACACTCGCCAGTCAGTTGGCCATACGTTAGTCTTGTCAGGTCTCATAACTTGCATAGAGGGATAAGCACCTCGTATCATTTCGCGCATTGCAGCGCAGTTGCTGTCACTGGAATCATATGGATAAAACACTAATCATTGCCGAGAAACCTTCAGTCGCCGTAGATATCTCGCGGGCATTGGGCGGTTTCACTCGAGAAGGTGATTATTTTGAAAGCGATCGCTATGTGCTGGCCTCCAGCATCGGCCATCTGCTGGGCCTGGTTGCCCCTAATGATCCGGTTCGCGGCAAGTGGAGCTTCACACATCTACCTGTTATACCCCCTCAGTTTGAGCTCAACCCAACAGACAAAAAATCGACTGAACGCTTGAAACTGCTGGTCAAGCTCATCAAACGAAAAGATGTCACTGCTGTTATTAATGCCTGTGACGCAGGGCGCGAGGGTGAGCTGATTTTTCGCTACATTATGCAATACGCCGGAGCGAAAAAGCCGGTGCAACGGCTTTGGTTACGTTCGATGACACAATCGGCGATTCGTGAAGCCTTTGAAAACCTGCGTGATGATGAGGACATGAAACCGCTGGAAGCAGCGGCCCGTTCGCGTGCCGAGGCTGACTGGCTGGTGGGCATTAATGGCACTCGTGCCATGACCGCCTTCAACAGCAAGGACGGCGGCTTTTTCAAAACCCCCGTGGGCCGTGTGCAAACCCCCACGCTGGCCATCGTGAACGAGCGCGAGAACCGCATTCGCCAGTTCGTATCACGCGACTACTGGGAAGTACACGCGGACTTTATCGCCGCTGCCGGCCTGTACTCCGGCCGCTGGTTTGACCCCAAATTCACCAAGGACGAACACGACCCCGAGAAGAAAGACTCGCGTCTGTGGTCCCAGGCTGCCGCTCAGACCATTGTGGCTGCCTGCCGCGAGCAGCCCGGTGTGGTCACCGAGGAATCCAAGCCCAGCACGCAGATGTCGCCCGCCTTGTTTGATTTGACCTCGCTGCAACGCGAGGCCAACTCGCGCTTTGGCTTCTCGGCCAAGACCACCTTGTCCTTGGCCCAGACGCTGTACGAACGTCACAAGGCGCTGACCTACCCCCGTACTGATTCGCGCTACCTGCCCGAAGACTATATAAGCACGGTGCAAGAAACCATGCGTGCGCTGGCTGACAGCGGCACGCCTGCCAGTGCTTCGGTGCAGCCGTTTGCGCAGGAAGTGGTCGAACAAAAATGGGTCAAGCCCAACCGTCGGATCTTCGACAACAAAAAGGTGTCGGATCACTTTGCCATCATCCCCACCTTGCAGGTACCCCGGGAGCTGAGCGATGCCGAACACAAGATTTACGAGCTGATCAGCCGTCGCTTCCTGGCCGTGTTCTTTCCGACCGCAGAGTTCCGCGTCACCACACGTATCACGCAGGTGTCGGGACACCATTTCAAGACGGAAGGCAAAGTGCTGGTCAAACCGGGCTGGCTGGCTATTTATGGCCGTGATGCCCAAGGCGAAGACGCGTCCCTGGTACCCGTTGCCGATGGCGAGAAGGTCCGCACTGAAGATGTGAACACCAAGGCACTGGCCACCAAGCCGCCTG
This sequence comes from Alcaligenes sp. SMD-FA, assembly GCF_025960365.1. Taxonomy (NCBI): domain Bacteria; kingdom Pseudomonadati; phylum Pseudomonadota; class Betaproteobacteria; order Burkholderiales; family Alcaligenaceae; genus Alcaligenes; species Alcaligenes sp. SMD-FA. The sequence continues at coordinate 129,446 of NZ_CP110108.1, read as the reverse complement.
CACGCTTTACGGAAGCGACCTTGCTGTCGGCCATGGAAAGCGCGGGCAAGCTCGTCGACGATGAAGCCTTGCGCGAAGCCATGTCCGAGCGCGGTCTGGGTACACCAGCCACTCGTGCCGCCATTATTGAAGGTCTGCTGAACGAAGCCTATCTGCGCCGTGAAGGCCGCGAACTGGTTCCTAGCGCCAAGGCACGTCAACTGATGACTTTGTTGTCCGGTCTGGGCGTTAGCGAACTGACTTCGCCCGAACTGACAGGCGAGTGGGAGCACCAGCTCAAGCAGATCGAGCAACGTCAGTTGGACCGCGACGTGTTCATGCGTGAAATCGCGCAAATGACGCAAGTGATCGTCAAACGTGCGAAAGAGTACGAACGCGACACCGTTCCTGGCGACTACGCAACCTTGCAGACGCCATGCCCTAAATGTGGCGGCGTGGTCAAAGAAAATTACCGTCGTTATGCCTGCACGGCTTGCGATTTCTCTATCGGCAAGCACCCAGGTGGTCGCACCTTTGAGCTGCCTGAAGTCGAAGAGCTGCTGGCCAAGAAAGAACTGGGCCCTCTGCCTGGTTTCATCAGCAAGATGGGGCGCCCCTTTGCGGCACTGTTGCGCATCACCGACGAGTACAAGCTGGAGTTCGACTTCGGCCAGAACGACGACGATGATGACGAAACCCTGGATTTCAGTGGCCAGACCCCGGTCGGTCCCTGCCCCAAGTGCCAGTCCTCCGTCTTTGAGCATGGCTTGCGTTACTTGTGCGAAAAGTCCGTTGGCCCTTCCAAGAGCTGCGACTTCCGTAGCGGCAAGGTGATTTTGCAGCAGGAAATTACCCGCGAGCAGATGGCCAAGTTGCTGGGTGAGGGCAAGACAGACTTGCTGGATGGTTTCGTGTCCTCGCGCACCAACCGCAAGTTCAAAGCCTTCCTGGTGCGTCAGGCCGACGGCAAGATCGGCTTTGAGTTCGAGCCTCGTCCAGAGAAGCCAGGCCGCAAGTCCGCCGCCAAGAAAACGGCGACTAAAGCGGCGGCTAAAAAGACAGCAGCAAAGAAAACAGCAGTGAAGAAAACAGCAGTGAAGAAAACAGCGGCCAAGAAGACGGCAGCCAAGAAAACAGCTGCTAAAAAGACGGCCAACAAGGCGGAGTAAAAAGCTCGGCTTAATTGGAAGAAATGGCCTCCCTTTTTTGGGGGGCCATTTTTTTATACAACGCCATATCGCCTGACAAGATAGCGAGACTTAATCCGGCTTGGTTGCGGCTTCCGGATATAACTCCGGAAACAAGAACTGCAAGCTATCAAGTGGCAAGCCCCAACGCACTGGCCCAGATGCAGTATCACTGACAAGCAAGCCGCTTTTTAACAGCTTCGACATCAAGGAGCGTGCTGTACGCTCGCCTAAACCCGTCATCTGCGCAAACTCCATGCGCTTGAGAGGACCCGCTGCAAACAAATGATAGAGAGGCAAGATAGCCTCTTTACGCACTTCCTTGTCATGAGCGTGGCGAAATATGATGAGCGCCTCAATGCGTCGCTTCATATCATCCAAATCAAGCATACGCCCCATGAACGTCACTTGATCTTGGCAAATACCAAGAAAGAACTCAATCCATTCATTCAAACCGGCAGTGCTCAAATTGCCTCTACCGTCCAAATCCCCACGGCGGGCCGAATCTGCATTATTCAAATGAACGTAATAGTCTTGCGTGGCACGGGCCAGCCCTCGACTGGGCGACCACAAGCCTTCGGATAAAGGCCAAAGAGCACAATGCGTCTGCAAGCGGGCAGAGCGGCCATTACCATCCAAAAAGGGGTGCACCCATGTGACACGGTGGTGCAAGCAGGCGACCAGAATAAGTCGTCGATCCCAAGAATGGCTTTGGTCATAGACCTCGTCCATGCGCTTCATAAAACGGGGTAAAGATGTGGCGACCGGAGGAATGTGTCGGCCAACCTGCACCGTCTCCTCTCGAAGTTTGCCAGGAATAATGACTCGGCCATCTTCGGTAAGCCGGTCCTCCTGAGGCAGTTGCGAGTACAACTTCTCATGAGCGATCAGCAGAAACTCCGAGTTCATCGGAGACACTCCTTGATCAAGCAACTCCTCCAGATCTTTTTCCGCCTGGATATGCGCCAACGCGACGCGCTGTAGTCGAGCAACGTCTGGCTTATCTGAAAACTGCTTGTGTAAAGCATCCTCAATATGGATCGGATGAGTACTTTGTCCCTCAATCCGGTTCGAGTAGTACGAGTTCATGGATCGTACAAGCTCACGAATACTTTCACGCGCGCGCGGGTGAGCCACACCCGCCAAACGGCTTGCATCACGAGCAATATCGGCCGCTTTCTCGATCAAAGCCTGAGGTAAGCTCGCCGGAACAAGAGGGTCGAACTGATGAGGAGAATCATACATTTTTTGCCGCCTTAAATTCCGCTTGCGATCACATCTCAATATATTGATATTAATAGATTTTATATGAATTTTACATTAGTTAATATACGTATATTTGCCGCCTTTTTTTCCGGTCTTTATACCGGCCAGATTTACGGCTGTACATCAATATCAACATAGCAATAGCGCAGCATATGGAAACGCCAATAGAAAGCGGACAGTTGTCAGGTTTTGGCATAGACGACAACAGCCGGAACCTTAAAGCGGCCAATAAAATAAAGCCTTAGCTAGCACCACGATCAACAATACGTGAGCAAGAACACTAAGGTGAATAATCCGTGAGCGCCGCGCCGTCATGGTCTTGCGCCGGCTCATCACCATGACGGACAGGAAGTGTCCAAATACACTTAACGCCAAGGCGATTTTCAAGCCCAAAATCCAGGCACGGGCCCCACCCACCTCAAACAGGGCCCGATGCTGCCAGGCCAGACTCAAACCCGCACCGTAAAGCAATAACAAGACCCAAGGCATGATACGGCGCGCCCGTCGCCCCAAGGCATGCTCGAACTCCCGCATCGATGGCCGGGAGACATGGCGCGCCAGAGGCGACAACATCAGCACCTCGAAAAACACCGTGCCGATGAAAAAAATCGCAGCCAAAAGATGGATCAACAGCAGGAGAAAGTAGCTCATGAACAGTGCTCAGAAAAGCAGACAATTCATTAACGGTACACCAGGTCTCGCGCCCACAAACTGACTTCTGGCACATAGCTGATCAGCATCAAGCAGGCCAAAATAGCCGCCACGAAGGGCAACAGGGGGCGCACCAGTTTTTCCAAGGAAATTCCGGCCACTGAGCAGGCGGCAAACAAGTTCACGCCAAAGGGGGGCGTTATCATTCCCAATGCCAAATTGACCACCATGATGATGCCAAAATGCGCCGGATCAATGCCAAACTGCACGGCCACCGGCAACAAGAGAGGGGCCAGAACCACGATTGAGGCCGAGGTCTCGACAAACATGCCCACCACGAACAAGGCGGCATTTATCCCCATCAAAAACAGCACAGGGCTGCTAAACAACTCCCCCAACCATGTGCCCAAGGCGGCTGGAATGCCGGTGCGATTGAGCAAGAAACCGAATACACCAGCATTGGCAATAATGAACATAATGACCGCCGTGGATACCACGGAACGATGCAGCACCTTGGACAAATCGCTCCACTTCACGCTGCGATAGATCACCATGCTGACGATCAAGGCATAAACGACCGACACGGCTGAGGCCTCGGTCGGCGTGAAAATACCCCCATAGATCCCACCAAGAATGATCACCGGCATCAACAAGGCCAGCCACGCCTGACGAAAGGCCGTCCAGACGCCCAAACGACCCACACCATCTTGCAGGCCCAGTCCATGACGGCGCGCATACAGCCACACGTAAAGCATCAAGGCACCACCGATCAACAAGCCTGGACCAATCCCCGCGACAAACAGCTCGCCCACCGAAGTATCCGTTGAGACGGCAAACAGAATCATGGGAATGGAAGGGGGAATAATCACCCCCAGCTCCGCAGCAGATGCCTGCAAGGACGCCGCAAACGGCGCCGGATAGCCGTGCCGGACCATAGCAGGAATCAAAATCGCCCCCACCGCAAAGGTGGTTGCCACACTGGAGCCGGCCACAGCGGCAAAAATCATGCAGGTCAGCACACAACTGCAGGCCAAGCCACCTTGCACACCACCGACCAGGCTTTTGGCAAACTCGACCATACGGCTGGACATGCCGCTCGATTCCATCAAATTGCCCGCCAGGATGAAGAAAGGCACCGCCACCAGGGGATACTTGTCCAGGGCCGCATACAACTGCTGGGCGATCACCAGAAACGTCATGCGCCCCTCCCACGCCACCCCCGCCATATTGGCCAGCCCCACGGCAATGGCCACGGGCACCGTCAATACAAAAAACAGCAGCATGGACACAAGCATGATCTGGGGCACGATACAGTCTCCGGTCTAAACAGATGCCTGCCTGGCATCCAACGTTCGGTGGTGCTTTAAAGACAAGGGGTCAAAGCTGCGTGTGATCCACCACAGCAGGTGCCGGTCTTTCAAGCCAACGGGCCAGCAAGCCCAAAATGGCCAGCACGGCCCCAATCGGGATCGCGATATACACCCAGGAAATGGACCACTCCAGACTGGGCATGGTCTGGAACCGCACCCGCCAGGTCATTTGAATGCCGACCCAGGTCAGCAGGCCGAAAAAAGCCAGGCAAGTAAGCAGCACGGCCACATCCAGCCAATGCTGAGTTCGCTTCCCGACCCAGAGCCGCAGCACATCCACGCTCAGCATGGCGCCTTGACGCAAGGCCAGACACAGCCCCAGCATGACCGTCCAGATCAGGGCGGCACGCGACCAGGCTTCGCTCCAGTCGGCGGGCGACTGGAGCACGAAACGGGCAATCACTTGATAGAACGCAGCCGCCACTGCCGAGAGCAGCAGCAACTGCGTCACCCAGGACACCAGACGGAACAGGCCCTTATCCAGAACGGACAGCAGCACTTTCATGATGAGCGCCGTTTACTGAGCCTGACGAATGGCCTCGACCAGCTCCTGGCCGAACTGTTTGTAGTACTGGGGGTAGACAGGCTCGACCGCTTTGGCAAACGCCGCATGGTCAACGGTATTGACCTGCATGCCTTCAGCCTTGACGGCATCCACGCCGGTTTTCTCGATGTCGTCCACGTAATCACGCATGGCCTGGGCGGCTGTCACACCGGCATCCTTCATCAACTGCTTGTCCTGGTCGGACAGGCCGTCATACACCGCCGGGGACATCAGCACCAGGGCCGGACCGTACACGTGAGCAGTCAGCGACAGATACTTTTGCAACTGCGGCAGCTTGGCCGACACAATCACGGACAAGGGGTTTTCCTGGCCGTCGATGGTGCCTTGTTGCAGGGCAGTCGCCACTTCTGGCCAGGCCATGGGCGTGGCCAGAATGCCAATCTCGCGGAAAGCGGCAATGTGAATAGGGTTTTCTGTCGTGCGTATCTTCAAACCCTTGGCATCGGCCGGGGTCGTCACAGGACGCACATTATTGGTCAGGTGACGGAAGCCTTGCTCACCCCAGGCCAAGGCCACAATCCCGCGTTTGGGAAATTCAGCCAGCATGTCCTGGCCGATCTTGCCATCGAGCACATGACGGGCATGTTGCAGATCGCGAAACAGGAAAGGAATATCGAATACGCCGGTCTTGGGCACAAAGTTCAAGGTTGCGCCGGTCGAGACAATGGCCAGATCAATTGTGCCCAGTTGCAGGCCTTCAATGACTTCGCGCTCGCCACCCAGGGCGCTGTTGGGAAAGGCCTCGATGGTGTAATTGCCATCCTTTTCCAGCGCACTGGCAAAGGCTTTGGCGCCCGCACCGTAGTGGGAACTGGTGGACAAAGCGTAGGCCAACTTCAAGGAAGTCTGAGCCGTAGCCGCCCCCGCCGCCAGGCCCAAGCCCAGCATCAAACCTGCGGCCAAAAGACGGTTCTTCATGTGTCGGTACATCATGCATGCCCCTCCTGTCTGAATGGATCAGTGTATTTAATGCGTAGTGCCCGGGCTGGGACATAGGGGTTTTTACGCCTGTGCCCCCGCCAGACACCTTATTCTTCTACATACCAGTTATCTTCGGACAACATGACCTGTTGGTGGCCATAGCCCGCTGGCATCATGGGAAAACAGTTTTCCAGCGCCAGCACTTCCACGTTCAGGAAGAAGGGGCCGTCATGAGCCAGACAGCGCTCCAGCGCGGCATCCAACTGATCGGGATGCTCCACGCGCTCAGCTTCCCAACCAAAAGCGCGTGACAGCGCCACAAAATCCGGCATGGCTTCGTTATAACTGTGGCTGTAACGGCCATCATGGATCAGCTCTTGCCACTGGCGCACCATGCCCATGTGGCGGTTATTGCACAAAATCACCTTGATCGGCGTGCGATGCTGCACGGCGCTGGCCAGTTCCTGAATATTCATCAGCACCGACGCGTCACCACTGACACACACCACCAGCTTGTCGGGATGTGCAATCTGCGCGCCAAACGCGGCGGGCACGCCATACCCCATGGTGCCCGCACCACCGGAGGTCAGCCAACGGCGGGGGCGATCAAACTTGATGTATTGTGCCGCCCACATCTGATGCTGGCCCACATCGGTAGACACGATGGCATCGCGGCCTTCCAAATGCGCGTCCAACCGTTGCAGCAAATGCTGCGGCAAGATCGCATCGCTGCGCGGGGTGACGTTCAAGCACTCTTGCGCACGCCACACGCCAATACGCTGCCACCAGTCGTTCAAGCGGCCTTCGGGCAATTCGTGATGCGACAGCTCTTTGCGCAAGGCGCGTAGCAGGGGATAACAATCGCCCACCAAGGCCACATCGGCACGCACAACCTTGTCGATGGAACCGGGGTCGATATCAATATGAATCTTGCTGGCATGGGGGCAGAAGTCGGACAGGCGGCCGGTAATGCGATCATCGAAACGCGCACCCACACAGATGATCAGATCGGCATGGTGCATGGCCAGATTCGCTTCCAAGGTGCCGTGCATGCCCAGCATGCCGACAAACTGTTCGTCACGCGCAGGATAAGCGCCCAAACCCATCAAGGTCAGCGTGCAAGGTGCGCCAGTTTCCTGAACCAGGCTGGTGAAGGCATGGCTGGCATCGGCCCCGGAGTTGATCAAGCCACCACCGCCGTAAAATACGGGGCGACGAGCGTGGGCGATCATGGCAGCCGCGCGTTTGATCGCCGCTTCCTGAGCAGGGGCCGGAGCGGCAGGCGCCAACAGACTGTCGGCCTCTTCCTGAACGGGTGATTCGCTGCTGGCAGCCGGCAGGGTGGCGATCTGAATATCTTTGGGAAAGTCCAGCAACACCGGGCCGGGGCGACCCTGGGTACACAGGCGCAAGGCTTTGGCTGTCAAGGAAGCCACATCTTCAATACGACGCACCTGGGCATTCCACTTGGTCACAGGGCGGGAAATGCCAATGGCATCGCACTCCTGGAACGCAGCAGTCCCAATTGCGGTGGTCGCTACTTGACCACTAATGCACAGGACAGGAATAGAATCACACAAGGCATCGAGCAAACCGGAGGTGGTATTGGCCATACCGGGTCCTGATGTCACCAGCACTACGCCAGGTTTACCGGTGCTACGGGCGTAGCCTTCGGCCGCGTGTACGGCAGCTTGCTCGTGACGGACCAGAATATGACGAATTCGCGGTTGAGCATGAAGCGCATCATAGAGCGGTAACACCGCTCCGCCAGGATAACCAAAAATGGTATCCACACCCTGAGCGATCAAGGTTTCGAGCAAGATTTGCGCGCCGTTATGGGCGGTCGTTTCAAGTGACATGGTTGCGTAGCCCTGCATGTTTTGTAAGATAGAGATCGCCGTCCAGTTTATCCCCTTTTACAGGCTGATTCCCCATGGTCACTCAACGCCAACCCTGGCATGTCGTCAAACCGTCCAAACTGCATGGCAATGGCGTTTTTGCGCTGCGCGATATTCCTGCCGGAACGCGCATTCTGCAATACTCGGGCAAGCGGCTGACACCCGAACAGGCCGATGCCCTGTTCCCGGTCAATCCCGACGAGCCCTTTCACACTTTTTTCTTTGCATTGAGCAACGGCAAAATTGTGGACGGTGGCCAAAGGGGCAACGACTCGCGCTGGATCAACCACTCTTGCGCACCCAACTGTGAAGGTCACGAGAACGCAGACGGCTCACGCGTGTTCATTGTGGCCATGCGCGATATCCCTGCCGGGCAAGAGCTTCTGTATGACTACTCGCTGGTCATCGACGATGAAATTACCGAAGAGCTCAAGCAGAACTATCGCTGTCTGTGTGGCGCAGCCCAATGCCGTGGCACCATGATTGCCCTGCAATCAGATCGCTCCCAGGCTGTGGCAGACGAGCTGCGTGACGTGGCCGCCGAGTTGGATGCAGAAATGGAGCAAGCCCGCAAAGCCCCTGTCTCGGTCAAGCAAAAAACGGCTGATCTGCAAGCCGCCGCCCCTAAACAGGGAGTGGAAAAGGACGAGCCCGATCAGGATAAAGACGACGACACGGACGACGATACAGAGTCTTCAGGGCACAAAGATAAAAAAGACAAAAAGAGCAAAAAGAAGAAAAAAGATAAAGCCAAACACAAGAATAAAAATAAAGACAAAAAATCGTCTAAAAAGGACAAAGAAGGCAAAAAGGAAAAAAAGGACCGTAAAAAAGAGTAAGCTGTCCCCCAGCTTGCATTAGCCCAGGCTGCCTCACCGGCAGCCTGCACCCTTGCTAATCGCCCCGCACAGCAGGCCCGGCCACACCCCTGCCGGGCTCTCTCAGAGCGCCACACACAGGCCCATCTGTCGTGCCGGGCCAGGTTTTACACCTCCTCAGCTAGGCGAAGCACCAACCCCGTACCGCGTGTGCCCTCGCCCTCGATTCCTATCGTCTCCCCTCAGGGCCAGCAATGGCCCGTCAGTGCTCGTGCACCGGGGGAAATTACTCACTGCCAGCCCCGTCTTTGACCGCTAGCATGTAGCTTTATTGCCCAATCCGACCGATCTCATGGATTCAAGTTCTACAGATACACCCTCCCATCACGCTGCCACGCCGACCCAATCAGGCCTGCGTATTCCTTTGCAAATAGAGGACTGGGCATCGGTCCTGATCATGGCGGCCTTGGCCTTAATTACGTTCGCCAACGTGTTTGTCCGCTATCTGACCAATAGCTCCTTTGCCTGGACCGAGGAAATTTCCATCTTCTTGCTGGTGGTCCTGACCATGAATGCAGGTGCCAGTGCCTGTGTGCGCCACCTGCATATTCGCATTGAAGTCTTTGCCGATGCAGGTACACAGCATCGGCAACGTCGCCTGGCCTTGTTGAGCATTGGCATGAGCCTGTTGTTCTTTATTGGCATGGCCATTCTGTCGGGCCGCATGGCCTTAGATGAATTCCAGTGGGGCGATACCTCTCCCTCCATTGGCGTGCCCACCTGGTGGTACAGCATGTGGCTGCCCATCCTGTCCACTACCCTGAGCCTGCGCTTGTTGGGCATGTGGATCCGTCGTTGGCAGGCCAAACCATGATTGCAAGCTTGCTGTTCATCATCTTTATCGGTTTGATGCTGGTAGGCGTACCCGTTGGCGTATCGCTAGGCATAGGCGGTACGTTTGCCATCCTGATGTCGAACCTGGACACGCACTGGTTTGGCCTGATGGCGGTACCGCAAAGTTTTTACGCCGGCCTGGCCAAATACCCCTTGTTGGCCATCCCCATGTTTGTGCTGGTGGGCTCCATTTTTGACCGCTCAGGCGTTGCCAGCCGTCTGGTGAACTTTGCCGTGGCGCTGGTTGGCCGTGGTCCCGGCATGCTGCCCGTCGTCGCGATTGGGGTGGCCATGTTCCTGGGCGGTATTTCCGGTTCCGGCCCCGCCTGCGCCGCCGCCGTAGGTGCAGTCATGATCGGCGCGATGAAACGCGCGGGCTATCCAGGCCCCTTTGCCGCCAGTATTGTGGGCGCGGGTGCTGCCACTGACATTCTGATTCCACCGTCTATTGCGTTCATTATCTACTCGGTGCTGGTGCCGGAAGCCTCGGTACCGGCCCTGTTTGCTGCCGGTATGTTTCCAGGCATGCTGGCAGGGATAGGCCTGATCATTCCAGCCATCTGGCTGTCGCGTCGTCACAAGCTGGGATTGGCCGAAGCCGAACTGCCGCGCCCGCCATTCTGGCGTAGTTTGCGAGAAGCCGCCTGGGGCCTGATTGCGCCGGTCATTATCCTGGGCGGTATGCGCCTGGGTCTGTTCACCCCCACCGAAGCGGCTGTGGTGGCCGTGTTCTACGGCTTGTTTGTGGGTATGGTCATCCATCGCACCATCCAGTTCCGCGATCTGTTTTTGATCCTGCGAGAAGCCGCCGAACTATCAGCCGTCATCATGATGGTCGTGGCATTGGCCGGTATTTTTGCCTGGGCCTTATCCACCCTGAGCATTATTGACCCCGTCACCAATGCCATCATCAATTCCGGTCTGGGCGAGTACGGCATTCTGGCATTGATGATTGTCATGCTGATTGTGCTGGGCATGTTCCTGGATGGCATTTCGATCTTCCTGATCTTTGTGCCGCTGTTCATGCCGATTGCCTACAACTTTGGCTGGCACCCCGTCTGGTTTGGGGTTCTGCTGACGTTGAATGTCGCCCTGGGCCAATTCACCCCACCCGTCGCCGTGAACCTGATGGTGGCCTGCCGTATCGCAGGCGTACCCATGGAAAGCACCCTGCGCTGGGTAGGCTGGTTGCTGCTGGGTATGGGCACCACCATGATGCTAGTGATCATAGAGCCCGAAATCGCCCTGTGGCTGCCACGCTACCTGGGTTTTAACTAAAACCACAAGACTGCAACACAACTCATAGAAAGGGAGACCTGACCCATGAAATTCCGTCACATTCTGGCCGCTCTGGCATGTACAGCCGCCACCCTGGCCGTGGTTCCGGCAGCGCAAGCCGCCTACAAATCCGAATACAAGCTGTCCATCGTGGTGGGCACCTCCTTCCCTTGGGGCCAAGGTGCGGTGATCTGGTCCGACCTGGTGCGCGAACGCACCGATGGCCGCATCAATATCAAAATCTACCCGGGTACCTCGCTGGTGCAAGGCGACCAGACACGCGAGTTCACCGCCATTCGCCAAGGCATCATTGATATGGCCGTGGGTTCCACCATCAACTGGTCCCCCCAGATCAAACAACTGAACCTGTTCTCCCTGCCATTCCTTCAGCCCGATGCCAAAGCCACCGACGCCTTGATCCACGGTGAAGTGGGCAAGGACCTGTTTGGCTACATCGAGAAAGCCGGTGTGGTGCCTCTGGCCTGGGGTGAAAACGGTTTCCGTCAGCTCAGCAACTCCAAGCACGAAGTGACCAAGCCTGAGGATATGAAGGGTTTGAAACTACGTGTGGTGGGTTCGCCCTTGTACATGGACACCTTCAGTGCCCTGGGCGCCAATCCCACACAAATGAGCTGGGCTGACGCACAGCCAGCACTGGCCAATAAGGCCGTGGACGGCCAGGAAAACCCCCTGTCCATCTACGCCGGTGCCAAGCTGTACGACGTGCAGCAGCAATACCTGACTCTGTGGAACTACGTGTCGGATCCACTGGTGTTTGTGGTGAACCGCGATGTGTGGAAATCCTGGAGTGAGGAAGACCAGAAGATCGTGCGTGAAGCCGCTATGGAAGCTGGCAAACGTGAGATCGTCATTGCGCGCACCGGCATCACGGCTGAAGATCCGTCCCTGCTCAAAGAGATCGAAAGCCACGGTGTGAAAATCACCACCCTGACTCCTGAGCAGCATGCCGCCTTTGCCAAGGCAACCGAAGGTGTGGTCGAAAAATGGACCAAAACCATTGGTGAAGATCTGGTAAAGAAAGCGCGTGACGCCATTGCTGCCAGCCGCTAAATAACTGGGTTGGCAATACTAAAAGCCGGGCCTATTTCAGGCCCGGCTTTTTATTGTCTGGCTGCCACACAAGCCCAAAAACCCGCTTATTCCTTGAAACGTATCGCCAGCATTTCACCCGTCGCACAGACCTCACCATTTGCGCTTAGCGACAGGTCTACCCAGACCTTGCGCCCATCCAGCTCACGCAACTTGCCCTGCACGGTCAGCTCTGTCCCCATTGGAGCAGGACGCCGAAACTCCACTTTCAGGGAAGCGGTCACGCAACGAATCGGCTCCTCGCTGGTGCCCATCTCGATATCCAAATCCCGGTAAATGAAGGCCGCCGCAGACGCCGTACCGTGACAGTCCAGCAGGGACGCAATCAAGCCGCCATACACATGATTGGGCACACCACCGCTGTAAATCGGCTTGGGTGTGTAGCGAGCCACGGTATCGTCGCCGTCCCAATAGCTTTTTAGCTGATGCCCGTCGGGATTATGTTTGCCGCAACCGTAGCAGTGGCTGAAGTTATCGGCATAAAAGTCTTGAAACGCTTTATCCATATTGGTGCCTGCAATATCTTATTGAAACGCCGTTTCCAGAAAGCTGCGCAACTTGCGTGAATGCAGCCTTTCCTTGGGCATCTCGCGCAGCAATTCCAGCGCCCGGATGCCGATGTGCAAATGCTGGCCAACCTGACGCGCATAGAACTCACTGGCCATACCCGGCAGTTTCAGCTCGCCATGCAAGGGCTTGTCCGACACGCACAGCAAGGTGCCATACGGCACACGGAAGCGGAAACCATTGGCGGCAATCGTGGCGGACTCCATATCCAGTGCAATCGCTCGCGACTGCGACAAACGTCGCACCGGCTCGTGGTGGTCACGCAATTCCCAATTACGGTTATCAATGGACGCCACCGTGCCCGTGCGCATGATGCGTTTCAGTTCCCAACCCGATAGCCCGGCCACCTCGGCCACGGCTTGCTCCAGAGCGACCTGGATTTCAGCCAAGGGAGGGATAGGCACCCAGGTGGGTAAATCTTCGTCCAACACGTGATCCTGACGCACATAGCCATGTGCCAGCACGTAATCACCCAAACGCTGGGTAGTACGCAACCCCGCGCAGTGGCCCAGCATCAGCCAGGCGGCAGGGCGCAAGACGGCAACGTGGTCCGTAATGGTCTTGGCATTGGACGGCCCCACACCGATATTGATCAGCGTGATGCCGGAGTGATCAGCCCGGCGCAAATGGTAAGAGGGCATCTGCGGCGCACGGGCCAGGGGCGAACCTGTTGTTGAAGCATTCGCGCCCGCCGGGGTGATGATATTGCCGGGTTCCACCAGATCGATATACCCCTGCTCGTCGGCCTGCAGCACTTCACGCGCCCACTGGCAGAACTCGTCCACATAGAACTGGTAATTGGTAAACAGTACAAAGTTCTGGAAGTACTCGGGCCGGGTGGCGCTGTAGTGCTGCAAACGATGCAAGGAGTAGTCGATACGCGGCGCGGTAAACGGGGCCAACGGCAAAGGTTCGTTATGCACACGCTCCCACGTGCCGTTGACAATGGCATCGTCCATATACGCCAGATCGGGCACGTCGAAGTGGTCACGCAAGGTGTCACCGGGGGACTCGGGCACAGTCGTCACGGTAGTTTGCACGCCATTGTTCAGGGCGAAATGCAATGGAATAGGCACGGATGACTCGCCCACTTCTACCTGCACACCATGATTGCGCAGCAGCAACTCCAACTGCTCCAGCAAGTAATCGTGATACAGGCCAGGGGCGGTAATGGTGGTCATGTACACACCAGGTTCAACCACGTGCCCGTAAGACAGACGGCTATCCACTTCCTGATAGGTATCGACGCGCAAGCGCACCGCAGGGTAGCAGGCTCTGAACCGCTGCCCGCGTGGAAAGCCACTTTCCAGGCACTGGGCAAAAGAATCACGCAAAAAAGCGGTATTGCGATCGTAGATATGGCGCAACTGCTCCAAAGCCTGGCCGGCGTCCTGATAAGCCTTGAACGGAATCAACTCGGGCGTGGACGTGATACGAGAAAAACCGCTGGGATCAGACATAACAAGTATTCCAAGGGGAAACAAAGACAAGCAGATCTGCAAGCATCATAAGCTGTTTATTGTCTGGCCTCCTACACGGCTCTATGACAAATTCAACTGCCTGATCCGCACGCTTATGTGCCAGCCAAACAAACATGCCTGGCCGTCTGCCGCTTTCGCAGACCACCACCACCCGAGGCAGAAGCCCGGCTATCGTTTTCGCCTACACCTACAGCCATCCCCCATCTACCTTTGAAATGGCTCGGTCAGCCCACAGCGTCTTGCCGTATCCGCGCAGGATGGCCAAGGCAGCACCCAACCCAAAGCAAATGTCGTCACTGGTTTTTGACTGAATCACAAGCCCTCCTGTCCACACAATGGACGCGACTCTCTGTGGTTTTCAGACGGAATTCACTCACGGTCCCTATTTGGATCAGCGCCTTTGCCCCGGTTTTGGGCACATTTCACTTTTCACCGATTCGGCCAAGGACACCCTGACGTACGCCTGCCCCCTAGAACCCGCTTTGATGTCAAAGGCCCTATACAAGCGGCTTGGCAGGCATTTCAAGTATTTCAAGCAGTACTCGATGTGGCGGCTTATGATGACAAGGGAAAGTCAGCTACGTCTTCTACCTCATATATAAGACTTGCCCAAAACCAGTAAATACATTAAGTATGTAGTCTTAATACTTTTAGTATTAAATCCAGCTTGCGTCAGTCCTTCATAATTTAAGTTATCCAACCTGGCAGTGTGCTCGGCATGCGTGTGAGACATAGCTCGTCATCGCGCAAATTAGCTTGTATTTAGGCTAATTTACAATGGGTTAGCGTATTTTAATGATTTTCGCTTCAAGCAATCTGCTCGCCCTCTGATGTCATTTGTGTCCTGGCGCCGCGTGGGTCTATCCACCCGCGATTTCAGCAAGTTCTGAATGCGCTCTTGACCAGGTAATCGCAGTTAGCAAGGCCGTTTGGCCTGCCGCTGTACCGAATCACTTTTAACTATCAGCAAGGGTACACATGACCACTCGAATCTCCTGCCAGCGATTGCAAGTCGCCGAGGTGCTTCATCAGTTCATCGAACAAGAAGCCCTGCCCGGCACAGGTATCTCCTCCGAAGCCTTCTGGACTGGTTTCGATAAGCTGGTCCATGATCTGGCACCTAAAAACCGCGCCTTGCTGGCCGAACGCGACCGCTTGCAAGTCGAACTGGACAAGTGGCACACGGCCAATCCAGGCCCCATCACCGATATGCCTGCCTACAAGAGCTTCCTGAGCTCCATCGGCTATCTGAAAGAGGCGCCTGCCAACGTCAAGGTCAACACCACCAACGTCGACACTGAAATCACCGAACAAGGTGGCCCTCAGTTGGTTGTGCCCATCATGAACGCACGTTACGCGCTGAACGCCGTAAACGCACGTTGGGGCAGCCTGTATGACGCTCTGTACGGCACCAACGCCATCCCTGACACCGACGGTGCCCAGCGTGGCGGTGGCTACAACGCCGTGCGCGGTGCCAAGGTTATCGCCTTTGGCCGCCAGTTCCTGAACGACACTATTCCTCTGGCTCAAGGCAGCCACGACCAGGCTACCTCCTACACCATCGCTGACGGCGCTGTGCGCGTCACCCTGGAAAACGGCGGCACCACCGGCCTGAAAGATGCATCGACCCTGCTGGGTTACCGTGGTCAGCCCGATGCGCCTGAAGCCATCGTGTTCCTGCACAACGGCCTGCACTTTGAACTGCAGATCGACCCCACCAGTGCCATCGGCAAGACCGACCCGGCTGGCGTGAAAGACATCGTTCTGGAAGCCGCGCTGACCACCATCATGGACTGCGAAGACTCCGTGGCTGCCGTGGACGCCGACGACAAGGTTCTGGCCTACCGCAACTGGCTGGGTCTGGTGACCGGCTCGCTGACCGAAGAAATCAAGAAAGACGGCAAGGTTTTCACCCGCCGCCTGGCTGATGATCGCCAGTACACCGACCTGAAGGGCGCTACCCAGACTCTGGCTGGCCGCTCGCTGATGTTCGTGCGTAACGTCGGTCACCTGATGAGCAACCCCGCCATCATTGACGGCGAAGGTCGCGAAATTCCTGAAGGCATTCTGGACGCCGTGATCACCACCCTGATCGGCATGCGTGATCTGCAACTGAAGAAAAACTCGCGCAGCGGCTCGCTGTACATCGTCAAACCCAAAATGCACGGCCCTGACGAAGTGGCCTTTGCCAGCGAAATTTTTGACCGTGTGGAAGGCCTGCTGGGTCTGGCTCCCAACACCGTCAAACTGGGCATCATGGACGAAGAGCGCCGCACCAGCGTGAACCTGAAGGCCGCCATTGCCCAGGCCACCGAGCGCGTGGTGTTCATCAACACAGGCTTTCTGGACCGTACTGGCGACGAAATCCACACGTGCATGCAAGCGGGCGCCGTGGTGCGCAAGGCCGACATGAAACAAGCCGAATGGCAGCCTGCCTATGAACGCAACAACGTTCAGATCGGCCTGCAGTGCGGTCTGCGCGGTCGCGCCCAGATCGGTAAAGGCATGTGGGCCATGCCTGACCTGATGGCAGAAATGCTGGAGCAAAAAATTGGCCACGTGAAAGCGGGTGGCAACACCGCCTGGGTGCCATCGCCTACTGCTGCCACGCTACACGCCTTGCACTACCACCAAGTCAACGTGGTCGACGTCCAGAAAGGTCTGGAAAGCGACACCAACGACTACCTGGACAGCATCCTGACCATTCCTGTGGCCACGGACACCAACTGGTCCGCCAAGGAAATCCAGGAAGAGCTGGACAACAACGCTCAGGGCATTCTGGGTTACGTCGTGCGCTGGATTGACCAGGGCGTGGGTTGCTCCAAAGTGCCTGACATCCACAACGTCGGCCTGATGGAAGACCGCGCTACCCTGCGTATCTCCAGCCAGCACATCGCCAACTGGCTGCTGCACGGCATCGTCACCCACGAACAAGTGGTTGAAACCCTGCAGCGCATGGCGGCTGTGGTAGACCAGCAAAACGCGGGCGACCCCGCCTACCAGAACATGGCCGGCAACTTTGAAGGCTCCTTTGCCTTCCGCGCCGCTCAGGATCTGGTTCTGAAGGGTCTGGAACAGCCTAACGGCTACACCGAGCCCTTGCTGCACCAATGGCGTCTGGCATTCAAAGCCGCTCAAGCCTAAAGCACACGATGTCGCCCGGAGCCTGACTCCGGGTGGCGGGTGCCCCCAATCCCCATCCTGCATCAGCAGGATGGGGATTTTTTCGTTTAAGGGTATGCCTTTGCTGAGCTTTCCTGTTTGATCGCGACTTGCCCCTCCCCAAAACACCCAAACACGCTGTCGAACCACAACACCTGCAACCGTTGTCAAACCCACGGCCTAAAAGCACCCCGGTAGTCCCTGTCCGTCCCTTCTCGTTATAAACTTGAACTCATAACGAATTTGATCGACAGGAAACCCCATGAAATCTTTGCTGTTCTCCGCCGCTTGCCTGCTGGCGATCTCCACCACGGCCCACGCTTCCGACCTGCTGATTGCCTCCGGCGCGGGCTACCGCAAGCCCGTCACCGAATTGATGGAAGCCTTCAATAAAGAAACCGGCCTGACGGTAGAGAGCAGCTTTGGCAATATGCAGCAGGTCCGCGCCCAGAGCGAGCAAAACCCGGACATTGCCGCCATCATTGGCGACCGCTTTTTTCTGGAACCCATGGGCATTGCCCAACAGTTCGTAAACATCAGTCAGGGTGCCCTGATGCTGGCCGTGCCCAAGGGCAAGACCATTGATTCCATCCAGGATCTGCAGCAGCCCAGCTACGCCCGCATCGCGATTGGCGATGCCAAGAAAACGGTTTACGGCCGTGCCGCCACCACCTGCATGGAACGCGAAAAAATCCAGGCCGATGGTCGCACCCTTGAAGTGGCCATGCTCCCGCAAGTATCGACTTACTTGCTGAACGGCGAAGTGGATGCCGGTTTCATCAACCGCAGCGAAGCGCTGGCCCACAAGGACAAACTAGGCACCATCCTACCCATGTCCGCCCACTGCCACGATCCGATTGATCTGAGTCTGGCCGTGCTCAAGAACCGCCCTGACAGTCCCACGCTGCAATCCTGGACCCAGTTCCTGGGCTCGGACAAGGCCAAGTCCATTCTTGAGCGCCACGGCCTGTGATGTCTGCCTGGATGAGCTGCTCCAGCAGCTCGCTGGGTTTGAGTGTCTATGTGCTGGCCGCCACCCTGGTGGCCCAATTGGTTCTGGGGGTAGCACTGGCCTGGGTCCTGGCCAGAAAACGCTTTCCGGGCCACGGATTACTCGATTCGCTGGTGAGCCTGCCGCTGGTTTTTCCACCGATTGTCATCGGTTATTTGCTGCTGCTTGCCTTGGGCAGACAGGGCTGGCTGGCCAGTGCCACCGGCTGGTCACCCAATATTGTTTTTCAGCCTGCGGCCTTGTTGATTGCCGCGTTTATCGCTGGGCTGCCTTTAATGGTCAAACCCGTGCAAAACAGCATGAACAGCCTGTCGCCACGGCTGCGTGAAGCAGCGGCCACGCTGGGCCACGGCACCTGGTCCTACTTCTTCCGGGTGGAGCTACCCTTGCTGCGGCCCGCCTTGGCCACAGGTCTGATTCTGTCGGGCGGCAGGGCGCTGGGCGAAGTCGGGATCTCGCTGATGTTGGGTGGCAATATCGCGGGCCGTACCGAAACCCTGTCTTTATCTATCTACAACGCCGTGCTCGATGGCGACACAGACTGCGCCAATGCACTGTCCTGGATGCTGGGGCTGACGGCATTAGCCTGTTTTTGGGCGCTACGGCGCTACGGGAATCAAAAATGACGGTTTTTTTTGAACAAAGCCAAATCGACCAATGGATTGGCGAAGATGCGTCCTACCTGGACCTGACCAGCCATATGCTGGGCCTGCACAAGCAGAACACCACACTGCGTTACGTCGTGCGTGACCCTATCCGCGTAGCAGGCACTGAAGAAGTGGCCGAGATTGTGCGCTCTTGCGGCGGCCAGACCCAGCACTACACCCCCAGCGGCGTGGCGGCTATGCCCGGTCAGACCATCTTGCTGGCCCAAGGCCCCGCCCAAGCCTTGCTGCGCGCCTGGAAAGTCGGCCAGAACCTGCTGGAGTTTGCCTGCGGTATTGCCACTCTGACACATCAAGTGGTGCAAGCCGTGCAAACGGTGGATGCCTCGGTAGCGGTGCTGACCACCCGCAAACACGCGCCTGGTGTGCGCAAGCTGGCCTTGAAAGCCACACTATCGGGCGGTGCCATGCCGCATCGGCTGGGCCTGGGTGAAACCATTTTGATCTTCCCGCAGCACCGCGCCCTGATGGGCGGTTGGGAAGAGGTAGGCCGTGCAATTGCCCGCCACAAATACGCCTTGTGCGAGAAAAAAATCGTAATTGAAGCAGCCGATCTGGACGAAGCCTATCGCGCGGCCCAGGCTGGCGCGGACGTGGTGCAGTTCGACAAAGTCCCGCCTGAAATTCTGACGCAAATCGTGCCTGCGCTGCGCAAAGCCCATCCCAACGTCACCATTCTGGCGGCGGGCGGGATTCATGCAGGTAACGCAGCCGCCTATGCCGCAACGGGCGTGAATGCCTTGGTGACCAGCAGCCTGCACTACGCAAAACCGGCGGATATTGGGGTGAAAGTCAGCCTGACAGAGCCTGCAGAATCAAACGAGCCACTTGCAGCTAACAAGATGGAGGAGCTGGAATAAGAACGCCAGCAGCCCGCTATTTATCAGCATTGTCCGCTCGGGGGTTAAACGAAAGCCAGGAAGATAAGCTCCAGCATTAGAGCAAGTAATCAAACGACAGATTTATACAGCACCAGCGACAAAATAGACGGGCCGCTGAATCCGACAGAAAATTCGGAAACCAGCACGAGGTCTACGCCTAACACCTGCCCACTGGCTGCTTGGAAAGCAAGCAGCCAGTGAATAAGCTCCCGCAAAAAGCTTGGACTCAGCAGACCTTCGTCGACCCCAAATGCTGCAACAAGCGCTGCATGGGTTTGGATAGGGCGTCCCAGTCCTGATAACACAGGCACAGGGAGCGCTTGGCCCAGGTGTCACTCAAAGGCCGCGCTACAAAGCCATGACGGCGCTTGTAGCGGCTGGCCACTCCCTGCGGCACAATCCCCAGGCCCACACCGTGGGCCACCATCTGGCACAGCCCTTCAAAAGTTTTCATGCGGATGCGCTGCGCCAAAGCATGGCCCGCAGCGCGAGCATGTTCATCGATATGGTCTTGCAAGGCATTGCCGGGCATCAGGCCCACGAATGGCTCATGCAGAACATCCTGCAAACTCAATTTGCTGTGCGTCGCCAAGGGATGAGCCGCAGCCATAATCAGCACCAGATGATCCTTGGCGACCGGCTCCAGCATCAGTCCCGGTGCCTGCACCGCATCCGACACCACACCGGCCTCGGCCAAGCCCGCAGCAACCGTACGCGCAATATCAGCGCTGGTGCGCTCTTTCAGTTCGATATGCAGGTTAGGCCGCTGCGCCAACCAGGGCGCCAGACGGGGCGGCAGAAAGTCAGTCAAAGCCGCCGTATTCGCGTACAGGTGCAAGGTCCCCCGCACGCCAAGGGCGAAATCCTGCAATTCGCCCTTTAGCAAATCATGCTGACGCAACATCAAACGGGCATGGTGAGCCAGGGCCTCACCCGCTTCGGTAGTGACGACTCCACGCGGCAGACGCTCCAGAAGGGCAACACCCGCGTCGTCCTCGATACGACGCAAACGCTCGCTGGCCGAAGCCAATGCCAGATTCGCGCGTACCGCCCCCTGTGTGATGCTGCCTGCCTCCACAATGCTCAAGAACAAGTGAAGATCTGCCAGACCCAGTCGCATGACCACTCCTGAAAACCCTTCGGATAAACCGAAGGATACCGTCTTAAATCCACATTGTGTACGCCTGCCTGCCACGCTTCAATACAGGCATGCATGAATCTCTCACTTTCTTTCTTCTGATCGGCGCCACCTTCCTGGTAGCAGGCATGGTCAAAGGCATTACCGGCATGGGCCTGCCTACGGTCGCCATGAGCTTGCTGGGTCTGGTGATGTCACCCGCCTCGGCCGCCGCCTTGCTGGTGCTGCCTTCTTTTATCACCAATGTCTGGCAATGCCTTGCCGGGCCGTCCATGCTGGCTTTGCTGCGCAGGCTCTGGCCCATGATGCTGACCATTGTGCTGGGCACGCTCTGGGGCTCGTCGTTGCTGGCCAATACCTCACCGCAGCTATCAGGTATGGCCTTGGGTATCGCGCTACTGGTTTATGCAGGCTATGCGCTTATCGCCCCCACCCTGACGGTGTCACCCCGCTTCGAGCCCTGGCTTGCACCCTTGATTGGCCTGGTGACGGGCATCGTGACCGGCATTACCGGCGTTTTTGTGATGCCTGCCGTACCTTATTTACAGGCCCTGAATCTGAACAAGGATGAGCTGGTACAGGCCTTGGGGCTGTCCTTCACCATCTCCACCCTCGCGCTGGCAGGTGGCCTATTCATGCACGATGTGTTCAAGCCAAATCAGCTGAGCCTGTCCACCGTGGTGATTGTTCCAGCTTTACTGGGCATGTGGCTGGGGCAAAAAGTTCGCGTGCGCATCAGCCCGCGACGCTTCAAGCAATGTCTGTTGCTGTTCCTGGCGGTATTGGGCTTGCAACTGATTATTCGTCCTTTTATTTAAGGTCAGCTCACGACATTGAAGACCTATGGCTCACTTCTTCAAACCTCAACCACAATGCCAAAAATCAGGCAGCTTCTTTTAAGCCTAAATAAAATAACAACCAGTCTATCCCTCTGTAAATAAAGAATATTCTGAAACCGACAATCCCCGATCAGGGATAGCCCCCATGCCCGCCCAGCCGCGCAACTTTTACACTAGGCGCTGGTCACGCGCATCCTTATGCTCTGGAACAAGGGGTTCCCAATGTCGGCAGAAAATGGCTTGGATCTGTCGGTGTTGTACCGTCATCCAATCTTTCATTCCCACAGCGCCGAGCTGTCTCATCAGCCACTGAGCCGGGCCATTTCCCGGCATGCCCTGCATTGGGGTCGCGGGCGCATCAACACCAGCTTGTACCGCCGAGATATTGATCAGATCAGCCTGATGCGGCTGGGCTACGGTGCCGAAGTGGAAATCCAGGCTGATGCCTTCGGCGACTTCTGTCTGGTGCAAATGCCTCTGCAAGGCACGGCTGAATTCATCAGCGACGGCCATCACAAATTAACAGCCTATCCGGGCGATATTGCGGTGGTATCCCCCCGCCATCATGTGCGCACCTTGTGGCAAGCCGGTTGTGAACAACTAATCATCAAAATTCCCTACAGCCTGTTTGATGGCGTGGGCCATCAGACGCTGGCGCAAGAGGGTATGACGCGGGGCTGTGTCTACAAGCTGGACCCCTGTATGGGCCCGCAATGGGCCAACCTCATCCAGCACCTACTTCTGCTCCCGGCGCAGCACAGCGACCGTTCAGCCTCCTGGACGCAGCATATTGAAAGCAGCCTGGCTTTGTTCCTGCTCTGTCATCCCACCGATAAACAAGCTGTGCAGGCTCTGGTGGATGAGTCCATGGGAGCCGCAGCCCGGGCAGGGCAAATGCGACTGCTCCAGGCCAAAAACTATGTGCTGGCGCATTTGCACAGCAACATCTCACTGGATGATCTGGCGCAGGCAGCGGGTGTGAGTCCCCGCTTCCTGCATCTGCTGTGCCGCCGTCATCATCAGCAATCCCCCATGAGCTGGGTACGTAATCTACGTCTGGACGCCGCGCATCAAGTGCTGCAAAGCCGACCCCGCCCCAATGTCACCGAGGTGGCACTGGCGCATGGCTTTGGGCATCTGGGCCGGTTTTCTGCCTACTATCAGCAACGCTTCCAGGAGCTGCCCCATCAAACGGGGCAGACACGGCACACAAGCCTCAAACAGTCTTAGATGAACATGGACTGGTTGATGGGCAGATTGTGCTTCTTACAGTAGCTGGTGTAGTGGTCGATCATCCAGAACACGTCGATGATTTCCAGGATGTTGTCGTTCTCATCCAGGAACTCGATGGGCGTGCCCAGGTGGAACAGCGTTTCCATGCCTTCATCGGACACCAGCGTGTGCGTGCGGCCAGGGCTTTCGTGGATGTAATGGCCAGCGCGAGCCACCCAGTCGTACTCCTCGTAACGCAGGCTGCCGGACAAGATGTAGCCAGTCACCACAGCGCGATGACGGTGACGACCCAGGGAGCCACCCTTGTCGGCACGCATGATGTGTACCGAGGTGTTGTTGCGAATATCAAAGCTCAGGTGACGCAGCCAGATATTGGGGCCGAAAGGAATCCAGGGGGAGGTTTCTTCAGACGTATCGAAGTGACCTTCAACCAGAGCGTATTCGTCGCGGACCTTGTCGATGCGCTTTTCGATCTCGATGTAGGGTGGGGTGCTGTTTTGGGTCATGACTTGTCTCTCTCATAGAAATAAAACCGCTGCGTGTGTGACACAGTCGGATGCCAATCCCCCGGATTGGCTGGTTTTTATTCTATGAATCAATTTGGCACCGAACTATCCAGCTCTGGCACAACACAGCGGCAGATTATCCAGTTTTGGCACTGCTTTTGTCCTTCACTGCCACCCAGCACAAAAAGTGGCGGCTATCCGAGAACCCGTACTCACATTCAACTCTATTGCTGCACATCGGCCCAGCCAGGCAGGAATATCCCTAACAAAGGCTATTCACCTATTTGGTATACTATCTACAATTATAGTATATACCTCATGTTTCATCGAAACCACCTGAAAACAGCGATAAAGGGCTCCTAAACATGCGAAACATAATGAAAAAAATAGATTTTCAGGATTTCAGTCTCGCCTATCTCCACCCCCCCACAAACGGCAGAACCCCTATCATTTGTATACATGGCTCATGGGATGATCACCAAAGCTGGAACGGTGTTGCCAACAAGCTATCTGACCATACACTTCTGCGCTACGATCGGCGCGGCCACAGCCGAAGCTCCGCTCCCAAAGGCCAGGGTCGCCTGAGCGAAGATGTCGCCGATGTCATCGCTCTTTTAGACCATCTGAACCTGCAAACAGCTCATGTCCTCGGACACTCTTATGGAGCGAATGTCTCAATTGTTCTGGCCAGCCGCCACCCGGAGCGGGTCAGTTCGATGATGTTGCTGGAACCCCCGGTTTTCAGCCTTTTACAAGACGAAAACGAGGCCCTCAGACTGGAAGCAAGCGACTTGATGAAACAAGCCGCCATGATGATAGAAAAGGGACAGGTCGAAGCAGGCGCAAAACTTTTTATCGAGAAAGTCGCCTTCGGAGACAAGGCCTGGCATGAAGTATTCGACTCGCAGGCCCGCGCCACCATCCTGTCCAATGCACACACGTGGCTCGATCAATTCCGGGACCCGGATCGCTTGGCGGTCAATGTCAGCGCCTTAGCCACGTTTGCCGGCCAGACGACACTATTGACCGGCAGCGCGACCCTACCAACCTACGCAGCGGTCATTCAGAAAATTTCGGAACAGGTGCCACGCGCCACGATTCGCACCGTCACAGGGGCAGGCCACGGCATGCATATTTCCCACCCTGAATTAGTGGCTGCCGCTGTAAAAGCCCATTTAGAAACCGTGTAAATGCACCTTTTCCCCAGGGAATGATGACACCCACCATCCCCTGCTCCACGTTATGGCAGGAACACAGCCCCTATTGTGCAAAGACCAAAAAAATCCGCCCGAAGGCGGATTTCTTTATGGCAGCAACACGACTTAGCCGCGAACCTTGACCAGAATTTCGTCCAGCCAGGCTAGCATCAGGTCGATTTCATCAGCCGTGATGTTCAAGGCTGGCATGAAACGCAGCAGGTTAGGGCGAGGTGAATTCAGCAACATGCCTTCCGGAGCACGGTCGCGGGCCGCAGCCACAATTTCCGGGCCGTCATCCTGATCCAGAATCAGGGCACGCAGCAGGCCTTCACCACGTTCACCATCCATGCCCCACTTGGCGCTGATGGCCAGCAAGCCTTCGGACAGTTGCTTGGCGCGGGCGTTGACCGAATCCAGGAAGCCAGGAGCGGTCAGTTCATCAAACACCGCCACGCCAGCGGCGGTCATCAAGGGATTACCGTTGTAGGTACCGCCCTGATCACCAGGTTGAAAGCAGGAGATTTCCTCGCGTGCGCACAGTGCCGACAAAGGCACGCCACCACCAATACCTTTACCCAAGGTCATGATGTCAGGACGGATGCCCGAGTGTTCGTAAGCAAACATAGTGCCGGTACGGCCCATACCGGTTTGCACTTCATCCACGATCAGCAGCAGCTTGTGCTCGTCGGCCAGAGCGCGCAGGCCCTTCATGAACTCCACGGTCGCGGGAATAACACCGGCCTCGCCCTGTACGGGTTCAAGCATGATGCCCACGGTTTGATCGTCAATCAGTGCGCGCACGGATTCCAGATCATTCAACTTGGCTTTGGGGAAACCTTCAACCTGAGGCGCAAACATGCGATCCCAGCCGGGTTTGCCGGACAGGGACATGGTGGCCAGGGTACGGCCATGGAAAGAGTGCTCAAAAGAAATGATCTTGTAAGCGTTGTTCTTGTTGATCTGACCCCATTTGCGCGCCAGCTTGATGGCGCCTTCGTTGGCTTCACCACCACTGTTGGCAAAGAACACACGATCAAAGCAGGAGTGTTCCACGATGCGTTTGGCCAACGCGATAGAGGGCTCGTTGTAGAACGCCGGCGAGGGGTTGATCAATTTGGACGCTTGTTCGGTGATCGCCTTGATCACGTTGGCAGGGCTGTGGCCCAGCGCGTTCACGGCCCAGCCCTGGACGGTGTCCAGGTATCGCTTGCCGTTGTGATCTTGCAGCCAGGAACCTTCTCCTCGCACAAAGACCAACTCCGGACGCTGGGTAATTTCCATTAATGCACGTACACCGGCCCGATCGAATTCCATAACGGCAAACCTTGATGAAAATGAAAGAAAAAAAATAAGCCAGCCCGGCGGCTGGACAATTAATTCTAACGCAGCCCACCCCCGGCAGGACGCTTATGCCTGGGACAATGTCCATCTGGCCGTGGATTGTCCCTTTTCTGGTACAGCTTGATGCGAAAACAGCGCGGTTCCTGACTTATCAACAGGAGACGCGCTGTTTTGCTTGAGGCCTGAAGGCTTGTTTTCAGGTGCTACGCTGCCATATCAAACAGGGCCCCGGTCAAGTCGTACCATCAAGGTCGATACACAATAGGCTCCAACTGCCCGATACCGGTCTGCAGCAGCCGCTCGGCCATGGCACGCACATCCCAGTGAATCGCGTTACACATCACCGCCGCCCCCTGACGCCGCTCCGGTGAGTAGGCCATGAAGCTGTGATAGCCCGCCCAGCCTCCACCATGTCCCCAGGCCGCATAGTCCTCACCCAGTTGCACCGTTTCCAGCCCGAACTGGTAATTATCTTTGGGTTCGGTAGGGGCCGATTGCGTCAGCAAGCTACGCAGCCCTGTCAGCGGCTGTCCCTGCGGGCTCTGCAAGACCGTGTCTTGCTCCAGATGCTGCAACCAACGCCACATATCTGCTGCGCTGCTGTGCACCTGACCATCCCCCGTCTGCTCCCAGCTTGATTCACTGTTTTGTACTTGCCCATCCTTGACCCGATAGCCACGAGCCAATTGTGGCAACGCAGACGGGTAGCGATCCACAATCGCAGTTTCGTCCATGCCTAATGGCTCAAAAATATAGCGCTGGGAAAACCGGGGCAGTGGCTGGCCGCTGGCCCGTTCCACCAGTTGGGCCAGCAGAAAATACCCGGTATTGCTGTATTCAAACCGCTCACCCGGCGTAAAGCGCAAAGCGGGATGGGCAGCCAAAACCTCCAGCGTCTCAGACACGGTGACCGTCTCATGCTCTCGGCCTGCCTGGTACAAGGGCTCGATGTAATCCGGCAAACCACCGGTATGACGCAGAACTTGTCGAACAGTGGGTTTGCCCAGTTCACCGGGCAGGTCCGGCCAATACCGGGCCACGGGTTCATCCAAAGCCAATTTTCCATCCCGAACCAGCATCAGGACAGCCAAGGCAGTGAACTGCTTGGACAGGGAGGCCAGATTAAAGCGCGTGTGCTCGTCGATGTACTGACGTTTTTCCAGATCCGCCCACCCCCAGCTTCCTGTGCGTTCCCCTTGCTCCGGATGCAGCAAGGTCCAGGCGCAACCCGGTTTCAGCAGGGGACTGGCTTGTGCGTTGACACTCAAACCCAGGCCCAGCAGGGCTAGCCCTATCAGCCGTCTCATCAGAATCGTCCTGAAAAAGTTAAAGACACCTGTCGACCCAGGCCCCAGCCGCAAGTCCACAAGGAACCGCAGCCATTGACGTACTGTTTGTCGGCAATATTGGTCACATTCAAAGAAAGTTCGCTGTTTTTCAGCTCAGGCGAGATCCAGCCCAACTGCGTCGCCATCCGGAAATCCGCCACGGTATGGGCCGGGATGCGCAGGCTGGCGTAGCCACCACCGGCCACATCAATGTCCCCGCCGTGGGACGAGCCCACATGACGGATCCCCAGCCCCATAACCGTGCCAGCCAGCGCTGTGCGCCCGGTAAAGGTGTAATCCACCCACAAGGCGGCTTGATGGCGCGGTGTATACAAGGCCGGTTTGCCCTGTTCTTCAGGGATCTCACTGCTAAGCACTTTGGTATTCAGGTAGGAATAACTGCCTATCACAGACCAGTTAGGCGACAAACGGCCTGTGAGCGCTAACTCCAGACCGCGCGAACGCAGTTCTCCGGTTTGCACCTGATCCGGGAAGCCGTGAATCGGGTCGTCCGTCAGCCTGTTGGTCTGGCGCAAATCAAACACGGCGGCACTGGCCATCCAGTTCGCGCCCTCGGGCTGATACTTGACGCCGACTTCGGTCTGCTTGCCTTTCATGGGCCGGAAGGCCACACCGTCTGCCGTCACACCGGCAACAGGCTCAAACGAGGTGGCATAGCTGATATACGGTGCCCAACCCGAATCGAAACGATACAAGGCACCCAGGCGACCCGTGGTGGCCTTGTCGCTCTGGCCCAAATCATCCTCTCCGGACCGGCGGCGGCTGGTGCCACTGACGGAGGACCGATCATGACGCAAGCCAGCCACCAGACGCCAATTCCCCCATGAAACCTGGTCTTGCAGATACACGCCGGTCTGATGACGCCGGTTACTGACTTCACTCAAGGTGGTAAAAGGCCCGATCATTGCGCCGTACTGCGGGTCATACAAATCCAGCACACCGCCGCTGCCTTCCGGGCCTACCGAGGCGGTCTGACGACGGGCATCAAAAGTGCCCCGGTAATAGTCCAGACCCAGCAACACCGTATGCTCGGCCTCCCCCAGGTTCCAACGCCATTCGGACTGCGTGTCCACACCCAAGGAGCGGGATGTTCCTGTCCCCCGGTTGGCGTAGCGTTCCAGCGTGCGCCAATCCCAACCGCCTAGACTGGGATCGTCGAAGGAATACATATCGCTGGTCACCGATTCCATCACCGACTTGATGCGTTGCACGCGCAAGTTCTGGCGCAGTGTCCAGTTGTCGTTGATGTCGTAGACCGCCGCCCAGCCAGCCATATCCTGATCGCGGTCATAGCGATCAAAATGTGGCTCGCCGATAAAGCGTGACAGAGGGATTTTGCCGTTGGGGTTATCAAACAAGGTGCCGTAGGCGGGCAACCACATATAGTCACTGCCGCCACGGTCGCGTTGCACCGAACCCATCAGGACGATTTCACCGTTCTCGCCCAGCGGCAAGGTGACGGAAGGGGCCAACAACAGGCGTTTACGCTTGACGTGATCAGTACGGCTTTCGGTATCGGAACTTAGTGCCAGCACGCGCCAGGCACTGACGCCATCCTGACCCAATGCGCCGCCCAGATCCACGCTGCCCCGTAGCTGGCGCGGCGCCCCCAAGGTCAGTTCAATATTGCGTTGGTCCACTTGAGTAGGGCGCTTACTGACCATATTGACCATACCGCCCGGCACCACCTGACCATACACCACCGAGGCCGGCCCTTTCAGGACTTCAATGCGCTCCAGCATGAAAGGATCAACCTGCGGCAAGGTCCAGTTATTGCCCGCACCGCTGCCGCCGGCCAGCTTCACGCCGTCCAGCCACGCCACGGAATCTGCATTGAAGCCACGCAAGGACATAGTGTCAAAACGTGAATCCACCCCATCAAATTCCACCGCCACGCCCGGCACGTAACGCAAGGCTTCGCCCACCGTGCGAGTGGCCAGAGACTCGATCTGTTGCTGCGTCACGACGGCGATCGAGGCCGGCGTGTCCATGATGTCCGCATCGCTCTTGGTCGCCGTTGCGCTGCGCCTTGCCAGCAGGCCATTCGCGGGCCCGGTTGCGCTTTCGCGTTGAGCCTGCACACGTACCGCTTCCAGCTCCTGGTGACTGCGTGTGCTCAAGCCAGGCGCAGCGCGCAAACGATAACCGCGACCATCCGCCACGACCTCCAGACCGCTACCTTGCAAAATCTGCCGTAAACCTTGTTCCGGTGTGTAAGCGCCCCTCAAGCCCGTGCTGGTCTTGCCAGCAGTCAAAGACGCATCAATAGCCAGTAAAAATCCGCCACGCGCCGCAAACTGATTCAAGACCTGATCCAGAGTGCCTGCGGCAATGTCATAGCTTATTTGCTGGCTGCTCAGGTTTTGAGCCTGAACGCTGGACATCGACAAGGTGCCCGCCAGGCATGCCGCCAGCAGGCAAGGCCCCAGGGCCGAACGGGCAACAGTGAAACGTCTGGGCCGGACCGCAGAACGCATGGATTTAATCAACATGGCTTCTCTCTTCAGGAATAAGCAGCCCAGAACAAAAACCGGGCCTTTGCATATATCCCGAACGAGAATCAAAAAGTGCTACGCCGACGCCGATACCGTGACCCAATACGGCGTCATCATCCGTACCTGCACGGGCAGAGCCTGCGACACCGATTGCAAAATCGCGTCCGTATCCTGCAAGGGGTAGACGCCCGAAATCATCAGCCCAGCCACCGCCGGATCACAGCGCAAGACTCCAGCCCGATAGCGGGCGACTTCTGCCAGAAAATCACCCAAGCGCCAGCGCTCTGCAACCAGCAAACCACGCTGCCAGGCGCTGGCCTGCTCATTGGCTGGTTCTGGGGTATAGCTTTGCTGCTTGCTGAACAGGACCTGCTGTCCGGCCTGCAAGCGTGTGCGCTGACCGGCATGGCGGGGGCGCAGTTCTACCGCCCCCTCATAAACCTGGACCGAGACACGCGCCTTAGAAGGCCAATGTCGCACCAGGAAACGGGTACCCAGCGCCTGAACTTCCCCTTCGGGGGTCTGCACCACAAAAGGCCGATGCCGGATTTGCGGGTCGGATGCCGTACTGATCAAAACCTCGCCACCCAGCAAGACGACACTGCGTTGCGTTTCGCTGTATTGCACGTTCAAGGAACTGGCCGTATTCAGGGCCAGCGCGGTGCCATCGGGCAAAGTCAGCTCTTTACGCTGGCCTGATGCAGTGCGGTAGTCTGCATTCCAGGCCGCCCATTGGGGTGTGCGACTCACGCCATAACTGCCCAGCCCGCCACACACCAACAACAGGAAGCTACGCAAAATGGCACGACGACGCTGTACAGCCTGGGCGGACAAACCAGCCTGCAAGACCTGCGACGCCACCTCCTGCGGCGCAAGCTGCATTTGCTGACCAAACTGCTGGATACGGGCCCAGGCCTGCTCATGCAAGGGGTCGGCCGCCAGCCAGATCTGAAAGTCCTGCTGCTCGTGCTCTTGCACTTCACCAGACCAAAAGACGACTTGCCATTCCAGGGCCTGGGCATCAACAGGACTCATGGCGGGACGGGGTGTGCTCACGGCAGGGCGCTCGCGTCCAGATCAGCCATCACAGCAAAACAGGCTTGAGTGGCCTGCAGCATGTATTTGCGTACTGTCGCCACAGCAATGCCCTGACGCTGAGCAATGGCCGAGTAAGTCAGGCCCTCGTAGCGCGACAATAAAAATACTTGCTGGACGCGACCGGGCAGCCCGTCCAAAGCAGCGCAAATACGCAGCAGCACTTCCAGGGTCAGGGCACGTTCTTCAGGAGAGATCGCCGTCGGTTCCGGCATATGCGCCAAGGCATCCAGATACGCCTGCTCAATTTGCTGACGGCGGTAGCGATCAATGACCAGCCCCTTGGCGATCTGCATCAGGTGAGGGCGGGCCTGCTCCGGACCGGGGATGCGGCCCGAGCTCATGACACGCACATAAGCGTCATGCACCAGATCGGCCGCATGGTGAGAACAGCCCAAACGTCGCCGTAACCAATCGTGCAGCCAGCCACGGTGCTGGCAATACAACACATGTATATGTTGCTGCATCTGAGCGACGGTCATCACTTCGGTGGTGGGGCGCTCGTTCACGGGCGACTATCCTGAAACTCAAATAAGAATGAGTCTCATTATATGGATGTGCGGCTGGTCTGCCTAGTTTTGAATCAGAACAAGCCGTCCAGGTCCAACTGGCGAGGCTGCTCCTGTGGCATTTCACTGATCGGCAGCAAGGCGCTAGCTTTCACCCCCAGCAAGCGCAAACGTCTGTCCAACACGGCACGTTTCAGATTCTGGCGGGCAGCGGCCAAGATGGCATCCGCCGACAGCACCGGGGCAGACAGGGACAAGTCACGCGTCACTGTTTTAAAGTCCTCGAACTTCAGCTTGATGCCGATGGTTTGGGCACACATGGCGGATTTGCGTAAATCCTGCTCCAGCTTTTCGCACAGGGACTCCAGTACGGCAGACAGACGGGACCGATCCATGCGCACGTGCAGATCACGCTCGAAGGTGGTTTCACGACTGATCGACTTGGGCGTGCGATCAGTGGACAAGGGGCGCTCGTCCTGGCCTTGAGCTACGGCCATCAGCCATTGCGCGTAGCGCAAGCCAAACTGTTCCTGCAATTTTTCTGCCGGCGTGGCGGCCAGTTCACCAATCTGCCGTATGCCCATTTCCGTCAGCTTCACGACCGACTTGGGACCAATACCATTGATCTTGCCCACGGCCAGCGGCCAGATGCGGGTAGGCACATCGTCCATGGTCAGCACGCAGGCCCCATTGGGCTTGTTCAGCTCCGAAGCAATTTTGGAGAGCAGCTTGTTGGGCGTAATGCCTACCGAACAGGTCAGGCCCGTGGCCTGGTTCACCGCCTGGCGGATCTGCTCGGCCAATTCGTGGCTGTCTTCGGTTTTATGACTCAGGTCTACATAGATCTCGTCGATACCCCGATCCTCGATATGCTCCGAAACCGTCGCCACAGCCTGTTTAAACAAGCGCGAATAATGGCGGTAGGCTTGAAAATCGGCAGGTAGCAAGATGGCATCAGGGGCTAGTTGGGCCGCCTTCATTAAACCCATGGCCGAGAACACACCCAACTGGCGGGCTTCATAAGTCGACGTCGTAGCGACCCCGCGCCCAACATAATCCGCCAGACGGGCATGTTGCCAACTGCCATCGGGCAATTGACGCGGCGTATCCGCACTGCGCCCGCCAATCACCACGGGGCTGCCACGCAAATGCGGGTAGCGCAGCAGCTCTACCGAGGCGTAAAACGCATCCATATCCACATGAGCGATACGCCGCTCCAGGGGTTTTTCTTCTTGTGCCGCCACCTTGATCAGCCCGTTAACTGTATATATGTACACCATTATAGCGATAAGTCTGCTCCGCGCTGATCCGGCCTGAATAAGCGTAGAGATGATATAAATCACTAATACTCATTAAGCTGACGGCAGGCTGAAACTACATATTGAATCGGCAACAAGCGCCCGGTTACTATGCAGCCTCTCTATCAGCGACACCAACCATCCCATCAGGAGGTTTTCATGAACAAAACAGTATTGGCTGCTGCGCTGGCAGCTCTGGTCGCCCTGCCCCTGGTAGGCCACAGCAAGACGCTTACTTGGTCCAGCCAGGGCGACTTCATGACCTTGGACCCCCACGCCCAGAACGAAAACCTCACGATCACAGGCAGCATGTATATCTATGAGGCGCTGGTGGACTACGACAAGGATTTCCAGATTGTGCCTAGCCTGGCAACGGCCTGGGAACAACGTGAGCCCACCGTCTGGCGCTTTACGCTGCGCGAAGGGGTGAAATTCCACGATGGCGCTCCTTTTACCGCCGATGACGTGGTGTTCTCCATTGAGCGCGCCATGGCGCCAACGTCCAACTTCAAGGCCTACGTGAACGGCATCGTCAAGGCAGAAAAAGTTGACGACAAGACCGTGGACATTATTACTGCCGCTCCCAACCCGGTTCTGCTGCGCCAATTGACCAGCGTGTTCATCATGAACAAGGCCTGGTCGGAAAAGAACAATGTGACCCAGCCCCAGGACTTCAACAAAAACGAAGAAACCTTCTCGGCTCGCAACACCAACGGTACTGGCCCCTACAAGCTGAAATCGCGTGAAGTGGATGTGCGCACCGTCTTTGTAGAAAACGAAGAATGGTGGAACAAGGGCAACAAGGTGGGTAATGTCACCGAAGTGATCTACGTGCCCATCAAACAGAACGCCACCCGTACCGCCGCCCTGCTGTCTGGCGAAGTGGATCTGGTTCTGGACCCACCGGCACAAGATTTGCAGCGTCTGCGTCAGCAAACCAAGATTGTGGAAGGCAATGAATACCGCACCATCTACCTGGGTCTGGACCAGAAGAACCCCGAACTGAAGTACAGCAGCATCAAGGGCAAGAACCCCTTTGCTGATCAGCGTGTGCGCGAAGCCCTGTACGTAGCCATCGACATCGAAGCCATCAAGAAAGCCGTGATGCGCGGTTCCTCCGCCCCCACCGGCACCATGGTGGCCCCTCAGGTTCACGGCTACACCAAAGAGCTGGCCCAGCGCCTGCCTTACAGCCAGGATCGCGCCAAGAAACTGCTGAAAGAAGCCGGTTACGACAATTCCCTGACCTTCACCCTGGATTGCCCGAACGACCGCTACATCAACGATGAAGCCATCTGCCAGGCCATTGTGGGTATGTGGGCCAAGGTCGGCGTCAAGGCCAACCTGAACGCCATGCCACGTGCCACCTACTTCCCCAAAGTACAAAGCTTTGACTCCAGCGCCTACATGTTTGGCTGGGGCGTGCCCACCTTTGACGCGCTGTACACCCTGCAAAGCCTGATGCACAGCAAGGGCGAGGGCGCTGACGGCTCCTTTAACTTTGGTGGCTACGAAAACGCCGAAGTGGACGCCCTGATCGACCAGATCAAGACTGAAACCGACACCGCCAAGCGCGATGCCGCCATCCATAAGGTTTTGGAAATCCATGCCAAGGAAGTGGGTCATATCCCTTTGCATGACCAGATCATTCCTTGGGCCATGGCCAAGAAGGTCAACGTGATTCATCGTGCGGACAACCGCCTGCTGGCTCAGTGGACCACCATCGACTAAGTTTTTTCCCCACCCCAGCCCCGCCTCCGTGCGGGGCTGGTTCCCATTACGCTGTAGTCATCCGTTTCTACACCAGCCCCCTTGCCGGGCCCTTTCTACACATTAAGGACGACACTGGTCGCGAGTGATCCTCGCGCTCTACCAGGAGACCGCCTATGCTGGTATTTATTATTCGCCGTCTGATCCAGGCTGTTCTGGTGATGCTGACGGTCAGCCTTCTGGCTTTTGTGCTGTTTCGCTACATTGGTGACCCGGTCACCATCATGCTGGGGCAGGACGCCACCGAACAAGATCGCGTGGAGCTGCGCGCCAGCCTGGGGCTGGACCAACCCGCCCCCGTGCAATTCGGACGCTTTGTGTCCCAGGCTGTACAAGGTGAATTTGGCCTGTCCCTGCGGCAAGCCCAGCCTGTCTCCACGCTCCTGAAAGACCGCCTGCCTGCCACCGTCGAGCTATCCGTGGTGGCCGCCATACTGGCCTTGCTGATCGGCCTGCCGCTGGGCGTGTACACCGCCTTGAAGCGCAATGGTTTCATGGCACAGAGCATTCTGGCCTTTTCCCTGCTGGGCATATCCCTGCCCACCTTCCTGATTGGTATCTTGCTGATTCTGATCTTCTCCGTGCAACTGGGCTGGCTGCCCAGTTATGGCCGGGGGGAAGTCCTGAAGTTTGGCTGGTGGAGCACCGGCCTGCTTAGCTGGGACGGCATCAAGCATTTGATCCTGCCTGCCATCACGCTCTGTTTGTTCCAGCTCACGCTGATCCTGCGTCTGGTGCGCTCCGAGATGCTGGAAGTGCTGCGCGCCGACTACATCAAATTTGCGCGTGCCCGTGGCTTGTCACAACGCGCCATCCACTTTGGCCACGCCCTGAAAAACACCATGGTGCCGGTTATCACCATCACGGGTCTGCAACTGGGCGGCATCATCGCCTTTGCCATCGTGACGGAAACCGTTTTCCAATGGCCGGGCATGGGTCTGCTGTTTATCCAGGCCGTGCAATTTGCCGACATCCCTGTGATGGCGGCCTACCTCTGTCTGATTGCCCTGGTATTTGTTGTGATCAACCTGCTGGTAGACCTGCTGTACTTCCTGGTCGATCCACGTCTGCGCACCCAATTGTCGGGCGCCAAGGGGCACTAATATGTTCGCTAAATTGAAAACCGCCTGGGATAGCGATCTGGTCTGGTCCTGGCGTCATTCCCCCGTGGCCATCGCGGCCACCATCATGGCCTTGCTGCTGTTTATCGGTGCATTGGGTGCCCGCTGGGTGGCCCCCTACGACCCGTTCGATCTGACCTCTATCGACCTGATGGATGCCTTGCTGGCACCGGCCTGGTCGGAGAACGGCTCGCCCCAATACTGGTTGGGAACAGACAGCCAAGGTCGTGACCTGTATTCAGCCCTGTTATACGGGACGCGCACCTCCTTGCTGATCGGTCTGGCCTCGGTGACTCTGTCCATGGTGGTCGGCATTGTGTTGGGCCTGCTGGCCGGTTACTCCGGTGGCCGTGTGGATGCCTTCATCATGCGGGTGGCCGATGTGCAGTTGTCCTTTCCAGCCATTCTGATTGCCTTGCTGATCGACGGTGTGGCCCGTGCGGTGTTCCCCTTGAGCATGCACGATGTGGTCGCCTTTCCGGTACTGATCGGGGCCATTGCACTGGCCGGTTGGCCGCAATATGCCCGTACCGTGCGCGGCTCCACGCTAGTGGAAAAAAACCGTGAATATGTGCAGGCGGCCCGCGTTATTGGCGTGTCCTCGCCACGCATCATGTTCAGCCATGTACTGCCCAATGTGATGGGCCCCGTGCTGGTGCTGGCCACCGTGCATCTGGCCACTGCCATCATTACCGAAGCCACACTGTCCTTTCTGGGTGTCGGCGTGCCGGCCACCTCGCCCTCCCTGGGCACCCTGATCCGGGTCGGTAACGACTTCCTGTTCTCGGGCGAATGGTGGATCACGATTTTCCCTGGCCTGATGCTGGTGCTGCTGGTGCTGTCGGTCAACCTCCTGGGCGACTGGTTGCGTGACGCCCTGAACCCCAAATTGAGCTAAGCCATGACTGCACTCTTAACTGTCCAAGACCTGTGTGTCGAATTTCCGACCCGGCGTGGGGTGCTCCAAGCCCTGGATCATGTGTCCTTTTCCATCGCCCCCGGTGAAGTGCTGGGTGTGGTGGGCGAATCGGGCGCCGGCAAGTCCCTGACGGGTTCCTCCATTATTGGTTTGCTCGATGCCCCTGGTCGCATCAGCGGCGGCCAGATCCTGCTGGAAGGCGAGCGCATCGACAATCTGAACCAGGACCAGATGCGCAAGATTCGTGGCCGCAAGATTGGCGCGATCTTCCAGGACCCGCAGACCTCGCTGAACCCGCTCTACACCGTGGGCCATCAACTGGCTGAAACCATCGTCACGCACCTGCCCCTGTCCTGGAAACAGGCACGGGAACGCGCCATCGAGTTGCTGGAAGCCACCGGCATTCCGGCAGCGCGCGAGCGTATCGACCACTATCCGCATCAGTTCTCTGGCGGCATGCGCCAACGGGTCGTGATTGCGCTGGCACTGGCGGCCGAGCCCAAGCTGATCGTGGCGGACGAACCCACCACTGCGCTGGACGTCTCCATTCAGGCGCAGATCATCGACCTGCTGAAAAAACTCTGTCGCTCGCAAGGCACTTCGGTCATGTTGATTACCCACGATATGGGGGTGATTGCCGAGACTGCCGACCGCGTGGCCGTGATGTACGCCGGTCGCATTATCGAAATTGGCCCTGTTCAGGATGTGATCCAGAAACCCAGCCACCCCTATACCCGTGGCTTGATGCGTTCCATCCCCAATCTGCACGCCGGACTGGAACGTCTGGAACAAATCCCCGGCAGCATGCCGCGCCTGAATGCCATCCCGCCGGGCTGTGCCTTCAATCCGCGTTGTGACCGCCGTTTTGATCGTTGCCTGGTCGAACGCCCCGAGCTGTTGCCTGTTCCCCCACAAACACAGGCGGCCTGTTGGCTGCATGCACAGGAGTCCGCATGAGCGCCCCTAAACAAGCCCTGGTCCAGGTCAAGGACGCTGCCTGTTGGTTTGATGTGTCCCCGCCCTTGCTGGAGCGTCTGGTCTACCGCAAACCCAAAGTCAACCTGCGCGCGGTCGATGGCGTCAGTTTCACCTTGAACAAGGGTGAAACGCTGGCACTGGTGGGTGAGTCCGGCTGTGGCAAATCCACCGTGGCCCGTCTGCTGACCGGCCTGTATTCGCTGACACGTGGCGAGATTCTGTTTGATGGCCAGTCCCTGCAAACCATGGACAAGGCCAGCCAGAAGGCCATGCGCAAACGCCGTCAGATGATTTTCCAGGACCCCTATGCCAGCCTGAATCCGCGCTGGCGCGTGGGCCGCATCATTGCCGAACCACTGGTCACGCACACCGACATGAGCAGCGCCCAGCAAGAGGCCAAAGTAGCCGAGCTGCTGACGCAAGTAGGGTTGAACCCCAGCGACGCTCAGCGTTACCCGCACCAGTTCTCCGGCGGCCAGCGCCAGCGTATTTCCATTGCCCGTGCGCTGGCCCTGCAGCCTGAATTTATCGTCTGTGACGAGCCGACCTCGGCGCTGGACGTGTCGGTGCAGGCACAGGTACTGAACCTGATGAAGGATTTACAGCGCGAGCTGGGGCTGACCTACCTGTTCATCTCGCACAACCTGGCTGTGGTACACCACGTGGCCGATCGGGTTGGAGTCATGTATTTGGGCCGGATTGTGGAAATTGCGCCACGCGATGACCTGTTCGCGCAGCCTCGCCACCCCTACACGCGCATGTTGCTGGGAGCCATTCCCGACATGAGCGGGGCGGGCAAAAGTCGCATTCCGGTAGCAGGGGAAGTGCCCAACCCGCTGAACCCGCCATCAGGCTGTACCTTCCATCCACGCTGCCCGCTGGCCAATGATCGCTGCCGCCGCGAAGCCCCGGCTTTGCTGCAAACCGGGCAGCACGAAGTGGCTTGCCATGCTGTAGAAGAAGGGCGCGATCAGGCCTGATGTAAAAAACGCTGCATCTACTGCCTTTGGCAGTGGCTGCAGCGTTTTTTTGACCGCTGATTATTCTTGAGCAACACACCTTTCCTGGTCGGAAAGCAGGGCTGGAAAATACCCAGGGTGATGATGTTCTAATGAGCAGCCGGACCATTGCGGCCCGGCGCAAAAATATCAGTTTTGAGTCGCAGGCGCGAAATCGGCCAGATGGCAAGACAGGATGTCCGCAATGGCACGATCATCCAGACCACGAGAGCGCAAGTCAGCAGACAGGGCGTCCACATCCACACGGGCCAGAGGACGCTCGGCACCACGAGGGCGGTCGTCACGCACCACGCGAAAGTCGTAATCGCGCTGGGCGGTCTTGGCCACTTCGTAGTGCATGACTTCGTCCACTTCGTTTTCTGGCGTGAAGGTCAGCACGGTAGGGCGCAGGGAATACAGGTCTTCGGAGT
The DNA here is from genome assembly GCF_025960365.1 of Alcaligenes sp. SMD-FA. Lineage (NCBI taxonomy): Bacteria > Pseudomonadati > Pseudomonadota > Betaproteobacteria > Burkholderiales > Alcaligenaceae > Alcaligenes > Alcaligenes sp. SMD-FA. Next base: position 90,522 of record NZ_CP110108.1, on the reverse strand, counting down.
TCATCACGTATTCGGTTGCGCAGATGATGACGGTATCGCCTTTTTGACAGGTACGAGCCGCCGCGCCATTCAGGACTACACAGCGCGAACCGGGTTCACCGAAGATCACGTAGGTAGAAATACGGGCACCGCTGTCCTTATTCCAGATTTCCACAAACTCCATGGGTAAAATGCCCGCTTGTTCGCAGATTTCCGGATCCAGGGTGATCGACCCGTGATAGTTCAAGTCGGCACCGGTCACCTTGATACCATGCAGCTTGGCACGAACCACTTTTTTCATGACAACACTCTCTAGAAACAGGTCCCCTAAAAACGGACACCTAAACTTGGCTAAAACGCGGCTTGCGCTACGCCCTTAGCCCGATCAGGGCTGCGGGAAAGACTGCATCATAAACCCAGAAATGCGCCCAAATCCGTTTAGACCCACAGATTTGTACGGGAAAACCACAAGCCCAATGATTTGCCTGGCGGCCAGTCTGTGCTGTAATCCCCTCTGCCGCGTCGCACCGGTCTTTTTTATTTTCAATACGATACCGCTTTCCATGCCCAACCTGCTCATCGAGAATATTCACAAACGCTATGGCACCCTGGAGGTCCTCAAGGGAGTCTCTCTAAGCGCGGAGCCGGGCGATGTCATCAGCCTGATCGGTTCCAGTGGCTCGGGCAAAAGTACGTTCCTGCGTTGCATCAACTTTCTGGAAGCGCCCAACTCGGGCCGTATCGTCATCAAGGGCGAGGAGCTGAAAACCCGTCTGGACCCTAAAACGGGCGAACTGGTTGCAGTCGATAAACAACAGCTCAAGCGCCTGCGTACCAGCCTGGCCATGGTGTTCCAGCACTTCAACCTGTGGTCCCACATGACAGTGCTGGAGAACATTACCGCCACGCCTATTCATGTGCAGGGAATGGACAAGGCTCAGGCCATTGCCAAAGCCGAACTGTATCTGGACAAGGTAGGCCTGTCGCGCGATCTGGCCAAGCAATACCCCGCCTTCTTGTCCGGTGGCCAGCAACAGCGTGTGGCCATTGCCCGTGCGCTGGCACTGGAGCCCGAAGTCATGCTGTTTGACGAGCCGACCTCGGCACTGGACCCGGAACGGGTGGGCGAAGTCTTGCGCGTTATGCAGAATTTGGCCGAAGAAGGGCGCACGATGGTGGTCGTTACCCACGAAATGAGCTTTGCCCGCAACGTCTCCAGCAAGGTGGTGTACCTGCACGAAGGCCAGATCGAAGAAGAAGGCCCACCGGAAGAAGTGCTGGTATCGCCACGCAGCCCTCGTTTGGCGCAATTCCTGGCGGCAGGTGGTTCGTCAAAGGGCTAAGATGCCCGCCTACGGCACGCAGAGCAGTTTGACGGGGCTGTGACTGGCTATTCTGCCCCTTGGGTCGGTTGGATCGTCCAGTCACCGAGCAATCGCGAAGCGGTAGGTTCGCTGAGCCTGCCAGACTGCGACACGACGGAAACATCGAAAAGCCGGATCGCCGGGCCGCCAGAACGACAGAACGCCAGACGGCCGAATGTACATCAACAGGCAAAACCGCCCAGCAACTGCGGCCACACTCTGAGCAGACATAAAGCAAACGGCGCCTTTTGGCGCCGTTATGCATTGGCAGTCACTCCAATGAAGCCGCCAACCAGCGGCTTCTGACTACAGCCCTGCTATCAGGACTTGGGACGCGGCATATCGAACAAGGTCAGGTCGGTAATTTCAAAGTAATCGCCAGGACCACCGCCACGCAGAATCGGACGTGGGATCGCGGTGCGGTAAATGCCATCCACGATACAGTTGGGCGAGACATGCACACCCACCACTTCGCCCAGCACCATCCAGGTGTTCAGGTCCTTGCCTTCCGAATCCTTCAATTGAAAGTGCGTCGTCACCTTGCACTCCAGCGAGGCATGGCTCTCGCCCACGCGGGGGGCATCAATCAGTCGAGAGTCCGCAGGCGTCAGGCCCGCAACTTCAAACTCGCGCACATCCTGTTCCAGACTGGTCATGTTCATGGGCTCGGCCAGATCACGCGACGCCAGGTTCCAGGTAAAGACGCCGGTTTCAATGGCGTTGCGCACGCTGTCTTTGTAGCCCACGCTGGAAAATGCGATGACAGGCGGGCGGTAGTTGAACACATTGCAGAAACTGTAGGGGGCCAGATTCAGCACGCCGTCCTTGCTTTTGGTGCCGATCCAACCGATAACACGGGGACCCACAATAGAACTGATCGGGTCGTGGCGCAGTCCATGGCCTTGAGTGGGTTCATAAAAGTGAAAGTCTTTCTGCACGGTTCTCTCTGTTAATAAACACAACAAACTAAACAGGACTGCGGGAAATCCCGGTGGCCCACTGATATACTTTACAACTAAAATAAAGCTGCTGCAAACCGTTGAAACTCAAGGTTTTACGTCTCCTTCCTGCCTTTCAGAACCATCTAGGCACATGAAACATGGAAAATAAGCCCGATCACTGGGCACGTGTAGCGTCTGCTGACCTGGAACACGTGCGCAAATCTGTCAGCGACATGTTCAAATCGCACCAGCTCAAGCAGCTACGTGCCGATCAGACCCTGCAAACCCGACTGCGCCATGCCCAGTTTGGTCAGGTCGCCTTGAGCCGCCTGGGCTATGGCGCCGACGTACACATACAGCCTGATCACCTGGCCGGGTTTTACCTGGTTCAGATGCCCCAATACGGCACCGCCAAAATCCGCTGCGGTGGCCAAACCGTGGACTCCAGCCCCTACGCCGCCACGATCCTGAACCCCAACGAGGACGTGGATATGGTCTGGCACGCCAATAATGAGCAATTAATGCTCAAGATAGACCGCAATCTGGTGGAACAGGCTGCCCGTGGTCTGGGTCTGGATGTCGGCCCGCAAGGCCTGCTGTTTCCGGTACGCCTGCAGGCTCACACCCAACCTTCCTGGCAGATCATGCTGCGCTACGTGCTGGACTGTGCCCGCAACTACGAGTACATCCGACGCTCCCCGCTGATAATCAACCAGCTGGAGCAATTGGCGGTGACGACCCTGCTGGATCTGCACCCACCGGCTCAAATTCAGGCGCTGAACCCCACCCGCATCTTGCCGCGCCATCTTAAGAAAGTCGCCAGTCATCTGCATGAACAGGCCCATTTGCCCGTCACGGTGGACGAGCTCAGCACCATCGCTGGCGTCAGCTCGCGTACCTTGCAACAAGCCTTCAAGGAACACTATGGCGTCAGCCCCATGCAATATCTGCGCCAAGTGCGGCTGGACCGTCTACGCCACGAACTGATCCACTCCAACGAGCCTCATCTGACGCTGGCTGATCTGGCCATGCGCTGGGGCTTTGCACACCAAGGCCGATTCAGCGCCGAGTACCGCAGCCGCTTTGGCGAAACGCCTAGCGAGACCCTGCAACGAGTGCGCGGCGGTCAGCACTAAGCGGACCGCCTCATTCGTCCTGTCACCCCTTCAAGATACGCTGGGCGGCCAGATAGCCGGATTGACCACCCAGGCCAGGGCCCGGATGCACCGCTGCACCAATTTGATGCAGATTGCGCCAGGGCGTCGTGCCGCTGCGCGCGTTCTTGTGTCCGGCAAAAGGGCGCATGAAAAAGAACTGATCGGGTGAGCACACACCGCTATACGGGTCACCTCCCACCAGATTCATATTCAAGGCTTCCAGATCCGCCGGGCTGACGCTATGTCGCCCGATGATCTTGGCAGCCAGACCGGGCATAACGGTTTCCAGACGGGCCTGTACACGGTCAGCCATCGCCTCGCGCACGGCTTCATTCCAGCGACCATCCGCCGGCACAGGAATTTCGCCCGCCTCATCACCTTTGATATGGCGCGGCAGCTCCTGCATTTGCACCCATAAGATCCAGTGTCCTTCCGGTGCGCGAGTTACATCCACCGCCACCGGCTGGCCCACAGCCAAGGTCGGTTTGGCGGGCAGATAGCCATTGCTGGCCGTCACCACGGAGGAGCACACCTGCTCCATGCTTTCCGTCACGTGAACCATGGGTACATGGCACAGTTCCGGATCCACCCAGTCGGGTGGGGAATTCAAGGCAAAGTGAATCTGCATGCCACCGCGACCATAGTGATAATCCTGGGCGGACTTCAACAGCTCGGGCTCAACTTCAGGCAAGAGGTCGCCATACAGTTGACCGGGCGTCACATTGCAGACCACCGCACGGCGGGCCAGGTAGCGCTGTGTGCCAACACACACCCCGATGGCTTTATTGCCTTGCACCAACACGCGATCCACATGGGAATGAGTCAGTACCGCGCCACCAGCATCTTCAATAATGCGAGTAAAGGCTTCCACAATCTGGTAACTGCCGCCTTTGACCACCGGCATACCACCGCTGACCACGGCGCTGAAAGTCAGTTTGCCGATCAGGGCCGAGCTGGCCTCATCCGGGCCCAAGCCGCTATGCAACACCCAGGGAGCAATCATGGCGCGAGCCAGGTCGCTGCGCAGATCACGCATGGCCCAGCGCCGGAAGCTTTCCAGGGCTTGCGAGCCAAAGGACATCAAACCGTCCAGACCCCGTTCCCGCCAGGCGCCAAACGCCAGTTTGGCCATGGGCCAGCGGTAAGGCTCACCGCCCAGCAACCCAAACACCAAACCGGCATCCGGGCCAAACATACGTGCCGCCATCGCCCCCAAGGCATCGCCTTCACCGGGCATCAAATCATTGAAACGACGCACCGTGTCGTCCATATCCTGGCGCAAAGCCAGACTAGGACCACCAGGAATTGCCAGACCCGTGCTGTACTGGCCTTTGACAAACTCCAAACCGGCCTTGGCCAAGGGTTCGGCCAGGGCGGCATAAGAAGCGCCCCCCATGAACAGGGGATACCAACTGGACAACACATCGTGAGTGAAACCGGGGAACAGCTCCTGCGTACGGATACACCCCCCGGCCACGGCGTTGCGCTCCAGCACCGTGACCGACAAACCCCGTTGCGCCAACAAGGCAGCGCAGGTCAGGGAGTTCATCCCGCTGCCGACAATGACAACATCAGCGCTGTGCGCGTCACTCATTTCAACGGTCTCCGCTAGGCGTTGTCAGGTTGGCGAAACGGCCACGGTGAAACACCGCCGGTTCATGTTCGGTCAAGGTGGTGTGGCGCACCACACGGCCAATAAACAAGGTGTGATCGCCGCCTTCATGTTGACGGTAGTTCTCGCACACAAAGGTCGCCACACAATCGTCCAGCAGTGGCACACCTTCTTCCCCATCCACATGAGAGACCAGCGAGAACTTGTCCTTGACCTGAGAATTGGCAAAACCCAGGGCCACGGGCACTTGCTCCTGGCTGATCACGTTGATGGCAAAGTGGCTGCAGTTTTCAAAAACCTCCAGGCTGGGCGAATGATTCACCAAGCTCCACATCACCAAAGGCGGCTCCAGCGACAGGGAGGTAAAGGAATTGATGGTCAGACCCACCGCCCGGCCATCGGGACAACGAGTCGTGACAATGGCCACACCCGTTGGAAAATGGCCCAGTGCCTGGCGAAACGCACGGCTATCGACCACATTCAGATTGGACGGTGTGGGTTTGGCGTCAGCGGCTGCCAACGCTTGGGCAGACACGGCCTGCCGCTGCTCAGCGGTTTGGGACGGGCAGTCTTGCAGCGTTGCGGTGGGGGTCATGATACGTCTCCTTGAATACTATCTATCAGGCGGCCACAGATTGGCTGCGAGTCTTCTCGATCAATGCCTGAGCGGCACTCAGATCTTCCCAGGCCGGGAACAGAACTGGCGGGTGGTTAAAGCTGTTGGCCAGGAAATGGGCCAGGGCAGGCGATTGCTGGGCCGAGGTCAACAAGGCAAACGAGGAGTCGGTTGGCGGCTTCAACATGGAGTTGGTCCAGCGCACGACCAGGTTGGCGTAATCCCAGTAACGCTCGAACGTTTCCTGCATCCAGTTACGATCAAACGCGCCTTCACCGCGCTGCAAGATGCTGTCCAGATATACCTGGGCGGCTTTGGCCGCATTGTTGGAGCCCTGGCCGGTAATCGGGTCGTTCACAACCACAGCATCGCCCAGACCCAGCACCATACGGCCCGACGGCAGCGTCAGCACGGGTTTGCGTACCGTGGGAGGGAAAGCGCCGGACAGGTAACCCTGGGCATCGGTCAGTTCCACATTGCGGGCACGATCGGCTTCCCAAGGCAAAAATTCACGCAGGAAGGACACGCTTTGCTCCAGGTGCGCTTCAGGCGTCTTGGCATCGCGGAAGCGATCCAATGGGCCACCGGGCACGCCTTCAAACACCATGATGTCGCAAGGGCCGGACAAGGTCAGCGATGGGAACACAAAGTATTCGCCCACACCGGGGATGAAGTTGAAGGACACACGCGAATATTCGGGCGTAGGCTCCAGACCGTGTACGTAAGTCAGGGCCAGAGCGCGCTGGGGCTTGTCGTACATGGAGCGCTGATCATCACGCTCGAACAGTTTGACCACTTCACCTTTACCGGCCGCCAGCATGGTCAGATCATATTCCTGGGTGATGCGCTCCAACTCGGCCACGCCCACGTCTTCCATGATCAGCTTGCCGCCGCGCTGCTCGAACAATTCCAGCCAGTAAGGCATTTTCACGCGCTGGTCGGTAGCTTGAGCTTCACGGTCCAGACGAGCACTCCAATCCACGGCCTTGGTGTCAGGCTGCTCGGGGTTGGGCAGGGCAAAGCCGATACCTTGTACAGGTGGGCATTCGTCATCCCAGAAGTTCAAACCCAGACGGCGCTCGACGTCCAGCGCCTCGGCAAACATGCACTGGCTGGACATCACGCGGCCACCACGAATATCGTCAGGACCACGGTTGGTGAAAACGGCTACGTCGTAGCCCTGGGCCAAAAGGCCAAATGCAACGGGCATGCCAGCTTGGCCAGCGCCCACAATAGCAACTTTACGCATGATTTTTTTCCTTCTGAGGGAGCGAGGGACGCCACCGTAGCGGCATCCCGGTTTTTCTTATTCAGCCAATTTGGGAATGGCGGGTACACCTTGCTCGGGGCCCATGGCCGAATAGCCGCCATCCACGGCATAATCGGCACCGGTCACGAAACTGGCGGAATCCGACAACAGGAAGGAGACAACTTCACCGACTTCCTGGGGATCACCCACACGGCCCAGCATGTGAAATGCCGAGGCCACGCGGTCGGTTTTGGCGCGATCGCCGCCAGTCAGCTCGTCCATCACCCGCGACCAGATCCAGCCGGGCGAGACCGAGTTGACGCGGATACCGTCTGGAGCAAAGTCCAGCGCCATGCTGCGCGTCAGTTGCAACAAGGCGGCCTTGGAGACCGGGTACAACCAGCGTCCGGTTTGTGCGATCGACGATGAAATGGACGTGAAGTTGACGATGGAGCCACCACGCGGCAACAAGGGGCGCACAGCCTTGGCCGCTTGCACCGCGCTGACCAGGTTGATGTCCAATGCCTTGAGCCAGTCCTCACGGCTGGAGGCCATGCCCTCATCCAGATAGGAACAGGCCAGATTGACCAAGCCATCCACACGACCAAAATGCGCCTTGACCTGCTCAATAGCGGCATTCAGGCTTTGATCACTGGTGATGTCCACTTCCCAGAATTTGGCTTTGGCGGCATCGTTGCCCACGGCTTGCTGGCCACCTGCGGCATCAATATCAAACACGGCCACACGTGCGCCGTAGCCCATCAGCACCTCGACCACGCCTGCGCCAACACGCGTTGCGCCGCCGGTCACGATGACTACCTTATCCTTCAGTCCTTTCATGTCGCTCTCCTGCCGCGGGCCTTAGAAAGGCACCGCCACTTTTACAAAAAATTGTTTTCCTTCAGGACGGCCACGCACGCCCAGATCCTGCTGGTACTTGGCCGTAATCAGCAGACCTTTCTCATTGGCGTAACGCAGGCTGGGACCAATGGCAAAGGCACGTGCCTTGCTATCGCCAGCCATCGGGCCACGGTCACTTTCAATCTGTTGATAGGCGTAACCACCCACCCCCAGCACCAGACCATTGCCAAAACCCCAGCCCACGGCGTAATCCGCGTGAATGGCTTTACCCGTACGGGTTTCGGTGTCACTGTTACGGAAGTTGAAGTCCACCATCATCTTCAAATCCCAGTTGATGCCGCTGGGCTGCGTGTAGCTGAACGCAGCAGCAGGCTGAATGGCCCAGTAGTTGCGGCCCAGGTTGGCGCTGTCGGTCACCTTGTAGCGGCCGGTAGGGGCGACAAAGTCCACGCCCAGGATGTAGTGCATCTTCTCGCTGGGATGAAAACCCAGAGCAGGACCAAACACCACATCACCCAGACCACTGCGGCGCTGGGACTGGCCAGCGGCTTGCGCCTTGACGGTCAGCAAGGGGGCCAGCGCGTGGAACGCCAATTGCCCACCCAACACTTGCTGGTCCGTCACCCAAACCAAACGAGGCGCAACCATCGCCACATCCACTTTGAAGTCGGGAATAGGCAACTTGTCACCGTTCTGGTCACGCACCGAGTCGTAACGCATGGCACCGCCGTACATCAGCAAGTGCACACCGGGTGGTGGCAAAGCGCCACTCATGAAATTTTCCAAACCGTCGGGATAAATAGGCAGGCCATTACCCTCAATGGCATAGGCTGGACCGGCGCCCAATGCGCCTGCTCCCAGTACAACGGCTGCTATTGTTTTATTGATGTCCCCCACGTCCGTTCTCCTTTTGTTTTTTAGATATGACGATGAGGCCAATGGTAGAAGTGCCGTTTGTGCCGGTATATCCACTTTGCGCAGCACCTAGCCAATAAGCGCAAGAAGCCGCAAAAGCAGGGAAAACCCCGATTTGGTTTAGATTTAAAGGATGGCGATCAGCAAGGCCGTTAAACGCTGTGTTTCAACGCTTACCAGACATAATTTCCTCGCTTCTCGCGCGATGAATAAGTACTATCACCGCGACCTCCACATCCAGAGCAGCGAACGATGTGTCATACCGTCGTCGTGGACCTGGCCACACCTTCGTCTCTTCACACCGATGAGCCCCAATTTCTCTTTTGCTGAATCCCGATTCGGCCAGCCTTTATTCAGCCGCCGTTCCGGTGCCTGGGCCTTTGTTCTGTTTTCAATGCTGGCCGTCATGGCGACGTGGACCCTTTACTGGCTCACCCCCATGATTTCGGACGACTTCAACTACGCCAACAAAGGCATTGCGTGGACGTCGATCAAACAACATTACCTGCAATGGAGCGGTCGACTGGTCTCGGACACGCTCTCGAGCGCCATGCTCAACCTAGCCCCGGGGTGGCTGAAAGCCACGTTGAATACGGCAGCCCTGCTAGGCCTGATCACGGTACTGACGGCGCTCGGCGCGCAACTGGCTGGAAGAGCCTTGCGCCCCTCTTTGCTGCTGCTGGTCTTTACCTTGTATTGGCTGGTCAATCCCAATCTGGGACAAACCACCTTCTGGTTGGTAGGGGCTGCCAACTACCTGTGGCCCAATCTGTTCAACTTTGGCTTTGCACTGGCCTTTGTGTGGTATTTGCAAAAAAGCAGGCCCTCTGTCGTCACAGGCTTGGCGCTCTGCATTCTGGGCGTGCTGGCCGGTTGCTCCAATGAGAACACCGGGATTATCAGTTGGGGCTTGCTCGCGTATCTGAGCCTGAGGCACTATCAGCGCACAGGCTCGCTAAGCCCATGGCATCTGGTTTGGTTGCTCTGTATGGGGCTGGGGATCACCGTACTGGTCCTGGCACCGGGCAATCAAATACGCGCAGAGTTCTTTGCCCATTGGTACGACCAGCCTTTGTTATGGCGCATTGGGGAGCACTTTGCTCGTCGTTTCCCGGACGCGATACTGCGTTACTGGGGGGTCATTCTGGTGATGCTGGTTTGGCGTTTTGCCGCAGGGCCTGCCAGCTCTGAATCAGCACGCCGGGCAATATGGCTGCTCATTGGCGCGTCACTTCTAGCCAATGCCATTCTGGTTTTGGCGCCCAATATCCCCAAGCGAGCCCTAAATGGCGGCTTGATGTATCTGCTGGTGGCCCTGTCGATTTATGCGCATGATTTATTGGCGCAAGGGCAGCGCGCCATCCCTATGCGGCGCAGCCTGTTGGTGACCTTAGGAGTCTGCGGCACACTCTGGCTGGTATCCAGCGGCCTCATGTTACGCAGTTATCACGGTACCTGGGAGCAGGATCAGGTGCGGCGCGCGCTCTTGGTCGATGCCCACCAGCATCAGCGCCAGCATGTCGCACTGCCGAAGTATTATTTCCTACCCACTTTGCGCTCGCGGGATCGCTTTGATATGCACTTCAACCCCAAAGCCATGGCCCGATACTACGGGAGCAAAGCGGTGATCAACGAATATGCCGTCCATCAGTACTATGACCTGGAGACAGGGGCACCCCCACCCGCCCCCTGAAGCTGTAAAACTTGCGCATTTACTCCGCTACAAGCCGCTTCAGGCCCCGGCGGGCCTGAAGCGGCGTTTTACAGAGAGAAACGTCGACCAGGACTGCAGCAGCAACCCGGCTGCCTATCCTCCACCCTCACCACAGCCCCCAAAAAAACATAAAAAAACCCGCCTTCCCAAAGGAAAGCGGGGCCAAAACTGTAGTGTGTCTCTTGCTGCGTATTACTTGGCAGCGCTCAGCTCTTTGATCTGCTCACGGAAGTAGGCCAGCGCGGCTTTACCGTCAATGCCCTTTTTATCTGCGGCTTTGATCCAGTCCTCTTCCACAAAAGCCAGACGTTCCTTGAGCTTATCGCCCGCCTCGCCTTCGATGCGCAGTGTCTTCAAGCCCGCTGCCGTGTGCTTTTCAATAGCTTGCTGCTCGGCAGCCTGCCATTTGGAACCGAAATCGTTGGCAATCCACTCGCCACTGATCTTCTCGATGGCCGCACGATCAGCCTCGGACAGACTCTTCCATTTACGCTCGTTCATGAACAGGTATTGACTGGATTTACCAAACCCGCCAGGAACAGAAACCGCTGTCTTGATCAGCTTGTCCAGCTTCCAGTTATCCAGTTGGTCGTACTGAAAATACATGCCGTCAATCACACCACGCGACAGCATTTCATAGCTGTCTGAGGCCGGCGCATTCACCGTCACAATACCCAAGGCTTTGCCAATGGCATCGAACAGCGGGCTGGGCGAGCGCAACTTCTGGCCGTCCAGATCCTCAACGCTTTGCACATCTTCCTTGCGGGTAAAAATGACCGTAGCGGGACTGGTCCACATACCTAACAGTTTCACGCCTTTGTGCTCGTTGGCATCCATCATGAACTTTTCATAGGTACGCCAGTAGGCGACCGAGTTCACGCCGCCGTCATCTGTTGTGAAAGGCAATTCGGCAAACTCGATCAATGGGAAACGGTTGGCGGTGTAGCTGTGTACCGACATACCCAGATCTGCAATACCGTTACGGACCAAGTCCAGATGGGCCTGGGGCTTGCCCAGGGCATTGATGAACTCCACCTTGACACGGCCCTCTGTCACCTTTTCCACTTCCTGTGCCCAGGGCTCGAACATATTGGTCACGATAAAGTGACCGGGCGGCATCCACTGCGAAAAACGCAAGGTAGTGACTTCGGCGGCAACCGACGGCAGGGTCGGCGCCAAGGCTGCGGCAGCCAGGCCCAGGCTCAAGGCCAATTTCTTGAAAACACGCATCTCGACTCCTCGTAAATTATTTTGCTGCCGGGCCACTGCAGCCCGGCTTTCTGACCGCCCGACGGAACATGAAACAGGTCCTGGACCTGCACGCCCGGCGGCTTTTACTGCTGCCCGGATCACAACGGCATCCGGGCCGCTTTTACATACTGTTCGGAATAACCAGAACAATCCAGGGAACAAACACCAGCAACAACAAGCGGGCAATATCGGTCAGAACAAAAGGTGTCACACCCCGAATAATCGTGCCCAGGGAGACATCAGACATCACGTTCTTGATCATGAAAATATTCAATCCCAGCGGCGGGGTAATCAGGCTGATTTCAGCGGCCACCACCACAATCACCCCGAACCACACCAGATCAAAACCCAGCGAGGCCACAATCGGATAAAAGATGGGCACGGTCAGCATGACCATGGACATCGTTTCCAGAAAACAGCCCAACACCAGATAAATCAGGCAAATGATCAAAATCACCGCAATCGGGGAGACATCCAAGCCCTCGATGAAACTGAGCAATTCACTGGGCAAACCGGCCACTGACAGAAAGTTGGTAAAAACCAAAGCCCCGATCACCAAAGCGAACATGATGGCGGTGGTCTGGGCGGCCTCGATCAGCACCGTCAAATACATGCGCGGCTGCCAGCCACGACGCTTCAAGGTCAGCAAAAAAGTGGCAGCCGCGCCAATACCAGCCGCTTCAGTCGGGGTGAACACCCCCCCGTAAATACCACCCATGATGACGATAAACAGCACCGTAATGGCCATCACCCCTTTGGTCGCCTCAAAGCGTTCACGCCAACTGGCTTTCTCGCCCGGACGGCCCAGATTAGGGTTGATGGCAGTAATGATGGTGACCGTCACCAGGTACATCAACATGGCGATCAGGCCGGGCAAAAAACCGGCGGCAAACAGCTTGCCGATGTCGGTTTCGGTCAAGATCCCATAGACCACCATCATGACGCTGGGCGGAATCAAAATACCCAGTGTGCCGCCGGCGGCAATACTGCCCGTGGCCAGACGATCATCGTAGTTATATTTGCGCATATTGGGCATGGCCACGCGGCCCATGGCAGCCGTGGTCGCCATACTGGAACCACAGAGCGCACTGAAGGCACCACAGGCAACAATCGTGGCCATCGCCAAGCCACCACGCAAGTGACCAATAAATGCGTGGGCTGCTTTGTACAGGTCTTTGGACAGGCCCGACGCATTGACCAGATTACCCATCAGAATAAACAGCGGCAGCACCGTAAAGCTGTAGCTCATGGCAGTGTCAAAACTGGTTTGCGCAGCCATGATCAGAGCCGCTTCCATGCCCGTGAACTGGGCAAAACCCACCGTTCCAACCAGCAGCATCCCCCACGCAATGGGCAAACCCATGAACAAGCTAGCCAACAGGACAAGCAGTCCGATAATAGAAATCAACATGAAACAACTCCGTCTTTATCGGCGAGGGGAGCGAAAAATCTGCAGCAAGGCAGCCAACGCTGCGATGCCGGTCATGATCGAGATGGCATAGGCAAACGGCGCAATAGGCACTTGCAGGGCATTGCTCATATCACCATATTCAGCCAGCTCATTGGCCCGGTGCCACAGATACACAGTCAGCACGGCCAACATGAGGGTGGAGAGGATATTGATCAGGCATTGCTGCACCCGTCGTGCCCATGGCCCCAGCCAGGCATCCAACAGACTGACAGTCAGGTGTTGCTGATGCCAGGTCACGCGGGGCAAGGCCGCAAAAATCAGCACGCCCAGCAAGATCTCGCTGGCCTCATAGGCTCCCAGCAAGGGGGCATGAAATACATACCGGCCAATCACGTCCACGGTCGTGACACCAGTCATCAGGATCAAGATGACCACACAGGCAGTATCCAGAATTGTCTCTACAACCCGTACTACTCCACGTGAACGCACCAGCTCCATTCCTGGCAGATCGTCGTTCATTACAGCTCCACTCTTTCTGGCCTGCGTAGGCCTGTTTTTTGGGTCATCATGCCCCCCGAAAAACCGGCGAGCATTGTTATATTTTTGTTCTAAATAGTTTATAGATGAACCAATGCAGGTAAATAGAAAGAAACCCTTAATTCCATCCAAAATCATGGATTTGGGATTTTGGTCTCACATAGTAAGAAATGTGATTACAAACACGTGCGCTTGCCCTGTTCAAGAGCTACAGAACTCTATTGAAGCAGGCGTGGGCATTAGCTGGGCACAATATATTCCACACAAACATTGGCTCTATAAGGGCGGAGAAAAGCGCCCAGGAACCCAGTAATCTGCTGGCCTAGAAACAGGTAGCTACTCCCTGAGACCCGTGTGTTTCAGATGACAGAAAACGCGTCCAAAATAGAAAAGCCCCCAAGCCTTGGACATGCGTCCATGGTTTGGAGGGGCTTTATCGATGTGCTGCGGTTTCCTGAACGCAGCCGCCACTTTGTGCATCAGGAGGGTGATCTGGAAAAACCCGCATCCTTGTCAATCAATGTGGCGGCCATAGTGGTCGCGCTAGTCGACAATCAGATCGTCAGCGTACCCACGCTGGCACCGCCGCAAACATACAGGGTCTGGCCCGTAATGAAGCTGTTTTCAGGATCGGAGAAGAACATGGTGGCGCGACTGATGTCATCGGCACGGCCCAGGCGCTTCACAGGAATTGCGGCCGCCAGCTTGGCTTCGCGTTCGCTACCGGCTTCAACCACGTCGTAGAACATATTGGTGGTGATGGGGCCAGGGGCAATCACGTTGACGGTAATGCCTTGGTCAGCCAGTTCCAGCGCCCAGGTGCGGGCCATGCCCAACATGCCAGCCTTGGTCGCGGCATAGGCAGTACGGGTTTGCAGACCCAGCGCGCCCCGCGAGGACATCAGCACGATGCGACCAAAGTGGCGCTCGCGCATGCCAGGCACCACCGCCTGAGTAATCTGCAAGGCCGCGCCCAGATGGATCTGGGTCAGGCCCTGCAAGTCTTCCAGCTTGACCTCGTCCAGCAAGGCGGGCCAGATCACGCCTGCGTTGTGGATGAAGTGGGTCACTTCAAAGCGTTCAGCAATATCCTTGGCAGCTTTCTCGGTTGCCGCCGCATCCAGCAAATCCACCTGCACGCAGTGCAGACGCTCGTGCGTCCAGGGCAGCACATTGCGCGCCATGCTGATCACGGTGTAACCCTGATCGAGCATCTTGCGGCAAATGTCTTCACCAATACCGGTGCTGCCGCCCGTCACAATGGCGGTGTAGTGAGCTTGTGTCATCTTGATTGTCTCCAGGCAAATTCAAGGCGCAGGGCGCGCCACCAGCACGGCTACGCCACCGGCATCTAGCTCCAGACTCAGGCGCACTTTCTCATCGGCCTGCCCGCCTTCGGGCAAGTGGGCGATGGCAAAAGGGCCGCAATCCAGTTGAACGGTGCCGATACGCCAGGGCAGTCGTGCCTGAAAATAGGGTTCGTTGCTGTGATGCAAAGTGGTCGTGGCCTGCAGAACACCAGTGTTGGCAACGGCCTGCCAGTTCAGCGTGGTGTGCAGGCAATGGCCGCACACATCGCGGGCGGGATACTGCACCGTGCCGCAGGACGGGCACACTTGCAGGGCAAACTCGCCGCGCTGGGCGGCCTCGGTCAGACCGGCTGCCGTGGCGCTGCGTGCGCCCGGTGGCAAGATTTGGGTATCGCTCATCACTGCCCCCGTTCCAGCAAGGCCGCGGCAGTACAAATGCCCCGGTCGTAATTAATCATGCCAAAGCCGGACACCAAACCGATGCGGGCATTGGCCACTTGCGTATCGCCTGCGGTATCCGTCAGTTGGCGCAGCGCCTGGACCAGGCCCAGATAACCACCGGCTGCGCCGGCCTGGCCTACCGACAATTGGCCGCCGCTGGTGTTGAAAGGAAAAGTGCCATCCACGGTAAAGGTGTTCTTGCGAATGAACGCCGGGCCTTCGCCCTTGGCGCAGAATCCCAGGTCTTCAAACTGCAAGACGTTGATGACGGGGTAGTCATCGTAGGTTTCCATGAAATCCACGTCTGCCGGGGTAAGGCCCGCGTGTTCGTAGAACGCATCCTTGTCCATGGCCCAACCACCACGATGCTGTACCGCGTCTTCAGGGAAGGCATTGTGACGCTCGATAGTGGAGCGGATACGGACATAAGGCAGGCCCAGTGCTTCGGCCTGTTCACGACGCATGACCAGATAGCCTTCGGCTCCGGCGCACGGCATCACGCAGTCAAACAAGTGGATGGGGTCGGCAATGACGCGCGCCTCCATGTACTGTTCCAGCGTCAGCGGTTTTTTCATCAGGGCATGCGGATTGCGTAGCGCATTGTCGCGCTGAGCGACACACAGCTTGCCGAAGTCCTCACGCGTGGCACCGTAATGACGCATATAGTAGTCCGTCAGCAGCGCAAAGCTGGCATTGGGGCCGCCGGCACCGTAAGGGTAGACAGCATCCTGCGAGAAACGCGAGAAGCCCGACACCGTGTTCTTGAAGGACTCACGGTGATTGGTATCGCCCGCAATACACGCCACGATGGACGCATCACCACACTGCACGGCACGCGCCGCACGGCGCATCGCCACCACGCCGCTGGCGCCACCCATAGGGATGTGATCCAGCCAGCGCGGGCTCATCTGAAAATGCTGCATCACGCCGACAGCCGTGTCACTGCCCAGCGTAAAGCTGGACACACACACGCCATCGACATCGGCTTTTTTCAGGCCGGATTGGGCCAGCAACTGGCCCAATGCCGCACCCAGCCACCAATGGGCGGTTTGCTCGGAATGGCGCTCATAGGGGATGGTCACCGGGGCGACCAGCACCACATCGTCATAGCCCTGGCGGGCTGCTTGCGGCAAGGCCATGGGTTCAGGCCTCCTGACGTTTTTTCAGGTGATTGGTGTTCACGCAGGCCGGGTTTTCCAAAGCGGCCAGAGCCACCGTTTTCAGCTCACCGCGCTGAATCTTGTTGGTCGAGGTCAGCGGCAGGGCATCCACAAACAGCACGTAGCCGGGCACCTTGAAGTAGGCCAGTTGAGTCAGGCCCCACTGCACCATTTCCTGGGCAGCCTGTTCGCGCTGTTCCTGGGTTTCGATGGGATTGTGCGGCACCACCAGCGCCATCACTTCGTCGCCACGGATGGCGTCGGGCACGGCAGCCACGGCAATGGAGCGCACCAGCGGGTGCTGCTGCATGATGTTTTCCACTTCCACGGCAGCGATATTCTCGCCACTGCGACGGATCACATTCTTTTTACGGTCCACAAAATGCAGGTAGCCTTGTTCGTCACGGCAAACAATGTCGCCCGTGTGGAACCAGCCGCCTTCCCAGGCTTCATCAGTCGCCGCTGGATCTTTCCAGTAGCCGGAGAAAAAGCCGTAGCGTGGGTTATCACCCGCCGAGCGCACCAGCAACTCGCCGTTTTCACCGGCTTGAGCAGGCTCGCCATCGTCCTTGCGCAGCAGCACTTCTACCACGGGCATTTCCTTGCCAAAGCAGGAGGTGCCGATAAAGCGGGGCTCGTGATTGGCGATGATGCTGGCACCGGCGCCAGTTTCGGTCATGGCCCAGGCTTCCAGCAGCGGGAAACCAAAGCGTTCTTCAAACAGGGGGTGCAGACCGCGATCCACACCGGCGCCAAAACCAAAGCGCACACTATGCTGACGATCTTTTTCGCTGGCCTCGGCCTTCATCAGAATGGCGGGCATCACGCCCAGGTAATGCACCACGGTTGCACCGGATTCGCGTACCGAATCCCACCAACTGCGTGGGTGGAAACGGTCCAGGGAGATCAGGCAACCGCCGGTCTTGATCATGGCCATGGTCGAGCAGGCCATCGCATTCATATGGAACAGGGGCAGCGGAGTCAGCATGCGCTCTTTGCCGTGCTCCAGCGAGGCCAGACCACCAATGTCGCGGTACCACTCACCGGCGTAGTGGAAGTACTGGTTAGCCAGCATGCAGCCTTTGGGGCGGCCTGTGGTGCCGGAGGTATACAACAGGGCACATTCGCTGTTTTCATCAGGAATATCACAGGAGCGGCAAGCGGCGCGCTCTACCATCGGAGGCATGTCGCCATCGGCCATGATGGCAAAGGGCTGACCGGCTCGCTGAGCCGCTTCCAGCAGATCCTGGTGGCGGCTGGGCAGGGCAATGGCCATGATCATTTCCGAATGGCCGATCAGGTATTCCAGCTCGGCAGCGCGCAGGTCTGGATTGATCGGCACAATGGACACGCCCAGGCTGTTCAGTGCAAACCAGTGCAGGAAGAACACGGGGCGGTTCTCCAGCAGGATGCCGACGCGGTGACCGTGGCCGTAGCCAGCAACCGCGTAAGCACCGCGCAAGGCGTCGATACGCTCCAGCGCCTGACCATAAGTCAGCTCGCCCGCTTCAATACCGTAGATCTCAGCGGTCTCAGGCAGGGTACATACAAAGGGCTTGTCGCCCCATTTCTGGGCGGTGTCTCGAAAAGCCTGGTAGACCGTGGTGTTGGCCATCAAAAATTCTCCTGTCCTGTCACATAAACAACTGGATATTGCCGAAAGGCGCGTCGCAGTTAAGCAGATCCACTCGTTTCAGACGGATCTTCAAGGCGTCGTCCTGGCGCACCAGGGTGTAGGTATTCCAGCCTACGTAAATATCTTGGTTGTCGCCGCGCGTTTCCGTGTAATGGAAAGCGCAACGCACGGTGTATTCGCCTTTTTCCTCGTCCATGCTTTCCACGGTGGGTTGCTGGAGCAAGTGATGGCTGCGGCTCTTGGGCTGCTGGGAAAAGGTACGGCGGCCTGCCAGACGTTCCACACGGATACGCAGCAAGAGTTTGTCCTCGTGCATCAGGGACGCATGCAAACGAGCATCCTGCTGATCGTGAGCCAGAGGCATCCAGTAGTAGCCATCCTCGGTAAACAGGTCGAGCCATTGCTCGTAACGCTGTTCATCCAGCAGGCGGGCTTCCGCATACACAAAATCGATAAGGGCCTGACGGCTGATTTCGCTCATGGTTATTCCTCTTCTTGTTTGGCCTGCTGCTCGGGCAGCATGAACTTCAGCCAGGCACGGAACTGGGCGCGCATCTGCATTTCGCTGGTGCCGTTGATCACCACATTCTTTTGCTGGTCTTCGTCTTTTTCCACCAGACGGGCCAGATTCATCCAGTCGCGGCCACGCGACTGCAAGCCTTGCTGGGCACGCTCGTACATTTCCAGGTCATCGTGGCCGACCATGGAGGTCGGTGCGTTGATCAGGCGGTTGTACATCAGGGTGCGTTCCAGGAAGGTGTCAGGCGCACCCACCAGACGGAAGGTCCAGGACTCCACCAAGGTCTTGTCAGCGGCCAGCGGCTTGAACAAACGCAAGGTCTGGATCGGGCCCTTGACCATGATGTTGGGGAAGTAACAGGTGTTGTGACGCGTGTCGCCCAAAATGGCTTTGGCGCGTTCTTCACCGTAGGCTTCGACCATCTGGTCCCAATAGCCGGGGATCTCGGAGTAATCCGCGTGGATGGAGTTGCTCACGCCGGTATGGCCGTGACCGTTTTCCCACACACGAATACCCATGCCTTCGTAGAACTCGTAAGGCGACATGAACGGGGCGAACAGCTCAACCGCCATGGGCTTGGGCGTACCTGGAGGGGCCGCTTCCCAGGCTTTGACAGCCGTACCAGCCGAGGACTCGTGCGCCACCATGGGGTGACAGGTATCGGTCTGGTTATCGACCAGCATTTTCCAGTTGCACTGGTGCATGTAGCGCATTACGCCACCAGCCACTTCCAGACGACCTTCGGGGGAGCGATCCACCATATTGTCGATGGTGCTCAGGGACTCACCAAAAAAGTCCTCAAAGCTCACGCCTTCATCGGCCAGGCGACAGAACACGAAATCGCGGTACACCTTGACGTTCTGTACCGCCGCCATGCCCTTGCTGCCTTCGGTGCATTCAAAGCCGGTGTTTTCGTAGCCTTTCTTCAAAGGGATGGACAGCAACGAGCCGTCGGTCTTGAAGGTCCAGGCGTGGTAGGGGCAACGGAAGAATTTGCCCGTGTTGCCACAGGTCTCGCCCGCCACTTGCACGCCTTTGTGCGGGCAGCGGTTGTAGAGCACGCGGATGCTGTCATCGGTATGGCGCACCATGATGACGGACTCCGTACCGACCGTCGTGGTGTAGAAGTCGCCTTTATTGGGCACCTGGCTGGCATGGCCAACGTAGACCCAGGTATTGACGAACAACTGCTCCATCTCCAGTTCAAACAGCTCCTGGTTGATGTACAAATCCTTGTGGACCTCGGCCTCGCGTACCAACTCGCGGATGGCCTGGGGATTATCACGATACTTTTCCATCATGTTCTCCGTCGCCCTTGGGCTTATAGATCCAGCACCAGACGCGGGGTCTTGGCGCGGGAAATACAGATCTGGATGACCTTGTTGCTGGCTTTTTCCGAGTCGCTCAGGAAGTAGTCGCGGTGGTCAACCTCGCCTTCGATCACATCACAGGTACAGACGCCGCACTCGCCGCGCTTGCAGTCGATCATGGGGTCCAGGCCCTGCTCTTCCATCACGTCCACAATGGTCTTGTCGGCGGGAATGTGCAGGGTCACGCCAGTCTGGCGCAATTCCACTTCAAAAGGCTGGTCGCCTTCCTGGGGAGCGGCGGTAATGAACAGCTCGAAGTGAACATGGTCGCTAGGCCAGCCGCGTTGCTTGCAGGCTTCGATCACGGCATCAATCATGCCTTTGGGGCCGCAGACGTAAATGTGCTGGTCTTTGGACAGACCGTCGAGCAAAGTATTCAGGCAGAAACGGCCTTCGCTGTCATCCGCGTAGTGGCGCAGAGCCGGGCCGGACAGGGCCGTCAACTCGTCCAGAAAGGCCAGTTGTTCCACGCTGCGACCGGCATAGTGCAGTTGGTACGGGCGACCTTGATGATGCAAGGCAGCGGCCATGCTGGCAATGGGGGTGATACCGATACCACCGGCAATCAGCACGGTTTCGGTTTCGCCGGCAGCGGCAGCATGCAAGGGAAAATCGTTCTTGGGGCCAGCCACGCGCAGCGTATCGCCGACTTTGAGGCTGTGCATGAAGCGCGAACCACCCGAGCTGTTGTCCTCCAGGCGCACACCCAATCGGTAACAGGTCGGACCCTGTGCCGTGTCGGCGTCCAGCGAAATCAAGGAATAACAGCGGTGATCGTTCAGATCAGGGATCTGTACCTGCAGGTGCGAGCCCGGCGCAAACGCGGGCAGGGAACCGGCCTGGGCAGGCTCGAGCGTAAAACTGCGAATCAGCGGGGATGCGTTCTGGATGTCCCGGATGACGAGTTCAAAAGTATCCATCATGTGCCTACCATTGAGCATGACTACATCAATTACCCAGCCGAAAAGGCCAAGCCATGGCATCATGTAGCGCCGCAGGCGGCAATGGGACGGTATCTCGTAGCCGATCAAGGCTGCGTAAGGCTCGTCTACTGTCTCCGCTAAAACCGGCTGCCTGACATCCACACTGGCTGTACGGCTGGATCGCTATTCATTCTTTTGTGAATTTATTTTATTGATGAATAGTTTACGGATAAATATATACTGCCGAATATAATGGAAAACCACTAGGTGAGAAAACAGCAGAACCGTACTGTACACAATTCTGCCGTTGTCCCCCCTTTTTCTACTTATTGGGCAACCAGCGCAACGACGCGCAAGGGGCTGCCAGAGCCAGCTTCAATCTTCAAAGGGGCCGACATGATCAGCGCACCTTGAGGGGGCAGTTGATCCAGATTGCACAGACACTGCAGACCGTAGCGGTTGGCACCGTGCATCAGGGTGTGGCAAGGGTAGGCAATAGGCCAAGCGTAAGATTGACCTGCATCGGTGTTGATGGTTTCAACGCCAAAACCGTGAACCTTGCGCTCGTGAATCATCCACTCCACCGCTTCCTGTGCTGGGCCAGGCGTGTGAGCGCCGTCTTCACGCATGTTCAGGAACGCCTCGGCGTCGTTCACGCGCTTGGACCAGTCGGTGCGAAACAGTACCCAGGCGCCTTCAGGGATACGGCCATGCTTGGCTTCCCAGTTCTGCAAAAACTCCGAGGTCAGGATGAAGTCTTCGTTCTGGGCCACTTCAGCAGAAGCATCCACCACCACGGCAGGGCGCAGGAAATTGTCCACCGGAATGGTATCGACGGTGTTGTCGGGATGATCCTTACCGGAGATCCAGTGTGCTGGCGCGTCAAAGTGGGTACCTGTGTGTTCGCCACAGGTGAAGTTGTTCCAGTACCAGCCTGGGCCGTTTTCGTCGTATTGGCTGATGCGCTCAATCGAGAAGCCCACCGTCTGGCCAAACTGAGGGGGCAGTTGCAAGGCGGGGAAGCTGGGAGACAGAGTCTGGGTC
Organism: Alcaligenes sp. SMD-FA; assembly: GCF_025960365.1. Taxonomy (NCBI): domain Bacteria; kingdom Pseudomonadati; phylum Pseudomonadota; class Betaproteobacteria; order Burkholderiales; family Alcaligenaceae; genus Alcaligenes; species Alcaligenes sp. SMD-FA. The sequence goes on along the minus strand of NZ_CP110108.1, from coordinate 68,511 downwards.
AGATCCACGAAACGGACCTGCTTGCTGTCGATCGCCTGGATAAAGGCTGCCAATGGGTTCTTGTCGCTCATGTCATCTCCTACTTAGATCTTATGTCATCGTTATAAGTGCCTGCCCTGCAAGGCGCAGGATAGGGACCAGCCGTTAAAACAGCCCGCTCCTTCAGGCCCGGCGCTGCCCTTTTTTACAAAAGGCAGTGTGCATCTTGAACCGCTGCGGCCAGGCCACGGCGGTTTTTTTTGAGCCGGTCGCTTGAGCAAAGCGACCCGTCAAAAAACGGTCCCGATCCAATACTGGAAAGGGACCGTCTTGAACCTGCTTACACTTCCTTGTCGTCCAGAACGGAGAACTCGGCAGGATTCAGGTCTGGCTGGGACGCTGCATCGCCTTCGTAAAAGCGGGCAGGGGTCAGCGCCTTGCGATTCACACGCAGGTCAAACACGTCAAAACGATTGTAGTGACCAGTGATATCGTGCATTTGACGCGGCTGGATGCAGCGCGACAGATCGATGTCGGCGTAGGCAATGCCTTCCTTGTCGATCAGTGCTTCGCCCTGCACGCGGCCATCGGGACCAATAATGCCCGAGAACGCGCTGTTGGGACGAGCCAGCAGCTCACGTGCTTCTGGATGGCTGGCCGACATGGCTTCGATGATTTCCTCGGAAACCGTCGAGCAAGCCACCACCGTAAACACCTTGCCTTCAAAGCAATGAGCCGCAGCCCGCAGGCGAATCGCTTCGGCCATGTCGTAGTCTTTTGGTGCCACGGGCAAGGCAATGTAGCTGGCAACGTGGACCAGTTCACCTTGCGACAACAGGCTGAAACGAGCCAGCGTGTTGGTGTTTTCACCGCAAGCCAAGGCACCCAGCGGGCCGATGGTAGTGTCATGCACACGCATCGAGGAGGCGTCACCGTTGGCCCAGGTCAGCTTTTCAGCCCAGGTTGGAACCAGTTTGCGGTGACGACCCAGAATGCGGCCATCGGCACCGATGGTGACCAGCGTGTTGTAAATGGTGCCGATGCCAACGGGACTGCGCTCGTTCACACCCAACACCACATTGACCTTGCGCTGGCGGCAAACCTGCGCAACCTTCTGGATCTCGGGACCGGGCACTTCGATGGCCGATTTGCACAGGCGCTCGAACCACGGGCTGCCCTCGATCGGGTTCATCACCCAGCTCCAGTAGGGGTAACCGGAGACGAACACCTCGGGAAAGGCGATCAGCTCGGCACCGTTGTCGGCTGCTTCATTGATCAGACGACATACTTTCTCGATGGTCGCATTCGTGTCCAGGAACACAGGCGCTGCCTGAACGGCGGCGGCCTTGAACTGACGCAATTCCAGCATCATGCTCTCCTTTACTTAGTTTTGGGGGGTCACGTCCACGATGGGGTGACGCAATTCGCCAATGCCTTCGACCACTGCGTGCACCACATCACCAGGCCACATCCACTCTTGAGGATCACGGCCAGCGCCCACGCCTTCTGGGGTACCGGTAGCGATAATGTCACCGGGTTCCAGCGTGATACCGGCGCTGATGTCCGCGATCAGGTCGTTCACGTTGAACAGCATGTGCTTGGTGTTGGAGCTTTGCTTGGTCACACCGTTGAGCGTCAGGCTCAGGTTCAGGTTGTGAGGATCGGTCAGCTCGTCGGCCGTCACGATCACGGGACCGAAAGGAGCGTAGGTGTCCTGGCCTTTGGAGTAAATCCACTGACCGGCACGACGGCAGTCGCGGGCGCTCACGTCGATCATGACGGAGTAACCGAACACGTACTTCAGGGCGTCCTCTTTAGCCACGCGCTGAGCACGGGTGCCCATGATCACGGCCAGTTCCACTTCCCAGTCCATTTGCTGAGTGATGTTCTTGTTGTGCTCGATAGCGTCGCCAGGGCCAACCACGGTGGTGGGTGGCTTGGAGAAAATCACGGGCTGTTTGGGCAGCTCTTTGGAAGTGTCCAGCGTACGGCTGGATTCGGCCACGTGTTCCACGTAGTTCAGACCGATACCAAAGATGTTCTTGCGTGGGCGTGGGATAGGAGCCAACAGCTTGACGTTGGCCAGGGGCAGCGCCACACCAAAAGGCATATCGTCGGCGTAGGTTTCCAGCAAGCGAGCCGTGGAAGTCACAGCGGCTGGGCCCAGGTCGATGAAATCGAGCATATTGTCAGGCAGCATGTGGCCTGTGGCGTCGCCCAGGTAACCCAGGTCAACCACCAGATCGCCCACAATGGCACCCAAGCGGCCAGCGGCAGCAACTTCACTACGGTACGTTACAAGACGCATTTCTATCTCCAGATTGGGCCATCTTGTGCAGATGGCTTGAATAAATCGGGTCGGCCCGCCTTGGCAGGCCGTCCAAATAAGTTAAACAAGTAGTCTTACAGCAGGACCTGGTGGCCGCCGTTCTCTGCCAGCGCTTCTTCGCGGTACAGATTCAGGGCGCGCATCACGGGCAGATCGTGGAACGAGAACAGGCAAGCGTCATCGGACGAGGAACCGTTCACGTGCTCGTGGAACATCCAGGAAGGTACGCAGAAAATGTCGCGTTCGCGCCAGTCAAAGCGTTTGCCATTGATGATGGAATACCCTTCACCTTTGGCGCATTGATACATGATGCTGCCCGTGTGACGGTGGGCCTTGGTGTGCTCGCCAGGACGCAGCATTTGCATGCTGGCGCCAATGGTAGACATGACAGGGCCGCCAGTCAGCGGGTTGATGTAGTCCATGATGACGCCATCAAATGGGCTGCCGTCCGTGACCTTGGCGTAGGCCGACAAAGCTTCGTAAGTAGGCTCCCACTCGTACTTGAGCAGGGGCGAATACGGTTTTTGCCAGTCGTGCAAGGTTGGCTTCAGGCCACGGCCACCCCAGATACCCACCGCGTCATTGACGGGGTGCGTAATGGCTTGGGACAGGTCAGGGTGAACCGCGTAGAAACCGGCTTCCAGTGCGTTGACCAAGGGGATGTCCAGACCGTCTTGCCAGATGCAAGGCAGGCCGTCCGCTTCAACGCCATGCTCGTGCCAGCAGCCGTTAGGCGTGAGCACGAAGTCATTGGCACCCAGCGTCATCTTGTGGCCGTCCACGATGGTGTAGGCACCACGGCCTTCCATAATGAAACGCAGGGCCGAGGAGGAGTGAGCATGAGCGGAAGCCGCTTCGCCCGGTTTCATGACCTGCAAACCGGAGTACAGCCAACCCACCGCCGCCGAGACTTCCTGGCGACCGGGGTTGTTCAGGTAAATCACGCGACGACCGGCCTTTTCAGGACTGACCAGATCGACCGAACGCAACACGTAGTCGCGCAGGTCGCGGTAGCGCCAGACCACTGGCACGGAGTCAGACTTGGGCTCCCAGGGCTCAATCTTGTTGGCCACGGTCCACAGGGCGCCGGCCTCAAACTGAGTCAAATCCTGGTAGTACTTCACCAATTCGGGCGTGTCCTCAACATCTGCACGACCGAGCACGCTTTCGCGGTGGGTGTCAAAACGTTCTTCCGACATGATGCTGTCTCCTTCTGTGTTTTATGACTTGGCAGGGCCGTCCTGGGCCACTGGCGCACGTTTGATTTGACGCTGCAACCAGTCCTTGCCCCATTCGTACTGAACGGGCCAGGCCAGGTCGGTGTAACCCAGCTCCGCAGCCTGACGCTGAGGCCAGTTTGCGTCGGCCAAAAAGCCACGCGACAGGGCACACAGGTCAGCACGGCCTGCAGCAATAATGCTGTTGGCGTGATCCGCTTCCATGATCGAACCCACCGCCATGGTGGCGATACCGGCTTCGTTACGGATACGGTCGGAGAATGGTGTCTGGTACATGCGGCCGTAAATTGGCTGCTGCTCCAGCACCACTTCACCCGAGGACACGTCGATCAGATCGGCACCGGCTTGCTTGAACAGGCGTGCAATTTCCACACCGTCGTCCGCCGTGTTACCGCCTTCGGCCCAGTCGGTTGCCGAGATACGCACCATGATGGGCTTGTTCTCTGGCCAGACGGCGCGGATAGCCGCAAACACTTCCAGCGGGTAAGCCATGCGATTTTCCAGACTACCACCAAACTCGTCACTACGCTGATTCGTCAGCGGCGAGATGAAGCTGGACAAGAGGTAGCCGTGGGCCGCTTGCAATTCGATGCAGTCAAAACCGGCCTGATCGGCGCGCTTGGCCGCAGCCACAAAGGCGTCACGAATTTCGTCCATCTGGGCACGGGTAATCTCGGCAGGCACGGCAGTTACGCCCGCCTGATACGGCAGGGCGGAAGCCGACACCAAGGGCCAGTTGCCTTCAGCCAGCGGCTGATTGGCTTTTTCCCAGCCCAGTTGCGTCGAACCGCGACGGCCCGCATGGCCCAGTTGCACACCAATCTTGGCACCCTGTTCGTGGGCAAAAGCCACTACAGGTTTCCAGGCATTGGCCTGCTCGTCGTTCCACAGACCGGTACAACCGGGAGTGACACGGCCTTCAGGCGTCACGGCGGTCATTTCAGCCATGATCAGGCCAGCACCACCCATGGCGCGGCTGCCGTAATGCACTTGGTGCGTAGCACCGGGCATACCGTCCTTGGCGCTGTACATCAAGGTGGGCGAGAGCACGACACGGTTCTTCAACTGCATATCGCGCAGTTTGAAGGGCGTGAACATGGGCGAAGGGGCCTTTTCACCGTCGGCCAGCGTCATGCCGGCTTCGGTCGCCATCCAGCGCTCGTATTTTTCCAGCCAGGCGGCGTCACGCATGCGCATGTTCTCGTGCGAGATGCGCTGCGAGCGGGTCAGCATGGAGTAGGTGAACTGCTCGGGCTTCATATTGGCGTAACGGGCCACGTTCTCGAACCATTCGGTCGAGTTACGGGCAGCGTTCTGAATACGCAATACGTCCACGCTACGAGCGGCTTCGTAATCTTTCAGGGCCTCTTCCATGGACTCGTGGTCCATGTGCTGGGCCAGGGTGATGGCATCTTCCAGGGCCAGCTTGGTGCCGGAACCAATAGAAAAGTGAGCGGTGTGAGCGGCGTCGCCCATCAGCACCACAGGAACCTTCTTGCCAGTGCCGTAATCTTGCCAGTGCACCCACTTGTTGCAGATAACGCGTGGGAAACGGATCCAGATGGCCGAACCGCGCAGGTGGGTGGCATTGCTGATCAGCTTGTTGCCATCGAGGTGGTCGGCAAACAGCTTTTCGCAGTAGGCAATGGCATCTTCCTGCGACATTTCGCCAATACCGGCTTTCTGCCAGGTCTCTTCAGGCGTTTCCACGATGAACGTGGACAGGCCGTCCTGGAAGCGGTAGGCGTGAGCCTGGAACCAGCCGTGCTCGGTTTCAACAAAGATGAAGTTAAAGGCATCGAACACTTTTTCCGTACCCAACCACACAAAGCGGCAGTTACGGGTGTCGATATCAGGCTGAAACACGTCTTCGTAACGGGTACGCACAGCACTGTTGATGCCGTCAGAAGCGATCAGGATATCGGCGTTGTACTTGCGGGCCAATTCAGCTTCGTCCGTGACCACGGTCTCGAACACCAGCTTGACGCCCACTTCTTCACAGCGAGCTTGCAGGATGTTCAGCAGTTTCTTGCGACCAATCCCGATAAAGCCATGACCGCTGGAGCGCACGGCGCTACCTTTGAAATGGCACTCAATGTCGTCCCAGTGGTTGAACGCGTCACCGATGGTCTGCGCGGACACGGGGTCAGCTTCACGCAGGTTTTCCATGGTGGCGTCCGAGAACACCACACCCCAGCCAAAGGTGTCGTACGGTCGGTTGCGCTCGACAACAAAAACCTCGTTCTGAGGGTTTTGCAACTTCATCAGCAAACCGAAATACAAGCCGGCTGGGCCTCCGCCAATACATACGATATTCATGATATGTCCGTATGGTCTGAATACATGCTTTCGAGCATAGTATATTTATTAATAAATATTATACAAGTCAACTATTTAAATCAAAAAAAATAGCTGACCTGCACACTGCCTGCTACTACTTCAAACTAGATCAAGCCTTGCTGCTTTCTGGCTGGGCAATCACATACGCTTGCATGGGGTTGCGCAGAAAATCAGGGATAGAAATACCCAGGTGCGTCTCCAGCGAGGTGGTCACCACGGTCTGGCGCACTTGCATACGCAGCACACCATCTTTACCGATGCAACGCAACAGCAGCGTCAAGGAGCTATTGCCAATGCGTTCCACACCCAGGCTCATCACCACATCATCACCCATACGGCTGATGGACTTGAACTCGGCCTCAATATGCACCGAGGGCATGCCTACCCGTTTGCTGGCGATCATGTTGTGAAAACCCTCGGGGGTCATGGAGTCGATCCATGCTTCCATCAGGTCGTTAAACATCACAAAGTACTGCGGATAAAAAACGATACCCGCTGGATCGCATTCCGAAAAACGGATGCGATGTTCTTGTTCGTACAGCTTGGAAACCATGTTGTAGACACCTTTTTAGCAAGTGTTTTGTGCGCCTGTTCGTGACGCTATCCGCATCCTGCCCGGTTCACAGGCCTGGCAGGATGCACCTTATGCTAGCCAGCAGCGCTTTGCAGATGGACCCGCAACAGGCCCAGATGCTGATGGATGTGTACGACTTCCTCGGTACCCAGTCCTTCAAACATTTCTGCAATCCAGTCGCTGTGGGCCTGGGCCATCGCCTCGAAACTGCTTTTGCCCTTGGGGGTCAGTCGCAACACCCAGGCACGTCGATCTGTCGGGCTACTCTGACGAGACACCATGCCCTCGCGGGCCAGCTCGTCAGTCAGTCCGGTAATATTGCCGCCGGTCACCATCAGATAGCGCGACAACTCACCCATCTTCAGGCCCTGCGGGTAGCGGTACAACTGGGCCATATAGTCAAAACGGGCCAGCGAAATATCAAAATTCTGGCGCAGGCGGCGACGGATTTCGTCCTCGATCTGCTTGGTGCAGGTCAGCATGCGCAACCACAGTTTCAGGCTGGCCGGGTCCTTGGGACCGACGCGCCCTTCAAAACCGGCATCGGCCGGCTCTACCAAAAATTCGAGTGCTGCTTCGCTTTGATTCATATTGTTTTTCCCCCAAGCTTTGGCTAATTCAGTTTGACCAACAGGCGGGATATTCTTGCTTGAACAAGTGGCCAAGTAGACACAGGATCTATGGCTTTCAGGGCCTTGGTCGCAGTGCCAATCCGAATTTATATTCTACTATGAATATTTTAGAAATAAAGTATTTGGGGGGTTAAATCCGTGTCCTCAAGGGTTTTCACCGAGGCCGCCCGAAAGCGGCCCGGTGTGACCCTTTACACCAGAGCGTACTGGCGCAGTGCCGCCTCCAGCTTGGTGCCGTGCTCGTCGGCCAATGCCGCATCACGCAAGGCACCCAAGATGGCAGGTGACAGGGTGCTGGGGTTACGCTCCAGCGCCGACATCACGGTCTGGTAATTACGCAAACCACGGGCATGCGTATCGCCATAACCTTTGACCAGACGCTGGCACTGAGCAATTTCCAGCGCCAAAGCCGGGTGGGCATCGGCAGCCTGTTCGATCTGCTTTAGCCAGCCTTCAATACGCTGCTGCTCGGCCTGGTAACGCAGCGTACGACGACGCCAACGCTTAAAGCCCGACAGTACGTACAAAGGAATGAAACCGCGCACCGAACTGGTTTGAATAACACGACCGGATTTGGTCTGCGACTTCACCAGCTTGTTGCCCCAGGTAGGACGCATCAACCAACGGCCCACACTGGCAAAAGGCAGGATTTCGCTGATTTCTTCCACACGGGGATGCATGTATTCATTGATCGCCACGATCTGGCCGTCAGTTGCACGCACTTCTTTATGTACACGATCAAAACGGCTGGAGCGGGTTTTCAGTTCGGCCACGCGAATGGCGTCCTCATAGGACATCCACAACGCCAGATAACGGCCTGTTTCACGGATCAGGGCCACATCGTCAGGACGGGCAAACTGGCTGATCTTTTTCAGGCGGTCCAGGTACAGATTGGCGTAGGCCACGTCCTGGAAGTCCAGAACCCGACGCACCCCTTCCACCACGATAGGCTGGGCCTGCTCGGGCACTTCGGCACGGACACGGTCAATCAGCTTGGCCACGGCAGGATCGCGAGGGGCCAACGTAGCCATATCAACCAGCTTGGTTTCCGAATCGGATTTGCCTGCATCGCCTTCAGCGACACGGGCGTAAGCGGCACCAAACGCCTTCAGGCTGGGCTTGACGCCCACGCCACCGCGTTCGATGGTCTGCTCGAACTGCGAGCGGCTAAAGGGCAGCACGCCGGTGCTGGCCAAGGCGCCAAACAGCACGGCGGAAATCACGCTGCCCGAGTCCTCGGCCGCTTTTTCCATATTGAAGTACACAAAACGCTTGGCCGCCTGGCTTGCGTGCGCAATCAGAGCATTGTCGTCCACACGGCCATCGCCCATGGCCGATTTTTCGGCAATGGAATAGACACGGTGCGTAGAGGCAATCAGCGTGGTGCGGTCCTCGGTGACCAGCCCACGTTGTACAGCGCGACCGGCTTCCATCAGCTCGGAGGCCAGCACCACATCCACATCACCGGGCATAGGCATCAGGGCCAGCACCGGCTTTTTGCCATCCACAGCCGCCGAATGCGGGAACAGTTCCACGTAGTAAATCGTGGCGCCGGTACGCTGAGCCACGCCAGGCACCGAGGTGGTCTGTGCAAAGTAGCCGTTTTGTTCGCCCAGATTGACGATCCAGTCGGCCAACACGCCGCCACCTTCGCCCCCCATGGCCAAAATAGCAATCTTGATTGGTTTGATCTGCATGATAAGAATCTCTACGGGTGTACTTAGAAGGCCAGACGATCACGACGAGCAGCGTCACGACGCTGCAACCAACCGATAAAGCCACGGCGGGTTTTTTCGCGGAACTTGTCCCAGCCTGTCGGGTTGCTGACCACTTGTGCACGGTAGAAAGACGGGCACAGAATCGCGGCGTGGGAAACCTCACCACACAGACCGCAACCCACACAACTGTTCATCACATTCGCTACGGGGTCCTGACGCAGGGCGTCCGGATTGGGGCGAATCGACAGCGAAGGGCAACCGGACAAACGAATGCAGGAGTGATCGCCGGTACATGTATCCGGGTCCACACCAAAGCGCTCGCGCACCACACGTTCGCCAGCAGCCACGGCTTTACGCACCTGGCCTTTCTCACGCCGCTGACGGTTCAACATACATTCGCTTTGCGCCACCAGCACCTTGGGACCTTTTTCCTTGGTCGTCAGGGCTTCACGCAAGGTGGCCGTCATGGTCTTCAGGTCGTAGGTGCGACGAATCATGCGCAGCCATTCCACACCCACACCCCGCGCCGCTTTCTCGATCAGGTGACCGGTACTGCGGGTTTCGTTCTTGGCCTTGGAGGACAGAATATCCTGACCACCCGTGGCTGCGGTGTAGCTGTTGTCGATCACAATGGTCAGGTTGTCACTGCGGTTGAACACGGCGTTAGCAATACCACTGGTCAAACCGTTATGCCAGAAACCACCGTCACCCATGACCGAGATCGCGCGCTTGTCCGAATCCACGTTCAAGGCGGCCGAACCGGCGCCACCCAGGCCGTAACCCATGGTGGTGTTACCCAGGTTGAAGGGCGGCAAAATGGAGAACAGGTGGCAACCAATGTCGGCCGACACGTGGTGTTCGCCCAATTCGCGCTCCACCAGCTTCAAGGCAGTAAAGATAGGACGCTCGGGACAGCCGGTACAAAACCCGGGGGGTCGGGCGTGGACGTTCTCGTCCAGGCTGCCCAAGGGTTTGATCTCAGCCGCTTCGACTTCCACCAGACTGGCTTGTTCAGCTTTAGGACGCTCCACGGTCTCGACTTTCATCGGAATCACGCGTGGCTTGCGAGGGGCCAGAGGCTCGACGCGGCCGTATTTTTCCATGAAGGCACGCAGGCCCTTCAACATGGTGGCAGTGTTGTACTCACCGGCCAATGGCAGCAGATCCTTGCCGTGCAGCGTCACATCCACATTGTGACGACGCACGATGTCGGAGATGTTCTGTTCCACAAAGTTGGGCTGACCTTCTTCCAGCACCAGCACCGCACGCTTGCCTTCACAAAAGCGAACGACTTCAGATTCAATCAAGGGGTAGGCCACGTTCATGACGTACATGGGCACTTTGGATTCGCCAAACACATCGGCCAGATCCAGATGCTCAAGCGCACGGATCACGGTGTTGTAGCCACCGCCCTGAACGATCAAGCCCACATCATCGGTGCCATCTGCAAAGAACTCGTTCAGCTGACGCTCTTCGATGAACTTGACGGCATTAGGCCAGCGCTGTTCGATCTTTTCTTTTTCGTGCATGAAGCTGGCAGGCGGCAACACAATGCGATTGATATCGCGTGTGGGTTGCTCCATGGCTTCTTTAATAGTGAACTTGGCGCGGCGGTTGTCCGAGGCCACAAACTGGCCATGCACGTGGCAGGCGCGAATCCGCAGCTGCAACATCACCGGGGTATTGGACGCTTCGGACAGATCAAAGCCGTCTTTAACCGCTTGCACAATACAGGGCAGGTTGGGGCGGGGATCGAGCATCCACATCTGGGATTTCATGGCAAAAGCGTGGCTACGCTCCTGCATGATGGACGAGCCTTCACCGTAGTCTTCGCCCACAATGATCAGCGCACCGCCCTTGACCCCACCCGAGGCCAGGTTGGCCAGCGCGTCCGAGGCCACGTTGGTGCCTACCGTTGCTTTGAAAGTAATGGCGCCACGCAGCGGGTAGTTGACCGACGCGGCCAGTGTTGCCGCCGCCGTCGCCTCGCTGGCGCTGTTTTCAAAACGGATTCCGTTCTCTTGCAAAATGTCCTGGGCATCGGCCAAGACGTCCATCAAGTGCGAGATAGGTGCACCCTGGTAACCGGCCACGTAGGACACGCCTGATTCCAGCAGGGCCTTGGTCACCGCCAGGATGCCTTCGCCACTGAATACGTCTCCATCACCCAGGCGCAGCTTTTTGACTTCTTCGACAAACGATCGCTCAGCCATTTTTCTTTCCTTACTTACCGCTCATTGTGAACATGGTATTTATTTTCATATGAATATGTTTATATCTCAACATATCCATCCTCATGGTTTTCCCTAGTAAAGTCAGCAAACTATTTGCGACACGCAAACGGACAGCTTGGTTATAGTGAGCCCTGTTGCCACCATGTGGCACCCACTAGCCCGTAATGACAATAAGCACATGAGCCCCACCGAACACGACACCGTCTTTGTCGAAAACTACCTGCCCGCCTTATTGGCCCAGGCCAGCCAACTGATCTCTGCCGAGTTCCACGAAGTGGTGCTAAGCAACGGTTTGTCCATTTCCGAGTGGCGTGTCCTGTCCACCCTGTCGGGCGCGGGCGAAGTCAGTATCGGCCACCTGGCTCGTATTGCAACGACCAAACAACCGACCGTCACCCGCTTGCTGGACAGACTGGAAAAACAGGGTTTGCTGCGCCGCGTGGCCCACGATGTGGACCGACGTATCACGCTGGTCCGTATTACCGAAGAAGGCCAAACCCTGATCTCCGGTCTGATTGCCAAGGCCCGCCTGCACGAGCAGGAAGTGGTGCAGCGCCTGCAGCCACTGGATGTCGGTGCCCTCAAGACCACCTTGCGGCGCCTGATCTCCGAGCAGCACGACTACAACGATCAGTAAAACGCAGCGACACCCGTCACACTATTGGTTCAAACCCTGCAAGGGGCTGCTCTGACGGTTCGAGTCCGGTCTTTAACGGTCGCCAACGTCATGAAACACCACCCGCGCACCACTGAAACAGTGCGTGGGTGGTGTTTTTTTGTCCGCTCAAGCCATTCAGTCTCATCACACCCTGTCCGACCAACAGGCCGGCACAGGGTGCGATCAAACAACCCGCCTATTCAGGCTGAATACCCAGTGTAGGAATCAACTCGGCATAGACCTTAGAGTCATTTTGCACGCGCTCCAGAGTCTGGGCCGGGGTGGTGTAGAACTGGGCCAGTCCACGGCTCTTGAAAGCGGCCAGCATCTCGGGCGTTTTCAGAGCCGCATCGACCTGTTCCTGAATCTCCTTTACGGTGTCATCCGGTGTGGTACCAGGAGCGAACAGCGCAAAGGTAGTCGTGGGGATGCTGTTGGCATGACCACCTGCTTCCTGCACCGTCGGCACGTTGGGCAGCAACTCCGTACGCTTGTCTGCCCCTACCGCCAGCACGCGCACCTTGCCACCATCTACGTGTTGCGAAGCCAGAATACCGCCAACCAGCATGGCATCGGTCTCACCGCCCAAAATGGCATTTGTGGCCGGGGCCATACCCTTATAGGGAATGTAGGTGAAGTTCACGCCTTCTTCACGGGCCAGCAAGCCCATACCCAGGTGCGTAACGTGTCCGCGACCACCTGTACCCACATTGGTATCACCATTGGCTTTCTTGGCCTGAGCGATGAACTCCTTGTAATCCTTGGCCGGGAAGTCATTACGCACCAGCAGGTACAGATTCACTCCGGCTACGGTGGTGACCGGCTTTAAGTCCTTTTCCCATTTGTAGGGCAGGTTACTGTAGAGCAGGGGATTGGTGGAGACCGCCAGACTGTCCACCATCAGCAAAGCAGAACCGTCCCCCTTGGCTTTGGCAACATTATCAGTACCGATAATGGCATTGGCACCCGGGCGGTTTTCAATCACAAACACCTTGCCGGTGGCCTTGTTCAAATGCACACCCAGATCGCGGGCCAGAATGTCAGGCTCAGTGCCGGGTGGGTAAGGGACCACAATACGAACCTGATCCGTCGTCGGCCAGGCAGCCTGAGCCATCATCGGGGCCAAGGCCCCCACACCTGCCACCAACAGGGCCAGCGTCGTATTTTTAAGCTGCTTCATTGTCCACTCCTTATCGTTATTGATTGCGGTCCGCCACCCACTGGTAGCCCCCGCAGCGCATTTACCATCGTCCAATCAAGATATTCATCATGCGCTCGTGCGCATTGGTACGATCCTCTACCGCAGCCCAGCTCTCGCTGGCACGTCCTTTCAGGGTGTCGTGCCAGTCCAGCAGGCCTTCTTTCATACGCCGACAAACCGCTGCATACGCCGGGTCTGCGCCCAGATCGTGCAGCTCGTCAGGGTCTTGCCTCAAATCGAACAATTGTGGCCGGTAACCCTGCCAATGCATGTATTTATACTCGCCATCACGCAACATCAGGCCACGGCATTCGTCCACGCCACGACCCAGAATCTGGCGGGCTTCCCGATAGGCATAATCCAGGCTGGCCACGGTGTATTCACGTGCCCACTCGGACTGACCGTGCAAAAGCGGAATCAGGGAACGGCCTTCCACCCGGTGTTCCTGGGCGGGCAGATGCAAGGCATCCAGAATCGTGGGGGTGACATCCACACACTCCACAAAGGCATCGCTGCTTTGGCCGCGTGTGGCATTGGCCAAGGTCCGTGGGTCCACCACGATCAGCGGCACGCGAATGGCGTTTTCAAAGAAGTACTCTTTCTCGCCCAGCCAATGGTCGCCCAGTAAATCGCCATGATCGGAGCTAAAAATGATCAGGGTATCTTTCAGGCGATCTTGCTGCTCGAGCATGTCCAGCAAACGGCCGACTTCATCATCAATCTGCTGGACCAGGCCCATATACACGGGCTTGATGGTGCGCCAGACCTCGTCCTGGGCAAAAGACTGGGACTCTTCATGCTGCTGATAGGCCGCATGCACCGGATGCGCATTCTGGCGCTCGTGTTCCGCACGCAAGGGGGTACAGGCGTCTTCCGGGCCGAAACAGTCGTGGTAGGGTGCCGGAGCTTTATAAGGCCAGTGCGGTTTAATGAAAGACAGGTGCAAGGTCCAGGGTTCTTCGCCTTTGGCCGTGATGAAATCCATGGCCCGCTGGGTGAAGTACGCGGTTTCAGAGTCCTGTGCCTGTACCCGTGCGGGCAGGCTGGCATTGCGCATGTACCAACCAGAGGCGAACTGGCCCTGGGCATCCTGGCTGCCAATCACATAGTCTTCCCAGGGACGCTCGCTGTCGTAACCCTGGGCCTGCAAATACTGGCGATACTCGCTATCCGGGCCCATTTCAAAGTGGCCGTCATAACGCTCAATCGCGGTAAAACCACCTTGCCAGAAACGCTCGGCAGCCTCGGGCTGAACCTGAAAACGTCGAGCATTGGCGCCAGCTGGGTCCGGTACATGGTGCGTCTTGCCCAACAGATGGCAGTCCCTTCCCGACTGGGCCAGATAATCGCCCAGATACAGCTCGTCGATGGGGTGAGGGACGCGGTTCCAGGTGACCCGATGCGACAAGGGGTAGCGGCCGGTGTAGTACGAGGCGCGTGACGGTCCGCAGACAGCCGAGTTCACATAGGCGCGATCAAACCGCAGTCCCATCGCCGCCAAACGATCCAGATTCGGCGTCTTTAGCGCACCACCAGGGCGATAACAGGACAGATGATCGGCGCGTAACTGATCACACATGATGAACAGTACATTTTTAATTTCCAACGACACTTGGCTGTGCTGTGCCTGATCCATGTCCACCTCGTCAAACCGGGGCCGGGTCCACAAGGTGCCCAGCGTCACAAAAAGAGTAGGCCATGTGTAAGCAAATACAGAACAGACCCGCTTATATTCCCGATTATTACCGCAGTCTGAGAAAAATTTCCGAATAATCTGATTGTTTAGGTATAAACCAGTAGAGCGGAGTAAGGCTCGCTGTTGCTCCCCACTGACAGGCCTGAGCGTGGTTAGAATAGGGAATCAACCACTCCGTTTTTACGAGGGCACATGAATAGTCTGCGACGCATGCTGCAAATTCTGGACTTGTACGGTGCACATACGCCGGTGCTGGATGTGGAGACCATCTGCACCCGCCTGGGCTACCCTCCCGCCACCACCTATCGCTATCTGAAAGAGCTGTGCAATAGCGGCCTGTTGATTCGCAGCCCAGAAGGCTACGCCCCTGGGCCACGGTTTATAGAAATGGATTTGCTGATCCGCGAATTTGATCCGCTGGTCAGCCGCTGTCGCCCCCTGTTGCGCTCGCTGGTCGAGCAAACCGGGCTGGACGTACTGATCGGCCAGCAATACGGCGAACGCATCTTGACCACCCATCAGGAAACCGGGCCGGGGCGTTTCGAGCTGCTGTTTGGCCGTGGCCGAACCATGGACATGTTCCGCAGTTCCACGGCGCGTATCGTTACCGCTTATCTGCCCACCCGCCACCTGCGTCGTCTGTACGAGAAAAATCAACATATTGACTATGTGCAAGGCCTGGGCAAGGAATGGCCGGTTTTTTCGGCCCATATGCAGGAGCTACGCCGCGCGGGCTATTGCATTACCAAGGAGCAGATCAATCCGGGTATCGCCGGGATTTCCGCGCCTGTGTTTGACGATGCCAAACGAATCTTCGGCAGCCTGACCTTACTGGGAAGCCTGGAGCGCTTTGAGGCCATCAATCCCGACGCCCTGGCCAGCCTGATTCAACCCGCTGCACGCGCTGTTAGCCGCGCTCTGGCCCAAGTCTGAGAACTGGGAGCCGACAAGAACCAAGCCGCGCCTGATCCCGCATCAGCTCGCGGCTTTGTCTTGGGCGGTTTTAAAACCAAACGCACTTGGCACTAAGCCCGCTGCAGCCGCACTAGCCAATCACAGCACCTTATCTACGGCTTTGATTTCCGCTGCTCCTGTTTCCGACCCTTCTTTTTCTCCGGCTCCGCCACTTTCACCGGCGGATGGTTCACCACCCCAAACGGAATATGCACGGAGGGCAAGGTCTGCGCGGTCGGAATCAAGTGCGTGGTCTGATCATCAAAGAAGATATGCGGCTGCAAGACTTCCAGCACCCGCCGCTTTTCAATGCCGCCCAGAAAGAAAGCCTCGTTCACCTCAATGCCCCAGCTACGAATGGTATTGATGACGCGTTCATGGGCCGGGGCATTGCGCGCTGTCACAATAGCAATCCGCAAACGCGGCACATAGCTGGCATCCTGCTCCTGACGCTGCTGCTCCACTTCCTGAATATGTGCCAATTTCAGCAAAAACGCCTGCAACAGGCCCGGATTATGGGGCTTTTGCACCAAACGCACTTCGTGCTCGAAAAAGGCCGGCAGGCCGCCTTCTTGCTGATACACGCGCTCGGACTCGTCGTCCGCGATCACCCCGTCAAAGTCAAAGGCCACCCGGATAGGCTGGTCATCGTAGGCATCCTCGTAGGATGAATTCAACACTTGGCCTGCAGGATAACCTTGCTGCACCGCCCGGTGTACATCCTCCTTGTTGGCTGACAGAAACAGGCTAATGGACAGCGGCTGAATATAAGGGCTGGGGTCGCCCCCTTGCAAAAACACCGCCCGCGTAATGTCCAGATCATGATGGCGGATGGAATTCATAACCCGCAAACCGGTATTGGGATCGTTACGCGACAGCAACACGACCTCCACCAAGGGATCGTCGGGCGACAAATCATTCAAGGCCAGCAAACGCCGGATAAAGGAAAAGGCCACACCCGGCTTTAACGGTTCGTGCTCGCGTGCCAACTGGTAATCGCGATAGGCCGCCTCCCCTTGCTCCAGAAAGACCTGATGAGACTGGCTCAGATCAAACAAGGCACTGGAGGCCAGGCCAATGACCAATCGTTTTTCCAGGTCATACGCCATGGACGACTCCACAAGTCAGTAAAAAAACCACGTCCCAAAACGGCAAGACGGCGCCAGTACTACCCAAACAGATCAAAGCCAACTACAGTGCAACCACCATCCCCTTCGTAAACCCGTGCCACCATGCAAGCTTCCAGAAACTATACCCTTGTCCTGGGCAATCCCCACTACTCGTCCTGGTCTTTGCGACCCTGGTTATTAATGAGCCACTTGGGCATGGATTTTAACGTGCGCTGGTTCAACTTTGGCCATCCCTTTAGCACTGTGGCCTTTCACGAAATGGCCCCGACAGGCCAGGTCCCTGTGTTGCATACCAATGGGCAAATTATTTGGGACAGCCTGGCCATTGCTGAATATCTGGCCGAACAGCACCCCGGCGTCTGGCCGATTGACCCCATTGCACGCGCCTGGGCTCGCAGCGCCAGTGCAGAGATGCACGCCAATTTTTCCTCGCTACGTAATCTGTGTCCCTTTGCCGTTGCCTTGCGGGCCCATCACCATCAGCACGATATGCGCCTGCAAGGTGAACTGGATCGCCTGCAAACCCTCTGGCAAGAAGGTTTGAGCCGTTTTTGTGGCCCCTTCCTGGCCGGCGAGCGATTCAGCGCGGTCGATGCCTTTTACGCCCCCGTGGTATTTCGCTTGCAAACCTATGGTCTGACGCTGGACAAGACGTGCCAAAGCTACATGAGTCGCTTATTGGCACTGCCTGCCATGCAACACTGGCATCAAATGGCCTGTGAGGACACCTGGCGCGACCCGGACCACGAGGCCGAGGTCTTGCATGTGGCTGAGGTACATCTGGATTTGCGCCAGCCAACCTAGTGTCAGCTATTTGCCATGTAAGTACAGACACGAAAGAGTATCCTTGATGGTCCCGAATGATTTCGCTGTCAAGGATTGCGTCGCATGGGCGATACGTACTTTCGTACTACACACTACCATTTCACCGATTTGGATCTGCAAGCGCAGGATACCTATACAGGCTCGCTGGCTGAACAAGCCCGAGCCAACACCGCCTGTTTACGCTTCGATGTATTGCGCAAGGACCAGCCCCCCGGACACTGGGTGCTGCACGAAAGCTGGCAAGACGCCCAAAGCTGCAAGGACTTTCACGCCAGTGCCCCCGCCCAGACCCTGCAACAGGCACGAGTCGAACATCACCTGAACCACCCGAGCCAAGCAGCGGACGCTGACAAACCCGCAACGCCACGGCCCCCCTGCAAGAAAAGCAAGTGGGACCCTTACGTGTGGATCAGTATCGCCATGTGTATCGGGGTAATGGGTACGGCCTTGGCCAGCCCCCTGTATCCGCTGTACCAGGATCGCTGGGATCTGAACGCCAGCCACATCACCCAACTCTACGTGGCGTATATGGCCTCCGGCTTGACGGGCCTGCTGTTTCTGGGCCGCTTAAGCGACATGAAAGGCTTTATGCCCGTGCTGCGTACCGGCTTGATTCTGGTCACCAGCGGCGTAACCCTGTCTGCCTTTGCCTGGGATGTGGGCAGCTTTCTATTCAGCCGCATCATGATCGGAATGGCATCGAGCATGATTGTGACCTCGGCCTCCATCGGTCTGGGGCAATTTAACCGGGGCGGGGATGTGCAACGCGCTGCGGCCACTACCTCGCTGATGCTGGCCTTTGGGTTTGGCCTGGGCCCAGTGGTAGGTGGCCTGATCGCACAATGGATACCGAACCCACTGTTCTCCAGCTATATCCCCTCCATGATCCTGGGCGTACTGGCCATCTATGCCCTGTTTCAGATCAAGCCCATTGCCAGCAAACAGCCTGTTCCGCAAAAGAACAGTTGGCGCACCTGGATGCCGCGCCTGACGCTGCCCGCCACCCATTTACGACGCCCCTATCTGATTGGCTGCTTGTCTGCCTGCTGCGCCTTTGCCATGTTCAGTCTGTTTGCCTCTCTGGCACCGAGCTTCATGGCGCAAATGGTGCCTTGGCACGGCCCGGCCACCAGCGGCTTTTCCATCGGGATTATTCTGTTTCTGTCCTCGGGTTTCCAGTTACTGATCCGCCGCTGGCCGGCCAAGCGCAGCGTCATTGTGGGGCTGCTGTCCTTCACCCTGGCCTGTATCGCCTTGCTGATCAATCTGTGGGCCAGCTCCTCGCTACTGTTCATTGTGTGCGTACTGCTGACCGCCTTTGGCCACGGCCTGTGCATGTACGGCGGCATGTCCATCGTGCAACGTGTCTCCCCCCCGCACCAGCGTGCCGGCCTGACCTCCACCTACCTGATCACGGGTTACCTGGGTGCCATTTTGCCTATTTTGGGCCTGGGCTGGCTGGCCGACCACTTAGGCCTGGATCAGGGTCTGATGATCTTTTGCAGCTTGGTCGCCACTGCCGCCCTGACGGTTGCCGTCATCGCCTACCTAACGCCGGTCCTGCATAAACCGACCTCTGCGTGACCCCGTCCCTGGACAAGCCACCGCCTTAGGTCGTGGCTTGTCCCCGTATATTCCCCTAGCCGATTTACGCCCCTTACTAGGGTTAGACCTGAACAAGAAACGCGTTTGCACTCAGTAGAATAAAGCCACTCCTGCAACGCTTCGCAACACCAAGCGACCGGATCCAGGTATCTCCCAAAAGAATAAGCAATCCTTATCAAGGAGGCATTATGGCTGTTGCATTAAACAAGCTGTTTGTCAGTCTGGGCGCGGCCTTGGCCTGCTCGGTCACCGCGCAGGCAGCGGGTTATCCGGACCACCCCATCAATATGGTGGTCCCTTTTGCGGCGGGCGGCCCCACGGACAACGTGGCACGCGCTCTGGCCGAAGCCATGCGCCCAGCCTTGGGTGAAACCATCGTGGTCGAAAACAAGGGCGGTGCCGGAGGCTCCATTGGCACCTCCCAGGTCGCCCGTGCCAAACCGGACGGCTACAACATACTGCTGATGCACATCGGCTTTTCCACGGCTCCTTCGCTGTACAAAAAACCCGGCTACGACGCCATCAATGGTATGTCCCCCATCGGTCTGGTGGTCGACGTTCCCATGACCATCATTGCCCGCGAGGACTTCCCGCCCAACAACATTCAGGAACTGGTGCAGTACTTGAAGGACAACCAGGACAAGGTGTCCCTGGCCAACGCCGGGATTGGCGCAGCCAGCCACCTGTGCGGCACCATGCTCACCGAAGCGCTGGGTATCGAGCTGCTGACGGTCCCCTATAAAGGCACCGCCCCGGCCATTGCGGATTTGATGGGCAAGCAGGTGGACGTCATGTGTGACCAAACCACCAATACCACCCAACAAATCAAATCCGGCAAAGTGAAGGTCTATGCCGTGACCAGCCCGCAACGCGTCCCAACCTTACCGGACGTCCCCACCATGCAGGAGTCCGGTTTCAAGGACTTTGAAGTTGGTATCTGGCACGGTATGTGGGCACCGAAGGACACCCCCCAGCCTGTCGTGGATACCTTGGTGAAAGCCTTGCAGACCGGCATGGCCGACAAGGACTTCCGAAGCCGCATGTCCACCCTGGGAGCGACGGTCATGGACAAAGAAGCCAACCCGGCCGCCTTGCAAGCCAAAGTGGAACAACAAGTTCCCCAGTGGGCCGCCTTGTTCAAGAAAGTGGGCGTAGAGCCCCAATAAAGTCTGTTAGCCCAACGGCTTTTGAAAAGGACGCTTAGGCGTCCTTTTTTTAAAACCTACCCCATCTGCATAACCACAAAAAAGCGCCTGCAATAAACAGGCGCTTTACGTGGCAGGGTCGGCATAAAATCGTCAGGCGAAATCGACAATCACCTTCATTGCTTTTTCGTCAGCGGCATGTTTGAACACATCATAGGCTTTTTCAAGCTGATCAAACGTGAAGTGGTGGGTTGCCAGTTTCTCGATGGGCAACTTGCCCGAGCAGCATGTTTTGAGCAGCATGCCTGTCGTGTTGGCATTGACCAGACCGGTGGTAATGGTCAAATTTTTGATCCACAATTTTTCTAGCGAAAAATTCACCGATTTGCCATGCACACCCACATTGGCCAAATGACCACCTTCCTTGACCACTTGCTGGCACACATTCCAGGTCGCTTCAACGCCCACCGCTTCCATCGCGCAATCTACGCCGCGCTCATCGGTAATGGCCATAATACGAGCCACGGGGTCTTCCTTGGCCGAATTAATGATGTGCGTGGCACCGAGCTCTTTGGCCATAGCCAGTCGGTTCTCGTCCATGTCTACCACGATGATCTGGCTGGGCGAATACAACTGGGCGGTCAACAAGCACCCCATACCCACTGGGCCGGCTCCCACAATGGCAATGGTGTCACCCGGCTGCACATTGCCATACTGCACGCCAATTTCATGTGCAGTGGGCAAAGCATCGGATAGCAACACGGCCACATCTTCATTCAGTTCGGCAGGCAAAGGGTACAGGGACGTATCGGCAAAGGGGGTACGCACGTATTCAGCCTGTGTACCGTCAATCATGTAGCCCAAAATCCAGCCGCCGTCATTGCGGCAGTGCGCATACAGTTGTTTTTGGCAGTTCTCGCAGGTACCACAACGGCTCACGCACGACACAATGACCTTATCGCCCACTTTGACGTTTTTTACCGCTGAGCCAACCTGCTCAATAATGCCCACCCCTTCGTGCCCGAGAATACGGCCATTGAAACTGCCGGTTTTTTCTTCGGCCACACGACGGATTTCTGGATTTTTTCCCTTCCAAATACCCAGATCCGTACCACAAATTGTGGTTTTAACCATGCGAATAATGGCATCGGTAGGTGCTTGAAGGTCCGGTTTCTCCCGTTCTTCAAAGCGGATGTCATTTTCACCGTAATAAACCATTGCCTTCATGATCACTCCTTTCAAGGTGCTGGGCCGTTACAAGACATGTGTATCGACTAAATGCATCTTAATCTTATTTTTATAAATAGAAATTACGGCACCCAGCCATATTCTTGGAAACACTGACGACCATCAAACTCACCAATCTCATGGGCTGTTTTCCATCAACGGCCAAAGAACGGGGAAAATGCACCTCACACCGCACGAACCGACGCATCCAACTGACACAGCCGCTGCCAAACTTGAGCTGGTTCCAGATCCTGCGTAATGAGTACAAGACGCCCTTGCCGTTGCGGCCAAGGCCACTGCGACAAGGATCCGAACGGGTAGACCCGATGCTGCACGGCATGCACTACCTGCGCCGTCTCCCGGCCCTGCACGGCCAAGACCGCTTTCAAACGCAACAAGCGCGGACCCGCCCAACGACACAGCTCATCAAGCCAATCCGACAGATGCTGCGCATTCAGTGCCTCCGGCACGGCTACGCTGATCGCACTGACAGCATGCCCATGCCGCGCTTGCCCGGACAGCGCACCACCGGCGCCATGGTCGTGATAATGCTCATGGAGACAATCATGGCTGGACGCCTCCCACGCAGCCCACTGGCCTTGCTGGTCGCCCAGTGCCAGCAAATAGGGCGCCATAGATTGCCCAACATCCAAAACCAGACGCTGAGCGGCCTGATTCAATCCAGCCAATTGCTGGCTGACCTCCTGCTCACGATCGGCATCGACGCAGTCGCGTTTGCTCAATACCAATAGATCGGCTAAGGCGACTTGCCGCCGGGCCAGCTCCTCGCGACGCAAGGTCTCGCTGGCATGCTCCAGGTCAACGACCGTGACCACCGCATCCAGACGATATTTGCCCGCCAATTGAGGCTCGCCCAGCAAGGTATGAATAATAGGGGCGGGATCAGCCAGCCCCGTTGTTTCAATGAACACCCGACTAAACTGTCGCTGACCCGCCCTGGAAAACCGCCAGGTAATATCACGCAAGGTCTGCACCAGATCGCGCCGTATGGTGCAACACACGCAGCCATTGCCCATCTCCTGCACCAGATTTTCCTGGCTGTGCGCCACCAGCAGATGGTCCAGCGCCGTCTGCCCAAACTCATTGATGATGACCAGCGTGTCGGCCATCTGCGCTTCTTGCAAAGCGCGATTGATCAGGGTCGTTTTCCCACTGCCCAGAAAGCCGGTCAACAGCGTGACCGGGATAGGGCCTTGTGCAGATTGGGGCATCGCATTTATCCGGCTAAGGGCCCGCCATCGGGCCATCAGCCATTATACGAAGCCCAATGCTGCCCCTTCTAGCGCAGGAATCGGGCCTCGATCTGACGCATATGGGCATCACCTTGCAAACCAATAATGGTTTTGACGGAGGGCAGACTGGCATCCACATTCTGAATGCCGCCATCCTGGCGAATCTGGGCAAACACCGCTTGCATGGCCCCTACGGCCGCACGAATCGCATGATTGCCGTAAATCACCACGCCCACTTTGCCCAATTGGGCAATGTCGGCCTCGGTCAGTTGAGGGTAGGCCGTAGGCACCAACACCAACGGCACCTTGCCTGTCCAAGCTTCTACAAAAGACAGAATCTGATCTGGCGTGGCCTGTTTGGAGTGAATCAGAATGGCATCTGCACCCGCCTGCTCATACGCCAGGCCACGCTTCAAGGCCTCTTCTTGCCCCAGGCCGGCAATCAGGGCTTCTACCCGCGCAATAATCAGAAAATCCGGATCACGGCGTGCGGCACAAGCCGCTTCAATCTTGCCCTGGAACTCTTCAATTCGCACCAACTCCTGACGCCCATCCGCTCGCAAACTGGTGTCTTTCGGAAAGGTTTTATCCTCCATCACAATGGCACTGGCGCCCGCCGCCTCGTACTGCGGTATGACATAGCTGACATTCACTGCATTACCAAAACCAGTATCAATGTCGGCAATCAAAGGGATGTCCACGGTCGAGGCAATCGCCCGCATCATCTCCAAGTGCGTTCCCATCGACAGAATGTTGGCATCGGGCACGGCATAACTGGCAGACAACTCAAAACCGCTCCCCCAAATTGCCCCGAAACCGGCATCCTGAGCCAGACGAGCCGCCAACGGGTTATGAGCGGCCATTGCCGTCATCAATCGCCCTTGGGAGAAGGCTGCTTTCAACACCTGATTTTTTTTACTGTTCACACTGTTTCTCCGTAAGGGGTTCAGCTCAGTCGAGCAATAGCTTGGGCAATGCGGCTCATGGCCTCTTCCAGCTCCTGGTCACTGGAGGCGTAAGACACCCGGAAGTGACCAGGCAGTTCAAACGCCGAACCAGGCACAACGGCCACCCCAACACTACGCAGGAAATACATGCACAAGTCCTTATCCGTACTGATCAACTGACCTGACGGGTCCCGCAAACCCAATACGCCTTGGCAACTAGGGAACACATAGAACGCTCCCATAGGCAGATCACATTCAATGCCCGGCATCGCATTGAGCGCGGCCACCACCTTGTCGCGGCGGCGACGGAACGCTTCCACAAACTCAGGCAGAAAATCCATGGGGCCATCCAGTGCGGCCACCGCCGCCGCCTGGCTGATGGAACTGGTGTGTGAGGTTGCTTGCGACTGCACCAGATTCATGGCTTTGATCAGGTGCAGCGGACCCGCTGCAAAACCCACTCGCCAACCCGTCATTGCATAGGCCTTGGAGACACCATTGATGGTCAAGGTGCGCGCTGCCATGTGGGGCGACAAAGCAGCCGGCGTTGCAAAGGGTTCGTCGCTATAACGGATTTTTTCGTACACATCATCGGCCATCACCCAGACATGGGGGTGACGCAACAGCACTTGCTCCAGTACTTCCAGCTCCTGACGCGAATACACCGCACCACTGGGGTTGGAGGGGGAGTTGAGCATCAGCCATTTGGTACGGGGGGTGATGGCCCGTTCCAATTGGTCAGCTTGCAGCTTGAAGCCGGCCTGTGCACTGCACCGCACAATGACCGGTTGGCCACCGGCCAACAACACCATTTCAGGGTAAGACACCCAGGCGGGGGTAGGGATGATGACCTCGTCACCGTCCTGTACCGTGGCCTGCAAGGCGTTGTACAAGGCTTGTTTGGCCCCGCAACCCACCTGGATCTGATCCGGGCTGAAGTGCAGGCCATTGTCGCGCTCGAATTTGCGCACCACAGCCTCACGCAGAGCCAGGGTGCCGGCTACTTCGGTATAGCGGGACTCATTGCGATCAATCGCTTCTTTGGCCGCCTGACGCACATGCTCGGGGGTCGCAAAATCCGGCTCGCCCTGGCTGAGGGTAATAACTGACTGCCCCTGTTGCCGCATTTGATTGGCCAGGCGTGTCATCTCTTTGGTGGCCGATGCCTTGGCTCCCAATACGCGCTGGGCCAGCGCGATCTCTTCCTGACATTGCACAGAGCTCATTGTGTCCATCCTACTTTTACTTTGAAAATGAAACGGGTCAGCAGCAGCGGCAAAAATATCGCCATCAACAGCACCAGGCTATACGCACTGGCCTGAGCCAAACGTCCACTGTCGACCAATTGAAAAACCTCGATAGGCAGGGTGCTCATCCCGCCGAAATACAGAACCACCGTGGCGGATAATTCCGACAAAGTCGTAATCCACATCAGCACCGTGGCCGCAATCACCGCCGGCCAGACCAGCGGCAAAACGACCTTCGCAAAAGTTGGCATCGGGGCCACGCCCAAACTGATGGAGGCCTCCTCGATGGAATTGCGCACGTTATGCAAAGGCCCCATGGCCGCCCGCACACTGGTGGGCACCCGGCGCAAAAAGTAGGCCAGCGCCATAATGACCCAACTGCCCGTCAGCACCAGCCAGCCGCTGTTAAACACGTTGATCAGGGCAATGCCCAGTACCGTGCCGGCAATCGTCAAAGGCAGCATGACCAGCGCGTCCAGACCTGCACTCAGTCCAGACGGACGTTTGACGATCAGATAGGCGGCCACGATAGAAAACACGGCACCCGCACTGGTTGCCGCTGCCCCCAGCAGCAAGGAGTTGTACAAAGGTCCGGGTGCCTGCACCAAGGCTTGCTGCATATGGCTTAAGGTAAAGCCGCCATACTTGAGCACCGGCCCGATAGAGGGCGTAAATGCGGTCACAATGACCACCAGCACCGGCAGTATCGACAAGACAACCAGGATCGACACCAGGGTGGCGCACACGGTTGCCTGCCACGCACGCAAAGGCACCCGCACAGGGGCCCGTCCGGACTCCATCTGGTAGGTGCGTCGGGCCACGACCCACTTTTGGATCAACAGCAAAACCAAACCCAGAAACACCAGCAAAGACGCCATGGTGGTCTGCATTTGCGGGTTACCGCCCATTTCACTGACAAACTCGTTATACGTCTTGACCGCCAACACGGGGGTACGGGCGCCCAGAATGGCTGGAACGCCAAAATCCCCGATAACGTGCATGAAAACCAGCACCGCAGCACCGCATAAAGCCGGCACCATCAGAGGGAAGGTCACAGTGCGCAACGTGCGCCCCGGTGAGCTGCCCAGACTGAGACCCGCCTCTTCCAGGTTGCGATCCATGGACTTCAAACCTACCAGCACAGCCACATAGGCATACACGTAGTTGTTCAAGGTCATCACAAAAACCAGACCCCACCAGGAGTACAAGGAAGGCAACTCCAGGCCAAAGGGAGCCAGCAGACTATTGAGCACGCCTTGTTTACCCAACACCACAATCCAGGCCGCGGCCACCACCACATCCGGAATGACCAAGGTCAGCAAGGGCAATACACCCAGACAGGCGGCCAATGGGAAGGAAAAGCGCGCGGCTGCCAGGGCCAAACCGGCGCCCAGCACCAGACTGAGCAGGGTTACCGCACCGCCCAACCACAAGGTGTTGAACAGGCTCTCCCGGTACGCCGGTTCCGAAAAAAACTGCACGTAACCATGCAAACCAAACTGACCGTCCTGGTTGACCAGGGAACTGGCCAGCATGGACAAGACCGGCCACAGCAAAAAGTAGCCCAGCAAGGCCACGGCCCCCAGAGCCAGCATCAGCCAGGCTGGATCGCGTCGCAAAGAACCCAGCATCATGTCCGCTCCACCAAAAGAGCCGACTCGGGAACGCGCAAGACCACCGCATCCCCTCGCTCCCAACTCTGCACGGCGCCGGTGTTCCAAACCACCGCTTTCAGAAAACCAAATTCCGTGCGCAATTGATACGCCGTACTGGGGCCTCGGTAATCCACGCTTTCAATCCGCGCGGCAATGTCACCCTCATCCAGTGGACGCAAGGCATCCACACTCAGGGTTTCAGGCCGCACAGCCAACATCGTCTGCTCAGAAAAACGTCCGGCAGACTGGATACGCACTATGCAACCCGCTGTCCGAAAGCGGCGGCAGCCATCTGCAGCCTGACCGAGTTCCTCTTGAAGCTCGATCAGATTGGCCCCACCCACAAAATCGGCCACAAAACTGTTGTCAGGGCAGCGGTAAATCTGCTCAGGCGTGCCGACCTGACGGACACATCCCCGGTCCATCACGGCAATGTAGTCAGACACGCTTAGCGCTTCTTCCTGATCATGCGTCACAAACACGGTGGTAATGCCGGCTTCCTGCTGCAAGTCCCGCAGCATTTCGCGCAAGTCCGTGCGCAGCTTTGCATCCAGGGCAGACAAGGGCTCGTCCAGCAAGAGCAGATCAGGCTTAATCACCAAGGCGCGTGCCATGGCCACTCGCTGTCGCTGCCCCCCGGACAGCGCGGACGGCAAGGCATCCGCTTTATCCTTCAAACCTACCCGCGCCAACATGTCCAAAGCGGGACCACGGGCTTGAGTGCGAGACTGACCACGCGCCAGCAAACCGTAGCTCACGTTCTCAAGCACGCTGCGGTCCGGAAACAAGGCGTAATCCTGAAACACCATGCCCACATTGCGTTTGTGCACAGGCACCTGCGTCATCTCTTTCTGGCCGAACAGCACCTTGCCATGATCAGGGCGCACAAATCCGGCCAACATGCGTAGCAAGGTCGTCTTGCCACAACCCGACGGCCCCAACAGGGTAAACAAGGAGCCGCTGGGGATATTCAGATCCAAACCCTGAAACAAGGTCTGTGCGCCGTAGCTTTGCTGAATGCCTGATAAATGTATCTGCATAGGAGTCCTGCCTAGCGCTGCGAAACCAGATCACGCCAACGCGCCAGGAAAGCCTCACGATCGGCACCCATACGCTCATCGTCCAGTGCATGCACACGGATCTGATCCATGGCAGGCAGGCTTGTCAGCGTATTGACGGCAATGTCGCTGCGTAAAGGACGGCGAAACGCACTTTTGAATACCTCTTCCTGTGCAGGGCGGGAGGCCAGGAAGTCATACAGCTTGCGGGCAGACTCGGGATTACGCCCCCCCTTAATCAAGGCCATCCCTTCCGGCGACAGGAAAGTACCCTCTTTGGGGTAGACCAGGTCAATCGTATCCAGACCACCGGCCACATATTGATAGGCGGCATACTCCATCGTTACCGCAACCGCGAACTCGCCATTGGCAACGCCTTCGTAGGCGCCCGCTGTCGTGCCGACCACCACGGCATTGCGAGCCACTTTTTCAAACACGTCCTGGCCCATCAACTCCTGCAAACCGTACAGGGCGACATAGGAGGAGCTGCTGCGTGCCGGATCAGGAATCACGATCTTGCCCTTCCAGGCAGGATCAGCCAGATCCGCCCAACTGGCAGGAGCCTGGAGTTTGCCCAACTGACGCTCATTGACCATCAACACCGTGACATGGGTATTGGTACCCAGCCAGCGTTGGTCTGGCCCCTGAAACTGGGCTCCTACCGCCGAGGCCTCAGGCGAGGAGTAGGGCGCCAGGTAATCGGCATACTGCGACAAGGTGGAAAACCCACCCGACCAGAACAAGTCACCCAAAGGTTGATCGGCCTCTGCCTTGATACGCTGCATCAAGGCACCGGAACCTGCCCGCACCACGGACACCGCTATCTCGGGATGAACCTGACGGAACTGCTCAATCACCGTGTTCACCACATCGATATTATTAGAGGAGTACAACACCACCTCATCGGCCTTGGCGGCGCCCGAAGCCAGGCAAGAAAGCATGAGCAAAGCGGATAGATAAGGAAAACGGTTTTGCATGATTATTTCCTGAAATTTAAATAAAATCGCATGGAAATCATGGTATTTATCGTAGATGACCGTTCTGTTACACCCTACCTCCACCCCCTATTAGTCGTGACCCTATCATGAGTTTTAATCATGCTTGAGACGGTTCCTCTGGTTCCACTGCGCGTATTTGTCGCCGTGGGCCGACAAGGCAATTTCACCCGTGCAGCCCAAAGCCTGGGGATCACCCAAAGCGCAGTCAGCCGACATATCGCCACCTTGGAAAAAGTCAGCAAACAGGCCCTGTTCATTCGACGAGGTCCCTATATTGAGCTGACGGCAGCCGGCCTGCAGTTGTATGACACGGTCAAAGATGCAATGGCCACCCTGGAGATGGCCATTCAGCAAATCGCCCATCAGCCGGATCAGCACGGACGGCTGCGAGTCCGCACGTCCATGCCCAGTTTTTCAATGACGGTGATGGTTCCCATGCTTGGCCAGTTCACCGCCCAGCACGCCATGCAGATTGATCTGATCACCAATCTATCGCCACCACGCCCTAATGAAGAATTCGATGTCCTGATCAGCCGGGATTTAAATCTGCCCGATAGCGAAAGCTGGGAGCTGACACGTGAAGAACTCGTCTGTGTGGCCGCACCGGCCTTGATTCAGCAACACAGCGGGCAAACGTGGGAGCACTGGCCTATGGTGACCGCGCGCTCACGCCCCGACATATTGGGTGTATGGGCTCTGGATCAGGGGATTGAGCCTTCGCGTCTGCTGATGAGCGCCACCTACGATCACCTGTTTTTCGCCATTGCCGGGGCCATTGCCGGATCAGGATTTCTGGTTGTGCCACGTTTACTGGTCATGGACCATCTACGCGATGGCGTCTTGCGGGAAGTGGGCCCTGGCCAGGTTGCCACAGGCGCAACCTACATGGCCTATGTCAACGCACAATCACCCCAACAACGTGATGCTCGCCAATTTTGCCGCTGGTTGAAAAGCAGCTTGCGGCAACGCCTTGCCCCTTAAGGACGTTCGCATCGGATCGCTGACTCGCTCACGTTCTGCGACGTCGCAGCTGACTGATCCAGCTATAGGCACTGACCAGGGTAATGCCCATCAGCACCAGTAAAGCGCCCATCACAAAACGGGGTTCTATGGCTTCGCCCAGCAAGAAAGCACCAAATAACACACCGAACAGTGGAGTCGCAAAAGAGAACACCCCCAGGCGCGAGGCCTGATAATTACGCAGCAACCAGAACCAGACCAGAAAGCTTAGAAAAGCCACCACCACGGACTGAAATACCAGACTGGCGCCCAGCAAACCCGACCAATGCACCTGGGTTTGACCGCTGACCACCGCAGCCACCATCAGAATCACAAAAGCACTGAACAGTTGATACAGCAAGGCCTCCGAAGGCGGAACAGCAGACAGGCGCGTGCTGCGGATCAACACGGTGGTAAAGCCCCACAAGGCCCCGGCTGCCAAGGCCATCAAGTCCCCAATCAGCATGCGACCCAGATCAGTCCCATCCATGCTGGCCGGGCCTAAAAAGGTAATGGCGATACCCGCCACCGCCAGGCCGATGCCCACCCATTGCAGGCGGGCCAAACGCTCCGAAGGCAAAAGTATATGCAGACCCAAAGCCGCAAACACGGGCGCCGTGTATAGAAACACCACCACGTGCGCTGCCGAGGTAAAACGCAGACTTTCGCCCAGCAGCAAATACTCCAGCGCAAACAGCAAACCGGCCATCAAGCCCGGCCTCCAGGCCCCTTCTGTAAAGGCCAGCTTGTGTGTCCGCACCAGAACCAGCAAAGCGACCAGCACGCAGGCGACACCCGAGCGCAAACCAATCTGGAAAACAGGCGCCATGTCATGCGCCGTGGCCTTGAGCAAGATCTGCTGAAAGCTCCAGATCAAACAGAGCACCAGCATGGCACCACTGGCCAGCGCATCAAGGGGTTTACGTTCGTTGCTCATCGGGTCTCATCCGGAAAATACCGTGCCTGATCCCCTCTTGGAAAGAGTGTGGGAATGGCCGCAAGAGATTGATTATCCGTGAAATCTACTCGAAGCAAAACGGCACAAAACTTTCTTTACCCTCGGATAAGCCTTAATTGATATATCAAAAAGCCCTCCCTAGAATCATTTAAGCCTAAAAAATAGCAATAGGCATGGGAGACAGACATGACGCTTAGCAATACCGACCGGGTACGGATCGAACTGGAGCACCGCATTGCCAGCGGTGATTTGCCGCCGGGCAGCGCCATTGATGAATCCTTGCTGTGCACGTTTTTCCGAGTATCACGCACCCCGGTGCGCGAAGCCTTGCTGCAGTTGGCGGCCACCGGGCAAGTTCGCATCGCCCCCCGAGCTGGCATTTTTGTCACCCAGCACACCATTGAAGAGCTGGAAGAAATGCTGGAAACCCTGGCCTTGCTGGAAGGCGCCTGTACCCAACTGGCGGCCTACCGCATCAGCAATGCGCAGATCCGCGAGCTGGAGCGTTTGCAAAAACGCGGTGCCAAGGCCCTGCAGGAAAAAAGCCTGGCTGACTACGCCACGTACAACGCCGAACTGCACGCCCTGATTCACAGCATTGCCGGCAATACCTTCATGGTGCAGCAAATTGAACATCTGCGCCGTCTGACCAACCCTTACCGCCACCGCCATCTGGATCAGGAAAACCGCATGGAGCAGTCCTGGCATGAACATCAGGCCTTGACCCAGGCTCTGGCCCTGCGCGACGGCCCCAGCGCCATGCAGGCTGCGGCCAGCCATGTGCTGTCCGGTGCCGAATCCCTGCGCCGTGTCGCCCAAGCCCATCCCGAGAAATGGGAGTTCGACAAGCGCGAACGTTATAGCTGGCTCCATGCCCAGCTCAACCCATTAGCCGGGTTCTATATGCGGCACTAAATAAATAATTCGCTAAAAAAACTACCACTCATACCGAGGAGACTTTCTCATGTTTGCAAGCCGTTTCACACGGCGTGCGCTGGCTGCGCTCGCCCTGACATTAACCCCTCTGGCTGCGGTACACGCGGCAGAACCTATTCGTCTGGTCGTGGGTTTTGCACCCGGCGGCGGGGTCGACACCCTGGCCCGCGTGACCGCCCAGGCGCTCAGCAAAGAGCTGGATCGCACCGTGATTGTGGAGAACAAATCCGGCGCCGGTGGCACCATTGCTGCCGACTACGTGTCCAAATCCCAGGCTGACGGCAACACGCTGCTATTTGCCGATACCTCCTTGCTGGTCGCTCCCTACATCTACCCGGCGCTGCGTTATGACTTACAGCGCGATTTCACGTCGATTGGCATGGTGGGCCAGTCTGATCTGGCCCTGGCTGTTCCCGGTGACAGCCCCGTCAAGACCGTTGCCGAGCTCATCGAAGTGATCCGCAAGGCGCCCGCTCAAACTGAAACCTTTGCCTCGGTAGGTGTGGGCTCGGTACACCATCTGGGTGGCGAGTTGTTCGCCTTGAAAACCCAGACAGAACTGGTTCATGTCCCGTATCGTGGTGGCGCTCCCGCCAGCCAAGCTCTGGCCGCCGGTGAAGTATCCATGTCCTTTGCCAGCCTGGCCTCTTCTATTGGCCTGGCCAACTCCGGCCGCATCCGTCTGCTGGCCACCTTGTCCGAACGCCGCTTTCCCGGCATGCCCGATCTGCCCAGCGTTTCGGAAACCATTCCCGGCTATAGCGTGACACCCTCGCTGTTCATGCTGGCCCCCAAAAACGTAGACCCTGCCCTGGTCGCCACCGTCAGCAAGGCGCTGGAAAACAGCATGCAGCAAAAGCAGGTACAGGATGCTTTCCTGGCTCAAGGTTCAGTCGCCGGTTACCAGAATGCCCAGGCCACCGAACAATGGCTGGGTGAAGAGACCGAACGCTGGGCCAACGTGATCAAAAGCGCCCAACTCGACTTTAAACAATGAAACAAGCAGTGACTGTTATGACGACTGACAACTCTGACACCAAACGCCCCGTCCTGGGCCTGATCGTGCCACCGGCCGCCGGTCTGGTGCCTCCGGAAGGCCCGGAAATGTACCCAGAAATTGACTTCATCGCCCAAGGTCTGGCGCTCAGTTCGGTAGACAAGGAGGGCTATGACCAGGTCATTGACCAGGTTGTACAAGCGGCTCAGCAACTGGCTGCCCGTGGCGCCCAGGCCGTGTCACTGATGGGCACCTCGCTCAGCTTTTACAGGGGCTCGGACTTTAACGACGAACTGGTCGCCCGCCTGCGTGAAGCCACGGGCCTGCCATGCTCCACCATGAGCCACGCCATCTTGCGCGGCCTGCGTGTCAGCGGTATCGAGCGGGTCGCAGTAGCCTCATCCTACATTGACGACGTGAACCAGCGTCTGGTCCGTTTTCTGGCACAAAACCAGATTCAAGCCGTGTGCGCTTATGGTCTGGGCGTCAATGACGTCACGGCCATGTCGCAAATCAGCACGCAGGAGTTGGTCAACCTTTGCCTGAAAACCTGGGACATCGCCCAAGAGCAGGCTCCCGGTCAAGCACAAGGCTTGCTGCTGTCATGCGGGGGGTTGGTGTCGCTGGAAGCCGTGCGTCAGGTGGAAGATAAATTGGGCGTCACCGTAGTCTCCAGTTCTCCCGCCGGCTTCTGGGATCTGGTGGCAACCGCTGGCCTGGATTTGTTTCCGACCAACATGGGACGTCTGGCACAAGCGCGCCAAACCGCCTGATACCAGGTAGAGGTGGCCCCTCTCCACAACGATGGAAGGGGCACCTGAGGCTCTGACTCAACGCATGGTCGCCCGTCACCGTGACCGTCACGCTGCGGCCATCATTGCGTTTCATGAATGTCTGCCCAAAGGATCGGAAAAATCAGCTCAGTGAGCGGTGGCTCCCATCACTGCGCGACAGGCGCGTGACGTAGCGAAATTCATAAGGGGGGTAAAAGCTGACCGACACTTCCATGATCTTGCCCGCCTGATTGCGGAAAGTACGGATAATCAGCAAAGCCGGATCGACATCCTCGTACCCCAGAAAGCGTGCGACATGCGGTGGAAAACGCGAGGCGGAAATCTCCATATCAATGGTCTCCACTACGTCACCACAGCGCTCCTCCAACAGCGGATATACACCGCCAGGCTGAGTAGCTATCTGGTCAGCTACCACTTGGTACTCTTTACGCAAATAAATATCGGTCCAGGAAATGCCACGCTTGCTGCCCGGCACACTGCGGTAGGTCTCCACTTTCACCCAGTCAGTCGGATCGCCATCCAGCTCGGTTTCGGGCGGCTGCGTGTCTACACAGACCGCCTTTTTATACACGTGTAGATCGGTAAACTCCAGATAGCGCTGCAACTGGTCCGTAGTGTCCAGTGCCAGGCCAAACTGCGGCTTGGGATGCTGGCGAATCACGGTGGTACCGGCACGGCGGCGCCGCTCGATCAAACCCAGATCGGTCAGTTTGCGTATGGCTTCACGGGCCGTGTGCCGACCGACCCCGTACATCTGGCAAAGCTCCATCTCGGTGGGCAGCTTGGAACCGATGGGATAATGGCCCGAACGGATCAGCTCCAACAAGCGATCGCTCATGTTCTGATACAGGGTGGGCTTGGCGCTGGACTGGGATTCGGTGTTTGCCATACGGTTTTCAGCTTAAAGAGACTGGCGGCGCATCGCAGCCAGGGTGTCACGGGTGAACGGCTCGGAACATTCACTTTGGGAAAAATGCCCAATGCTCGGCCATTCTATATATTCCACCGGAACTTTGCCTTTCTGCAGCACACGCTCGACCTCTCTGGCGAACTCTGGCGGCACGAACCAGTCCTCGCTACCGTCCACAATCACCACCGGACAGTGAATGTCTTGCAAGCTCTGTTGCAGGCGAGAATCGCCAACGGCACAGATATCCGCAAAGGCCACCGCCGGAATGCAACACCGGGCGTCCGTCACGACTTCCTGCGCACGGACGCAGAGCTGACCAAAAGGCAAAGCCTGACGCCCGTCCGAGACCGCCACCTTGCCGGGGTGGCGCTGGGCATTAAACATGGCAACCTGGTAAATATTAGGCATGATGCGATGACTATGCGGCCCGGCCCAGATAGGCCGCCGCAATCTGCGGGTTGTTCAAAATGTCTTTGCTATCGCCCGCCAGACTCAAGCGCCCGGTTTCCAGTACAACAGCATGGTTGGACAACTTCAGTGCCAAGCGAGCGTTTTGCTCCACCAGCACAATCGTGGTGCCGTCCTGACTGATCTGGCGAATCGCACGGATTACTTCCAAAATGACTGCCGGGGCCAGTCCCAGGGAGGGTTCATCCAGCAAGAGCAGGCGAGGCTGGGACATCAGCGCACGGCCAATCGCGCACATTTGCTGCTCACCACCGGACAGGTGACGAGCCTGGCTTTTCTCGCGCTCCAGCAGGCGGGGAAAGTAGCCGTAAATACGCTCCAGGTCCACCGTCACCTCGACTTGATCGCGGCGCAGATACGCCCCCATCAAAAGGTTCTCGCGCACCGTCAGCTCCGGGAACAAGCGACGACCTTCCGGCGAGAGGGCGATACCCAAATTCACACGACGTTCGGCACTCATGTTCTGGATAGGCCGGCCTTCCAGCAGGATTTCTCCTGCGGCAACCGGCACCAAACCACTGATGGCTTTCATCAAGGTCGATTTACCGGCGCCATTGGCCCCGATCACGACGCACACACTGGCTTCTTCCACTGTAAAACTGACCTTGTCCAAAGCACGCACCGCGCCATAGGACACAACCAACTCCTTGAGCTCCAGCATGGGGGCAGGCTGGCTGGCCGTGGTCGCCACAACATCCTGGCTGGCAGCCGCTACCGAAGCCGAAAGTCTCGCTCCACTCTGGGCACTGGAGGAGCCCACAGGCGGTCTCAGCCTTGGCTCCCTGTCCAGGTCCGCGCCCAGATAAGCTTCAATCACCCGTGGATCCTGACGCATTTGTGCGGTCGGGCCTTCGGCCAGCAAACGGCCATTAACCAATACCACCAATTTTTGGCACAAACGCATCACCAGACCCATATCGTGCTCGACCACCATCACATCAATGCCGCTGGCGTGGATACGTTCAATCAGATCGGCCATCGCCACCGTTTCCACCGGGTTCAGACCCGCAGCGGGCTCATCCATTAAAAGCAGGCGGGGCATGGCCGTCAGGGCCATGCCCACACCCAACATCTTCTGCAAACCATACGCCAGCGAATCGGCCTGCTCATCGGCGACAGACTCCAGGCCAATCAAGGCCAGGGCTTGCTCTGCCTGCCGCGCCGCTTCTTGGCGGCCACGGCGCACACTCCACGGGGTGAACAGCGACCAGGGCGAAGGAAACTGACGAAACAGTGCGACGCGATACAAGTTTTCAAATACCGTGTGACCCGCAAATACATGCGTCATCTGAAACGTATGTACCAGACCCTGGCGCGCCAAAGACTCCACCGGGTGACCCGTAATGGCGACGCCGTCCATGGTGACACCCCCCGCGCTAGGCTTGGTGGCACCGGCAATCAGATTGAACAGCGTGGTTTTACCCGCACCGTTGGGGCCAATCACGCCGGTAATCTGGCCGGGGACCGTGCTAAAGGACACCTCATCCACCGCACGGATGCCACCAAAATGTCGGCTAAGGCCATGGACACTCAATTGCACGCTCATGTCACCTCCTTGCGCGCGCCGCGCCTCTTGCGCCACACACCAGCCAGGCCTTGCGGCATGAACAAGAGCAACAGAACCAAGGTCAGCCCGTAGATCAGACGCTGGTACTGCAGCAAGTCGCGCAACAGCTCGGGCAGGGGGATCAAAATCGCGGCTCCCACCACGGCACCGGCCAGGGCACCCACACCACCGAGCACATTCATGATGACAACGTCCACGGCGGTCCAAAAGCCAAAGGCATCAGGCGAGATATACCCTTTGTAATGGGCGTACAGACTGCCCGTCCAGCCGGCAATCAGGGCGCTAAGGACAAACACGCTGACCCGAAAACGCAGCACATTCAAACCACCGGAGCGCACCAGTTGCTCGTTCTGATGCAAAGAGTCCGCCACCATACCCCATTCGCGGCGATACAAGGCTCGCAGCACGAAATACACCACCAAGGCAAAGCTGACCGTCACCAGATAGATACCGTAACGCCCCTCAGGAATCGGCAAGCTGTCATGCAAGGACGGAATCTGCCCAAAGCCGTTATTGCCACCAAACAGTTCGTGGAACTCGACAAAGCACAGCACCACGGCTTCGCCCAGCGCGAAGGTCAAGAGCGCAAAATGCACACCCTTGATACGCATAAAAACAGGGCCGGTGATCACAGCTAACGCTGCCGTCAGTACTCCGGCGCCCAAAAACGCGGCTGGAAAAGACCAGCCATAATCTCGACTGAGAATGGCCGAGGCATAGGCCCCCAGCCCAAACAAAGCGCCATGCGCCAGCGAAAGCTGACCGATGCGCAAGACCAGATTCATACTCATGGCCAGGCAGGCGTACAGCGACACCATGATGGCCAGATGCAGAGCAAAACGCGGCTGTCCCGCCCATAACGGCCAACCCAGCAACACCACTACCACCACGACATGCCAGGCCCATTGCACAGCGCCATCGCGCGGATAAAAAGAAGCAGTTTTGATCGCGCTCATGACGACCTCCCCATCAAACCACGGGGTTTGACCAACAACACGGCCATCACAACCAGAAAGGACAGCATGGTGGCCACTGTCGCGTTATAGAAGGTGGACGCCACCGCCTCGGTAACACTCAGAATGAAGGCGGCAACCACCGCACCGGGCAAGCTGCCCAGCCCCCCCAGAACCACAATGATGAACGCCTTCACCACCACGGCTTCGCCCATATACGGATGCACGGTGTAGACCGGTGCCATCAAGGCGCCCGACAAACCGGCCAGGCCAGAGCTCAAGGCAAAGGTAAAAGCCATGACCTTCCAGGAGCTGACACCTTGCAGACGGGCCACTTCCCGGTCCTGCGCCACCGCCCGTATCGTCATGCCAATACGGGTGCGCTCGATCAGGAAGTAAAAGCCCGCCAGCGCCAAAATACTCATGCCTACGATCAGCAATTGATCCTCGGCGAAAAAGGCTTGCCCAATTTGCAAGGCGCCTTCCACCGGGCGAGGGACCGACTGATCATCCACCGAGAACAGCAACGAGATCCCGACCTGCAAGGTAATGGCCAAGGCCAGGGACATGATCATGCCGCCCATCTCGTCACCCACAAATCGCCGGAACAGGCCACGC
Organism: Alcaligenes sp. SMD-FA; assembly: GCF_025960365.1. NCBI lineage: Bacteria > Pseudomonadati > Pseudomonadota > Betaproteobacteria > Burkholderiales > Alcaligenaceae > Alcaligenes > Alcaligenes sp. SMD-FA. Next base: position 30,668 of record NZ_CP110108.1, on the reverse strand, counting down.
TCGGCCAGCAAACCCAGGAGCCCCACCAATACGGCCGCTGCCGCGATAGAGGACAGGTAGGACCAACCAAACTGACCATAAAACACATACATGGCGTAGGCGCCCAGCATGTAGAACTCGCCGTGGGCGAAGTTCACCACCCGCAATATGCCAAACACCAGAGTGAAACCCAGGGCAACCAGGGCATACACAAACGTGGACATCAGGGCGATGATGGCGATTTGGATTGCGATCTGCATAATTGCTAACCATAGTAAAGTGCACTCCACCCCGGTGGCGCAGTGCGTACTGAAGCAAAACCGGGCACTAGGGGACGTCGAACTTGCTGATGACCTTGGCCTTGCCACCTTCGATCACACCCAGGTAGGCCGGGGTCGCAATCTGGTGATTCACGCCATAAACATCCTTTCCACCCCAAACAATCTCGCCTTGAATGCCATCAAAGCTGCTATGCGCTTGAATGCGGGCACGTACGGCATCGGTATCGTCCACCGTGCCGGCCTCGTTAATGGCCTTGAACAGCAGGCGGGTGGCATCGTAAAAGTAGAAAACGAAGTCATCCATACTGTTGCTGTGGATCTTGGCGTACGCCTGGCTCAACTTCTGATAGGGCTCGCTGGACGGATCGGCAGACAAATACACCAAAGTCCCTTCCGCATTGTTCGCACCGGCAGACTTCACGGTTTCGGCCACGTTATTGCCACCAAACTTGGTGAACTGGCCCTTGAACCCCATTTCACGTGCCTGACGGATCACAATACCGGCCGGGCCAGGTGGCACCGTATCGAGCTCGATAAAGTCCACATTCTTGGCCACCATGCTGGTGAGCAAGGTGCGAAAGTCGTTTTGCGAACGCTCGAAGAACTTGGCCTCGGCCACGTCATAACCGGCGTCCTTATAGGCAGCGGTCTGGATCTTTTGTGTGCTCCAGCCGGTCGCATCGTTGGGCGACAAGATCGCCAGACGCTTGAGTTCCGGGCGTTCCTGTTTCAACCAGCCAATCAACTGGCGGTTGTATTCATACTGGGTGGGCAAAACGCGAAACATGTACTGTGTATTGGCATCCAGCACTTCGGTCGAGTAGCTGTTGGACAGCATGATGATCTTGTTGCGTTCGGTAAGAGGCTTCATGGCCATGACCGAGGCCGAGCCAATCGGCCCGATGATGTACTTCACCTCGTCCTGATCGATCAGGCGGTGGGTCGCCGTGACCGCATCGGCTGCTTTGTAATGGTCATCGTAGGTCAGCACTTGGACCTTGTATTTCTTGTCGCCCACGTCCAGACCACCGGCCTGATTGATTTCATCCACGGCGATTTTCACGCCACCATCAATGGCTAGACCCCAGGACGCTCCTGGACCTGTCATACCGCCCACTACACCCAGCTTGAGCGTTTCAGCCTGGGCGCCCAGCGCGGCCACCATCCCTGCTGCTGCCAGTACACCCCAAATCCTGTTTTTCATGGGTTTATCTCTATTAATTGACCGGACATAATTATTATTTAACTCGAGCAACATGATAGTGCGGCCATTCTTGTCTATGTGAACATGGTTAGATAATGATCTTAAAACCAGTATTCATGGGAGTTTACGCCTAAATTCTAGGGAAAATACCGACAAAATATGTCTTTTTAATTGTGCGGACTTTATGTTATACATTCATATAAAAAAGTAATGGCTTACCTAACTACCCAAGCAATCTTCCGCATCCACACCGCCTGCCAGCGGACAAAAAAAAACCCCAACAGGGGCGTTTTTTGCCGGGGTCACCAAGCCTTGGGACGGCTACGGCGGACAAAAAAACCGCTTTCCATCACAGAAAGCGGCCGTCAGTCCTACTACTGCTGCCTGTCATTTATAGAGACACGGACTGCATGTACTGGTCAAACCTTGCCTCAGCAAAGCGAAACCAAAGCAATTCATCTTTTTGAAAAGCACGATAATCGGCATAGATGGTGCGCCATTGCGGATTGCTTTCGTTCAACTCCGCATACAGTTCCTGACTAGCCTTAAATGAAACATCCAACACTTCTTTAGAAAACGGCAGCACTTTGGCTCCCATACCAACCAGCTCCTTCAAGGCTCCCGGATTACGGGCATCGTATTTCGCCTGCATATCCAGATGCGCATACGTGCTGGCTGCCGAGACAATATCTTTGTAGTGCTGCGACAAACCGTCATACGCTTTCTTGTTGATCAGTAGATCCAGTCCTACTGAACCTTCCCACCAGCCTGGATAGTAGTAATAGGGCGCCACCTTGTGAAAGCCCAGACGCAGATCGTCATAAGGTCCCACCCACTCAGCGGCATCAATGACGCCTTTTTCCAGAGCCTGGTATACCTCACCACCAGCGATATTTTGTGGAATGCCACCCAGCTTCTCGATAACTTTGCCCGGCAAACCCCCAATGCGAATCTTCAGGCCCCGGATATCCTCCGGAGTATTGATCTGCTTGCGAAACCAGCCCCCCATCTGCACACCGCTGTTGCCACAGGGGAAGTTGACGATGTTGTAGTTGGCATAAAAGTCGCGCGTCAGCTTCAAGCCATTGCCGTGGTACATCCAGGCCGTCAGTTGGCGAGAGTTCATGCCAAAGGGAATGGCACAGCTCAAGGCAAACGCTTCATTCTTGCCAAAGAAATAGTAGGGCGCCGTGTGGGCCGCTTCCACCGAGTTTTGTTCCAGCGCATCGACCACACCCATGGCCGGCATCAACTCCCCGCCCGCATGCACGGAGATATTGAACTTGCCATCGCTTAGCTCACGCACTTTCTGCGCAAAGACTTCCCCGCCGCCATAAATCGTATCCAGGTGCTTGGGAAAGCTTGATGCCAGTCGCCAGCGCAAATTCTCTTGTGCCTTGACCACCGCAGGGGCCATGCCACTGGCCACAATGCCGGCCAGGCCGGTCAGTTTCAGCATTGCTCGTCGTTCCACGCTTGTGTCTCCTCGTTTTATTTATGCAAAGCCAGCAGCTTGCCCCCAACGGATCAAGCTGCCTGCGGGACGGGTCAATCAAACATATCGGGTTGGGTGCGCAACAGGTTTTCCCAGATAGGCTGAAAATGCAGCCAACCAATGTATTCGCTCCCTACGTGCTCGCGACTGTAGCGAGCGCGTTCGGGGGTCACCAATGTGGGTGTGATGCCCGTTGCGGCAATCATCAATTGCTGCTGGCAGCAACGCTCCAACGCAATAAACCAGAACGCGGCCGCTTCAATGCTGTGACGGCTGGCGGTCAGCAAGCCATGGTTCTGGTGAATGGCCGCTTTGACGCCCTCAAAAGCATTAGCCACTTTGTGGCCGGCTTTGGTTTCCACGGCAACCTGACCCGCTTCTTCACGAATGACGACATGGTCTTCAAAAAAGGCGGCGGCATCCTGCGTAATGGGCAGGATTTCCTGGCCCAGCGAGGCAAAAGCGGTGCCGTAGACGGTATGCGCATGACACATCGCCACAATGTCAGGATGAGCCTCATGCACAGCGGCATGGAGCACAAAACCAGCACGGTTCAGGGCGTAGTCTCCTTCCACAACCTTGCCTTCATGGTCAGCCAGGATCAGGTTCGAAACCTTCACGTCAGCAAAGTGCACGGCCATCGGATTGGTCCAGTACAAGCTGGGGTGCTCGGGGTCACGGATGGTCAGATGGCCTGCAAAACCATAGTCCAGACCATGCAGGGCGAAGGCACGGCAGGCAGCCACCAGGCGCTGCTTCAAATGCGTGCGTGCCTCTTCAAAAGAATCAAACTGGGGTTCTTCCGGGTAGATCAGGCCCTGCTGCTCGGGCTGATAAATCGACTTTCGGCCCGTCATGGCCAAAATTTCATTGATATCGGGTTTAGCGTTCATGGAAAGGTCTCCTTCGGGTTCGGCAAGGTGTTGCGTTGCCCGCACGCCAGCCCATCGAGCGCAACGTACGGGTGAAACGTACAACCATGGTAGAGGTCGAAAACCATGAATGACAAACGAAGCTTTTTCAGCTATTGATTAAAAATATTCACCTTTTTAAGGCACCTTCATGCGAGCCATCCCTAATTTCGCCTGGCTACGAGCCTTTGAATCCGCTGCCCGGCTAGAAAATTTCAGCCTGGCCGCCGATGAGCTGCACCTGACTCCTTCCGCGATCAGCCATCAGGTCAAGAGCCTGGAAACTCATCTGGGGCGCAGCCTGTTCGTGCGACATAATCGGCGTGTCAGCCTGAACAGCCAGGGCCAGGAGTTCTATCGGGAATTGACCCCCTTGCTGGACAAACTGGCCCGGCTTTGCGAGGACACACAGGACGAGAACGGGGACACGCCCGCCTTGACCGTGCATTGCGCCCCTAGCCTGGCGGTGAAATGGCTGGGGCCACGTCTGCATGCCTTCATGCGGGAGCATCCTGGTTTGGCCATCCATCTGCGCACGGACGCCACACCGCCCGATCTGCACCAGTCCACCGACATTGACTGCGTGATCAGCTACGGACACGCCCCCAGCCACGATCCCCGGTTGGTGGTGGAGTCACTGCATCCTGAACCCTTGTTGCCTTTATGCTCGCCCAAACTCTATGCCGATCTGGCGTTGCACCAGCCCTGGTACCTGCATTTGCCCTTGATCGATTCCACCGTCAGCCCGGTTAGCTGGGCCGACTGGTTTGGCAGCAATGGCCTGGCCGCCTCACCCGGCCCACGCCTGTCCTTTGATCGCGGTGCCATGGCAGTCGCTGCCGCGGTGGACCGGTTGGGCGTCTGCCTGGAAACACCGCGTTTTGCCGAACGCGAACTGGATAATCGGGAACTGATTATCTTGCCCGCCCCCAATGGTCGCAGCCTGCAACGCGAGATGCATTTTCTCTACTACCGCAATCACCGTGACACGCTCAAACGCGTGGAACACTTGCGTGAATGGCTGCTGCGCGAGGCCAGCCTGACCCCGATGCGCTAAGCAATATTGCTGCCCTAGGGATTTCCCCCGACCTGCCAATTTTTCCTTGACACCTCGAATATTGCCCCACAATACTGAACTCTGTATACAGAACACAGAATTCATCAAAAGGAGGCAGTATGAAGGTGTTTTATGACAAGGACGGCGATCTGGCCCTGGTGCAGCAACGCCGGGTTGCCATCATCGGCTACGGCTCCCAAGGTCATGCACATGCATTGAATCTGCGCGATTCTGGCGTGAAAGTGGTCGTGGGCTTGCGCCCCAACAGTGCATCACGTCAAAAGGCCACCACTGCCGGTCTGGCTGTGGCCGATATCCCGTCTGCCGTTCAACAAGCCGACATCGTGATGATGTTGCTGCCTGACGAGGATATTGCCCGCGTCTATGAGCAGGACGTCGCCCCTCATATTCGCACCGGTGCTGCGCTGGGCTTTGCCCACGGTTTCAACATCCATTACGGCCAGATCCAACCCCGCGACGACCTGGACATCATCATGGTCGCCCCCAAGGCACCCGGCCACACGGTGCGCTCCACCTATGTGCAAGGCGGCGGGGTTCCCCACCTGATCGCCATTCATGCCGACCGTTCCGGCCAGGCTCGTGATTTGGCCTTGTCCTACGCCATTGCCAATGGCGGCGGGCGCTCTGGCGTCATCGAAACCGATTTTCGTGAAGAAACCGAAACGGATTTGTTTGGCGAGCAGGCCGTGCTCTGTGGCGGCATGGTGGATCTGGTCAAGTGTGGCTTTGAAACCTTGGTCGAGGCGGGCTATGCCGAAGAAATGGCCTATTTCGAATGCCTGCATGAACTCAAGCTGATTGTGGATCTGCTGTACGAGGGTGGCATCGCCAACCTGAACTACAGCATCTCCAACAATGCCGAGTTTGGCGAATACCAGGCCGGTCCGCGCATCGTGACCGAAGACACACGCCAGGCCATGAAAGCCTTGCTGCGCGACATCCAGGACGGCACCTATGCCAAGAATTTCATCCTGGAAAGCCGTGCCAGCCAACCCTCTTTGAATGCCCATCGACGTCTGAACCAGCGCCACCGTCTTGAAATCGTCGGCGAGCAACTGCGCGCCATGATGCCCTGGATCAGCGCCCAGGCGCTGGTCGACCGAAACGTAGCCTGACCCTTTCCACCATTGATCTGTACACGAGGACGACATGACCGAAAAGAAACTGATTCCCTACGGCGGCTATTACACCAACCGCATTCCTGATCACGACCCTGAGTTGACCGAAGTCGGCCCTGGCACGCCCATGGGCGAGTACATGCGCCGCTTCTGGCATCCCGTGTGCATGGCAGCGGAACTGACCGATACCCCGCGTTTTCTGAAAATCATGGGTGAAGAGCTGGTCGCCTTCCGCGACAAAAGCGGTCAGATCGGCCTGCTGCACGCCCATTGCGCCCACCGTGGCGCCTCCCTGGAGTACGGTGCCATCCAGGAAAAGGGCATTATGTGCTGCTATCACGGCATGGTGTTCGACGTAGACGGAACCTGTCTGCATGTCCCTTACCCCAAAGGCGAAGAGGCCGAGGGCGAAAAATACGCCTGCTCCATCCGCCAGGGAGCTTACAAGGCCTTCGAGCGCCATGGCCTGATTTTTGCCTACATGGGCCCGCCCGATGCCGAACCTCCTTTCCCCGAATGGGAGGAAAACTTCACCGTCATGCCCGGTGATGAGCTGGTGGCGTTCAGCAACTTCCAGCACTGCAACTGGCTGCAAGTGCAAGACAATGCCGCCGACAACTTCCACCCCACCGCCTTGCACGCCGCCAAGAACGTGGTGGGCGGCAACTACCAGGGCACCACCTTTGACGAAGTAGGCGCGGCCTCCATGGAAGTGGCCCCCGACATGCAGTTCATCCCTGTACACAATGGCCGCAGCCTGGCCTGCGCGGGTGCCCGTCGTGCCAGCAAGGACAATCTGTTTATCCGTGTTCAGCACCAGGTCCTGCCTAATCTGAGCCTGCATGCCTACACTTCTGAGGACGGTGCCCAGCAAAAGTTTTTCAGCCGCTTTCACATCGTGCGCTGGACCGTTCCCGTTGACGACCAGAACAGCAAGATGATTGGCTGGCGCGTCATGGGCCCTGGCATTGATACACGCGCAGTGGGTAACAAGGATATGGTGGGCTACGAGACCATCGACTTTCTGGAAGGGCAGGTTGCCATGCGCCGTCCCGAACGCTTTGGACAATACAAGCTGGACGATCTGCCACCCATCCCGTCCGACCACCGTGCCCGTCACAACTACAAGGAATGCCAGCAGGCACCCGGCGATTACGAGGCCATCATCAGCCAACGCCCGATTGCCGTCCATGCCCTGGAGAACCCGACCAAGTTCGACGCTGGGCTGTACATGTTTCGCAAGATGTTGCGCGATGCCTTGCGTGGCTCCAACCCTGCGGCGACCCCTGAAGGCTTTGCCCAGTGGCTGAAAGATTGTGGTGGCGCCCCCAACAGTTATTGCTCGGGCAATGTTCTGGCCATCCCCGAGTCCGACGATCTCGCCCAGGAAGTCGCACGCCGTCGTCATGCCACCCGCGAAATCGTGCGCATCCTGACCTCGGCCGACAATCTGAAAGGCTCGGAACGCGAGGCTTTCGTCAAACAAAGCATGCAGGAACTTCAACAATCGCTCAGCGCTGTTGCTGCTGAGTCCTGATCGCCTGCGGCACCCGCTCCAACGGGGCGGGTGCCCCATACGGAGAGCGCCATGAACGCCATTGCAGAACCCGCCACTCCCGTCCAGGCGGCTACCAATCCGGACGGGCTGTTGTCACTGCGGATCCGGCAAATCCGCTACGAAGCGCAAGGCATCAATTCTTATGAACTCAGTTGTCCTCAGGGTGGCGAGTTGCCCGCCTTCGAGGCCGGTGCCCATATAGACGTACATATTCAGCCCGGCCTGATCCGCCAATACTCCCTGTGCAACTCGCCCCATGAGCGTCATCGCTACGTTATTGCAGTCCTGCGCGATGCCAACGGACGAGGCGGTTCACGCAGCTTGCACGACACCTTGCAGGTCCAGCAGCAGGTGACCGTCAGCACGCCCCGCAATCACTTTCGACTGGACTCGAACGCACGCCACTCCATTCTGTTGGCCGGGGGTATCGGTATCACGCCCATCAAGGCGATGGCCCACTTTCTGGAGTCACAAGGCCAGCCCTTTGAATTGCACTACTGCACTCGCAGCCACGACACGGCCGCCTTTGGTTCCGAACTGACTCAGTGGCAAGAGCAAGGCCGCCTGCATCTGCACCTGGACAAGGGCAACCCCGCACAAGGTCTGAATCTGCAGAACTTGCTAGCCAATGCAGTTGAAGGCACCCACGTGTATTACTGCGGTCCAGCCGGCTTTATGCAGGCCTGTGCCCAGGCCAGCTCGCACTGGCCTGCCGGTTCCGTGCATTGCGAACACTTCAAGGCACCTGAACCCGCCCCCAGTGCCCATACCCTGCCTCCCGGTGCCTTCATGGCACAAATTGCCAGTACCGGCCAGTGCATTGAGGTTGCATCCGATCAAACCCTAAGCGATGCCTTGACACAAGCCGGTGTGCCAATTGCCACCTCCTGTGTATCGGGCCTGTGCGGCACCTGCCGCGTCAACTACCTGCAAGGGGATGTTGACCACCAGGACTACATCCTCAGTGCCGACGAGCAAAGCCATTGCCTGACCGCCTGCGTTTCACGCGCACGCTCGGGCGTCCTGGTTCTGGACCTGTAAGCCCATCTCCGGGTCCTGGCTCCCGCCAGGGCACACCCCATTTACGTCGGGCCCGCTCGTGGCCCAAGGAGTCACCACAGCACCTGCTACAGAGCGGCTGGCACACGGCCGCCATCACACACTCCCCGGCAGCACAACGACGAACACAACAATATTCGCGGAGACAACAATGACTGCATTGAAAACCATGGTGGGGGGAATAGACCACCTGAACCGCTGTATCGGATTCATCATCAAATGGCTATTGCTGGCCACCACCATTCTGAGCGCCAGCAACGCCATCACCCGCAAGGCCTTTGACCTGAGCTCCAACGGCATGCTGGAAGCTCAGTGGTACCTGTATGCGGCTGTCTTTCTCTTGGGAGGAGGGTACGCATTTCTGCACAACAGCCATGTTCGGATCGACTTCATCTCCACCCGCCTGGGCGCGCGTGGACGCAACCTGGTCGATATCGTCGGGATCGCTGTCGTCCTGATCCCGTTCTGTCTGTTTGTCATCAACCTGAGCTGGGGATTTTTCACCACCGCCTGGCATTCGGGGGAAATGTCCGGCAACGCCGGAGGGTTGGTGCGCTGGCCTGCCTATCTGCTGATTCCTGCCGGCTTTAGCCTGCTCTTGCTTCAGGGCCTGGCCGAGCTGGTCAAACGACTCCTGTTCCTGACAGGCAAAGAGCCCGATAGCATTGCCGAAGAGGGCTCCCAGGACACGCCTATCCATGTGCCTGCCCAAGCGCTATCGACCGCCCAGGAGGGCTCACGATGATCACCTCCTTTATTACGGACTACTTCGTCCCCATCATGTTCCTGAGCCTGGTCGTGCTCTTGCTAACCGGCTTTCCCGTCGCATTCGGCCTGGCCGCAACAGGTCTGGCCTTCGGAGTCTTGGGCATCGCCCTGGAATTGTTCCCCACCAATCTGTTTCAGGTCCTGCCTTTACGTATCTTCGGGATCATGCAAAACGAGACCATGCTGGCCATTCCCTTTTTTACGTTGATGGGCATCATTCTGGAACGTTCGGGCATGGCTGAAGACCTGCTCGAGACCATGGGTCAGCTCTTCGGGGCGGTGCGCGGTGGTCTGGCCGTCTCGGTTGTCCTGGTCGGGGCCTTGCTGGCTGCCTCCACCGGTGTCACATCGGCTGTCGTGATCTCCATGGGCCTGATTTCCTTGCCCGTCATGCTGCGCTACGGCTACAAACCAGAAATGGCCACGGGCATCATCACCGCTTCAGGCGCACTGGTACAGATACTGCCGCCCTCGTTGGTCTTGATTGTGATGGCTGATCAATTGGGCCGATCCGTTGGGGACATGTACGCAGCCGCACTCGGACCTGGCCTCCTGCTTTTGGTGATCTATATTACTTTCATCATCGTCCTGGCCTTGATCCGTCCTTCCTGGATGCCAGCCTTACCAGAACAGGCCAGAAGTCAGGTCACAGCCACTGGCGCAAGCGGACGACGGTCGCTGGGCATGCTGGTCCTGCTTTGTGCCTTCATCGGCTTTACCTGGGCGGGCCTGCACAACGAAGTCATGGCCCAGGTCTTTTCCCAGCCGGCTCAGGCCCCCACTGATCAAGTTGCCATCACCGCTCTGCTTGTCGCCTCCATGAGCGCGCTGCTGTTTGCGACGGTGAATCGGGTTACCGGCTGGGGACTACTCTCGCAACTGGCCGAACGCTTTGTATTCGCCCTGATCCCCCCCGTCGTCCTGATCTTTCTGGTGCTGGGCACCATCTTCCTGGGAATTGCCACCCCAACAGAGGGCGGGGCCATGGGTGCAATTGGCGCGTTGATACTGGCCTTGATACGCAAACGCCTTAACGGGGCCTTGCTTAGCCAGGCCCTGGAAAACACCGCCAAGCTGGCTATTTTTGTGATGTTCATCCTGATCGGCTCGACCGTCTTTAGCTTCACGTTCAGCGCAGCAGACGGCCACGTATGGGTAGAGCATCTGTTTGATGCCATTCCCGGTGGCGAACTGGGTTTTGTCATTGCCGTCAGTGCCATCATCTTTGTGCTGGGCATGTTTCTGGACTTCTTCGAGATTGCCTTTATTGTGGTCCCGCTGTTGACGCCTGTCGCCAACAGTCTGGGCATTGATCTGATCTGGTTCGGGATTGTCATCGCCCTGGTCCTGCAAACCTCCTTTCTGACCCCCCCATTCGGTTTTGCCCTGTTGTATTTGCGCAGCGTGGCACCCCGATCCGACTATATCGATTCCGTTAGCCGGCAAACTATTCCAAGGGTTCGTACCCAGCAAATCTGGAAGGGCTCAGCCTACTTCGTCGTACTACAATTGCTGGTGGTAGGCATCGTCATCGCCTATCCGCAACTGGTAACGGGAGGCTTGCACAAGACAGTCAGCCTGAGCGAAGACGAAATCCTGCTCCAGCTGAACCGTCCCGCCCCCATGCTCAACCCAGGAGCGATACAGGCAGACGATCCGCTAAGCAACCCGTTCGAAGTACAAGCGACATCAGACCAGGATCCCATGGCCGCGCTCTTGCACTCCATGCGGACCACACCCTGATGTCAATCCAGGGCCGCAGCCAGGCTGCGGCCTTAACTTGTTTTTTGTTTGTAGCGGAGTTCCAGACCCCATGCATGCCAAGCTTTCCGGTAAGTTGCAGGCCCGTCCACACTATGTTGACGAGGTCTATCGCATCCTGCTCGATGCCATCAGCGACGGCTCCCTGGCCCCCGGCTCACGCATCACTCAGGAAGACATTGCTGAGCAGCTCAAGGTGTCACGCTCACCCGTCTTGCAGGCCATCCAGTTGCTGAAAAAAGATGGACTGCTACAAGACGCTGAAGGGCGAGGCGTTATGGTGGCTCCGCTGAGTCTGGAACATATCGGGCATCTGTACCAAGTGCGGGGTGCCTTGGAAGCATTGGCAACCAAGCTGGCGGCACGTCAAGGCGCCGTGCTGGATCCGGACCTGATCCGTCTGGGCCGCAAAGTGGCTCGCGGCCACGACGTACGCGCCATGATCGAAGCCGACGAGGCCTTTCACAAAGCAATTTACGAAGCATCGGGCAACCCCATGATCGCTGAAAGCGCGCAGGTTCATTGGGTACACCTACGGCGTGTCATGGGTGCTGTACTGCAATCGGCAGAACAACGCCTGTCCATCTGGGACGAACACGAGGAGCTGGCTGCGGCCATTGCGTCGGGCGACGAAGCCAAAGCACTGACCATCTGTGAGCGACATATGCACAATGCCAGTGAAAAACTGCTAAGCCGCTTGCAGGAGATCCTGGAGCAGCCCGCCTGAAACCAACACCCCCCTTTTCTTACAAGGGGGGTGTTGGTTTCCGGTCCTCGGAATTAACTTCATAACGCAACCAGCCCGCAATCACAGAAGCACCATCTGCTCTATCCTTGGGATGAGTGCGACCTTCGTAAACAGGTATCTCCTTAAAGTCGAAGGGGCTCATCGCCTCGATGCACGCCACATTGACACCATATTGTTCGGGATTGGAGCGGCGTTGATGGAAAGTATAGATTCCGCAGTGCGAACAGAAGTAATGCCTGGCCTGCCCTGCGTTGAATTGATAAAGCGTCAGCGCATCCTGGCCTTGCTCGACCTGAATATCAGCCAGATTCGCCGACACAGCTACCGCCCCACGCATACGACAATAAGAGCAATTGCAGCGACGCGCGGATCTCAAACCGTCACAAAGCCGCACGTTAAAACGGACCGTGCCACAGTGACAGGCGGCTTTGTAAATGGAGCAGGCATCAGGATAGGTTTCAATCATGGAAGGCCTCTCTAAACTGCAAGCCAGATTATTCGAATAAGTGCAGAACTGTATAAAAGTCACACCATCCTACCGATGGCTATGCAACCGGGGAGTCTGCAGTGAGAAACTTGAACTGAAATGCAGAGCCATGTGAGACGACGTGACCCGCTGTTGGGCCTGCAAAGTGGCCGGTCAACAATATCTTCGAGTTATCGGCACAACTCTCAAGCAGATTCAGTCGGGAACGCAGTGCGGCTGCTTCATTAAAATCAGCGGCATTAGACAAATGAGGGCGTGCGCACTGGATCGGATGATGGATGACATCTCCCGACATAATGGCGTGCTCATGGCCGTGGCAAATATGTACAAGCAAGTTTCCGGGAGTATGGCCAGGCGCACTTTCTACATACACATCGGTTCCTAACTCGGTCATGACCTGATCACCAGCATCCACGAAAATAGCCCGGCCTGCTTCGACTATCGGCAACACACTATCGACAAAGGAGCCACGATTGATCGGCGCGGTCGGATTATCAAGGTTGAGGCGGTGGTAATAATCGAACTCCTGCCGACCCATCAGATAACGAGCACGCGGGAAAGTCGGTACCCAACGACCATTGTCAAGCCTGGTATTCCAACCGACGTGGTCTGCATGCAAATGTGTACACAAGACCAAGTCTATGTCTTCGGGCCGCAGACCTAAGCGTCCAAGATTGTCCAGATAGCGTGTGTTCAAACGATGCCATGCAGGCATTGAAGGGCGTTCTTTATGGTTACCGTTGCATGTGTCGATAAGAATATTGCGGCTTGGCGTACGAATCAGGAAAGAATGAAAACTCAGCTTGAGCTTTCGGCTGACCTTGTCGATGCAGCTAGGGTCCAGCCAATCAATCTCAGCGTCAATATCCTTAGCTTGAATATTGGGAAAGAGCCAGTCCCCCGCCAGATCCATACTGGCGATCTCAATGACCTTTTCAATACGGGCCTTTCCTATGTCGATCGGTATCATAGAAAATAACTCTCTGTCTTTATTGTGGGTAACGAACGACTATCCGTAAAGGCATGGGCCTCTATTCAAGATTGAGCTTTGCGTTAGCGATGACCTGCCCCCAACGGGTTTTCTCATCTGCAATGAAGCGCACCAATTGGGTGTTGTCGGCCAGAAACGGCACCATCGATTGGGCCTTTAACGAGTCGAGCATCGCAGGGTCCGCCAACGCTGTTTGGATGAAATCGCTTACTGCTTCGATCACGGCCGGTGATGTCTCTGGGGGGGCGGATACGGCGAACCAATTGCCAAGATCAACAGAAGGCCCGCCTTGCTCTTGAAGGGTAGGCAATTCAGGCCACAGTTGGCTGCGCTGTGCTGCGGCGTAACCTAGTGCCGTGACCGATCCCGAGCGGTGAGCCATAGCCAGTGGCATGGGAGCCAGGAATAGATCCACTTCGCCTTTTAGCAGGGCTTGCATGGCATTGCCGCCTCCTTGATAGGGAACATGCACCATTTCAGGGATCTTCATCTCCTGCTCCAAAAGCAATACGCCCAGGTGAGCGCTACAACCCATACCCCATGAGGAATAGGTGAGACTCTGGGTTTTGGCAAGTGCCGCCAATTGGGCCAGATCACGAACGGGTAAACCCGCACGAACCATAAGTACCGTACCAATACGAGCGATGGAGGCCACCGGAACAGCGGCTTCGATCTTTTGCCGACGACTTGGATACAGAAAGGTGTTGAGCACACTCGTATCAAGATTGGTAATTTGATACGTCAGCCCGTCGGGTTTCGAGGCATAGATGAGATCGGCAGCGATATTGCCTGCTGCGCCAGGACGGTTCTCAACAACCCAGGGTTGGCTGGAGATCCCTTGCAAGGCCTTGGCAAGAATGCGTCCCACAATGTCCGCACCACCACCCGGCGTGTAAGGAACCATCAATCTGACTGGCCTGTTAGGGACCCAGGTAGATTTCGCAAAGGAAACAGGTAAGTGTGCGATGAGAGGGATTGTCCCAAGCAGTCCGAGCAGTTGGCGGCGCGAGGATGAGTAGTGGTTCAACCTTGAGTGATGACGCATTGTTGTCTCCATATATGGATTGATGCGGTCGTGGTTCGACCGTCAATGTCTGCTTATCGTTGCCAGACCTGTTGCAAGCCAGCTCTGGCCCGCATGGTTACCGTGAAAAATTCGCACGGCAAACGCAAGCTCAACAGGGCGGAAACCTGCATTTTGCGAAGATTAAGTCGCCTGATTCATTTAAACAATCAATATTTTTATATTTTTATATATTTATTTTTTTAATGTATTTGAACTCATTGATTGCTCTGATCTGTACCAATCAGACGACCTAGGGCTCCGTTCTTATCCATACGGCAAGACCGTCAAAATTGCGTCGCAAATAGTGGACGCACACCTCCATGCGATCCCTGCTTATTGGGATGCAGGCCCAGATAGCCTCATTGAAAGTTGATTCATGGAGAACGTTTTAGCTCTAAAAACATTAATTTTATTGATGATAAACAATCAAAAATTGTCGATTGTTTTTATGTATCTACGGACTTAACCTACTGGCAATAAGCAAGAACAGAGGCATCGCGTAGGCAAAATGAATGAGTACGTAGACTACATAATTGTCGGCTCCGGGCCGGCTGGATCGGTTATCGCCAGACGGCTAAGCGAACAGACCTCTAACAGCATTTGCGTGTTGGAGGCCGGCCAAAACGACAACAATTTTTTCATCCGCGTCCCGGTCGGTTTCGTCAAAACGCTATACAGCGGCAAGTTCACCTGGAACTACCAAACGGAGCCTGCACAGGCAACGAACAATCGCATCATTGCGATGCCGCAAGGGCGAGTCGTGGGTGGGTCAAGCTCCGTTAACGGACTGGTGTACTCACGTGGCCAACGCGAAGACTTCGATGACTGGGAAAAACTGGGAAACTCTGGCTGGGGATACGCCGATGTTCTCTCTTATTTCAAACGCTCGGAGCGTCGGGTGGGAGAATGCGACCCTGATTTTCGTGGCTTGACGGGCGAGCTTCCTATTACCAACCCAGATTGGAGCTCACCATTGTGTGAGGCCTTTATTCGAGGTTGTGAAGAGTTCGGAATCCCGCGCAATACGGATTACAACGGTGCAGAGCAGCTCGGCACAGGGTACTTCCAACGCTACATTTACCAGAATAAACGTGTCAATTGTTCGGATGCTTTTTTACGTCCAGCACTCAAAAGTGGGCGGGTGCAGCTTAAAACGAACGCCACTGTTTCGGAAATCTTATTTGAAGGTCGACGCGCCATTGGCGTCAAATATCTGCGTAATGGCCAAACGCATACGCTCTATGCCAACCGTGAAGTTATCCTCAGCGCAGGAGCGGTAAATTCACCAAAAATATTACAACTGTCGGGGGTCGGACCTCACGAACTGTTGGCAGGGCATGGTATTGAGGTCAAACATGCATTAGCCGGCGTGGGCGCCAATTTTCGTGATCACTATACCGTTCGCAGTATCTCGCGAGCCAAATCAGCGCTCACGCTCAACGAACTGTCCAAGGGGTGGCGATTAGGTAGAGAGATCGTGAGATGGTTTGCAGGCAAGCCCAGCATCTTGGGGTTGAGTCCCTCAATGGTGCATGTGTTCTGGAAAACACGTTTCAGCCCTCAGCGCGGCGATGTTCAGATCTTGTTTACCCCAGCCAGCTACAAGCCCGGCAGCAACTATGTCTTGGACGATATGCCAGGCATGAGTACCGGGGCGCGCCAACAACGGCCAGAGAGCAGCGGCTATGTACACATTCAGTCTAAAGACCCACTGCAGGCACCGTTGATCCAGCCCAATTTCCTCGAACATGAATTGGATCAGCGAACCCTTGTCGAAGCACTCAAGCTTGCACGGCAGTTGATGACAACAACGGCGATGGCCCCCTATTTGGTCAACGAATTGCAGCCGGGCAAAGACGTGCATCGAGATGACGAATGGCTCGACTACGCACGTCAAAAAGGCACGACCGGCTATCACATGGTAGGCACATGCAAAATGGGACGCCAGGACGATCCCATGGCTGTTGTGGATGCCCAACTACGCGTCCACGGTATGGAAAATCTGCGCATTGCGGATGCGTCGATCATGCCGCAAGTCCCTTCTGCTAACACCTTGGCAGCCAGTTTGATGATAGGCGAAAAAGCCGCTGACATGATTTCAGCACAGTAAAGCACACTATTCTTGGAGGTACCACGATGCCCACAGATTTTCCCGACGCACTTGTTAACGTTTCTTCATTGAGTTTAATCGCCGGTGTCCGTGTGAACAGCGGCGCGACCTTTACGGTCCACAACCGCTATACCGGTAAAGCCATCGCGCAGATCGATCAAACTTCGCAAGAGCATATCCGGCAAGCCGTGATCGCAGCACGGCTTAACCTAAAGAAAGCACCTGATGGCTATGAACGTTCGCGCATTTTGCGTAAAGCGGTAGAGCTGATTACGGCGAGAAAGCAGCAATTTATCGACGTGATGACCCTGGAGGCCGGCTTCACCGTGAGTGAAGCATCCAATGAGATCGCTCGGGGGTTGGATACGCTGGAAATCTCGGCAGAAGAGGCCAAGCGGATTTGCGGTGAAATGATCCCTATGGATGGCAATCCAGGTCAAAAGGACCGTCTCGCCTTTACGCTGCGTACCCCTGTCGGAATCGTGTGTGCCATTACGCCATTTAACGCGCCTTTCAACGCGTTGTTGCATAAAGTCGCCCCCGCGATCGCTGCTGGCAACGCTGTCATTATCAAGCCTTCAGGGTACACCCCATTGACGGCCAGCCTAATTTGCGACGTCTTGCTGGAAGCCGGTTGGCCGGCGGAATTGTTATCGCTGGTACACGGAGAAGGCGCACAGGCTGGCGAGTGGCTATTAGACGAGCAAGATATCAACTTCTATACCTTTACGGGCAGCACACGTGTGGGCCGCCTCATCCAGCAAAAGGCAGGCCGACGCCGTACGCAGTTAGAGTTGGGAAGTATTGCTTGCACAATCATCTGCGACGATGCGGATCTCGAGTTTGCACTGCCCCGCATTCTGCGTGCAACGTTCCGAAAGGCAGGCCAAGTATGCACATCTATTCAGCGCTTATACGTGGCGCAATCACGTGTCGCTGAGGTAACGGCAAGTTTTGAGAACGCGGTTCGCGCTCTCAAAAGTGGGGATCCACGATTGGGCGACACCGATGTGGGCCCGATGATCACCGAACAAGAAGCGATACGCGCTGAATCGTGGATCAAGGAGGCGGTCAATATGGGAGCGCAGCTCGTTGCAGGAGGGCAGCGCGACAAGTCTGTGTTGGCACCCACGATTCTGTCTAACGTGCATTCAGGCATGAGCGTATTTGACCAGGAAATTTTTGCGCCAGTCGTCACACTCTTGCCTTTTGAGACAGTCGCAGAAGTGATCGAAGGAATCAACTCCACCCCTTATGGCCTTGCGGCAGGCGTGTTTACGAACGATGTCAATACGGCCTTTCATCTGGCTCGTCATTTGCAAGTGGGCGGTCTGCACATTAATGAAACGTCCAGCTCTCGTAACGATGGTATGCCCTATGGCGGTGTCAAGGATAGCGGCTACGGTTTCGAAGGGCCGAAGTATGCAGTGCGGGACATGACTGACGAGAAAGTAGTGACATTCTCGCTGCGTCATCCTAAGTAACTCGTTGGTGTTGAGAAAAAAATTTCTAATAAAGAGGAGATAAAACCATGCAACCAAAACCTATTATCAAACGGCGTTGCAACCTGACCAGCCGTGTGTGTACGGCCATATTCGGCGTGATCTTGGGAGGCAGCGTACAAGCGGGTACCTATCCAGAGCGACCGATCAGTTTGATCGTTCCGTATACCGCAGGCGGGCCGACCGATGTGTTGGCGCGTGCGATCGGCGAAGGCTTGGCTAAAGAGCTCAAACAAGCCGTGGTAGTGGAAAACACTCCCGGCGCAGGCGGCATTATTGGCCAGTCTAAACTAGTCAGGGCCGCACCCGATGGTTATACATTATTGTTGGGTAACGTTGGCACATTGGCGGCGAATGCGTCCGTTTACAAGGATTTGCCATACAACAACCTGGAGGATTTCACTCCAATTGCTTCAGTTGGTGATGCCCCACAGATTTTGTCGGCACGTATTGATTTCCCTGCCAAGGATTTGGATAGCTTTGCCGCTTACGCGAAAGCCAATGCCGCATCCATGAATTTCGGGGATGCGGGCGTCGGGTCGGGTGCCTTTTTAGGGGCAGTCTTACTGAACGCAACATTGGGTATTAATGTGGGGGCTGTCCATTATCGCGGTGCGGCGCAAGCGACGGCAGATGTGATGGCCGGCCACATTGACTACACGGTGGAAAGCAGCAGTACCGCAGTGTCGTCGATTGCCTCGGGTAAGGTAAAGGGGCTGGCCGTGCTCAGTCCAGAACGGGTGTCGGTTTTGCCTGACGTGCCTTCGGCTGGCGAATCTAGCTATAAGAATCTGAACTACACCATCTGGAATATGGTGGTGGTCAAAAAGGGCGTACCAGAAGAAATCACCCAGAAACTGAACGTCGCCCTTAACCATGTACTGGCTCAACCCGACTTGATGGCGCGATATCAGAAAATGGGATTGACCGTGCCCAGCGAAAGTCATCGCTCCCTGGCGGGCTCACGTAAACTGCTGACAGATGACATCGCTCGCTGGCGTCAGTTGTTACGCGACGCAGGTATCAAGCCGGAATAAACAAGGGTCGGTCTTGATATCCGATGCAAACGCCTGTGGGCGGGATGGCGTCAAGACCGACTTAACGAAAGGTGGAAATTGTCTTGGCAATATCCACCAATTTGCGAATGACCGTCTGGCTTTGATCCATGCCCCAAGCCGCATTAAACGGAATAGGCGCAAAAGCAGGAGCATCTTTTAGTACTACTAATTCGCCGCGCTCCAGCTCAGACTCAATAAGAGGGGCGGTCATGAGTCCGACGCCCGTCCCTCTGCAGATCAATTCCTTCAAGGTCAGTATGCTGCTGCAAATATCGACCTTCACTTTCAGATTATGGTCTTTGATGAGCTGCATCAAGACCGGATGCAATGGCGACTCTTTTGAAAGCGACCATACAGGCTGACTTTGTAGAATCTGTAGCCAATTTTGGTCGGACTGTTTACCATTTCGCCCCACAAGGCCAGGCGCTCCTACCAGCAACACATCGGCAACACCGATCGGCTCGACATGAAACCGATGATCCGTGTGTAGGGAGTGAGTAGCCAGAAAGACCAAATCCAACTGCCCGTTCTCTAGTTTGCTGACGCTTAATGAGGTCTGTCCGACCTCTACTTCAAAGCTAAGCTGTGGCATCGTGGCTCTCGCCGTCTTAATGAACGTTGAAAACCACGTTTGCCCTATCAAGCCGGCAATACCCACACAGATCAAGCCGGATGCATGCGATGCATCATCGAGCGAATAAATGACGTCATCAATGGCAGCCAACAAGGGTTTAATCTGCTGAACAAGCTCACGCCCTTGTGTTGTGAGATCCATCCTACGTCCACGCTTATGAAACACAGGAAAACCTATACGGTCTTCGAACTCGCGCATACGCGCCGAGACCGTAGGTTGAGTGGTGTGCATATAATCGGCTGCCGCCTGAAAACTGCCCTGCTGGGCAATACGGCACAGCGTCTGAAGATGCAAGATAGTGATCTTAGTCATCAATTTCTTATGAAAATTAGCTTGTCAAAAGCTAGAGCAATGGCCCGTGACGCTTCAAACCCATAGTCTAACAGGGTCAATAGCTCCAAGCGTTGAGAGGATGGGGCCGCTATGGGCAAGCAGAGCGAGGCTTTCCGGAGGTGTCATCAATTCCGTATTCAAGGCAGGTTGAGCATCCGACATCATGCGCAAGACGCTGAAATAAACCAGGACACCGCGCCACCATCCCCTTTGACGATTGATGCAGGTACAAAAAAGCGCTCAAACAAGGTATGTTTGAGCGCTTTTTCATGACTGGTCTCCCAGAACTCAGGCATCAAAGCTCTGGATTTGATACGTCTTTGGCTTGCCACAGCAAGAACCAAAGGCCAGGAGAGCGTTAACCCTCTTCTACAAACTGCCGCACCTCGGCAGGGGTCAAATAACGCGACTCACCTGGCTCCAGACTGGCGTCCAAAGAAAGAGAGCCAATGCGCTCACGATGCAAGGTCTGAACCAGGTTTCCCAGGGAAGCAAACATACGTTTGACCTGATGGTATTTCCCTTCCTGAATAGTCAGCCTTGCGGTACGTTCATCAATGCGTTCCAGCACGGCTGGCAGCGTGGGCTTATCCTCGCCATTTAACAAGATACCGGCCTTGAACAATTCTTCTGCATTGTCAGGCAAAGGCTCTGCCAAGGTCGCTACGTAGACCTTATCGCACTGATGGCGGGGCGAGATAATCCGATGCGTCCACTGGCCATCATCCGTAATCAAAATCAAACCGGTGGTATCCACATCCAATCGACCGACGGTATGCAAACGCTCACGCTTGTCTACATCGATCAGCATCATCACGGACGGGTAGGCGCTATTTTTAAGGCTGCATTCGTAACCAGCGGGCTTATTGAGCATGATATAACGCAGTCCAATCAGGGCAAGCGGCTCGTCGTCCCAGCACACCACATCGCCCTCTTGTATAACGTGGGTGCCCTTGGTCACCACCTCGCCGTTAACCGTGATTTCCCCGCTTTTAAGCACTTTACGCGCGTCTGAGCGACTCAGATCCGTACTCTCACCAAGAAACTTGTCCAGTCGCATTCCATTTCCACACAAATAGTTATTGAATCGTGTTCTATCTTTAAAGTTGCGCCCATCTTAACAATGAAATGGACTCAGAAGACAAGCTAGGAAGCATCCTTTTGAGGGGGACTACCACACAAGCTCACGCCGTTCAGAACAAGGGTTCTGTAGCTAAATTTGAGTCGGAGCGCAGTTAACCGTAACGACGAACAATCGCTCATCGCCCCGTACGAAAACTTGCCCCTCTTTAAGCTCAGTCAGGCGCCCTGGCATAACACCTCCCTGGAGGTGTTTCTCATGGCAAGCATAGAGCGCCTAAACAGCGCAGGCTCCTCTGGTGCATTACCCGCGTCCACCACCGTAGTTTGAGGCCCCAACGGAGCACACCACAGGTCAACACTCACTAGCTCATCAATCAGCAAATGCCAGGTCGCCCAAAGCGTCATCTCAAAACGCTTAGCCAGTCGTGCAAGGCTGACGGCAGGCTCTGCTTTCACACACGCTAACAACGCATCTCGGTGCTCGAGATACTGCTGGTAATCAGGGCTTAGTGCGTTCATCGCATCTTTACGGCGCAGCATCAGTGCGTGAAGCTTGTTCACGTTCGACACCAGAGCCCACAGATATAGCTCTGTGACGCCTGCCGCATATAAGCCAAACTGAATACCACGCTGCGCCAGTAGAGCACGCGTGTGTAGCAACTTCTCGGTGTACTCATCCCCTAGCGAGGGCACCCAATTCACATCTTTGGCTTCTATCACCTCATCAACATTGCCCTTCGGCGTTCGCCACCGAAAGCGCAAATCCGGCGTATAGAACACACCGCTCATCCCTGAGTCTTTAAGTTTCTGGCGGTGGGCCTGCAACTGAGCGTGATTGAGCAGCATCCGCTCGTTCACGACATCTACCGTGAACGGCTGGTAATCAATCTGTATGACGGCATTAGACAGGTCTGCCAGCTTAGCCAACAGAACCTCAAAAGGACTTTCTACTGATAACAGCTCAGCGTTCTTCTTGAGCTGAAGAAAGGTTGCTTGCTTCAGTGCACCGCGCTTGCCCAGCTGACGCGTAGCGCCCAATGGGTCTATATGTAGCTTATTCACCATGGGTGCCTCCCATGGCATTTACATTGTGCTCTGATTTATTCCCTACGACGGGAGTTTTCCCACACGAATACGACACACTAACCTCGATAAAAATATGACTCGAGGCACGTATAGTGAAAAAGGTCGCTTTTTTAACGGGAGATTTTTGAAACAGCGAATTTGGATGCGTTATCTGAGCCAGCTTAGATAAGCGTAGGCGGGGCGGGGGAGTAGCAAATACAAGGCACAGACGATACCCACAGCACCGTGCAACTATCGGCACTTGCTGCATAGCACAAGCACAGAAATCGACTACCTCAACGACGTATTTCGACAGCATTTTTTCCCTCCCGCCCTGTTCAGTACCCTCTCATAAATAGGGCAACCTCCCAGAACAGCGGGAAAACACTGTGAAAATATTCAGTAAAATCAATTACCTACTTAAACTACTTAATATTTAAGATATCCAACAATCACGAAATTGGCAAGCAGTTCTTCGCCTACCTCCATCAGGTCACGTCTTCTTTGGTCATGATGCAAGACAGTCACTGCATCTAACCCGAAGGAGGCTTTTATAGGCATACAGCAAATGAACGTAATGTCAACGAACACAAACTCCAATGGTAAGAACATAGAGCTTTTGTTACATTATATTTGTCATAGCCTTAGATACTTAACGACTGAACATCTCGAATCCCAATAAACATGGCTAACATTTAAGAGCTTTAAAATAAAATGAGTATTGTCCTTTCCCGATTCGCAATTTTTGGATTACATGGAAAACTCGATATTGATATTCCAATTTTTGACAACAAGTTAATACTTATCGGCGTTAATGGATTGGGAAAAACGACAGTTGTTAATTTTATTTACTTCACACTCACGGACCAGTGGAACAGACTTCTTGAATACGAATTCTCTGCGATAGAGGTAACTATTAATAATCAACCCATAATTCTGCATAAGGTTGATATTCAAAGAAATGCTCGAGCAACAGAAATTCGCCTACGTCAGGTTCAAAGATATTCATCTAGGTCACCCTTTCCACCTAAGCTGGTACAAGAGATGTTCCAGCATCCGCTTTACCCTGATTTCGCCTCCTCTAGTGACATACAGAGAGAAAATATAGGTCGCTTAATTTCCCGCGAAACGGGTATTCCCCTACACCTACTCCATAGAATGTCAGACGGTGTTTCTAAAATCACAACGCCAGACCTATTCTCTGAAACGCAAGAATCTTCCGTAATTGCAGAGTTATCTGCTCTCACTAAAGCAAACGGTCGAAATAAAGTTATTTATTTACCGACTTTTCGGCGTATCGAACAAGATATTAAATCTGTATTCCCCAATGCCGACGAGCGTGAGCTTCGCAATCTCACTTCCGCAGCTGAAACAGCTATGCAAACTAGAACTAAAGGGCACGTTGAGCTTGTTCAATTCGGTATGCAAGACGTGGAAACTAAAATTCAAGAAGAACTAGATTTAATCCAGCGACGAACTCGCGCGCAACTAACAGGTTTAACAAGCAGCTACTTACAAGACATTATCCGAAATCGTGCGGGAATAATTTCAAAAGACAACTTACAAGTCATTCCTAAAGAGCTTATACCGATAGTTTTGGAGCGTGTTGACGAAAATACCCTTAGTGCTCAAGACAAGCGCGAGATAGAAGCTGCCATTCTCCGCGTCAAAAATAATAGCGACAACGTGGATGTTCGAGATAGCTACTTAACTTATTTTTTTGGACGACTTTTAGAAATCTATCAAGAACTCTATCAAGGCGAAGAAAATATTCGTGAGCTGGTAACTACATGCAACAACTATTTGGAAAGTAAATGTCTAGAGTATAACGACAAAGATTACTCTGTGAACATCAAGGGAGACGATAAATCACCACTTGAATGGCGCATGCTGTCTTCTGGGGAAAAGCAAGTCGTTTCATTATTCACTCATTTGTACCTTAGCAAAGAGAGCTCGCAGATAGTTCTGATTGACGAACCTGAACTATCTCTATCCGTACCATGGCAAAAAACGCTACTGCCTGATATCGCTCGGACCGAAAACTGTAGTTTGCTCATCGCCGTCACGCACTCACCATTTATCTACTCTAATGAATTGAGTGAGTATGCTGTCGACCTGGGGCGTTTAATTAAAAAATACGACGTATAAAAATCGGCATGGATTATCTAAAAAAGCTCGAAAAAGAGATGGGAGACGGGAACGTCGCGTTTCATGAATATGTTATGAATTTTGCAAGAGAATCCATAAATACCCATTTTCTGTTCTTTGAAGGAAATGAGGACCCTTCTTTCTATATGATTCATATAAAACCTCATCTCGGGACACGGGAAACCAAGCTCTTTATATGTAGTGGACGAGCAGAAGTCTTGAAGGCATATAAAATGGTCCAGAGGGATGGTCGAGGAGCAAACCGCTCACTATTTTTTGTCGACAAAGACCATAACGACATTATGGGTAACAACGATACTTATGATTTAAATAGCGTTTATCAGACAAGCACATATTCTATAGAAAACTATCTGGTAGTGGAGTCTGTTTTTCGAGCTTATTGGACTCAGCGTTTACATCTATCCGAGTACGATGCACGTTTTACAGTGTATCTATCTAGATTTAAAAGTATCCTGAATACATTCAGGAAACGTTGCTTGATTCTTACAGGCTTAATATTGTGTGGCCGTGGCATTGGTGGACGAAAACCAATTAGTTTGAATTTAAGCAATGCCCAGCTGGATAAGATATTCAGATTGGATTGGCATGGAAATAAATGTCATTTCCAAAAGGGCGCGGGGAAACATTTCCTGCAGTCCACCAACATAGCACAGGCGGAGAACATCTCTGCGAAAAGCCTGAAGAAGATTTTCATCGAGCATTTGCATGGAAAGGCACCTAGCACTTACTTAAGAGGAAAGTACGAACTTTGGTTGTTCTGGAAAGTCCTGCGACAATTCAGTCAAGAGCTTGGCTCCAAAGAGCAGGCCAAAAAAACAGGCCTAAAACGCGCAACTCCTAGTCTGGACCTTCCTTTAGGTGCATGCGTAGAATCTCTCTCGGCGCTTACCCACTGCCCTGAGAGTCTAAATACTTTTTTGAACACTCATCTTTCTGCGGACCTCCTCGCGAACGCAAGCTGACAATTGGTCGAGTCGCTAATATATAAATTCTTGAGTAAATGAGAGGTAGGTCCCGACCAAGCGCTAACAATTAATTTATACAAAAAACGTACATATTCGCAATGCACATAAAAAAGCAGCCACTAAAAAGAGGCTGCTTTTTTACACCCAGAACAGTGGCCAAGTTATCTCACGACACTTGGCCAACTATTCCTAAAACCAACATAAATTAAATATCCAGGTTCCCCGCCTGCAAGGCATGGGATTCGATAAAGGCACGACGTGGCTCAACGTGATCACCCATCAAGGTGGTGAAGATTTGATCCGCATCGATCGCATCAGCGATCTGGACGCGCAGCAGGCGGCGCACGGTGGGGTCCATGGTGGTTTCCCACAGCTGGCTGGGGTTCATTTCACCCAGACCTTTGTAGCGCTGTTTGCTCAGGCCACGCTCGGCTTCGGTCAATAGCCATTGCATGACTTCACGGAAATCATCCACCTGGGTTTCACGACGCTTCTCGCCTTCACCACGGGCAACCATGGCACCATCACCGATCAGACCGGCAAAGATCTCGCCAGCACGGGCCAGGGTTTGGTGATCAGCGCCGCGCATGAAGTTGCGGTCAAACACCGTGACGCGGATATTGCCGTGGTGCAAACGTTGCACCACTACGCGCCAGGCTTGGCTGCCTTCATCGAAGGCAGCAAAAACTTTAACCACGTTAGGAAGGGTTTCATCAAACAGGACTTTTTCCAGATCCTGGGCGCTTTGTTCGGCCGTTTCCTGCGTATCCAGGTTCAGCTTCACGCCTTCGGCCAGCGCCGATAAGGCATCGCCGTCCATATGACGCGACAGACGTTCAATCACGCCCTTGGCCTTCACGTAGCGGTGAGCGTAATCAGAAAGAGCCTCGCCGGTGATAGGCGCACCGCCTTCGGAGGGGGTCAACACCGCATCGCGCAGGGCCAGCTTCAGCATGAATTCGGCTTCCTCGGCGTCGTCCTTCAAGTAAAGCTCTTCACGACCCACCTTGACCTTGTACAGCGGCGGCTGAGCGATGTAGACATAGCCGCGCTCGATCAGCTCGGGCATCTGACGGTACAACAGTGTCAGCAGCAGGGTACGAATGTGAGCACCATCCACGTCCGCGTCAGTCATGATGATGATGCGGTGGTAGCGCAATTTGTCGATATCAAAATCCGGGCCGATGCTGGTGCCCAGAGCAGTAATCAGAGTGGTGATCTGCTCGCTGGAAATCAAACGATCGAAACGGGCTTTTTCTACGTTCAGCACCTTGCCACGCAACGGCAAAATGGCCTGGAACTTACGGTCTCGACCTTGCTTGGCCGAGCCGCCTGCGGAGTCACCCTCCACAATGTACAGTTCGCACAGGGCAGGGTCTTTTTCCTGGCAATCAGCCAGCTTGCCCGGCAAGCCAGCGCCTTCCAGCACGCTTTTTCGACGTGTCATTTCGCGGGCTTTACGAGCCGCTTCACGCGCACGGGCTGCTTCTACAATCTTGCCGCACAACGCCTTGGCGTCGATAGGGTTCTCCAGCAACCAGGTTTCCAGGGTACGGCCCACGGCTTCCTCAACCGCTGGACGCACCTCGCTGGACACCAGCTTGTCTTTGGTCTGGCTGCTGAACTTGGGCTCGGGCACCTTCACCGACAGCACGCAAACCAGGCCTTCGCGCATGTCATCACCCGAGGTGTCGACCTTGGCTTTCTTGGCCAGTTCGTTGTCGGCGATGTACTTGTTCAGCACGCGGGTCATGGCCGCACGCAAACCGGTCAAGTGGGAGCCACCGTCACGCTGGGGAATATTGTTGGTGAAACACAGCACGGTTTCAGCGTAGCTGTCGTTCCACTGCATGGCCACTTCAACCGATACCGGTGTGCCACCGGCACTGGACTCGGTCGCCACGCTAAACACGTTAGGGTGCAGCGGAGTCTTGTTGCGGTTGATGAAATCCACAAAGCCTTTGACGCCACCCAGGAAGGCGAAGTCCTCTTCCTTGCCCTGAATTTCGTCAACCAAACGGATCTTCACGCCGTTATTCAGGAAGGACAGCTCGCGCAGACGTTTGGCCAGAATTTCGTGGTGATATTCAATATTATTGAAAATCTCCAGGTCGGCCAGGTAACGCACGCACGTCCCCGTGCGCTCGCCCGCCGGACCTGTTACCGCCAGGGGAGCTGTGCGCTCGCCACGGCGAAACTCGACCTGGTGTTCATTGCCGTTGCGCCAGATGGTCAGCAACAGCCATTCGGACAGGGCGTTCACACAAGACACACCCACACCGTGCAGGCCGCCAGACACCTTGTAGGAGTTCTGGTCGAACTTACCGCCCGCGTGCAGTTCGGTCATGACGATTTCAGCGGCGCTGCGCTGGTGTTCGTCATCTTTGTGGATATCGGTTGGAATACCGCGGCCGTTATCGCACACCGAAATGCTGTTGTCGGAGTGGATGGTGACGACGATATCGTCGCAATGACCGGCCAAGGCCTCATCAATCGCGTTATCCACCACCTCGAACACCATATGGTGCAGACCGGTGCCATCGGAGGTGTCCCCGATGTACATGCCTGGACGCTTGCGCACGGCCTCCAGGCCTTTGAGCATTTTGATGGAATCAGCGCCGTAATCGGCTGGCTGGGCGGTCGTGGTTTGATCGGTCATAGCATAAAACCTTGTAATAGCCTGTCTGCTTCAAGCCGGTATGGCCCGGCGGGCCATACCTGTCGAACATGCCGCATTAGATGCGCATCGGCATGACCACGTACTTGAAGTCTTCTTGCTCGGGCAGCGTCATCAACACAGAGGCGTTGGCATCAGGCTGCACAGACCAGCGGACTGTTTCATCCTTGATGCTGGCCAACACATCGAGCAAGTAGCTGACGTTAAAGCCAACGTCCAGACTTTCGTGTTCGTAATCGATATCCAGCTCTTCAACAGCTTCTTCCTGCTCGGCATTGGAAGCGGAGATCTTGAGCTGGTTTTGCGACAGTTGCAGTCGCACGCCACGCAGTTTGTCCGTGGTCAAAATGGCAGCACGTTGCAGGCTGCCTTGCAACACTTCACGGCTGACATCAAAGTGGCGGGTGTAGTTGGAAGGAATCACACGCGCAAAGTCGGGGAATTTGCCTTCAACCAGTTTGGAGACCAGCTCCACATCGCCAAAACGGAAACGGATCTGACGGCTGGACACATCAATATTGACCAGATCGTCGGTATCGCCCAGCAGACGCTGCATTTCCAGCACGGTCTTGCGCGGCACGATGATGTCGTGGCGCTCCTGCACGCCATCAATTGCGGTGGCATTATGAGCCAGGCGGTGGCCGTCGGTGGTAACCGTACGTACAAGACCGGGTTCAAATACCAGCAACATGCCGTTCAGGTAGTAACGAATGTCTTGCTGAGCCATGGCAAAGTGCACCGTGTTGAACAGGTGCTTCAAGGTGCGCTGAGGCATGCTCAGCGACACGTCCCATTGCTCGGGCAGGTTCAGCACTGGAAAATCCGCCGCATCCAAGGTCTGCAACTGAAAACGGCTCTTGCCGGACTGGATAGTCAGCTTGCCGCTGTCCAGGCCCAGGCGCACATCACCAAAGTCGGGCAGGGCTTTCAGAATGTCGAGCAGCTTGCGGGCCGCCACCGTGGTGGCCGCATTGTCCTCACCCACGCCAAAGTCGGCATTGGTGGTGATCTGCACTTCCAGGTCGGTTGCCAGGAAAGAGACATCAGAGCCGTTTTTACGCAGCAGGATGTTGGCCAGAATCGGCAAAGTATGGCGGCGCTCCACAATGCCAACTACTGTGGATAAGGGCTTTAGCAATGCGTCGCGGGTAGCTTGAACGAGTTGCATGGTCATCCTTTGAGAGTTTGTTCCAGTACGTGTAATGCGTGATTCAGTTCGGCTTGCTTGGTGCGTGCATCCGAGATTTTACGCACCGCGTGCAGCACCGTAGTGTGGTCCCTGCCACCGAAAAGATCGCCAATTTCCGGCAAACTCTTTTGGGTCAGTTCCTTGGCCAGATACATGGCCACCTGGCGCGGCATGGCGATATTGGCGGGGCGGCGCTTGGAGTACATATCCGCGACCTTGATTTTATAAAAATCGGCCACGGTTTTCTGGATATTTTCCACTGTGATCTGCCCATTGGAGACCGACAGCAAATCTTTTAGGGCATCCTTGCACACTTCCACCGTCAGGACGTCGCGGCCATGGAAACGCGCGTAGGCCGAAACCTTGCGCAGCGCCCCTTCAAGCTCGCGCACGTTGCTGCGCAGATGCTTGGCAATAAAGAAAGCCACTTCTTCGGGCATGGCAATGCCTTCAGCCTGGGCTTTGCGCAGCAAGATTGCTACACGCATTTCCAGCTCGGGCGGCTCAATCGCCACGGTCAGACCGGAGTCAAAACGCGAGATCAGGCGGCTATCAATATTGGCCAGCTCTTTGGGATACGTATCCGAGGTGATGATGATCTGCTTGCGCTGGGCCACCATCGCTTCAAAAGCGTAGAAAAACTCTTCTTGCGTACGGTTCTTGCCAGCGAAAAACTGAATATCGTCAATCAGCAGCAAGTCCAGCGAATGGTAGTAGCGCTTGAACTCGTCAAACGCCTTGCGCTGATAAGCCTTGACCACGTCCGACACGTATTGGTCGGCGTGAACGTAACGGACCCGCACACCATTGCCATTAGCGACCAGCGCATTGCCAATCGCATGAATCAGGTGCGTCTTGCCCAGACCCACGCCGCCATACAGAAACAGTGGGTTATAGGAGACACCGGGATTCTCGGCCACCTGCAAAGCGGCCGCGCGTGCCAACTGGTTGGCTTTACCCGTAACGAAATTATCGAAAGTCAGTTCGGCGTTCAGTCGCGAGCGATCCTGTACCGCATCCACCACCGCCGTCATGGCCGGGTTGGCAACAGGCGGGGCCAGATTATCACCGGCCGGGCTGCCTGCAGGCACAGGAGCGGCACGATCGGCCAGGGCGCGACGCGGCGCCGCGCTAGCCGAAGGCAGCTCGAACTGAACCGTAACGGGACATTCGTAGAAATCCGAAGCCAGTTCCTCGATACGAGTGGCGAAATTCTTGCGAACCCAATCGAGCTTGAAACGATTGGGCGCAGTAACGCGCAACACCCCGGCCTCGCTGTCGAAGTCCAGGGGAACCAGTGGACGTATCCACGCACTTATTTGTTGTGGGGGAAGCTCCTGCTCCAATTTCTGAACGCAGGACTGCCAGAATTCATTCAT